>NZ_RZNB01000001.1 GCF_004078635.1 Labedella phragmitis
TGCAACGCTGCTTCACCGCCACGCAGCGCCGCGCGATCATCGGACGCGACGGCGGCTGCATCATCCCCGGCTGCAGCATCCCCGCCGGCTGGTGCGAAGTCCACCACGTCACCCCGCACCGGCACGGCGGCCGAACTCACGTCGACAACGGAGTGCTCCTCTGCTGGGGACACCACCAGAAGATCGACTCCGGACCCTGGCGCATCAGCATGCCCAACGGAATCCCACACGTCCGCGGACCCGCACACCACGAATGGACTCACGTCACGAAAGCACGGGCAAATCACCGCTCCGAGCTACCGGCTGACCGCAGCCACGGGCTGACGGCTGCGGGCGGACGCGGCCGTGGAATGACGGAGCTATCGGCTGCCGGGGCCATGGGTTAACCGGTGCACCGAGGATCGGCGCTGCCGTTTCGGGCGCTTCCGGATACCCATCCGATCCGCTTCCGGACACCCATCCGATCCGGCAGGTGCGCCGCGTCGAACACCTTCCAGCGGACAATCCGGTCCGCGGGTTCGGAGGCAGACGTGACTAGGCGCGACAACACGACCGACGGGGTCGGCGCAGGCGGCACGACCGACGCAGCCCACGCAGCTGACACCGTGCGGGCGCCCAGGCACCCCTGGGCATGGGCGGCGTTCGTCGGCATCGTGAGCGCGGCCGTCTTCCTCGCCGTCGCCGAACTCGTGGCGCTCGTCGTGGCCCGCAACGGCAGCCCGATCCTCGCGGTCGGGTCCTTCGTCATCGACATCGTCCCGCAGTGGGCCAAGGAGTTCGCGATCGCCACGTTCGGCGAATACGACAAGATCTTCCTGCTCGTGAGCCTCGGCATCGCGATCGTCGTCGCGGCCGCCGTCGGCGGGGTCCTGCAGTACATCAAGCCGCCCATCGGCCTCGTGATCATCGCCATGGCGGGCATCGCCGCGACGATCGCGACGGTCACGCGAGCGGGTGCGACTCCGCTCGCCGTCCTCCCCGGTGTGCTCGGCACTCTCGGGGGCGGGGCGATCCTCTTCATTCTCGCGCGTGGCCTTCGCGCATGGCACCGTGACGCGGCGGCGGCCACAGCCACTGATTCCCCCGCGGCTGACATCACCGCCGCTGACTTTACCGCCACTGACTCCACCGCCACTGACTCCCCCGCCGCCTCCTCGCCCGCCGCTCGAGCGGCGCTCGACCGGCGCGGCTTCTTCCGCATCCTCGGCATCTCGGCTGCGGGTGCAGCCGTCGTGGGCGTCGGCGCACGCGTCGTGAACGTCGCGACGTCGTCGATCACGGCGATCCGCAACGCCGTCACCCTGCCGAAGCCCTCGGCGACGGTCCCGGTCCCCGACGGCGCGGAACTCGACATCGACGGTGTCTCACCCCTCTTCACCCCCAACGAAGACTTCTACCGCGTCGACACCGCGCTCACCGTTCCGAGCGTGGACACGTCGACGTGGAGCCTCACCGTCACGGGACTCGTCGACGAACCGCTGACCCTCTCCTTCGACGACATCCTGGGCATGGACCTGCGCGAGTTCGTCGTCACCCTGACCTGCGTCTCGAACGAGGTCGGTGGCGGTCTCGTCGGCAACGCCCGCTGGCTCGGAGTTCCGGTGCGCGAGATCCTCGCGCAGGCCGCCCCGCAGTCGAAAGCGGACATGGTCCTCTCGCGCAGCGTCGACGGGTTCACGGCGAGCACGCCGCTCGCCTCTCTCACCGACGACAACCTCGACGCTATCCTCGCCGTCGGCATGAACGGCGAACCCCTGCCCCTCGAACACGGCTTCCCCGTGCGCATGGTCGTGCCGGGCCTCTACGGGTACGTGTCGGCCACGAAGTGGCTCACCGAGCTCAAGGTCACGACCTTCGCCGAGGACGAGGCGTACTGGACGCCCCGCGGCTATAGCGCCGAAGCACCCATCAAGCTCTCGTCGCGCATCGACACCCCACGCACCGGCAAGGCGATCACCGCCGGCCCGACCAAGGTCGCCGGCATGGCGTGGGCTCAGTCCGTCGGAATCGAACGCGTCGAGGTCCGCATCGACGACGGCGACTGGCAGCCCGCCACGATGTCGTCGCCCATCAACGACGACACGTGGGTGCAGTGGTACGTGGACTGGGAGCCCGACGCGGGTTCGCACTACCTCGCCGTGCGTGCGACCGACAAGGCCGGCAACCTCCAGATCGAAGAACGGGCGCCGATCGCCCCCAACGGCTCGAGCGGCTGGCAGCGCATCCTCGTCCAGGTCACATAGCCCTCGTGGGATGGCGGCTGTGGCGGGGCGTCGGTGGTCGGCGTCATACTCGCAGCCATGAGTGATGACGCCTCGTCCCCGAACGTCCTGACCGCCGTCCCGATGGACACCACCTCCGACAAGTCGGTTCTGCTCTCATACCTCCGGGTCAGACGCCGTGATCTGCTGGCTAAGCTCGACGGCCTCCCCGAGTACGACGTCCGCCGGCCGATGACGCCGACGGGCACGAATCTGCTCGGGCTCGTGAAACACGTCGCGAGCGTGCAACTCGACTATTTCGGTCTCGTCTTCGGTCGCCGGACGGCGACCCTCCCGTGGTTCGCCGACGACGCCGAGCCGGAGGCCGACATGTGGGTCCCCGCCGACGAGACGCGGGAGAGCATCATCGAGCTCCATCACTTCTCTGCCCACCACAGCGACGAGACGATCGAGTCGCTCCCACTCGGCGCCGTGGGCGAGGTGCCCTGGTGGCCGGAAGAGCGCCGCTCCGTCACGCTGCACCGAATCCTCGTGCACATGTGCATCGAGACGGCTCGTCACGCCGGGCACGCCGACATCATCCGCGAATATATCGACGGCTCGATCGGCAACGGCCAGGGCGACCCGAACATCCCCGGGCGGTCGGCGGACGAGTGGGTCGCCCACCGGGCGCGGATCGAAGCGGCGGCCGCCACCTTCCAGTGACGACCGCCGAGACCAACAACCGGTGCCGTGCCTAGCGGGCGACGATCGCCGCTGCGCGCGGGCCGACTGTGATGCCGACCGAGCCGGACGACTCTGAGGCACCGAAAGCGTCAGCGTCGGACAGGATCGCGTCTGTTGCGAGCAGCATGGAACCGGAGAGGTCGAACGTCGCCCGCTCCTCCCCGAGGTTCACGACGATGGTCAGCTCACCGGTCTCGGACCCGCGGTGGATGACGAGGGTCCGAGCGGCCTCGTCGACGTCGACGCTCACGCGTCCGAGCCGCGGGTCGGTCAGCTCCGGACGCTGCTTCCGGAGCGCGAGCAGCGAGCGGTAGAGCTCGAGCATGCGGGTATGGTCCGTGTCGTTGTGACGCATGGCGTGGCCGTCGACGTGCGCCAAGGCCCCGACCTCGTCCGGCCCGTCGGCGTCGAGCGGGAGCGACGACTCCGACGGGTACGGCTCGCCCCAGTCGAGCTTCGACCGCGAGAACGTCTCCGGGTCCTGCGGGTCCGGCACGACGTCCGGATCCCAGCCCATCTTCTCGAACTCGGCGATGCGTCCCTCGGCCGTCGCCTTACCGAGCTCGGGCTCGGGGTGCGACGTGAAGAACTGCCACGGCGTCGACGCCGCCCACTCCTCACCCATGAACAGCATGGGGGTGAAGGGAGCGGTGAGGGTCAGCACGGCTGCGATCGCGAGTCCGCCGCGGTCGACGGTCTCCGCCAGACGGTCGCCCGTCGCGCGGTTGCCGATCTGGTCGTGATCCTGGTTGAAGACGACGAGCTTCCACGCGGGGGTGCGCTCGAGGTCGATCGGACGACCGTGCGCACGACCGCGGAACGTCGAGAGCGAGCGGGCGTGGAAGAATCCCTGCTCGAGCACGGTGCCGAGCGCCGAGAGCGGCTCGAAGTCCTCGTAGTAGCCCGTCGTCTCCCCCGACACCGCGACGTGCACGGCGTGGTGGAAGTCGTCGCTCCACTGCGCGGTCAGGCCGAAACCGTGCGCCTCCCGCGAGCGGATGAGGCGGGGATCGTTGAGATCCGACTCCGCGATGAGCGTGAGCGGGCGCCCGACGTGAGCCGAGAGCGCATCGACCTCCTCGGCGATCTCCTCGAGGAGGTGCACGGCACGGTGGTCGACGAGCGCGTGCACGGCGTCGAGCCGGAGCCCGTCCACGTGGAAGTCGCGCAGCCACATGAGGACGTTGTCGATGATGTACCGGCGCACCTCGTCCGAGTACTCGCCGTCGAGGTTGACGGACGACCCCCACGTGTTCGCGTGCCCCTCGTGCAGGTACGGGCCGAAGTTGGGCAGGTAGTTGCCGCTCGGGCCGAGGTGGTTGTAGACGACGTCCTGGATGACCGCGAGTCCGCGCTCGTGGCACGCCTCGACGAAGCGCCGATACGCCTCGGGCCCGCCGTACGTCTCCTGGACGGCGTACCAGAGCACGCCGTCGTAACCCCAATTGTGCGTGCCGTTGAAGGCGTTCACCGGGAGGATCTCCACCGCGTCGACGCCCAGTCCGACCAGGTGGTCGAGTCGATCGATCGCGGAATCGAGGGTGCCCTGAGGGGTGAACGTGCCGACGTGCATCTCGTAGATGACGGCTCCGGGGAGCTGGCGTCCCGTCCACGCCGTGTCGGTCCACTCGTGCGCGAGCGGGTCGTCGGTGCGACTGAGTCCGTGGACCCCGTCGGGCTGGCGGCGCGAGCGGGGGTCGGGCAGGGGCTTCGCCTCGGCGCTCGGCGGCTCCTTCGGGTCGACGTCGATGAGGAAGCCGTAATCGTTCCCCTCAGGTCCGGGCGCCACGGGCGTCGCGGGTGTCCACCAGCCGCCGCCGTCCTCCCGCATCGGCAGGCGGTCGCCGTCCAGCTGGAGCACGACGTTGTTCGCCTTCGGGGCCCACACGTCGAAGATCGGTCGAGTCATCGGAGTTCTGCTTCCTGGGTCAGGTGCTGGCTGAGTGGCTGGTGCCGGCTGAGTGCCTGGTGCCGGCTGAGTGCCTGGTGCCGGCTGAGTGCCTGGTGCCGGCTGAGTGCCTGGTGCCGGCTGAGTGCCTGGTGCTGGCTGGATGGCTGGTGTTGGCTGAGTGGCTGGTGCACGGCCGACGCCTCACTCGCCGGTCGGCTCGACAGGGGCGAGCAGCGCGACGGGCAGGACGTCGAGCAGCGCCGCGACCTCCTCGACGCCGTCGACGGCGCGCCCGGTGAGCACGTCGACGAACGCGCCGGCGGGGATGCTCACCGTGGTGTCGGCCCAGCCGCCACGAGCGACGAGCCCGAGCGGGAGCCTGGTGGCGAGCGCGATCGCCCCGCCGTAGTCGACCGCGACGAGGTGCTCGGCCGCGGGACCCGAGACGCTGAGCGGCGTGTACGAACCGAAGAGCTCCGGACGATCGCGGCGGAGCCGGAGCGCCGACGCGGTGACGAGCAGCTTCGCGGCTCCCGAGTCGTCGACGGCGGGGACGGCACCGCCGTCGATCTCCGCGAGCAGGCGACGCCGGTGACCGTAGTCGACCGGCCGACGGTTGTCGGGATCGACGAGGGAGAGGTCCCAGAGCTCGCTGCCCTGGTAGACATCCGGCACTCCGGGACCCGTGAGCTGCAGCAGCTTCGCACCGAGCGAGTTGCTTCGGCCGGCCGCGAGCACACGATCCACGACCTGCTCGATGATGCCGCGCAGCTTCTCGTGATCGATCGCCGCGTCGACGAACGCGTGCATCGCCGTCTCGAACGCCTCGTCCGGGGCCGTCCACGCCGTGGACGTCTCCGCCTCGCGGGAGGCCTTCTCCGCGTACGCGTGCAGACGCTCCCGGTACTCGGCGAGCGCCGCCTCCGACTCGAGCACGACGTCGGACGGCCAGGACCCGACGATCGCCTGCGCGAGCAGGTTGTCGAACGGCCCGTCGGGAGTTCCGGCGATCTCGCGCATCGCGTCGAGCGCGAACGCCCACTCCTCGGGGACCTCGGCGAGCACGGAGATGCGCGCACGCACGTCCTCGCTGCGCTTCGTGTCGTGGGTCGACAGGGTCGTCATGCTCAGCGGGAGGTTCTCGAGGCGGTCGAGCTGCCGGTCGTGGAACTCGGCCACGTCGACGGAGAACTCGTCGGGCTCCGCGCCCACCTCAGTGAGGGTCGTGAGCCGCGTCCAGCGATAGAACGACCGGTCCTCGACGCCCTTCGCCATCACCATGCCGGACGTCTGCTGGAAACGCTTCGCGACGTCGGTCGTGGGGTCGGAGAGCACGGGCACGAGCCGGTCGATCGCCTCGGCGAGTTCGGGACGGCGACGCTTCGCCTCGTCGGCCGACGCGTGCAGGTTCTCGATGCCGTCCGTGTACGTTTCGGTCGGCGCCTCGCCCTCGACGGGCGCCGCGAGGTAGGAGCGGTAGACGGGGAAGCACGCGAGCAGCTCCGCGATCGCCTCGTGCGCGTCGTCGCTGTCTGCGTCGGGTCCGGTTCCGGCGTCCACCGTTCCGAGGATCTGGGCAGCCTCCCGCGCGAGGCGCGCGACCTCGGAGCCGAGGATCCCGTCGGTCACCTCGCGCTTGCCGTCGTGGACCATGTCGTGCCAGTCGACGGGTCGAGCATCGTGACCGCGCAGCCGCGTGTCGAGGGCGTCGAGCGCCTCCTCGCCGGCGGGGTCGACGAAGAGGCGGTCGATCGACGCGAGCGCGTCGTACCCCGTCGTCCCCTCGGTCTTCCAGTGCGCCGGCATCCGCTCGGCGACGCTGCGCCCCTCCTCGTCCGTGTGGCGGGCGAGGATCTTCTCGATCAGGACGTACGCACCACCGGTCGCCTCGGCGAGAGCGTCGAGGTACGCGCCGGGGTCGCGGAGCCCGTCCGGATGGTCGGCGCGCACACCGTCGGCGATGCCGTCGCGGATCCAGCCGACGATCGTCTCGTGCGACTCGGCGAAGACCCACGGCACCTCGACGCGGATCGCGGCGAGCGTGTTGACGGCGAAGAACCGGCGGTAGTTGAGCTCGCTGTCGGCGCGCCGCCAATTGACGAGCTCGTATGACTGCGCCGCGTGCACGGCGATCGGGTCGGAGTCGACACCCTGCGGCGCCGTGCCCTCGGCGACCGGGTACTCGGTGTCGTAGTAGAGGAGACGCAGGGCGCTCGAACCCGATCCGTCCTCGACGGTCTTGAGCGTGAGCTTGCCGAGCTCGCCGCCCTCATCGGCGGGGTCGTCGTCGCCGAGGACCGGGATGCGCAGCTTCCCGCCGCCGAAATCCCAGTCGACGTCGAACGCCTCGGCGTACCGGGAGTCGCGCCCTTTCTCGAGCACGTCCCACCACCAGACGCTCTGAACGGGGGTCGCGACGCCCACGTGGTTCGGCACGATATCGACGAGCACGCCGAGGTCACGCTTGCGCGACGCGCTCGAGAAGGCTCGCAGTCCCTCGTCACCGCCGCGATCCGGGTCGACGAGCGAGTGGTCGGTCACGTCATAGCCGTGGTTCGAGCCCTTCTCGGCCTGAAGGATCGGGGAGAGGTAGACCCAGTCGGCACCGAGCGATGCGATGTAGTCGGTCAGCTCGGCCGCCGCGTTCAGATCGAAGCCCTCGTGGATCTGCAGGCGATACGTCGAACGGGGAGCGCGGGGAACGTGGCGAGGAGTGGGCATGCCCCCATCCTGCCGGTCGTGAACGGTGTGGCGCGGGGACTTGCGCTCACGGCATCCGTCCCTCAGGGTTCGACGGGCGCGCTCGGCGTGGAAGTCGGAGCCGGCGCCGGAGACGGAGACTCGGGAGACGGAGACTCGGGGACGACCGTCGCGCAGTTCTCGTCGCCTCCAGCGAGCGGCTGCACCGCATCGAACGGCGGTGCCGGAGTTTCGAAGGTGGCGGGGTCGGGAACCACGTCACCGTCGCCGAAGCGCGCGTGGAAGAGCGGGAAGACGTTCCATCCCGATCCGGGATTCGTGTCCGGATTGGGCACGAGCGCGGTCTCGACGCCCTCGTCGTAGGGGATGAGCCAATCGTCGCTCCCGCCCGAACCGACGGCGAGAGGGTGGCCGTCCCTGACCTCCTCCGGCACCTTCCTCCGGGAGGGCATCGACGACACCGGCGGATTCAAACCGATCCTGACCCGCAACATCCGGCACCTCATCGACGAGGCCGGACAGACGCAGTACGAGCAGGTGCTCACGGACAACGCCACCCAGGCCGCGAATCACGTCAACTCGTCGGGCGTCGGCGGTTACGACTGGACCGCCCCGACTCCCGAACTCTCGAGCGCCGCGCTGCAGAGCCTCGCCGCGGGAGCGACGGTCGCGATCCTGCAGCAGGCGGCACCCGACGGCTACACGGGAGTCGTCGAGGGATCGGGCGTCTACGAGGCCGAGAACGCCGTGAGGAACGGCGTCGACTCGGAGAGCACGGCGGCCGGCCGCAGTGGCCGCGGCTACCTCGCGGGCTGGAACACGAGCGGCACGAGCGTGACGTTCCACGTCAACGTCGTCGACGCCGGAACGTACCCCGTGGAGCTCCGCTACGCGGCGGGCGCCGGGAACGCTGTGCGCTCGGTGAGCGTCAACGGCGGCAGCGCGACGTCGGTCGCCTTCCCCGGGACCGCAGCGTGGGACGCGTGGTCGACGGTGTCGACGACGGCGGTTCTGCAGCCGGGACACAACACCATCACGGTGGCGTACGGCCCGGGCGACGCGAACTTCCTCAACCTCGACCGCCTGGCGCTGACGCTCTAGCAGCCGTACGGTCCCTGAGCCGGTCCACGGAACCAACACGATCCCCGAGCTCGTCGAAGGGTCTCGAGTCGTCGAGATCTCGTCGCCCTTCGACGGGCTCAGGGACCGTGGGCGTCTGTCGTGGCCGAGCCCCGCTCGGACTACGCCGCTGAGCCGTTGCCGCGGAGCTCCGCGATCTCCTTGCCGGAGCGACGAGCGTGCTCCTCGGCCTGCTGCTTGATCTCGGCGGCGACGTCGGTGAACGCGTCCATCGCGGGGTTCACACCCACGAGGGTGAACGGGCGCTGCACGACGCGCAGATCGAGGCCCCACACGTCGGCGAAGGCGCGACGCAGCCACGGCGTGGAGTGGTCCCAGCCCTCCTTGGGCGAGCCCGGGTTGTAGTTGCCTCCCAGCACGGTGACGAGGGTCGCCGGCTTGCCGTTCAAGGCGGTGCCGGTCGGGTTGATGCGCTCGTCCGTGTACGCGAGGTCGAACCACGTCTTGACGTGCTGCGAGACGCCGTAGTTGTAGAGGGGGACGGCGAAGAGGATCGCATCGGCGTTCACGAGCTCGTCCGCGAGCGTCGTCGCGAGGGCGATGGCCTCGCGCTGCTCGGGCGTGCGGTCGGCTTCGGGCGTGAACCGGCCGATGACGGAGTTCTGCCACGCGGTCGCCGGGATCGGGTCGGCGGCGAGGTCGCGGCGGAGCACGGTGGAGTCCGGGTGTGCGGTCACCCACTGCTCCTCCACGATGTCGCCGAGCGCATGGCTGGCTGAGGTGGCGGGCATGATGCTGGCGTCGAGGCGGAAGAGGGTCACGGGGGTCGTCCAATCACAGGAGGGGTGCACAAGAGCGGTGCACGGGAAGGGGCACAGGATAATCGCTCTGTTTTTCAGAGCGACTCGTGTAACGCTAGCACGGTAGAATCATTCCCATGGCAACGGAGAGTGGCGACCGCCGCATATGCGACGCGTCCGTCACGCACGCCTTCTCCATCCTCGGTAAGCGGTGGAACGGCATGATCATCGAGGTGCTCGGCCGAGGCCCGCTCTCGTTCGCGGCGCTCCGCCGCTCGGTCGACGGCATCAGCGACGCGGTGCTGTCCGACCGACTCTCCGAACTCGCCGACGCAACGCTCCTCTCCCGGCGCGTGAACCCGGGCCCGCCGGTCGCCGTCAGCTACGCCCTCACGGAGAGCGGCGAACGCCTTCTGCCCGTGCTCACCGCCCTCGGCGCCTGGGCCCACGAGAATCTCCCTCTCGACCCGCAGCGCTGAGACGGGCGCGCCGCTAGCGCTCGAGGCGCCAGTCCGTGATCCACGGCGGGTCCTCGCCGTGTTCGTACGCGTAGACGCGCGCGTCGGTGCGCACCTGGTGCCACTCGTCGGCGAGCTTGCGAATGCCGGGCTTCGATTCGAGTCCGGGAACGCGATGGAGCACGTCGAGAGCCAAGCGGTACCGGTCGAGATCGTTGAGGTGGACCATGTCGAAGGGCGTCGTGGTCGTGCCCTTCTCGACGAAGCCGCGCACGTGGATGTTGCCGTGGTTCGTGCGCCGGTACGCGAGCTGGTGGACGAGCGTCGGGTAGCCGTGGAACGCGAAGATCACGGGCTTGCCACGCGTGAAGAGCGCGTCGAAGTCCTCGTCGGGCAAGCCGTGGGGGTGCTGCTCCGGATCCTGCAGCTTCATGAGATCCGAGACGTTCACGACGCGGATCCGGAGGTCCGGCACGCGCTGCCGCAGCAGCTGGGCGGCGGCGACGGTCTCGAGCGTCGGTACGTCGCCCGCGCACGCGAGCACGACGTCCGGCTCCTCTCCATCGACCTCTGTCCCGGCCCAGTCCCACCGGCCGAGACCGGCGTCGACGTGCGCGCGGGCCTCGTCGAGGGAGAGCCACGCGGGCTGCTCCTGCTTGCCGGCGACCACGACGTTCACGCGGTTCTCGGTCTGGAACACGTGTTCCATCGTGACGAGCAACGTGTTCGCATCCGTCGGCAGGTACACCCGCACGACGTCCGCCTGCTTGTTGACGACGACGTTGAGGAAACCGGGATCCTGGTGCGAGAAGCCGTTGTGGTCCTGCCGCCACACGTGGGAGGAGAGCAGGTAGGTGAGAGACGGCACCGGCTTCCGCCACGGGATGTGGGCGGCCGATTCGAGCCACTTCGCGTGCTGGTTGAACATCGAGTCGACGATGTGGACGAACGCCTCATAGGTCGTGATGAGACCGTGCCGGCCCGTCAGCAGGTAGCCCTCGAGCATGCCCTGCATGAGGTGCTCACTGAGCGCCTCGATGACGCGCCCGTCAGTCGCGAGGTGCTCGTCCGTCGCGACCGTCGGCAGCTGCCAGGCGCGATCGGTCTCCTCGAAGACGGCCTGGAGGCGGTTCGACGCGACCTCGTCGGGGCCGAAGACCCGGAAAGTCGTGGGGTTGGCGACGACGACGTCGCGCAACCACCCTCCGAGGACGCCCGTCGCGCCGGCCCTCTCTGTGCGCGCGCCGTCGCCGTCCGGATCGACGTCCACGGCGTGCGGCGCGATGTCGGGGAGGACGAGAGGCTCGACCGTGCCGCCGTTCGTGTGCGGGCTCGCGCTCATCCTGAGGCCTCCGACGGGTCGGAGCGGATCGAGGATCGCCGCGGGCGAGCCGTCGGCCTCGAAGAGGTCCTCCGGACGGTACGAACGGAGCCAGCCCTCGAGTTGGGCGAGGTGCTCGGGGTTGTCGCGCACGCCCGAGAGCGGGACCTGATGCGCGTGGAACGTTCCCGCGACCGCGTGGCCGTCGACCTCCGCCGGCCCCGTCCATCCCTTGGGCGTGCGGAGGACGATCATCGGCGGCCGCTCGTCGGTGCGGTCGGCGAGCGTCTCCGCATCGCGCGCGCTCGTCCAGATCCGGCAGATGCGGTCGTACGCGTCGTCGAGGGCCTGAGCGAGACTCCGGTGCACGAGCATCGGGTCGTCACCGTCGAACCCGCCGCTCACGAGGATCGGCTCGTAGCCGTGGCCGCGGAAGAACTCGACGAGCTGCTCCTCGGGGATCCGGGAGAGGATCGTCGGGTTCGCGATCTTGTAGCCGTTGAGGTTGAGGATCGGGAGGACCGCGCCGTCGGTGCGCGGGTCGAGGAAGGCGTTGCCCCACCAGCTCGTCGCGAGCGGGCCCGTCTCGGCCTCGCCGTCGCCGATGACGCACGCGACGACGAGGCCCGGGTTGTCGAGGGCCGCGCCGTAGGCGTGCATGAGGGAGTAACCGAGCTCGCCACCCTCGTTGATCGAGCCGGGCGTCTCCGGTGCGGCGTGCGAGGGGATGCCGCCGGGGAACGAGAACTGCCGCACGAGGCGTCGTAGCCCCGCCTCATCCGGCGTGATCTCGGGGAAGAGCTCCGAGTAGGTCCCGTCGAGCCAGGCGTTCGCGACCATCGCGGGACCACCGTGACCGGGGCCGCACACGTAGACGGTCGGCACGCCCTTCTCGACGATGATGCGGTTGAGGTGCGCGTAGACGAGGCTCAGGGCCGGCGACGTGCCCCAGTGGCCGAGAAGTCGCGGCTTGATGCTCTCCGGGCGGAGCGACTCCCGCAGGAGCGGGTCGCCCATGAGGTAGATCTGTGCGACGCTCAGGTAGTTCGCCGCGCGCCACCAGGCGTCGACGGCGGGAAGCGAGCGCGAGAGCTCGTCGTCGGCGCTCATCAGGGAGCCGGCGCCTCGCCGTCCGTCGGCTCGGCGTCGGTCGGGATGCCAGCGGGGGCTCCGCCCGTCTCGGCACCATCGAGCCGGTTCCAGTCGATCGATGCGTCGTCGACCATCGGGCCCTGGCGACCGGTTCCGGGCTGTTCCGCCGCAGTCTCCTCGACCTCCTCGTTCGTGCGCGTATCGTCCGCCACGCCTCCGGGTGTCGCGGTACCACTGTCGTTCGCGGCGTCGCCCGGGAGGTCGGTTCCAACGCCGTCGTCTCCGAATCCACCGGTGCCGAGGCCGTCCGGGGCCAGCTCAGGGTCGACGCCTTCGGGACCGGTGCTGCTCTGATCAGTCATATCTCCACGCTACGTTTGGGTCACTCGAGGGGCCAGAGCCTTGCCAGCCGAGGAGTCCGACGCTAGGGCGGCAGTTTCCGTTCGACGGACCGCGCCCTCGACACCGAAGGCTCGACCATTCCGTCTCCCGCGCGTAGCATGTCGGAAACAAGTGGGCTATACCATTTGAGGACGTCCTCCCCGGACGCAGAACGCTTCCCCCGAACGCCTCAGTGGCGGCGATCGGGCCGACACCTCACGAGAGGACAGGAGCACCATGTCGACCTTCGAGGACATCGTCGAAGTCATCACCAACAACCTGTTCAGCCAGGTCGCGGTGCTCATCGGCATCATCGCGATCATCGGGCTGGCACTCCAACGCAAACCGGTCGAACAGGTCATCGCGGGCGGACTGCGCGCGACCATCGGCGTCGTCGTGCTCAACATCGGCGTGGAGATCTTCGTCGGGGGGCTCTCGAGCTTCCAGGTCATCGTCGCGAGCGCGATGGGCCTGCAGCCACCGACCGCGGAATCGACGCTCGTCGACTTCAGCGCCGGCCAGGGGTCGGTCGTCCCCCTCATCATCGCTGGTGGCTTCCTCGTGCACCTGCTCCTCGTGCGACTGTTCCGCGCCGCGCGGTTCGTCTACCTCACGGGTCACCTCATGTACTGGATGAGCGTCGTGATCGCCGCGAGCCTCGTCGAGGCGTTCGGCGACGTCAACCGCTGGGTGCTCGCGGCCGTCGGGTCGCTCCTCATCGGGTGCTACTGGGTGCTGCAGCCCCTCTGGACGGCACCGCTCATGCGCAAGGTCATGGGCGACGAGCAGGTCGGCCTCGCCCACACCGACTCCACGATCGCGATAGCCGCAGGTTACGGCGCGAAGGCGCTCCGCCTCGGCGACCCGAAGCGGCACGACTCCGAGAACCTCGAGCTGCCCCGCGCGCTCTCCTTCTTCAAGGACATCAACGTCTCCACGGCGTTCGTCATCGGCGTCATCATGCTCATCGCGATCGCATTCGCCGACTCCACGGTCCTCGCCGAGCAGATGGGCGACGCGACGGTGCTGCCGGGCGTCTGGGCGCTCCTCCAGGCATTGCGCTTCGCCGCGGGTATCGCGATCCTGCTCTTCGGCGTGCGGATGTTCCTCTCCGAGATCGTGCCCGCATTCAAGGGGCTCTCGGAGCGGGCGCTCCCCGGCGCGAAGCCCGCGCTCGACCTCCCCGTCACGTTCACGCGAGCACCGACCGCCGTCATGCTCGGCTTCCTCTCCTCGACGGTCGTCTTCCTCCTCCTGATGGGACTCTTCGCGAGCACCGGGTGGTTCGTGCTCGTGCCGCCCATGATCATGCTGTTCTTCGGCGGCGGCGCCGGCGGCGTGTTCGGCAACGCGGTCGCCGGCTGGCGCGGCGCGGTCTTCGGCGGAGTGCTCAACGGCGTCGTACTCGCGTTCGGCCAGTGGATCGGCTGGGGCGTCTGGGGCGACACGGCTCCCGAGCTCGCGACGCTCGCCGACTCCGACTGGTTCGCCGTCGGTTGGCTACTCGTGGGCCTCGGCTCGGTGCTCGCCCCCCTCGGTGCGTGGACGTTGTGGGTCATCGCGGGTCTCGTCGTCGCGATCACCGTCGCGATCCTCGTGGTGCTCGGTCGCCGTCACCGTGACGAGCCGCTGGACGCGGCTGGGGCTGACGCTGAGGCCGACACCGACGCTGACGGCGCTGATCGTGACGCCGACGGATCCGTCGACTCCGTCGCTGTCCCCGATCCCGCCCACCCGGCGGAGGCGACTGATGCGACGGCTGCCACCACCCGCCGCGCGGCCCGGAGCGGCCAGGCGACGATCGCGCGACCCGACACGCTGTCCGTGCTCGCCGTCTGCGGAGCGGGGATGGGGTCGAGTCTCATCCTGCGCACGACGGCGCAGAAGGCGCTCGAGCAGATGGGCGTCACGGCGACGATCGACCACTCCGACGTCGGTTCGGCCCGCGGCCGGAAGGTCGACCTCGTGATCGCTCAGTCGAGCTACCTCACCGAGGTCGGCGACATCGCGCCGGTCGCCGTGCCGATCACGAGCTTCGTCGACGTCAAGCACGTGCGTGCCCGACTGGAAGACGCGCTGCAGGAGAAGGGATGGCTGTGAATCAGGAATCGAAGGACGTCGTGGGAACGGGAGCGGCGCCGGGATCCACAGTGGGAACCACAGCGGGAACGACGGCGGGAGCGATCGATCTCGGCGCGTACGTCTCCCACGTCGCGACGAGCAACGGGGACGAGATCCGAGCGGCGGCTGCGGCCATCGCCCGCACCGCGGAACAGGGCGGCCTCGTCCGACCCGCCGGGGCCGGCCACTCGATGGCGGCGGTCCTCGAGACCTTCTTCCGCGCGGGAGGGCTCGCGTTCGTGCGTCCCCTCTGGCACCCGACGGTGCTCCCCTTCACGGGAGCACGCCTCGCCACGGCGGCCGAACGCGAGGTCGGTCTCGGCGAGCGCGCGGCGCGCCGAGCGGCGATGACGTCGGTGGACACGGTCGTCGTGTTCTCCAACTCCGGCACGAACCCGTTCCCGGTCGAGATCGCCGAGGTCGCGTCGGAGGCGGGAGCGACCGTCGTCGCGATCACGTCGCGAGCCGCGGGGCTCGCGGCTCCGCGGCGCGCGGCGCGGCCTCTCGTCGAGGTCGCGGACATCGTGATCGACACGGCCGTGCCGCCCGGCGATGCGACGTGGCCGACCGACGCGCCCGTCACGGCGCCGGTGTCGAGCCTCGCCACGACGACCGTGTGGACGATGATCCTGCGCGAGCTCTACGAGATCGCCCCCGACGCCCCGCGGTGGCGCAGCGCCAACATGCCGGGGAACGACGACTTCAACGACGAGCTCGTAGCGCGCTTTGCGGAGCGGATCCCTGAACTGTGACGGGAGCGATCCGCGCGGAGAGCTCGAAGCGGGAACCGGGGTACGTGGACGTGGTCCACTCGATGACCTCGCCGTGGGAGACCGACGTGCGGACGAGCTCGAGCACGGGGGAACCGTGGGCGATGTCGAGCGTGTCGGCGTCGGCCGTTCGGGCGATCGCGGCGCGGATGACCTGCTCCCCCGCCTCGAAACGCACGCCGTAGTCCTCGATCAGCACGCGGTAGAGCGACTCGTGGGCGAAGTCGATGTCCTCGATGCCCGGGAAGAGCCGGGCGCGGATGTGGCTCCGCTCGATCGCGATCGGCACCCCGTCGGCGAGGCGCAGTCGCGTGAGCAGCATGACGTCGGCGCCCGGATCGAGCCTGAAGATCGACGCGACGTTCTCGTCCGCGGGCACGAGACCCGCGTGCAGGACGGTGCTCGACGGCGTGTAGCCGCGAGCGAGCATGTCCTCGGTGAAACTCGTGAGCTGCAGCGGGACGCTCACGACGGGTCGGGCGACGAACGTCCCGCGTCCCACCTCCCTCGTCAACAGTCCTTCGCGCACGAGTTCGTCGATCGCGCGTCGCGCTGTCATCCTGGAGACACCGGTGTCCTCGGCGAGCTGCCGTTCGCTCGTCGTCGGCGAGCCGACGGGTGCCCGCGCGATCTCCGCACGGATCGCCTCGGCGAGCTCGCGGTACTTCGGCACGGTCATCCTTCGATCTTGTCACCTCGCTCCACCGCTCGACCCACACGGAAAGGCCAACGCCATGGCTGAAGTCATCATCGTCCCCGACTCGGAGTCCGCCGGCGCGCTCGTCGCCGACGAGATCGTCCGCCTCGTCCGAGAGCGGGCCGACGCCGTGCTCGGCCTCGCCACGGGGTCGACGCCGCTCCCCGTCTACCGCGCGCTCACGACGCGCCTCGAGGGCGTCGACGTGTCGCGTGTACGCGGATTCGCGCTCGACGAGTACGTCGGCCTCGACCCCGCCCACCCCGAGTCCTACCGTTCCGTCATCACGCGCGAGGTCGTCGAGCCCCTCGGACTCGACCCGGCATTCGTGCGCACGCCCGACGGCAGCCCCGAGGGGATCGAGCACGCGGGAGCCGACTACGAGCTCGCGATCGCCGCGGCCGGCGGCGTCGACCTCCAGCTCCTCGGGATCGGGACGGACGGGCACATCGGGTTCAACGAGCCGGGTTCCTCGTTCGCGTCGCGCACGCGGGTCAAGACGCTGACCCGGCAGACGCGTGCCGACAACGCCCGCTTCTTCGACACGATCGACGACGTGCCGATGCACTGCATCACGCAGGGACTCGGCACGATCCTCACGGCCCGGCACCTCGTGCTGCTCGCGTTCGGGGAGGAGAAGGCCGCGGCGATCGCCGGCGCCGTCGAGGGGCCCGTCACGGCGTCGCTCCCGGGTTCCGCGATCCAGCTCCACGAGCACGTGACGGTCGTCGTCGACGAGGCCGCAGCGTCCGCCCTCCTCGACGCCGACTACTACCGCTACGCCTACGCCAACAAGCCGGCCTGGCAAGGCATCTGACCCCCCCCCACCTGACCCCCCTGAAAATCCCCTCCGTGCTCGAAGATTCGGGCACCCGCGGGATTTTTAGGGGGGAGAGGGTGTGGAAGGGTGAGGGGATGAGCATCGAGGAGGGGGCCGTCTGGTCGCGGCCCGACGACGGGACGGCTCCGCTCATCGTCCTGCTGCACGGCCGCGGCGGGACCGAGCAGGATCTCGTGCGGCTCTTCCCGTTCCTGCCGGACGACGTCGTCGCGGTATCGCTGCGCGGTCCGCTTCCACGCCGTGACGGCTACTCGTGGTTCAGCGTGCCGCCGGACCCCGGAGGGCGACCGGCGAAGGAGGCCGCGGCGGAGCACGTGGCCCCGGCCTCCGACGCCGTCCTCGCATGGATCGCGGAACGTGACGGATCGACCGTCGCACGGGTGGACGGATCGACCGACGCACAGGACGAGATCGCCCCGCGACGCCCCGTCGCCGTCGTCGGCTACTCCCAGGGCGGAGCGGTCGCGATCCACATGATGCGTCGCGCGCCGCGCGCCGTGGACACGGCCGTCCTCATCGCCGCTCTGCTCGGTACGGGCGACGAAGAGGGCGACGACGTGCTCCTCGAGGTCCGCCCGCCCGTGTACTGGATGCGCGGGCTGCGTGACGAGGCGATCACCCTCATGGACGTGCAGCGCGTCGCCTACTTCCTCCCCCCGCACAGCACGCTGACGACGGCGGAGCATCCCCTCCTCGGGCACGACCTCTCCGACACGTTCCTCGCCGCCGCGGGCGCCTACGTGACCCGCTGGGTCGACGGGCTGGCGCGCTCCGAGGACTGAGAGCCCCGTCGGACGACCGTGCGGGCGGCCCTCAGACCGGGACCGCCGCCGTCCCGGGACCCGCCGCTTCCGCGGGCGGAAGCGCGCGCCGGAGGATCCAGCGCTCGGAGAACGTCCACACCGTCGTCACGACGAGATAGATCGTCGCGGCGAGCGGTACGAAGAGCGCGACGATCGCGGTCATGAACGGCACAAAACTGAGCGTGCGCATGACACCCGTGAGGTCGGGGGTGCCCGGAGCGGTGGGCGCAGCGGGCGGTCCGCCCGGCGTTCCGGGCAGCGGATCGGCGAGCAGGCGGCGCGAGAGCTGTGCCGTCACGGCGATGACGACGACGGCGACGAGCGCCATCAGGACCGTGCCGAGGTCGAGCGACCCGGTCGTGGCGAGGGTCGCGAAGCTCGATCCGAGCGGCATGCCGAGCAGCCGTTCGCTCAAGAGTGCGTTGGGGTGGCCGTTGATCGTCATGACGATGAAGAGACCGTAGATCGTCGACACGACGGGGATCTGCAGCAGCATCGGGAGGCACCCGGCGGTCGGCGAGACCTTCTCGCGCTGGTAGAGCTCGAGCGTCTTCCGTTGGAGCTTCTCGCGGTCCTTCCCGAACTTCTTCTGCAGTTCCGCGAGTTGCGGGGCGATCCGCTTCCGAGCGTTCGCGGCCTTCACCTGCGAGACGCCGACGGGGATGAGCGCGGCGCGGACCACGAGGGTCACGAGGACGACGGCGAGAGCCGCGGCGGCGGTGCCGGCGACGGGCTCGAGGAGCGAGCTGATGGACATCACGACGGCGTAGGCGGCGTCGAGCACGGCCGCGACGGGGCCGAATTCATAGGGGTTCACGGAGGGTCCTCACTGTGGACGGGTCGTCAGACGTGATATGGCGTCTGGCTGCCGTCGATCCGTGCGCGCATCTGCGCGAGGCGGAGGCGTGATCGAACCCGATCGGTGTGGACGCACGCTCCGGAGATGCGTGGCGTCCAGGGGAACGCGCGGTCAGGGAGTCGGTCGGATCAGCGGGCGGCAGCCGGGACGGGCAGTCCCGGCGCTCGCGGCCGCGGGTGTCCCTCGGTCGTGGGATCGTCTTGAGCGCACACGGCCACGACGGGCGGCGGCTCGGCCGCGCGATCCGTGGGTGTGGAGCCGAGGAGGGCGGCGACGACGCGCATGACGGCGCGCGTGGTGACGGCGGCGCTCGCGGCGAGCGCGAGCACACCGAGGACGGCGACCGTCGTGAGAGCCGGGGAGGCCGCGGACACGTCGAACGCCGCGGCGAAGAACCGCACGAGCATGTCGAGGTACGCGATCACACCGTCAGGCTACCAGCGCCGCGCTCGGCGGGCCGGGCCTGGGCTCGGCGGGCCTGGGCGATGCGCCGACCTGGGCGATGCGCGGGCCGCGGACCTGCGCGATGCGCGGGCCGCGGGCCCGGGTGACCGCGTTTCGACGAGTTCAGCCACCATGTGGCGACGAGCGCCGGTCAGACGTGGTCGCGCCACGTGTGGCGCGGCTCGAAGCCGAGCACCTTACGCGCCTTGTCGATCGAGAGGAGCGTGTCGTTCTCGCCGAGGTCGCGCACGATCGGCACCTCCGGGAACACCTCCGCGACGAGCTCGGCGTTCGGCCGGGTCATGACGGTGTCCGCGGCCGCGATGATGAAGCGATCGAAGCCGGGACCAGCGACCTCGAGCGCACGCTGCACCGCTTGCGCACCGTCGCGCGCATCGATGTAGCCCCACGCGTTCCACTTCCGCGCCCGCGCGTCCTCGTCGAACGACGGGAAGGCGGCGTAGTCCTCCGGGTCCATGACGTTCGAGAACCGCAGCGCCGTGATCGAGAGCCGGGGATCCCAGCGCACGAGCTCGATCGCGAGCTGCTCCTCGAGGTGCTTCACGAGCGAGTAGACACTCTCGGGCCGAGCCGCGTACTCCTCGTCGATCGGCAGGTACGGCGGTGGCACGTCGAACGGCAGGCCCAGCACGGTCTCGCTCGACGCGTACACGATGCGCTCGATGCCGAGGCGGTGCGCCGCCCAGAACACGTGGAACGTGCCGTTCATGTTGTTGTGGAACGTCGCGACGTCGCTCTGCAGGCCGGGAGCGGGGATCGCGGCGAGGTGCACGAGCGCGTCGATGCCGTCGTGCTGGTCGTCGACCCCGGCGAGCGCGTCGATGACCTGACCGTAGTCGGACAGGTCGACGCGGACGAAGCCCTCCCCTCGTTCGCCGTGCTGGTCGAGGTTGACGACGTCGTGACCCTCTTCGCGCAGCGTACTGACGACGGTGCGACCCAGTTTCCCGGATCCTCCGGTGACGGCGATTCTCATGCGTTCATCCTGTCGGTTCGATCTCACCGCGCCGATGATCGGCCCGGGCACGGCGCGGGAGGGGTCCCGCGTCCGCTGGGGTCAGTCGGTCGGCTCGCCGGTCTTCGTGATGTCGCTCGTGGCGTTGCCGTCCGTGACGGACGCGCCCTCGTCCGAGTCGGGCGTCGATCCCGCCTCGGAGTCCGGGGCTGAACCGTCGGTCTCGGGTGTCGCGGGCTCGGACAGTCCGGCGTCGGCCGCGATCTGATCGGCGGTGCGGTCGGCGTAGGCTCCGCCGCCGTCGCCGGCCGTCGAGTCGTCGGAGGAGCCGCTCGAGGTGGTCTCGGAATCGGCGCCCGCGGCGGCGGAACTCCCGGTCGAGCCGCCTCCGACGCCCTCGATCTCGTCGGCGACGATCGCCTCGGCGAATCGGCGAAGGTCCGGCCCCGGCTCGAAGTCGATGAAGCGGTCCTTGAGTCGCGCGTTCAACTCGGCGAACGCGTCCTCCCACGATCCGTCCGCGTGCGTGCCTGCGACGTCGAGCACGGCTTCGCGCAGCACGCGGTCGGAGTCGTCGAGGATCTTCGCACGCGCCTCGTCGTTCCAGCGGATGTCGTCGGGGCTGATCGAACTCATGGTCACTCCGTTTCCGACGCCACGGACGGGCGCCTCGACCCCCACGCTAGGCGCGGACCTCCTGTGCGCTCACCCCCTTGCGCAGACGCGGACGAGGTCCGGTCGCATGCCCAGGAGCGCCGCGCTCAGCACGGCGTTCGCGAACCGGAACGAGCGGACCGCCACCTGCGCCGACGACGAAGCCCGCCCGAGCAGGTCGCTCGGACGGGCTTCGTGGGCCGCCGTGATCCGGCTCAGCCGTTCGACTCCGGCGTCTGTGTTCCGATGACCGGGATCGCCGAGGTGCGCATCGCGAGCGACGCGGCGACCGAGTGATCGGGCTCCGTCTCCGGCTCGCTCGCCGCGCGCAGCACCACGAGTGAACGCGACGCCAGCGTGAGCTTCGCGCCAGCGGGCAGCGGGGGGCCGTCGACGGCTTCCTCGCCCGTGTCGACGACGGCCTCCCACGCTGCGCCGAATGATGCCGGCGGGATGGTCACCTCGACGTCCTCGACGTCTGCGCTGAAGTACAGGAGGAAGTCGTCGTCGTGGATGGTGTTGCCGCGACGGTCACGCTGGCGGATGCTGCCACCGTTGATGTAGATGCCGACGGTGCGCTGCAGCGCGGCCTCCCAATCGTCTTCGCCCATCTCGGAGCCGTCGGCGCCGAGCCACACGATGTCGGGCAGCGGGTCGCCCTCCTCGCGCTCGTACGGCTTGCCGTCGAAGAAGCCGCCACGCCGGAACGTCGGGTGCTCGCGGCGCAGTCGCGAGACCGCCGCCGTGAATTCGATGAGCGGCTCGTCCGCCTTGTCCCAGTGCACCCAGCTGATCTCGTTGTCCTGCGCGTACGTGTTGTTGTTGCCGCCCTGGGTGCGCCCGAGCTCGTCGCCGTGCAGGATCATCGGCACGCCTTGCGAGAGCAGGAGCGTCGCGAGGAAGTTGCGCTGCTGACGCGCGCGCAAGGCGAGCACGCCGGGGTCGTCGGTCTCGCCCTCGACGCCCGAGTTCCACGAGCGGTTGTGCGATTCGCCGTCGTTGTTGTCCTCGCCGTTGGCGTCGTTGTGCTTCTCGTTGTAGGACACGAGGTCGCGCATCGTGAAGCCGTCGTGAGCGGTGACGAAGTTGATGGACGCGAACGGGCGGCGGCCCGAGTTCTCGTAGAGATCGGCGGAACCCGTGATGCGCGCCGCGAACTCGCCGAGCGTCGAGGGCTCGCCGCGCCAGTAGTCGCGCACGGTGTCGCGGTACTTGCCGTTCCACTCGGTCCACTGGGGCGGGAAGTTGCCCACCTGGTAACCGCCGGGGCCGACGTCCCACGGCTCCGCGATGAGCTTGACCTGCGACACCACCGGGTCCTGCTGCACGAGCTCGAAGAAGGTCGAGAGGCGGTCGACGTCGTAGAACTCGCGAGCGAGCGTCGACGCGAGGTCGAAGCGGAACCCGTCGACGCGCATCTCCGTCGCCCAGTAGCGCAGCGAGTCCATGATGAGCTGGAGCGAGTGCGGGTGTCGCACGTTGAGCGTGTTGCCCGTTCCCGTGTAGTCGGTGTAGTACCGTTTGTCGTTCTCCTCGAGGCGGTAGTAGGCCTCGTTGTCGATGCCCTTGAAGCTCAACGTCGGGCCCATGTGGTTGCCCTCGGCCGTGTGGTTGTAGACCACGTCGAGGATGACCTCGATGCCGGCGGCGTGCATCGCGCGGACCATCGACTTGAACTCCTGCACCTGCTGCCCGAGCTCGCCCGTCGCCGAGTAGGTGTTCTGCGGAGCGAAGAAGCCGATCGTGTTGTAGCCCCAGTAGTTCGCGAGGCCCTTGTCCTCGAGCGTCGAGTCCTGCACGAACTGGTGGACCGGCATGAGCTCGATCGCGGTGATGCCGAGCTTCTTCAGGTGGTCGATGACGACGGGGTGCGTGAGGCCCGCGTAGGTGCCGCGCTGGTCCTCGGGGATCTCGGGGTGCAGCTCGGTGAGGCCCTTCACGTGGGCCTCGTAGATCACCGTGTCCGAGTAGGGCGTGTGCGGCTTGCGGTCGCCCGCCCAGTCGAAGAACGGGTTCACGACGACGCTCAGCATCGAGTGCGGCGCCGAATCCTCGTCGTTGCGTGAATCCGGGTCGCCGAAATTGTACGAGAAGAGCGCGTTGTCCCAGTCGTACTGACCCGCCGTCGCCTTGGCGTACGGGTCGAGCAGGAGCTTGTTCGGGTTCGCGCGCTTGCCGTTCGCCGGGTCGTACTCACCGTGCACGCGGTAGCCGTAGCGCTGCCCCGGCTGGACGTTCGGGAGGTAGCAGTGCCACACGTACGCGTCGACCTCGATGACCTCGACGCACGTCTCGGTGCCGTCCTCGTCGAAGAGGCACAGCTCGACGCGCTCGGCCGCCTCGCTGTAGAGCGCGAAGTTCGTGCCGCCGCCGTCGTACGATGCGCCGAGCGGGTAAGCGGTTCCGGGCCAGGTTTCCACGTGCGACCTCCAGGTCAGGGGCGGGTTCGAATGCGGTGCGGGTGGTGCCTTCAGTGCGTGTTCTGTTTCGTGCGTGCGCGTCGAGCTGACGACGTCGCCCTTGTGCAGGTGCTGGTGCGCGCTCGCCGCAGGACGCGCTGCGGACGGCGACTAGCGCGAGCGATCTAACGGTAACGGCTCGCCGCCGTCTCCTTCACATCGCGCCGACCGGTTGACATGCCGCGCCGCGCCCATTCGCGCGCCGTCACCCTTGTCGTCTCCCAGGTTCACGACGTACCCTGGCGGAGTTTTCCCCCAGACCTCGGGATTTCCGCACGACGCCATCCGGTGAGCCGATCCGCTCAGAACCGGTCATGGCTCTGATCAAATCCGGGGTGCAATCATGCAGACGATCTTCTACGCGAACACGCGATTCGAGACGGACGACTCGGTCGCCGTCGCCGTGCTCGACTATGCCGAGAGCCTCGCGGTCGACGGATCCTGCGCGGTCGTGCGCATCCCGACCGTTTCAGAAGGAATGCCCGCGACCTCGAGGTTGCTCGTCGGGGCCGGGCTTCCCGTCGCTGTGCAAGCTTCGAGCCGAGTCGATCGGGTTGACGGCTACGACGCCGATGTCGACCCCTTCGAAGCGCGCCGCACCCTGCACGACATCAGCGAGCGCATGGGACGCCTCCGTCAGAAGGTCGTCGCGCGATCGTTCTCTCTCGACACGACTCTCCACGAGATCTGGGAACTCTCGTTCGAGGACGTCATCGGTGAGCCGACGTCTGGATCGACCACGGCGTCCCCGGCCGACACCGCGACCGCGGAACGGTCGACGACCGCCGCGGCTCGCTGGCAGGGGACCGACGATAACGTCACGCCGATCACCGCCGCTTACACGGAACGCTCCGGTTTCGATTCGGACTCCGACGACGCCGAGGAGTCGCGCGAGGAGTCGGGCGACGCCGAGCTCTAGACGATGATCTCGCGCGCGACGATGGCCCGCGAGACCTCGGTGAGCGCGCGTCCCGTCTCCCGCGCGTAGGCGCGGATGCGGCGGAACGCCTCGTCCATCCCCTCGTCGTGGGTATAGGCGACGACGCCCTTCGCCTGCTCGATGATGATGCGGGAGTCGAGCGCCGTCTGCAGCTGCCGGCGCACCGTCTGGTTCTCGCGTATGACGCGTTCCTGCAGGATGCCGATCGTCGCGACGTCGGCGAGGGCCTGCGCGGCGTCGACGTCGTCGGCACTCAACACGTCCTCACGACTCTCGAACAGCGTGAGTGCGCCGATGCTCTGCTCGCGCAACCGCATCGGCAGGGCATGGACGGCCGAGAACCCGTTCTCGAGCGCGACGGCACGGAACCCCGCCCATCCCTCGCCCTCGCGCAGGTCGGGGACGGTGACCGCGCGCCCCTCGTGGAAGGCGTCGAGGCACGGACCCTCCTCGGATGCGAGGACCATGAGCTCGACGGTCCGGCTCTCCTCGCTCGTCGAGGCGACGAGATCGAGACCGTCCTCACCGGACAGCAGGATGGCCGCGGCCGTCACGTCGAACGTGGACTGGCACGTCTCCACGAGCATCTGCAGGAGTTCGACGATGTCGAAGTCGGCGACGAGCGTGTCGGCGAGCGTGACGAACACCTGGAGGAGCTGTTGTTCGCGCGTCTTCTCGGTCATGCGTCCCCCTCGATCCGGGCGCCCGAGACGGTGAAGGTGAGCGTCCGGTCGAGGATCTGCTGCGCGACCTCCTCCATGCTCTGGCCCTTGGCGAACGCGTGGGCGCGGATGAGCTGCGACGCGTCATCGGCGGAGACTCCGAGCTGGGCGATGACGAAGCCCGTCGCCTGGTGGATGAGGCGTCGGCCGTGGCGTGAAATGCCCGTGTCCGCGTCGCCCGACAGGCGGATGGCCCGCTCGAGGACACGCCGACCGAGGAGCCCGCTCAGCACGAGGAGACGATCGATCGCGACGCCGTCGAGCCGCATGGGTTCCTCGTTGTAGAGATCGACAGCTCCGAGCCGGAGCGACCCGACGCTGACGGGGAACGCGAAGAGCGCGCCGATCTCGTGCTCTCGATGCAGCGCGTCCGCGAACGCCGACCAGGTCCGGATGGGAGTCGAGAGATCGGGCTCGAGCACGGGCTCACCGACGGAGATCGCGTCCCAACACGGGCCCTCGCCGAGGTCGAATTGGAGCTCGTCGATGCGGCCGATGACGGCGTCACTCGCTTCGACCGTCTCCGATCCGAACAAGTCGCCGAGGGTCGAAACCGAAGCGCCCGTCACCGGGATCACGTCGAGAATCGGTTCCGTGAGCGAGCCGGACCCGTCGTGCGGCTGCGAGAGGGCGGCGAGAGCGGCTGCGAAACGTGCCTCGCTCACGTGCGGACCTCCCCGGTGTCGAGTTGTGCGTGCGTCGGGACCACCCGTCAACGCTAATGCAGCGCGCCCGCGGTGGGGAAGGTCAGGACGTCTTCAGGCGGCACGGCGTAGCGTCGAGAGCTTGGGGAGTGTGTCAGCGGGACGGCACGGCACGGCATGGAAGGGGACGGCTGATGGCGGTGACCGGCGGAGGTGGCTCCCCGCTCGACATGGGGAGGAGGGCGATCGCCAGCGCTCGACTGCTCGGAGCGGACCGTCTCCGCGCCGCACGCGGTCGCCTGCCCACTGGCCGCCATTTCGCCCTCACGTGGTCGATCTCCGATGGCTACGGCGGCATGACGGCCGCCCTCCTCGCCCGGACCCGCGCCTTCGTGCGCCACGGCGGCGTGACCGTGGCCGTGCTCACCCTCGACGAGCAGGCCGACTACCCCGCTCGGGAGCTCGAGCTGCGCGAACGGGGCGAGCTCATCGACGGGATGCGGCTCCTCAACCTGTGGGACTGGTTGCGGGAGAACCGGCTTCCCGGCGGATCGCTACGACTCGAGCGCCATCCCTTCCTTCCGCTGCCCGATGGGCCGTCCGACGACATCACCGAACTCCGCCGCGGCGATCGTGTCCTCAGCCGGACCCGGTGGTCGTCCGACGGCGGCCGGGCGCTTCAGATCGACCACTACCGGCTCGACGGATCCCTGCTCGCAAGCGATCGCCGAGACCTCGACGGCGGCGGCCGTTCGATCGTGCTGTGCGACGGCGGCGGGCAGCCCGTCCGGTCATGGGGGAAGATCTGGCACCTCTACGCGGCGTGGCTCGACCGGCTCACCGCGCGCACACCGAGCTATCTCATCGTGGACAGCAAGACGGTCGCTCCCTTCGTGGCCGAGTACCGCCGCCCCCACGTCACGACGGTGCACCTCGTGCACGCGTCGCACCTCGTCGGCACGGAGCGGCCGCTCGGGCGGCTGCGTGAGTCGCGCCGTCGGGTCTTCGAGAACCTCTCGGCGTTCGACGCCGTCGCGGTGCTGAGCGAACGCCAGCGCTCCGACGTGGAGGCGCTCCTCGGGCGGCAGGACAACCTCATCGTCGTGCGCAACGTGCGCGAAGGCGCCGCGAGCACCGTCACCGTGGCCGCCTCGCGGCCGGTGACCGCTGGAATCATGCTCGCGTCTCTCGAGAAGCGCAAGCGCGTCAGCCACGCAATGCGGGCCGTCGACACCCAGCGGGCGCTCGCCGCGACGGGCTCGCACCGCCCGACGACCCTCGACGTCTTCGGTGAGGGACCGCGGCGGCAGGCTCTCGAGGGCGTCATCGAGCGCCTCGGCGCTCACGAGCACGTGCGCTTGCGCGGTTTCGATCCGCACGCCCGCGAGCGCCTCGCCGATGCGTCGTTCCTGCTCCTCACCTCGACGTCCGAGGGCTTCCCGCTCGTCCTCGCTGAGGCGCTCGCCGTCGGCTGCCTCCCCATCGTGTACGACGTCCCCTACGGCCCGGCGGACATCATCCGCTCCGGGTGGAACGGCTACGTCGTCCCGCCCGGCGACGTCGACGCCCTCGCCGCGGCGATCGAAGAGCTCGTCAGTCTCCCCGACGAGCGGATCGCGGCGATGCGGCGGAACGCCGAGCGATCGGCGCGACCGTTCGACCCCGCCGCGGTGACGCGAGCGTGGGCTCACGACCTGCGAGCGGCTCGGCGGCGCTCACGCAGTCGGGCTCGCCGCGGCTCTCACTCGACGTCCTGATCGCGGGGCGGGCGAACCGCTCCCGTGCGGCAGCGACGCCACGGCCGACCAGTCGCCCCGTCCGGCGGGCGAGTACGTGCGACGGCCGTTCGACGAGCCGGAAGAACACCTCGGCGATCACAAAACTGAGCGGGACGCCGACGAGGCCGACGACCCACCACCATCGGTCGCCGACCGCATAGGCGATCGTCGCGAGCACCGGGACGTGCACGAGGTAGAGGCTGAACGACACCCGGCCCGCCCACTGCGGGATGCGCGTCGACAGCAGCCGGTCGAGTGCGGGGGAGCACACGGCGACGATGACGAGACCGAGGGCGCCGAGCCCCGCGAATCCCCACAAGACCTCCGAGACGATCGTGCGCGGCGGTGCGAAGGGTCGCGCGAGCCAGCTCGCGATGAGCAGGAGCGCCGACGACGAACCGACGACCGACCAGAGCAGCGGACGCGGGCGGAGACGAGCCCACGCCAAGAGATCGTCGAGTCTTACGGCGACGAGCGTGCCGAGCAGGAAGACGGGCAGGTAGACGAGCGCGTCGACGCCGAGCACGCGACCGGCGACGGTCGTCGCGGCGGCCGCGAGGCCCGTCCCCACGAGCGCGACGAGACTCCGCCGGACGAGGAGCGCGACACCGATGGCGACGGGGAGGAGCGCCGTGAACACGAGCTCCCAGCGCAGGGACCAGAGGGTGTTGACGATGTCGTAGCTCGCCGGAGCCAGACTCGCTTCGTGGAGGAACGACCCGACCGAGACGCTCGACGCGTTGGCCTCGTCGATCCACTCCCCGGACGACACCGCGCCCTCACGGCGCGGCACGACCGCGATGAGGGCGACCGCGAGGAGGAGCGCACCCCACACGGGCACGTAGAGCCGCACGAGGCGCGAGGCGAAGAATGCCGCCCACGACGTCGAGCGGCGCAGGAGCGGAAGGACCACGACGAGTCCACTCAACACGAAGAACACGAGCACGGCCTCCGTGCCGGCGAAGAGCAGCTTGAGCGGCGACTCGGTGACGCCCGTCCACACGGCTTCCGCGCGGCCGCCGCCTGTCGCGAAGGGGCGGGCGATGAGGCTCACGTGATAGATCACGACGACGACGGCCGCCACCCCGCGCACCCCGTCGAGAGCGCGCAAGCGCGTCGATGTCGTCGTCCCCTCACGCATCCGTCGATCGTACGGCGCGAAGCTGCAAGGACGGAGGGCTGGATTCTGTCGGTCAGAATGGTACTGGCAGGGAACGAGAGCTGAAGGGCCGACCACTTCGATGACGACGTCCAGGGGAATCGCCGAGCAGTCGACCCACCACCGTCCACCGCTCAAGCTCGCTCGAGGACGCCTCGTTGCGGTCGCCCTCATCGGGTCGCTCGGCATCGCCGCGTGTTCCTCGACGCCACCGTGCGACCCGGCGGTCACGAGCGCGCCGGTTCCGCAGGAAGGCGTCTTGTTCGGGGTCAATCTGGACTGGGGACGCGAGACGCTCGCCGAGTACGCCGATGCGAGCGGGTCGGCGCCGGCCGTCGCCGTGTCGTTCTCGGACTTCCCGTTCGCCTCGACGGACCGTGAGAACGTGCTCGCCGCGGCGGATCAGGTCGCGTCGGTGGGCGGCACCCTCCTGCTGACCCTCGAGCCGGTCGACGGGCTCGAGGCCGTGACCGACGACGCCCTCGACGAACTCAGCGACGTGCTCGGCGAGGCCAATGCCGCCGGAGCCCCGTCGTCGTCCGCTTCGCGCACGAGATGAACGGCTCCTGGTACGCCCGGGGACAGCAGCCGTCCGCCTATGTCGAGACGTTCGGTCGCGTCGCCGACACCGTGCACGCCGCCCCGGCCGCCCAGACCATGTGGGCTCCGAACTACGGCGGCGGGTACCCGTTCAGCGGTGGCCGGTACGAACTCACCGAGCCGGGAGACGACCTCCAGGCGCTCGACACGGACGGTGACGGTGTCGTCACCGGTGTCGACGACCCCTACGCGCCCTACTATCCCGGCGACGAGGCGGTGGACGGGGTCGGCATGTCCCTCTACCACTGGGGATCCGAACACCCGTGGGGCGAGAACGAGGTCCCGGAGGCCGGGAAGTTCACGGCCCAGTTGACAGGTTCGTACGTCGGTCTGAACGGCGACGACTCGGCGGTCCCGACTTCTATGCCGAGTACGGGGAGGCGCGGGACAAGCCCGTTCTGGCGAGGTCGCGGACGCCTTCAGCGCCGATCGGCCCCGCTGGCTCGTCGAGGCACCCGGTTCCGGTCGCTGCGCCGTGTCCTGACCGCGCAGCGGTCACGTGAGAAGTCGCTGCGGTCGAGCATCGTGGCGTTGCCATCGGCGAGCACGACGTCCGAGTCGACGCTCCCGGCACCGGGCGAGTCGTTCCCGGTCATGCGCCAATGGACGTTGCCTGGCATACCGGAGCCACGTTCCTTCAGGCCGGAGTGGTGTTCCTCCTCCACCGCGCGTGGAACGCCGTTCAGGGCACCAGAACCGTCGCCCGATCGATGCTGACGGCGCCCGAGAGCGAGAAGAGTCGGCCCGTCGCCTGGCTGCCGTGCGCCATCGTCACATCACCGTCAGCGAGGATCGTGCCGACGATGCCGCTGTCACGGGCGAGCGTCACGCTCGATGTCGCCCTCCAGTAGACGTTGCCGGCCCGCGCACCGTTGGTGAGCCGCACGAGCGCGCTCGCACCGGCCGTGAGGTTGCGGGAGCGGAGGATGAAGACGGCACTCGAATCGCCGCGCGCGTCGAGCGTCAGCGCGCCCGAGACGTGGACGTCGTCCGCCGTCGCGTAGACCCCCGGGAACATCGTGCCGGAGAGTGTCGGCGCCAGCGTCGAGCCCGGGGTCCGCTCGCCGAGTGCGTCGGCGAGGGCGACAGCGTCGGCCATGGCGTTCCGCGCCGCCGTCGTGTTGCGCTCGGTCGTCCCGCTCACGTTCGACGACCCGAAGCCCGTGACGGAGGTCCCGGGGCTCGTCCCGATGTCGCCGTCGATCCACGTCGCACCGTGGGAGTGCAGGTTCGACACGCTCGATCTCGCGAGGAGCGCGTACGTCGTGGCGCGCCCGAGATCGAGCCGGACGAGCGCCGCGACCCGCCACGAACCTCCCGTCGAGGTCGATGCGGTGAAGGCCGCGGAGGACGGCTCACGCGGCAGACCGGCGAGTCCGAGGACGGCGATCGCTCCGATGCCCGAGAGAAGCGAACGCCGTCCGACGTCAGCGGGGGGACCGGCATCGGCACTCTCCGACGAACTCGGTGACGACGATGCGTCGTCGCCGTCACCGGCCGAAGCTGGATCCTCGACTCCGGCTGCAGCATGCCGCTCGCGTCGGAGCGGGATCGGGCGGGCGCTCGGCGCGCCCCACGCGACGACGAGCGAGGCCGCCGTCAGGCCGACCCACAGCGCGAGGGGAGCGGTCTCGCCGCGCCCGATCCACCAGCTCGGCAGGCCGATCGCCGGGACGAGCAACCGACCCTCGCCGATGATCTGGTCGCGTGCGATCGGGGTGCTGTCGACGTCGGCGTTCGCATCCCCCGCCGTGACGAATGTGCCGTCGTCGTTCACGTCGACGATGCGGTGCAGACGGATCTTCTCGACGCCGTCCGGCTCCGCGTCAGCTGGGCTGATGAAGGACACGACCCGACCGAGAGGGGCCTCGCGCTCCGTCTGTACGGGCGCGGTCAGGACGACATCGCCGGGGCTGATGCTCGGCTCCATGGAACCGCTCTGCACGACCGTTGCGCTCCAGCCCAGGAACACGGGGACGATCGCAACGGCCGCGAGTGAGGCGATGAGGGTGAGATACGACTGAGCGACGAGTGACGCGACGAACCACGGCCGACCGGCCCTCCAGGAGGGACCCTCCGGACCGATACCGTTGCGGCGCTCGTCCACGAGGTGATGATTCCGTCCTGATCGCTGCGGGGAAAGGAGAGAGCGGGTCACCGGCGCGTCGCGGTGACCCCGAGGAAAGGATCGCCCTACGACTGCGGCGCGGTGTTCTGGAACTCCCACACGAGGTCGGAGTGCACGCTCGCGCCCTGGAGAGCGTCGATCTGCTGCTGCGTCATGCCGGAGGTGTCGAAGGCCCAGGTCGCTCGGTAGGTCCTCGCCTCGCCGGGCGTCCCGGTCGTGCTCCAGGGGTGCACTCCCGTCGAGTAGTCGACGGCGGTGATGTTGGAGAGTGCCTGCGGTGAGCCCGTCGTTCCAGCAGGAACGAAGCCCGTGCAGTCGTTGAATGACCCGCCAGTGCCTTCCTCGAGAATGAGGGTGATGTGCTTCTCGAGGCCCTGCCCGGAGGTCTGAAGGTCCCGCTGGTACAGCTTGACGACTCCGGCGACCGAGGAATCAGACGTCACGACGATGCACTTCTGGCCACTCTGTCCGGGAACGATGTTCTCGACGGTGAAGGCCGCTGCTCCCTTGTCGTCGTCGGTGAGCATGACACGTCCGGAGGACCACGCGTTGCCCGTGTTGCGGGTCGTCGACGTGAACGCCGCTTGTGAGCCCTGCCAGACGACCCCGCCGGCCAGGAGGATGGCGAGGGGGGCGGCGGCGAGCGTGGCGACCCGGCGTCCGAGCCTCTGTCGCGTGGCAGTCCGACCGGCTCCGGCAGGAGCGGGCTCGGTAGGTGCCGGGACGGAGCGGGTCGTGGTGCTGTGCATGGGAGTGTCCTTACGGTGATCGGTGGGTCTGAAGAAGCGGCGCAATGGAGCGCGCGTCGAGGACCGTCGGTCGTCGTCGCGTTTGCGCTCCTTCGGGTGGCGGGTGCGACGGGCTTTCCCAGCCGCTTTGCGGAGGGAAGGTTGATCGGCTCGAGCGAGAAGACGAAGCGATTGAGCGGGTGGCGCTCTGGTTCGAAGGTGAACCGGCGCCCTACCGGAAGAGACATTACGGTTTCGTTTCGGGTGAATCAAGCACTTCATCAATTGAACAAGATTTCACCCCAGATTTGGGGGGACTCCGGTGTCCCTGTCTTCGAGCGTCCCTCGCCGCTAGAGTGGGGCCCGGGGGGAGGTTCCCGACGACCGATCCCACTGGAGGAGACCGCTGTGACCACCGGCGCCGATCCGCATCAGCCCCACTACGAGGTCATGGCTGATGTGTTCAAGAGCCTCGGGCACCCCATGCGCATCCGCATCCTCGAGATGCTCACCGCATCAGAGGAGGTCCCGGTGAGCGAGTTCCTCGAGGAGCTCGGCGTCGAGCCGTCACACCTCTCGCATCAGTTGTCCGTGCTGCGTCGCCAGCGCCTCATCACAGCGGAGCGCCACGGCAACCAGGTCTCCTACCGGCTCAGAGCGACGGAGGTCGCGGACATCCTGGCCGTCGGTCGCACACTTCTCGGCAGCATGGCCACTCGCGTGGGCGACTTCCTGCAAGCGGCCACGGACCTGCCGGAACTCCACCGCTCCGGAGAGCGAGCGTCACAACCGGAGCCGAGCGACGCTGCCCTGACACCGGACAGCGGTGCCGGGGCGAGCGTCCGCGGCTCGGAACCGGTCGCCTAGCCCGCAGCCGTCTGATGCGTCTCGGCTGCTTCTCTCGCCCCGGGACGGTCGACGACAACGTGGGCCATCAGGCCCGGACTCAGCGGCCCGGCTCAGCCGACTGGGCCGCCTCCGTTCGCGGGAAGTCGCACCGTGACGGTGGTCCCGACGCCCGGCTCGCTCTCCACATCGATCGTGCCGTCGTGCGCGAGGACGATTCCGTGCGCGATCGAGAGCCCGATGCCGAATCCCCCCGCCGCGCCGTCCCGCGCTTGCCGCGCCCGGAAGAAGGGGTCGAAGAGCTGCGACACCTCCTCCTGCGTCATGCCGACGCCGGTATCGCGCACGACGAGTCGCGCGACGCCGTCGATCTCGCGGAGTTCCACCGTGACGGAGCCTCCAGGGGGCGTGTACTTCACGGCGTTCGAGAGGAGGTTGTCGATCACCTGGCGATAACGCCCCTCGTCGACGTCGGCGACGACGGGCGGCGTGACATCCGCTCGGACTTTCACGCGGCTCGATTCGGCTCGCGGAAGGATGTCCTCGATGCTGCGCTCCGCGAGGTGCGACAGGTCGATCGTCGTCGGCTCGATCGCGACCTCGCCTTCGGGCAGCCGCAGGAGGTCGTCGATACGGGAGAGGAGGAGCTCGGCGTTGCGGGTGATGACCTCGAACTCGCGTCCGACGCCCGCACCCTTCCAATCGAGCGCATCCGATATCAGATCGACGTATCCGACGATCGAGGTGAGCGGCGTGCGGAGCTCATGCGTCACGGAGAGCAGGAAGTCCTCGCGGACCTGCACGGCTCGAGCGAGCTGCGTGACGTCGTGGACGATGACGACCGTCCCGAGTCGCGCGCCGTCATCCCGCGTGACGCCCCTCGCGGATACGAGCACGGCCCGCTGATTACCGGGCTGACCGATCCACTCGACCTCGTTCGTGATGTGCTCGCCCCCGAGGGCGCGAGTACTGACCTGTTGCTCCGGAGGGACGGGTGAGACCCGGTCGGGCCCGAAGACGAACAGTCCCGCTTCGTCGGCACGCGACTCCGGTTTCCCGGCATATCGGAAGAGCTCACGGCCGGTCGCGTTCAAGTGCTGCATCGTGCCGTCGGCGTCGTAGAAGGCCACACCGACATCGATGGCATCGATGATCGCAGACGTCAGGCGCTTTCGGTCCTCGAGCTGCTCGATCGATTCGGAGAGGTCGCTGGACACCCGCTCCACCTCGCTCACGCGGGCGCGCAACGCCCGCGAGACGAAGTGCAGCCATACGGCGGTGAGGGCTGCGCACAAGGGGATGATGAGCGCTCGTCCCCACTCGAAGGCGCCGTCGGGGACGGTTCCGCGCCACACGAGAGGGAAGAGTGACACCAAGAACGCTCCGGCCACGGCGAGCGGGAGCCCCCAGCGATGGAAGCCGTATCCGAGCCACAGGATGGGGAACGCTGACAACAGGAAAGACGCGGGCAACGACTCGTACGCCGTCTCATAGAGCAAGGCCGACGAGACGAGGTCGAGAATCGGGACGACGGCGATCCATTGTCGGCGGAATGTCTCCCACGGGATGACGATCGCCGCGACGGTCGCCATCGCCGCGACGACGAGCCCACCGACGAACGGACCCGTCCACGCGCCGTCCGGTTCGGAGATGACGACGAGGGGCGCGATGAGCACCAGGAGTACGAGGAAGGGCAGCTGTCCACGGGTGAACAGCTCCCATCGCGCCCGAATAGTCGAGCCCTGAGCATGCAGCGGCATGGGTCCCCCTCCGCATCGTCACGACGACGTGTCGCCCCCCGCATGGTAGGACAGGGCGGGACGGCTCACGAAATCCGTGACGCCGACATGGCGATTGCGACCCGGATCTCGCGTAATCCGGATATGTCGCTCACGCAGACGGGCGCGTCGGGGCGGGTCGGGACGGGCATCACTCCACGTCGATGAGGACCTTCCCGACGGTGTCGGCCTCGACCGCCCGGTGCGCGTCGGCGGTCTGCTCGAGTGCGAAGTGGTGCAGGGGCAGTCCGTTCTCCTCCCCGACCTCGAGTACGCCGACGGCGACGGCCGCGGTCACGTCCTCGGCGGCGGCCGCGAGCGCCTCCTCACCCATCGTGTAGATGAGGATGAACTGGAAGCGGGTGTTCCGGACCATGTTCGGGCGGATGGCGACCTCGACGGAATCCCCTCCGCCGTCCGCATAGCTCGCGATGACACCCCGGGGGCGGAGCACCGCGAGGTCGAGGTCGAGGTTCGAGGCGATCGCGACCTCGACGACGATGTCGACGCCGTCCGAGGCGACAGCGCGGATCTGCTCGGCCGCGTCGTCGTCGCGGTAGTTCACCACGTGCTGTGCCCCCGCCGCGGTCGCGAGGGTCGCCTTCTCCGGGCCGCTCACGGTGGCGACGACGGTCGCTCCGGCCCAGCGGGCGAGTTGGATCGCGGCGTGACCGACGGCTCCCGCGCCGCCCGAGACGAGCACGGTCCGACCCTCGAGCGCTCCCGGCGCGAGTCGCCGGGGACCGTCCTCCGCGACCGTGAGTGCGCGGTGGGCGGTGACCGCCGGCACCCCGAGGCTCGCTCCCACATCGAAGGACGCACCCTCCGGAAGCGGCGCGACGCGGTCGACCGGCAGGATCGTGAACTGCTGCGCCGTGCCCGTCGGCCGCTCCTGGGCGGACAGGAAGGTCCACACGCGATCGCCGACCGCGAAACCGGTCACCCCGTCTCCGACGGCGTCGACGACTCCCGCGCCGTCCTGATTCGGGACGACCTCGCCGAACGGCAGGCGCTGGCCGGGACCGGATCCCGTGCGCGACTTCCAGTCCGTGGGATTTACGCCGGAGCGCACGACGCGCACGCGCACCTCCCCGGGACCGGGATCGTGGATCTCGCGCTCGACGAGATGGAGGACGGACGCATCGCCCGTCTCGACGTAGACGACGGCTGACTGGGTTCGCGATTCGGTACTCATGATCCTTCGACGCTACGACGGGCTGACCGCAGCATCCACCCCCTGGACGGGATCGTTCCCCTTCGACAAGCTCGGGACAGGCCCGTCGACAGGCTCAGGACGGGCCATTCGACAGCGGCGATAGTGTGGCCGCATGACTGCAGCGATGACCGATCGGGTCGTTCTCCTGGCCGGCGCGACGAGCGATGCGGGTCTCGCGGCCGCACAGACCCTCGTGGCCGCGGGTGCCCGCGTGATCGCGACGGGGCGAGACGATGCCAAGCTCGCGGCCCTCGCCGAGAAGGTGCCCGGCGTCACCACCGAGCTCGTCGACCTCACGGATGAGGCCGCCGTCGCCGAGCTCGCGGCTCGCGTGCGCGACACCGTCGGCCCCGTCGATGGAGTGCTCCACCTCGTTGGCGGGTTCCGCCGCGGAGAGGGCATCCCCGGTCAGTCGGACGCGGACTGGGACACCCTCGTGACGTCCCTCACCGCGCTGCGGCACGTCAGTCGCGCCTTCTACACCGACCTCGTCGCCTCGACCGCCGGTCGGCTCGCGATCGTGTCGTCGACGTCCGCGACCAAGCCGCACCGCAACACGGCCAACTACTCGACGGTCAAGGCCGCAGCGGAGGCGTGGATCGCCGCCGTCGCATCCGGCTTCGGCGCGGACGCGCCAGGACGTGCGGCGGCGGTGATCTTCGCGGTGTCATCGCTCGCGGGACTCGAGGAGACGCTCGCGTCGCGCTTCGTCGCCTTGTGGGACGAGTCCGCCGCTGCCCTCAACGGCTCCCGCCATGTCCTCGGCGCCTGACGGCTCGCCCCCGCCCGTCGCGCCCCGAATGAGACGAGGGGCGTCACGACCGCGGTCGTGACGCCCCTCGTCATTCAAACGGTTGCTGCGGTGATCAGCCCTCGACGGTCGCGCGGCGCTTGCGCACCACGACGACGCTGGCGATACCCGCGGCGATGAAGAGCCAGGCCGCGAGTCCGATCGGGAGCAGGTCCGGTCCACCGGTGACGGCGAGGTCGTCGCCGTCGTCGTTGCCGTTACCGGCGCCGGGCGTCTCGTCGGCGGCGCCGATGATCTCGACCGTGACCGAAGCCGCGGCGGAAGTGACACCCTCGATGGCCTGCGTGACCGAGATCACGTTGTCACCCGCGACCAGAGCGTCGCCGAGGGCGATCTCCCAGTTGTCACCGGGCAATGCAGCGGCGGCCATGAGGTCGGCGTCATCCACCGGGGTCTCGTCCTCGACGGGGAGCTCGCCCTCGATCTCGTAGGAGCCGACGAGTTCACCGTTGACGGAGAGCGTCACGAGGGCGCCCTCGATGCCGACGCCCGAGGAGGTCTCCGGTGCGTCGGCGGCCTGGTAGTACGACCCGTCAGCCGGCGTCGAAATGGTCGGCGCGACCGGGACGACGGCGAACTTCGACGTCGCGACCGGGGAGGTCTCGCCCTCGAAGGACTGCGTCGCCGTCACCGTGTACGAGCCGTAGGAGAGATCGGCCGGGACGCTCCAGCTGCCGTCGTCGCCGACGGTCGCGGTGCCCACGACGTCGCCGTCGATCGTGACCGTGGCGCCCGGGAAGCCCGTGCCCGTGATGGCCGTGAGCTCGGTCTCGACCGTGCGGCCGTCCACCGGGGACGTGATGACCGGAGCGGTCAGCGGGGCGGGGACGACCTCGAGCTCGTAGGAGTTGACCGACGAGGTGTTGAAGCCGATGACGGCCTGCACGTCGAACGCGAAGGCGCCGAGCGCGGTGGGCGCATTGAACTGCCAGTTGCCCTCACCGTTCGCCAGCACGGTGAACTCGTCACCCGTGGCCGGGGTCACGACGATCTCCGCGTTGGCGGGGCCGGTGCCGGTGATGCGAGCGCCACGCTCGACCTCTCCGCCGTCGGCCGGCGAGGCGAGGACGGGAGCGTCGACCGCGAGCATGATCGTGTAGCCCTCAGTGAGAGCGAGACCGGCCTGCAGGTCGGCGGCCCAGATGAAGTCGCCGGGTTCCGAACCGCCGCTCACGACGCCGACGGCCTTCTCGCCCTGGAAGACGGCTCCGCCGGAGTCGCCCTCGAGGACGCCGGGTCCGCCATCGCTCGTCGCGATGCCGCTACCGAAGCCCTTGACGAAACGATCGCCGACCTCCGCCCAGCCGACGAACGCGTCGATGCCGTTGCTGGTCGAGAGCCCGGTCGTGCGGCCGCTCTTGGAGAAGGGCTTGGAGATGTCGACCGCGCCGACCGAGCTGATCTCGGTCGTCGAGAGCGAGAGGTCGTCGCTCTCAGCGGTCGTCCAGTCCGTCACCTCGGGGAGGAGGGTCAGGGCGGGGTTGATGTCGTCGATGACGGCGATGTCGACGGAGTTCGGGTCGCCCTCGGCTCCGGGTTCGTTGCCGGACGCGCCGTACTGGGAGAATCCGATGTTGCCGAGCGGGTAGCTCACGGCGACGTCGTTGCCCTCGGGGTCGCCGCCGCCTGCGGTGTCACCCGACGGGAGGGTGAGGAGAGCCTGCTCGAACGCACCGTCGAGCGTGCAGTGACCGGCGGAGACGACAGCCGGGTTGCCCGACGGGTCCCATGCGCTGAAGCCGACCGAGCAGAGCCCGGCCTGGTCGCCCGTCGAGGGCCCGCCCGCGATGTAGCCGGCCCCACCGACGACGTCCGTGTCGGCGAGGGCCTTGAGACCGCCCTCGATCTCGCGGATGACGACGTTCTCGTGCTGGTCCGCGAAGTCGTTCGCGGTCGCGTTCTCTTCTGAGACGACGATGACGACGTTGCCGTCGCCATCGGTGCCGACGGCTTCGACACCGTCGGAGGCGAGGATCTCGAGCGACTTGGCCTGGTAGACGGGACCCGAGGTGGGAGCTTCGTCGGGCGTGGTCTCAGCGAAGGCCGGGGTGGCGAAGAGGCCACCGAGGCCGAATGCCGTCGCCGTGCCGAGCGCGAGAGCGCGACGGAGGCGAGGTCTGGGGGGTTGGGCGGACACAGATCTCCTATGAATGGTGTTCGTACGGGTGGTCGGGTCCGTCCGGATCGGGTCCGGACGGTAGCGATCGCTCGGGTGAAGCAACCCTTGCCTCCGACGGTATCGAGATACCCAGAGGAATCACACCCTCTTAAGAGGGTCTTCCGATAAAGTTTGGACCATGTCCGGACAAGCCCCCTCCACTTCGCGCCGAAACGGACGCCTGGCCGCCGCTTTTGCCCTCCTCGCCGCCTCCGCTTCCCTCTTCGCCGCGTGCGCCAACGGATCGACTGCGGGCAGTTCGGGAGCCGATGCAGACCCAGCGGAGGCGATCGTCGGCACGTGGGGATCGACCGCCACGGAGCAACCGCACCTCGTCTTCGACGGAGGCAAGGTCACGGGCACGGACGGATGCAACGGGATCTCGTCGACCTACACGGTCGACGGAGCGACCATCACCGTCAAGCCCTTCATGAGCACACTCAGGGCGTGTGTCGGCGTCGACACCTGGCTGCGCGCGCTGCGGACGGTGGAACTCGATGGCGACGCGATCATCATCCGGAACGCCGCGGGCGACCACATCGGAACCCTCGACCGCAATTGAGGCGAGGTGGCTCCAAAGAGCCTCTCCCTCGCCCGCCGCGCCGGTTCACTCAGGTTCTTGCCAGGTTCTGACCCGGGTTCTGCCAGGTTGACCCCGCAGGCTTGCTGACTTGTGCCCGGCGGGGCCGTTCGACCGCGCTCGATCACCCGATCATCGCGAGGTCGCCGACGACGTGACCTGTCCGTCCTCACGCTCCCGGGCCGACGAATACCCGACACGCAGTACTCCATACGCACTCCGAACCGAGAAGTCCGGAACGAGCACGGTCCGACGCCGCGAGCCCGACTCGCCCGCACCCCCTCGTTCCCCGACCGAGAAGACACACACGTAACGCATGCGCCACGAAACCCCCCGCACCACCATGCTCTCCCCACTCCCTCCCGTGACCCGCGCCGCCCGCCGCGCGACCCGGAAGACCTCGCGCCGCAACCGCTTCGCCGTCGCGGCGACCGTCGCCGTCGTGGGCCTCGCCGCCGGCTCCGGCTTCGCGATCTCCGATCGGGCCATGAGTGAACAGCTCGCCGCTTCGACCGCGCAGCTCGACGCGACGAGCGGCCTCCAGTCCGACCACCTCGGCGTCTACAGCGGTGTCGCGACCGCGCACGCCGAGGACAAGGCCGTCGAGGTCCTCGAGACCGCCGCGGTCGTCGCCGCCGACGTCGAGGGCAAGGTCGACGCGACGACCCTCACGGCGACCATGGACCAGCTCGGCGCCTACGAATCGCTCGATTCGGAGACGGTCGTCGACCTCACCCGTCAGGTCGTCGACGTCATGAACGACACCCAGGCCGCCGCCCAGGAGTTCGACGAGCAGAAGGCTGCGGAAGCGACGGCAGCCGCGGAGGCGAAGGCCCGCGCCGAGGCCAACACCCCCGAGGGCGCGAAAGCCACGGCGCGCACCATGGCCGCTTCCGATTACGGCTGGGGTGACGGCGAGTTCTCCTGCCTCAGCAAGCTCTGGCAGAAGGAATCCGGCTGGTCCTACACGGCCGAGAACGCGTCGAGCGGTGCTTACGGGATCCCGCAGTCGCTTCCCGGCAGCAAGATGGCGACGATCGGCTCGGACTGGCGGACCAACGCCTCCACGCAGATCGCCTGGGGCCTGTCCTACATCGACCGCGCCTACGGTTCGCCGTGCTCCGCCTGGTCGCACTCGCAGGCCAACAACTGGTACTGATCCCGCCGCCTCACCGTGAGTGTCAGGACCGGCTCCAACTCGCGAGCGAGACGACGACGCTCTCGATGAGCTTCCGGTAGCTCCGCTCGAGGTCGGCAGAGAGCCGGAAGGCGCCCGTCGTCTCGAGGCTCACGAAACCATGGAGGGCGGAGCGGAGGAACCGGGCGGCGTCGATGGCGTCGTCGTCGCGGAGGTCGTAGCCCGCGAGCACTGCGAGCAGTACCTCGAGAGCCGCCTCGCTCGCAGCCCGATCGTCGGCGTCCTCCGGTTCGGGGGCGCTCACGGTCAGCCCGTACTGGACTGGATTCTCGAGCGCCCAGCTGCGGTAGGCCGCAGCGAGGCTCCGTACCGCATCGTCGCGGGACCGCCCGATCGTCGAGCGCGCCAAGGCGGTGCCGAGGCTCCTCTTCGCGCGGAGCATCATGCCGCGTCGCAGGCCGGGGAGTCCATCGACGTGCTTGTACAGCGACGGCGTGCGGACGCCGAGGCTCTCGGCGACGGCCGCGAGCGTGAGATCGGTCGACGGATTCCGCTCGAGGAGTTCAGCGGCGCGCTCGACGACGGTGTCTTCCGTCAATCCGGCTCTCGGCATGGGTGTCCTTTCAGTCGCGCCCGTCGAGGGCACGTCGTCTCGACTTGAAGCTTAGTTAACCAACGGCTATTGACATTAGCTTGCAAGCGAGCGAGCATAGCCGCCATGACGCTCACACCGGACCCCGCCACCGCCTCGTCGCACCCCGCCGCACCCGCCGACTCCCCTCGCCTCACCAACCCGGAGCTCGTGCAGCGACTCGAGGGGGGACTCATCATCGCGCTCTCGATCGTCGCGCTGCTCGCCCTCGCCCCTGACCGGTGGTGGGTGCCGCTCGCGGCCTTCCTGCTCTTCGACCTGTCACAGCTCGGCTACCTGCGGTCACCGCGAGTGGGTGCCGCGGCATACAACGCCGTGCACACCTACGTCTGGCCGGCGATCCTCGCGGGGATCGCGATCATCGCCTGGTCGCCGGCCCCGACCGTCGGTCTCTGGTCGATGCTCGCGGCGGTCTCGTGGGCCTTCCACGTCGCCGTCGACCGCACGCTCGGATACGGCCTGAAGCGGCCCGACGCGTTCACCCACACGCACCTCGGCCACATCGGCACGAACCGCGATCACTGACGGTCGGGCACCAGCCGGCGCGCGACCACCGTGGCGACGACGCGCCACCCGACCAGCACCAGCCCGAGCACGATGGTCGTCACGATGACGAAGGCGAACGGCGTCCCCTGACCGGTCGCGGCGCGGAGCAGCATCCCCCCGACGACCGTGACGAGCCAGACCGGGATCCCGGTCCGGACGGGGGCGAGCGGTCGACGCCATGCGAGCGAGACGCCCCATCCCAGCGCGAGCGCGACGAGGAACGGCCAGGACGTCTCCGCGAGACCGAGCCCGCCCGGCCCGAGTACGTCGCCGTCGTGCGTCGCCCGGCCGAGAGCCGCGAACACCACGACCGCGATGACGTCGAGGGCGAGGGCGAGGAGGATCGGACGGGACGAGGCGCGGGTCATGCCTCCATCGTCGCAGGCCTCACGAGGCCAATCCGTGGTCAGCGGCCGGCGGGACGATCCGCGAACCGCTGGGTGCCGAGCACCGCGAGGAGCTTGAGCTTGTCCTCCGACTCGGAGCGCGGCGCGGCGGTGAGCACGAGCAGGACCTGCGACTCGTCCTCCGTGTGCAGCGCCTGGCAGTCGACCTCGATCGCACCGACCTCCGGGTGGAGGAGCACCTTGTGGTCCTCGAATCGGCGCCGCACCTCCTGGGTCTCCCAGATGGCCGTGAACTCCGGGGACCGGCGGAGCAGCTCCCGCACGAGTTCACCTGCACGGGACTGCGCGCCCATCGCGCCGTAGGCGGCCCGGAGCGACGAGACGTTCGCACGGCTCTGCCGGTCGTGATCGTCCTCCGGGTAGTGGGCCCGTTCCCGCTCGGGATCGAGGAACCAGCGGTACACGGAACTGCGCTCGAGTCCCGTCAGGTGGCTCTCGTCTCCGAAGAGCGCACGTGCGACATCGTTCTGCACGAGGGTCTCGCCGAGGAGGTTGAGAATCAGGGCCGGGGTGTCGACGAGCCGGTCGAGCACGCGGAGGAGGGCCGGGGCCACGTAGTCGGTCGTCGCCGCGCGGTCCGGGGCGCTGTGACCGGCGACACGGAAGAGGTAGTCGCGTTCGTCCGGGCTGAGCCGCAGGGCCCGGGCGATCGAGGCGAGCATCTGCGTGCTCGGTTGCGGACCCCGGCGCTGCTCGAGCCGCGTGTAGTAGTCGGTGGACATCGCGGCCAGTTGCGCGACCTCCTCTCGGCGGAGCCCCGGCGCGCGGCGCCGCGGGCCCGCGCGGAGGCCCACGTCCTCCGGGCGCAGTCCGTCGCGGTGTCGGAGCAGGAATTCGGCGAGAGCGTCACGGTCCACGACTGAAGTATCCCCCGCCCTCGGCGAGGCAACCAGGGACCGCCGATCCCCCGACATGCGCTCCCTTGAAGCGACTCCGACGACGGGCGAGGCTCGGATCATGAACATCAGCGGAAACACCATCTTCATCCCCGGAGCGACGAGCGGCATCGGCCTCGCACTGGCCATCGCCTTGCGAGAGAGGGGCAACGAGATCATCATCGGCGGTCGACGCACGGAACTGCTCGACCGGATCACGGCCGAGAACCCCGGCATGCATGCGTATCGCATCGACACAAGCGACCCGGAGAGCATCGCGACCGTCTCCCGACAGGTCATCGCGGAGCACCCCGAGGTCAACGTCCTCATCCCGATGGCGGGCATCATGCGCGCCGAGGACTGGACGCGCGCCGACGGCTTCCTCGAGACGGCGGAGCAGATCGTCACGACGAACGTCCTCGGACCGGTCCGACTCATCGCCGCATTCATCGAGCAGCTCCAGAACCGACCGGACGCGACGATCGTGACGGTCTCGTCGGGGCTCGCGTTCGCGCCGCTGCAGATCACTCCGACCTACAACGCTTCGAAGGCCGCCATCCACATGCTGAGCGAGTCCATCCGATTGCAACTCCGGGGGACAAGCGTTCGGGTGCTCGAGCTCGAACCGCCGTCGGTCCGCACCGACCTCATGCCCGGTCAGGCCGAGAGCGACTTCGCGATGCCGCTCGAGGACTTCATCGACGAGGTGATGCACCTCATCGAGAGCCAGCCGGACGCGACGGAGATCCAGGTGGAGAACGTCAAGTTCCTGCGGTACGGCGAGGCCCGCGGCGACTACGACACCGTCGTCGCGACCCTCAACCAGTTGGACCCGCACGGCCACTGAGCGGCAGGGTGAGGAGTGACCCCCACCAGATGTCACGGAGGGAGAGGACGCGGTGACCGCGCTCTCGAAGAAGTCGGTGATCCGATGGGCCTCGACGGAGGCTGATGCCGACGTCGTCCTCCCTCGCCGCGTCACCGTCGACGAACGGGTTCGGCGAACCCGTCACCGTTCGGCGGCGAAAACCGCGAGGTCGAACTGGGCCACCGCCATGTCGGCCGTCTCCACCCCCGGGTCTTCTTCCCCCTCGTCGTCGATGGGGACATACCGGACCTCGTGACGGTCGCCGAGGAATGTGATGACGAGAGCGATAGCCGATTCACTCCCGTTCAGCGCGCCCTCGCTTCTCACCGCGGTGACGTAAGCGATCGCCGCCAGATTGATCGAGGCCAGACGCCCGGTCTGGGCCTCCCGGAGCAAGATCGTTGGCATAGCCGGCTCTCCTATTCGTCGGTCTGTGGCCGCTCGGTCGACGGCGTCGGTCCCCTCCGGACCGACGCCGCACGCCTGAGGAGCAAGCAGCTGCACGGCGGATAGTGGGAGCATAGGACGCCGCAGACGCCTTCGCGTAGGGCCTGTGGTCCCGCCGGTTGATGCTCTAGAGCGGTTGCGGCACGGCCGCACTGACGATCCGTCGTCTGGTCGGCGACCACCCCCGGAGGCGGGCCAGCGCACACCGACGCCGTCATCGCAAGGTCTACCGACCATGATCCTGCGAGGCGTGTACTGGAATCCTTTCTCCCCCAGACCCCGGGAGTTCTTCACATGGCAGGGGTGCGAGATGACGGATGCGGTGATCCGGACAACCGGGCGCGAGCGGGGCTCGCGCGGAGTGAGCGACTACACGGCGCTCGCCGAGCAGATCCGCTCGGCCGGGCTCCTCCGTCGGCGATACGGGTACTACTGGGCCAAACTCATCGGGCTGCCGCTCGTGGTGGTCGCGGCGCTCGTGGCGTTCACCTGGATCGGTGACTCCTGGTGGCAGCTCGGCACGGCCGCGGTCTTCGGCGTCTTGTTCGCGCAGGTCGCATTCCTCGGTCACGACGCCGCGCACAAGCAGATTTTCGTCTCCGGCCGTGCGAACGACTGGGCGAGTCTCATCGTGGGCGATCTGATCGTCGGCATGAGTTACGGCTGGTGGCGGCACAAGCACTCCCGCCACCACGCGAATCCGAACAAGCTCGGCGCCGACCCGGACATCGATCTCCCCGTCATCGCGGTGACGCCCGATCGCGCGCGTCGGGGCCGCAACCCGGTGACCCGATGGATCATGGCGCACCAGGGCGCGTTCTTCTTCCCGATCCTGCTGCTCGAGGGCGTCTCGCTGCACGCATCGAGCGTGCGGCGCGTGTTGGCCCGCGAGCCCGTGGAACACCGCTGGTGGGAGATCGCGATGCTCACGGTCCGGCTGATCGGGTTCCCCCTGCTCGTCTTCCTCGTGCTGTCGCCGGGCATCGCGGCGGCGTTCCTCGCCGTGCAGCTCGGCGTCTTCGGCTTCTACATGGGAGCCTCGTTCGCCCCCAACCACAAGGGCATGCCGATCGTGCCGAAGAACGCTCGCCTCGACTTCCTCCGCCGCCAGGCGAGCACGAGCCGGAACATCCGCGGCGGCCGCCTCATCGACATCGCGATGGGCGGGCTGAACTACCAGATCGAGCATCACCTGTTCCCGTCGATGCCGCGGCCGCACCTGCGCCGCGCGGCCGCGATCGTGCAGGAGTACTGCCGATCACACGACGTGCCGTACATGTCGGTCGGGCTGTTCACGTCGTACGGGATCGTGATCCGCTACATCAACCGTGTCGGACTCGGCGAGCGCGACCCCTTCGAGTGCCCCCTCGTGGCGCAGCGTCAGATGGGGTGACCGACGCGGCCGTCGTGCCACGTGGACGGACGCTGCGCGCGGCGGCACGTCGCCCGTAGCATGACGATGGTCATGACCAGCGAACGTCCCGTCGCGCACGACGGGCGGTGAGGAGAAGGCCGATGTCCTTCCAGGCGTACCTCGACACGATCGAGAAGAAGACGGGGCTGACCCCGCGCGAGCTCATCGCGAAGGGCGCCGAGCGCGGCATCGCCGGGCCCGACACGAAGGCCGCGGCGGTGCTCGAGTGGCTCGCGGAGGACTACGGCCTCGGCGCGGCCACGCGATGGCGCTCTACAACGTGATCAAGAACGGACCGACGATCTCCGACAAGCATGTGGGCACCGTCGGCGCCCACAGCGACGCGTCGACCGACCTCTGGCTCGACGGCGCCGCCACGAATCCCCACCGCTGACCGCGGGGCTGACGCGAGCGCCTCTGCGCCGGTTCCGCCACCCTCCCCATCCGGGCGTGATCGGACGTAGCCTGACGAGGTGAGCCCTGAACGCGCTGCGGAGGTGCTCGGCATCGACGTCGATGCGTCGCCCCATGAGGTGACGAACGCTTTCGCGGCGCGCGCTCGTCGCACGCATCCCGACGTCGAGGGCGGAAGTGCGGAAGCGTTCCGTGAGGCTGTCGAGGCGCGCAACGTCCTGCTCTCCCGGACGAGTGCCGGGACGACGGTCCCGGACGGCTACATCGTGTTCGACGAGGAGCAGCCCGGACGTCCGAGTCCCGCAGACGAATTCCCGTACTGGGTGATCGTGCCTCGCGCGCCGAGCCCCGCTCTCATCGCGGTCGGTGGTGGGCTGCTTCTCATCGCGGCGTTCCTGTCCATCTACGACGTGCCGTACCCGTGGACTCTCGCCGAGCCGATCACCCGCTGGGTCGCGCTCATCGCCGCCGCGCTCGCCTTCGCGGTGACGGGTCGGCGCGGGTTCCTCGCCGTCATGGTCGTGCTCGTGATCGCGACCCTCGTCGTGAACGTCGCGATCACGACGATCGGCGGGCTGCTCGGCCTCTTCATCACGATGCCGGCGATCGTCGCGATCAATGCCGCGGGATTCGCGGCTCGGCGACGTCGCACCGCGAAGGCCGGTCCCTGAGCCTGTCGAAGGGTCGACGAGCTCAGGGACCGACGGTCAGTCGCCCTTCACGTTGACGAGCTGACGCAGCGTGTGCCGCACCGACACGAGGTCGGCCGCGTCGGCCATCACCCGGTCGATCGGCTTGTACGCCTGCGGGATCTCATCGAGGAACGCGTCGGTGTCACGGAACTCGATGCCCTGCATCGCCTCCCGCAACTGCTCCCGAGTGAACGTCTTCCGCGCCGCCGACCGCGAGTACTCCCGACCGGCGCCGTGCGGAGACGAGTTGAGGGACAGCGGGTTCCCGAGCCCCTCGACGACGTACGACGCGGTGCCCATCGATCCGGGGATGAGCCCGGGCCGGCCCTCGTCCGCCTGGATCGCGCCCTTCCGCGACACCCACACCTGCTTCCCGAAGTGCCGCTCGCTCTCCGTGAAGTTGTGGTGGCAGTTGATGCGCTCCGCCTCGACGACGGGCTCCCCCATCCACCGGCTCACCTGGTCGGCGACGCGATCCATCATCTCCTCCCGGTTGAGCAGAGCGAACCGCTGAGCCCACCGCAGCTCGCGGATGTACCGGGTGAACTCGGGCTGTCCCTCCGCGAGGTATGCGAGGTCCGGGTGCGGCAGGTCGATCCACAACTGCTTCGCGAGCCGCTGGGCGACTTTGATGTGGTGCTGGGCGATCCTGTTGCCGATCCCCCGACTGCCCGAGTGCAGGAACATCCACACCGCGTCCGTCTCATCGACCGAGACCTCGATGAAGTGGTTGCCGCTCCCGAGGGAGCCCAGCTGGTTCCGCCACGCCTTCACGTAGGAGCCGGGATCGAAGCCGGCCTCCTCGGCGAGCGCCTCCAGCTCGGCGATGCGCGGCTGCGCCGTCTCCGTGATCCGCTTGTTGTCGCGGCCCGCCGAGAGCGGGACCGAGCGCTCGATCTGCTCGCGGAGCCCCGAGAGCGCACCGCCGTTACGCGCGAGCAGCTCGTCCTTCGTGAACTGCGTGCGCACGGCGATCATGCCGCAGCCGATGTCGACGCCGACGGCCGCCGGCATGATGGCGCCGAGCGTGGGGATGACGGACCCGACCGTCGCGCCGAGGCCCAGGTGGGCGTCCGGCATGAGCGCGATGTGCGGGTGGATGAACGGCATCTGCGACGAGGTGCGTGCCTGCTCGACGGTCTTGTCGTCGATGAGGCTCGCCCACGACAGCAGCCGCGAGGAGATCTTCTCCATGTCCTTTCTTTCCTTCGTGTCGTGCGGACCGGCGAGCGGCCGGTCCGCGGGAGAGCAACCCGTCCGGGTGCAGTCTCCCCACCTCACGACGAAGAGAAAAGCCCCGGACCTGTGCGGTTCGGGGCTGTACAGACGCGATGCGTCTAGTGGGCCTCGACCGGAGGGAACGACGAGCAGCGCTCATCGAGCTGCTTCAGCTGAAGCAATTCGGCGAACGGCAGGTCACGCTGGTTGCGCTGCGGGGTGCAGAGCTCGCTCATCGTGATCGTTCCTCTCGGGTGGCATGCCGCGCGAGTGCGCAGCCTTGAGACGTTAGCGGTTCGCGCATGCGGACGTCAACAGCGGTGTACCGATCAGTGCGGGCTCGAGCGGGCCTCGTCGCTCGCGAGCGCGGACTCCGGCGCACAGCCGAGTTCACCCGGCTGCAGCTTCACGGGTGCGATCGCCTTCTGCTCGGTCACTCCACCGACGCGCGCAACCAGGACGCATTCGTTCTCGTCGCCGATGGCGACGCCGACGTCACCGCCGTTCACCACCACTCGAGGCGGGGCGTTCTCGACGGGAAGCCAGGACGTGGAGCCGGAGGCGTTGAAGAGCGCGGAGATGGCCTCGCTGATCAGCGGGGGCTCTCCCGGCTCGCCGGGAAGCTGCTGCAACACCTCGATGGCGGCCTCGGCCGCGTTCGATGCGGGGACGATCCGGGTCTCCTTCCCGTCGTCGGTCTCCAGGTCGACCGCTGGGATCGGCCCCTCGGTCGGGCAGGGATACTCGTGCAGGTAGCTGTAGTGGGCGAAGTCGCCACGCGGGCCCCAGAAGTCGAAATCGACGCTGTAACACGCGTAGAGCTGCTCGCCCGTCGCCGCCCCCATGAACTCGGCCCGCGGGACGCCGACCTGGTAGTACAACGTCCCGATCACGTCTCCGCGCTTCGCCCCCTCGACGACGTCGACGTCGATGAGGGTTCCGCCGCGGTTCACCCGTGAGGCCGCGAGGGCGAAGTCGTCCATGTCGTCGGAGGTCGTGACGGGGATCGCGCGGACGCCGAGGTGCACGACCTCCCTCGTCCCCTCGGTCCCCGGACCCACCGAACAACCGGCGAGCAGGAGCACGGAAGCCGCTGCAGTGGCCGCGACACTGCCCACCGTCGCCATTCGAGCTGTCATGGTCGCGACTCTAGCGACGCCCGCATACCGCTCGGCAGATGCACTCCGGATCATCCGCCGGGGTGACGACCGAACGACGTCGGGCGGACGCGGTCCGGTCGGCCCGCGGGGGACTCTTGAGGCATGAACACCACACCCCGATGCACCGTCGCCACTCTCGCTCTGACCCTGATCGCCGTCACCGCACTCACCGGCTGCAGTGCCGTGAGCACCATCCTTCAGAAGGAGAAGACCGGCGAGTACGCCGACGTCACCGCGCTCGAGGACTGGGACGGGAACGCGCCATGGGTGCCGTCGGACGCGACCGACATCCGCACGCACGAGTCGACGGATGGGAAGGTCGCGGTCCTTCTGCTCGACAGTGCCGCGGACCTCGACGCCGCCCTGTGCACCGAGGTCGATCGGGAATCCGCACCCGCCTTCTCGATCGAGGGAGCGCCGAACGTCTTCAAGACCGATCGCGTGTTCGCGTGCGGCGACTGGACCGTGGCACCGACGAAGGACGGCTGGTACGGCTGGACGCCGAACGACCCCGACGAGAAGAAGCAGTCGCCGACCGCTTAGCCCCGGCGATCAGGCGCGAGTGAGGGCACGGCAGCTGCGGAGGAACGACGCGGCGAGAGTGTCGCGGTCGTCGAGGTACCCCGCCACCATCGCACCGTCGCGGATCAGCATGAGGTCGTCTGCGACGGCTGCCGGGTCCTCGAGCTGCAGCGGTGCGACGATCTCGGCGAACGCCGACTTGCACCAGGCGCGGTGCTCGTCGACCGTCTGACGCACCGCGCTCTCCGGGTCCGGGTACTCGGCGGCCGCGTTGATGAACGGGCAGCCCCGGAACCCGGGCTCGCACGCCATCGTCCCGAGCGCCTCCGAGATGAGCTGGAAGGCCCGGTCCGCGTCGCCGTCCGCGTGCTCGATCGCCGCAGAGATACCCTCGCGCTCGAGCTGTGCGCGGCGGTCGAGGTGGGCGACGACGAGATCGTCCTTGCTCTTGAAGTGCCGGTAGAACGTGACCTTCGTGGTACCCGCCCGCTCGATCACCTTCTCGACGCTCACAGCTCGGAGACCCTCGGCGTAGAAGAGCTCGGTCGCCGCCTCGATCAACTGTTCCCGCATCGACACCTTCACGGCCCCGATCATAAGCGCCTCCTGTCGGTCTTGTGCATCGCGCGGCTCGACGCTATCGTCGAGCCGTGTAGAGTGACTAGTCATTCTACCTCGATCACACAGACAGGAACATCCATGACCGACACCCTCTCCGGACGGCGGCCCATCGCCGTCGCCCTCCGCAACCTCTACGTCACACGCTTCGGCTTCGCGATCGTGTGGGCGATTCTCGTCGCCGTCACCGCGTCGACGCTCAACCCGCTGAGCATCGCGCTCCTCGTCCTCTATCCCGTGTTCGACCTCCTCGCCGCCGTCATCGACTACCGCACGTCGCGCGCCACCCGCCCGACGCCCTTGCTCTACGTGAACATGGCGCTCAGTCTGCTCGCGGCCATCGGCCTCACGCTCGCGGTCACCTCCGGCCTGGCCGCGGTCCTCGTGGTGTGGGGCGCCTGGGCGATCACCGCTGGAGCCGTCCAGCTCGTCGTCGGCATCACGCGCCGGTCGCTCGGCGGGCAGTGGCCGATGATCCTGAGCGGAGGCATCTCGGTCTTCGCGGGCTCGGGCTTCATCCTGATGTCGAGCGGCCCGTCGGCGTCGCTCGCGAGCCTCGCCGGATACGCGACGCTCGGCGGCATCTTCTTCCTGATCTCCGCCCTCCGGCTGAACCGCTCTGCGAAGGCGGCCACCCGATGAGCGAGTACGACGTCATCGTCATCGGCGCCGGCCCGGTCGGAGAGAACGTCGCGGATCGGGTCGTCCGGGGCGGGCTCACCGCCGCCATCGTCGAGTCCGAGCTCGTGGGAGGCGAGTGCTCCTACTGGGCGTGCATGCCGACGAAGGCGCTCCTCCGCGACGCGGCCGCGCTGCGCGCCGCTCGACGCCTTCCGGGTGCCGCCGCCGCGATCACCGGCGGGCTCGACCCCGCCGCCGTCTTCGCCCGCCGCGATCGCTTCGCCTCGAACTGGCAGGACGACGGTCAGGTGGGCTGGCTCGACCAGGTCGGGATCTCCCTCGTCCGAGGTCACGGTCGCATCACCGGACGGAAGACGGTCACCGTGACGGCCGGCGACGGCGCGACGGTCGAGCTCACCGCCCGCCACGCCGTCGTGGTCGCGACCGGCACGAGCGCCATCGTCCCGGCCATCCCGGGTCTCGCGGATGCTGAACCCTGGACGAGCCGCGAGGCGGTCTCGACCAGCCGGGTTCCGGACCGGCTCGTCATCGTCGGCGGCGGTGTCGTCGGCATGGAGATGGCGACGGCCTTCAGCGCGCTCGGGTCCACCGTGACCGTGGTCGCGCGGGACGGCGTCCTCCCGAACGTGGAGCCCTATGCGGCCGACCACGTCGTCGCCTCGCTCCGGCAGGACGGCGTCGAGGTCCTCGTGGGCGACGGCCCGTCGGCCGTCAGCCGCGACGGCGTCGTGCACGTCTCCTTCACCGACGGCCGCTCTCTCGAGGCCGACGAGATCCTCGTCGCGACGGGCCGGCGCCCGAACAGCGACGACATCGGTCTCGACCAGGTGGGACTCACGCCGGGCGACTGGCTCACGGTGGACGACACGCTCCGTGTGCTGGGCGCTGACGGCCGACCGGTCGACGACGGCTGGCTCTACGCGGCCGGCGACGTCAACCACCGCGCGCTCCTCACCCATCAGGGCAAGTACCAGGCGCGCGCCGTCGGCGACGTCGTCGTCGCGCGCGCGACAGGTGCGCCCGTGGACGACCGCCCGTGGGGTCGCCACACACCGACCGCAGACCACCGCGCCGTCCCCCAGGTCATCTTCACCGACCCCGAGATCGCGTCGGTCGGGCACACCGTCGCCAGTGCCGAGCGTGCCGGGCTCCGCGTGCGCGTGATCGAGTACGACCTCGCGGCGGTCGCCGGCGCCTCGCTCCACGCCGACGGCTACGCGGGACGCGCGAGCATGCTGATCGACGAGGAGGGCGACCGCATCGTCGGCTTCACCGCCGTCGGGCCCGACGTCGCGGAACTGCTGCACGCCGCCACCATCGCGATCACCGCGGAGGTCCCGCTCGAGCGGCTCTGGCACGCCGTTCCCGCGTACCCGACGGTCAGTGAGGTGTGGCTGCGGCTCCTCGAGACCGCCGGGCTCTGAACGCTTCGCCTCGGGCCGCACGTCCCACGACAGCACCACACAGACGAGAAGGAGACAACCATGTCAACCAAAATCACGTTCATCATCGACAACCCGGCGGAACCCGACGCGTTCGAGTCCGCCTACCCGGAGATCGCCGCCCTCGCGGATCGGCTCCCCGCTCTCCGGCGACGCGAGTCCGCGAAGGTTTGGCCGAAGGAGGACGGCACGCCGACTCCGGCGCACCGCACCCTCGACCTCTATTTCGACTCCTATGAGGAGGCTTCGGCAGCGGTCGCCACCCCTGAGGCTGGCGAGTTCATCGGAAAGCTTCTCGGCACGGGCACGTCGTTCACAGGCCTCTTCTCCGACATCGAGGACTGACCGCGGCGGGTTCCCCGCGCCACGCCCTCAGGCGTCGGCGGACGTGGCGCGCGCCGCGTTGGCAGGAGACGCGCGCCACGCGTCGGTCGGGCGCTCCTCCCGGGCACCCCGTCTGTTGGGCTCCTCGACGGGAGCGGCGTCGACGAACGAACGAGCGGCCACGTGGCCGTCGTCGTCGACCAGCCAGAGCAGCAGCCGAGCGGGTCCCTCGGGAGCTGCGACTCTCACGGACGCCGACTCGCTCACGACGAACGGGGCGACCTCGAGCCGATCCGACGAGACGCTCGGCAGGTCGGGGTGTCCGCCCTCGTCGTGCGGCACCGACCGGAACGGTCGCCCGGCAGACACCCACGCCGCGTGGATCCGACCACCGATGGCGGAGCGACCGTGGTGGGAGACGGCCACGGAGAGCGTCAGCTCGGACTCGGGGACGGGGATGTCAGCACCGGCCCGCGCGGGGATCAGGTCGACGATGAGGACCGTGTCGGCGTTCGCGTCCGCGGGGTCGAGCCCACCCCAATCCTTGGGGCGCCGATGCGTGTCGAGCAGGCCAGCGCTCTCGTGCTCGACATCGGCGAGCTCGGTGTAGACGTAGCCGGCGAAGCGATCGTGACGCCGCAGCTCCTGCGTCTGCCAGCGCACGTGCCAGGCGCGTTCGAGACTCGTGAAGCCCTCACCGTATTCGCTGTTGAGGATCGGGACGCCATCGCGCGGATGATCGACCGAGCCGTAGAGGCTCTTGTCCACGATGAAGTCCGGTCCGAGCTTCACCGGGAAGTCGTGCCGCTCGCCCGAGGCCAGCTCGGCCACGTTCCGGGCCCACGTCGCGGGATCCGGCTCGTAGTAGTGCCAGTCGACGAGGTCGGTGCGCACGTGCGACCACCCGGAGTTCTCCACGATCGGGCGCGAGCGGTCGAGGGCGGCGAGCGCGTCGTAGGCGGTGACCGACGCCGCGGTACGCTCGGCGCTGCCCGGGATGTCCCAGTCCAGTCCCCACTCCTCGTTGTAGAGACCCCAGATGACGATCGACGGGTGATTCCCGTCGCGCTCGACCATCGGCTCGATCTGCGCCTCGAACGCCGTAGCGGCCTCGGGGCTGAAGCGGCTCGGGCACGCGGGCTCCGCCCACACCAGCATGCCCATCTCGTCCGCGGCGTGGAGCCAACGCGGCTCCTCGAACTTGAGGTGCTTGCGCACCAGGGTGAAGCCGAGATCCCGAGCGAGCCGGAGGTCGGCGAGCAGTGCCTCGTCGTCCGGGGCGGTGAGACCGGTCTCCGGCCAATAGCCCTGGTCGAGCACCCCGCGCACGTAGAGCCGCTCGTCGTTGAGGAACAGCTGCTCGCCGCGCACCTCGATCGTCCGCAGTCCCGTCGTCGCGACGACGCGGTCGGCTCCGTCACCGGTGCCCGCGACGACCTCGACACGGTAGAGGTGCGGGTCGTCGGGCGACCACGACCGAGGGGAGGCGAGCTCGATGCGGCCGAGGGCGTTCCCCTTCTCGTCCGCCACCAGCTCGATGCGTTCGCGCTCGACCGACCCGGCGACGACGGTCGCGACCACGGGGCTCCCGGCCGGCGCGTCGCCGGCGAGCTGCACGGCGACGTCGATGCCGGTTCGCGAGTCGCCCCGCAGCTCGACGGCTCGTGCGTACGTCGCACCGCGGGCCTCCAACCACACGCTCTGCCAGATGCCGGACGTCGGGGTGAAGGAGACGCCGTCGTAGTCGTCGCGCGGGATCGACCGCTGCTTGCCGTGCACGATCGAGCGCTTGTCGGCTGGCGCCTCGACCTCGACGACGAGCTCGGACTCGACACCCGGGCGGACGTGCTCGGTGACGTCGAACTCGAAGGAGGTGTAACCACCGACGTGCTCGCCCACCACGCCGCCGTCGATGCGCACGAGGGCGCGGTGCCAGACCGCTCCGAAGCACAGCACGACGCGAGAGCCCTGCCAGTCCTCGGGCACCGCGATCGAGCGGCGGTACGCCGCCGCCTCGAGCCACGTGCGCCCGACGCCCGACGCCGGGGTCTCCCATGCGAACGGGACGAGGATCGTCGTCTCGCCGTCGATGCTCGAGAAGCCCCACTCGCCGTTGAGGCTGAGCCAGCGCTCGGACCGGTCGAGGTCGGGCCGCGGGTACTCGGGCTTCGGCAGGGTCGCCGTGGGGAGCGCCTCCGCATCGGTCGTCGGCGAGGTCGCGTCGGTCGTCGACGTCGGTTCGGTCGTCAGTGTCATGGATGTCAGCCCTTCACGCTTCCAGCGAGGATTCCGTTGATGAAGTGCCGCTGCAGTGCGATGAAGAGCACGAGCAACGGGATGAGTGCGATGGAGCTCGCAGCGAGCAGCTCCCCGGTGACGGTCGCGTAGTCCGCGCCGATCCGGTTGCCGGTGATGTTCTGTGCGAGCGTCGAGAGCACGACTTGGAGGGTCGCCATACGGTCGGAACTCGCGGCGACGACCGGCCACACGAAGTCGTTGTAGATGTTCATGATCGTGAGCACCGCGAGACCGGCGAGGCCGGGTCGGATGACGGGCAGCACGACGCGCCAGAAGATTCCGAACTCGCCGCAACCGTCCACCCGTGCCGCGTCGAGCAGCTCGTCGGGGACGGCCGCGATGACCTGCCGCATCCAGAAGATCGCGAACGCGTCGACCGACCCCGGCAGGATGAGCGCCTGGTACGTGTTGACCCAGCCGAACTGCTTCATCTCGAGCAGCAGCGGGATGATGAGCACGATCGTCGGCAGCATGAGCGTCACGAGCACCGCCCCGAAGATCAGGTTCTTCCCGATGAACTCGTACTTGGCGAAGGCGTAAGCGGCGAGCGGCGCGAAGAAGAGCGTGATGGCGCCCTTGAACACGAGCACGATGCCCGTGTTGAGGAAGCCCGAGGCGATCGGTACGTCCTCGAACATCGCGATGTAGTTGTCGAGCGTGAAGCGCGACGGGTCGAAGGCGAGCGGCGACGAGATGATGTCGTTCGCCGGTTTGAACGCCGAGAGCAGCGCCCACACGACCGGTGCGAGGAAACCCACGAGCAGGAGCGCGAGGAACACGTGCGACGTGATCGCCGGGCGGGAGCGACGCGGGCGGCGCGGCGACCCGCCGCTGGCGGCCGTGTCGTCGCGCGGGACGCTGTCGGCGTCGTCCGTGCCGGGAACCGTGAGAGTCGAGGCGGTCATGGTCAGTCCTTCGCTCTCAGCAGCCGCACGAACGCGAGCGACAGCACCATCACGAGGATCACGAGGAGGAACGAGTTCGCCGCTCCCGTGCCGAGATCGGCTCGCGTGATGTGGTTGTAGAGGTAGTAGCCCGCGGTCGTCGTGGACCCGTACGGCCCGCCCTGCGTCACGACGAAGGGCTCCGCGAACATCTGGAAGACGGCGAGCGTCTGCAGCACGACGGCGAACATGATCGTGCGCCGCAGGAGCGGGACCGTGATGCTCCAGAGCTGCCGGATCCGGCCGGCCCCGTCGAGCCCGGCGGCCTCGTAGACGTTCGCGTCGATCGACTGCAGTCCTGAGAGCAGGATGAGCACGATGAAGCCGGTCGTCTTCCAGACGAAGAGCAGCGCGAGCGTCGGTTTCGCCCACTCGCTCGTCGTGAGCCAGCCGACGTCGGGCACCCCGACGAGGCCGAGCAGTCCGTTCACGGCGCCGTAGTCCTGGTCGAAGACGACGACCCAGATCTGGGCGATCGCGACGAGCGGCGTGACGAACGGCACGACGAACGCGACGCGGTACACGCTCCGCAGTTTGAGCTTCGCGTTGTCGAGCAGGACAGCGGCGAGCAGCGCGATCACGAGCTGTGCCGGGATGATGAGCAACCACAGCACGGCCGAATTGCCGATGGAGCTCCAGAAGCCCGGATTGCCGAGGAGGTAGAGGTAGTTGTCCCATCCGACCCACTCCGCGGCACCCGAACCGCGCCAGTTCGTGAAGCTCAGTCGCGCCGTGAAGAAGAGCGGGTAGACGCTGAAGGCGAGGAAGACGGCGACGAACGGTGCGACGAAGAGGTACGGCGCGAGGCGGCGCCGAGTTCTCGCTGCCGTGAGGACTGCCATGTCCTCTCCCTTCTGGAGGTGTCGGGTGGATCGTGCGGTGATCGAACTGAGGAGCGGGACCGGCGCGGTCGCCGGCCCCGCACCCGTCACTGCCTGTCGATGAGGTTCGCCTGAATGTCGGCGGACGACTTCTCGAGCACCTCGGCGGGCGAGAGCTCGCCGTCGAGCATGCGCTGCACGTCGTTGCCGAGGTAGTCGACGGCACCGGCCCACCACGAGGGTGTCGGCGCCGCGGCCGGGATCTCCGTGCTCGCCTCGGTCGCGACGGACCACAGGTCCTGCCCGCCGAGGGCGTCGACCGGCTCGAAGAGCGGTGCCGCCGGATCGGCCGCGGGCTCGTAACTCGGGATCGACGTGTTGAGACCGTTCGGGTACACGTCGTTCGGTCCCCACACGGCGGTGTAGCCGGCCTCGTCGAACATCAGGAACTCGTAGAAGAGCCACGCGAGGTCGGCGTTCTCGGCGTCCCTCGGAATCGAGAACGAGGAACCGCCCATCGCCCCGCTTCGGGCGCCGCCGTCCTCCCACGCGGGAAGCGGCATCGCGCGCCAGTCCCCCGCCGTCTCGGGGAGGAGCTGCTGCGGCGCGAAGCTGAACCAGATCGCCCACGGGTAGAACACCTGGTTGCCGGACTCGAGCTCGGCGATGTCCGTGGGGGTCAGGTACTCCGCCCGCGTGCCGAGGCCGTCCTTCTGCACGGTGTCGAGGAAGCCGAGGATCTGCTCGTACTCCGGCGAATCCAACCGCAATTCTCCATCGGCGTCGGCGAGACTCGTGCCGAGTTGGCTCGCGTACATCTCGAGCTGCAGCTGACCGAGGAACGCGGACTGCTCGAGGTGGATCGGCTTGGCCGACGGCACCGCCTCCTGATACTCGCGGGCCGCGGCCAGGAGGTCGTCGTAGGTCTCGATGGTCGTCGCGTCGATCCCCTGTGCCTCGAGCGCCGTGGCGTTGTAGTAGAGCAGGCCGGGGTTCGAGTCGTACGGGACACCGTAGATGCCGCCGTCGATCGAGTTGACGTCGATCTTCTGCTGGGCGATGTCGTCGACGTAGGGGTCGAGCACGTCGCTCAGGTCCCACATGTAATCGGAGAGTCCGGCGACCTTCGCGTCGTCGAGGAACACCCCGTCGGGCACGTCGGTCCCCGTGATGAGGGTGTTCTGGAGCTTGGCGTCGATGTCGACGGCCTCGTGGTTGACGGTGATGTCGGGGTAGACCTCGTTGAAGTCCTCGATGGCCGCGTCGAAGACCTCGTAGAGGTCACCCGAGCGGTCCCAGATGGTGATCTCGCCGGAGGGCGAGTCGCCGTCGGGCGCCTGGAGGCGGCCCGCTGAGGCGTCCCCGTCGCCGGAGCCGGCGGTGATGTCGGGGCCGCATGCCGTGAGGCCGAGCGCGAGGATCGCCGCGCCGCCGATGACGGTGAGACCGCGACGGCGCGCGATGCGCCGCCGGGTGGCACGGGTAGGCGTGAGCTGGTGCAACTGACACTCCTTTGTGACATGGGTTTCGTCTGCTGCCGCGATCATCTCGGGCGACGGATCGACGTTTGCCAACGTAGGCAAAACCATAGCGGGTGTTTGCCATCGTTGCAAACGCTATGCTGGCGAGACATTCGAGACGACTACGAGGGGATGACCATGCCGGCAACACTGCGTGACGTCGCCGAGCGAGCGCAGGTGTCGATCCGCACCGTCTCCAACGTCATGCGCGGCTACACGCATGTGAGCGACCGCACACGCACCCGCGTGCTCGCCGCCGTCGAGGAGCTCGACTACCGCCCCAATCCCGCCGCACGCACCCTGCGGACCGGGAGGACGGGCATGCTCGCCCTCATCGTCCCCGAGATCGACGTCCCGTATTTCAGCGCGCTCGCTCGCGACGTCATCGCGGCGGCCGCCGAGCTCGATTTCCGGGTCATGATCGACCAGACCGGGCATGACCACGAACGCGAGCGCGAGCTGCTCACCGGCGACGACCGGGAGATGCTCTTCGACGGCGTGCTCTTCAGTCCGCTCGTCACCCAGGCCGAGCTCCTCGAGATGAACCCCTCGACCCGCATCCCGCTCGTACTGCTCGGCGAACACGACTTCGACGACCGCTTCGACCACGTCGCGATCGACAACGTACGCGCCGCCCACGACGCCGTCCGGCACCTGTTGGAGCGCGGGCGGACGCGCATCGCCGCGATCGGGGCACAGCCGCAAGAGCAATACGCCACTCCGCAGCAGCGCACCGCCGGCTACGAACTCGCCCTCCGCGAAGCCGGTATCGAGCCGAACCCCGGTCATACACGCTCCGCCGCACACTACAGCCGCGCCGACGGCTATGCCGCAGCGACGGAACTGCTCCGGCTCGATCCCCGACCCGACGCGATCCTGTGCTTCTCGGACCTTCTGGCGATGGGCGCGATGCGCGCCGTCTTCGACGCCGGTCTCACGGTGCCCGACGACGTCGCGATCGTCGGCATCGACGACATCGAGGAGGGCCACTACTCGCGTCCGACGCTCACCTCCGTCTCCCTCGACACGGCCTTCATCGCCGAGCACGCCGTCGCGCGCATCGCGGCGCGTATCGAGGAGCCCGACCTCCCTCCGGAACAGATCGTCGCGCCGCACGCACTTCACGTCCGGGAGAGCTCCGGCGGCTGACGCCTGATCCTCTCCACCGGATGCGCGACCGCCGCGAGGTGCGTCGCTGAAGCCCGCGCGCGCCACCCTTCGACACGCTCGGGACCGGATGGTGGGCCGTAGACCCGCCCCTTGCAACGATGGCAAACCTGGTGCAGAGTGTGCAGTGCGTTGGCGCGTCTTCGACACAGAGGGAATGAACAATGACGTCCATCGCGGGTCTGCGGCATCGGCCGCAACTGCTTCTCCTGCTTCTCGCCGCCGTGCTCGGCGGCCTCCTCGTGGGCCTCGCGCCCACCGCCGCTCCGCCCGCCGCCGCAGCGCAGGCCGGCAACATCCTCTACTCGCCCAACCTGGCGACGTACCCGAACGGGACAGCCGGATACCCGCGGGCGATCCGCCTCGACCACGACGGCTCGACCAACCAGACCATGCTCGCGACCTTCGCGCGCGGCGGTCACAACGGCCCCACCAACCTGCCGATCTACCGGAGCACCAACGGCGGGACGAGCTGGAGCCAGATCTCCACGATCTCCTCGAACACCGCGGGGTGGGACCTCGAGGCACCGACGCTCTTCGAAGTACCGCGCACGATCCCGGGCCTCAACCAGGGCGACCTGCTCGCGGCGGGCACGGCGTGGAGCGTCGGCGACTACTCCGCGCAGAAGGTCGAGGTCTTCAAGAGCACGGACAAGGGCCAGACCTGGACGTACCTGTCGAACTGCACGCAGACCTCCGGCCAGCCGAACGGGTGGGGTCACGGCATCTGGGAGCCCACGTTCCTCGTCGCGGACGACAACACGCTCGCGTGCTTCATCTCGGACGAGCGCCCGGCGAACAGTGCGACGAACAACCAGGTCATCGGCCACTACACGTCGACGAACGGCGGCGTGAGCTGGAGCAGCACCCTCGTGCAGGACGTCGCGTTCCCCGCGGACAACCTGGCGCGGCCGGGAATGCAGACCTTCGCCGAGCTGCCCAACGGGCAGTTCGTGATGTCGTACGAGCTATGCCGCGACGCGACGAACGCCGACCACGCGTGCGAGGTGTACGTCAAGTTCAGCGCGGACGGGCTCAACTGGGGCGCCCTCGGCAACGCAGGGACGCTCGTGCAGACGACCGACAACCGACAGCTCCTCCACACCCCGTACATCTCCTGGGCGCCGGGCGGCGGAGCCAACGGCACCATCCTCCTGTCCGGCCAGCGCGTCGTCGCGGGACCGACCGGCAACAAGACGGTGCTCGCGGAATCGGGGACCGTGCTGTTCGCCAACACGAACCTCAGCGTCGGAGCCTGGACCGAGCTCGAGGCGCCGGTGACGGTGAACCCGACGGGTGGGTATGCGGCCGGAGTGCCGTCGTGCCCGGGGTACTCGACTCCGGCGATCGCGCGGGAGAACGGCACGAGCTTCGTCTACTTCGCGGCGACGTGGCGCGGCCAGGGCAACCAGTGCGAACTGCGATTCGGGATCGGCTCGCTCCCGGGGCCGACGGGTCAGATCACGGGACTCGGTGGGAAGTGCGTGGACGTCGACACCAACACCGCCGTGAGCGGTCGCGCCGTGCAGCTCTACACGTGCGGGATCGCGACCGGGCAGCGGTGGTCCGTGGCACCCGACGGCACCATCCGCGCGTTCGGCAAGTGCCTCGACATCACGAACAACGGCACGGCGAACTTCAGCCCCGTGCAGTTGTGGGACTGCCTGCCGAACGCCGGAGCGCAGCAGTGGCGACCGCAAGCCGACGGCAGCCTGCTGAACCCGCAGTCCGGTCGCTGCCTCGACCTGCCCCAAGGCAACGTCGCTGACGGTACCGACCTGCAGATCTACGACTGCAACGGACTCGCCCCGCAGAAGTGGACTCTGCCGGCCTAGCGGGCGACGCGAGAGCCGTCCTCCCATCGGCCGACAGGCCCAGGGACCAGAGCGGGCCCGCCGCCTCGGAAGAGGCGGCGGGCCCGTCGACAGGTTCAGGAGCGGACGTGCCTAGACCAGGCGGCCCTCGGGGGACTTCGTCTCCGACGGGTCGGTCTCGGGCAGGTCTCCGAGCGCCTCGTCGATCGCGCTGAGGACCGACTCGTCGAGCTTCACGCCGGCGGCCGCCGCGTTCGACTCGATCTGCTCGGGCTTGGAGGCGCCGACGATGGCTCCCGCGACGTTGTCGTTCGAGAGCGTCCACGCGACGGCGAGCTGGGCCATCGTGATGCCGAGGTCGTCGGCGATGGGCTTGAGCTTCTGCACGGCCGTGAGGGTCTCGTCGTTCATGAACCGCTTGATCATGTCCGCACCGCCCTTCTCGTCCGTCGCGCGGCTGCCCTGCGGGAGTTCCTCGCCCGGCTTGTACTTGCCGGTGAGCACACCCTGGGCGATGGGCGACCAGACGATCTGCGAGATGCCGAGGTCGCGCGAGGTCGGGACGACCTTCTCCTCGATGACCCGCCAGAGCATCGAGTACTGCGGCTGGTTCGAGACGAGCTGGATGCCGAGGTCCTCGGCGAGCTCGTGCGCCTCGGAGAGCTGCTCGGCCGTCCACTCGGACACGCCGATGTAGAGCGCCTTGCCCTGCTCGACGACGTCGGCGAACGCGATCATCGTCTCCTCGAGCGGGGTCTCGTAGTCGTAGCGGTGCGCCTGGTACAGGTCGACGTAATCGGTCTGGAGCCGCTGCAGCGACTCGTCGATCGAGTGCCGGATGTGCTTGCGGCTGAGGCCGGTGTCGTTGTGGCCCTTCGGGCCGGTCGGGAAATACACCTTCGTGAAGATCTCGATGCCGGCACGACGCTCGCCCTTGAGGGCCTCGCCGAGCACGGTCTCCGCCGCGCCGTCGGCGTAGCCGTCCGCGGTGTCGAAGGTCGTGATGCCCGCGTCGAGGGCCGCGCGCACCGACTTCATGGCGGTGTCGTTCTCCACCTGAGAACCGTGCGTGAGCCAGTTGCCGTAGATGATCTCTGAGATCTTGAGTCCGCTGTTGCCGAGGTATCGGAATTCCATGCTCGCAACGCTACGCCCACCCCCTGACCGCAGATTCGGGATTGCACGCACCCCCGCTCCCCGCTACACGAAAGGGCTACCCCCGCACGAGGGCGCCACGTACCGCTAGCGCCCTCGAGACCAAACTGCCGCCCTCGGGCGACAGATGAGCCGGCGGGTCACCGCTCGGCGACGGTTCCGCCCTCGACGCGCCAGTGCCGATCGAGTCGGACCGTGTCGAGCATGCGACGGTCGTGCGTGACGAGGAGCAGCGTGCCGTCGTAGCTCTCGAGCGCCTGCTCGAGCTGCTCGATCGCCGCGAGGTCGAGGTGGTTGGTCGGCTCGTCGAGCACGAGCACGTTCACGCCCCGCGCCTGCAGCAGCGCGAGTCCTGCCCGTGTGCGCTCGCCGGGAGAGAGCTCGTCCACGGGGCGCGACACGTGGTCGGCGCGCAGACCGAACTTCGCGAGCAGCGTGCGCACCTCTCCCTGCGGCCACTCGGAGAGGATCGCCTCGACGGCCTCGGCGAGCGGCTTCGACCCGTCGAGCTGGGCGCGTGCCTGGTCGATCTCGCCGATCGCGACGCTCGCCCCGATGCTCGCGGTGCCCTCGTCGGGCGCCTGCCGCCCGAGGAGACCGCGGAGCAACGTCGACTTGCCCGCGCCGTTGGGGCCCGTGATGCCGATACGGTCACCGCCGTTGATCTGCAACGACACGGGCCCGAGCACGAACTCTCCGCTCTCGGGGTCGCCCTGCCGGAACAGCGCGCCACTCAGCGTCGAGACGACGGCGCTCGAACGAGGCGCCGCCCCGATACTGAACTCGAGCTTCCACTCCTTGCGCGGCTCGTCGACCTCCTCGAGGCGCGCGATGCGGCTCTCCATCTGCCGGACCTTCTGCGCCTGCTTCTCGCTCGACTCGGTCGCGGCCTTCCGCCGGATCTTGTCGTTGTCCGGCGACTTCTTCATCGCGTTCCGCACGCCCTGGCTCGACCACTCGCGCTGCGTCCTGGCCCGGCCGACGAGGTCGGCCTTCTTGTCCGCGAACTCGTCGTAGGCCTCGCGCGCGTGACGACGGGCGGTCTCGCGCTCCTCGAGGTAGGCGTCGTAGCCGCCACCGAACACGCGGTTCGACGACTGCGCGAGGTCGAGTTCCAGGACCGTCGTGACGCAGCGGGTGAGGAACTCGCGGTCGTGGCTCACGAGCACGACGCCGCCGCGCTGCTCGCGAACGAAGCGCTCGAGCCGGTCGAGGCCGTCGAGGTCGAGATCGTTCGTCGGTTCGTCGAGAAGCACGATGTCGAAGCGACTGAGCAGGAGGGCGGCGAGTCCGACCCGGGCGGCCTGCCCTCCGCTCAGCGCAGTCATCGCGCTCTCCGGGCCGACCGTGCCGCCGCTCGCGAGGCCGAGGTCGGCGAGGACGACGGGGAGTCGCTCGTCGAGGTCCGCGGCCCCGCTCGCGAGCCAGCGGTCGAACGCGACGGAGTAGGCGTCGCCGGCGTCGACACCGGCGGGTGCCGCCTCGGGCGTCGCGAGGAGCGCGGCGGCCGCGTCCATGTCGAGCGTCGCCTGAGTGCATCCGGTGCGCCGCCCCACGTAGTCGGCGACGGTCTCGCCGGGCACGCGCTCGTGCTCCTGCGGCAACCACCCGACGAAGGCGTCACCCGGGTTGAGGGTGATCGTGCCGGCCTGCGGCTCGTCGACGCCCGCGAGCAACCGCAGGAGCGTCGATTTGCCCGCGCCGTTCGCCCCGACGACACCCACGACGTCGCCCGGCGCGACCGTGAGGTCGAGGTCGTCGAAGAGGGTGCGGTGGCCGTATCCGCCGGCGAGGCCGCTGGCCACCAAGGAAGCGCTCATCCGTTCATTCTCTCGCGTGAGGGCCACCCACCCCTCATCCGGTGGCCGCGAGCGAGGCGAGCAGCCCGAACTTCTCGGCGGCGGCGCTCTCCTCGTCGGGGTAGTAGAGCACGAGGATGACGTCGCCGACGGGCAGCTTCTCCCGGTGGAGGCGGAGGTCGCCGACCGTCGGATGGCGCAGCGTCGTGGAGCCGCCCTCGAGCGGGCGGAGGTCGTGGCGTGCCCAGATCGACCGGAAGCGCGCGCTCGCGAGCGAGAGTTCGCCGACGAGCTCCACCGCTCGTTCGTCCGCGACATCGTCTCCCAGGGTGTGACGAGCGAGGGCGACGAATCCCTCGACGGCCCGCTCCCAGTCCTCGTGGAAGTCGCGCTCGGCGGGATCGAGCAGGAGCGAGCGCAACCGGTTCTCGCCCGGGACGAGCCGCGGCGAGAGCGCGACGGCGAGCGGGTTGGACGCGAGCACGTCGAAGTGACGGCTCTCGACGAAGGCGGGCACGCCGATCGCCGCGAGGAGGTGATGCAGGCGATCGGGGACACGGTCGAGGCGGCGGGAACGGCGCGGTCGTGGTGCGGTGCCTCCGAGGCCGCGCAAGTGATCGGCCTCGACGTCGTCGAGCTGGAGGACGCGCGCGAGGGCATCGAGCACTTGGGGTGACGGGTTGTGGTCGCGGCCGCGTTCGAGCCGCAGGTAATAGTCGGCGCTGATGCCGGCGAGCAGCGCGACCTCCTCGCGCCGGAGCCCCGGCACGCGGCGGTTCGACCCGGCGGTCAGGCCGAGCGCCTCCGGCCGGACGAGCGCACGCCGCGCCCGCAAGTACTCGCCGAGTCGCCCCGGCTCCTCGTTCCCGTTCACGCCCCCACGGTACGCGCGTCGCGCGCTCCGAGAGAGGCCCCGTCACTCCTCGTCTCAGCACTCCTGGTCTCGGCGGGGATCTTCCCCGCCGAAGCATGCGGGGCGACGATTCCGGTGTACCGATCAGAAGGAGACTCACCATGGACATCACCCACCGTACCGTCCTCATCGCGGGAGGCACGTCGGGCATCGGGCTGGGGCTCGCGCGACGATTCGTCGCGGCCGGCAGCACCGTGATCGTCGGGGGTCGCGACACGAGTCGCGTCGACGACCTCGAGACCGTCGCGATCGACGTGACCGACCCCGAATCGATCGCCCGCGCCCGCGACGACGTACTCGCCGCACACCCCGACCTCGACCTCGTCGTGACGATGTCGGGCGTCATGCTCATGGAGGATCTGCAGGACCCAGCGCACGCGGCGGGCGCCGAGACGACGATCACGGTGAACCTGCTCGGCACGATCCGCGTCCTCGACGCCTTCACCCCGCACCTGCTCGCGCGGGGCGACGCGGACATCATCACGGTGTCGTCGGGGATCGCGTTCCTCCCGTTCCCGCCCATGCCGTCGTACGGAGCCTCGAAGGCCGGAGTACACGCGTACACGGAGTCGCTGCGCGCCCAGCTCGACGGCACGGGCGTCCGAGTGACCGAGCTCGTCCCGCCGGCCGTCGCGACCGCCGGTCAGGAGAAGGTCAACCCGTCCGCCCTGCCGCTCGACGCCTACCTCGACGAGGCCCTCGCGCTCCTCACCGGAGAACCGACGCCGAACGAGGTCGTCGTGACCGCGGCACAGCGCTTGCGCTGGGCGGAGCGCGACGGCACCTACGCGGAGCTGCTCGCGGCCCGGTCGCAGGCCCTCTCGATGCTGCCGGGTCGCGCGGGCTGAGCTGTGGCCGAGCATCGGGGCTGATCGGGTTCCTGTCACGCCGCTACAGTCGGTGTCATGCAGCGACGCGACGATGCCCCCGCACCCCGCACGACAGACGGAACACCCGCTCCCCGCACGGTCTGGGTGAGCGGGTCGTCGGGCAAGCTCGGCAGCGAGGTCGTGCGGCAGCTGCAGGAGGCGGGTGACCGCGTCATCGAGGCCGATCTCGTCGGCGAGACTCCCGTCGACCTGCTCGACCCCGCGGCCGTCGCGGACTCGATGCGCGGGGCCGACGCCGTCATCCACTGCGCGGCGATCCCCGCGCCTGTGAACATCGAGCCCGTCGACCTCATGCGCATCAACACGCTCTCGTGCTTCAACGCTCTCGAGCAGGCCTGGCTCGCGGGAATCCAGGTCGCCGCCGTCGCGTCGAGCGCCTCCATCTACGGCCCGGCCTGGTCGGAGGAGTGGGCGTCGCCGCCCTTGCGTTTCGACTCCGTCCCCGTCGACGAGGACACCCCGCTCACGTTCGTCGACCCCTACGCGCTGTCGAAGGACGTGACCGAGAGCACGAGCCGCATGTTCGCGCGCCGCGGTATGACCGTGACGGCGCTGCGCTTCCACTGGATCGCGTCCGTCGAGCAGGCGCGCGAGCGAGCGGCGACCGAGCCGGAGGCGGAGGGAGCGGTCGGCCTCTGGGGATACACCGAACTGAGCGACGCGGCACGCGCGTGCATCCTCTCGCTCGATCCGCTCCCCGCCCACCGGGGGTACGAGGCCCTCGTGATCGTCGCGGACGACACCCTCTCCGAGGTGCCGACGGAAGAGCTCCTCGACCGACACCTGCCGGACATCACGCGACTCCGCCCGATCACCGGGACGGCAAGCGCGTTCGACTCGTCACGAGCGGGCGAGACCATCGGCTGGCGTGCAGAGCGCACCTGGCGTTGACGCGTCGGTGAGCGGCCGGTCGGCCCGGATCGCCTGTTCCACGTCTCGAGGATCCGCGAGACCCGCTCCGCTGGACTGACAGTAGGTGGGACCACGTGTCGCAGCAGCCCGTCGCCCCGGACGGGCGGGTCAGGTCAGATCGTGATCTCGCGTTCGACCACCGCGCGCGCGACGTCGGTGAGTCGAGCCTGATTGCGGCGAGCATGATCGCGGAGGGCGGCGAAGGCGCTCTCCACCGTCGTCGACTTCTGGAAGGCGATGAAGCCCTTCGCCTGCTCGATGAGCAGGCGGCTGTCGAGCGCACGCTGGAGCTGATCGACTTCCCGATCGTTCTCGCGGCGCACGACGACGCTCATCATCGCGACCTGGGTCATCGCCTGGATGAAGGTGATCGCCGCGGCGCTCATCCGGCCGGGGTGATTGATGAAGACGTTCATCCCACCGATCGTTCGGCCTCCCAGTGCCATGGGAACCGCGACAGCCGACCCGACCCCGGCCTCGAGAGCCACAGGGGCGAAGACCGGCCACCGATGAGCGGACGCCGCGACGTCCTCGACCTCGACGAGCTCGCCGCTCCGGATGCAATCGAGGCACGGGCCCTCCTCGGTGCCGATCTGGGCCTCCTCGACGTCGATGCTGCGCTCACTCGACGACGCGGCGACGTGGAGTCCGCCGTCCTGATCGGCCAGGACGACGGCCGCCTGATCCGCTTCCGTCAGCTCGACGGTCGCTTGCACGAGGATGTCCATGATGTCGATGACGTCGTGCCCCGAGCGGAGCGCATCGGCCAGCTGGACGAATACTCGGACGGATTCAGCGCGGATCAGATCGGTCATGGCTTCACCTTCGTTCAGACCCGCCTCGATATGTACCGCTTGCGCTCGGCCGCTCTCCGCCACTCGCGTGCGGGGCACTGGTTATCTGGTCACGACGGGACGATCCCGGGAGTACGTCGGTTGACGTCTCTGCTCCATGCCTGCGTAGCGACCTGCACGGCGTCCCACGGCGAGCCGAGCGGAGGGGTGTAGGAGAGATCGAGGTCGCTCATCGCCTCGACCGTCATGCCGTGGTGGAGAGCGGTCGCGAACGTGTCGACGCGCTTCGCGATCTCCGCACCGCGGGCTCCGACGAGTTGCGCGCCCAGGAGCCGTCCGTCGCTCGTGTCGCCGGTGATGCGGATGCTGATCGGCGTAGCGCCCGGGTAGTACGCCTTGTGATCGTCGGCGATGGCGGTCGCACTGCGGGGCTCGAGTCCGGCACCGACGGCCTCGCGGTCGCGGAGACCGGTACGGGCGGCGACGAGGTCGAACACCTTCACGACCTGCGTGCCGACGCTCCCGGTGAAGCGCGCGTCACCGCCGATCGCGTTCTCCCCCGCGACGCGACCCTGCTTGTGCGCGGTGGTTCCGAGGGGCAGGTAGGTCACGCCGAGCAGCCGATGATGCGTCACGACGCCGTCGCCGGCGGCCCAGACGTGAGGGAGGCCCGTGCGCATCCGCTCATCGACCACGACGGCGCCGCCCGGTCCCGTCGTCGCTCCAGCGCCGGTGAGGAGACCCGTGTTGGGGCGGACGCCGACGACGACGAGGACGAGATCGGCTCCGCGTTCGAAGGCTCCACTCTCATCCTGACCGAACACGACCAGGCGGCCGTCATGGCGAGCCACGGCGGCGACGCGGGCGCCGGTGACGACGTCGACGCCGTGCCGGAAGAGCTCCTCGTGCACGAGCACGCCAAGCTCGGGGTCGAGGGTGGAGAGCACCTCGGGTCCCCGCTGCAGTTGCGTCACCGCGAGCCCACGCACCGTGAGCGCCTCGGCCATCTCGAGTCCGACGTAACCCGCGCCGACGATGATCGCCGTCTGCGGCTCCCGCTCCTCGAGGTACCGTTCGAGCGCGAACGTGTCGCCCATCGAGTGCAGCAGATGGACGCCGTCGTCAGGCCCCAGCCCGTCGTGGCCGCCGATCCCCGCGATACCCGCCGTCGACGGCGAAGCACCTGTTCCGACCATCAGCCCGTCATAGGCGATCGTGTCCTCCGAACCGTCGGCATTCCGGACAGCGAGCTTCCGCTCGGCCACGTCGATGCCCGTCGCGAGGGTGTCGAGTCGCAGCCGCATGCCGGTCGCCTCGAGATCGGCGCGGGTGCGGTGCGCGAGCGACTGCCACCGGTCCACCTCCCGGGAGAAGTAGTACGGGATTCCGCAGATCGAGAAGTTCGGGTAGGAGTCCGCGACGACCACCGTCACGTCGACGGCGGGGTCGAGTTCGCGGGCGCGCAGTGCGGCGGAGATACCGGCGTCGCTTCCGCCGATCGCTACGAGATGCATGAGGCGGCCTTTCAGAGTTTCGCGTCGACGGAGTGGGGGACCACGACGTCGTCGGCCGCGCGAGCGGCGGTCGGGTAGAGCACGAGCACCAGGGCGAGGCCGAGGGCCCCGCCGAGGAGCTGCATGAGGATGAAGGGCGGCACGGAGCCGGGAGCGATCCCGGCGAACGTGTCGCTGAAGACGCGCGCGACGGTGACGGCGGGATTAGCGAACGACGTCGAACTGGTGAACCAATAGGCCGCACCGATATAGGCGCCGACAGCGGCAGCCGTCACCGAACCCTGCGAGGTCCGGGCGAGCGAGAAGATCAGCAGCACCAGTCCGCCCGTGGCCACGACCTCCGCGACGAGGTGGCCGCCGGTCACACGATCCGTCGATGACAGCTGCGAAGGCAACTCGAACATCACGTTCGCGAGAACCGCACCGGCACTGCCGCCGAGGACCTGAGCGGCGATGTACGGGCCGACGTCGCGCAGCGGCAGCCCGGCAGCGGCGCGGGCTCCGATCATCCAATCCACGAGGGTGACGACGGGATTGAAGTGCGCTCCCGACACCGGGCCGAACATCAGGATCAGCACGGCGAGTCCCAACGCGGTCGCGAGGCTGTTCTCGAGGAGCTGCAAGCCGACGTCGTCGGGCGAGAGGCTCGCGGCCGCGATCCCGGAGCCCACCACGATCGTCACGAGCAGCGCCGTGCCGAGGAACTCGGCGAGGAGGCGCCGTGCGAGATGGGGCCGGGAGAGAGCAACGGCGGGGCGGGAAGCGTTCATGGCGATGGCCATCTTGACCGATGGAATTAGCTCAGTCAATATTGAATCAATGAACAGTGAGCGACAGGATCCGATCGACCGGCGCGCTGCGAGGCACGCCGCTCTCGGCGACCCCGCTCGCCTCCGCATCGTCGACCTCCTGACGCTCGGCGATCTATCCCCCTCAGAGATCCGAGTGGCGCTCGGGATGCCGGCGAACCTCGTGACGCACCACCTGAACACGCTCGAAGCCGTCGGAATGGTGTCCCGCTCCCGTTCCGAGGCCGACAAGAGGCGCAGTTACGTCCGCCTCTCGCCCACGGCGCTCGACGGCCTGATTCCGGGCGTCGTGGAGCATGCCGAGCGGGTCGTCTTCGTCTGTACCGCGAATTCGGCACGTTCGCAGTTGGCGGCAGCCCTCTGGAAGCAGCAATCGGCCATCCCCGCCGCATCAGGCGGGACCCATCCGTCGCCGCGCATCGACGACGGAGCGGTCGCCGCCGCCGAGCGGCACCATCTCGCCCTCACCGACGCCCGACCCCGAGCCCTCAGCGAGATCATCACGCCGAACGACTTCGTCGTCACCGTCTGCGACAACGCCCACGAAGAGTTGGGCGTCACCGGGAACCTCCACTGGTCGATCCCGGACCCGGTTCGAATCGGCACCGCCGCCGCCTTCGACACCACCTACGCCGAGCTGCAGCGACGCATCTCGGATCTGGCACCGCGGCTCGCCGCATCCTGAGCACACGATGTCCACACACCGGCACCACCGACGAAAGCGACCCATGAGCGACAGCAAGCCCACCGTCCTGTTCATCTGCCAGCACAACGCCGGGCGATCGCAGCTCGGCGCCGCACTGCTCGAGCACCTCGCGGGAGACCGCTTCACGGCCACCTCTGCCGGACTCTCGCCGGCGGATCACGTGAACGACGCGGTAGCCGCCTCCGTCGGCGAGCTGGGCGTCGACATCACGAGCATGGTCCCCCGCGCCGTGACCGAGACCGACCTCGACGAGGCCGACATCGTCGTGCTCATGAAGCCGGGACTGCGCCTTCCGTCGACACCGCGCGGCGAGGTCCTCGAGTGGTCGTTCCCCAACCCGGAGGCATGGGACCTCGACGCCGTTCGGCCACTGCGCGAGGCCGTGACGGAGAAGATTCAGTCGACGATCCTCACTCGCTGACGATCAGGCGTTCGCCGGGGCGCGACCGATCTGAATGACGGGCTTCTCCGGAAGAGCGCAGCAACTGCCACCGATCGCCGTGCCCGTCGAGTCGAAGAGCCCGGCCCCTCCGCAGACACCCGTGTCGGGGAGTGCCAACTCCTTTCGCGCGGCGGCCTCATGGTCGCCCGCGAGTTCCGCGACGACCGACCGCACCTGCTCGTAGCCCGTCATCGCGAGGAAGGTCGGCGCACGACCGTAGGACTTCGCTCCCACGAGATAGAAGTCGGGCTCCGGCTGGGCGAGATCCCGCACGCCGGTGGCAGCGACCGAACCGCAGGAGTGGATGTTGGGGTCGATCTCGGCGGCGATCCGTACGGGCGCCTGCAACGTCGGGTCGAGTTCGAGACGCAACTCCGAGAGGAAGGACAAGTCGGGACGGAAACCGGTGAGGACGGCGACATGATCGGCGGGAGCGAGTCTCCGTCCGTCCTCCGAGGTGAAAACGACCCGTTCACCGTCGCGGTCGATCCTCTCCACGCGGAAGCCCGTGAACAATTCGATCAGTCCGGCGTCGACGAACTCCCTCGCCGTGATTCCGAGCCGGCCGCGAGCGGGCAACTCGTCGGCCGCGCCTCCTCCGAAGGTGTTCCCGACGGCACCCCGGCGCAACACCCACGTCACGCGTGTCGACGAGTCGCGTCGAGCGATGCGCCCGAGGGCGATCACGGCCGTGACTGCGGAGTGACCGGATCCGACCACGACGTTGTGCGTGCCCTCATAGCGCGTCCGGTGCCGGTAGTCGGGGATGCGGTAGTCGAGCAGCTCGGAGACAGCCCTCTCACCGAGCGCCGGGAGCCCGTCGGCACCGGCCGGGTTCGGAGACGCCCACGTTCCGGTCGCGTCGATCACAGCGCGAGCGTCGAGTCGCTCCTCTTCACCGTTTGCATGCTCGACGTGCACGGTGAAGGGCTGCTCGGCGCGCCCCGCGTCGACGAGCCGGTCGCGGCCACGTCGGGAGACGCCGACGACGCGAGCGCCGTACCGGATCCCCTCGCCGAGCGCGTCGGCGAGCGGCGCGAGATATCCGCTGATCCACTGGGCACCGGTCGGGAAACCGCGGGTCGGTGCGGTCCAGCCGGTGGGCTCAAGTAGGCGGGCGGCGGCAGCATCGACGAGTTCGCTCCACTCGGAGAAGAGCCGGACGTGGCCCCATTCGCGCACGGCGGTGGCCGCGGCGGCCCCGGCTTCGAGCACGATCACGGGGACGCCCCGCTCGGTGAGGTGCGCCGCGGCGGCGAGCCCTTGCGGGCCGGCTCCGATCACGACGACGGGGAGGGTCCCAGTGGTCTGCATCATCCGTCCAATCGATGAGTGTCAATATGACGACTGTGGATTACATATCGACAGATGTCAATATGACGTGCGACACTCGATTCATGACCTCCACGTCCGTCGCGAGCACCTCCACGGTCGGCTGCTGCGTCCTCTCGCCCGGCGAGGTGATCGCCCCGGCCGACGCCGAGCACCTGGCCAGGACGTTCAAGGCGCTCAGTGACCCCAGCAGGATTCGCCTCCTCTCACTCATCGCGTCGGCCGACGGCGGGGAAGCGTGCATCTGCGACTTGACGGATCCGGTGGCACTGTCGCAACCGACGGTGTCGCACCACATGAAGCAGTTGGTCGAGGCGGGACTCGTGACGCGCGAGCAGCGCGGACGCTGGGCGTACTTCCGCGTCGTGCCCGACGCGATCGAGCGGCACGCGCCGTTCCTCACGTCGACCATCCGCTGAGCCGCGCCCGCACGCGCCAAGAGCCGACCGACAGCCTTCCCGCGGGGTAGCGTGACCGTGTGACCACGCCCCCCGCCGCGCCCGAGGCATCGACCCTGGCGTCGCTCGATCCGGCGCCGCTCGATGCGGCCGATCCGCTCGCGTCGTTCCGTGACCGGTTCGTGCAGGGCGGCGGCGTCATGGAGGGCATCGCGCGGGAACTCGGCCTCGAGCTCGACGTCATCGAGGTGGACCGCACCATCGGGGTCACCGCCGGCCAGCTCTCGACGGTGGTCTCGGACGAGACGGCACTCGTCGTCCTGAGCCACGTGGCCTACCGGAGCGGCTACCTCGCGGACATGCCCGGCCTCACCCGCCTCGCGCACGACGCCGGCGCCCTCATCCTCTGGGACGTCTGCCATTCCGCGGGTGCGGTCCCGATGCAGATGGACGAGTGGAGCGTCGATATCGCGGTCGGCTGCTCATACAAGTACCTCAACGGTGGGCCCGGAGCTCCGGCGTTCGCGTACGTGCGCCGCGGGCTCCAGGCCGAGCTCGAGCAGCCGATCCAGGGCTGGATGGGAGCGGCCGACGTCTTCGCGATGGCCGACGTCTACGTGCCGGCCCAGGGGATGCGGCGCTTCTTGAGCGGCACCCCGCCGGTCCTCGCGATGCAGCCGATCGCCGACATGGTCGACCTCGTCGCCGAAGCCGGTATCGAGGCGATCCGGACGAAGTCCGTCGCCCTCACCGAGTACGCGTTGCGTCTCACGGACGCCCTGCTCGCGCCTCTCGGCGTCACCGTCTCCACCCCGCGCGACCCCGAGCTCCGCGGCAGCCACATCACGGTGTCGCACCCCCGCTTCCGGGACGTCACGGCGGCGCTCTGGCGCCGCGGCGTCATCCCCGACTTCCGCTCCCCCGACGGTCTCCGGATCGGCCTCTCGCCGCTGTCGACGTCGTTCGCCGAGGTGCGCCTCGGCATCGACGCCGTCCGCGAGGAACTCGAGCGGGAGACGGCCGCCTGATGGCGGCGTTGGGCGGAAGCGGGCGCGGGCGCGGGCGCGCCCGCCCCACGATCCTCCGGTCCGTGCAGCCGGGTCAGCTCATCGCCCTCGCGTTCGCCGGCGTCCTGGCGATCGGCACGGCGCTGCTGTCGTTGCCCATCGCCGTGCACGGTCGCTCGGCGACGTTCATCGAGGCACTCTTCACGGCGACGAGCGCGTTGTGCGTCACGGGGCACATCGTCGTCGATACCCCGGTGTTCTGGTCTCCGTTCGGCCAGGTCGTCATCCTGGTCCTCATCCAGATCGGCGGTTTCGGGGTGATGTCGCTCGCGACCCTCCTGGGACTCTTCGTCGCGCGTCGCCTCGGGCTCCGGACGCGGCTCACCGCCGTGAGCGAGACGCACACGGTCGCGGTCGGCGACGTGCGTCGCGTCCTCACCGGCGTGGCTCTCATCACCGTGACGATCGAGTTCGCGGTCGCCGTCCTCCTCGCCCTCCGCTGGTGGATCGGCTACGGAGAGGAGCCCGCCCGAGCACTCTGGCTCGGCGTCTTCCACTCCGTCTCGTCGTTCAACAACGCCGGATTCGCCCTCTTCAGCGACAACCTCATGGGCTTCGTCGCGGACCCCTGGATCTGTCTGCCGATCTGCGCCTCGGTCATCCTCGGCGGCCTCGGCTTCCCCGTGATCATGGAGTTGCGGAAGAAGTTCCGCTTCCCGCGCGCGTGGACGCTCAACACCATCACGGTCGTGGTCGGGTCGATCGTCCTGCTCGTCGTCGGCGCCGTCGTCTTGACGATCCTCGAGTGGTCGAACCCCGCGACGCTCGGTGCGCTCGACCCCGCCGGCCGCGTGCTCGGCGGGTTCACGGCGTCGGTGATGCCGAGGACCGCGGGGTTCAACTCGATCGACGTCTCGCAGATGCACCCGGCGAGCTGGCTCGTGACTGACATCCTGATGTTCATCGGCGGCGGACCGGCGGGCACGGCCGGTGGGCTCAAGATCACCACGTTCGCCGTCCTCTTCTTCATCATCGTCGCGGAACTGCGCGGAGACACGGCCGTCAACATGTTCGGCAAGCGGCTGCCCCGCTCGACGCACCGCGAGGCGCTCACGGTCGCCCTGCTGTCCGTGGCGCTCGTGATCGGTGCGACGCTCGCGATCATGCTCATGACGGACTACTCGCTCGACCGCGTCGTGTTCGAGGTCATCTCGGCGTTCGCGACCGTCGGGCTCTCAACGGGGATCACGGCCAGCCTGCCGCCCGCCGCTCAGGCGATCCTCATCGTCCTCATGTTCATTGGGCGCCTCGGTCCCGTCGCCCTCGGCTCGGCCCTCGCTTTGTCCACGCAGAAACGTCAGTACGAACTCCCGAAGGAGCGTCCGATCATTGGATAACCGCAACTCGTTCTTCAGTCGGCGATCCCACCGAGAGGGAGGCGACGCGACCTCGGTCGTCGTCATCGGCCTCGGCCGCTTCGGCGGCGCCCTCGCGACCGAACTCGTCCGCTCCGGCACCGAAGTGCTCGGCGTCGACACAAACGAGGACACGGTGCAGTCGCTCAACGGCGTGCTGACCCACGTCGTCCGAGCGGATTCCACCCGCCAGGCCGCCCTCGACCAGTTGGGCGTCGCGGACTTCGACCGCATCGTCGTCGGCATCGGCTCCGATATCCAGGCGAGCATCCTCACCGCGTCGCTGCTCAAGCGCATGGGCGTCCGCTCCATCTGGGCGAAGGCCATCAGCGAGCAGCACGGGCTCATCCTCGAGCAGCTCGGGGTCGACCACGTCATCTACCCCGAGGCCGACATGGGGCGCCGCGTCGCCCACCTCGTCCGCGGCTCGATGCTCGACTACGTGGAGTTCGACCGGGACCTCGTCGTCGCGAAGACGATCGCGCCGCGCGAGATCATCGGGAAGACCCTCGAGGAGGCGGCCGTGCGGCGCAAGCACGGCATCACGATCGTGAAGATCAAGGGAGCCGACGGTGTCTGGCACGCCGCCGGCGCCGCGTCCGTCGTGAACGAGGGCGACACGCTCATCGTCATCGGACCGGTCGAGCGCACGGAACGGTTCGCCGCCCTCCGCTGACGCGGGTCCTTGCCGCGTCTCCTCGCGAGAGACTCTCTCTCGACGAGACGCGAGACCACAGCGGCGTGTCAGACGTCAGTCGTCACGGCGAGTGCGCGCGACGCCTCGAGGTCGGCCCCGAGCGCCTCGATGCGTCCCTCGGCGAGTCCGAGGGAGTCGGAACCGAGGAACTGGTGCAGGGGCGCGGAACCCGACGTCGCGACGGCGATCATCGCGGCTGCGGCCTTTACGGGGTCGCCGAGCTGGGTGCCCGGCACCTCGTCGAGGTGCTCGCGCACCATCTCGCGGATCGCCGGATACGCGTCGTTCGTCGCGTCCGGTAGTCCGATCGAGACGGGGCGCAGGAAGTCGGTGCGCATGTACCCGGGCTCGACGAGGTTCACGCGGATCCCGTGGTCGGTGACCTCCGCGGCGAGCGACTCCGTGAGAGCCTCGAGCGCGGACTTCCCGGCGCCGTAGAGACCCCAGCCGGGGAAGGGCACGAGACCGACGATCGACGACACGTTGATGATGTGTCCGCTCCGCTGCTCGCGGAGACCGGGGAGCGCGGCGCGGAGGACGTTCCAGACGCCGAAGACCTGCACGTCGAACATCGCACGGGCGTCCGCGTCCGACACCTCCTCGACCGCGGCGAGGTAGCCGTAGCCCGCGTTGTTGACGACCACGTCGAGCCCTCCGAAGCGGTCGTGGGCGGCTGTGATCGCGCTCGACACCTGCTCGGCGGCGGCGAGGTCCACGGTGAGAGCGAGCAGGCGGCTCGTGTCGGCATCGGCGAGCGCCGCGGTGAGCCGCTCGGCGGACCGGCTCGTCGCGACGACGTTGTCTCCGCGTTCGAGGAGCTGGGAGACGAGCTCGAAGCCGAGCCCGCGTGAGGTGCCGGTGACGAACCAGGTGGCGGGTCGATCTGTGGGGTAGGTCATGTCGCTGCTCCTTCGTGTCGAGGTCGACGAGATCCGCCGACCTCTCGAGCCTCCCGCCGTCGTGTGCCGTCCGGGACGGCATAACGCGCCCTGACGTGGCGAGGTCTCCCGAGACGAGGACTCAGCGGTCCACTTCGGGCCTCCCCTCGTGACAGCCGCGACGACACAATGGGTTCATGGCGGACAAGAACACCGAACTCGCCGACTTCCTGCGGCGCGCGCGGAGCCAGTGCGACCCCCAGCGATCGGGCCTTCCGACCGACAGTCGCGTCCGGCGGGTGGCCGGTCTGCGGCGCGAGGAGGTCGCGTTCCTCGCGGGGGTGTCGACCGACTACTACGCACGGCTCGAGCAGGGTCGCCGCATCGTCCCGTCGCCCGCCGTCACCGAGGCGATCGGGCGCGCGCTCGGGCTCGATGCGGCGGGACGGGCGCACCTCGTGGACCTGATCGGAGCGGGGACCGCCGGACCGACGTCGGCGATCCGCCCGGTCCAGCGTGTACGTCCCGGGCTGTATCGACTGCTCGAGACGCTCGACGACGTCCCCGTCCTCGTCCTCGGCCGACGAGCGGACGTCCTCGCGCAGAACCGCATGGGCAAGGCGCTCTTCACCGACTTCGGTCGGTTCCCCGCCGCGCAGCGCAACTACGCGCGTTGGATGTTCCTCGACGAGGGCGCACGCTCACTGTTCGTCGACTGGGAGGACCAGGCCCGCTCCTCGGTCGAGAACCTGCGGTTCGAGGCGGGCACGGATCCCGAGGACCGTGCCACGACCGAACTCGTCGCCGAGTTGCGTTCCTCGAGCCCGGAGTTCGAGCGGTGGTGGAACGAGCACCGCGTGCACCAGCGCACGTACGGCTCCAAGCGGCTGCGGCACCCGATCGCCGGCGACCTCACGGTCGAGTTCGAGACGCTCTCGCTCCCGGGCGACCCCGCCACGACCCTCTTCGCGTACACGACGGAACCGGCCTCGCCCTCGCGCCGCGCGTTCGACGTGCTCGCGAGCTGGTCCCTCACGGGCGGAGATGTCTCCGCCGGACGATTGGAGGATGCATGAGAGAACACACGCTCACCCGGGTCGGTGATGTCGCCCTCGCCGACCTCCGCGCCCGGCTTCGCAATCGCCGCGTGGTACCGCTCCCTCGACTCGACGTTCCGGCGGGAGTGTCCCCGAGACTGCTCGCGGAGGTCCTCGACCACTGGGGCGATGGGTACGACTGGCGGGAGCACGAACGCCGTATCGCCTCGTGGCGATGGCTCGAGACGGAGCACACGGCGGTGCCGCTCCGGCTCGTCGAACGGCTCGCCGATCGCGAAAACGCCCCCGTCGTCGTCCTCCTCCACGGGTGGCCCGACTCGGTCCTCCGCTTCGAGCGCGTCCTCCCCTTGCTCCCTGACGTGACCGTCGTCGTCCCCGCTCTCCCCGGCTTCCCCTTCGCGGCTCCCGTCGAGCGCGGCGGCCTGTCGTCGGTCGAGATGGCGGACGCGGTCGTCGCCGCGATGGCGGAGCTGGGTCATGAGCGATACGTCCTCTCGGCCGGCGACGTCGGATGCGATGTGGCGGAGGCGATCGCCGCGCGGCACGAGGCGTCGGTCGATGCTCTGCACCTCACGGACCTGTCGCAGTACCACTTCCTCGTCGACCTGCCGGGCGAGCTCGACGAGACGGAGTACGCCTACGTGCGTCGCGGGCACGAGTGGCAGGCGAACGAGGGCGGCTACATGCACGAGCAGTCGACCCGCCCGGCGACACTCGCCACCGGGCTCGGTGACTCCCCCGCCGGCCTCGCCGCCTGGATCCTCGAGAAGCTCGTCGACTGGACCGACTCCAACGGCGACCTACGCTCGGCCTTCTCCCTCGACGAGGCACTCACCTGGATCTCGGCGTACTGGTTCAGCGGCGCGATCGGGACGTCCTTCGCCCCCTACGCGGCAGCGGCTCCGAAGGACTGGCCGCGCATCGAGATCCCCACGGTCATGACCGTGTTCCCACGGGATCTCGTCAACGCGCCTCGGCGCTTCGTCGAGCGGTTCTTCAGCGTGTCCGATTGGATCGAGTTTCCCAATGGGGGGCACTTCGCCGCGTGGGAGGAGCCCGAGAGCTACGTGCGCGGAGTGCGCCGCGCTCTCGAGCTCCGCCGCTGACCCGTCGTCCGGATCAAGCCGCGATCGTGAGCTCGCGGATGAGACCGCCGGGTGCGAGGTCGAAGGTGTAGCGCAACTGGACGCGGCCGCCGGGGAAGTCGCCTTCGAGGAGGATGTCGATCACCGCGATGCCGTCGGTCTCGTCCGCGGCAACCCACGTCGACGTGTAGGTGTAGGCGCTCGCCTCACCGCGGAGCCACTCGAGGAGCTCGTCGCGGCCGCGGTAGGTCCGGCCGTTGTCCGTCACGGTCGCGTCGGCCGTGAAGAGATCCACGGCGAGCGCCTTGTCCGCTCCGTCCATGAGCTCATAGAAGGTCGCGATGGAGGGGGAGAGGTCGTCTGTCGTTGTCATGGTTCGACTCTCGGCCTTCCCGTTGGGGGAAGGTCAAGCGCCGCCGAGGTCAGCGCGTGACGCGGAAGACGGGCCACCCGATCTCGGTCTCGACGTCGTCGGAACCGGCGTCCGGTTCTCGCAGGTAGTGCTCGCGGACGGGCCCGGCGACGCCGAGCTCGTTCTCGGCGACGTAGGTGCCGAGCGCCGCGTACGTGTCTCCGATCGACGCGTCAGGACCGCGATGCACGGCCACGGCGAGTTCCGTGGGCGGCAGCGTCTCGGCTCGGGTGCGTCCTCCGAGCGTCGGTATGGAAGCGAGGGACGTGAGCGGCTGGAACAACGCGGCATCACCGCGCTCATCGAGGAACAACTCGGCGGCCCAGAGTCCTCCGAGCGGGCCGGCGATCGAGCAGCCGGCCCGCTCGGCGCGCTCGGCCTGCTCGCGCAGTTCGGCGCTGGCCCCGACGTACCAGTCGCCCAGGTCGGCGAGGTCGATCGTCTGCCGGATCACGAGCGCCGGTGTCGCATCGACACTGCGATGCTCGACCGCCACGGGAGTCGGCGGATCGAGGAGTCGCCGCAATGTCCCGACCGCCGCGATCGTCGCGTCGAGCTGAGCCTCCAACCGACTCAAGTGATCGGCCACGAGCACGTTCCGTCTTGCGATATCGGGCGCGCGCAGGATCTCGCGGACGGTGTCCACGGGCACCTCGAGGGCCCGGAGCCTCCGGATGACCTGGGCGTCGGCGATCTGCTCGGGCGAGTAGAGCCGGTAGCCGTTGTGCGGGTCGATCGCGGCGGGAGCGAGAAGGCCCTCGCGGTGGTAGAACCGCAGCGCTTTCGCGCTCAAGCGCGTCGCTTGCGAGAAGTCGCCGATCGTCATCGTGGGTGCCACGACACCATCCTGGATCGTCGGGACGTGCGGGGTCGAGCGACCCACTACGGCTTCGGCAGCTCCTCGTCGATGAGCAGCTCGCCGTCGACGAAGCGCACGGCGGAGAGATCGGGAACGACGACGTCGGGGAGGAGGCCCTCGGACCACGGCGTGTAGGCGCCCGCTCCGACACCGACGACCCAGCCGGCCCCGGCGGCGCGCGCGGCGGCGATGCCTGCCGGCGCGTCCTCGAAGACGACGCACTCGCCGATCGGGACACCGGCCTGCTCGGCTCCACGCTCGTACGGCTGCGGGTCGGGCTTGCCGCGGTCCACGTCCTCCGCCGTCACGAGGCGCTCGGGGAGCGTGATGCCCGCCGAATTCAGCCGAGCGAGGGCGAGCTTCCGCGGACCGGAGGTGACGGCGACCCACCGACCGGTCGGCAACGACGCCGTGAGAGCGGCGGCACCGGGAATCGCGACCGTCCCGTCGACGGTCTCGAGCTCACGCGCGAGCAGATCCTCGAACGCCTGCTCGACGAGGTCCGCCTCGATGAGCTCGGCGATCGTGTCCATCGCCCGGCGCCCGTGCTGCAGGTCGCGCACGTCGAAGTCGGGCTTGTAGGTCGTCGCCCACGCGGCCCACGCCGCCTCGGCCGACGCGAGCGAGTCGACGAGCACGCCGTCGCAGTCGAAGAGGAAGGCGGACGGACGACCGAGGACACGAGGGGAAGGCATGTCCCCATCCTGTCGCACGTGTGCGGGAGGGAGCATGCGGCTCGGCGAGCGACACCGATCACCGGGCGCGGTCATCGGGCGACCGGCGCTGCACCAATCGACGCAGCGCCGGTCAGAAGGAGCAGCGCTCGGAGGGCGACGGTCGTCGGAGGCCGGCGCCCAGTCCGGTCAGATGGTGTCACCGCGCGCCTCGACCTCTTCCACGAGGATCGGGACCGCGGTCGTTGCCGCGTGGATGCCGATGACGCTCGCGATCTCGAGCACCTCGAGCAGCTCCCCCACCGTGGCGCCGTAACCGAGGGCGTTCTCGTAGTGCAGCTTGAGGCCGGGGACGTAGAGGTGGGTCGCGGCCGCGTCGAACGCGATGTAGACGAACTCGCGCACCTTGGGCGAGAGGGTGCCCGTCTTCCACGGCACCGAGGAGAAGTTCGTGTACGCCTCGAAGAGCTCGGGGTCGAGCTCGAGCATCTCGTCCCAGAACGAGTGCCAGTAACCGCGGTTCGCCGTGAACTCGGCCTTCACGCGCTCCTGGTTCTCGTCGAGGGGCGCCGGACCGGTGCGCAGACCCTTCTCCTCGAGCACTTTGACGAGCAAGGGCACGCCGATGTTCATGGCGTGGATGCCGAGCGTCGAGGTGAGCTCGATGACCTCCATGATCTCCTGCGGCGTGGCCCCGACGTCGAGCGCCGCCTTGATGTGCTGGCGGATACCCGGCTGGTAGAGGTGCGTCGCGGCCGCGTCGACCGCGATGTACATGAGCTCCTTCGTCTTCGCGTCGAGGTGGTTCTTCTTCCACGGCACCATCGAGAAGTCGAGGTAGGAGAGGAGGAACTCCGGGTCGAGGCGGAGGATGCTCTCCCACAGCGGGCTCCACGTGCCGCGCTGCTCGACGAAGGCGTCCTTGATCTCCTGCTGGCGGGGGGTGAATTCGGTCATGTCTGTCTGTACTCCTTGGTTGAGTTGAGTGCCCTTCGGCAGGCTCAGGGACCGTAGAAGGTGTGTGCAGGGGGACGAACGGTCCCTGACCTTGTCGAAGGGTCGACAGGCTCAGGGACAGAGGGACCGCGAGCCGGTCAGGCGTTGTCGCGGAGGGTGCGGAGTGCGAGGCGGGCGGCCGTCTCGATGTGCTCGGTGAGCAGTCGGGCGGCGCGGTCCGAGTTGCGGGCGGCGATGGCGGCGACGATCTCCCGCATCTCCGTGACCACGGCGGGCAGCCGGTGCCGCGTCGCGAGCGACGTGACGCGCAGCACGCGAACGCGGGCCTGGATGGATTCGAGCAGTTGCGTGAGCGACGCCGACTGCGCACCCTCGACGAGCACGTCGTAGAAGACGTCCTTCGCAGCGAGGAACTCGCGGATCTCCACGGCCGAATAGTCGTCCTCGTCCTCGGGGGACTCCCGCTCGAGCAGCGCTGCCATGCCGTCGACCGTGCTGCTGAGGCGCGCGACCTGTTCGTCCGTCGCCCGCTCCACGAAGCGGCGGACGACGAGCGACTCGAGCGATGCCCGCACGTCGTAGAGGTCCTCGGCGTCGTCGAGGGACGGCGCCGCGACGTGCGCGCCGCGCTGCGGGACCACGGCGACGAGACCCTCGCTCGTGAGGACGCTGAGGGCTTCCCGCACGGTCGTTCGCGAGACCCCCATGCTCTCGATCAGCTCTCGCTCGACGAGGCGCTGGCCCGGCTTCAACTGGAAGTCGAGGATCGCCTGCCGCAGTGCGGCCACGACCTGCTCCCGAACGGGCGCCGCGGTACGCCCGAGGGGCGGGAAGCTCCACGGTTCCGCGAGCGAGTTGTCCAGCATGATGCTCCACTGTATCGGCGGGGTGGGACGGCGGGTCCAGGGGTTCCGGGCCGCGGATGCCGCGATCGAGGACCGTCGGCGAGGCGGGTCAGATCATCGCCGCTCCCCCTCCTCGGACGGTGGACCGGAGTCGACGGCGGCGTGCTGCGCTATCCATTCCGCGACGCGGGTGTGGTCGGCGGCGGGCTCGAGCGCGTCGGCGGCCGTCGCCCAGAAGCCGATCGCGTCCTCGCCGAGCTCCGTCGGGGCGCCGACCGCTCGAGCGAGACCGGCGGCGATCCGCATGTCCTTGAGCATGAGCCGCAAGCCGAAGCCCGAATCGAACGTGCCGGGGAGGATGAAGTTCGGCCACTTGTTCTCGGTGGAACCGCTGCGACCGCTCGACCCGTTGAAGACCGACAGCATGACCTCGGGGTCGAGTCCGAAGCGGACTCCGGCCTCGATCGCCTCGCTCGTGACCCACAAGTGCGTCGCGGACAGCAGGTTGTTGAGCGCCTTGACGGCGTGACCGGAGCCGACGGCGCCCGTCGGCACGACGCGGCCGAGGTGGTCGAGCACGGCGCGGGCCTCGGCGACGTCGTCGTCCGACCCGCCCACCATGATGGTGAGCGTTCCGCCCTGCGCACCCTTCACACCGCCCGAGACGGGAGCGTCGACGAGGCGGACGCCGACCGCAGCGAGGCGCTTGGACAGCGCTCGGGTCTCGAGCGGCTCCGACGAGCTCATGTCGACGACGAGGGCGCCATCGGCGAGCGCTCCGGCGGCGAGCAGGTCATCGACGACCGACGTGACGATCGCGGAGTTCGGCAGCATGAGCACGGTGAGGTCCGCACCGGTCGCGGCGTCGGTGGCCGACGACGCCGGGATGCCGCCGGCCTGTGCGAGGCGGTCCCGTGCCTCGTCGCTCAGGTCGAAGCCGCGCACGGTGTACCCGGCAGCGACGAGACGCGACGACATCGGTGTGCCCATGTTGCCGAGCCCGACGAACGCGACCGTTGCCCGTCCTTCGACAGGCTCAGGGGCCGTGGGCGTGGGATCGCTCACTTCGCGGCCTGCTCGTTGATGACCTTCTCGGCGACCCGGAACGACTCGAGCGCCGCCGGAACACCGACGTAGATGGCCGTCTGGAGGAGCGCCTCCTGGATCTCCTCGACGGTGCACCCGTTCGTGAGCGCTCCGCGCACGTGCACGGCGAGCTCGTGCGAACGGTTGAGGGCCGTCAGCATGCCCAGGTTGAGGAGACTGCGCGTCTTGCGGTCGAGACCCGGTCGCGTCCACACCTCGCCCCAGCAGTACTCCGTCACGAGCTCCTGGATGGGACGGGCGAAGTCGGACACGTTCTCGAGCGACTTCTCCACGTGCGCGGCGCCGAGCACGGCCTTGCGCATCTCGATGCCGCGCTCGTACGACTCGGCGTGGGTTCCTTCGGTCGTCACGGTCATGCCTCCTGGGTGTCGGGCGCCGCGGGGGTCTCCGCGTCGCCGGGTTCGATCGCGGGCGCCGCGTAGTCGGCGTCGTCCACGGGGTCAGCCCACACGGTCGTGCCGAGTGAGATCGCAGTGTGCGTCATGAAGGAGTCGGGAGCCGCGCCGTGCCAGTGCCGCTCACCGGGCGGGCACCAGACGGTGTCGCCGGCCCGGAGGACGCGAACGCTGCCGTCGCCCGCCTGGATGAGCCCGCGGCCGGCGAGCACCTGCAGGATCTGCCCGTTCTCGTGGTGGTGCCAGTAGGTGCGGGCCCCGGGTGTGAAGTTGACGGTGTTGATGGTGACGCCGTCGGTCGCGGGCATCGTCACGTAGGGGAAGACCGATCCCGTGAACTGGGAGCCGGGCTTGCCGGCGGTTCCCGCATGCGCGGTGGGCGGAGTGATGATCACGCGTTCGTCTCCTTCTCCTGCGCGCCGTCGGCCGCGGCACCGTCCGACCCGTCGTGCGACGGGTCGTGGAGGCGGACGCCTCCCGAGATGTCCCCGATCGCGTCGACGACGGTGTTGCTGATCTCGTCCGCGTAGCCGAGCGCCCGTGCGAGCCCGAAGCTCGCGACGGGGCCGGCGGAATTGAGGCTCGCGACACCGAGGCTCGTGACGAGCTGCGTGTAGAGCGTCACGTCCTTGAGCATGAGCGTGTTCGTGAGGCCGCCCTTGAGGTAGTCGCCGTGGATGATCTTCGGGAACCTGTTGAGGCTCGCGAAGCTCACTCCCGAGCTCGCGTTGATGACGTCGAGCACCGTCTCGAGGTCGAGCCCCGCCTTCTTCGCCGCGACCATGACCTCCGCCGTGGCGGAGAGCGTCACGGCGTTGAGGAAGTTGTTGAGCAGCTTGACCGTGTGGCCGGCGCCCGACTCCCCGCAGTGGAAGACGGTCGACGAGAAGTGGTCGAGGACGGAACGGACCTGCTCGAGAGCGTCGCCGTCGCCACCGACCATGAGCGTGAGCGTGCCCTTCTCGGCCGCGGCCGCACCGCCCGAGATGCCCGCGTCGAGGTAGACGCCGCCGCGTTCGGCGACCTTCGTCGCGATCGCGCGGGTCGAGTCGGGTGACGAGGTGCTGAGGTCGACGATCACCTGGCCGTCGTGCACGGCGTCGAGGAAACCCTCGGCGTAGACGATGGCCTCGACGACGCGGCTGTCCGGCAGCGACAGCAGGACGACGTCGCTCGCCGCGACGACATCGACGGCGCTCGCGGCCGCGTCGGCCCCCGCGCCGGAGATCGACTCGGCACGCGTGTCGAAGCCGAGGACGGGAACGCCCGCTGCGGTGATGCAGCGGGCCATCCGGCCGCCCATGTTGCCGAGCCCGATGAACCCGATGCTCGGTGTGGTCGTGTCCGCATCCGTCATGATGCGCTCCCCTCGTTCTCGTGGCCGCTCGGCGTACCGCGCCAGCCCTCTCCGTAGAGTCCGTCGTCGATGCTCGTGGGGTCCCAGGCTCCGGCTCCGCCGGACGGACGGACCGTGTTGACGATCGACGCGCCGCCGTCGGCACTCACGATCTCGCCCGTCGTGTACGCGGCGTCGTCGCTCAGCAGGAACGCGACGACTCCGGCGATGTTCTCGGGGGTGCCGGCTCGCCGCAGCGGCGTGGTCGAGGCACGAGCTGTCATGTCGTTGCCGCCGCCCTTCGTGGTCGCCGCGGCGGCGAAGAGCTCCGTCGGCACGATGCCGGGGGCGACGCCGTTGACCCGCACACCGAGCGGACCACCGTAGACGGCGGCGCCGTGCACGAGTCCCGTGACGGCGTGCTTCGACGTCTGGTACGGCAGCAGATCGGCGGAGCCGCGGAGGCTCGCGATCGACGCCGTGAAGACGATGGATCCGGGGACGGGCTCGCCCGCCGACTCCGACCGGTCGCGGTAGTGCCGCAGCGCCGCCCGCAGACCGAGGAACTGCCCCCGCACGTTGACGGCCATGACGCGTTCGAAGTCATCGACCTCGAGGTCCGGGATCGGGGCGAAGCTCCCGAAGATGCCGGCGTTGAGGTGGAACACGTCGATGCGGCCGAAGGCCTCGATGCCCGCTCGCATGTAGCCGTCGACCGCCGTCTCGTCGGAGACGTCGGCGGTGACCGCGATGCTCGCGGTCGGCAGCTCCGCGACGAGAGCCTCGACGGCCGCCGTGTTGACGTCGACGGCGACGACGTGCGCCCCCTCGCTCGCGAGCCGGACGGCCGACGCGCGACCGAGACCGCTGCCGGCCCCCGTCACGACGGCCACGGCCCCCTCGAAGCGGCGGGTCGTGCTGGTGGTTCCGGTCATGCGATGGTCTCCTTCGTCGAGTGCGTCGGCGTCGTCGCTGCCGTTCCGCCGATCGTGGCCGCGAGTCCCGCGAGCGGGCCATCGGTCACGGGCGTGAAGCGATTGAGGGTGTCGGGGTCGTGCCCCGGCACCACGTGGGCGACCTCTCCGGAGGCGACGAGGTCTGTGATGAGGTCGAAGCCGCGGTACATCGCGGGGAGGTCCGCGACGAACGCGAACGGGATGTCGTCCTCGTACTCCTCGTAGTAATGCACCGCGTCGGACGCCAGGAGCACCCGACCCTCAGCGGTATCGACGAAGACGACGCTCTGCCCGGGCGTGTGACCGCCGACCTCCCTCATCGTGATGCCCGGCGCAATCTCGATCTCGCCCTCGAAGGTGCGAAGCCGGCCGCCGTCGTGCACGGCGCGCAGCGCATCGAGCTCGGCGTCCTCGACGGAGTGGTGGAACTGCTTCCGCACGGCGAGCGGCGACGTCCAGAACGCGTACTCCGAGGCCGCGATCGTGACGGTGGACGAATCGAAGTGGTCGAGGTTGCCGATGTGGTCGTAGTGCGCGTGCGTCACGAGCACGGGCGGCGCCTGCTCGGGGGTGATGCCGAGGTGGGCGAAGGCCTCGGCCGGCTGGATCAGGAAGGTGCGCTTGCGGTTGTCGCCGCCGGCTCGCGAGAACCCGGTGTCGACGACGACGGTGCGCTCGGCGTTCCGGACGACCCACACGAAGTAGTCCATGTCGAGCGGTTCGTCCGGCCGCCCGTACAGGTGGTGGTTGAGGTAGATCTCGCTCCGGTGGCCCTGCCTCGTGCCGTACTTCACGATCGTGACCTCGTAGAGGGCGTCCGACTTCGCTGTCGTGTGCGTCACCGCGTTCCTTTCCTGTCGCTCCCGGCCGCTGCCGGGATGATGGCCGCGTGCGCCCTGAGGTGGGCAGCACGCGGCCTGCTCATCCGTCTCGTCGCACTATCGCACGAGAGCGTCGTCCGTCTCCGCTGCATGGTGCTCGGCCGAGATGTCACGGCCGGCGGTCTCCGGCAGCCACTTCCAGACCACGGGCAGCGCGAGCAGCGCGACGAGCACCATGTACCCGGCGGGCGCGACGGCGCTTCCCGTCGCGCCGGCGATCCAGGTCGCGATGAACGGACCGGGTCCGGCGATGAACGCGAGGGCGAAGTTGAAGCCGATGGCGCTCGCGGACGAGCGGCTCGACGCGGGGAAGAGCTCGACGAGCATGACGACCGTCGTGACGCTCACGAGGCACTGCGCCATGGACAGCAGGACGATCCCGAGGACGACCGCGAAGCCGTTGCCGCCCGACATGAGCATGAAGACCGGAATCGGCAGGAGGACGTAGAGCGCCGTGCCCGTGAGGTTGAGCTTCCGCCGCCCGAGGCGATCGCTGAGCGCTCCCGCGATGGGGCACAGGATCATGTAGACCGTGAGGCCGATCGCGCTCATCGTGAGGGCCGGTCCGCGCTCGATCATGAGCGTGGTCGTCAGGTAGTTCACGACGTAGGTCGCGAGGTAGTAGAACCCGAGGCCCTGCACGGCGGCGATCGCCAGGGTCAGCAGGATGGGCTTGAGGTTCTTGCGGAAGTGACCCGTGAGGGGGTTCCGCTTGACCTCACCCTTCGCCTGCACGCTCTGGTAGACGGGCGTCTCGCCGAGCTTCCACCGGATGTAGAGCCCGATGAGCGCGAGGGGAGCGGCCATGAGGAACGGAACACGCCAGCCCCAGCTGAGCAGCGCCTCCTCCGAGAGCGTGTTGTTGAGGAAGAGCGCGAAGAGGCTTCCGACGATCGTCGCGAGGGCGGCGGTCCCGGAGATGATGCTCGCGTAGACGCCGCGGCGGTTCGTCGGGGTGCTCTCCACGAGGAAGGCTGCGGAACCGGTCCACTCACCACCGGCCGAGAGGCCTTGGAAGCAGCGCAGCACCACGAGGAGGATCGGGGCGAAGACGCCGATGGTCTCGTAGGTCGGCGTGAGGCCGATGAGCGTCGTCGCGATGCCCATCGTGAGGACCGAGACCGAGAGGGCGATGCGGCGGCCGTACTTGTCGCCGATCGGGCCGAGGATGAATCCGCCGAGCGGGCGCATGACGAAGCCGACGGCGAAGACGGCGAGCGACGAGAGGATCGCGACGAACGGCGAGGTCTCGGGCGGGAAGAACAGAGCACCGATGATCGCGGCGAAGAAGCCGTAGACGGCGAAGTCGAACCACTCCATGAAGTTGCCGATGCCGACGGCGAGGCCGACCTTCGCACGACTCTGCTCGGCAGAGTTGGTGGGCTGAGCCACGAGTACCTCCTTGTACTGGGGACCGACCCTGGTGGCGGCCGGTGCTGCACGTTAGCAAACACGATTGTCCGACAATCTGTCAATAGCGGATGTGAGGGCTCCGTGACTCCGGCCCCTCCAACACGTCGGATCGGCAATTTCGGCCCGTTTCGACACGACGTTCTCTTGCCCTCCGCTCCATGTCCGACGTATTGTCGGACAATCTCGACCGCGTCCGCACCGTGGTCGAGACCGTCGACGACGACACCCGCTTCCCCTCGTCGGCATCATCGACGCAGACGGGAGACGAGCCGTGAAGATCTCGATCACGGACGCGGAGTCCCTCGGCGCGGGCGCGCTCGAACGGCTGGGCTACGCACCGGCGGAGGCGCACACGATCGTCGACCACCTCCTCGATTGCGAGCTGCGCGGGCTCGTCTACAGCGGCCTCGCTCGCGTGCTCAGCATCGCGGACCGACTCGAGACGCGTCCTCGCGGGTCTCAGCGCGCCGAGGTCGTCCGCGATTCATCCGTCGTGGCGACGATCGACGCTCACGACGAGGTCGGCTACCTCGCGGCACCGCTCGCCGCCGAACTCGTGCGGGAGAAGGCCCTCGCGCACGGTCTCGCCGCCGTCGCCGTCCGCGACATCTGGTACACGGGCATGCTGTCCTACTACGCGGAACCGCTCGCCGACGCCGGACTCGTCGTGATCGCGACGTCGAACGCCTCGCCGTGGGTCGCCGTGGCGGGAGGCGGGGAACGGCTCGTCGGCACGAATCCGGTGTGCATCGCCGTCCCGACGACCGATCGACCCATCGTGTGGGACATCGGCACCTCGGCGATCACACACGCCGACACGGTGCTCGCCGCTCGCGATGGGCGGCCTCTCCCGCCCGGCGTGGCATTCGACGCCGACGGCGCTCCGACGACGGATCCCGTCGCCGCTCTCGCCGGCGCGCTCGCCCCGTGGGGCGGGCACCGCGGCAGCGGCCTCGCCATGGCCGTCCAACTCCTCGGCATGCACGCCGGATCCTCGGCCCTCCCGCCCGAGCTCTCCGGGTTCGGCATGTCGATCGTCGCGATGCGCTCGGACCTCTTCGCCGACGCCGGGCACCTGGAACGCGAGGCGACGGCCTTCGCGGACACCGTCCGAGCCTCCCGACCGCTCGACCCCTCGTCGCCCGTACGCCTGCCGTTCGACCGCTCCCGTGCTCTCCGCAACGAGCGCCGTGCCCGCGGCTCGATCGACGTCGGCGACGCCGTCCTCGACGCCATCCGCGCCCTCGGTCCCTGAGCCTGCCGACGGGCGGACCCTGTCGAAGGGCGGAACCCGCGTCATGATCACGCCTCGCCCCCCTCTCTCAAGTGAGCGACACTCACGCATCGCTCACGAATCCGACAATCGGGGGGCCCAGCAATGGGAGAGAAGAAAGAGGGAGACGAGATGGTCAGCACGGAGTTGCTCGAGGCCGTCGACATCGATTCCCGCATGTATTCGGGGGGACCGATGATCCGCGGACACGTGGAGGTCATCACGACCGTCGAGACGCGGCGCTCGATCCGGGTGTGGTGCGACTGCGAGCTCGGTGAGGACCACGAGTTCCGGCGTCCGCTCCACCGCAATCCGGGTCCTCCCGCCTGATCGACGCTCGCTCGGTGTATGCGAGCGTATGGAATAACCGTGAGCCTGCCGACGCTGCACGGGGCATGACACGCATCGGCTTCCTCTCGTTCGGACACTGGCATCCGGGACCCGGGTCGCGCACCCGGACCGGTGGCGACGCCCTGCTCCAGTCGATCGACCTCGCGGTCGCGGCGGAGGAGCTCGGCGTCGACGGGGCCTTCTTCCGCGTGCACCACTTCGCGCGGCAGCTCGCCTCACCGTTCCCGCTTCTCGCGGCGGTCGGAGCGAAGACGAGTCGCATCGAGATCGGCACGGGCGTCATCGACATGCGATACGAGAACCCGCTCTACATGGCGGAGGACGCGGCGGCCGCGGACCTCATCTCCGCCGGACGGTTGCAACTCGGCGTGAGCCGGGGATCACCCGAGACCGCGGTCGACGGGTACAAGGCGTTCGGCTACGTGCCGGGTGACGGCGAGACCGACACGGACATCGCGCACCAGCACACGGCGATGTTCCGCGAGGCGATCGCGGGTGCGGGCATGGCTCGCTCGAACACGCTCATGACGGGCGTCGACCAGCCCCTCGCGATCCAGCCGCAAGCACCTGGCCTGTCCGACCGCATCTGGTGGGGTGCCGGCTCGCGCGCAACGGCGGTATGGACGGCCCAGCAGGGAATGAACCTCATGTCGTCGACGCTCCTCACGGAGGACACGGGCGTGCCGTTCGACGAGCTCCAGGCCGAGCAGATCGCCATGTTCCGCTCCGCGTGGGCCGAGGCCGGGTGGGAGCGCGAGCCCCGCGTCTCCATCAGCCGCAGCGTCCTGCCGATCGTCACGGACGAGGACCGCGCCTACTTCGGCCGCCGCGAGGCCGCCGATTCCTCCGACCAGGTCGGCTACCTCGACGCGAACACCCTCGCGCGCTTCGGCCGCAGCTTCATCGGCGATCCCGACGTCATCGCCGAGGAGCTCGCGAAGGACGCCGCCGTGCAGGCCGCCGACACCGTGCTCCTCACGGTCCCGAACCAGCTGGGCGTCGAGTACAACACCCACCTCCTCGAGACGATCACGAAGCACGTCGCCCCCGCGATCGGCTGGAAGCCCAACCGCTGAAGCCCGCTGGATCGCGTATCAGTGGTACGCTTTCCTGTACCACCCGAGGGAGTTGCGTCATGACCGCGATCACGGCGACCGAAGCGCGACGCAACCTGTTCGGACTCATCCAGCAGGTGAACGACGACCACTCGGCGGTCGAAGTGGTCTCGAAGCACGGAAACGCCGTCCTCATATCGAAGGACGACTACGACGCCATCACAGAGACCGCGTATCTCCTGCGGAACGCGAAGGGCGCCGAGCGCTTGCTCGCCTCACTCGAACGGGCGCGCCGCGGCGAGTTCGAGACGCACGAGCTCGACGAGGCGTGAGCCGCCAGCTCGCCTTCGACCAGGACGGGTCGGAGGACTACACGTACTGGCAGGGCCAGGACCGGAAGACTCTGAAGCGGCTGGACCTCCTGATCCGCGACATCCTGCGCGATCCGTTCGAGGGGATCGGCAAACCGGAGCCGCTGAAGCACGTCCTGTCGGGCGCGTGGTCCCGCCGCATCGACGACACGAATCGCGTGGTCTACCTCGTGACCGACACGCACATCGTCATCCTGCAGGCCCGCGACCACTACTGAGCCTGCCGAGCGCACGATAGGGTCGCCGCATGTCCTCGCAGCAACCGACGGTCCCGGAGTCGACGCCGCAGGGATCGACTCCGCCCCTCGCTGGACCGGGGGACCCGCCGCCGCGTCGTTCGGCTCCGTGGTCGACGGGCCGGAAGGTCGACGTCACGGCGTCGATCGTCCTCATGGTCCTCGGTGTGATCGGGTTCGTGTTCCTGGCGTTCATCTCGCTGTTCTTCGCGATGATCAGCGATGGGTGCATGTCGGGCACGTGTGACTACAGCCTCATGACCGTCGGTTACCTCCTGGCGCTCGCCGGCCCTCCCGTCGTCTTCGTCGCCGCGATCGTGTGGACGATCGCGCGACTGACGCGAGGCAAGCGCGCATGGTGGGTGCCGCTCGTCGGCGCGGTCGCTGCTCTCGCCGTCTGGGGAGTGGCGATCGCGCTCATGCAGGCGAGCCTCGGCCGTTAGAGCCGCGACCGGCTCGAGTCAGGCGCGCTTCGAACGCATCGCCTTGAGCTGCTTCAGTGAGGCGTCGCCGACGAACGATTCGTAGTCGTCCGACCCGAGCGGCACGAGCGCGACCCGCCCGTCGCTGTCATGGTGGATGCCCCAGCCGTACCGCTTCCCGAGCGGGGAGGATCGCAAGCACGCCTGGTCCTTCGCGAAGAAGGCCGCGCGCGCGGCTTCACGGTCGCCCTCCGGTATGCCCTGTCGGGTGGCGTACACCTCGAACAACACGTCGTCGCTCGTCAGCTCGTACGGACGCTGCGAGATGAGCTCGTACTGGAGCGAGGCCACCGTCGGGCCCTTCGCGCTGACGGGCGGCTCCTCGGGACCCGCCGTCGGACAGTCCTCCGCGACCGCGATGAACGTCGCCGTGTAAACAGTGCTTCCCATGCCCACAGTCTCCGCGGATGCTCGGATACGGGCTAGAAAAAAGACGACACGGTGCCGCTGTCCGTCGACGAGACTAGGGGCCATGACCACGAGCGCAGGCGATGAGGCGAGGCGGCCCATCGTGCCCGATGAGCGGTCGGGCGTCCTGTTCCCTGCCCGACTCGAGCGCTTCGCGGCGAACTGGATCGCCCCCAATCCGTCCGTGTCCGCAGTGGTCGACCAGTACTGGCACGTGTCCTGGGACCTCGACGAGGACGAACGGCTCACTCAGCGCGTCATCGACCTCCCTGCGATCACCCTCACGACTGAGGAGGGAAACGTACCGGCCCCTCTCGTGGTGACGGGCGTACACGCGCGGGCGTGGAGGCGGACGATTCTCGGACGCGGAGCGGTGTTCGCCGTTCGGTTGAGGCCCGCCGGCCTAGCGGTCCTCGGTGATCTCGCCCCGTCGAGCGTCGCGGATTCGACGGTGGCCCTCACACCGGAGCTCGACGCGTCGCTTCACGAGCTGATGAGTTCTCTCGCGTCCGCGGCCGATCCTGCGGCGAAGGCCCAGCGGGCAGACCACGTGATCGCCGGAATCGTCGCGCGGAGGTCGCCGACGCAATCGGGTCTCCTCGCGAACGCGCTGCTCGACGAGTTGCGCACGCGCCTCCACGAACGGACCGGGAAAGCACTCGCCGACCACTTCCACTGCAGCGAGCGCACAATCCAGCGTGCTTTCGCCGAGACGCTGGGGCGAGGCCCCAAGTGGGTCAGCCGCCGCATCCGCCTCCAAGAGCTGGCCCGCCTGCTCGTCGCACGCCCCGACGATGACCTCGCATTTCTGGCCGCCGAGCTCAACTACGCGGATCACTCCCACCTGACGAACGACTTCCGCACCGTCGCCGGAATCTCGCCCGACGCGTACCGCCGCGAAGCGCTGAGCCTGTTGCCCGGATGACGACGGATCGGGTCCACCGTTCCCCTCCCGGACGTCGGCGGATGCTTTTCGACGTCGGTCAAGGGGACGCGTCTTCGCGGCCGATGGCCGTACGCTCGGAAGTCGCGCACCGTGGCGCCGAGCTCCATTCAACGACCCCCACAGCGAGAAGGCTCCGAATGACTGCGAACGACACTCCCGACCGCCCGGCCGACGACGAGCCGGAGATGAACGAGGGCACCGCCGAAGTCACCACGGGCGACGACGGCGTCTTCGCAATGAACGAGTCCGAGGCGGCCGGCGGGCCGGAGACGGACAGCGAACCACCCGCCGACGCCGAGGAGGAGGCGCCCGCGCCGCCACCCGAGCCCGAGCACAAGCTCGCCGCCGTCGTCTACAACCCCGTGAAGGTCGACGTCGACGTCCTCAAGGCCACCGTCGCCCGAGAGGCCGAGTCGGCGGGGTGGCAGGAGACCCTCTGGTTCGAGACCTCCGTCGAAGACACGGGAGCCGGTGTCACGAAGAAGGCGCTCGAGGAAGGCGCCTCGATGGTCCTCGCCGCCGGTGGTGACGGCACCGTCCGCGCCGTCGCCGAGGCGATGTACGACAGCGACGCGAGCCTCGCACTCCTTCCTTCGGGCACGGGCAACCTGCTCGCCCGCAACCTGAACCTCACGCTCGACGACCTCGACACGTCCGTCAACGCGGCCTTCGCGGGCAAGAACCGCAACATGGACATCGCGCTCATGGACATCCGCGACGAGAACGGGAAGATCAGCCGGCACGCGTTCCTCGTCATGGCGGGCCTCGGGCTCGACGCGAAGATGCTCGCGAACACCGACGAGAAACTCAAGAAGAAGGTCGGCTGGCTCGCCTACGTCGACGCGATCTTCAAGGCGCTCCGCGACAAGAACCAGTTGCGACTGCGCTACTCGGTCGACGGCAACCCGGCTCGCTCACTGCGCGCCCACACGATCATCGTCGGGAACACCGGGACGCTCCAGGCGAACGTCCTCCTCCTCCCGGAGGCCGTGATCGACGACGGCTACTTCGAGATCGTGCTCCTGCGCCCGGAGGGCTTCATCGGCTGGCTGCAGATCGGCGTGAAGGTGCTGTGGGAGAACGGGGTGCTCCGGCGCAGCAAGCTCGGCCGCCTCATGCTCACGAAGGACGTCGATGCACTCAACTACGTGAAGGGTCGCGAACTCATCGTGAAGCTCCGCCGGCCGGAGCAGATCGAGCTCGACGGCGACGACTTCGGCAGGGCCACGGCGTTCAAGGCCCGCGTCATCCCCGGCGGTCTCACGGTTCGCGTCCCCGCCGACACCTGAAGCCACGGGCCGTCCGCGCCTTTACCCGACTGTGTATAAGCAAAACTGCGACAGTATAGCGTTTCGCTATACTTGCCTATAAATTGCTATAGCTTGCACGGGAGGACACGCCTCATGGATCCGGTTCGCAACCCTTATTCTCCCGGTGCCGGCCGCAAACCTGCAGCTCTCGTCGGTCGCGACGACGCCCTGCGTGCGTGGGATACCTCTCTGCAGAGAGTACGTATTGGCCGTACCGATCAACCGTTCGTCCTGTACGGCCTGCGCGGAGTGGGAAAGACGGTTCTTCTGTCGGAATTCCGGCGGAACGCTGCCAGGAAGGACTGGATCGTCGCTCAAGTCGAGGCAGGGACAGGCAAGAGCCTCCGTGAACTCATCGGTGAGGCACTCTACGCATCGCTCGCCGACCTCGCTCGACCGAGCGCTGGACGACGCCTCCTCAAAGGCCTCAGAACCGCGTTGAGTTTCAAAGCTTCATACGACGCGACAGGAACCTGGGGCTTCGGGATGGATCTATCGGGTACGCCCGGGGGTGGCGCAGACACGGGCATCCTGGAGACAGATCTCAAGAAGCTCATCAAGGACCTCGCCGAGGCCGCGGCCGAAGAAGAGGTCGGGCTAGCCATTCTCATCGACGAAGCACAAGACCTCGATGACGGTGAACTCGCGACCCTCTGCACCGTCGCACATGCTGCCGCGCAAGACGACTGGCCTGTCTTGTTCGCCTTCGCAGGTCTACCCAGCCTTCCTCGCATCCTCGCAGAGGCGCGATCCTATGCTGAGCGGTTCCAGTACACTCGCATTCAGCAGCTCGACGCGGACGTCGTCGCCGAGGCCCTGACCATCCCTGCAGCCCTCGAGGAAGCCGAGTGGGATGACGCGGCGGTCGAGGTCGTGGTAGGAGCGTCGGGCAGATACCCGTACTTTCTCCAGCAATTCGGTCAGGAGACGTGGAATGCCGCCACGGGTCCTCGGATCGATGAAGCCGCCGCGCGGCTGGGCGTGGCGCAGGGAAACAACCAACTTGACAACGGCTTCTTTCGCGCTCGATGGGATCGGGCGACGCGGTCAGAGCAGGCGTATCTTCGGGCGATGGCGGCCGATGGGGACAACGGAAGCCCTTCGGGCGAGATCGCAGCGAGACTCTCCCGAAAACTCACCAGCCTCGGACCGACGCGCGCTTCTCTCATCGCAAAAGGTCTCGTGTACGCCCCGGAGCACGGCGTCGTGGCATTCACCGTGCCCGGCATGGCAGCGTTCATCGACCGGCAGATGCTCGAATAGCCGGAGCGATTTTTGGTCGGCGCGAGCATGGTTTCCTGATCACGCGAGTGCCCGCCACGAGGCGAGACTTCGTCGCCCACCGCGTCACGATGCGGAGGAGGGGGCTCGCTCTCCCGTAAACTCGTCTCGTGTCCAAGGTCTTGAGCAGTCTCCCCGTCGGTGAACGAGTCGGCATCGCATTCTCGGGGGGGCTCGACACCTCCTGCGCTGTCGCCTGGATGCGCGAGAAGGGCGCGGTGCCCTGCACGTACACGGCGGACATCGGTCAGTACGACGAGCCCGACATCGCCTCGGTCCCCGGTCGCGCCACCGAGTACGGTGCCGAGATCGCGCGGCTCGTCGATGCCAAGAGCGCTCTCGTCGAGGAAGGCCTCGTCGCCCTCCAGTGCGGCGCGTTCCACATCCGCTCGGGCGGGAAGACCTACTTCAACACCACGCCCCTCGGCCGCGCCGTCACGGGCACGATGCTCGTGCGCGCCATGAAGGAGGACGGTGTCGACATCTGGGGCGACGGCTCCACCTACAAGGGCAACGACATCGAGCGGTTCTACCGCTACGGCCTCCTCGCCAACCCGCGCCTGCGCATCTACAAGCCGTGGCTCGACGCGGACTTCGTCACCGAGCTGGGCGGCCGCACCGAGATGAGCGAATGGCTCGTCGCGCGCGGCTTCCCCTACCGCGACGCCACCGAGAAGGCGTACAGCACCGACGCCAACATCTGGGGCGCGACGCACGAGGCGAAGTTGCTCGAGGAGCTCAGCTCCGGTCTCGACCTCGTCGAACCGATCATGGGCGTCGCCGCGTGGCGAGACGACGTCGACGTCGCGACCGAGGTCGTCTCCGTCCGCTTCGAGGCCGGGAGGCCCGTCGCGATCAACGGCACCGAGTTCGAGGACGCCGTGCAGCTCGTGCTCGAGGCCAACGCGATCGGTGGCCGACACGGCCTCGGCGTCTCCGACCAGATCGAGAACCGCATCATCGAGGCGAAGAGCCGCGGCATCTACGAGGCCCCCGGCATGGCGCTGCTGCACATCGCCTACGAACGCCTCCTCAACGCCATCCACAACGAGGACACCGTCGCGAACTACCACGCGGAGGGCCGCCGCCTGGGTCGCCTCATGTACGAGGGACGCTGGCTCGACCCGCAGTCGCTCATGCTGCGCGAGTCGATCCAGCGCTGGGTCGGCTCCGCCGTCACGGGAGAGGTCACGCTCCGCCTCCGTCGCGGCGACGACTACACGATCCTCGACACCACGGGCCCGTCGCTCAGCTACCACCCCGACAAGCTCTCGATGGAGCGCGTCGGCGACTCGGCGTTCGGTCCCGGCGACCGGATCGGACAGCTGACGATGCGCAATCTCGACATCGCCGACTCGCGCGCCCGACTCGAGCAGTACGCGGCGTCCGGCATCATCGGCGGAGCGACGGCGGAGCTCGTCGGCAGCCTCGAGGCGGGCCACGCCGAGGAGATCGTCGAGTCCGACGAGTCGGCCGCCGGTGCGCTCGAGCGCGCGACGGACGCCGCGTCCGAGAGCGCGGCGTTCGACTCCGGCACGGACTGACGAACAGCACGCGCATAAGCGCGCTCATCGTCGTCGCCCATCGGGACCGCGACTCGCTCACCCATCACGCTACGTAACGTCGGAAGAGATCCGTCGAGGTGCTGACGTGGTGCTCTCTTTTCTGCCGCGATTACCGCGCATGCACCGCGTAATAGAGGTGGGTCGTCTTCGGCGACGGTTCCGCGCGGACCAGGTCGAGCGCCACTCGACCCGCTTCCACGCCTCGGAACAACCGGATTCCCGAGCCAAATAGCACGGGCGAGAGCGCCACGTGGAACTCATCGACCAAGGCGGCATTGAGATACTGCACAATGGTCTCTCCGCCGCCCGAGACGCGGACGTCTCGATCACCGGCTGCATCCCTGGCCTGCCGGAGCGCGGACTCGATGCCGTCGTTCACGAAGTGGAAAGTGGTCCCACCCTGCCGCACCCAGGGGGCACGCTTTTCGTGCGTCACAACGAACACAGGCGTGTGAAACGGTGGATCCTCGGGCCACATCTGCTCGCCCGCGTCGAACATGCGCTTGCCCATCACACTTGCACCGGTGCGCTCGAACGTCTCCCGCACGATGTCATTATCGCGCCCTTCCTCTCCGCCCGTTCCGAGCTTGAGATTCTCGCGGAAGAACCGTTGCCGAAAGACCCAGTGCTGCAGTTCCATCCACTGCTGCCCCATCAGTTCCTCAGGCGAATCGGGCGCGATGAACCCGTCGAGGGACATCGAGACGCTGAAGAAGACTGTTCCGGCCATCAGTCGATTGCTCCGGTCCGAACGAGCTCTGCGACGTAGTCGGCCAGGTTACCCAGGGTCTGCCGGCCACCCTCGATCGCGCCGTGCTTTTCGATCGCTTCGTCGCGGAGTTCCGTAGTGGGGAACACCGTACGCATCTCGATCCGAGTCGCATCGCCGTCCGATTCGAACGTGAGGACCGACCCGAACGCATTCGGGTCCCCGCGATGCTCACCATGGAGCATTGCCGCGTTGAAGACGTCTGATGTCGTCGCTGCTCGAGCCATGACAACAACATATACCCATATCGGTACGTGTGCAAGATCGGCTCGTGCGCGTTGGATCGATCGGCGACATTCAACAACTCCGGCACACCCACTTGCGGTCGCGACCGATGTCGACGACGTACGAAGCGCGGCGTGACCGCCTTCGTGCGGGACTCGGAGGGCGGCGACGACGACCGCGTCGCCCGCGACGTCGATGCGGCGGCCGCAGAGATCGCCGCCGCGATTCGTCACGCTGCCTGAGGTCGGTGACCCCGACGCTCCCCGAGCCCGTCGAAGGGAAACCGACCACGAACCCCAGCGACGCGTTCAGCAGAGTCAGCGATCCGACGGGGCGGCGGAGCGGGCGGCGGAGGCGGCGGTCAGAGACGGAGGAGCGCGTCCGCTCGGTGCGCCGACGCGGCGATGAGGCGCGCGTTCGCCTCGTCGGGACCGAGGCTCCATGCGCGAGCCTCCTCCGGGGACTTCCCGAACGCGACGTGGCGCGCGATGAGTCGCTCCAGTCGGACGTCCTCGTCGACGTCGAGGTGGTACCGCACGTCGGTCACGCGGTCCAGCTCGTTCCACGGCTCCACGTCGAGGAGGAGGTAGTTGCCCTCCGTGAGGACGACGCGGGCGGACGGGGGAACCGCGATCGCCTGGGCGTACGACTCCTCGATCTCCCGGACGAATCGCGGCGCGTAGACCACGTCCCTCCCCGCGGCGCGGCAGCGGGCGAGAAGGGCGACATACCCGGCCGCGTCGAACGTGTCGGGGGCGCCCTTCCGGTCCCGCCGTCCGAGGGCCTGCAACTGCTCGTCGGCGAGGTGGAAACCGTCCATCGGCACGAGGGCGGCCTCCGTGCCGAGACGATCGATCACCGCGGCGGCGGCCGTCGACTTCCCGGAACCAGGAGCCCCGGCGATGCCGACGACGATTCGGGCGCCCGCCGCGGCCTCAGCGCGTGCCTCGATGTCCGCCACGAGAGCGTCCAGACCGGCGATCACGGGCTGGTCGCGCCCGGTCTCCGCCGACGCCCCCGTCACTCGGTCAACCGACACGCTCGCCCTCTCCCCGTCGCCACTCACGGGTCACGACGCTACGCGACCGCGCGCCCGGACGCACTCGTGGCGCGTGCGTTAGCCGACGACCGACCGGAACGCACCCCCTGCAAATGGGGGCGTGACACCACTCTCCGGTCGGTATCGAATGGAGGAGAGTCCTCGCGGATCTCGTTCGGCCACTGTCCGCGAGTGGTTCGGGGGGTGCGACAGGCGCACGACGGACGCTGGACCGACACGGCGTCCGTTGCGTCGTGCCCGCCCCGACTCCCCGGGTACCCCTCGTCACGCGACCCGCTTTCCTCTGTCCGGCGGGGTGGTCCCGGGCGTACGATGTGGGCGTCCGCATCGACGCGGATCGGTCCTCATCCCGACGCACCACAAGCGGAGGCCCTCATGAGTCCTCGTCCCACCGGTCACATTCGCCGCAGCACCGACGGTTACGACGTCGCGATCTCCCGCGAGTTCACCGACTCCCCCGCCGCCGTCTGGCGAGACGTGACCGCCTCCGACCGGACGGCACTGTGGTTCGGCCCGTGGGAGGGCGACGGGCGCGTCGGCGAGATCGTCGCGGTACGTCTCGCTTTCGAGGACGGCACACCGACGAGTGAGCTGCGCATCGACGCGTGCGAGCCGGAACGGCGCCTCGCCGTCACGATGCTCGACGACTACGGCGAGTGGCGACTCGAGCTCCTCATCGACGCCCCGTCCGGCGACGCCGACCCCACCCGCTTGACCCTCGTCCAGCACCTCGGAACGGACCGGGAGGCCGTCGCCGACATGGTCGCGAGCATCGGCCCCGGTTGGGAGTACTACCTCGACATGCTCGTCGCAGCGCGGTCGGGCCGTGCCCTCCCCGAGTTCGACGACTACTACCCGGCGCAGTCCTCGTACTACGCCGGACAGATCACGCAGATCCACTGACCCGCTGGCGCAGTGCCATCGGCGGGGTCAGTCGTCGACGACGCCGCTCACGTAGAACCAGCGGCCGTCCTCGCGCACGAATCGGCTGTTCTCGTGCTGCACGCCGCGGCCATCCGGAGTGCGGAAGATCGCCTCGAACTCGACCGTGCCATCGGCGTCGAAGGGACCGCCCCCGGAGCGGCCGAGGATCAGGAGCCGCTGCCAGCGCACGTCGGCGTCGAGGTGCAGCCGCGGGGGCCGCGTCGTCGGGTGCCACGTCGCGAGCAGGTAGCGCGCGTCGTGGAGAACGAACGCGGTGAAGCGCGAGCGCATGAGGCGCTCGGCGGTCGGCGCCACCGCCTCGCCCCGGTGCAGCGGACCACAGCACCGCCCGTAGGGGTCGCCGCTCCCGCACGGGCAGCGGTCGTCGTCGGAGAGCGTCACGCGCGTCTCTCCCGGATCCTTCGTGACCATTCCCCGCACGCTACCAGCGGCACGGCCCGTCAGCCGACCCGGCGCCACGTCCCGCCGTCGCGCTCCGTGACCGTGGAGTACGTGATGTGCGCCACCCGATCGGTCGAGGCGACGACGTGCCGCGCCACCTGCAGGGCGAGCTCCGGGTCGTCGGCCGTGAACCGCACGACGAGTCGCGCCTCCCCGCGCGTCACGTCGACAGTCGAGGACTCGAGCACGGCGATCTCGGCGGCGGCATCGGCCGCCGTCGGCTGCACCTGTTCGGGCGAGGATCCCGGCCTCAGCATCCCGATGGTCATCGTCACGCGGTAGGAGGGCACCGCTCGACGCTAGCCCATAGGCTCGAACCACTGTGAGCACTCCCGATCCGTCCCCCGCCTCCCACGCGCCCCGATCCGGCGACGGCCACGTCCTTCCCCGCGGCATCCTGGCGGGCGGGCTCGCCCTCACCACCATCGGCACGTGCGCGCTCATCACCCTCTCCGCGTTCGAGTCGCTCGCCGTCACGACCGTCATGCCGGTCGTGAGCGACGAACTCGACGGAGCCGCGCTCTACTCGCTCGCCTTCGCCGCTCCCGTCGCCTCGAGCGTCGTCGGCATGGTGGGTGCGGGGATCTGGGCGGATCGCCGCGGGCCCTCGCGACCACTCATCGCCGCGGTCCTCGTCTTCACGGTGGGTCTCATCATCGCGGGTTTCGCCCAGGGCATGCCCATGCTCGTCGCCGGCCGCTTCGTGCAGGGCTTCGGGTCCGGCGCGATGACCGTGGCGATCTACGTGCTCGTCGCGAAGCTGTACCCGCCGCCTCTGCACCCGAAGATCTTCGCCGCGTATGCCGCCGCGTGGGTCGTCCCCTCGATGGTCGGACCGCTCGTCGCGGGCATCGTCGCCGACACGGTCGGGTGGCGGTGGGTCTTCCTCGGCGTCGTCGCGCTCGTCGCGGTCGCGCTCGTGCTCGTCGCGCCGGCCTTGCGATCGCTCGCCCCCGCGGGAGACGAATCGTCGGAGCGCGACGACGTGATCACATCGACTCCACCGGGCGACGTGCGGCGCCTCGGCGACTCGACGCGACTCGCCCTCGGCGCGGCCGTCGCGGTCGCCGTCGTGAGCCTCAGTCTCAGCAGCGAACTCCCCGGGGCCGTGCGCTGGGTCGCGGGCGCCGTAGCGCTCGTCGTCATCGCGCTGCTCGTCCACCGGCTGCTGCCGCGCGGCACCTTCACGGCTCGACGCGGACTCCCCGCCGCCGTCCTCCTCCGCGGCCTCATCGCCGCCGCGTTCTTCGCCGCCGAGGTCTATCTGCCCCTCCTCCTGCACGACCGGTACGGCCTGCCGCCGTGGCTGTCGGGCGTCACGCTCACGGCCGGCGCCATCGCCTGGGCCAGCGGTTCCGCGATTCAGGGCCGAGCGGGCGACGGCACTCCTCACCGGGTCTTCATGCGCGCCGGTGGTGTCTTCCTCTTCGTCGGAACCGTCGTGCAGGTCGCCACGGCCGCGTTCTCGCTGCACCCGATCGTCGCCGTCGTCGGCTGGTTCCTCGCGGGCGGGGGGATGGGCCTCATGTTCCCGCGCATCACGACGATCGTCCTCGCCTCGTCGGAACGCGGCGAGGAGGGGCGCAACACCTCGGCCCTCTCCCTCTCGGAAGCCGTCGGCGCGAGCGTGTCGCTCGCGCTGTCGGGGCTCGTCTTCACTCTCGTGACATCGCTGTCGGCGGTGGGCTCGGTCGTGAGCGCCGGCGCGGTCGCGGGCGAGTGGGTCATCGACTCGGGACAGCCGGTCGCGCCCTTCGTCGCGACGCTCGGCTACACGGCGGTCGTGGCGCTCCTTGCGCTCGCGGTGTCGTTCGTCGTGGGGATTCCGACGCGAGGAGCAGAGGGGTCACCGCGCGACCGGTAGTCCGCCTCGGCCCTCACCCCTCGGCGGAGGTCTCGTCGTGCGCAGTGCCGACGGGCTTCGATTCGGGCGACCCTCGCTGCCGCAGGTAGATCGAGAAAGCGATCATGCTCCCGACGGCGAGGAACTCCGACTGCCAGTTCTGCAGCGTGCGGTTCCAGAAGTCCGGCGAGACCACGTACTCGGCCCACGACACCGCCGCTTCGCCGTGCTCGACCTGCTCGTCACTGAAGGACGCGGCGCCCGCGACCGACTGCGCCGCCCACGAGAGCACGAAGATAGCGCCCATGACGATGAGCAGCGAGTTGGAGTAGACGACCGTCCGCCATCCGCCGACCCGAGCCCAGCGAGGCGAGTCCGACTCGGCACCGCCGCGGATGTCCTGCTCCTCGTCTGACTCGATGCCCTCCTGGCCGGGCTGCTTCGACTCCGTCGAGCCCTTCTGCACGAGCCAGATGGTCGCGAGGATCAGCAGGAAGAACTGGAGGTACTCGGACTGCCAGTTCTCGGCGACATCCACCACGAAGTCGGACGACGTGACGAATTCGATGTACGAGACGGGCGGGGCTCCATGGGACAGCTGGTCCTCGTTGTACGCGAGGAGACCGAAGACCGACTGGCCGATGAGCGCCGCGAGGAAGATCGCCAGGAAGAACAGGCTGAGCCCCTGCTCCTTGAGCCACCTCAAGATGCGAGATCCGAGAAGCCGACAGCGAGCATGTACACGAGTCCGACGACGATCAGGGCCGTCCAGGAGAAGAAGATGGTGCGACTGACCCGAGGCTAGGGCCTCGGGTCAGTCGTCGGAAAGGCTTGCACGCTCGTCCCGGCTTCCCAGGAGGGATCCCGGTCGACGGGTTCGGCGCCGACCCCGAAGAGCCTCCGCGCCGCCTCGATCTCGTCATCCGTCACGACATCGCCGACGACCCCGCTCACTTCGTCGCCGACGATGCCGGCCGCGGTCCTCGATCGTTCAGCGAGCCGACTCGCCCCTCGGGCCACGGATTCGCACAATCGAGCGATGGCCGACAGGATCACGACCCGCCAGGGAGCATTCCTCCGTTCGTCGGGGACGACGACGGGCGGGTCGGAAGCTTCGGACGGCATCAGATCACGGTATCAGCGCCTCACGTCCTCGCGGCCGCCGCCGGAACCTCGACGCGGAGTCAGCGGGAGTCGCCGTTGTCGACGTCCTCGGGGTTGGGCAACGTCGTGAGGAAGCGGAAGAACACGATGGCCGCGAGAGTCGCCGCCCCACCGCCGACGATGAACGGCACGGTCAGATCGATACGACCGAGCGCACCGCCGATGAGCGACCCCAGCGGCATCGATCCCCACAGCACCGTGCGCCACGATCCGTGCACGCGCCCGAGCAACCGGCTCGGGATGACACTCTGCCGCAGCGACATGACGTGCACGTTCCATACGAGGATCGCCGCTGATGTCACGAAGTAGCCGACGCCCGCGGCCCAGAGCGTGGGGACGAGGCCCACGAAGACGAAGCCGAGCGTCGCCACGATGTTCGCGACGGCCATCGTGAGCCCTGCACCCCAGCGTTCCTTGAGGCGCTGCGCGACCATGCTGCCGAGGATGCCGCCCACCGCTCCCGTGAGCATGAAGAGCCCGAACAGGGCTTCGGGGAGCGCCAGCCGGTCGAGGAGGTACAGGACGAAGCTCGCTGTCGCGGCCGAGACGCACAGGCCGATGAAGGTGCTGAGGCCGAGCAGTGTCGTGAGCATGCGACTCGCGAAGATGAAGCGGAAGCCGTCTGCGAACTGCCGGTGCCACTGCACCCGATCCACCGCTTCACCACTGAGGTGCGTGCCCGCCGCGGCCGTGGGCAGGAGCACCGCGAGGACGACGGCGCCCGCGTAGACCACGATGTTGGCGCCGAGCGGGATGAGGACCGACACCGCGAAGAGCACCGACGTGAACGGACCGGAGAGGAAGTTCTGCACGACGAGCTCGCCCGCCTCGATGCGCGAGTTCGCTCGCGGGAGCTCCGTGCGGGTGACCACACTCGGCACGATCGCGCGGATCGCCCCGTCGTAGATGGTCTCGCCGATGCCGTAGAGGAAGATGATCGCGTACAGCCACCAGATCGTGAGCGACCCTGTGGCCGAGAGCATGAGGAGCACACCGGCGAGCGCCGCTCGGCCTCCGTTCGCGAGCGCGAGGGCCGTGCGCCGGTCGATCCGGTCCACGATGATGCCGGCGGGCACTGCGAAGAGCAGCCATGGCAGCATCGCGAGCGCCGCGATCCCGGAGACGAGCAGCGGATCGTCGGTGAGACGAACCGCGAGGAGTGGAGCGGCCGTGCGTGCGATGCCGTCGCCGAGACTCGAGGCGAGGTTCGACGTGAAGAGGTTGCCGAACGCCGGGCCCAGTCTCCGGCGCCCGCCCGCTACCACCGGTGGTGGATGGCCGCGCGGAAGTATCGGTCGTACAGGTCGCGGACCGACGACTGGAAGCCGTCGCTCAGCGGTGGGACGTCGCCCGCTGCGGCGTTCGCCGCGGCTTGCTCGACCGAGCGGGCACCCGGGATGACCGTGCTGACGCCGGGCTGCTGCGCGACCCACGCGAGCGCGACCTGCGCCGTGCTGAACTCGCCGGAGTCGGGCTCGCCGTCGGGACCCGCGAGGGGTTCGCCTGCGACGAGGGCCGCGAAGTCCTGCGCCGCCGCGACACCCGTCTCGAAGTCGACGCCCGCGAACGTCTCGCCCACGTCGAACGCGCCACCCGAGCGGTTGTAGGTGCGGTGGTCGTTCTCCGCGAACGTCGTCTCGGTCGTGTACTTGCCGCTCAGCAGGCCGGAGGCGAGCGGGACGCGCGCGATGATGCCGACCCCGGCCTCCGCCGCGGCGGGCAGGACGCGGTCGAGCGGCTTGAGGCGGAAGGCGTTGAGGATGATCTGCACGGTGGCCGTACCCGGTCGGGCTATGGCGGCGAGCGCTTCCTCCGCGGTCTCGACGCTCACGCCGTAGTGGCGGATCGCGCCCTCGTCGACGAGGGTATCGAGCGCGTCGTAGACGGCGTCGTTCGAGAAGACGGGCGTGGGCGGGCAGTGCAACTGCACGAGGTCGAGGGTGTCGACGCCGAGGTTGCGGCGCGAGCGATCCGTCCAGGCACGGAAGTTCTCGAGCGTGTAGTTCTCCGGCACCTGATCGACGCGGCGGCCCATCTTCGTGGCGACCGTGAGGTCGACCCCGGGGTTCTGCGTGCGGTAGCGGCCGATGAGGCTCTCGCTGCGGCCGTCGCCGTAGACGTCGGCGGTGTCGAAGAACGTGACCCCCGCCTGGACCGACGCGTCGAGGACCGCGAGCGCGTCCGCCTCGGAGACGTCACCCCAGTCCGCTCCGAGCTGCCACGTACCGAGTCCGATGACCGAGACGGTCGCACCAGTGCGACCGAGAATGCGCTTCTCCATGTCCTCCAGCGTAGGCCGTGCCTCCGACACCCGACGACGGGTGGACACGTGGCGCCCGAGCCTGCCGAAGGTCACGGTCCCTGAGTCTTCCGAAGGGCACGGAACCGCAGACCCCCCGCGACCCGCTTCGACAAGCTCAGCGACCGATCGGGAACAGCGGACCGGTCATGCACGCGTCGCGGCCCAGCACGCCATGCGAGTTCGACGAGGCCGGGACGGCGTAGGAGGACTACGAACTCCGCGTGGTCCTCGATCCGGAGAAGGCGACGTGGAAGTTCCACGAGAAGTCATCGCGGTCGGAGGCCCACGCGAACGTCAAGGGCGTGGGGGATGTCGAAGTCCTGGCACAGTGGGCCGGGGAAGCGCATGTCCTTCCAACTCGGCGCGGCCGTTGAGACGCAGCAGACAGATCGCAACGGCACCCGAAACGGCCGCGTCTACGGCTGGGCGTTCACGACGGACGAGGTCAAGAAACCCGTGGCCACAGCGCTCGAGTCCGTCGGTTGGTCACCTGGCAACGGTTTCTTCTCGAGGCTGTTCGGCGGCTGAAGCCGGCGGGCAGGACACGGGGCGGATACCCCAATTCGGGTAGTCGCCTCTCCTGCGGCGAGCTTTCGGCCGCCTTTCCTCGGCAGGATGAGAGGAGTGATCGCTCAGAGGGGGAGGCTTCGATGTCGGCTGGGTATTCGGCGGGACAAGAGTCTGCTCGCCAGCGCAAGCTCGCGCTCGCTCACGATCGGGCTGCCGCCGAAGCTCGAGCAGCGGCGGGGCGTTACGGGGCTGCGGCAGTGTCTGAGCGTCGGGTAGCCGACGGCCTCTCCCGGCTTGCCGGTCGGGGCTACCACCTCCTGCCCGACAGGCAATGGCCTGGCAGTAGACGAGCTCAAGTCGATCTCGTCGTCGTGGGGCCGGGCGGCGTCTTCATCGTCGACACGAAGTGGTGGAAGGACTTCCAGGTCGTCCTCGGCAGATGCTTCCGCGATCAGGAGGACGTGACGGATGACGTCTTGCGGCTCGCCGATCTCGCGTTCGGCGCAGAAGCCGCACTGGCCACCGTCGGGCTCGCCCCCGGCGAGGTTCGTCCCATCATGGTGATGGCCGACCGCACGGGGATCCACCACTCGATCAGTACCGTCGACATCGTCGGTGAGGGGGACATCCTGCGTCACATCTCGCGTCGGGGGACCCGCCTGACCCCTGCACAGGTCGATGCGGTGCTCGCAGCGACGATGCTGCATTTCCCCGCGCTGGGTTCTGGCCTTCAGACCGATTCGGTGACCGCACAAGTACCTGAACCCGTCCTCGACTCACAGGACTTCGATGCACCACTGCTCGACGAAGACGAGGTCGATTCGGCTCTTCTCGAGGCAGCCCTGGCCCAGCCCATCGAACACTGGATGAGTTTCCTCCACCCGGATCAGGCGAAACTCGTTCGCCGGAGCTTCAACGGTCCTGCCCGAATCCGAGGCTCCGCAGGGACGGGGAAGACAGTCGTCGGCCTCCACCGTGCTGCATACCTTGCGCGCTCACGACCGGGAAAGGTGCTCGTCACGACGTATGTGCGAACGCTCCCGGTGGTCTTGCGGGCGAACTTCGCGCGCCTCGCCCCCGAACTCGTGGATCGCGTCGAGTTTTCAGGCGTCCATCAGTTCGCTCGTCGCATTCTGGACGAGCGCGGCATCGAGATCCGGCTCGATCCGGAAAAGGCGAAGGACGCCTTCGCCACTGCGTGGAGCACGGTCGGGCGAGGTGGCCCGCTCGCATCCCTGGACTCGAATTCGACGTACTGGAGCGAGGAGATCGAGTACGTCATCAAGGGACGCGGCCTCTCGACCTTTGATCAATACGCCGAATGCGCGCGGCCGGGTCGCCGCCGCAGGTTGACGCTCGACCAGCGGCGCGAGGTATGGCGGCTCTTCGTCGCCTACACCGATAATCTACGTCGCCTCGGAGTCGCCGACTTCCCCGACCTGATTCTCTTTGCGGCCGCCTCCCTTCGAAAGCAGCCCCTGACCGGCTACTCCTCGGTCATCGTCGAGGAGGCGCAAGACCTGTCGTGCGCGATGATCGGCATGCTGTATTCGCTGGTCGGGCCCGAGACAGACGGGTTCACTCTCATCGGCGACGGCCAGCAGAGCATCTACCCGGGTGGGTACACCCTGTCTGAAGTCGGCCTCTCGCTGCAGGGCCGGGGCGTCGTCATGGACGTCAACTACCGCAATACAGCCCAGATCGTCGACTTCGCCCAGTCGATGGTGCTCGGTGACGAGTTCACCGATATCGAAGGCATGCAGCAGCGCGCGGATCGCCCGACGACCGTCACCCGCAACGGAGAGGTTCCGAGCGTTGTTCGGTCGACGAGCGAGACCATCGAAGATGAGACGATTGTTTCGCGCATCCGGGCTCTGATCTCGCGGCCGGATGTGTCACTGGGGGACATCGGTGTCCTCACGCTCACGACCTGGCACGTCCGTGCAGTCCTCAGCGCTCTGAAGGCCGCTCGCATCCCGACGATCGAGTTGGAGAAATACGACGGGTCGTTCGTCGACGCTGTGAAGGTCGGCACGGTGAAACGGGCCAAGGGGCTCGAATTCAAGCAAGTGCTGCTCCCCCGCCTCAAGTCCCATCACCTTCCCGGCGCTGGCAGGCACATCTCCGCCACCCAATCCGAGTCGACTCGCGAGCGAGCCGAACGAGAACGGCGCGAGTTGTACGTCGCGATGACGCGGGCGCGGGACGGACTCTGGGTCGGCGTCGTGGGCACGCCCGCACCCGTCGATCGACCGCGACCGCTCAGTCGGTAATGGCGCTGTCGGTGACGTCACCGTCCGTGATGGCACTGTCCGTGGCGGTGCTGTCGCTGACGGCGCTGTCGAGGAGGCGGAGGAACGCACTCAGCTCCGTGAGGGCGGCGGGGGTGTGCGGGAGGTACTCGGTGAGCGCCGGGCTGTAGACGAGGAAAGCCGCCCACTTGGCCCGCGAGATCGCGACGTTGAGCCGGTTCTTCATGAGGAGGAAGGACATGCCGCGGGGCACCTCGGCGGGTGACGACGCCGCAAGCGACAGGACCGCGACCACGGCCTCCTGTCCCTGGAACTTGTCGACGGTTCCGACACGCACGTCGGGCAGTCCGGCCCGGCGCAGCGCCTCGTGCACCTCGCCGACGTGGGCGTTGTACGGGCAGACCACGATGATGTCGGACTGCGCGAGCGGGTGACGATCGAGCGGCGCCCCGTCGAGGATCGTGCCCGGATCGGTCCACTCGAGCCCGAGGGCCTGGTGAACGATGCGGACGACGGCGTCGGCCTCTTCCGGTGAGTGCGTCGCGTTGCCCTCGTGCTCGACGGGAACGACGTGCACTCCCGGGGCGAGTCCGTCGAGTCGGCGCTCGCGGGTGGCGGGAGCGGAGTGCAGCTGACCCGCATAGGAGAGGTCGGATACGGCGGCAGTGACCGCCGGATCCATCCGCCAGCTCTGTGCCAGGAAGTATCCGAGGTCGTGCGGGAGCACGTCCTCGCCGTCGGCGACGAAACCGAGAGCGGAGGTGTCGATGGGCTCGGGGTGGATGCCCTGCGTGACCTGTGGGAGCTGTTGGGGATCGCCCAGCAGGAGCAGGTTCTTGGCGGCGACGCTCGCGGCGATCGTGGGCGCGAGCGAGAACTGGCCGGCCTCCTCGACGACGAGCAGGTCGAGCTGCTCGCGGCCGAAGCGGTCGGTGTTGCTGAAGTCCCACGCCGTTCCGCCCATGACGTATCCGGTGCCGGCCGCGACGCGTTCGGCCGCGAACGCGGAATGCCCGTTCTTCGGCAGCACGGTGAAGGGGCGGTCGGCGTCGTCGGGGCCGACGCTCGCGCTCAGCGCCTTCGCGACGAGGGACGGGGCGAGTCCGTTGCGCACGAGACCGGACAGCAGGTTCTCCACCGCGGCGTGCGATTGGGCGACGACGCCGACGGCCCAGCGCCGCTCGCGAACGAGCTCGGCGATGACGTGGGTGGCGACGTACGTCTTGCCGGTGCCGGGCGGACCCTGGACTGCGACGTAGGAGCGATCGAGATCGAGGAGCGCGGCGACGACGTCCGGGATGGTGCGGGGCACGCCGTCTTCACCGAGCGAGTGCGGGAGCGGTCGGCCGCTGCGAGTTCGTGGCGGCGTGCGCCGGAGGATGTCGACCACCGGATCCGCCGGCCATGCAGCAGCCCCGACGGCGCCGCCCGATGCGGTGATCGCGTCGACGATGCGGTGACCCCAGTGCTCGATCGCCGTGGCCTGTGCTCCAGCGCGCGGCGGCGCCCCCGGAGTGAGCGCGACGGGGACGTCGTCGTACGGATCGCGCCCGCCGCGGAGGTTCTCGACGACGACGATCGTCCCCTCCTCGTCGTTCGCCTGCACCGAGACACCCGTCCACGATCGCGCGCCCTGGCTGGCCCCGGGGTTCGTGAACGGCGCAGGGTAGGCGTAGAGCGCGTTGAGTTCGCTGCCCGGCTTGAGCGAGCTGCCGGGAGCGAGCGTTCCGTGCAGGCGGAGGACGCGGCGGTCGGTGCGCTGGTTGCCCTCGCGGTACCAGTCGCGCACGACCTCGGCCGAGTCGACGATGAACACGTCGCGCACGTCCGCCCACTCGTCGAGGGGTGCGACGAGGCGGTCGAAGTGCTCTTGCCAGAACACCTTCTGCTCGCGCCGGTGGTAGTCGATGGCCGCGGCCGCCAGGGCGAGCGCGGCGTGGTCGACGTCGCGCTCGGGGTCGAGCGGGTCGCCTGCGAGTCGGCTCAACTCGTCGTGGAGCGGTGACGGCTCGGGCGCTTGCGGCTCGCCCGCCGTGGGGAGCGGCTGCCCTGGCTCGACCCCAACCTCGCGCGCGAGTGAGATCAGGTAGTCGCGCAGTCGGATGGTGGACACGCAGTCGTACCGGTTGTAGTCGCCGATCTCCGCGAGCTCCGCTTCGCCCTGGGCGCGGTCGGCCGGGTCGGGTGATGCGGAGAGTTCGCGCGCATGAACGTACGCCTCGATCGACGCGGCGCCGTCCTTCACGTCGCTCTCGCGGTGCTCGTCGCCCATGTACAGGGGCTCGAGCTTCTTGATGGAGTACGAACGCGACCCCACCCGGACCGAGGCTCGCACGATCGGGTAGAGATCGACGAGCACGCCGTCGCGCAGCAGCTGATCGACCTCCTCCTCGCCCGTGCCATGACGCGCCGCGAGCGCGAGCAGGTGCGTGCGCTCGTACGCCGCGTAGTGGTAGATGTGCATGCCGGGGAAGCGCGCGCGCCGCTCGGCGACCCAGTCGAGGAAGCCACGCAGCGCCGCCCGCTCGGCGGCGAAGTCGTGGGCCCACCAAGCGGTGAACTTTTCGTCGACGTCGACGAGCCCGAAGAGGTAGTCGAGCCCCCAGCGGGTGCCGACGGGGTGACCGGCGCTGCCTTCGGTGTAGAGGGGATCGCCCTCGAAGTCGAAGAAGATGTCACCGGCGTCGGGGACGGGGAGGTGCGCGATCGGGTCCGTGTCGATGAGCCGGACGGGAGGGACACCGCCGTCGACGGGCGCTTGCAGCTGCAGCTCGGCCTGCTCGCGCAGACCCTCGAGGGTCGCGGCGGCGATGCCGTCGACGGGCTCGGTCCGCTCCGCGAGCTCGTCGATCGTGGTGACGCCGGCCGCGCGGAGGCGCTCCCGCTGAGTGAGCCGCATTCGAGCCACGAGGAGGACGTCTCGCCGCTCCTGGATCTCACGCTCGCAATCCGCGCATCGGCCGTCGATCGTGTAGCGCGGGTCGTCCCACCGCACGGCTTCCGTGTCGTCGAGGCGCTCCTGCACGATGCGGACGAGGCGCTCACGGCGCCGCCGGTAGACCGGCAGGATGTCGGCGACGTGGTGCGTGCTGACGGTGCCGTCGCCGAGGATGACGTCGACCTCGTCGTCGACCGGGATGCCAGCGTTCGTGAGCTGCTCGACGTACGCCGCGAGCTGCAGGAGCGCGGTGACCTTGGCCGAGCGCGCGAGCTTCGTGTCTTGCACGCGGTAGCGCGCTGGCTTGTCCTCCGTTGCGGGCATGCGGATGATGAAGTCCGCGAAGCCGACGAAGGAGCCGTCGAAGAAGACGGCCTGGAAGACGAGCGGAGCGCCGTCTCGAAATGCCTGGATCGTGTCGCGGTGGGCCTGCTCCATGGCCGCGCGGTCGCGCACGTCCGGCCGGTCGAACTCGCGCACGGCGTCGCCGAACTCCGCCCGGTACTGCTCGAGCACCCGCAGTTCGTGCTCGTCGCCGAGCTTCGACGAGCGCGCGTACATCGGGTCGTCCTCGACCGTCGCCTCGACCCGCCCGAGCTTCGCGTCGATCGACCGCAGGAACGCGAATTCGCACGTCGACGCCGCCGTGAGATCGCTCGCGCTCGTGATCGGCGTCGTGCCGTCGAGAAGATACATGCAGTCGGGTCCGATCGTCGGGAGGGGGTGCGGTTCGAGGCTAACCGCCACCACCGACGTCGTGACCGTCCGCAGGAGGTCTGCGGACGGAACAAGACCGCAGGAGCGAGCGGACGACTACGCACTCACGCGTCGGCGCTCTTCGTCTCCTCGCTCAGCACCGTGCGGAGCAGTGTCGCCACGGCCTCGCGGCCGGCGCGGTTCGCCCCCACCGTCGATTGCGACGGGCCGAACCCGATGAGGTGCACACGCGGCTCGCTCGCGACCCGTGTGCCCTCGAGGGGGATGCCTCCGAGCGGTCCGCGGAGGTCGAGCGGCTCGAGGTGCGCGATCGCCGCCTTGAAGCCCGTCGCCCAGAGGATCGCGTCGACGGGCGTGAACGACCCGTCGGCTTCGCGAACGCCGGTCGGCTCGATCTCCCTGAACATCGGGCGCCGTTCGAGGGCGCCGCGATCCCGAGCGGCAATCGCATAGCTCGTCCACCCGAGCCCCGTGTACGAGACGACGCTGCCGGTCGGACGCCCCGCCTCAACGTCGGCGACGACCTTCTCGATCGTCGATCGGCCCGTCGTCTCCGGCTGGAAACCGTTCTCGAGGAACACGGGTTCCCGACGCGTGTACCAGAAGGTCGTCGCGACCCGGGAGATCTCCTCGAGCTGCTGCACGGCCGAGATGCCACCACCGACGATCGCGACGCGTTGTCCGGCGAATTCCTCGTTCGACACGTAGTCGTGCGTGTGCAGCTGCCGACCGCGGAAGGACTCGGCGCCGGGATAGTGCGGGAGCACGGGGTTCGTCCACGTCCCGGTCGCGTTGATGACGGCCCGCGTCCGCCAGAGGCCGTCGGACGTGTCGACGAGGAGGTCACCCTCCGGGTCGTCGTCGTCACGACGCACGGCGGTCACCTGCACGGGACGCAGGATCGGGAAGCCGAACTCCCTCTCGTAGGCGGCGAAGTACCCCGGAACGGCATCCCGCGAGGAGTCCGTCGCTCGGATCGGCGGCTTCGGCATGCCGGGCAGGTCGAAGATGCCGTTCACGGTGGCCATCCGCAACGACTCCCACCGGTGTTGCCAGGCACCGCCAGGAGCGGCGTCGGCGTCGAGGACGACGAAGGTGCGCGCACCCGCCGGATCATCGAGGGCGGAGGAGAACCCGCGGCGCCGCAAGTGGTACGCGCCGGACAACCCCGCTTGCCCGGCTCCGATGACGACGACCGTGGCCGCGCGCTCAGTCATCCTGCGACGCGTTCCCGCCCGTCGAGCGCACATGCCGGCGCAACGCGGCGGACACCGCACGGACACCCTCGAGTTCGCCGTCGTCGAGCGCGTCGACGAAGAGGCGGCGGATCACCCGGAAGTGAGCGGCGGACGCCGTGCGGAACAGGCTCGAGCCCTCGGCCGTGATCGCGATCCACGCCCCGCGATTGTCCTCGCCGCAACGGTCGCGAGCGACGAGACCGCGCTTCTCCATCCGACCGAGGTGATGGGAGAGGCGACTCCGCTCCCACCCGATGTCATCGGCGAGGGCAGACGACCGCAAGCGGTGGCCGTCCGCCTCCGAGAGCGCGAGCAGCACGGAGTAGTCGCCGGACGAGACGCCAGACTGGTCCTGCATCGCCGACGACACGGCTCGCCGCATCTCCTCCGCCGCCTCGATGTACTCGCGCCAGGCCGCGAGCTCGGTGCTCGTGGGCGTCTTACGGGTGCCACTCGTCGTCATCGGTCCTCCTGGTTGACATGTCAATCATAAGAGAGTAGTAATTGACGCGTCAACTAAAAGGAGCCCGTCATGAACACCGTCCAGTTCGGTCTCGACACCTTCGGCGACGTCCCCACCCGGGACGACGGCGAGGTCATGAGCTACCCGGAAGCGATCCGCCAGGTCGTCGACGAGGCCGTCGTCGCGGACGAGCTCGGCGTCGACGTCATCGCCCTCGGCGAGCACCACCGCCCCGAGTACGCCGTCTCGAGCCCCGACACGGTGCTCGCCGGCATCGCGGGCAAGACGTCCCGCATCCGCCTCGGGTCGGGCGTCACGGTCCTCAGTTCCGACGACCCGGTGCGCGTTTTCCAGCGCTTCGCGACGGTCGACGCCCTGTCGAACGGTCGCGCCGAGGTCATCCTCGGCCGGGGCTCCTTCACCGAATCCTTCCCGCTCTTCGGCTACGACCTCGCCGACTACGACGTGCTCTTCGACGAGAAGATCGCGCTGTTCGCCGAACTGTTGACGGAGAAGCCGGTCACGTGGAGCGGCACGACCCGCGCGGCTCTCGACAACGCCGACGTGTTCCCGAAGACGGCGAACGGTCTCGCGACGTGGGTCGGCGTGGGCGGCTCCCCCCAGTCGGTCATCCGCACGGCCCAGTACGGACTCCCGCTCATGCTCGCGATCATCGGCGGTCAGCCGGAGCGCTTCCTCCCCTACATGGACCTCTACCGCCGCGCGGCCGACCAGCTCGGCACCACGGCGCACCCGATCGGTGTGCACTCCCCGGGCTTCGTCGCCGACACCGACGAGGAGGCCGCCGAGATCGTGTGGCCGCACATGAAGGTCATCCGCGACCGGATCGGCGCGCTGCGCGGGTGGCCGCCCATCCAGCGCCACGAGTTCCAGGCGGAGATCGAGCACGGCTCGCAGTACATCGGTTCACCGGAGACGGTGGCGCGGAAGATCGCGAAGACGGTGTCGAGCCTCGGCGTCGGTCGGTTCGACCTCATCTACACGTCGGGAACCGTGCCCGCGAGCGCGCGGTTGCGCAACGTGGAGCTCTACGGAAGTAAGGTGCTGCCCATGGTCAAGGACATCCTCGCGGACTCGACGAACGGGACGGTGGCGGCATGAGCGGCGCTATGGCGAAGCGACTCACGATCGGCATCCTCGGCTCCGGGAAGGTGGGGACGGTACTCGCGCGGCTCGCTCTCGCGGCCGGTCACCGTGTGCTCATCTCCGGTTCGGGTGACCCGGCGAAGATCCGCCTCATCGTGGGCGTCCTCGCTCCGGGAGCCGAAGCGGTCTGGAGCGCCGAGGCTGCGCGCGACGCCGACATCGTGGTGCTCGCGCTGCCGCTCGGCAAGCTCGAGAGCGTCCCCGTCGCCGAGCTCGACGGGAAGGTCGTCGTCGACGCGATGAACTACTGGTGGGAGGTCGACGGCATCCGCGAGGACCTCACAGATCCCCGCGTCTCGACGAGCGAACGCGTGCAGGCGTTCCTGCCCGGATCCCGGGTCGTGAAGGCGTTCAACCACATGGGCTACCACGACCTCGACGAGGGCCCGCGGCCCGTCGGCGCCGTCGACCGCAAGGCGATCGCCGTCGCGGGAGACGACGCCGAGGCCGTCGCCTCCGTGAGCCGACTCGTCGACGACCTCGGTTTCGCCGTCGTGTCGGCCGGCTCCCTCCGGGACAGCATCCGGCTCGAGCCGCACGCCGAGGCGTTCGGCGCGAACGAGGACGCCGGGACGCTCGCCGACATGATGGCGCGCTTCGACGAGACGGAACGGGGCCGGGCTGTCGCCGCCGCACGCGGGGCGGATGCGTCCGTGTAGCGGTGGCGGGGGCGGACGTGCAGTGTCAGGGTGCTCGGCGGGCCCCGCCGCCCACCAGCGCCTCCAGCGTGGCCAGCCGTTCGGCGGGCGCTCCCGCGATCTCCGCCACGATCAGGTCGTCATCGATGATGTCAGGGTCGTCGAGGAGGTCCAAGAGCACGTCGTTCGTAGCATCGCGCAGCTCGAGGTGTTCATCGGCACCGACACGGATCGGGTCGCCGGTCGTCAGCGGCAGCACCACCAGGAGGTCGACCGCCCGGAGCGCCTCGGCGGTTCGAGCAGTCGCCCGCTCGAGGAACGCGTCGTCGAGGGGACGGCCGGCGAGGTCGGCCTGAGCCAGGAGATAGGCGAGGAAGTCAAGAGGGCCACGCTCTGCGATGAGCATCTCGTCGACGGGCTCAGTCGTGAGCCGGTCTGCGGCGATGCGCAGTTGCGACGCGAACAGCGCAGCGGACGGCATGTCGCCGCTCTCGTCGAGAAGCTCGAACGGGTCGGGCAGCACCGTGAACTCCGGGTGCCTCACCGCGAAGTCGGAGATGAGCGTGCTCTTTCCGCTTGCATGGGTTCCCGAGACGACGATGCGCACGCCGTGAGGATACCGTGGCCCGGCGACCACGACGAGTCCCGCCAGCTCACACTGTGGGCCTTCCGTCGTCGTCGCTAGGCTTGACGCATGAGTGACGCCCTCTTCCAGAGCCTCTTCGCCGCTCTGGAGGCGAGCCCGACGAACGTCGAGTTACGGGTGCAGGTCGCCCAGCTGCTGCTCGACCGCGGTCGCCTCGACGACGCCGTGACGCAGGCCGCCACCGTGCTCACGCACGAGCCGGGCAACCCGGAGGCGATGCGGGTCCTGACGGCGGCCACGGCGGCGATGCGTTCCCCGGGCACCACGACCGCGGCCGGAACGCCCGATGGTTCCCGGCCGTCTCCGGACGACGTCGACTCCGGCGGTGCTCCGCGCGACGAGTTCAGCACCGGACAGAGCTCCGGCGACCTCGATGTGAGGGACGGCGGCAGCACGAACAGCGCCGCCACGGACGCCCCCGGCGGCTTCGACTGGACCGCCGCCGAGAGCGATCTCGGGTCCTCCGCCGTGCCCCCGCCCTACGTCTCCTCACCGGCTGCCGCCGCCGACGGCGACCCGGCGATCATCACCCCGGGCGGCGACGAGGCCGCACCCGTCGTCGACGAGTACCGCGATCGCGTCACGCTCGCGGACGTCGGCGGCCTCGAAGCCGTCAAGCAGCGCTTGCGCGAGAGCTTCCTCGAACCGATGCGCCACCCGGAGCTCGCGAAGGCGTTCGGCAAGACGCTCCGCGGCGGCCTCGTGCTCTACGGCCCTCCCGGCTGCGGCAAGACGTTCATGGCGCGGGCGATCGCGGGCGAACTCGGCGCCCGCTTCCTCACCGCGAGCCTCGCCGACATCCTCGGGTCGCACTTCGGCGAGACCGAGAAGAACCTGCGCGCGCTGTTCGAGCACGCGCGGAGCCTCACTCCCGCCGTGCTCTTCCTCGACGAGATCGACGCGATCGGCGCCAAGCGGTCGAGCATCGGCACCGGCTGGTCGGGCATGCGCGCCATGGTCGACCAACTGCTCATGGAGCTCGACTCGATGACGGCCGACAACGACGGCCTCTTCGTCCTCGCCGCGACGAACAGCCCGTGGGAGGTCGACCCCGCGCTCCTGCGCCCCGGGCGCTTCGACCGCATGCTGCTCGTGCTGCCGCCCGACGAGCCCGCGCGGGAGGCGATCCTCCGCATGCACCTCGACCGGCGCCCGGTCGCGGGCATCGACCTCGGCGAACTCGTGCGCAGCACCGACGGCTTCTCGGGTGCCGATCTCGAGCACCTCGTCTCCTCCGCGGCCGAGCAGGCGATGCTGCGCTCCATCCAGACGGGCGAGGTGCAGCCGATCGGGATGACCGAACTCCGCCACGTGCTGCGCGAGGTGAAGCCGTCGACGGGCGCCTGGCTCGCCGGGGCGAAGAACGTCGTCACGTTCGCGAACACGGACGGACGCTACGACGACCTCGCGGCGTTCCTCGAGTCGCGCGGCATCCGCTAGCCGGTGGCCGACCCGGTCGAGGGCGTCGTCTACCGCGCCGAATCGTTCCTCGCGGTCGGTCAGGTCGACCGTGCGGAGACACTGCTCCGCGACGAACTCACGCAGCGGCCGGACGACGCCCTGCTTCTCCTCAGCCTGGCGAAGGTCTTCGAGTCGCGGCAGCAGTGGCACGAGGTCGTCCGGACCGCCACGGCGGCACTCGAGGCCAATCCGCAGTCCCTCAACGCGCGCATGTCGATCGCCTGGGCGGCGTACAGCCTGCGCGACTTCGACCTCATGAAGCAGCACCTCGACGTCGTGCTCGCCCATCGCCCCGAACAACCGACGGCGCTCATGTACCTCGCCCTGCACGGCTCTCGGGATCGATCGGCCGCAGGGAAGGCGCGGACGCGGGAGCTCTACCGGCTGTCGTTGCAGCACGCCGGAGGCGACCCCTGGTACACGATGATGGCGGCCCGGATCGAGATCTGGCTCGCCAACTCCTCCGAGGCCCGCCGACTCGTCGATGACGCCCTCGCGCAGAATCCCACCGATTCGGAACTCCTGGAGTTGAAGACGGAGCTCGCGTCGACGTCGATCGACGAGTCGATGAACATCGTGGGCGGGCTGCTGGCGAGCTCGCCGGCGGATCCCGCACTGCGTGCGCGGTTCGACACCCTCGTCGCCGCGCGCCGACGGGCCGTCACCACGATGCTGTGGCTCGCGCCCGCACTCGTCGGCCTCACGATCGCCTTCCTCGGCGGACCGTTCCGCACGGGCGCGCTCGTCGCGATCGGCGCCGCCTCCTTCACCGTCTGGGGGATCCGGAACGCGTCGATCCAGGCGCTGCCTCCGGCCTATCGAGCGGATATCGCGTCGAAAGTCGGATGGCGCGCCGCCGTCCGGCTCGGTGGACGCACGTCCGCGTTGTCGACGTTCCTGGGCGCGATCCTGCTCGCGTTCGAGGTCGTGCCGGGCGCATGGTTGCTCGTACTCGCGGCGGGAGGGTGGACCGTCGTCCGACTCGCGAGCATGCGCCAGGAGCGACGCCTCGCCAGCCGAGCGGACGCCGATCTCGCCGCCGTGAAACCGGGAACGGTGTCCGACGACGGATCGGGCCTCGGCCCCGCCGGTCGCTCTCTCGGCGATCTGCGGTGGCGCCATGCGGTCCTCACCCCACCTCTCCTCATCCCGTTCTGCATCGTGGGACTGATTCCGGCGGGGTCGTTCGACGAGGGCGACGCGGGTCGAGCGGCCGTCGGGATGATCGCCGCGATCGTCGGCATCACCGCTCTCGTCGGTGTCGCCCCGTGGGTGCGCGAGCATGGAAAGCCGAGCGTGACCGGATGGCGCCTCGTCCGGCTCTCGATCCCCACCGTCTTGCTGACGGTCGTGTTCCTCGTCGGGCTCGCGAACCTCGTGTCCGTGGCGAGCGGCTCGGCGAGCGGACGGCCGGCCCCGATCGACGACGAACCGTCCGCCCCCGCGACGATCCCGCCGGGCTACTTCGACGACCTCGAATCCCCCGCCCCGATCCCGAGGTTCACGATCCCCGAGTTCGATCTCCCCTCGATCCCTCCCGTGGCTCCGGAGGGCTGACCCCGCCGCGCGTCCTCAGGTCACTTCGCGGCGGGTAGCCGAACGTGGTGGCGAGGCGCGGAGGTGTTCACCGACGCGTCCGAGGATGCGCGCGAGGTCGGCTGCGTCCTCGTCCGTGAGGGGGTCGAAGAGGACACCGTGGACGGTGGCGATGTGTCCGGGAAACTCGGCGGCGAGCACGTCGGGGCCCGCCGCGGTGATCGACACGACAGTGCTGCGCTCGTCCTCCGGCGAGGGGGAGCGCACGACGAGCCCGCGTTGCTCGAGCGATTGCGCCTGGTACGTCAGGCCGCTCCGACTGTAGACGACCCCGTCGGCGAGATCCGTCATCCGATGGTGGCCGTCGGGCGCGTCTCCGAGCCGCGCGAGGAGCTGGAACTGCACGTAGCTCACAAGCTCGAGGCCGGTCAGCGGGTCCTCATCGTCGGCGTCGGCGGCGTCGGCGGTAAGTACGCCATTCGGCTCGCCAAGCCTGCCGGCGTGCACGTCATCGACGCCCTGCGCGGGCGGGTAGGGAGCTCGTCGGAAGATCCCCGGGCGTGACCGTCACGGGATGAGTCGCTGGTCCCGCATGTCCTGGAAGATGCTGAGGAACATCGCCTCGGTGTCGACGTACTCGTGGAAACCCGCTCGTCTGGACTTCGACGTGTCGGCGATGACGTCGTAATCCCAACCGAAGACGAAGTCCCCGAACTGCCAGGACGACACGTCGCCGTACGGCGTGGGACGGAGCCCGTAGCGCTCGACCATCGAATCCCACAGGGGCGCCTTGTCGGCCATGACCTCGGTGAGGCTCATCGGCAGCGGCGGTGCGACCTCGAGGTCGAAGAAGGCCGCGATACGCGGCCACATCCGCGACCAGCGGAAGAGGTCGCCGTTGGTGATGTTGTAGGCCTCGTTCCGGCCGGCCGGGTCGGTGGCGGCCCATGTCGTGGCCTTCGCGAGGAGGTCGGCATCGGTCATCTCGATGAGGCTCGTGTAGGCACCGGGCCGACCGGGGAACCGCAACGGGATGCCGAGCTCTTTGCTGATCGAGGCGTAGACGGCGATCACCATCGCGAGGTTCATCGGATTGCCGAGACCGACGCCCGCGACGACGGAGGGGCGCAAGGCCGACCACGTCCAGGACGCGCCGACCTGGCGGTGCTCGAGGAACCGCTGCTGGTCGACGTTGAACTCCGGCGGCATGTGCGGCGGGTCGCTCTCCTTCGCCGGCGTCGAGAACGGGCCGAGGTGCGCTCCGTAGACCTTGTATCCCTGCATCAGGCTGATGTGCTCGAGCCGCGGGGCGATCGGTTCGATCGCGTCCACGACGTTGACGAGCATCGCGAGGTTGGGAGGTACGAGTTCCGCCCAGCTCGGTCGGTCCTGGTAGGCGGCGTAGAAGATGTGGGTGACGTCGATCAGACCCGAGAGAGTCGCCGCCGTCTCGTCACGGTCGAGGAGGTCCACGGCGAGGTGACGCACGGCGCCATCATCCTCGCCACCCCGCCGCGAGAGTCCGACGACGCTCCAGCCACCCTCACGCTCGAGGTGCGCGATCAGGTTGCCTCCGATCACTCCTCGAGCGCCGACCACGAGTGCTGTCCTGTCCATTCGTCCTCCATCGTTAAATCGCGTTTTTACGATGTACTGTCTAGCACGCATCGGTAAATAGCGATACTGCGATATACTGCTGGCGTGAAGGACGACGAGACGAACGACGAGTTGGTGGTCGCGTTCAAGGCGCTGGGACACCCGACACGTCTGGCGATCCTCGGGTGGCTGAAGGACCCGACGTCGTTCCCCCCGCAGGACCAGCCCGCCGAGACCGTCGGCGTGTGCTTGAAGCACATCCAGGCCCGCGCGAACGTGTCGCAATCGACGGCCTCCCAGTTCATGGCGACGTTGCAGCGTGCCGGTCTCGTGACCTGCACGCGCATCGGCCAGTGGTCGCACTATCAGCGCAACGAGGAGCAGATCGCGCGTCTCGGTCGACTCATCGGCAGCTCCGTCTGAGACGTCCCGGCCGGCTCAATCGAGAGGTCGCGGGTCGTGATCGTGCTCCCGATCCGCCCGGAAGGCGCGCTCGTAGATCTCGTAGACGGCCGCCGCCTTGAGGTCGTTGTATCGACCTCCCTCCCGAGCGGCCGCGGCCGCGAGCTTCGCGGCGCCGTACCGACGCCGGCCCGTCGCGTCCGATCGCAGGTGTTCGGCGAAGAGGGCATGCCGCCGCGGCTCGATCGCTCCGGAATTCCAGACGTGCAGGTTTGTGTTGGGGTCCGGGAAAGTCAGGTGCCGGTGCGGTTCACCGGCCAGCTCGTCGCGGAAGATCAGCCGGAACCCCACGCGCTCGAGCACCGGGAGGTAAGCGGGCTCGTCGCCGACGTCGGCGACCGTGAGGTCGATGTCGATGACAGGTTTCGCGACGAGGCCCGGGACAGCGGTCGATCCGACGTGCTCGATGCCGAGCGCACGGTCGAGGAGCGCTCCCCTGATGACGGTCTCGACCGTCGCATAGGCGCCGCTCCACGACGGGTCGTGCTCCTGGAGCGGACCCGGCTCCGTCTGACGATGCGCGACGCGTTGCCCCTGTCGAGCGGCGTTGGCCCCGGCGACGAGCGGGCGCCAGAGCGGATGCGTCGCCCTGTCCTCCCCGGTCACGAGTCCCATTGTGTCAGCGAGCGCGCGTCGGGTCGTCGCATATCGGCGGCGCATCGGAAGCGGCAGCACCCCGGACATGCGACCACCCAGGAGGAGCACTCCACTCGGTTGTCGCATATCCGTGGTGCGTTGCCCGTCGCACCGCCGACCTGCGACCACTCGAGCCGAGCGGGTCGGCTGTCTGCGCCACAGCCGCAGTGCTACCGTCGACGCAGCAACGGCTCGTTGCGAGAACCGGAGGGAGCAACTGATGACCACGTCTCGCCGTTCCCCTCACCGTTCTCTCTAGAGGCCGCCCACGAGTGCGGCCATCCCCGAGGAGCCGCACCATGCGCACGACCGATCCCGATTCCCCCCGCTTCGAGTGGCGGGGATCCCTCACCGATCTCGAACTCAACGCCCTGCACGCCGAGGCGTTCGACCATCCCCTCTCCGACGACGACTGGACGGCGAATCTCGCCCGGCTGAGCCTCGGGTGGGTCACCGCTCGCGACGACGACGGGCTCGTCGGCTTCGTCAACGTCGTCTGGGACGGCCTGACGCACGCCTTCCTTCTCGACACGATCGTCGCCGCACGTGCTCGTCGGCGTGGCGTCGGATCGCGTCTCGTCGACATCGCCCGATCCCACGCGACGGAAGCGGGCTGCGACTGGCTGCACGTCGACTTCGAGGAGCACCTCACGGGCTTCTACGTCGGGGCGTGCGGATTCGGGTCGACGCCCGCCGGTCTCGTGAGACTCCGCTGACGGGGAAGGGCCGCGCGACGCGAGACCATCTCGCCAGATGACGTCGGACCCGGACGACTCGGTGTAGCCGAGACGGTCATACACGCGCGCCCTCGTCGCTGTCCGGGTTGAGCAACCGACATCTGCGCACCGCGGTCGAGCGCATGGCTCGAGGATTCACGACGACATCGCTCCCGCGATCCCCCGCCGCCGTTCCACTAGGGTCGCCTTGACGACGAAGGAGCGACCATGATCGACATCGTGCAGATGCCGCCGCGAATCGTGATCGGGGTGCCGGTGCTCGCGCCCTTCGATCACCTGTCGAGTCTCGTCCCCGAAGCGTGGGCGACGGCGTTCTCGAGTCTTCCGGACGACGATCGGGACTTCGCGGAGGCGAGCGTCCGGGTCGGTGATCGATATCACGAGGTCGTCGGGATCCTCGCGGACGACGGTGCCCGGATCGACGGCTTCGTGCACGCGCTGGTCCCGGGAGGCCCCTACGGTCATCTGCGGCACGAGGGGACGCGTGCGGGCATCGCCGCGGCCTTCGGCGAGATCGAGGCGTGGCTCCGTTCGAGCGGACGGCCGCCCGGCGCCGCGAAACTGGACATCGGGTATCGGCGCGACGGATCCGACACCGTGCACGACCTGTTCGTCTCGCTCGCCTAGTCGGTCGGAAGCACTCGAGGGCTCGGCCGTGCGCTTCGGTATCGTCGTGGGCATGCCCGCCCGTTACCCGACAGCCGTGCTCGCGATCGTCCGCCGAGGCGAGGTCGCCGACGAGTTGCGGCTCACGATCACCACGAACACCGGACGCGTACTCGACGAGTGGGTCGTCTATTCCCGCGAATTCGACGCCGCAGCGCGGGCCGACGTCGAACGCCGACTCGACGCGGTGGGGCTCCGCAACGGACGCTTCGAGGGCAGCGCGCAGAGCGGCTGGCGCGCCGTCGTGCGACCCGTCGACGTGGACCCGGCGGCTGCGACCGACTGACGCGCTCAGTCGATCGCAGCCGCCGCGCCGTAGCCGGCCGACCGCATCAATACGCGATGAGCCCCTCGCGATCGCTGAACGTTCCGGTGGGGCCATCCGCGGCGACTGTCGCCATCGCGACGACCGCGTCGGTCCCCTCGGTGACGGTCTGGTGGCCGGAGTTCCCGTTGAGGTCGGTGGCCGTGTAGCCGGGATCGATCGCGTTGACGCGCATCCCGGGCAGGTTCTTCGCGTACTGCACGGTGAGCGCGATGACCGCCGCCTTCGACGCCACGTACGGGACCGTCATGACGTGCCCCTCGGCACGCGAGGAGTCGAGGAGGAACCGGGGGAAGCCGAGACCGCTCGCGACGTTCACGATGACGGGGTGCGCCGACTCGCGGAGCAGCGGGAGGGCGGCTTGCGACACCCGGACGATCCCGGTGACGTTCGTCGCGAAGACCGCGTCGTTCGCCGCGGGCGTGAGGTCGTCGAGAGTCTGCGCGGAACCTGCGATGCCCGCGTTGTTGATGAGGACGTCGAGTGCGGGGAGTTGAGCGATCGCAGCGGCGACGGAGGCGTCGTCCGTCACGTCGAGCTGCACGGTGTGTGCGCCGAGTTCGCGAGCGGCATCGCCGGCGGCGAGGTCGCGCATCCCTGCATAGACGGTGTGGCCGGCGGCGAGGAGTCGGCGGGCGGTTTCGACTCCGAGGCCCTTGTTGGCGCCGGTGACGAGTGTCGTTGTCATGACTCGACTCTGCGACCGATGCGGCGAGCGCCACAGGTACCGCTCGACGGTGGGACCGGCGATACCACCCGGCGACGCCGGTCACCGCGCATACTGGCTCCATGAGTGAGTTCGCGACCGTCCTGCGTGCTTGGCGCGACCGCGTCACGCCCCAGCAGGTGGGCATGCCGGCGGGGGCCGGTCGACGCACGAGCGGACTCCGGCGCGAGGAGCTCGCGGCCCTCGCCGGAGTGAGCGTCGACTACATCGTGCGGCTCGAGCAGGGTCGCGCGACGAACCCGTCGGCGCAGACCCTCACGGCGCTCGCCCGCGCCCTCCGGCTCGACCGAGAGGAACGCGACCATCTCTTCCGCGTCGCGGGGGCGCCGATCCCGTCGTCTCGCGTGGCACCGCAGCACATCCCGCCCGGAGTGTTGCGCATCGTCGACCGGATGGGAGACTGTCCCGTCGCCGTGATGACGGCGGCCTGGGACATCGTGCACTGGAACCCGCTGTGGGCGGCGCTCTTCGGCGATCCGTCCACGCTCTCGGGCAACGAGCGCAACGTCGCGTGGCGCTACTTCATGCGGGGTCTCGGCGACATCGAGTTCGCCGAGGGCCACAGCGAGGAGTTCACGTCCGACCTCTCCGCCGACCTGCGACGCGCGGCGGGCCTCTACCCGGACGACGCGCGGATCGCCGGCCTCGTCGCCGCTCTCCTCCGCGACTCCCCGCTCTTCGCGGCCGCGTGGGAGACCGCGACGGTCGCCTCGCACACCTCGAGCCGCAAGACCGTGCACTCGGCGACGGTCGGTGCGCTCGAACTCGATTGCGACGTGCTGAACGCGCCGTCGACCGACATGCGCATCGTCGTCTACACGGCCGACCCGGGCTCCGCCTCGGCGGAGAAACTCGACCTCCTCCGCGTCACGGGAATGCAGGAGCTCGGCCGCCTCGTCATCGATACGTGATGGCGTCGGTCTCCTGCCGACCGCGCGCCCGACGCGAGGCACGTGCCTCGTCCACCCGATCGTGCGCCGGCCGCTTGTCGCCGCGCTGCACCGCCCACATCTCGGCATAGACGCCGCCGAGCTCGACGAGCTCGGAATGCGTGCCCTCCTCGACGATCCGGCCGGCCTCGACCACGAAGATGCGGTCGCACCGCATCACGCTGGCCAGGCGATGCGCGATCATGATGAGGGTCGCGCCGGGAAGCGATCCCATGAGGTCCTCGATCATGTGCGCCTCGGTCGATGCATCGAGATCGCTCGTCACCTCGTCGAGGACGTACAGCGGCGACTCTTTGAGGAGCGCCCGGGCGAGCCCCAGCCGGCGCCGCTCACCTCCCGACAGCCCGGCCCCGGCTTCATCCAGCACGGTGCTTGCGCCGTGAGGAAGCGCCGCGACGAACTCATCGGCGTGAGCCCGGTGGAGCGCGCGTCGGACCGCGTGCGGCGAGGCGTCGGGAGACGACAGTCGGACGTTGTCCGCGACGGACCGCGAGTACAGCGAGATCTGCTGCGGCACATAGGCGATGCGGGATCGCACCACCGCGGGCGAGATCCGTTCGAGCGGCACCCCGGACAGCGAGATACCGCCCTCGTCCGGTTCGACCACCCGGAGGAGCAGCTTCGCGATCGTGGATTTCCCCCCGCCGCTCGGACCGACGAAGGCGACACGCTCGCCCTCCCGGATGGAGAAGGACATGTCGCGCAGCGCGGTGGCGCGTCCGCGGTAGCCGAACGAGACCGAGTCGAACCGCACCTCACCGCCGACGTCATCGACCTCATCGGATCCCGACACCTCGTCTCCCTCGGGCTCGTAGTCGAGGATCTCGGCGACGCGCCGGAGCGCCATGCTGGCCTCCTGCCACTCGAGCTGCAGCCCGATCAGTCGGGAGACGGGATCGATGAAGAAGGCGCTTAGTGCCACGAAGGCCATGAGCGTTCCGAGTGTGAGGTCGCCGTCGATGATGCGCGTCGTTCCGAAGAGGAGGAGGAGAAGCCCCGCGGCGGCCTGGAAGAGCGACATCAACGTCGATTGCCCGTTCTCCAGCATCCCTTCCCGGAAGGAGAAGCGGACGCTGCGGATGTATTCGCGCTCGACGCCCTCCATCTCTCGCGGTTCGAAGCCCTCGAGCTTGATGCCCTCCACACCGCGGAGGCCCTCGATGATGCGCGAATTGAGGACGGAAGCCTGCTGCATCTGCTCGCCGTTGACCGCGCGGAACGGACGCAGGAACGCGACCACGAGGACGACCGAGGCGATCACGAAGACGACGATGACGAGGAAGAGGGAGGCGTCGAGCGAGAACAGCACGGCTCCCGTGACGATCGCCATCACGGCATCGAGCACCGCCGACAGGGCGGCGCCGGTCAGGACGTTCTTGATTGTCATGGCGTCGCCGAAGCGGGTGAGGATGTCTCCCACGGGGCGGGAGTCGAAGAACCGGAACGGCATCCGGTAGACGTGCGCGAAGTAGCCGAGGATCAGCGGGACATCGATGCGTTGCGACAGGTGCAGGACGATCCACTGCCGGACGAACTGCACGGCGTGCTGCACGACGTACATTCCGACGAAGAGCACGCCGAGCGGGACGATGAGCGACTCGAGGTCGTAGGGGATGACCTCGTCGACGATGATCTTCGTGGCGAATGACGTGGCGATGCCGAGGATCGTGAGGATGAGAGAGCCGAGGATCGCCCAGAGGAAGAGCGCCCGGTGCGGGCGGAGGAGGCGGAGGAATCGCCCGACCGGACGGGACTGTGATCCGCCCGGATCGAACGCGCGCGATGGGGCGAGCAGGACGAGTACTCCGGTGAAGCGTGCGAGGAAGTCGTCGACCGCGACCCAGCGCCGCCGCTTCTCCGCCGGATCGCCGATGAGGAGGCGCCGGGACGTGGCCAGATGGATGACGACGAAGTGCGGATCGCCGGTTGACGTCGTCACGTGGGCGATCGCTGGTCGGGTGTAACTCGTCGTGAGGGCGTCCTCACCGACCCTCACGACCTTCGCCTCGAACCCCAACTCGACCGCGCCGTCGACGAGTCCGCGGACCGACACGCCCCGAGCCGCCGTTCCCAATGCGTCCCGCAATTGTGTGACCGACACGGTCTTCCCATGGGCCGCGCTGACCGCCGCGAGGCACGCGGCACCGCAGTCGGAGCTCTCGTTCTGGCGGACGTGCTGGCGGGTCATCGGTGGGATCCCTCTCTCGTGGTCGTCATGGTCGTCATGTCGGAGGCGGGCAGGCGCGACCTCAGGGGGAGAACCCGGCGAGCTCCTGGGCGTACTCGAGGTAGGTGACCTCGTCGCGCACGACGTCGACGGTGATGGCCGTCCCGTTGATCAGATCGTGCTCGGCACCGTCGCGCGTGCGGACGACGTCGTCGTCGAGCGCCAGGTGCACCACGAAGTAGTTGGCCGTCTCCGTCCCGTCGATCGGCATCGCCGTCACGTCGGCGTCGATGGAGACGACGCGGCCACTGAGCTTCTCGTACTCGACGGCGGGGAGACCCTCCACCGAGACGGTCGCCCGATCCCCCACCTCGACGTGTTGCCGATCCGGCACGGACAGGTAGACGCTCACGTCGAGCCCCTCCTCCGTCGACGCCACGGAGCCGATCCGGTCTCCGGCCGTGACGACGCTGCCCACCTGCACGCCCTCGTCGAGGTGGACCGTTCCGGAGACGGGCGCGGTGATCTGGAAGGCGCTCTCCCCGGTGCTCGCCGCGCGGCCACGAATGTCGATCTCCGCAATCTGCTGACGGATCTGGGTCTCCTTCGCCGACGACTCGCTCAAGGCCGTCGAGTCGAGTTCCTCCGCCTTCAACGCGTTGTCGGCGATGGCGCCGTCGATCTCCACGGGTGTGTACCCGAGCGCTTCGAGGCTCTCGCGGCTCACGATCAGCTGGTCCTTCTGTTTCTGCAGCGAGTCGAACTGCCAGTAGAAGGCCGCCTCGTCGACGACGTCCTGCCGGAAGGAGTTCTCGCCGTCGCGCACGGCCTGCGAGAAGCGAGACTGAAGGTCCAGCCCCTTCTCGAGGAGGGCCTTCTGGGCCGCGACGGTGTCCTTCTCCGCCTGAAGTTCGAGGCTCTCGACCGCGACGACGCGCGCTCCCGCCTCGACCCTCGAACCGTTCGGTGCGTCGACCGCGGCGACGCGACCCGAGACGCTCGCCATCACGACCGTGCGGTTGGCTCCTTCGATGACGCCGACCCCCTCGACGAGGCTCGGCCGCATGGTCACCGACGACCAGAGGACCACGGCGACGATCGCACCCGCGGTGAGTGCGAGGAGGAAGAGTCCGAAGAGAGGCGGCCGCTTCTCGTAGAGGATCCGACTGTCGGTGAGGCTGTCGAGGTCGACGATGCGCGTCATGGCTCGCGCGAGACCGCCGGCGCGAAGGCGTCGACCTCGACGGACGTTCCGTCCTCGCCGGCGAAGACGAGGTAGACCGTCCCGTCGAGCTCGATCTCGTTCTCGTAGGCGGAGACGTTGATCTTGCTGTACACGACATCGAGGTCGGAGACGTCGCCACGGAACCGGACCAGGATGCAATCGCTCACCTCGACGCGCGGCTCGACTTCGACGTCCGGAGGAAGATCCGCGGGGGACAGAGGCGTCGCCGACTGACGCATGAGCGCCGTCTCGTGCGCGACGACGTGGTCCTCGTTCGCTCGCGGCGTGAGTCGCTGGACGAGGGGACCTCTCGGCGTCCCCCCGCTGTCGCGGATATCCCGCACGAGCGCGACGGCCGTGTCGCGGACATGGCCCGGATCCAGCGCACGTATCCGTCGCCGCACGACGTTCTCGAGTACGAGTGTGCGCGGGTACTCGGTGCCGATCGTTCTTCTCATCTCGTGTCGGTGTCGCTTCCGCGACACTCGTCCTCTCGTCGCAGCGGTAGGGGGAACGGGGGACGGGCAACGCGTTCGGGCGCGCCGCCCGCCCGGAGGCGCTAGATCATCGAGTAGAACTTGTTCTCGAACCCGGCCATGATGAACGGGCTGCCGGCGGGGGACATGCCGGCGACCGCCCCGCGGACCTGCCACTTGATCTTCTGGTAGGTCTTGTTGCGCAGGCCGGCGTGGTAGGCGCGCTCGCCGGCGGCCATGCCTCCGGCGTACAGGCTTCCTCCGATTCCGAGAGCGCCGCCGATGATGCCGATGACCGCGATGGCGCCGATGCCGCCGTCGATGCCGTCCAGTTCGTCGTTCGGGACGTCTCGATACGTGGTGGGCATCTCCAGAACCATGGACATGTGAGTACCTCCTTGTTCGGATGCGGGCACCGGGCGGCGCCTGCGTGACCCGACGGTAGTTGCTCTTCTCCACACCCGCTCGGAGTTTCCACATAGATACGTCTTCTGTGGACAGGTTCTTCCGGGCGAGCGATACTGGCGTGCATGAATAGATACTCGTCCGCATCCCGCGATTCGGGCTCCGGCACCCTCGAGCCCCCACCGCATGACGCGCGTCCCGCTGTCGCGCGAGGCGACGTGTCGCCACTCGGACGCGCGTCGCTCGGAGCGCTCTTCGCCGCGGTGATCGTCAGCGCACCCGGGCTCACCGAGGCGTACGCCAGCGCCATCGCGATCGGCTTCTCCAGCCTGGCACTCGCGCTCGTCGAGTCCACCCGGCCCACCGCGACCCGTCCACCCGGCCTTCCACGACGGCGGCGCGTGGCTCCGGCGCTCGTCGCGAGCGCGGCCGTCTTCATCGCGGCTTTCGCCGCATCCTTCGCGGCCGCTGCGGCAGGGAGTCGCGATCTGAGCACCGCCATCGCCGGAGCGGCGTTCATCCTGCTGTTGCCGCTGATCTGGCTCGACGAGCGGTCCCGCTGATCCGGCGATGGCGTGAGGTGGGCGCACCGACTCCCTAGGCTGATCTCATGCGCGGCTTCTACCCCGAGATCGAACCGTACGTCTCCGGCATGCTCGACGTCGGCGACGGCCAACAGCTCTACTGGGAGGAGTCGGGCAACCCGGACGGCAAGCCCGTCGTCTTCCTCCATGGCGGACCCGGTGGCGGCACGAACGCCAACCAGCGGCGCGTCTTCGACCCCGCGAAGTACCGCATCGTGCTCTTCGACCAGCGCGGCTGCGGCCGCAGCACGCCGCACGCGAGCGAGAACCCCGATCTCTCCGCGAACACCACGTGGCACTCGGTCGTCGACATCGAGCGACTGCGCGAGGCGCGCGGCATCGACAGGTGGCAGGTGTTCGGCGGGTCGTGGGGCAGCGCCCTCGCCCTCGCGTACGCCGAGACGCACCCCGAGCGCGTGACCGAGATCGTCCTGCGCGGCATCTTCACGCTCCGTCAGAGTGAGATCGACTGGTTCTACGAGGGCGGTGCGGGAGCGATCCTCCCCGAGCGGTGGGAGGGCTTCCTCGCGCCCGTCCCGGAGAACGAGCGACGCTCCCTCATCTCCGCCTACCACCGGCTGCTCAACCACCCGGATCCCGCGATCCACGGGCCGGCCGCCGTGGCCTGGTCGGGCTGGGAGGCCGCGGCCATCACGCTCATCCCGCGCGACGACCTCATCGACACGTTCACCGAGCCCGCCTACGCGCTCGCGTTCGCACGCATCGAGAACCACTACTTCGTGAACAAGGGCTGGTTCGAACCGGAACAGCTGATCCGCGATGCGCCGAAGCTCCGCGACATCCCGGGCGTCATCATCCAGGGCCGCTACGACCTCTGCACCCCGGCATTCACCGCGTGGGACCTGCACCGCGCGTGGCCCGAGGCCGAGCTGCACATGATTCCGGATGCCGGTCACGCCTTCGACGAGCCGGGCATCCTCGACGCCCTCGTCACCGCGACGGACGGCTTCGCCGACCGCTAGTCGCGACCGGAGTCGTCCGCGAGGCGCTTGGACGGGCTCAGCGGCCGGGAGGGCTCACGCTCCCTGAGCCTGTCGAAGGGCGCCGTCAGAACACGGAGCGGTCAGACGGGGTCCAGCGCCAGGTCGTCGAGCGCCACGACCTCGCCCCGGCCGTCACCGAGGTCCGTGGGACCGACGGGACACTCGACCGGCTCCCGGGAGAACGACTGCCGGTAGGGGTCGATCACATACGAGGCACACACATAGGCGTGAGACGCGTCCGGGAAGAGGTTCCCACCCGGACGCGTCAACGCAGACACGAAGACGTCGACGGTGAGGACGTCGTCCCCCACGTCGTGCGCGAACGGGTGCGGAGCTGTGGTCGCGGCGGCGAAGTCGGCCGCGAGCACCGGATTTCCGATGCCCGTCGCCGGATCGAGCTGGTACCAGAGGGAGTCGGGGCTCGGGCGGCTCCACATGATCCGTTCGAGACGGGCCTCGAACGCATGGAGACGGGTGCTGATCTTCTCGATCGCGGTCGGCTCGGTGGCGCCGTCGAGCGAACATCCAGCGAGGCCGAGGGAGGCGAGAACCACGGCCGCCGAGGCAGCCGCGATGGGGCGACGTTTCCGCTTCATTCGATTCAGCCTACGAGGAACCCCGTCCTCGACGACAATTCCCGTATCGCCCGATCCGACCTGGCAGACGTCGGCGGTGCCCGAGGGGCCCCGGTTCCGGCCCGGGCCCCTCGCGTCGCTCCGTCCCTCGGCGTCGAAGGGATGACGCTCGTCGTGTTCCACGCGGAACGCGGGTCGGCGGATGCGGAGAAGCTCGCGCTCCTCGCCTCGGCGGGCCTGCCGACAGTGGCACCGCGGGCGGAGACCGGCGTGCGGGCCTGAGCCTGTCGAAGGGGATCACTCGGGACGGTGACGAATCCGATTACGGCCGGCATTCCTCCCGCGGAACGGGCGGCCGCTCGTGCGACGAGATCATCGGCCCAACGCTCTTGCCGCCCAGCGCCGCGAGGACGGCGAGCACCACCGTGATGCTGCGGCCGACAGCACGAGCGGTGAGGCGCAGCACCCGCCACACCACCGGCTTCCACTCACGCGATCCCATGTCCGAATGATGCGCGACGCCGCTCCTCTCCACAAGAGGTCGGCGCGGTCGGGACGCTCCTAGACTCGCCTCATGACCCCGTCCGCTCTCGGCCGCGCCATCGATCGCGCGCGGATCGACGAGCAGTGCCGCGTAACCGACCGGCTCGGTGCCCGGCACGGTCGCCTCTACTTCGCCGCGCAGGCCGTGATGGGGCTCGTGTGGTGGATCGGCGTCTTCACCGTGCCGCTCGTTCGCGAGCTCGTCATCGCGGGACCGTATCGCTTCGTCCGCAATCCGATGGCGGTAGCGGGCATCGCCCAGGGCGCGGCCGTCGGCCTGATCCTCGGTTCCTGGCTCGTGGTCGTCTACGCGGTCGCGGGGTCGTTCGTTTGGAACGAGCTCGTGCCCCATCGAGGAGGCGGACCTGAAGGAGCGCTTCGGCGAAGAGTACGAGGCGTACCGGGACCGCGTGGCGTGCTGGGTGCCGCGCTTCCCGACGGCGTGAGACGGGTTCCGCGAATCGCTTGACCCTGGAGCGCGCTCCAGGTTGCAGGATGAGGTCATGAATGATCTCCGACGGCCCGAGACGGGCGACGATCGACGCGCCCCACCTGTCTCACTGAACTCTCGCTCCACCCCTCACGCGCTACCGTTGACCCACCCAAACCCCCAGCCACGGAAGGGATCAGCCATGGCACGACACCGCATCTTCGGCACCCCCTTCGCCGCCATCTACCCGCACTACATCGCGAAGGCGGAGCGCAAGGGCCACACGGCGGAGGAGATCGACCGCGTCATCTCGTGGCTCACCGGCTACGACGAGACGGGCCTCAAGCGGACCCTCGCCGACGAGACCTCGCTCGAGGACTTCTTCGCGCAGGCCCCCGAGCCGAACCCCAACGCGAGCCTCATCACGGGAACGATCTGCGGCGTGCGCGTGCAGGAGATCGAGGACCCCCTCATGCAGAAGATCCGTTACATGGACCTCCTCGTCGACGAGGTCGCGCGAGGGAAGAAGATGACGTCGATCCTGCGAGGGTCGTAAGCCTGCTTACCGAATGTCCTTATCCAAGCTTTCTCGAGAAAGCTTGGATAAGGTGTTGACGTGAACAAGGAAACCGATGCCCCAGGCAGCGGCGATAGTTGGCCCGTCACTCGGCATGAGCCACTCCCCTGGACTCGTTCCGGCGATGAGGTCGGCTCGCGCCGTCGCTTGAGGGCGGCAGCGGGCTCCTACCAGGCGGCGGTACCTCCCTTCATTCGCGATCTCGACGTGAAACTTCCGGCCGAGCTGGTCGCCGCATCGGAGGACGCCAGCCGGGAGCTGACGCGCTTCGACACGGAAGCGGGCACCCTCGCGGCTCCGTTCGCGTCGATCCTGCTTCGCACGGAGAGCGCATCGAGTTCGGAGGTGGAGAACCTGACATCGAGCGCGAAGCAGGTCGCGCTCGCCCAGATCGGCGACTCGACCTCACAGAACGCGCGGTTGGTTGTCGGCAACGTGGCCGCGATGGAGGCGGCGATCGCCCTAGCGGACGACCTTGATACGGACGCCGTCCTCGCGATGCACCGCGCGCTGCTCGAGAAGTCGGCACCTGACATCGTCGGTCACTGGCGCGAGGAGCAGGTGTGGGTCGGCGGTGGCTCCGTGTCACCGCACAACGCGACGTTCGTCCCGCCACACCAGGATCGCGTCCCTGCCCTGATGGACGACGTCATGGCGTTTGCGCGTCGCACCGACCTTCCAGCGATGGCCCAACTCGCCATCGCGCATGCCCAGTTCGAGACGATCCACCCGTTTCCCGACGGCAACGGCCGAACCGGGCGAGCGCTCGTGCAGGCGATGCTGCGTGCCGGAGGGGTGACGAAGAACGTGACCGTCCCCGTGTCGGCCGGGCTGCTCGGCGACACCGAGGGCTACTTCCGCGCGCTGACCGCCTACCGCGACGGCGACGTCCGCCCGATCGTCGAGGCGATGTCCGAAGCGTCCTTTGACGCCATCCGTAACGGCCGGATCCTCGAGAAGGACATCACCGAGATCGCGGCGCGCTGGGACTCGAACGTTCGGGCGCGCAGCCACTCCTCGGTGCACCGCCTCAAGAACCTGCTACTGCGCCAGCCTGTCGTGACCATCAAGCTCGTCGAATCGGAGCTCGGCGTCAGTAATCCGGCGGCGGACGATTCCGTGCAGAAGCTCGTGGACGCCGGTGTGCTGACCCAGGCGACAGCGGGCCGGCGCAACCGGCACTGGCAGGCCGATGAGGTGCTCGCTGCGCTCGATGCCTTCGGGGCGCGAGCGCGGCGGAAGCGGGCGGGAAGCTGAGGCAGGTCGAGAAGGACGTCTCGCTGGCGTCCGCTCATCGCCGTCGTTTGCGCCCTCGGCCGTCACTGAGTCGGCGTCGGGCTGGTGGGCGGTGTGGCGGGCAGCGGTACTGAGTTCGTCAGGTCGAGGATCGCTCCGGATCCGTAGAGGACCGAGATCGCGCTGACGACGACCACCACGAAGAAGCGCACTCCACCGGAGCGACTGAACGCCGCGGCACGGTTCAGAACGAAGGGTCTGCGTGGTCGTCCGTCGCTGCAGGCGAGGAACGCGAACCAGTCGAGGAGGCTCACCCACAGGAGCAGTATCAGCGACAGGAGGAGGAGTGCGCCGCCGGCCAGGGCCGCGAGGTACAGGAACATCTCGGGACCGGGACGGTCCGAGCTCGCCGTCAGCGTGTCCATGGCGTCGGCGAACCACGTTCCCAAGCCACGAGAGGAGTCGATCACCTCGAGTCGCTCGTGCGCTTCGCGGAGCGTGAAGCTCCCCAGACGAGCGTTGAGGATGCCTTCCCACGTCATCCAGGTCGCGATGCCGGCCAGCAGAGCTGACAGCAGCGTCCAGGTCGCCCCGCGCGGCCAGCCGACGAGTCGACGAGTCCACACGGTCGCCAAGACGAGGCCCGCGAGCAGCCCGAGCAGAGCACCGACGGAGATGGCGCGGATCCACTCGTAGTACATCGCGAAAGCGATCCCGACAACCACCGAGCCGACAAGCACGCCGACGATCCAGAGGGCCACGTCCGAGTTGTCGTCATTCGTCGACTGCTTGGTCTGCTGCACCTCGGTGCGCTGCTCGACGATGTGATGCTCGATCTGCACGACGGTGATACTCGTGCCGGGGCTCGCCGAGTGACGGGCTGCCGACCCGGCCCCGCTCACGGCGAGTTGAACGCCGAGGACGATCAGTCCGGCGATTGTGGCAGCGAGAATCTCAAGCCAGAAGTCCACCGCGATGCTCCTTCACGTCCGTGGTCGGGACCGCCAGGCTAGCGAGGAGCGCCGACACCACGCGACGATCCAATACCTCTTTGGTCCCCCCTCGGTGCTCGTCAATGGCCGACTCCTTCCTCCCCGCTCAAGGGAGTATTCCGACGCGGACGAGTCGACCCTGCCTGACCTCCGGAAGTCCTCAACGGCTCGAAGAAGTCGCGTCGTCGCCGCCGAGTTAAGCTCTCGCCGACACCGAACACGACGACGAAAAAGGCAGAGCGCCCCAACCAACGATGCGATCACGCCTCAGTGGGTCACGAAGATTCCGGTCAAGACGAGGGCGACGGCTGTCACGATCGCCACGGCGAGATTGCCGCGGCGGAGGGAATCCGTCATGCGCGCCTCCGAGCGGCCTCGGGCTGAGCATCTCGGGCCGAGTCAGTCGCCCGATCCCGCTCGTCCAACTCTGCCGCCGCACGCACTGCGCCTTCGCGAACGGCGACGAGCAAAACCTTCCGCCACAACGGCTCGCTCACGAGGAGGGGACTGGCTCTGAGTTCGACCATCGTCACCAGGATCGCCGTGACACCGATCGTCGTGACGTAGAGGGGCGCCGCGAACACGGCGTCCGTCATGCGCGTCGATGCGACCGCGATGAACACGATCGTGACGAGCACGGTCGTCAGCCAGGCCCGGATCCCTCGCTCCGCAGCAACGAGACCCATCGCCACGGCGAGCACGAAAGACAGCACATACGCGCCGACGGGCGACGATACGAACTCGCTGATCATCGTCGACTCGCTCCATTGCTTCTCCTCAGCTGAACGAAGAGATCATGAAGATGCCGATCACCACCGATACGACTGCCGCAATCAGCGAGATTCGCCGGAAGAGTCGAAACCGGGTGCCGTGCACCTTCAGGATCCACACGACGCTGCCGAAGAGCAGCGCCGCAATGAGGAACGGAACGCCGAGCGGAGCGTTGAGGCTCCGGGCGATCCATCCCGCTGCGTCTGCCGGGGGGAATCTCACGCAGGTGATGGCCACACCCAGGCTGAAGAGCAGTACCGCCGCAACTAGTTGAAGGCTGGACGGGCGCTGCTTCCCGGCATCGGAATGATTCATTAAGTCACCGTATAGGTACTTTGATGAAAGCGTCAACAACGCATCCGCGGGCGATCAACCCGGCACCTGAAGGCCCCGCCGTCGACGTCGCCTCGTCGGCAGTGACTCAACGAAGACCCGCTGCTATATTGCATTGCATGACACCTCCGTCCGACGTCTCCGCGCAACTGCGCAAGGGCGTCGCGGAGTACTGCATCCTCGGACTCCTGTCGCGGGAGCCGATGTACGGCTGGCAGCTCTCGGAGACGCTCGTGCACTCGGGGCTCATCGCGAGCATCGGCACCCTCTACCCGGTGCTGTCGCGGCTGCGTGAACGGGGGCTCGTCACCTCGTTCGAGGAGGCGACGGGCGCCGGCCCCGTCCGCAAGTACTACCGACTGACCACCGCCGGCGAGGAGCTGCTCGCCGACTTCCGCGACCAGTGGCCGGCGTTCTCCCTCACGGTCGGCGCCCTCATCCGCGGCGAAGCGCCCGACGACTTCACGACCGACCCACCGCTCGAAGGGACGACCCCCGATGCCTGACTTCTCCCCCGCAGCCGACACCTACCTCGACCGACTCGCGAACGAGCTCCGCGCCGTGCGCGAACCGCTCCGCGGCGACATCTGGTCCGGCATCGCCGAGGAACTCGACGGCCTCGCCGAGACTGACGCGCGTAGCCGGATCGCGGAGCTCGGCGACCCGTCATTCATCGCTCGCGAGGCACGCAACGCCGTCGACGTCGGCACGATCGGCGACACCACGTCGACCGGTTACACGACCGTGGTCGCGCAGCGCCCGCCGCTCTCCGAGTCACGCGGCCTCGCAGTGCTGGGCGCGATCGCGCTCGGGGTCGGCGGCTTCGTCGTCCCCTTCGTCGGCTGGGTCGTCGGGGTCGTGCTCGTGTGGATGTCGTCGCTGTGGCGCACCCGCGAGAAGGTGATCGCGATCGTCGGCCCGTTCGTCGTCCTCATCCTCGCGGCGGTGGTCAGCCGCTCCATCAACGGCTGGGCCGCCGTATCGGGGACGGAGAATCCGCTCGTGCCGGTCATCGGGGACATCGCGGTGTCGAGTGTGATCGGGGCGTTGCTGCTCAACGTGATTGCGATGGTGTGGTTGTTGGTGCGGCTCGGGCGGCGATAGCCGAACACGGTCGCCAGCAACCACCGGTCGCCGAGCCCACCACCGAGCACTGAGCCCACCACCGGCCCCCGAGCCCGATTCCGGTCGCCGAGGCCACCACCGGTCGCTGGGCTTGTCGAAGCGTCTCACCTCGAAGGGGCACCGCGCTTCGACAAGCCCAGCGACCGTGTTTCTGCAGACTGAGGGAGCGCACTTCGACGGGCTCAGCGACCGTATTAGTCGCCCTTGCCGAACTTCGTGTCGGGCTGGTCGTAGAGGAACTCCTCGATCGTGATGCCGCGGCGCTTCGCGATCGCCTCCGTCACGACGTGGGTCGCGATCGCCTCGGCGATGACACGCTCGAAGCCGGTGCTGCCCTCGGGCACACGCAGCACGTGCGTTCTCATGGTCGAGTTCCCGCACATCGTCATCGGAGCCCGCGGACACGACGAGCACCTTCACGCCCGCCTCCGCTTGCGACGGCACGACGCCGAGGCCGCGCCCGTCGTCGAAGAGCACGAGACCCGTTCCCGCGCGGCCCGGCTCCATGGGACCGTGCAGGTACTGGAAGGTCTCGCAGCCCGCGGTCGGAAGCCGCAGCGCCTCACGGAACACGAGCGCGCCCTGCGCCGCCGACGTGAACGAGACGCCGAGACCCGCGAAGTCGACGCTCTGCACGCCGTCGAAGAACTCGGCGAGCGCCTCGGCCTCCGGGCGGAACCGCTCGAGCATGTCGGCGACGAGGTCCGCCACCGTCGACTCGTCGATCGAGACGGCGGGGAGACCCGCGGCGCGCAGGAGAGCCGAGTAGGCGGCGAGCGTGCCGATGTGGCCTGCCGTGTAGACGGGCGAATCCGTGATGCCGCCAAGGGAGACGATCGTGTCGGCGACCTCGCCCACCTCCGCCTCGGGGTAGTGCGTGATCGCGATGCGGCGGCCCCGGGGGAACCGGCGCGCCACCTCGATCGGTTCCGGGCTCCGACCGGACTCGGTGACGATGACGATGTGGTCGCCCGGCGCGAAGCCCTCCGGCGCGTCGAAGAGGTCGGACGCGGTCACGTTGACGCCGCGCACCGCCTGAGCGGTGAGCGCCCACACGAGCGCGTTGGCCGAGTGGCTCTACGCCCCCATCGAGACGAGGGCGACCGTCTCGCCCGGCTTCCACGGCCCGATCGACGCGCCGGCGACGGACTCGCGGATGCTCTCGACGGCCGCGCGGAGGAGCTCCGACTGCTTCCAGACGGTCGTGGAGAACGTCTCTCGGTTCTGCATGTGTTTCCTTTCGTGGGGGTGGAGAGGGTCAGCCCTTGACGGCGCCGGCGGCGAGGCCGCTGACCACCTGGCGCTGGAAGATCAAAACGATCACCACGGGCGGGATCGACGCGATGAGGCCGCCCGCCGCGACGAGACCGAAGTCCGTCGTGTATCGACCGGCGAACTCGGCGATCGCGACGGGCAGGGTCTTCGCGGCGTCGGTCGAGGTGAAGATGAGCGCGTACATGAACTCGTCCCACGCGAGGAATGGATGGAGCGGGGTTTGACTCCTACGTCTTCGGGCCGCGCAATCCGGTGTAACTTCGGAGCGCACGAGTTCGGTGAAGATCCGAGCGCCATTCGCTGGACCGTTACCTTCCCCCGTTGGAGCCAGCGAACCGTGCGGACAGCCCCACGGAGCCGGAACCTCAGACCATCCGCTCGCCAGCACCGAGCTCGAAGAAGCGCTCGAAGAACGCCCCTAACCGGGTGAGTACGCGCTGCTTCTTTTCGCCGTGACCACCCTCGGCGGAGAAGCGTGACACCGGCGGCAGCACCTTTGTGATGGCCGTTCCGCCGGCACGGAGCTGACCGTCGCGGAACGCGGTCCGGACGAAGTCACGGGTCTCCTCCGGGCGGAGGCTCTCGTCATCGATGATGGCATCGAGTTCCGCCTCGCGTTTCGCCGCGATGAACGCCTGCCACTCCCGGTCGATCTCGCCATCGACAGACAGTGAGTCGACGAAGTCCTCGATGAGGTCTTTCTTGTTTCGCAGGCTCGGGCTGGCGTCAACCGCGCGGGTGATTTCGGCGCGGATTTCTTTGTCGTCGCCGTCGCCACGCTCGGCGCGATACCTCTGCACGAGCATCAAGATGTAATCGACGTTGATCTCGACCTGTTTGATGAGCTCGATCTCGAAGACGACGTCGTCGTTGATGGTCTCCCTATCCGCGTCCTTGTCCTTCCGGAAGTCGGCGTAGAGGTCAAGGTAGACGCTGCGATAGTCCTGGCTCTGTCGGGCGCTGAGGATCTCGTGGCCAGTAAATTCGTCAAAGGACGTGAGGATGTTCTGCAGCCGGAGAATGGCGCCGAACAGTGCGATGAATTGCTTCTGCGCCGACTCTCCCGTGATCGGCGCTCCGAGCGGGAAGAGGGTGAGCAGCTCGGTGACCTTCTCGGCATAGTCGCCGTAGTACTCCACGTACGGCTTCAGCAGCACGACCCCCCTCGCGTCCTTATTGCCAAAGAGCGCGAGTGCGTCGTTCGTCTCGTCTTCGAGGTCGCGGAAGCTGACGATGTTGCCGTACGTCTTCACGGAGTTGAGGATGCGGTTCGTACGCGAGTACGCCTGGATGAGGCCGTGGGCCCGGAGGTTCTTATCGACGAACATCGTGTTTAGCGTGGTGGCATCGAACCCCGTAAGGAACATGTTGACGACGATGACGAGGTCGATCTCGCGCTGCTTGAGCCTTAGCGAGAGGTCTTTGTAGTAGTTCTGGAAGCGGTCAGCGGAGGTGTCGAACGACGTGCCGAACATGTCGTTGTACTCCTGGATGGCTTCCTCGAGGAACGTGCGCGCGTCGATGGGGAGCGCCCCCACGTCGAAGCCCTCTTCCTCGAGCCCGCCGTCCTCGACCGCGTCGTTGGCGCCATAGGAGTAGATAATGCCGACCTTGAGCTGCTTGTCGGAGGGCAAGTCCCGTTGCTGCGATTGGAAGGTGCCGTAGTAAGCGCGCGCCGCCTTGATGCTCGCGGTGGCGAAGAGGGCGTTGAAGCCGCGGACCCGTCGCTCGCCGAGCGTGTAGTGCTGGGCGCGCTTCGTCTTCTGGTCAAAGTGCTCGCGGATATACGCGACGACGTCGGCGACTCTCTTGTCGGCGAGAAGCGCCGCTTCTGTGTCGATGGCGGGGACTTGTTTGTCGATGACGTTGCCGACCTTGACGGTGTTCACGTAGTCGATACGGAACGGCAGGACGTTCTTGTCGGTGATCGCATCGACGATCGTGTACGTGTGCAGCTTGTCCCCGAAGGCCTGCTGGGTGGTTTTCAGCTGCGGGTTGCCTCCGCTTCCGGAGTTCGCGGCGAAGATCGGCGTGCCGGTGAAGCCGAACAGGTTGTATCGCTTGAAGGATTTGGTGATCGCCGTGTGCATGTCACCGAATTGCGACCGGTGGCACTCGTCGAAGATGAGCACGATGTGCCCGTCATAGATCGCGTGCCCCTTGTTAGCGGCGATGAATGTCGACAGCTTCTGGATGGTCGTGATGATGATGCGAGCGGCCGGGTCCTCGAGCTGCTTCTTGAGCACCGCGGTGGAGGTGTTCGAGTTGGCGGCGCCCTTCTCGAAGCGGTCGTACTCCCGCATGGTCTGGTAGTCGAGGTCCTTGCGGTCCACGACGAACAGCACCTTATCGACGCTTGGTAGCTTCGACGCGAGCTGGGCGGCCTTGAAAGAAGTGAGGGTCTTGCCCGATCCGGTGGTGTGCCACACATACCCGCCCGCGGCGAGGCTGCCGAGCTGCTTGTGGTTGGTGGAGATATCGATTCGCTGCAGGATCCGCTCGGTTGCGACGATCTGGTACGGCCGCATGACAAGAAGCATCCGGTCGGCGGTGAGCACGCAATACCTCGTGAGGATGTTGAGCAGAGCGTGTTTGGCGAAGAACGTCCTCGCGAAAGCCGGCAGGTCCTGGATGGGCTTGTTCTGCGCGTCCGCCCACCACGACGTGAACTCGAACGAGTTCGAGGTTTTACGCACCCGCTTTGAACCGGTGGTCTCGCTGAGGTGCTGACGGCGCGTGGTGTTCGAGTAGTACTTCGTCAGCGTGCCGTTCGAGATGACGAAGAGCTGCACGTACTCGAAGAGCCCGGACCCCGCCCAGAAGCTGTCACGCTGATAGCGGTCGATCTGGTTAAACGCCTCGCGGATGTCGACGCCGCGGCGCTTCAGCTCGATGTGGACCATTGGCAGCCCGTTGACGAGCACGGTCACGTCATACCGATTGGCCCGGGCGGATTCGCCCTCCCCCGCGGCGATCTCGTACTGATTGATGACCTGGAGGCGGTTGTTGTGGATGTTCTGCTTGTCGATCAGCAGGATGTTCTTGGTCGATCCGTCGTCGCGCTTGAGCAGCTGAACGTGGTCATCTTGGATGCGCACCGTCTTCTCGGCGATGCCCTCGTTGGCTCCGGCGATTCGTTCAGCGAAGAACTGCCTCCACTCGGTGTTGGAGAAGGACACCGAGTTGAGAGTTTCCAGCTTCGCGCGAAGGTTAGCCGTGAGCTGCGCCTCGGACGCGATCGGCAGGTACTCGTACGCCTGCGACTGCAGCAGACCGATTAGCTCGCGTTCGAGCTCCGCCTCGGACTGATACGACGTCTCGGCTTTCGCGCTGGGCACGTACTCTGCGACGACGGTGCTCTCGTTCGACACCGCAATGGCGTCGTATGCCCGCCCACTCAAATCGCTCACGCTGGCGCCTGTTCGAACGTGAGTAGCTTGTCGCGGTGATACTCATACTGCTTGCGGCGGGCGGCGTGTTCAGCCCTGAGGCTGGCGGTGAGGTGGCGTGTTAGCTCATGGAGCTGGTCGAGGGTTCGCGCGACACGCTCCTGCTCGTCCGGTGGGGGGAGCGGAACCAGGACCTTCGACAAACGGCTTTTTGAGACGTTGATGCGTGTGACCCCGCTCGCAGTCTTGACGAGCTGAGCCCGCATGGTGGGCGCACGGAACAAATGCTTCGCGAACTCGGGTTTGAGTAGGCCGATATCGAACGGCCGAAACCCGATACAGAAACTGTTTAGGTACAAGGGCGCGGTGAGCCTTCGCGTGACTACTGACGTCATTCCAACCTCCTCGACCGATTCGGAGGAGCCGGTAAACAGGACGTCCCCATACGCCAGCAATCGTTGCCTTTCCGCCTCGCCGACCCGCACAAAATCCATTGCGTCGACGTCGAGAGCAATGTTGCTAAAGACATTCTTGTACGAGGCGTACCTCGCATTGCCGTGAGAGAAATCAGCTTTACTCTTGCCAACAAGCCCGCCGAAAATCGTTCCAAGGTCACCCAACGGTTCCCGTCTGGTGTCCGCTGTGAACGAGAGGAGCGAGTTCCGGTGGTACTCGTATTGACGACTACGAGCGTCTAACTCCGCGTCAAGTTCTGCTCGAACATTCGCGTCCCTCTCGGTGAGCCGGTCTAGCACTCGCACGATCTCTCGCTGAACCTCGAGAGGGGGCACAGGGATCACCAGCTCCTCGAACCGCTTGCGCGAAACGTAGGCGATGGTGCCAGTTGTCGCAGCGCTTCGAAGCTCGTCCGTTTTCGTGAACATCAAATGGAGCAAGAAGCGATTCAGCACCCTCGGCCCGCACACGAGGCCTATGAACGTCTGGTTCGTCACTAATGGCCGCGTCGCTATGGCGTAGGTTCCGAGCGAAGCGCTACAAGAAGCCACGACAGTACCTGCGGGCATGACCTTCAGGTTCATGTCCCGAATGACGTCTTCGGAGACAGCAAGGCCGCTCTTGGACCCGTTCATCTCCATTCCCGTGATGTCTTCGATTCGACACCACGGTGTATCTCCGCAAAAATTTTTCGGGCGGTCGCGCATAGGAACGATGAAGTCGGAGAGCACTTCCTTGAGCGCTAGATGCGGCACCCCCTTCGGACATAGACGTGCGACGAGATCACGCAATTCAGTCACTTCGCGCTCTCCAGATCCGCGATGATCTCGTCGATCGACGCGCGGAGCTCTTGTTGGCGGGCGACTATTCGCGCGATCTCCGCATTCAGCTCGGTGATGTCGATGACCTCGCGCGTGTCTTCCTGCTCGACATAGGACCGCACCGCGATGTTGTAGTCATTCGCCGCGATGTCGTCGTTCACCACCAGTCGCGCCACATGGTCGACGCTCTCGCGCGCAGTGAAGGTGTCGAGGATGTGCTTCTGATTTCCGTCGACGAGCTTGTTCTTGTTCCCGACGCGGGTGAACTCCGCCGATGCGTCAATGAAGAGCACGGCGTTATCGTTCTTCGACTTCTTGAGCACAATGATGCAGGTGGCGATCGTCGTTCCGAAGAACAGATCCGGCGGCAGCTGGATGACCGCATCCACGTAGTTGTTGTCGATGAGGTACTTGCGGATCTTCTGCTCCGCTCCACCGCGATAGAGCACGCCTGGGAACTCGACAATCGCGGCGGTGCCGTTAACCGCCAGCCACGACAGAATGTGCATTGTGAAGGCGAGATCAGCCTTCGACTTCGGTGCGAGCACGCCGGCGGGAGCGAAGCGCGGATCGTTGATGAGAAACGGATTCGCGTCGCCCTCCCACTTGATCGAGTACGGCGGATTCGAGACGATCGCCTCGAAGGGCTCGTCGTCCCAGTGAGCAGGCTCCGCGAGGGTGTCACCGTGCGCGAGGTTGAACTTTTCGTAGTTCACGTCATGCAGGAACATGTTGATTCGCGCGAGGTTGTACGTGTTCAGGTTGATCTCCTGGCCGTAGAACCCTTGCCGGACGTTCTCCTTCCCGAGCACCTTTGCGAACTTGAGAAGCAGCGAGCCGGAGCCGACCGCCGGATCGTAGACCTTGTTCACCTCTGTTTTGCCGACAACCGTGATTCGAGCGAGGAGCTCGGAGACCTCCTGCGGCGTGTAGTACTCGCCGCCAGACTTGCCGGCGCTCGACGCATACATCTGCATGAGGTACTCGTAGGCGTCGCCGAAGAGGTCGATCGAGTTGTCCTCGAAGTTGCCGAGCGGCAGGTCTCCGATCGCGTCGAGCAGCTTTACAAGCTTTTCGTTGCGCTTCGCCACGGTGTTGCCGAGCTTTGAGCTGTTCACGTCGAGATCGTCAAAGAGACCCTTGAGGTCGTCTTCCGCGTCCGTCCCAACGGCGGAACCCTCGACGTTCTTGAACACCCGAGCGAGCGTCTCGTTCAGGTTTTCGTCCTGGGATGCGCGGCGCCGAACGTTCTGGAACAGCTCGGACGGAAGGATGTAGAAGCCCTTTTCCTCCACCGTCGTCTGACGCCCGAACTCCGCGTCGGAATCGTCCAACCGGGCATAGTCGAACGCGGATTCGCCAGCCTCGCGCTCGCTCCTATTGATGTACGCGGCGAGGTTCTCGGAGATGAAGCGGTAGAACAGCATCCCGAGCACGTATGACTTGAAGTCCCATCCGTCGACCGATCCACGCAGGTCGTTCGCGATGCGCCAAATCGTCTTGTGCAGCTCGGCGCGCTGCCCTTCTTTAGTACTCGGTGACATTCGCTTCTTTCTGGGGTCATGCGATTGTGATGCTCGTGCGTTCCCTCGGCTTCTCAGACTAGGCCCGCCGCGGATAGCCCCCGGAGCGCTTCGCGTGGGCGTGAGAGCTGAGGGACGGGGCGAAGGCGACGCCGTGTGAGACGCTCAGCACGTTGAATCAAGCTCGCGGCATCCAATAGGTCGCGGCATACAACCGAAACACGGACTGCGCCAGGAGTAGAACCTGATAGACGGTCAAACCAACCGACAACGCCTGTATGACAGTGCTCGTGAGTTCCAGTTCGACGACACCGAACCAAAGGGCGAGGCGGTCGGGTATGACGAGCTGGATCACGGCCAATCCTGTAGCCAGAATTCCCACCAGCACAGTCCAGAACAACTGAGTAGTGAGGCGGTAGACATGCCAGCGCTCATCCGTGGCCGAGAATCTTGCGTCGGCTTTCATATTGATGGCACGTGGCCAGAAGAACATTGCCATCGTCACGCTAAGGGCAGTGAAGACGGCGTTAGCTGCCAAGATTGAAGCGCCCGGGTCTCGTGTTGGAGCGGTGAAGCCGAAGGCAAGTCCGACGAGCCCGGAGAGCACCAGCCATACCAACTGAAGCCAGGCAAGCCCCGGCCGCGCAATGCTTGGCGGCGCGAGGGAGTAGAACTGTTCTCGCGCAATCTGAAGTACTGAAACGCCATTCAATCGCGTCGGCCTCCGCCCCTCACTTGAAGGAACTCAGTATGGCCGTAGCCACTGACTTCAGACCGGGCAGCGCAGACTCGACGTCAGAAAGAAAATCTGCACAGGCAACTGCGAACTCTCGCTGGCTCGGCCGCTTGGCTCGAGAGATCCCTGCACCCTGAGGGCCTACCGGGTAGACGAGCGTCGGCGCCTTGTCATCAGTGGCGAGACCAAATGATCGTTGACGCCCATTGGGCGTCTGGAATGAAACCTGTGCTCGCCAACCATCGCGCATAACAGAGTTCGGCGTAGAGGTTTTTCGGACCAATGGCAAGTCAGTCAAGAACCCGAACACGGCCTTACGGTCGGGACCATTCTTTCCCATCAATCGACTTAGAGCCAAGCTACCTCTCGGCTTGACGACGAATCTTACGTCTGCGTGCACCCCGTTTACGTCCATCGCCTGAGTCGACCCGCCGGGCCGCGGCGCATCGAACCTGAGCTCGCGGACCATAACTTTAGAAGCCCAGCTTTCTAGCGCACTCCATTCGGCCACGGGCGCAAGCGAAACTGTGATGCGTGCATCAGACGTCGCCGCACGCAGGGCGGCCACCAGGACTTCTTCGAGATAAGAGAAGGCCGACGTGAGTCCCGCGCGCTCGTTGAGCCAGTAGACCTCGTGCGCATCTTTGGGGTAGACGAAGATTGCTCGAACAAAGGTGCCGTTGTGATCTTCCTCGCCATAAGGAATCCGACCACCGGTACTTTGGTGCAAGTTGCCCACCAGGCCGGCGCGACCCACCTCGAACTCAACGAACGTGAATTCACGATATTCAGTTATTTGCGTTACTCGTAGTGACCTGGATTCGTCCTCTGCATGGACCTTCAACCTGGCACTTTTCAAAGACTTCAGAGCGCCGTCGATAGCACTCCGGGCCGTTGCCCCCTTGCCATCGAGGTCATCGATCGGTTTCTTTTCGCCGCCCCGCGCATAACTTGGCTTGAACGAGAACGCATATGGATTCATTGAATAATTTGCCAAGGTTGGGCCTGATTGTCCTTACTCCGCGGTCGTCCACGTTCATAGTTGCGAGCCGCAGGCTGTAAGCATCCTCCAATGAGGTCGATCCGTGGATCACGGTGGCTTCGCTGATGGCCCGCCTGCTGAGGCTCTTTTGAACCGGCCATCGTCCGGGCCCTCACAATGAAGACAAGGCTCCGGGCCACAAGATACAACCAACGTTAGAGCGAACGTGTTCACCTCGTCGTTCCCCACTTCAGGTGAGATGCGTACCGGTTAACCGAGTGCAAGCACGCGAGGCCCTTCACTTCGTATCACGGGCGCAGAGCACGTCAAGAAGTGTGCGCCATGTCTATCCCCAAAGCGTTGCGGCGGACGTGGTCCATCGCGCTGGCGATGGCGCCCTGGGCGACGATGTCGGCGCCGAGTGCGGAGGCGACGAGTTCGGGTGGGTCGGCGTTCATGTAGGTGGTGAGCATCGCGGTCGTGAGGTCGAGGAGCGGGGGCATGGACGGGGCCAGAGCACCCGCGAAGACGATGCGCTCCACGTCGAGGAGGCCGCCGAGGATCGCTCCGATGCGGGCGAGGCGGTCGGCCATGCGATCCAGGAGCGTGAGGGCGTCGGGGTCGCCGGCGGCCGCCGCATCGAAGACGGTGGGGGCGTCGATGTCGTCCGCGGGGACCTGGGCGAGCGCACTGTCTGCGGCGAGCGCTCCGCTCTCGCGCGCCTGCCGGCCCCATTCGCGGAGCAGCGCGCCCACGCCGAGCGGGTCGCCGACGCCGTCGACGAGAGACAGCAAGTGGAGCTCACCGGCCTGGCCGCGGCCGCGGACGAGGTGGCCGTCGACGACGTAGCCGGCGCCGAGTCGCTCGCCCGCGACGATCGCGATGTAGGAGTGGGCGCCCACCCCGGCGCCCACGGCACCCTCGGCGAGCGCCGCGAGGTTGGCGTCGTTGTCGACGAGCACGGGGCACCCGCGACCGGTCAACCGCTCGGCGAGACGCGGGTTCATGCGCTGCCAGAAGACGTCGCGATCCGGGGAGGCACCGTTGACATCGACGGGGGCCGGCACGCCAACTGCGATGCAGAGGACACGGGTCCGCTCAGCCACCATTCCGTCAACAGACTCGATGTCGGCGGCCTCTGGATCTGAGACGGGCACAGTCGCACCGTCCCTCAACGCCTCATCGATCGCCGCGTCGATCGCCGCGATCCGCTCCTCCGCCTCGGCCTCCGGATCCACGACCCGCTGCGAGCGCGCCACTTCGGCCCCGCGCAGGTCGGTCACGACCGTCGACACGGAGTGCGCTCCCGCATCCACGCCCACGAGCAGCCCGGCCTCCGCCCGCAGCGCGTAGCGCCGCGCAGGCCGGCCCTTCCGGTACTCCGCCCCGGACTGCCGCGAGTCGTCGAGCTCCGTCAGCCACCCGAGCTCGATGAGCTCGTCGCACACCGCGATGGCGGTGGAGCGGGCGAGTCCGGTTGCCTGGATGACGTCGGTCGCCGTGAACGCAGCCGCCGACCAGGCGATGTCGAGGACGGCCCCGACGTTCGCCGTCCGGGGCGCGACCGTCGCGGCCCTGCTCGACATCGTGCGCATGATGGCCAAGAGTATCGCCGCGTCGACCCCCTCGACGCCACCGGCACCCCGACGGAGGATGGGATCGCCTCCGCGCTTGACCTCGACGATGAGCACTGGAAGAGTGGAGCACTGAGAGTTTATTCACTCACACTATTTATTGGCGATCCAACGACGGACGCCGACGGAAGGACAACGATGTCTAGACGGAAGACGGGGGCACTGAGGGCCGCCGCAGGAGCGTTGGGACTGGCCCTCGTGGGCGCGGCCCTCACCGGCTGCTCGAGCGGCGGCGCGGAGACCGTGCACTTCACGTTCAACAAGCGTGAGGCGATCACGTTCATGGAGCAGACGGTCGCCGACTACAACGCGTCCCAGAGCGACTACCGCGTCGTCATGGACACGTCGGGTGTCGACCCGATCTCCGCGAGCTTCGTCCGCGGCAATCCGCCGGACATCATGCTCGCCAACTACAACCACGAGGTCTCGCGCTTCGTGCAGCGCTGCGTGCTCGAGGACCTCTCCGAGACGGAACCCGCGTCGCGCATCCGCGACGACTTCCAGCCGCTGCTCGACCAGTTCGGCACGTGCCCGGGCCGCACCACCGCCCTGCCGTACTCGGTCATGGCCGCCTCGGTCATCTACAACAAGACGATCTTCGAGGAGAACGACCTCGAGGTCCCCACGACGTGGAGCGAGCTCATCGAGGTCGGCGACACGCTCAAGGCCAACGACATCGTCCCCTTCTACGGCACCTTCGCCGACGCGTGGACCGTCAACCAGGGCTGGTTCGACTACTCCGTCGGTGGTGCCATCGACGTGCAGTCCTTCTACGACAAGATGGCGGAGCAAGGCACCGAGGTCGGGCCGAACTCCGAAGTCTCCTTTCAGAAGGACTTCCTCGAGCCCATCGAGAAGATGCAGCTGCTCGCGAGCGAGTACACGCAGCCGAACGCGGGAAGCCGCGCCTACGACGTCGGCAACGTCGCCTTCGCGAACGGCGAGGCCGCGATGTACATGCAGGGCCCGTGGGCGCTCAGCCAGATCGAGCTGACGAACCCCGACCTCGAGATCGGCACCTTCCCGCTGCCGATGACCGAGGACCCCGCCGACCTCAAGGTCCGCGTCAACATGGACCTCGTCACGATGATCCCCGAAGAGGCATCGAACAAGGAGGGCGCCTTCGACTTCCTCGACTACCTGTTCCAGCCCGACATCATCCAGGCGTACAACGAATCCCAGCTCGGCTTCGTCCCGACCGAGGACGGCACCGCTCCCGACGACCCCCGCGTCGAGGGCATGATCCCCTACTACGACGCCGGCGCGTTCTATCAGGGCCCCGGAATCCTCAACCCGCGCGCCATCCCCACGGAGAACTATGCGCAGGCCTTGGCCCTCGGCACGAACGCCGAGAACCTGCTGCGCACCATGGACGCCGACTGGGCGCGGATCGCGTTCCGCCAACCGGCCATCTCGAGCGAGGAGGGCAACTGATGAGCGCCACGAGAAGCATCGTCACCGGTGGCGGCGGCGCCAAGACGCCCCGCAGCCGTAAGAAGGTCGAGCCGATCTACTACCTCTTCCTGTTCCCCGCCGTCATCCTGTTCACGCTCGCGATCACGGTTCCCGGGATCATCGGCATCTTCTTCAGCTTCACCGACTCGATCGGGATCGGTGAGTGGGAGTTCATCGGGTTCACGAACTACATCGCGGCGTTCAGCGACCCGGCGATCCTCACGAGCTTCCTCTTCACGTTCGGGTTCGCTCTCGTGACGGTGATCCTCGTGAACGTGATCGCATTCCTCCTCGCGGTGGGGCTCACGGCGAAGATCCGCTTCAAGATGGGCCTCCGGGCGATCTTCGTGATCCCCATGGTCGTCTCCGGCATCATCATCGCCTACGTCTTCGCGTTCCTCTTCCAGAACTCATTGCCGGCCGCCGGTTCGGCGCTCGGCATCCCGTTCCTCGAGACGAGCATCATCGCGAACCCCGACCTCGCGTGGGTGGGCATCGTGATCGTGACGGCGTGGCAGTCGATCCCCGGCACGCTCCTCATCTACATCGCGGGGATCCTGTCGATCCCCGGAGACGTGTACGAGGCGGCCTCCATCGACGGTGCGAACAAGCGCCAGCAGTTGCTGCGGATCACGCTCCCGCTCGTGGCGGGCTACGTGGTCATCAACGTGATCCTGGGCTTCAAGAACTACCTGAACGCCTACGACATCATCATCGGGCTCACGAACGGAGGTCCCGGCACCTCCACACGGAGCATCGCGATGACGATCATCCGGGGCTTCCAGACGGGCGACTACGCCTACCAGATGGCGACGGCGACGCTGTTCTTCATCATCACGATCATCATCGCCGTCCTGCAGCTCTCGGTGACGCGCGGAAGGAGCAACATCTGATGTCCACGATTCCCCTCACCCCCGGAAGAACCGCCAAGGAAGAGACCGCGACGACCGGCTCGACGCGCTCCATCACCACCGGCGGCGCGGGCGCGCCCACGAAAGGTCGGAAGAGCGGCAGCTGGTCGACGACGATCATCCTGTTCCTCTGCGCCGTGACCGTCCTCCTGCCGCTCTACGTCACCATCTCGATGGCGTTCAAGACCGGCCCGCAGTCGGTCGACGGCAACGCCTTCTCGCTCCCGGCCCCGTTCAGCATCGACGGCTTCGTCGAAGCGTGGCAGCTCACCCGGTTCCCCGTGGGCTTCGCGATGTCGTTCATCGTCACGGCGGGAACGGTGGTGGCGACGATCATCCTCGCGTCGTTCGCGTCCTACGCGATCATCCGCAACTGGGATCACCGGTTGTTCCGCTACTCCTTCTTCTACCTGCTCGGCGCGATGTTCATCCCGTTCCCCGTCGTCGCCCTGCCGCAGATCCAGCTCACCGGACGGTTTGGGCTCGACAACCCACTCGGCGTCATCATCCTCGCGACGATGTTCCAGTTGAGCTTCAGCGTGCTGCTGTTCACCGCGTTCCTCCGCTCCATCCCCATGGAGCTCGAGGAGAGCGCGCGGATCGACGGCGCGAGCACGTGGCAGACGTTCTGGCGCCTGATCTTCCCGCTGCTTGCCCCCATGAGCGCGACGGTCGGCATCTTCGCCTTCCTCTACGCGTGGAACGACTTCATGATGCCGTCGTTGATCATCTCCGACGCGGACATGCAGACGCTTCCCGTGCGGCAGAACCTGTTCCAGTCGCAGTTCAGCAGCAACTACAACGTCGCGTTCGCCTCGTACCTGATGGCGATGGCGCCGGCGATCATCGCCTACCTGTTCGCGCAGCGCTGGGTGATGGAGGGTGTCACGCAGGGCGCGCTCAAGGGCTGACACCTCACCACGATCCGACGGCCGTCGCGGCTTCCGCGGCGGCCGTCGGCACGACTCCATCAGACCGCCCACTCCACGGACCCACACACCCGCAGCCAGAGAAGGGCTTCCCCACCATGACCGATGTACTCCTCACCGAGTCCCGCCGCACCGACCCGGCCATCTGGTGGCGGCAGGCCGCCGTCTACCAGATCTACCCGCGCAGCTTCGCGGACGCGAACGGCGACGGTCTCGGCGACCTCCCCGGCATCGTCTCCCGCGCCGACTACCTCGCCGAGCTGGGGATCGACGCCGTGTGGCTGAGCCCGTTCTACCCGTCGGCCCTCGCGGACGGCGGCTACGACGTGGCCGACTACCGCGACGTCGACCCGCGGATCGGCACGCTCGAGGACTTCGACCGCATGGTCGCAGCCCTCCACGAACGCGGCATCCGCGTGATCGTCGACATCGTCCCCAACCACAGTTCGAACCTGCACCCGTGGTTCCAGGAGGCGCTCGCGGCCGGTCGCGGGTCCGCGGCGCGCGAGCGGTACATCTTCCGCGAGGGCGCGGGCGAGAACGGCGAGCAGCCGCCCACCGATTGGGGTGCGGCGTTCGGCGGCTCGGCGTGGGAGCGCGTCGAGGACGGCCAGTGGTACCTCCACAGCTTCGCCACCGAGCAGCCGGACTTCAACTGGGACCACCCCGAGGTGCGGGAGGACTTCCTGACGACCCTGCGGTTCTGGTCCGACCGGGGCGTCGACGGGTTCCGCATCGATGTCGCCCACATGCTCACGAAGGACCTCACCGAGCCGCTGCCGAGCCGGGCGGAGCTCGAGGGTCTGCCGCACGACGGCAACCATCCACTGAGCGATCGTGACGACGTGCACGAGATCTACGCCGAGTGGCGCCGCGTCTTCAACGAGTACGACCCGCCGCGCACCGGCGTCGCCGAGGCATGGGTGAGCAGCCCGGAGCGCCGTGCGCGCTACGCGTCGGCGGAGGGGCTCGGTCAGGCCTTCAACTTCGACCTGCTCGTCGCCGACTTCGACGCCGAGCAGTTCCGGACGATCATCGCGGACAACCTCGCGCAGTCGGCCGCGTCGGGTTCGTCGACCACGTGGGTGCTGTCGAACCACGACGTCACGCGGCATGCCACGCGTTACGGTCTCCCGGCGCTCGAGGGCAAGCCCGAGAAACAGGGCGTCGAGTGGGTGCGGGCCGGCGGCCCCGCCGACTGGGTCGATCGTGAGCGCGGGCTTCGTCGTGCGCGCGCCGCGAGCCTGCTCCTCCTGGCGCTTCCGGGAAGCGCGTACCTCTACCAGGGCGAGGAGCTCGGCCTGCAGGAGGTCGCGCAGATCCCGGCCGACCAGCGTCAGGACCCGGCGTTCTTCCGGGGCGGCGAGTTCGACGGCTTCGGCCGCGACGGCTGCCGCGTCCCGATCCCGTGGACGTCGACCGGTTCGTCGTTCGGGTTCGGGTCCGGTCCCGCGCACCTCCCGCAGCCGGAGTGGTTCGCGGAGTACGCCGTCGACGTCGAGTCGTCCGACCCCGCCTCGACGCTGTCGCTCTACCGCGAGGCGCTCCGCCTCCGCCGGGTCCTCCAGACGGAGGAGCAGCTCGAATGGGTCGAGACCGGCCGAGCCGACGTCGTCCGCTTCGCGCGCCCCAACGGCTGGAACGTCGTGACCAACTTCGGCACGGAGCCGTTCGACCTCGGGGCGGACGCCGCGAGCGTCGTGCTCGGCACGGTCGACGGCGGCGCCGTTCCCGGCGAGAGCACGGTGTGGATCGCCCCGTCGGGCATCCTGGGTCACTGACCCGTACCGGTCACTAAACCATCTCGGTCGCTGAGCTTGTCGAAGCGCCTCCAGCTCTCTGGAACGCGGCGCCCTTCGACAAGCTCAGGGACCGGAGTGGAGGCCGCAAGCGACCGGCGTGGAGGCCACGGGTGGGCCGGCGTCAAAGGATCTCGAACGAGTAGGTGCCGTCGGCCCAGCTGATCGTGGCGGTGTAGGTGTAGCCGACGTACTCGTCGATTGTCGTCTGCGTGACGGCCATGCACTCGAGTTCGCCGTCCGACAGCTCGGTGATCGCCACGGTCGACGTGTCGCCGTCGGGGAAGCAGACGCTCTCGAGGATGGGACCCTCGAGGTAGCCCTCGGCCACGAGCGCTTGGGCGTCCTCGTGCACCGCCTTCTCGAGCGCGAGGAGGATCGACTCCCGCCAGGTCTTCTCGTCGGCGAGCGCCGCCGCAGCGGCGAGACGCTCATCGGCGGCCTGCTCCTCGATCGCGGCGGCGGCGGCCTCCTCCGCGGCGACCGCGGCGATCTTCTCGTCGCGCGCCTCGGTGAGGGAGGCCGCGACGGCCGACTGTCCCGCGGCGAACAGTCCGACGCCCACGGCGCCGATCCCGCCATGGAAGAGGAGGCCGCCCACGAGCGCGGACACGACGACCGCGGCCGTGCGACCGCGTGAGGTCCGCTGTCGTGTGGGCGCGGCGGGAGGGGCGACGGGGTACTGAGGGTCGGTCATGGCCGTGCTTTCAAACGGGCGCGAGCGTCGGGCCCGAGCGAAGCTGAATGGATCGCTTCACCGTAGAGCCGGGGGTATCGCGTCATCGCTCCCCATTTCGGGTGGAGATGTGCGGATCATCGAATCCTCACCTCTGGTCTCCGCACCACGCCGGCGTACCGTGTCGGCATGAGCAGCACGTCCGCTCTCCGACGAGATCGATCCCCACACCACGGGAAGGGGTGCCTGCACGTGAAGCGCCTCGATGCTCTGGACCCGCCGACTCGGCCGTCGACGCTGCTGGGTCAGCGCTGTGTGACGACGACCTTGCCGCTACTACTCTCAGCGGTTCTGTGCGCGTCGATGATGTCGGCCAGGGGGAAATCGTGTCCGACTCGGGGCGTCCACAGACCGGCCTCTCCGAGTGCGGCCGCGTCCCGGAGGAGTACTGAGTCGTGGCGGGCGATGACACTCAGCGCGCCCAAACGGGCAGCTTCTTGAGCGCTGAGGACGGTGACGACTCGGTCGGCGTTCCCGACGATGGCCACGATGTCGGGCAGCGAGTCGGAGGGGGATGGCGCGGCGTGCAGTCCGGCGTCGACGCCGCTCGGTGCGAGGGCGGCGACTCGCTCCGCCAGCCCCGGGCCGTAGGTGGTCGGGAGGACGCCCATCCCCTCGAGGTAAGGGAAGCTGCTCCGGCTGCCCGTGCCGATGACGGTGGCTCCCGCGGTGAGCGCGAACGCTGCGGCTGCACTGCCCACTACTCCGGATGCACCCTCGACGAGCACCGTCAGGCCCTCCACGTCGCCGAGCGCTTCGATGGCTGTGGCGGCGGTAGCGCCCGCGAGGCCCGCCGCAGCGGCCTGCGTCGTTGTCCACTGTTCCGGCACGACGCTCCACGCGGTCAGAACGGCGAACTCTGCCGTTGTCCCGCTGACCCCACCATTGAGCCCGAAGACGACGTCACCGACCTCGGTGTCTGTCACGCCCGGGCCGACTTCGTCTACGACGCCGACCGCGTCCATGCCCGGCACGGCGGGGAGGTCCAGCGGCAGGACCTGCGCGAGGTGGCCGGCGCGGAGGAAGACGTCGATCTGGTTGACGCTCGTTGCGCGGACTGCGACGCGGATCGAGTTCTCGCCGGCGTGGGGCTCCGGTGCATCCTCGATGACGAGGACGTCGGGGGTCCCGTAGGAGTGGTATCGGGCAGCGCGCATGGTGGTTCGACTCTCTCTCGTGAGGCTCGACAGCGAAGGCGTGCCGAGGAAGGAGCAAGGAAGAGCACGGGGGTCACGCTTTCGCGCGACCCCCGTGCTCTTCCCTGGACAGTGCTACTTGGTGCCGTTCGCCGCGGCCTCGATGACCTTGGCGACCTTCTTCGGCTCCTTCACCATGGCGAGGTGTCCTGCCGTGACCTCGGTGACGGTGGATCCGGCGCGCTCAGCCATCTGCAGCTGGAGTGCGAGCGGGATGCTGGCGTCCTGTGTGCCTGCGACGTACCAGGACGGGAGCGTCTTCCACGCCTCGGCCGCTGAGGCCTTCTCGTTCACCGCGCTGAAGGTGATCGGGCGCTGCTTGGCGTAGAAGGATGCCTGTTCGGACTTGGAGAGGCCGTTGGCGAAACCAGGACCGAATGCGTCCTTCTTCAGGTAGAGATCGACGTCACCCTCGGGGGCGCCCGGGTACGGGATCGTGTCGAACAACTGGGTCGGGTCGACGGGGCCGGCGCTGTTCAGCAGGTCGAGCAGGCTCTCACCCTCGGCGGGCACGAAGGCGTCGACGTACACGAGACTCTTCACGTCCGGGTCGCTGAGGGCTGCTTCACTGATGACGGCTCCGCCGTAGGAGTGACCGACGAGGACCACCGGGCCGGTGGTGCGGGCGGCGAGGAACGATGCGAGGTACTCGGAGTCACCGCTGAGGGAACGGAGCGGGTTGGCGAAATCGAGGACCGGGTAGCCGTCCTTCGTGAGGATCTTCTCGACGGCGGTGAACGAACTGGCGTCGGTCCAGGCGCCGTGCACGATGACGACGGTCGGCTTGGCCTGCGGCCTGTGCCTGTCGGTGACGCTGTCGGCGTTCGCGGTACCCGCGAGGGCGACGCTTGCGACAGTAGCGATACCGGCGGCGATGGTGAGGATTCGACGTGTGGCACCCCGGAGGGTGCGAGCGGGCTTGTTCATGATCTTCTTTCTTGAGTGATGTTGCGGGGATTGTGCGACGGTCATTTGCCGCGGCTTATCTGGGTTTCTGACGAGGGGCGTACCGTCATGCCTCCTCTTGAGCGATCGTGGCGATCTGTCGACCGAGGTCGTATTCCAGCGGTCCGCGCTGTTGCATCCCGTTGTCCAGGAGGCGCCCCACGATCCCGGCGACTTCAGGGCGGGAGACTCCCGCCCAGTACGCGTCGGAGTGGAGCGGGTACTCGGCGTCGGGGAGACGGGTGTACTTGTCGATGAACGCTTTGATCTCCACGATCGCTTGGTGGTCCCACCCGGAGACGCGCCGTGCGAAAGCATTGACGAAGTCCTCGAACTCAGCGTCGGGTATGGCGCGATTGACGTATCCGTAGCGCTCCGCGAGCGCTCCGTCGAAGTCCTCGCCGCCGAGCAGGATCTCCATCGTGCGGCCCCGTCCGACGAGCGACGGCAGCCGACCGCTGGCGCCACCTCCGGTGACGGCCTTCAGTGCGATCTCCACTTGAGCGAGCTTCGCCTTCTCCAGGCTCGCGAAGCGCATGTCCATTGCGAGGACGAGTTCGCTGCCGGCACCCCGGGTGTTGCCCCGGATGGCCGCGATGGTGACGGCATTCAATTTGCTCATGCGCACCGTGATGTCGACCCAGGCGGTGTACCCGGTGGTGGTCGGCAGTGCCTCGGCGGCGTCGTTGTCGACTTCGACGTCGTAATGGGCGATGTAGAAGTCGGGGTCGGCGCTGTCGAAGACCACCACGTTGACCGTGTCATTGTGCTCGAGCTCGGTGAGGAGCTCTTTGAGCTCGCGCATCATCTCGAGCCCGATCACATTGATCGGTGGGTTATCGAAGGTCACTCGCCAGAAAGTCGGCGATTCGACGGTGAGTTTGAGCTGGGTGGGGTGGAAGTCGTCGAGGAAGCTCATGCGCGTTCTGCGACCGTCGCGGCGGCGAGGATGACGTCGGCGACCTCGCGGGGGTGGGTCACCATCGAGAGGTGACCTGTTTCCAGCTGCGTGACGGCCGATCCGGCACGCTCGGCCATCCGGAGCTGGAGAGCCAGCGGGATGCTGCCGTCGATCGTGCCCGCCACGTACCAGGAGGGAAGCTTCTCCCAGCCCTGGTTCGCAGCAGCCGGCGCGCCGACAGCGCTGAACGTGATCGGGCGCTGCTTGGCGTAGAACTCCGCCTGCAGTTCCTCGGAGAGTCCCGTTGCGAATGCGGGTTCGAACGGGCCGCGCTGGATGTAGAGGTCGACATCTCCCTCCGGAGCGCCGGGGTAGGGCGCCATGTCGAACAGCTGGGTCGGGTCGACGGGGCCGGCGCTGTTCAGCAGGTCGAGGAGGCTTTCTCCCTCAGTCGGAACGAAAGCGTTGACGTAGACGAGACCGGTCACGCTGGGAACGGCCGCGGCGGCTGCTCCGATGACCGCTCCACCGTAGGAGTGGCCCACGAGGATGACCGGGCCGCTGGTGCGGCTCTGCAGGAACGCGGCGAGGTAGTCGGCGTCGCCGCCGAGTGATCGCAGCGGGTTCGCGAACTCGAGGACGTCGTAGCCGCCCGTGGTGAGCAACTGCTGAACTCCCGCGAAGGAGCTTGCATCGGTCCATGCTCCGTGCACGATGACGATGGTGGGGTTGGTGGTGGTGTCGGTCATGATGACCCTCTCCGGTCTTTACCGGAGAGTCTCTCCGGTTATTAGAGAGAGCGCTCGAAGGGGGCAGGTAATTCCCGCTAGCCAAAAGTTTTTTGCCTGAGTTTCTGGCGAGTTGTTCGGGTGCCTCGTTGGGCGGGATTTCAGGAGTGAGCGTGCGGAGGGGTGAGGCCGTGGAGGACGATCGAGAGCATCGACCGCACCTGAGCCGGATCGAGCTTTGCCTGCTCGGCGCTCATGGCGACCCCCGTGACGAGCCGGATGACTTCGCCGGAGTCGACGGGGGCCACCACCACTCCCGCGTGGAAGGCGCGGTCGAACACCCGCCCATTCGCTTCGACGACGGCGGCATGGGCCGCACGCAAGGGCGAGTCCTCATCACTCTCGGTGGCCGCCATGGTGGACGCGAGTCCACGGTAGAGCCGTGCGCGCTCGACCAAGCGCATCAACCAGTCGAGGACGTCGTCCCAGCGATCGGTCGCCGTGGCGTCGGCGTCGGCTTCGACGTCGCTGACCCAGGTGAGGAGCAGCTCGCTGATGAGGTCCTCGCGCGTGGGAAAGTGCCGATACAGGGTACCGGGACCCACTCCCGCCCGCTTGGCGACGTTGTCGAGCGAGCACTCCGTGCCGCCCAGCTCGACCTCGACCCGGGCGGCCTCGAGAATGCGCGCCCGGTTCTTCAGCGCGTCTGCGCGCATACGCCGGGGTGGGTTCATGTCGGTAGAGATGTGGTCCGCCCTTCCCCTCGCAAGCCGCGTGGTGTTGTGTATCAAGGATATGATCAGCGGGCTGTGACGCGGGGGCTATGCACGGGCTGCTCGGCCGCCTTGGCGACCGGCCTCCTGATCGTGAAGATCGCGACCACGGTCGCCACGGCCGCGAGTCCCGCGCCGGTGAACATGGCACCGGCGAAGCCGGGGATGAACTGCCCTTCTACCGCACCGGTCGCATAGACGCTGACCGCGACCGCGATCCCGACCGATCCTCCGACCTGCTGCGCCATCTGCAGCAATCCCGATGCCGAGCCGGTGTCGTCCTCGGGGACCGCGTTCATCGCCGTAAGAGTACCGGCCGTAAAGATGAGCGCCACTCCGAGTGCATGGACGACAAGCGGAACGACGACGGCGACATAGGATGCATTCTCGTTCAGCGGCGCCCAGAGCAGGAAACTCGTAGCGACAAGCATTCCCCCGATGACGAGTGGGATGCGAGCGCCGAAACGAGCGACGATGCCCGGCACCCATCGAGTGACGATGAACACCGTTGCGGTGAGGGGCAGGAAAGCGAGTCCGGCAAGCAGCGGGCCGAAGTCGAGAACGCGCTGCAGGAACTGCACGATGAAGAACAGCATGGCGGCATGGGTGCCGACGATCAGTCCCATGTTGATGAGAGCGCCGACGCGCGGCGTGTGTGTCAGAAGGTGAACGGCGACGAGAGGGTTGGCCGAACGTCGTTCGATCACGACGAGCACGGCGATGAGGACTATGGCCAATCCGAAGAAGAGAACGGTGCTGACTGAACCCCAGCCCCATTCTCCCGCGTAGATGAAGGCCCATACGATCCCGGCGGATGCCAAGCTGGCGAAGACCGCTCCCGGAACGTCGAAGGCGTGGGTTCGGCGCCGATCGCTCTCGTTCACGAGCCAGGCCACGGTCGCGATGACGACGATGCCGACCGGCACGTTGATGAGGAGCCCCCATCGCCAGGAAGCCAGATCGGTCAACAAACCGCCGAGAATGAGACCAGCCGACGACCCGATCGCGGAGGTCGCAGTGAACAACGCGAGCCCCTTCGCGCGAGCCGCTTCGTCTCGCGCCATCGTTGCGATCAGGGCCAACACGCTCGGTGCGGCCACGGCCGCACCGATCCCTTGGAGGACACGAGCGGCGACGAGCATGATCGGGTCGATCGCGAGACCTCCGAGCAGCGACCCGAGCATGAACACCCCGGTGCCCACCGCGAATACCCGTACGCGGCCGAACGCGTCGCCGAGTCGGCCACCGAGCAGGATCAACCCCCCGAAGGCGAGAGCATAAGCATTCGGTACCCACGACAGGGACGCGGCCGTGAAGCCGAGTTCTGCTTGTACGGCGGGCAGGGCGACGGTCATGACCTGAGCGTCGAGCTGCAGCATGAGCTGCAATGCCAACACCGCCGACAGGGCGAAGGCCGCAGTACGGGGCTTGTTCGAGACGAGAGACACCGAATCTCCTCAAAGGGAATGAACGGAGAGCACCTCCGTTTCTATCTAAGGTATCCGGAGAAGCCCTCCAGATATTCCCTACTACGTGAATGAGGACAGAAATCATGCCGTCTCCAACCGAACGCATCGCTCTCGTCACCGGCGGATCACGAGGAATCGGAGCCGCCATCGTGCAACGCCTCGCCGCAGACGGGTACACCGTGGCCTTCACCTATGTGTCATCGCACACGGCAGCCGACGCGCTCGTCGACACCGTGCGGGATGCCGGCGGGACCGCGATCGCCTATCAGGCCGACGGGACGGACGAGGAGGCCTTCGCCGCGGTCGTCGAGTCCGTCGTCAATCGCGCCGGAGGGCTCGACGTGCTGGTGAACAGTGCCGGGGGCGGCACCTGGAGTGAACTCACCGAACTGCCAGTGGCGGAGATCGACTCCATGATCGCCATCAATGTCCGCGCACTGGTCCTGGCGACCAGGGCCGCCATCCCCCATCTCCGCGAGGGCGGACGGATCATCAATATCGGCAGCGTGAACGCCGACTACACGGGTTTCGTCGGGGGTTCGGTCTACTCGATGACCAAGGGAGCGGTTGCGAGCTTCACGAAGGCTCTCGCACGCGAGCTCGTACCGCGCGGACTCACCGTCAACAACGTGCAGCCCGGGCCCGTCCATACCGATGCGAACCCCTCGGACGGCCCCGCCGGAGAGACGCTTCGTTCTCGCATCGCCGTGGAGCGGTTCGGCTCACCCGTCGAGGTCGCTGCGCTCGTGTCGTACCTGACCACACCGGAGGCCGCCTTCATGACCGGTGCTTCCCTGAACATCGACGGCGGCTTCAGTGCCTGACGCCAGGGGGCCCGTAAGCGAAGGCGACCGTCTACTGCTTCACCCCACGATCACGAGCTATGCAGAATGAGGCGAGCTCCCGCTGACGGGGGGCCGCCCCGGCGGGCGCGAGCGTCGCCGACACCGGCACGAAAGCTCTCCCGTCGCGCCTAACGCCGCGCTCGTCGCGTGGCGTCGATCGCTCCCAGCAACGCAAGGGCGTCGGCACTCGACGACCCGACAGGAGCGGTCGCAACGGTGAGCTGCTGGCCCGGCGCATCGCGAACGTCGAGCGTCTGGTAGGTCAGTTCCACTCGACCGATGTCGGGGTGGTTGATGACTTTGTAGGTGATGTTTAGTCCTGACACGGTGTGATCCGCCCAGAGGGTGGCGAAGTCACTGCTCTCCCGCAGGAGGCGTTCCACGAGGGGCGGAACGGCCGGGTACGGAACCGGGAATCCGGCAGCGAGCCGGATCGCACTGACGGACGCTCGCGCGACGACGTCCCACTCGACGAAGTAATCACGGGCGGCGGGCTCGAGGAAAATGAACTCGAGCCCGCCGACCTCGAGTTGTGTGGGACCGAGCAGCGCCCTCGCGGTGGCGTTGGCGGCGATCACCCGAAAAGCCGGGTCGACCACATAAGCCGCAGCTCCAGGAAACGCATCCATCAACTGAAGCAGTTCCGCACTGACGGTGTCCGGCGGCGGCTGGAATGTGGGGGCAAGCATGGCGAGCCGATAGGCATGCTGACGAGCGTCAGGACTGAGTCGGAGCGCTCCGCAGAGCGCATCGACGACCTGAGCCGACGGTGTGCGCTCGCGGCCCTGTTCGAGCCGGGTGTAATAGTCGACGCTCACTCCGGCCAGGACGGCGACCTCCTCCCGGCGCAGCCCCGTGACACGACGGCCGGCGACGTCAGGTAGTCCCACATCCTGGGGAGCGACGCGGGCGCGCTGCGCCCGGAGGAAATCTCCGAGAGGACTGGGCTGGACCGGCATGGCCTTCACGTTAGTCGACCTCGCAGCGCCCACGTCGGGTCGTCCGTTCGGACGACGCGGACCCTCCGGCGCATGGCGTCACTCGTTCCCGTCGCGCGCGGTGTTGACCATCATGAAGCTCTCGCAGAGCTCCGGCGTTCGGAACGTCACGGTCCACTGGTTGTCGAAGTCACCGAGCTTCGTGTATCGGCCCACTCCTGTGATGACAGCGGTGGGGCCGTCGATCGAGACGATCTCCCAGTCGAAGCTCCAGCCGCCCTGCTGCCAGTCCCACCGGCTGCGCCAGCCGGAGACGATCTCGTCCCGTCCGATCCAATCCGTCTCGTACGGGCTCTCGTGGTACTCGCCGTCCTCCGTGAAGAGTCCGGCGATGTCGTGCGGGTCGTTGGTCTTCCATGCGGTCAGGTAGCGGTCGACCCAGGAGGTCACGGTGTCGGTGGTGATGACGAGGTCATTCGTGTTGGTGGTCATGCGTCCACTGTGATCGGGGAGACCCTGACCGGGAAGGGTGCGCTTCCCAGGGTGTGCGACACCCACCCTCGTCCTCGCCGGCTGCGGGGTGGGTGGGTGCGCCGCACCCCGTGTGGCTCGCCCTTCTTGCGACCGGAGCGGGGCCCAAGACTCGAATCATCCAATCGGACATCGACTTCGGAGGCACCATGACCACCCACTCCTACCGCACGCTCGGCTCGACGGGACTGCGCGTCAGCCCCCTGGCACTCGGCGCGATGAACTTCGATGACGGCACCTGGGGCTCTGCCCCGGAGACGTCCTTCGACATCCTCGATCACTACCTGGATGCGGGCGGCAACTTCATCGACACCGCCAATCAGTACAACGGAGGGAAGTCCGAGCAGACACTCGGCGACTACTTCGAGCAGCGACGAGGGGTCCGCGACCGTGTCGTCCTCGCGACGAAATTCGGCGGCACCCTGCATCCGGCGGACCCCAACGCCGGCGGCGCAGGACGAAAGGCGATCTACACGCAGCTCGACGAATCACTACGCCGCCTCAAGACCGATTACGTCGACCTCTACTGGATGCACCAGTGGGATCGGCATACCCCGATCGAGGAGACCCTTTCCACCCTCGACGACCTGGTACGGGCGGGAAAGATCAGGGCGATCGGCGTCTCGAACGTGCCGGCCTGGTGGGTAGGCCAGGCCGTCGGGCTCTCGGGAGCACGCGGCTGGGAACGCATCGCGGCACTTCAAGTCGAATACTCGCTGCTCGCCCGTACGCCCGAAGGAGAGCAGTTCGGGGCGGCCCGAGCACTCGGCCTCGGCGTCACCCCCTGGAGCCCGCTGGCATCCGGAGTGCTCTCCGGCAAGTACTCCCGCGCCGTGCGCGCAGTTGAGGGATCCAGCCGGTCGGGTTACGCCTCCCCGAATCTCACTGAGGCCACGTTCGTGCTCCTGGACGCGCTCGCGGAGATCGCCGACGAGCACACCGCCACTGTCGCTGCGGTCTCGCTCGCGTGGGTCCGGCAGCAGGCGGAGGTGACATCGACCTTGATCGGCGCTCGGACAGTCGAACAACTCCGGGCCAACATGGCCTCGATCGAGGTCGTCCTGTCCGCCGAGAACGTCGCACGGCTGTCAGCTCTGACGGAGCCCACCCTGGAGTACCCCATGAACGTCATCCGCGGTTTCGCCACCGGCTTCCTTCAGGGAGACACGACGATCAATGGTTTGAGCTCCACGGCATTCAGGCGTGAATGAACGTCTCCTCGATGCGGCTCCCGCTCCATCATGGACGCGCCGTGGGAGAAGTTCCGGCCCTCCGACAACCTGCCGTCGCTCTATCTTCGAGCCCGTTTCTGTGTCACACTGACTTATGTAGTGATCACTAAGAAAGTAGTGAGGACATGACATGGCGGTAACCGGACGGCCCCGCGGGTTCGATACCGATCAGGCGCTGGACGCTGCGGTCGACGTTTTCTGGCGACGTGGTTACGACGGCGCGAGTGTGTCCGAACTGACTGCGGCGATGGGCATCAAGCCGCCGAGTCTGTACGCCACATACGGGGACAAGGCGCAGCTCTTCCAGGCGGCGCTCCGTCGCTATGTGGAACGCAACATGGGCTACGTCACCGATGCCCTCGCGCAACCCACCGCTCGCGGCGTGGCTGAGGCCTTTCTCACCGGCAACGCGCTGGCGGTGACGATGCCCGGATCCCCGGCGGGTTGCCTCTCAGTGCAGGCCGCGGTCGCGACGGAGGGATCCACGCAGCTTGCCCTGCTCACGGAGAACCGGACACGTATTCAATCTCTCTTCGCTGATCGATTCCGCCGTTCCGTCGAGCGGGGCGATTTGCCAGCGGATGAGGACCCAGATGAGCTCGCAGCGTTTCTGATCACCGTCACGAGCGGCTTCGCCATCCGGGCAGCCGATGGAGCGCCCCGAGAAGTCCTCTTGGCCATGGCGCGCCGCGCGATGGTCAACTTCCCCGGAGAGCACAGCGCCCTCAGTCCCACTGATCACCGCCCCACCGACCCGAAGGAGCCGACCCATGCCTGAATTCACCCCGTCTCTGTCCACTGCTCGAGAACAAGCCCTCGCCGTTCGCTCCCAGTACGAGGTGTTGGAGGAGCGCTTCAACGGGAAGACCTGGTCGCTCCACGAGCTCATGATCGGCTTCTCCAATGACGTCGGCTACATCGGTCGTCTTCTCCTGGCCCACGACGGAACCTGGGGCATCGACGGCGACCCGCGCGCCGAGCTCGAGCACAAGCTCGCCGAGTCGATCTGGTGGGCATTCGTCCTCGCGGACAAGCTCGACATCGACCTCGACGAGGCGTACGCCAAGACGATGGCGAGCATCAGCGCGGGGCTCGATTCCACGATCGACCGCACCGACCCCGCCGCCTAGAACCTCGAGGCCACCCTGACCACCACCGATTGACGGAGTAATGATGACCACCACCACGCTCACCGAGCACCTCCACGCATCCGACGAGCCCGAATACGTGCACACACCCTCCGTGGATTACGTCGCCGTCCTCGGTGACGGCGCCCCGGGAAGCGATGAGTTCTACCGCAAGAAGATCCTCGTCTCCGACATCGCGCGCATTCTCAACAAGAGCGACGAGACACCGGTTGTAGAGATCCAGTTCTGGTATCCGGAGAACTCCGCACGAGTGGAGATCGCCGACTTCTACAGCGTGAACCCGATCCCATCGCTGCTCTACCGGGTGCTCGCCCAGATCCCGAACGGAACCACCGATGCGGAGATCACCGACGCGCGGACCCGAGCCGAGAGTGTCGCGGACACCGCCTCGGACGAGGTGACGTCATTCACGATCCCCGGACAGGATGTGGTCCAGGTCATGCATCACGGACCGTTCTCGGAGGAGTTCGCAACCCTGGCACGCCTCGGCGATTATGCACAGGGTCGGAGCCTGCACAGGGCCGGCCCGCATCACGAGATCCACCTCGACGCCTTCACGCGCACGACCCCGCAGGACACCCTCCGGACGATCCTTCGCGATCCCGTCGACTGAGGTGTCTCAGGCGGGGAAGGTTCCCCTGCGCGCAGCACGAGCGAACCGCTACCGTGACGTCATGGCGAACCTCACCGAGCCGCATGACGGAGACGTCGCCGCGTTCCTCGACTCCGTTCTCGATGAGCGGCGCCGCGCGGAGGCCCACGCCGTGCCTGCCCTCGTGGAAAGAGGACACCGGGACACTCGGCGTGATGTGGGGACCATCGATGGTGGGATTCGATTCGCGGCCCTACACGAACACGACCGGCACGCAGGACTGGTTCGTCGTGGCTCCCCACAAGGCAGCGCGCACGATCTACGACGACTACGCACCCGCCGGCCCTCTCTTCGACGAGCTCGGTAGCCGGTACTCGACTAGATGGTGAGCGTCCGCGGGCTCGGGTACGGATGCCGCGCGCCCTCGAGGAGAGCGATCGCGGCCAGGGCGAAGCCGACGACGCCGAGCACCAGGGTGGGGGCCTCGTCGGTTCCCGTCATGATCGGCAGGTCGAGGATGTTCATCACGGTGCCGAAGGAGAAGAGGAACTCGAAGAGGATCAGAGCGACTCCGGCCGCTGCAGCGAGGGCTCGCGCGGACGACGGGCGGAGCCAGCCGTCGCGCGAGCCGAGTGCGAGGAGGACGACGGTGGCGCTCACACCGACCACCATCACCGCGATCCCGATGACGTTCACCAGCACGACGGCCCCGCCTTCCCCGGATGCCGCGAGCGCTGCGTCGATCTCGGCGAGCGACATCCCGGGAGCGGCGAGGAGCGGCCGCACCACGAACGCCACGACACCGCACGCGACGGTGAGCAGCACGAGGGGGACAGCGAGGGGTGCGATGCGGAAGGAGTTCCGGGGACCGCGACCTGCCGAGCCCAGGTGTGCGGACCAGGAGAGTGCGGCGAGCGCGCAGCCCATCGAGGTGAATGCGACGAGCGCGAGGAGCAGGCTCGCCTCGGCGGGCGCGAGTGCGCTCACAGCGGCTGCGGCGACCATCGCCCCGAGCGAGACCGACGCGGCCGTGCGGAGGTGCCGCGCTCGTGACCCGAGCACCGGGACGACGAGCGCGAAGAGGGCGACGGCGGCAACGGCCGCGGCGATACCGAACAGGCCGCCGATGGCGTTGAAGACGGTCGGGTCACCGAACACCCAGCCCATGCCGAAGGACAGGACCGAGAGCACCGAGGTCGCGGAGAACGCCGCCCCGAGACGGAGGCGGCCGAGCGCCACGACGTGCGCCAGTCGCGGGTCGGCGGGCGAGCGGCGGTCGGCGGTCACGACGGCCTGCATGGCTGCACGTACGAGAGCGCGTGTGTCGCGGGGCGAGGCGGAACGAGCAGCGGCGGTCCACCGCTCGGCGGCGTCGGCCTGGTGCGCCCATGGCAGCAAGGACGCGAGGAACCGCAGCAACGCGTCGGTGAACCCGGCTCCGGCGCCGGCGGCGCGTGAAGGGATGGAGGTCGTCATCGTTGCTCCCAGCCGGTCGCCCGTGCGACCCTGTTCCGCACTCTAGGGGGCGGCCGAGAAGGGGGCAATGAGCGCCGTGCACGTGACACTGCGACCCCTGGCGCATGGATCGCCTCAATGGTGAGATCGTTGACTCAGCGCGTGCTGGTGAGCACCGCCTGCGAGAGGAGTCGCGATGCGTCCGTACATGGACAAGGTCATGCCCGGTGCCTGGAAGGCCGCTGGAACGTTCGCGATCGCTGTCGGAGAAGAGGCGCTGCGTCAGGGGCTCTCGCCCCAGGAGATGGAGCTGATCAAACTCCGCGCATCGCAGATGAACGGGTGCGTCTACTGCCTGGATCTGCACTCCCGCAAGGCGCGGGCCGCCGGTCTCAGCCAGCAGAAGCTCGACATCCTGCCGGCCTGGCGCGAGACGGACCTGTTCGACGACCGCGAGCAGGCGGTACTCGCCATCGCGGAAGCGGCGACCGTGCTCCCGCTCTCCGAGGAGTCAAAGGCCGATCTGTTCGGTGCCCGCACCGTACTCGGGGACGAGACTTTCGCCGCTGCCGAGTGGATCGCCGTCACCATCAACGCGTTCAACCGGATCTCGATCCTCAGCGGGCACCCGGTGCACCCCCGCGGCGAGTGACCGCCGGCTTTTCGTCGTCGCTATCGGCCACTGCGGCTCGGTAGTTTGTCCTCATGCAGACCACCTATCTGGGTCCCGACCAGTTGCCGGCACTCACCGACGCGCAATGGGAGCGACTGATCACCTTCGGCGTCGCCGAGGACGTCACAGCCGGGGACTACCTCGCCCGCTCGGGCGACCGCGAGTACGACCTCGTCCTCGTCGACACGGCCGAGGTCGAGGTCGTACGCGACTCGTTGTGGTGGATCGGCGAGACCATTCTCGGGACGCTCGGCCCGCGTACCTTCGTCGGCGAACTGAGCCTGCTCAACGGGCAGGGCGCGTTCCTCTCGTCGCGCGTCACCCGGGACGGACGCATCTTCCGCGTCTCGCGCGCGTCGCTCCGTCGCCTCATGAGCGAGGACGACGAGCTCTGCGACCTCGTGCTGCGGACGCTCTGGCACCGCCGCGAGTCGCTGCGGAAGGGACCGGCCGCGCTCACGCTCAAGTTCGTCGGCGAGGAGTCGTCGCGTGAGTTCCACGCGCTCCGGCGGTACGCGGAGCGGCTCGATCTCGTGCACACCGCCACCTCGTCCACCCCGGCGCACCTCGCCCTGCACGAGATCGACCCGCAGACCTTGCCGATCGCCTACATCCAGGGCGAGGCGCTCACGAACGCCACCCCTGGCCTCGTCGCCGACCGGCTCGGGCTCAGCTACAACGGTGACGCCGACGAGGTCGTCGATCTCGTCGTGATCGGCGGCGGCCCCGCCGGTCTGGCCGCCGCGATCTACGGGGCGTCCGAGGGCCTCGAGACGGTGCTCCTCGATGCTGTCGCGCCGGGAGGTCAGGCCGCCGCGACCTCACGCATCGAGAACTTCCTCGGCTTCCCGTTCGGGGTGAGCGGCAGTGAACTGATCGGACAGGCGTCACTGCAAGCGCTCAAGTTCGGTGTGCGCGTCTATGCGCCGTGCGAGGCTGTCGACCTCCAAACCGTGAACGACACTCTCGAGATCACCCTCACCGACGGGCGCATCATCCATGCCCGGTCGGCGATCGTCACCTCCGGAGCCTCGTACCGCCGCCTCCCGCTCGACCGCTGGTCCGACTTCGAGGGCGCCGGGATCTACTACGCCGCGACCCAGCTCGAGCTCCGGCACGTGATGGAGTCGCCCGTCGTCGTCGTGGGTGGAGCGAACTCTGCCGGTCAGGCCGCGCTGTTCCTCGCCGCCGGCGGCTGCCCCGTGCGGCTCGTGGTGCGCGGCGGCGACCTCCGAGCCCGGATGTCGACCTACCTCGCCGACCGCCTCGTCGAGGACTCCCGGATCGAGGTCGTGACGGAGGCGAGCGTGACCGCGCTCGACGGCGGCTCGTCGCTCGAGCGTGTGTGCATCGACCGGCTCGGCGAGGTCGACGCCCGCGGGCTGTTCTGCTTCATCGGGGCGGAGCCCGCGACGACGTGGCTCGGAAGCCTCGAGCGCGACACCGCCGGCTTCCTCCGCACCGGCACCGACATCCCCGCGGCCTCGCTCGGATCCACGTGGGCGCGTCTCGGCCGGGAGCCGCTCCCCTTCGAGACGTCGCTCCCCCGCGTCTTCGCCGCGGGGGACGTCCGCCGCGGCTCCATGAAGCGTGTCGCTGCGGCTGTCGGCGAGGGTTCGAGCGCGGTCGCCTCGGTGCACCGTGCTCTCGCGGGCCTCACCGTCTGACGCGAGCGATGCTCCGCGAAGCGCTGACAGGTTCATGGCATCGACCCGACGGGAGCACCTCAGCGGAGGACATTGACCGACATCGATCGGATCTCGTGTTCCGCGAGGACGAACGTGAAGCGGTGCGACTGAGGGCCGTCGGGTGAGACGCCGTCGACCTCCGCATCGACGACGTGCTCCGTGCCGCGACGGAAGGCCGTGATCGGGTGGATCAGCACCGGGGGGATCCGCGAGAACCAGGCGGCGATCTCGCTCCGCCCGTGATGGGGTCGATCCTCGTGCGTCACCGTCCCGTCGGGGGTGAACAGCGAGCACAGGCCCTCGTAGTCGCCGTCGTTCATGGAATTCAGTGCGGCCGTGATGATCGGGGCCGTGTCAGTCGTCGTCATGTCAGTTCCTCTCCTCGAGCGGTCGTTTGGCCGCCGTGGTCGATGGCCCCGCGCACGGAAGGCGGGGTCGTGGTGGTTCACGATCGCTTCGGTGTCCGGGGATGGGTTCGGGTGGCCGGTCGCTGCTCGGGGAAGGTCCAGGCGAAGACGATGGCGAGGAGGCGGACGGTCGCGGTCACGATGATGCAGCCGACGGCGGCGATGGGCACGGAGACCCCGAGCTCGATCAGCAGAACGAGGACCCCGACCCCGGAGCCGGCCGCGACGGCGTACAGCGTTCCGACCTGCAGGAACGAGACCGGCAGACCGAGGGCGGTGTCACGGAGCATCCCGCCGCCGATCGCGCCGATGACGCCGACGACCAGTGCGCCGACCTCGCCGACCCCGAGGGAGAGCGCCTTGGTGGCGCCGATCGCGCCGAAGAGGCCCATGACGGCCGCGTCGAGCACGGTGATCAGCCAGGCGGCGTGAGTGATGAGCGGTTGGAGGATCATGCCGACGAGGGCGGCAGCGCCGGCGACGACGAGATACCAGTTCATCCAGATCACCACCGGGGGTTGGTTCAGGACCACGTCCCGGAGCAGGCTTCCGCCGAGCGCGACGATCAATCCGATGACGAGGACGCCCAGCACATCGATGCGACGGTGGCGGGTGTCGGCCGCGAAGAGCGCCCCCTGGAGTCCTCCCAATCCTGCAGCGAGCAGCTCGACCCAGAGCGGCACCTGGAACGTCGCGACGGGCATGATGCTCCTCTGGTCGGACCCGGGGTCGGCTCGCAATCTCGGGCGAGCCGACCCCGGCGGGTGATTGTCAGTGAGGACGAGCCCCGGCTGTCACCGCGCCGCGGAGCTCGAGGCGGTGACGATGACGTCGGCGACGGTCTCGGCCTGCGAGATGAACAGGGCGTGGCTGCCCGGGACGTTGGTGATGTCGGCGCCGATGCGCGTCGCCATGTGCTGCAGCATCGCCTGGTCGAACGCCTTGTCCTCGGTGGCGATGACGGCCCAGCTCGGCTTGTCGCGCCATGCGGCCACCGTGACCGCCTCTCCGAACACGGCCATGTTGACGGGCACCTGGCTGTCGGCCAGGAACGCAGCGTCGGCCTCGCTCAGATCGGCGGCGAATCCCGGACGGAAGGCGTCGCGGTTGAGGTGGCCGAAGCCGTCGTCGGTCACATCGATGACGAACTCGGGCGTCGCGGCGAAGCCCTCGTACTGCTGCCCGCTGGTCTCACCGGCATCCGGGATGAGAGCCGAGACATAGACGAGGCCGGCGACCTTCGGGTGCACACCAGCCTCCGTGATGACGGTGCCGCCCCACGAGTGGCCGACGAGGATGGCCGGACCGTCCTGAGCATCCAGGACGCGTTTCGTCGCCGCGACGTCGTCGGCGAACGAGGTGAGCGGGTTCTGCACGATCGAGACGCGGTAGCCGCGAGCGGTCAGCAGGTCGTAGACCCGGCGCCAGCCGGATCCGTCGGCGAAAGCCCCGTGTACGAGGACGACGTTGGTGATGTCTCCGGTGGTGGTCATTACTCTTCCTTCCATATTCGGCTCCGATGAGCCGGGCGGGTTGTCAGGGAGGTGTAACGCTGGCTGTACGCAATATATTGCATACGGGTTGCGGCAGGCAAGAGCACGCGTCGACGCGCCTTCATCGCTCGCGACCGCACGACAGTGAACCGGGGAGTTCAATGAGGTGCGACGAACTTGCGAAGCCGGCCGCCCTCTTTGACGGTCACTGAGCCTGTCGAAGCGCGACACCCTTCGAGGAACAGGACACCCTTCGACAAGCTCAGAGACCGAAAAGGGCCGCCACGCAAGGTGACGGCCCTTTCAGGACTCAGGAGATAGGAGGGAGCCCTACAGGTCGACCTTCTCGTTGTCGGCGTCGAGAGTCTCGCCCGTCACCTTCGACTTCACGAAGCTCATGAGCGAGGCGACCTTGCCGCCGGGGCTGTCCCAGTACTCGGCGCTGTCGGCGGAGAACTTCAGCAGCGTGACGTTCGGGTCGGAGGGGCCCTCGGGGAACCACGCCTCGACGGCGCCGTTCCACAGCTCCTCGAGCTTCGCGTGGTCGTCGACGAGGTCGGCGGTGCCGGAGAGCGACACCCACGAGTCGTTCGAGCTGAGCGAGACGCCGACGCTCGGGTTGAGGGCGATGTGCGTCACGGCCGACGCGTTGCGGCCGATGATGAACCACAGGTCGCCGTCGAACTCGCGCTCCTGGACGGTGAGGGGGTGGGCGACGAGCTTCCCCATCTCGTCGACCGTCGTGAGCATGGCGAAGCGGAAGTCCTTGAGCAGTTCGGCGACCTTCGCGGTGCCGTCGGTGGTGTCGGTCACGGTGGATCCTTTCGGTCGGGCCGCCCCGGCGCAACGCGGTCGTCGTGCCTCTTCCGAGCGGGAATGACGGCAGCCTATGCCTGCACTCTCCGCGACCGCCTGGATGGCCGGGGGCGTTGCATCCGCCCGGGATGTCTGCTCTCGCTGAGGCACGACGGCGCGGGTCGGGTCCTCTCGGGAGCAGGTCCCGCAGCGCGCGGACGACGATCTCGGGCGACTACTCCGCCCCGAGGTGGGTTTCGTGACGACACACGTCGAGCCTCCTGACAACGGGACGCCAGTGCGGTGTCGGCCGACCCTACTCGCGCGGGCTCAGGCCACCGACGTAGGACGCGAGATTCGCGAGGGTCTGCGTGCCGCCGTCGACAGCGTGGTACTTCTCGACCGCCTCGTCCCGCTGCTCCCTCGTGGGGAAGACGGTCCGCATCTCGACGCGGGTCGCGTCGCCGTCGGAGTCGAAGGCGATGACCGTCTCGAAGGTGTTCGGGTCGTCACGCGACTCCCCGTGGCGGAAGGCGATCCGCGCGGGCGGAGTGATCTCCGTCCACGTGATCCACTCGCTGTAGTCGGTGCCGTCCGGACCGTGCATGACGAAGTCCCACTCGCCGTCGGCACGGAACTCGAAGGACCGCGTCGTCGTCGTGAACCCTTCCGGCCCCCACCACCGGGACAAGTGGTGCACGGCCGTGAAGGCCTCGAACACCAGTTCCGCCGGCGCATCGATGACACGCGAGATGACGATCTCGCGGTCCGCTGTCCCCGTGGGCGTCGCGCCCTGATCCGTCGTACTCATCCGTCCTGCTCCTCGTCGTGTCGTCGCTCTGTCTGTTGCTGTTGCTGTTTGAGGTCCTGCACGTACGCGTCGAGGCGGTCAAAGCTCTCGTTCCAGAAGCGCTCGAAGCCACCGGACCACTCGTGCACGGAACGCAGTCCACGGGCATCGAGCCCGTAGACGCGCTGCTTCCCCTCGCGGTGGTCGCGCACGAGCCCGACCTCCCGCAGGACCCGGAGGTGCTTCGACGTTCCGGGCTGCGGGATGCCGAGGCGCAGCGAGAGGTCCATCACCGGGAGGTCGCCGTCGCGGAGCAGCATGAGGATCTCGCGACGCTTGGGTTCCGCGATCGCGTTGAAGACGTCGGACGTCGTTGCTGCTCGTGCCATGGTTCGATCCTATACCCATATGGGAATGCGTCAAGTGGATGGAACCTCGCTCACACGGGACGCCCGGCCAAGTCAATCCCGACGTGGCGGGTCAGCTCGGCGGTGTGCAATGAAGCGAGAACGAGAGCAAAGGAGCCCACGTGACCACGATGCCATCCGCGTTCACTCCGGTCGGTGCGGACCCGGATGAAGTCCGGTGCTACCTCGAGGAGCACCGCGCCGAGTTCCGAGCCGAACTCGCGGAGTGGGTCGCCATCCCCTCCGTCGCCGGCATGCCGGAGCATACCGACGATGTGCGCCGATCCGCCGACTGGCTCGTCGCGCGCTGCGAGCAGCTCGGCTTCCCCACGGCGGAGGTGTGGGAATCCGGCGACAGCGTCGGCGTCTTCGCCGAGTGGATCGTCGATCCGGACCTGCCGACAGCCCTCGTCTACGGCCACCACGACGTCCGGGCGGCGAAAGCGGAGGAATGGACGGTCACGTCGCCGTTCCAACCGGCGCTTCGGGGCGACCGGCTCTACGGCCGGGGATCCTCCGACGCCAAGGGTCAGCTGCTCGCTCACCTCTGGGCCATCCGGGCGCACCTCGACGCGAGCGGTGACGACACCCCGGCCGTGAACCTCCGCCTCATCGTCGAGGGGGAGGAGGAGCTCGGCTCTCCCCACTTTCGCGAACTGCTCGAGGAGCATCGCGATCGCCTGTCGGCGGACGTGATCGTGTTCTCGGACACCCTGCAGTGGCGTGCCGGGGAACCGGCGCTCTGCACGAGCGTGCGCGGCATGATCGGTGCCGAGCTCGAGATCCGCGGGCCCCTCAAGGACATCCACAGCGGGGCGTCCTCAGGACCGGCGCCGAATCCGGCGATCACTCTCGCAACACTCATCGCCGCTCTGCAGGACGAGTCCGGCCGTATCGCCTTCCCCGGGTTCTACGACGACGTCATCGAGATCTCACCGCAGCGGCGGGCCGAGCTCGCGGCACTCGAGTACTCGGACGACGACTGGTTGGACCGCACCCACACCGAGACGACCGAGGGCGAGGCCGGGTACTCGGTCCTCGAGCGCTTGTGGGAGCGGCCATCCCTCGAAGTCGTGTCACTGCTCGCGGGCGATCCGCTGGGCATGCCGCGAGCAGTCATCCCGTCCGCGGCGACCGTGTCGCTCAGCATCCGGACGGTCGAAGGACAACGCGTCGCCACCGTGGCCGATCAGCTGCGCTCCTTCGTCGAAGAGCACGTCCCGGACGGATACGGCTACGGCCTCTCGGTGGCCGAGGAGACGGGCCAGGAGCCGTACCGAACGCCCGAGACGTGGCACGTCGACGCGCTCGATCGCGCCATGCGCATCGGCTACCGAGTCACCTCCGTCGGTCGCATGGGCAACGCCGGCGGTGGACCCGCCGACCTGCTCGCGACCCTGATCGGCGCTCCCGTCCTCTTCTTCGGGACCGGGCTCCCCGAGGACTACTGGCACGACTCCGACGAGAGCGCCGATCTGCGCGAAGCGCTCGCCGGTGCCGCGACGCTCGCGCAGCTCTGGCTCGAGATCGCCGCCGGCCCCCAACCGGACGACCCGTCATGACCACAGAGCGAGCGGCCCTCCGCACGATCGGGGTCGAGGAGGAACTCGTCCTCGTCGACGCCGAGACCATGCGGCCCCGAGCCGTCGGCCCGGCGATCGTGGCGGCCGCGGCGGGACCGTCCGGAAGCAGTCTCGAGGCGGAGATGAAGCAGGAGCAGATCGAGGTCATTTCTCCTCCGAGTGCGACGCACGCCGAACTGCTCGACTGGGTCCGGCGCGGACGGCGACGAGCCGACGCCGAGGCGCTGCGCCACGGCGCGCGCGTGGTCGCGACGGCCACGAGTCCCGGGGCGCTGTCCGCGAGCCTCGCGCACGGCGACCGCTACTCGAGGATGGCGGAGCGGTACGGCATCGTCGCTCGGGACCAGTTCACGTGCGGGCTGCACGTGCACGTCGCGATCGACTCGCCCGAGGAGGGCGTCGGTGTCCTCGACCGGATCCGGTGCTGGCTCCCGTCGCTTCTCGCCCTGAGCACGAACTCGCCTCTCTGCCACGGCGCGGAAACCGGCTATCGCAGTTACCGTTATCAGACGTGGGGGCGATGGCCCACCTCGGGTCCGACCGAGGTCTTCGGCGGAGTCGAGCGCTATCGCAACATCGTGGCGGCCCTGGTCGCGTCGGAGGCCCTCCTCGACGAGGGCATGATCTACTTCGACGCGCGGCTGTCGCGGAACCACCCGACCGTCGAGATCCGCATCGCCGACGTCCCCCTCTACGCCGAGGATGCGTCGCTGCTCGGGATCCTCGCTCGCGCTCTCGTCGAGACGGCCGCCATCGAGTGGCGCACGGGTACGCCGCCCCCGACCGTGCCGACGCCCGTACTCGTCGCGGCCTCCTGGATCGCGAGCAAGGACGGAGTCACGGGCTCTCTCATCGACCCCCACTCGAGCTCACGCGTGCCGGCGGCGCACGTGCTCGAGTCCCTGCTCGACCACGTCGGCGTCGCACTCGCCTTGTCGGGAGACGCGGCGGTCGCCGTCGACGGCGTCGCGCGGATCCTCGCTCGCGGCACGGGTGCCGACCGGCAGATGACCGTCTGGCGACGCTCCGGCGACATCGGGCAGGTCGTCGCCGACGCCGCGCTCGCGACGATCGACGCGGGGGCCGCGCGACTCAGACCCAGTGCGACGGACGGTGGACCGCGCGTGGCAGCCGTGTGAGGGCGTCGCCGCGAGCCGAGTCGAGCTGCGGCTGAGTCACGAAGAGGGCAGCCGAGAGATCGGCGCCGCGCAGATCCGTGTCACGCAGGTCGGCGCCGATGAGGTCGGTGAAACCGAGGTCCGCGCCGCTGAGGTCCGCCGCGATGAGGTAGCTGCCGCGCAGGGTGAGCGCCCGCAGGTCGGCGCCCGCGAGTCGAGCGCCCATGAGGTCACTGCGCGGCCCGACCTTCTTGGGTCGCTTGCCGCTCGGCCGCGGTGCTCGCGCTCGCACGGCCGCACTCACCCGCCCGAGCAGTTCGACGACGACGTCGCGGTGGGTGTTCAGGTCCGCGGCGAGCACCTCCTCGGGCGTCCCCTCCGCGATCCGCTCGGTCTCGTCGAGCACCGCGGTCACCTCGGACCGCAGCTCGGAGTCGAGGAGCGGGGAGAGCGACACCGCCTCACCCAGATACCAGAGCAGTTCGTGCACCTCGCGCATGAGCGGGAAGACCGCGAACATCGAGCGGCGGACCGCCGGGTCGTCGCGCCAGCTCACGCCGCCGAACGTCGACCGCGCCACGTGCTGACCCGCCCCGAAGCAATCGAAGACGGTGCAGCCGCGGAAACCGCTCTGCCGGAGGCGATCGTGGATGCGGCAGCCGTCGTCGTCAGCGAGATTCACGCACGGATCGCCGGCAGGCTTGTCGACCGCGAAGTCCGCCGACCGTGCGAAAGCGAGCGCCACGCAGCAGAGCCCGACGCACGAGGCGCAATCCGCCTTCAGGAGGTCGCGCCGGTCACCCCGAGCAGGGATGGGCGGTGCCGCGTCGACCATGACCTCTCCGTCGCACGCCGATCAGCGCGCGGCGGCCTCCGCGGCGTAGACGCGTTCGAGCTCCTCGGCGCCGAGAGACGCGCCCGTGCCATCGCAGAGCGACCCGCCCACCATGTGACGCGTCATACGGCCACCCGACTCGTTGATCTGTGCGTCGTGCGTCTCGCCGCACCCCGGGCAGGTCGCCGCGACGGTGCGGCGCCCGACCTGTCGTCCACTTCCGATGCACGTCATCGCGTGAGCGGTGTGCGAAGCGAGCAAGGTGGCCCCGCCGACCGACGTCGTGCCGACGAGCTCGCGGCAGACCGGGCAGCGCATGGTCGAGGCGTCCGCGAGGTTGAGCGGGGCGGCGACGGGCTTCCGGACGCGGGGGGCTGCGGGTTCGCGCGGCGTGGTCTGCGACGAGGAGGCCCGCTTGCCCGGGGAGCGCTTGGCGGCGGGCGCCACGCGAGGAGCGAGACCCGACCCGCGGCACATCGTGCCCTGACGGCGATGGTCGACGACGCGACCGTCGGCGACGTCGACCGTCTGTCGACAGATGGGGCAGACCCCGGTGCTGGAACTGGGCATGATCATCCTTCGGGGGGAAGTGGAGGTGGGGGGCGTGCGGGCCGCGTCGACGCGCGCCCGCGGGGCGTCGAGCGTGCTCGGGGCACGTGACTCCAGGGTACGCGATCCGGCGGGAGGCGGCGCCGGTCATCACGCCGCCGAGCGCTCTCCTCACGCCACCGACCGCTCATCGACGGATGAGTGTCAGCCGTGCAGGGCTTCCAGGCGAGAGGGGGCCCCGTGGTCGATCGTGTGGTCTCGGGATTCCGCGGCGGCCTCGAGCATGCGGAAAACGACCGACAACTGGTCACGGCCCAGCTGGCGGGCGATCTCGGGCACCGCGAGACCGGCGCGCACGGACGAGTGCAGGGTCCGAAGCTCTGCGCCCGTCCAGGGCTGACCGAAACGGCGTGCGAGAGGATCCGCGACGGGCTCCGTCGCTCCGAACACCCGGCGCGCGAGTTCCTCGATGATCGAGCAGGGCTCGATGGCGAGCTCGACGGCGAGCTCGTCGAGGAAGAAGCCGACGCGGTACAACGAGACGAGCCCGTCGCTCTCGGGCTCGATCCACTCGTGGGACAGCCGGTAGTTGTGGGTCGCCATGGCGCGGAGGTCGCGAGCGGGGATCGGGCGCCACGGAAGCACGGTCGCGCTCGGGACCGCGTCGTCCATCACGAGGATCGATCGGTCGCACTCCGGCTTCGTCCCGTCGGCGGAGGACGCCTCGCCGGTGACGAGCGCGGATGGTGCGAAACCACTCGCGAGGGGACCGGCGGCCGTGTCGCCGATCGTCGTCATCTGCGGGGCCGAGCGCGCCTGGCGTCGCTCGAGGTACTGACCGACGAGGATCGCGGCCACGACGACGACCGACGCGGCGCCGAGGATCACGAGCGCGGTGAGGACGTCGAGGGTGTCGACGGTGAGAGGCACGGCGGTCACCGCCCCGTCGAGGGGCGCGACAGACGGGCTCCGGGTACGACGCGGAAGGGGGCGGACGCGGGTGAGTCCATGGTGTTACCTCTCTCGGGTGAAAGGATGACCCTCCCACGCTACGAGCTTCCGGAGGTTTCCGCGTCTCCCCGTTCGAGGCCGCCCCGAACGGGTCACGCCGAGGGTCCTCCGGGTGTGGTCCGGTGAAGCGTCGGCGAGCCGTCACGGGGACTGCGGCACGCTCGTCGGATTCCTGGATAAAGTGATGCTCGATGACCCCCCTCGTCTTGCGCTCCGTCCGCCTGCCCGGCGACACGGAACCCGTCGATGTCCTCGTGCGCGACGGCCTCGTCCACAGCATCCAGAGCGCCGGAACGGCCCTTCCCGTCGGCGGCGACGCCGAGGAGATCGCCGCGGACGGCCGCTACCTCATCCCCGGCCTGTGGGACGAGCACGTCCACGCGACGACGTGGGCCCTCACGTCGAAACGCGTCGATCTCTCGCGTGCCGACTCCGCACGGGAAGCGGCCGAGATCGTCGGCGCCTTCCTCACCGACACGGCCGGGCCGAACGACACCCTCGTCGGGGTCGGCTTCCGCGATGCCGTCTGGGGCGACGAGCCGTCGCTCGAGGCTCTCGACGCCGCGGGGGGCGGACGCCCCGTCGTCCTCGTGAGCCACGACCTCCATTGCGTCTGGATCAACTCGGCCGCCGCGTCGCGGTTCGAGGTGACCGTCGGAGCGGACGGTCTCCTGCGCGAGGAGGCGGCCTTCGATCTCACCCAGGCCCTCGCTGCACTCCCGGAGACACTCGTCACGGCGTGGATGATCGACGCGGCGGACGCCGCCGCCGCCCGAGGCGTCGTCGGCATCGTCGACTTCGAGATGAGATGGAATCGCGAGGACTGGCTGCGCCGGTTCTCCGCCGGCTTCCGGTCGCTGCGCGTGGACGTGGGCGTGTATGGGGAAGACCTCGACGCCGCCGTCGCGGAGCGCATGCACACGGGCGCCCCGCTCTCCGAGGCGTCGGCCGACCTGCTGCGCGTCGGGCCCCTCAAGGTCATCATCGACGGTTCTCTCAACACCAGGACGGCGTACTGCGTCGATCCGTATCCGCACGGCGGCCACGGCGTGCTCTCCGTGTCCGAGACCGAACTCGTCGATCTCCTCACCCGGGCCAAGGCGGCGGGCTTCACGCCGGCCGTACACGCGATCGGCGACGCGGCCAATCGAGTCGCCCTCGACGCCTTCGAGCAGGTCGGGATCACGGGCCGCGTCGAGCACGCCCAGTTCCTCCGACCGGAGGAGCTCGCGCGGTTCGCCGCCCTCGGCGTCACCGCGAGCGTCCAGCCCGAGCATGCTCTCGACGATCGCGACACGGCCGAGGCCAACTGGCCCGGCAGGACCGATCGCACCTTCCCCCTGCGGTCGCTGCTCGACGCCGGCGCACGGCTGGCCTTCGGCTCCGATGCGCCCGTCGCACCGCTCGACCCGTGGGTCACGATGTCGGCGGCCACGGCGAGGGCCCGTGACGACGGTCGTGAGCCCTGGCACGCCGAACAGGCCGTGACCCGACTCGAGGCCCTGGCCGCCTCGACGCGCGGTCGCACGCGAGTGGAGGTCGGCGACGTCGCCGACCTCGTGCTCGTCGACGCCGATCCACTGACGGCAGCGGACGAGGTCTTCCGTCACATGCCCGTGGCGGCAACTCTCCTGGCCGGTCGCTTCACCTTCCGCTCGACGGCCCTGTAGCCGGCGGGGGAGGACCGCCGCGCTCTCAGCGGTAGTGCAGCTCTCCGCGCGCCGCCTTCTCGACGACGTCCGCGATGCGCGCCGCCCGGACAGAGGGCGTCTTGATGGAGCCGAGCCGGAAGTAGATGCGGAAGCGTTCGACGGCGGACAGCCCCGCGATGAAGGCGGCGGCCTCCGGGTTGGCGTCGAGAGCCGCTTGGAATTCGGGTGACGCGACGGCGTCCTTCTGACGGTACGCCGCGTCCCAGCGTCCGTCGGCCTTCGCGCGAGCGATTTCGGCGTAGCCACCCTCACGCATGCGACCCTCGTCGATGAGGCGCGCGACGTGCTCGCGGTTGATCTGCGACCACGGGCTGTTCTTCCGACGCGGCGTGAACGCCTGCAGCGTGTAGTCGTCGTCGAAGCGGCCGGCCTGACCGTCGATCCAGCCGTAGCAGAGGGCGACGTCGAGGGCCTCCGACCAGGTCATGCCCGGAGCGCTCGACGTCTTCTTACGCAGCTTGAGGCGCACGCCACCGTCGTCGGGGGTTCCCGCGAGATACTGCTCCCACTCCTCCACCGTGACGTCGAGGATGGGCTTGTCCGCGAAGCTCACCATGGCGCCCAGCCTAAGACCGGATGCGGGCCGGACGAGATCAGTCGTCGAAGCGGACGGCGCTCGGTCCGGCGTCGGTATCCCCCGGCAGGGAGGGCTCCCCGGTCTCGGGGTCGACGGCCGCCGGCGGCAGAGGGTCGGCCGTCGGCGCCGCCGCATCCGCCTGCGCCGACTCGGACCGGGCGATGTCGTCCTGCGGGAGTGCCGCGGCCGGCACGTCCTCGGGCACGTAGACGCCGATCGGGCCGACACGGGCCGGCTGGGAGGAGTCGCTCGAGGGCGTCGCTCCAGTCGGCACGATCTGCTCGGCCGCCACGGGAGTGACGGCGGGCGTGTAGACGCCCGCCGGCTCGTAGGCCCCGAGCACATCCGGGGCGCTCTGCCCCTCGTAGGCGTCCGCGACGCCGAGCGCGGGCTCCCCCTCGAAGACGGCCGCCCCCTCGTAGGGAGTCGGGGCCTCGAAGACGTCGGCACCGGTGTAGACATCGGCCCCCGAGAAGGCGGGATCACCGATATCGGCGATCGGAGCGCGCGGGCTCTCTGCTCCGACACTCGTCGCGACGCCCTCGGGCCTGCTTTCGTGGCCTCCCGCAGCAGGGTCGTCCGGGCGGGGGTTCGCGTTCTCGGCCGTCATGCTGCCAGCGTGCCACACGTGGAACGGCCCCTCCAGGGGGTGGAGCACGAAAACGGAGACGACCGCCACGCGCCGCCGGGAAAGCGGCGCATGGCGATCGTCGGCCGCGAGCAGGGACGGCACAGGTACCCCGCTCGGCGGCGGCGTCTCGAGCGGACGCACCCGCCGGAGACGCGGAGTGCCGACCGACCCCCCAGCAGGTCGGCACTCGGGGAGGGTCACGCGCCGCGCGCGATCTCCTCCCGGGCTGAGAGCTGGGCGATCTCGAAGCCGAGCATGATGGCTCCGGCGCGCGCACCCTTGAGGCTGCGGCGCGCGATGGCCACGTCGTCTTCGGTCACCGCCCAGGGGAAGCCGTCGCCCAGGTAGGCGATCTGCTCCGCAGGGAGTCGGTTGAGCAAGCGGTCGGCCTTCTGGATCGTTTCCCAGATGGTGTCTTCGTCGATTCGGGTGATCATGGCTAGGGCTTTCTTTCGGGTTCACTACAGAAGAGCGCGCTCGACGAGATTCATGACGCGGGTACGTCAAGAAAAATCGGAACACGGTCGGGACGGCGGGGCTAGCACCGTCGAACCCCCGCGTTATCGGGAAGATTCCAGGCTGGGACGGCCTGACGGGGGGTTCAGGTAGGGCGGTTTCTCACGGTGGGATCGAGTTTCGGGTTCGATCTTCCGTACAGTTCTCTCTGGTCGGAGCACACCTGCGGCGAGCGCGTCAGATCGTGAGTGCCATTCGGGTAAAGGGCGCGGACGATCGCGATCGTTCAGGAGCACACCGGTCAGAAAACGTCATCGATTCGGGTAATCAACTCCGTCGTTTCTATTCGGGTGAATACCATCCAACGGGAATCCGAACTCTGCGTGTACCCCCCTTTCGGGCCGCACCCCTCGACCGACGTTCATGGTATTGGCCGATCGGGCCACACGCGGCGGGGCCCGCCCCACTCATCGTCGGTGAGGTCGGCGATCCGTCGACCGAGTTCGATGGCACGCAACCGGACGCCGATGAGGTGGGTGCGCGCCACGGCCACGTCCGCGTCGGTCACCGTCCACGGGAACGCGTCGCCCAGGTGCGCGATCTGCTCGGTCGGCAGCAGACCCAAGAGGCGGTCGGCTTTGAGCGTGCACAGCCAGGTGGCCTCATCGTCGATGAGCGCGATCATGCGTCCTCCTTCGTCCGTGCGCTGAGGCGTCGGCGGCTGCCGTGCGGCTCGACGGACGCACGGTGGGCGCCGACCCGCGAAGCTCTATCTGTACCCTATTCGGGGGTCAAACGCATGGGTGGAGAGAGGATCTGTGAAGAGGCGGTTCCTGTCCGCCCTTCGGACGCCTCAGCTCGTCATCCCGCGCGCCGCTTGCGCGGTGATGCGCCGCGCCATTCCCGAGAAGATGACGCCGTGAAACGGCAGGATCGCGATCCAGTACAGCCGACCGGCGAGGCCGTGCGGGAAGAAGACGGCGCGCTGCCGGTAGCGGCTTCCGGTGTCCGTGGGATCCACGGACATCTCGAGCCACGCGAGACCCGGCACCTTCATCTCGGCTCGCAGCCGGAGGAAGCGCCCGCGATCGAGCTTCTCCACGCGCCACCAGTCGAGAGCCTCTCCGGTGTTGAGGCGAGTGGGGTGCCGCCGCCCGCGCCGCAGGCCGACGCCGCCGACGACCTTGTCCATCCACCCCCGCACGGACCACGCGAGCGGAAACGAGTACCAGCCGTTCTCTCCGCCGATCGCCTCGACGACGGCCCACACCTTCTCGGGCGGCGCCGCCGTCTCGCGCGTGCGGTCGTCGGTGAAGACCGTGTGGCCCGCCCAGTCGGGGTCGCTCGGCAACGGGTCGCTCGCGGCGTCCGCGACGGACGCGTCCTGCCAGCTCGTCTCGACCTCGCCGTCGTTCATCTTCGCGAGTGCGAGCCGCACCGCCCGACGATAGCCTGTGAGGCCGCCGTCGGGGGCGGCGATGTAGTCGTCGATGTCGTGCTCACGCACGACGCACTCGTGCTGGAGCGACTCCACGAGCGGCATCGCGAGGCTCCGCGGGATCGGGGTCACGAGATTGACCCAGTGGGCCGCGAGTCGTGGCGTCAGCACGGGCAGCGGAGTGATGGGACGCTGCGGCAGACCGGCCTCCACGGCGTAGCCGTTCATCATCTGGCCGTAGCGCAGGACGTCGGGTCCGCCGATGTCGAACGTCCGGTTCACGTCGTTCGGGAGATCCGCCGCGCCGATCAGATAATGCAGGACGTCGCGGACGGCGATGGGCTGGATGAAGTTGCGGACCCAGCGCGGGGCCGGCATGTAGGGGAGCACCTCGGTGAGGTGACGCACCATCTCGAACGACGCCGATCCGGAACCGATGACGACACCGGCCTGCAGTACCGCGGTCGGTACGCCGGAGGCCATGAGGATCTCGCCGACCTCGGTTCGCGACCGGAGGTGGCGGGACAGTTCGACCCCCTCCGGGTGGAGACCGCCGAGGTAGACGATGCGTCCGACGCCCGCGCCCCGAGCCGCTTTCGCGACGTTCTCGGCGGAGCGGCGTTCCGAGTCCTCGAAGGAGGTCTTGCCGTGCGATCCCGTCATGGAGTGCACGAGGTAGTAGGCGACGTCGACTCCCGCGAACGCCTCGGCGAGCGTCTCGGCCTCGAGGAGGTCCCCCTGCACGATCTCGACGTCGCCGGCCCACGGCACATCGCGGAGACGTTCGGGGTTGCGGGCGAGGACGCGCACACGGAAACCCGCCTCGAGGAGACGCGGTGCGAGGCGGCCGCCGATGTAACCGGTCGCTCCGGTGACGAGCACGAGTCCGCGTGTATCGGGGTTATCCATGGTGCGACGCTACGTCGCCGCCCTGCGGACCGGGCATGGTTGCGCGCCGCGACCGCGCGGGCTAGCGGCGCTCAGTCGCGTCGGGAGTCGGCGGCGCGCACGAGCTCCTCGACGCTCACGCCGAGGTGGGAGGCGACCAGGAGGAGTTCGCGGGTGTCGAACGGCACGGTGCCGTTGACGCGGTCGTAGGTGGCCGTCCTACCGAGTCCGAGGACGGCCGCGAGGCTACCCGCGCGCATCTTCCGGCGCGCCAATTCGGCGCGCACCGTGGCCGCCACTGCCTCCGACCACGTCTGTCCGCCCTGCGTCATCCGTCCAGAGTACCCAAACGAGTACTTCTTCCCGAACCGGTCCTCCAGAGCCTGTGGACGCCCCCGTGACACGGGTACTCTGGGTCGATGGGGAGAGCTGAGATCGGCGTCGCTGCGGCCTTCGCGTACCAGGTCGTGCGCGAACTCGACACGGTGCGCAGCAGACGCGGAATGACGCACGCCGCCCTCCTCGAGCACTTGAGCATCTCGCGCAACTACTACTACAAGCGGCTCCGCGGCGAACTGCCCCTCAACCTCAACGACGTCGCCGAGATCGCCACGGCGCTCGGCACCACCCCGTCCGCCGTGCTCACGCGGGCGGAACGCGCCGTGAAGGCCTCGGGTCGCGGGCTCTCGGATGTCAGGGGTACGGCCGATACTGATGCCGACGGGCTCCCACTCGCCGCTCTCGACCGTCCGGGGTTCGAGTCGCAGCAGGAGTCCGAACAGCACGACTGACCCGGGCCCAGCGCGTCCGGCAACCGGACGGAGGACGCATGCGGCAGAGGAACGACGGCCACGAGCGCTCGATCCACGAGCTCATCGCCGATCTCGGGGTCAGCATCGAGTACAGCCCCGACCTCCCCCCTGGCCGCCTCGGCGCCTACCTCGACGACGAGCGCCGCATCATCATCCGCACAGGCCTCACCACGCCCCTCGAGCGTGAGACCCTCCACCACGAGTACGTGCACGCGCTCTACCGCGATCGCGCGTCGACGCCCCGAGCGGAACGCCGTGCGGAACGGGAGAGCGCCGTCATGCTCGTCGACGAGCATCGTTACGCCGAGGCGGAACGCAACGGGCTCTCCGCGCTCGGCATCGCACGACACCTCGACGTGCCTCTCGCCGTCGTGCAGGTATACCAGCGCGAGATCCTGGCCGGGCGCATCCCCGACCCGCGACTCCGGCGCCTCGAGTGGTCGACGTGAAGCCGCCCGTCTCGTCGCGGCGAACCATCGCGGAGGGGCGAAGCCGAGCCCGTGGCTCAGACCACGTGGCGCACGGCCGCCTGCAATCGCGTCCGCACGTCGAAGAGCTCGTTTCCGCCGATCGGTTCCACTCCGGACGGACCGGAGCGCAAGAGGTGGGGCAGCCTCGATCGCGTCACCACGAAGGCGGCGGGCTTGCGCATCCGGTCGAGTTCCGCCGCTCCGTCCTCGAAGGCCTCGTCCGGAACCACGACCACGACACCGGTCACCTTCACGCGAGCGGATCGACCGAGCTCGCGCGACGCGCGCACGAGCGACCGCACGGGCTGCTCGACCGCAGAGCCACCGACGGGCACGACCTCACCGCGAGCCACGCGGACGGGCACGCCGAAGTCCTCGGAGCAGATCGCGTACAGGCCGGTCGGCCCGAGCACGACGTGGTCGATCTTCCGCTCGCCCGGGACGGCGACGTCGTGCCACACCGTGAACGCCATGCCGAGAGCGGAGACCTGGCGGGCCGTGGCCTCCTCGGCGAGGGCTTCGGCGAGCGCTCGTCGGATCTCGACGGGAGCTCGTCGCACGAGGGCGGGATCGTAGGGGTCCTCGGGCTCGGCACCGCGTCCCGCCCATTCGCGGATGAGTCGGAGGTACGCCTCCCGAGCGGCTCCGCCCGGGTGCCCGTACGACCGTGCGCGGGGGCGCGAGTTGTCGGCGCGAGTGCGATGCGTCGGCGCCGACCAGCCTGCGCCCTCGGCCGTCGACTCCGTGTCGTTGCTCTCGCCCCGGTCGTACGCGGCTCGCGAGCGGGCTTCGCCCACTCGCTCCCACGCGCGCTGGACGGCCGTGAACTCGACGGCGTCGCCGCCCGTGTCCGGGTGTGTCTCGCGAAGGCGGCGGCGGTACGCCTTCCGCAACTCGTCGGCCGAGGCGGAGGGGCTCACTCCGAGCACCTCGTAGGGAGACGCGGACGCCGGCGAATCGGTCATCCGCTGCTTCCCTTCACTCGGCGCACCGTGGCGCGGTCACCTACAGACGATAGCCGAGAGCGGCTGACAGCGGTCCGAGTCCGCCCGACGCGATCAGCCGAGCTGGAGCGCGAGCCACGACGGCAGCTGAGCGAAGGCGATCCAGACGCCGGTCGCCACCGCGAGGCCGGCCACGATTCGCCACAGCGACCGGATCCGTCGAGCCGCGGTGACCGCGCGCTCGAGTCGCTGAAATCGGCCTTCCGTCTCCGACTCGACGCAGTGATGGGCCTCGTCTACCGACGAGCCCGACTCCTCGAACGCTCCGGCGACACGCGCCGCGACACGCTGCACCGTCGCGGGATCGAGCACCATCGGCTGAGTCTGCAGCCACGACCGGACGATGGTGTGGTCCCGCACCTCGACGGCGCGGGCGCGGGCACCGACACGCACGGAGCGAGCTCCGGCGATCACGAGCACGGGCCGGGGGGTGAGGCTCGGCGGCAACGTGCGGCCGGCGAGCTGGGCGGTCCGCCGGGCCGCCGCCATGGCGGCCCTCGCGAACGGGATCCTGTCGCCGCGCGCGAGAAGGTAGTCGTCCGCGACGAAGACCCGATCGCCGTCGACGTAGCGGGTCGTGATCGCGAAGAGACCGCCGGGACCGACGACGACGTGGTCGACGTCACCGCTCGCACCGGGCGCCGGCAGCGAGTGCAGCACGATCCAGGACCCGGGCAGCCGCTCGAGTTCGGCGCCGACGATCCGTTCGCCCACGGCCGCGTCGAAGGCCTCCTTCTCCGCGGCCTTCACGGGGACGGCGCCGAAGACACGCCGGAGGAGCGTCGGACGCGCCGCCGCTCGTGCCATCGCCGTCGCGCGTTCCGTCCACATCTGGCCGGCACGGCGACGACCCACCCGGTGGAGGGATTCGAGGTCGGCGCGAAACGGCAGGGCCAGGTTCGCGGCGACCTTTGGTGCGACGCCCGCCACAGACGCGACGACCGGGACCGATTCGGCGGGCACGGACGAGGCGCCGGAAACCGCGGGCTCGACGGAGACGGTCGGCTCCGCGAGCGACACCGGCGCCGCGACGCCGTGCCGCGCGAGGCTCATCTCCGCCATGCGTCCTCCGGATCCTCCACTGTGAAGCTTCCCCGAGCCTACGGACGGGCCGCGCGACCCGGCAGTCCCGGCCTGCCCCCAGTACGGGAGGATCACCGTCCCCCGTTCTGGTGATCGCTCCGCAGGGTCGTGTCCGCTCTTGACAGGGCACCATCGGCACGGGAGGTTGGGGGGGAACCCGCCGCCGCGCACCGACCGGGAGAACCGCCATGTCACCGAACATCTTCGTCAACATGGCCGTCGGCGACGTCGCCCGCTCGCGCTCCTTCTTCGAGGCCATCGGATGGCGCGTTAACGAGCAGTTCACGGACGAGCAGTCGGTCTGCCTCGTCATCAGCGATACTGTGTACGCCATGCTCCATGCGCGCGAGCGCTTCGCGGGTTACTCGCACAAGACGCTGGCGGACGCGAGCACCACGATCGAGACGATCCTCGCCGTCACGGTGCCCTCGCGCGAGGAGGTCGATCTCGTGGTCGAGCGCGCCCTCTCCGCCGGAGCGTCCTCCGCTCGCCTCGCCGAGGACCACGGCTTCATGTACGCACGCGGTTTCCACGACCTCGACGGTCACTTGTGGGAAGTGCTCTGGATGGCCCCCGACCCCGACTGACTACGTCGAAACCGCCCTGTGGGCGCATACTGACAATGGATGTTCGTTCCACGTCCCCCGGCGGCGCACTCGCCCGGACGACGGAGGCGCCGCACCGCAGCCCCTCGGCCGGTGCCACACGGCCGCGAGAGGACGTCCGGATACCAGCGCGACACCCCGACAGAAGGCGACACGTATGACGAGAGACACGACGGACGAGAACGGCACCGCGGCGACGAGCTTCCATGCGAGCCAGGGCGACGATGCCCCTGGACTGCAGATCGCCGAGGCCCCCGAACTCGTCCTCGTGTCCACCGGCAGTCGGCGTCCCCGCTTCGAGCGGGACGGCATCGTCCGGCGCAAGGGCGAGTACGCCCTCGTCGCCGGGCACCTCACCCCTCACGAGTCGATGGTCGAGGACCTCATCGCTGTGCGCGAGGTCCTGGACCGCGCCGACATCGATTTCCTCCTCGTCCGCGGCGACAACGACCGCCCGGTCATCGCGGTCGACGCGAAGCGCCGGAAGGCCCTCGAGAAAGCGCTCGCCGAGGCGTTCGCAGAGGAGCCCTTCTACTCGGCCCCCTTCGTGCCCGCCGGCGACCCCGACGACGCTCTCGAGGCCGCCGGTCGCCCCGTGCTCGTCGCGGACGGCTCGCTCACTCCCGAATCGAAGCACGCGATCTTCCGTCTGTACCGCCCGCGCATCGAGCCCATCGGCCGCTTGCGCTACGGGCCGGAGACGGCCTTCCAACTGGAGCTGTGGCGGTTCGGCGACGACGTCATCACGGCGCCGACGGAGAACGCGCTCATGCGCCGCACCCTGCCGCGCGCGGAGGCCGTCGAGGAGGAGGTCGTCGTCTACGGACGCTCGTGGCCGACTCTCGAGAGCATGTTCGCCGACCTCGCGAGCGACGTCACGTTCGACATCGACCTCGTGTTCTCGTGGGTCGACGGCTCGTCCGTCGAGTTCCAGCGCCAGCGCGCGAAGCGGATGAAGAGTTACGTCGTCGGCGACGGCGACGACTCCGAGGCGCGGTTCCGCCAGATCGACGAGCTCAAGTACGCCCTCCGGAGCGTCTACATGTTCGCGCCGTGGATCCGGAACATCTACATCGCGACAGATTCGCCGAAGCCCGAGTGGCTCGACGATCACCCTCGCGTGACGATCATGCCGAGCGAGGCGTTCTTCGAGGACGCCGATGCCCTGCCGACGCACAACTCGCATGCCGTCGAGAGCCAGCTCCACAAGATCCCCGGTCTGGCCGAGCACTTCCTCTACTCGAACGACGACATGTTCTTCGGTCGTCCCGTGCAGCCGAACCTCTTCTTCTCGCCGGGCGGCATCACGAAGTTCGTCGAGGCGAAGACCCGTATCGGTCTCGGCGACTCGAATCCCGCCCGCAGCGGCTTCGAGAACGCGGCACGAGTCAACCGCCGACTGCTGCGCGAGCGCTTCGGCAAGGTGACGACGCGCCACCTCGAGCACTGCGCCGCGCCCTTGCGTCGCAGCGTGATGCAGGAGCTCGAGGCGGAGTTCCCCGACGACTTCCGCCGCACGTCGCACAGCCAGTTCCGCTCGGCCACCGACATCTCGGTCACCAACTCGCTCTACCACTACTACGGTCTTCTGCGGGGTCACGCGGTCGTACAGACGAACGCGAAGGTGCTGTACGTCGAGACGACGCTCAAGAGTGCGCTGCGCCAGATGAAGAAGCTGCTCAAGCGTCGCAACCAGGACATGTTCTGCCTCAACGACGGCAGCAAGCCGGAGATCTCCGTCGAGAAGCGCACGAAGGCCGTCACCGAGTTCCTCGAGCGCTACTTCCCGGTCGTCGCGCCGTGGGAGAAGGAGTACGCGGCCACGGTCAGCGACTCGACGACGACCTCCGCCTAGACGCGGAACACTTCACGGGACCGCTCGCGCAGCCCCTGGGTTGTCACGAATCAGCGGTCGGACGGCCCGAACACCGCTGATTCGTGACGACCGAAGGGGCGATCGGACTCAGGAGGACTCCGCCGTCACGGCCGGCGGACCGTCCCCCGCCGGGCGTTCTCCCCAGCGCGGATCGGCCGCTCCGCGCTCCGGAAGCCCCTGACCAACAGGTAGAGACCGAGTGACGCTTCCCACACGATCTCGGGGAGCGTGAGCACTCCGGATATCACCGAGGTCTGACCGTAGGCACCGAAGAGCACCGCGATGCCCGAGAGGGACATGAGCGGACCGCCCACGAGGGCGATCGTGGCGAGAGGGCGCGGCACCAGTCGGGATCGGTACATCAGGAAGCCGAGGAGCAGGCCGTTCCCGATCCCCACGACGAAGCCGGGGCCGAGCAGGAACGTCCACTCGTGGAGCACGACGAGCGCGCGAGCGATCTCACCGTACTCGGCGCTGCCGCCGGCGCCGCCGTCGCGCCGGAGGCCCACGACGGTGAGGACGCTGAGCATCCCGACGACGATGAACACGCACTCGATGACTCGAGCGACGACGAAACCGATCGCGGCGGCCTCGTGGTAGCGACGGAGCACGGGGTAGAGCACGATCGCCGTCCCCAGGTTGGAGATCACGAGGACGATCTCGCACACGACGCCGAGGAGCACACGGACGTCGTCGCCCGCGCCGGCCACGTAGCCGGGGTCGGACAGGACGGGTCCGTAGAGGATCACTCCGGTGATCGCGGAGATGAACGTGACGAGGAAGAGCGCCCCCGTGATGCGGGCGGAACGGTCGTCGGGTCGGGCCGGGGTTTGCATGACACTCCTGTCTTCGAGGTGTACGTCGTACACTGCTGATGGCGACGTTAGGTGTATGGCGTACACTTTGTCAAGGAGCGGCCGAGGAGGACCGATGGTCGAGGACGAGCGAGGCGTCGACGAACCGCGGCGCGCGCGCCTCAATCGTGACGCCGTGTTGCGAGCCGGGGTCGCTCTGGCCGACGACGTCGGTATCGACGGGTTCACGATGCGCACCCTCGCGACCGAACTCGGTGTCGTCCCGATGGCGCTCTACAAGCACGTCGCGAACAAGCAGGAACTCCTCGACGGCATGGTGGATCTCGTGTGGAGCGAGGTGATCGAACCCCGTGCGGAGCGCGGCTGGAGGCGCGCGATGCGGGAACGCTCCGTCTCTCTGCGTGATGCGCTCGAGCGGCACCGTTGGGCCGTCGGGCTCATGGAGGCCCACGGGCGTCCCGGGCCGGAGAACCTCCGCCAGCACAACGCGATGATGGGCTGTCTGAGGAAGAGCGGCTTCTCCTTCCGCACGACCGTGCACGTCACCTCGACGCTCGACGCGTACGTCTACGGTTTCGCCCTGCAGCAGAAGACGTTGTCGTTCGAGACGCCGGAGGAATCTGCAGAAGCCGCCGCAGCCACGCAACGCGACATCCCGCCGGAAGCGGCGATGCTCTACCCGCACCTGCTCGAGGTCGTCTCGGAGCTCGCGCGCTCCGGTTACGACTACGACGAGGAGTTCGTCGTGGGTCTCGATCTCATCCTCGACGGCGTCGACGTCCTCCGCTCGGACTGGCGGCAGGAGCCGGCCGACTGATCAGGCCTCAGGCCAGCGTCGAGCGGCGTTCGACCCCTCAGCGCGCGACAGCGTCGTACCGTCGCCCTCCGGCACGGGTGCCTGCACGAGGAAGACGAGCAGCACGATCCCCCGAGGACCGGGATGAGACCAGCCGCCGGCGAGCGGCCCCGCTGTCAGCCGAGGGAGAGCGCGATGCCGTCGAGGATGTCGTGCTCGCTCGTGACGACCGTCGAGATGCCGCCGTCGAGTCGGGCGCCCTCGGTGCGCACGCGGCGGAGCACCTCGGCCCACACCATCGCACCGGCGGGGATGACGTCCACACGCCCCGGATGGATGTAGGCGCGCGACGTGCGCTCGTCCCGCGGCATGATCGAGAGCTCGTCGCACGCCGTGAGCACCGCCTCGAGCGGGAGCTCGGCACCGTCGATCACCGTCGAGTCGTAGCGGTCGAGGCCGAGGGCGTGCGCCGTGACCGTCGTGATCGTGCCGGCGACGCCGACGACCGTGGCCGCTTGCGCGACGTCCATCGTGCGGAGCGCCTCGTCGAGCGCGGACCGCACGTCGGTGCGGACGGCCTCGATCTCGTCGAACGTCGGCGGATCCGTGCGCACGTGCCGCTCCGTCATCCGGACCGAGCCGATGTCCATGGAGAAGGCGGCGACCGGCTCGTCCGCTCCGAGGACGAGTTCCGTCGATCCGCCCCCGAGGTCGACGACGAGCGTGAGTCCGTCGCGCGTCGGTGCCGTGCTCGCGGCGCCGCGGAACGACAGGGCCGCTTCCTCGTCGCCGGAGATCACCTCGGGCGCGACTCCCACGATCTCCGTGATGCGGCGGATGAACTCCTCCCGATTCGTCGCGTCGCGGGTGGCGGACGTCGCGGCGAAGCGGACCCGTTCCACGCCGTGCTCCCGGCACAGCGCGGCGAACCGCTCCGCCGAGGCGAAGGTGCGCTCGAGTGCGTCGTCCGCGAAGCGTCCGGTCTCGTCGACGCCCTGACCGAGCCGCACGACATCGAGTTCACGCACGACGTCGACGAGGCGGCCGCCCGCGACGTCGGCGATGAGGAGGCGCAGGGAGTTGGTGCCGCAATCGTAGGCGGCGACGCGGACGGGAGCGGGGGGAGCAGCGGTCATGCTCCGACGCTACCCACCGCGCCGCCTAGACACCATCCGCCCCGACACGTCCGCCCCGGGCCGTGACTGCTCCACTCGTCGCATCGGCGTACGGGCTTGCGGGAGGGAGGGCCCCGGGGCGGACGGTCGCCGGTAACCGGTCCCTCAAGGCACGAGCTCAAACGGCTGTCCTTCGCACGGGCTCCTACAACGACGGCTACAGCTCCTTCGCCGCCTTCATCGAAGGCGCGATCGAAGCTGAACTAAAGCGCCTCGAGTCGATCTTCAACGACGATGAACCCTTCCCCGAGCACGACGGAGCATTCCGGCGCGGACGGCCGCCGGGATCCTAAGCGCGAGTTGCAGAGCGACACTTCATGTGGGGAGCGCGGCGCGACCGGCACGGAGGCCGGCCACGCGCAGAGCCGCTACGCAGCGCTGTCGGGCCTTCTGATTTTTTCAACTTTGTGGCAGGCGATTGTGCTGAAAAAGAAAGCCGGAACGCGCGATCACGCCAAATAGACGAGGGTCCCAAACGATTTGCCTGGTTCGAAGTTCGATTCCTTCATCTAGGCCGTGTTGCTAAACACGTTCCGATGTGTCGTGGGCGAGTCTTAGATGCGTGTCTCGTGACGTGATTTCGGATGAAGCGTGGGCTGTCATCGGTCCGCTGTTCCCGACTGCCAAGGCGACCGGGCGGCCTCCAGTGGATCGGCGCACGGTGGTCGAGGCAACGGCGTGGCGGTTCCGGACTGGGGCTCCGTGGAGGGACGTGCCAGAGCGATTCGGGAACTGGAACACGATCTACAAGAACTTCAACCGGTGGTCCGAGCAAGGCGTGTGGGCGCGAGTGCTGGAGAAGACGCAGTCCCTTGCGCAGCAGTCCGGCGACCTGGACTGGGTCGCATCTCTCGACTCCACCATCGTGCGCGTTCACCAGCACGGCGCGACCCTTCCCCGCGCCACAGGGGGCCCTGTCGAACTACAAGAAGTTCGCTGAGGAGCCGCCCGATCATGCGATCGGCCGCTCCCGCGGCGGGCTGACGACGAAGAACCACCTGATCTGCGACGGGAAGGGACGTGCCCTCGCGTTCATCCTCACCCCCGGACAGGCGGCGGACACCAGCATGCTGACCGCGACGCTGAGCGAGATCCGCGTCCCGGGCGCGAGCGGCAGGCCACGGTCACGGCCGGACCGAGTGCTCGCGGACAAGGGCTACCCGTCGAAGGCGAACCGGGCCTGGCTGCGTGAACGTGGGATCGCCGCGACGATCCCTGAACGTGACGATCAGATCGCTCACCGCCGCAAGCGCCGCGGCCGCCCGATCGACTTCGGCGACCAGCAGCGGCTCCGCTACCGCGGCCGCAATGTCGTCGAGCGGTGCTTCAACAAGCTCAAACAGTGGCGCGGCATCGCGATGCGCTCAGACAAGACCGCCCGTAACTACCACGCCGGCCTCTGCCTCGCCGCAACCCTCCACTCGCTCGTCACCGCCGAGTGACGTCATTTCCCAGCGGGGCGCGCGAGCCCGCTCACGATCACCATGATCCCCAGGGTCGCGATAACCACCGACGCCGCGATGCCGATTACCCGAGTCGCGGTCGCGCTCATCAAGCGTCCGCAGAATGCGCCGATACCGGCGAGAAGAAGTTGCCATGCGAACGAGGACAACCCAACGGCGAGGACGAAGGCGATCGGTCCTGCCGGCGACGATGTGGCGGTCGAGACGGCGGCCCCAAGGGCGATGAAGTACATCAACGTGAGGGGGTTGATCGCCGTGAGAGCGACGAACCGCGCAAACGTGACGATAGCCGAGGCGCGCCTAACTCCGATCACCGTCGCCTGACTACGGCGTAGCGTGCGAGCGAGTTGCCAGACTCCGATGACGAGAACCAGAGCACCGGAAGCGACGAGGAAGACCCCCTGATATGCCTGAACGAAATCGGCGAACAGTCCACCAGTGAGAGTCGCGACGGCGCAGTACACCACGTCGGTCGTAGCGACCCCTGCAGCTCCGGCCCCCGCAACCCAGAATCCGTTGGTGAGGCCCATCCGAAGAAGGAGCGCGCCGATCGCTCCGAGCGGCATCGCCACCCCCAGCCCCGCGGCCATCCCCGCGAGCACAGCCGGCCAGAGTGATTCGGTCATGAGGATCATTGTCGAGCGGCGGTGTCACGGCTCCCGCGGAAATCTCTGCCACGGAGATAGATTCTCAGCGTGGATAAGACTGACGAGAGAATTCTTAGCATGTTGCAGTCGAATGCGCGGCGTTCCTTCACCGATCTCGGACACGAGATCGGCTTGAGCGCGAATGCCACGGCAGCGCGGGTGCGAAGACTCGAAGAAGAAGGAGTCATCCTCGGGTACACCGTCGTGACTGGGACGGACACCCCCAGTCGTCGCGGCGGGCTGGAGGTGTTCATCGACGTCCGTCTCCGCCCTGAGACCGACTACGACTTCTTCGTCGGTCGCGTCTCGTCGATCGGCGAGATCGTCGAAGCGATACACATGACAGGCCCCTCCGACTATCTCCTCCACGCTTACGCTCGCGACACGTCCGCGCTCGACCACCTCCTTCGCTCTCTGAAAGAAGACTGCGGTGCCGCCCAGACCCAAACACGTATTGCGATGCGATAGGACGCCAATGTGACGCACCCCTCGAGCCACACGCACGCAGGGACAACGTTTAGCAACACGTCCTAGCAGCAAGCATTTGCGATAGCCCATCTCGCAGAGATTCCGAGCTGCGGTGCGGCGGTGTTGGGGAATCGGGTCAGCGATCGAAGCTCTCTACTCGTGTACACGCTCAGGCGCTGCACCTCTCAAACCGTCACGTTTATCACTCGGTCAACATCGCCCATCATCTCCAGGTGCACGCCTAGCGGGGACCTGGTTGCGGTGCGGCTTAGTTTCACGACGGGCCAGAAACGCTTCGCTGTACCTCGAACGCGGCGGCGATGGTACGGGCGGGGCGCAATCAAGGCGCTATGGAGTGAAACGTCGACGCGTTCGATGAGGTCGCGCGATAGCCGAAGATTCTCCTTTGTGCTCTGGCGTACAGCGCGTAATGCTGAGCCCCCGTCCATGGGACAGTCAACATCCGCCGACGTCAGGCGTTACAGAGATATCCCTGGCTCTGGGTACGTGGGTAGCCAAATGTGTAACGTGCATCGGCGTCATTTGACGCGTTCGACGGCGGCTCTTCTGGCGAGGTTGTCGCAGATGCAGATGCAGATGCAGATGCCGGAGCGATAGTGGCCCGGGCTGATTCGATCCACTCGTACGATCGGACAGGCGGGCTGTCACGAGATCAGTCCTCCGGAGTAGCGATTGCCCGTGGCAAAGCTGCCCCGAATTGTTGCCACCCACACTCCATCGACCTCGGCGAGACCATTCTCATATTCGAACGCATGTTCGAATACTCTTGGGGGGTGGGAACCAACAAGCGATACCCCAGCCGCGTCGCGGACGATATCGCCGCACGCGTCCCGCAGGCGGTCTCGCGGCCGCGTCCAGTGAGCCTCAGCGACGCCAAGCTCGACAAAGAGAACACGCGCGTCACGACGGCGCCCGAGCCAATTCCCGTGCGCGCGTGGGTCCGTTACCCTGAGGCGCCCGGCGTCTGCGGTGAGGCGGTCGAGTTCCTCGTTGAGAAGGCGGACCCGATCGAATCGGAGCCGCCGCGCGGCGATGCCAGGATCGACCTTCTCCCTCATGACTTGAGACGAGAGCGACCCTCCGACATGCCAAATCTCGTAGCGCGTTGAACCGGAAGCGCGACCAAGTTTGCAGGTGATCGTTACGCAGCCAACTCTCGACGCAACTGCGTTGGATTGTAGACATCCTCAATCGCCCGAAATTGATCGTTTCTGGCGCGGGGTCGGGTGTCGGTGCCAGAGTCGCTACGACCACCCGAAGTGCCGCAAGACAGCGCCCGTCGGCCTCGTGAGCTACGGCGGGCTGTCGGGTGGATCGCGCGCGGTCACGGCGCTCGAGCCCGTGCTCTCGAACCTCGCGCTCCTCACGGTGCAGGCGAACGTCGAGATCGCGTGGGTCGCCGAACACCTCGTCGACGGCGTGTTCCAACCGACCGACCGCCACGAGCGCGCCCTCGACACCCAGTTCGCCGCGATCGCGCGCTATCTCCCGGGGTCCGCCGCCCTCCGCTCCGGCGGCTGAGGACCCCGGCACCGGGCGCCGGACGGCACGAGCCGACGCGTCAGTCCGCGGTGATCCCGAAGATCACCCACGACGCGGCGAGCGAGTCGCCGGGCTCCACGACGTCGAGGTCGACTCCGGAGTTGAAGGCGTCCGGCGGACACGTCATCGGCTCGACCGCGAGACCGATGCGGTGAACCGGGAGGCCGGGCTTGTCCGCCGTGTGCACCTGCACCCACGGGCACTCGTCGCCCCAGCGGATACCGACGCCCGAGCCGTCGGTGATCGTGACGCGGACGGTGGCGTCGCCGTCCTCGCGCGCCAGTCCGGTGAAGGCGTGGTCGATCTCCGTCGCGGCGATCGCGCGGGGGGAGCGGAAGTCGAACGACTCCTCCCCCACGGCCACGACCGGCCCGGGCAGCATCCGCTCGCCGTGCACCGTGAGCACGCGGTCCGCCGGGAGCTCGAGATCCCACTCGTCGACGAGCCCGGGGCCGGCGACGAGGTAGGGGTGCGGCCCGACACCGACGGGAGCACGCGTCGGCCCGACGTTCGTCGCGGTCACGGTCGTCGAGAGGCCGGCGTCGTCGACGGAGTAGGCGACATCGACACGAATTCGGAAGGGATAGCCGGATTGCGCCTCGATGACCGCCGAGAGAGTGACGCTCGAGGCGTCGGACTCCACCACGTCGAAGTCGAGCCAACTCGCAAGGCCGTGCAGCGCGTGTCCGCGCTCCGGTTCGGTGAGCGATAGGACGTAGTCCTCGCCGTCGAACGAGTACTCGCCGTCCGTCACCCGATTCGGCCACGGCGCGAGCGTCGCGCCGCGGTACGCCGGCCGCACCTCGTCGGCCGAGAACGGCACCACGAGGTCGCGCCCGTCGAGGGTCAGCGAGCGCAAGGTGGCTCCGACACTCGCGATCTCGGCGACGTAACCCGCCGCGGAGAGGGTGTGCTGGGTGCCCGACAGCGGTCGCGTCGAGGTCTCACGGTCGGTCATCACGTCACCTTTGCTCGTGTGCGCCGGCTCCGGGTGAGCGCGGCGGACTCCGCCTCGACGTTAGCGCGAGCGGACTGTCGAGCACAGCGCGGGCGGGAACATGGCGGGCGTTCTCGTCGTTGCCATTGTCATGACCGTTCCCCTCTCGATCCTCGACCTCGCCCCGATCGCCCCCGGAGAGACGGTGAGTGACAGCTTCGCCGCCTCCGTCGCGCTCGCGCAGCAGGCCGAGCGCAGTGGTTACCGCCGGGTCTGGTACGCCGAGCACCACAACATGCCGTCGATCGCGTCGAGCGCGACGGCCGTGCTCATCGCTCACATCGCGAGTCAGACGTCGTCCATCCGCCTCGGTGCCGGCGGAGTGATGCTGCCCAACCACTCGCCGCTCACGATCGCCGAGCAGTTCGGCACTCTCGCGGCGCTGCACCCGGGCCGCATCGATCTCGGGCTCGGCCGCGCTCCGGGCGGCGACCGTGCGACGTTCGCGGCCCTGCGTCGCGATCCCGCCGCGTCGGAGGACTTCCCGCAGGACGTCGTCGAACTCCAGGCGTTCCTCGCCGGTCAGTCCCGCGTCCGCGGCGTCAGTGCGACGCCGGGAGCCGGCACGAACGTGCCTCTCTACATCCTGGGATCGTCCCTCTTCGGGGCGCGGCTCGCCGCCGCCCTCGGCCTGCCGTACGCCTTCGCCTCGCACTTCGCCCCCGACGCTCTGCATGAGGCCGTCGCCGTGTATCGCCGCGACTTCCAGCCGTCTGCGCAGCTCGAACAGCCGTACGTCATCGCGGGCGTCAACGCGATCGCGGCGGACGACGCCGACGACGCGCAACGGCAGTTCGTGGAGATGAGGCGCGCACGTCTCCTCATGATGCTGCGTCAAAGCGGTCGGATCCCGATCGAACGCGAGTTCAGCGACGAGGAGCTCGACTACCTGCTGACGGCTCCGGCCGGGACGCAGGTGGCCAGCATGACGACGTACACGGGCGTCGGCACGGGCGTGGAGGTCGCACGCTACGTCGAGGACTTCGCCCGGACGGCGGACGCGGACGAACTCATCGTCGCGCACGCATCGTTCGGGACCGAGGCCCGAGTGCGCTCCGTCGAACTGCTCGCCGACGCGCACGCCCGCGTCGCGGCTTGACCGACGCGCAGACCACCAACGTCACGAACGCCCGAGAACGAGGAGAAACAGCGCGATCCTCAGGTGACTGAGCGACTAGGAGGCTAGGCGGCCAGGGCACTCACCGACTCAGGCGGCTCCGGCCGACGCGACGATGGGCTCGGGGAGGCGCAGCGGCTCCTCCGAACGGGCCTCGAGGCGGCGTGCGGCCTCGCGGATCTCGATGTTCGACGCGGCGAGGCGGCGAGCGCTCTCCTCGGCCGAGACGTCCTCGAGGGCCACGAACGACCCGAGCGGGACGACCGAGTGCAGCACCGTGTTCTCATACACGTGCACGAGGTTGAAGGCACGAGCCCCGTCCTGCGGGCGCGTTCCCCCCACGGGCACGTTGAGGTTCTGCGTGTAGCAGGTCGCCGACGCGACGGAGACGGGGATGCCCGCGAACGTGGCGGTCGACGAGTAGTGCAGGTGACCGGCGATGATCGATCGCACGTCCGACCCCTCGAGCACCTCGGCGAGCGCCGACTGGTCGCGGAGCTCGACGCTGACGGCGAGGTCGAGCACGCTCGGCACGGGCGGGTGGTGCATCGCGAGGATGGTGCCGTGGGGGGCGGCCTCGGAGAGCTCCTCGGCGAGCCAGTCGAGCTGCTCCGGCGACACCTCGCCGTGGTGGAATCCGGGCACGCTCGAGTCGAGCGTGATGATGCGCAGGCCGCCCACGTCGTAGACGCGGTCGACGGGACGCATGGTCGGCACCTCGCCGAAGAGCTTGGAGCGGAACGCGGCGCGGTCGTCGTGGTTCCCCATCACCCAGATGACCTCGCACCCGAGCCGCTCGGCGACGGGCTCCACGATGGCGCGGAGGGCCTCGTACGCCTCGGGCTCGCCCTTGTCGGCGAGATCGCCCGTGAAGACGATGGCCTCGGGTCGCCCTCCGGACGCCTCGAACTCCTCGAAGAGGGTCCGCAAGTGCTTCGCGCTGTCGACCGTGTCGTAGAGGCCGCGCGAGCCGGCGAGCAGGTGAGTATCGCTGATGTGGAGGATGAAGTGATCCGGCCGGGGGTATTCGGCCACGCGGGAATTCACGAGAAATCCGTTTCGTCGAGGGCTCCGTTGGGGAGTTACGTTACCCCGCAACGTAAGCAGGCGGGGTAACACCGCCTGAACATCTTGACAACTCGGAGGATCGGCGGTCAGTCCCTCTCACGGTGGCCCTCGGCCGAGGGAGGGTACGGGCAGCCGTTCAGGCCATCAGCAGGATGCCGTCGGCGATGAGGCGCCGCACGTCGGGGATCGTCTCCGCGACGAGCGCGGACTCGTCGACCTCGAGGAGATGGGCGATCGCTCCCAGGATGGAACCGACGTCCAACGTTCCGTCGCTCGCACCGACGAGCGCGGCGAGTCCCGTCCCCGCGGAGATGGCGCGGCGGAATCCTCCGCCCTGGCGGAGGAGGATCGCCGTCGGCTCGTCGTTTCCGGGCTCGAAGTGATGCTCGATGGTCACGTCGGGGGCGACGGCGAGCGACTCGCGCCCGAGCGCGGCGTCGTCGAGTCCGGCCGCCCAGTCCACCGCGGCGACGCAGCGCCCGATGTGCTCGCCGAGTCCCGCCGTCTCGAGCGACCCGGTCGCCCGCTCGAGCCGCACGACGGGTTCACGGTCCGCGTCGCTCGGACGATGGAGCGTCACGAAGCCGAATCCCACGCCCGTGACCCCGCGGTGCTCGAAGTCGTCGAGCCACGCCGTCGACAGCCGTGCGAAGTCGTCCGAACCCTCCCGGGTGCCGCCGTCGCGGATCCACGTCTCGGCGTAGAAGGCCGGATCGAGGTGCTCCCGCTCCACGACCCACGCGTCGAGCCGGAGGCCCGCGAGCCAGCCGTCCACCCGAGACAAGCCGTCGGACCTCGTCGTGTACTCCCAATTGCCGAGCATCTGGGCCGTGCCGCCGGGAGCGAGATGCTCGGCGGTCCCGCGCACGACCGCCTCAACGAGGGCGTCGCCGACGAGGCCGCCGTCGCGGTAGTCGTAGAGCGGCACGCCCTCGACGCGAGGCGTGATGACGAACGGCGGGTTCGTGACGATGCGGTCGAACGTCTCACCGCTCACGGGCTCGAAGAGGCTGCCCAGGCGGACCTCGATGTTCGTGATCCCGTTGAGCACGGCGTTCGCCCGCGCAATCTCGACGGCGCGCTCCGAGACGTCGGTCGCGACGACACGCGTCGCCGCACGGGAGGCGTGCATCGCCTGGATACCGCACCCCGTGCCGAGGTCGAGGACCGAGTCGACCGGTGTCGGGATCGTGATGCCCGCGAGCGTGAGGGACGCGCCGCCGACTCCGAGCACGTGGTCCTCGGGGAGGGCACCGCCGACGGCACGCTCGCCGAGGTCGGAGAGGATCCACCAATGGCCGTCACCACGCTCGTCGGTGAAGGCGTACGGATGCACATCGAGGGCGGCCGTCCACGACCGTTCTCCCGATCGGTCGTCGACCCGCAGCAGCCCGAGCCGAACCGCTTCGGCCGATCCGAGCGCGGGGAAGGCGAGGTCGACGTCGGCGTCATCGATCGGACGGGACAGCAGGAAGAGGTCGAGCAGGACGTCGAGAGCGTCCCGCGATCCCTGCCGCCGTCGGGCGTCGACGACGCGCGCCGCCGGGACGATGTGCTCACGACCGAGCGCCGCTTCCGCTTCGGGACCCAGCCGAGAGGCGACGGCGTCGTTCGTGTAGGCGCCCGCGACGAGGTCGGTTCGGAGGAGTGCCAGAAGCTCGGGATTCACCCCCTCATTCAATCGCACGGATGAAGACCGGACCCAGGCGTCGCCCGCATGATGGATGACCGGCCACCCGAAAGGCGCCCCCATGATCTCGACCGTGCTGGCGGAGAACCCTCCGCTCGTCCGTTCCCTCCTCGTTTTCGCGACCGTCGTCGCCGTCGTGGTCGCCGCCTCGCTCGCGGCGGGCGGGCGGAGCGGTCGCCTCCTCGCCGTGGGACTCTCGCTCGGCGGGATCGGCGTCGTCGGGGTGCTCACCCTCAGCCCCGTGGGATCGGGCGGCCCGCGGCAACCGGCGTGCAACGTGGAGCCCTACAACTGGTTCGGCGACACTCCGAACGTCGCGCTCTTCCTGCTCCCCGCGATCTTCCTCGTCGTCGCGACGCGCAGCGCCGCTCTCGTCGCGGTCCTCGGCCCGGTCGGCTCCGCGGCGGTCGAGCTCGCCCAGTACGCGTTCCCCGAGCTGGGGCGACGCTGCGACGTCGACGACCTCCTCGCCAACTCGGGTGGAGCGGTGGCTGGAGCGCTCATGGGTGCGGTCATCCTGTGGTCCGTGCGCCTCGCCCACCGCCGTTCGCCCGTCGCGGACGCGTCTCCACGATCCGGGACCCCGTCCCCGATCCCGGAGTATCGTTGATGACTCGAACGGCGGATCGGGCCGTTCCGAGGGACGGAGGGGCGGCATGGTCGACGTCGATATCGCGCGCTTGCGCGAGTTCGCGCGCGACGAGCTCGACGTCCTCATCGAACACCGCAGCCGTCAGGGCGAGGACCCGTGGGAGTTCCTCCCCGACATGCCGACGGTCGACGAACTCGTCGTCCTGTCCCTGCGCGACGACGCGCTCGACGAGCGCGGTCAGACGGCCGAGTACCTCATGGCGCGCCTCGCCGCCCGCTCGACCCGCAACGACGCCGATGACCACCGCCGTGCCCTCGAGCGCATCGACGCGGAGATCTTCCGTGCCATCGGCATCGAGCACCCGGCCCTCACGCGCACGGCGTGGACGATGCTCGGTCGCATGCAGCACGTGCGCGATGACGCGGCGGACGCCGGCGGCGTCTGAGCGTCGGAGACGTCACCCGCATCCCCGCGGTCTCGCGAAGAGGGCGCCGTGCTCGAGAAGGTCCTCGCACGCATCACCGCGCACCTCGCGGGACTTCCCCCCGCCCCATCCCTCCGAGTCCCTCACGGTTGCTTCCGAGTCGAACCCGTAGAATCGCACGAGTCAGGCCGCAGAAAACGGCACTGCAGCCCCCTTATGACCAGACGCCTTCACAAGAGCCTCCTGCGCTCGTTCGCCGCGACGGCTCTCGCGATGGTGTTCTCGGTCCCCTCGGCTCCAGCCTCCGCGCTCCTCTCATCACCGGAACCGGTCCACACCGGTGCCGGGACGACCACCCGCTCGGCCGTCGACGAGTCGACGGAACCGACGGTCTCCCTCGACATCGACAGCGAGTCGGCATCGGTCGGAGGCGACGATCCGCTCCGACTCACCATCACGATCGACAACACGACCCTCACCGAACTCCCCGGCGGCTCCGTCGTCCTCTCGGCGGGAACCGTCACGATCGGATCGCGGGCGAGCCTGCACGCGCATCTCGACGGCAGCGATCCCCTCCCGACTCCCACGGGACTCGTCGAGATCCCGATCCCGACCGTCGCGGCCGGGACGAGCTTCACCTCGGACCCCATCGTCGTGGAGCACGATCGACTCTCGATGCCGGCCGATTACGGCGCCGTCCCCTTGTCGGCCGTCTTCTCCGCCGGTGAGATCACCGCTCAGACGCGCAGCACGTACGTCGCGGCGGCGACGAGCCCGACGAGCACGATCGGGCTCTCGATCGTCATGCCGGTGACGACCCCGACGGAGCAGAGCGGTCTCATCGGAGCCGAATCCCTCGCGACCTACACGGCACCCGGCGGCATCCTCACACGTCAGCTCGACGGTGTGATCGGACGCGACGTGACCCTCGCGGTCGATCCGATGATCATCGCGTCGATCCGTGCTCTGGGTCAGGCGGCACCCGGGACGGCCACGGACTGGCTCGATCGCCTCGCGACCATCCCCAACGACATGTTCCCGCTGCAGTATGCGGACGCGGACGGCGCCCTGCAGGCCGCAGCAGGGCTCGACGCGCTCCTCGATCCCACCTCGCTCGAGTTCGGCATCCCGGGGGACTACGCCGGCGTCGCACCGACACCCGCCGACACGGCCGATCCCGAGGCGACGCCGCCGCCGGAGGGCGAAGCGCCCGAGGACCTCGAGCAGCAACGGCCGACCCTCGATGAGCTCCTGTCGTGGGAGTGGACGTCCGACGACGTCCTGTGGCCCGCCGAAGGCGCCGTCGCGGCCGATGACCTCGAGATGTTCGGCGCGAGCGGTATAGCCGAGACGATCCTGACCTCCGGGAACCTCGACGGACCCGCTGTCGGCGCAGCCTCGACGATCGGCGACTCCCAGGTCCTCGTCTCAGACGACGCGCTCTCGACGCCTCTTCGCGAGGCCACCGCAGCCGTCACCTCGAGTGACTTCGCCGACGCCATCGCCGAGCTCACGGCGGAAGCGGCCGTGACGGCCCGCGAAGCGGGGGCCACGGGCCGCACGATGCTCGCGACCCTCGACCGGGGCTGGCCGCCCACCGCTGCGGGGCTCGGAAACGCGCTCGACGCGGCGTTCGCACTTCCGACGGTCAACGCGGTCCCGCTCACGCAAGTTCGTGAGGAGGAACGGACCGACACCACCATGGCAGGTTTCGAGCCCGACAGCGGGCGGATCGGTGCCGCGAAGCTCCTCATCGAGCGGGAGAAGCAACTCGGCACCTTCTCCTCGGTGCTCGCGGTTCCCGAGCTCCTCATCGGTCGCGAGCGGGCCCAGATCCTCGCCCTCCTGGCGGTCGACTGGCGCGATACGCCCGACGAATGGACCGCCGCTCTCGTCGAGCACAACCAGCAGACGACCGATCTCCTCGGGTCCGTCTCGATCCTCAACCCGAGCGACGTCCTGCTCGTGGGGAACGAGAGCGCCATCCCCTTCGGCGTCCGCAACGACTCCCCGTACGACATCGCCGTGGAAGTGACGGCCGTGCCGTCGAACATCCGCCTGGACGTGGGAGCACCCCAGACGATCGAGGTTGCCGCCGAGTCGCGCCAGACCGTCAGGGTTCCCGTGAAGGCGCAGCTGGGCAACGGCGACGTCAGCCTGACCGTGACGTTGTCATCGCTCACGGGCGAGCGCGTCGGCCAGCCCGTCACGGCCACGGTGGCCGTGCGCGCCGACTGGGAGGGGATCGGATCCGTCATCGCGGTCCTGTTCGTCGTCGCGATGCTCGTCGCCGGCATCGTGCGCACGGTCCTCCGTCGCCGCGATCACCGGTCCGCTAGGGCCACGGCAGCGGCGGACGCCGCGGCGAGCGCGAAGACCCCCTCGTCGCCGGAGGCCCGGCAGACGGACCACACCCCGGGCAGCCGGACGAAGGAGAACGAGTGACCTCGGGAGATGGACCGTCGATCGGGCGCGCGAGCGCCTTCCTCGCCTCGGGCACGATGGTGTCGCGCATCCTCGGATTCGTCATGGCGATCCTCCTCGCGCAGACGGTCGGCGCGGTCGGTCGGAGCGGTGACGCCTTCGCGCTCGCCAACCGGCTCCCGAACAACCTCTACGCGCTCATCGCGGGCGGCGTCGTGAGCGCCGTCCTGGTCCCGTCGATCGTCAAGGCGATCGTCGGCGAGGACCGCGGTCGCGCCTACGTCAACAAGCTCCTCACACTCGGTATGGCGATCCTGTTCGGCGCCACGATCGCCGCCGTCCTCCTCGCTCCGCTGCTCGTCCGGCTCTACGGCGGCACGATGCCGGAGCAACAGTTCCAGCTCGCGGTCACCTTCGCCTACTGGTGCCTCCCACAGGTGTTCTTCTATGGGCTCTACGCGCTCCTCGGCGAGGTCCTCAACGCCCACAAGCTCTTCGGACCGTTCACGTGGGCCCCCGTCTTCAACAACGTCGTCGCGATCTCGGGCCTGCTCGTGTTCGGTGCGATCTTCGGCGCGGACCCGACGGGTGAACGCGTGGTCACGACGTGGACCGGAGCCATGGTCGCGGTCCTCGCCGGCTCGGCGACCCTCGGCATCGCGGCACAGGCCCTCGTCCTGTTCCTGTTCTGGAAGCGAGCGGGCCTCCGGTTCCGGCCCGACTTCGGGTGGCGCGGGATCGGTCTCGCGGAGACCGGCCGGATGGCCGGCTGGACGCTCGCGATGATCGGGGCGACCCTCGTCGCGGGCATCGTGCAGACGAACGTCACGATGATCGCGTCCGGAGACAACGCGGCGACGGCGGCGCTGCAGTATGCGTGGCTCATCTTCATGCTCCCGCACTCGGTGATCGCCGTCTCCGTCGCGACCGTCTACTTCACGCGGATGGCGGAGCACGCGCACGCCGAGCGCATCACGGAACTCAAGGCGGACGTCGCCTCGGCGACCCGCCAGATCAGTCTCCTGATCGTGCTCGCCGCCGCCGTCATCGGTGCGTGTGCGATGCCGTTCGCGAGTCTCTTCACGGGGACGTTCGTCGACGCCGGTGCGCTCGCGGGTCCGCTCGTCGCGTACATCGCGGGGCTCGTTCCGTTCACGATCCTCTTCGTCCTGCAGCGCACCTTCTACGCGCTCGGCGACACCCGCACGCCCTTCTTCTTCACGGCAGCGCAGGTCGTGCTCTTCTCGGCACTCGCTCTCGGGTGCGCCGTGCTCCTTCCCGAGGGCCTCATCGGCATCGGCGTCGCCGCGTCGATCTCGATCGCCGGCACCGTCCAGATGCTCCTCGCCTTCGTCCTGCTGCGCCGCAAGCTCGGCGGCCTCGACACGGCGCCCGTCATCCGCGCACTCGTCGTCTACGTCGTGGCAGCAATCCCCTCCCTCGCCGCCGGCATCCTCACGGCCTGGCTGCTCGGAGCCTTCTCCGACGGCGGGTTCGCCACCACGACGGTCGTCGGGGCCCTTCTCTCGATGATCGTCATCGGAACGGTCATGGCCGCGATCTACTTCGCCCTCCTCGTCGTCATGCGCTCGCCCGACCTGCGCGCGGCACTCGCTCCGATCCTGCGTCGGTTCCGACGCCGCTGACCGCCGACGGGGAGGCTCCACGGGCATCCTCATCACCGGTCCCACCGAAGGGAGATCCGATGTTCACGGGCTTGAGTGCCTTCCCCCACTCGCCGCTCCGCGACGACGTCGTCGACGAGTCGGCCTACGGCGTCCTCATCGAGCGGCTCGTCGCCGCCGGCGTCGACTCGATCACGGCGCTCGGCTCCACGGGCGCCTACATGTACCTCGATCGCGCCGAGCGTCGCCGGGTGGCGACGGCGGCCGTGCGTCACGCTGGCTCCATCCCCGTCATGGTGGGAATCGGCGCGCTGCGCACGTCGCAGGTCCTGCGCCTGGCGGACGACGCGCAAGAGGCGGGTGCGAGCGCCGTGCTGCTCGCGCCCGTGACGTATCAGGCGCTCGGCGACGACGAGGTCTTCGGCCTCTTCGAGGACGTCACCGCCGGCCTCTCGGTTCCCCTGGTCGTCTACGACAACCCGGGCACGACGCACGTGACCTTCTCCGACGAGTTGTACGCGCGCATCGCGGCGCTGCCCAACGTGGCCTCCATCAAGATCCCAGGCGTCCCGGTCGATCCGGCGGAAGCCGCGGCGCGCGTCCGCGCCATCCGCGACCGTATCCCGACGTCGGTGGGCGTCGGCGTCTCCGGCGACAGTGCGGCAGCGACGGGACTGAACGCGGGTTGCGACGTCTGGTACTCGGTGATCGGAGGGACGCTGCCCGAGACGGCGCTCCGGATCTCGCGAGCCGCCCTGTCCGGCGATCACGCCCTCGCGACGGCCGAGTCCGAGCGCCTCGAGCCGCTCTGGGCCGTGTTCCGTGCGTACGGCAGCTATCGCGTCACGGCGGCGATCGGGGAAATCCTCGGGCTCGTGGCGCCGGACTCCCTCCCGCGACCCGTCCACGGCCTGACGAGGGAGGCGCGGACTCTCGTCGCACGCCTCGTGGATGACCTCGACCTCCGCGCCTAGCGTCAGGAGCCGCATCGCGACGGTCTCGACCGGTCCGCCGCGGGTCCTCGCCACGGCCGCCGTCGGGGAATAGTGCGGACCTACAATGGGTTCCACCAGGCGACACGTCAAACGAGGAGTTTCGAGTGCGCAACGTCATCATCATCGGTTCCGGCCCCGCCGGTTACACGGCCGCCATCTACGCGGCGCGCGCCGGGCTCGAGCCCGTGCTCCTGGCCAGTTCCGTCGAGGCGGGCGGTGAACTCATGAACACCACCGAGATCGAGAACTTCCCCGGATTCCCCGACGGCATCATGGGCCCCGACCTCATGGCCAAGTTCCAGGAGCAGGCCGAGCGTTTCGGCACCGAGGTCATCCTCGACGACGTCACGGAACTCGACCTGCGCGGAGAGATCAAAACCGTCAAGACCGGTTACTCCGGCGAATTCGAGGGCCGCACGGTCATCTTCGCCACCGGATCCGCGTATCGGAAGCTCGGCCTCGGCGACGAGGACCGCCTCTCCGGTCGCGGTGTCTCCTGGTGCGCCACGTGCGACGGCTTCTTCTTCAAGGGCAAGGAGATCGCGGTCGTCGGCGGCGGCGACTCCGCCATGGAGGAGGCGACCTTCCTCACGCGCTTCGCATCGAAGGTCTACGTGATCCACCGCCGCGACTCCCTCAAGGCGTCCAAGATCATGCAGGACCGCGCGTTCGCGAACGAGAAGATCGAGTTCGTGTGGAACTCCGAGGTCACCGGCATCACGGGTGAGGGCGCCGTCGACGGTGTCACCCTCCGTGACACGGTGGACGGCTCCGAGCGCCACCTCGCGATCGGTGGTCTCTTCGTCGCGATCGGCAACGACCCGCGCACGCACCTCATCCACGGTCAGCTCGACCTCACGGAAGAGGGAACGATCGCGGTCGAGGGCCGCTCGTCGCGGACCAACCTGCCCGGCGTCTTCGCCGCCGGCGACGTCATCGACCCGCACTACCGCCAGGCCATCACGGCCGCCGGTTCCGGAACGGTCGCGGCGCTCGACGCCGAGCACTACCTCTCGGCCCTCGACGACGCCGAGAAACTCGAGGCCGAGGGCGAGACGACCGAGGCCGAAGCACTCATCGCCTCCGCCTGACCCGGCAGATCGTCCGCCGACCAAGACCAAGACCAGCGTCACTCCGCGAAGCGCAGTGACCGGATAGGAGAAAACAATGACTGCACGTGCAGTGGACCAGGCCTCGTTCCAGGCCGAGGTCCTCAACAGCGACAAGCCCGTCCTCGTCGACTTCTGGGCCGAGTGGTGCGGCCCGTGTCGCATGGTCTCGCCCATCCTCGACCAGATCGCGGCGGAGAACCCCGACAAGCTCGACATCGTCAAGGTGAACGTCGACGAGAACCCTCAGCTCGCGATGGAGTACCAGATCGTCTCCATCCCGGCGATGAAGGTCTTCCAGAACGGTGAGGTCGTGCAGACGGTCATCGGTGCGAAGCCGAAGGCCGCCCTCGAGGCCGACCTGGCCGCCGTCCTGGCGTAACCCGACACCTCGAGAGGCCCGTCCGGTTACGCCGGACGGGCCTTTTCCGTACCCGCGTTCCCTGACCCCCTCGGCTCTCCCCGATAGCATTCGTATAGACGAGAACGGAACGCAACGTGTCAGACCAGAGCATCCCCCGCTCACCGGGCAACAACCTCGACCCCTGGTATTCGAACTACGCCGAACGCACCGCCGGCCTGTCGGCCAGCGAGGTCCGAGCGCTGTTCGCCGTCGCCAGCCGCCCCGAGGTCGTCTCGCTCGCCGGCGGGATGCCGTTCGTGTCGGCCCTCCCGGCGGAGCTCATCACGGGATCGCTCGAGAAGGTCATGCGTGAGCAGGGCGGTGTGGCCCTGCAGTACGGCTCGGGCGCCGGACAGCCGGCCCTCCGCGAGCAGATCCTCGAGGTCATGGCGCTCGAGGGCATCCGCGGCACGGTCGACAACGTCGTCACGACGACGGGATCCCAGCAGGCGCTCGACCTCGTCACGAAACTCTTCATCGACCCGGGCGACGTCATCCTCGCCGAAGCACCGAGCTACGTGGGCGCCATCGGCGTCTTCCGCTCGTACCAGGCGAGCGTCGTCCACGTCGCGATGGACGACGACGGTTTGAATCCCGACGCTCTCCGCGAGACGATCGCGCACTTGCGGGGGCAGGGGCGACGGATCAAGTTCCTCTACACGATCCCCAACTTCCACAACCCGGCCGGTGTGACGCTCTCCGCCGCCCGCCGACCGGAGATCCTCGAGATCTGCCGGCAGAACGAGATCCTCGTCCTCGAGGACAACCCCTACGGGCTGCTCCACTTCGAGGAGAAGGCGCCGGATGCGCTCCGCTCCATCGACGAGAACGGTGTCATCTACCTGGGGTCGTTCTCGAAGACGCTCGCACCGGGTTTCCGCGTGGGCTGGGCGCTCGCTCCGCACGCGATCCGCGAGAAGCTCATCCTCGCCGCCGAGTCCGCGGTGCTGTCCCCGAGCGCGTTCAGCCAGCTCACGGTCTCGGAGTACCTGCGATCGACCGACTGGAAGGAGCAGATCGACACCTTCCGCGGCGTCTACAAGGCGCGCAAGGAGGCGATGGTCGCGGCTCTCGAGGAGTACCTGCCCGATCTGTCCTGGACGGATCCCAACGGCGGCTTCTACATCTGGCTGACCCTTCCCGATCGCCTCGATTCGAAGCAGATGCTGCCGCGCGCCGTGAAGGAACTCGTCGCCTACACTCCGGGAACGGCCTTCTTCGCCGACGGTCGGGGGCGGCACGCGATGCGTCTGTCCTTCTGCTATCCCACGCCGGAGAACATCCGCGTGGGGATCCGTCGACTCGCGACCGTCATCAACGGCGAGCTCGACCTCCTCGACACCTTCGAGGGCACGGGGCCGCTACGGATCGCGTCGCGCGACCTGCACGTCTCCGCCCCGCCGCCCGATCTCGGCTGACCCGAGCATCCACCCCCACCGCGACCGTCCCCACCTCGAGAGAGAACGATCCATGACCGACACCCGGAAGCTCACCATCGCGGTCCTCGCTGGCGGCATCTCCCACGAACGCGACGTCTCGCTGCGGTCGGGCCGTCGCGTCGCCGACGAACTGACGGAAGCCGGCCACCGAGCCATCCTGCGCGACCCGGGAGCCGGAATCCTCGACTGGATCGCCGAGACCGCTCCCGATGTCGTCTGGCCAGCCCTGCACGGAGCGAGCGGGGAGGATGGCGCCCTGCAGGCGCTCTTGCGCGGGCGCGGCATCGCCTACGTCGGCTCTCACCCCGAAGCCGCCGGGCTCGCCTGGTCGAAACCCACGGCGAAGGCCCTCGTCGCGCGCGAGGGAATCGCGACGCCGGAGTGGCTCGCGCTCCCGCGTGAGACGTTCACGGAGCTCGGCGCCGGAGCCGTCCTCGGTGAAGTGGCGCGAGCGATCGGCACTCCGGCTGTCGTGAAGCCGTCCCAGGGCGGTTCGGCACAGGGAGTGACGATCGTCGACGACGCCTCGCAGCTTCCTCGCGCCATGGTGGACGCGTACACGTACTCCGACGTCGCCCTCATCGAGCGCAAGGTGGACGGCACGGAGCTCGCCGTCACCGTCATCGATGCTGGCGATGGACCGCGCGCCCTTCCCGCCGTCGAGATCGAACCGCTGTCGGGCGTCTACAGCTTCGAGGCGCGCTACAACGCGGGCGAGACGATCTTCTACGCCCCCGCTCGCGTCGGTGATGAGATCGCTGACGCGGCGGCCCGGACCGCCGTCGCGGTGCACCAGCTGCTCGGACTCCGCCACATCTCCCGCGTCGACCTCATCGTGGCCGCCGATGGCACTCCGTGGTTCCTCGAGGCGAACATGCTGCCCGGTCTCACGGAGACCTCTCTCGCTCCGCAGGCGATCGAGGCGGCGGGGCTGGAGCTCTCGAGCGTCTATTCGGAGCTCGCGGTGGCCGCCGCGACCAGCTCGACCTCGTAGCCGTCGGCGTCCTCCAGGTAGGCCGCGTAGTGGCCGGAGCCCCCGTCGCCCGGGGATCCGCCCGCCCAGGGGTAGCGGTCGGCGAACAACGGATGCCAACCGAAGTCGGGCGCGGCGTCCGACAACTCGTCGACCCGGGTACGCGAACCGACCTGGAATGCCAGGTGGTTGAGACCTGGCCGCGTCCGCTCGTGAGCGGAGTCGGTCATCGCCGGTGATTGCTCGACGACCAGATAGGTCGCGCCGAGGATCCATGATCGCCCGACCGACCAGCGCTCGTGTTCGCTCCACCCGAGTTGCCTCAGGAGCCATCCCCACGAGACGCTCGCTCGGTCGAGGTCCGGCACCCAGAGTTCGACGTGGTGGAGACCGCCCGTATGGGGATCCAGGTCAGCCGCCGTAGCCCGGCTCGCCGATCTCGGCGAGAATGCGGTTGAGGTCCGCAATCGTAGCGAATTCGATACTGATCTGGCCCTTCTTCGCTCCGAGATTGATTCGCACGCGAGTATTCAGGCGGTCGCCGAGGTGCTCCCCCACCTCGTCGAGGTGGCCGCGGCGACTCCCGGGCAACGGCTTGGCGCGCTTGGGGGGCGCGGAGAACTGCGCGGCGGCGGCCTCCGCCGCTCGCACGGAGAGGTCCTCGTTCACGATCTTGTCCGCGAGTCGTTGCATCGACTCCGGGTCCCCGGTCGAGAGGATCGCGCGGGCGTGACCGGCCGACAAGACGCCGGCGGCGACGCGGAGCTGCACCGCGGCCGGGAGCTTCAGGAGTCTCAGCGTGTTCGAGATCTGCGGACGCGAGCGGCCGATGCGGGTCGCGAGCTCCTCCTGCGTGATGCCGAAGTCGGCGAGGAGCTGCTGATAGGCGGACGCCTCTTCGAGCGGATTGAGTTGCGCTCGGTGGAGGTTCTCGAGGAGGGCATCACGCAGCATGTCCTCATCGGCCGTCTCCCGCACGATCGCCGGGATCGTCTCCAGCCCGGCCTCCTTCGAGGCGCGGAGCCGACGCTCGCCCATGATGAGTTCGTAGGTGTCGGAGTCGGGGATCGCGCGCACCACGATGGGCTGCAGCACACCGAACTCACGGACCGAATGAACGAGCTCCGCGAGTGCGTCCTCGTCGAAGACCGTGCGCGGCTGCAGGGCGTTCGGCACGATCTTCTGGGGGTCGAGCGCCGCGAATCGAGCACCGGGGACCGCCACGAGGTCAGCGGCCGAGGCGCTCTCGCCGCCCCCAGCGGTGACCGGTCCGCTCTCCCCCGCGGTGGACTCCGCCGCTGCCGCGGACGCCGCCTTCGCGGCAGCCGAGGCGGCGCCCGGAAAGAAGACGTCGACGGGGCGTTCGGTCTGATCCGGGTTCTGTGTCGGGATGAGGGCTCCGATGCCCCGACCGAGGCCTGTTCGCTTGGTTGCCATTACGCGCGTGCTTCCTTGTCCTGGTGGCTGGTCGATTCACGCCGCGCGATCTCCGCGGCCGCTTCGAGGTACGACACCGCGCCGACGCCCGCGGGATCGTAGGTGATCACGGTCTGTCCGAAGCTCGGCGCCTCGGAGATCCGGACGGCGCGAGGGATCACCGTCTGGAGGACTCGATCAGTGAAGTGAGCACGCACATCGTCGGCGACCTGGTTCGCGAGGTTGGTCCGCCCGTCGAACATCGTGAGGAGGATCGTCGTGAGCGCAAGCGAGGGATTCAGATGCTTCTGGATGAGCTCGATGCTCCCGAGGAGTTGGCTGAGGCCCTCGAGGGCGTAGTACTCGCACTGAATCGGGATGAAGACCTCGCGAGCCGCCACGAATGCGTTGATCGTGAGAAGCCCGAGCGACGGCGGACAATCGATGAAGACGTAGTGCCACGTCTCGTCCGCCGACTCGAGGAAGGCCTCGAGCGCGGTACGCAGCCGGTGCTCGCGTGCGACCTGGGAGACCAGTTCGATCTCGGCCCCCGCGAGATGGATCGTGGACGGTGCGCAGAACAGCATCTCGTTCTCGGGGCTCTGCTGAATCACATCCGACAGTGGGAAGTCATCGATGAGCACGTCGTAGACGCTCGGCACGTCGGCGGAATGCGGCACGCCGAGGGCCGTCGACGCGTTTCCCTGCGGGTCGAGATCGATGACGAGGACGCGTGCGCCCGCCTTGGCGAAGGCCGCCGCCATGTTCACCGTCGTGGTCGTCTTTCCTACACCGCCCTTCTGGTTCGAGACGGTGAAGACGCGAGTATGGTCCGGCAGTGGAACGTCATTCGAGTCGAGCGCCTTCCGACGCAATCGCAGACTCGCGAGTTCACGAGCCAGAGGAGTCGATACATCGAAGCGCTCCGTCTCCATACCGCTCTCCTCACTACGAATGTTTCACGTGGAACACCCGCCGAGGGCATTCGTCAACTCTACGCGTTCCGGGCCTGTCAACCGCACGTCGATTCCTCGCGGAATGGAGAGACGGCACCCCTGTTCGGCGGTCGGGGATCGCGATCGGGATCGCGGGCCTCTGCTGTTCGCCGCCGCCGGGGGAACGGGCGAGGAAGCAAGTCTATGGGCTCGATGGCACCGAGGAAAGTCGAGATCGGCGAGCCCGGAGTTATCCACAATCACGAGCACGGGCGGTGGACAAATTCCGATCACTTCGGGCCGCCACTCTTACAGATCCGCGTGATTCCGCGGATTCTGCGCTCATTCCACATTGTTAATGGCGCTGTGGATATCTCTCGTTATCCACCGGCTACGCTCACATTCGTTCCCCGCTTCCCGTCCGAGATGGCGATGTTGACGGGATTCAGGGCACGTTCCACGTGAAACGGCCCCGCCTGAGATGGCGTCCGCGGGACGTGGACTTCTGATCCCGAGCGGCGAACGCCACAGTCCATCCGCATCGCCCTCAAGGACAACCGCACCACACGACGCGGGGCTGACTACTCGCTGACCACTGGTGCGCTCAAACTAGCCGGACGCACAGCGGACGGGATGCACGAGCGCTTAGCGTGAGTCGTAGCGGCCCTCGCTTCGTCGCCGAATAGCACGCTCTGACCGCCCATGATCCGGTAAGAGCTGAGTCCGCCCGAGCCCTATACGTGCTCGCGGCTCGAACACGAAGACCACCGGCCGCCGAATCATCGAGGTCGCGACGGGGCCACCCCGACATGGCGGATGGTGGCGCCACGTCGGGGAGCGTTTCACGTGGAACGACACATTGCCGCGCCCATCCGACGCGCGACGCGGCGGGAGCACCCCGCGTGGATGATCGACCGATGCGGTGGCCGCACCTGTAAACCGGCACCGACTAGCCGTAGCACTGCACGCCGCCATCTCAGTCCTCGGAATCGACGAGGATTCCAGCTCCAGTGAGCATGGGGCGTTTCACGTGAAACATGCGCCACGGAACGTAGCCCCCCCTTGTGCGCAACCTGAAGGTTACGGAGCGACAACTGGAGAACCGCGGTCAACGCTCAGATGACCGGAGCGCGCGTGACCCCTCGCCCGTGTCCTTAAGGCCGTTCAAGGCGCATGCCGCTACCAATGCGGCACGTGTTTCACGTGAAACAACCGGCGATGACCGCGCTACGTGACCAAGTCAGCCGTCGGTGGCCCTGACGATCCCGCGAACGACGCGGGTGACGTCATCGAGGAGCCCTTCCCCGAGGACATCAACCCGGACGCCGGAGACCTTGAACTTCCGAAGCTGCTTCTCCGCGGCGGCGATCTCAGCGTCGACCGACGCACCCTTCATCAGGACAAGCTCGCCGCCGTTCCGGAGCAACGGAGCGGTCAGCGGAAGCAGCGTGCGCAGGGCACTGACTGCCCGTGCGGTCACCTGGTCGAGCGGGAGGTCGAGTCGCACGTCTTCAGCGCGCGACCGAACGATGGTCACGTTCTCCAGCCCGAGCTCCTCGGATTGCTCCTCGAGCCACGCCACTCGACGCTCCATAGGCTCGATCAGGACGAAGTCCACGTCTGGCCGGATGATCGCGAGCACGAGCCCGGGAAGACCGGCGCCCGTTCCAATGTCCCCGACGCGCCCAGGTCGAAGAAGCGGCGCGATGATGGCGCTGTTCAGAATGTGGCGACTCCACAGCCGCGGCGGTTCGAGCGGGCCGATCAGCCCGCGCTCCTCCCCGAACCGGCCCAGGTTGTCGGCGAAGCGACGCAGCACGTCGGCTCGGTCGCCGGCGAGAACTGCGGCCGCCGCCGGTTCAGCTTCGATCGTGATGTCGCGCACGTCGGCCGCCGCGCCCGTTTCACGTGAAACGTCGCTCACGACCGCGTGATCACCGTGTGGCGATCGTGCCCTTCGCCCTGCGACTCGGACACGAAACCGCGCTCGGACACCAGATCGTGAACGAGCTTGCGCTCGTAGCTCGACATCGGGGGGAGGGCCGCATCCTGCGCACCCTCCTCGATGCGGGCGATCGCAGCATCCACGAGGCGACCGAGCTCGGCCTGTCGGGCATCACGAGAACCGCCGATGTCGAGGATCAACCGCGAGAAGGACCCGTTCGTGTTCTGCACGACGAGACGGACGAGCTCCTGAAGAGCCCCGACGACCTCCGGCTTCGCGAGGACCCGCAGGTTCGACTCGCCCGCCGAGGTGACGGAGATGTACGCGCGCCCGTTGCGCACGTCGATCTCCAGGTCGCCGTCGAGATCGCAGATATCGAGGAACTCCTCGATGTAGTCCGCTGCGATCTCGCCCTCTTCTTCGAGCTGCTCGATCGTCGGCTCGTCACGACGAGGTTTTTCAGCGGTTTCCCGGGCGATGACGTCCGACATTCTTCTACTTTCCACTCGTGGCGGGGCCGGAATCCGGCGTTCCCGGTCGCTTGTTCTGGGCGGCCTTCTTGGCACGATTCTTGCCGACGGGCTGCTGGCGCTGCGTCGGCTTCTTCTCCTGGACCACGACGGTTCCGCCGTTGTCGGAGGAGTCGCTGACCTGCAGCTTGCCCTTGCGAGCGAGGCGCTCCTCGCGCTCCTTCGCCGCTTCCGTGCCGGGCATCGGCATGTTGCGGATGATGATGAACTGCTGAACCATCGTCCAGATATTGCTGGTGAGCCAGTAGAACATGACGCCGAGCGGGAAGGCGAAGCCCGAGAAGAGGAACACGAAGGGGAGCAGGTAGAGGAGAATCCGCTGCTGACGGAACATGGGGGAGGCCTTGGTCTCCTCAGAGATGTTCTTCGAGACGATCTGCAGCTGCGTGACGAACTGCGATGCGGTCATGAGCACGACCATGACCGCGGCGATCACCATGACGCCGACCTCGCCCTCGCCCATCGCGGTGGAGAAGCTCATGTGCAGCGGCGCTCCGAAGAGGCTCGCGCTGCCGAACTGCTGCGCGAGCTGCTCGTTGAGGGGGCCGACACCGGTCTTCGAGTGCTGAGCGTCGTTGAGCACGGAGAAGAGCGCGAAGAAGATCGGCATCTGCACGAGGAGCGGCAGGCACGACCCGAGCGGATTGGTGCCGGCGTTCTTGTAGACCGCCATCGTCTCGCGACTCATCGCCTCACGGGACAACTGGTCCCGCTTGCCGCGGTACTTGTCCTGGATCTTCTTCAGCTGTGGAGCGACCTCCAGCATCTTGCGCTGGTTCTTGATCTGCCTGACGAAGAGGGGAATCAGCAGCGCGCGGACCACGAGCACGAGCCCGACGATCGACAACACCCACGTGATACCGGCCGCGGCCTCGAGGCCGATCGCCGAGAAGAGCGCGTGCCAACCGACGAGGAGGAGCTCGACCACCCATTTGAGTGGCCAGAGAATGAGGGACAACGGGTCCATGTGGTGATCAGCCCTTTCTCTGGCTGGAAGGAAGAACGAATCCGGATCGCGTCACGACGTGTCGGAAGGAGCGCTTCTCGGGGATCTCATCGAAACCGCCCTCGGCCCAGGGGTGGCAGCGCAGCAACCGACGGGCACCGAAGAACACGCCGATCGCGAGCCCATGACGCTGTATCGCTTGCAACGTATACGACGAACATGAGGGGTAGTAGCGGCAGACATCGCCGTAGAGGGGCGAGATGAGCCGACGGTAGACCACGAGGATCGCGACCGCGACATTGCGGGGGAGGAGAAGGAGCGCATCGATAGCGATGAGGAGAGGGTGACGGCCCGCGCCGAGCATGTGCGTCGTGGTCATCGTGCCTTCGCCCGCGTCGTGATCGCACGCTCGACGTCGTCGACGAGCGCCGCGTAGGGGGCACCTGCAGCCGGCGGCAGCGCACGGATCACGATGTCAGTCCCCTCATTAGTCCTGGCCAAAGCTGAAAACGACGCGGCTTTGAGCCGTCGGCGCACAGTATTGCGCACGACGGCGTTTCCGACCGTCTTTGCAACAATGAACCCGAATCGTGGCGGACCACCATTCGGGTTCATTGAGACATAGCTCACCGTGTTCTCCGACACGACGCGGCGTCCACGACGCACGACCGCACGGTAGTCGTCGGCCTTCGCGATGCGATTGACCTTCGCGAGCACCGTCGATCACCGAGTCCGGAGCGCCGAGGCGCGATTACGCGGAGAGTTCGGTGCGACCCTTGCGGCGACGGGCCGCGAGGATCGAGCGACCCGCGCGGGTGCGCATGCGCAGGCGGAAGCCGTGCACCTTGGCGCGGCGGCGGTTGTTCGGCTGGAACGTTCTCTTGCTCATGACTCTTCTCCTGATGAATGATCCGCATGCCGCGAAAGCGTGCGGCAGGGAAAGCTCGGTGCCCGAGGGCAGGCGTCAACTGATTAAAACTACGGCTTCTCGGCGCGTCGGTCAAACCGGGTTCGCCACCGACGCTGTATGCACAGGAGTTCACCAGCCCCCTGGCCGCCCGCATCCCTCGCGACGTATGGTGTGTTTTGCCTCTCCCCCCGGTTCTGGTTACCGTGTTCAGGCAGTTATCCACAGGCCGACGGCCAGGCCTCCGCGGGGGCCGACCAGCTGCGGTTCCATCTGTGGCGCGGCGCGAAGCCGTCCACTTCTCCACCATTCGCATGCACCCGCCGTGCGATCGACCTCCCGGGGGCACCATGGCAGACGACCAGCAGGACATCGCTCGACGCTGGCAGATGGTGCTCGACGCCCTCACGACCGACGACCGCATCACGGCACCCCTCCACGGGTTCCTCGGGCTCGTCGTCCCGAAGGGCGTCATGGGCGGCACCTTCTACCTCGAGGTGCCCAACGACTTCACGGCCGGCCAGCTCAATCAGCGGATGCGCGCCCCCATCCTCACCGCCCTCACGGCGACCGAGCACGAGCACGGCGCCCATACCTTCGCCGTCGTCGTGAACCCCGAGATCATCGACAACGAACTGCAGGCGCCGTTCGAGACGAACGCCACGACCGCCGCACCCACCGCGACGCCGGGGACGTACACCGAGCAGACCGCCACGGTCGTCCCGATCGTCGACCAGGTCCTGCCCGCTCGGCAGAACGACACCCGCCTCAACGCGAAGTACTCGTTCGACAGCTTCGTCATCGGCCAGTCCAACCGATTCGCCCACGCCGCAGCAGTGGCGGTCGCCGAGGCGCCGGCAAAGGCCTACAACCCGCTCTTCGTCTACGGGGAATCGGGGCTCGGCAAGACCCACCTGCTCCATGCGATCGGCCACTACGCCATCTCGCTCTACCCCGGGATCCGCGTCCGGTACGTCTCGAGCGAGGAGTTCACCAACGACTTCATCAACTCGATCGCGAACAACCGCGGGGCCGCATTCCAGGCGCGGTATCGAGACATCGACATCCTGCTGATCGACGACATCCAATTCCTCCAGAACAAGGCCGAGACGCAGGAGGCCTTCTTCCACACCTTCAATACGCTTCACGATCACAACAAGCAGGTCGTGATCACGAGCGATCTGCCTCCGAAGCACCTCACCGGTTTCGAGGATCGGATGCGGTCGCGCTTCGAGTGGGGCCTCATCACCGACGTGCAGGCCCCCGACCTCGAGACGCGAATCGCGATCCTCCGTAAGAAGGCGCAGAGCGAACGACTCCAGATCCCCGACGAGGTCCTCGAGTTCATCGCCTCGAAGGTCTCGTCGAACATCCGCGAACTCGAGGGGACGCTCATCCGTGTGACGGCCTTCGCGAGCCTCAACAGGACGCCCGTCGACATGGCTCTCGTCCAGACGGTGCTCAAGGACCTCATCACGCTCGACGACGACAACGTCATCTCGCCCGTCGACATCATCAACACGACGGCGGCCTACTTCAAGCTGTCGGTCGAGGACCTGTACGGTTCGAGCCGATCACAAGCCGTCGCGATCGCGCGACAGATCGCCATGTATCTGTGTCGGGAGCTGACCAACCTCTCGCTCCCGAAGATCGGGCAACTCTTCGGCAACCGCGACCACACGACGGTCATGTACGCCAACAAGAAGATCTCCGACCTCATGCAGGAACGCCGCTCCATCTACAACCAGGTCACAGAGCTCACGAGCCGCATCAAGCAGGGCAACCGCTAGGCACTCGTCGTCACCTCGTCGACGCAGCCGGCGGGCGGCCGAGCCCTGCGTCGAGCCGGGACGCACCGCTCGGCACCACCCGCGCTGCTCCGGCACACCACGACGACCCCGGGCATGAATACGCGACGACACGCCCACAGCGGCGGCGGCGAGCCGACTCGACGCTGATCCACGCCGCCGCGCCCGGGACGCAGCAGCGGATGGCTCAGGATCCGCGCGCTCACGGGCCGCGGAGACGACCCCCGATGCGGTGTATTGACAGCGTGCTCGCCCCTGGCCACAATGCCACTCTGCACAGTGTGGATAACCTGTGGAAACGCAGTCCTTAAAGCGGCCGCTTAATGTTGAAACTGGCAACCGCCATGTGAACAACACGTTCCTGCGGCCTGAACGCGCATGACCTCTCCGCGTCGAATCACACATCGCCCCCACAACTCACACCGTTGTAGTTCCTTACGGCCGACTGGCGACGACGCGGTTATCCACACTCTCCACAGGCGTTAAGACCTTTAAGAGTTAATTAATCTCTCTCGGTCCACCAACCTTCTGCTCCGGCCCGCTCGGTCGCACATCGCCCCGACCGGTCTCGTCGGGTTGCGCTGCGCTGCTGCGGATAGCATGGTGTCGTCTAGTGCCCAGAGGACAGAGGTGACAAGTGCGGTTCAGCGTCAATCGAGATGTGTTCAGCGAAGCGGTGTCCTTTGCGGTGAAGCTTCTCCCGCAACGCACGACCCTTCCGATCCTGAGCGGTGTCCTCATCGAATCGACCCCCGCGGGGCTCACCCTCTCGAGCTTCGACTACGAGGTCTCCGCCCAGACGACGATCGCCGCAGACATCTCCGAAGAGGGATCCATCCTCGTCTCCGGTCGACTCCTCGCCGACATCGCCTCCCGCCTCCCGAACGCCCCCGTCGAATTCAGCACCGACGACAACCGCATCTCCGTCACCTGTGGTTCGGCGCACTTCACCCTCCTGTCGATGCCCGTCGAGGAGTACCCGACCATTCCGCAGGTCAGCGGCGAGCAGGGGCTCGTCCCCGCCGAGGAGTTCGCGACCGCGATCGCTCAGGTCGCCGTCGCCGCGTCCCGAGACGATGTCACCCCCGTCATCACGGGTGTGCAGCTCGAGGTCACGGGAACGAAGATCAGTCTCGTCGCCACCGACCGCTACCGCGTGGCCGTCCGTGAGATCGAGTGGGACGGCGGCGCGGACGCCCCGTCACTCACCGCGCTCGTCCCGGCCCGCACCCTGCAGGAGGTCGGCAAGACCTTCGGGCACAGCGGAACCATCACCGTCTCGTTCACGAGCAAGGACGATCGCGAGATCATCGCGTTCTCCGCGGATGACAAGACCGTCACGTCGTTGCTCATCAAGGGATCGTTCCCGCCGGTCCGTCGACTGTTCCCCGAGCAGGTCGACAACTACGCGGTCATCAACACGGGCGAACTCATCGAATCGGTCCGCCGCGTGTCACTCGTGCTCGAGCGGGAAGCGGCGCTGCGCTTCAGCTTCTCGATCGACGGCCTCACGATGGAAGCCATCGGCTCGGAGCACGCTCAGGCCTCCGAATCCATCGACGCCCTCCTCACCGGCGAGGACATCGTGCTGTCGCTCAAGCCCTCGTTCCTCATCGACGGTCTCAACGCCGTCCGGAGCGAGTTCGTCCGTTTCTCCTTCACGAAGTCGGAGAACACCAACAAGCCGGGCCCCATGCTGATCACGAGCCAGTCCTCGAAGGATCAGCCGGGAGCCGACAGCTTCAAATACCTGCTGCAGCCGAACCTGCTGCTGCGCTGAGAGGAGCCATCGCCATGAGCGATCTGCACATCGGTCTCGTCGGTCTCGGTCGGATGGGTGGCAACATGCGCACTCGTTTGCGCGCCGCCGGAGTGGAGGTCACCGGTTACGACCGTGACCCGAACGTCTCGGACGTCGCGTCGGTCGCCGACCTCGTCGCGGCGCTCCCCGCACCGCGGACCGTCTGGGTGATGGTCCCCGCCGGCCCCATCACCGATGCCGTCGTGACGGAGCTCGGGGGGCTGCTCGAGGCGGGCGACCTCATCATCGACGGCGGGAACACGAAGTTCACCGACGACCTCCGTCGCGCCGAGTCGCTCGCACTGTCGGGCATCGACTACATCGACGTCGGCGTCTCCGGCGGCGTGTGGGGTGCGCAGAACGGCTACGGCCTCATGGTCGGCGGCCCGGCCGAGCAGGTCGAGCGCGTCATGCCGGTCTTCGACGCGCTCCGTCCCGAGGGTCCCCGCGAGGAGGGCTTCGTCCACGTGGGCCCCGTCGGAGCCGGCCACTACGCGAAGATGGTGCACAACGGCATCGAGTACGCCCTCATGCAGGCGTACGCGGAGGGCTACGAACTCCTCGAGAAGCGCGACGATCTCATCACCGACGTTCCCGGAACCTTCAAGGCGTGGCAGCGCGGAACGGTCGTCCGGTCCTGGCTCCTCGAGCTCCTCGTCCGTGCTCTCGAGCAGGATCCAGAGCTTCGCGACATCGAGGGCTACGTCGAGGACTCCGGTGAAGGACGCTGGACGATCGAAGAGGCGATCGAGAACGCCGTCCCGGTCCCCACGATCTCGGCGTCGATCTTCGCGCGGTTCGTGTCGCGCCAGGAGGACTCCCCGGCGATGAAGGCCGTCGCAGCCCTACGCAACCAATTCGGCGGACACGCCGTCAAGAAGGCCGGGGACTGACCCACCGGTCAAACTCGTGGACACGACCGATCTGAAGAACTTCCTCGCCGTCGCGGCGGAGGGCCACTATTCGCGCGCGGCGAACCGCGAGCACGTCTCGCGGGCGTCGGTCGAGGCGTCCGTCGCGGCTCTCGAGGCCGAACTCGGCGAGACCCTCGTGGCGGAGCAGGCGGACGGGGTCGTATTGACGGAAGCGGGAACGACCTTTGTCGAGGAAGCGGCCGCGCGGGTCGCCCGGGCACCGATGCCGCCGGTCAATCGGGGCGGCAAGGCGAAGGCCTCGAAGGGCAAGGGTCGTGCGCCCGTCGTGAAGGGCGAGCCGAAACCGTTCAAGAAACGGCAGGGTCGCTGACGCGACGGGTGCTCGGTCCGCGGCATCCCGCTCCGGATCGATGTCACCGTCGGCGGCTATCGTTGCGGGGTGATCGTTTCGCACTTGAACCTCGGCGACTACCGCAATTACGCGGCCGCCGACGTCGCGATGAAGCCGGGGGCGAATCTCTTCGTCGGCCGCAACGGTCAGGGAAAGACGAATCTCGTCGAGTCGCTCGGCTATCTTTCCACCCTCGGCTCCCACCGCGTGTCGAGTGATCAGGCCCTCATCCGGGCGGGTGCGGACTCGGCCGTCATCCGGGCGCGGCTCCGTCACGATGATCGTGAGCTGCTCGCCGAGGTCCAGATCAATCGCTCGTCGCCGAACCGGGCGCAGGTGAACCGCTCGCAGATCAAGCCGCGCGAGTTGCCGCGGTACTTCTCGAGCGTGTTGTTCGCTCCCGAGGACCTCGGGATCGTGCGTGGCGATCCCTCGGCGCGGCGTCGATTCATCGACCAGCTCGTCGTCCTCCGCTCGCCCCGGATGGCCGGAGTGCTCGCCGACTACGACCGCGTGCTCCGCCAGCGCAACACGCTCTTGAAATCTGCGCGGTCGACCGGGCTCAAGGAATCGCAGCTCACGACGCTCGAGATCTGGGACGACAAGCTCGTCACCCTCGGCAGTGAGATCGTCGTCGTGCGGGCGAAGCTCGTCGAGGCGCTCGGCCCCCCGGTCGCGGCGGCGTACTCAGCCGTCGTCGGCGACGATCACCGCCCGACGCTCTCTCCCGTGCTGTCGATCGCGGGCATCGACGCCGAGGAGCCCGACACCGGTGTGCGCGGAGAGCAGACGGCGCGTCCCGACGACGTCGTGCCGACGACGGTCGCCGAGGCGGCCGCATCGTTCCGATCGGCGCTCGCGAGCAAGCGCCGGTCCGAACTCGATCGCGGCCTCACACTCGTCGGACCGCACCGCGACGACATCGCCTTCGGTCTCAACGCTCTGCCGGTGAAGGGGTATGCGAGCCACGGCGAATCCTGGTCGTTCGCGCTCGCACTCAAGCTCGGGGCGGCTGAGCTCTTGCGAGCCGAGTCGTCGCTCGGCGACCCCGTCCTCATCCTCGACGACGTCTTCGCCGAGCTCGACCAGGGCAGGAGGAGCCGTCTGGCCGCTGCGATCGCCGGTTTCGAGCAGGTCCTCATCACGGCGGCCGTTCTCGAGGACGTTCCGGCCACGCTCACCGCGCACACCGTGCACATCCGAGGCGGGCAGGTCGTCGATGAGTGACGGAGAGGTCGAGGGCGCCGCCGCGAACGATGCCGCCGGTCGCGGCGCCGGATTGTCGGAGGCCTCGCGCGTCTACTTGCGTTTCAAGGAGATCTTCACCGGGACACGGTCGCGTCCCCAGAAGTCGCGGCGCTCACGGGATGACGACGAGAGCGTGCCGTTCGGACACGGTCGCGACCCGAAGGGCCTCGGCGACGTGGTGGGAGCGCTCACCGCGGACCTCGGATGGGACTCTCCGCTCGCCCAGTCGGAGCTCATGGGTCGATGGACGGAGCTCGCCGGCGAGGAGACGGCGAAGCACTCCTCACCCGTCGGGATCGAGAAGGGCGTGCTGACCGTGCAGTGCGAGTCGACGGCGTGGGCGACGCAGCTCCGGCTCATGCGCACGGAGATCATGACGCACATCACGACGCGCTTCCCCGAGGCGGGCATCTCCAACATCCGTTTTCTCGGGCCAGACGTCCCATCCTGGAAACGCGGCCCCAGATCGGTTCAGGGGCGTGGCGTACGCGATACCTACGGTTGACTCGACAAAACAGGTCACCCGAGGAAAAAAAGGGCCTCAGACGGGCGAATAAGCGCCGGCGGAACCACCTGATTTGGTAGAATGGAAGCCATCCCATCCACGGTTTGGAGTCCAATTCCATATGTCATCGGAACCGCGCAACACCCCTGACGGCAACGACTACGGCGCAAGTCAGATCCAGGTTCTCGAGGGCCTCGAAGCAGTCCGCAAGCGACCCGGCATGTACATCGGGTCCACCGGTCCGCGTGGTCTCCACCACCTCGTGTACGAGATCGTGGACAATTCCGTCGACGAGGCGCTGGCGGGTTACTGCGACAAGATCGTCGTGACGATCCTCGAGTCGGGTGGCGTCCGCGTCGTCGACAACGGTCGAGGCATCCCCGTCGACATCCACCCCGTCGAGAAGAAGTCGACGGTCGAGGTGGTACTCACCATCCTCCACGCCGGTGGCAAGTTCGGCGGCGGCGGATACGCGGTCTCCGGCGGACTCCACGGCGTCGGTTCCTCGGTGGTCAACGCGCTGTCGAGCAAGCTCGAGGTCGAGGTTCACCGTCAGGGCGCCGTGTACACGCAGCGATACCACAACGGTGTGCCCGAGGCTCCGCTCGAGAAGGTCGGCGATGCGGACGACACCGGCACCACGATCACCTTCTGGCCGAACGGCGAGATCTTCGAGTCGATCGAATTCGACTACGAGACGCTCCGCACGCGCTTCCAGCAGATGGCGTTCCTCAACAAGGGACTCCGGATCGAGCTCAGTGACGAGCGCACCTCGCGCGGCGAGATCCAGGACGTCGCGGGCGAGATCGACGAGGCGGCCCACGAGAAGGGCCGCGAGGACGTCTTCTTCTACGAGCGCGGTCTCGTCGACTACGTCGAGTACCTCAACTCGGCGAAGCGGGCGGAGATCGTCGGCGGCGACATCATCTCGTTCGAGTCGGAGGACACCGATCGCAAGATCGCCCTCGAGGTCGCGATGCAGTGGACCACGGCGTACACCGAGAGCGTGCACACGTACGCGAACACCATCAACACCCACGAGGGCGGCACGCACGAAGAGGGCTTCCGTGCGGCGCTCACCGTTCTCGTGAACCGGTACGCACGGGCGAACAACATCATCAGGGAGAAGGACGACAACCTCTCCGGTGAAGACGTGCGCGAGGGACTCACGGCCGTCGTCTCGATCAAGCTCGGTGAACCGCAGTTCGAGGGGCAGACGAAGACGAAGCTCGGCAACACCGAGGCGAAATCGTTCGTGCAGAAGGTCGTCGGCGATCAGCTCGGCGACTGGTTCGAGCGCAATCCGCAGCAGGCCAAGGAGATCATCCGCAAGGCGCTGCAGGCTGCGACGGTGCGGCTGGCCGCTCGCAAGGCGCGCGAGACCGCCCGACGCAAGGGCCTCCTCGAGGGCGGCGGAATGCCCGGGAAGCTCAAGGACTGCCAGTCGAAGGACCCGTCGATCTCGGAGATCTTCATCGTCGAGGGTGACTCCGCCGGTGGTTCGGCGACGCAGGGCCGCAACCCGATGACGCAAGCGATCCTCCCGCTCCGGGGCAAGATCCTCAACGTCGAGAAGGCGCGACTCGACCGCGCCATGGGCAACGCCGAGGTTCAAGCCATGATCACGGCGTTCGGCGCGGGCATCGGCGAGGACTTCAACCCGGAGAAGGCTCGGTACCACAAGATCGTGCTCATGGCCGATGCCGACGTCGACGGCCAGCACATCACGACGCTGCTGCTCACGCTCATCTTCCGGTACATGCGTCCCCTCATCGAGATGGGCTACGTCTACCTCGCGCAGCCCCCGCTCTACCGCATCAAGTGGTCGAACGCGCCGCACGACTACGTCTACAGCGACGCCGAGCGCGACGCGTTCCTCGCCGACGGCCTCAAGAACGGTCGCCGCGTCCCGAAGGACAACGGGATCCAGCGCTACAAGGGTCTCGGCGAGATGGACTACAAGGAGCTGTGGGAGACCACGATGAACCCGGAGACGCGCACACTGCTCCAGGTCACTCTCGACGACGCAGCCGCGGCCGATGAGATCTTCTCCACTCTCATGGGCGAGGACGTCGAGAGCCGTCGATCGTTCATCCAGAAGAACGCCAAGGACGTCCGCTTCTTGGACATCTGATGTGCACAGCGGTTCCTGGGCACGTCGGAACACGACGGGCCCGGGGACCGGAAGAACAAGCGATCCACGGTCGCTGAGCTTGTCGAAGCGACGACGGTAGGAAGAGAAACATGGCAGACGACACCACTCCGGACGAGACCCCCACGGAAGCGGTCGGCCCGCACGGCAGGATCGACCAGGTCGACCTCCAGCTCGAGATGCAGCGGTCGTACCTCGACTACGCGATGAGCGTCATCGTGGGTCGAGCGCTCCCCGAGGTGCGTGACGGCCTGAAGCCCGTGCATCGCCGCGTGATCTACGCGATGTACGACGGCGGTTACCGCCCCGACAAGGCGTTCTCGAAGTGCGCGCGTGTCGTCGGCGACGTCATGGGCCAGTTCCACCCGCACGGCGACTCGGCGATCTACGACGCGCTCGTGCGCCTCGTCCAGCCGTGGAGCCTCCGGTACCCGCTCGCCCTCGGTCAGGGTAACTTCGGCTCTCCCGGCAACGACGGTGCCGCCGCCCCCCGGTACACCGAGACGAAGATGGCCCCTCTCGCCCTCGAGATGGTGCGCGACATCGACGAGGACACCGTCGACTTCGGCGACAACTACGACGGTCGCACGCAAGAGCCGCTCGTGCTGCCGAGCCGCTTCCCGAACCTCCTCGTCAACGGCTCCGTCGGCATCGCCGTCGGTATGGCCACGAACATCCCCCCGCACAACCTGCGCGAGGTGTCCGAGGGCGCACTGTGGCACCTCGCCCACCCCGAGGCGTCGCGCGAGGAGCTGCTCGAGGCGCTCATGCAGCGCATCAAGGGACCGGACTTCCCCACGGGGGCGCAGATCCTCGGAACCAAGGGCATCCATGACGCGTACCTGACGGGCCGCGGCTCGATCACGATGCGCGCGGTCGTGAGCGTCGAGGAGATCCAGGGCCGCACGTCCCTCGTCGTCACGGAGCTGCCGTACCAGGTCAACCCGGACAACCTCGCGATCAAGATCGCCGACCTCGTCAAGGACGGCAAGGTCACGGGCATCGCCGACATCAACGACGAGACGTCGGGCCGCACCGGTCAGCGACTCGTCATCACGCTCAAGCGAGACGCCGTGCCGAAGGTCGTGCTCAACAACCTCTACAAGCACACGCAGCTGCAGGAGAACTTCGGCGCGAACATGCTCGCGATCGTCGACGGTGTTCCGCGCACGCTCGCTCTCGACGGCTTCATCTCCGCGTGGGTCTCGCACCAGATCGAGGTCATCGTGCGGCGCACGCAGTTCCGCCTGAACAAGGCGGAAGCGGATGCCCACATCCAGCGCGGTTACGTGCTCGCGCTCGACGCCCTCGACGAGGTCATCGCGCTCATCCGCCGCTCGCCCGACGTCGAGGAGGCCCGCACGGGCCTCATGGAACTGCTCGGAGTCGACCAGCTCCAGGCCGACGCCATCCTCGCGATGCAGCTCCGTCGCCTCGCGGCCCTCGAGCGCCAGAAGATCATCGATCGTTTGGCCGAGCTCGAGCTCGAGATCGCCGAGTACAAGGCGATCCTCGCGAGCCCGGAGCGTCAGCGCACGATCGTGTCCGACGAGCTCACCGAGATCGTCGAGCGCTTCGGCGACGACCGCCGCACGGAGATCATGTTCGGCTTCGACGGCGACATGTCGATGGAGGACCTCATCCCCGAAGAGGAGATGGTCGTCTCAGTCACGCGTGGCGGGTACATCAAGCGCACGCGCAGCGACAACTACCGCCAGCAGCACCGCGGCGGCAAGGGCGTCAAGGGCGCCCAGCTCCGCGCGGACGACGTCGTCGAGCACTTCTTCGTCACGACGACGCACCACTGGCTCCTGTTCTTCACGGACAAGGGCCGGGTCTACCGCGCGAAGGCGTACGAGGTGCAGGAGGCCGGCCGCGACGCGAAGGGTCAGCACGTCGCCAACCTGCTCGCGATGCAGCCGGACGAGCAGATCGCCCAGATCCTCGACATCCCCGACTACGAAGCAGCGAAGTACCTCGTGCTCGCGACGCGCAACGGCCTCGTCAAGAAGACGACGCTCACCGAGTACGACACGAACCGGTCGGGCGGCATCATCGCGATCAACCTCCGCGAGGGCGACGAGCTCGTCTCGGCCCTGCTCGTGGAGGAGGACAGCGACATGCTGCTCGTCTCGCGTCACGGCATGTCGATTCGGTTCACGGCGAACGACGAGACGCTCCGCCCCATGGGGCGCTCCACGTCGGGAGTCATCGGGATGCACTTCCGCGGCTCGGACGAGCTCCTCTCGGCCTCCGTCCTGCCGGCCGACGGGTCGTCCGCGTCCGTGTTCGTCGTGACCGAGGGCGGCTACGCCAAGCGCACGGCCGTCGATCAATACCGACTGCAGGGCCGAGGCGGAATCGGCATCAAGGTGGCCAAGCTGAGCGAGGATCGCGGCGACCTCGCCGGCGCCCTCATCGCGGGCGAGGACGACGAGGTGCTTGTGGTTCTTGCCAGCGGCAAGGTGGTACGCTCTGCCGTGGCCGAGGTCCCCACCAAGGGACGTGACACGATGGGCGTGGTCTTCGCCCGTTTCGCGGACGACGACCGCATCATCGCTCTGGCGAAGAACAGCGACAGGAACCTCACGGCGGAAGCCGTGGCGGAACCCGACGAGTCCGGAACGACTGACGAGAACGCCCCGAGCGTGGACGAACAGCAGGAAGAGCAGGCATGAGCACCGTCGCAGACAAACTCGCGAAGAAATCGGCCAAGAAGCCATCGAGCAAGCAGGTCCGACTGAAGCTCGTGTACATCGACTTCTGGTCGGCGGTGAAGCTGTCGTTCCTCCTCGCGATCGCCGTCGCCATCATCACGATCGTGGCCGCGTTCCTGATCTACACGGTCATCGAGCGCACGGGTGTGCTCGAGAGCATCAACGGTCTGTACCAGGCCGTCGCCGGTGAGGGCGACGACCTCACGGCGCTCTTCGGACTCAACCGCATCATGGGCTTCGCGCTCGTGGCTGCCGTGCTCAACCTCATCGTCGTGACGGCGCTCGGCGCCCTGAGCGCCGCGCTCTACAACCTGAGCGTCAAGATCACGGGCGGCGTGCTCGTCGGTTTCACCAACAACTGACGCTTCCCACCGTCGAACGGTCCTCGAGTCCAACGGACTCGAGGACCGCTTCGCTTAACGCCACGGGCCGACGAGCTTCACGACCGGGCGGACCCGATTGGGATTAGCCGACTAATTCGGGTAATCTCTACTTCGGTCCACCCACGGGGATATAGCTCAGGCGGTTAGAGCGCTTCACTGATAATGAAGAGGTCCGAGGTTCAAGTCCTCGTATCCCCACTCCGCTCATCAGGATCAAACCCTGGTGAGCACGGGGCCTTAGCTCAGTTGGTAGAGCGCCTGCTTTGCAAGCAGGATGTCGGGAGTTCGATTCTCCCAGGCTCCACAGTCTTCACTGCCCGGACGATCCACGATCGGATCGATCTGCGATTCACGGCCTGGTCGGGCCCGCGCTCGTGCGTCGCCTGTCGGTCGCCATCGGGTCGCGCCGGCTCGGTGCGCTCCCCGTGTCGCACGGCTACGTCTCACCCTCAAGGCGGTTGTCGGGGGGTGGCATCCGTGGTCCACTGAGTGCGGAGGCTGATTCCCATGAGTGAACCGACCGCACGATCCACGCCACCCGTCGGCAGCGTCGTCAGACTGTGGCACGGCTGGGTCGAGACACGGAACAAGGACGAGTACATCGCGTACATGGACCGGTCCGGCATGGCCGGCTACCGTGAGACGCCCGGCAACCTCGGCGCGTACATCATGTCGCGGGACCACGAGGACGGTCGCTCCACGATTGTGACCGTCTCCTACTGGGAGTCCTTCGACGCGATCCGCGCCTTCGCCGGCGACGAGATCGACCGTGCCCGGTTCTATCCGGAGGACGACCAGTTCCTCGTCGACCGCGAGTGGATCGTGACCCACTTCACCGTCGGAGCCTGACCCGCGCCGTCAGCGTCGGAGGCCGCGTGCTCCTGATCGGATGAACAGGGCGAAGAAGACCATGAACGCCACGGCGGCGAGAACCGGTGGGACGTACCAGCCGGTGACCGGTCCGGCGACGAGCAGGAACCCGCTGATGAGCGTCGACAGGAACAGGGTCGTCGATGTCCGCGATCTCACGGTGTCCTCGTCCGTCATGATCCCATCCCTTCGATCACGAGGCGTGCGAGCTCAGCGCCCGCCTCACCGAGTGCATCGAGCGTGTCCTCGAATGCGCGTTCGCGACCGACCAGATCGACGAGGTCCACCGTGGCCATGAAAGCGGATACGTCGGCCTCGATCGTCCCCGCGACGAGCATCGCGCGCCCCGGGGCGAGAGCGGCCACGTAGGCCGGCGCCTTCCCGGATGCCGTCTGCGCGTCGAAGCGCCCCTCGCCGGTGACGACGAGGTCGGCGGACGCGGCGAGGTCCGGCAGGCCGAGTTCCCGACCGAGGGCTGCGGCACCCGACACGATGACGGCTCCCCACTCGAGGAGAGCCCACCCCGTTCCCCCTGCGGCGCCGGCCCCGGGCGTCGAGGGATCGACGCTGCCGAGTGATGCGAGATGGGCGAGGTTGTCGTCGAGGAGCGGGATGTCGTCGGCCTCGGCCCCCTTCTGCGGTCCGAAGACGGCAGCGGCCCCGCTGGGGCCGAGGAGGGGGTTGGACACGTCACACAGCACGACCACGCCTCCCGGTGGCGGCGGGCGCAGCGTGGACAGGTCGAGGACGGCCGCCTCGGCGAGGCCGGCGTTGCCGGGACCGATCGCGTCGCCGTCCGCGTCGACGAGCCGCGCGCCGAGAGCGGCGAGCATTCCGGCTCCGCCGTCCGTCGACGCGCTGCTGCCGATTCCCACGAGGAGCCGCGTCGCACCGGAGTCGAGTGCGTCGGCGATCACCTCGCCGAGCCCGTAGGTGCTGGCGAGGAAGGGCTGATCGGTGCCCCAGAGCTCGATGCCGGATGCGGACGCGAGCTCGACGACGGCCGTGCCGTCCGCGAGCTCGAGCCATGTGCTGGTGGCCGGTCCCTCGGGGCCATCGACCTCGACATCGTGGCGGACCCCGCCCGGGTGAGCGACCGCGAAGCTCTCGACCGTACCCTCACCGCCGTCGGCGAGAGGTGCGAGCACGACGTCGTCGGTGGGGCGCTCGCGGCGCCAGCCCTCAGCGACGGCGGCAGCGACACGATCGGCGCTCGCCGTGCCCTTGAAGGAGTCGGGGGCGACGACGACACGCATGCGTCCATCATGCCCTGCGACATCGATCCGACCGAGACCCGCAACCCGGTCGTTATACACCTGGTGACAGCGCTTGCCGGTGTTTCCGCTCGGGATGCCGCGGGGGCCGCGGCCGGGAAGAGGCTCGTGCGCTTCTCGACTGACACACCGACGCCTGGTGCGTCGACCCCTCCCACAGATGGTCCGCCGCTTGCAGGATGAGGACATGGCTACTTCTCAACACGATGGTCCTGATGCCGCGCACGTCCGGCCGGAGGGCGTCGACGACACGACGGTCGAGGCGCTCGGGAAGCTCTCGGAGGCTCTCGAGGTCGTCGAGCAGGCGCGCGGGTTCCTCTACGGCTTCCATCGACTGACGGGTAAAGCCGATCTCGCTCTCGGCGAGGCCGTCGAGATGCTTCGAGAGGCGGGCCACGACGAGCTCGCCGACACCGTCGATCGTGAGCTCGTCGGTCGGAACGTCATCGAGGGCCGCTGGACCTTCCAGATCGTCGAGGACTACGACGACGGCTACTACGCCACGTTCCGGGACCTGGAGCGCGCGGCGCGCGAGCAGCTCGCGAACGGTAAGCGGCATCTCTTCGAAGCCGAGATGAAGGAGGACCGTCGCACGCACGGCCTCCGTCACCACGAGGCGCTGCCCGTCGACGCCGACGAGGTCGAGTAGCGCGGAGGCGTGACGGCGGCCGCCGGGAGGTCGGCGAAGCGGGTCAAGCTGCGGGGCAGACCGGCGTCGATTCGGTGATGCCGGCCGGCACCGTCCGACTGCGGCGGGCCAAGAGCTCGGGGAGGAGCGAGCCGAGCGCGAGGAGCGACATCACCGCGCCGAGCAGCAGAGGGGACAACACGCCGAACGCATCGGCGGCCACTCCCCCGAGCGCGGTCCCGAGCAGGATCCCACCGGTCACGATCGTCGGGAGCATCGATGTGACGGCCGGCCCGGAACCGCCGCGCTCGACCACGCGCGCCGTGTGTGCGGGGTTGAGCGAGACGCCGGTCACCCCGATGACGACGAGGGCGAGCAGGACGACCGGGACGGACGTCGGCGCGAGCCAGAACGCGAGCAGGCCGGCGGTGAGCACGACGAGGCCGATCGCGACGACGAGCGTCGGGCCGCGGGGTGTCAAGCGGCCGACGACCGTATTGCCGACCACCGATGCCAATCCGTAGAGGGCGAGCAGCCACGGAACGACGGTCGGGTCGACACCGGTCACGCGCTCGAGGATCGTGCTGAAGAAGCCGAACCCCGCGAGGGTGGCTCCGATCGCGAGACCCGCCGTCCCGAACAGCACCCACAACCGCGCGTCACGCAGGGGGCGCAGCATCTCGCGGAACGGCAGCGGAGCGACTCCCGCCAGGCGCGGCATGGCGGAGACGATCGCGGCGGCCGCGACGAGAACGAGGATCGTGTCGAGGTGGAACGCCCAGCGCCACTCGAGCAGCCGACCAGCGAGCGTCGCGAGCGGAAGACCGAGGGTCGTGCCGACGGTGACGCCGGTGAAGATGGCCGCGGTCGCGCGCGACTGCAACCGGTCGGGCACGATGCGCACGGAAACGGACAGAGCGGTTGCGAAGAACGCCGACATCGCCGCTCCCGAGACGAAACGGAGTGCGAGCATCGCGGGCCAGGGCGAGAGTGTGCCGATCGTCTGCGCGATCGCGAACACGACCATGAGTCCGGCGAGGATCCACCGGGGACCGAAGCGGGCGAGGGGCATCCCGATGAGCCAGGCACCGATGACCTGGCCGGCGGCGAAGCCCGAGATGAGGAGCGCCGCCTGGCCGATCGGGACGCCGACGTCGGGCGCGATCGCGGGGAGGAGACCCGCGGCCATGAATTCGCTCGTCACCATCGCGAAGATGCCGCCGGCGATGAGCCAGATCGTGAGCGGCATGCGGTCGGTCCGTGCGGGAGCGGTTGAGGTCATGAGGGGCGCAACCAGGACCGCTGCCCGCGCATTCCACGCCCGGCTACGCGCCCTTCTTGCTCTTCGTCTTCGACTCGGTCGTGGTCTTCTTCCGCGTCGACTCGACGCTGCGCTTCAGCGCTTCCATGAGGTCGATGACCTCGCCGTCCCCGTCGTCGTCCTCCGTCTTGCCGAACGTCGCGTCGGTGTCGACGGTGTCGCCCTGCTCGATCTTCGCCTGGATGAGGGTGCGCAACTGCTGCTGATACTCGTCGGTGAACTTCGAGGGGTCGAAGTCCGACTCGAACGACGCGACGAGCTGCCCGGCCATGTCGAGTTCGCGCTTCTGGATGCGCACGTCGGCGTCGAGGGAGGGGAACGCCGCCTCCCGCACCTCGTCATCCCAGAGGAGCGTCTGGAGCACGAGCACGTCGTCGCGCACCCGCAGCGCCGCGAGGCGGGTCTTGCTGCGGAGCGCGAACTGAACGATCGCGGTGCGCTCGGTTGCCTCGAGCGTTCGCCGGAGCAGCACGTACGACTTGGTCGACTTCGAGTCGGGCTCGAGGTAGTAGCTGCGGTCGAACATGAGCGGATCGATCTGGTCCGTCGGCACGAACTCGACGACGTCGATCTCCTTGCTGCGCTCCTCGGGGAGGCTCGAGATGTCGTGCTTCGTCAGGATGACCGTGTGCTCGCCGTCGTCGTACGCCTTGTCGATGTGCTCGTACGCGACCTTCTCGCCGCAGATCTCGCAGTGCCGTTCGTAGCGGATCCGGCCGCCGTCCTCGTCGTGCACCTGGTGGAGGGAGACGTCGTGGTCCTCCGTCGCCGAGTACAGCTTCACGGGCACGTTCACGAGGCCGAACGTGATCGAGCCCTTCCAGATGGACCTCATGAAGACAGTAAACACCGATGGGGGCCGAAATACCGAGGGGTTGACGGTCCGTGCGGCCGAAAGCCTACTGTGGGGCATGGCAACGAGGAGATCGACGGGGTCGGCGGGAACGCAACTCGTCGAGATCCAGGGGCGTCGCGTTCGGCTCACGAACCTCGACAAGGTGCTGTACCCCGAGACGGGAACGACGAAGGCCGACGTGATCGGCTACTACTCGGCGATCGCGCCGTACCTGCTGCCGTACACGCAGAACCGGCCGGCGACGCGGAAGCGCTGGGTCCACGGAGTCGGCACGGCGGACGATCCGGGCGAGGTGTTCTTCCAGAAGAACCTCGACGCGTCGACGCCGGACTGGATCGCGCGCGTCGACATCGAGCACAGCGACCACCACAACACCTATCCGCTCGTGAACGACCTGCCGACCCTCGTGTGGCTCGCGCAGATGGCGAGCCTCGAGGTCCACGTGCCGCAGTGGCGCGTGGACGGTCGTGGAGCCCGACGGAATCCGGACCGCCTCGTCCTCGACCTCGATCCGGGGCCGGGAGCAGGCCTGCCGGAGTGCGTCGAGGTCGCTCGGAGCGCGCGCGTCATCCTCGAGGGGATGGGACTCACCCCCATGCCCGTGACGAGCGGCAGCAAGGGGATCCACCTCTATGCGCGTCTCGACGGGACGCAGACGTCGGAGCGCGTGTCGGACGTCGCACACGAGCTCGCGCGGGTCCTCGAGGCGGACATGCCCGGTCTCGTTGTGAGCGACATGAAGAAGTCGAAGCGCGAGGGGAAGGTGCTCGTCGACTGGAGCCAGAACAGCGGCGCGAAGACGACGATCGCGCCGTACTCCCTCCGAGGGCGGTCGCACCCGACGGTCGCGGTGCCGCGGTCGTGGGAGGAGCTCGACGACCCCGACCTCGGTCACCTCGACTACACGGCAGTGCTCACCCGTATGGAGAAGCGGGACGATCCGCTCGCCGTGATCCTCGACGAGGACGGCGCGGCGATCGATGATGCGGACCGGCTCACGGTGTACCGCTCGAAACGCGACGCGTCCAAGACCCCGGAGCCCGTCCCGGAGGAGACGCCGGCGCAGGGGAATGACGACACGTTCGTGATCCAAGACCACTACGCGCGTCGCCACCACCACGACTTCCGTCTCGAGCGCAACGGCGTGCTCGTGTCGTGGGCCGTGCCGAAGGGTACCCCCGGGCTCGGAGAGAAGAACCGGCTCGCGGTGCAGACGGAGGACCACCCCCTCGACTACGCAACCTTCGAGGGCAGTATCCCGAAGGGCGAGTACGGCGCCGGGACCGTGACGATCTGGGACGCGGGCACCTACGAGACCGAGAAGTGGCGGGAGAACGAGATCATCGTCACCCTCACGGGCCGCGAGGGCGGTGGACTGCGCGAGAAGGCGAAGATCGCGCTCATCCACACCGGTCGTGGCGACGATGCGAAGAACTGGCTCATGCACCGCATGGAACTCGAGGGTACGTACACCGCGGAGGAGGGTGAGGCGCGCGATGTCGCGGGAGGAGGGAAGCGGGCGACGGGACGGAAGCAGGTGACCGACGGGAAGCAGGCGACCGACGGGTCGGGAGCGGACGCCTCCCCTGACCTCCCAGTAGCACCGGCGGCCCGGCGAACGGTCGGAGGCTCGTCGCGGTCCTCCGCGCGCCTGCCCGAGCCGATGCTCGCGACGCGCGGCACGACCTCCGATGTGAGCGATGGCGACTGGGCCTTCGAGATGAAGTGGGACGGCATCCGCTGCCTCGCGCGCATCGAGGACGGCGAGGTACGCCTCGGTTCGCGCAACGGCATCGACCTCACCGTGACCTTCCCCGATGTGGCGGCGGCGCTCGCCGAGGCGTTCCCCGGCGACGCGGTCCTCGACGCCGAGATCGTCGCGCTCACCAAGGGCCGACCGGATTTCGGTCGGTTGCAGAACCGGCTCGGCCTCACGAAGGAGGCGGACGTCGCACGAGCTGCTGCGCAGATCGAGGCCGACGTCATGGTCTTCGACGTGCTCGAGAGCGAGGGCCGCGACGTGTCCCGTGAACCGTATTCGGAGCGACGTGCACTGCTCGAGGAGCTCGCGACCGTCCGCACGGGCACGACGTCGGGTCGCTCGCGTGTGCAGGTCCCGCCGGCCTTCGAGGGTGACGTCGAATCGGCGGTGTCCACGTCGAGACGACTCGGTCTGGAAGGCGTCGTCGCCAAGCGGACGGATTCTCCCTACCGGCCGGGCCGACGATCGAGAGACTGGATCAAGCTCCCCCACGAGCGCACGCAAGAGGTCGTCATCATCGGGTGGCGCCCCGGCAACAACTCCCTCGCCGACTCGGTGGGTTCCCTCCTCGTGGCGGTACCGGGCGATGACGGTGAGCTCGAGTACGCGGGGCGCGTGGGCACCGGGTTCACGGAGAATCACCGGCGACGTATCCGCTCGCTCCTCGACTCGCGAGCGCGGAAGACGCCGACCGTCGACGTGCCGCGGCCCGACGCCAACGACGCGAACTGGGTCCGCGCAGACCTCGTCGGCGAAGTCACTTTCAGCGAGTGGACGCAGACCGGCCGGTTGCGACACCCCGTCTGGCGCGGTCTCCGCACGGACAAGTCACCGAAGGACGTCACCCGCGACGCCGGTTGACGGAATCGGCTCAGACCGGTGATGGCTCCGAAGCGGGAACGGGAGCCGGTTCCGCGGCGGCCTCCCGATGGCGACGCTCGATGGCCTGCCCGGCGTAGCTCGCCGCGATGATGAGAACCGCGCCGCCGACGCCGACCGGCCCGATGACCTCGCGGGCGATCACGATGCCCGCCAGAAGCGCCCACACGGGCTCCGTGCCCATGAGAATGCTGGCTCGGGAGGCGGACGTCCGCCGCACGGCCCACAGCTGCACGACGAAGGCGAAGAGCGAACACAGCACACCGAGGAAGAGGACGTCGAACCAGCCGCCCGCGTCGAGTCGCAGGGCGGCCGCCGGGAGCGCCGGCCCCGCCAGCAGTGAGAACGTCGCCGCACAGACGAGCATCTGCACGAGCACGACACCGAGGGAGCTCTCCGTGCGGCCGCGTGTGAGGTGACCGCTCGCCGTCACGTGCACGGCTCGCACGACGGCCGCCGCGATGACGAGCGCATCACCGGCGGTCGGCGCTCGGAGGCCGCCATCGGAGACGAGCAGGGCGACGCCCACCACGGCTGCCACGGCGGCGATGAAGTAGGAGCGCGGCAGCCAGGCGCGCGAGGCGACGCCCTCGAGGACGGGCGTCATGACGAGCGCGAGGCTGATGAGCAGGCCGGCGTTCGTCGCCGAGGTCAGGTGCACGCCCCACGTCTCGAGACCGATGATCGCGGCTTGTGAGAATCCGAGCCCGGCAGCGATCACGAGGCCTCGACCCCGGGGCAGTCGTTCCCGGCGAGCGAGGCACAGGACGCACGTCGCGGCAGCTGCGACGAGGAAACGCAGTGCGACCGCCGCTGGGACGCCGGTCTCAGCCGCGAGATCCTTCGCGGCGAGGAAACTCGCCCCCCACACGGCCGCGACTCCGAGGAGGAGCAGATCGACGATGAGATCGGGACGGGAACGGCGAGCCATAGCGCCACTGTGCCGGAGCGCTACCCGAAAGAACAATGGGCATCATCTTGACCGACGCGTAAGGTCAACTTATGGATCCGGCGCGTCTCCGATTGCTCAGAGAGCTCGGCGATCGGGGCAGCGTCGCGGCCGTCGCCCTGGCCATGCACGTCAGCGCGTCGGCCGTCTCGCAGCAGCTCGCCGCGCTTCAGGCGGCCGTGCCGGTTCCGCTCACGGTGAAGCGCGGGCGACGATTGGTGCTCACGGATGCCGGTGAGGCCCTCGCCGTCGCAGGGACGCGCGTCGAGGAGGCGCTCGCCGAGGCGTGGGACGCCGTCGGCTCTTTCCTCGACCACGACGATCGTCCGGTGAGCGTCGCCGCCTTCCACAGCGCCGGGCTCGCCTTCTTCGGGCCACTCCTCGCTCGACTGAGCGGAGGCCCGCGCGTCTCCCTCGCCGACGCGGATGTCGCGCAGGACCGGTTCGCGGGACTCACGGCCGACTACGACATCGTGCTCGCCCACCGGCTCCCGCACCACCCGGAGTGGCCGTCGGAACGACTCGTCGTGACGCCGCTCCTCGCGGAGCCGCTCGACATAGCGGTGCACGCCGATCATCCTCTGGCCGGTCGGGCGGAGATCCGGCCGGACGATCTGCGCGGCGAGCGATGGATCTCGACGCACGAGGGCTTCCCGCTCGCTGGGGTCCTCGATCATCTCGGTGCCCTCGTCGGCGAGGCGCCCCGGATCGATCACCGCATCAACGAGTTCTCCGTCGCTGCGAGCGTGGTGCGGACGGGCGCGGCGATCGCCGTGATGCCGCGGACGACCGCGGCGCCGCTCGCCGTGGACGGCATGGTCCTCCGGCCCGTCGCTGGTGCTCCCCTCGTGCGGCACGTCGACGTCCTCGCGCGACCTGATGCCCTCGCACGAACGACGGTCCGCTCGGTGCTCACCGCCCTCAGCGACGTCGCTGCCTCCGCGGCCGAGCCGTCGCTCGTGGAGCGGCGCGCGCGGTAGCGGCACCCCCCGGGGGCCACACGGTAGCGTGTGCTCGTGTATCCGAGCGACGTGGATGAGCAGGCGATCGTCGTGCGACTGCGCTCGGCCGGTTGCGTCTTCGCGGAGGACGAGGCGCGGCTCCTCCGAGAAGCGGCGACCGACGTCGGGGGACTCACGGAGCTCGTCGACCGACGTGTCTCAGGGACGCCGCTCGAGTACGTCCTCGGGTGGTCGGAGTTCCGCGGTCTTCGGATCGCCGTCGATGACGGGGTCTTCGTCCCGAGACGGCGCACGGAGTTCCTCGTCGACCTCGCGCTCGCGGAGGTGCGTTCCTCCTCGGTCGTCGTCGACCTGTGCTGCGGGGCCGGCGCGCTTGCCGCGGCCGTATGCGCCGAAGGTGCGAGCACGAACGTCGCCGCGGCGGACATCGATCCCGCCGCCGTCGCGTGTGCTCGGCGCAACCTCGACGCCGACCGGGTCTTCCTCGGCGATTTGTTCGCGGCGCTCCCGAGCGCATCGCGCGGTCGTCTCGACGTCCTCGTCGTCAACGCTCCGTACGTCCCGACGGCGGAGATCACGTTCATGCCATCCGAGGCGCGGAACTTCGAAGCCACCGTCGCCCTCGACGGCGGGTACGACGGCCTCGACGTGCATCGACGCGTCGCCGCCGAGGCCGCCGAGTGGCTGGTGCCGGGCGGGTTCCTCGTGATCGAGACGAGCGAACGGCAGGCCGAACGCACGAGGGCGCTCTTCGCCGATCAGGGGTTCGCCGCCGACGTCCGTCGGGACGAGGATCGCGACGCGACCGCCGTGACGGCTCGCGCGCCGCGGTGACTCGCCTCTCGACGAGGTCGGCGACGGTGAAACGTCAGGCGCGGCGCGCGGCGTACTGCTCGCGGACGACGGCCACCGGCCCGGCCGCGAGCTCAGCGACCGTGTCGACGCCCCACTCCGGCAGGGCGCCGAGGGCGACCCACGCCGCCTGACGCGCCGCTCCGTTCGCGACGTACTCCCCCGGCGCCGGCACGCTGATGGGGACGTCGAAGATCGTCGCGGCGATCGCACGGACGGCGGGGTTCATCGCCGCTCCCCCGATCAGGAGAACCCGGGAGGCGTCGACGCCGAGCGCGCGGTGCGCGTCGAGACCGTCGGCGAGTCCGCACAGCATGCCCTCGATCGCGGCGCGGGCGAGGCCCGGGCGGGTGAAGGTCGTCCGCGTCATCCCGAACAGCGTCGCCGTCGCGTCGGGGAGATCGGGGGTCCGCTCACCGTCGAAGTAGGGCTGCAGCACGAGGCCCCCGACACCTGGCTCGGCCTCGAGAGCGATTCGTGCGAGTTCGTCGAAGTCGACGCCCAGGACGGCGGCGACCGTGTCGATGACTCGCGCGGCGTTGAGCGTCGCGGAGAGCGGGAGGAAGCGACCGGTGGCGTCGGCGAACCCGGCGACCGTTCCGGTGGTGTCGCGGACGGGTGCGTCGGACACCGAGAAGACGGTGCCCGACGTGCCGATCGACACGACGACGTCGCCGGGACCGGCGGAGAGACCGAGCGCTGCGCCCGCGTTGTCGCCGGCTCCCGCGCCCACGAGGGCACCGGCCGGCGTGCGCCCGGCCGACTCGGACGGGCCGAGCACGCGCGGGAGGATCGCGTCGTGGCCGAGGGCGGCGGTGAGCAGCTCGCGGTCGTACTCCCCCGTCGTCGGCGACCAGTAACCGGTGCCCGAGGCGTCCGAGCGGTCGGTCGTGAGCTCCTCGAGCGCGGGACCGAGCTCGCTCTCGTCGGCGGGACCGAATCCGCGGAGACGCCAGCTGAGCCAGTCGTGCGGGAGGGCGACGGCGGCGACGCGTGCGGCGTTCTCGGGCTCGGCGTCGCGCAGCCAGCGCAGCTTCGTGATCGTGAAGGAGGCGACGGGCACGAGACCGGAGCGGGCGACGAGCTCGTCGGCCCCGAATTCGGCGATGAGATCGCGCGCCGCTGCCGCGCTGCGGGTGTCGTTCCAGAGCAGGGCGTCGCGGATGACGCGTCCGTCGGCGTCGAGGGCGACCATTCCGTGCTGCTGGCCGGCGACCGCGACGGCGGCCACGTCGTCGAGTCCGCCGGCCGCGGCGGCGGCGTCACCGAGGGCCGTCCACCATGCAGCGGGGTCGACCTCCGTGCCGTCCGGATGGCTCGCGCGCCCATCGCGGACGAGCGCTCCGGTCTCCGCATCGCGGATGACGACCTTGCAGCTCTGCGTGCTCGAGTCGATGCCGGCTACCAGCATGGGATGTCCTGTCTCGTGTTCGTGGGAGGCGCTCGTCGCCGGTCCCAGCGCAAGGGTAGTGGGCCGACCTGTTGTCCGCGCCCGTCTCGGTCGCTGAGCCTGTCGAAGCGTCTCTCGCTCTCGGGAGCTCGAGACCCTTCGACAGGTTCAGGGACCGTGGGATCGGGTCCCGGGTGAGAACGACGTCAGCCGCGGGCGCCCATGAGGTGCTCGAGCGCGAGCTGCTGCAGGCGGACGAAGCCGAAGCCCTTGCCGTGGAAGTACGCGTCGGCGTCGAAGTCCTCGTAGGCCGAGCGGTCCGCGAGGACGTCGTCGTACGACTCGCCCTCTCCGAGGGTCGGGGTGCTCAGCTCGGCGACGCGAGCGGCCTCGAGCGCCTCCTGGACCTCGGGGTCCGCGCGGAAGGCCTGGGCGCGCTCCTTGAGGAGCAGGTACATCCGCATGTTCGCGGCGGCGGACTCCCAGACGCCCTTGTCGTCCTCGGTGCGGCTCGGCTTGTAGTCGAAGTGGCGGGGACCGTCGTACGCGGGTCCGCCGTTCACGCCGCCGTGCTCGAGCAGGTCGACGAGCGAGAACGCGTTCTGAAGGTCGCCGTGGCCGAAGACGAGGTCCTGGTCGTACTTGATGCCGCGCTGACCGTTGAGGTCGATGTGGAAGAGCTTGCCCTGGTAGAGCGCCTGGGCGATGCCCGCCGTGAAGTTGAGTCCCGCCATCTGCTCGTGACCGACCTCGGGGTTCACACCGACGAGCTCAGGGCGTTCGAGCGTGTCGATGAACGCGATCGCGTGGCCGAGCGTCGGGAGCAGGATGTCGCCGCGGGGCTCGTTCGGCTTCGGCTCGATCGCGAAGCGGATGTCGTAGCCCTTGTCGGTGACGTAGTCGCCGAGGAGGTTGACGGCCTCGCGGTAGCGCTCGAGCGCGGCCTGGATGTCCTTCGCGGCGTCGTACTCGGCGCCCTCGCGGCCGCCCCACATGACGAACGTCTTCGCACCGAGCTCGGCGGCGAGGTCGATGTTGCGGAGCACCTTGCGGAGGGCGAAGCGGCGGACGGCGCGGTCGTTCGACGTGAAACCGCCGTCCTTGAAGACGGGCGCGGAGAAGAGGTTGGTCGTGACCATGGGGACGACGAGGCCGGTGTCGGCGAGGACCTTCTTCAAGCGGTCGATCTGCGTCTGACGCTCGGCGTCGGACGAGCCGAAGGCGAAGAGGTCGTCATCGTGGAAGGTGAGGCCGTAAGCGCCGAGCTCCGCGAGCTTCTCGACGCCGCGGACGACGTCGAGGGCTTCACGAGTGGGGCCGCCGAACGGGTCCGCACCCGTGTAGCCGATGGTCCAGAGACCGAAGGAGAATCGGTCGGCGGGCGTGGGGGTGAGGGACATGGTGGTTCCGTTTCTCAACGTCATTGGTGATAAGTAGTCAGTCACAACATATCCTCGACGCTCGTGTGTGTCAAAGCTCGGGGTCGGAGAGTTCGAGCGGCGAAGGTCACGCGGAGGTCTCGATTTCGACGCCCTTTCGACCGAGCGCTAGGTGAGCCGGTTCTCCGGTGCTATATGTTGACCCAGGCAACTTACACGGAACCGCACCGAAGCGGATTCCCGAGTTGCCGGTCACATTTCAGAGAGGAAATGACACCGATGTCCGTAACGAAGAAGTTGCTCGGCCTGACACTCGCCGGAGGCCTCATCATCGGGCTCGCCGCGTGCGACGCCCCGGCCGAATCCGGGGCGGGAGGCGGAGGAGGCGAAGCCGCCGAGATCGAGAGCGTCGGGATCTCGATGCCCACGCGTGAACTCGAGCGGTGGATCAACGACGGCGAGCAGTTGAAGGCGAACCTCGACGACGCCGGCTACACGACGGATCTCCAGTACGCGGAGAACGACACCGACACCCAGATCAGCCAGATCCAGAATCAGATCGCCTCGGGAGCCGACGTTCTCGTCATCGCGGCGATCGACGGCTCCGTCCTCGCGCCCGTGCTGCAGGACGCCGCCGACGAGGGCATCACGGTGATCGCCTACGACCGCCTCATCAACGGCACCGAGAACGTCGACTATTACGCGACGTTCGACAACTACCTCGTCGGTCAGCTGCAGGGCCAGTACATCGTCGACCAGCTCGACCTCGACAACGAGGAGGGTCCGTTCAACCTCGAGCCCTTCGCCGGCAGCCCCGATGACAACAACGCGAAGTTCTTCTTCTCCGGTGCCTGGGACGTCCTGAAGCCGTACATCGACGAGGGCAAGCTCGTCGTGAAGTCGGGCAAGGAGCCCGCGTCGAACGACGACTGGGCATCCATCGGCATCCAGGGCTGGGAGAGCGCCGGGGCGCAGGACGAGATGGAGAACCGTCTCGCCACCTTCTACACGGACGACCAGGTCGACGTGGTCCTCTCCCCGAACGACAGTCTCGCTCAGGGCATCGCCGAGGCGCTCGCGTCCTCCGGCTACACGCCGGGCACCGACTGGCCGCTCCTCACGGGACAGGACGCCGACAAGGCGAGCGTCATCAACCTCCTCGCCGACAAGCAGTCGATGACGGTCTGGAAGGACACCCGCAAGCTCGGCGAGCAGGTGTTCTCGATGATCGAGGCGCTCAAGGCCGGCGACGACCCCGAGGTCAACGACGAGGAGACCTACGACAACGGCGAGAAGGTCGTGCCGTCGTACCTCCTGACGCCGGAGGTCGTGGTCAAGGACGACGTGCAGTCGAAGCTCATCGACTCCGGCTTCCTCACCGCAGGAGACGTCGGACTCTGATCCCGGGATGATCCGGGGCGGCGTTCGCGTCGCCCCGGATCGCCGCGCCACCACACGAAAGGGGTGACGTCCGTGGACGACACCACGATCCTCACGATGACCGACATCGTGAAGGAGTTCAACGGGATCCCGGCCCTCTCCGGGGTGAGCGTCGACGTCCGTCGTGGCGAGGTGCACGGCATCTGCGGAGAGAACGGCGCGGGCAAGTCGACGCTCATGAAGGTGTTGAGCGGCGTCTACCCGCACGGCAGCTACTCGGGGCGGATCGACTTCGACGGACACGAGGTCCAGTACCGCTCGATCAACGACAGCGAGCGCGACGGCATCGTCATCATCCACCAGGAACTCGCTCTCAGTCCCTACCTCTCGATCGCCGAGAACATCTTCCTCGGCAACGAGATCCAGTCGCGCGGCGTCATCGACTGGGACCGCACCAACAAGGAGGCCGCGCTCCTTCTCGAGCGGGTCGGGCTCGATGAGAACCCTGCGACGCGGGTCCAGGACATCGGGGTGGGCAAGCAGCAACTCGTGGAGATCGCCAAGGCGCTCGCGAAGCGCGTGAAGCTGCTGATCCTCGACGAGCCGACGGCGGCTCTCAACGACGAGGACTCGGAGCACCTGCTCGGCCTGATCGACCAGCTGAAGGATCAGGGCATCACGAGCATCATCATCTCCCACAAGCTCAAGGAGATCCGTCGGGTCGCCGACCGCGTCACCGTCATCCGCGACGGCAGCACGATCGAGACGATCGACATGGCGGAGCCCGACGCGAACGAAGGGCGCATCATCCGCGCGATGGTCGGCCGCGAACTCAGCAGCATGTTCCCGCCGCGCGCTCCGGACATCGGGGAGGAGAAGTTCCGCGTGGAGAACTGGACCGTGCACCACCCCGTCGACCCGTCGCGGCTCGTGATCGACGACGTGAGCTTCTCCGTGCGCGCGGGCGAGATCGTCGGGTTCGCCGGCCTCATGGGCGCGGGGCGCACCGAGCTCGCCATGAGCATCTTCGGGCGCAGCTACGGCGTCGGGATCTCGGGCACCGTCTTCAAAGACGGGGAGAAGATCTCGACGCGCACGATCGACGAGTCGATCCGCAACGGCATCGCCTACACGACCGAGGACCGCAAGCGGTACGGCCTCAACCTGATCGGCGACATCCGCGTCAACATCTCGGCGGCGGCCGTGAGCCGCCTCGCGAAGTGGGGCATCGTCGACGGACTGCAGGAGTACCAGGTCGCCGAGGGCTACCGCACATCGATGAACATCAAGACCCCCTCGGTCGCGACCCTGACGGGGCGGCTCTCCGGCGGGAACCAGCAGAAGGTCGTGCTCAGCAAGTGGCTGCACACGCACCCCGACGTACTCATCCTCGACGAGCCGACGCGTGGCATCGACGTCGGCGCCAAGTACGAGATCTACGGCCTCATCAACCAACTCGCGGCGCAAGGCAAGGCCGTCATCGTCATCTCGTCGGAGCTCCCGGAGCTCATCGGGCTCTCCGACCGCATCTACGCCATCTCCGAGGGGCGCATCACAGGCGAGGTCTCGAGGGCCGACGCCGACCAAGAGACACTCATGCACTTCATGACCGCAGGAAAGGACGACGTCCGATGACGACCACAACGGCGCAGAAGCCCGCCTCAGGGGGACGCCGACTGCGTTTGCGCGTCGACCTCCGCCAGTACGGCATCCTCGGAGCGCTCGCGATCATCGTGATCCTCTTCCAGGTGCTCACGGGCGGGAAGCTCCTGCTGCCCGCCAACATCAACAACCTCATCCAGCAGAACGCGTACGTCCTGATCCTCGCCGTCGGCATGGTGATCGTGATCATCGCCGGACACATCGACCTGTCCGTCGGCTCGGTCGTCGCCCTCGTCGGTGCGATCACGGCGATCGCGATCGTGCAGTGGGACCTTCCGTGGTGGGGCGCCGTCGTCGTCGGCCTCCTCGTGGGCGCGCTCGTGGGGGTGTGGCAGGGCTTCTGGATCGCCTTCGTGGGCATACCGGCGTTCATCGTGACGCTCGCCGGCATGCTCCTGTTCCGCGGTCTCACGCTCGTCCTCCTCACGGGCGGCACGATCAACGCCCTGCCGGAGGGCTTCGTCGCGATCGGCAAGGGGACGCTCCCTCAGCCCTTCGGCACGATGCTCGGCGGCCACGACGTCATCACGCTCATCGCCGCGATCGTCGTCGTGATCGCGTTCGCCGCGTCACAGTGGCGCGCCCGTCGCAAGCAGCTCTCGCTCGGACTCCCGGTCGAGCAGGGCGGAATCCTCGTACTGCGACTCGTGCTCACGAGCGTCGCGGTGCTGTTCTTCGCGTGGCTGCTGTCGGCGCACCGTGGGCTGCCGATCATCCTCATCATCCTGTCGGTGCTGATCCTGCTGTACACGTTCGTGCTCAAGCGCACGGTGTTCGGTCGTCACGTCTACGCGATGGGCGGCAACCTCTTCGCTGCGCAGATGAGCGGTGTGAAGACGCAGTGGGTCAACTTCTTCATCTTCGTCAACATGGGCGTGCTCGCGGCGCTCGCCGGAATCGTCACCGCGGCGCGAGCAGGCGGTGCGGTCGCGTCGGCCGGGAACATGTACGAACTCGACGCGATCGCCGCGGCCTTCATCGGCGGTGCCGCCGTCACAGGTGGTGTGGGGACCGTGATCGGAGCGGTGATCGGTGCGATGATCATGGGTGTCCTCAACATGGGACTCTCGATCCTCTCCGTCGACTCGGCGTGGCAACAGGTCATCAAGGGCTTCGTGCTCCTTCTGGCCGTCGCTCTCGATGTCATCAGCAAGCGGAGGGGACCACGGATGTAGGGGGCCGGCCCCGAGCATCCCCCGCACGCGCTAGGAGAAGCCCGCCGATGTCGATCAGCCCACGAGACGACGCTGCGCGGGCTGCTCCGACCGAACGTGGACCCTCGATGAACCTGTCGGCGATCCTCCGGCGCGTGCACCGCTCGGGCCCGGCGTCGCGAGCCGAGCTGACGCGCGAGACCGGGCTCAACCGGTCGACCATCTCGGGCCTCGTCGGCGAACTCGTGGAGCGGGGCCTCGCCGTGGAGGTCGAGCCGCGGTCGACGAAGCAGGTGGGTCGGCCGAGCCCCGTCGTGCAGGCGTCTCCCCACGTGCTCGCGGTCGCCCTCGTTCCCGAGGTCGACGCCGTGACGATCGGCCTCGTGTCGTTCGACCGCCAGGTGATCCGCCGCGTCCGGTTCGAGACCGAGTCGATCCCGTCGGTGCGCGAGGCCGTCGTGATCGCGCGGGCGCTCTTCGAGGGCATGCGCGACGGGTTGGAACCGGAGTACCGGATCGCGGGCATCGGCGTAGCGGTACCGGGACTCGTCCGCGCGGTCGACGGCTTCGTGCGCTGGGCTCCGCACCTCGGTTGGCGCGACGAGCCGCTCGGCGCGCTCCTGGAGGAGGCGACCGGCTACCCCGTGTTCGCGGCGAACGATGCGAACCTCGGTGCTCGAGCCGAGAACACCTTCGGCGCAGCCGCCGACGCGTCGCACATGCTCTACATGAACGGCGGTCCGAGCGGCATCGGCGGCGGGATCATCGTCAACGGCGAACTCGTCGGTGGCGCCGAGGGCTACGCGGGTGAGTTCGGGCACAACCGCGTCGCCGCGCCGACGGATTCCGAGGCGACGGATGGGGAGCTCGAGGCGAGTGTGAGTCAGAACCGGCTGCTGTCGGTCCTCGGCTTGCGCAGCGCGAGCCTCGACGAGCTCGAGGACGCGCTGCTCGCCGACGAGCGACCGGAGGTGCGGGCGGAGGTGCACCGGCAGCTCGGCGTGCTGAGCGTCGGCGTCCGCAACATGATCAACATCCTGAACCCGGAGAAGGTCGTGCTGGGCGGCTTCCTCGGGGTGCTGTTCGACTTCGAGACCGACTACTTCCTCGACCTGCTCGCGGAGAACACGCTCGTGCCGTCGTGGGAGAGCGTCACGGTCGTGCGCGCCGAGCTCGGCTCGGACCTCCTCCTCGTCGGAGCCGCCGAGCTCGTCTTCGACGGCGTCATCGCCCGCGCCGAACTCTGACCACCCTGAATATCCCCTCTGTGCGTGGAATCGCGTGCACAGAGGGGATTTTCAGGGGGGTGAGGTGGGTGCGGGTCAGCCGAGGATGCGGCGGAAGAACGCCGCGGCCTCCTCGGCGTCGACCGGGCCACCGCCCTCGTGTCCGTTGTAACGCCAGATGGCGAGTTCGGTCGGGGCGGCCCAGGCGTTGCGCGCCGCCGTGACCGTGCTGGGAGGGCAAATCGGATCCATGAGGGCCGCGGAGAAACGGGCGGGCGCGGTCGCCCGCTTCGCGAAGTTCACACCATCGACGTAGGCGAGCACGTCGAGCGCCCGCTCGATGCCGTCGCGGTGCACGGCGAGATAGTCGGCGATCTCTCGATACGGGTACGCGTCGGTGATGCCCGACGCCCGCTCGATGTCGCAGAGGAACGGCACGTTCGGCGCAGCGGCCTTGACCCCGTGGTGGAGCGCGGCGGCCGCGATCGTGAGCGCGCCGCCCTGGCTGCCCCCGTACACCGCGAGCCGTTCCGGGTCGACGACGTCGAGCTCGAGCGCGGTGTCGACCGCGCGGACGGCGTCGGTGATGAGGCGGACGTAGTAGAGCGACTCCCGGCTCTCGATCCCGCGGGTGAGGAAGCCGGGGTAGTGCGGCCCGGCGCCGACAGGGTCGGCGGTGTCGCCGCGACTCCACGTCGACCCCTGGCCGCGCGTGTCCATGTAGAGATGGGCGAACCCGGCCGAGGCCCAGAAGAGGTTCTCCGTCGGCCGACCGCGACCGCCGCCGTAGCCGATGAACTCGACGACGGCGGGAAGCGGCCCTTCCGCACCCGCCGGCGTCCGAAGCCAGGCGCGGATCGGCTGGCCGTCGAACCCTGTGAACGTCACGTCGAACACGTCGATGGTCGCGAGCCCGGCGTCGATCCGCTCCAACCGCGGCGGAGCGGCCGCGGCTCGAGCCCGCTCGACCGTCTCCGCCCAGAAGGCGTCGAAGTCGTGCGGCTCGCGAACGCTGCTCGTGAACGCGAGCAACGCGTCGCCCGTGAGGTCGGTGTACATGCTGGTCCCCTTCGTCGTCGAACCGCTCGCCAGGCTACCGGGACACGCGTTTGTTGTCCCAATCCACATATGTGTTGTGCTCGCGAGAATCGTCACGTATGGTGGCCTCAGCGATCGTCGAAGCGTTTCAACGATTCGCACCGCGGACGGCAGAACAGCGCGCCGTCCCTCCCCGAACCAGACGGTCACCCGACCACCCCGGCAACAGACAACGGAGTCGCCATGGCAACCATTCACGACGTCGCTCGTGCTGCCGGTGTCTCCATCAGTACCGTCTCGTACGCGCTGAGCGGCAAACGATCGATCGCCGACAGCACGCGCCGCCGGGTCGCCGACGCGGCGCTCTCCCTGGGCTACGAACCGCACGCCGGCGCCCGGATGCTGGCCGGTACTCGGACGCAGATCTTCGCGGTCACCGCCCCGCTGCGGCACGACACCTACGCCCCCGCGCACATGGCATTCGTCCTCGCCGTGGCCACGGCCGCGCGCCGTCACGACTACGACATCCTCCTGCTCACCGAGGACGAGGCGACCAAGGGGCTTTCGCGCGTCGCGTCCAGCCGGCTCGTCGACGGCGTCATCGTCCTCGACGTCTCCGTGAAGGACGAGCGCATCGCCCTCGCCCGCACGCTCGGGGTGCCGACCGTCGTGATCGGTATCCCCGAGGACCCCGACGGTCTCGCGTGCGTCGACCTCGACTTCGAGGCGGCCACGCGACTCGCCGTCGACACGCTCACCGACCGGGGGCACCGCCGCTTCGCGCTCCTCGGCCACCCCGACGAGATCTACGAGCGCGGCTCCAACTTCCCGATCCGCGTCCGCGACACCTTCACGGCGTACGCCGCGGAGCAGGGACTCGACGGCCGCTTCCTCACGAGCGAGACGGACAGCGCCGCCGTCCGCGCGACCGTCGACGCTCTGCTCGATTCACCGGAGCCGCCCACGGCGCTCCTCATGCACTCGCAGGAGTCGGTGCAGGCCACCGTGCTCGACCACGTGCGCGAGCGCGGCGTCTCCGTCCCCGACGACCTGTCGGTCATCTCCGTCGGCTCGACCTTCGACACGACCAGATTCTCCCCGGCTCTCGACGTCATCCCTCTTCTGCCGCACGCCACGTGTGACGCCGCAGTGGACATGCTCGTCGCAGCCCTCCCCGAACCGCCCGAACCGCGCGTCCAGTACGTCGCCCCGGAGTACCGAGCCAACGGCTCGATCGCCCCGGTCCCCGCCCCCTGACCATCACGACCCCGGGAATCACCGGCGTCTTCGTTCGATCGAAGCGCTTCGACCCCTGCACGACCGGCGTGCGGTGCGCCGCCTGAAACACCGCATTTTCTCCAGAGAGGTAGGAAAAAAATGAAGCACAGCAAGAAACTGATGGGAGTGGCGGTCCTCGCGGCCGGCGCCCTCGCCCTGTCCGGCTGCTCGAGCAGCGGCAACGGCGGAGGCGGGGACGACAACGTCCTCACGCTGTGGCACTTCGAGAGCGAGACGAGCGCGATGGGTATCGCGTGGGACGAGGCCATCAAGACGTTCGAGGAGGAGACCGGCGCGACCGTGGAGTTCGAGGCCAAGGCGTTCGAGCAGATCCGCTCGACCGCGAGCCAGGTCCTCAACTCCGACGAGGCTCCCGACATCCTGGAGTACAACAAGGGCAACGCGACCGCCGGCCTCCTCGCGAGCCAGGGTCTCCTCGCTCCGCTCGATGACGCGGTCGAGGAGTACGGCTGGGACGACATGCTCGCTCCGTCGCTCCAGACGACCGCTCGCTACGACGAGCAGGGCGTCATGGGCTCGGGGAGCTACTACGGCATCCCGAACTACGGCGAGTTCGTGGAGGTGTACTACAACAAGGACGCCTTCGCGGAGGCCGGCCTCGAGATCCCGACCACGATGGCCGAGTTCGAGACCGTCATGCAGGCCTTCGTCGACAAGGGCGTCACGCCCCTCGCCGAGTCGGCCGCGGAGTACCCGCTCGGTCAGCTCTGGTACCAGCTCGCGCTGTCGCAGGCCGATCGCGACTTCGTCGACGCGTACCAGCTCTACACCGACGACGTCGACTTCGAGGGTCCGGAGATCACCTACGCGACCGAGACCGTGAAGGACTGGACCGACAAGGGCTTCATCAGCGCCGACTCGACCGGCCTCAAGGCGGAGGACGCGGGCACGTCGTTCATCAACGGCACCTACCCGATCTTCTTCTCGGGCAGCTGGTGGCACAACCGCTTCACGACCGAGATTACCGACTTCGACTTCGGGACCTTCCTGTTCCCCGAGTCGGAGATGGCTCCCGGTTCGGCCGGGAACATGTGGGTCATCCCGGAGCGCGCTCAGAACAAGGAGCTCGCCGAGCAGTTCATCGACATCACGATGCGCCCGGAGATCCAGGCCCTCATCGGCAACAACGGCGGCGTGCCCGTCGCCGCCGACCCCGCCGACATCACCGACGAGAAGAGCGCGGAGCTGATCGCGAACTTCAACACGCTCACCGAGCGCGACGGCATCGCCTTCTACCCCGACTGGCCCACGCCGACGTTCTACGACGAGCTCAACGCGGGACTGCAGGAGCTGCTCAACGGCACGAAGAGCCCGACCGAGGTGCAGCAGCAGCTCGGTGAGAACTATCAGAGCGGCGTCGACGACATCGTCGGCTGACCCTCACTGAAGAACCGGTGGGCCGTGGACGCGTTCCACGGCCCACCGCACCAGGAGATGACGAAGGACACACCATGACCACCCTCACCCCGGCGCCCCCCAAGCGCCGCCCCGGCTCGGAGAGCCTGATCCCGGGAACGCGCAGCCGAACGTTCTGGGTGTACCTCATCCCCGGTCTCGCCCTCCTGACCCTCGTCATCATCGTTCCCCTCGTGTGGAACGTGTACTTGACGTTCACGTCGTACCGGGGGATCCGCCCGCCGGAGTGGATCGGACTCGAGAACTGGGAGAAGCTCGCCGGCGACGCGACGTTCTGGACCTCGTTCGCGAACTCGATCGCGATGATCCTCGCGATGGTGGTCGTCCCGACGCTCCTCGGCCTCGTGCTCGCGGCGGTGCTCTTCGACCTCGTCGGACGGAAGTTCGGCGGTAAGCTCGCGAGCTTCTTCCGCGCCACCTACTACCTCCCGCAGATCCTCCCGGCCGTCATCGCGGCGATCGTCATCGGCTGGATCCTCCGGCCGCAGGACGGTGCGCTCAACACGATCCTCGAATCGGTCGGGCTCGGTGGTCTCGCCCACAACTGGCTCGGCAGCCCGGACACGGCGCTCGTGAGCCTCATGGTCATCCTCGTGTGGGTGCAGATCGGCTACCCGGTCGTCATCTTCATGGCCGCTCTCCAGCGCGTCGACCCCGAGCTCTACGAAGCCGCCGAACTCGACGGCGCCAACTGGTTCCAGCGGTTCCAGGCCATCACCGTCTCGATCATCCGCCCCGAGATCTTCGTCGTCGTCCTCACGGGGACGATCGCGGCGCTCAAGGTCTTCGGTCCCGTCTACACGCTCACGCGCGGCGGACCCGGCGACTCCACGATCGTGCCGGCGTACTACGCCTACAGCGAGTTCTTCCAGTCACAGCAGGTGGGCTACGGCGCGACGATCGCGACCGCCCTCACCATCGTCATCGCGATCGTCTCGGTGGTCTTCATCATCGTCCAGCGTCGCCTCGAGAAGCAGGAGGAGGCGCGATGACGACATCGACCCTCGACACCACCGCGATCGTCACGGGGACGGAACCCGGCTCGCGCGCGGCGCGGAAGAAGCGGCCGGTATCGCGCCGTCCCGGAGCGAAGAAGACCGCGGGCGACTGGGTCGTCCTCGGTTTCGCGATCCTCATCGGGCTGCTCATCGCCGCCCCGATCCTGCTGATCCTGCTCAACTCGTTCAAGTCGCCGTCCGACTACGCCTCGAACGGTCCGCTCTCCGTGCCGCAGTCGCTCTACACCGACGGCATCGTCGCCTTCTGGGAGCGCGTGGACTTCCCGGTGAAGCTGTGGAACAGCATTTTCATCAGCGGGGTCGTCGCTCTCGGCGCCGTCGCGATCTCCGTCCTCAATGCCTTCGCGCTCGGCATCGGACGGGTCAAGGGACGCACGTGGATCGTCGTCCTCATCCTGCTCGCGAACATGCTGCCCCAGGAGGTTCTGCTCTACCCGCTCTACTTCATGTTCAAGGAGGTGGGCCTCTACGACAACACGTGGAGCGTCATCATCATCTTCATCGTGATCCAGAGCGCGTTCGGCACCTACCTGCTCGCGTCGGTCTACGGCACCTTCCCCAAGGAGGTGCTCGAGGCCGCGGCTCTCGACGGGGCCGGCAAGTGGCGCATCCTCACGAGCGTCGTGTTCCCGATCTCGCGCCCCACCCTCAGCGTTCTGCTGATCTTCTTCTTCATCTGGACCTGGAACGAGTTCCTCATCCCGCTCACGTTCCTCGTCTCGAACGCCAACCAGACGGTCCCGGTCGCCATCGCCTCGCTGCAGGGCGACCGTCTCATGGACGTGACCACCACGAGTGCGTCAGCGCTGCTCGGTCTCATCCCGACGCTGGTGTTCTTCCTCATCTTCCAACGCACCCTCACTCGGGGCATCACCGCAGGAGCAGTCAAGTAGTCATGAAGTTCACCGACGGATTCTGGCACGCCCGACCGGGCGTCGACGCCCTCTACGCGCAGGAGGCGTACGACATCGACGCCCGCGGCGACCACCTCGTGGTCACGGCACCGACGCGCGTGATCGAGCGACGCGGGGACACCCTCAACCGGCCCCTGCTCACGGTGTCGCTCTCGAGCCCGCTCGACGGTGTCGTGCGTGTTCGCGTCGAGCACCACATCGGCACCGAGGCCGACCCCGGCTTCGAGCTCGTCGGGGCCGAGGACGGTATCGCGACCGCGGTGCTCGACGGCGAGGACGGTGTGCTCACGGCCGGTTCGCTCACCGCGCGTGTGAAGAAGGGCGCCCCGTGGTCGCTCAGCTTCGAGGCCGACGGCAAGACCCTCACGTCGAGCGGGCACAAGTCGCTCGGCATGATGACGCTCGGTTCCGATGCGCCCGTGACGGCCGAGCCCGCTGGCATCACCGGTGTCACCACGACGGGTCTCGCCGAGGCGGAGCGCTACATCCACGCCCAGCTCTCGCTCGGCGTCGGAGAGCTCGTGTACGGGCTCGGCGAACGCTTCGGGCCGTTCATCAAGAACGGCCAGGTGGTCGACATCTGGAACGCCGACGGTGGCACCTCGAGCGAGCAGGCGTACAAGAACGTCCCGTTCTACCTCACGAATCGCGGCTACGGCGTGCTCGTGAACCACCGCGGACACGTCTCGTTCGAGGTGGGATCGGAGGCCGTCGAGCGCGTGCAGTTCTCGGCGGCCGGCGAGGCGCTCGAGTTCCTCGTGATCCACGGTCCGACGCCGGAGCGGATTCTCGAGCGGTACACGGCGCTCACGGGTCGGCCCGCGAAGGTGCCCGCCTGGTCGTACGGTCTCTGGCTCTCGACGAGCTTCACCACCGACTACGACGAGGACACCGTCAACCGGTTCGTCGACGGCATGGCCGAGCGCGACATCCCCTTGAGCGTGTTCCACTTCGACTGCTTCTGGATGCGCGAGTTCAACTGGACCGACTTCGAGTGGGACTCACGCACCTTCCCGGACCCGGAGGGCATGCTGTCGCGGCTCCACGACAAGAAGCTGCACATCAGCGCATGGATCAACCCCTACATCGCGCAGCGTTCGTCGCTCTTCGCCGAGGCCGCCGACGCCGGCTACCTCGTGAAGAACCGCGACGGCAGCGTCTGGCAGTGGGACATGTGGCAAGGCGGCATGGGGCTCGTCGACTTCACGAACCCCGACGCGAGCGCCTGGTTCCAGGACAAGATCCGCACGCTCGTCGGTCAGGGCGTCGACGCGATCAAGACCGACTTCGGCGAGCGGATCCCGACCGACGTCGTGTGGTTCAACGGTTCAGCGCCCGAGGGCATGCACAACTGGTACACGCAGCTCTACAACCGGGCGGTGTTCGATGCATTGACCGATGCGAAGGGTGAGGGCGAGGCCGTGCTGTTCGCGCGCTCGGCCACGACCGGCGGCCAGCAGATGCCCGTGCACTGGGGCGGCGACAATTCGTCGTCGTTCGAGTCGATGGCGGAGACGCTGCGCGGAGGGTTGTCGCTCGCGATGAGCGGCTTCGGCTACTGGAGCCATGACATCGGCGGATTCGAGGGCAAGCCGGATCCGGCCGTCTTCAAGCGCTGGGTCGTGTTCGGTCTGCTGTCGAGCCACACGCGCCTGCACGGTTCGACGAGCTACCGCGTGCCGTGGGCGTTCGACTCGGAGGACTCGTCATCCGACGAGGCCGGGCAGAGCGCCGTCGAGGTCACGCGGAAGTTCGTGAAGCTCAAGCTCTCGCTCATGCCGTATCTCACGGCCGTCGGCCTCGAGGCGCACGAGCGGGGCCTCCCGTTCATGCGCCCGATGCAACTCGCCTTCCCCGGTGACCCGGCGATCGACCATCTCGACCGTCAGTACATGATCGGTGACAGCCTCCTCGTCGCGCCTGTCTTCTCTGCGAGCGGAGAGGTCACGTACTACCTCCCCGCCGGCCGCTGGACGAACTGGTTCACGGGCCAGGAGGTCGTCGGCGGAATCTGGAGGACCGAGACCCACGCGTTCGACAGCGTTCCCCTCTGGGTGCGCGAGGGAAGCGTCATCGTGACCGGATCGGTCGACGACCGACCCGACTACGACGTGCTCGAGTCCCCGCTCGTCACGGTGTTCGCGGGCGACAGGGTGTCATCGGTCACCGCGACGTCGCCCGACGGGTCTTCTGCCGAGTTCACTGTGGAGCGCCGCGACGGGGGTGCCACGGTCTCGAGTTCGATCGACCGTCCGTTCCGCGTCCGCTTCGGCGTCACCGGTGCGATCGCGGAGGGCACGGGTTCCGTCACCGCCACCGCCTGACCCGAGCGGCGGTCGTGGCTGCGGGACCCGGCCACGCCCGCCGGGCCGCGGCCCCGGGGCCTGTCAACGCTCGAGCGGAAGTCCCGCTTCGCTCCAGGCACTCGTGCCGCCGAGCACGTTGACGACGTCGAGACCGCGGCTCTCGAGGAACGAGGCGGCGCGTTCGGATCGAACGCCGTGCTGGCAGATCACGTAGACGGGCTTGTCGGGGTCGAGCTCGCCGACGGCGTCCGGCACCGTCTGCAACGGGATGTTGACGGCACCGGGGACGCGGCCCGTCTCGAACTCGAACGGCTCACGCACATCGACGACGGTGACGTCGGTGAGATCGTGCAGCTCCTGGACGGTGATGTCGGCCATCGTGACCCCTTTCGCCCGCGCATCGGGCACCACGCTCCAGGCTAGGCGAAGTATCGTTTCGGCATGGACATTCGGGTCGCCGCGTACGGCGTGATCATCGAGGGCGCGCAGATCCTGCTCGCCCACTGGAACGAGCACGGGCGCAGCGGGTGGACGCTTCCCGGTGGCGGAATCGATCCCGGTGAGGACCCCGCGGCGGCGGCCGTCCGCGAGATCCGCGAGGAGACCGGCTTCGTCGCCGAGATCGACGGCATCCTCGGCGTGGACAGTTTCGTCATCCCCGCCGATCGTCGGCTCACCGCCGAGTCGAGCGGACCTCTGCACGCGATCCGCATCGTCTATCGCGCCCACGTCACGGGCGGCACGCTCACCTACGAGGAGAACGGTTCCACGGACTACGCGGAATGGATGGACCTCGAGCAGGTCCCCTCGCTCGACCGGGTATCGCTCGTCGACATCGCGCTCGGCTACCTCTAGTCCCGACACGACGACAGGCTCGGGCACACGAGGTGCCCGAGCCTGTCGGTCAGGAGTCGGCGATCCTGTTACGCGTTGGGGAGGATCGGCTCGTCGTCCGCGACCCAGAGCTCGTCATCGGCGCGGAACGTCTGCCAGGCCGCGTACGCCACGCCGGCAGCGGCGAGCACGCCGAGACCGATCGCGACGATCGTGCCGGCACCCGGCGCGCTCTTCGCGGGGGCCGGAGCGTACTTCTCGAGGTGCAGTCGCTTGACGGCCGCCTGGACCCGCTTGTCCTTCGCGACGTCTCCGACCGCGAGCGCCGAGCCGACGACCCCGCCGAGCACGGGCACGACGCGCGCGTCGACACCCTTCTTGACGACCTCGACGGCGCCCTTCGTGATGAGGGCTCCCTTGCCGACCACCGGAGCGACCCGAGCCGCGTATGCACCGGCGGCGGCGGGGACGACGGTCTCGCGCCCGAAGTTGCCGAGCTGACGGCTCGCCTCCTTGGCGACGGCGTTCGCGTGGTTCAGCAGGTCCTGCTGAGCACCCCACAGTTCGTTCGCCTCGTGCTTCAGTCGCTTGAGTTCCTTCTTGCGCTTACGTGACAGACCCACGGCCGACCTCCCAGAGGTTCTCGTTGAACACGGTCCACCCATCTTGCCACCTCGGGGCGCCAGCACACTAAGGGTTGCTCCAGCGTGCTATGGAACAATAAGGGTCATGTCATTGCACACTGCAGTCGCCACCATCCACACCAATTACGGCGACATCGCCGTCGCCCTCTACGGCGACCACGCTCCCCAGACCGTCGCCAACTTCGTGGGGCTCGCCACGGGCACCAAGGAGTGGAAGCACCCGGGAACGGGTGTCACCTCCACCGACCCGCTCTACAACGGCGTCCCCTTCCACCGCATCATCCCCGGTTTCATGATCCAGGGCGGCGACCCGCTCGGTAAGGGAATCGGCGGCCCCGGCTACCAGTTCGACGACGAGATCCACCCCGAACTGAACTTCACCGAGCCCTACATCCTCGCCATGGCGAACGCCGGCAAGATCGCGGGACGCGGCACGAACGGTTCGCAGTTCTTCATCACCGTCGGACCGACCACGTGGCTCCAGGGCAAGCACACCATCTTCGGCGCCGTCCTCGACGACGACAGCAAGAAGGTCGTCGACAAGCTCGCCGCGCTCCCGACGGACGCGAGCGACCGCCCCCTCGACGACGTCGTCATCGAGAGCATCACCGTCGAGCAGGTCTGACGACCCGTCGATGAGCAGCGTCCCATCCGGGTTCTCGAGCAACACCTGTTACCGACACCCCGACCGGCAGAGCTTCGTGCTGTGCCAGCGGTGCGGACGCACCATCTGCGGTGAGTGCCAGACGCCGGCAGCGGTCGGCGTGATCTGCCCGGAGTGCATGAAGGAGCAGCGGGCGAGTGCGCCTCGCACTCGCCCGCGCATCCTGTCCCGGTCGAGCGACCGTCCCGTCGTCACCCTCGGAATCATCGCGGTGACGGCGCTCGTCTTCGTCCTGCAGCTCGTGACGGGCGGGTGGGTCACGCGGGAGCTCTTGTTCGCCGGTGCCTACGTGATCCCCGACTACGCGGCGTTCAACGGCTTCCAGCCATGGCGGATGCTCACGACGGTGTTCGCGCACTCGACGGGCTTCATCTTCCACGTGGCCCTCAACATGTACACGTTGTGGATCTTCGGGCAGGCGCTCGAGTCGCTCCTCGGTCGTGGCCGGTTCCTCGCGCTCTACCTGATAGCGGGCTTCGGTGGTTCGCTCGGCGTCCTCGCTCTCTCCGATCCTCTGCAGCCGGTCGTGGGCGCGTCGGGAGCGATCTTCGGTCTCATGGGCGCCTTCATCGTCATCCAGCGACGCTTGGGCGGGAACATGACGGGGCTGCTGGTCCTCGTGGGGATCAACCTCGTCATCGGATTCATCCCGGGGATCAACGTCGCGTGGCAGGCGCACCTCGGCGGACTCGTCGTCGGTGCCCTCGCGGGACTCATCTTCGTCTCGACCCGCCAGATTCGACGGCAGGGGATGCAGATCGGTCTGCTCGTCGCGCTCTCCGCCGCCTTGCTGGTGGTGACGGCGCTCGTCGCCATCGCGCGCTGATCGCACCGCAGACGGATCGAAGGCCCCGGGGAGACCCCGGGGCCTTCGTCGTTCTGGAGACACGGAGCCGACATCCTGGGGGAGGAGGTTATCCACAACGTTGTGCACAGTGGGGATAATTACACGCGTGTAACTCTCGCCTCCGGCCCGGAATGCCGGGGCGGAGAGCCGGGAACGGAAGGCGCACATGACGGAACGCGATGACGACTCCGACGGCCTGATCGTCACCCCCGACGGTCGCTACATCGTCGTGCGCGGTCGGTTGTGGCGGAGGACCGATCCTCGCCTCGACCCGGAGCGTCGGGCCGAGCTCGTGTCCGAACTCATGTCGGCGCGACGGGCGAAGAAGGAGGCGCGCGCGGCGGGCGATCGAGACCGCGCGGAGGCCGCACGGCGGCGGGTCGACGCCGCGAAGGTGGCACTCGGGGAACGCGGCCCGGTGTGGTGGGACGACGGGGCGCCCGACGAGACGCGCCGTATGGCGGAGAACACACGCTACGCGGAGTGGTTCGCGAGCGTCGAGGACCCCGGGGACTGAGGTCAAGCGGAGCGGAGGCGCAGGCCGACGCTCGGCTCGATGGGTTGTCGCTGGCCCCCCGAGTGCACGAGGTGGTCACCGTCGACCGTGAGCTGACTCCGGTGATGCTGCAGCGCCGCCGTCATGACCGATCGGTGGTGCTCGAGGGCGAACCACTCCACTCCGGGTCCCGGCGCCGGCGTGAGCTCCGCGAAGGGCACGCCCGCGCGGCGAGCCGCACCGAGGGCGCTCTCGTGGGTCCGGATGTGGTCCGGGTGACCGTATCCGCCATCCGATGCGTAGCTGATCACGACATCGGCGGCGACGGCCGTGAGGAGGGCGGAGACGTCGTCGATCGCCTCGTCGAGGGGAGAGCGAGCGAAGGCGTCGGGGCCGGCGTCGTCGGCCGGGCCGGCGAGTCCCGGTCGTACCCACGTCATGCCGGAGTCGCGGTAACGGCGCGGCTCTCGGTTGCCGCCACGGGCGGGCGGCCGACCGAGCCAGTGGTGATCCTCGACACCGAGTGTCGTGAGAGCGCCGCGGAGTTCGGCCGCACGGGCCGCGGCGAGGGACGCCTCGTCGAGCGTGGGATCGAGGGTGCCGGCGACGATCTCGCCGCGTTCGCCGCGGGTCGCTGTCAGCAGGGTCACGGCGATACCACGAGCGAGGAGCTCGGCGAGGAGCCCACCCGACGCGATGGTCTCGTCGTCTGGGTGCGCGTGCACGACGAGCGCGCGGCCGACTCCCTCGAGCACGCTCACGGCGCGTCGTCCTCGGTCCGGTCACCGACGAGCGCCCGGTAGCACGCACTCAACGCCGCTGCCGACTCCGGCCAGGACAGCGCCTCGGCGCGAACGCGACCGGCGACGGCCAGCCGGCCGGCGAGATCCGGGTCGCGGAGCACGCGCGCGAGAGCGTCGCCCCAGTCGGACGGATCCCGGGAGTCGAGGACGATCCCGGTCTCGCCGTCCACGACCGCCTCCCGCAGTCCTCCGGACGCCGACGCGATCACCGGGACGCCGCTCGCCGACGCTTCGAGCGCGACGAGGCCGTAGGTCTCCGAGTGCGACGGGACGAGGACGAGCCGCGACTCCCGGAGGAGCGCGGCGAGGTCCGGTCGCGACTGCGGCCCGATGAAGTGGACCGTCTCCGCGATGCCCCGCTCGTCCGCGAGTGCACGGAGCTCGTCGACGTAGCCCTCGAAGTCGGTCGAGGCCTCGCCCGCGACGACGAGATCGGGCCGGATGTCGGCGGGCACGGCGGCGACGGCCTCGATGGCGAGATCGAGCCCCTTGAGGGGTTGCAGGCGAGCGGCCGCGACGACGTAACCGCTGCCACGACGACTGCCGGTCCAGGGGTGGAACAACTCCGCGTCGACGCCCGGCGGCACGACGATGATGCGGTCGGCGTCCCCGCCGAGGCGGTCGGCGACGGTGTGACCCTCGGCGACGCTGATCGCGACGATCGCGTCCGACTCCTGCGCGAGCCGTGCTTCACCTGCGAGTCGCCCGGGCGACTCCGGCCGCTCGCCCTCTGACAACGGGGTCGTGGGGTCGGCGGCGATGCTGTGGAAGCTCTGCACATGAGGGATGCCGCGTCGGCGCGCGACAGGGAGGGCTGCCATGCCCGAGAACCAATGGTGCGAGTGGAGGACGTCGTAGGGGCCGAGGTCGTCGAGCCGAGCGGAGAACTCGTCGATGACCGATTCGTGCTCACCCTTCGCGAGAGGGTGGGCGGGACCGGCGTCGAGGAAGCGGAGGACGAGTCCGTCGTCGAGGGTGCGATCGGAGGGGACGTCGGGCGACGAGCGCCGGGTGAGGATCTCGACGGAGTGGCCGAGCGCGGCGAGGGCTCGTGCCTGGTGGAGGACGACGACGTTCATGCCGCCGGCGTCACCGGTCCCGGGGTCGTCCGCCGGGGAGGTGTGGAGGCAGACGAGCGCGATGCGCAGAGCCGACGACGCGGTGGAGCCGGCCGCCGTTGTGCCGCTGGTCAGCGCCAGCGAGTGGTCATGAGGAAGCCGATGAAGGCGATCCCGAAGCCGATGAGGATGTTCCAGGAACCCGCCGTCGGGATGGGGAGGACACCGTTCGAGACGTAGAAGACGATGATCCAGAGCAGTCCGAGGAGCATGAAGCCGAACATGATCGGCTTGAACCAGACGGGGTTGGGTGCGTCACCGGAGGTACGCTGTGCCTCGCGGTCCGCGGAGGTCGAAGAGTTGTTCACGCGTGCCATGCCGACATTCTAGCCGGGCGTTCCACCGGTTGCCGAGCGGAGCGGTCGACCGGTCACCGGGGATCGGTAGACTGCGGCCATGGCCACCACGGGGGATCGGCGTTCCGCGCGTCGCGAGCGTGCGGCGAAGCGCCGCCGCATCACGGTGCTCGGCGTGTTCGGTGAACTGTCGATCACTGCCGGAGTGCTCATCTTCCTCTTCCTCTTCTGGCAGCTCTGGTTCAACGACCTCGTCGTCCGCGCCGAGCAGAACACGGCGGCGGAGGACTTCGCCCAGAGCCTCATCGAGGCCGCGGGCGAGGACCAGTCGCCCGCCCCGAGCGAGGAACCGGCGGACCCGGCCGCGCCGCCCGCGGGAACGACGGCCGGCGACGCCGAGGAGTTCGGCGTCCTCACGATTCCGCGTTTCGGCGACGACTACCACGCGAAGATCGCCGGCGGCGTCACTCGGCCGCGCACGCTCAACCCCATCGGCATCGGCCACTACCTCACCACCCAGGCCCCCGGAGAGGTGGGGAACTTCGCGGTCGCCGGTCACCGCACGACGTACGGCAAGCCGCTCAACCAGATCGCGAACCTCCGCGTCGGCGATGCGATCGTCGTGCAGACCGCCGAGGGCTGGTACACCTACCGCTTCCGCACCCTCGAGTACGTCACCCCCTCGGCCTCGGACGTGCTCAATCCCGTCCCCCAAGCCGACGGCGTCGAGGCCACGGATCGCCTCATCACTCTCACGAGTTGCAGCCCGATGTACTCGGCGGCCGAGCGCATCATCGCGTACGGCGTCTTCGAGTCGTTCACGCCCATCACCGATGCCCCGCCGGCGTCGCTCGAACTCGGAGGGTGACGGATAATGTATGGAGCACTCTGGCGGGCACTGCCCGGCCCCGTGTGGGTTCGACTCATCATCGTCCTCGTCCTCGTGGCGGCGGTGATCTACGCGCTCTTCACGTGGGTCTTCCCGCTGGTCCAGGAACTCGTCCCGGTCCCCGATGTGACCGTGGAGGAATAGCCGCACGACGAAGAAGGAGCACCGACATGACGCGAGTCCTCGTCGTCGACAACTACGACAGCTTCGTCTACACGCTGAACGGGTATCTCCGTCAGCTCGGCGCGGAGACCGAGGTCGTGCGGAACGACTCCTTCGCCGTGGAGGACGCGGCAGAGCGGATCGGCGAGTACGACGCCGTGCTCGTCTCGCCGGGACCTGGCAAGCCGTCGGAGGCCGGGGTCTCGATCCCCGTCGTGAACGCGGCCTTCTCGTCCCGTACTCCGCTCCTCGGAGTCTGCCTCGGACATCAGGCGATCGCCGAGGCGTTCGGCGCCACCGTGACGAACGCCGAAGAGCTCATGCACGGCAAGACCTCGCACGTGACGCACGACGACGACGCGTTCTACGACGGCGTACCCCAGCCCTTCACGGCGACGCGGTACCACTCGCTCGCCGTGGTCGACGGGACGGTCCCCGAGGACCTCAGGGTCACGAGCCGGACGACCGGCGGCGTGATCATGGGGCTCCGGCACGCCGACGCCCCGATCGTCGGGGTGCAGTTCCACCCGGAGAGCGTGCTCACCGAAGGCGGGTACCTCATGATCGGCAACTGGCTCGCGTCGGCTGGACTGCCCGCCGCGAAGGACGCCGCGAAGTCGCTCAGCCCGCTCGTCCGCCTCTGATCGAGGCGCGGCCGCTGAGATCGTCGAAGCGGGGAGGGTGTCAGCCCTCGGGGTTCTCTTCCTCGCCGCCGCCGTCACCGTCGCCACCACCGGTGCCGTCGTCGACGGCTCCCGTGCAGTAGGTGAGCTCGATCGTGGAGTTCTGGTCGACCTCACCGGGGGCGAGTGATTGGGACTGGACGATCTCGCCGGGCTCGGCCGGACACGTGGAGTCCGCGACGGGACTCACGGTGAGACCGATGTCCGGGTCCTCGAGCAACTGGCGTGCGATGCTCATCGTCTGACCCGTGACGTCCGTGATGGTGACCTTGCCGTTCGACAGCACGAGGTCGACGGTCGACCCGGTGTCGACATCGGTGTTCGAGGCCGGGGACGCGCCCATGACGATGCCCGCCCGAATGCTGGGGGAGTTCTGGTCGGTGATGGTGCCGAGCTCGAGTCCCGCCTCCTCGAGCGCCGCGGTCGCCGCGCCCTGGTCGAGACCCGACAGGTCGGGGACCGTCACCTGCTCCGCGCCCGTCGACACGTACACCCGGACGGTGCTCTCGGGGTCGACCGACGTCGTTGCGGGAGGATCCGTGCGGATCACCGATCCCTCCTCGACCTCGCTCGACGCCTCGTCGACGCGCGTGGGAACGAGATCGAGACCCGTGAGCGTCTCTTGAGCCGATTCCCACGTCGTGTCCGACAGCTCGGGGATGACGCGGCCGGTCGTGGGGATGTCGACGTCGTTGTTGAGGCTCAGCACCCACACGACGACCGCGACCACGACGACCGCGACCACGAGCACCCCGGCCCAGATCCACACGACGGGCGGGCGGCGCTGCGTACGCGTGACGGTGTCGTCGCTCGTGAGCTGGCGCAGAGCGTGTGCGGTCTGCTCGCCCGCCGTGGGGGCGACGCCGAAGAGGGCCGTTGCTTCGTCGTCGACGACGCGACGCCGCGGCAGGTGGCCGGCCGCGGCGAGCTCGAGCTCCTCCATGAACTCCGGAGCCGTCTGGTACCGGTCGAAGCGGCCCTTGCCGAGAGCGCGGAGCACGACCTCGTCGAGGGCCGGCGACACGTCCGGGTTGACCGAGGACGGCCGTACCGGGGTCTCGCTCACGTGCTGGTAGGCGACCGAGACGGCCGTCTCGCCGCGGAACGGGGTGCGGCCCGTGAGCATCTCGAAGAGCACGACACCCGTGGAGTAGAGGTCGGTGCGCGCGTCGACGGTCTCGCCTTTGGCCTGCTCGGGCGAGAAGTACGAGGCGGTGCCGAGGATGGCCGTCGTCTGGGCGACGGTCGAGGAGGAGTCGCTCACCGCTCGTGCGATGCCGAAATCCATGACCTTGACCTTGTCGTCCGGCGTGATCATGACGTTGCCCGGCTTGATGTCGCGGTGCACGACGCCGGCACGGTGCGAGTACTCGAGGGCCGTGAGGATGCCCTCGGTGATGTCCGTCGCCTGCTTCGAGCCGAGGGGGCCCTCCGCGATCATGTCCTTGAGGAGGCGGCCCTCGACGAACTCCATGACGATGAACGGTTCGGTGACGACCTCGCCGTCCGCACGGGTGACCATCTCCTCGCCGGCGTCGTAGACACGGACGATCGTGGGATGGGCCATGCGTGAGGCGGCCTGCGCCTCCTGGCGGAAGCGGGTGCGGAACGCCGGGTCGGAGGCGAGCTGTGGCTTGAGGACCTTGATGGCGACAGTGCGGCCGAGCTTCGTGTCCTCGCCCCGGTAGACGTTCGCCATGCCGCCGCGGCCGATGACGTCGCCGACGAGATAGCGCCCCGCGAAAAGGCGTCGTCCGTCAGTCACCACTCATCTCCCTCGCGTGGCGTTCGGCCACCCCCGCAATCCTAACCGAGAGGGATCATCTCTCTTGTCCGGCTCCGTCGCCCTCTCCGCCGTTGCCGTTGCCGTTCCCGTTGCCGTTCCCGTTGCCGCCGCCCTCGGTGCCGTCGCCTTCGCCGTCACCCTCTCCGCCGTTGTCGGGCTGCACGACCGTGGCGGACGTGGAGGGGGAGGACGGCGACGTCGCGCTGCCGCACGTCACGGTGTAGCTGAAGATCACGCTCGTCGCGTCGGCGTCGATGGTCACGAGAGCTTGCGTACCCGTGACGAAGCCGCCTTCGGCCTCGGTCGTTCCGCCCTGGATGTTGACGGTGTAGCCGGAGACCGACGTGCCGGACGGGCACTGGGAGAAGGCCGACCACGTGAGCGTGTAGGTCTCGCCGGCCTCGACCTCGCACGGGCTCGTGCTGCAGTCGGCGATCGTCGGCGACGCGCTCGGAGCCGGAACGCTCGGCAGCGGACCGTAGACGGTGAGGGTGATCGTGGAGCCGATATCCACGTTGCCGCGCGGGCTCACGCCCGAGACCGTGTCCACCTGGTCGGCGGCCGCCGCTGCGGCGCCGGTCTCCTTCTCCGGGACGAGGCCGAGCCGCGCGACCTCGGCGGCGGCGTCCGAGTAGGACAGTCCGATGAAGTCCGCCTCGTTGATCGTGACCGTCTCAGGTTCGGTCTCGCTCGGCGTCGGTGCCGGCTGCGAGGGCGTCGACTGCGAGGCCGACGGGGTGGGCGTCGCCGCGTCGTCGTTCGTCGGCGCGATGAGCGGCCAGAGCGACGCGACCAGCACGACGAGGAGGAGCAGGACGAGCGCCACGAGTGGCCACGTCCAGCGGGACCGCTTCTTCTTCTCGCCCTCCTGCTCGTCGTCCGCGAGCGGGACGGGGGCCGTCGGCGTCGGTCCGCCGGCCCCGGTCAGGAGCATCGTGGCGTCGTCCGCCGGAGCGGCCGCTCCCATGAGCTTCGTCGAGGCCGTGATGTCGACCCCGTCGGCGATCGCGGATACCGCTACCGTCGCGGTGGCGATGTCTCCCCGGCGGAGCGCTTGAGCGGCGCGCGCGACGTGAGCGGCTGTGGCCGGGCGTTCGGCCGGGCTCTTCGCGATCATGCTGAAGACGAGGTTGCGCACGGGCTCGGGCACCGTGACGGGAAGCTCCGGCGGAGCCTCGTTGATCTGGGCCATCGCGATGGCGACTTGCGATTCGCCCGTGAAGGGGCGCTTGCCCGCGAGGCTCTCGTAGGCGACGATGCCGAGCGAGTAGATGTCGGTCGTCGGCGACGCCGGGTGGCCAGACGCCTGCTCGGGGGACAGGTACTGGACCGTGCCCATCACCTGACCGGTCGCCGTGAGCGGCACCTGGTCGGCGATGCGCGCGATGCCGAAGTCGGTGATCTTGACCCGGCCGTCCGGCGTGATGAGCAGGTTGCCGGGCTTGATGTCGCGGTGCACGAGACCGGCGGCGTGGGCCGCCTGCAGAGCGAGCGCGGTCTGCGCGGTGATGTCGAGCACGCGATCGGTCGAGAGGACCTGCTCGCGCTCGAGGATCGTCGAGAGGGCTTCGCCGGGGACGAGTTCCATCACGAGGTAGGCGGAGCCGTTCTCCTCGCCGTAGTCGTAGACGTTCGCGATGCCCTCGTGGTTGACGAGTGCGGCGTGGCGCGCTTCGGCGCGGAACCGCTCGAGGAACCCGGGGTCCCCCATGTACTCGTCCTTGAGGATCTTGATCGCGACGGTGCGCCCGATGACCTGGTCCGTCGCCTTCCAGACCTCGCCCATCCCTCCGATGGCGATACGCGACTCGAGCTCGTATCGACCTCCGAAGGTCACCCCTGACATGGGTCTCATTCGTTCAGCACCGCCTCTAGTACCTTCTTCGCGACCGGAGCCGCCAACGCGTTTCCGCTTCCGTCTTGACCTCGTCCGCCACCGTCTTCGATGACAACCGCCACGGCGACCTGAGGATCCTCCGCCGGCGCGAAACCTGTGAACCACAGTGTGTAGGGGTCGCCGGTACCGTTCTCGGCCGTGCCCGTCTTCCCGGCGACGCTGACCCCGTCTATTCTCGCATTGGTCGCCGCGCCGCTGGAGACGCTCGCGATCATGGCCTGTGTGATCGACTCCGCCGTCTCGGGCGTCGACGTCGTCCGCAGCACGCTCGGCTCGAAGGTCTGGAGCGGCTCGAGATTGCGTCCGGTGACCTCGTCGACGAGGCCGGGAGTCATGAGTTCGCCGTCGTTGGCGATGCCCGCCGAGACCATCGCCATCTGGAGCGGAGTGGCGCGGACGTCGGACTGGCCGAACGAGCTGAGGCCCGTCTGCGGGGTGTCGAGGACCTGCGGGTAGACGCTCGACTCGACGGAGAGCGGAATCGAGAGGCTCTCGTTGAAGCCGTAGCGCTCGGCCGTCTCCCGAATGGCGTCGTCGCCGAGGCGCAGCCCGAGCTCGGCGAAGGGGATGTTGCAGCTGTACCGGATGGCGTCGGCGATCGAGACCGTGTCACCGCCACCGCCGCACTGACCCCGACCGGAGTTGAACACGGGGGTGTTCGTGCCGGGCAGTGTGAGCGATGCGGGGTTCGGGAGCTGGGTCTCGGGGGCGTACTCGCCCGACTCGAAGGCCGCGGTCGCGACGACGAGCTTGAACGTCGAGCCCGGAGGGTTCAGGTCGCCGGCGATGCCCCGGTTGATGAGCGGGTCGCCCTCGTCCTCGAGCAGGGCGTTGTAGTTGCCGATGACCGCTTGCGTGTCGGTGCCCGCGAGAGCGTTCGGGTCGTACGTGGGCGTCGAGACCATGGCGAGGATGCGTCCCGTGGCGGGCTCGATGGCGACGACCGATCCCGACATGTCCCCGAGTGCGTCGAACGCCGCTCGCTGCACGGCCGGGTCGACCGTGACCTGGACGGCTGCGCCCTTGGGCGGCTGTCCCGAGATGATGCGGTTGATCTCGTCGAGGAACTGCAGGTTCGAGGTGCCGCTCAAGAGATCGTTCATCGAGCGTTCGATGCCGGACGAGCCCTGCGTGGGATTGAAGTAGCCCGTGACCGCCGCGTAGAGCTCGGCCTCCGGGTACTGGCGCTGGAAGGCGAACCGGTCGCCCGTCGCGACCGATTGCGCGATGACCTCGCTGCCCGCGAGGATCGGACCGCGTTCCGTGCGGTAGCTGTCGTACAGCGTGCGAGAGTTGCGGGGGTCTGCGGCGAGCGAGTCTGCCTGGAACACCGTGATGACGCTCGTGGACATGAACAGCGCAGCGAACATCGCGACGACGACGACGCTCACGCGCCGCAATTCCTTGTTCACGCGCTCACCTCCGTGTTCCGAGCCGGTTTCGCGCTGTCGCTCACGCGCAGCAGCAGAGCGACGATGATCCAGTTCGCGACGAGCGACGACCCTCCAGCGGCGAGGAACGGCGTCGTGAGACCGGTGAGGGGGATCACGCGAGTGACGCCGCCGACCATGATGAAGACCTGCAGGGCGACCGTGAACGCGAGACCGAGCGACAAGAGCTTGCCGAAGTCGTCGCCGTCCATGAAGCCGACGCGGATGCCGCGACCGACGAACACGAGGTAGAGCGCCAGGATCGCGAAGAGGCCCGCGAGGCCGAGCTCCTCGCCGAGGCTCGCGATGATGTAGTCGCTCTCGGCGAGAGGAGTGATGGCGGGCCGGCCCTGGCCGAGCCCCGTGCCGACGAGTCCACCGTGCGCGAGCCCGAAGATGCCCTGCAGGAGCTGGAAGCTGCCGCCTTGCGCGTCGTAGACCTCCTGACTGAAGGCGTCGAGCCAGTTGTTGAAGCGCCCATTCACGTACGTGAGCGACTGGCTCGCGATCGCCGCACCGCCGCCGAAGAGACCGAGGCCGATGAGGACCCAGCTGAGCCGGCCCGTCGCGACGTAGATCATGACGGTGAACATGCCGAAGTAGAGGAGCGCGGTACCGAGGTCGCGCTGGAACACGATGACCCCCATCGAGAGCGCCCAGACGACGACGATCGGGCCGAGGTCGCGGAGCCGGGGGAACTGGATCCCGAGGAAGCGCCTGCCGACGAGGGAGAGCGAGTCGCGCGTGCGCACGAGGTAACCGGCGAAGAAGATCGCCAGCGCGATCTTCGCGACCTCTCCGGGCTGGAAGGTCAGGACGTCGCCGATGCCGATCCAGACCTGGGCGCCGTTGACGCGCCTGCCGAGGCCCGGGATGAGCGGCAGGAGCAGGAGGACGAAGGCCGAGAAGCCGAAGACGTAGGTGTACCGGAAGAGCACGCGGTGGTTCCGGACGACGAGGATCACGGTGATCGCGGCGATGATCGCGATCGCGCTCCACACGATCTGTCGCGTCGAGAAGGCGTCCCACCCCGTGTAGCCCTCGGCGATGTCGAGACGGTAGATCATCGCGACGCCGATGCCGTTCAGCACCGAGACGATCGGGAGGAGCAACGGGTCGGCCTTCGGCGCGACGTAGCGGAGACAGACGTGGAGACCGAGGACGAGCGCCGCGAGGGTCGCCGTGAGCGAGACGAGCGTCGTGTCGATCGCGCCGGTCGCTCCGAGCTGGACGAGGAGGACCATCACGATGTTGACGATGAACGCGAGGACGAGCAGGGAGAGTTCGCGGTTGCGTTCCGTCTGCGGGATGCGGAGCTTCCGCATCGTCTTGATGACGCTCGTGTCCGCGACGATCTTGGGCGTGGTCATGATCCGCCCCCGAGTCCGGAGCGCGACTTGATCCGCTCGACCGTCTCGCGGATCTCGGCGAGGCCCTCGGGTCCGACCGTCTGTTCGATCCGCTGCCGGTCGTAGACGTTGAGCAGGGAGAGCGGGATGCCGGTGTCCTCGAACTCCGAGGAGAGCGAGATCGGTCCGACGCTCTGCTGGATGCCCTGGAAGATCACGACGGTGTCGTCGTCCGACCCGAGGTAGTAGCGCGTCTGGGTCCAGGAGTAGGCGCCGAGCAGGGCGAGCCCGATCGCGAGGATGATGACGACGATTCCCGCGAGCCACGCGAGCCGACGACGCTTGGCGCGTCTGGCGTCCTCCTCGATGAGCTCCTCGAGATAGTCCTCGGCGTCCGACTCGAAGTGCGACGGGTTGGCGGGCGAGGGCCGGACGGAGTGCAGCATGGCCGGGATGAGGCCCGTGCGCTGCTTCGGCGCGACCTCGCTGAAGGACAACGGCTTCGAGGCCGAGCCCACGATGACGGGCTTGCGCTCCGGGAGCGTCTCGCCGATGTCGAGGATGACGGCGGTGACGTTGTCTGGAGCGCCGTGGTCGAGGGTCAGCTTGACGAGCCGGTCACCCGTCGCCTTGGCCGAGACGCGCTCGGCGAGGATCTTCTCGATGTCGGCGTCGTCGACGAAGTCGGAGAGACCGTCGGAGCACAGCAGCCACCGATCGCCGGGCTTCGTCGTCATCGCGAAGGTGTCGACCTCGGGAGCGGAGTCGACGTCGCCGAGCACCCGCATCAGGACGGAGCGCCGCGGGTGCACCCGCGCTTCGTCCGGCGTGATGCGCCCCGAGTCGACGAGCCGCTGCACGAACGTGTGGTCGGTCGTGATCTGGCTGAGTTCGCCGTCGCGGTAGAGGTAGATGCGGGAGTCGCCGATGTGGGCGATGACGACCTGGTCGCCGACGATGGAGATCGCGTCGACCGTCGTCCCCATTCCGGTGAGTTCCGGGTGCTCGAAGACCGTCTCGGCGAGCTCGCCGTTGGCCGCGGCGATCGCACTCTGGAGAGCGGACTGCGCCTCCTCGATCGTCGAGTACTCGGTGTCGGCCTTGAGGATGCGCTGGAGCGCGATCGCGCTCGCCACGTCTCCGCCGGCGTGACCGCCCATGCCGTCGGCGACGACGAAGAGGTGGTTCCCGATGTAGGCGGAATCCTGGTTGTTCGAGCGGACCTTCCCCACGTGGGAGACCGCGGCACTGTCGGCCGTGTACTCCATCGGGGTCAGCCTCGCAGTTCGAACACCGTCTGGCCGACCTTGATCGGGGTGTGCAGGGGGACCTGGGTGGGGGAGCCGATGCGCTTGCCGTCGAGGAACGTTCCGTTGGTGGAGCCGAGGTCCTGGATCATCCACTCCTCGTTCCACTTCAGCAACCGCGCATGGTGCGTCGAGGTGTAGTCGTCGCGGAAGACGAGGCTCGAGTCGGCGGAGCGGCCGATCGTGATCGGACCGCTGCCGAGCGGGATCTCCTGGCCTTCACGAGGACCCTGCGTGATGACGAGGCGGCGGGCGTTCGCAGCGGTGGCGAAACCGCCGCGCGTACGGTTGACGGCCGCCGTCGGGGCGGTCGGCGACGACGGGGCGGCCGGGGGGCGCGTCGGCGTGGGTGCAGGCGCGGGGCTTGCGGCTGCGGATGCTCCACTCGCCGAGGCGGGCTTGCGGTTGCCTCGTCCGAAGAGATCGGCGCGCAGCGCGTAGACCACGCCGAGCACGAAGAACCACAGGAGGATCAGGAAACCGAAACGGAGAACGAGGAGGGTGAGTTCACTCACGCGCTGGGCCCCCAGAAACCGTCGTGACGCGCCGTCGCGTCGTCCATCCGGCGGATCGGGGCCGTCGGCTCGGCCTGGGCGAGCACGCGGAAGACGATGCGGGTGCGACCGATCTGGATCGACGAGTCGGGGGAGAGGGCGACCTCGCTGAAGCGCTCGCCGTTCATGGTCGAGCCGTTGGTCGAGCCGAGGTCGCGCGCGGCGGCGCGCTCGCCGTCCCACAGGATCTCCACGTGTCGACGGCTCGTGCCGGAGTCGTCGACCGTGATGTCGGCGTCGCGTCCGCGACCGATCACGGTGCGCGCCTTCGTGATGGGGTACCGCTTGCCGCCGATGTCGAGCACGGGCGTCCACGCTACCCGGCTCTTCGTGTTCTGGGAATCCACGCGCAGCATGCCGTCGCTCATCGAGGGTTCCGCCTCGAGCACGATCTGGATGCCGCCGGCGAACTGGTAGCCCTGCGAGGTCGCGTGCTTCTGGACGAGCGCGGTGAGCTCGTCGATGAGCGCCGGACCGATCGCGGTCATGCGCCGATGATCGGTGACCGACATGACGACGCGGAAGGAATTGGGGGAGAGGATGCGTTCGCGGCTGACGACGGCGGCCTTCGTGTCCATCTCCCGCTTCAAAGCGCTCGTGATCTCGACCGGTTGCAGCCCGGAACGGAAGGCCTTGGCAAACGCCCCATTGACGGCGCGCTCCAAGCCCTTCTCGAAGTTGTCCAGAATGCCCACGATGCTCCTGAAGTGGTGTGACGGCTACCCACATGTTAGTGGGAGCCCCTGGAAACGCCCCTGAACGCCTCCCCGGTCGCCCGGGGAGTGGCTCGTGCCCGGTGTCGGATGCGTTCGACTGGAGCCTGTCGACGCTCGTGACCGTTCCGGAATGGCGCCATCGACGGGTCGGCGCATGGACGGGGCCGACCGCTCGTCCCGTCGAATGGCCCCGTCCCTCCGCGCGTGCTAATCTCGCTGCGGTGGTGCGCGTGCGCATCATGACTCGCGCGAGTGGCGGAATTGGCAGACGCGCTGGCTTCAGGTGCCAGTGCCCGCAAGGGCGTGGGGGTTCAAGTCCCCCCTCGCGCACACGATACACAGGTAACGAGACACGGGCACCGATCGGAGACGATCGGTGCCTTCGTCGTTTCCGGCGTCGGCCTCTCGGCTCAGACGCCGCCGCCTCCCGGACGCATCCACGCCGTCGTCCCGGTCGCACGGTCCGTCGCGGTCCCGATGTCGGTGCCGGGATCCGTTCCCGCTCGCAGCTGGTCGTCGTGCCCGTCGTCATCCGGTCGGCGGCCGATGAGGGGCCGGACGAGAACGACGGCGACGAAGACGAGTCCGACGATGATGAGCACCACGAGGGCCGCTGTCAGGATGATCTCTCCCATGCGCTCAGGGTAGGCGCGCGCCGCGTCACCGCCTAGAGCACGACGGTGGACATCAGTCGCCGAGAGTGCGGGCGAGGGTGAGCCAGTTCTCTCGCGCGAGGGCGGCCGCGCCTTCCGCGTCGCCGGCCCGGGTGCGCTCGACGATGGCGCGGTGCTGGCCGACCGATTCGCGCGCGGCGAGGGAAGCGAAGCGCACCCGCTCGACACGGCGGATGAGGGGGGTGGTCTGTTCGAGCACGTCCGCGAGCATCGTGTTGCCGCTGCGCTCGACGAACACGGCGTGGAACGCATCGTCCGCGGCGAGGGCCGCATCGGCATCGTCGGCCTCGAGTGCGGTCGCGAAGCGCTCGTTCGCGGCGGCCATCGCGTCGACGTCCTCCTCGGACACGAGCGGCACGGCGAGGCGTGCGGCGAGTTCGTGCATCGCCGAGGCGACCTGCTGGGCGTGCAGGGTCGCCGGGTCGTCGAGGGGCGACACGATCGTGGCGCGGCCCGGCCGGGCGATCACGAGGCCGGCGCGCGAGAGGCGCAGCAGGGCTTCACGGATCGGGGTGCGGCTGACGCCGAGCCAGGACTCGAGTTCGCTGTCGCGCAGACGCTCGCCGGGAGCGAAGGTGCCGTCGACGATCGCCTCGCGGAGGGAGAGGTAGACGTCATCGCGGAGGAGTGAGCGCACGTGGACGGCGCTCGCGGAGGGCACGGGCATGTGTCGAGAGTACCAGTCGACGTGCAATATATTGGATGTGCGGGAATCCCCCGCGTCGTTCCCCCACCACTCCATCGACGAGGAATCCATGCCGCTCTCCGACTTCCCCCGCTACCCGCTCACCTTCGGCCCGAGCCCCGTTCACCACTTGCCGCGGCTCAGTCAGCACCTCGGTGGAGCTCAGATCTGGGCTAAGCGGGAAGACGTCAGCAGCGGGCTCGCCTTCGGCGGCAACAAGACGCGCAAGCTCGAATACCTCGTCCCGGACGCACTCGCCCAGGGAGCTGACACGCTCGTCTCGATCGGCGGCTACCAGTCGAACCACACGCGTCAGGTCGCCGCCGTCGCAGCGAAGCTCGGTCTCAAGGCGCGTCTCGTGCAGGAGAACTGGGTCGAGTGGCCCGACCCGCTGAGCGACCGCGTGGGCAACATCCAGCTCTCCCGCATGATGGGCGCGAAGGTCACGCTCGACTCGGCCGGATTCGACATCGGCATCCGCTCGAGCTGGCAGCAGGCGATCGACGAAGTCGTCGCCGACGGCGGAACGCCCTACGCGATCCCGGCGGGCGCGTCGGACCACAAGCTCGGCGGCCTCGGTTTCGCGAACTGGGCGGCCGAGGTCGAACAGCAGGAGCGCGAGCTCGGCGTCTTCTTCGACACCATCATCGTGTGCACCGTCACGGGTTCGACGCACGCCGGCATGATCGCGGGTTTCGCCGGCCAGGAGCGGCCGCGTCGCGTCATCGGCATCGACGCCTCCGCGACGCTCGAGAAGACCCGCGCGCAGGTCGAGCGCATCGCACGCAACACCGCGGAGCTCATTGGCCTCGGTCGTGACCTCCGCGACGACGAGATCACCGTGCTCGAGGGCTGGGCCGGCGACCTCTACGGCATCCCCGTGCAGTCGACGATGGAGGCGATGCGACTGGGAGCCGAACTCGAGGCGATGATCACCGACCCGGTCTACGAGGGGAAGTCGCTCGCCGGCCTCATCGATCTCGTGCAGTCGCGGGACATCCCGGCCTCGAGCACGGTGCTCTACGCACACCTCGGGGGCCAGCTCGCCCTCAACGCCTACAGCGGACTCTTCCGTTCCTGACGCGCTCGCCGATCGTCGGCTGCCGGCTCCTCGTGACGCTCCTGGGCGCTTCGATGTGCCGGGGCCTCAGGCGATCCGGAGGAGGGCGACGACCACGGTCGTGATGAAGACGGCGGCGCTCACGCAGATGCCGACGACGGCGAGGGTCGGTGATTCGTTCGCGCGTCGAAGACCGCGGGCGGCGACGATGCTCACGATGAGGCCGACGATGGAGAGGACGGGGATGAGGCCGAGGACGACGCCCGCGATCGCCGCGTTCCGTCGGTTGCTCGTGGGGGTGTCGCGGACGCTCCGATCGCTGCCGTCGGCGGCTCCCGTGCTCGGCTGGACCTGTCCGGCGGTGGACCCCAGGTGACCGCCGAACTCGCTCCCGTTCATCGATGTCATGTCGGTCTCCCTCGTCGCCGCGATCGTGATGGTGCTCGGAACCTAGCAGCGGAGGAGCGCTCCCGCCACGGCCCGATGTCCGAGCCGCTCCCGCTCACGGGATGCCGACGAGTCGGAGGACGGCGGCCACGGCGGCCGCTGCGATGACGACCACGACGAACGGGGCTTTACGCCACGCCAGCAGGCCGCCGACCGCGACGCCCGCCGGGCGGGCCCAGCCCACGAACTCCTGAGCCTCGACGAGCGTCGCTGTCGCGATGAGTGCACAGAAGAGCACCGCCACTCCCGTGTCGAGGAGTTCCTGAACGCGGTCGGACGGCGTGATGCGCGCCCGGAGGAGGACGCCGACGAGCCGCAGTGCGAGCGTCCCGACCGCGAGTGCGCCGGCGGCGACGAGGAGGCCGATCGTGACGGCGCTCATCGAGCCGTCTCGGACTCGGTCGTGCCGGTCACGCCGGTCGTGCCGTCCGTCGTCGCCGTCGGAGCGATCACCGTGGCCGGCGACCGCCGCGGCGGCAGTCCTGCCAACACGCCGAGGAGGGCGAGCAGGACAGGCACCCCGGCGGGCAGGAACGGCGAGGTCACGAGCGCGACGACGACTCCCACGGCGACCGCTCGGCCCACGCGGATCGACCGGAGAATCGGCAGGACGAGCGCGAGGATGATCGCGGGGAACGCCGCATCGAGTCCGAGGGCGTCGGTGTCGGGGATCGTCGTCCCGACGGCCGCCCCGGCCACGACCCCCAGGTTCCAGCAGAGGAAGAGCGCGACCCCGCACAACCAGAAGGCGGCTCGGCGATGCTCGCCACGCGGTTGGATGAGCGCGAAGGCAGCGCTCTCGTCGGTCAGGAGGTGACTGCCGAGGAGCGTTCGCCACCACCCCCGTCCCACGGCGTCACCCACGGCGAGGCCGAGGGGGAGCAGACGGGCGTTGACGAGCAGGCCGGCGGCCACGGCCGCGAGGAGCGATCCGCCCGAGGCGATCACGCCCACGAGGAGGAATTGGGACGCTCCCGCGAAGACGACGACGGACAGGAGTGTCGGCAACCAGAGCGGAAGGCCGGCGCCGATCGAGATCGCGCCGAACGCGAACCCGACGATGCCGTCGGCGGCGCACACGACGAGGATCGACCGGGCGGTGGACGGATCGACCGCCCTCCAGAGAGCAAGCATGATGTCATGGTGCTCGGCTGGTAAGGTGTTCGTCAAGTCGAACGATAAGCCACTTCAGTGAACGATCGCTCCTCGGAGGAGGCAAACACATGGCCGAGAACGCCGGGGCACCGCTCGCCGCCATCGCCGCCGCCCTCCAGCGTGAACGCCGCCGGATCGGACTCTCCCTCGCCGAGGTGGCCCGGCGCGCGGGCATCGCCAAATCGACGCTCTCCGGGCTCGAGGCGGGAACCGGCAATCCCAGTATCGAGACGCTGTGGGCGCTGAGCTCAGCCCTCGAGGTCCCCTTCTCGCTCCTCGTCGATCCGCCGCAACCGGTGGTTCAGGTGATCCGTGCGGGGGAGGGGCCGGCGCTGTCGTCGGAGAGCGCCGACTACATCGCGACGCTCCTGTCGGCGTCGCCCGCGAAGACGCGCCGCGACATCTACCTCATCACGGCGCAACCGGGCGAGCCCCGCCGCTCGGAGCCGCACCTGCCTGGCACTCTCGAGCACGTCGTGCTCAGCGTCGGTCGCGCGCTCGTGGGCCCGACCGACGACGCCGTCGAGATCGGTCCGGGCGACTACGTCCTCTATCCGGGCGATGTCGCGCACGTGTTCGAGGCCCTCGAGCCCGGCACGGCCGCGGTGCTCGTCTCGGAGCACCGCAGCTGACGGGTCCGGGCTCGCTACCCGCGCGTCGGGTGGGGCCAGCTGGACGGGTCAGGTCCGCTCGGGAGCAGAGGCGTGCACGCGTCGCCGTGAGAGCCACAGGATGCCGAGGCCGACGGCGGCGATCACGATGGCGATGAGGACGACGTAGAAGGCGACCGAGAGGTAGCCGTTGTCGGAGAGCCGCGGGTCGAGGAAGGGGTAGGGGTACCACCCGGCCGTGCCGGTCGAGGGGCTCGTCACGAGCGGAGCACGGAGGAGCGTGTACGCCGCCCACGCGAGCGGGAAGATCACGACGACGCCGATCGTCTTCGCGGGCAGCGCCCTGACTCCCGGCGCGACGAGCCGATCGATGAGGAGATACGCGGGCGCTATGGCGTGGACGATCTCGTTCGACCACGGCTGGGTGAGTCCGGAGTCGAGCTCGATCCCCCGCAGCAGGACGTTGTAGACGATGCCCGTCGTCACCATGTACGTGGTGACGCTCGTGAGCAGGATCGCGAACCAGCGCGGGTCCTGGCCCCGCTCCCTCAGGACCACCACGGCGCCGATGGCGAGCGTGACGGCCGCGGCGAGGTTCGACTGGATCGTGAAGAAGCTGAAGAAGTTGCCGAGCGTCGTGCCGAGGAGGTCGGGCTTCCCGGTGGACCAGAAGGTGATGCTCGTGACGAGCTGACCCACGATGGCCGCGACGATCGCCACGGCGACGGCACCTCGGACGATGGCGACGACGATCCTCACGGCTGCCTCGCTTCGTGTGGAGCGGGCGACGTGAAGCGAGGCCACCGCGGGATCCGGTCCGTCAGGGGGTGGGGGTCGTGGTCGGCGTTGGCGCGTCGGTCGGCGCGGGCGTCTCGGTGCCGTCGCCCTCGGTGCCGTCGCTCTCGATGCCCTCGCCCTCCGCGGGAGCGAGCACCTGTGTGATGAACGCGATCACTTGGGCGGGGTCGTCGATCGCGCCGGTGTACTCCTCGCCGTTGACGAGCAGGAGCGATCCCGACTCGAGCGTCGCGCTCGAGTTCGGCAACGTGCCCGTGGTCGCGCGTTCCGTCGCGCCCTCGACCCAGCCCGTGAAGCGGCCGTCCGTGATGCACTCCTCGACGCCGTCGATCGTCGCGCCGGCAGTGGCGACGAGGGCCGCGAGGTCCTCGTTCGTGGGTGTTCCGCCGCTCGCGTCCGCCTGCTCCGCGATGAGCGTCGTGTGCACCGTGAGGAAGTCGTCCGGCGCGAAGGACGCGACGCACGCAGCGGCGTTCGCGGCACGCAGTCCGTAACCGTCGCCGGACAGGGCGACGGGGTGCACCTCGAGCGACGCGTACCCGGCGGTGACCCACTGCTGGACCTGCTCGAGGTTCGCCGTCGAGAAGGTGGCCGCGTCGGCGTCCGAGTAGTCCACGTAGAGGCGCATGTTGACCTGGTTCTCGGCCATGCCCTCTTCGGTCGCGACGGGCTCGGCACCCCACTCGAGCGGCGCGGTCTGCGTCGCCGTGATCGCGGAACCGTCACCCGTGAGCACGATGCCGTCGCTCAGCATGTTGTCCGGACCGCGGTTGGCGGACCGGACGGCCGTGAGGATCGCCCACGCGACGAGGGCCAGCACTGCGAGGACCGCGACGACGGTGATGACGATCGCGGTGATCTTGCGGCGTTTGCGTCGCTTGCGCTCCTGCTCGCGCTCGATCCGCGCGATCTCCCGCTGGAACTCCTTGCGTTCCTTCTTCGTCATCGACGCGAGTTCGCGGTTCAGGTTCGTCATGTCGCGGGACCAGGGCTTTCGTTCGAGTGGCGGAAATCCTCGCAGAGTCTATCGGCCGACCGGTCTCGACCTCGGGGAACGTCCGGCGGGCCTCAACCGATGAGGAGCGTCGCGAGCCGATCCGTCGAGTGGACGACGGCCATCGCGTCGGCCGCCTCGGCGGGGGAGCCGTAGCCCCACTCCACGATGATCGCGGGGATCCCGTGGGCCGCAGCACCCTCGACGTCATGGATGCGGTCGCCGACGAGGACCATGCGGCTCGTGTCGACCTCGAGTTCGCGCAACCGGCGCAGGGCCTCGGCGACCACGTCGGCCTTCGCGCTGCGGGTCTCGTCGTCGCTCGCTCCGCAGATGACCGTGAAGAAGGAGGAGAGCCCGAAGTGGTCGAGGATCGGGACGACCTGCGACTCGGGCTTGCTGCTCGAGACGGCGAGCGGGATGCCGCGTTCGTGCAGACGCTGGATGAGTCCGGCCATGCCGGGGTAGACGGCGGACTCGTTGTAGGGGCCGACCTCCGAGACGAGACGGCGGTAGATGCCGAGGGCCTGCGCCGACTGTTCGGGCGTGAAGCCCGCGAAGTCGCGGAACGAGTCGAGGATGGGCGGACCGACCCATCGCAGCAGGTCGGCGTTCGAGGGCACGGGCGCCCCCATCTCGGCGAGCGTCAGTGCCAGGCGGTGCACGATGCCGGGGGCCGAGTCGGTGATCGTGCCGTCGAGGTCGAACAGGATGCACGACCATGAGCGGCTGATCGGGGTCTGGCCGTAGTCGAGCGTTGCGGAGTCGGGAGTCGTCATGGTGGTCCGTTCGGGATGGTGATGCGGGGTCGGGCGGGTCGCCGGGCGACGCCTCGTCGCGCCCCGCAGGGCATCGTAGCCGACGCTCGTGTCCCGCCGGGTTCCGTTCGAGTCGTCACATATCGGCGACACGAGCGCCTCCGCACCGCCGCTCGGTGACGGCCGGGACGGCGGGTTCGTGACAACTCGATGTTCTCCGGACGCTTGCTGGACGCATATCCGCGGTGTGAGCGCGTTCCGACCGCGGATGTGTGACAACCGGGCAGATCAGGTGTCCGATACGCGAGTGGATCCGATCAGAACAGGCGTGCGATGCCGTCGTCGATGCCGCGCATCGCGTCGTAGTCGAGCACGAGGCAGCGGATGCCGCGATCCTCGGCGAGGGTGCGCGCTTGCGGCTTGATCTCCTGGGCCGCGAACACGCCCGTGACGGGAGCGAGCAGCGGGTCCCGGTTCATGAGCTCGAGGTAACGCGTCAACTGCTCGACGCCGTCGATGTCCCCACGACGCTTGAGCTCGACGGCGACGGACGCCCCCGACGCGTCCCGAGCGAGGATGTCGACGGGACCGATCGCCGTCATGTACTCGCGCCGCACGAGGGTGTGCCCGTCGCCCAGCAGGTGGATCTGCTCGGCGAGGAGCTTCTGCAGGTGCGCCTCCACGCCGTCCTTCTGGAGGCCCGGGTCGACACCGAGATCGTGCGCGGAGTCGTGCTCGATGTCGTGGATCGAGACGACGAGCATGTCGGCCGTCTTGGTGTGCGTGACCTTCCACACCTCGGAGACACCGGCCGAGCGCTGGACCTCGTCGGGCTCGATGATGCTGAGCGTGCACGGCGGGCTCATCCAGTTGAGCGGCTTGTAGCTGCCGCCGTCGGAGTGGACGAGGAGACTCCCGTCCCCCTTCACGAGCAGGAGCCGCTTCGCGAGAGGGAGATGAGCGGTGAGTCGTCCGGCATAGTCGACCGAGCAGGTCGCGATCACGAGGCGCACTCGGCGAGTTTAGCCCGCGCAGGGAGGGACGGGGCGCGCCCGCTCAGCCCGCCGACTGCTCGGCGGCCGAGCGCTCGCGAGCCGCCCCCGAGGACAGTCCCGCGACGATCATGAGGACGAAGACGATGAGCAACGCGTTCAGGATCCCCACGTGGTCGGCGACGATCCCGATGAGCGGAGGGCCCACGAGGAACGCGCAGTAACCGATCATCGCGACGGCGCTCACGCGCGCGGCGGCATGGCGGGGGTCGTCGGCGGCGGCCGACATGCCGACAGGGAAGCCGAGCGAGCATCCGAGTCCCCACAGCACGGCGCCGACGATCGCCACAGGGAAGACGGGCGAGAAGATGAAGAGGGCGAGACCGACGATGCCCGTCGCGGCCGAGATGCGGAGCACCGAGACCCGGTCGAAGCGATCGATGAGGGGACCGCCGGCGACGCGTCCGACGGTCATCGCGCCGACGAAGACGCCGAAGACGATCGCCCCGGTCGTGTTGGTCTGGTCGTGCCCGTCGACGACGGCGATCGGCAGCCAGTCGTTGGCACTGCCCTCGGCGAACGCCATCCCGAGCATGATCAGGCCGATGAAGACGAGTCGCGGGTCGGCCCAGACGAGCAGCTTCTCGCGGACGCGCTCCCGGAACGGCGCCCCGTTCTCCGGCTGGACGGCCGCGAGGTCCTGACGGATCGGCACGAAGCGCACGGCGACGAGCACACTCACGACGAGGAGGACGGACATCCCGATCGCGTGCCACGTGACGTCGATCGAGAGGGCCGACGCGGCCGCACCGATCCCCGCACCCGCGACGGTGCCCGCGCTGAAGAGGGCGTGCATGAGCGGGAGCACGGTCTTGCCGAGCTCCTTCTCGACCGCGGCACCCTCGACGTTCATCATCACGTCGACGCTGCCGTTGCCGTACCCGAAGATCGCGAGACCGATGAACACGACGACGGGCGAGACGAGAACGCCGGCTCCGACGCCGACGATCGCGAGGCCCACCGCGACGAGGATCATCGACAGTGCCATGCCGCGTCGCGGGCCGAGCGTGCTGAGGAGCCACGCCGACAGCAGCAGCCCGAGGATCGAACCCGCCGACATTCCGAAGATGAGGACGCCGACGTTGCCCGTCGTGAGGCCGAGCCCGTCACGGATCGCGGGGAGCCGCGACACCCACGTCGCGATGCTCAGGCCGGAGAGGGCGAACAGGACGAAGATGGCGTTCCGCCACCCGACGAGTTCCGATCGGGTGAACGAGCTGGTGCGCAGTGGTGATGACAAGTTCAAATTTCCCGTGAATGTGCGGATCGAATCGATTCGAGAGGCGAATCCGCCTAAGCTATCCCGGGCGGACTGGACGCGTCAAGGCGTCGAGGGGACCGACCCGACCCGGACGGCAGGGAGACGATGGGCCGACACAGCGACAACGGCGAGGCGGACGGGCGCGCGACGCTTTCCGACGTCGCCGCGCGGGCGGGGGTCTCGCCCTCCACGGCCTCGATCGCCTTCAGCGGTCAGGGCCCGGTAGCGGAGGCGACGAAGGCACGCGTGCTCGCGGCCGCCGAGGAGCTCGGCTACACGGGGCCCGATCCGCTCGCGCGCTCACTCCGCACCGGGCGGAGCGGAATCGTCGGCGCGCTCATCCCGCAGCGGATCGGCACGTCGTTCCGCGATCCCGTCATCATCCAGACGCTCGACGGGCTCGCGGAGGAGCTGGGTCAGGGCGGGACGGGTCTCCTGCTGCTGTCCGAGCGGACGCGCGAGACGGATCGCGTCTCGCTCGAGGCCGCCCCCATCGACGCGCTCGTGCTGCTGGGTTGCGGTGTGTCCTCGCCCGCGGCCATCGCGGTCCTCCACCGCAGGGGCGTGCCCGTCATCACGATCGAGGGCGAACCGTCAGCGGGCGTCGCGAACATCGACGTCGACAACCGCGGCGGCACGAGGCTGCTCGCCGAGCACCTGCGCGACCTCGGCCATCGTGATGTCGCACTCGTGACGCTGGCCCTCGACGTCGGCGACGAGCTCGCGCCCCTCACCGATGCCGCGCTCGAGGCGGGGACGCTGCGTCCCGGAGTGGCTCGGGTCCACGGCGCCCGGGACGTCTTCCCCGCCGCACCGGGGATCATCGCGAGCGGCAGCACGATCGCCGACGGGCGGGCCGCCGGGCGCATGCTGCTCGACGTCGAGGCCTCCGCACGGCCCACCGCGATCATGGCGCAGAGCGACCTGCTCGCTGCAGGAGTGGTCTTCGCGGCGCAGGACCTCGGGCTGTCCGTCCCCGCGGACCTGAGCGTCGTCGGCTTCGACGGCGTGCGCATCGACGAGTTGCCGATGCCCCTCACGACGGTCTCGCAACCGGCTCAGGAGAAGGGTGCAGCGGCCGGTCGCGCCGTCGTCGAGTTGCTCGACGGCGGGCAGCCCGAGAGCCGCTGCTTCCCCGTGGTGTTCGAGCGCGGCGGGACGACCGCGCCACCCGCCGAGCGCTGACCCGTGCTCCCGGCGACGGCGGATGCGCTGCGCCGATCCCCTACCCGAGCCGCCACCGGCGGTTCCCACACGAATCGAGCCCCAGCCATGACCGCAACCATCCTCGTCGCCGGGGGCACCGGTGACCTCGGCGGACGCATCGTCCGCGAACTCCTGCTGCACGACACGCAGGTCCGGATCCTCTCCCGTCCCGGGAGCACAACGGCGCGGACGGGCGCACACGACGAGAGGGTCGAGATCGTCGAAGCCGCGTACTCGGATCCGGCCGCGCTCGCAGCCGCAGCCGCGGGTGCCGAGACGGTCGTCTCCGCGCTCAGCGGTGTGCGTCCCGTGATCGTCGACGCCCAGCGCGCGTTGCTCGCCGCCGCGGTCGCGGCCGGCGTCCCCCGGTTCATCCCCTCCGACTACTCGTCCGATTACCGCCGCATCGCCATCGGCAGCAACCGGAACTTCGAGCTCCGACGCGAGTTCGCGGCCGACGTGGACGCCGCGGACATCCGCGCCACCTCGGTGCTCGGCGGCGCGTTCACGGACATGCTCACGGGGCAGGCGCCGATGATCGCGTTCGGGGGCAAGCGGGTGCTGTACTGGTCGTCGCCCGACCAGATCCTCGACTTCACGACGAAGGACGACGTCGCATGGACCACGGCGCACGTCGCGCTCGACGTGAACGCTCCACGCGTCGTCGAGATCGCCGGTGACCGCGTGACGGCTCGGGACCTCGCGCGTATGATGTCGCGGCTCACCGGCACGCCGTTCCGCCTCCAGTGGGCGGGCACGACGGGCTCGCTCTCCGTGATGAGCGGGGCGATGCGTCGCTTCTCGAAGGACTCCGACGAGACGTTCCCGGCGTGGCAGGGCATGCAGTACTTCGTGAGCATGTTCAGCGGGCAGGGACGGCTCCTGCACGTGCGCAACGACCGGTACGGGGATCGCGAGTGGACGACCGTCGAGGACGTGCTCGCGGCGCACCTCGCCTCGCGCTGAGCCCGCCGACGGGGGCCGCAGGTCAGCGGTCGAGGAGGTGGTCGAGGATCGGGAGCAGTGCCGGGAGCGAACGGTGCCCCTGTCGGTCGACGAAGTGGCCGCCGCCCGGGACGACCGTGACGAGGGCATCGACGAGCGCCGCCAGACGATCGGTCGACGGCGGATCGACGGTGCCGTCGTCGTCCGACCGCAGCACGTGGCGGGTCAGCGTCTGTCGGCGGACACGATCGAGGTCGAGAGGCTCCTCCGTGAACGGATCGAGCTTCGGGAGGTTCGGCAGCCGGTCGACGAAACCGGATACGAGGACGAGACCGCCGAGTCGCCAGGGCTGCTCGTGACGATTGAGGACGTGGAGGAGCGTGACGCACCCGAGCGAGTGCCCGAGCAGGACGGTCTCCTCGTCGAGGTCGCCGATGCCGGCGCTCGCCGCGTGCACCCAGCGCTCGAGGTCCGGCTCGTCCGGGTCCGGGAGCTCGAGCACCGAGACGGTGTCGGCGCCGTAGTGCTCCACGAGCCACGGGAACCAGTGCCTTGAGGGGTCCGCGAGGTATCCGTGGGCGACGACGATCCGCATCGCCACAGCCTACAAGCGAGCGCCGCGTCGTCGGCCGCAGGTCACTTCGCCTGGTCGTAACTCGACACGACGGCGGCTGTGACGGGGAAGTCGACGGGAGCGTCGCCGAAGATCAACCGCCCCGCCTCCGCCGCGCTCTCCGTGACGAGCCGGGCCACCCGATCCGCCTGCTCGATGGGGGAGTGCACGACGATCTCGTCGTGCAGGAAGAAGACGAGATGTGCCGACTCGGTGAGGGGGGTGCCGTCGGCGAGCTGCGTGAGCCGCGTTCGCAGTGACGCCATCCAGCACAGCGCCCACTCGGCTGCGGAGCCCTGCACCACGAAGTTGCGCGTGAACCGGCCCCAGTTGCGTGCCTCGGTGCGAGCCCGACGTCCGATCGCCTCGGTGGCGGCGTCTCCCGCGGCGAGTTCCTGCAGTTCCCGCCAGCCACGCCCCGGGACCGGCGAGCTGCGCCCGAGCCGAGTACTCACCCGTTCGCCGCGCTCACCGGCGCGCGCCGCCGCCTCGACGAAACCGATCGCGCGCGGGTACGCGCGTGCGAGTCGCGGGAGGAGCAGACCGCTCTCTCCCGTCGTGGCCCCGTACATGGCCCCGAGCATGGCGACCTTCGCGTGCGCCCGGGTGTCGACGGCGCCGGCGGTGACCATGCCGTCGTACAGATCGACGCCGCGCGCCGCGGCCGCCATGGCCGCGTCGCCGGAGAGCGCGGCGAGGATGCGAGGCTCGAGCTGGGCCGCGTCCGCCACGACGAAGGACCAGCCGTCGTCGGGCACGACCGCTCGTCGTACCTGGTGCGGCAACTGGAGCGCGCCGCCCCCGTCCGAGGCCCACCGACCCGTCACGACCCCGCCGGGCACGTAGGTGGGGCGGAAGCGGCCGTCCTCGACCCACTGGTCGAGCCAGTTCCAGCCGTTCGCCGTGAACAACCTCGCCATCTTCTTGTAGTGGAGCAGAGGCGCGATGGCGGGATGGTCGAACTGCTTGAGCTCCCACGACCGCGTCGACGTCGCCGGGATCCCCGCGCTCTGGAGCGCACGGAGGAGTTCGCCGGGCGACTCGGGGGAGAACGGGGTGACGTCGAGCGCCGTCACCACCTCGGCGAGAGCCTCCTGCATCCGGCTGGGCCGGGCACCCGGTGCCGGTCGGGGACCGAGGAGTTCGGTGAGCACGGCGTCGTGTCGCTCCGCGTCCCACGGCAGTCCCGCGAACGTCATCTCGGCGGCGATGAGAGCACCGGCCGACTCCGCGGCGATCAACAAGGACAGCCGGGACCGTGCGTCCGGAGTGGCCCCGGCGACGGCCGCCCTCTGCGCGGCGAATTCCGCGAGGGGATCGCGCTCGCCGCCGCCGGGCTCCGCATCCAGGGCGAAGAGGGCGCCGACGTCGGTATCGCGTGGGGCCGCGACGGGAACGTCCCACGGCCCGGGCCGCGCGGTGGCGAGCGCCGAGGACGCCGTGGCGACTGACGACCGGAGGATCGCGTGGCAGAGTCGCAGATCGATGCAGCGACCGACCCGGACGCCCGCTCGCAGCAGCTCCGGGTACCAGATCGCGGTGTCGTCCCACACCCACCGTGTGCTCGGTTCCGCGCGTTCGGTGCGCGCCACGAAGGCCGCCCAGTCGTGCGCGTCGACCGTCTCCGCGCCGGAGAGCCCGTCGGTGTCGTCGAGCCTCGAGACGCTCACCCGGCGATCGGGGAGGCGACGGACGACGAGGTGCATCCCCCTAGTCTCCCGCGAGCCCCCGACGCCGGTTCACGGCGCGGTCGTGCTGCCGCTCAGAACAGATCGGCGAACGCGCGATCGAGGCGCTCGTCCTGCGACAGCTCGGAGTCGGGAGCCGCCGCGATGTAGGCCATCTCCTGGCCGCGCGCCCGGCATACGACGCGCTGGTTGGGCACGGGGTTCGCGCCGCTCCGGATGTCTCCGAGTTCGAGGACGCGCGTCGCGGCGGTCGCGAACGCCGCGAGGTGCAGGGCCGTTCCGCTGCCGCCCGCGATCACCGCGGCGTTGGCGACCGTGCGGATCTGCTCGTCGATGCTCATCGTCTCCGGGTGCACGATGGTGAACCCGGCGCGTTCGAAGGACGCCTCGAGCGCGTCGAGGTCCCAAGCGAGCGCCGAGCGGTTGTTCCTGCCTTCCGGATCGGCGGCGGCCATGTCGGCTTCGAATCGGCGACGGGAGAAGAAGACCCGGTCCTCGGGGCGCGGATCCGGGACGACGGCCCTCGTCACGCGGTCCCACAGGACGGTCGCACCGGGGCGGGCGAACGCGTTGAGGGACAGGCGCCGGCGGGAGACGACGAGTCGTTCCGGGAAGCAGTCGACGCCGCCGACGATATGGCGGGCGACCGGCAGTCCGGCGAGTTCGGCGAGGCGGTCCCTCCACACGTCGGGCGTGCCGTGCCGGGTCGGCAGGGTCGGGTGCATGACGAGACCGCGGACTTCCTCGTCGGTCACGTGGTCGGTGGGCACGGACGTGAGGGTCTCGGTGATGAAGTGACCGAAATGGTCCATCCAGTGCCCGCCGTATGCCCACAGCCCGTCGAGCATCGTCGACGGCGTGCCCCCGCCGAAGCGGTCGAGGGGGCTCACGGGAAGGCGCGGGGGAATGCGGGGGAGGTCGGCGGAGACGTACTGGTCGCCGCCGAAGCCGCCGATGCGTTGCGATGCGGTCACGAGTTCGCCCGCCGATGTGTAGACGGCGCCGGAGATGAAGCGCTTGGGCGACCGCGCGACGGTCGGCAGCGGTCCCGTGCCGTGGCGCGTCACGGCCGGTCGGGAGAGGACGAGGGTGTGCGCCGACTCGTCGTCCACGGCGTCGCGGTCGGGCTTGGGATAAGTGGGGACGGCCCAGGAGAGCGCACTCACACGATCACCTCGGCTCACCCGGTCGGCGGAGGATGCGCCCGACGAGTGAGCGCCCGCGTTGCAGCGAGGCCGCCGCGACGGCCGATGGCGGGACGGCACGCAAGCGGCGGCCCGTCTCCTGCAGCGCACCGCGCAAGGAGGGCGCGTCGTCGCGATAGGCCGTCTCGAGCGGGATGACGAGTCGGGCGACGGCTGCGGCCGCACGCCAGTCGGCGGACCGGTAGCGCTCGTCGTCGGAGTCGTCGAGAGCCCGTTCGAGGAGATCGGGGCGCACGGCGGAGCCCGACGCCAGGACCGCCGCGAGCGAGTCGACGACACGGTCGTCCGCCACGATGTCGTCGCTCGAGGCGCCGACCGGTTCGCCGTCGAAGACCGTGTGTCGGAAGACGTAGAAGTGTTCGAGGAGCTCGGCGCGGTTGCGACGGTCGTCGAGGGCCGCGGTGTCGCTGGCATCCCACCGCGGCTTCGCGGCATCGGATCGGGCGCGCCCGATCTCGCTCCGGTACTGCTCCCACGACCGCCACGGGAGCCGGAGCACCTCGAGCCGAGAGTCGTGGGGCGGCTCGGCCCGCTGGGTGAGCGAGACGCGGCGGGAGCCCTCACGGATCGAGACGGAGGACGCCCCGACGTGAACCGCGGCGGGCTCCGTCGCCGCGACCACCCCGGCGCGCCTCCAGAGCGTCGGCGCGCTGCGCTCGTCCCGCCACCGCAACCGGCGCACGCCGCTGCCCCGTCGCGCGGGTGTCCCGGTGAGGTCGTGGACCGGGACGGCGAAGGTCACGACCGACCGGGGCACGTCCTCGAGAGCGCGCTCGAGCGTGCGGGACGGATCGGCGGCGAACCAGAACTCCCCGACGTCGGCGTTCATCACCCAGTCGGCCCCGTGAGTGACGGCCGCCGCGGTCGCCAGACGGGAGACGACGGCGCTGCGTGTCTTCTCGACGGGGTCGGCCGCGAGCAGTACGCGACCGGTTCCGCTGTAGCTCGAGACGATCGCGCGCGTGCCGTCGACCGAGCCGTCGTCCGCGACGAGGATCAGGTCGACCCCCTGGGCGAGGTGATGCTCGAGCATCGGCGCGATCACGTCCTCCGCGTCGCGGGCCACGAGCGTCATGACGAGTTTCACGTGGCGTCCGTCTCGGCTGTCGTTCGATCGATGGCATCGGGCGTCGGGGACGCCGCGATCATTCTAAGCAGGCGCGACCCGCCTCCTCCGGCTCATCCACGGCCTCGGCATGTCACAGACCCGTGCGCTGCCAGGCGGTGCCGCGGGCGCGGAGGCCGAGCGTCGCGGCGCGCGCGGCGATGTACCCGATCGCGAACGCCGCGGTCAGCCAGGCGAGCGCCTCGGCGCCGGTCCCGCCCCACGCACCCGCGGCGATGGCGAGAGGCACGAAGACCGCGAGGTTCACGAGGCCCGTCACCGCGAGATAGCGCGCGTCACCGGCACCGATGAGGACGCCGTCGAGGACGAAGACGTACCCGGCGAGCGGTGTTCCGACGGCCAGGACGACGAGGCTCGGAGCGATGAGCGCCGCCGTCTCCGGCGATCCCGTGAAGAGGAAACCGGCGCCCCCGCTCACGGCCGCGAGGGCGAGACCGAGTAGCGCCCCACCTCCGACCCCCCACACGAGGCATCGCCGGAGGACCGATCGGACGAAGTCGACGTCCGCGGCGCCGAGACCCTTGCCGACGAGGGCTTGAGCCGCGATCGCGAGCGCGTCGAGCGCGAAGGCGAGGGTCGAGAAGACCGTGAGGACGACGTGGAAGCCCGCGAGTTCGGCGGTCCCGATGCCGGTCGCGACGACCGTCGCGAGCACGAGGGCCGCTCGCAGCGCCGCCGTACGCACGAGCAGCCAGCCTCCCGACAGGGCGGACGTGCGGATGCCCTCGCGTTGCGGCCGGAGGACGGCTCCGGTGCGACGCGCGTGACGGACGATGACGACGACGTAGGCAGCCACCATGCCCCATTGCGCGAGCACGGTCCCCGCCGCCGACCCAGCGATGCCCCACCCGGCGCCGTAGATGAGGACCGCGTTGAGGGCCGCGTTCGCGCCGAAACCCGCGACCGCCACGACGAGCGGGGTCCGCGTGTCCTGCAGTCCGCGCAGCAGACCGGTCGTGGCGAAGACGACGAGCATCGCAGGCAGGCCCGCCATCGAGATCGCGAGGTAGGTCGTCGCGGCTTCCGCGACGGCGGGGTCCGGCCGGAAGAAACCGACGAGGGTCGGCGAGAGCAGCGCGCCGCCCGCCGCGAGGACGGCGCCGAGTCCGAGCGCGAGCCACATGCCGTCGATCCCGACCGATACGCCGCCGCGTTCGTCGCCCGCCCCGAGCCTCCGCGCGACGGCCGGCGTCGTCGCGTAGGCGAGGAAGACGAGGAGGCCGATGATGGTCTGCAGCACGACGCTCGCGATGCCGAGGCCGGCAAGGGGGACGACGCCGAGGTGACCGACGAGGGCGGAATCCGCGAGCAGGAACAGCGGCTCGGCGACGAGGGCGCCGAGGGCCGGGACGGCGAGGCGCATGATCTCCCGATCGACTCCGCGCGTGACGCTCCGCTCGCCCGATCCGCTCATCCGTTCACGCTACCGGCCGGTCGTCGCCTCGGTGTCGCTCGACTCCGCGGAGAAGAGGGGGGAGAGGAACCGCCGCTCGTAGCGGCGGATGCATCGCGTCTCCTGAGCGAACCGGTACGCCTCGAGGCACTCCGGGTCGACGGCCGCGTCCTCGCGGTACCTCTCGTACGCCGCGAGCGACTCGAACGTGAAGAGCGCGAAGGCCTCGTCGCTGTCGCCCTCGCTCGGCAGGAAGTAGCCGTGGTGGGTGCCCCCGAAGCGCTCGACGAGTGCGATCCACCGTCGTCCGTATTCCCGGAAGTCCTCGAGGCGATCGGCGTCGATCTCGTAGCGCAAGTGGATGGTGATCATGGGGCGTCCGTTTCGTCGGGGGAGAGCAGGGGGAGAAGAACGAGGCGGGTCGCGAACCGCCCGCGCGATCACCGTACCGGCGGCGGATGCACGTGCGACCGCCGCACGGCGCCCGGGCGACCCTGCGGCGTAGGCTGGAGCGATGAGCGCATCCGGCATCGATCTCGACGAACTCGACCCGAACATCCGCCCCCAGGACGATCTCTTCCGGCACGTGAACGGCCGCTGGATCGACCGCACGGAGATCCCCTCCGACAAGGCCAGGTGGGGATCCTTCCACCTCCTCGCCGAGGAGGCGGAGAAGGCCGTGCGGGAGATCATCATGGAGTCGCAGGACGCCGAGCCGGGCACGGAGACGCGGAAGATCGGCGACGTCTTCGCGAGTTTCATGGACACCGAGCGCATCGAGGCCGTGCGCCTCGAGCCGCTCGCTCCGCTTCTCGCCGAGGTCGACTCGGTCGCGACGATCGCCGACGTGCTCCCGACCCTCGCTCGCCTCGAGCGGCTCGGTGTGCGCGGCCTCTTCCAGCTCTTCGTCGACAACGACCCGGGGAACCCCGAGCGCTACCTCGTCTTCGTGGAGCAGGGCGGTATCGGCCTGCCCGACGAGTCCTACTACCGCGAGGAGAAGTTCGCGGAGACGCGCGACGCGTACCGCTCGTTCGTCGAGAAGATGATGGCGATCGCGGGCGCCCCGGACGCGAGCGCGAGCGCCGAGCGGATCGTCGCCCTCGAGACCGCGATCGCGTCGCAGCACTGGGACAACGTGCGCAGCCGCGACAGCAACGCGACCTACAACCCCATGACGTGGGACGAGGCCCGCACGCTCGCCGCGGGAGCGGACCTCGCCGGGTGGCTCGACGCCCTCGGCGCCCCCGACGGCGCCTTCGCGGAGATCGTGGTGCGTCAGCCGAGCTTCGTCTCGGGCGTCGCCGGGCTCCTCGATGACGCCTCGCTCGAGTCGTGGCGCGACTGGCTGCGGTTCCAGGTGCTGCGGAGCTTCGCGCCCTACCTCCACGACGAGGTCGTGAACACCAACTTCGACTTCTACGGCACGACGATCACGGGAACCCCCGAGATCCGCGAGCGCTGGAAGCGCGGCGTCTCCTTCGTCGAGGGCGCCCTCGGCGAGGCCGTCGGCCGTGTCTACGTCGAGCGCCACTTCCCGGCCGAGTCGAAGACGCAGATGGACGAGCTCGTCGCGAACCTCGTCGAGGCCTACCGGCAGTCCATCCAGGCACTCGACTGGATGGGCGAGGAGACGAAGGTCCGAGCCCTCGAGAAGCTCGACAAGTTCACGCCGAAGATCGGCTACCCCGCGACGTGGCGAGACTACTCGGCGCTCGCCGTGTCCGCCGACGACCTCGTCGCGAACGTCATCGCCACGAACGCGTTCGAGTTCGATCGCGAGCTCGGCAAGATCGGCAAGCCGCTCGACCGCGACGAGTGGTTCATGACCCCTCAGACGATCAACGCGTACTACAACCCGGGCTTCAACGAGATCGTGTTCCCCGCGGCGATCCTGCAGTTCCCGTTCTTCGACCCGACGCGCGACGCCGCGGCCAATTACGGCGCCATCGGAGCGGTCATCGGCCACGAGATCGGTCACGGCTTCGACGATCAGGGATCGCAGTTCGACGGCGACGGCCGGCTCACCGACTGGTGGACGACCGAGGACAAGAAGGCGTTCGAGGAGCGCACGAGCGCCCTCATCGCCCAGTACGACGCGCTCGCCCCAGCGCAGGTCCCCGACCACCACGTCAACGGCGCGCTCACGATCGGTGAGAACATCGGCGACCTCGGCGGGCTCTCGATCGCGTGGAAGGCATACGTGCTGTCTCTCGAGGGCGCTGAGCCGCCCGTGGTCGACGGACTCACGGGAGGAGAACGCTTCTTCCTGTCCTGGGCGCAGGCCTGGCAGCAGAAGGGCCGCGACGCCGAGGTGATCCGGCTCCTGTCGATCGACCCGCACTCGCCGAACGAGTTCCGCTGCAACCAGATTGTCAGGAACCTGGACGTCTTCTACGGTACTTTTGACGTGGTCGAGGCGGATGCCCTCTGGCTCGATCCGAGTGAGCGCGTCACCATCTGGTAGCCGCCCGCCGAAGTTCTTCTCCAATCTCCACGCGACGTCGCGTCACCCGGGGTCGGCACCCCGGGGGGTGCGGTCTCCCCCGAAACCGCACTCGACGGCCACCCGTCACCAGCGATGGTGCCGGACGCCAGTTCTCCCTGGCGACGGCCGACCGCGTTCGGCCGTGTGCATGCGTTCGCACCTGGAGTGATTCCCGTGGTCCCTTCCTCGTCGCCGTCGGACGGCAGAGTGCAGCAGCGAGCCCGTCGTCGGGCGCGCCACCGGGCCTCCGAGTCGGGTGAGTCGTTCGCGCGCGGATTCAAAGCGCTCGGCTTCCTCGCCCGGAACGGCGTGCAGGTCTCGGGAAGGGCGATCGATCTCGCGAGCGGTCGCGAATTGTTCTCGGTTGACGACTACGTCGTGATGCCGACGGCGTCGATCGGGAAGGTGCTCCTCCTCGTCGAAGTGGCCGCACGGCTCCGCGGTCCGGACATGTCGGCGCTCAGCCTGCTCGACCGCGACGTCACGGGCGCAGTCGGTGACTCGGGGACGTGGCAGCACCTGCAGGTGCCCACGCTCCCGATCGCGGACATCGCCGCGCTCATCGGCTCGACGAGCGACAATCTCGCGACGAACGTGCTCGTGCGCACGGTCGGGCTCGACGCCGTACACGCGCGGACCGAGCAACTGGGGCTCAAGAAGCTCGCCCTCCTCGATCTCGTGCGCGACCACCGCGGGCCCGACGACGCGCCCACGCTCTCCGTCGGGTCCATGAAGGAGCTCACGTGGCTCTTCTCCGAACTCGCCCGCGGCGAGGTCGTCGACGCCGAGACGAGCCGCCGCGTCGTGGGCTGGTTGTCCCTCAACGCGGACCTCTCGCTCGTCGCCTCGGCATTCGGGCTGGATCCCCTCGCCCATCTGCAGTCCGATCACGGCCTCACCCTCTTCAACAAGACGGGATCGGACGCCGGAGTACGCGCGGAGGCCGGCGTGCTCCGCGGACCGCGCGCGGGAGTCGCCTACGCCGTCGCGGCGTCGTTCTCCGACACCGACCTCCCCACGCGTCTCGCCGTCATCGACGGGATGCGGACGATCGGTGCCGACCTCCTCGAATACGTCCACTGACGGACACGGGCGGGGCTCGCGTCGCCGGAGGACTGAGCGGATCGGCACGGACCTCCGGACGCGAGGAAGCCCCGGGCCCGGTCTATGCCGACCGGTCCGGGGGAGGGGTTCCTCAGATCGTGCTATTCGATGTCGAGGGAGTGGCGGCTCCGAGCGAGGAGACCGACACCGGCCGCGATGAGCAGGCTCATCAGGCCGAGGAGGAGGGCCGTGCCGGACGATCCGGTCGCGGCGAGGCCTTCCGCACCATCGTCGGCCGCCCGAGCGGACGGGCCGCCCGCCGCGAGGCTCACGGCTCCGTCGGTGCTGACGGCGCCGTCGTTACTGACGGCCGCGTCGGTGCCGTCGGTTCCGTCAGCAGGGTCCGTCGGGTCGACCGGAGTGGTCGGGTCCGTCGGCTCCACCGGGTCGGTGGGGTCGACGGGCGTGGTCGGGTCGGTCGGGACGACGACCGTCGGGTCGGTCGCCTCGCTGTCGCCGATCACCGAGACGGCGTTGCCGCCGATCGTGAGGGGGAGGCCGATGTCTGGGGAGATCTGGCTGCCGCCGAGGACCCCGTCGTCGCCGGAGGTGGTGTCTCCCGATCCGGCGTCGCCGTCCGTCGCGCCACCCGTCACGTCGGAGCCCGAGGTCTCGGAGTGACCGATGACGGAGACGGCGTTGCCGCCGATCGTCACGGGCAGTGTGACGTCGGGGGTGACCTGTGTGCCGCCGGCGATGCCGTCGTCACCGGAGGTCGTGTTCCCGCCGGTGCCGGTGGTGCCGGCCCCGGTGGTGGTGCCGGAGTCGGAGGTCTCCGAGTCGCCGATGATCGAGACGGCATTGCCGCCGATCGTGACGGGCAGTGTGACGTCGGGGGTGACCTGTGTGCCGCCGGCGATGCCGTCGTCACCGGAGGTCGTGCTGCCGTCGGTCGGGGCGGCGGTTCCATCGGTCGTGCCGCCGGTCACGTCGGAGCCGGAGGTCTCCGAGTCGCCGATGACGGAGACGGCGTTTCCGCCGGTCATCACGGGGACGTCACCTTCGAGGTCGATCTGCGTGCCGCCGAGGATGCCGTCGTCACCCGAGGTCGTCGACCTGGAGTCACTGCCGGTGCCGGTGGTGCCGGCCTCGGTGGTGGTGCCGGAGTCGGAGGTCTCCGAGTCGCCGATGATCGAGACGGCATTGCCGCCGATCGTGACGGGCGGTGTGACGTCGGGGGTGACCTGCGTGCCGCCGGCGATGCCGTCGTCACCCGAGGTCGTGCTGCCGTCGGTCGGGCCGTCGGTTCCGTCGGTCGTACCGCCGGTCTCGTTCGAGACTCCGGAGTCGCTCGACGAGGAGTCGCCGAGGAGCGACACCGAGTTGCCGCCGATGGTGACGGGGACGTCGATCCCCGGGATGACCTGGGTGCCGCCGAGCACGCCGTCATCGCCCGATGTCGTGGCACCCGACGCGTCCGTGGCGGACGAGTCGGTTCCCGTCGTGGTGGCGGAGTCGCTCGACGAGGAGTCGCCGAGGAGCGACACCGAGTTGCCGCCGACGGTGACGGGCGCCGACACATCGATGGGCGCCTGGGTGCCCGACGCGATGCCGTCGTCTCCGCTCGTCGTCGGAGCCTCCCCGGCGGGTGCCGGTGCGGGGGCCTCGGTGCTCGAGTCCGCCGAGTCGGCGTCGCCGACGGGGGCGACCGAGTTGCCCCCGATGGTGACCGGGACGGAGATCGTCACGGGCGCCTGGGTGCCGGAGCCGACGCCGTCGTCTCCGTTCGTCGTGGCGGGCTCGCTCGCCGGCGCCTCGGCGGGTGCCGAGGTCGTCGAGCCCTCGCTCGAGGAGTCGCCGGTGAGCGAGACGGAGTTGCCGCCGATCGTCACGGGTACCTCGACGTCGAGGATCGCCTGGGTGCCGGACGCGACGGCGTCGTCACCCGATGTCTCGGCGGCCGATGCCGCCGTCGTCCCGGCGAACCAGAGCCCGCCGACCATGAGTGCCCCGTAGAGGCACCGCTTCACGGTGATGTTCACTTTTCCTTCTCCAAAGATTGATCGTTGTGTGCGCGTAGTCGCGCGATGGTCCGTGCCGTCGTCGAGGACGGTGGGGCCCGATCAGTCGGGGGAGGGGAGAGTGCGGGAGGAGAGCGACGAGGGGAGTGCCTCGTCGGTGGGACGTGCGGAGGACGACGCACCGGCGTTCGGAGCACCGAACTGCTGGATGGCGTCGCTCGAGAAGACGCCGACGGGGGCGACCGATCCGGTTGCGGATCCGTCGGCGGGCGACGAGAGGGGGGCTCCGAACGGTGAGGTCGAACGGCTGTCGGCGTTCTCGACGGAGGTCGAGGACATGTCGGGGGACCGCGTCAGGTCCGTCGAGACCGCCGATGCCGGGCCGATGCCCATCAGCGCTGCGGGGGACTTGAGCAGTCGACCACCGCCGGCGGCGGCTGCGAGGGCCGCGGTCGGGGCCGCCTGACCGATCGTGCCGCCGGAGACGGGCGATGTGGGGAGCCAGGGGAGCCCGGGGAAGCCCGGCACCAGCGGGTCCACGGAGTCGATGATCGTTCCACCGATCGGGTCGACGATGCCGTCGGTCACCTCGTCGATGGACGAGACGACCTCGCGGATGCTGCCGAGGACGTCCCCGACGACGAGGTCGTCGATCGCGTCGACGGTGCCGTCGGTCCCGTCGGTGAGGGGATTCGACCCGAGGACGCCCGTGACAATATCGCCGCCGATCGGGAGGTTCGTCACGAGCTCGTCGCCGATGCCGGCGATCGGTGTGACGACGGTCGCGACGGGCGACGGGGCCGTTTCGGCCACGTCCTCGACGACCTCCTCGACGACCTCGACGGTCGCCTCGGTGGTCTCGTCGACGGCGTCGGTCGTTCCCGTCACGACGGGAGCGACGGTCTCGACCACGGGCTTCGCGGGGGCCGGCGCTACGGGAGCGGTCTTCTCGACGACCTTCTCGACCGTCTCGGTGACGGCCTTCGTCGTGGGAGCGACGACCTTCTCGACCGTCTTCTCGACGGTGGTGGTCGTCGCCTTCGTCGTGCTCGAGACGGTTTCTCCGACGGTGTCGACGGTGCTGCTGACGACATCGTCGACGCCGTCGAGCAGGCCGGAGCGTTCGCTCGCCGAGGCGCTCGTCGCCGAGAGGACGACGGAGAGGATCACGAACCCGAAAGCCGTGCCGATCGCGACGAGGAGGAGGCGCACGAGATGGAGTGGGCGCGACGCGGTGCTGTCCATGGCCACTCCTCCCCTCGAGCACATCCCCCTGTGGCCGTCCCCGGCGAGAGCCACTTACGGCGGGAAAATTACGCCGAGGAAGCGGTGCCGTCGCCCCGTTCCGACAGCGAGATCTCCGCGGTATAGACCCTGTTCAGATACTGAGGAAGCGTCACGTTTCAGCGAATTGGTATGCCGGTCGTGGTCATCGTGAGGACGCTCGCACCATCCGTCGTGGACGACTCGAATCGCACCTCGATCGCGGAAAACGCCCCGAGCGAGCCGATGTGGGTTCCGCCGCAGGGGATCGCGATGCGGCCATCGGTGAGCTCGCAGACCCACTCCCGCCGGTCGGTGAGGAGTTCGCCGACGCGGTCGATCCGAGCGGGCGCCCCGCTGTCGACCCAGACGGTCACGGTCTCGTTGACGCGTCGTGCGAGGTCGTCGAGGTCGGTCAGCGATTCCGGGTCGAATCCCTTCCGACGGAGCGACTTGCCGATGCGGTACACGTCGACGGAGCCGTCGGGCACGATCGTCGAGGTCTCGATCGCGAGCGCGTCGAAGTTCGGGGCGCCGGCGGCGTCCGTCGAGACGTCCTTGCGCCACGCGTCCGCGAGCGCGCGGTTGAGCGCGAGCGACGCGAGGTGGCAGGCCGTGTGACCGGCGGACAGGGCGCGGCGGTACTCGGGGTCGACCTCGACGATGACGGCATCGCCCTCCGAGATCGTCGTGTCGTCGGCGACCAGGTGGACGGCGACGAACGCCCATCCGTCGGTCCCCTTCTTGACCGGCACCTCTGAACCGACGAAGAGCGCGCTGCCGTCGGTCGCGCCCACGACCGTGTCAGCGATCGGCGTCGCCCCGCCCGCTGCATCGACGAGACGGATGGATGCCCGGTCGGCGGGCTGATCGGGCCAGGCCGCGTCGACGGGGTGCACGGCGGTCCGGTCGAGCACGAGACCCGTCCGCCCGTCGGTGAGCGACTGCCGGTGGAGGACGATCGCCTCGGAGACGAGCGTTCCGGCGGGGTACAGGACGATGGTGTCGGTCGTGGGGAGGGTCACCCGATCACGCTACCTCCGGGACGAGCGGGGGTCGCGTCAGTCGGTCGTGTCGGGGATCTCGAGGTCCTCGGCGCCGACGCACGCGGTGAACGGTTCGGTGGGCACGTTCGAGACGGCGGGCTCGAGGTCGACGAGCGCCGTCGAGCCGTGCACCACGTCCGAGTCGACGATGACCTCGATCGCGGGGTCGCGGCCGTAGGTCGTGAAGCGGTAGTTCGGTGCATCCGAGTCGTCGATGATCCAGTCGACGCCATTGACCGTCGTGCACTCGAGGGTCGTCGGCTCTGGCACGTCGACGCCGCAGCGGAGAAGGATCGAGGCGGGCGATCCCCACGCGCCGGTGCCCTGGGCGTCGGTGTCGCGCTTCGGCTGGTCGGCGACCGTCGGGGGGAGCGCGACGCTCACGTAGGCGCAGTCGGGATCGTTCGCCGCGTCGGCCGGGTCGAGCGACACGGCGGTTGCGCATCCGGTGAGGAGCGAGGCGGCCGCCGCGGCGAGGGTCGCGGTCGTGGCGAGCCGGAGGGCCGTCCGTGTCGAGCGCGTCATCATCCCGATCAGCCTAACCGCCGTCGCTGGGAGCTCGGCCCCTCGGTGCCAGGGCTCGACGGCCGCGCGGCGCTTGCTCACCCCGTGCAGCAGTCGCGCGTAGCGGACGCATAGGAACTGAAAAGGGTCGCTCCCTACCGTCGTGGACATGACGAACACGACCCCCTCCCACGACTCGCCCCGCCCACGACGAGCGAAGCGCTCGCCGGCCCTCTGGCTCACGTCCACCTTCCTCGTGACCAGCCTTGCCCTGTCGGGTTGTGCGGCCGCCGCGACCTCTGCCTCGACGACTGCCACCGGCTCGAGTGCCTCGATCTCAACGTTGACGTCGGAGACCACGACCCCCTCGACGACGGCGGAGACCATCGCGAGCACCGCCGCGGCGGCGGAGGCCTTCCTCGCGACCCTCTCTGAGGAACAGCGTGAGCAGGTGCTCTACGCGTACGACGATGAGACCAAGACGACGTCGTGGTCGAACTTCCCGGTGACCTTCGTCGAGAGGGCGGGTCTCAACCTCACGGACCTCTCGGAGGAGCAGCAGGAAGCGGCCATGGCGGTCCTCGAGGCCCTCCTGAGTGACGAGGGATACGCGACGGTCACGGGCATCATCGGCGGCGACGAGTACCTGCTCGAGAACAGTTCGAGCACGGAGGAGTCGCTCGGTCAGTACTACATCGCGTTCTTCGGCGACCCGACGGGCACGAGCGCGTGGGAGCTGCAGTTCGGCGGGCACCACCTCGGCATCAACGCGACGCTCGACGGAACGGCCGACGAGATCACCTTCGCTCCGACCCACCTCGGGGTCCAACCCGCGGTCTACACGGACGCCGCGGGGAACGAGGTTCAGCCGTTCTCGGACATCTACGAGTCGGCCTTCGCCTTCTACGACAGCCTGTCGGACGAGCAGAAGGCCCAGCTCTACCAGGGCGAGGAGGCCGCCGCGATGGTGTGCGAGCCCGGCGGGACGTGCGATTACCCCACGGGGACAGGGCTCTCAGGGGCCGACCTCACCGACGAGCAGAAGCAGCTCCTCCTCGCGGTCGCCGCGAACTGGGTCGGGCTCGCCGACGAGGAGACGACAACCGACGCGCTCGCCGCGATCGAGGCGACCATCGATGAGACGTACGTGAACTGGTCGGGGGCGACGGTGTACGACATGACGCAGGGAGACGGAATCTCGTTTCAGATCTCGGGACCGGACGTCTACATCGAGTTCGCGGCCCAGCAGGGATCGGCGGGCGCGGACGTCGACGGCGTCGTGACCTCGGGCTGGGGTCACGTGCACACGATCTACCGCGATCCGAGCAACGACTACGCCCTGAGCGTCGAGCAGCAGGAGTCCGCGGGTATGGGCGGCGCTGCGTCGGGCGGTGCGGGCACCCCTCCCGGCGACGAGTGAGCGGGTGACGGGCACCGCCGTCGGCAGCGTCCCGAATCGCGTCATAAGTGGATACTTATGTCGATGCTCAGAATCCGTATTGGACGCCTCCTCTCGTCCTCGCCCAGACTCACTCGCAACCGTTCGGATACGGACGCAGGGTCGAGGAGGAGTTCACGTGAGTTGGCGCGTTGGTGTGGATACCGGGGGAACGTTCACGGACGTCTGCCTGTACGACGACGAATCCAAGGCGATCGTCGTCGGCAAGATCTCGAGCACACCGGCGGACCCCGGCCAGGCCGTTCGTGACGGAGTGGCCGAGCTCATCGCACGGATCGTCGGCGACGACGAGTCGGGGGACGCGATGACCCGGATCGACTACTTCGCACACGGCACGACCGTCGCGACGAACGCCCTCCTCCAGGGACGAGGAGCCCGCACGGGCCTCATCACCTCCGCGGGATTCCGCGATCTCCTCGAGCTCGGGCGCCAGCGCCGGCCGAAGCTCTACGACCTCGAGGCGCAGAAGCCGACAGCCCTCGCTCCGCGGGATCTCCGTATCGAGGTGGCAGAGCGCATCCGATACGACGGATCGATCGACACTCCGCTCGACCTCGACGAGGTGCGGGCTGCAGCGGTGACCCTGCGCGACGCGGGCGTCGAGGCCGTCTCGGTGTGCTTCCTCTACAGCTATCTCAACCCGACGCATGAGAGCGCCGTCCGGGCCGTCCTCGAGGAGGAGCTCCCCGGTGTCTTCCTGTCGATCTCGCACGAGGTGCTGCCCGAATTCCGGGAGTACGAGCGCCTGTCGACGGTGATAATCAATTCGTTCATCGGTCCCGTGATGGAGGGGTACCTGTCCCGCCTGCGTGCTGGACTCGCCGCCGACGGGCTCCGCGTGGAGCCGAAGGTGACCCAGAGCAACGGCGGCGTCATGTCCTTCATCACGGCCGAGAAGATGCCGGTGCGGACGGTGCTCTCCGGTCCCTCAACGGGAGTGGTGGGAGCCGCGCGATTGTCGGCACAGTCCGGGATCGATGACATCATCACGTTCGACATGGGCGGCACGTCCTCCGACGTCGCCCTCGTCACCGACGCCCGACCGACCTCGGCGACCGGCATGGACCTCGACGGGCGCCCCGTGCGCGCCCCGATGCTCGACATCAACACGGTCGGTGCCGGCGGCGGCTCGATCGCCTGGATCGACGACGGCGGCCATCTCAAGGTCGGACCGCAGAGCGCAGGCGCGGACCCCGGCCCCGCCTGCTACGGCCGCGGCACGACGGAGCCCACGGTGACCGACGCCAACGTCGTCCTCGGAATCCTCAACCAGGAATCCCTGCTCGGCGGCGCGATGCCGATCGATGCGAGTCTCTCGTACGCGGCGGTCGAACGGCTCGGCGCCCGCCTCGGGATGTCGACGCTCGACACCGCGCAGGGGATCATCAGCGTCGTCACCGCCAACATGGCGCGAGCGATCCGGGTCATCTCCGTGCAGCGCGGTTACGACCCGGCCGATTACGCCCTCGTCGCCTTCGGAGGCGCAGGGCCCCTCCACTCCGCTCGGCTCGCGCAGGAGCTCGGGATGGAGCGCACGATCATCCCCCAGCGGCCGGGGGCGCTCTCCGCGCTCGGCATGCTCATGACGGACCTGCGCAGCGATTACACCCGGACCAGCATCACGCTCGTGGCTCCCGAACAGATGCACGTCTTCTCGTCGACCTTCGAGGCGTTGTCAGCACAGGCCACCGAGTGGTTCGACGCCGAAGGTCTCGGCGAGAGCGATCGGAGCCTCCGGTGGGTGCTCGACGTCCGCTACGTCGGTCAGAACTACGAGATCGGGATCGAGGTGCCCGTCGAGGAGATCACCGAGGAGTGGATCGCCCTGGTCACCGCCCGGTTCCACGACGCACACGAGAAGCGCTACGGGTACAGCACGGCGGCCGAACGCGTCGAAGCGGCCACCTTCCGCGTCGAGGCCATCGGCGATGCTCCGCAAGCCGCCTTCCCCCGAGAGCCCATCGTCGGTGAGGACGCGTCGGCCGCCGTGATCGGCACGAGGGACGTGTACCTCCCGGAGGTCGGTGAGAGGGTCTCCGTGCCCTTGTATGCGCGGGACGAGCTGCGGGCGGGGAACGTCGTCACGGGCCCGGCCGTCATCGAGCAGTACGACACGACAGCTTTCGTCCTCCCGGGCGAGGAGGCCGTGGTCGACGAGTACCTCATGATCGTGACCCGCCCCTCGCGCGGATCGGACCATCCGATCGCCGCCGCCTCGGACGAGCGCATTCTCAGCATGAAAGGACAGTCCGCATGACCGCGACAGCGCCGGAGCTCACTCCCGTCCAGGTGGAGGTGATCGGGTCCGCCCTCGAGTCGATCTGCGACGAGATGGGCGAGGCGCTCGTGAAGACCTCCTATTCACCGAACATCAAGGAGCGCCGCGACTGCACCACCGGGATCTTCAACGCGGGCGGCGAACTGCTCGCGCAAGCCGAGCACATCCCGATGCACCTCGGGTCCCTCATGGGGATCGTCAACGCCATCACGGACCGCTACGCGCTCGAGGACATCCATGATGGCGACTCCTTCGTGGGCAACGACCCGCACATCGGCGGCGGCACGCACCTCCCCGACATCGTGCTCGTCACGCCGATCTTCGTCGAGGGGGCTCTCGCGGGGTGGGCGACGAACCTCGCGCACCACTCCGACTACGCCGAGCGCGGTCACGAGCACATCTTCCAGGAGGGCCTGAGGATTCCGCCCGTGCGGTTCCTGCGCGACTGGACGTACGTCCCGGAGGTCATGGACCTCATCCTCACCAACATGCAGGTCCCCGCCGAGCGTGTCGCCGACTTCAACGCCCAGGTGGCCGCCAATCGTCTCGGCGTCGCTCGTTTCCGCGAGATCTCCGAGAAGTACGGGCCGGCGACCATCGAGGCGGCGGGTCAAGAGCTGCTCGACTACACGGAGCGCAAGGTCCGAGCGGGAATCCGCGACGTGCCGAACGGTCGGTATCGGTTCTCCGACACCTTCGACTGCAACGAGCTCGACGAGCAACTGCAGCTCAGCGTGGTCATGACGGTGAGCGACGAACAGCTGCACTTCGAGTTCACGGCCCCTGAGCAAGTGCGAGCGAGCATCAACATGGTGGAGACCGCGTTGCTCGCGACCGTCTATTACGCGGCGAAGACCGTCGTCGGACCCGACATCCCGGCGAACGGCGGACTCGGCCGGGCCATCTCGGTGTCGGCCCCGTTCGGATCGGTCCTCAACTGCGTCGCCCCGGCCGCCGTGAACGGTCGGATCCAGCTCTGCCAGCGGGTCGTGGACCTCGTCCACGGCGCTCTCGCCGACGCGGTTCCCTCGCGCGTGATCGCGGCGTCGAATGGAGCCGTCACGGGCACCCAGTTCTCCGGCACGGATCCGCGCACGGGTCGCTACTACGTCTATCTCGAGACGATCGGCGGCGGCTACGGCGCCGGTTGCGCCTTCGACGGTCTCGACGGCGTCCAGGCGCACATGACGAACACGTCCAACCTGCCGGTCGAGGCCCTCGAGAGCGAGTATCCGCTCTTCGTCGAGCGGTATTCGCTCATTGACGGCTCCGGGGGAGAGGGCGAGCACCGAGGCGGGATGGGGATCCACCGCCAGGTCCGCGTCGAGCACGACGACTGCCAGTGCGAGGTGGGGATGAGTCGGATGCTCTCCCGGCCGTGGGGGCTTCTCGGAGGGACGGCGGGGCAGAGCGCTCGTCTCGAGAAGAACGGCGTCGTGGTGCCGACGGGGGACGTCGTGCTCTTGTCGCGCGGCGATTCGATCAGCGCCATCACGGCGGGCGGCGGTGGTTACGGCGACCCGGCGCGTCGTCCGAAGGACGTCGTCGCACGCGACCTCCGTGAGGAGCGCATCGATGCGGCGACGGCGGCTCGCGTCTACGGCGTCACCGGTGACGAGACCGCCGGGGGTCCCGCGTGACCGCGCTCGATGCGGATGTCGCCGTGATCGGTCTGGGCTCCTGGGGCGCCTCGGCGCTCTGGCGTCTCGCCGGTCGAGGAGTGAGCGTGATCGGCTTCGAGGCGAACCGCATCGCCCACCCCTACGGCTCGAGCCACGGCCACACCCGGTTGTTCCGGGTCGCGTGCCATGAGCATCCGGGGCTGACCCCTGTGGCTCGATTGGCGCGCGACCTCTGGTACGAACTCGGCGCGACGTCGGGCACCGAACTGCTGCACCAGACGGGCGCGATCTCCATCGGACCCCGCGGCGGTCGCGCTCTCGGCAACACGGCGACGGCGCTCGCCGAATCGGGGGTCGACGCCGAATGGCGCACGATCGGAGAACTGCGGGAGACGTATCCGCAGCACGCGGCACTCCCCGACCACTACGAGGGGATTTGGGACGCGGAGTCCGGTTACGTCCTCGTCGAGGACGCCCTCGTCGCGGCCGTCGACGCGGCGCTTGCGGCGGGAGCGACGGTGTACGACCGGACGGCCGTGACCCGGGTCGAGCCGGACGGCGACACGGTGATCGTCGGCACGGCGGACCGGACCTTCCGCGTCGGTCAGGTCGTCCTGGCCGCCGGGCCCTGGATGTCGATCATGCAGGACCTCGTCACCCTCACCGCGTATCGCGCGCCGATGCTCTGGTGGCGCCCCACCGAGTCGCCGGAGGACTTCGAACTCGACCGGTTCCCGGCGTTCATCCGCCACTACGACGAGGAGAACACGATCTGGGGCCACGGCAGCATCGGGGACATCCCCGTGAAGGCCGGTCTCTCGAACGATCCGCGCTCGAAGATCGCCGTGCATCCCGACCACCTCGAGCGCTCGGTGCGGCCTGACCGCGACTGGGGCGGCTCCGCCGCCGTGCTCGACTGGGCCGTTCCCGGGCTCGGACGAGCGCCATACGAGGTCGCCCCGTGCATGATCACGGAGAGTCCCGACAAGCAGTTCGTCGTGGGGCGCACCCCGGGCGCCGAGCGGATCGTCCTCGCCGGCGGCTGCTCCGGTCACGGTTACAAGCACGCCACGGCGATCGGGGAGATCCTCGCCCGCATCGTGACCGAGGAGGAACGCGTCGTCGAGACGGACTTCATGGACCCGCTGCGATTCGCGTGACCTCCGACCGGCAGCGCCGCCGGCAGGAGACACGCGACGCGGCATCCGACGGCCACCGGCCGTCAACCACCGCACCATCCATCGACAGTGACACCCACGCACCACGATCAGGAGGAACCATGTTGCACAGGACAGAGCCACGGCGATCGTCGCCCGGCGCACGACGGAACACGCGAGCGGTCGTGGCCGCGACCCTCGCGACGGGTCTCGCGCTCACCGGGTGCGCCTCGTCGACGCCGAACTCGTCAGCGGCACCCGAGCAGACGTTGCGCTTCGGCCTCTCCGGCGAGCCGCAGGACGTGAAGGTCGGTGCGGACCAGGGCTCGACCGGTTACACGCTCGACGCCCTCATCCACCGCGGCCTCATGGCGTACGACGTGGACGGCGAACTCGTCCCCGCGCTCGCCGAGAGCTTCGAGGAGATCGACCCGGCGACGTACTCGTTCACTCTCAGGGAGGGACTCGAGTTCAGTGACGGGACCCCGCTCACGAGTGCGAACGTGAAGAACACGCTCCTCTTCCTCGCGGACCCGGCCAACGGAGCACGCACCCTCGCCGCGATGCGCAACATCACGGAGGTCGAGACGCCGGACGAGCGGACGGCCATCGTGCACCTCTCGGAGAACAACGCCGACTTCGTCTCGTACCTCGCCGATTCGACGGCCTTCATCGCACCGGACGAGGCCCTCTCGGCCGATGCCGTCGCGACGGTCGGCGCCGGTCCGTTCGTCATCGAGCAGGACGACGCGGGAGTGCAGCTGGTGCTCGCGCGCAATGACGCCTACTACGACGCCGACGCCGTGACGCTCGACAGCATCGACCTCGTCTTCTACCCGGACGGCACGGCACGGACGAACGCGCTCGTGTCCGGAGACGTCGACCTCATCGACTACGTCCCGTGGGAACAGTTCTCGACGCTCGAGTCGACCGACGGCGTGACCATGGACGTCCAGAACGGGCTGCTCATGGACATCGAGTTCAACGTCACCGACGGCCCGTTCGCCGACCCGCTCGTCCGGGAGGCCGTTGCGTACGCGGTCAACCGGGACAGCGTCGTCGATGCCGCCTTCTTCGGCAACGCCAAGGCGATCTACGGCCCGCCGATCCCCGAGTCGAGCGACTACTACACCGACGAGTCGCAGGAGCTGTGGGAGTACGACCCCGAGCACGCCAAGGAGCTCCTCGCGGAAGCGGGCTACCCCGACGGCTTCTCCACGACGATCCTCACGACCTCCCAGTACGTCTTCCACCAGGACACGGCCCTGACCGTGCAGGCGGACCTTGCGGAGATCGGCATCGACGCCGAGCTCGACAGTCCGGACTGGGCGACACGGATGGAGAAGGCCACGAGCGGTGACTTCCAGCTGAAGATCAACGGCTGGGGCGGAATCGTGTCCGAGCCCGCGTACCTGGAGTCCTACCTGGGGGGCCCCGACCTCGCGAAGAGCTTCGGCTGGAACGATCCGGAGATCATGGCAGCCCTCGCGGCCGGACGCACGGGCGCCGACGTCGAGTCGCGCAAGGCGGCATACTCGGAGGCGATCGATCTCATCGGGACGAACGTGCCGTTCGTCCCCCTCGTGCAGCGCGGCCAGGCGTTCGCCTACAAGGACTCGGTGACCGGGTTCTCGAATCTGCCCGGATTCCTCACGTTCTTCTCCGGCTACACGCTCGCCTCCACGAGCATCAGCGCCGGCTGACTCGACCGTCCCGCTCCCGTCCATCGGAGGACCATGATCTCCTTCATCGCCAAACGCATCGGCGTCGGCCTCGGTCTCGTCTTCGTCGTCCTGACGTTGATCTTCCTGGCCATCCACGCCGTGCCCGGTGATCCGGCGGCCGTCCTGGCCTCCGGTGGAGCGAGCGGGACGGCCACCCCGGAATCCATCGAGCGGCTGCGCGAGCAGCTCGGTCTCGACAAGCCGCTCGTGGTGCAGTACCTCGACTACCTCGCGGGGGTCGTGACGGGGGATCTCGGTTCGTCGTTCCGCGACAGCCGCCCCGTCGTCACGACGATCTTCGAACGGCTCCCCAACACGATCGAGCTCGTCGTCCTGGCCTGCCTCGTCGGAGCGATCGTCGGCGTCGCGCTCGGCGCGGCGGCCGGTCGCTTCGGAGGCTGGGTCGATTCGCTCGTGACGGCGTTCTCGAGTCTCGCCATCTCCGTCCCCGTCTACGTGCTCGGCACGGTCTTCATCCTCGTGTTCTCGCTCACTCTCGGATGGTTCCCCGCCGGCGGCTTCGTGAGCTGGCAAGCGGACCCGGTCGCGCATCTGCGGCTGCTCCTCCTGCCGGCCCTCACCCTCTCGATCGCCTTCATCGGCGTGACGGCGCGGATGACGCGCTCGTCCGTCGTGGAGACCTCGCGGATGGATTGGGTCCGGACGGCGAGATCGTGGGGTCTGACGCCGTCGCGCGTCTTCTCGAGACACGTGCTGCGCAACTCGATGACGCCCGTCGCGACGGCGATCGGTCTCGAGGTCGGCATCATGCTCGGCTCGACGGTGCTCGCCGAACGCGTCTTCAACTTCCCGGGGCTCTCAGCGCTCCTCGTCGACTCGGTCGTCAATCGCGACTACCCCGTGGTGCAGGGGATCGTCATCGTCATCTCGGTGCTGTTCATCGCGATCAACATCGTGGTCGACCTCGTCTACCGTTTCCTCGATCCGAGAGTGAGGTAGCCCCGTGCTCACCCGATTCCGCCGGATCGCCGGCGCGTTCACCGTCGTGAGGTGGGCGGCGCTCGCCTTCGTCCTCCTCCTCGTCGTGCTCTCGGTGCTCGCACCGATCGTCGTTCCCGTCGACCCGCTCGCCCAGGACGTCGCCAACCGATTGCTCCCGCCGGGCGCACCCGGACACCTGCTCGGCACCGACGAGTACGGGAGGGACGTTCTCGCCCGCATCCTCAACGGAGCCAGAGTCGAGCTCCTCATCGCCTTCGGAGCGAGCGCCGTGGCGGCGGTGTTGGGTTCGCTGCTCGGGCTCGTGGGAGGCTACTTCGGCGGCGTGGCGGAGTTCCTGACCATGCGGCTCGTGAGCGACGTCCTCCTCGCGTTCCCGCCGGTCATCCTCGCGCTCCTGATCGTCACGATCTACGGGCCGGGCGAGTGGACCCTCATCGCCGTGATGGGGATCCTCTTCGCTCCCGGTTTCGCACGCATCGTGTACGGACAGACGCTCTCGGTCAAGCGACTCGAATACGTCGATGCCGCGAAGGCGTTCGGCGCGCGGACGTCGACGGCGCTCTTCCGGGTCGTGCTCCCGAACGTGACCGCCCCGATCATCGTCCAGTTCTCGCTCGTCATGGCCTCGGCGATCCTGCTCGAATCCGGACTGAGCTACCTCGGGCTCGGTGTCGTCGCGCCGGCGCCGTCGTGGGGCGGCATGGTCGCGTCGGGGCAGCGATACATGGGGAACGATCCCTCGACGATCCTCGTGCCGAGCATCGTGGTCGTCTTCACGATCCTGTCCTTCGGACTCCTGGCCGATGCGTTGCGCGATCTGCTCGACCCCCGTGCGAGGAAGGGAAGTCATGCCTGAGAAGCTCATACCCACCGACCCGACGCCGAGCGCGTCGACCGCCGTGCTGCGAGTCCGTGACCTGTCCGTCGAGTTCGGCTCCGGCACCGACTGGAAGGCGGTGACGCACGACGTCTCGTTCGACGTGCGAGCGGGCGAGACCGTCGCTCTCGTCGGGGAATCCGGTTCCGGGAAGTCTGTGACGGCGATGTCGGTCCTCGATCTGCTCCCCGGGAACGCGCGCCGCCGCGGCACGATCGAGCTGTCGGGCGAAGACCTGATCCGAACGGGCGCTGCGCGCATGCGCGCCGTGCGCGGGAGCGAGGTCGGCGTCGTGTTCCAGGAGCCGATGACCGCGCTGAACCCCGTCTACACGATCGGGACGCAGCTCCGGGACGTCTTGCGCGCGCATGGGCGACTGAGTCGGTCCGAGGCGGATCGGCGGGCGCTCGATCTCCTGCGACTCGTGAACCTCCCGGATCCGGAGCGTCGTCTCGGCCAGTACCCGCACCAGCTCTCCGGCGGTCAACGACAGCGGGCGATGATCGCGATGGCGATCTCGGGGGATCCCAAGCTGCTGATCGCCGACGAGCCGACGACGGCTCTCGACGTCACGGCCCAGGCCGAGATCCTCGACCTGCTCCTCGACCTCCAGGCGCAACTCGACATGGCCCTCCTCCTCATCACACACGACATGGGTGTCGTCGCCGACATGGCGACGCACGTCGTGGTCATGAAGGACGGCCGGGTCGTCGAAGACGCACCCACCGCGCGACTCTTCGCCGCTCCGGAGCATGCCTACACGCGGGAGCTGCTCGACTCGGTGCCCTTCCTCGGTCGCAGCGAGATCGTCGAGCGGCAACCGACCGTCTCGATCAGCGTGGTCGAACCCGACGTGCCGGAGGCGATGAGCGACGAGGCCGGGGACGCCGTGCTCGAGGTGCGGGACCTCGTCATCCGCTACCCCGGTCGCTTCGGCGAGAAGCCGTTCGTCGCCGTCGATCACGTCGACCTGCGCGTGGGTCGGGGTGACGTCGTCGGTCTCGTCGGCGAGTCCGGCTCCGGCAAGTCCACCATCGGTCGCGCGGCGATCGGGCTCGTACCCGTGACGTCCGGGTCGATCCGGGTCGCGGACGTCGACCTCGCGAGTGCGACGCGGACTCAGATGCGTTCCGTCCGGCGGGAGGCGTCGATCGTCTTCCAGGACCCGGCGTCGTCGCTCGACCCGCGGGCGACGATCGGTGCCAGCATCGCGGCCCCGCTGCGTTGGAACGACGTCGAGAAGGACGCGCGGGTGCGCACGGAGCGCGCGCGCGAGCTGCTCGAACTCGTGCGGCTCCCGGCCGACTGGGTCGACCGGTACCCTCACGAGCTCTCCGGAGGACAACGCCAACGCGTCGGGATCGCGCGCGCCCTGGCCGTCCGTCCGAGCGTCCTCATCGCCGACGAGCCGACGTCTGCGCTCGACGTCTCGGTCCAGGCGTCCGTCCTCCGACTGCTCCTCGAACTGCAGGCGGAACTCGGCTTCTCCTGCCTCTTCATCAGTCACGACCTGTCGGTCGTCGAGCGCCTCGCGACACGTGTCGTCGTCCTCAACCGGGGCCGAGTGGAGGAGCAGGGTGACACGCGTCAGATCCTGCACCACCCGCGGGAGGAGTACACGCGCCGCCTCATCCAAGCGGTCCCGGTGCCCGATCCCGTCGTGCAGGCGGATCGTCGTCGTCTCCGCCTGGAGGAGGCGACCGCGTCGTGAGCGACACGAGCATCGGAGCACCGGCCGGCAGCCCGCTCTCCTAGGCTGACGCCATGGAGACCAGGCGCCTCGAGTATTTCGTCGTCCTCACCTCGGAGAGGAGCTTCGGTCATGCCGCTGCGCGGCTGCGCATCTCGCAGCCGGCGTTGTCGCAGCAGATCCAGCGACTCGAGAAGGACCTCGGCGCGAAGCTCATCGACCGCTCGGTCACGCCGTTCGAGCTCACGCAGGCAGGCATCAAGCTGCTCGCCCACAGCAGGAAGCTCCTCGACGACCTGCAGGAGATCGATGCTCTCGTGACCGATTCGCGCGTCGGTCGGGTCGGGCGGCTCCGCATCGGGATCGTGCCGTCCCTCCTCTACGGCGACCTCCCCGCGATGGTCCGGAGCTTCCGTGCGCAGTTCCCGGGTATCGATCTCCGTGTGAGCAAGGAGAACACGAACGATCTCGTCGACATGTTGTCGATGGCGCAGATGGACGTCGGCTTGCTCTACTCGAAACCCCGCGGCGAGGCTCTCAGCCACTCGGAGCTGTACGTCGACCCGTACGTCGTGGTGCTGCCATCGGACCACCCTCTCGCGGCGCAGGACGAGGTCGGTCTGGGTCAGTTGCAGGACGAGGAGCTGCTCATGTTCCCGCGCCATGGCTCCCCGGAAGCGTACGACGGCATGATCGCGGCGTGCGTCGCGGCGGGCTTCTCGCCCCGTCGGACGATGATCAGCGGGACGACGTACACGGACCAGATCGGCTTCGTGGCGGCGGGGCTCGGGGTGAGTCTCCTGCCCAGTCGACTCGCGACGGTGCGGCTGACCGGCGTCGCCTACCGGCCGATCGCCGCTCCCGCGGTCACGTCGATCGCCACCATCGTGTGGAACTCCTCGGTGCATGACCCGACGAAGGGCATCTTCGTCGACTGGTTCCGGAAGCGGGTCCGCGAGACGGCCCCCGTGCCGCTCCGCCGGTGACCGGCGGTGTGCCGCTTCGATGGAATGCGAAGCGGCACACCGGACTCACGGGGCGAGCGGGCCCGATCCGGCACCGGTCCGTTCGATGACCGCCGCGACGGGCACCGACGATGGCGGCGGTGACTCCGGGGAAGCCGAGCACCCACCCGATGGCCGCTTCCGCCGTCGTCACGCCGCGGGTCGTCGCGATCTCCGTGAGCGCATCGGCGACGGCGAGGTTCCGGACGAGGCCGTCGCCCCGGAAGTCGTCGTGACGGGATCGCCAGTCGTTCGCGGGGAGGGCCGCGGCGCGTTCTGCGGAGAACGAGCCGGTGAGGAGACCGGACTGCATCGGGCTGTAGACGATGACGCCCGTGCCGTTCGCCGCGCACCAGGGGATGACGTCGGACGCGGCGTCGCGGTAGATCGCCGAGAACGGGGGCTGCAGCGAGTCGACGTGGCCGATCGCCTCGGCGCGGGTCAGCTCGTCGACGTCGTGGTTGGAGAGCCCGATCGCCCTGACCTTCCCGGCGGTCCGCAGATCGACGAGCGCCGACCAGTACTCTTCGAGGGGCGTGCCGTCCTCCGCCGGCCAGTGCATCTGGTAGAGATCGATCGTGTCGACGCCGAGCCGCCGCAGCGAGTCGTCGACCTCGCGGCGCAGGCTGTCGGGGTCGCCGACCTTCCGCTCTCCCGTGTCGAGGGCGTCGTCCTCTGACCAGACGAGCCCGCCCTTCGTGAACACGAGGGGGCGCTCGTCGTCCGAGAGCTGTCGCAGGGCGGCGCCGACGACGGCCTCGGAGTGGCCGCGGCCGTAGACCGCCGCGGTGTCGATCCAGTCGACGCCGGCGTTCACGGCAGCGAGGATGGTCTGCACGGACTCGTCGTCGTCCTGGACGCCCCAGCCGTACGACCAGGCCGATCCCCCGATCGCGAACGCCCCGAGCCCCACGCGAGTGATGTCGAGACCGCTGGTTCCGAGCGGGGCGGACGGAAGGGGTGTCGGAGGGAGGGGGTTGGTCATGATGGCGTTCCTTTCACGGGGGACGTGGTGCCGACGGCCACGGCGGCCGTCGGGCGGGAGATGAGCGAGATGAGGTGAGCCGCCTGCTGCTCGATGGCCGTGCGCGCGGCGCCGAGGTATCGGCGCGGATCGACGACCGCGGGCTCGGCCGTCAGCAGTGAACGGACGGCGTCCGTCATTGCCCGGTTGAGCTGCGTCGAGACGTTCACCTTGGTGATGCCGTCGGCAACTGCTCGGGCGACGAGCTCGTCCGGTACTCCCGACGTGCCGTGGAGGACGAGCGGGACCGGAACGGCGGATCGGATCCGGCGGAGCAGCTCGAGGTCGAGCGCGGCGGACTGCGTGACCATGGCATGCGACGACCCGATCGCGATGGCGAGTCCGTCGACGCCCGTCGCGGTGACGAAGTCGGCGGCCTCGACGGGGTCGGTGCGCGCGTCGGCCACGCGCGCGCCCTTGCCTCCGACCTCGCCGAGTTCGGCCTCGACCCAGAGTCCGTGTTCGTGCCCCGCGAGGGTACGACGCGGCTCGTCCTCGTCTGAGTGGCGCTCGGTCCGAGGGAGGGCTAGCCGCTGATGTGGTCGGTGCAGTCCACCTAGTAGGAAGGGCGCACCGGCTCACCGGCGTTCGAGTCTCCGGAGCCGGGGTGTCCCTCGTCGGCGATGAACCGAGCGGCGAGAGCCTCCGAACCGCGAGCGAGCAGTGCGACGTCGGCGCCGACGAGGACGAAGGAGGCGCCCGCCTCGAGGTAGCGCTGCGCGGCGGCGGGATCGAACGCGTTGACCCCGACGGACTTGCCGACGGACCCCACGGCCTCGAACGCCCGGAGCACCGCGGCGGTCACGTCCGGGTGCGTCTGCTGCCCGAGCAGCCCCATCGAGGCGGAGAGGTCGCTCGGGCCCACGAAGACGCCGTCGATCCCGTCGACCGCGGCGATGGCGGCGGCGTTCTCGACGGCCTCGGCCGTCTCGACCTGCACGAGGAGCGATACGTGCTCCGCGGCGTTCTCGAGGTAGCCGTCGACGCGGTTCCAGCGGGCCGAGCGTGCGAGCGCGGAGCCCACCCCGCGTCGCCCCCGCGGCGGATAGTGCACCGCCTCGACGACGGCTCGCGCATCGTCGGCCGTCGACACCATCGGCACGAGGATGTTCTGCGCCCCGAGGTCGAGCACCTGCTTGAGTCCCACGGGGTCTCCGCTCGGCACGCGCACGACCGGCGTCACGGGATACGCGGCGACCGCGTGCAACTGCGCGAGGACGGACTCGAGGCCGTTGGGCGAGTGCTCCATGTCGACGAGCAGCCAGTCGAGGCCGGACCCTGCGCAGATCTCCGCGACGAGGGGGCTGCCGGAGCTCACCCACATGCCGGCGAGCGGGCGGGGCGAGGCGTCGAGCCGCTCGCGGAACGTCGGGGCTAGACGAAGCGGCATGCGATCGTCCCCTGGGGTCCGTAGTCGGCGAGAACGGTGTCGCCCGGATGCACCCACGTCGGGCGGGTGAACGAGCCGGCGAGCACGATCTCCCCGGCCTCGAGGCGATCGCCGTGCTGCGCGAGCTTGTTCGCGAGCCACGCGACGCCCGTCGCGGGGTGATTGAGCACGGCCGCCGCGACGCCCGACTCCTCGATCGTCTCGTTGCGGTAGAGCAGGGCGGACACCCAGCGCAGGTCGACGGCGTCCGGTCGCACGGGCGTGCCGCCGAGCACCATTCCGCCCATCGCGGCGTTGTCGCTGATCGTGTCGACGATCGTTCGCCCCTGCATCTCGATGCGGGACGACAGGATCTCGAGCGCCGGGACGACGTACTCGGTGGCCCGCAGAACGTCGAACACGGTCGCGTTCGGCCCCTCGATCGGCGCGGAGAGGACGAACGCGAGCTCGACCTCGATGCGGACGTTCGAGAAGCGGTCGTGCTCGATGACCGATCCGTTCTCGAACACCATGTCGGCGAAGATCGCACCGTAGTCGGGCTCGGTGATGCCCGTCGCGACCTGCATGACCTTCGACGTCAGGCCGATCTTGCGGCCGACGGGGCGGCGCCCCGCGGCGATCCCCCGGCGGCGCCACTCGTTCTGCACCGCGTAGGAATCCTCGACGGTCATGTCGGGGTGGCGCGCGGTCAGGAGCGGAACGGTCGCCCGGTCGCGCTCGGCGGTCGCGAGCTCGTCGGCGATCGCCGCGATGGTCTCCTCGGAAAGCATGGGTCTCCTCCGGTCGGTGGGCACAGCCTAGAGCTGGTTGCCGAGCTTGTATTCGCCCTGCTTGTACGTCGGAAGCGAGTCCTCCTCGTCCTTCCGTGTGTAGGAGAAGCCGTCGGCCCCGATCGTCACCGCCATCTCGGACGAGTCGGTGCGGCTCACGAGCGGCTTCGGGTTGCCGTCGAGGTCGAGGACGAGCGACGCCTCCGTGTACCAGCTCGGGACGACGGGGTTGCCCCACCAGTCGCGGCGCTGGTTGTCGTGCACGTCCCACGTGACGACGGGGTTGTCCGGGTCGCCCGTGTAGTAGTCCTGCGTGTAGATCTCGACGCGGTGGCCGTCGGGGTCGCGCAAGTAGAGGTAGAACGCGTTCGAGACGCCGTGGCGTCCGGGTCCGCGTTCGATCGCGTCGGAGCGGCGGAGGGCGCCGAGCTTGTCGCAGATCGCGATGATGTTGTGCTTCTCGTGCGTCGCGAACGCGACGTGGTGCATGCGGGGACCGTCGCCGCCCGTCATCGCGGTGTCGTGCACGGTCGGCTTGCGGCGCATCCACGCGGCGTAGACCGTGCCGTCGCCGTCCTGGATGTCCTCCGTGACGCGGAAGCCGAGGTCCTCCATGTAGGCGACGGCGCGCGGGACGTCGGGGGTGACCTGGTTGAAGTGGTCGAGCCGCACGAGCGCACCAGGCGTATAGAGGTCGTAGCGCCACGCGAGCCGCTCGACGTGCTCGACGTCGTAGAAGAACTCGTACGGGAACCCGAGCGGGTCCTCGACGCGGACGGAGTCGCCGATGCCCGTCGTGAAGCCCTCGGCGCGACGCTCGACGCGGCAGCCGAGCTCCGTGTAGAACGCCACGGCCTTGTCGAGGTCCTCTGGGCTCCGCACCCGGTAGGAGAACGCGGCGACAGCCGCGACGGGGCCCTTCCGCAGCACGAGGTTGTGGTGGATGAACTCCTCGAAGGACCGCAGGTACACGGTCTCCTCGTCCTCCTCCGTGACGATGAGGTCGAGGACGTCGACATAGAAGGCTCGCGATGCCGCGAGGTCGGTGACGACGAGCTCCATGTAGGCGCAGCGCAGCACGTCGGGGGCCGACGCGGTGGGCGTCGGGATGCGGTTCGCGACCTGGATGGGGTCGCCGTCCGTGACGACGGGCTCGGGGGAGTCGGGGGTGATGATGGTCATGAAGCGTCCTTGCTCGATGGTCGTGCGTGTGTCCGTGTCGTGTGGTTCGCGTGCTCGGCTTCGTCAGCCCTCGGCCGTTTCGGCATCCTCTGCCATCTCGGCCGGGGTCTCCTTCTTGCCGAACGTGGGGTTGTGCGCTGCGCCGAGGGTGATGTGCACGGCCTGCTGATCCGTGTAGAAGTCGATCGAGCGGTAGCCGCCCTCGTGGCCGAGTCCCGAGGCCTTCACTCCGCCGAACGGCGTGCGCAGATCGCGCACGTTGTTGGAGTTGAGCCACACCATCCCGGCCTCGACGGCCTGCGAGAAGTTGTGCGCGCGGCGCAGGTCGTTCGTCCACACGTAGGCGGCGAGTCCGTATCGCACGCCGTTCGCGAGTGCGAGCGCCTCCTCCTCCGTGTCGAAGGGGGTGATGGCGACGACGGGTCCGAAGATCTCCTCCTGGAAGATGCGGGCGTCCGACGGGACGTCGGCGAAGACGGTGGGGGCCACGAAGTTGCCCTCGTCGAAGCCCTCCGGTCGTCCGCCGCCGGCGACGAGGCGGCCCTCGCTCTTGCCGATCTCGACGTAGCTCATGACCTTGTCGTAGTGCTCGGGGTGCACCAGGGCGCCGACCTCGGTCTCGGGGTCGTGCGGGTAGCCGACGACGACGCGCTTCGCCTGGGCGGCGTAGCGCTCGACGAAATCGTCGTAGATCGATCGCTCGACGAGGATGCGGCTTCCCGCTGTGCAGCGCTCGCCGTTGAGGGAGAAGACGCCGAAGATGGTGGCGTCGACGGCCGCCTCGATGTCGGCGTCCGCGAAGACGATCGCGGGGCTCTTCCCGCCGAGCTCCATCGAGAGCCCTTTGAGAAAGGGAGCGGCGTTGGCGAAGATGATCTGCCCCGTGCGGCTCTCGCCCGTGAACGAGATGAGCGGGACGTCCGGGTGCTTCACGAGGGCGTCGCCCGCGTCCTCGCCGAGACCGTTCACGAGGTTGAAGACGCCCTGCGGGAGGCCGGCCTCCTCGAAGATGCCCGCCCAGAGCGAGGCGGAGAGCGGCGTGAACTCGGCGGGCTTCAGGACGACGGTGTTCCCCGTCGCGATCGCGGGGGCGAGCTTCCACGACTCGAGCATGAATGGCGTGTTCCACGGCGTGATGAGGCCCGCGACACCGATCGGCTTGCGGTTCACGTAGTTGATCTGACGGCCCGGCACCTTGTACGTGTCGTCCGACTGCGCCACGATCAGGTCCGCGAAGAAGCGGAAGTTCTCCGCGGCCCGGCGGGCCTGTCCGAGCGCTTGCGTGATGGGCAGCCCGGAGTCGAACGACTCGAGCTCCGCGAGGCGCGCATCGCGGGACTCGACGATGTCGGCGATGCGGTGGAGCACGCGCGAACGCTCGCGCGGCAGCATGCGCGGCCACGGCCCGTCGGTGAAGGCGCGGCGCGCTGCCGCGACCGCGCGGTCGACGTCGGCCTTCTTGCCGGCGGCCGCCTGCAGATAGGTCTCGTTGGAGACGGGGTCGAGCACGTCGAACGTGTCGCCGTCCGCCGAGTCGACGAACTCGCCGTCGATGTAGTGCTGGATGCGCGTGGGCAGGTCGGCCGGTACGTGTCGCGTCGCTGCGACCGTCGTCGTGTCCATCATTGTTCCTCCGGAGGTCGAATCGGTGGGATCGGTGGAGCTGGGGTGGTCAGATATCGAGGACGCCGAGGGCTTCGTCGGGGTGCTCGTGGGTCATGTAGGCGTCGAGGGTCGCGACGCGGTGCCGGCGGGCGGCCTTCTCGATCTCGCCGAGGGGTGCGCCGCTCTCGAGGAGGACGAGGATGTTCTCGTGCTCGGCGACCGACTCCTGGGCACGGCCCGGCACGAAGCTGAAGGTCGAGTCGCGCAGGTGGCCGAGCTTCGCCCATTCCGTCTCGACGAGTTCGAGCATCCGGGGATTCGAGCAGCGCGCGAAGAGGATCGCGTGGAAGCGTTGGTTGAGGGCCGTGAAGGCGCGTGGGTCGAAGTCGTCGAGCGTCTCGATCATGCGCTCGTTGATCGCGCGCGCCTCGCGGATGTCGTCCGGCGTCAGGGCGCGGGCGGCGAGCGCCGTCGCTGCTCCCTCGAGCACGCTGAGGGACTGCATGCTGAAGCGGTACTGGGAGTCGTCGACCATCGACACGTGGGCGCCGACGTTGCGTTCGAACGTCACGAGTCCCTCGGCCTCGAGTTGACGGATCGCCTCACGCACGGGGACGACGCTCATGTCGAGTTCTCCCGCGATCGCGCCGAGGACGAGTCGATAGCCGGGAGTGAACTCCTGCCGGGCGATGCGTTCCTTGAGCCAGTGGTACGCCTGCTGCGACTTGCTCGGGCCCCGCGGCGTCGTGCGCCTCGTGCGTTCCGTGGTCAGTTCGTCTCGCGCCATTGGCGGTACCTCTCCTTCCAGGCGGCGTTCATCGGGAAGAGCCCGTCGACCGGGTGGCCCGCCGCGACCTGATCCGCGATCCACGCGTCCTCCGCCTCCTGGGCGATCGCGGCGTCCGCGACCTCCGCGGCAAGGGCCGGCGGGATCACGATGACGCCGTCGCCGTCGCCAACGATGATGTCCCCGGGCTGCACCGTCGTCCCGCCGCACGCGATCGTGACGTCCGTGTCCCACGGCACGTGCTTGCGGCCGAGGACCGCGGGGTGCGCGCCGTTCGAGAACACGGGGATCCCGAGCGCCGCGACGGCGTCGTAGTCGCGGACGCCCCCGTCGGTCACGATGCCGGCGGCGCCGAGCGACCGGGCGCGGAGGGCGAGGATGTCGCCGAGCGTGCCCGACCCCTTCTCCCCACGCGCCTCGATCACGACGACCTCGCCCTCCCGGAGCGAGTCGAATGCGCGCTTCTGGGCGTTGTACCCGCCACCGTGGCTCGCGAAGAGATCCTCGCGATGGGGGACGAAGCGGAGCGTCTTTGCGAGGCCGACGAGCTTGACGTCCGCGTGGTTCGCGCGCACGCCGTCGATCGTGACGTTGTCGAGGCCGCGCTTCCGCAACTGGGCGGAGAGGCCGGCGACGGGCGCCTCCTCGAGCTTCGCGCGCAGTGCCGAATCGAGCCCGAGCGGCGGGAGGCCAGCGGCCTCGCGTGATCCCCACGCCTCCGTGCGTTGCCGGTCGTCGACGGCGGGGAGCGATCCGAGGGCGGGATCGAACGGCTCTCGGCCCTCGACCACCGTCGTCACGAGCCGGCCGGAGGTCGGAGCTCCGGGCGCCTCGGGAGCGTCGACCTCCACTTCGACGACGTCGCCGGGGCCCACGACGGAGGAACCGGCCGGGGTCCCGGTCAGGATCACGTCGCCCGGTTCGAGAGTCATGTGCTGCGAGAGGTCCGCCACGATGCGCGGGAAGGAGAAGAGCAGGTCGCCCGTGGTGTCGTCCTGGGCGATCTCGCCGTTGACCCAAGTGCGCACCCGCAGGGCGGACGGATCGACGGTCTCGGCCCGGAACCGTTCCGGGCCGAGGGGCGTGAATCCGTCGCCGCCCTTCGACCGCACGTTCGAGCCGTTGTCGTTCGCGCGCAGGTCGTAGAGCCCGAAGTCGTTGCCGGCCGTGATCCAGTCGACGTGGGACCAGGCGTCCGCCTCGCTGACGCGCTTGGCCGGCTTGCCGATCACGAGGGCGACCTCGCCCTCGAAGGCGAGCAGTTCGGTGCCCGCCGGCCGTTCGATGGTGCCGCCGGTCGCGGCGACGGAGCTCGACGGCTTGAGGAAGTACGAGGGGGCGGCGGGACGGCGGCCACGCTGCTCGGCACGCGATGTGTAGGCGAGGTGGACGGCGATGATCTTGCCTGGCCGGGAGGGGAGGGCCGAGAACCGGAGGTCCGACGACGGGGCCGTTCCGGCCGCCTCATCATGCGCGGACGCACCAGTTTCGGAGGGCTCCTGCGGCGCCTGACCAGTGGCCGGAACGCCGTGTCGGCCCGTGTCGAAGCCCTCTCGGCCCGGATCAGTCGCGTCATCCATGGAAACTCCGCCTCTTTGCATCGTATCTCACATCGTATACCATCTGTCTCAGCGCGGCGCCTGCTGATCCCCCACCGCCCGGTCCGTCCCGGGCAGCGAAGCCCCCGGGCGCCGCCCCCGTCAACGACGACAAGGAGCACACCCGTGTCCACCCAGTACGCGCCCCCCGCGGTCGCCAGCGCCGACATGAAGAGAGTCGCCACTGCGACGATCATCGGCACCACGATCGAGTGGTACGACTTCTTCCTCTACGCGCAGGCCGCCGGTCTCATCTTCGGCTCTCTCTTCTTCGCCCCCGCCGGTCCGCAGGCCGCCGTCCTGCTATCGTTCGCGACGGTCGGCGTGAGCTTCCTCTTCCGCCCTCTCGGTGCGTTCCTCGCCGGTCACTTCGGCGACCGCATCGGCCGCAAGGCGATGCTCGTGTGGACGCTCGTGCTCATGGGCGGTGCGACGACGCTCATCGGCGTCCTCCCCACCTATGCGCAGATCGGCGTCCTCGCCCCCATCCTGCTCGTCCTCCTCCGTGTGCTGCAGGGCCTCTCGGCCGGTGGCGAGTGGGGCGGCGCCGTCCTCATGGCGGTCGAGCACGCGCCGAAGGGCAAGCGGGGTCGCTTCGGTTCCTTCCCGCAGATGGGCGTGCCGCTCGGCATGCTGCTCGCGTCGGGCGTCCTCGCGCTCATGACGGGTGTCATCTCGCCCGGTGAGGCGTTCGTCGAGTGGGGCTGGCGCATCCCGTTCCTGCTGAGCTTCGTGCTCATCATCGTGGGCTTCATCGTGCGCCGCTCGGTCGAGGAGAGCCCCGTCTTCACGGAACTCGCAACGAAGAAGGAGCGCACGAAGACCCCGATCGTGCAGGTCTTCAAGAAGCACTGGCTGCTCGTGATCCTCGCCGCGCTCACCTTCGCGGGCAACAACGCCGCCGGCTACATGACGACGGGCGGGTTCCTCCAGGGCTACGCCACGACCCCGGTCGAGGAGGGCGGACTCGTCGGGATGGAGCGCACGCCGGTGCTGCTCGCCGTCACCGCCTCCGCAGTGGTGTGGTTGATCTTCACGGCGGTCGGCGGCGCGATCTCCGACCGCATCGGGCGCCGCAACACCTACATCGCCGGCTGGATCGTCTTCCTCGTGACGGTGTGGTTCCTCTTCCCCCTCGTGAACACGGGCAACGCGTTCCTGTTCTTCATCGGCATCGCCCTGTTCACGATCGGCAACGGCCTCACCTACGGACCGCAGGCGGCGTACTTCACTGAGCTGTTCCCGGCGTCGATCCGTTACTCGGGCGTCTCGATCGCGTACGCGCTCGGTGCGATCCTCGGAGGCGCGTTCGCTCCGCTCATCTCGGCCTGGCTCGTGCAGATGACGGGCACGTCGAACGCCGTCGCGTGGTACATCGCCGGTGTCATGACGGTCGCGTTCATCGCGACGCTCCTCCTGCGCGACCGGACGAACATCCCGCTCGGCCTCGAGGGTGAGGCCGCGCAGACGACGAGTCCCATCTACGGTCACAGCCACCGCTGAGCCCGCGGGGCGACGGAAGGGAGGGGGTCACCAGGACGACCGGTGACCCCCTCCTGCTGTGTCCCGCTATCGGCGGGTCCGCCAGGAGTCGGCGGACTCGCGGGCCGAGTGGAGGGCGAGGGCGGCGAGCGTTCCCGCGTCCTGGACTCGGCCCTCGGCGATGAGCGCCTTGAGCCGCTCCGTCGAGACCGTGACGGGCGTCCATTCTTCGCCGGGCTCGAGACTCGCTTCGCCGCCGGGTGACACGCGGCCGGCGAACACGAAGCACCGGGACGGACTGATCCCCGGCGCCTCGACGAACGAGCCGAGCGGGGTGAGGTCCGTCGCCTCCCACCCCGTCTCCTCCCGCGTCTCCCTCACCGCGGCGCTCGCCGGATCCTCGGACGGGTCGATCCCGCCGCACGGGAACTCGTAGAGAGGCTCCGTGCCGGTCGTGTCGCGCACGCCGTGGATCATCAGGAACCGACCCTGATCGCCGGTGCCGATGAGGAGGGCGCTGTCGGCCCGCTCGACCCGATACCAGCGCTGCTCACCGGCCTCCGTGAGTGAGATGGAGAACCACGGATTCTCGTGGACCGTTCGTTTCGTCACCCTCTCGACCCTACTCACGGTGCGTCGATGTGCTCGGCGGTGCGGGGTGGGATGGCGGATGGGGCAGCGGGGCCTCGCCCTTCCGGGACCTCCTGCGCTCCGGAGGAGTCTAAGTTGGGCTGGGGCTTACGGAAGGAACCGCAATGAGCATGGAGAGCGCGGCCTGGAGCTCGCTGTACAAGATCTCGAGCGCCAGGGACGGCAAGCACGGCTTCTCCCGTGAGACCGTCCGGCGGATCATGACGTTCGCGGTGCCCTACCGGGCCCAGCTGTTGATCTTCATCGCCCTCTCGGTCGTGGGAGCTTTCCTCGCGGTCGCGACGCCGGTGCTCGCCGGCCAGGTCGTCGACGTCATCGTCGCCCGGGGCGAGGCCGGCACGATCGTGTGGCTCGCCGTCGTCATCGCGCTCGTGGCGGTGGCCGACGCCGCCGCGTCACTCGTGACGCGCTGGTACTCGGCACGGATCGGCGAAGGAGTGATCCTGGACCTCCGCACCGCCGTCTTCAACCACGTGCAGAAGATGCCGATCGCGTTCTTCACCCGCACACGGACCGGCGCCCTCGTGAGCCGCCTCAACAACGACGTGATCGGTGCTCAGCAGGCCTTCAGTGGCACGCTGTCCGGTGTGGTCACGAACCTCGTGGCGCTGATCCTCACCCTGATCGTCATGCTCAGCACGTCCTGGCTCGTGACGGTTCTCGCCGTGATCATGCTCCCCATCTTCCTGGTGCCCGCGCGTCGCATGGGCAGCCGCCTCGCCGCCCTGCGGCGCGAGGCCGCCGATCACAACTCCGCCATGAGCACGCAGATGACCGAGCGCTTCTCGGCGCCCGGCGCCACCCTCGTGAAGCTGTTCGGCCGGCCCGACGAGGAGGCCGAGGAGTTCCGCGTCCGCGCCGCCCGTGTCCGCGACATCGGGGTCCGGACCGCGATGCTGCAGTTCGTCTTCTTCACCGCACTGATGCTCGTCTCCGCCCTCGCCCTCGCGCTCGTCTACGGGCTCGGCGGCTTCCTCGCACTCGGCGGCCAGCTCGAGACGGGCGACGTGGTCACCCTGGCGCTCCTCCTCACCCGCCTCTACGCGCCGTTGACGAGCCTCGCGAACGCACGGGTGGAGATCATGAGCGCGGTGGTGAGCTTCGAGCGCGTCTTCGAGGTGCTCGACCTCGAACCGCTCATCCAGGAGAAGCCCGACGCCGTCGCCGTCCCGGAAGGCCCGGTGGCGGTCGAGTTCGACGACGTCCGCTTCGCGTACCCCTCCGCTGACAAGGTGTCCCTCGCCTCCCTCGAGGAGGTCTCCACGCTCGACACCCGCGGCGGCGAGGAAGTGCTGCACGGTGTGTCCTTCCGGATCGAGCCGGGGCAGACCGTCGCCCTCGTCGGGACGTCCGGTGCCGGGAAGTCCACGATCGCGCAGCTCCTCTCGCGCCTGTACGACGTCGACAGCGGCGCCGTGCGTCTCGCGGGTACGGATGTCCGCGACGTCACGTTCGCCTCCATGCGGCACACCCTCGGCATGGTGACGCAGGACGGCCACCTGTTCCACGAGACGATCCTCTCGAACCTGCGCCTCGCGAGGCCGGAGGCGTCCGACGACGAGGTGTGGGACGCCGTCCGCCGTGCGCGACTCGAGCCGCTCATCCGGTCCCTGCCGGACCAGCTCGACACCATGGTGGGGGAGCGCGGCTACCGACTGTCCGGGGGTGAGCGCCAGCGCATGACCATCGCGCGGCTCCTGCTCGCACAGCCGCGCGTCGTCATCCTCGACGAGGCGACGGCGGCGCTCGACTCGACGTCCGAGGCCGCCGTGCAGGCGGCGCTCAGCGAGGCGCTCGAGGGGCGGACGGCGATGGTGATCGCGCACCGCCTCTCCACCATCCGCAGCGCGGACCTGATCCTCGTGGTCGAGGACGGCTCGATCGTGGAGCGCGGCACGCACGAGGAACTGCTGGCCGCGGGCGGGCGGTACGAGGAACTGCACCGGACCCAGTTCGCGGTGCAGAAGAACGTCGCCGCGGACGAGGAAGCGCTGAGCGGGCCCTCGTCGTGACCTCGGCGATCCCGTCGAGAATCGCTTCCCCTCTATTCATCGAGGTCGAAGGACACGCGAATGATTCGTCCCAGCTTTGCCGGACGACCGAAATGGCTTTCGATTACGCGTTTATACTCACGCCCGAACTATAACTTGACCCGACATCGACGACTCCTTTCAGCTGCCCCCACAGCATGGCTCGTTCTGCCAATTCAACCTCGGCGCCCTTCGCGTCAACCCACGACGGTCGGGGCGTCGAGCGGTGTTCCGCGTGTGTAGGGGCCGAAGAAGAGGTCGGCTCCGGGTTCGGTGAGAGCGGCGGAGGCGACGGTGAGGCCCGCGTCGGATTCTTCGATACCCTCGAGGGTCGCGAAGACGAGACGGTCATCCGGGACGTCGGGATCCGCGATGGTGAGCGTCCAGCCGTCCGTACCGTGTTCGATCGCGGGGTCCCCGATGACCACGTTGAGCAGTCCGCCGTGGCCCGTCATGACGACACGGCCGCTGAAGCTCAGGACGTCGCCGTCGCGCCGGACGAGCGGGAACCGGAAACTCCGCCCGACGGCCCCGGCTCCGTCCTCCGTCGCGACCTCGCCGTCCGCCATGCCGGTGACGTAGCCGACGAGCGTCTCCTTGATGCCCCAGTCGAGGTGCGTCACGACGCGCTCCGTCCCGGCCAGTCGATCGAGCAGGCGAAGTCGATGAGCGCGCGAACCCGGGGTGTCGGCGCGGCGTCCGACGACCAGATGACGTCGATGCCGACGGGCGGAACGGCGGGTTCGATCTCCTTCATGACGACAGGGTAGCCCTCGTAGCTCGCGGGGTTGAGGGGCCGCTGCACGAGCACGCCGTACCCGAGTCCGCGCCCGACGAGCGTGCGCACGGCCTCGTAGCTCGACGTCCGGTGCCGGATCCGCGGCGTCAGTCCACGGGCCGCGAAGAGCGAGAGCGTGTGCTCGCTCGACGGTGGCGCGTCGAGGAGGATGAGGTCGCGATCGGCGACGTCCTCGAGCCGCACCGTCGCCCGGTCGGCGAGCGGATCGCCCGCCGAGACGAGCACGTGGGCCGGCAGCTCGAAGAGCCGGGCGCGGGACGGATTGCCGGGCACGAGCGTCTCGTAGACGAACGCGACGTCGACCTCGCCCGTCTCGATGCGGCCGCGGAGCTCCTCGTGCGTGACCTCCAGCAGGTGGAGCTCGACAGCGGGGTGAGCGGCTCCGAAATCGTGGAGGAGCGGCGGGAGCACGGTCGGAGCGAGGGTCGGGTAGCACGCGATCGTCAGCGGCCCCGAGAGTTCGCCGTCGGGCGACGCGAGCGAGATCGACAACTCGCGAGCCGCGGCGAGCAAGGGCCGGGCGTGCCCGACGACGTGGGCGCCGGCGCTCGTGAGGGTGAGCCCGTGGGCTCGGCGGCGGACGCAGAGGCGCGTGCCGGTCACGCGCTCGAGCTCGGTGATCGCGTCCGAGAGGGCCGAGGTCGACACGTGCAGCCGCTCGGCGGCCGCCGCCATCGTGCCGGCGTCGGCTGCGGCGACGAGGTACGCGAGCTGCCGCAGGCTGAACGGCGGGATGTCAGGGACGTCCATGTCCGGTCCTTCCGAAGAGGTAGAGCGACTATATCCGCTTTTGCTTCGCAATGGACGAGCGCACAATCGAGAGGGAGGCACCACGGCGGTGCCGGACACGAGGAAGTGCCATGACCGCGAACCCCGCTCCCGTCGCCGACTGGGTGACCATCCCGGATCTGTACCGCGACCCGTTCCCGATCTACGACCGCTTGCGAGCGGAGGGCGGCGTGCACTGGGTGCCGCAGGTCGGCCGGTACCTCATCACGAGTTACGACGCGGTCCACGCGACCGAGTTCGATCAGGAGACCTTCTCGGCCAACGAGGAGGGTTCGCTGCAGATCCGAGCGATGGGTCACTCGATGCTCCGCCGCGACGACCCCGAGCACTACGCGGAGCGCGCGGCGTGGCAACCGGTGCTGCGGCCCGGTGTCGTGAAGCGCACGTGGCGGGCCGTCTTCGAGCGAAACGCCGACCGCTACATCGACGAGCTCGTCGAGCGGGGGCCGGACGCGGACCTCATCTGGGACTTCGCCGCTCCCTTCGCCGCCGAGAACCTGCGTGAGATCCTCGGCTTCCACAACGTGCACCAGACCGATCTGCAGCGCTGGTCGCAGACGCTCATCGACGCGACAGGGAACTACGCCGACGATCCCGCCGTCTGGGAGCTCGGGCGCCGGTCGTTCGACGAGGTCGACCTCGCGCTCGACGAGATGCTCACGTGGCACGTGAAGCACCCCGACCACTCGCTCATCTCGTCGCTGCTCGCGATGCCGGGCGACCGCATGCCGATCGAGAAGATCCGCGCCAACATCAAGATGACGATCGGCGGCGGCCTCAACGAGCCGCGTGACGCTCTCGGCGTCGCCGCGTGGGCGCTGCTGTCGCACCCGGACCAGCGCCGGGCCGTCGAGGAGGATCCCGCGCTCTGGTCGGCGGTGTTCGAGGAGAGCCTCCGCTGGATCGCGCCGATCGGGCTGTACTCCCGGCAGACGACGCGCGACGTCGAGCTCTCGGGCGTGCTCCTCCCGGCGGGCGCCAAGCTCGGCATCTGCATCCTCTCCGCCAACCGCGACGAATCCGTGTGGGATGACGCCGACCGGTTCGACATCCGCCGGGAGGTGAAGCCGCACCTCGCTTTCAGCAAGGGCGTGCACGTGTGCCTCGGCGCGTGGGTCGCGCGCTCGCAGGTCGCCGACATCGGACTGCCGCGCCTCTTCGGTCGACTGCGCGGTCTCGACCTCGTCGCAGACCGGCCCGCCCAGGTGGGTGGCTGGGTCTTCCGCGGCATGTTGAAGCTGCCCGTGCAGTGGTCGTCGGATTCGGGTGCTGCCGGAGTCGGCGCCGCGGCCGACGGTGCTGCGGCTCCCACTGCTGGCTCGACCGAGACGGCGACGCCGTCGACCCCCGCACGCGTCGCCATCGTGGGCGCCGGTCCCGCGGGTTGCTTCACCGCCCAGGCCCTCCGCCGCGCCGCACCGGACGCGCAGATCGACGTCTTCGACGCCCTCCCCGTGCCGTACGGTCTGCTCCGCTACGGCGTCGCGTCGGACCACCAGGGCACGAAGTCGGTCGCACGTCAGTTCGATCGACTCTTCGACCCCGAGCACACCCGCTTTCACGGCAACGTGCGGCTCGGAGCGGATGTGACCCTCGAGCGCTTGCGCGAGTCGTTCGACGCGGTCGTGCTCGCGACGGGTCTGCACAGCGACGTGCGACTCGCCGTGCCCGGATCCGAACTGCCCGGGATCGTGGGAGCCGGTGCGTTGACGCGCGCCGCCAACGGGCACCCCGACGAGGCGGGCACGCCGCACCTCGGCGAGAACGTCGTCGTCGTGGGGCACGGCAACGTCGCCATGGACGTCGTGCGACTTCTCTCGCGCGACCCCCAGGATTACGACGGCAGCGACATCGACGACGACGTGCTGCGCGAGATCGCGGGGGACGTCCGCACGGTCCACGTCGTCGGTCGGAGCCTGCCGTCCGCCGCGCGCTTCGATCCCGTGATGGTCCGCGAACTCGCCGGGCTCGCCGGCGTGCGGCACGTCGTCCACGGCGCGGATCTCGACACGGTTCCGGCGGGCAAGGACGCGCGGCTCGACGCCGTGCGGGAATTGACGTCTTCGGGCGACGGCGACGGTCACCGGGAACGGGTGACCGTCGAGTGGTGGTTCGGCCTCAGCCCCGTGCGCATCGAGGGTGATGCGGCCGCCGAGGCCGTGGTCTTCGCCTCGCCCGACGGGGAGGTGCGGCTCGCCGCCGATTCCGTCGTGACGGCCGTCGGCTTCGCGGCCGACCCCGAGTCACCGCTCGAGCCCGCCGCGCACGCCTCCGGCCGTGTCGAGCCGGGACTCTACACGGCGGGCTGGCTCCGCCGCGGCCCGCGCGGGACGATCCCCGACCAGCGAGCCGACGCTCGCGGCCTCGCCGCGATGATCCTCGAGGACCTCGCCGCACACACCTCGGCGGAGGATCGACCCGCGCGCCGGGAGTGGGAACGCCTCGCGCCAGCCGTCGACGCCGACGGCTGGCGGAGAGTCGACCTACAGGAACGGCTCGCCGCCGTGCCGGGTCGTGAGCGGCGCAAGCTCCGGTCGCGCGAGGAACTGCTCGCGGCGGCTCGCGACGAGTCGATCGCGCTGCCCCCGCGCGACGATGGGCCGGCGGCCGCACGCGGGTTCGGTGTTCCCGTCACGGTCGCCTTCGCCTCCGAATCGGGAGGGGCCGAGCTCGTGACCGACGACCTGCGGCGGGTGCTCGAGCCCACCACCGACGTCCGCGTCCTCGATCTCGGGGAGGCCCGGCCGGACGACCTCGATCCCGCCCGACTGCACCTCGTCGTGTCGTCGACGTACGGGGACGGCGAGGTCCCGACGGCGGCGCGGCCGTTCCATGCGGCGCTCCGGAGCGGCGCCCACCGGCTCGACGGCCTGCGCTACGCCGTCTTCGGGATGGGAGACCGCAGCTACACGAAGACGTACTCGCGGGGCAGCGAACTGCTCGACGAGGCGCTGGCGGCGTGCGGCGCCGAACGCGTCGGCGAATACGGTCGTCACGACGCGGGCAGCGGCGCCGACCCCGTGGAGGCGGCTCAGGAGTGGCTCGACGGCATCGGCGAGGTCGTCGGCGCCGATGTCGCGGTGGCGGCAGGTGCCGACGCGACCCGTTCGGTCTGACGCGGGTCGGCGGCTGATCAACCGACCCGGTCAGCCGCCGAGCGCGTGCCGGATGGCGTCGGCGGACGTGACGAGTCGTCGCCCGATCTCCGCGTCGCCGTGGGCGCTCACGACGTAGACCACCGCGAGTGCCGCCGGCGCCCGGCCGCGGACCGACAGGGGGACGGCGACGGAGCGGAGGCTCGGGATCACCTCGTCGTGGCTCGTCGCGAACCCCGCCTCGGCGACCTGCTTGACCTCCGCTCGCGTGGCGTCGGACACCCCGTCGGGCCAGTCGGACGTCGGGACCGCCGAGAGGATCGCCTTGCCGGGAGCGCCGACGGCGACGGAGTGTCGCGTGCCGGGACGCTGGGCGACGGCCGCCACGGCGTGCCGCGGTTCGACGCTCACGAGCGTGACGCACTCGTCCCGATCGAGCGTCGCGAGGAAACACGTCATGCCGAGCTCGTTCGCGATGGCGGTGAGCTCCGGCAGTGCCTCGGCCTGCACGTCATGGGCGACGCCGGCGGCGAGCGCCGCCATGCGCGAGCCCAGGGTGATCCGGCCGGACTCGTCGCGCGCGACGAGTCCGTGCTGTTCGAGGGTGCGCACGAGTCGGTAGGCGATCGATCGGTGCACGCCGAGGGCGGCAGCCGTCTCGTCGATCGTCGACGACCCGCGCACGTCGGCGAGGTGCTCGAGCACACGGATGCCCCGGCTGAGCGTCTGCAGCGCCGGAGTGTCGTTCTGAGCGGCCATCGATTCTCCCGTCCCTGCGTCGCGCGTGCTTGTCGCACGAGACGCCGACGTCTACGATCGATTTCAATAGTAGAACGTCGTGTTCGATTATAGAACACTACGTTCTCCCGGTACAGCTTTCTCGACATCGCAGTCGACGGAGGGAAGAACGATGCAGTTCCACCACCACGGGTACGTCTCCGGCGATCCCCGCGTCAGCCCACCCGCCGGGACGGGCGTCGACCGCCCGGCCGACCTACCCGGCGAGGTCGACGTGCTCATCGTCGGGAGTGGCCCGGCCGGCATGATCCTCGCGGCGCAACTGTCGCAGTTCCCCGGGATCACGACGCGCCTCGTCGAGCGACGGCCGGGCCGACTCGCGATCGGGCAGGCCGACGGTATCCAGGCACGCAGTGTCGAGACGTTCCAGGCCTTCGGGTTCGCCGAGCGGATCGTCCAGGAGGCGTACCGGATCACCGAGATGTGCTTCTGGGCGCCCGACTCGCAGGACCCGTCGCGGATCGTCCGCACCGCGCGCGCCGAGGACGACCCGAACGGCATCAGCGAGTTCCCGCACCTCATCGTCAACCAGGCGCGGGTCCTCGACTACTTCGCCGAGGTCATGGCGAATTCGCCCACGCGCATGAAGCCCGACTACGGCTACGAGTTCGTGGGACTCGAGGTCGACCACTCGGATGCGGGCGGCGACTTCCCCGTCACGGTGACGCTGCGCTACACCGCGGAGGAGGGGGCCGACGCCGAGGAGCGCACCGTCCGCGCGAAGTACGTCGTGGGTTGCGACGGCGCTCGCAGCGGCGTGCGGGAGGCGATCGGTCGACGCCTCGAGGGCGATCAGGCGCGCCACGCCTGGGCCGTCATGGACACGCTCGCCGTCACCGACTTCCCCGACATCCGCACGAAGTGCGCCATCCAGTCGCGCCACGGCAGCATCCTCCACATTCCGCGGGAGGGCGGCCACCTCTTCCGCATGTACGTCGATCTCGGCGAGGTCCCGGAGGGCGACGCCGGATCCGTCCGGAAGACGACCAAGGAGACGGCGATCGCGAAGGCGAACGAGATTCTCCCCCCCTACACGCTCGATGTGAAGGACATCGCCTGGTACAGCGTCTACGAGGTGGGGCACCGCCTGACGGATGCGTTCGACGACGTGACGGAGGGCGAGGACCGCACGCCCCGCGTCTTCATCGCCGGTGACGCGTGCCACACGCACAGCGCGAAGGCCGGTCAGGGGATGAACGTCTCGATGCAGGACGGCTTCAATCTCGGATGGAAGCTCGGGCACGTGCTCGACGGTCGGGCCCCGGAATCGCTGCTCGCGACCTACTCCGCCGAGCGTCAGGTGATCGCCCGCGACCTCATCGAGTTCGACAAGGAGTGGTCGAGCCTCATGGCGAAGAAGCCCGAGGAGTTCGACGACCCCGCCGAGCTGGGGGAGTTCTACGTGACGACCGCCGAGTTCCCCGCCGGATTCCGGACGCAGTACCCGCCGTCGATGCTCGTCGGGGAACACACCCACCAGGGCCTCGCGACGGGATTCCCCATCGGGAAGCGCTTCAAATCGGTGCCCGTCGTGCGTGTCGCCGACGCGAACCCGCTCCACCTCGGGCACCACGCGCGAGCGGACGGGCGCTGGCGGATCTACGCGTTCGCGGGCGACGACGTGAGCCGACCGGGGGGCCTCGATGAATGGGCCGACTGGCTCGCGTCCTCCGCCGATTCGCCCGTCGTGCGGTTCACGCCGGAGGGAGCGGACCTCGACGCGGTCTTCGACGTGAAGGCCGTGTACCAACAGCGGCACGTCGACGTCGACATCACTCGGGTGCCGCGGGTGTTCCTCCCGCCCTCCGGGCCGTTCGGTCTCACCGATTACGAGAAGGTCTTCGCGGTGGACCCGCACGTCGACATCTTCGAGGAGCGCGGCATCGACCGGACGGCGGGCTGCGTCGTCGTGGTGCGGCCCGACCAGTACGTCGCCCATGTGCTGCCGTTGTCGGCGACCGACGAGCTCGCCGCCTTCTTCGACCGCCAGATGCTCGAGCTGCGACGGGACTGAGTCGGCGACCGTGACGTCGACCGCGACGGGAGGCCGCGCCCGCCCGAGGAGGCGGCGCGGCCGGGCGTCACGAGTTCACGCGCACGATCTCCTGCTGGTAGGGCGCGACGACGTCGGGTGAGATGCGCAGGTCGAGGAGGAGGAAGCGGCGCTCGTCGACGGGCGTCGCGGCCCACGAGGCGAGGCGCTCGAGGTCGGCCATCGAGCGCACGGCGACGCCCTCGGCGCCGACGGCCGCGGCGAGGCCGGCGAAGTCGACCTCGGGGATGAGCATGGGCGCCTTCGCGAGGCCCTGCAGTCCGTACAGATTGACCTCGGCACCGTAAGCCGCGTCGTTCCACACGACCGCGAGGCCGCGTCCCCCCGCGACGCGCACGGCCGTCTCGAGGTCGGAGAGCGCCATGAGCCCGCCGCCGTCACCCGTCGTGAGGACGATCGTCGATCCGGGGCGGGCCTGCGCTGCTCCCGCGACCGAGGGGAATCCCAGGCCGATCGACTGGTAGGCGGTCCCCACCATGATCATGCGGTCGGGGGAGGAGACGGGCCAGTACATGTTGGCCCACCCGATGAAGTGGCCGCCGTCCGAGACGACGACGCGGTCGTCGGGGAGCAGCTCGCCGATGCGTGCAGCGGCGGTGCGCGGGTCGAGGCGCCCGTCGCCCACCGTTCCCTCGCCGAGCTCGTAGCCGCGCGCGGCCGGAACGGCGACCGACTCCCGCCAGCCCGACGGGGTCGAGCCGAGCACGGCGAGCTGCTCGACGAGCGCGCGGGCGACGATCGCGGCGTCGGCTCGGATGAAACCGCCGACGTGCGGGTGCGTCGCCGCCGGGGCTGTGTCGACCTGCACGATGTGCGTTCCGGGCGCGAAGAGTGCACCGAAGCGCATCGTGAACTGGTTGAGTGACGCTCCGAAGACGACGGCGACGTCGGCCTCGCGCACGAGTTCCATCGCGCCCTCCGCTCCGAAGCCGCCCGCCACGCCGAGATCGAACTCGACGCGCGGGAAGACGCCGCGACCGAGCGCCGTACTCACGGTGAGGGCACCCGTGGCGTCGGCGAGCCGACCGAGGTCGGCCCCCGCGTCAGCGAGCCAAGCCCCGCGACCGGCGAGGAGGAGGGGGCGCTTCGCCGCCGCGAGTGCCGACGCGAGTTCATCGATCGCGGCGGACGCGAACGCCCCGGTGATGGGGAGCGGCGCGGGCCGGAGGGGCGCAGGCGCCTCCGGCACGGGACCGGCGTCGAGCTTCGCGACGTCGTACGGGATGGCGAGGACCGTCGGCACGTTGTACGAGAGGGCGTGTTCCACGGCGATCGCGGTCGTCGCCGCGGCGTCGGCGCGGCCCACGGTATAGGTGCGGGCGCCGACGGCCGACGCGAGCGCGATCTGGTCGACGTCCCACGGCCGTGGACCCGACGTCGGCTCGTCGCCGACGACGAGCACGAGGGGCACGTGCGCCTGCACGGCCTCGGCGAGGGCCGTGAGGGTGTTGGTGAAACCGGCCCCGTAAGTCGCGGTGGCCGCGGCGATCCCGCCCCCGGCCCGGTGGAACGCGTCGGCCGCGACGACCCCTCCGGCCTCGTGCCGCACGGCCGTGAACGCGGCTCCCGTGCCGCGTTCGATCGCGTCGAGGAAGTGGGCGTTGCCGTTGCCCATCACACCGAAGACGTGGGACACGTGGAGGGCGAGGGTGTGGGCGACGTGGGCGGAGACGGAGGGCATGGCGGAGCCTTTCGAGACGATGACGGAGTGAGCCGTATGTGTCTCGCGCACCCGTCGTCGTCGACGGCGCGGCAGCGTGCCCCTTTTTCGAGCACCGGCGGCGATGCCGCCGGACAACGTGATTATAAGCACTCGCGATCCGCCGTTCCAGAGGCCGCGATCGACGATCGCGCCGTCCGATCGCGCCGCCGCCGACGACACGTCAGGATGGAGGCAGCACCCTCACCGACGAGACAGGAGACCCGTGGACGACGCAGCGACGAGCCGCTTCCTCTCACAGGAGCGGATTCCGGAGACGTACCTCGAGCGGATCGACGTGTTCGCGGTGCACGGGACGGCGCGATGACGGAGACGCCGGCGCCCGACGAGGCCGTCGACGGCGCACCTCTCATCGCCCCGCCGCTGATCTCCCGCGGCTGGCTCGACGTTCTCGAGCAGGAGGCGAACGCGGCCCTGCCGCCGCACATCCGCGAATACGTGGCGACGACGGCTGGATCGGCGGCTCGTGCCGCGCAACACCTCGCCGAGTGGGACGCCGTGTCCTTCGCGCCGCGGACGCTGCTGGGGGAGCGGTCCCTCGCCCTCGAGACCTCGGTCCTCGGCCGACGCGTGGCGTCGCCCGTGCTCATCGCCCCCATGGCGCAGCAGGTGGGGGCGCACCCCGCAGGGGAGCGGGCGACGGCGACGGCCGCCGCCTCGCTCGGGACCGTCGTGGGCGTCTCGACCAACACGGCCGTGCCGTTCGGTGAGATCCGGGCGACGGGTGCCGACTGGTGGTTTCAGGTCTACCCGCTCGCTGAGCGGGCGACGACGGCGCGCCTCGTCGAACGCGCGGCGGTCGCCGGAGCCTCCGCGATCATCCTGACCGTCGACACGACGGCGCTCCTCGTGAGCGCTCCCGGGATCGAGCCGACGGAATGGCCGGAGGGGCCCGAGCGGGAGCGTCTCGTCAATCTCACACCCGATGAGCTGGTCGCTCTCGGGGGGCGGCCGACGGTCGCCGCGACGCTCGACGACATCGCCTGGCTGTCCGAGGTGAGCGGTGGTCTTCCGGTCGTCGTGAAAGGTGTGCTGCGTGGCGACGACGCGGCGCGCGCCGTGGACGCGGGGGCCGCGGCCGTGATCGTCTCGACGCACGGGGGCCGCCGGTCCGGGGCGTCGATCACGTCGCTCTCCGCGCTACCGTCGGTCGTCGCGGCGGTCGGGGATCGCGCGGAGGTCTACATCGACAGCGGTGTGCGCTCCGGTGGGCACGTGCTCGCCGCGCTCGCCCTCGGAGCTCGAGCGGTCTTCGTGGGACGGCCCGTCATGTGGGGCCTCGCGACGGCCGGGGCCGCGGGTGTCGAGCGCGTCCTCCGTGGCCTCGACGCGGAACTCGCGCTCGCGCTCTCGCAATCGGGAGCGACGTCACTCGCCACCCTCGCGACGGAGCTCGACGTCTCGCTCGGCTGAGACGCCGAACGCCCCGCGGGGATCGAGGATCTCGCGGGGCGTTCGTCGTTCCAGCGTCAGTGCGGGAGAGACGGGATCAGGCGGCGGCGACGGTGGCGCGCTGACGACCGCGGGCGGGGTGGGCCGCCTTCGCGGCCTCCGCTGCGGCGTCGACGATCTTGCCGGCTTCGGCGACGACGTCGGCCGACTCGTCGGCGCCCTCGACGTAGGTGAGCCCCGCGCCGCTGTAGGACTGCTTCATGAGATCCTCGAGCCACTCGCGATCGAGCTGCTGCGACGCTTCGGAGTCGTAGGAGAAGGAGACGGGGGCGCCGGGCGTCATCCACGTGGAGCGGCGCTGGCGGTCCGCGCCGGTTCCCGTCACGAGCGTCATGACGAACGGCTCGTGGCGACGGAAGCGCTGGAAGATGACGTACTGCAGGTGTGCCAGGGCGCGGTCCTCGATCGTCACCGTCGTCGCGTCGGGGCCGTAAGTAAGCGTTGCCATGAGATTCTCCATAACTGTGATCCGGGGGGCGTAGATGCTCACTGCGCAGTGCTTCGCCCGGTGAGTATGTAGTTCGTCTAGCTACTTAGATGACCATACTCACGTTCATCGAGAAAAGAAAAGTGGTGAATTCCTGCGGGACTGTGCGCTAGGGTAGCTAGACGTTCTAGGCATGCCGCTAGACAATCTAGCAAAAGGATGAGGTGGAACGAATGGAAGCGCAGTACCCCGAGTTCCCGTCAGCTCGTCGTCCCCACGACGGATTCCACGCGGATGATGCTTCCAGCGACCTCATCGAGAGCGATCGGCGGGATCCGTCGACCATCGCCCCGGACGATGCCCGCGAACTCTTCGACGAGGTCGATCGCGCCGGGCGTGCGAGCAGCGCAGATGTCCTCTCGCTCCTCCGCGAGTACCGCGCCGCCGAGAACACGTCCCGGCGGGAGTCCCGCCGGGAGACGGCCATGGGGGAGACCGATCTCATCGCCATGCGCCTGCTCGTCGAAGCCGAGGCGGAGGGGCGCCGGCTGACTCCGGGATCGCTCAGCTCGTCCCTCGGCATCTCCACCGCCTCGACGACGGCGCTCATCGATCGGCTCGCCACAGCCGGATTCGTCGAGCGGCGCCCCCACGAGACGGATCGGCGTTCAACGGTGATCGTGCCGACCGTACGGAGTGAGCGGGAGGTTCGCGAGGCCCTCAGCCGGATGCAGTCCGACCTCGCGCGCGTCGCCGACGACATGTCCCAGCACGAGATCGACGTCGTCGCGCGCTTCCTCACCAACATGATCACGGCCGTCCGCGGCAAGCGGGACTGACCTAGCGGACATCCTCGCCCGCGCTCGACGCCTCCTCGTCGAGGGGGACCTCTGCCGCGTCGGGCGCCGTCCGCGATGAGCCCGCGGCGGAGTCGGCGCGGGTCTCCGGCCCCGACGCCACCTCGGCGGCGAGGGACTCGACTCCACCGAGGATCGCCGCCAACCCGAGCGGGTCGCTCAACAGGCGGAAGTGGCCCGGAACGTCGATCTCGACGTTCGTCGCACCCGCGAGCTGGCTCCCGTCGGGCACATGCTGATCAGCCGGGGGATAGATCGACACGATGCGCGCGTTCACGTCGGCGTGCTTCGACAACGACACGATCGTGGAGTCGGTCGGCAGGAACGCGCGCAGGCTCGGGTCGAGCAGCCAGCGGGCGAGACGGGATCCGGCGAACGGGGTGCACACGGCGACCATGCCGCGGATGTCGAGCCGGGTGCCCGCCGTGAGCATGAGGTGCTTGCCCACGAGACCGCCTTTGCTGTGGGCGACGACGATGCGGCCGGCCGGTGGGGCGGGACGGCGGGAGAGCGCCCGAGCGAGTCGCGTCGACGTATCGACCACCGGGCGGCGGTTGTAGCCGAGTCCCCGCACGACCGCGACGGGATAGCCGCGTTCGTTGAGGAGATCCGCAACCGGCTTCATGAAGAGCCACGTCTCGTAGACACCCGGCACGAGCACGACCGTCGGCTTGCTCGGATCACCGCGGCGATACCGCTCGGGTGCGTTCCGGATCACGAGCGCACGGACGTGGACCCAGCCTGCGATCGCGTAGTCCTCCACGAACGCCCCGAGCAGGACGAACCCGCGGACGAGCCGGTTCCCGTGGGCGGGCCGTCGGCCGGAGGGTCGCCGCGACGACATGCCCGACTGCGTGATCCCCATGCCCGAAGTCTACGGAGCGTTCATTCGCCCGATCGAGGGCTGGACGTGGCCCACGAGGGGGAAGGGGGCGGGCCGGGTTCAGGCCGGCCCGCCCGAGCTCGACGCGAGGGGGGACATCGAGTGGCCGACGCACCGGCCGCCTCTATCGTTGCGCCTGCGCTCGGTGGATCCCAGAGAACAGCGGGTGGATTCCGAGGTCGAAAAACGAGGGGTTCCGTCGACTCGGTCGAGCTCGGGGAGGTCGTGGGCGTCGTCTCAGGCCAGCCCCGCGCGATCCGCGAGGTCCGCGGCTTCGGCCCGCGAGTGCACGTCGAGTTTTCGGTAGAGGCTGCGCGTGGTCCCCTTGAGGGTGTTCACGCTGATGTAGAGGGCCGAGGCGATGTCGGAGAAGGAACGGTCGGACGCCAGGAGCGCGAGGACTTCGCGCTCACGACGCGTGAGCCGGCCGATGTCGTTCGATCTCTGTCCACCGGACGTGCTGCGGCCGAGGGCGTCGGGGGAGGCTGCGCTCGAGAGGCCGGTCAGGCCGGTGAGCGCTCGGAGATGCTCGGGATCGATGCTCGCGTAGGCCCTGTACATGCCTTCCGCCTCGATGATCGAGTGCGCGGTGCTGAAAGCGACGGCCGCCGACGACATCCGCCGCAACCCGAGCCGCGCCGCCGCCATCAGCATTAAGGCCTCGCTGCGGAGCCGCGGATTTCCCCCTTCTCCTGTAACGGGCATGGCGTGACCGATCGCGGGTCGATACCGTCCAGCCCGGTAGGCGGCGGCCGCGGCCATGACGCCGTCGAACGGTGTCTGGATCGTCGGCTCGAGCGGTGCCGGTGCAGCGGAGTTCTGGAGGAGGGCGACTCGCACAGTCGCAGCTCCGACGTACCGACGATTGGCGCCGTCCTGGACCGATGAGAGGGGGTGGCGCTGCTTCTCAGCGTGCAGCCTCCCGTGCACCTGTGTGGCCTCGCGCGGTTCGTGTGCGGCGAGCGCTCGCACCCACACCTCGGCCGCCCAGTAGTCACGACTGGGAACCTCCGCGAGCGCCAGGAGGTGCCGGTCGGTGGCGTCGGGGTCCAGGCGGTCGTTGGAGAGGAGCGCGGCGGCGAGATGGAGGGGTGCGTCGTGGCGGGTGGAACGTGAGCCCGTACGTCGTGCTCGCTCCACCCAGATCGTGGCCTCGGACAGCCGGCCGTGGTCGGCGTGCAACCAGGCGAGGGCGGCGGCCGCGCGTCGCGCGATCTGAACCTGCCCCGTCAGCTCGCCGAGATCCCACGCCTCCTCGTATTCGCGCACCCCGCCGACGTCTGCGAGCTCGAGCGTCCGGCCCCAGCGTGCGAGGAGTTGAGGCAGAGCATTCTGCACGTCTGCCCTGGCGCGGTCCGACGCCTCCTCGAGCAGGCGTCGCGCTGTTCGCACGCTCTCCACGGCGAGAGATAACCGGCCACTCGTTCGTTGCCCTGCCGCTCGGCCGGTCGCGGCGACGAGGACGTCGAGGAGATCGCTCGTCCGGGACTCCCTCCCGTAGGCGTCGAACGGGAGGTCATGAAAACGCCCGGAGTCGTCACCCCTCAGGACGTGCCGCAGGTAGTTGACCGCGATCAGGAGGCTCGGCATGGCGATGATCGCCTCGCCGGGAAGCGCGTTGATCGCCGCGAGAAGGGCTGAGGGCCGGGTCGCCAGGAGGTGATCCCAGCGCGCCGAGATCATCCCGACCGCGGGGCGCCAGCCCTCTCGTGCCGAGACCGCAGCGACGTGACTGGCGAGGTCTTCGACCCCGCCCGGGGCTGAGCGGTCGACACGGAGCGTGCGCGTCATCGATGGGTGAGATCGCGAGCGACGACGGGACGGACGGAGGAAGACACGGAATCCATGTTCGGACAAGCCCGGACGGTGTCCGGTGTCAAGGGGTAGAAACCACCCCGTCTCCCACCCATGGCACCCGGCGCGTGCCCCGTTCGAGGGGTACTGACTCCGCTTTCCGCCGTCCGAGAGCGTCGCGCCACGGGGTGTGAGGGATATTCGGCGGCACCCACCTCAGGGCTGAATCGCGGGTGGGTTTCGATCCGCGCGCTTGTCGGGCGGCTGACGCTAGCAGTTGCCTGTGACTACGGGGCGTCGTCCCCGTACATCACCAGAAGTTTCGCATGCATTGAGATGAGGGATGATCGCGTGTCATTACGAGTCACGGAATTAACGAGAGGCGGAGGTCGGGATCGCCTCCCGGAGCTACGCCGGACGAGGCGGCTCCGGTCGGCGATAGCGGCCGGGACGACGGTTCTCATGGCGGCCGCCTCCCTCTCGCTCGCGTCGCCGGCATCCGCCGCGACGGTCTACGAGATCACCGGCGGGTGGGCGGAGAACACCCCGACGGAGGTCGCGAAGGGCGACGTGATCAATGCCGAATGGCGGGTGAACGTCAACGACGACGCCGAAGCGCCGGCAAATGAGCCCGTGGAGAACGTCACGTTCACGGTGACGCTCGAGCACGGCCTGTTCCAGGGCATCCCCGACCTCTGCAAGACCACGGGTGTCGACCCGGTCTCCGCGTTGTCCGACGACAAGCTCACGCTCACGTGTAACCTCGGCCCCGTGCTCCAGGGCACCGCGGTCGTCGTTCAGACCCCGGTCGTGGCCGACGGGATCACGGGCGACATCATCAACGGCTCGGCCGAGATCGACGGTCAGACGGCGGAGCTCACGCCCATCACGATCCGCAACACGTTCGGCATGGACATGCTGTGGGGCACGCCGACGGCCACGCAGCTGCCACGCGGTGATGCCGCTCACGACTTCGACTTCGAGTGGACGCTCTTCGCCGACGCGGGAAGCGACCAGGGGCCCGACACGGTCTCCTACGACCTCACGATCACGACGCAGAACAACAAGGAGCTCTTCCTCGGCGTCCAGAACAACGCTGCGCCGTTCAACCAGCCGTGCGGGTACTTCGCGCAGAGCAACACGGCCGTCGGCCACCCGTATTCGCACCAGAATCCGAACGCGTACGGCGAGCGCCAGGCGCCCTTCGTGGACGAGTGCACGCTCACCAAGACGGGCCGGAACACGTTCCGCATGACGCTCACGGGCATCGACTACTCGCAGACGATGGTCCCGACGCAGGACTCCGCGGGTCGTCCGCTGCCGGCGGACCGGGTGGCACTCGCCTCCGGCTCGATCTGGCTGCAGGTGCGAGACCTCACGGAGGGCACCTCGGCGAACCTGCGATCCACGGCCCCCGTCTATCGCTCGGTCACGGGGCAGACCTCGCAGGACCTCGCGGGTAACAACACGTCGAGCAAGGTGCTCGTCCTTCCCGGCACGTGGAGCCACGCGTGGTCGCGCACGACCGGTGGCACCTCGTGGGACAACTCCTACGAGATGGCGCCGGGGGCTCAGGTGGTCAACTACACGAACGACACCCTGACCCAGCAGGACCTCCCCGCCAACACGGCGATGGGTGAGTGCGTCACGCTCGACACCGCGTACGTCGACTACCGGGCGACGCGGGTGTTCATGTACACCCCGGGCGACCCGGTCGGGACGCCGGAGACGGACATCCCCGGCCAGATGCAGTGGTACGTCGGTAACGACCCCACCGTCACCCCTGGTTCCGGTGGCTACAACCCCGACGCCTTCCGCGGCTGCGGTGGCGGTGCCGGCTGGGTCAACGAGGAGCCCGCGGACCTGACGACGGTCAAGGCCGTGCGCTGGGCCGGTTTCACGACCGGTGATCTCGGCAACCAGTTCCTGCAACTGCGGGTTTTCGCCGGCATCGAGGCCGACGCCCCCATCGGACAGGACATCTGGACCTGGGGTGCCATGATCCGCAACGGCGTGTGGAACTACCCGGCGCGCGGTGCGCTCCCCCAGGACCAGGTGTTCACGCCGACGCCGGGCGACCGGTACACCGGCACGCGCAACGGTCGCGACATCCTGCACGTCATCTTCGCCGTGCCGAGCGTACGCAAGGCGGTCGACCGTTCGGTCGTGCGACCGGGCGAACCGGCCACCTTCACGCTCACGTACTCCGCCAACGGCTCGGGCGCGATCCCGGACACCGTGGACGGGTACCGCATCGTGGACACGCTCCCCGTCGGCATGACCTACGTGGCCGGGTCGTCGGATCCTGAGCCGACGATCACGACCGACGCCCAGCGCCGCCAGGTGCTCACATGGGTGCTGAACGGTGTTCCGACGAACACCCCGAACGTGCTCACGTACCAGTCGGTCGCCGGTGACACGGTGGAGCCGGGTCAGACGCTGACCAACACGGTTACGACGACGCTGCGCGGCGAGACCTCCCGTCCCGCGACGGCCCAGGTCACGACGAGCAGCAGCGGCTACACGCTGCTCGCGAAGACGACCGACCAGTGGTTCATCGGGAACCCCGAGGGAACGGGCGACGGCGAAGGCTCGTGGACCGTGTCGCTGCGCTCGGTCGACCCGCTGCCGCAGGCGTACACCGACACGATCGACGTCCTCCCGTATGTCGGGGACGAGCGTGGCACGAGCTACACGGGGACCTATGAGGTGACGTCGGTCGACGTCCCGGCAGGCGCGACGGTCTACTACACGACCGCCGACCCGTCGACGATCAACGACGACCCTGCCCACGAGTCGAACGGTGCGGCCGGCGACCCCAGCGGCAACGACATCGGCTGGTCCACCACGCCGGTGCCGAACCCCACGGCCGTCCGTGTCATCGGCGGCGTGCTGGACCCGGGAACGACGTTCTCCTTCAAGGTGAACATCGCGACCGACGGCGCGGAGCCGGGAGACGTCTGGGTCAACCGGGCGCAGACCCGTGCCGAGCACACCGGCCTCGTCATGCGCACGTCCGAGCCGCTCACGATGGGCACGTACTACTCGGCCTCGCTGAAGAAGTACGTCCAGGACATCAACGGTGAGTGGCACGACGCGAACGACGCGGCGGACTACCCCCGGTTCCGCATCGGCGACACGATCAAGTACCGCATCGTGGTCGAGAACACCGGCCAGGGCACCATCCGGAACCTGACGGTGAGCGACGACAAGCAGCCGGAGCTCGGTGCGTTCGTCGTCGAGGAACTCGAGCCTGAGGGCACCGAGACGCACGAGTACGAGATCGTCGCAAGCGACTCGCTCGAGCAGACCTCCGTCAACACCGCCTGTGCGGCGGCCGACCAGCCGGAGGACTCCGAGGAGCCGGTCCAGGTCAACTGCGACCCGGCGGGCATCGAGATGGTCGGCGACCCGACCCACGAGAAGTCGCTCATCTCTGCCGAGCCCATCGGTGACGGGCAGTGGGAGGTCATCTTCGGCCTCGACGTGACCAACGAGGACCCGTTCGCCACGACGTACGACCTGGACGACACGCTCCACTTCACGGAGCAGGCGACGATCACGTCCGCCGTCGTCTCGGTCGCGCCGGATGGCCTGACCCTCGCCGAGCCCGAGTGGGACGGTCAGGACAACGTACGAATCGCATCGGACGTGCCCCTGCTCGCGCTCGACGACGCGCTGTACGCGCCTCACCACTACGAGGTCACCGTGATCGCCGACGTGCCCCTCCAGCTGGAGGGCGCCGGTTCAGGCGAGGACGACCCGACCCGTTGCGGAGAGGACGGCGACACCGCCGACCGCGCGTTCAACAACGTGTCGATGCTGACGGATCCGACCGACACGGTGGAGGAGGACCAGGCCTGCGCCGAGATCCCGTCCATCTCGATCGAGAAGACGATCTCGGCTGAGCCGACGCAGCTCGGCGGGGACCGTTGGTCGGTGGTGTACGACATCGTCGCGACCAACGACGGTGGTGCCGCCGGTGAGTACGCGGTCTACGACAAGCTGCTCTACGGCAGCGGGATCGAGATCGAGTCCGCCGACGTCGTGACCGCGCCGGAGGGCGTCACGCCCGAGGATGCCTGGACGGGCCTCGGGGACGACGCGACGTCGGCACCGAATCTGGTCGCATCCGGTGTCACGCTCGAGTCCGACGCCGCGCACACCTACCAGGTGCGCGTCGTGGTCACGGCGGAGGCCGGGAAGGTCACGCCCAGCGCGGCCACGTGCCCGGAGCCCGGTTCGGGTGGTCGGGGCGGTCTCGCCAACTCGGCGACGATCGAGCACAACGGAAACACCGCGAGCGACGACGTCTGCCCGACGGTGCCGGGGCTCAGCTCCGCACTCGCCGTCACGGGACAGAACGTCGACGGAGCAGCGTTCGGCCTCGGCGCGATGCTTCTCCTGCTCGGTGGAATCCTCGTCTACCGCCGCCGCAAGCAGGCCGCGTAGCTGAGTGAGAAGCGGCCCGTTCGTGTTGTGACACGAACGGGCCGCTTTCTTGCGCGCGCGGAGCGATCTCAGCCCGCTGACTCCTCAAGCCGACGACCGGCTCCGTCTAAACTGGGAGGCAAGACTGCCCGGCGATCCGGCCGCGGCACGACCACATCCGAAACCCCAGGAGTTCTCCCGTGGCCTCAGCCAGCCGCCTCGATTCGGTCATCGCCCTCGCCCGCCACCGCGGGTTCGTCTTCCAGGCGGGAGAGATCTACGGAGGTTCGCGCTCGGCGTGGGACTACGGGCCCCTCGGTGTGGAGCTCAAGGAGAACATCAAGAAGCAGTGGTGGAAGTACATGGTCACGCGCCGCGACGACGTCGTGGGCCTCGACTCCTCCGTGATCCTGCCCCGCCAGGTGTGGGTGGCCTCCGGCCACGTCGGCGTCTTCACCGATCCGCTCGTCGAGTGCCTCCACTGCCACAAGCGTTTCCGTGAGGACCACCTCATCGAGGCCTTCGAGGAGAAGAAGGGTCGTTCGCCCGAGAACGGCATGCTCGACATCGTCTGCCCCAACTGCGGCACGCGCGGCGAGTGGACGCCTCCGCGCGACTTCAACATGATGCTGAAGACCTACCTCGGCCCCGTGGAGGACGAGTCGGGCCTCCACTACCTCCGCCCGGAGACGGCTCAGGGCATCTTCGTGAACTTCGCGAACGTGCTGCAGTCGGCGCGCGTGAAGCCGCCGTTCGGCGTCGGTCAGATCGGCAAGTCGTTCCGCAACGAGATCACGCCCGGGAACTTCATCTTCCGCACGCGCGAGTTCGAGCAGATGGAACTCGAGTTCTTCGTCGAGCCCGGAACGGACGAGGAGTGGCACCAGCACTGGATCGACTACCGGATGAACTGGTACACCGATCTCGGCATCGACCCGGAGAACCTGCGGCTCTTCGAACACCCGCAGGAGAAGCTCTCGCACTACTCGAAGCGCACCGTCGACATCGAGTACAAGTTCGGCTTCACGGGCAGTGAGTGGGGCGAGCTCGAGGGCGTCGCGAACCGCACGGACTTCGACCTCTCGACCCACGCGAAGCACTCCGGCAAGGACCTCTCGTACTTCGACCAGACGAAGAACGAGCGCTGGGTGCCGTACGTCATCGAGCCGGCGGCGGGACTCACGCGCTCCCTCATGGCGTTCCTCGTCGACGCGTACGTCGAGGAGGAGGTGCCGAACGCCAAGGGCGGCACCGACAAGCGCACGGTCCTGAAGCTCGACCCGCGTCTCGCGCCCGTGAAGGTCGCCGTCCTGCCGCTCAGCCGCAACGAGGCGTTGTCGCCGCTCGCGCGTGAGGTCGCCGCGACGCTCCGCGACCAGTGGAACGTCGACTTCGACGATTCCGGTGCGATCGGTCGTCGTTACCGCCGCCAGGACGAGATCGGCACGCCCTACTGCGTGACGGTCGACTTCGATTCGCTCGAGGACAACGCCGTCACGGTGCGCGACCGCGACACGATGGCGCAGGAGCGCGTCTCCATCGACACCCTCTTCGGATACCTCGCCGAGCGCCTTCGGGGCGCCTGACCTCCTACATTAATTTGGCGATGGTGCGCGTAGCTGCGTGCACCATCGCCAAATCAATGTGCACACACATGGGGACTACCACCCATTCGGGCGCGTTGACAGCTATTCCCAGGAACTGCCACGCTTGTCCGGAATCCCCCATCTAAGGAGAGACACCCATGTCCGACCCCAACGCGTCGAACCCCCCGTCCTACCAGCCCGCTCAGCCCTACCAGGGTGGCGCTGCCCAGGGCTACGGCCAGCCCCCGCAGTCGCAGAAGACCAACCTTCTCGCGATCCTGTCGCTCGTCGGTGCCTTCGTCTTCTCCCTCGCCGGTCTGATCCTCGGCATCATCGCGCTCAAGCAGATCAAGCAGACGGGAGAGCAGGGCCGCGGACTCGCCCTCGCCGGCATCATCATCAGCTCGATCGCGATCGTGCTGGGCATCATCTGGGCCATCGTCGTCATCGCGGCGATCGGAACCGCCGGGATGACCTACGACTCGATGTGATCGTTCCTCCCGGAACACCGGAAGCGCCCCCTGCGTCAGACGCAGGGGGCGCTTCCGCGTCTGTGCGCGTCAGGCGGGGCGGACGTCCTGCTCGTCGTCCCCGTGGGCGTCCGACGAGAGGCTCGCATCGATGCCGAACAGGGCGTCGAGCGCGTCGACGTACCGCTCGTGGTCGCCGGCGTGGGCCGCGTCCCGCGCACGCACCATCGGGGTGTGGAGGAGGACGCCCGCGAGGTGCCGCAGCGCCTGTTCCGTGCGGCCGTCCTCGTCGCCGCGCGAGCGGGCGCGGTCGATCTCGGCGTCGAGGATCCCGAAGACGTGCTTCCGTAGGGCGACGACCGCCGGTGTGAGCGTGATCTCATCGGACACCGTGGTGTACTTCTCGGCGGCACGGCTCACCATGCGGCGCGCAACGTCGGTGGCCTGCAGTTCCTCGAGCGGAGCGTGGATGCGGATGGTCTCGAGGTCGAGCAGCTCGACCCCGTGCACCGAGGCGACGGAGGGGTCGACGTTGCGGGGGAGACCGAGGTCGATGACGAGCTGCCGCGCGGTGTGCGCGGAGCACGCGGCATCCTCCGTGTGGGTCTCCGCTGCGACGGGTGCCGGGTCGTCGTCGAGGACGACCTCCGCGACCGTCGAGTCGGTCGACGGGTCGACGACTGTGACGGACGCGGTGACCGGATGGAGCGGCGCGGCGATGTCACCGTGTGCCGCAGCGCCCCCGTGCTCGGCGCCGATCTCACGGCGGCCCTGCTCGAGGATCGTGGCGTCGAGGACGGAGCCGGACGCCGTGGTGCACGTGACGACGAGGTCGGCGAGAGCGGCCTCCCGAGCGAAATCGGCGGCTTCGACGAGACGGATGCCGTGACGGGCGGCGAAGCGCTCGCCACGACCGGACGGCGAATAGACGCCCACGTCGGTCGCGCCCCGGTCGGCGATCGCCGCGAGGCTCGCGCCCGCATACGCGCCGGTGCCCACGAGGAGGACGCGCACGCCGCTCCAGTCCTCGACACGCGACTCGGCGAGATCGAGAGCGAGGCGCACGAGCGAACGACCGGCTCGACCGATCGGCGTGCTGTTCTTGACCCCGCGCGACGTCTGCGACGCGCGCTGGAACGCCCGCTCGAGATCGGAGGAGGTGGTCCCGGCCGCGCGAGCGCGTTCGAGAGCTCGGCGCACCTGACCGGCGATCTCTCCCTCCCCGACGACGACGGACTCGAGACCGGACGCGACGGCGAAGAGGTGCTCGGCGGCTCCGCGGCCCACGTGCATGTCGAGCGTGCCCGTGAGTTCGTCGCTCTCGAGGTCGGTCGAGCGGCGGATCGCGTCGACCGTGGCCTCGAGGGCCTTCTGCTCGAAACCGGAGGCGGGCTCGTCGACGTCGATGTAGGCCTCGAAGCGGTTGCAGGTCGCGACGACGACGGCGCCGGCGAGGCTCTCGTCGTGGCTCGTGATGCGCTGCGCGATGGTGCCCGGGTCGACGGCGAGCCTCTCGAGGAGGTCGAAGCTGGCGTTCTTGTGATTCGCCGTCAGACAGATCAGCACCCGACCATTCTACGCGGCGTCGAAAGGGTGCGGTGCCCCCCTTCTCTCCGCCGTCCCGGGTTCGACGCCGAGCGTCGGGATGGGAGGATGGAGACGTGAAGCTCGACCAGAACCACCCCCTCGTCTCCGGCGGCACGAGTACGTCGCGGCTCGTCCGCGCCTACCGCGGCGAACGCCCCGATGCGACTCCCGTGTGGTTCATGCGTCAGGCCGGCCGCTCGCTGCCCGAGTACCGGGAGCTCCGCGTGGGCACCCGCATGCTCGATGCGTGCTTGACGCCATCGCTCGCGAGCGAGATCACGCTGCAGCCGGTCCGGCGGCACCACGTCGACGCGGCCATCTTCTTCTCCGACATCGTCGTGCCGCTCAAGCTCGCGGGGGTCGACGTCGAGATCGTTCCCGGCAAGGGGCCGGTGCTCGGGAAGGCCGTGCGAACCGCGGCCGACGTCGACGAGCTCGTCGCCCTCGATCCAGCCGTGCTCGACGACGCGCTCGAACCCGTGCGGGAGGCCGTGCGCCTCACGGTCGCCGAACTCACGACCGAGCACGACGGCACCCCGCTCATCGGATTCGCCGGAGCGCCCTTCACGCTCGCCGCGTACCTCGTGGAGGGCGGGCCGTCGAAGGACCACATCCACGCCCGCACGCTCATGCACGCCGACCCGGAGGCCTGGGCGAAGCTCATGGCGTGGACGGCCGACATCACGGGCCGGTTCCTCGAGGCGCAGGTCGTCTCGGGCGCCTCGGCGGCGCAACTCTTCGACTCGTGGGCCGGTGCCTTGTCGCTGTCCGACTACTCGCGCTTCGTGGCGCCGGCGTCGACCGCTGCGCTCGAGCGGGTGCGTTCGATGCACGTCGAGCCGCTCGACGGCGGTGCGGCGCAATCCGTCCCGCTCGTACACTTCGGCGTCGGGACCGGCGAGCTCTTGAAAGCCATGCACGACATCGGTGCGGACGTCGTGGGCGTCGACTACCGGATCCCACTCGACGAGGCCAACCGCCGCCTCGGTGGCATCGTGCCCCTTCAGGGCAACGCCGATCCCGCACTCCTGTCCGCTCCGTGGCCGGTCCTCGAGGCCCACATCGTCGACGTGCTCGACCGCGGTGCGTCGGCCCCTTCCCACGTCTTCAACCTCGGTCACGGCGTTCCGCCCGAGACGGACCCCGACGTCCTCTCGCGCGTCGTCGAGTTCGTGCACGGGTACGACCTGACGCGTCAGGGCGCATGACCGGGGTCGACGCGAGCGCTCCCGGCGGCGACCGTTTCGAGCCGCAGCACGTCGTCGTTATCGGCGGCGGCATGGCGGGGCTCGTGGCCGCGCTCGATTGCGCGCGCGTCGGCATCCGCGTGACGGTGCTCGAGGCGTCCGACCACCTCGGGGGTGCCCTGCGCGCCGAGGAGATCGGCGGGCTGACGGTGGAGGTCGGGGCCGAGAGCTTCGCGACGCGAGGTGGAACGGTCCGGGCGCTCGCCGAGAGCGTCGGGCTCGGCGACCGCATCGTGACGCCGAACCCGGAGGGCGCCTGGGTCGCGGCCGGGAAAGGGCGGATGGCTTCGCTCCCGAAGGCCGGCATCCTCGGGATCCCCTCCAGTCCCCTCGCGGACGATGTGCGCGCCGTGATCGGCTGGGGCGGAGCGCTGCGCGCGTACCTCGATCGCGTCATGCCCGTCCTCACCGTGGGCACCGAGCACGACCTCGGTGGTCTCGTGACGCGCCGGATGGGTCGCGCGGTGCGGGACAACCTCGTCGCCCCGGTCACGATGGGGGTCTACTCGTCCGATCCCGAGGCGCTCGACGTCACGTTCGCCGCTCCCGGGCTCAACCGCGCCCTGACGAAGGCCGGTTCGCTCTCCGGGGCTGTCGCCACGATGCGCGCGGCTTCGCGTGCCGGTTCGAACGTCGAGGGCATCGTCGGCGGCATGTCGGTCCTCGTCGAGGCGATCGTGCGTGAACTCGAGCACCCCTGGGGCGTCGAGATCCACCGCAACACCCCGGTGTCTGCGCTCGAGCGCGACGGCGACGGATGGCTCGTCACGGTGACCGACACCCCGGGCCCTGACTCCGATGGGAGTGGGACCGGTGAAACGGACAGCGCGATCCGTGCGGATCACGTCATCGTCGCGATACCGGAGGCGCCGGCCCTCGGGCTGCTCTCCCGGCTCGACCCCTCCCTCTCCGACGTCACTCCCATCGACCCGCCGCGCGTCGATCTCGTGACGCTCGTCCTCGACGATTCCCGGCTCGACGCGCACCCCCGCGGCACCGGCATGCTCGTGGCGCCCACCGCCGGGCTCACCGCGAAGGCCATGACGCACGCGACGGCGAAGTGGTCGTGGCTCGCGGAGAACGCGCGAGCGCTCGCCCCGCACCGCCACGTCCTCCGGGTGTCCTTCGGCAAGGCGGGTGAGAACACCGTCGGCGAGCTGGGGGACGACGAGCTCGTCGCGCTCGCGGTCCGCGATCTCTCCACGATGCTCGGCGTCGAACTCGACCCAGCATCGATCGTGGCCGCCAAGCGCACGACATGGGCCGGCTCCCTCCCCGGCGCGGTCACGGGTCAACGGGCCCGATCGGAGTCCGTGCGCGAGCGCATCCTCGCGATCGACGGGCTCGACGTCACGGGCGGTTGGCTCGCGGGCACGGGTCTCGCCGCCGTGGTTCCCGACGCGCTCGCTTCGGCCGGTCGCGTGCGACACCGCGTCGCCCAGCGCGTCCTCGGCGAGATGGCACCGGACGCCGCAGCGCCGTCTGCGGACTGACGCGTCTCCCGACAGAACGGAAGGGTCGAGTGTTCGGATCGAAGCGGAGGAAGAGATACCGCGAGCTGGTGGAGAAGAGGAGCCAGCAGGAGCGTGATGACCTCGCGCGGAAGCAGCGGCAGGAGCGACGCGATCGGTTCGTGGCATGGGTGGGGGCGGTGGGTGCCCTGATCGCGGTGGTCGGTGTCGTTGTGACGGGAAATCAGAACCGGATCCTCACCGAGCAACTCGAGGCGCAGCGTGAGGCGCACCGTGTCGACGGTGCAGTGCTCGTCGGCGTCGCGGAGGTCGTCCTCGACTATCCCACCGCAAACCTCTGGGAAGTGGACGGTAAGGGGATCGAGCGCACGTTCGGCGCGGGCGAGCACGCCGACGGGTCGATGCAGATCCGTGTCGAGGTGACGAATGCCGGCCGGTCCGCGGGATCGGTGACGACGGCGGCGGTCCAATTCCACGACGGCTGGTTGCCGGCCGAGAGTCTGTTCTGCGGACGAATTCCGGATGGGGAGGAACTCGTCGATTGCGACCTCCCGCTGATCGTCGGAGAGGCCGAGACGAAGGTTTTCACCTTCCGGTTGCCGACGGCTCCAGCATGTGTCGAGACACCGCCGGCCGACTCTCCGCTCACCGTTTCGTTCGAGACGGCAGCCGGCGATCGGTTCGTCATGCGCACCGGTCTGACGGCCACCCTCGAGCTCCCCTGCCCGGTACCGGGAGGGGATTGAACCCGATCGATCCGCACGACCTGACCGCGCCGGATGCCTGACGCGTCGCCTACCGCATTCCACGAGCGGAATGCAGGGGTGGGCGCGCGGACGCCGATGCGGATACGCTGGAACCCTGGCCCCGGCGCGTCCGCTTCTGCGTGACGTCCGCCGTGGGGCCAGTCGATGGACGCCGATCGGACGGAGACGCTATGAAGGGCAAGATCCTCCTCGTGACGGGGCTGGCAACGGGGTACGTCCTCGGTGCCCGTGCTGGACGCGGACGCTACGAGCAGATCAAGGCCAACTGGCTGAAGCTGTACGAGACCGAGCCGGTGCAGAAGCAGGTGCGCACGGTCCAGGGCTTCGCGAAGGCCCGCGTGAGCGCGGTTCCGACCACGCTGTTCTCGGGAGCGAAGACGATCGTGAAGATCGTCTCGAGCAGCCGCACACCCGGTCAGAAGCTCGACGACACGATCGGTGAGGTCGGCGACGTGAAGGACGAGCTCGGCGGCATCGCCGACGGTTCGTCGTCATCCCGCTGAGCCGCCGATCATGAGCCGGTACACCACGGAGACGCCGACGCGGCGCTCGAAGGAGCAGGTCCCGCTCCTCGACCTGATCACGTCGATCCCGGGTCTGCTCAAGAGACTCCTCACCGCCGAGCTCGACGGCCTCAAGGGCAAGGCGAGCCACATCGGCAAGAACGCCGGCATCGGTGCGGGCCTCGTCGTCGTCGCGCTCATGTTCCTGTTCTTCGCGCTCGGCACCCTCGTGGCCGTCGGCATCCTGGCGCTCGCGCTCGTCATGCCCGCATGGCTCGCGGCGCTCATCGTGTTCGTGGTGTTCCTGCTCATCGCGGGGGTCCTCGTGCTCATCGCCCTCCGCTTCTTCCGCAAGATCAGCGAGGGGCCGAGCCCGTCCGACGAATTCCAGAAAGACATCCGAGCAGTGAAAGGGGTGGGTGAGTATGACCGGCACTGACAACCCGAGCGCCGAAGAGGTGCGCGCCGAACTCGTGGCGACCCTCAACGCGATCGAGGACAAGCTCAACGTCCCCAAGCAGGTCGGCAAGGCGACCGATCGCGCCAAGGCGAAGATCGCGGAGCTCCGCGAGGAGAACCCGCAAGCACTCGTCGGCGGGGTGGCCGCGGTCGCCCTCGCCGTGGGCGCCGGCGTGTGGGCCGTGGCCCGCGCCGTGCTCAAGCGCTAGGGATTCGAGCCGGGCAAACGACGGCGTCCATGGTGCAGACCTCCTGCAGCATGGGCGCCGTCCCCCGTGGGCCTGAGCGAGATCGGTCTCGACCGGGGCCCGGGGACCGGCCTTAGTGGACTCGTGGACGACATCGATGCGCAGTTGAGCCGTGAGACGACCGAAGCGCTGAACGCCTCCATTCCCGAGGTGGTTACGGCGGCCGGTCACGGGCGGCGTGCCATGAATCTGCTGTTGGGCGCGACGTTCTCGGCCGTCGCCGTGGGCTTCCTCGCCGCGATCTTCGCCTCCGCCCTCGCCGACGTGCCCGCGATCCCCGTCGTGGCCCTCGTCATCCTCGTGTTGTGCATCGCCGTGCTGGTGATGGCCTTCGTGGTCGGTCGGCGCGCGAAGCGAGCGTTCGCACAGGTCGCCGAGATCGTTCGGCGTGAGCGCGGCGCGACCGTCGTTCGCGTCGTGGATCGCCAGGTGTTCGTCCGCCGGTGAGACGGCGTCCTCGGCTATCGCGAATCCACCAGACGGGCGTCATCGACGGCGATCCGCTTGTCGTGGCTCCGGGCCGCACCGCGACACCGGCGTAGCGACGCGCGAGTATGACCGGTACTGACAACGGTTGGAGCGATGAAGAGGTGCGCGCCGAACTTGTCGTGCCCTGACATGAAGTTGTCCACGAGATCCGGCACGGGATTGCAGGGGGCGGCATCTCGATCGCCCGGTCAGGGCTGCAGGGGGTATCACGGACGACGGGTCAACGACCGCCGGAGAAGGTCGTGAATGACCTCAGGAAATGCTGGGCGAGTCGTCGCGCCGACGCCTCGGAGTCCGAGGGTACGAGGTTAGCGGCGCCGGCGTTCGCCTCGATGAGCAGGACGATGTCGTCCCACACCACATCGTCGCGGACCGTTCCCGCTTCCTTCGCGGCGTCGAGGACCCGCTCGATCGTGGACCGAAGGATCGCCTTCTCGGCGTCGAAGCTCGTTCCGTTGAAGAAGGCGCGAACCACCAGATCTGCGCAAACCTGCTCGCGAGCCTGTTCGACGCATGCCTGCTCGAGAAGATCCGAGAGGGCCACCCAGGCGTCGGGGGCCTTCTCGACGGCATCGACCGCGCTCATCCACCATCCGAGCTGCCGTTCGAACACGGCGTCGATGAGTGACTCCCTCGTCGGGAAGCGGCGGGAGAGTGTCGCCGCCCCCACCCCAGCGCGGCGCGCGATCTCGGACATCGGCGTTTCCAATCCCTCGGAAGCGAAGAGGTCCTGTGCGGCATCGACGATACGGTCACGATTTTGGCGGGCATCGACACGGAGCACCATGCGGACATCCTAGCAAGTGGAAGATCATTGCCACTTCTGCTACTGTCTAGGAAGTGGAAGCTATCTTTCACTTATGAACACGATCGAGGAGATTCGATGAAGGCGGCCCAGTTCGTTCGTTTCGGTGATCCGGGAGTCATCGATGTTGTGGACGCTGCCGTGCCGACCCCAGGCGAGGGCGAGGTGCTGATCCGTGTCGCCGCGTCGAGCGTGAACGCCGTCGACGCATCGCACCGGTCGGGAGAACTCGGTCTCATCACACGCCGGAGGTTTCCGCAGGGTCTCGGCGTGGACGCCGTTGGCCGCATCGAGGGGGTCGGCGCGGGCGTGACGGGATTCGTCAAAGGAGAACGTGTCTGGGCCATGCGAGCCGGAGCCGACGGACTGAGGAGATCGACGGGCCTCGCCGCCGAATTCGCGGTCGTACACTCCCATCGAGTGGCGCCCGCACCCGAGTCGCTGAGTGATGCGGAGGCTGCAGCGCTCATTGTCGGCGGGTACACCGCTCTCCGGGCCTTCCGAGACGTGTTGAGCCTTCGACCCGGTTCGCGGACGCTCATCCGCGGGGCATCCGGCGGGGTGGGCAGTGCTGCCGTTCCGATCGCCGCCGCACTGGGTGGCCAGGTCATCGGCGTTACATCGCGGCGCAATGGCGACCTCGTTCGCTCTCTCGGAGCGCAAGAGGTCTTCGACTATGCGACGGCGACACCATCGGACGTCGGTTCGGCGGACGTGATCTTCGACACGGTCGGCACTCAGCTATCGGCCTGGCGAAGCGCGCTCTCCCGGAACGGGCGCATGGCGACCGTGGCCGTCGGCTCTGCCGGCGCACTCGCCGCTGTCGGTTTGTCCGCGATCCACGGCTCGCGACGGATCCGAATGTTCGCGGGCGAGCCGCCGACCGGGCAGCTCGCCGCACTGAGCGCATTCGTCGACGCGAACCACATCCGGCCCGTCGTCCACGAAACGTTCCGTATTGACGACATCGGACGTGCCCACGATCGCTTCGACCGCGGCGGTGTCGCCGGGAAGCTCGTCATCGTCATGTGACGTGAGCCACGTCTCGGCGTGCTCCTCCCTGGCGCCGATGGAGGAGGACGTTTCCCCGCCGCTAGTGTTGCGCGCATGACGAGGCACCCGCCATGGGCGGCAACACGCCGACGCGCAGCGGACGATCTCACGAAGACGGGGTGGGCCGACCGCCGTTACGCACGATGGCTCTGGGCGCTGAGCGTCGTCGGCGTCATCGTGATGATCGTCGGCTGGAACTGGTTCGGTCTGGCGCACGAGGAGGAGATGACGGAGCAGCCGAAGGCCGTCTCCGCCGGGTCCACGATGGCGGGATGGGGCGCGGTGGTCGGAGGGGTGCCGCTCGTCGCCGCCCACATGGTCGGACTCGTGCTCCTCGCGATAGTCGCCGTACGAGGGCGAGTACGGAGGTGGACGGGATTCGTCTACGCCGTCCTCGCCGTCGCGCTCGCATCCGGCGTCGGCATCGCCGTCGCCCAGGTGCTCTGGGCGGGCGAGCTGTTCATGATGGGCGTCGATGGCGCGCGTCCGTGATGGAGTGCTCGATACTCTTCCGAACGGGTCACCGTGCCCGGACTCTGCGGAAGCCGGGGAGCAGGATGAGGGCGGGTCATCGCTAGGGTGAGAGCGAGGATCGGAGCGGACGGATGCTGATGAGACACCGCGGCGTCGAGCCGTCGATCGACGCGACCGCCTACGTCGCCCCGTCGGCTGTGATCGTCGGAGACGTCCGGGTCGGGCCGGGTGCTCGGATCCTGCACGGGGCCGTTATCACGGCGGAGGACGGCGAGGTCACCGTCGGCGAGGACGCCGTCGTCATGGAGCAGGCGCTGATCCGTGGTCGAGCGGGCCATCCCGCCCGTGTCGGCGCGGCCGTCATGATCGGTCCTCACACCCACATCAACGGCAGCACAGTGGAGGACGAGGCGTTCATCGCCACGGGTGCCTCCTTGTTCCCGGGCAGCCGCATCGGCCGGGGAGCCGAGGTCCGTATCAATGGCGTCGTGCAGGTCAACACCGTCGTGGCGCCCGGTGCCGTCGTCCCTATCGGCTGGGTGGCTGTCGGTGCGCCGGCGTCGATCCTGCCGCCCGAGCGTCACGACGAGATCTGGGCGATCCAACGGAAGCTCGACTTCGGCGGGACCGTCTACGGCGTCGGGCGGGAGACGTCGATGAGGGACCTGATGCGGCGGCAGTCCGAGTACTACGGAGCACACAGGGGAGACGACCTCGTCGAACCGTGAAACACGGCGGTCGCTTGTGCGTGAAGCGTTCGGAGGGGCGCTGGTGGCGAGTCGCCCGCACGGGGGGAGGACTGCCCGTATACCGGAACCTGGCCTCCCGATAGGGTGAAGGCACCGCCCACCAACACTCTGGAGTGTCATGGACCTGCTCGCCATCGCGTCGATCCCCATCATCATCGCCGTGGTGGTGATCCTCGTCATCCTGGCTCTGTTCATCAAGAGCCGGTACAAGATCGCGAAGCCCGACGAGGCGATCATCGTCACGGGGCGCAAGGCGAAGAAGACGGTCGGCGCCGACGGCCGCACGATCACGGACCTCTCGGGTCAAAAGGTCGTCCAGGGCGGCGGCGTCTTCGTCGTGCCGTTCCTGCAGCGTCACTTCTCGCTCTCCCTGCGCTCCCGCGCGATCGGGATCCAGGGCGTCGCGCAGACACGCAACGGTGTCACCATCCGCGTCGAGGCCGTGGCCGTCGTCAAGGTCGGCGACAGCGATGGGGCGATCCGTTCGGCCGCCCAGCGCTTCCTCGGTCAGGACCAGCACATCGAGCCCTTCACGCAGGAGGTGCTCTCCGGTTCGCTGCGTTCGTCGATCGGTAACCTCACGGTCGAGGAGATCATCCGCGACCGCGCCGGCCTCGCCGAGCAGGTGCTCGAGGCTGCCCGCACCTCACTCCTCAACCAGGGTCTCGACGTCGACACATTCCAGATCAAGGAGATCGCGGACGACAAGGGCTACATCACCGACCTCGGTCGCCCTGAGCAGGCCCGTGTCCGCCAGGCGGCCGAGATCGCGGAGTCGCAGTCGGCCCGTGCGTCGGAGCAGGCGCGCATCGAGGCGGCGGAGGCCATCGCCGACGCGAACCGCGAATTGTCGCTGAAGAACGCGTCGATCAAGACCGAGACGGACGAGGCGATCGCGCGAGCAGAGGCTGCGAAGCCGCTCGCCGAGGCGACCGCGCAGCAGGGCATCCTCCAGCAGCGCGAGATCACCGCCGTCCGCGAGGCCGCGCTCCGCGAGCAGCAGCTCAACGCCGAGGTCCGCAAGGTCGCGGACGCCGAGTCGTACCGCATCCGCCAGATCGCGGAGGCCGACGCCGCGAAGGTCGTCGCCGAGGCGAAGGCCGACCGCGACCGCCGTATCGCCGAGGCCGAGGCCACGCGCGCAGAGGGTGAGGCCGAGGCGGCCGCGATCCTCGCCAAGGGTGAGGCCGAGGCGCGGGCGACCGAGCTCCGCGTCGCCGCGCTCCGCAACGAGTCCGAGGCTCTGCTGCAGCAGCGCGCAATCGAGATCCTGCCGCAGATCGCCCGCGAGCTCGCCGCCCCGTACGCCTCGATCGACAACCTCACGGTCATCTCGACCGACGGCGCGACGAAGCTCTCGAACGACGTCGTCAACAACGTCACGCAGGTCTCGACGCTCCTCAAGGACGCGACGGGCATCGACCTCACGAAGCTCTTCAACGGCGCCACCCGGCGCTCGGGCGACGCGGGCGGCCAGAGCCTCGGCGACCTGCTCGGCGGCGGCAGCGGCGCCGGCGGTGGCACCGTCGGCGGCGCGACCGGCTCGACCCCGGACGCCGCGGACGCGGCCGCGCAGCCCTAAGCGCCACCCGCCCACACACGTCGAACCGCGCGGTCCCTGAGGGGCCGCGCGGTTCGTCGTCTCCCCCTCACCGAGCGATGTGGCCGCGGGGCTCCGCGCTTTGAAATCTTTCAGGGTTAAGAGGGAGGATGGAGTCATGACTCACCCGGCCTCCGACGAGGCAGTCCACCCCTCTCCCCACACCGAAGAACCTGACGTCGGACCGTCCGGATTCACCCTGTGGGCGATCCTCCGTCGCAACCCGGATCGGGCGGCGGACGTCTCGGCACCGGCGGTTTCGGAACTCGAATCGGTCGTCGACGTCCTCGACGCCGACGGCGTCACCATCCGCGGTTTCTACGACGTCTCGGGCATGCGTGCCGACGCCGACCTCATGATCTGGCTGCACGGCGACACCGCCGAGGCGCTCCAGGCCGGGCTCCGGGCGCTGCGCCGTACGACGATGCTCTCCGATCTGCTGCCGACGTGGAACGCGATGGGCGTCCACCGCGACGCCGAGTTCAACCGCCAGCACGTCCCGGGCTTCCTCCGCGGGAAGGAGCCGCTGCAGTGGCTCTGCCTCTACCCCTTCGTCCGCAGCTTCGAGTGGTACCTGCTGCCCGAGGAGGAGCGTCGCGCGATGCTCGCGGAGCACGGCCGCAAGGGAGCCGCCTTCCGTGGTGTGCTCGCGAACACGGTCGCCTCGTTCGCGCTCGGTGACTACGAGTGGCTGCTCCCTCTCGAGTCCGACGACCTCGTCGACCTCGTGGACCTCATGCGCGATCTGCGCGCCACGGACGCGCGTCGCCACGTCCGCGAGGAGGTGCCGTTCTTCACGGGACGCCGCATCCCCGCCGCCGAAGTCGCGGAGGTGCTGTCCTGATGGCCGCCCGCAACCTCGGCAGTACCGACGGGAGCTTCGACGCGTTCACCGCCGAGCTCGCGGTGGAGGACGCCGCGACCCCGCTCGTGCCGTCGGCTTCACCGGCCGCCTCGTCCGGTGCGCCGCACGTGAGCGAGCCGACGTCCTACGACGCGATCCTCCTCGCGGGTTTCGGTGGCCCCGAGGGTCAGGACGACGTCATCCCCTTCCTCCGCAACGTCACGCGCGGTCGCGGCATCCCGGACGAACGACTCGAAGAGGTCGCGCACCACTACCGTCACTACGGCGGTGTGAGTCCCATCAACGACCAGAACCGCGCGCTCAAGGCGGCCCTCGAGTCGGAGCTCGCCCGCCGCGGCATCGACCTCCCCGTGCTGTGGGGCAACCGCAACTGGATCCCGTACCTCGAAGAGGCCGTGACGGAAGCGAACGACCGCGGGTACACGCAACTGCTCGCGATCGCGACGAGCGCCTACTCCTCCTACTCCGGTTGCCGCCAGTACCGCGAGGACTTCGCTCGCGTGCTCGACGAGACGAAGCTCGCCGGCACCGTCCGTATCGACAAGGTGCGGCAGTTCTTCGACCACCCCGGCTTCGTCGGTCCCTTCATCGACGGCGTCCGCGACGCTCTCACGACGCTCGAGGGTCAGGTCGAGGGACTCGACGTGGCGACCGAGGTCGAGGTGATGTTCACGACGCACTCGATCCCGGACGGCGACGCCGAGCGCTCCGGCCCTCGCGACCGCGACTTCGGTCCGCGCGGCGGCGCCTACGGTGCCCAGCACCGCGCCGTCGCCGGCGTCGTCATGGAGGCCGTGCGCGCCGAACGCGGTGAGGGCGGCGTGCCGCCGTGGCAGCTCGTCTTCCAGTCGCGCTCGGGGCCGCCGAGCCAGCCGTGGCTGGACCCGGACATCAACGACGCCATGGAGGAGCTTCCCGCCGCGGGCCGCCGCGCCGTCGTCATCGTGCCCATCGGCTTCGTGAGCGACCACATGGAGGTGCTCTGGGATCTCGACAACGAGGCGACGGACACCGCCAAGCGGCTCGGTCTCGCGTCCGTCCGCGTCGCGACGCCGGGCACGCACGACGACTACGTCGCCGGACTCGTCGACCTCATCCTCGAGCGCGTCAACGGCACGCCGGCGGAAGAACGCCCGGCGACCACGGAGCTCGGCCCGTGGTACGACGTGTGCCGCCCGGGGTGCTGCGAGAACGCTCGCCTCGGCTTCAAGCCGGCCGTCGCGGGACTGGCGCCATGACCCTGCGGATCGGAACGCGCGGCAGCGCGCTCGCCCTCGCGCAGTGCGGTGACGTCGCGGAGCTCATCACCGAGCGAACGGGGATCGCGACGGAACTCGTGCCCGTGACGACGCACGGCGACGTCTCCCAGGCGTCGCTCTCGAGCCTCGGCGGCACGGGGGTCTTCGCCTCCGCGCTCCGCGAGGCCCTGCTCGTCGGAACGTGCGACATCGTCGTGCACTCCATGAAGGACCTCCCGACCGCTCCGTACCCGGGACTCGTCATCGCGGCCGTCCCGTTGCGTGCGGACGCGCGCGACGCCCTCTGCGCGCGCGACGGACTCACGCTCGAGGAGCTGCCGGCCGACGCGCGCGTCGGTACCGGGTCGCCACGGCGCGCGGCCCAGTTGCTCGCACGGCGCCCCGATCTCACCGTCGTCGACATCCGCGGCAACGTCGACACGCGCCTCGGGTTCGTCACGTCGGGCGAGCTCGACGCGGTCGTCCTCGCCGTCGCCGGGCTGTCCCGACTCGACCGCACGGCCGCGATCACGCAGATCTTCGAGCTCGACGAGTGGCCGACCGCTCCGGCTCAGGGAGCGCTCGCCGTCGAGACCGTCGCATCGTTCGACCGCCACGGGGACAGCGAGACCGCGCGTGCGGTGCGCGCCATCAACGACGCCGACGCGTTCGTCGCGGCCGAGGCGGAGCGCGCCGTGCTCGCCGGACTCGAGGCGGGTTGCTCCGCTCCCGTCGGTGCCTCCGCCCGCGTGGGGGAGCACGGTATCCGCCTCACAGCCAGCGTGTACGCTGGAGACGGATCGTCTTCCGTGGAGAATGATGCGCAGGCGGTCCTCCCGAACCTCATCGATCCGAGTGCTTCGAGCCACCCCGACGGAACCGGTCTCGACGCGCGGATCGCGACGGCGAGCCGGATCGGATTCGAGCTCGCCGCGTCCCTGATCAGCGCCGGCGCCCCCGGCCTCGCAGCACGACCCTAGTGAGGACCACCGTATGACGGCACACGCGCTCGTGGGCAAACCCCTCAAGGGGTGGCGAGTGCTCGTCCCGCGTGGCGGTCCCTGGGGAGACGGCGTCGCGGCGGACCTGCGGGCGCGCGGCGCGTCACCCGTCGTCGCCCCCATGATCAACTTCGCGCCGACCGACGACCCGGCTGCGCTGCGAGCAGCGCTCGACGCGCTCACCGCCGGCGAGTTCGACTGGCTCACCGTCACGAGTGCGACGACCGTCGACGTCCTGTACTCGGAGGGTGTGCGCATCCCGCCCACGACGAAGATCGCGGCCGTCGGAGAGACGACAGCCGCTGCGCTCCAGGCCGTCGGCTACGCCGTCGACCTCGTGCCGGAGCGGGACAACTCGGCGCGCGGCATGCTCGACGAGCTCAACGCCCTCGAGCCGAATCCCCGTCGATTCCTCACCCTCCGCTCGGAGATCGCGAAGCCGCTGCTGTCCCGCGGCCTCGTGGAAGCAGGCCACGACGTGCTCTCGGTCGTCGCCTACCGCACGATCGGCGAGCCCGTCGACGACCGCGTCGTCGAGGACGTGCGCAGTGGCCGCATCAGCGTGATCCTCGTCACCTCGGGAAGCGTCGCCGAGCAGGTCGCGACCCAGTTCGGTTCGCTGCCCGAGTCGACCGTCGTGGCGGCCATCGGCCCCCGCACAGCGAAAGACGCGCGCGCCGTCGGTCTCGACGTGGCCGTCGTCTCCCGTGAGCAGACGGTCGCGGGCCTCATCGACTCGATCGTCGAGGTGGTCGCCGACCGCGAGGTCCCGACCGTCTCCTGATGAGCTCAGGTGTTCGTGATTCGCGTGCTCGTGCTCGTGCTAGTCGAGTTCGATACGCCGCTGAAGGTACTCCCGAAATTTCGGCGCTGTATAGAGGTACTGGCCCTTCCGCGGCCGGTAGAGAACGTTAGCCTTCACCAGCCGTCCTAACAGCACGTTTACGTTGTCGTTAGATTTGCTCGATGCTTCGTTGAGGTCAGCGACGGCAAGAGGAGGATACGGGCATTGTGCTGATGCCACGAGCAGGTCCTGCTCCGCAGGAGTGAGCGATTCAACGCGAGGTTCATAGAAGTCGAGATCGAGTCGTTCATGTATGCGCTCTTCAATAGCCTCGAGCACACCGATGCTCATGCGTGCCGATCCAGCGTCGTGAGTTGCGTCCCAGAGTTCCGCTCCCCATAGCTGGATGAAGTAGGGGTAACCTTCGACGTCCTTCACGACCCGCTCGACAAGGTCGTCGTCAGCCTTAATAGCAGCAGCTGCTGACAGGGGCTCAGTGAAAGCCTTTGCCGCATCTTCGAAGCCGAGCGAGTCGACCTTGAAGCCCCGAAACATTCGTTCGCTGTACGTCCGCGCCGTCAACAAGTTCACCGTCAGCGTGGGCAGACCGCACAGCACGAGACTGATGGGCACGTTCTGCTTCTGAAGAGTTGACACCGCTGCAATCAGTGAGGAGAGAGCGTGTGATCCGGAAGCTGCCTTGTCGTCGACCAGCACTTGGGCTTCATCGAAGAAGAGGACGAGTCCAGCCTTATCCGCAGCGAGTGCCGACTCGACCGCAGCTAGGAGAGTCGAAGCTACGTCATGCGTGGTTGGATCTAAGTCTCCCGCGAGACTCCATTCAAAACCCTCGAAGGTCACAGTGGCTATCCGCCGCAGGGCTTGCGCCGCGTCCGCGGCAACACGCTTCACACGCTCTATCGTCGAAAGGCGTTTAGCAAGTTCGGCTTGCTGACGGGCCAGGAGTGTCTCGAAGGCCGAGTCGTTGCAATGACGCGGTTCCAGCTCAGTGGCTATCGTTGCGAATCCCACTTCTTCGGCGACTTCTTGAAGTCGTTTCAGAAGCACCGTCTTGCCGACACCGCGAAGTCCGGTTATTCGAGCGTTTCCCGGTATCTCTGGAGCTCCCGCAAGAACACGACGGAACTGCGCGATGGCCGCATCGCGGCCGGCCAGGTATTCGGGTTGAAGACCGACGCCCGGACGGAACGGATTTCGCGCAGTTGCTGCCATACACGAATACTAAACACCTAAAGGACTCTCTTTTAGGTTCTTTGTGCCGCGGTGTGGACGGAACCGTAGGACAAAGGCAAACCGAAGGACCTAAAAGAGTGTTTGTTAGTTGCTTCAGGTCGCTGCCAGCCCCAAGCGCACTGACCTCGTGCCCAGCCTGCCGCCGTAGGCTTGAGGGGTGACTTTTCCCGAGACTCGTCTGCGCCGACTGCGCACGACTCCTGCGCTCCGTCGCCTCGTCGCGGAGACCCGCTTGCACCCCGCAGAGCTCGTCCTGCCCCTCTTCGTCCGCGAGGGCGTCTCCGAGCCGCTCCCGCTCGGATCGATGCCCGGGATCCTCCAGCACTCGATCGACTCCCTGCGTCGGACGGCCGCCGAAGCGGCCGAGGCCGGTGTCGGCGGCGTCATGCTCTTCGGCGTCCCCGAGGTCCGGGACGCGACCGGATCGGCGTCGTGCCGTACGGACGGCATCCTCAACGTCGCGACGGAGGCCGTCGCCGCCGAGGTCGGCGACGCGATCGTCGTCCAGACGGACCTCTGCCTCGACGAGTTCACCGATCATGGGCACTGCGGTGTCCTCGACGCCAGCGGTGCCGTCGACAACGACGCGACCCTCGTGATCTACCGGGAGATGGCGCTCGCCCAGGCGCGCGCCGGCTCCCAGGTCCTCGGGCTGAGCGGCATGATGGACGGCCAGGTCGCCGCCGTTCGCGACGCGCTCGACGGTGAGGGCTTCCACGACACCGTCATCATGGCGTACTCGGCGAAGTACGCGTCCGCCTTCTACGGCCCCTTCCGCGAGGCCGTCGACTCGCAGCTCACCGGGGACCGCCGCAGCTACCAGCTCGACCCCGGCAACCGTCGGGAGGGCCTGCGCGAGGCGATCACCGACATCGAGGAGGGCGCCGACATCGTCATGGTGAAGCCCGCGATGAGTTACCTCGACGTGCTCGCCGACGTCGCCGCCGCGAGCGACGTCCCCGTCTGGGCGTACCAGGTGTCGGGGGAGTACTCGATGATCGAGGCCGCCGCCGCGCACGGCTGGATCGACCGCAACCGCGCGATCGAGGAGTCGCTCGTCGGCATCAAGCGCGCCGGTGCCGACGCGATCCTCACCTACTGGGCGACGGAGGTCGCGGGATGGCTCAAGTGAACGACATCAACCAGGGTCTCTTCGACCGGGCTCGCACGGTCATCCCCGGCGGCGTGAACTCGCCCGTCCGCGCATTCGGCTCGGTCGGCGGCACTCCCCGCTTCCTCGTCGAGGCCCGCGGCGCGACGGTCGTCGACGCCGAGGGTCGCGAGTATGTCGACCTCGTCGCGTCGTGGGGGCCGGCGATCCTCGGCCACGCCCACCCGCAGGTCGTCGCTGCGGTGCAGGAGGCCGCAGCTCGCGGCCTGTCCTTCGGCGCGTCGACGCCGACGGAGACGGAACTCGTCGAGGAGATCGTCGGCCGCCTCCGGAACGCGGGCCCGTCGCCGCTCGAGAAAGTACGGCTCGTCTCGACCGGCACGGAAGCGACCATGACGGCCATCCGCCTCGCGCGCGGCGCCACCGGCCGCGACCTGCTCGTGAAGTTCGCCGGCCACTACCACGGGCACTCGGACTCGCTCCTCGCCGCCGCGGGCTCCGGTCTCGCGACGCTCGCGCTCCCCGGATCCGCCGGCGTCCCCGAGGCGGTCGCCCGACAGACCCTCGTCGTGCCCTACAACGACGAGGCGGCGCTCGAAGCGGTCTTCGCCGAGCACGGGGATCGCATCGCGGCGGTCATCACCGAGGCCGCACCGGCGAACATGGGCGTCGTGCAGCCGAAGCCGGGGTTCAACGCCTTCATCGTCGACGTCGCCCATCGTCACGGGGCGCTCGTGATCATCGACGAGGTGCTCACGGGATTCCGCGTCGGTCCGGCCGGCTACTGGGGTATTTCCCGCGTGGATGCCGTCGACTACCAGCCCGACATCTTCACGTTCGGCAAGGTCGTCGGCGGAGGCATGCCGCTCGCGGCATTGGGTGGGCGCGCGGACATCATGGACCTGCTGGCGCCGCTCGGTCCGGTCTACCAGGCGGGCACCCTCTCCGGGAATCCGGTGGCCGTCGCGGCAGGTCTCGCGACCCTCCGGCTTGCAACCGCCGATGTCTACTCCCGGCTCGACGCGGTCGCCGCGACCGTCTCGACTGCGGCGTCACAAGCCCTCACGGACGCCGGAGTCGCGCACGTCGTGCAGCGCGCCGGCAACCTGTTCAGCTTCGTCTTCTCCGCCGAGCCCGCGCGCGATTACGCCGCGGTCCAGGCGCAGGAGGCGTGGCGCTACCCCGCCTTCTTCCACAGCATGCTCGACCATGGCGTCTCGCTCCCCCCGAGCGTGTTCGAGGCGTGGTTCGTGACCGCGGCTCACGATGACGCGGCGGTCGAACGCATCCTCGAGGCTCTTCCCCACGCGGCTCGTGCCGCTGCGGGAGCGCGTCCTCTCCGCTGAGAAGAGCAGGGTTGGACACGCATTCCGACGGCCGCATACAGCGGCGTCGTTATGGGTTTGTGAGCTTTCACAGCGGCGCCCCGAACACAGCCACGGCAGACTAGGAACATGGCCAGCATCCACCTCCACTCCGATCGACTCGAGATCCGATTGACGGCGGCGGAGAAGGCTCTCTCGCTCCGGCGGGACAACGTGGAGATCCCCCGCTCGAGCATCCGCTCGGCGACGCTCACGGACGACCCGTGGATCTGGGTCCGTGGCGTCCGCGGTAAGGGAGCCGCGATTCCCCTCACCCTCGCCGTCGGCCAGTGGAAGTCGCACGGCGGCACGGACTTCCTCGTCATCAAGAAGGGGTCCCGACCGGCGGTCGTCCTCGACGTCGTCGACGCCGAGTACTCGCGCGTCATCGTCTCCACCAATCACGGTGCCGAACTCGTCGCCGCGCTGCGCCTCGCCGAGGACGAGGTCCGGGCCAAGAAGGTCCGGGCGACGCGCGTCCGCACCGTGAGCCCGCGACCGATCGCCGTGCGGGCCAAGGCCGAGGCCGCCAAGGTCGAGGCCGCGAAGGCGAAGGCCGATGCCAACGCCGCGAAGTCGAGCGGTCGCTCCTCCGTCGCGAAGAAGGCGGCGAGCAAGGGCGCGGACGAGTCGGTTGCGGTCACGCCCGCCAAGGCCGCGAAACGATCGAGGGCGACGAGCGCGGAGAACACCCCCGGCTCCGGTTCCGCCACGCCGCCTCCGGACGGGGCGACGGTCACGAAGAAGACCGCGGCGCGCGGCGCTGCGACGAAGGCGACGACGTCGGCGTCCGCTTCGACGGGTGGCGAGAAGAAGCCCGCGCGCGGCAGCACGGCGAAGAAGACGGCGGCAGAGTCTCCCGAGGTCACGACCCCGGCGAAGGCGCGCACGCGCAAGGCCACGTCCGCGCCCTCGACGGAGCCGGTCGCGCCCACGGCGACAGACGCGAAGACGGCGGACGAGCAGACCGCCGTGGAGGCGACCGGCGAGGACGCCACCGCGAAGGACTGACGTCCGCGCTCGACCTGCTGGGTTCGTTCAGCCGCCCGTCTCGATGACGGTCCGGCCGCGCACGCCGCCAGAGAGCACACGCTCCGCGACCTCGCGCGCGGCGGAGATCGGGACGACGGACGTCATCCCGTCGAGCGCCGCGACATCGACGTCGCGTTCGAGTCGCGCCCACGCGGCCAGCCGTTCCTCGCGCGATGCCTGCACGGAGTCGATCCCGGCCAGGGTGGCACCGCGCAGGATGAAGGGGAAGACGGACCCGGCGTAGTCGGCGCTCTGAGCGTTCCCGCACGCGGCGGCGATGCCGCCGTGCCGCAACTGGGCGACGGCGTTGACGAGGGTCGGTCCGCCGACGGCGTCGATCACAGCGGCCCAGCGCTGCCTCTGGAGCGGTCTGCCCGGCTCGCCGAGCTCCCCTCGATCGATGACCGTCGTGGCGCCGAGGTCGCGCAGGAAGCCCGATTGCGTCTCGGTGCGACCGGTCGAGGCGGTGACCTCGAAACCCGCTCGAGCGAGCAGGGCGACGGCGAGCGAGCCGAGGCCCCCGGACGCGCCGGTCACGAGCACGGGACCGTCCGCCGGACTCACTCCGTGCCGCTCGATGCGGAGCACCGCGAGCATCGCGGTGAAGCCTGCAGTGCCGAGCGCCGCGGCGTGGCGGGGCGTCATGGTCGCGGGAACCCGCACGAGCCGGTTCCCGTCCACATGGGCGCGGCCCGCGAGGCCGCCGTGGAGCGTCTCACCGAGCCCGGCGCCGTTGAGCGTCACGAGGTCGCCGCGACACCAGTCGGGGTGGGTCGTGGAAAGGACCGTGCCGGTCAGATCGATGCCCGCGACGAGGGGCGAGCGCCGGACGACACCGGGCTTCCCCGTCAGCGCGAGGGCATCCTTGAAGTTGACGCTCGAATACTCCACCCGCACGACGGTGTCGAGCGCCGGTCCGTCCTCGCGTGCGCCGAGCGCGTCGAGGAACTCCGCGTCGAGGGTCTCGAGCGCGGCCGTGGACGCGGCTCCATCGTCGGAACGGCGGACGACCCACGCGGGAAACCTCTGCATGGCTTCAGCCTACGCAGGCGCGCTCCCGGCGGCGGGCCTGAAAATCACGTCACGTCGCGGCGCCAGGTCGTCAACGCACCGATGATCGTGAGGGCGGCGGCGATAGCCGTGAGCACGAGCGCTCCGACCCACCAGTCGAGCGACTCCTGGCCAGGAGCCATCATGCCGAAGACGCTCGTCCCGACGAGGGCGTCGCTCGCGGCTCCGGGGAGGAACCGCACGATGTCGGCGATCCACTCGGCGAGGGCGCCGACGGAGCGGAGCACGGGCTCGACGAACTGGGTGAACGCGATCACGATCACGATGACGGCCACCTGATTCGTCACGACCGAACCGAGCCCGATGCCGACCGCCGCCCACAACGCCATCGCGAGCACGACGCGTGCGAACATCGCCCACGTGTCGGTCGAACCGAGCTCCGTGTCGATGTCGAAGAGCGCGAGGGCTCCGGCGCCACCGCCCACGGAGGCGACGAGCCCGATGATGCCGAAGAGCGCTCCGAAGCCCAGCAGGACGACGAGCTTCGCCGCGAGCACCAGCCCGCGGCGGGGCGTGGCGAGGAACGTGGGCGTGAGCGTCTGATGGCGCACCTCACCCGTCACGGCGAGGGCGCCGAGGAGGACGGGGAAGACGTAGCCGACGGAGCTCGCGAACGAGTACAGGAGCGGGGGGAGACCCGTGGTCGGGATCTCGCCGGTCGTCCCGCCCGGGAGGGACCCCGTGGAGCCGGCGCCGAAGAGGGCGCCGAGCCCACCGGACAGGGACAGGACGTAGACGAACAGGACGAGCGCGAGCACCCACCACATCCGCGTCGTCGTGATCTTCGCCGTCTCGGCGCGGATGGTGCGCATGAACGTGCTCATCGGTTCCCCTCCACGAGATGCAGGAACGTGTCCTCGAGCCCCGACGACTGGCGTTGCAGGGCGCTCAGCGGGATGCCGGCGTCGAATGCCGTCCTGCCGACGGCGTCGGCCTCGACTCCCGCGACGATGAGGCCCGAGCGGGCGGGGGTCACGGCGTATCCCGCGGCGGTGAGGGCGTCCGCGAGCGCGCCGCGGTCGGGGGCGTCGACGAGGACGCTCACGCTGTCACCGGCGGACAGGCTCGCGAGGGTGCCGGAGTGCACGAGCACCCCGCGCGCGATGATGACGACGTCGTCGACGCTCTGCTGCACCTCGCTCAAGAGGTGCGAGGACACGAGCACGGTCCGTCCCTCGGCCGCGAGGGCCCGTAGGAGCGACCGGATCCACTTGATGCCCTCGGGGTCGAGCCCGTTGATGGGTTCGTCGAGCACGAGGACGCCCGGGTCTCCGAGCAGGGCGAACGCGAGCCCCAGCCGTTGCCGCATGCCGAGCGAGTAGCCCCCGACGCGACGGTCGGCGAACTCGGCGAGGCCCACGAGAGCGAGCACCTCGTCGACGCGCGAGCGGGCGATATCCGAGGCCGTCGCGGCGATGCGGAGGTGGCTGCGGGCGGAGCGCCCGGGGTGAAAGCTTGCGGCCTCGAGGGCGGCGCCGACGGTGCGCAAGGGGGACTCGAGGTCCGTGTAGGAGACACCGCCGAACGTCGCACGTCCCGCGGTCGGGCGCACGAGACCGAGCAGCATCCGCAGGGTCGTGGTCTTGCCGGCGCCGTTCGGGCCGAGGAAGCCCGTGACGCGGCCCGGCTGCACCTGGAAGCTCAGCGCGTCGACCGCCGAGACGGCTCCGAATCGCTTCGTCACCGCCTCCACGTCGATCGTCCGCACGTCCGTCATCGGTCGCCTCCTCGATCTCGGGCTCGTCGGGGGCCCGGAAGTCGTGGCCCCAGTCTGCCGGACACGGGGCTGCGAACGCCTCCTCCTATTGGGGGATACCGCGACGGCGGGGGTGATCACCGGAGGGGCCACCGCACACCGATCCGTCTGGTGCGTCACCCCGGCGCGGGCGTGTCACCTGTTCAGGGGTCGAGGGGGGTGGTTTCCTTCCCTGGCTGGGTGAACGTGCCGTTCGCACCGAGGCCCGCCCGCGCGGGGGCGGGTTAGCTGTGACATGGCCGAGAGGGTAGGACTGTGTCTCGGCGCCGCTATCGGAGGGAATCGCTGTGCCGGATCGCACGCCATCACACACCGTCGACGGGGAGAGACGGTTGATTGTGCGTCGACCGTCCCGCTTCCTGTCGGCTCTACTCAGCACCGTGCTCGGGGTCGCGAGCCTCACGGCAGGATTCGCCGTCGCCGCTGCGCCGGCCAGCGCCGTGCCGGGAACACCGGGAACGCCGCAGGCCAATTCGGTCGCGTTCGAGGAGGACTTCGAGTACGGCGTCGAAACGACGCCCGTCCTCCTCACCGACTACACGAGCGCGACCGGCCAGGAGTACACGGCCGACCCCGTGTGGTTGACCAACTGCAACGGCCAGATCCGCAGCTTCGACATGCCGTCGACGACTCTCGGGAACTGCGCGAGCGAAAACTACACGTCGAACCTCGGTCAGCTCGCGTATGCCCTCGGCGCGAACAACGGCGATGCCGACCCCGGCGCGAATGGCGTCGTCGCGGCCTACACGGAAAACAACCCCGGAGCGAATGCCGTCGAGTTCCAGACGGCGACGAACATTCCGCTCGCATCGGCTTCCGGACGGTTCCTGACCTTCAGCGTCGACACGGCGGCCGTCAACTGCCAGGTGTCCGCGCCGCAGTATCAGTTCGCCTTCCTCAACGAGGCTGGCACGGCGACCAACATCGGTGGCCAGATCAACGCCTGCAGCTCCTCGAACACCGTCGCCGTCCCGGCCTATGGGAACCTCGCCGCGCGGAGCGTCAACGTCGACACCTACACGTCGAACGGTTCCGTCCTCTTCACGGGTTCGACTCTCGGCATCCGTATGACGAACGCGAACGGTTCGGGTATCGGCAACGATGCGGCCTTCGACAACATCCGCGTCCTCGACGTGACCCCGCAACTCGACAAGTCGTTCAGCCCGACCTCGATCCGCTTCGGTCAGACGAGCACGCTCACCTTCACCGTCACGAACACCGAGGAGCTCGCGGCGAAGAACGGCTGGTCCTTCACCGACGCGCTGCCCGAGGGTCTTTCCGTCGCCGATCCATCGAACGCGGCGACCACCTGTTCCGCAGGCGTCGTCACGGCTGCTCCCGGCGCCGACTCGGTCGCCGTGTCGGGCAACCTGGACGCCGGCCAGACCTCCTGCACGGTGACCGTGACCGTTGCTCCCGACGGACCCGGCTCATACACGAACGGTCCCGACAACGTCACGACCACGGGACTCAACCCTCCCGGCGAGTCGACGCTCACCGTCGCCGACGCAGACATCCCGCTCGTGACCTGCACCACCGACCCGGTGATCTTCAACACGGGCCACGACGCCACGACCGGCGGACAGACCCCGGACGGCGCTCTCGACCAGCGCTGGACGGTGGCCGGCGGAGTCGACGGACTCAACTACGTGCCCGGGGCACCCCCTGCAGGCCCATCACCGGCGGCCCTTCCCCCCGCCGGTACGACCTATTCGGCCGCTTTCGCAGGCAAGGGCAACGCCCTCTGGGATGACAGCCTCTCCGGCGAGTCCCAGTGGATCTCCGCGAATTATGTCGTAGGGCAGAACCAGTCCGCGGGGTACGGCACGTGGTACTACCGGTATCAGTTCGAGCTCGACGCCGCCGTAGAGCCCACGTCGTTCGAGCTCCGGATGAACTGGATGGCCGACAACAGCGTCAACGGCGTATGGGTCAACGACGAGGCGCAGACCGGCGCGAACTTGCCGCAGAGCCCCGATGCGCCCTACGTCGGTGCTGGATTCTTCCGTGAGAACGCCGCATCGACGACCCTCGACGGCCCGTGGCAGACGGGCCTGAACACGATCCTGGTCGAGGTCAAGAGCGCGTCTCCCGCTCAGGGCTTCAACGCCGAGGTCGAGTCGGTGGCGCTGTGCCCCGCCCCCTCGTACACGGTCGCCAAGACCTCGTCCGTCGAGACGACGACGGAAGGCGGCACGGTCGCCTATTCCATCGCCGTGACGAACACGGGCAACGTGCCGTACACGGCCGACGAGCCGGCGTCATTCTCGGACGACCTCTCGGGCGTGCTCGACGACGCCGCCTACAACGGGGACGCCTCGAACGGCGCGACGCTATCGGGAGAGACGGTCACGTGGTCGGGCCCGCTCGCCCTCGGCGAGACGGTCACCATCACCTATTCGGTGACGGTCGACGACCCCGTCACGGGGGATCACATCCTCGAGAACGCGGTGCTCCCCACGGGTCCTGGTGGCGTCTGTTCACCCGAGGACGGGTGCACGACGACGACGGAGGTCGCGTCGTACACCACGACGAAGACGGCGTCCTCCGCGACGGCGAATCCCGGTGACACGATCACCTACACGGTCACCGTCACGAACACGGGTGCTGCCGCCTACACGGCGGAGGCTCCCGCCGCATTCGACGACGACCTCTCGGCCGTGCTCGACGATGCGACGTACAACGGTGATGCGACGAACGGCGCCGTCGTCGACGGGGCCACGCTGACCTGGTCCGGCGCGCTCGCGGTGGACGAGGCGATAACGATCGTGTATTCCGTGACCGTCGCAGCCCCGGGAACCGGTGACGGCGTTCTCACGAACGCGGTCGTTCCGACAGGACCCGGCGGCGAGTGCGTCGGCGAGTGCACCACGACGACCGAGCTGCAGTCCTACTCGGTCGCGAAGACCTCGTCGGCCGCGACCGTCAACCCGGGTGACGTCGTGACCTACACCGTGACCGTCACGAACACCGGCACGGCGGCGTACATGGACGAGGCTCCGGCCTCGTTCACGGACGACCTCACGGCGGTGCTCGACGACGCGACGTACAACGACGACGCGTCGAACGGTGCGACGGTGTCCGGTGTGACGCTGACCTGGTCGGGTCCGCTCGCGGTGGGCGACGTCGTCACGATCACCTACTCGGTGACGGTCGCCTCGCCCGTCAACGGCGACAACGACCTGCGTAACGTCGTCGTCCCGACGGGCCCCGGCGGCGATTGCGAGACCGAGGGCGGTTGCGAGACGAGCACCCTCGTCCAGTCGTACACGGCGACGAAGACCGCCGACACCGACGAGGTCGTCCTCGGCGACACCGTGACCTACACGGTCGTGCTCGAGAACTCCGGTGAGGTCGCCTACACGGACGCCGAGCCGGCGACCTTCACGGACGACCTGACCGCGATCCTCGACGACGCGACGTACAACGACGACGCGTCGAACGGTGCGACGTACGCCGCCCCGACGATCGCGTGGTCCGGCCCGCTCGCCATCGGCGAGACGGTGACGATCACGTACTCGGTGACGGTCAACGACCCGGCGACGGGTGACGGCGTCATGCCGAACGCGGTCGTCACGGGCGTCGGCGGCAACTGCGAGCCCGGCTCCAACGACCCGGCGTGCCTCGTGGAGATCCCCGCGAAGTCGTTCACGGTGGCGAAGTCGGCCTCCGATGCGACGGCGACGCCCGGCGGCACCCTCACCTACACGGTGACGGTGACCAACACCGGCAAGGCCGCGTACACCGCTGAAGACCCCGCATCGTTCGCGGACGACCTCTCGGGAGTGCTCGACGACGCCGCGTACAACGACGACGCGTCGAACGGCGCGGTCGTGTCGGGTGACGAACTCACCTGGTCCGGCCCGCTCGCCGTCGGCGAGACGATCGAGATCACCTACTCGGTGACGGTCGACGACCCCATCGAGGGTGACGAGTCGCTCGCCAACTTCGTGCGCCCGACGTCTCCCGGCGGCGAGTGCGCGACGGAGGACAGCTGTTCCACCACGACGCCGGTTCGCTCCTTCGAGGTCGTCAAGACCGTCGACGCCACGTCGATCGAGCCGGGTGCGACGGTGACCTACACGATCACCATCACGAACACCGGAACGGCGGACTACACCGACGCCGCGCCGGCGTCCTTCACCGACGACATGTCTGACGTGCTCGACGACGCGGCCTACAACGACGACGCGACGAATGGTGCGACCTACGCCGCGCCCGTGCTGTCGTGGTCCGGTGCCCTCGGGGTCGGTGAGGACGCGGTCGTGACCTACTCGGTCACGGTCAACGCATCGGCCACGGGTGACGGAACGCTCACGAACGCCGTCGTGACGCCGCTCGGCGGGAACTGCGTCGCCGGGTCGGATGACGCGGACTGCGCGGTCTCCTCGACCGTCGTGCAGCCTCCGCTCGCCGTCACGGGTGCGGGCCTCGACCTCGTGCTCGCCGCCCTCGCCGCAGCCCTCACCATCGCCATGGGCCTCGGGATCGTGATGGCACGTCGCCGCTCGACCGTCGAGTGACAGGAGGGGCCCGATCGCGCAGCGGTCGGGCCCCTCGGCCAGGGAAGCCCGCTATCGCATCTGCGGTGGCGGGCTTCTCGTTGTGCCAGGACGTCGACCGCAACACGCGCGATGGCTCACTGTCCGTCGATCGGTGCAGACCGCGCACGCTGTGGATTTCGTCCTGCTGTCGACACCGGGTCACACCGATTGAGCACGCAATATGGCTAATTGCCCCCCGATCGAGGCACGCCGCCCTCCACGCTCTCGTGGTCCGGGGTACCTAAACTGGGCGGAGTGAGTGTGACCACTACGAGGGGTAGCGTGCGCAGTGCCAGTCGAGAGCGATGCCGGAGATCGAGATATCACCGAACCCGGCGAACTCACTCGTCGAATCCGAGAGACGGCATCGACCGAGGGATGGCCCAAAGCGAGGCAGCTGATTGGTCGGCACTGGGACCACCTCATGGTCGCCGCTCCTCGTGAGCTGCTCGATGCGGTTCATTCCCTTCCCGCGTCATCGCTGGTCGAGGAGCCCGGCCTCGTCGTCGCGGCCACCTATCTTCAGCGTGTCTTGATCGACGGGGACCCGAGCCGGTTCTCCCACGACATCCGGACGGATGAACTCGCCACATCGCCCGGCACGCCCCTGGTCCAGCGACTCATCCTCCTGACGGGCCAGATCGCGACCGCCGTCGGTGCGGGGGACACCGAGCGCGCGCTGACGGTCGTGGAGGCGGCTCGCGCGGAACTGGCGAGCGCGACCCCGGAGGACGAGGCGCACATGAGGCCGACTCTTCCTCACCTGCGGTTGCAGTGGGCGCGAGCGATGGACGTCTCCGACCGGATGGGTGCCGCCGACGAATACGAGCGGGCGTACGAACTCGCACAGCTCACGGATCAAAGCCATGTCGCGCGCCGTGCCGCGGCCCATCTCGCGTGGTTGCAGACCAGCCAGGGTCACCTCGAGGTGGGCGAGTCGTGGATCGGACGGGCCGGCGCGCTCGAGTCCAACCCGCGGTACGACGCGCCTCTGTACCTCGCTCGTGCGCTCCTATGCATCGACCGCAACGAGTTCGAGAGCGCCGCCGTGGAGTTCGCACGGCTGTCCGTGCTGCCGGTCGGCGAGTACTGGGCGGCGTCGCTCTGGGTCTCGTCGATGCGCGTGCGGTCGGCCGTCGAGGCCGTCCCCCTTCACGCCGAACTGGCCCGCCAGCTCGATCGGCACTCGGAGGCGGAGAGGGAGGCGCCGGCCAACCGCCGGTATCTACGCGCCGCGAGGCTGCGATTGTCGCTCTTCCGCCCCTCGATCCATCGCGCGTCCCCGCCCGATCCCTCGACGAGCCTCGACCACCTGGTGATCGCGACCGAGGCACTGCACCGAGGGGCCTACCGGACGTCCACCGTCCACGGCGCCGAGGCGGTGGACCGCTCACACACTCCCCGTGGCCTCGCGAGTGCCCTCCTCGTGCGGGCCGCGGCGCTCAGCAGCCTCAAGCAGACGTCGCACGCCGTCGACGTCGGGCTCCAGGCGCAAGCGCTCATCGATTCAGGACGTCTCTACTCCCCGTACCGATTGCTCCCCGCGGGTTCGATCGAACGGCTCGCCGACCAGATGCCCGCGGAGGTCGGTGCACGTCTGCTCACCCTCGCGTACGGTCAGCGGGCGCCCGAGATCGGCTCCCTCACCTCCCGGCAGACGGAGATCCTCCGCGCTCTCACGGATGACCGGCCACTCGCCGAGGTCGCCGCGAGCCTGTACATCAGCGTCAACACCCTCAAGAGTGCGCTCAAGAAGATCTACGGCATCCTCGGCGTCAACTCCCGTCAGCAGGCCGCCGACCTCGCGAGGCGATCTGGCCTCCGGTGACCGTGAACTGACGTCGGTCGTCTCCCGTCTTGGTGCCGTGCCCCGGAACCACCCGCGGCGGCTCCCCGAACCACCCCGCCGCCGGCCCACAGCACGAGCCGAGTCGAGCAGACTGGGGTGCGGCCGGTGCGTCGGCCAACGCGTGGTCATTCTCCGCCCCCCAGTGGAGGCCGCGCCAGTCCCTGAACCTGGCCCGGCCTCCACCATGCGCAGCGCCCTGTCGGCGGTCGCCGTCCCGGATCAGGCCACCGCGTGGGCGTCGCAGGTGACCCGGTCGTGACGTCCACAGACGACGAGTTGTTCCCGGCACGAGAGATCGTCGCAATTGCGCATCTCCTTCGTCGCCGCTTCGCACACGACGCAGCGGCCGATGACGGCGGTGTGGTCGCTGAAGTCGACGGACATGCGCTTGTCGAAGACGTAGAGGGAGCCGTTCCAGAGACCGTCGTCGCCGAAGCGTTCGCCGTACCGGACGATGCCGCCGTCGAGTTGGTAGACCTCGGAGAATCCGCGCGCGACCATGAGACTCGAGAGGACCTCGCAGCGGACCCCGCCCGTGCAGTACGTCACGACGGGTTTGTCCTTCAGGTGGTCATAAGCGCCCGAGTCGAGGACGTCGACGAAGTCGCGCGTCGTCGCCACATCGGGCACGACGGCTCCGGCGAAGCGACCGATCTCGGCCTCGAACGCGTTGCGGCCGTCGAAGAGGACGAGGTCGTCGCGCTCCGCCGCGAGGGCGTGCAGCTCTTCCGGGCTGAGGCGCTTTCCGCCGTCGACGACCCCCTCTGCCGTGACGCGCAATTCGTCCGGAGCTCCGAAGGAGACGATCTCCTCCCGCACCTTGACGCTGAGCTTCGGGAAGTCGGTGCTCAAGCCGTTCTCGTCGAGGCCCGTGCCCTCCGACCACTTGACGTCGAGGTCTCGGAAGGGCGCGTACTCCTTGGTGCGGCGGAGATAGCGCTTCACACCGTCGAGGTCGCCGCCGACGGTGCCGTTGATGCCGTCGGTGGAGAGGAGGATTCGGCCGCGGAGCCCATTGGCCTCGCAGAGCTCCCGCTGCCAGAGCCGGATCGCTTCGGGATCGGCGAGCGGTGTGAACGCGTAGAACAGCAGGATCTTGGGAACGGCCACGTCTCAGTCTACGTTCGGTCGTGACGGTCGCTGAGCTTGTCGATGCGGATCAGGCGCGAGCGGCGAGTGCCGCGCGCGTGTCCTCCTGAATGAGATCGGCGTTGATCACCGCTCCCGCCTGCAGACCGGCGGCCGCGCCGGAGACGACCTGGGTCTTGAACTCCGTGACGTTGCCGGCGGCGTAGACACCCGTCACACTCGTCCGCCCCATCTCGTCGACCGGCACGATCGAGCCGAAGAGCGTGCCGCCCTGGAGGAACTCCTCGGTCTCGATACCGAGGGGAGCGAGCACGTCGGCGCGGGCCCAGACCCGCGTCGCGACGGCGAGGGCCTCGATCGGTACGTGCGTCCCGCCCTCGAGGCGGACGGAGGCGATCTGCTCACCGTTCGAGACGAGCTCGGTGACGCGACCCGACACGACCTCCACGCCGCGTGCCGCGAACTCCTCCCACTGCTCGTCGCTCGGCTCGAACGCGTCGTTGAGGAACAGCACGATCCGCTCGCTCACCTGACGGAAGAGCGACACCTGGTGGGCGGCGAGTGCGCTCGTCGCGAGCACGCCGATCACGCGGTCGCGCACCTCCCAGCCGTGGCAGTACGGGCAGTGCACCACGCCGCGGCCCCACTGCTCGGCGACCCCTGGAACATCCGGCAACTCGTCGCGCGCCCCGGTGGCGGCGAGGATCCGCCGCGCGACGACGGTCCGGTCACCGGTGCTCCCGTCCGCTCGGACGGATACCCGGAAGCGCTCGCCATCACGATCGATCGAGGTCACCGCACCGTCGAGGACGCGTACGCCGTACTGCTCCACCTCGGCGCGACCGATCGCGTAGAGCTCCCGGGGCGGCGTGCCCTCACGACCGAGATAGTTGTGCACGTGGCCCGCCGGCGCGTTCCGCGGGTCTCCCGAGTCGACGACGAGCACCGACCGGCGCGACCGGCCGAGAGCGAGGGCTCCGCTCAGCCCCGTCGCCCCGCCGCCGATCACCACGACATCCACCGTCTCGTTCGATTCCATGTTCCTGCCTCTCCATGCCTCGATCCCGCTCTCGCGGGGAGCGCGATCAGCCGCGCAGCTCGAGCGTGGACGCAGTGTGCGTCTTTGACAAGGTTCCTTGCCGAAACGGCAACGGACATGCAGGCTGGAGGACATGACATCGCACTCCTCGCACGACGCACCGAGCCGTCCGTCGGCCGTCCATCTTCAGGCGATCGACCCGGCCGTCACGACGGAGGAGGTGCTCGGCGGCGTCGGCGCACGTCTGCGGTCGCTGCGCACACGGCGGAACATGACCCTCGGCGAACTCTCCGCCGTGACGGGCATCTCGGTCAGTACGCTCTCCCGGCTCGAGTCCGGGGGACGCAAGCCGACCCTCGAACTCCTCCTGCCTCTCGCGCGCGCTCACCACGTCCCGCTCGACGAACTCGTCGCGGCACCGGCGACCGGGGACCCGCGCATCCACATGAAGCCCATTCGGCGACATGGCCGCACCTTCATCCCGCTGACGAAGCGTCCGAGCGGTGTGCAGTCGTACAAGCAGCTCGTGCCGCCGTCGACGGGGGAGCCGGAGCCGAAGACGCACGAGGGCTACGAGTGGATGTACGTCCTGTCGGGGCGCATCCGGCTTGTCCTCGGCGAGCACGACCTCGAGCTCGGGCCTGGCGAGGTCGCCGAGTTCGACACACGAGTGCCGCACTGGATCGGCAACCCGGGCACCGAGACGGCGGAACTGCTCAACCTCTTCGGTCCCCAGGGCGAGCGGCTGCACGTGCGAGCGAGTCCGAAACCCGCGAGGTGAGGCGTCAGTCCGCCGCGTTCGCGGCGATCGCCTCCGCGACGCCTTCCGGCGAGATCTCGAGCCCCAAGCGCGATCCAGGGTTCACGACCACGCCGATGAGCGGGCCGAGGGTCGGGAAGAGGGCCGAGACGGGGATCGACAACGCATAGGGCGCCGCCTCTCCGGCCTCGGGTGGAACCCGCTCGCCGTGCGTGAACATCGCGAGCATGCGGATCTCGCCCTTCGGGACGTACAGGGGCTGTAGTTCCGCCATCGAGCCCGTCGTCACGGTGCCGGACAGGATGATGCCGTTGCTCCGCCAGAGCGTCGCGAGTACGTCGGAGACGGGTGCGAGCCCCATCATTCCGCGCCGGATCCCCTCCTCGGCCGGGGTGAGGATCGACTCGCCCGCGACGTCGAGCGGAGCCGGTCCAGCGGCCTCGTCGAGGATCTCGCTCGCGTCGTCGGGGATCGCCCCCGCGGGCCGATACTCCGGATTCGGCCGGAAGTCGCCGACGATCTCGCCGCGCGCGTCCGAGCGCCAGGCGCCGACGATGAGGTGCGGCGGCACCTCGCCGTCCGGCTCCGCCACGGTCGGGTCGAGTTCGTACACCCACGCCCCGCGGTGCTCGCGAGCGGTGGCCCTCGCGCGTTCGCTCGGCGTCTTCACGGCGGCCTCCTCCTCGCGCACAGCGGATCGGAGGTCTCCTCTCCGCCTGTGTCGGCAACGCTACTCCGCGATCGCCGCGCGTCCACCCCCGCTTCCGGTCGTCGGTCGGTACGGCTAACCTCGAAGGGGAGGCGCGCGACATGGATCTGGCTGATCGCACGGCGGTGGTGTCGGGAGGCGTGTCCGGTCTCGGTTTCGCGACCGCTCGCGGGCTCGTCGCTCGTGGCGCCCACGTTGTGCTGCTCGACCTTCCGTCCTCACGCGGCGCCGATGCGGCGGCCGAGCTCGGTGACCGAGCGGTCTTCGTCGCGGGCGACGTCACGGTCGAGGACGACGTTCGCGTAGCGCTCGAGGCTGTCCCGACGGGGCGCCCGCTCGGCGTCGTCGTGGCTTGCGCCGGGGTCGCCGATCCGGGTCGCGTGCTCGGTCGCGACGGCGTCCTGCCTCTCACCGCTTTCGATCGCGTCGTCCGCATCAACCTGCTCGGGACGTTCAACCTCGTGCGGCTCGCCGCCGAGGCGCTCGCGGCCGTGCCAGCCGACGACGCCGGGGAGCGTGGCGTCATCGTCCAGACGGCGTCGGTCGCCGCTTTCGACGGCCAGATCGGCCAAGCGGCGTACGCCGCGTCGAAAGGCGCCGTCGCAGCGATGACCCTGCCGCTCGCTCGTGAATTCGCCCGCATCGGCGTGCGCGTCGTCACGATAGCGCCGGGCGTCATGGAGACGCCGATGATGGCCGCGCTCCCAGAGGACGCACAAGCATCGCTGGGTGCGCAGGTCCCGTTCCCGCCGCGCCTCGGTCGACCGGAGGAGTACGCCTCCCTCGTGCTCCACGCGATCGACAACGGCTACCTCAACGGAGAGACGATCCGCCTCGACGGCTCGATCCGGATGGCTCCGCGGTGACGCCCTCGCCGTTCCGGCGTCCGAAGCGCCGCAAGATCAACCCGTACGTCCCGCTCGAGACGCGCGATCCCGCGTCCATCGAGAAGGTCGTCGAGGAGGGCATGGCCATCGCGCGCCACGCCATCGCCATGAGCGTCAAGAACCAGGTCCTCATCGACATCCTCCGACAGGACGGCGTGTACGTGGCCGACGCCTACACCGGCATCATCCGCGACGAGCTCGTGCGATTCGCGCGGGAGCAGCGCGGCTACGCCGCGCGCATGGAGGAGGAACTCCGCCGGGTCGCGTCGCGCCCGGGCCGGTCGCAGCACCAGCACGACTACCGCACGCGCGACCGCGCGATCCTCGAGCGACGCCGTGACGGCTACGCTCGACTCGCCGACGCCCTCGAGGGCGCCGCCGACGAGGACGAGGTCATCGCGGACATCGCGGAGAGCGCCAGGGAGGGCGCGTGGCGCGAGGTGTCGGCGACCCTCGAGGCGCGGCTCCGGAACGAGCAGCAGTCGGCCACCCGCGACCCGCGGTACGAGGAGGATCGCGCGGAGCGGATGCGCCTCGTCGCCGAGGTCGACCTCGGCGTGCTGCGCTCGTCGCACCGCACCTCGTGGGGCGAGATCGAGGACTTCGACGACTGGGTCTGAGGCCGTGCCGACGCGTCAGCGCGTGACGGCCGGCGCTCGGCCACCGGTGCTCGCTCGTCAGCGCTCGCGGGTCAGGGCAGGCGTTCGAAGCGGCGTAGCTCGGTGAAATCGAGCGTCTCCGCGTCCGTCATCGTGAATCCCGCGCGCGACAGCAGGTCGAGCGTCCGGCTGCTGTTCCAGTCCATCGAGTCTGGCCACACCACCCAGACGCCGTCGACGGTGCGGAGGCGCTCTTCGAGCACGGGGCGCTCCACGAGCTCATCGCGGAGCCGACCGTTCGACCGGTGCGACTCCTCGAGGGCGATGTCGTCGTAGCCGCGCAACTGCTCGCCGTAGACGGTGTTCGTGCCGCGCGTGTACTGGAACGGCGCGCGGACCTCGTCGTTGAAGAGGACCGCGTCGCCCGGTTCGAACCGGTCCTCGAGGAAGGCCGCCGTCTCGCGCCAGCCGTTCTGGTAGCGGAACGGATCGCGTTGCGCCTGGTACGAGCCGGCGGTGAGCGCGGCGAGCCCCAGCACCGCGAGGACGCGGACGGCCCGCCACGGCACGAGCGACAGGCCCGTCCCCACCAGGAGGGCGATCGCGGCGGCGCCCGTCGCGAGGTAGCGCGGGGTGTAGAAGGGCTCGATGAGCGACACCGCCACGAGCAGGGTCGTCGGCAGCAGCAGCCATGGCAGCGCCACGACGAGCATCGGGCGGAGCCGGGGCATCCGGGTGAGGCCGAGGACGACGACGACGATCGCGATCGACCACGCCACGAGGGCGAAGCCGGCGGCGGTCCGGAACCACTGCTCGACGATGACCTCGCCGACCGTCTCGAGACGCACCTCGTGGATCCACCCCACCTGCCCGCGCTGGCCAGCGCTCAGGAGGACGATGGGCGATGCCAGGAGCGCGGCGCCCGCGGCGGCGACGGCGAATCCCACGACGGATCGAAGACCACGGCGGGCGATGAGCACCGTGAGTCCGTGAGCGACCACGACGAGAGCGCTGTTGAGGAAGAGGGCGACCATGAAACTCGCGAGGAGGCCGTAGCCGAGCCACCAGCGCTTGCGACCGTCCTCCAGTGCCGTCACGAAGACGACCGTGAGCCAGGTCGCGACGGCGACGCTCCACGGGTACGAGCGCGCCTCGACCCCCATGTCCGTGATGGCGGGAAGCAGCATGAGGACGAGGCCCGTGAGGATCCCCGCGGAGCGTCCGACCAGCCGCTGTCCGAGGACGACGGCGCCGGCGACGGCCACCCCGACGAGCAGTGCGCTCGGGAGCCGGAGGAACGTCGGATCGATGGCCGTCAGACCGAAGAAGGCCCTCATGAGGAGGTAGTAGACCGCGTGCACGGCATCGACCTGTTGCGTGACCATCGTGATCAGGCCGTCGACCGGTCGATCGAGCGCGCTGTACGTGGCCTCCTCGTCCGCCCAGAAATCGGGGATCCAGAAACCGAAACCCGCGACGACGGCGCCGACGAGGCCGAGCATGACGGCGTCCCACCGGTGCACGAAGCGGCGCGAGAGGCGCTCGTCGGAGCGCTCGTCGGACAACTCGGCGGCGGTCACGGCGGCGGTCATCGCGCGCGCCGCAGGACACGGCGGGCGAATCCCCACTGCGTCACCTTCAGCATCGCCTCGATGACGATGCTGCGGCTCATCTTCGACTCTCCGTGCTCGCGCTCTCGGAACTCGATCGGAACCTCGACGATCGATTCACCCGCATCGAGGACGCGCAGGGTCATGTCCACCTGGAAGCAATAGCCGTGGGAGTCGATGTCGTCGAGAGGGATCCGCTCGAGGAGTTCCGCGCGGTACACGCGGTAGCCGGCGGTCGCGTCCTTCACACCGATGCCGAGGGCGATGCGTGCGTAGGCGTTGCCTGCCCGACTGAGCGCCTCCCGGCTCTTCGGCCAGTTCACGACGCTTCCGCCGTCGACCCAGCGGGAACCGATGACGAGCCCCGGTCGTGTCGGTCTGTCGAGAGCGGCGACCATGGTGGGGAGCGTCTCCGGCGGGTGCGACCCGTCGGCGTCCATCTCGACGAGGACGTCGTATCCGCGGGAGATACCCCAGTGCATCGCGGCGATGTAGGCGGCGCCGAGTCCGTTCTTCTCGGTGCGGCGGAGCACGTGCACGCGGGGGTCGATGCGGGAGCGCGCTTCAGCGAGGTCGGCCGTGCCGTCGGGGCTGCCGTCGTCCACGACGAGGGCGTGCGCCTCGGGGAACGCCGTCAGGAGGCGGTCGAGGATCCGCTCGACGTTGTCGCGCTCCTGATACGTCGGGATCATCACGAGTGTTCGTTTCGAGTCCGTCACGTGTCGGCCTGCTCCTTGTCGATCTCCTCGGCCACGTCCTCGAGCGGCGCGTCGGCGAGCGTCGCAGCGAGCACGCGCTCCTCGATCTCCTGCTCGTCCAACTCGCGACCGGGGGTGCGGTGGTGCCCCCACACCCAGAACCGATAGAGGAGGAAACGGAACACGGTGCCGAGCCCGAGCCCGACGACGTTTGCGGCGATGTTGTCTGCGAGCAGGCTCGTGAGACCGAGGACGTGGTGACTGATCCAGAGGCAGAAGAGCCCGATGAGGAGTCCGCCGATCGAGACGACGACGTACTCCAGGAACTCGCGGAAGACGTCCGGGCGCCGGTGCGCGCGGAAGGTCCAGTACCGGTTGCCGACCCAGTTGAAGACGATCGCGACGGACGTGCTCACGAGCTTCGCCCCGATGGCGCCTTGGAAGAAGTGGTCGGTGCCGAAGACCCCGAGACGCAGCAGGTTGAAGAGCCCCACGTCGATCGCGAAACCGATCAGACCGACGACGCCGAATTTGACGGCGTATCGCAGGACCCGCTCCCACAGGTAGGTCGCGAGGGACCGGATGCCGGACATGACGATCCCCTCATAACCGCTCGCTGTGGACGTGCCGCACGATTGCGGGCCCGGACAAGACTATCGGAGGCTCGTCGAAACGGAGGCGAGGGGCACGGGGTGTGGAGGAGAGCCGCTCGCGCCACCCCTCGTCGTGCGTCGGTGCGTCTCCTAGGCTTCGCGCATGGGACGAATCATCCACGTCGAGCTCACGACCGACGACCTCCACGGCGCCTCCGACTTCTTCTCCAGTGCCTTCGGGTGGCAGTTCTCGCCCTCGGCGTTCGTCGAGGACTACCTGACCGCCGACACCGGGGCAGGGGGTGGGATCGACGGCGCCCTCATGACGGCCGTGCAGCAGAAGCAGTCCGTCATCGTGTGGATCGAGGTCGAGGACATCCACGACGCGGTCCGCGACGTCGAGAAGGCCGGGGGGCGAGCGCTCGGGGAGATCCACGAGCTGCACGGCGAGGGCCTCGTGACCTACGTCGCCGACCCGACGGGACTCGTCTTCGGCGTGAAGCAGCCGGCCCCGACCGACGACGCCCTGTGAGACGCGCCGACCGCCCCTACTCGGGACCGAGTGCTCCGAACAAGCCGACGAAGCGGCGTCCACCCGCTCAATAGACTGATCAGGCGTCGAAAGGACCCCTCCCCGTGAAGACCCACTTCCTCCGCACCCACCGGAGTTCAGAGAACCTGCCGCGAGAAGGGCAGCTCGCCTGGGCGATCGCGGAGGTCGCCGCCGACCCAGTCGAGGTCGCACCGGAGGTCGCGGAGATGGTGATCAATCGCGTCATCGACAACGCCGCCGTCGCCGCCGCGTCCCTCAACCGTGCGCCCGTCGTCGCGGCGCGTTCGCAAGCGCTCGCGCACCCCGTGACCACCGGGGGCGACGGCGCGACCGTCTTCGGTCCCGACCTCGCGCGCCGCGTCTCTCCCGAATGGGCGGCATGGGCCAACGGGGTCGCCGTGCGTGAACTCGACTTCCACGACACGTTCCTCGCCGCCGAGTACTCGCACCCCGGCGACAACATCCCGCCGATCGTCGCGGTCGCGCAGCACGTCGGGGCGAACGGGCACGACGTCGTACGCGGCATCGCGACGGGCTATGAGATCCAGGTCGATCTCGTGAAGGCCATCAGCCTCCACGCGCACAAGATCGACCACGTCGCCCACCTCGGCCCGTCGGCGGCCGCCGGAATCGGGACGCTCCTCGGCCTGCCCGTCGAGACGATCTTCCAGGCGGTGAATCAGGCGCTCCACACCACGACGGCGACGCGGCAGTCGCGCAAGGGCCAGATCTCCACGTGGAAGGCACACGCGCCGGCGTTCGCCGGGAAGATGGCCGTCGAGGCGATCGACCGGGCGATGCGCGGACAGACGTCGCCGGAACCGATCTGGGAGGGCGAGGACGGCGTCATCGCGTGGCTCCTCGGCGGACCGGACGCGACGTACGACGTGCCGCTGCCGGAGTCCGGCGAGGCCAAGCGCGGCATCCTCGACACGTACACGAAGGAGCACTCGGCCGAGTACCAGGCGCAGGCCTGGATCGACCTCGCACGCCGACTGCACACCGCGTACCCGGCCCTCGCGGATCCCTCGGCGGTCGAGTCGATCGTGCTGCACTCGTCGCACCACACGCACTACGTGATCGGTTCGGGGTCGGGCGATCCCCAGAAGTACGACCCGGCCGCCTCGCGCGAGACCCTCGACCACTCGATCCCCTACATCGTCGCTGTCGCGCTGCAGGACGGCGGCTGGCACCACGTCGACTCGTACACCCCCGAGCGCGCCGGGCGCCCCGACACCGTCGAACTGTGGCGCAAGATCACGACGGCAGAGGACGAGGAGTGGACCCGTCGCTACCACGCGACGGACCCGGCCGAGAAAGCCTTCGGTGGTCGCCTCGTCGCAACCCTCACGGACGGGTCGACGATCGTCGAGGAGATCGCGGTCGCGGACGCCCACCCGCTCGGCGCGCGCCCGTTCGCGCGGGAGCAGTACGTGCAGAAGTTCCGCACCCTCGCCCACGGTGTGCTCGAGGAGACGGAGATCGAGCGCTTCCTCGGCCTCGCCGAACGGCTCCCGGAGCTCGACGCGCACGAGGTCCGTGGCCTCACCATCCAGCGCGGCGCCGCGCTCCTCGACGTCTCCCCGCGCGGCCTCTTCTAGGGGCGGGGTCCCTGTGCTTGTCGCGCGTCGACAGGCTCAGCGACCGTGTGGTGGAGTCGAGCAAGCGAGTTCCGGTCCCCGGGGTTGTCGAAGGGGGATGCGAAAGACCACCTAACGGCACGTCCCTTTGGCGACCGGCCACAACGGCGGCCCTCTCCGACGATCGGCCGGGTAGCGTTCCCGCATGCACCTCATCTTCCGGACGCTGCTCGTGATCGCTCGCGCCCAGTCGCTCTTCCGCCGCGGGAAGACCATCGGGCACTACGACGTCGGGCGACTGCGGTTGCGCACACTGCCGACGGACCTCGATCTCAACGGGCACATGAACAACGGCGTCTACTTCTCGATGCTCGACCTCGGCCGTTTCGAGCTGACGATCCGCAGCGGGATCTACGCGATCTTCCAGAAGCACTCGTGGTACCCCGTCGTCGCGTCGGAGACGATCACGTTCCGGAAATCGCTCACGCTCTGGCAGCGCTTCACGATCGAGTCGCGCATCGTGGGCTACGACGAACGTGCCGTCCTCATGGATCAGCGCATCGTCGTGAAGGGCGAGGTGTACGCCCGCGCGATCATCCGCGCGCGCATTCTCAGGAAGACCGGTGGGCCGGTCCCGATGCAGGAGGTCCTCGACGCCGTTGGTGTGCCTCCGCGCAGACTGCACAAGGAGGAGTGGATCGAGCGCTGGGCCGAGTCCGTCGTGCTGCCGTCGACCCGCACTGCCGCCCCGTCCGAATGGGACTAGCTGCGCCCGACGTCAGTCGGTCGAGTCGTTCAGTTCGCGCTCGAGGTCCTCGGGACCGAGGCGATGCCCGGGCGACGGTGTCCGGAGCGCCGACGGTCGGCCGTGGGGCTCGGCCACGAGAGCGGCATCGGCGACGGCGTCGGGGACGCCCGTCGTCTCGTTGACGTCGGAGTCGACGTCTGAGTCGATCTCGCGGTCGCGGGGGTCCTCGTCGCGCCGGGGTTCATGCGCGGGCATGAAGGGTTCGGATGTGCTCATGGTGCCAGTGTGCGCCGTCCGGGTGACGGGGCGGTGAACGATGTCGCCGGCCCGATGTCGGTGGGGTCGGGTTAGGGTTGCCGCAATGTCCGAACCCGTCAGCCTCGCCGAGCTCCCGCAGCTCGCCGACATCACCGCGCCGATCGAGCCGCTCCCCGTCGACGCCGCGGTAGCGGTGGGTTCGCGCTCGCTCGACGGCGCGGTCGCTGCGGCGCTCGCCGAGGCGCCGGCCCCCTCGCATCCGGTTGCCGGCGATCGCCGCGAGAGGTCGTCACGACCGGCTCCTGATCCGCACCTCTCCACGGTCTACCGGCCGTCCGCGCACTTCGACCTCGCCGCGACCGTGTCGGTGTTCTCGCGTGGCGGAGACGGTCCGTGCTTTCGGCGCGACTCGACCGGTTTCTGGCTCACGATGCGCACACCTCACGGGGCGGCGACCCTCTGGCTCCGGCAGCGTCGCGGAGACGGTCTCGGCGGCGAGATCGACGCTCGCGCGTGGGGGCCGGGGCGTGAATGGACGATCGCCCGCGTGCCGCATCTCCTCGGTGCCCACGACGACTGGTCCGCCCTCGACGTGTCCAGGAGCCCGCTCCTCTCCGAGGTGCTGCACCGCAATCCGGGCATCCGTCTGGCCGCGGGCGGCCTCGTCTTCGAGATGCTCGTGCCGGCGATCATCGAGCAGAAGGTCACGGTCGTGGAGGCGTGGGGAGCATGGCGCCGACTCGTGCGTCGCCACGGTGAGGCCGCGCCCGGGCCCGCTCCCGAGGGTATGTTCGTCGCGCCCGACGCCGAGGCCTGGCGTTTCATCCCCAGTTGGGAGTGGCACGCCGCCGGAGTCGACCCGCGCCGATCCCAGACGGTCGTGCGAGCGAGCCGTGTCGCCGAGGCCATCGATCGCTCGGCCGACGTCGACGCCGGTGAGGCCGGCCGTCGACTGCAGAGTCTTCCGGGCATCGGGGTGTGGACGTCCGCCGAGGTCACCCTCCGGGCGCACGGTGATCCCGATGCGGTGAGCGTCGGCGACTACCACCTCGCCGCCACGGTCGGCACGGCGCTCACGGGCTCCGCCGTCGACGACGACGGCATGCTCGAGTTGCTCGCGCCGTGGGCCGGGCAGCGTCAGCGCGTCCTCCGACTCATCGAGCGCAGCGGCATCCGCAAACCGCGTCGCGGGCCGCGCATCACCATCCAGGACCACCGCCGCCACTGACGTACCGCCTCCTTCAGAGACCGATGCGCCCCGGTTTCAACGGCCGGCGGTGGTGTCCGCCTCGAGCACGGCCATCGCCGCGTTGTGGCCACCCAGCCCGCTCACCGCGCCGCCGCGACGCGCGCCCGAGCCGCACAGCAGGATGCGGTCGTGGCCCGTCGAGACGCCCCAGCGCTGCGCCGGCGTCTCGCGCGGCTCGTCGTCCTCGAGGAACGGCCAGTCGAGACCACCGTGGAAGATGTTGCCCTTCGGCAGCCCGAGGATGTGATCGAGGTCCTTCGTCGTCTTCGTCTCGACGCACAGGGCGCCGGACGGGTCGCGCATGATGACGTCCTCGATCGGTTCGGCCAATACGCTGTCGAGCGATTCGAGAACGGCGCGTGTCAGTGCTGCGCGGGCGTCGCCCTCGTCCATCCCGTCGAGCAGGTGGTCCGGAACGTGAAGACCGAAGACGGTGAGCGTGTGTGCGCCGGACGCCTGGAGCTCCTCCGACAGGATGCTCGGATCCGTGAGGGTGTGGCAGTAGATCTCGCACGGCAGCGGTGAGGGGATCGACCCGGCGAGAGCCTGCTGACGAGCCTCCTCGAGCTGCGACCAGGACTCGTTGATGTGGAAGGTTCCGGCGAACGCCTCCTCGGGGCGGACGCTCTCGTCCTTGAGCCGCGGGAGGCGGGTGAGCATGAGGTTGACCTTCACTTGAGAACCCTCGCGCGGGTGGCCGCCGGGCGTCCCGGTGCGGGCGGTCCGCTCGAAGCCGGAAGCGTCGAGCAGTGCGTCGAGCGTCGGAGTGGAGACGCCCGAGAGGACCCACCGGGCCGTCACGGTTCGCTCCTCACGAGGGGCCCCCTCGAGGAAGCGGACCCGGCCGTCGGGCGTGACGGCGATGACTTCGGCGTCCGTCCGGATGCTCGCGCCTTCGCGACGTGCCGCGAGCGCGAGCTCACCCGAGACGGCGCCCATGCCACCGACGGGCACGTCCCAGCGGCCGTCGCCCTGCCCGATGAGGTGGTACAGGAAGCAACGGTTCTGCTCGAGGTCCTCGTCGAACGCTCCAGCGAAGGTTCCGATGAGCGCATCCGTCAGGAGCACGCCGCGCACGAGGTCGTTCTCGTGAGTGCGCTCGATGACCGCCCCGATCGGTTGCTCGATCATCGCGTCCCAGACCTCGTCGGCCCGCGCGTCTCCGCCGGCGATCACGCGGTCACGTGCCTCGCTGCGCGTGAGCAAGGGCTCCATGAGCGTCGGCCACAGCGTCTCGGTGAGTTGGCGGCAGTCCTCGGAGAACAGGTCGAACTGCCGAGCGTCGTCGGGCGCTCCGATCGCGGCGAAGGACTCGGCCGTGCGCGCATCGTCGTCGACCGTCACGAGCAGGCCGGTCTCCCCTCCCGTCGCGGGGTCGGGTGTGTAGGAGGAGACGCGCCGTCGGGCGAGCGTGAGATGCAATCCGAGGTCGTCGATGATGCGCGGGGGGAGGAGGCTCACGAGGTAGGAGTAGCGCGAGAGCCGAGCGTCGACCCCCGGGAACGCCTCGGCCGACACGGCTGCTCCGCCGACCTGCGAGAGCCGTTCGAGCACGAGCACGCTCTTGCCCGCACGCCCCAGATAGGCGGCGGCGACGAGCGCGTTGTGTCCGCCGCCCACGATGACGACGTCGTAGTCGTACGCGACGCCCATCGGCGCGTCGGATGACACGGTTTGGGTGTGCTCGGAGAGGTCGGGGTCTCGCTCGGCGGCAGTCACGCGCTCAGCCTACGACCGCGGGGCCGTCGGGGCGACGGTCCGCGCACGAGCACACGAGCGCCTCCGATTGCAAGCCCGACGAAGAGACTCCTGATCGGGTCATATGCTCGCTCGGAGGCGGCATCGTCGGTCGTCCGCGCGCCGCCTGCGGACGCGGCGCGGCGGGGACCATAAATACTCCTCGATTAGCCATATTGCGAAGATCTTGGGAGGATCGACGACCATGGACGATTCGAACGGCACACGAAGTACGAAGGATCCGACCCCCGCAGCGACTCCACAATCGGAGCAGCGGATGAGCCAGACGCGTGAATCCACGGGCGCGACGACGCCCGGAGGCACCGATCAGGCCTCGACGGAGATCCATCCCGCACTCATCCCCGGCCTCGGCGTCGAGCAGACGAACCGGGCCTTCCGCACAGACCGCGTCGTCTTCGGCGTGGCGATCGGCTTCGCCGTCGCCTTCATCGCCTGGGGCGTCCTCGGCGGCGAGAGTCTCGGCGCGACGGCGAGCGGCGCGCTCGCGTGGGTCGTCGAGTACATGGGCTTCTTCTTCACGACCCTCGCGACGGTCATCCTCATCTTCATGCTCTACGTCGGTTTCGGCCGTTACGGCCGCATCCGCCTCGGTCGCGACGACGAGGAGCCCGAGTACAAGGTCTTCTCCTGGATCTCGATGCTCTTCGCCGCGGGCATGGGCATCGGTCTGGTCTTCTGGGGCGCGGCGGAACCGCTCACCTTCTTCGAGTCGCCGCCTCCCGGAACGGTCGAGGCGGGAACGATCGAGGCGATGCACACCGCGCAGGTCCAGGTCCTCTTCCACTGGGGTCCGCAGGCGTGGTCGTTCTACGCCCTCGTCGGCGGTGCGATCGCGTACGGCGCGTACCGCAAGGGCCGTACCCCGCTCATCTCGTCGATCTTCGCGCCCCTCCTCGGCGAGCAGCGCACGAACGGTCCCGTTGGCAAGATCATCGACATCTTCGCGATCATCGTGACGCTCTTCGGCACGGCCGCGTCGCTCGGCCTCGGCGCCCTGCAGATCGGGCACGGCGTGGAGCTCGTCACGGGGCTCGGCGAGCTCGGCAACGGCCTCATCATCGGGGTCATCGCCGTGCTCACCGCCGCATTCATCGCCTCCGCCGTCTCCGGCGTGTCGAAGGGCATCCGGGCGCTGTCGAACATCAACTCGGTGATGGCGATCATCCTCGCCTTCTTCGTGTTCTTCGTGGGTCCGTCGATGCTGATCCTCAACATCATCCCGTCGGTCGCCGCGCACTTCATCGGCGACCTGCCCGACCTCATCGGTCGGTCGGGTTCGCAGGGCGAGGAGACCCAGGCCTTCCTGTCCGCGTGGACGATCTTCTACTGGGCATGGTGGATCTCGTGGTCCCCCTTCGTCGGGATGTTCATCGCGAAGATCTCGCGTGGTCGCACGCTCCGCCAGTTCGTGTCGGTCGTCGTGCTCGTGCCGTCGGCCGTGTCGTTCCTCTGGTTCGCGATCTTCGGGACCACCGCGATCGATCAGCAGATGAACGGAGCGGGGCTCGAGGTGTCACCGCCCGAGAACGTGCTCTTCGGCGTGCTCGCCAATCTGCCGTTCGCGGGCTTCACGACGATCCTCCTCGCCGTGCTCGTGGCCATCTTCTTCGTCACGGGTGCCGACTCCGCTTCTCTCGTGATGGGCACGCTCTCGCAGCAGGGCCGTCCCGACCCGTCGCGATGGATCACCGTGGTCTGGGGTGCGCTCGTCGGCGCGATCGCGGCGGTGCTGCTCGCCACGGGCGACGGCTCCGGGGACGGACTGCAGGCGCTCCAGAACGCGACGATCGTCGCGGCGCTGCCGTTCGGCGTGATCATGGCGGGCATGATGGTCGCGTTCATGAAGGACCTGCGGCGCGATCCGCTCATCCTGCGCGACGCGTACGCGGTGCGCGCGGTCCGCCACAGCGTGCGGACCGGCCTCGAGGAGTACGGCGACGACTTCGCGCTCGTGCCCACCGAGTACGACCACTCGAAGGACGACCTCGCGTGGGTCGAACCGAAGGTGGACGAGGAGTTCGCGAAGGTCTACACGACCTCCGAGACGGGCATGATGGCGATCGTCTCGGACGACGATGCCGCCCGCGACAAGGCGACGTCCACCGACTCGATCCCGGATCGCTCGACGTGGGCGCCTGCCGGACTCGGCGGCGAGACGCCGGGAGCAGGCCCGGGCTCCAACCCCGTGCGCGAGGGGCCCGACGCGCCGAAGCACCGTCGGGCCTCCGACGGTGTCGGGGACTGATCTCCCGACACCGCATGAACGGCGCCGTGACGACTCGTCACGGCGCCGTTCTCGGTTCCGGGATTCGTGGTTGGCAGGCAGCATTCGTCGATAGCGGCCCGGCTACCCCACATCAGCCGTCGCGAGGGACGAACGCGGGGGAGAGTGCGCGCGCGTCCACCGAGGGCAAGGTTCGGCCGTTCACCGGCGCGGACTCGGTATCGGCGCCTAGGCTGCCGGTATGACCGACGCGACGACTCCTGCCCCCATCGGCTCCACGACCCTCGGTACCGCTCAGCGCGGATCGACGCCACTCACCGTCTCCCGGCTCGGGCTCGGTTGCATGGGCATGTCCGCCTACTACACGGGCGCCGGAGTCGACGACGACGCGTCGATCCGCACGCTCCACCGCGCGATCGACCTCGGCGTGACGCTCTTCGACACCGCCGAGATCTACGGCCCGTACCTCAACGAGTCGCTGCTCGGCCGCGCATTCGCCGGCCGCCGCGACGAGGTCGTCATCGCCACGAAGTTCGGGAACCGGGCGACGCCGGATGGCGGCCGCGTCGTCGACGGTTCACCGGAGAACGTCCGTCGCTCGATCGAGGGCTCGCTCGAACGGCTCGGGACCGACCACGTCGACCTCTACTACCAGCACCGCATCGATCCGAGCACGCCCATCGAGGAGACGGTCGGGGCGCTCGCCGAGCTGGTGCAGGAGGGCAAGATCCTGCACGTCGGTCTCTCGGAGGCGTCGGTCGACACGATCCGACGAGCGCACGCCGTGCACCCGATCACCGCCATCCAGACGGAGTACTCGCTCTGGACGCGGGACCCGGAGGCCGAGCTGCTCCCGCTCCTCCGCGAGCTCGGCATCGGGTTCGTGCCGTACTCGCCGCTCGGTCGCGGCTTCTTGACGGGCGACATCCGCTCGATCGATGCGCTCGACGAGAACGACTTCCGCCGCAACAACCCGCGATTCGCCGACGGCAACCTCGAGGCGAACATCCGCATCGTCGAGGAGGTCGACGCCGTCGCGGCCGAGGTCGGCGCGACCGCCGCCCAGGTCGCCCTCGCGTGGCTGCTCGCCCAGGGCGACGACGTCGTGCCGATCCCCGGGACGAAGCGCGTCGAGCGCCTCGAGGAGAACGTCGGCTCGGTGGGACTCCGCCTCAGCGAGGCCCAGGTCGCGCGGCTCTCGGCGCTCCCCGCCCCGGTCGGCGACCGCTACGCCGACATGACGCCGCTCGGTCGCTGACGCACAGGCGAGTCCAGAAGAAGCGACGGTCACCGCGGTCTCGGCGGTCGGGCCGACGAGAGGCCGACTACTCGGGACTCCGGCTGTCCCCGTCGCACTCCCCGGCCCCGTCCTCGTCCGACGAGTTCGACAACAGCAACAGCATGCGAACGACGACGACCGTAGCGAGAAGGCTCAGGCCGACGGCCATCAGGACGGCGATCATGCCGATGGGAGTCCCTGCGGGAGGCAGCTCGGGTGCCACATCGCCGTGCGCGCGGGCACGCATCGGCGCCGAGACCGATTCCCCGACGAGGACGCAGACGACGACGAATACCGCCGCGGCCACGGCGAACGCCACGACCACGGCTCCGCGGCGCACGTGGAACGCCCGAGTGTGGACGATATGTGCGACAGCAGCACGGGCGGGGGGTGAGAGGTTCGACTCGGTGGGCATGTGTCCTTCTCCTGCGACGGGTACGTCTACGAGGAGAGAGGGCCGCCACCCCGAATAGTGACGCCGATCCGGGGAGAAAACGAAACCCCAGTGAAGGGGGGACGGGGTCGGCGCCGACGGCGTCAGTTGATGGCGACGCCGCCAGAGACGAGCGGCTTCTCCGTTCCGGGGATCACCGCCATGATCACGGCGACGGCGCCCGGCGCGAACAGGACGATGAAGTCCATGAGCGTCAGACCCGTGGGCAACAGCCCCCAGACGGTGTGGTCGGCGAGCCCGGCGAGGCCGAGCAGGATCAGGATGCCACCCGAGATCAGCAGGACCCCGCGGATGGCGGCGCCGCTGCTCGCGAAGAAGCCGACCGAGAGGAGCGCGACCGAGAGGGTGAGGTAGAGGACGTCGACGAGGATGTCGACGTTGAAGATGCCGAGGAGGTGGTTGCCCTCGACGAAGAGTCCGAGGAAGCCGTGACCGCCGTAGAGGACGCCGAGAATGACCGCGAGTGCTTTTCCCATGACCCCATGCTGGTCGCTTCCGGTGCCGAGATGCAGCCCCTTGTCATCGACGGGCTGACGCGCAAGAGCACGGGGGAGGCGGTCAAGCGAAATCGCCGACCTGTCGATCGATCGGGACCGTGCCGTCGACAGTGACGTCACCCGTGTGCGCCGTCGTCACGGTCTCGACGAGGACGATGTGCACCTCCTCGGCGGCGACGGGGTTGTGCCGCACGCCGCGCGGGACGACGAAGAACTGGCCGGGGTCGAGCTCGACGTCGTCCCGGCCCTCGAGCTGGATCCGCAAGTGCCCCGACACGACGAGGAACATCTCGTCCTCGTTCTCGTGCGAGTGCCACACGAGTTCACCGAGGAGCTTGGCGACCTTGACGTACTGATCGTTCACGCGTCCGATCACGCGCGGCGTCCAGTGCGTGGTCACGTGTTCGAGCTCGGCGGAGATGTCCATTGCGGGGAAGGTCGTCATGTCCTCAGTCTCCTCGCAGAGCGATTCCCGCCGCAGAATGGTCCGCTGGTCAACCGAGGGAGCCCGCGAGCATCTCGAGCTCGGGCCGCGTGACGATGAGCGGCGGGCCGCCCGGGTTCACGATGAGCCCTGCGTGACCGTCCTGGTCGAGGGTCGAGCGCACGACCTGCCGGACGGACGTCGGGTACGCCTCGGCGCCCGGCAACCACGCCCACACCTCGGCCGGAGACGTGAACGCTGCCGAGAGCGTGCGTCCGCCCGGGCCCGATGCCGTGGGGACGCTCGGCGACGACGGCTCGCCGGGTCGAGCGGGAGAGCCCCCGGGAGCGAGGTGCTGCACGGGGATGTAGACGACGGCCGTCCGTGCGAGCACGTCGAGGGTCTGCGAGCGCCGGCCCGGGAGGCTCGGTCCCGCGAGGGCGTCCTTGAGCTCGACCGCAACGCCGGGCTCCGTCGGGAGCCCGCGTCGGATCTCGTCCGCCGTGACGATGCAGCTCGCCGCCCCGGCCCCCGCGTCGAGGATGACTCCGGCGAACGACTCGCTCGCGCCGAACCGGACCGCTTCGAGCGCGGGCTGCACGAGCGAGGATGCGCGCGTGGCCTCCGGATGGGTTCGTGCGATCTCCGCGTCGGACGTGAAGACGAGCAGGTACTGCGAGCCGTCGTCCATGGCATGGGTGCGGAGCCCGAGCGTCGAGCCCGCGGCGATCGCGCCGTCCTCGACGGTGAGGTGGGAGCCGGTTACGTCGTAGAGCAGCTCGCCTCGTGAGCAACGACGGAGTACGTCGTAGAACGTGCGGGCGTCCTTCTCCGCCGCCCATCGGGCGAGGGCGGCGGCGACGTCGGTGTTCCCCGTGAAGACCATGTCCTCTTTCTACCCCGATTCCCGTCATCGAGGGTCCGGGCCGGCGCTCCGCGACCGGACGGCGATCATCGCTTGCGACGCACCCCACTCCGCTGTCCGATCTGCCGCGAAGCGGAGTGCCGCGGTCGCGCGCTGCCGTTCAGGCGGTGAAGCCCGCGACGGTGTCGCGGAGCGCGGCGCGGACGGCGAGGACGCCGGGGCGGGCGGCGCTCGACCGCCGGGCGCTCGAGAACACCTCGCGGTGCGGCGACCCGTCGAGCTCGATGAGAGCGACGTCCGCCGGTCCGCCGGCCCACACGAGATCCGGGAGGAAGCCGACCGCGGCGCCCGAGCGGATGAGCCGCATGTGGGCGACGAGGTCGGCGGTCTCGAAGCGCACGTCGGGCTCGAAGCCCGCCGCTCGGCACGTCTGCAGCGACCACGTGCGCGACGCCGTGCCGCGCGGCTCGAGCACCCACGGCAGGTCCGCCGCGTCCGCGAGCGAGTCCACGCGCCACGGCCCCTCCGGTGGCGCCGCGAGGCGGATGACGTCGGTGAGCAGGTGCTCCCGGTCGAGTTCCGGCCGCAGCACGCGCGTGTGACCGGGGTACTGCTCGGCGATGACGAGGTCGAAGTCGCGGGCCGAGACCTCGAAGAGACCGATGTCCGGCTCGCGCTCGACGATCTCGACGCGGAGGTCGGGTACGTCCCTCGCGACGCGGGCGAGCGCCGGCGGGATGACCGCGTGCGCCGCGGATTGGAAGACGGCGACGCGAACGGTGCCCGTCACTTCGTCGAGCGACGCGGCGAGCTCGCTCTCCGCGAGTTCGAGCTCGTCGAGCAGTCGACCGGCGCGGCGCGCGAGCAACTCGCCCTGCGGCGTGAGCAGCACACGTCGGCCGCTCTTCTGCAGCAGCTCGACGCCCGTCTCGCGTTCGAGCAGCGCCAACTGCTGCGACACGGACGACGGGCTGTAGCGGAGAGCCTCGGCGACGGCCGCGAGCGTTCCCCGGAGGTGCAGTTCGTGGAGAAGCCGCAACCTCCGCATGTCGAGCATGCCGTCATCCTATAGTTCGGCGAGACTGACGATAACCGTTCGGAAACGTGCACTTTTCCCGAACAGTGGCGGCCCGCACACTGGACTCACGCGGCTGCCGAGTCGCTCGCCCACCGGAGGATTCACCCACCATGTCGACGTCAGTCCCGCAGCAGACCCCCGATCGTTCCGCCGACGTCGGCGATGAGGACCTCACAGCCCTCGCGACAGAGGCGACGATCCTCGCCGAGCGCTGGGTCACCGAGTCCGCCGACGCTCCCGTGGACCCGTCCGCGCAGCGTCTCGCCGGTGTCCTCAAGGACCCGAACGGGCTCGCCTTCACGGTCGGCTTCGTCGACGGCGTCATGCGACCGGAGTCGCTCTTCGTCGCGGGGTACAACCTGCAGAAGGTCGCGAAGCTCACGCCGGGTTTCCTGCCGTGGTACCTCAAGGCGGCGATCCAGGCCGGCGGGTTCTTCGCGCCCATCATCCCCGGCGTCGTCATCCCGATCGCCCGCCGCGTGCTGCGTGCGATGGTCGGTCACCTCGTCGTCGACGCGACCCCTGCCCGCCTCGGGCCGGCCATCGGCAAGCTGCGCCAGGACGGCACACGACTGAACCTCAATCTGCTCGGCGAAGCGGTGCTCGGCGAGGAGGAGTCGGCGAAGCGCTACGAAGGCACGCGCGACCTGCTCGCCCGGCCCGATGTCGACTACGTGTCGATCAAGGTCTCGGCGATCGCGTCGCAACTGTCGATGTGGTCGTTCGACGAGGCCGTCGAGCGCGTCGTCGAGCGCCTGATGCCGCTCTACCGCCTCGCCGCCGACGCCGAGAAGGCCGGTGGCCGGAAGTTTATCAACCTCGACATGGAGGAGTACCGCGACCTCGACCTCACGATCGCGGTCTTCACGCGCGTGCTCGAGCACCCCGAGTTGCGCGACCTCGAGGCCGGCATCGTCATCCAGGCGTACCTGCCCGACGCGCTCGGGGCGATGCAGGAGCTCACGGCGTGGTCGAAGGCGCGACGCGCGCAAGGCGGTGCGCCCATCAAGGTGCGCCTCGTGAAGGGCGCGAACCTCGCGATGGAGACCGTCGACGCCGTCGTCCACGGCTGGCAGCAGGCCACGGTGCCGAGCAAGCTCGAGGCCGACACCAACTACAAGCGCGTCCTCGACTGGTCGTTCACCGCCGAGCGCACCGACGCCGTCCGCGTGGGCGTCGCCGGTCACAACCTCTTCGACATCGCGTTCGCGTGGTTGCTGGCCGAGCGGCGCGGCGTCACGTCCGCCGTCGAGTTCGAGATGCTCCTCGGCATGGCGACGGGTCAGGCGGATGCGGTCCGCCGCACTGTCGGGGAGCTGCTCCTCTACACGCCCGTCGTGAGCCCGCGCGAGTTCGAGTTCGCAATCTCCTACCTCATCCGCCGGCTCGAGGAGAACGCGTCGGAGGAGAACTTCATGTCCGCCGTGTTCGAGCTGCACCGCAACGGGGCGCTGCTCTCGCGCGAGAAGCGCCGCTTCCTCGCGTCCGTCGATCGCCTCATCGAGACGCGCGGTGAGGTCCCCACGCCGAACCGCACGCAGAACCGTGCGGCCGAGTGGGTCGCGGCGCCGCCGATGCCGGCGCTGCCCGGGTCGGAGGACTCCGTGCCGTCCGCGGGCTTCCGCGCACTGCTCGCCCCGGGTGCCGCTCCCACCGCCGCCGAGCTCGCGGCCGCGACCCCGTTCGACGATGTCGCGCCGGATGACGGACTCACGCGCCAGGTCGAGACGCTCGGCGACAAGCGTCGCAGTGACAACCCGTTCGAGACCACACGCGTCTTCACGGCGAGCTTCGAGAAGATCGAGCGCACGGGACTCGGTGCAGCGGGCTTCCACAACACGCCGGACACGGACCCGTCGCTCCCGGCCAACCGCTCGTGGGGTCGCGCGATCCTCGACCGCGTGCCGGCGTCGACGCTCGGTCTCGACACGATCCTCGACGCGCGCGTCACCGACGAGGAGACGCTCGAGCGGATCATCTCCGCCGCCGGCGCCCGCGGTGGCGAATGGGGTCGCACCCCTGCCGCCGATCGCGCGGAGATGCTCGACCGCGCCGGGCTCTCGCTCGCGGCTCACCGCGACCGCCTCATCGAGGTCTCGGCGGCCGAGACCGGCAAGACCATCGCCGAGTCCGACCCGGAGGTGAGCGAGGCGATCGACTTCGCCCACTACTACGCGGCGCTCGCGCGTCAACTCGACCGTGTTCAGGGTGCGGTGTTCGTGCCGCCGAAGCTCATCGTCGTGACCCCGCCGTGGAACTTCCCCGTCGCGATCCCGGCCGGCGGCGTGCTCGCGGGGCTCGCCGCGGGAGCCGCCGTCATCATCAAGCCCGCGCCGCAAGCGCGTCGTGCCGCCGCCGTGCTGTGCGAGGCGCTGTGGGAGGCGGGCATCCCTCGCGATCTGCTCGTGCTCGTCGACATCGAGGAGGGCGAGCTCGGTCAGCACCTCATCTCCTCCGACGCCGTCGACCGCGTGATACTCACCGGTGCGTGGGAGACCGCGAAGCTGTTCCGCTCGTGGAAGACGGACCTGCCGTTGCTCGCGGAGACGAGCGGCAAGAACGCGATCATCGTGACGCCGAGCGCCGACCTCGACCTCGCCGCGTCCGACGTCATCAAGAGCGCGTTCGGTCACGCGGGGCAGAAGTGCTCGGCCGCGAGCCTCGTCATCCTCGTCGGTTCCGTCGCGCGCTCCGACCGGTTCCGCCGGCAGCTCGTCGACGCGGCGATGTCGCTGCGCATCGGCTACCCGGAGGACCCGACGAGCCAGATGGGTCCGATCGTCGAACCCGCGCACGGCAAGCTGCTCCACGCGCTCACGGAGCTGGGCGTCGGCGAGGAGTGGCTCGTGGAGCCGAAGCAGCTCGACGACACCGGGAAGCTGTGGTCGCCCGGCATCCGCTCCGGCGTCGCGCCCGGGTCGTACTTCCACCTGACGGAGTTCTTCGGTCCCGTCCTCGGCATCATGCACGCGCGGACGCTCTCCGACGCGATCCGGATGGCGAACGCCGTGGACTATGGCCTCACCGCCGGACTGCACACCCTCGACCCCGTCGACCTCGAGGAGTGGCTCGACGGAATCGAAGCGGGCAATCTGTACGTCAACCGGGGCACGACGGGCGCGATCGTCCAGCGTCAGCCGTTCGGCGGCTGGAAACGCTCGTCTGTCGGCGCGGGCACGAAGGCCGGCGGGCCGAACTATCTGCTGGGTCTCGGTTCATGGCGCTCCGCCGTGGGCTCCGCGAGCTCCACGCTGCACCTGCGGGGGCTCGACCCGCGCATCACGAGCGTCATCGAGGCGGCGCAGCCGTCGCTCGCGTACGAGGACTTCGACGTCCTGCGCCGGTCGGCGCTGTCCGACGCGGTCGCGTGGGGCACCGAGTTCGGGGAGGTCAAGGACGTGTCCGGGCTCGGCCTCGAGCGGAACATCCTCCGGTACCGGCCGGTGCCGGTCGCGATCCGGGCGACGCCCGACGCGAAACTCGGGGAGCTCGTGCGCATCGTCGTCGCGGCCGTGCGGTCGCGATCGGCGTTCACGCTGAGCGTCGCGCGCGGACTGCCGACGCAGATCCTGCGGGCGCTCAGTGCGCTCGACGTGGTCCTCGCCGTGGAGACGGACGAGGAGTGGATCGGCCGCATCGCGGCGGGCGCGCCGCGCGACGAGGCGGGCAATGGCGGGGAGCGCGTGCCCCGCGTGCCCCGCGCGCGCATCATCGGCGAGGCCGAGTCACGCCGTGCATTGCACGCGGCGCTCGCGTGGGCCGTGGACGGCGACCCGGACCTCGCGATCTACTCGGGCGAGGTCACGCAGGCAGGCCGCATCGAGCTGCTCCCGTTCCTCCACGAGCAGGCCATCTCGATCACGGCCCACCGCTTCGGCAACCCCGACGCGTGGAGCGCCGAGGTCATCTGACCTCCCGGAGCCGACCGGCCGTCGGGCTCAGTCGCCCGAGGGGACGGGCGGCTCCATCAGGCCGATCGGCCTGAGCGGTCCCGTCGTCGCGTCATCGCCGTGGGTCTCGGCGCGGAGCGCGCCGGCGAGTCGCGTGGAGAAGCGCGTCAGGACGGCGAGCTCCTCGTCGGTGAATCCATCGAGCACCGTGACGAGGGGAACGTGAACGTGTCCGTAGACCTCGGCGAGTTCCGCCCGTGTCGACGCCGACACGGTGAGGACCGTCGCTCGGCGATCCGCAGGATCCGGACGGCGTTCGACGCGTCCGGCTGTGGCGAGCCGATCGATGAGCTTCGTGATCGCCGCCGACGTGACGCGGAGGGCGGAGATGAGGTCTCGAGCCCTCACCTCGGCGCCGTCGCGCTCGCGCTGCACGAGGTAGAGGAGGGCGCGGGCATCGAGCGGGCCGACTCCGAGGCGCCGCAGCGCGAGTTCCTCCGCTTCCTGCGCATTGCGGCTCAGGGACTGGAGCGCGGCTATCGCGGCCGTGCCCGATGGTGACCGCGGCGAGTCCGAGTAGAGGTGCTTCACGAGCTCCACATCGGAGTGTCGATCCGCCACGTGTGACCCTTCGCCTGGGAGGCGCGAGCGCGCATCTGCGTGATGGTCCCACCATACCCCGGCAGAAGTCAAGCCGAGTGAGTATATTACCGGGTTAGCTACTTCTCCTGTGACAGTAGAGGCATGACAAACAACACTTCCGGCAACACGGGCCGTGTCGCCCGCCTTTCCACAGAGACCAAGGCCGCGTTCAAGACGACGGAGTTCATCGCTTACGTCGTCATCCTGGTGGCGATGTTCATCGCCTCCGCCGTCGTCGACGAGAACGAGGACGGCCAGGGCTTCGGGGCCGACCAGGTCTGGCTCTACGCCACCCTCCTCACGATCGGCTACATGGTCTCGCGCGGGCTCGCCAAATCCGGCAGCCGCGAGTACTACGACCGCGACGTGGACAACACTCGCCGCTGATCGCACACGAGCCGGTGACGACGGGCCTCCTGGTTACAGGGGGCCCTCCGTGTGCGACAGGGTGACGCCCCCGAGGCGTTCCGTCTGATCCCAGAGTCGTGCGGCCCGATCGCCGGGAGGCGTCGCCGTGTGCGCGCTCCTCTCCACGACGACCGGCAGCCCGCGAAAAGCGCCGGCCGGCCCGACGTAGTCGCCGCTCCGCAGGGACGGATCGAGCATCGCCCGGACCGCCGACCACGCGGCGGTATCCTTCCCCTGCGCGAGAGGCGTGACGGGATTGCGCTGGGACGGGGTCGTGGAGTCGCGCACTCCGATGCGCTCCGGCGTCTTCGCATCGACGCCGACCCCGGGGCGGACGACGAGGGACTGCACCGGGGTGCTCCTGGCGCGCAAGCGCCGGTCGAGCTCGAAGGCGAAGATCTCCGTCGCCGTCTTCGCGTGGATGTAGGCGGCGATCGCGACGCGGGGTGCGTCGAGGAGGTCGTCGATCTCGAAGCGGAAACGCCGGACGAACCCCGTCGAGGTGTGCACGAGCCGCGCGGGATCGCCGGAATCCACGGCCGACCGGGCGAGGGCGGGGAGGACCGCGGCGGCGAGGGCCGCGTTGGCCACGTGGTGCGTGCCGATCATGAGGGGGAGGCCGTCGCTCGTGCTCATTCCACGCGCCATGGTCATGGTGCCGCCGTTCAGGAGCATGCCGTCGAGCCGTGGCAGCGCGGCGAGCTCGGCGCCCGCCGCGGCGACGGAGGCGAGGGACGTGAGGTCGAGCACGACGGTGTCGACCTGCGCCCCGCGGACGTGCTCGAGGAGTGTCGCCCGAGCACGGTCGAGTTTCGCGGGCGTCCGCGATACGAGGACGACGTGCGCGCCCGTGGATGCGAGTTGCTCGGCGGCGAAGTAGCCGATGCCGGCGGTCGCCCCCGTGACGGCGAACGTGCGTCCGTCGGAGCGGGGGAGGGTGAGGGGATCCCAGGTCATGAGTGGTCCTTCCGGAATCGGATAACAAATCCGGTTAACCGTACACCGAAAATGGATGAGTAATCCGCTTCCGGCGGTAACCTGAGGTGATGAGCCCCCGATCCGATGCCGTGCGCAGCCGCGAGCGCATCCTCGCAGCCGCGCGTGACGGCCGCGGCGAGGAGCTGCGACTCAACGAGATTGCGCGACGTGCGGGCGTCGGTGTCGGCACGGTCTACCGGCACTTCCCCACGACGCACGCTCTCACGGAGGCGCTCACCCGGGAGACCCTCGAACGGATGCGGGAGGTCGCGCGAGCGGCTCGTGAAGGCTCGGACGAAGACGCGTTCGCCCTGTTCCTCGGAGCGGCCCTCGACTTGCAGCTCGACGACGGTGGTCTCAAGACCGTCCTGCTCTCGCCGGCGGACGAGGAACCCGGGGTGGCGGAACTCAAGCGCGAGATCTTCGCGGCCTTCGATGAGGTCCTCGATCGCGCCCGTCGCTCGGGCGCCGTGCGCGCCGACCTCGACATCGTGCAGATCGAGCACCTCATCTGCGGCATCGAGTACGCGGTGCGCCTCGGCGCGAGCGGCGACCGAGCACCGTTCCTCGAGATACTCCTGGCCGGCATCCGGCCAGCGCCCGCCCGCTGAGTCCGGGGCGTCGCCGTTCCTGCCCGTTCCGGTTCTCTCCTATTCGACGACGGGAGTACCCGGTCCCTGAGCTTGTCGAAGGAGGGTGGGGGGTCTACGGGACCCGGCCCCTCGACGCGTCCGGGTGCGGGTGGGGTCGAACGGTCGCACTCCGGCGGGATCGGGACTCGTGCGGACTCCGACCCCCGATACTGAGAGCATGACCGATCCCCGCCCCGTCCTCGTCGACACGACGGCCCAGCGGCGCGTGCTCGTCGTCGCGATCCTCGCGTCCTTCGTCGCCTTCCTGGACGGCTCGATCGTGAACGTCGCCCTCCCCGCGATCGTCGACGAGCTCGGCGGCGGCATCACCCTCCAGCAGTGGGTCGTCGACTCCTATCTCCTCACGCTCGGCGCCCTCATCCTGCTCGCAGGCTCGCTCTCGGACGCGCTCGGTCGCGGCCGCATCCTCATGATCGGGCTCGTCTGGTTCGGCATCACGAGCCTCGCGTGCGCCGCCGCCCCGACGGGAGAGCTGTTGATCGCGGCGCGCGCCCTGCAGGGGGCAGCGGGGGCGCTCCTCGTCCCGTCGTCGCTCGCGATCATCATCTCGACGTTCTCCGGTGCGGCGCAGGGTCGCGCCATCGGGATGTGGACGGCGTGGACCGGAACCGCCGCGATCATCGGACCGCTCCTCGGCGGCATCCTCGTCGACACGACGTCATGGCGTCTCATCTTCGGCATCAACGTGCTGCCGATCCTCGTGACGCTTTTCCTTCTCCGCCGCATCCCGGAGGACCCCGTGCTCGAGTCGCGGTCGAGGATCGACGTTTTGGGGGCGATCCTCGGTGCGGTCGGCCTCGGGGGACCGGTCTTCGCTCTCATCGAGCAGCCTCGGCTCGGGTTCGACCACCCCGCCGTGTGGCTGAGTCTCGTCGTGGGGGTCGCGAGCTTCATCGCGTTCCTCTGGTGGGAGCGGCGCATCCCCCACCCGATGCTGCCGCCGAGCGTGTTCCGCTACCGCAACTTCTCGATGGGCAACATCGCGACGGCCTTCATCTACGGGGCGCTCTCGTTCGGGTTCTTCGTGCTGGCGATCTACCTGCAGCAGGTCGCCGGCTTCTCCGCGACCCTCGCAGGATTCGCGACGCTGCCGCCCACGCTCGTGATGCTGTTCCTGTCGAGCCGGATCGGCTCGCTCGCCGGTCGGCTGGGACCCCGCCTCTTCATGACCGTCGGTCCACTCGTCGGCGCCGCCGGGTACGTGCTCCTCCTCACGATCGGCGATCCGGTCGACTACTGGTGGCAGATCCTGCCGGGCCTCCTCGTGTTCGGTCTCGGCCTCGCGATCACTGTCGCTCCGCTCACGAGCGCGATCCTCGGCGCACCTCCCGCGGAACAGGCCGGAATCGCGTCGGCCGTCAACAACGCCGTCTCGCGCGTCGCCGGCCTCATCGCCATCGCGTGTGTCGGGTTCGTCGTCGGGTCGACCCTCGACCTCGGCGCGCTGCACCGCGCGCTCGTCGTCACCGCCGTGCTTCTCGCGCTCGGCGGCATCGTCTCGTGGTGCGGCATCCGCAACCCGGCGGCTCCCGACACGGTGCCGACGAAGACGCCGCCGACGGGTGTGTCGTCGTCCGCGACCGGCGACGCCAGCGATGCTCGAACGGACGAGGCATGAGCGGAGGGCGTGAGGCCCGGCGCCTCCGCGTCGAGCGCTTCGGGGCCGGCGGATACCTGCTCCACCCGTTCCCCGGCTTCGTCACCGGTTACGACATCGTCGGCGTCGTCGAGGAGGCTTCGGTGCTCGCTCCCGCGATCCGTCCGGGCACCCGGGTGGTGGCGCTCCTCCCACGCATGGGCGAGAAGCTCGTCATCCGCTTCCCCGGAGCCACGTCCTCGGGGTGACGGTGAGCGTCGACCGCCTCAGGATCCGCCGAGCGCTACAGAAAGACGCCGACCGCCCCACGAGGTCGTGTGGCGGTCGGCGAAAGATGGCGCGCTCGCGGCCGGCTCAGAACGGGTTGCCGCCCGTGACCGGGACGATCGCGCCCGAGACGTAGGACGACGCGGGGTCCGCGAGGAACACGTACGCCGAGGCGAGTTCCGCCGGCTGTCCCGCCCGTCCGAGCGGCGTGCTCTGACCGAACTCGGGGAGCGTCTCCGGCCACGACGTACCCGGGATGAGGGGCGTCCAGATGGGTCCGGGGGCGACGGCGTTGACACGGATGCCCTTCTCGCCGACCTCCTGGGCGAGCGCCTTCACGAAGGCCGCCTGCGCCGCCTTCGTCATCGCGTAGTCGATGAGCTGCGGCGACGGGCTCGCGGCCTGCACCGACGACGTCACGATGATGGACGATCCCGGCTTGAGGTGCGGCACGGCCGAGCGCGTCATCCACAGCTGCGCGAAGATGTTCGTCTCGAAGGTGCGACGGAACTTCGCCGTCTCGATCTTGTCGATGCTCTCGTGCACGTCCTGGAACGCCGCGTTGAGCACGAGGATGTCGAGAGAGCCGAGTTCGCTCACGACGCGCTCGACGATGTCCGCGTTCGCCTGCTCCTCGCGGATGTCCGCGGTGATGACGAGCGAGCGACGCCCGGCCTGCTCGATGAGCGCACCCGTCGCGTCGCCGTCCTCCTGCTCCTCGGGCAGGCACACGATGGCAACGTCGGCGCCCTCACGCGCGTAGGCGATCGCGACGGCGCGACCGATCCCGGAGTCACCTCCCGTGATCAGCGCGACGCGCCCCTCGAGCCGCCCGGAGCCCGTGTAGCTCTCCTCGCCGTGGTCCGGCGTCGGCGTCATCTCGCTCGTGAGGCCGGGCTGGGTCTGCTCCTGCTCCTCGAAGCCCTCGTCGTGGTGGGCGGTCCTGGGGTCGTTCTCTGCGGTCACGTCGTCCTCCTCCATCGTTCGTTCCTGGGGTGTCCCTCGACGCTATGACGGATGGCGCACCCCGGCTCGGGCTTGACAGCTTCTCAGCGGCCGTCGGGGCCTGCGCAGTGCTTCCTCCTCTCCGTCGCGCGGGGGATTCATCCGCAGAGAGCGCTGATTAGGCTGCCGATATGGCAGCCCGGATCCCCTTCGACCCGTCCGCCGCGACCTCGGGACGGAGGCGGCCGAGGCGACCACGATCCCTCGGCGGTGCCGCTGTCGCCGCGATCCTGCTCGCCACAGCCACCGCGCTCGGTGTTCCCGCCGCCGCCCACGCCGACGTCGACGACTTCACGTTCGAGTCCTTCCACGCCGACCTGATGCTCATCCGCGACGCCGACGAGCACTCCGAGCTCGAGGTCACCGAGACGATCGTGGCGCTCTTCCCCGAGGACCGGGAGCAGAACCGCGGCATCGTCCGGGCGATCCCCGACGACTACGACGGCGTGCCCCTCGACACCGACGTCCTGTCCGTGACCGACGAAAACGGGGAACCCGTGCCCTTCGAGCTCTCCGAGGACGGCGGCTTCCTCGAGGTCGCCACGGGCACCGATGCCTTCGTCTTCGGCGAGCGGACCTACGTGATCTCGTACACGCAGCGTGACGTCGTTCGTGCCTTCGATGACACCGACGCCGACGAGTTCCAGCGCGACATCAACGGCACGGGCTGGGAGCAGCCGTTCGGCGAGGTGAGTGCGACGCTCACGATGGCGCCGGAGCTCGCCGCCGACCTCACGGGCAACGCGGCCTGCTATCGAGGCGAGGAGGGTTCGAGCGATCAGTGCGAGGTCGAGACGTCGGAGGAGGACGGATCGGCCGTCGTCCGCGTCTCGGAGAGCGACCTCGAGGAGGAGCAGAACGTGTCGCTCGTCGTCGGTTTCGAACCGGGCAGCTTCGTCCCGGGCGAGATCGAGCGCAACGCGTTCGAGCGGTTCGCGTTCGCATCGACCCCCGTCGCACAGGGCGCGTCGATCGTGGTCATCGTGCTCGCCGCGCTCGCCGCCGTCGGAGCGGTCATCGGACGACGGCGCGTGCGCGACGCCCCGGGTCGCGGCACGATCGTTCCCGAGTACGAGGCGCCCCGGGGCATCACCGTCATGCAGGCGGCCCACCTCGCGAATCGTCCTCTCAGTGCCGTGCCCGCCGCGCTCGTCGATCTCGCGGTCGCCGGCAACGTGCGCATCCTCGCTCCGGAAGGGGAGGAGACGGCCGACGGAGTGACGCTCGAGTACGTCCGCCCGAGCGACGACGCCGAACGGCAGGATGTCCTCGTCGCACTCTTCGGTGAGGACGCGTCGCCCGGCGAGCAGAAGACAGTCGGCGCCGACTCGGAGGGACTCGCGGCACGGCTCGCGGCGCTCTCCGACGTCGCGAAGGAGTCGCTGCGCAGCGCCGGGCTGACCGAGCAGGCGCGGCAACGCATGACCTCGGCGGCGATCTACGCCTCGATCGGCGTCGTCGTCGTGGCCTTCGTCGCGATGATCCTGCCCATCATCGGACGCGCTGCTTCGTGGCCCGGTGTCGTCGGGCTGCTCGCGGCCGTCGCCGCGGTCATCGTCGCCATCTCGGTCTGGCGCTACCGCGATCGCATCACCGACGCGGGTGCTCCCGTGCGCGACCACCTCGTGGGGCTGCGCGACTACCTCGCACTCGCGGAGGCGGATCGCCTCCGCGTGCTGCAGAGCCCCGACGGGGCCGAACGCATCGACACGGGCGACCCGCTCCAGATCGTGCATGTCTACGAGAAGCTGCTGCCGTACGCGGTGATCTGGGGTGTCGAGAAGCAGTGGGCCGAGGTGCTCGAGACGCGCGTGCAGGAGACGGGGGCTCCGCTCGGCTGGTACGACGGCTCATCGTTCTCATCCGTCCACTTCCTCACGACGTTCGGAGCCCTCCGCGCCAGCGCCGCGCCCGCGTCGGCCGCGTGGTCGGGCAGCGGTGGGGGCAGCTACACCGGCGGATCGATGGGCGGCGGCTTCTCCGGAATGGGCTCGGGCGGCGGAGGCGGCGGCGGCCGCTGACCGGGATCTCACCCTGCTGAACACTCCCGTTCGGCTGCTTCGTCGAAGGCGGGGGCGGCACGGTCCTCGGCCTCCTCCGTCGTCGTCACGATGCCGTGCTGCTCGATGTCACGGATGAGCCACTCCATCTCGAGAATCTCATTCCGCTGGGCGGCGCTGATCTCAGCGGCGAGTTCGCAGACGCGCAGGTCCTCGATACCGGCGCGTTCCGATCGCGTGATCGCGAGTGAGTGGTGCGGGATCATCGCGTTCATGTAGGCGGTGTCGTCGACGGTGACCTGGCTCCGATCGAGCGTGATCCCACCGCCGATGAGGAGCAGGCCGACCGCGATGATCGCGACGTTCACCTTCGTGTTCCTGTACATGTTCAGCATCCAGGCGAGCATGACGATCACCATGGTGCCTCCCATCGTGATGGCCATGAAGACCCGGCTCTCGCTGAACCGCACGTGGCCGATCTCCCACGAGCCGACGAACATCACGAAATACATCACAACGATCGACGTGAGGATCATCGCGCCGAACCGAAGATACATCCGTCTCATCTCGTGGTGCTCCTCTGAGTCCTGCGTTCTCGTTCGCTTCGTGCTCTCAGCGGATGACATTCGTGAACCTCCTGCTCGTGCGGACAACCAGGGTGCCACGATGCCTCATCCCTGCTCGCCGGCGAACCGATTGCCCACCGGGGAGGCGCGTGCTAATCAGCCCACCGCGGATCGGAGACGCGGTCAGACGGCGAAGTCCTCCGGCCGGCCGTGCTCGCGGCAAGAGTGCGCTCATCGAGGGGACGGGCCGCGTCGGGGATGACCGCCCGCGACGTCCTGATCCCCCCGGACCCGCTCGATGCTGCGTCGTCGGGAGGGATCAGGAGGTCGCGGAAAGCCCGAGCGCCGCGCGGGCGTAGCCGAGCGCATCGTCGGGAGTCAGCCCGAGCTGGCGGGCCCGATCGGCGAAGGCGGTAGCGGCGGCTTGCGCCTGACGCTGCGTCGGGTCGCCGCTCGCCGCCACGAACGTGCCGTGGCGACCTCGGGTCTCGATGACCTCGTCACGCTCGAGCTCCCGGTAGGCCCGGGCGACGGTGCCGGCGGCGAGACCGAGGTCCTCAGCGAGACGTCGGACCGTCGGGAGCTTCGTCCCCGCCGCGAGGGCGCCCGACCGCACAGCCTCGACGACCTGCGTCCGGAGTTGCTCGAACGGGGCGACGGGCGACGAGGGATCGACGACGAGCATCATCGGACCGACCCCGTTCCCGCGGTCGCCGTACGCTCGGGAAGCGGCCACAAGCGGCGACGATAGTACTGCTGCGGGCGACTCGCGACGGAGACGATCGCGACGACGAGGCCGATGAGCACGACAAGTCCGACGACCCCCATCGCCACGATCGCGACGATGTTGTCCGCGCTCGTGTAGGGCTGCCTGAGCGGTACATCCTCGATGAGGACGACCATGGGCACGAGGACCCCGGCGAAACCGAGGATGAGCGGGACGCCGATGAGGTCGCGCAGCGCGGTCGAGCGGATCGCGTCGTCCCAGGCGAGTTCGAGGGTCGATCCCGCGCGCTGCCCGCGCTCGACGATGCGCCGCGAGACCAGCGCGACGCCGACGAGGGAGGCGACGGCGAGGACCGTGATGACGATCGGCAGGGCGAAGGCGCCGATGTTCGCATCCATCGTCGTGGTCGCCGTCACGATCGCCGCGACCGTGGCGACGACGGCGAGCGCGACCGCGACAGTCGCGCTGACGGACTCGAGTCGTGGCAGGTAGTCCCGCACCGTCGGTGTCGTGAGGCGCGCGATGCGGGGGACGTCGCTCGGCAGGTCGCGCGTGGTCGAGAGCGCGCTCACGGCGGCCCCGGCCGCGACCCCGACGAGGGCGAGGATGAAGACACCCATCGATGCGAATCCGTAGTCGCCGAAGCCGGGGACGAAGAAGGACGCGAGGATCGCCGCGACGATGCCGAGGCCGCCGCCGATCGCGATGCACCGCTCACGTGTCGCGAGTCGTGCTCCGATGCGCTCGTCCTCGTCGCGCGCGGTAGGAACGGCGAGATTGACGCTCTTGGCGAGCCGGTCGAGTGCCTTGCGGCGCGCGGTCGTCGAGCGCGCGAAGCCGAACGGCGCGGCCGAGATGACGATGGCCACGGCGACGGCGACGAAAGCCCACGGAACGTTCCAGAAGTCGCTCATGTTGTCCTCCGATGATCGGTCCCAGGTGAGGGAGGTGGCCTGCCGGCGCCGACATTCTGTGTTGGTACAAACAATGTATCGACACAAAGTGCTCAACACAACCCTCGGTACAAAATCGCCTGATCGCTTCACCGCACTACTCTGGCGAATGGCAATGAAACTCCGTCTCCACGGGACTCTCGTCGAGCTCATCCGCCCGGCTCGTCGACCGTTGGGGACGACGACGCTGCCGCCCTTGGTGCTGCGAAAGGGCGAGACGACTGCCGACCTCCTCGACCGCGAAGACCGGTTCTGAGGCCCGCCGATTACGGGCGCGAACCCTCAGTCGTGGGTACGGTGGATGAGGCGGGAGAGGACGATCGCGCTGCGCGTGTGGTCGACGTTCGGGGCGATGCGCACGCGCTCGAGAGCGTCCTCGAGGGCGGGGATGCTGCGTGCGCGCATGTGCACGATCGCGTCGGCGCTGCCCGTGACGGTGCCGGCGTCGACGACCTCCGGCACGCCGGAGAGGATCCGCAGCAGTTCGTCGGGCGCGACGGTGCCGCGGCAGAAGAGTTCGACGTAGGCCTCGGTGTTGTAGCCGTCGACGGTGGGGTCGACCTGGATCGTGAAGCCACGGATGACGCCATCGGCGACGAGGCGGTCGACGCGGCGCTTGACCGCAGACGCGGAGAGGCCGACGGATCCTCCGATGTCTCCGTAGCTGGCCCTCGCGTTCTGACGCAGGAGATCGATGATGCCGCGGTCCAGGTTGTCCATCCGATCAGGGTAGTAGGACTCGGCGCTTGATCGTTGCAATCGTGTCGCTCGAATCGGCGATTTCGTGCGTCGGGGACACGTCGCGGCCGCGAGGCCCTGTGCCAGACTGGAAGCGGCGTCCCGCCCCGGCGGGGCTCGGAAGAGTGACCTGGTCCGCCTCCCCCGACCACGACCGGCCCCCTGGGCCTCGACGCACCGGCACAGCGATCGCCGCGCCGGTAGAGGAGTCTCCTTGACCGACACCACCACGACCACCGCAACGGTCCCCGAGCGCACCGCGACCCCGCGCACGTACCTCATGTGCAAGCCGGACTTCTTCACGGTCGTCTACAAGATCAACCCGTGGATGGAGCCCGCGAAGCCCACGGACACGGCCAAGGCCGTCGAGCAGTGGCAGTCGCTCTACGACACCTACATCTCGCTCGGGCACACGGTCCACCTCATCGATCCCATCGAGGGCCTGCCCGACATGGTCTACACGGCCAACGGTGGCTTCGTCATCGGAAACGTCGCCTACGGCGCGAGCTTCACCTACCCGCAGCGCCAGCCGGAGGGCCCGGCCTTCATGGACTGGTTCCGCGAGAACGGCTTCGAGGTGCGCGAGCCCCAGGAGATCAACGAGGGCGAGGGCGACTTCCTCCTCGTCGGCGACGTCATCCTCGCGGGCACGGGCTTCCGGAGCGCCTCCAACAGTCACGCGGAGATCGCGTCGATCTACGGCCGCGAGGTCGTCTCGCTCACGCTCACGAACCCGTCGTTCTACCACCTCGACACGGCGATCGCCGTGCTCGACCCGCTCACGGGCGACGCGAACGCGAACATCGCCTACCTCCCGAGCGCCTTCGATGCCCCGAGCCTCGCGATCCTCCAAGAGCGGTACCCGGACGCGATTCTCGTGAGCGAGGAGGACGCGTCGATCCTGGGGCTCAACTCGATCTCCGACGGCTACAACGTCGTGATCGCGAAGCGCGCCGTCGGCTTCGAGAAGCAGCTGCGCGAGCGCGGCTACAATCCGATCGGCGTCGACCTCTCCGAGCTGCTGCTCGGCGGCGGCGGCGTGAAGTGCTGCACGCTGGAGCTCCGCCGATGACCGCCGTGGGACAGACCGGCGCTCCCGCCGGCACTGCGGCCGAGGCAACGGCCCACGCTCTCGCCCTCGAGGACGCGCACGTCGCGCACAACTACCACCCGCTCCCCGTCGTCGCCGCGACCGCGGAGGGCGCCTGGGTCACCGACGTGGAGGGCAACCGCTACCTCGACTGCCTGGCCGCGTACTCCGCGGTCAACTTCGGTCACTCGAACCCCGACCTCATCGCCGCGGCGACGGAGCAGCTCGGCCGCGTCACGCTCACGAGCCGCGCGTTCCACAACGATCGCCTCGGCGAGTTCGCGACGGAGCTCGCGGCCCTCGCCGGCAAGGACATGGTCCTGCCGATGAACACGGGCGCCGAGGCCGTCGAGTCGGGAATCAAGCTCGCGCGCGCGTGGGGCTACCGCGTCAAGGGGGTCCCCGCCGGGCAGGCGAACATCGTCGTCGCGAACGGCAACTTCCATGGCCGCACCACGACGATCATCAGCTTCTCGGACGACGAGACGGCGCGCGACGGCTTCGGTCCCTTCACGCCCGGCTTCCGTTCGGTCGCCTACGGGGACATCGACGCGCTCGCCGCGGCGATCGACGAGAACACCGCCGCGGTGCTCATCGAACCCATTCAGGGTGAGGCCGGCATCGTCGTGCCGCCCGCAGAGTACCTCCCGGCCGTGCGCGCGCTCACGAGCGAGCGCAACGTGCTCTTCATCGCCGACGAGATCCAGTCCGGCCTCGGCCGCACGGGCGCGACGTTCGCGTGCGATCTGGTCGACGTCGTCCCCGACCTCTACCTGCTCGGTAAGGCACTCGGCGGCGGCATCGTCCCCGTCTCCGCCGTCGTCGGCAACCGCGACATCGTGGGCGTGCTGCGTCCCGGCGAGCACGGCTCGACGTTCGGCGGGAACCCGCTCGCGGCGGCCGTGGGCCTCGCGGTGGTGCGCCTCCTCGCGACCGGCGAGATGCAGGAGCGCGCACGGGTCCTCGGTGCGCGGCTGCACGCAGGGCTCGATTCCCTCGTCGGTCGCGGCGTCGTCGCAGTTCGCGGTGCGGGTCTCTGGGCCGGCGTCGACATCGATCCGGAACTCGCGACGGGTCGCGCGGTGTGCGTCGCGCTCATGGCGCGCGGCGTGCTCGTAAAGGACACGCACGGGTCGACCATCCGCTTCGCGCCGCCCATCGTGGTGTCCGAAGAGGACATCGACTGGGCCGTCGAGCAGCTCGGCGCCGTCCTCGCCGACCTCGCGCCGGTCCCCGCCGACGCCCCCTAGGGGCCCTTCTCTCCGCCGACGTGCGGACATCGGTCGTCTAACCGGCCGAGAGGACGACGAAAGCCCGCACTTCCGCTCATCAGGCGGCGGACGTGCGGGCTTTCGTGGTTCCCGGACCTCTTGAGGCGACAGAAGTCGGCACATCGCGGATCGCGAGGCGTCGGTCAGGCGGAGAGGGCCGCCCACAGCCGCTCGATGTCGCCGGCCATGTCCACGGAGCGGTCGAGGGCCCACTGGATCTGTATGCCGTCGGCGACGGCGACGAGGACGCGCGCGATGTGTTCCGGATCGAGGTCGGCGCGTGCCGTGCCAGCCGCCTGTCGGTCCCTGATCGCGTCGGCGAGGGTCGAGAGGACTACCGAATAGCGATCGATGAAGAACGGGTGGGCGGGGTGCGACGGGTCCTCGGCGGCCGCGGCGAGGGTGATGAAGAGCTGGACGAGGCCCGGCACGTCGCGGTTGTGGCGCATGATCCGGACCAGGCCGTCGATGAGGTCGTCGTTCGACGAGTAGGTCGCGGTGTCGACCTCGTCGCGCTTCTGCAGGATCGCGGTGAGCAGGTGCTCCTTCGACTCGAAGTAGTGCATGAGGCCGGGGAGGCTCACTCCCACCTGCTTCGCGACCTCCCGCAGGGACGTGCCGCGGTACCCCTCGCGTGAGAAGACATCGAGAGCTGCCGCGAGGATCTCCTCCCGTCGCGCGACGCCTTTCGCGTACGACCCCCGCTCAGCCATGAACTCGATGCTAGGGCACGTCGGGCGCTCCGGAACGGCGGAGGGGTGCCCTGCCGGGACCTTGTCCGCGAATATCGAACGTTGTATGGTTTTCGGGTGTGCGGCAGGGAAGCCGCCGGGAATGGACGGGATTCATGAGCCACAGCGACCACCTCGACGATCTGACCCTCGAGGAAAAGGCCTCGCTCACGAGCGGCGCCGACTTCTGGACGACCAAGGCGATCGACCGGGCGGGAATCCCGTCGATCATGATGACCGACGGCCCCCACGGCGTCCGGAAGCAGCGCGAGGGCAACGACCACATCGGGCTGGCGGACAGTGTGCCGACGACGTGCTTCCCGCCCGCTGTCGCGCTCGGATCGAGCTGGGACCCGGAGCTCGTCCGTCGCGTGGGCGTCGCACTCGGCGAGGAGGCGAAGGCCGAGAACGTCGGTGTGCTCCTCGGACCGGGTATCAACATCAAGCGCTCGCCGCTCTGCGGCCGCAACTTCGAGTACTTCTCCGAGGACCCGCTCGTGAGCGGCGTGATGGGCTCCGCGCTCGTCGCGGGTCTCCAGTCGCAAGGGGTGGGTGCGTCGCTCAAGCACTTCGCCGCCAACAACCAGGAGACCGACCGGCTCCGCGTGAGCGCCGATGTCGACGAGCGCCCGCTCCGCGAGATCTACCTCCGCGCGTTCCAGCGCGTCGTCACGGAGCAGCAGCCGTGGACGGTCATGTGCTCGTACAACCGCATCAACGGCGTGTACGCGTCGGAGAACCCGTGGCTGCTCACGACGGTCCTCCGAGACGAGTGGGGCTACGACGGGCTCGTGGTCTCCGACTGGGGCGCGGTCAACGACCGCGTCGCCGGTGTCGCCGCCGGGCTCGACCTGGAGATGCCCTCGAGCGGCGGACGCACCGACGCGCAGATCGTCGCCGCCGTCCGTGCCGGCGACCTCGACGAGGCGCACGTCACGACGGCGGCGCGGCGGGCGCTCCAACTCGTCGACCGGGTCGTCGCGAACGCCGATCCGAACGCGACCTACGACGCGGACGCGCACCACGCCCTCGCTCGGGAGGCCGCCGCACGCAGCATCGTCCTGCTCCGCAACGAGGGCGGGCTGCTCCCGCTCGATCCCGCCGCCCCGAACCGTATCGCGGTCGTCGGCGAGTTCGCCCGCACGCCGCGCTACCAGGGCGCCGGCAGCTCCCTCATCAACCCGACACGGCTCGACAACGCACTCGGCGAGCTTCGCGTCATCGCGGGCGACCGGGTCTCGTTCGCCGCGGGCTTCACGACCGACGGGTCGGACGACGCGGGCCTGCTCGACGAGGCGGTGTCGACGGCGGCAGCCGCGGACGTCGTCGTCCTCTTCCTGGGCCTGCCCGCCGAGGAGGAGTCCGAGGGCTTCGACCGGGAGCACATCGAGCTCCCTGCACCACAGACCGCCGTGCTCGAGGCCGTTCTCGCCGCCAATCCGAACGTCGTCGTCGTGCTCTCGAACGGCGGAGTCGTCCGGACCTCCGGCTGGCAGGAGCGTGTGCCCGCGATCGTCGAGGGCTGGCTGCTCGGCCAGGCCGGTGGAGGTGCCGTGGCCGACGTCCTCTTCGGAACGGTCAACCCGTCGGGCCGACTCACCGAGACGATCCCGCTCCGACTCGAGGACAGCCCGTCGCACCTGTCGTTCCCCGGCGAGTTCGGCCACGTCCGATACGGCGAGGGGATCTTCGTCGGATACCGCGGCTTCGATGCGAGCAGCACCGCCGTGGCGTTCCCGTTCGGTCACGGCCTCTCCTACACGACGTTCGAGTACCGCGACCTCTCGGTCGTCGAGCGCGACGGCGGGTTGCGGGTGACGGTGACCGTCGCGAACACCGGCTCACGCGACGGCCGCGAGGTCGTCCAGGTGTACACGGCGCTTCCCGGTTCCACCGTGGTGCGCGCGCCCCACGCGCTCGCGGGCTTCGCGATCGCGGACGTCCCCGCCGGTGGCGCGGGGACGGTGACGATCGACATCGCGCGCGACGAGCTGGCGTATTTCCATCCCCAGGCGGCCCAGTGGACGGTGGAGGCCGGCACGTACGTCGTGTCCGTCGGGGCGTCGAGCCGCGACTTCCGTCTCGAGGCGACGATCGACATCGCGGGCGACGACCTCGACGTCCCGCTCGCGGGCGACTCGACGATCGCTGAGTGGCTCGCCCACCCGCGCGGAGGCGATCTGCTGCGCTCCGCCCTCGACTCCGGTGGGGGCAGCGGCCTCGCCGGCATGCTGACCGACCCGGAGACCGCCAAGATGCTCGGGTCGATGCCTCTCGAGCGCATCGCGGCCTTCCCCGGCAGTCCCATCGACGAGTCCTCGTTGCCTGGCCTCGTCGAGGCCGCGCGGGGCTGAGCGTCGCCTCGCGGCGCAGCCGAGACGAGATCGCTGCGTCGCGAGGAGCGGGTCCGAGTGCTGCGACGGGCGCGCAGGCGGAGCGTCTAGGGTGATGCCGTGAGAGCGATCAGCGACCCGTCGCGGCTCCTCGGGCTCGACGTCGCCAGAGGGCTCGCGGTCCTGGGTATGTTCGGCGCCCACCTCGGGGCCCCCGACGATCTCGTCCTCACGGATCCCGCCAGTTGGGGAGCGATCGTGCACGGCCGCTCATCGATCCTCTTCGCGGTCCTCGCCGGCGTCTCGATCGCCCTGCTCTCGGGAGGGCGCTCCCGGTTCGAGGACCGCGAGGACGTCGGCGCCGCGCGCGCCCGGTCGCGCATCCGTATCGTCGTCCGCGCGCTCCTCATCTTCCTGATCGGTGCGGGTCTCACGGCGCTCGACACGAACATCTTGGTGATCCTCCAGTACTACGCGCTCATGTTCCTGCTCGCCGTTCCGATGATGCGTCGGCGGGCGCGGAGCCTCTTCCTCCTTGCGGGCGCATGGGCGATCGTGTCGCCGGTGATCGTGGTGCTGCTCGGCACGGTCGCGGAGGCGTACGGCGGGCTGGAGGAGAACCTGCTCGTCGAACTGCTCGTCACGGGTGGGTATCCCGTGATCGCGTGGATGTCGTTCCTGTGGTTCGGGATGGGCATCGGCCGGCTCGACCTCACCGCCCCCGTGGTCGCCGTCCGCCTGCTCGGCGTGGGCGTCGGGCTCGCCGTCGTCGGCTACGCGCTCGGTGTGGCGACGACGGATCCGTCCGTTCCCGTCGTCCAGGCGTCGTTCGGAGCGGAGGGAGTGATCCTCGAGCCGGACTGGTCGTTGCTCCTCGGATTGGAGGCGCACTCGGGGACGACCTTCGAGATCGTCGGGTCGTCGGGGGTCGCGGCCGCGATCATCGGGTCGTCACTGCTCGTCGCGCGGCCGTTGCGGCCCGTCCTCTTCCCGATCGAGTCGGTGGGAGCGACGGCGCTCAGCACCTACTCGTTGCACGTGGTCGCCTACGCCCTGCTCTTCCCCGACGACGATCCGACCCTGTCGGCCTGGCTCTGGTTCGCGGTGACGGCTCTCGTGCTCTGCACGCTCTGGCGGCTCCTGTTCGGACGTGGGCCGCTCGAACGGCTCATCACCGCCGTGTCCGTCCGAGCGGCGGAGGGCGTCGGCCCCCGGAAGGTGCGAGCCGGTCCGGCCGACTAGATCTCGTCGCGCCGGGCGTCACGGTCCACGTCGGACGGGGTTCCGCGACGGCGCGCGACGATGAGGAGCGCGGCGGCGATCACGATGAGGACGGCGAGAACGATCCCGGCGATGAGGGCGATCTGGCCGCCCGTGGGCCCAGCATCGGTGCTCGCGTCCTCGTTCGGCGGAGCGGCGCTCTCACTCGCCTCGTCCGACGGCGTCGCGACGACGGGCGGTTCCTCCGCATCGGGGGTCGCCGTCGTGGTGGGCTCCTCGGCGGGGACCGGCGTGGTCACGGTGAAGGGGATCGTGCCGCTGATCGGGTGACCGTCGGAGGAGACGACGCGCCAATCGGTCTGGTAAGACCCGCCCGGCATGTCGGATTCGAGTCCGACGGTCACGGTGGGGCCGTCGACGACGGGAGTGTCCGCGACGTATTCGGTGCCGGTGGCGTCGGTGACGCTCACCTCGATTCCGACCTCGAGGATGTTGTCCGAGAAGGTGAGCGTGACCTCGGTGGGAGCCGGGTCGAGGGCGTCATCGGCCGCCGGTGTGCTCGCGACGAGTTCGTCGTGTGCGAATGCGGGCGCGGCGGCCGCGCCCGCGGCGAGAAGGACACCGAGGGCGGTCGCGGCGGCGGCGAGTCGGAGGCGGCGGGGCGAGTGCGGGCGTGCGGGGGAGGTGTGACTGAACATGTTCTCGCTTTCGATGAGTCGCATCGGTCGATGGGACCGGGCGAACGGGAGGGGATCGCTCAGGCGGTCTCCGATCCCGTCGCCGACCCGTTCGGAGCGGACGCGGGATCAGACCGCCGCGGCGGCGAGCGGCGGCCCGCGACGGGTGGAGGCGGTCGCCTGATCGCGCCGGGCGTCGACGCGGTCGTGCTCGCTCGCGACGGGCAGAGTGACGCTCTCGATCACGACCGGCGCGATCGACCGGGCGCGGTCGAGTCGCGCTGTCGCGAGCCGCACCACGACGATCCGCGTCACGCCGAGGAGATGCGCTGTCGCGCGCTCACCCCGCCGCAGCGCGACGATCGTGACGAGAGCCGCGAGCGCGTGTGCCCACCACATGCCCGCCCCGTCGGTGTGCCCGTGCGCGGCGGTTGAGTCGAGGACGATCGAGTGGACGTGTGCCGCCGTCGTCGTCCCGTCCGTCGCCGTGATGCCGGTCGGCGACCCGAGCACGAACAGCGCGTGGAAGAGCACCTGGCTCACGACGACGGAGGCCATGAGTCGTGGCAGCGAGAGGCGGCGACCGGCCAGCGCCGTGCAGAGGGCGAGGGACAGGACGAGCGGGACGGCGACGCCCTCGACGGCCGGAACGATCCCGCCGCCCGCGACGTGGGAGAGGAGCGCCACGAACGTCGAGACGCCCGCTGCGGCGGCACCGCGCGTGACCCGCTCAACCCCGGTGGACGCCATCCATCCATTATCCCGCGTGGCGTCGACGGTCTTCTCAGACCGTGCGGACGTAAGTGATGAGAGGGGAACCCGTGTGCGGGGAGTGCTCGACCACGGCCTCGACGCCGTACACGGAACGGATGAGTTCCGGCGAGAGGACCGCCTCGGGCATGCCGATCGCACGAAGACCGCCGTCGTGCAGGACCGCGATTTGATCGCAGTAGCGCGCGGCGAGATTGAGGTCGTGCAGCGCCGTCACGACCGTCACGTCGAGGGAACGGAGGAGGGCGAGGACGTCGAGCTGGTACCGGATGTCGAGGTGGTTCGTCGGCTCGTCGAGCACGATGACATCGGGTTCCTGCGCGAGGGCACGCGCCAACTGGACGCGTTGCTGCTCCCCTCCCGAGAGCGTCTGCCACGATCGACTGCGCAGCAGGCCCATCCCGGTGAGCGCGAGTGCGCTCTCGATCGCCTCGCGGTCCCTCCCGTCGAGCGGGGCGAAGGCGGTTCGGTGCGGTGTCCGTCCGAGCGCGACGGTCTCCTCGACGGAGATGTCGGCGTGGACCTCCGGGGACTGCTCGACGATCGCGAGGCGGCGGGCGACCTCGCGTCGCCGGACACGTCCGAGGTCGACGCCTCCGATCCTGACGGAGCCCGCCTCGGGTCGTCGGAGGCCCGCGAGTATCCGCAAGAGTGACGTCTTACCGGCCCCGTTCGGCCCGATGATCCCGAGCACCCGGCCCGCGTAGGCGTCGAGGGAGACCCGCTCGAGGATCCGGGTCCCGCCCACCGACCACGCGATGTCGCGGGCCGAGAGCACCGTCGTGGTCATCGGTGCGCCGCCTTGCGGAGGACGATCGCGAACACGGGCGCCCCGAGCAATGCCGTGATCACACCGACCGGGATCTCGTGCGGGGAGAAGGCGGAGCGTGCGAACGTGTCGACCCAGATGAGGAAGACGGCTCCGCCGAGACCGGAGAGCGGCAGGAGGAGTCGGTGGCTCTGCCCGACGAGGAGTCGTACGACGTGCGGCACGAGCAGTCCGATGAAGCCGATCGCACCGGAGGCCGCGACCGCGGCGGCCGTGATGAGGGCCGCGAGGACCATGAGCGTCACGCGCGCCTTCGTCACGTCGATGCCGAGCGACGCCGCGGTGTCCCAGCCGAACGTGAACGCGTCGAGGGCCGGTGTGAAGACGAGGCATGCGAGCGAGCCGAGGAGGATGACGGTCGCCGCGACCTGGAGGGGTTCCCATCGGGCGCCGCCCACCGAGCCGAGCAACCAGTAGGTGAAGCCCCGTGTCGCGTCGGCGTCGCCGTCGAGCATGAGTACGAGCGACGTGACCGCCGAGAAGAACTGCGAGACGAGCACACCGGTGAGCACCACGCGGGCAGGGTTCGAGACACGTCCTCCGCCGATGAGGAGCAGCACGATCGCGAAGGCCACGAGTGCGCCGACGAACGCTCCGGCGGAGAGAGTCACCGCGCCGGAGCCGAAGCCGAGGATCATCACGGCGACCGCTCCCGTGGAGGCGCCGGACGACACGCCGAGCAGGTACGGCTCCGCGAGCGGGTTGCGCGTGACCGACTGCAGCACGGCGCCCGAGATCGAGAGCCCGAGCCCCACGGTGCCGGCGAGCAGCACTCGAGGCAAGCGTGATTCCCAGATCAACGCATCGACGAGCGGCGACACCGGCGGCCCGGGGGCGATGGCGGCGAGCCCGAGCCGCCGGAGCACGACGCTCAGCACGTCCTGCGCCTCGATGCTCGCGGTGCCGATGAACGACGCCGCGACGATCGAGACGAGGAGGAGCCCGACGAAGGCGACGAGCAGAGTGGGGGTGCGGAGCCGCGTCACCGGCGTGCGAACACCACGACGTCGTCGTAGTACCTCCAGATGACACCGGTCTCGCGGAATCCGGCCGTTCGGAGGGCTTCGGTGTGGAGTTCGAGAGGAGCGTGGGCCGTCGGCGGCCGGTCGGCGAAGCGGTGGTCGCGTTCGGCTCGGTGCCGACCGAACGCCGGCAGGGCGACCGCGTCCTCCCACCAGGCGTCCCAGGTCTGCGCCCCCGCAGTGTGGGCGCTCCGCTGGGTCCGGTCGTCGTCGGCGGCCGCGGCGCGCGAGAGGAACGGCTGCGTCGCCGGGTCGTAGCGCAAGTGGTCGGCGTTCATCACGATGCCGTCTTTCGGCAGGAGCGCCCCGAGTTCCGCGTAGACCGCGACGAGTTGCGCCGGCTCGAGCCAGTGCAGTGCCGTGGACGACACGGCGACGCTCACGGAATCCGTCGGGAGGACGCGGGACCACCCCGGTGTCGCGAGATCGGCGTCGAGCGCCGTGAACCGGGACCCGTGGCGATCGCCGAGCCAGGCCTCCGCGATCGCCAGGAGCACCGGGTCGTAGTCGAGACCGATGACGGCGACGCCCGGGAACCGGTCGAGGATGCGTTGTGAGAGGCTCCCCGGACCGCACGCGAGGTCGAGGACCGTGAGACCGAGACCCTCCTCGTCGATTCCCTCGGTGTCCGCGCAGAGCCGCGCGAGCACATCGAGCATGATGTCGAAGCGTTCCTCGCGATGCGTGATGTAGGCGGCCTGTTGCGCGTCCCAGGCCTCGACGAGCCGTCGGGTCTCCGCGGTCATCGCTGCTCCTCGAACTCGACGAGACCTTCGGCGACGGTCGGCACGGCCTGGACGCTGTGGATCGACGGATCCATGTATTGACCGGGGACGACGATGAAGCGGTCGTTGACGACGGCATCCATCGTGGAGGTGAGCGGGTCGCTCTTCAGGAACTCGATCTTCTCCTCGGCCGTGTCGCCCGGGTAGCCGCGTGTCAGGTCCGCGAGCACGATGACGTCGGGCTCCCGGGCCGCGACCTCGTCCCAGCTCACTTCCGGCCACTTGGTGGCCGCATCGGCGAAGGCGTTCTCCGCACCGAGCAGCTCCGTGACGGTCTGTGGCAGGCCGCCCGGTCCGGCCACCGACGGCGTCGACGCGGACGCGGCCGTGGAGTAGAACCAGACGAGGCGAGGGGTCCCCTCGATGCCCTCGGCGATACGGAGCCCGTCGTCCACGATCGCCTGCTGTTCGGCGACCAAAGCGGAGCCCGCGTCGGGGACGCCGAAGATCTCCGCCATCGTCGTGATCTCGTCGAAGAGCATGTCGAAGGTCGCGCCGCCCTCGATGGCCTCGTGGTAGGTGCAGTCGAATTCGCTGAGGTAGGTGGGCACGCCGAGATCGTGCAGTTCGGCGCGCTCTCCGGCGTTCTCCGCGGTGAGGAAGGACGCGAAGGAGGAGTAGACGAAGTCCGGCTCCGCTTCGAGCAGCGTCTCGTGCTTGAGGACGCCGTCGGTCAGGAGCGGGATCGACTCGTAGTCGGCCGCGACGTCGTCCGCGACGGGGTCCGTCTCGTACGACGTCCCGGCCATCCGGTCCGCGAGGCCGAGGGCGATGAGGATCTCGGTCGCCGACTGGTTGAGCGAGACCGCTCGTTCGGGGGCGCGCTCGATCGTCACGTCGGTGTCGCAGTTCTCGACGGTCAGGGGGTATCCGGCCGCGGATCGCGACTCCCCGCTCGAGCTCGCGCTCTCCGGCCCGGCGGCGCATCCCGTGAGGGCGAGAGCACCGGCGATTACGGCACTATTGAGCATGATTCTCATTCGCATAGGAGCACCGTAGCGCGCCGCCGGTCGGGAAGGGAAATCGGCGGGGAACCGGTGAGGAATCGAGGGTGCCGATGACGTCATGGCGCCGACCGCATACGCGTTTCGGAGGCCCGTGGCAACGTGCCCGTCGGGTGATGCCGGCGCCGGTAACGTGGGGATCCCGAGCCGAGAGGGAATCGTGACCCACATCGACGACCGGCCGTGGCTTCGTGCCTACGCCGACGGAGTACCCGCCGACATCCCGGAACCGACCGAGACGCTCGTCGACATGTTCGACGGCGTCGTGTCCCGCCATCGACGCCGCACCGCTGTCGAGTTCTTCGGGGCGCAGACCACCTACGACGAGCTCGCCGACCAGGTCTCGCGGGTAGCGGAGGGGCTGCGAAAGCTGGGCGTGAAGGAGGGCGATCGAGTCGCCCTCGTGCTCCCGAACTGCCCACAGCACGTCGTCGCGTTCTACGCGGTACTCCGACTCGGCGCGATCGTCGTCGAGCACAACCCGCTCTACACGGATCGCGAGCTGCGCCACCAGTTCGAGGACCACGGCGCTCGCGTCGCGATCATCTGGGATGCGGTCTACGACACCGTCGACGGCTTCCCGGCCGACATCGGTGTCGACCACATCGTCGCTGTCGACATGACGGAGGCGTTGCCCCTCGGCAAGCGGCTCGCGTTGCGCCTCCCCGTGCCGAAGGCTCGTGAGCTGCGTGCGGCCATGACGAAGCGGCCGAAGCGCCGCCGGTTCCTCGCCTGGAGTTCGCTCGTCGAGAGTCGTCGGCTCTCGCGACGGCACGCCCGGCCCACGCTCGACGCCGTCGCCGCACTGCAGTACACGAGCGGCACCACGGGCACGCCGAAGGGCGTCGTCCTCAGTCACCGCAACCTGCGCGCGAACGCGATGCAGTGCCGCGCCTGGGTGCCGGGACTGCGCGAGGGCGACGAGACGTTCTACGCCGTCCTCCCCATGTTCCACGCCTACGGGCTCACCGTGTGTCTCATCACGGCGATGAGCATCGGGGCGAAAGTCGTGCTGTTCCCGCGGTTCGACGTGGGTCTCGTGGCGGACGCCTCGACCTCCTCGCCGCCCACCTTCCTTCCGGCCGTCCCCCCGATCTACGACGCGCTGACACGCACGGCGTCGGGGAAGTCGAAGCTCGACCTCTCGCACGTGCGGTTCTCGATCTCGGGGGCGATGAGCCTGCCCGTGTCGACGGTGACGCGCTGGGAGGAGGCGACGGGCGGTCTTCTCGTCGAGGGCTACGGCATGACCGAGTCGTCGCCCGTCTCGCTCGGCAACCCGATGGGGCACACACGCCGCCCCGGTGCGGTCGGCGTCCCGTTCCCGAGCACGCGCATCCGGGTCGTCGATCCCGCTGATCCCACGATCGATCGCGACCCCGGTGAGCCGGGCGAGCTGCTGGTCCAGGGTCCGCAGGTCTTCCAGGGCTACTGGCGGCGGCCGGACGCCACGGCGGAGACGCTGCTCGCCGACGGCTGGCTGCGGACCGGCGACATCGTCACGGTGTCGCCGGACGGTTTCGTCACGGTCGTCGATCGCGTCAAGGAACTCATCATCACGGGCGGCTTCAACGTCTCTCCCTCCGAGGTCGAGGAAGTGCTCGTCTCGCACCCCGACATCGCCGAGGCTGCCGTCGTCGGTCTCGCTCGCGATTCCGGTGGGGAGGATGTGGCTGCAGCCGTGGTGCTGAACGCCGGCGCGGTCTTCGACCCCGACGCGCTCAAGGAGTTCTGCCGGGCGCGGCTCGCGCGCTACAAGGTGCCGCGGCGTTTCGTCGAGGCGGACTCGCTGCCGCGGTCCCTCGTGGGCAAGGTGCTGCGGAAGCGTGTGCGGGAGGAGCTCTTCATGCCCCGGAAACCCCGCGAGCGCGACTGACGATCGACGGTGCCGGCTCGACGCCGGCCGAGGGGCCTCGCCATCGGTGGGGCCCCTCGTCGCGTCAGCCGACGAGACCCAGGACGAGGGGCAGGACGGCACCGGCGCCCGCGTCGCGCAACGTCCGCCCGGCGACGGTGACGGTCCAGCGGGAGTCGGCGCGGTCGTCGACGAGGAGCACGGGCCGACCGCCGAGCTGGGCCAGGTCCTCCCGGAGCTGCTGGCCGGCGCTGAAGCCGCCCCAGACGCCCGCGAGCCGATAGGCGCTGTTGCCTCCGGGTCCGCCCGTCGGTCCGCCGTTCGCGAGCTCGAGTGCCCCGAGGTACGGCAGTTTGCCGACCCGGGCGATGCCCGTCGCGAGGGACTCCACGAGTTGCGGCCGGGACCGGGAGGGGATGCTCACCACGGCGGCCGGTCGCTCCGACCATCCCCACTCGGCGAGGACGCGGACGCACGCGTCGAGCACGTTCGGTGCGATCGGCGCATCGGGGGCTCCCTCGGCGAAGAGAGTGCGGAGGACGCCGCCCCACCCGAGATCGGTGAGTCGCGCGAGGGCACGGCCCTCCTCGACGCGTTCGTCGACGGCCAAGCGCCCCTTCACGGCGACGCCGAGACGATCGGCGCCGGTGGGCCACTGCGAGCGCGGCTCCAACGGGACCCCCACCCGGTCGAGCGACGCGCTCGCGGTGGCCGTCGCCTCCTCGGCCACCGCCGAGGGGTACCAGGGGTTCGTGCACGTGTCGCACCGCCCGCACGGAGCCGCCGTGGGGTCGTCGAGGTCGCGCTGCAGCGTCTCCATGCGGCACGTGCCGGTGCTTTCGTAGTCGAGCATGGAGCGCTGCTCCGCGCGTCGGGCGGCGGCGATGCGTTCGTAACGTTCACGGTCGTAGACCCACGGCCGCCCCGTCGCGACCCAGCCGCCCGAAACACGCCGGACGGCTCCGTCGACGTCGAGCACCTTGAGCAGGAGTTCGAGGGGCGAGCGGCGGATGTCCACGCGAGCCTCGAGGGCCGGTGTGGAAAGCGGCTTCGCGTCCGTGGCGTCGGCGAGGGCCTCGAGCACCGCCGTCGCGCGCCGTTCGTCGGGCATCGACGCCGTGGCGAAGTAGCTCCAGATGTCTTCGTCCTCCTCGCCGGGGAGGAGAAGCACGTCGGCGTCGATCGATCCTCGACCGGCGCGCCCGACCTGCTGGTAGTAGGCGACGGGTGATGACGGTGCACCGAGGTGCACGACGAAGCCCAGGTCGGGCTTGTCGAAGCCCATGCCGAGCGCGCTCGTGGCGACGAGGGCCTTGAGCTCGTTGCGCTTGAGCATGCCCTCCGACTCCTCGCGCTCGTCGGGATCGGTGCGGCCCGTGTACGCCCGGACCTCGTGGCCCGCCCCGCGGAGCAGCCGAGCCGCGTCCTCCGCAGCGGAGACGGTGAGCGTGTAGATGATGCCGCTGCCGCGCAGGTCGCCGATGTGCGTGAGCAGCCAGGCGAGTCGCTGCCGCGATGTGCCGAGCCGCAGGACCCCGAGCCGAAGCGATTCGCGAGCGAGGGATCCGCGGATGGTGAGGACATCGCCGTCGGCATCGGGGCCGGCCGCGCCGCCCCCGAGCTGCTCCACGACGTCCGTGACGACGCGGGCGTTCGCCGTGGCCGTGGTCGCGAGGATGGGTACGCCGGCGGGCAACGTGGTGATGAGGTCGGCGAGTCGGCGATAGTCGGGACGGAAGTCATGGCCCCAGTCGGAGATGCAGTGGGCCTCGTCGACGACGAGCAATCCCGTGCGGCGGACCAGATCGGGGAGCTGCTCGTCGCGGAAGCGCGGGTTGTTGAGGCGTTCCGGCGAGACGAGGAGCACGTCGATGTCGTCACGGGCGAGGCGGTCGCGGACGTCGTCCCACTCGTGCGCGTTGGTGGAGTTGATCGCCACGGCGCGGACGCCGGCCCGCTCGGCGGCCGCGACCTGGTCGCGCATGAGCGCGAGGAGCGGGGAGACGAGGAGGGTGGGGCCGGCGCCGCGCCGACGCAGCAGCAGACTCGCAATGAAGTAGACCGCCGATTTTCCCCAGCCCGTGCGCTGCACGACGAGCGCCCGGCGGCGGTCGTCGACGAGAGCGAGGATGGCTTCGAGCTGACCGTCGTGGAAGACCGCCTCGGGGTGGCCGGTGAGAGCGCGAAGCGCGTCGAGCGCCTCGGAGCGGGAGTCGGTCGTCGTGCTCGTCGAGGTCATGACCCCATCCTCGCAGTCGCCCCCGACTCCGGTCCCGGCGGCGAGCACGTCGCGGACGTTCCGGCGGCTCGGGCCCTGTGGGCGACGGGTGGGACGGCGGTCAGGCGGAGTGCTCGCGATCGAGGCGCGGTGCGCCCGCCGTCGAGATGCTGTGCTGGTAGAAGAGCCAGCCGAATGCGACCGTGCCGAGGAGGAGGATGACCCGCGCGAGGACGACAGCGGCGATCGCGATCTCCGGATCCACGCCTCCGGTCACGAGCACTCCCACCATGGCGACTTCGTATCCACCGACGCCGTTGGGGGTGAGGATGACCATGCTCGCGACGGTCGCGACGCCGTACGCCACGAAGACGACGGCGAGGTCGGGAGTGAGACCGAACGCCGCGAGTGCGACCCAGAACAGTCCGGCGTCGAACAGATTCACGGCGAGAGACCACGCGAACGGTGCCAACAGGGCGCGCGGGCGCGCGAGGAGGCTGCGCAGCTCCAGGTGGAGCCCGTCGAAGAAGCGGACGAGGGCGACGGTGTCGGCGGCGGGTGGGCGTCGCAGGAGTCGGGCGACGAGTCGGAGCGTCCTCGCGACGAGCCCGGCGAAGCGGTGAAGCATCCGCCGCCGACGGAGGAGGACGACGCCCGCGATCGTGATGACGACGGCGAGACCGCCGATCACGCCGGCGAGCAGCAGCACGCCCGGGTCGGAGTGGCCCGAGACGACGAGCCACACGGCGGCGACGATGAGCAGCAGGAGGAAGGAGGCGAACGTCACGGCGAAGCGGGCCAGCTGGGCGAAGGTGCCACGGCTCGCTCGGACCCCGAGCGTGTTCAGCTTCCACGTGGAGTAGGCGAGACCGGCGGATCCGCCGGCCGGCAGCACGTGGTTCGCGAAGTTGAACTCGAGGGACATCCGCATGGCGGTGAGCGGGTGCACCTTCCGCATCTCCCCCTGCGAGCGCAGGAACGAGAACAACACCTCTCCCGTGGCCGCGAAGCTCGCGAGCTGCACGGGTAGGAGGAGGGCGAGGATCCAGAGGTTCACGCGGCGCAGGCTCTCGGCCGCGTCCACGACCGTCGGCCAGGCGCTCCAGACGATGATCCCGACGATGACGGCCGTGATCGCACTCGTCCAGAACCGGAACGAGCGGTACCAGGGCGCGCGAGACGAGGGCGTTGCGGTGGTCGTGCTCACGCGGTCCCTCTCCGCACCCGGTCGGGATCAGCCGACGACACCGGGGCGGGCGGCGTGACGAGGGATGAAGCCACCTCGCCCGTCGCGGGTGCGCCGACCCAGCGACGCGGGTTGCCGTACCCGTGGCGGGTCAGCGTGAGGCTGTCGGTGCGGTAGTAGCGGGCGAGCTTCTCCCGGTCGATCGAGCGGAAGAGCCGGGCTTTCACCATGAGCGTCGGCGCGTGCTGGAGGCGGTGACCGGTGCGGAGGAGGGCGATCGTGACGTCGACGTCCTCGCTGACCTCCTGGTCGTCGGTCTCGACGAGGTGCCGGGCGCGCTCCCACGCCCGGCGTCGGAAGGCGCTGTTGAACCCGTAGAGCATGGGGCGGACACCGATGCTGCGCTGGTGCCAGCCACGGAACCAGCGGTACCACCAGCCGAACCAGAACATCCGTCCGGGCGAGAGCTCACCGATCGCGGCACCGCCGCCCACCGCGTCGACCCCGCCCACCGCGTCGACCCCGTCCGCCGCGAACAGGCAACGGAGACGGTCGACCCAGTCGGATCGGACGACGGAGTCCGCGTCGATGCGGGCGATGACGTCGCCCCTCGCGGCGTCGAAGCCCGTGAGCCGCGCGAAGCTGATGCCGCGTCGGGGTTCGGCGATGACGCGGACGCGGGGGAAACGCAGCGCGATCGCGACGGTGTCGTCATCGCTGCCGTTGTCGACGACGATGATCTCCTCTGCGAGGTCCCCGTGCTGCAGAGCCTCGAGGCATCGGCCGATCGTCTTCGCCTCGTTGAGGGTCGGGATCACGACCGAGATCGTCGGGCGACCATCGGCTCGGGCCGGGAACTCCGGCGGTCGGGCGGGCTCTTGTGCTGGCATCGGTTCAGCCCATCACGTCGAAGAGGGGTGCGCAGTGGAGCCGAGGCGAGGCGCACGGAAGACCTGGCTCTAGTCCTGGACTCTATGCGCTCGGGGCGATCGGCGCGCGCGACAGCGGCGCGCGTCGTCCTCGTGCTTCACCCCGTCGAGCGAGCGCCCTCAGCGCGCGGCTGCGTGCGTGACGGCCGCAGAGAGCGGCACGAGGCGCGCGAGCTGTGTCACGTGACCGGGCTCGAGCTCGGCCACCTCCGTGACGCCGAGCAGGCGCATCGTGCGCTCGATCTCGCCGCGCAGGATCCCGATCGTACGGTCGACGCCCTCGCGGCCGCCGGCCATGAGTCCGTAGAGGTAGGCGCGGCCGATGAGCGTGAACGTCGCGCCGAGCGCGAGCGACGCGACGATGTCGGCGCCGTTCATGATGCCCGTGTCGATGTGGACCTCGGTGTCATTCCCGACCTCGGCGACGACCTTCGGCAGGAGGTGGAACGGGATCGGTGCCCGGTCGAGTTGGCGCCCGCCGTGGTTGGACAGCACGATCCCGTCGACGCCCATGTCGGCGAGGCGCTTCGCGTCGCTCACATTCTGGACGCCCTTGACGACGAGCTTGCCCGGCCACTGCGCCTTGATCCACGCGAGGTCGTCGAAGTTCACGGTCGGGTCGAACATCGTGTCGAGCAGTTCGGCGACCGTGCCGGACCAGCGGTCGAGGGTCGCGAACGACAGCGCCTCCGTCGTGAGGAAGTTGATCCACCACGCCGGCCGCGGGATCGCGTTCACGACGGTCGCGGGCGTGAGCTGCGGCGGGATCGAGAAGCCGTTCCTCTTGTCGCGGAGGCGGGCTCCCGCGACGGGGACGTCGACCGTCACGAGCAGCGTGTCGAAGCCGGCCTTCGCGGCGCGGTCGACGAGCGCCATCGAGCGGTCGCGGTCCTTCCACATGTAGAGCTGGAACCAGTTGCGCCCGTCGGGGTTCACAGCCTTCACGTCCTCGATCGACGTCGTGCCCATCGTGGAGAGCGAGAACGGGATGCCGGCGGCTCCGGCCGCGGTCGCACCCGCGCGCTCGCCCTCCGTCTGCATCATGCGGGTGAACCCGGTGGGAGCGATGCCGAACGGGAGCGCCGAGCGGCCGCCGAGGACCTCCACGCTCGTGTCGACGCGCGAGACGTCGCGGAGGATCGAGGGGTGGAACTCGATGTCGCTGAACGCCTGGCGCGCGCGGGCGAGGCTGATCTCGCCTTCCGCTGCGCCCTCGGTGTAGTCGAAGGCGGCCTTCGGGGTCCGTCGCTTCGCGATGATGCGCAGGTCCTCGATCGTGAGGGCCGAGTCGAGGCGACGCTTCTTCGGGTCGAGCTCCGGCCTCTTGAACTGCATGAGCGGCGCGAAGTCGTGCCACGTGGGGATGCGTCTCTCGATCATGCGATCGGTCCTTCCGTCGGGGTGGGAGTCGTGCTGTCGGTGCTCGGAGTCGGGGCGGACGCGGACTCGGAGAGCCCCGTCGCGGCGTAGTAGCCCGCGATGTGGTCGTGGACGGCGTCGCGCGCCCGCGTCGGATCGCCCGCGTGCACCGCCGCGAGGATGTCGCGGTGCTCGCGCATGAGACGGGCGACGGCGTCGGGCCACGAGGGCAGGTTCGGGACGCCGGCGACGACGTAGCCCTCGATCGAGTCGCGCAGTCCCGCCATCGTCGCGACGACGACCTGGTTCCCCGCGGCCTCCGCGAGGCTCGCGTGGAAGCGTGCGTCGAGTGCGAGGAACTCGGGGGGCGAGAGGGCGGCGTCCTCCATGGCGTCGAGGAGCGCTTCCGCCTCGGTCAGCTCGAGTGGCGCGCCGGCCGCCGCGCGCGCGGCGAGGGTCGCCGCGACGGACGTCTCGAGCACGAGCCGGGTGTCGACGATGTCGGCGACTCGGAATCCGGAGGCGGCGACCTGCAGGCGGAGAAGGGCGGACATGCCGCCGCGCGGTGTCGACACGATGATCGCGCCGGACGACGGGCCGGAGCCGGTCGCGGTGCGGATGAGCCCGAGGACCTCGAGGACGCGGAGCGCCTCCCGCACGCTCGACCGCCCGACGCCGAGGTCGGTCGCGAGGGCGCGTTCGCCGGGGAGGCGGTCACCCGGCTTGAGGACACCCGCGAGCAGGTCCGCTTCGACCGATCGGAGCACCGTCTGCCACGCGCGCGTGTCGTCGGTCATGGGCCCCCTCGCTCGGTCGACGGCCCGACGCTGTGGTCAGACCATAATGGTCAGACCACAGCGTAACACGTCGGTTGTCGTCGTCATGGTCTTCCTCTGGCGTCCACCAAACGGCCTACTGCGCTGAACACGGGCCCATCAGTAGTGTCGGATGCACGCTCGCTCCGGTCGGGGGATCGGCGTTTTGAGGTCGCCAAACACTCGCACTCAGAACGATCATCGGGCGCTCATCAAGGGGGAACATCGTGAAAAGACCTATCGGCCTTGCTATTGCGGTTGCAATCGGAATGATCGCTCCGGTCGCCGTTGGCGCCTCAGCCCACGCAGACGACAGGCAGCACACGCAACAGTTGTGGGAGGCGACGACGGTCACGAACAAGCTGAAGTTGAGTTCGTCGACGCGATCCTCCAAGCCGATCGGAAGTTGCTCGATCGGACGTGACGGCGGTACGTGCACTATCTCACGAGGCAAGACAGCCGACAGGACTATCAGCCTGTCGCTCGGTCTCACGCGGTCGGTCGCCGCGTCGAGTCTGGGCATCAGTAGTGGTAAGAGCGTCTCGACGAGCGTCTCATGTACCTCCCCTGGGATGAAGAAGGGTTCGGTTTGGAAGGCCTGGGCGGTGGGGGACTACTGGAAGTACAAGGCCAAGAAGGTCACTTACGTGGACGCGGTTCTTGTCAAAGCACAGACAAGCCCGTATCTGTACGCGTTCAACCCCAGTTCGACCCGGATTCATTGCGCGTGACTCTGAGCAACGCGGTCCGGGCGTTCACAGTCGGTGCGAGTCTGCTTGTCCTCGTGGCGTGCTCGAGCTCTGGCTCCGGTGACTCTCACGTGGCGAGCGAACTGCTCGGAACCTCACTGGAGAGCGCGCGGACCGCAGTGCCGGAAGACGCCGCGCTGTCGATTCAGGACATATCTCTGGTGGTCGGGTTGGAGGCGACGTACCGCGAGGGACTGAGCGACGACACCTGGACCGTCGTCAGCGCGTGCAGTTCCGAGGAACGGATGCCGGAGTCCGACCTCGTAGAGGTCGCCGTCGTTCCGACGGCTTCCTTCACCGAGGCCGTGAAAGAGCGCATGAAGGACGGCGAGTTCCGCGACGCAGTGACAAGTTGTCACGGCTGATTCGTGTCCCCGGATGCAGTGTCGAGGGGGTGGATAGGGCAATGCTCGGGCACCTGGTCTGACCAGGTGCCCGAGCATCGTCTCCGTCCGCTCAGTCGCGCGGGAGGAGCGGCTTCTCCGCGCGAGCGGCGATCTGCTGAACGACCCAGGCGTTGCCATCGGGGTCGCGGAACCCGAAGAGGGTCCCGCCGTCGCGCGGGTCGATGACGGAGATCTCGTCCGCTTCGACGTCGCGGCTCACGAGTTGCTCTCGCGCGGCGTACGCGTCGGCGACGACGAGTTGCAGACCGCGCGCGGAGCCCGCGGTCATCTTGTCGTCACCCGGCCGGGCGTCGAGCAGGATCGAGCAGCCCGAGCCGCGAGGCGTGAGCTGCGCAGCCTCCATCCAGTCGTTCCGGATCTCGTGGTCGAGGGCGAAGCCGACCTGATCGCGGTAGAAGGCGATCGCCCGATCGAGGTCGGCGACCGGGACGGTGACGAGCTCGAGGGTCCAGTCCACGACCGGCCTCAGCTCGCGTCGAGGATGGACTCGAGCCGTTCGTAGCCCTGGCTCATGCCGGTCTCCATGCCGCTCTCGACCATCCCGTCGCGCGCCTCCTGCGTCGGGTAGACGGCGTGACCGCTCAAGCGGGTGCGCCCGTCGCCGAGGTCCTCGAAGCGCAGCGACTCGATGCTCACGACGTCGGGGAACCCCTCGAACTCGAACGTCTGGATGGCGAACTCGTTCTCGCGCACGACGTGGAAGACGCCGTTGAACCCGTAGTCGCCGCCTTTTGGGTCGTGGTGGACGTACCGGTAGCGGCCGCCCGTGCGGAAGTCGTACTCCTCGACGGTCATCTCGTAGCCGTTCGGCCCGAGCCATTGCGCCACGATGGCCGGGTCTCGGTGGGCTCGAAAGACGGCCTCGACGGGCGCGTCGAAGTCGCGCGTGAAATCGATGAAGGGCACGCCTTCGGGGACGGAGAGGGTGAGTGAGTTCGTCATCGTTCTTCCTGTTCTCTCGGATCGGTCGACGCGGTCGCGTCGGAGGAGATGGTGCTGAGGATGGCGTCGAGCGACCGGAACCGCTGCTCGCTTGCGAGCCGGTACCGGTCGATCCATGCGGTGAGGTCCTCGAGCCGCGCCGGCTCGAGGTGCACGGGGCGTCGTTGGGCGTCGCGTGTGCGCGACACGATCCCGGCGGTCTCGAGTACCTGGATGTGCCGGGAGACGGCTTGCTTCGTGATCGCGAACGGTTCGGCGAGCTCGTTGACGGTGGCCGGGCCCCGGCTCAGCCGCGCGACGATGCGCCGGCGGATCGGGTCGGCGAGGGCGAGGAACGCACGGTCGAGGTCGTCCTCTCTGTTTGAATCTGCGCCCATGGTCAACTCTGTCCTTGATCAATAGATCTATTGATCAAAAATGACATCGTCTCTCGACTGCTGTCAAGTCATCCCAACCGGGGTGGAGTCGCGGGTGGTTCGGTCGAGTGCTCCCTTGTGACGGTCGTGAACACTCTGTTAGGAACGGGGAAACGCGGAATGCAGCACGGGAACGGGTGCGTGCACGCGGCGATTGAGGAAGAGGAATGCACAGAGCATCGATCGCATGCAAGCGGAGAACGAGGGTCTGATCCGCCTCATCGACGAACGAACAGGCCCCCGGCTCCTCGCGTCACGGTTCGTCCTCCGAATTGGACCGGACCGTCGACTGTTCGCGACGTTTGACCGTCGGAGGCGGAGCGTGTCCGCGCGCGAGCTTCGTCCACGTCGCCTCATCGGATCGATCCTGATCATGTTCGCGCTGATCGTGGCTCTCGTCGTCGCAGGGCCGGCGGACGCGAAGGGCCAGGGCGCTGCGTGTATCACGGATGCGCCGGGGATGAACAACTGTGCTCGGTTCACGTTCACCGGCGGTCCCCAGTCGTTCATCGTTCCGCCAGGGGTGACGAGCATGCGTGTCACCCTCGACGGTGCCGGTGGCGCGGGCTCGACCGGGGGGCGGACGATCGGAACCGTGATGGTGACGGCCGGTGGCGTGTTCTCGGTAACCGTGGGCGGTAAGGGCCTCGCCACCGGCGACGGCGGGTACGGGGGCGGAGGCGATGGCGGCGGATGCTCCGGCGGCGGCTCCGGCAACGGTTTGTGCGGTGACGGCGGTGGAGGCTTGACGGGGCTGTGGGCGAACGACTCGGCATTCGTCCGCGCTGCCGCCGTCCTCATCGCCGGAGGCGGCGGTGGCCGTGGAGCGGGCGACGCGTTCGGTGGAGACGGCGGCGGACCGGTCGGAGGTGACGGTTCGCCGGGAGATGGCCCCGGTGGGACGGGCGGCACCGCCACCGCGCCCGGAGCCGGTGGAAGCGGGTTCACCGGCGCCTCCGGAGGGTCAGCCGTCTCCGGCGGCGGCGGAGGCGGCGGCGGGTGGTACGGCGGAGGCGGGGGTGTCGGCTCCCCGTCGCCCAATGGGGCGAGCGGCGGAGGGGGAGGGTCCGGCTACGTCGGCGGACCAGGGGTGATTGATGCGGTCTCGCACCCCGGCGCTGCCGGAGCGCCCGGCGCGGACGGGACCGCGATCATCGAGTGGGCTGCGCCTGCTACGACCCTCACGGCCCCTCGTGACGGTTCCGTCTCCAACCAGGTGTCCCCCTCCATTGTGGGGACCGGGTCACCGGGAAACACCGTCACCGTCACCGACGGTCGCTCGGGCGGGATCGTCTGCGCCGCGACTGTGAGGGTCGACCATTCGTGGTCCTGCGTCCCGGTCGTCCCGCTGTCATCGGGTTCCCACCTGTTGACGGCGACTGAAACGCATCCACACGGCTTCTTCTATCCCCCGTCGGCGCCGAGCACCTACATCGTCGACCTCACCCCGCCCGCTGTGCCGACGATCACCGGTCCCGCGCGGACGACCTCGACCACTCCCACTCTCACCGGGCGAAGCGACCCCGGTACCCGTCTGGCCGTCGAGGACGCATCCGGGACGACCGTGTGCACGACGACCGCGAACGCGTCCGGCTCGTGGTCCTGCACGACAGTCGCGCTCGCAGCAGGACGGAACGTCTTGACACCCATTGCGACGAACGCTCTCGGGAACAGTGCGTCCGGTCGCGGCTTCGCCGTCGACGTCGTCTTCGAAGCGCCCGTCCCCACCCCGATACCGCCCCCGACGGAGCATCCTCCTCCGACGGTGCAACCGTCGCCGACGGTTCCGGCTCGTGACGCGCCGACCGGACCGTCCGAGGCTGCTCCGGCCGGAACCCATGAAGCCATATCGATGGCACTCGGCTTCGGATCCACGTCCATCGCGCGTGGCGTGGTGACGACGATGCGGGGTACCGTCGGGCCCAATACCACCGGTGCAACCGTCGCCCTCACCTTCACCGGTCGGGTGACCGCCGGCGCGGTCTACCGTTCCGTCGACGTCACGCTCGGGGATGTCGATGCCGGCGCGTGTGTGGTGCGCGCCACCGAGTTCTCGTGCTCGTTCGCACTGCATACGGGGGAGTCGGCCGACGTGCGCATCCGGGTCTATCCGGACGCTCTCAATGCTCCCGACCGGCTCGTCCAACAGTTCGAGGTCTCGTCGACGGACTCCGATCAGGACAACGCGATGACGGTAGCGACACCTGTCAGCCTCGACCGCGACACCAGCGACTGGGTGTCCGCCTTCTCGCTCGACCTCTCGTCATTCCCCGACGCCTTCGTCCCACTCCTCGCGCTGCTCCTGCTGGCTCTGGCCGCAACAGTGTCCGAAACGGAGCGGCGACGGGCGGCGGCTACGCGTACGTCATCCACCAAGCCGGGAGTACCGACATGACAGAACCCACGCCGCCCCGAACCCGCCGCAATCCGGCCCCGATCATCCTCGTCGTCGTCGCGCTGCTCCTCGTCGTCTACTACGCGGTGGTCGCACTCTCGGGCGTACTGCAGACCTCGACCGAGGTGGCGGTGCGAGACGACAACACTCTGAGCAGCGATGACTACCTCACGCTGCGGATGTCGACGCAAGACGTCGACCTCACCAATCGCGTGATCCAGGCCAACGTGCTCCCCATTCCGCACGGCGAGCTCGAGGGTGCAGAGCCCGGCGAGATCGCCGCCAACCTCCGCATCGAGGTGCGCAGCGGCGGTGTGACGACCTCTGTCGTCGCCGTGCCCGGCGAGTCGATCGTCGACCCGACCTCCCTCACTCTCGCATTGGAACGAGGCGACTCCGACTACCCGTTCGACAAGCCCTTCGCCGACTTCCAGCTCGCCGTCGAGAACACCGATACGGACCGTCCCGTCGCGTTCGAACTCGAGCTGTCGAATTCCGCTCGACCGTGGATGCTCACCGCTGCCCGAGGGGAGGCGAATCAGGACAACGAGAGCCTGCTGTATCCGATCCAGATCCATGGATCGCGGGACGTGCTGACCATCACCCTCGTGATGTTCTACGTTCTGGCCATTTTGCTCACGACTCTCATGGCCGTGGTGACCATCGGCAGTGCGATCCTGCGCCGTCAGTTGGAGTTCTCGAACGTCATCTGGCTGTCGGCGACGCTGCTGTCGTTTCCCGCTCTGCGGTCCGCCATGCCGGGCGCGCCGCCCATCGGCACCGCGCTGGACTTCCTCGTCCTCTTCCCCTGCCTCTGTTTGATCGCGGGCATGCTGCTCTGGACCGGCGGCCATCTTCTGTGGAGAGAGAGCCACGTTCTTCGTCGCCGTGTCCTCGACGATGACGAGGTCGCGCCCGACCGGGCGGCCGCATTGTCCTAGTGGGTGGGATTCGAACCCGGAACAGCGGGTCGGTCATCCCGTCAGGTCCGAAGGACGATGTTCTCCGGTTCCTCGTCCGCGAGGAGGTGGTCGATCTGGCGGCGAATGAGTGCGACCATGCGGGGGAGCATCGCGCCCGACGCACCGCCGACGTGGGGGCTGATGAGCACGTTCGGGAGTGACCACAGCGGGTGGTCCTCGGGCAGCGGCTCCGGGTCGGTCACGTCGAGGGCCAGGCGGATGCGCCCCTCCGTCGCGTGGCGCACGAGCGCGTCGGTGTCGGCGACCGGTCCGCGGCCGACGTTCACGACGAGGGCGCCGTCGGGGAGCGCTGAGAGCACGTCGTCGTTCACGAGGCCGGTCGTCTTCGAGGTGAGCGGCGTCACGATGATGAGGATGTCGACCTCGGGCAGCAGCTCCGGCAGCTCGTCGACACCGTGGACGGCACCGCGGTCGTCGGTGCGAGGGCGTGAGGCGACCCGGACGACGGTCGTCTCGAACGGCAGCAGGCGGTCCTCGATCGCGCGACCGACGCCGCCATAGCCGAGGATCATGACGTTCTTGTCGGCGAGGCCCGGGGTCATCCGGCTCTTCCACGTGCCCGACTCGGCGTTCCGCACGAACTCCGGGAGACCGCGCTGCGCGGCGAGGGCCAGGGTGAGCGCGAGCTCCGCCGTCGCCGTCTCGTGCACGGTGCTCGCGTTGGCGTAGGTGACGCCCTCGGGGAGGAGCTCGTCGACGCCGTCGTACCCGATCGATTGTGACTGCACGAGCCGGCTGGAGACCTCCGCCAGCCGACCGAGCCGACTGCTCCCGCCCATGTACGGCGGCACGACGAGGTCGATGCGCGACCGTGGCGGCGCCCCCTCGAAGTCCCACTCGACGAGTTCGACCGAGTCGGGGAGATCGCCCACCGCGTTCGCGAGGCGGGCATCGGGGACGCTGACGACGAGGGAATCTGCCATGCCTTCGACCCTAGCGCCCGGGTTCGACCGCCCGACGGGGGATTGTGCGCGGCGGTGCTCGCCTCTCCTGCTCCCCGACCGACGGATCACGCGGGCCTTTTCCGTCATGCGACGAAATTGATGCTTGTGCATTCAGTTCGTTCACTCCATACTCGATCCCGCACAGTGATCGGTTTTCAGATCCGAACGCCGGCGCTGTGCTCCAGGTCTCAAGGGTGAGAGGAACCGGCAATGACAACATCGAGTGGATCAGCCGCAGGGATGCCGTCCGGCATGACGGTGGCCACGGCTACCGCGCAGAACGACGCGGTGTTCCATGAGCCGACGGAACCGGCGAGACGCAGCTACGTCGCGTGGCTGCTCATCGCGCAGCTGGTCTTCTTCATCGCCCTCCTCGGCCCGGCGATCGTCGGAATCGGCCTGAAGATCCAATCGCTCGTCGACGCGGGGGAGATCGCCGCGAACGGCGCCACCGGCGCGGCGGCCGTGCTCGGCGGCGTCGGCGCCCTCTTCGCCACTCTCGCCAACGTCATCTTCGGGCGCCTGTCCGACCGCACGACGAGCCGCTGGGGCCGCCGACGGATCTGGATCGTCGCCGGAACCGTCATCATGACCGTCGCGTTCCTCATCATGGCGCTCGCCCCCAACCTCCTCTGGGCGACCGTCGGCTGGGCGCTCGCGCAGCTCGGTGCGAACATGGCCCTCGCGCCGTTCATCGCGACGATCGCCGACCAGGTACCGAGGTTCCAGCGCGGCAAGATCACCGCGTCGCTCGGCATCGCGCAGAACATCGGCGTCCTCGGCGGAACCTACGTCGCGCAGGCCTTCGTGGGTCAGCTCGTCATCATGTTCGTGGGACCGGCCGTTCTCGCGGTCATCGTCATGGTGATCTTCGTGGTCGTGCTGCCCGACCGTCGACTGCCCGTCCGGCCGCCTCGGGCCACCCTGCGCGATTGGGCGGAGACGTTCTGGGTCAGCCCCCGCAAGAATCCCGACTACGCGCTCGCCTGGTGGTCGCGGTTCCTCATCACGTTCGCGAGCTTCGGTTTCACGACCTTCCGCTTCTTCTACCTCCTCAACCACATCGGTGTTCCGGAGGCGGACATCCCTGCCGTCATCACGACGAGCGTGCTCATCTACACGATCGCCCTCATCGCCGCGAGCTATTTCGCCGGCTGGCTCTCGGACCGCTTGGGTCGCCGCAAGGTCTTCGTCTGGAGCTCGACCGCGCTGTTCGCGATCGGCACCTTCGCCCTCATCTTCGTGAACGACGTGAGCGGCTTCTACGTGCTCGAGGCGCTGCTCGGCATCGCGTTCGGCATCTACGTGGGCGTCGACCTCGCGCTCGTCGTCGACGTGCTGCCCGATCCGGAGAACTCCGGCAAGGACCTCGGCGTCTTCAACATCGCCAACGCCCTCCCGCAGACGATCGCGCCTCTCATCGGCGGAATCCTCGTCTACGTGAGCGACCCGACCGGCAACAATTACGCCCTCTGGTTCTCCGTCTGCGCTGTAGCTGCGATCGTAGGAGCACTCGTCATTTTCCCCATCAAGAAGGTCCGCTAGTTGCGGGGTCCCGTCGGACCCCGATCGAAAGGTGATTCACACATGGCGCTTCCCCTCGCATCCGCCCAGCTCTACACGCTGGCCAAGGAGTTCACCGAGGACCCGAACGGTTCGCTCGACAAGCTCGCGGCCATCGGCCTGAAGAACGTCGAGGCGTTCGACTTCGTCGGTCGCCCCGCCGAGATCCGGGCGGCCCTCGACGCGAGCGGCCTGTCGTCGCCGACCGGTCACGCCCCGCTGCTCTCCGACGAGCTCTGGACGCCCGACGGCTCCATCCCCACTCCCGCTCCGGAGGTCGTCTTCGAGGCGGCCGCGACGCTCGGCATGACCACGGTCATCGACCCGTTCGTCGCCGCCGACCGTTGGCTCACGGAGGACGGTGTCGCGGACATCGCGGACCGCCTCAACAAGGCCGCCGAGGTCGCCGCGACCTTCGGACTCTCCGTCGGCTACCACAACCACGCGCAGGAATTCGTCGCGTCGTTCGGTGGCCAGACGGCGTTCGAGCGGTTCGTCGCGACGACGGACGAGCGCGTCCTCATCGAGCTCGACCTCTTCTGGGCGCTCACCGGGGGCCAGGACGGTCCGGACCTCGTGTCGAAACTCGGCTCGCGCCTCGTCGCGGTCCACGTGAAGGACGGCATCGCGCCGGCGGAGAACCCGTTCGCCCCCGACGCTGCGGCATTCGGGTCGGAGACGCTCGACCAGCGCCGCCCGGGCGAGGGCGACGTTCCGCTCGTCGCGTCCCTCGCCGCGGGTGAGGGTGCCATCCAGTACGCCGTCATCGAGTACGACAACGCCCCCGGTGACGTGTTCGCCGACATCCAGGCGAGCTACGACTTCCTCGTGAAGGGTGGGTACGCGGCATGAGCGGACCCGTCGGAGTCGGCGTCATCGGCGCCGGAGTCATCAGCGACACCTACCTCGAGAACCTCCGGTCCTTCCCGGACGTGAGCGTCGTGATCGTGGGCGACCTCATCGAGGAGCGGGCGAAGAGCCAGGCGGAGAAGCACGGCGTGCCCGCATGGGGTTCCGCTGCGGACGTGCTCGGCAACGACGACGTGCAGGTCGTCGTGAACCTGACGATCCCCGCTGCGCACCTCGAGATCTCCTCCGCCGCGATCGCCGCCGGTAAGCACGTGTGGAGTGAGAAGCCCCTCGGCCTCGACCGGGCGGGTGGAGCGCGATTGCTGGCGGACGCGGCGTCGAAGGGGCTCCGCGTGGGCTCGGCCCCCGACACGATCCTGGGACCGGGATTCCAGTCGGCGAAGCGTGCCCTCCAGGAGGGTCTCATCGGCGAACCGATGTTCGCGACGACGACCTTCCAGACCATCGGACCCGACCTCTGGCACCCGAGCCCCGCCTTCCTCTTCGCCGAGGGCGCTGGCCCGTTGCTGGACATGGGACCGTACTACTTCAGCGGACTCGTGAGCCTCTTCGGTCCGGTCGACCGGGTCGCGGCGCTCGGGCGGAAGAAAGCCGAGGTGCGCGAGATCCATTCGGGACCCGACGCGGGGACGACCTTCCCCGTCGAGGTGCCGACGTCGCTGCAGGTGCTCACGTCGTTCGCGGCGGGCCAGCAGGCGTCGAGCCTCCTGAGCTTCGATTCGGCGCTCGAACGCCACGGCGTCTTCGAGGTCCACGGCACGGAGGGCTCGCTCATCGTGCCCGACCCGAACCAGTTCGAGGGGCGCAGCGCCTACGTCCGGGCTCGGACGTCGCTCGCCGACGGCGACTGGGGCGAGCAGGAGTGGATCGAGATCGAGCAGAAGGGCACCGTCGTCGGTCGTGGTCTCGGGCTGCTCGACATGGTGCGCGCGATCTCCGAGGGTCGTCCGCACGTCGCCACCGGGGAACTCGGCTTCCACGTGCTCGATGTCATGCTCTCGGCGCAGGAGTCGGTGGCGAGCGGCGAGTTCGTCACCGTGGACAGCTCGATCTCCGCGCCGGTTCCGTCGGTCCCGGTCGACTTCGATCCCTTCGCCAGCACCCTGTAGGAGCTGCCCTGAGCGGTGGGGTCACCACAGATAGCCCCACCGCTCCGGGACGGAGACTCAGCGGACGACGCGATGGCGTGCGCACGGGCCCGCTGCTCCTCGACTGCGGCGCCGATGCTGTAACCCACAGCCACGGTGATCTCACCCACCGGCTTTCCGTTCTCCGTTCCCAGGAGATGCCGACGCATGACCGACCGTGTCCGGATGCGCTGCTCGAGCTCGGAGATCACCGAGGTGACCCCGGGGAGATCCTGGATCTCGGTCACCCCAGCGGTCACGATGCCGCGCGCCGGCCTGCGCCGGTGTCGCCCCCGCCTTCGGTCACCACGCTATCGAACGCGTCGGTTCCCCGCGCCGAGCGGTTCCGCGCTCGGTCCTCGTCCGGGCGGGGTCCGACAGGAAGCGCCGTGACGGCACAGGACCGCCGCGGTCCGAGACCCGATTGCGCTTGTCGCGTGGGTGGAACGGGGGGTGAAAGGGGGGGGTGACGTCTCCTTCTCCCCGAGAACTCGCTGATAGGAAGAGTGGTCGCCCGAGAGGCGGGGGGGTGCGAGACGGGCTGCGTCTGCGCCTCGCTACGTACTACAACACGAAGGTTGGGCTCGATGAGTCGTCTGTCTGGGATCGTCACGAGACTCGCGCAAGCAGTCGGCCGCCACGGACGATCGGACTCGCGTCGAGACATCGTCATGCGGCCGCGCAGAAGCGCGGTCGCTCTCGTGACGACGGCGCTCGTAGCGGGAGTGCTCGCGTCAGTCGTGCCGAGCGCACCTGCAGCCGCAGCCGAGACGCCGGGCGACTCCTACATCCGGCAGGACAACACGTTCTACGCCTACGTCGGAGCGGGCGAGAACCTCGACGTCCAGTTCCTGAAATCCGCTTCGCTCGCGGGCGCCTCCCCCATCACGGTCACCGTCCGGGGCCCGGGAGGCATCACGCAGAGCTGCACCAAGCAGACCACCGACGCCCCCAACACCGCCTGCACGTTCGCCAATCTGACGTCGGCGACGCCCGGCGTTTGGGCGATCACGTTCGACGTCTCCGTGTCGACCGCCGACTACTACCTGTGGACGATCAACGTCCAGCGCGGCACCACCACCATCCCGGGGCGCGTCTACTCCGAGCGGTACACGATGTTCCAGGGTGCGACGCTCGCCGCCTCCACCGACATGTCGCTCTGGTACCAGAGCGAGCTCGGCTACACCTACCGCGCCGACTACACCGACTACAACGGCGTGGACTCGGTGATCTACGCCGACGCGACGGGCATCCGCTACAACGGCACGTGCACCTCGGCGTATGCAAGCATCGATGGGGCCGACACGACCCGATCGAGCGCCGGGTTCCGCGAGTGCGGCGACCCGTACAAGATCTTCTTCGAAGCCCCCGCGGCGGACCTGCCCGCCACGGCGACCCTCTTCAACGGCCAGACGGACTGGCTCAAGCCCGCCGTGGCCCCGACGCCGTCGATCACGAACGTCTCGTTCACCCCGGACGACGCCCGCACGCGCGCGGGTGAGATCGAGTTCGACGTCGAGAACTTCACCGGGCAGCTCGTCGTGGAGATCGACACGGACGACGACGGCACCTACGACGTGCGTCTGCCCGGCTCCGCGATCGACGGGTCCGGCGCCGTACGGTTCGACGGACGCGACGCCGACGGAAACCCGGTGCCGGCGGGCCAGGACATGGCCGTGCGGGTGTCGATCGCCCAGACCGGCGAGATCCACTTCACCCAGACGGACGTCGAGGTCCGCGGCGGCGGCGTGCAGGTCACGCGCCTCAACGGCGTCGGGGCGGGCGACCGCACCCTGCGCTGGAACGACTCGGGCCTCTCGACGGCCGGCACGTGCGGCACGCGGCCGAATCCGCTCGACGCTCGCACGGGCGTCAACAGCACGGGCGGTGTGCACTCGTGGACCCCGGCCGGTTGCGCCTCGCTCAACGGCTGGGGAGACGTCCGCGTCATCGACGACTGGACCTCCGTGCCCGTCGACGAGTCGGCGGCCGTCGAGGTCCCCGGGACCCAGTTCGACTTCGGTGACGCCCCCGCGAGCTTCGGCACCACCGGGGCGAATGGCGCGAGCCACGTCATCGGGGCCGGCCTGACGATCGGGACCGAGCTCGACGCGGAAGCGGACGGTCAGCCGACCGCGGGTGCCGACGGCGACGACACCACGGGGATCGACGACGAGGACGCGTTCTCGACGCCGGTCGTCCTCAACCCCGGGGCGACCGCGGCCGAGATCACCGTGCCCGTGACCAACTCGACCGGAACGACCGCGACCCTCTACGGCTGGATCGACGCGAACGGCGACGGCGTCTTCCAGGCGTCCGAGTCCGCCACGGTCGCGGTGCCGGACGGCGCGACGAGCGTGCAGCTCGCCTTCTCCGGCCTCTCCGCCCTGGTCGACGGGTCGACGCCCGTCCTCCGCCTCCGTCTGACGACCGATGCGCTCGCGGACGACACCGCGACGCCGGTCGACGAGCGCTCCAGGGTCGGTGCCTCGGACGGCGAGGTCGAGGACCACCTCGCCCAGGTCGCGACCCTCGTGCCGATCTCCTGCGTCGAGCCCTTCGTCGAGACCTTCGGCACCGGCACCGGATACGGTGCTCCCCTCCCGGCGGGTCAGACGACCTACATCTACGAGGGTCGGCAGCCCGGTCAGGACGGGGTCGTCCAGGACGGCGAGTACGGCCTGCCGTCGAGCCTTCCGGGAACCTTCGGGAGCTGGTGGCACACGGGACTCGACCACACGGACGACACCGACGGCCGGATGATGCTGATCAACGCGAGCCTCGACGAGGGCATCTTCTTCCAACGGACGTTCACCCAGCTCGTCCCGGGCGCGGACTACGACTTCTCCGCGTGGATCACCAACGCCAACAACGCTGGATCGCCGACGCTGCCGAACGTCGCATTCCGCGTCGTCGACCCCGCGACGGACACCGTCCTCGCCGAGGGTGAGACAGGCGACATCTCGAACGAGCCCTCGCTGGTGTGGGAGCGCTACGGGCTGCAGTTCGAGGCCACCCAGTCGACCGTCCGTCTCGAGGTCGCGAACAACGGCCCCGGCGGCAACGGCAACGATCTCGCGATCGACGACGTCGGCTTCTCGCCGGTGTGCGAATTCGGTGACGCCCCCGACTCCTACGGAACCACGATCGCGAGCAATGGCGCCGGCCACATCGCCTCCGGCCCGACCCTCGGCACCGAGCGCGACACGGAGGCCGACGGCCAGCCGACCGGCGACGCCGACGGCGACGACGCCGCGGGGACCGATGACGAAGACGGGATCTCCGGCCCCATCGAGATCACCGTCGACGAGCCGGCCAGCGTGACCGTGTCCGCCACGAACGACTCCGACTCGGAGGCGACCCTCGCCGGCTGGATCGATCTGGACGGCAACGGGGTCTTCGACCCCGCCGAGCGTGTGATCGTCACGGTGCCCGCGAACTCGGGAACGGCGGACTACACCCTCACCTTCCCGCCGGGCTCCACGACGGCGGACACGTATGCGCGCTTCCGGCTTTACGCGGAGCCCGTCGCCGATCCGCAGCCCACGGGCACCGCTGCCGGCGGTGAGGTCGAGGACTACCCGGTGACGGTGCTCGAGCCCGACCTCGACGTCGAGAAGACCTCGAACATGACCGCGGACAGCCGTCCCGGTGACGTCATCCGCTACACCGTCACGGCGACGAACGCGGGAACGGGCGACTACACGGACCGGAACCCCGCCGTCGTGCTCGACAGCCTGGCCGGAGTACTCGACGACGCCGACTACGACGGCAACGCGGCGGCGGTGATCTCCGACGGGTCCGACGCCTCGGCCCCCGTCTTCATCGCTCCCTCGTTCCTCTCCTGGTCGGGTGCGCTCGCCGCGGGCGAGACGGTGAGCATCACCTACACGGTCACGCTGACCCCGGGTGGGGACGGCGCCCTGCGGAACGTCGCCTGGCAGCCCGTCACTCCGCCGGACCCGGGCGTGCCGCCCACTCAGGTGCCGGAGTGCGAGCCGCGCACCGCGGACGGGACCGACCCCGTCACGGGCGAGGCCTGCGCCGTCGTCGAGAACGAGCTGCCCAAGCTCACGATCGCGAAGGCCTCCGACGTGACGGAGCTCCCGGCCGACGGGGGAGAGGTGACGTACACGGTGACCGTCACCAACCAGGGCCCTGGCGTCTACACCGAGGGTGCGCCCGCGTCGATGGAGGACGACCTGCCCGACGTCCTGGACGACGCCTCATTCGGCGAGATCCTCGCCCCCGCCGACGGTGCCGTCTTCAATGAGGACGCCGAACAGGTGACCTGGTCCGGACCCCTCGGTGTCGGGGAGTCGATCGTCATCTCCTACACCGTGGTCTACGACGCGGACGCGGAGGACGGCGACCACCTCCTGCTGAACACGGCGTGCGTCCCCGAGGCCGAGGCCGTCGACCCCGCCGCGAATTGCTCGTCGGTACAGGTCCCGGCCGCCGCTCTCGTGATCGGGAAGACGGTCGACCCGGCCGACGGCACCGCCGTCGATCAGGGCGAGAGCGTGACATACACCCTCACGTTCCAGAACACGGGGCGCGTGCCGGCCGCGGTCGACCACCTCGACGACCTCTCGGATGTGCTCGACGACGCCGCCCTGACGGGGACGCCCTCCGCCGACGCGGGTCTCACCGCGGTCCTCACGGGCGACGAGCTCGCGATCACGGGAAGCGTGCCCGTCGGGCGGACCCTCACCGTGACCTACACCGTGCTGGTGGACGCGTACGCCGACCAGGCGAACCACGTCCTCGGCAACGTGCTCAGCCTCGGTGACCGCACCTGCCCGCCGCTCGGTTGCCCCGGCACCGAGAACCCGATCCGCCACGTCGCGGTCACGAAGACCGCCGACCCGGTGACCGAGGTCGCCACCGGCGACACGGTGACCTACATCGTGACGGTGACGAACGACGGTGCGGCGGACTACACCGCGGAGATCCCCGCTGGCATGGTCGACGACATGACCGACGTGCTCGACGACGCCGGGTACAACGGTGACGCCGAGGCGATCGCCTCGGACGGCAGCGCCGTGCCGGCTCCGACCTTCTCCTCGCCCGTCCTACGGTGGTCGGGACCGGTGGCGGTCGGCGAGACCGTGACGATCACCTACACGGTGACGGTCACGAACCGCGGCGACCACGACCTCGTGAACGCCGCCTCGCCCGTGTGCGCCGACGGCGTGATCTGCGATCCCCCGCTTCCGCCGGTCGAGATCCTGCTGCCGCACGTGACCCCGGCCAAGGCCTCCGACCCCGAGTCCGGGGCGGGCGTCGCTGCGGGTGACGTGGTGACGTACACGCTGTCGTGGACCAACGACGGCAGGGCGCCGGGCACGGTGGATTCGACGGACGGCCTCTCGGGCGTCCTCGACGATGCCGACCTGACCTCCACTCCCGTCGTGGACGGCGCCCACGCCGGTGCCGTGAGCGCCGTCTTCGATCCCGCGAGCCAGTCGATCCGCGTCACGGGCACCATCGGCGCGGGTGAGACGGTGACGGTCACATACGCCGTCACGATCCGCGCCGACGGTGACCGCGGCGACAACCAGGCGCGCAACGTCCTGTCGCCCGACGTCCCGCCGTACCTGTGCCTGGAGGACGAGGCCGGATGCGACCCGTTCGAGCCCCCCACGACGACGCACCCCATCGGCGAGCTCGACGACTGGAAGACGGTGGACCCCGCCTCGGGCGGAACGGTCCGCGCCGGCCAGGAGGTCACGTACACGCTCCACTTCGAGAACATCGGAGAGGCGCCCGTGGACGTGGACCGCGAGGACGTGTTGACGCAGGTGCTCGACGACGCGACCGTGACGACGGCCCCCGTGCCGTCCGATGACGCGCTGGCCGTGTCGGAGATCGCCGGTGGCCGCTTCGCGGTCACCGGAACCCTCGCCGCCGGCCAGATCGTCACGGTGTCCTACACGGTCACCGTGAAAGAAGACGGTGCACGCGGGGACGACCGCCTCGGCAACGTCCTCGTCGACGCGGGCGAGGAGCCGCCGACCGAGTGTGCTCCCGCGGACGGCGAACGCGCCGACTGCACCGTCAACCACGTCTCGAACGTGGTGCCGTGGAAGTCGAGCGATCCGGAGTCGGGCACCGCGATCGCGCAGGGCGCGACGGTGACCTACACCCTCACGTTCGACAACGTCTCGACCAATGAGGATGCCGCCGACGCCGCGATTGACTACACCGATCACATGGCCGACGTCCTCGACGACGCCACTCTGACGCGGCAGCCGGAATCCTCGAGCGACGCGGTCTCGGCGACGGTCGAGGGCGACACCATCCGCGTCGTCGGCGCGATCCCGTCGGGGGAGACCGTGACGGTGACCTATGCCGTGACGGTGGCCGCTTACGATCGCCAGGGTGACCACGTTCTCGGCAACGTGATCGCCGTCACCGGTGAAGAACCGATCTGCGCGGAAGGCAGTGGACTCTGCACCTCGCACGAGTCGCCGACTCCGCCGCCGCTCGCGGTCACCGGTGGCGACGTCGTGTGGACCTCGTTGTTGGCCGCGTTGACGTTCGTACTCCTGGGAACGGCCGTCTTCCTCGTGACTCGACGTCGCACGAGCGGGGCTCCAGCGCCCGAGGCCCCACGGGTCGAGTGATCGCTGTGCCCCGCCGGCTCCTCCGGCGGGGCACCGTACTCTCGGTGTCGGGGCAGCGCGCCTCTCTCGATGCTCGCCGAGATCCGCGCGTTCCGCGGTGAGATCGAGGCGGCATCGTCATATCGCTAGCTCGCGGGGAGCTGTGGACCGATGTCCACCGCTCCGTGCGCAACGGAACCTTCTGCCGGGGTCGGGGAGGCGAGGGTGCTCCTCGAGCGCTTCGACTCCGCGGCGGCAGAGGCGCACCTGGACGCGATGGTGCACGACCGGCGGATGATCGAGCATCGGCTGCCGATCCGCTCGCAGGGGTACCGACGTCTGGCATCGAGATGCCGATCGCCCTTCCCTCTCGCCGCACCTCAGGTTAGGCTTTCCTTACCATGACGATTCTCGACGCCAGGCCCGACACCGCACCGATCCCGTTCCGCCTCTTCGCGGTCACGGTGAAACGCGTCGTCGCGATCAGCCCGACGTATCGTCGCATCACCTTCACGGGGCCGTTGTGCGACGGCATCGCCGACAACCGGCACGACCAGCGCATCAAGTTCCTGCTCCCCACCGAGGGAATGCCGCTCGACGAGTTCGGCCTCGAGCCGACCGACTGGTACCAGCGTTGGCGCGAACTTCCGGACGACAAGCGCATGCCGATGCGCACGTACACGATCCGCGAGGTGCGTACGGAACTCGCCGAGTTCGACGTCGACGTGGCGTTGCACGGCCGGATCGGTCCCGCGTCGTCGTGGGCGCTCGACGCGCAGCCGGGTGACAGCATCATCGTGAACGCCCCGTGCGCGCACTACCCCGACGTGCACGGCGGCGTCGACTGGCACGCGCCCGAGCGCGTCGACCGTGTCCTGCTCGCGGGCGACGAGACGGCGGCGCCCGCGATCGCCGGTATCCTCGAGCGCCTTCCCGCCGACGCCTGCGGTGTCGCCGTCATCGAGGTTCCCGATGCCGAGGACGCCGCCGTGATCGGCGCGAAGCCTGAGCACGTCGAGGTCGTCGTGCTCGCTCGCGGCGACGCCGCCGTCGGAACGCTGCTCGAGCCCGAACTGCGTCGCGTCGCGCCGCGCGTGCTCGAAGAGTGCGAGCTCATCGCGCGCGCCGAACGCATCGCGCACGCTCCGCTCGAGGACGTCGACATCGACGCCGGGCTGCTGTGGGAGGTGCCCGTCTCGGAGACGGGCGGTGCCGCCCTCGGTGACCGTGCCCCGTTCTACGCCTGGCTGGCGGGCGAGGCGAGCGTCATCAAGACGCTCCGCCGACTGCTCGTCTCGGAGCTCGGCGTCGACCGCCGCTCCGTCGCCTTCATGGGCTACTGGCGAGAGGGCCGCCCCGAACTCGGCGGCTGACCAGAGGGCTACACCCGCACGAGGGCGCCATGTACGAGTAGCGCCCTCGCACCCGACGTAGCGCCCTCGACGTTGCCGACTCCCACGCGACCGGAGCCAAGCAGTGCGCGGAGTCGACTCAGACGAGCGAGCGGAATCGCGTCGGGACCGGTGGAACCCGCAACCAGATGGAGCGGCGCTCACCGTGACGATCGGTCCAGTCGACGAAGACGAGGCCGACGGCGATCGTGGCCTGGATCGATCCCGGCTCGTCGAGCGACGCGACGATTATCCGGCCGTTCCGGCGCAACCGCGCCTTCGTGACCTGCGGACCGGTCGGGATGTCGATCGAGATGGCCACAGCGCTCCGACGACCGGCGTTCCCGAGCGTGAGACCGACCGGCGTCCGCGCGGGTCCTGTGACGAACGGGTCCGTCCAGACGAGGAAGAGGTCGACGTCCGGAAGCCGCCGTAAGCGGAACGCGGGCCACCCGCTCGGGACGGCGGGCGCGCTCGCCGTCGTGGTCGTCGCAACGCTGCGGTCGATGCTCATGGGGTTCCTCTGTCGCGCGCCACGAGTCTCGGGATGGTGGAGTGGCGCTCAAGCCATTGCACCGCACTCGTCTCGCCGCGGCATCCCCCAGAGACGGTGGCACCTCACCGAGGTACACCCCCGCACATCGGCGGGAACCCGGCGGTGCTAGCGGTCGCGTGGGTTGAAGCGACGCGGCGGGAGAACCGTCGCGACGAGGGACCGCATCGACTCGAGTGACCCCGTGACGGATCCCAGCGCTCGTGCCTGAACGAGGGTGTTCCCGATCGTCGTCGCCTCACCCCACCCGGTCGTCGGGGACGGACGTGGCGCGTGCGGAGGAGGGGAGGGGTCCGTCAGGCCTCGCGGTAGTGGGCCGCGAGGCGACGGAGGCCCTCGTCGAGGGAGACGGTCGGGGTCCAGTCGAGATCGCGGCGCGTGGCGCGTTGGTCGAACCAATGCGCCGTCGACAGTTGCTCGGCGAGGAATCGCGTCATCGGTGGCTCGTCGGAACCCGGCCGGATCGCCCACACCCGCTCGATCGCGGAGCCCGCGGCGCGAGCGAGACCGGCCGGCACGCTCCACCGCGGCGGAGTCACGCCCGCAGCCAGGCAGATGCCGGCGAGCAGGTCGCCGACCGGACGGGGTTCGCCGTTCGTGATGACGTAGGCGTTGCCGTGAGCGGTGTCCGCACGGTGGAGGGCCGCGACGATCCCCGTGGCGGCGTTGTCGACGTAGGTGGAATCGATGAGGGCCGTTCCGCCGTCGAGAAGCGGCAGGCGGCCGCGTCGCGCCCGATCGACGATGCGCTCGACGAGTTGCGTGTCACCCGGTCCCCACACGAGGTGGGGGCGCACAGCTACGACGTGCAGGGACGCCGAGTCGCGAGCGAGCGCGAGCAACTCGCCCTCGGCCTTCGTTCGCGCGTAATCGCCGTGCGCGTTCTCCGGGTCGGCGGGCTCCGCGCCCACGCCGGACAGTGCCGAGCCCGCGTGCGCCACGGACGGGGAGGAGACCTGCACGAAGCGGGTCGCTCCCGCGCGTTCCGCGGCATCGATGAGCAGGCGCGTCCCTCCCACGTTCACGGTATGGAACTCCCGCGGATCGCCCGCGAGCGAGACCTTCGCGGCGAGGTGGACCACACCGTCGACGCCGTCGACCGCTCGCGCGACGAGCGAGACATCGGTGACGGAACCGAGGACGTCCGTGACGCCGTGGACACCGGAGGGGCGTCGCTGCAGTGTCCGGACCTGGTGCCCCGCCGCGACGAGCTCCGCGGCGACCGCTCGGCCGAGGAAGCCAGACGCGCCCGTCACGAGGACGATCACGGGGCGCTCGTCTTCCCGCCCGCGAGCGTCGACTCGGCCCACGTCGACACGCGGGAGCGATCGATCTTCGAGTTGTGCCGGATGTCCGTCGGCAGCTGCGGCACAGCGAGCACGGCCACGAGCGGCAGCGCCGTGCTCGCCCGTACAGCGGCTGTGAGCTCCGGAGTCGCGAGCCCCGGCCGGGAGGTCGGCGGCACCGTCTCGACGACCGCGACGGCCTGCCGCAATCCGTGCGGGCCCACACCGACGACGGCCGCGCGGCGGACGCCCTCGACGCCTTCGACGTCCTGCTCGGCGCCGACGGGCGCGACGGGCCCGTCCGCCGTCACGATGACGTGCGGCAGTCGACCCTCCACCCACACGCGACCGTCGGCGTCGAGGTGCCCGACGTCGCCCGTGCGGTGCCAACGCTCCCCGGCGGCGGCGCCACGGTTCCCCGAGGGGGTGCCGTTCTCCGCGGCGCGGTCCGTGAGCCACAACCGGTCGTAGTGGTCCTTCAGGTGAGGAGCGGAGACGACGAGCTCGCCGAGCACTCCCGCCTCGTCGCTCGGTGCGGCGGTCGGCCGACCGTCCGCGTCGAGAGCCGCCACGAGCACGCGATTCGAGCCGATGGGCGTACCGACGCACACGCCGCGATCGGGTGCAGCGGCCGCCGCGCGGACCCCGTCGAGCGTCACGTCCGTCACGAGGAGGCACTCCGTCATCCCGTACGGCGTGTGGGGCGTCGCGTTCGGCATGAGCGCGGCGGCGGACGCGAGCAGCTGCTCGCCGATGGGAGCGCCCGTCGACAGGAAGGTCCGCACGTGTGTGAGCGCCGCGCGATCCGTCGTCGTGAGGGCGTCGGCCGTCGCGACGACGTTGAGGATCGCCGCAGGGGAGAGGAAGACGATGCGGGCGTCGGATTCGCGGACGGCTGCGGCCACGGCGCTCGCGGTGAGCGTGCGCGGCGCGGACACGTCCATGTTCGGCGTGACCGATCGCGTGCCGAGGGCTGGACCGAGGAGCGCGAAGGGCGCGAATCCCGTCACGAGTCCCGTCTCCGACGTCACGTCGAAGTGCGCGGCGAGCACGTCGCGGAGCGCCGACAACTGACCGTGCCGATAGACGACGCCCTTCGCCGGTCCCGTCGACCCCGAGGTGAAGAGGATCGCGGCCTCGTCGCCGGGACCGGGCGGTGCGGGCACGGGGGCGCCGGTGCCGAGTTCGATGACGTCCGCGAGGCTGCACTCGACACCGAGGGCCACTGCAGCGACGCGCGGGAGTCGAGCGGTCGAGATCCGCAGCCCCGGCCACCCGAGGGTGCGGGCGGCGGTCAGCCCGAGCGCCTCGCCGATGACGACGTCCGGCCACGCCCCGCGGACGGCACGCGTCAGTCCCTTCACGCCGAGGCCGGCGTCGGCCACCACGACGACGGCGCCGATGCGCAAGCAGGCGTAGACGACGGCGGTGAGCGTCGGCCCCGGCTGGACGAGCAGCGACACGCGCTGTCCCTTCCGGACGCCCATGCGGTGGAGGCCGGCGGCGAGTTTGCGCACGCGGTCGTCCAGCTGCCGCCAGCTGACCCGTCGGGGTTCGCTCTTCCCGCGCGGCGCCATGTCGACGACGGCGACGGAGTCGTCCTCGCGTCGTTCGTCCAGTCCGCGCCACAGGGGCACGAAGGGCGGTCCGTCGGGGGAACCTGTCGAGGTCCGTCGTGCCGACGCGGCCGCCCGGGGGGACGACGGGTCGAGCCCCGAGAGTCGCTCGCCGTTGTCCTCGAGCCAGGTGAGCACGGCGTCCGCGTACGGGCGGTCCTCCGCCACGAGGTGACTCGCGCCCTCGAAGCGGTGCACGTCGGCCTGCGGGAGCCGATCGGCGAGGTCGTCGAGGTAGCGGTCGCTGAAGATCGGGTCGTTCGGCCCCCACAGCATGAGTGCCGGGACGTCGAGGCGGGCCACTGCGCCGGCGATGCGGTCGAGCTCGCCGAAGCTCTCGTGCCGTGCATCGACGGGGATGTCCGCGACGAAGCCGCCGATCGCCCGTCTCCGCTCGGCCGTGCGATACGGAGCGCGGTAGGCGTCCGCGACGTCGCGATCCAACGACGGGGTCGCGAGGGCGAGCGTCGTGTCGAGGAACGCCGTCGTGCCGACGGTCGACGCCGCGAGCACGCCGCGCGCTCCCGCGAGCCGCAACGGTGCGGGGATCGGCACGCCCTCCGGGTGGTGGATCGCGGTGTTGAGGAGCATGACCCCCGCGAGCGATGCGGCGTGATCGACGGCCCACCCGAGGGAGACGACTCCGCCCCAGTCGTGGCCGAGGGTCACGACAGGACCGTCGAGCGCGAGCGCCTCGGTGAACGCCGCGAGGTCCGAGACCCGCTGGTGCAGAGGGCGGTGCACGCCGGTGCGCTCGGAGAAGCCCATGTCGAGCTGGTCGACGGCGACCACGCGCCACGCGGGGCGGCCCGATTCGGCTGCGCGGAGCGACTCGGAAGCGACGCCGCGCCACAGGTACGACCACGTCGGGTTGCCGTGCACGGCGAGGATCGTGCCGGCCGTCGCGATGCCCCGGCTGGCGAGCTCGTCGCCGGTGTCGAGGTGGTGCCACTCGCGAGACAGGCCCGCGTCGACGCCCCGGCCGGGGACGCGCAGGATCCTGCTGAATCGCGGATCGAGTCCGGGCAGGCCGGACGGGGGAAGCGAAGCTCCCTCCGTCACCACGCGAGCTCCATCATCGCCGTGTTGAGGCCCGAGCCGACACCCATGAGGAGGACGCGGTCGCCCTTCTTGAGCGACTTCTGCTCCTCGGCGAGGGTGATGGGGATGGACGCGGGGCCGACGTTGCCGAGGTGGGGGAAGGTCGTCGGCACGCGGTCCTTGTCGAGCTTCGCGGCCTTGACGATCGCGTTCGTGTGGACGGACGAGACCTGGTGGGTGATGTAGCGGTCCATCTTCGACCAGTCCCACTCCGACGACGCTTCCTTCCACGCGGACACGACGAGGTCGAGTCCGCCCTTGAGCAGCGCCTTCGCGTCGGTGAACATGCCGTCGACGCTCCCGACGCACAGCTCGTGGAACTGGGTGGCCGCGCGCGTGACGCCGCCGAGGATGCGGTGCCCGCCGGGGTGCTCGTCCGCACGGCCGAGAACGGCGGCGGCGGATCCCGAACCGAGCGTGAGGGAGGCGAACTCGCTCATGAAGCCCTCGCGATCGACGTCCTCGCGGAGCAGGCGGTCGATCGTGTTGGTCTGGATCTCGTCGGCGTCCTCGCCGTTCACGACGATCGCGTAGCGAATCTGGCCCGACTCGATCATGCTCGCCGCGAGGCTCATGCCGTTCACGAATCCGAGACACGCGTTGGCGACGTCGAAGTTGATCGCGGAGCTGGGAAGCCCGAGGCCGTGGTGGAGTCGGACGGCGACGGACGGCTCCAGGTGCTTGCGCGTGACGGAGGTGTTGATGAGGAGGCCGACCTCGGATGGGTCGACGCCCGCTTCGGCGAGGGCCCGCTTGCCGGCCGCCACGGTCGCGTCGTCCGAGTCCTCTCCGGGCGCCCAGTTGCGTCGTTCGAGGACGCCGGCGACGCGTCGGAGCAGACCGCTCCGGAGCTTCAAGCGCTTGAGGGCGGACGAGAGGCGGTCCTCGATGTCGTCCGACGTGGTCACTCGAGTGGGCAGTGTGCTCGCCACCGACAACAGGGATACGTTGTCGAAGCGGGTCGTCGCATTTCCGGTCACGAATCCTCCGTCGCACGAGCCGTCACTCGCTCGTTTCAGCAAGGACTCATTTTATCCCCGTGAATATGAACCCCCGGCCATGTCGGGTCTCGGTACCGCTCGCCGCCCGGACATGCTAGGGCGCCGCTCCGTTCCGTGAGCTCGTCGAAGGGCGAGTGGTGACTGCGGATACCGTTGTGGGGTGGAACTCAGAACGGCGACGGATGCGGACGTCGACGCGATCGTGGCGCTCGTCGGTCGCGCGTATCGCGGCACGGGCGGCGACCCGGGGTGGACGACGGAGGCCCACCTCTTCGAGGGCCCGCGCACGAACGCCCACGACGTCAGCACGATCCTGACCTCGCCCCGCGACACCCTGCTCGTCGCCGACGACGGCGGCGCGATCGTCGCGTGCTGCACCGTGACGGACCTCGGCGGTCGTGCCTACTTCGGGATGTTCGCGGTCTCGCCGGACGCCCAAGGGTCCGGACTCGGAAAGACCGTGCTCGCGGAGGCGGAGCACATGGCCCGCGACCGACTCGGGGCGGTGGAGATGACCATGACCGTCATCACGACGCGTGACGAACTGCTCTCCTGGTACGAGCGGCGCGGCTACCGGCGCACGGGACAGATCACGCCGCTCGCCGAGGAGTACACGGTCCACGTGCGCCCCGGAGTCACGATCGAGCTCGAGACGCTCACGAAACCGCTCCCGGCGACGCCCTCGGCCGACCACGATCCGGAATCCTCCAGCGCGCTCGGATAACGTGGGCGCATGAGGCTCCTGCTGATCCGCCACGGCGAAACCCCGGACAACGTCGTCGGCGCGCTCGGCACGGTGATCCCCGGTCCCGGTCTCACCCCGCTGGGAGAGCGACAGGCCGCCGCCATCCCCGCGGCTCTCGAGCGCGAGAGCATCGACGCGATCTACGTCTCGCGCATGATCCGCACGCACCGGACGGCGGCGCCCCTCGCCGCTGCGCTCGGAATCGAGACGATCGAACTCGACGGGGTGCACGAGATCAGCGCCGGTCACCTCGAAGGTCGCAGTGACATGGAAGCGGTCTACGCCTACATGGGCACGCTGCTCTCATGGTGGAGCGACCCGGAGGCGCGCATCGGCGAGAGCGGCACGGAGTTCTTCGACCGCTACGACGCCGACGTCGCCCGCATCGCGGCCGAGCACGACGGCACGGTCGCGCTCTTCAGCCATGGCGCCGCGATCCGCGCATGGAGCGCGCGCGCCGCGTGGAACCTCGACGAGGGGAACACGCGCACGCGCGGTCTCGCGAACACCGGCATGGTGGCTCTCGAGGGTTCGCCGGACGACGGCTGGGAGGCTGTGTCGTGGCACGAGGACCCCCTCGGCGGCACGCGTCTCGAGGACGAAGCCGCGGCGGACCCCACGGGCGAGGAGTTCTAGGCCGCCGGCCTCAGCGCTGGAGGAGCGCGTCGAGGCCCACGGCCATCGCCGCGGCGAGCCGGAAGTCGACCCGCGGGTCGGGCACGTCGACCGTGTAGCGATCGCGCAGGGAGAACTGCCGCTCGCTCGACATGACGACCTGACCCGACTGCTTGTCGGTGAAGTCGAAGTGGAATGAGAACGGCAAATCGACGAAGCGGCGGATGATCGCGATCGCCGCGTTGCGCTCCTGCCCGTACGCCTCGAACCCAGGGCCCGACAAGTGGAAGCTCGACCGCAGCAGGCTCGCCTTGAAGTCCTTCTGGAACGAGCCGATGGGTGTTCCGGCGGCATCGACGACGTCGTACATCGCGGCGAAGTCCATCGCCTGGCGTGCGCGGAACGAGAAGACCGGCTGCGTGCGCGCCTCGTCGGCGAAGAACGTGACCTGCTCCTTGAACGCGAGTCGCTTCTGCTGCGCCATCGCGATCACGGCGCCTTCGCTCCCGTCGGGATTCGCCGCGCGGATCTCGTAGCGGTTGACCATCGCCGTGATGCGCTGCTTCACGAAGAAGCGGGCCAGGTGCTGCGTGTTCTGCGGGGTGGTGGGGAACGCGTCGGTCATGGGGTCCTCTCGATCCGGGCTGCCCGTCCGAGCGTACGGGTGCACCGGCGGAGACGTCGATGGGCACCGGTCCCCGGCAGCGGAGGCCCGAAGCTCGCGAACCGCCCGTCAGGACGCGGGCGGCCGGATGCCGTACACGCGGTCGGCCGTGCCGGCGAGGAGGGACGCGCGTTCCTCCCCGGACATCGCAGCCGACCATTCCAGCACCGCGTCGAGCCAGCGGTCGTAGCCGGTGTGGCCGCTCGAGGCGGGCCAATCGCTGCCGAAGAGCAGGCGGTCGGGGCCGAACGCGTCAAGGACCGTGTCGAGGTACGGGCGCACGGTGTCGAGCGACCAGTCTGCGGTGCCCGTCTGCGGCGGCAGCCCCGAGACCTTGCAGGCGACGTTCGGGCGTCGCGCCAGGTCGGACACGCTCGCCCGCCATGATTCGGACGAAGCGGCGGCGATGTCGGGCTTGCCGAGGTGGTCGAGGACGATCGCGAGGTCGGGAGCGGCGTCCGCGAGAGCGGACACGTCGTCGAGCTGGTCCTCGGTGACGCACGCGTCGAACACGATCGATCGGGCGGCGAGCGCTCGAACGCCGGCGATGAAGGAGTCGGACCCCGAGAAGCCGCGCGGTTCGGACTGCAGGAGCCGCCGGACACCGATCACGAGCGGCCGCTCGGCGAGCGCGTCGAGATGGGCCGCGACCGCGTCGCCCTGCTCGAGAGGCGCGAACGCGACGATGCCGACGACCGGTCCCTCGGCCGCGATCGACGACACCCAGTCGACCTCGGCCACGGCCTGCTCCGAGAGGCAGTCCGCCTGGACGAACACGAAGCCGTCGACGTGGACCGCGCCTCCCGCGCGCTCGGCCGCGAGTTCGGAGAACGTCATCGGGCGGTCGAGGTCGGGCACCTCCCGCAACCACGGGTAATCGAGGCGATGGGTGTCCCACACGTGCAGGTGGGCGTCGACGATCCTCATGCGCTCATGCTCCGTTCCCGCCGCTCCCTCGCGACGATCGCCATCGTAGCGGGGGCGCTGTCATCGGCAGCCCGTCCCGTCTGAGGCCGAGCACATGACGGCGCGGGCGGCAGCGGTCCTCACGTGCGCGTCGTGGCCGATCGCCCCGCCGAGCAGTCGTACGTCGACGAGTCGGCCCGCGACCCGGGCCGTGTTCTCAACGGTTTCGGCCCCCTCGGTCACGTCCCCAGGCTGCGTCGCTACCATCGGAGGATCGACCCGGAGGAGGTTCCCATGCCGAACATCGATCCCGTCCGCATCGCGGCTCTCGACGCCGCCGTCGCCCGCTGGGCGAAGAACGGGTGGACCGTGTCCTCCGTCTCCGGCGCGACGGCCGTGCTCCAGCGCAAGAAGCGCATCGGCTGGTTCTGGAACCTCCTGCTGACGATCGTCACGGGCGGCCTCTGGCTCGTCGTCGTGATCATCCGCGTCGTGAACCGCAAGATCGAGACGATCGTGCTCACCGTCGACGAGTACGCGCGCGTCCACACGTCCTAGCCCGCGAGACGCGGAACGGCGGATGCGCGCGCACATCCGCCGTCCCGGTCGCCGCATCGCGGTGGGTCGTGCTCGAGGTCAGGCGATCGTGCCCGTGCCCTCGGCCTCCACGCGATCGTCGTGGAGCAGCTCGCCCTCAGCGTCCACCGGCGTGACCGAGACGTCGAAGCTGATGGGCGATCCGGCCTGGTACGGGAAGTTCTCGCCGTAGGAGAAGGACTCGTCCGTGCCGAGGGTGTACACGGAGGGGTCGACGTACGAGCCGTCGGCCAGACCCGAGTCGTTCACGCCCTGCTCCATGAACAGCTCATCGTCGACGACCGAGTCCATGCCCTGCATGTAGGGCCAGTCGTCGTAGCGGGCATCGATCGAGACGAGGCTCGAGCCGAGATCGACGGGCTCGCCGGTGTTCGTGACCACGTAGTTGACGAACACGATCTCGTCGCCCTCGGCGATGATCGGCTCGTTCGTGTCGGGATCGACGAACTGACCGGTCTTCGTGGCCGTCGTGGTGCCGACCTGGAACACCTCGACCGTGATGCCGTCGAGGTCGATCGTGGAGATGAGCTCGCCGCCCTCCGTGACGGGGTTCGCCCACGCGGGCTGACTGGTGGCGGTCGGAGCCTCGGCCTCCTCCGTCTCCTCGACCTCGGTCGGCTCCGACTCTCCGGACTGCTCCGTATCGGTCGGCGCCTCCTCGGTGGCGCTCGAGCAAGCGACGAGTCCGAGGAGTCCGATTCCGGTGATGGCGGCAGCGGTGAGGGTGCGGGAACGGCGGTCACGCATGAGGTCTCTTTTCGTATGACGGTGATCGGTGTCGTGTCGGATCGTCTCGACCGTATCGGCCGCCGATGTGCCGGGGCGATGGGCAGAAGTCCCCACGGCGTCGCGCTTTATCTCCCGGTGAGAGGACTATTCGGAGGCGGCGCCACCGCATCAAACGTGCTGGCCTCCTCGTCGCACGTTCAAGGAATACGAGCGGGCGGCGCGTAGGTTGGACCCCATCATGACGACTCCTGACACCCACCTCGTGCCCATCGGCCGCTCCGACCTCCAGGTCTTCCCGGTCGCCCTCGGCGGCAACGTCTTCGGATGGACCGCCGATCGCGACGCCTCGTTCCAGATCCTCGATGCCTTCACCGATGGCGGGGGCAACCTCGTCGACACGGCTGACGGGTACTCGGCGTGGGTGCCGGGCAACTCGGGCGGCGACTCCGAGACGATCATCGGGGAGTGGATCGCCCGCACGGGTCGCCGCGACGACCTCGTGATCGCGACGAAGGTCAGCACGCACCCGGAGTTCTCGGGCCTCGCGCCCGCCAACATCCGCGCGGCGGCCGACGCGTCGCTCGCGCGTCTCGGCACGGACGTCATCGACGTCTATTACGCCCATTTCGACGACGAGAGCGTGCCCCTCGAGGAGACGGTCGCGGCGTTCTCCGGACTCGTCGACGCGGGCAAGATCCGCACGTTCGCGGTCTCGAACTACTCGGCGGAGCGCATCGACGAGTGGATGGCGGTGACGGAGGAGAACGGCTTCCACAAGCTTGTGGCCCTCCAGCCGCACTACAACCTCGTCGAGCGCGGGTTCGAGGGTGCACTGCGCGAACGCGCGGAGCGTTACGAGCTGGGGGTGTTCCCTTACTTCGCGCTCGCGAAGGGTTTCCTCACGGGCAAGTACCGCGGGGGAGCGTCGGTCGACAGCCCGCGCGCGGGCGGAGCCTCCGAGTACCTGAACGCGCGGGGAGACGCGGTCATCGACGCGCTCGACGCCGTCGCCGCTTCTCACGAGGTGAGCCTCGCGACCGTCGCGCTCGCGTGGCTCCGTCACCAGCCCACGGTGGTCGCGCCGATTGCGAGCGCGAGCCGCCTCGGTCAGTTGCCCGACCTGCTCGCCTCCGCGACGGTCGCCCTCACCCCCGAGGAGTTCGCCTCCCTCGACGCCTCCTCCTCCTGACCCCCTCCCTCACCCCCCTGAAAATCCCTTCTGTGCACGCGATTCCGTGCACGAAAGGGATTTTCAGGGGGGGTGAGGTGGGGGAGCGGGCGACGAAACATGGGCGCAACACGGCCCGCTGTAGGCTCGGCCCATGGGAGACCTCTTCGACGGGTACGGTGCGACTCTGGCTCCGCGGAAGACAGTCTCCGGGGTCCCGCCCTGGGACGAGATGTTCGAGCACGTCGACTCTCCCGCGGGCGCCGCCGAGGCGAGGGCCGGCTACCGAGACATCTACAACTCGCTCGCCGCGATGACGCAGGAGGAGCTCAGAGGCCGCACCGACGCGCTCGCGAGTTCGTACCTCGCTCAGGGCGTGACGTTCGACTTCGCCGGTGAGGAGCGTCCCTTCCCGCTCGACGCCGTGCCGCGCGTGATCGAGCAGGGCGAGTGGACGGGCGTCGAGGCTGGGATCAAGCAGCGCGTCCGCGCGCTCGAGGGGTTCCTCTCCGACGTGTACGGCCGCCAGAACGCCGTGCGCGACGGCATCATCCCCGCGAGCCTCATCTCCTCGTCGCAGCACTTCCACCGCCAGGCTGCGGGCATCACGAGCGCCAACGGTGTGCGGATCCACGTCTCCGGCATCGACCTCATCCGGGACGAGCACGGGGAACTGCGTGTCCTCGAGGACAACGTCCGTGTCCCGAGCGGGGTGAGCTACGTGATCTCGAACCGCCGGGTCATGGCGCAGACCCTCCCGGAGCTCTTCGTCTCGATGAAGGTGCGTCCCGTCGGCGACTACCCGAACAAGCTCCTCCAGGCGCTCCGCGCGAGTGCGCCGAACGGCGTCGAGGACCCCAACGTCGTCGTGCTCACCCCCGGCGTCTACAACTCGGCGTACTTCGAGCACACCCTGCTCGCCCGCCTGATGGGCGTGGAGCTCGTGGAGGGGCGCGACCTGTTCTGCGCGAGCGGCAAGGTGTTCATGCGCACGACGAGCGGTCCCCAGCGCGTCGACGTCATCTACCGCCGTGTCGACGACGAGTTCCTCGACCCGCTGCAGTTCCGTGCCGACTCGATGCTCGGCTCCCCCGGGCTCATGCTCGCGGCGCGCCTCGGCAACGTCACGATCGCGAACGCCGTCGGCAACGGCGTCGCCGACGACAAGCTCGTGTACACCTATGTCCCCGACCTCGTCCGCTACTACCTCGGCGAGGAGCCGATCCTCAAGAACGTCGACACGTGGCGTCTCGAGGATCCGGGTGCGCTCGAGGAGGTCCTCGACCGGCTCGACGAGCTCGTCGTGAAGCCCGTCGACGGTTCGGGCGGTAAAGGGCTCGTGGTCGGGCCGGACGCCTCGCCGAAGGAGCTCGACGAGCTCCGGAACCGCTTGCGAGCGGATCCCCGCGGCTGGATCGCGCAGCCCGTCGTGATGCTCTCGACGATCCCGACGCTCGTCGAGGACGGCATGCGGCCGCGGCACGCCGACCTCCGCCCGTTCGCGGTCAACGACGGCGAGGACGTCTGGGTGCTCCCCGGCGGCCTCACGCGTGTCGCCCTCCCCGAGGGGCAGCTCGTCGTCAACTCGAGTCAGGGCGGCGGATCGAAGGACACGTGGATCGTCGGTGCCGCCGAGCAGCGCGGCATCCCCGAGGACTCCCCGCACGACATCCAGGGTCTCGTCGCCGACCAGGCGACCGTGACCCAGGCCATCCCGATCATCTACGCCGACCAGCCGGAGCCTGCGCACTCCCCCTACGACCGGCCGACGCGCGCGGATCAGGCGGAGCAGCAGCAACAGGGAACCGCGACCGACGGGGCGCAGCAGCACTCGCCGTACGACGGGCCCGGCGGCCAGCAGTCGGAGCAGCAACAGCAATCACGGCTGGATCGCCCGAGCGTCCCGACCGGCTCGAACGGACCGGCCGAGAAGCGGAGCGACGCATGCTGAGCCGGATCGCCGAGAGCCTCTTCTGGATCGGCCGCTACATCGAGCGCAGCGACGGCACGGCCCGCATCCTCGACGTCCACCTGCAATTGCTCCTCGAGGACCCGTGGATCGACGAGAACTCCGCGTGCCACTCGCTCTTGAGCGTCATGGGCAGCGATCACGACGTCGACGTCCCCCTCACGCGCGAGGACGTGCTCCGGCGGCTCGCCGTCGATCGCACGCACCCGTCCTCGATCGCCTACTCCATCACCGCGGCGCGCGAGAACGCGCGACGGGCGCGTGAGATCGTGTCGAGCGAACTGTGGGAGTGCCTCAACACGACGCGCACGAGCATGCCGCGACGCGTCGACCCCGACCAGGTCCACTCGTTCTTCCGCTGGGTGCGTGAGCGGTCGGCGCTCGCGGTGGGAATCGTCGACTCGGCGACGAGCAGGGACGATGCGTGGCGGTTCTTCACCCTCGGACGGAGCATCGAACGCGCGGACATGACGGCCAGGCTGCTCGCGACGCGTTCTCTCACGGAGGCGTCAGGTCCGTCGTGGACGACGATCCTCCGCTCGTGCGGTGCCTACGAGGCCTATCTCCGCACGTACCGCGGCGTGCCGAGCGCGCGGAACGCCGCCGAATTCCTCCTGCTCGACCGGCTCTTCCCCCGCTCGATCATCTTCTCGATCGTGCAGGCGCTCGAATGCGTGCGCGATCTCGAGCCGCGACTCGACCGTGTGGGAGTCTCCGGGCAGTCGCAGCGCTTGCTCGGTCAGATCCGCAGCGAGCTCGAGTACACGCCGATCACGCAGATCCTCGACGACCTGCCGGGCCACATGGACAACGTGCAGCGGGCCACGCTCGAGACGTCGGAGGCCGTGCGGCAGCGCTTCTTCCCGACGCAGACGGAGCCGAGCTGGATCGGGGAGAACGCATGAAGCGGCTACGGATCGTGCACCGAACGGGTTTCACATACGAGGGTCACGTGCAGACGTCCTACAACGAGGCGCGCATGCTGCCCTCGACGACCGACGGTCAGTTCGTGCTCGAGGCGGGCATCGAGATCTCCCCGGGCGCGAGCCAGAACATGTACACCGACTACTTCGGCACGAAGGTGACGGCGTTCGAGGTGCTCTCGAAGCACACCGAGCTGTCACTCACCGCGAGCAGCCTCGTCGAGGTCCGGCCGCGACCGCATCACGAGAGCGCCATCACGTGGGAGCAGCTCGACCAGCTCGTGCGCCGCAGCGTCGAGACGGTCGAGCAGAGCGAGCAGACCCACCGCACCCGTCCGCCGGAGGACCTCGCCGCCCTGGCGCGCGAGGTGCGGTCGCGGCATGAGACGCCGTACGGTGCCGCCCTCGAGATCGCCGAGACGATCGGTCGCGAGGTCCAATACGTGCAGGGCGTGACGGGTGTTCAGACCACGGCGGCGGACGCGTGGGAGAAGAAGCACGGCGTCTGTCAGGACATCACGCACATCACACTCGGCGCGCTGCGCTCCGTCGGGATCCCGGCGCGCTACGTTTCCGGGTATCTGCACCCTCGGCCCGATGCCCCGGTCGGGGAGACGGTGACCGGCGAATCGCACGCGTGGGTCGAGTGGTTCTCCGGCACGTGGCACGGTTACGATCCCACGAACCTCATCGAGATCGGCGACCGGCACGTCCTGGTCGGTCGCGGCCGCGACTATCGGGACGTCGCGCCGTTGCGCGGCGTGTACGCCGGCCCCTTCACGTCCTCCCTCTTCGTCCGCGTCGAGATCACCCGCGAGTCCTGACCCCCGACCTCTCAGGGGGTCAGGGGGTCAGGGGGTCAGGGGGTGGGGAGGATGCGGGACGTGTTGTCGGCGATCCAGGAGACGAGGGGGAGGAGCTGCGAGGCGAGCTCCTCACCGAGCGGCGTGAGGCTGTAGTCGACCCGCGGCGGGATGGTCGGCTGCGCCTCGCGCAGGACGAAGCCGTCGGACTCGAGCAGCTTGAGCGTCTGCGCGAGCATCTTCTCGCTGATGCCCTCGACGCCGCGACGCAACTCTCCCCAGCGGAGTGACCGTTCCGCGAGCGCGACGATCACGAGCACTCCCCACTTGCTCGTCACGTGGTCGAGCACCACGCGCGTGGGGCACGCGACGGGGAAGACGCCGTCCGTCGTGCCCGGGCCGGACAGGAGGGAGCCGAGAGTGGCAGGCTCGGCCAGGCCGTCGGGACGTATGAATCTCTCCATCAGGTGGGTAGCTTACCGAAAAGTGGGTACTGTCGATCGGGAAGAATCAGGCGGCCGCCGGGTTGGCACTGGAGAACACTCCGGAACGGAAGGACATCCTCATGACCGTCGCAGCAACCCCCATCGTCGTCACCGGCGCCACCGGACACCTCGGTCGACTCGTCGTCGACTCCCTGCTCGCTCGCGGCGTCGCACCCGGCGACATCGTCGCCATCGGCCGCAGCGCCGAGAAGCTCGCGGGCGTCGCCTCGACGGGCGTCCGCACCGCCATCGCCGACTACTCGGACCGAGCCTCCCTCGATGCCGCCTTCGCGGGCGCCGGCAGCCTCGTGCTCGTCTCCGGCAGCGAGGTCGGGCAGCGCGTCCAGCAGCACACGAACGCGATCGACGCGGCGGTCGCGGCGGGCGTCTCGCGTGTCGTCTACACGAGCGCTCCCCACGCTACGACGTCGGCGCTCGTCCTCGCCCCCGAGCACAAGGCGACGGAGGAGTACCTCGCAAGCGCGGACGTGGCGAGCACGATCCTCCGCAACAACTGGTACACGGAGAACTACGCCGCAGACGTCGCGCGCTCCGCCGCATCCGGTGTGCTCGTCTCGAGCACGGGGGACGGCCGCGTCGCGAGCGCTTCGCGCGCCGACTATGCGGATGCCGTCGCCGCGGTGCTCGTGACCGACGGTCACGAGGGCGCCGTCTACGAGCTCTCCGGGGACGTCGCGTGGACCTACACGGATCTCGCCGCTGCGATCACCGAGATCACGGGGAAGCCCGTCGAGTGGAAGAACGTGAGCACGGAGGAGCACCTCGCCATCCTCACCGGTGCGGGCCTCGACGAGGGGACCGCGGGATTCGTCGTCGCTCTCGACGGCAACATCAGGGACGGTCTGCTCGCGGAGACGAGCGGTGACCTCGCCCGACTCATCGGCCGTCCGACCACCCCGCTCGTCGAGGGACTGCGCGCCGCGGTCTGAGCGTCGGCGATCGCTGCGTCAGCGGTTTCGCGGTCTCTGAGTTCGTCGAAGGGCCTCTTGGTCTCAGGATCGCGTGACCTGTGCACGGCGTCACCGGGCCGGGACGGACGGTCCTTCCGAGCAGTGCAGGTGGACGGACCACTCACGCGGTAACGAAGCACTGACTGTCCAGAGTTCTCTCGCCTGCGCCGCCGAGTCCGAGGGAGTGCTCGTCGGCTCGAGCGCGAGGACGGGGTCACGCGAGAACTCCCCGGAGTCCGCGTAGACGCCGAGCCAGGGGATCTCGGCGGGATCCCACGTCATGCCGAGCGACCGACCGTCGGGGAGGGCGATCGACGCGTGCACGGATCGAGGGCCGCCGACTCCTGCGGGATTCGAGCGGAGCGCCCGCGACGCGACGAAGGCCTTCACCGCTCGCGGTGCCACAGTGGCACCGGCCCCGCCGATCGCTGTCGCGCCCGGCACCGGGGCGTGGGTGTCGACCCGAGGGTACTCCTGCAGCACCTCGGTGACCCCGGGCAGCGTGATGTGCGCTCCGTCGGCGGCCGAGAACAGCGGGTGGGCTGACCACAGGAACGATCGCGGCCGGAGGTCCGTCGTCGAGGCCCGATACCGCACCGCGAGACCATCGGGCGTCGGTCGAACGAGACGCTCGAGCACGATGCCGCTCGAGGCGGAGCGCACGGTGGTCGCGATCTCGTGCTTCCCCGCGGACGACACCGACCACGGCACGTTCCAGACGTCGCCGTGATCCGGGAGACCCTCACTGGGTGCGATGGTGGGCAGGGCCTCGTCCCAGCCGCCCGTGCCCGAGTGGACGAATCGCGTCGCCCCGGGGGCGGCCGGCCACGACTCGGTGAGCCATTCACGACCGAGGGCGACGAGCGACACGATACGCCCGCCGTGCTCCGGATCGAGGCGCAGTCGCACGCCTCCGCCCGAGACCTCGAGCACTAGCCGGGCAATCCGACCCGGCGCTCGCCCGACCGGAGCTGCTGGATGATCACGGCCACGACGAGCAGAGCGCCCTTCGCGACGTTCTGCCAGAAGCTGTTGACGCCGAGGAGCGTCATACCGTTCGTCAGGATGCCGAGGAGGATCACCGCGAGGATCGTTCCCGCAATGGTGCCCTTGCCGCCCTTCAGCGCCGCTCCACCGAGGGCGGCGGCTGTGATGGCCTCGAGTTCGAGTCCCTCCGATCCCGACACGGGCTGACCGGAGCCCGTCCGCGCCGTGATGAGGAGCCCAGCGATCGCGGCGACGGCTCCCGTCACCATGTAGACGCCGAGGATGTACCGGTTGATGTCGATGCCGGCCAGTCGCGACGCGACGTCGTTGCCGCCGACCGCGTAGATGTTGCGACCGACGGTCGTGTAGCGGAGCACGATGTGCGCGAGCACCGCGACGAGGATGAGCACCCAGATGAGCGTCGGGACGCCGGCGATGGAACCGCGGGCGAGGAAGACGAAGAACGGGTCGGCGCCCGTGTACCCCTGCGCGCGGCCGTCCGACACGAGCTGGGCGACGCCTTTGTAGGCCGCGAGTGTCGCGAGGGTCGCGATCACCGGATTCACGCGGCCGAAGACGATGATGCAGCCGTTCACGAGGCCGCAGACCACCCCGATGAGGATCGCCCCGCCGACGCCGAGCGCCGCGGCTCCCGTCACCGAGAAGATCATGGCGGACGTGACCGACGTGAGTCCCGCGATCGACCCGACGGAGATGTCGAGCGCGCCGAGGATGATGACGATCGTCTGGACGATCGCGAGCAACCCGGAGATCGCGATCGCCGTGCCGATGACGCGGAGGTTCGCGACGGTGAAGAAGAGCGGGTTCTGCGAACCGATGATCGCGACGACGAGTGCGATCGCCATGAGCAGCGAGACGTTCTGCACGCCGACGGCGGAGAGTGCGCGCCGCAGCGGACCGGGCCGGTGGTTCGCGGCCTTCGAGTCCGCGGCGGCGGTCCTGGTCGTGGAGGTGGGCACCGGAGTGCTCCTTTCGTGCGGCGTCGAGGCGGTGCTCGGCGGAGGTACGGGGATGTCCCGCTCGGGTGATGTGGGGGTCGTGCTCATGAGAACGTCGGCTCCTCTTCCATGGCGAGCGCGAGGATCGACTCCTCAGTGGCGCCCCGCGAGGGCACCTCGCCGGTGATGTGGCCGTGGGCCATCACGTAGATCCGGTCGGAGACGCCGATGACCTCGGGCAGTTCGCTCGAGACCACGAGCACGGCGACGCCGGAGCGGGCGAGCTCGTCGATGATCGTGTAGATCTCCGACTTGGCGCCGACGTCGACGCCGCGCGTCGGTTCGTCGAGCAGGAGGACACGCGGCCCCGTGGCGAGCCACCGTGCGAGCACGACCTTCTGCTGATTGCCGCCCGAGAGCGTGCCGACGATCTGCTCGGTCGAGGGCGTGCGGACGCGCATGCGCTCGATGTACTCGACCGCGAGCGCCTTCTCCGCCGCGGACTTCACGAAGATCCAGCGCGAGAGCTTCCGCAGCATCGCGAGCGCCATGTTGTCGCGCACGGTCCGCTGCAGGAGCAGTGCTTCCGCCTTCCGCTCCTCGGGAGCGAAACCGATGCCCGCCGCCACGCTGTCCGCCGGACTACGGAACCGCGTGCGCTTGCCGCCGACCCGCAGCTCCCCCGAAGTGATCTGGAAGTCGCCGACGATCGTCTTCATGAGCTCGCTGCGCCCGGCGCCGACGAGCCCGGCGACGCCGACGACCTCCCCGGCCCGGACCGTGAGGCTGATGCCGTCGACGAAGTCGTTCGTCACGCCGTCCAGTTCGAGGACGACGTCGCCCGGCGGGATCGCCTCGCGCTGGAAGAACTGGCTGAGATCGCGACCGACCATCATGCGCACGAGTCCGTCGTCGTCGATGTCCGTGGCCTTCTCGGTCCCGACGAGGCCGCCGTCCCGCAGCACCGTGATGCGGTCGGCGAGCTGGAAGATCTCCGCCATCCGGTGCGACACGTAACCGATCGCGACACCCTCCGAGCGGAGCCGGCGGATGACGGTGAAGAGGATGGCCACCTCGTCGTCGCCGAGGGAGGAGGTGGGCTCATCGAAGCAGATGACGGCAGGCCCCGAGACGAGCGCCCGCATGATCTCGACGATCTGTCGCTGAGCGGGGGAGAGGGAACTGCCGATCAGCTCGGGCCGGATGACCCGTGCGAACCCCCAGCGTTCGAGGGCCTCGCCGGCGCGATCGAGGAGCTCGGACCGGTTGAACCGAGCACCTCCGAGCGCGCCGATGAAGATGTTCTCCGCGACCGAGACGTGGGGCACGATCTCGGGCTCCTGCGCGATGACCCGGACACCGGCCGCCCGGGAGTCTCCCGGGCCGGCGAACGTCACCGCGCGGCCGTCGAGTTCGAGGACGCCCTCCTCCGGTTGGTAGTCGCCCGTGATGATCTTCAGGAGCGTGGACTTCCCGGCGCCGTTCTCGCCCATGAGCGCCGTGACCTCGCCGCGCCGCAATTCGAGCTCGACCCCGCGGAGCGCGCGGACCGGGCCGAAGCTCTTCGTGATCCCTCGTGCTGCGAACGCGATGTCCGCCCGCTCGTCGCTCATGCGTTCTCCTCGTCGTCGTTGATGGGTGCTCGGGAGCAGGGAGCCGGGCGGCGACTCGCGTCGCCGCCCGGCGGGGTGCCGACTATGTGCAGACCACGCCTTCGGCCTCCCAGTTGCTCGCGTCCACGATCTCCGTGTTCGCGATCGACTGGGGGGGCAGCGGAGTGCCATCGCGGAGGAGTGCGACCATCGAGGTCACGGCGGCCTTGCCGACCTCGGCGCCGGAGATGAACAGCGCGGCCTTGTTGCCCGTGTCCTGGCCGGCCGCCCAGTCCTTGCACGTCAGGTAGGCGCCGAGGCCGACGCCGATGATGTCGTCACCGGCCACGCCGGAGTTCTGGAGGGCCGTCACGATCCCGGTCTCGTTCTCGTCGTTGCAGCCCCACACGACCCAGTGCTCGACCCCGGCGTTCGCCGTGATGACCGCTCCGGCCTGGTCCTGAGCGTCGGTCGCCGAGTTGTCGGTCCCGATCTCGATGAGCTCCGGCATGTCCTCGCCGACGGCCTCGGAGAACGCGGCCTCCGCACCGTCGACGCGCTGCTGGCAGACGCTCAGGTCCTGCTTGTAGCCGGAGAGGATGCGCGTGTCGGCGGCGCTCCAGCCCGCTTCGAGGTACAGATCCGCGGCGGCCTGACCGACCTCGGTTCCCATCGCGGTGCCGTCGAAGCCGGCGAACGGCGCCTCGGTGCCGTCGGCTCCCGCGATCACGTCGTCCGACGCCATGATCGGGATGCCCGCGGCGTCGGCCGCCTCGATGACCTGCGGGCCGATCTGCTGGTCGGGGACGACGATGATGATGCCGTCGACTCCCTGTGCGATCGCGGAGTCGAGTTCGCTGATGGCCTTATTGGAGTCGGTGCCGAGGTCGACGACGTTGATGGTCACGTCCCCGAGCTCTTCCGCGGCCGCCTTCGCGCCGTTCGCCTGGTCGACGAAGTACTGCTGGTCGCCCTGCTTCTGCAGGTAGGCGATCGTGAGCGGTCCGTCCTTGGGTCCGGCGGAGGCGCCGCCGCCGGAGCCGGCCTCCTCCATGCCGGAGGAGCACGCGCTGAGCGCGACGAGAGCGACGAGCGCTCCCGCCGCGGCGAGGACGCGACGTCGCCGTCCTGCTGTTGTTCTGTTCATCGTTGGTCCTTCATTCTCTTCGGTGCCAGCGGCGTCAATGCTGCTGGAGCTGTGGGTGTGTCGGGGTGGTGAGGCTCTCGACCGCTCGCCGCAGCGCCCGGACCTCGGCGCGGAGTGCGTCGTCCGGATCGTCGCGGAAGAGGAGCATCGTCGGGAGGGACGTGGCGAAGTAGTCGATGGTGCCGGCTCGGCCGGACAGTTCGTCGATGTAGTCACGGAAGCCCGCGGTGAGCTCGTCCGCCTGGTCGTCGCGTCCGAGCCGCCGGAGGGCGGTGATGCTGCTGACGGTGTGGAGGCTGAACGTCCGCGTGCTCATGTCGGTGAAGTCGGCGACGGATGCCGCCGCCGTCTCCCACGCAGCGCGGGCGCCCTCGTCCTCCCCGCTCAGGGCGAGCGCGTCGCCGAGAGCGAGGTGGAGCCGGGCGACGTTCGCGAGCGGGTGGCGTGCCTCCCCGAGACTCGTCGGAGGCCGCAGTGCAGCCTGGATGGCGGCCACGGCCGTGTCCCCGTCGCCGTCCGCGATCGCGCGGTCGGCGCGGGCGAGGAGCGCGTCGTCCCAGGCGCGGAGTACGCGTCCCTCCCCGCCCTCCCACGGTTGGAACCGGCGGACGGAGAGGAGGTCGAGCGCCTCGTCCGACCGGCCGACGGACGTGAGCAGCCCGGCGAGCTCGACGGAGAGGTCGTCGCGACGACCGACGAGGTCGAGTCGTCGCTCGAGTCGCTCGAGGCGTGCGCCGGCGGACGTCCCGACGCGTGCCAGGAGCTGGTCGTGCTCGTAGAGGAGCTTCGCGTCGTCGGGGGCGGCCTCGCGCGCCGCGTCGAAGTGGGCGAGCGCGGCGTCGAGGTCGCCGCGGACGTTGTGTTCGGCGATCGCGAGGTTCCGGTGCGCCGACGCCGTCACGTGCGGCTCGCGCGATGGCGCGGCGAGCGAGGAGCTCCACGCCGCGATGGCGTCGTCGGCGCGACCCGCGGCGTAGTACCAGCTCCCGAGGAGCGACCAGGCGCGAGCGTCGCTCGTGTCCGCGGCGACCGCGGCCTCGAGCGCTGCGACGTCCTCGAGTCGTGAGGGAAGGCAGTGGCGTGCGTCTGCGTGTCTGGCCTCCTCCCGGGCTTCGACGGCCTCTGCGTGTCGACCGAGCCTGTCGAGCAGCGCGGCCCGGTGGTAGTGCGCGAGCGGAGCGATCTGCACTTGTCCGAGCGCGGTCTCCTCCGCCGCTTCCGCCGCCGCTCTGAACACGTCGAGCGCATCGTCGGGGAAGCCGCTCGACGCGTATTCGATGGCGACGTCGAGGAGGGTGGGGCCGTCCGTGGACGTCGTCCGGCCCGCGAGGTGGCGGGTCCACTGGTCGAGCGGATCGACCCGCAGGATCGCCGTAAGTGCGTCGTCCGCCTCGTCGGCGCGCCCGATGGCGCGGAGCACGGCCGCCCGGAGCGCCCCGGCCTGCAGGTTCTCCGCATCGACGGCGAGGACCTCGTCGAGTCGCTCGAGCGCGAGCGGGAGGTCGCCGGCGGAGGAGTGGAGGCGCGCGAGTACGAGCGCCGCGGGAGCCCGCCAGGCGGAGTTCCACATGGCCTTCCGGAGCGCGGGCACCGCTTCTGCCGGTCGGCCGAGTCGTACGAGGGCCAGGCCGAGGCGGTAGTGCGCCTCGCCGTCCGCCGGGTTCGGCACGCGATCCACGAGCCGGGCGATGGCGTTTCGCAGTAGGGCCTCGGCCTCGGCGAACCGAGCGGAGTCGTGGCGGACGGCGGCGAGCGCGATCGACGAGCGCACGTCGCCGGGGTCGCGGAGCAAGGCCTCGGCCCAGTACGGCTCCGGCGAGCGGGTCGCGTGCCGGTACTGGTGCAGGTACTGGCCGGTGAGGAAGAGCTCCTCGACCGTCGTGATGTCGCCCGGTGCGGGCGGCTCGGTCGCGGCCGCCGGCGGAGTGGGGGACTCCTCGGGCGCCGGCTGGGTCCAGACGAGGATGAGCCGACCGTCGGCATCGCGGATCTCGATCGTGAGCGGATCCGTCGTCGCAGCCGCGATGACGCGGTCGAGCAGGAGCGGTTCGGCGGGTCGCAACGTCGCGGTGTGCTCGACGAGTGGTGGGCCCGATGCGGAGCGGACGACGACCGTCGCATCCGGCAGTTCCCTCGTCACGGAGACGCCGACGCGCAACTCGGCCTCGTCGCCCCGTGCGGTCACGTCGAGGCGCACCGCGGCGTCGAGCGTCGCGTGCAGGGCGGGCCCGATCCCGTGCAGCGGGTACCAGAACTGGCTGAAGCTCTTCGTCTCACCGGGGGTCAGGTACGAGAAGTCGGGCTGGTTGTCGGTGTAGGCGCCCGCCATGAGCTCGACGTACGGTCCGTCGCCGTCCGTGAGGTTCGCGTCCCATGCATGGCCGAACTCGGCGTCTCCCCACGTCCACTGCTTCTTGCCGGGGGCGATCGTGTGATCGGCCCAGTAGACGAAACCCGCCTCCTTACCGTGGTCGTACCCGCCGAAGAAGTCCTCGGCCGTGTCGACGATCATGTACGACGTCGGCACGGGGATGTTGCGGTACCAGTCGAGGCGATCGCCGTCGGGCCGCTCCGGCGTCCGTCGCGCCGGGTAGTCGATTCCGTAGTAGTCGCCGTCGACGGCCGGGAAGGTCGCGATCGCGCGCTTGGCATGGTCGGCGACGAAATGAACGTCCGGCGGGAAGAACGACTGGTAGTCGTCGTTGACCGCAGCGGCGACGTTCGCCCACCACAAGAAGGTCTGCGTCGTCTCCGTCCGGTTGACGAGTCGGACGCGCGCCTCGATGACGGTGCTGTCGGGGCGCAGCCGGATGCCGTGCATGCCCTTCATCCGCTTCATGGGATCGTGGTCGCTGCACCAGACGGTGACGGATCCGTCGTCCTCGTGCTCGATCTCGACATCGACGGGGAGGAACGTCGCCGGCCGGTGGTGCTGCGGCCAGTTGAACTCGACCCCGCCGGACACCCATGGGCCCGCGAGACCGACGAGAGCCGGCTTGATGACGTTGTTGCGGTAGAAGAAGTCGTAGTCGGCGACCTTGTCGTACCCGACGTGGATGCGGCCGCCGAGCTCCGGGAGGATCATGAGGCGGACCCAGCGGTTCTCGAGGTGCACGGCCTGCCACTCGTGCGGCTTCTTCTCCTGCTCGATCCGTTCGTGGAAGGGGAGCGGGAAGACGGCTCCGGACGAGCCCTGGTAGACGCGCGTGCCGAGGAACGCCGGGTAATCGTCGGGTTCGGCGGGGAGGTACGTGTCGATCGTGACCGGCTCGCTCCAGGCGGCCACGTCCGCGTCCGCCAGGGAATCGGGTACGGGCGGAAGGGTCAGTCGCGAGGGCGACACCGTTGTCTGATCGTCGAGCACCCGTTCAGGTTAGGCGCGCTCCTGCGCGACTCGACAGCAGGATTCGCGGAGGAATCTGGACAAAACGACGATCCGGGAGCATGATCGCCCCGTGCCCATCCCCGACGGCTTCCCCGGCCAGCGTATGCTCGTGCTCCCGCGTCCGCTCGTGCGGGACGCGCTGCAGCGGCCCGGGACGGCGCACCTCGTCGTGACCGATTGCGGCTACTTCCCGGAGGCCGAATCCCACGGGAGGGAGCGCGCGACGGGGATCCCGCAGGCCGTTGTCTTCGTCTGCACGCGGGGCAGGGGTTGGGTCGAGACGGAGGACGGACGCTTCACCGTGTCCGCCGGCGAGGCGGTCGTGCTCCCGCCCGGACGACCCCACGCGTACGGGGCCGACCCGGACGATCCGTGGACGCTCTGGTGGATGCACGTACAGGGCCGTGACCTGCCGGAGTTCCTCACGGCGGCCGGGATCACGACGCGCTCGCCGGTCCGTTCGCTCTCCGATGTGTACCGCGCCGTCGCCCTCGTGGGAGAGGCCCTCGAGTGGATGGAACGCGACACGTCACCCGCGAGCCTGCTCGGTGCGGCGGGCGCCGCGTGGCACCTCATGGCCCAGCTCGCGACGGACCGCGCTCCCGGCTCACGGCACGATGTGCTCGACCGTGCGGCCGCGTACATCCGGGAGACGGTCGACGAGCCGGTGTCGATCGCCGCCCTCGCCGCGATGGCCCGCGTGAGCCCATCGCACTTCTCCGCGCTGTTCAAGGCCCGGTTCGGCTTCCCCGTGCGTCAGTATCAGACGCAGGTCCGGATGGCGCGGGCACGAGAACTCCTCGACACGACGGATCAACCGGTCGCGACGGTGGCCGCAACGGTCGGGTATCCCGATTCGTTCTACTTCGCGCGCCAGTTCAAGCGCGTCCACGGCGTCTCACCGCTCCGCTACCGCCGCCAGGGCAAGGGCTGACCGGGTGTGGCCCCGAGCGAGACGCGCCGCCGCACAGCCGACCGGTGGATCAGTGCGTCGCGAGGGCCACGAGTTCGGATCGTGACGACGCGCCGGCCTTTCGCAGCAGGTTCGACACGTGGAACTTGACCGTGTTCTCGCTGATCGCGAGCTCGCCCGCGATGGCGCGGTTGCGAGCGCCCGACGCGACGAGGCGCAGCACCTCGCGCTCGCGCGCGCTCAGCGCGACGCTATCGAGCGACTCGGGCAGCGCCGGCGGATCGAGCGGCAGACGGATCGCGAGATCCGAACCCCACCCCGCGGTCGACGAGACGCCGAGCTCACCGCCGAGAGCCGCGACCCGCTCGGCGATCGGCCGGAGCGAGTCGTCGTGGGCCGTCAGCTCGCCGCGCCCATCGTCGCGGATGTCGATGAGGAGGTTGAGGCCGTCGCAGTCCCACTGGATCCGGACGCGGGTCGTCTCGCCCTGATCGACGAAGGCCAGAACGGCGCTCCGGACGATGGCGCGCGCGGCATGCGCGACCTCTCCGGGAAGCGCTCGGCCCGTCGCAGGCGGTTCGACGAACTGGACGTCGAGGTCGCCGTGGCGGACGAGGGGCCTGAGATCGTTCCGCAGTCGGGCGAATGCTCCGACGACGGGCTCGACGAGGCTGTCCCGGAACTCGTCGCTCGCGGTTCGCAAATCGACGAGCGCTCCCGCGGCGAGGTCCGTGGCCATGGTCCGCGCGGCGCGGTCGTCGAGACGTCGCGAGCGGAGCACTGCGAGAATCGACTCGAGCGTCACCGCGTGACGGTCGGCCTGGTCGGCGGCGAGCTGGACGGTGTCGGCGATCATCACCCGACTATACGCTCCACCCATCCCACTCTTTCGGGTAGGTGAACCCGTTCCAACGGGGGAGCGTCCGCCCGGGACGCGGAGCGCAGGATGGAGAGATGACTTCCCCCGAGACGTCCGTCGCCGATGCCCTCCTCGTGATCCGGCGCGAACTCGACACCCTCGTCGATCGGGTGCTCACCGAGTCGGCCGCTGGTGCCGCCCCGAACCCGCTCGAGGCCGTCGCCGACCTCATCGCATCCGCCGATCGCGTCTTCGTGGTCGGCGCGGGCCGGTCGGGTCTCGCCTTGCGGATGACGGCGATGCGCCTCATGCACCTCGGTCTCGACGTGCACGTCGTGGGCGAGGTGACGACGCCCGCCATCACGGCGGGCGACGTGCTCCTCACGGCCAGCGGCTCCGGCACGACGGGTGCCATCGTGCGTGCCGCGGAGACGGCAGCCGGTGCTGAGGCTCGGATCGCGGTCATCACCACGGTCTCCGATTCGCCACTCGCGGCGCTCGCGACCGCTGTCGTCGTCGTTCCGGCCGCCGAGAAGCGCGACCGCTCGGGAGCGGCGTCCGCTCAGTACGCGGGCAGCCTGTTCGAGCAGATCGTCGTCCTTCTCGGTGATGCCCTCTTCCACGCCCTCTGGAAGCGCTCGGGCGCGAGCGCCGACGATCTCTGGCCCCGTCACGCGAACCTCGAGTGACTCAGACGTCGGATGACGCCCACCTCTTCTCCCCCTCATCACACGGATAGGAACATCATGAAACTGCAGTTCGCCATGGACACCCTCACGACCGAAGCCGCCCTCGAACTCGCCGCCGCCGCGGCGCCGCACGTCGACATCCTCGAGCTCGGCACCCCGCTCATCAAGAGCGCCGGTCTCTCCGCCGTCACGGCGATCAAGGCTGCTCACCCCGACAAGATCGTGTTCGCCGACCTCAAGACGATGGACGCCGGTGAGCTCGAGGCGGACATCACCTTCGCCGCCGGCGCCGACCTCGTGACCGTCCTCGGTTCCGCGGGCGACAGCACGATCATCGGAGCCGTCACCGCCGCCAGGAAGCACGGCAAGGGCGTCGTCGTCGACCTCATCGGGGTAGCCGACAAGCCGAAGCGCGCGAAGGAGGTCGTCGCCCTCGGCGCCGAATTCGTCGAGATGCACGCGGGCCTCGACGAGCAGGCCGAGGAGGGCTTCACGTTCTCCACGCTGTTGCGCGACGGCGAGGCGTCCGGCGTGCCGTTCTCGGTCGCCGGCGGCATCAACGCGTCGACGATCGCGTCCGTCCAGCAGGCCGGCGCGCGGGTCGCCGTCGCCGGCGGCGCCATCTACGGCGCGGCCGACGTGGGGGCCGCCGCTGCGGAGCTCCGCGCCGCGATCACCGACTGACCGGGATCTTCCGCCGCCGGTAGGCCGCGTCGACCCGACGGCACCATCCTTTGAGCCGAGCGCCACAGAATCATCTGTGGCGCTCGGCTCGAGGCGTAACGGGACGCGTAGGGCGGGCGGCGGCGGGTCGTCTTGCGATCAGCGGCGCTGGGCGCGCTGCGGGACGGAGCCCGTCGGCGTGCGCTTCGAACCGACGTTGTGACGCGTGGTCGCCCCGGGGAGGGGGATCGGGATCGGTGATGTGAGGGCGACCTGCTCCGAGAAGTCCTCCGGAACGACCCCGGTCGGCCGGGCCCGCTGCTTGCCCGTGTACTCGAGCGCGACGCCGAAACGTACGTGCCGCGAGAACCGGACGCGCAGGTCCTTCGCGATGACGAGCCACGTGAGTGCGATCACGGACGCGATGATCCCCGCGACGCCACCCACGACGAGGGCCCAGCGTGGTCCGAAGGCGTTTGCGACGGCTCCGACGATGGGCGCACCGACGGGCGTGCCGCCCATGAGGATCGCCATGTAGAGCGCCATCACGCGCCCGCGCACGGCCGGCTCCGTCGTCGTCTGCACGTAGCCGTTCGCTGTCGTCAGCATCGTCACGGTCGCGAAGCCGATGAGGATGAGGGAGACGCCGAAGGTCCAGAAGGTCGGCATGAGCGACGACGTGATCGCCGCGAGGCCGAAGCCCGCCGAGGCGAGAATGACGACCCGCAGTCTTGCGCGTTCCCGACGCGCCGCGAGCAGCGCGCCGGTGAGGGAGCCGATCGCGAGGATCGAGGACAGCAGACCGTACTCGCCGGCGCCGCGACCGAATTCCACGGCCATCGTCGACGCGAAGATGGGGAAGTTCATGCCGAACGCCCCGATGAGGAAGACGACGGCGAACACGACGAGAAGATCGGGGCGGCCGCGCACGTAGCGGAAGCCCTCAGCCAGCTGTCCCTTCGACCGGTTGGCCCGTGGTCGCGGGCGCAGCTCCGACGTCCGGATGTTCACGAGCGCGATGATCATCGCGACGAACGTCACGGCGTTGAGCACGAACACCCAACCGGCGCCGATGAGAACGATGAGCAGGCCAGACACGGCCGGGCCGATCATGCGTGCGGCATTGAAGGACGCGGCGTTGAGTGCGACCGCGTTCGACATGTTGTGCTCGTCCACGAGGTCGGAGACGAACGTCTGACGGGCGGGCCCGTCCACGGCGTTGACGAGACCGAGGGCGAGCGCGAAGAGGTAGAGATGCCAGAGCTCGGCGTGACCGAGGATGAGGAGGAGGCCGAGGCCGAGTCCCAGTAGCAGCAGGAGCGACTGCGTGACCAGGATGATCTTGCGGCGATCGAAGCGGTCGGCGATGAGTCCGGTGATGGGCACGAGAAGGAGCTGCGGACCGAACTGCAGTGCCATCGTCGTGCCGACGGCCACGGCGTCGTTGTCCGTCAGGTCGGTGAGGACGACCCAGTTCTGGGTGGTCGCCTGCATCCAGCTGCCGATGTTCGACACGAGTGCGCCGATGAACCAGAGCCGGTAGTTGCGGACGGAGAGCGAGCGGAACATGGCGCTCATCGTTCCGCCATCCTCTGCATGATGGCGGCGGCATCAGCGATGATCGCGCGGTCTTCGGGGCTGAGCGCCTTGAGGGCGTGCGTCAGCCAGGCGTCGCGTTTCTTGACGGTGGCTTTCACGGTGTCCGTTCCGCTCGGGGTGAGCGTGATGGTGACGCGTCGCTTGTCCGCGGTGTCGGTCACACGTGTGAGGTAACCGAGTTCTTCGAGGAAACCGACGGTGCGGTTCATGGAGGGGGCGGAGACGCGTTCGCGTTCCGCGAGGGAGCTGAGGGTGTGGGGACCGTGCGTGAAGAGGGCGGCGAGGACCGAGAACTGGCCGTCGCTGAGATCGTCGTCGGACTTCTCCGCGCGCAGTCGGCGAGCCAGCCGGAACGTGCCCATCCGCAGGTCCGAACTCTGTTCGGCGATGGTTCGAGGCATATTACTTAGCGTAACTCATTACCCTCGCTAACTATTCCCGCCTCCCCCTCTCCCCCCTGAATATCCCCTTTGTGCTCGAATTTTCGTGCTCATGCGGGATTTTCAGGGGGGAGAGAGGGGGAGGCGTGGGTAGGGTGTGGGGGTGAGTGAGGCCCCCGAGACGCGGACCCTCGTCGACGGCGACGGGGTCACCATCTGGTACTACGTGTGGGCGGTGGAGGATCCCCGCGGGATCGTGCACATCGTGCACGGCGCGGGGGAGCATGCCGGTCGGTATGCGGCGCTCGCCGCCGATCTCAACGGCGCTGGCTTCACCGTGATCGCGGACGACCACCGCGGACACGGCGCGACGGGGGAGAACCACCTCGGGCTCGGACGTCTCGGCGACGGCACGACGCGCGGTGCGATCCGCTCGGTCCTGCACGTCGGTCGAGCGATCGCGGACGCATACCCCGACGTGCCGATCGTGCTCCTCGGCCACAGTTGGGGCTCGCTCATGGCGCAGAAGATCGTCACACGCGAGCACCCGTACTCCGCGCTCGTGCTGTCGGGGACATCCCTCGCGGTGCCCGGCGTCATCAATGCCGGCGACCTCAACAAGCAGTGGCGGACGCCCGGGAGCACGGGGCTCGAGTGGTTGTCGCGTGATTCGGCGGTCGGCGCGGCTTTCGCGGAGGATCCGCGGGCGTTCGACATCGCGCAGCAGCCCGTGTGGACGGCGATCCAGGCGTTCGCGTTCCTGGGGCGGCCGCCGCGGCGGATGCCGCGCGACCTGCCCGTCCTCATCCAGGGCGGCTCGGACGATCCCCTCGGTGGGGCACGCGGCATGCGGCTGCTGCGCCATGCGTACGTGAAGCGGTCACGGCTCTCCGATGTGACCCTCCGCGTCTACGAGGGCGCGCGCCACGAGATCTACAAGGAGACGAACCGCGAGGAGATCGTCGCCGACCTCGTCGCCTGGCTCGACGCCCACGTGCCGCGTTGAGCGCCGGCACCGACGGCCGACGGTCCCTGAGGAGCGGCACCAGGGGGTGACGTTTCGGTCGCCGCCAGCCGCTGGTTGCGATCAGGCGCGGATGCGGGCGAGGAACGCGTCGACGAGCGAACGCTGCACATCCGGCCTCATGTTCTCGGGGTAGAGCACGGCCTGGACCGAGATGCCGTCGATCAGGACGAGCAGTTCGTTCACGGTGAGGGTGATGTCGAGGTCGGCGCGGAGCGCTCCGGCGTCGCGGGCGGCGGTGAGGCCGTCGGTCCACCAGCCGCGTGCGACGACCATCGAGTCCGCCCGCACCTCGGCGAGCGCCGGGTTCGTGATCGCCCGCCCCATGTAGCTGAGGTCGATGAGCGCTTCGGTCCGGCGCTCATCGTCGAGTGGCATCGCCTCGTGCAGCATCTCGCTCAGCAGTTCGAACGTGTCGAGCCCCGCCGCCCGCTCCGCGACGCGGTCGTAGACGCGCTGATAGGCGAGCTTGTGCGCCTGGATGAGCACGTCGTCCTTATTCGTGAAGTAGTGCGCGAGTGCCCCGTTCGAGACGCCGGCGGCCTTCGCGATCTCGCGCACGGTCGCCGCCTCGAGTCCCTGCTGGCTGATGACCCGCCACGTCGCTTCGAGCACGGTCGCCCGGCGCTCGTCATGGTCCACGATCTTCGGCATGCGGCGTGCCTCCCCTCCTGTGCCAGCGTTCGACGCGACTCCATCGTCGCAAGTGTTTTCGGACGCTTGCCCTATTTAACCTACCCGTAACGGGATCGAAATCTATTTCGGACGCCTGTACCAAAAACTGGATGCACCGGACGACGCGGAGTGCCGCGCCCCCTGACCGGCTCCCAGCGAGAAGGACCCTCATGACGATCGAGACCATGACGCCGTTGCTCAAGCCCGTCGATGCCGCCCTGCGTGAACGCGCCGCCCGTGTGATCCCCGGCGGCATGTACGGCCACCTCAACGTGACGCTGCTGCCCGCGTCCTACCCGCAGTACTACCGTTCGGGCGACGGCGCCCGCCTCACCGACGTCGACGGCAACGAGTACATCGACTTCATGTGCGGCTTCGGCCCGATGATCTCCGGCTACAAGAACCCCGTCGTCGAGGCGGCCGCCGCCGCGCAGCTCGCGGAGGGCGATGCCCTCGGAGGCCCCACCCCCCGCATGGTCGAGCTCGCGGAACTGCTCGTCGACACGGTCGGCCCGGCCGACTGGGCGATGTTCGGCAAGAACGGCACCGACGCGACGAGCCTCGCGGTCACGATCGCCCGTGCCGCGACGGGGAAGCGCAAGATCCTCAAGGGCACGACGGCGTACCACGGCGCCAACGCCTGGTTCAATCCGAACCCGCTCGGCTCGACCCCCGAGGACCGCGCCAACATCATCTACTTCGAGTTCAACGACATCACGTCGCTCGAGGCGGCGGCGGCCGAGGCCGGAGACGACCTCGCGGGGATCATCGTCTCGCCGTTCAAGCACGACGGGCCCGCCGACGACCAGCGCCTCGCCGACGTCGAGTTCGCCCGGGCCGTCCGTGCGATCGCGGACCGCAACAGCGCCGTCCTCATCATGGACGAGGTGCGAACGGGCTTCCGCCTCGTCACGGGCAGCGCGTGGGAGCCCCTCGGCGTCGCCCCCGACCTGATCGCGTACAGCAAGGCCATCGCGAACGGCTACGCGCTGTCCGCCGTCGTGGGCATCGACTCCCTCGCGCAGGCCGCCTCCGACATCTACGCGACGGGGTCGTTCTGGTACTCGGGTGTGGCGATGGCCGCGGCGATCGCGAACATCGGCCTGCTCCGCGAGACCGACACGCCCGCCTACATGGACCACGTCGGCACGCTGTTCCGCACGGGCCTGCAGGCGCAGGCGGAGGAGAACGGCTTCGAGATCGTGCAGAGCGGACCCGCCGTGATGCCGTACCTGCGGTTCGTCGGCGACACCGACTACGCGACGGCGCTCGCGTTCTCCGGCGCCGCGGCCGCCCGCGGGGTGCTGCTGCACCCCGTCCACAACTGGTTCCTCTCCACGGCCCACACGGAAGCGGACATCGCCGAGGCGCTCGAGCGCACAGCCGACGCCTTCGCGGAGACGCGCTCCGTCATCGGCTGACGACGACCGTCCCACTCGGCCACCTCGCTCCATCACCCCGCTCCACCCGACCAGCTCCATCCCGACCGGCACCTGATCGACCTGACGAGGAGTAACCCGTGAACCCTGCACCACAGCGAACCCGACGCCGGTGGAGGGCCGTCGCGACCGCGACGGTCGCCGTCGCGCTCGCCCTGACCGGTTGTGCCGGTGGAGTCCCCGCGGCCACGTCGGGCGATCGTCCGCTCGTGATCGCGCGGGCCATGGACCTGACGACACTCGACCCGCAGCGCGGCTACTGCGACACCTGCCAGATCCTCTACACCGCCCTGTACGAACGGCTCGTGACGATCGACCCGGCCGACACGTCCACGGTCCTGCCCGGCCTCGCGGAGTCGTGGGAGGCCAACGCCGACAACACCGAATTCACGTTCCACCTCGACACCGACGCGGTCTTCTCCGACGGGTCGCCCGTCGAGGCCGCCGACGTGAAGTGGAGCTTCGAGCGGCTCGTCAACCTGCAGGGCTCCGCCTCGTTCCTGCTCGCGGGACTCACGGGCATCGAGACGCCGGACGCCGAGACGGTCGTCGTCTCGTTCGAGAACCCGAATTCCGCGTTCCTCGCGATCGTGGCCGCGCCGTACCTCGGCATCGTCAACAGCGAGGTCGCCGAGGAGAACGGAGCGAGCGCCGCGGCCGACGCCGCGACGACCGACGACGCCGAGGGCTGGTTCCTCGCGAACTCCGCCGGCAGCGGCCCGTACACGCTCACCGACTACACGTCGGGAGAGTCCGTCGAGCTCGCCGCGAACGAGGAGTACTGGGGCGACGAGCCGGAGTTCACCTCCGTCGAGATGAAGGAGGTCACCGACTCGAGCTCGCAGCTCCAGCAGTTGCAGCAGGGCGACGTCGACATCGCGATGCAGATCTCGCCGGACGCGCTCGCGCAGCTGGAGGGGAACGAGGCCATCGCGACCGAGATCGTCGACTCCTTCAACTACACCTACATCGCACTGCTGCCGGCGGCGCCCGGCGGAGAACCACTCCAGGACGTGCGCGTCCGCGAGGCGATCCGCATGGCCGTCGACTACGACGGCCTCGTGGACACACTCGTCGCCGGCTACGGCAAGCTCCAGGGTTCGCCCATCCCGAACGGCTTCGAGGGGAGCGAGGAGGTCGCCCTGCCGAGCTACGACCTCGACGGGGCGAAGGCGCTGCTCGAGGAGGCCGGGTACGCCGACGGCTTCACGCTCAGCGCGACCTACCCGAAGCTCGTCGCCTACGGCGTCGACCTCGACCTGCAGATGCAGGCGATCCAGCAGGACCTCGCGGAGATCGGCGTCACGCTCGAGCTCAACCCCACCGACTTCAGTCAGTGGGCCTCCACGATGGGCGGCGAGGGCACCCCGGTGACGGCCGTGTACTTCGCGCCAGACCACACCGACTCGAGCCAGTACATCCAGTACTTCGGCAACATCGATCAGGGCGGCCTCGTGAACCCGTGGACCGGCTCGGTGTCGCAGGAGCAGACGGACCTGCTCGCCCAGGCGCTCAGCCAGTCGGGCGATGAGCGCGTCGCGACCTACCAGGCGCTCGCCGAGTCGATGGCGGCCGACGCCTTCGTCCTCCCCATGGTCAACCCGCAACTGATCCTCGCCTACGCGAGCGACATCAGCGGGGTCGCATACAGCCCGTGCTGCAACCTCGAGATCGGGCAGCTCGGCCTCAGCGGCTGATCGACGGGCGGGCGGAGCGCACCCCCTCAGTGCTCCGTCCGCCTCTTCCCCCGTCCCCACTGGAGACCACATGACCCGCTTCGTCCTCCGTCGCCTCGCGATCGTCCCGCTCCTGCTCCTCGGGCTCGTGACGATCGCGTTCGTGATCTCCCGCCTCATGCCGGCCGACCCGATCGCGGCGATCGTCGGCGAACGCAGCATGAACAACCCCGAGGTCGTGCAAGCGGCTCGGGAGCGCTGGGGGCTCGACCAGAACGTCGTCGTCCAGTACGTCAGCTACATCGGCCGTCTGCTCACGGGTGACATGGGCACGTCGTTCCAGACCCGTGCAGCCGTATCGAGCGATCTGGCCGAACGCCTGCCAGCCACGCTCGAGCTGACGATCCTCGCCCTCGTCATCGGCGCCGTCTTCGGCACGGTCCTGGGGGTGATCTCGGCGAGCCGGAAGGACTCCTTCACGGACAACGCGGCGCGCGTCTTCGCCCTGCTCGGCTCCTCGCTCCCCGTCTTCTGGACGGGCCTGCTCTTCCTCTTCGTCTTCTACGCGCAACTCGGGATCGTGCCAGGGCCCGGTCGGCTGTCGGCGCGCGTCGAGGCTCCTCCGCACGTCACGGGCTTCTACACGATCGACGCCCTCCTCTCCGGGAACGTCCCGCTCTTCGTCGACGCCTGGGCGCATCTCCTGCTCCCGGCCTTCGTGCTCGCGTGGGGACTCATGGGAACGATCAGCCGGCTCGTGCGTGCCGCGATGCTCGACGAGCTTCACTCCGACTACGTCCGGACGGTGCGCGCGAAAGGCATCGCCGAGTCCGCCGTCATGCGACGCCACGTGCTCCGCAACAGCCTCACTCCCGTGGTCACGATCGTCGGCTTCGCGTTCGGTTCGCTCCTGATGGGTGCCGTGCTCGTCGAGCAGATCTTCTCGTGGAACGGGATCGGCTCGTATGCCGTGGAGGCCGCACGAAGCCTCGACTACCCCGCCATCAACGGCGTCACCCTCCTCGGCGGCGTCATCTTCCTGCTCGCGAGCCTCGCGACCGACCTCGTGTACGCCGCGATCGACCCGAGAGTGAGACTCGCATGACGGCAGCATCCGGTATCGCCGGTTTCGGCACCACGTCGATCGCCGCGCTGCGCTCCGTGCGCTCTTCGGCGTGGATGAGGCCGCAGATGGTGTTCGGGTACGTGATCGTCGCGTTCTGGCTCGTCCTCGTCGTGTCCGTGCAGTGGATCGCACCGTTCGATCCGCTCGCCTCGGTCGGGCAGCGGTTGTCCCCTCCGAGCGCGGCGCACTGGTTCGGAACGGACGCGCTCGGTCGCGACGTCCTCAGCCGCGCCCTCTACGGCGCACGGTATTCGTTGCCCATCGCGCTCGTGTCGATCGTCGCGTCGGTGCTCGTCGGCAGCGTGCTCGGCGCCGTCGCGGGCTACGTCGGCGGTCTCGTCGACGCGATCATCATGCGCATCGCCGACATCACGATGTCGTTCCCGGCGATCCTCCTCGCGATGGCGGTCGCAGCGGCGCTCGGCCCGGGGCTCGACAACGCCGGGGTCGCGATCATCATCGTGTGGTGGCCGATCTACGCGCGGCTCATGCGTGGTCAGGTGCTCTCGATCAAGGAGCGGGAACACGTGGAGTCGGCGGTGGCGATCGGGGCGTCCCGCAGCCGGATCCTGTTCCGCCACATCATCCCGCACGCCTCGACGCCGACCCTCGTGAACGCGACGATGGACCTCGGCCAGATCGTGCTGCTCGTCGCGTCACTGTCGTTCCTCGGCCTCGGCGCGCTGCCTCCGACGCCGGAGTGGGGCGCGATGATCACCGAGGGGGCGAAGAACTTCTACCAGCCGTGGATCGCCGCGGCTCCGGGCCTCGCGATCGTCTCGATCGTGCTCGCGATCAACTTCATCGGTGACGGCCTGCGCGACGCCCTCGACGTGAAGGCGCGCCGCTAGTCGCTGCCCCTCGGTCCGTCCGCTCGGAGACGGACGCCGGTGCCCATGGTGGACGCCCACCGGTCGCTGAGCTCGTCGAAGGGTGGTGACCGCGGGCTTCCGCGCCCCGCTTCGACAGGCTCAGTGACCGCGTGGTGACGTTCTCGTTCGCAGCGCGGTCGACGATCGACGTACTAATATCTGCGCATGGATGCAGATAATGAGGCGTGCGGTCGCAAGCCCGAGAGCCCGTACGTCGAACTCGCCGTCGAGGTGTTCTCGATGCTCGCCGACGCGACGCGCGTGCGCATCATCCTCGCCCTCAAGGAGAGCGGAGAGCTGTCCGTGAACGCGATCGCCGGGATCGTGGACAAATCGCCCGCAGCCGTCTCGCAGCACCTCGCGAAGCTCCGGCTCGGTCGCATGGTGAGCACGCGGCAAGACGGCACTCGCGTGTTCTACCGCCTCACCGACGAGCACGCAGGGCGGCTCGTGACCGACGCGATCTTCCAGGCGGAACACGCGCTCGGCGGAACACCGCACCACCACCGCGAGGAGGTGGATGCGTGATCGATCCGCATCGCCACGGCGACGACCGCCATCATCACGATCACGATCACGGACATGGACATGGACACGCCGACGGGCACGGGCACTCGCACGGCGACGGCGTGCGCGGGTTCCTGCGTGAGCTGTTCGTTCCGCACACGCACGACCCCTCGGATGCCGTCGACGACGCTCTCGAGTCGAGCGTGCAGGGCGTCCGCGCGCTGAAGATCAGCCTGTGGGTGCTGCTCGCGACGACGATCCTGCAGTTCGTCGTCGTGCTCGTGAGCGGGTCCGTCGCGCTGCTCGCAGACACGGTCCACAACTTCTCGGACGCCCTGACCGCCGTGCCGCTGTGGATCGCGTTCGTGCTCGGCCGTCGGGCCGCGACGCGACGATACCCCTCCGGCTTCGGGCGGGCGGAGGACCTCGCCGGCCTCTTCATCGTGATCGTCGTGGCGCTGTCAGCGGTCGTCGCCGCCTGGCAGTCGATCGTGCGGATCATCGACCCGCAGCCCATCCAGAACCTCGGCTGGGTCGCCGTCGCGGGCGTCATCGGGTTCATCGGGAACGAGGCCGTCGCGATCTACAGGATCCGGGTGGGGAGGCGCATCGGTTCGGCGGCGCTCGTGGCCGACGGTGTGCACGCCCGAACGGACGGGTTCACCTCGCTCGCCGTCGTGGTGGGAGCCCTCGGCGTCGCGCTCGGCTTCCCGCTCGCCGATCCGATCGTCGGGGTCCTCATCTCCATCGCGATCGTCGTCCTGCTGTGGGGGACCGTGCGGAGCGTCGGTCGCCGGCTCATGGACGGCATCGAGCCCGACCTGGTCGACAGCGCCGAACACGCGATAGGCCATGTCGACGGTGTGAGGGGGATCGACGCCGTCCGCTTGCGCTGGGTCGGACACCGCGTCCACGGCAGCGTCATCGTGCGCGTCGACGATGCCCCGTTCCACGAGGTCGAGTCGATCGTCGGCCGCGTGGAGGAGGAGATCCGCGAGCACGTCCCGCACGCCGACCTGCTCCACGTGAGCGCGACGACCGGTGCGCGGCGGACGGAGACGGCGGCTTCCTGAAGCACCCGACCGGAGCGCTCACACGGCGAGGCGCGCCCCCGGGATGGCTCCGAGCAACTCGCGCGTGTACTCCTCGCGAGGCGACTCGAAGAGCTCGTCGGGCGTGCCCGACTCGACGATACGGCCGCGCGACATCACATGGACGTAGTCGCTGATCTGACGGACGACCGCGAGGTCGTGACTGATGAAGAGGTACGTCAGGCGGTGCTCGCGTTGCAGGCGAGCGAGCAGGTCGAGGATCTGCGCCTGCACGACGACGTCGAGGGCCGACACCGCCTCGTCGAGTACGAGTACATCGGGCTGGAGTGCGAGAGCGCGGGCGATCGCGACGCGCTGCCGCTGTCCGCCCGACAACTGGTGCGGATACCGGTCCGCGGTGTCGGCGGGGAGGGCGACCTCCTCGAGCAGTGCGAGCACTCGCTCGGCGCGCTCTGCAGCGGTGCCGATGCCGTGCACCACGAGCGGCTCGGCGATCGTGGCGCCGACCGTGAAGAGCGAGTCGAGCGATGCGAACGGATTCTGGAACACCGGCTGCACGCGGCGGCGGAATGCCGTCAACTCCACCTTCGAGAGCGACGCGACGTCACGGCCGTCGAAGACGACGCTGCCGCGGGTCGGTGCGTCGAGCCCCAAAACGAGCCGAGCCGTCGACGACTTCCCGGATCCGGACTCGCCCACGATCGCGACGGTGCTCCCACGCGGGATGTCGAGGGTCGACCCGGCGACGGCCGCGAAGGTGCGCGGGCGTCCGAAGGCCGAGTCGCGCACCGAGTGCTCCTTCACGACGTCGGTGAGGGTGACGATCGGATCACCCGTCGCGCCGGATTCCGCGTACGGGGTGACGGCACGCGGGACGCCGCGGCGCACAGCGAGGGCCGGCGCCGCATCGAGGAGCTTGCGCGTGTACTCGTGCTGCGGGTCCCCGAGGAGCTGAGCCGCGGGACCGTGCTCCACGATCGTGCCGCGGAACATCACGAGGACCTCGCTCGCCCGCTCGGCGGCGAGGGCGAGATCGTGCGTGATCATGAAGAGGGCGGTGCCCATCTCCGCCGTGAGTTCGTCGAGCCGGTCGAGCACCTTCCGCTGCACCGTCACGTCCAGGGCGCTCGTCGGCTCGTCGGCGATGAGCAGTTTCGGTCGGCAGGCGAGACCGATGGCGATGAGCACGCGCTGCCGCATCCCGCCGCTGAACTCGTGGGGGAACTGGCGGAACCGGCGCTTCGGCTCCGGGATCCCGACGAGGTCGAGGAGTTCGATCGCCCGCTTCCTCGACTCGCGCGACGACGTGCCGTGGGCTTCGAGCGCCTCGACGATCTGCGCACCGACGCGGTGGACGGGGTCGAGGTTCGACATGGGGTCCTGGGGCACGAGCCCGATGCCCGCCCCGCGCACGCGCGTGAGCTCTCGAGCGTTCGCCGTGACGAGGTCGCGCCCGTCGAAGAGGATGCTGCCCGAGTCGATGCGAGCGTTGGGTGCGAGCAAGCGGTTGATCGCCGCCGCAAGGGTGGATTTCCCCGAGCCGGACTCGCCGACGACGGCGAGCGTCCGGTGCGCGGAGAGATCGAGGCTCGCGTTCGAGACGGCCGTGTGCCGCCCTCGCGCGGTGCTGAAGGAGACGGTGAGATCACGCACGCTGAGGAGCGGAGCGGGGTCGGCCGATGCGGCATCAGGGACCGTGGGCGCGAGCAGCACGTTATCGGACATGGGTCCAAAATAAACTCTGCATGTTTCCAGGGCGTGGGCTCGTGTTACCGGCGCGTTTAATGTCGCGGCCGATGTCTCATCTCGCCCTCGGTCACAGGCGGCCGCGTGCTACATCTGTTTTAGGACGCTCGTCCGAAAAAACTGAGGAGGTCCCATGTCCGCCCCGATCGTCGCCCCCGTCCACCCGATCCTTCGGATGCCGCTGCTCGGTCTCGGCGTCTTCGACATGGACGACGAGACCACGGCCCGCATCGTGTCGACCGCGATCGGGCTCGGCTACCGATCGATCGACACGGCCGCGATCTACGGCAACGAGCTCGGCGTCGGCGAGGGGATCCGACGCTCGGGGATCGACCGCTCCGAACTCTTCGTCACGACCAAACTCTGGATCGACGCGCACGACGAGGTCGCGGCGGTTCGCGCCGCGGAGCAGTCGCTCGAGCGCCTCGGGCTCGACCACGTCGATCTCTACCTCATCCACTGGCCGTACAGCGCGGGTGGGCGGCACCGCGACGCCTGGCGGGGGCTCGAGGCGGCCAAGAAGGCGGGCCTCGCTCACGCGATCGGCGTCTCCAACTTCTCGCCTGAGCAACTCGACGACCTCGTCGCACTCGGCGGGGAGGTGCCGCTCGTGAACCAGATCGAGGTCCACCCCTTCCACACCCGGTCAGCAGAGCGCGCGGTGCACGATGCCCTCGGGGTCGTCACCGAGTCGTGGTCGCCGCTCGCGCGCGGCCGGGTGTTCGGCGAACCGCGACTCGCGAGCATCGCCGCGAAGCACGACGTGTCGGTCGCGCAGGCCGTGCTCCGCTGGCACGTGCAGTCCGGTCTCGTCACCGTGCCGAAGTCGGCGGACCCGGGCCGTCTCGTCGAGAACCTCGACGTGTTCGACTTCGTCCTCGATGAGGACGACATGACAGCGATCGACGCGCTCGACCGTGGCGAGAACATCGAACCGGACTACTACCGGCTGGCCTGAGCGGCCCCATCGTCCATTCGGCGAGAGGTGCCCGCCGGCCGTGCGTATCAGAGGGCGAGCAGGTCCGAGGTGAGGTCCCATTCGCCGGCGAGTGCCGGCCCGGTGCCGTCGGGCGAGACCGAGGCGACGCTCGACTTGCGTTGGCCGCGGACGAGAGCGTCGATTCGCTGCGCCGAGAGCGACGCCTGCGCGACGCGGACGTCCTCGTCGGAGACCTCCCAGTCGAAGCGCGCCCCGAGCTGCACCCGGTACTCGTCCGAGAGGTGCCCGAGCAGCGCGTCGGCCTTCATCGTCGCCATCCACACCGCGTCTCCGCTGCGTTCACCCATCGTCGACGCCTCCTCGTACTGAGGAGACGGACGGAAGGCCGGATCGTGACGGCGCGCAGCATCGTCCTGGGGTGTGAGAGCGGGTGTCACGACGAGAGACACTACCAGCGCGAGAAGTCGAGGGGGACACCCGCGTCTGAGGGGTGTGGGATCCGATGACTCGTCACCGCTTCGCGCCCGCAATCCGCGGGTTTTGACGTTTCCGAGCGCTGGAGGGCGTCCGCCCCGGCGGGTCAGGCCGCGCTCGCCCCGAGGTGCGAGAGAGCGAGGGCCGCGAGCGCCGCCGCCTGGTCGCCGAGGACCGAATCGTCGAAGAGGACCCGCGGCGAGTGGTTGTAGGCGACCGTCGCGGGATCGAGTTCCGGAGGGGTCGTCTGCAGGAAGATGAACGTTCCCGGCACCTCGTGCAGCACGAACGAGAAGTCCTCGCTGCCCATCCGCGGTTCCGGCATCGTCTCGACCCGGCCGGGACCGAAGACGTCGCTCAGGGTCATCATCGCCGCAGCGGTCGTGCCGGGGTCGTTCGCCGTCACGGGGTAGATGGTCTCGAACCAGACCTCGGCACGGCAGCCGTGGGCCGACGCGATTCCGGACGCGATCCGCTCGGTTTCGGTCGCGAGGGTCTCGAGCGCCTTGTCCGAGAGCGCCCGAACGGTCGCGCCGAGGCTCGCCGAGTCCGGGATGACGTTGATCGCCTCGCCGGCCGACAGCTGCGTGACGGTGAGCACCACCGGGTCGAAGACGCTGAAGCGGCGCGTGACCATCGACTGCAGCGCCGACACGGTCTCGGTGAGGGCGGGGACCGGGTCGAACGCGCTCGACGGCTGGGAACCGTGGCCGCCCTCGCCGATCATGCGGATGCGCAGCGTGCTCGACGACGCCATCGCCGGGCCGGGCCGCATCGAGAAGACGCCGTTCGGGCCGGGGATCACGTGGATGCCGTAGGCGGCGACCGGTCGCTCTCCCGCCGCGTCGAGGACGCCCTCGTCGATCATGATCTTCGCGCCGCCGTAACCTTCCTCGCCGGGCTGGAACATGAAGATGACGGAGCCGTGGAGCTCGTCACGGCGTGACGCGAGGAGGCGCGCGGCGCCGACGAGTCCCGACGTGTGGAGGTCGTGTCCGCACGCGTGCATCGCACCGTTCGTCGAGGCGAAGGGGAGGCCCGTCTCCTCCCGGACGGGCAGGCCGTCCATGTCACCGCGGAGGAGGACGTTCGGTCCCTCGTGTGCCCCTCGGAGCACCGCGACGATCGACGTGGTGTCTGTGCCCGTCGTGATCTCGAGTCCGAGGCCCTCGAGCTCCGCGAGCACCGCCGCTTGGGTGTTCGGCAGCTGGAGCCCGACCTCGGGCGCGGCGTGCAGCGCGCGACGGAGCGTGACGAGATCGGGGAGGAGAGCCTGGGCGTCAGTGGTGATCGACATCGAGTGGGGTCCCTTCGGAGATTCCTCAATGTTTCCACACGAGGACGGGCGTCGGTCGCGAGGACGGCGGGTCTCGTCAGTCCGATGCGGGGTGGCCCGCCGGTCCGTCGGCGGCATCCGGCCCGCCCCTGTCGACCATGTGGTGGCGGCCGATCGGGAGCATGAGCGGCTTTCCGGAGGTCGGATCCGTGATGACGGCGGCGGAGATGCCGAACACGCTCTCGATCAGCTCCGGGGTGAGGATCGTCTCCGGTGAACCCGATGCGTACACCTCCCCGTCCCGCATCGCGACGAGGTGGTCCGCGTAGCGCACGGCGAGGTTGAGATCGTGGAGCACGATGACGATCGTCGTTCCTCGTCGCCGGTTGAGGTCGGTGAGGAGATCGAGCACCTCGACCTGGTGGCTGACGTCGAGGAACGTCGTCGGCTCGTCGAGGAGCAGGATGTCGGTGTCCTGTGCGAGGGCCATCGCGATCCATACGCGCTGGCGCTGGCCGCCCGACAGCTCGTCGACGGCGCGATCCGCGAGGTCCGCGGTGTCGGTGGCGATGAGCGCTTCCGCCACGGCCACATCGTCGGCCCGCGACCAGCGGGTGAACATGCCCTGGTGGGGGTGCCGTCCCCGCCCGACGAGGTCCGCGACGGTGATGCCCTCTGGTGCGATGGGCGACTGGGGGAGAAGTCCGAGCGTCCGCGCGAGCTCCTTCGCGGGCATCCCGTGGATGGACCGGCCGTCGAGGACGACCTGCCCGCTGCGCGGTGGCAGGAGCCGTGACATCGAACGGAGGAGTGTGGACTTGCCGCACGCGTTCGGTCCGACGATGACCGTGATGGCCCCAGCGACGAGGTCGAGGTCGAGGTCGCTGATGATCGTCGTGTCGCCGTATCCGACGGTGAGATCGGTGGCGGTGAGAGCGTGGGCGGTCGTCACAGGGATTCTCCGGAGCGGTTCGTTCGGATGATGAGGTACACGAGGTAGGGCGCGCCGAGCACCCCGGTGACGATGCCGACCGGGTAGCGCAGGTTCAGGACGTTCTGACCGACGACGTCGCCCGAGAGCACGAGGAGTGCTCCGACGAGCGCCGCCGGGACGAGGAGCGACCCGTGTGGGCCCACGATGCGCGCCGCGATCGGCCCCGCGAGGAAGGCGACGAAGGCGATGGGGCCCGTCGCGGCCGTCGCGAAGGCGATGAGTCCGACGGCGGCGATCACGACGACGAGCCGCGTCCGCTCGATCCGGACGCCGAGCGCGGAGGCCGCATCCTCGCCGAGTCTCATCGCATCCAGGTCGTGGCGACGGCTGAGCAGCACAGGGCCGAGGACGAGGAGCGCGATGAGTGCCGGGAGCGTCTGCTCCCACGAGGCTCCGTTGAGGCTGCCCGTCAGCCAACGGAGGACGGCTTGCAGCTCCCACTGGCCGGCCTGGGAGAGGACGTACTGCGTGGCGGCCTCGAGCATCGCGGCGATGCCGATACCGATCAGGATGAGCCTCGTCCCGGCCGACCCGGCCTGGTGTGAGAGGACGTAGATCACCAGGGTGACGAGGAGTCCCGCGGTGATCGCGAAGACGGAGACGGCGGTTCCGCTCAACCCGAGGACCACGATCGCGAAAGCCGCCGCGGCGCTCGCGCCCGCGGAGATGCCGATGATGTCGGGGCTCGCGAGCGGGTTCCGGAGCATCGTCTGGAAGGTGACCCCGGCGATCCCGAAGCTCAGGCCCACGACGATGGCGAGGACCATGCGGGGAAGGCGTAGCCTGCCCACGGTGAAGGAGGCCCCGTCGACGTCCTGACCGAGCACCACCCGGGCCACGTCGGTCACGCTGTAGACGGTGTTCCCGATCATGAGGGATATGGCAGCGACGGCCATGATGAGCACGGCGAGGATCGAGATGACCACGACGCGTCGCCTGGCCCGCACGGCCTTCGAGCGCGAGACGCTCGCGATGACGGCGTCGAGCGATGGTGCCGTCGCGGTCACAGCGAGCTGACTTTCCGACGGCGGACGATCGCGATGAACACCGGCGCGCCGAGGATGGCGGTGATGATGCCGACATCGACTTCGCCGGGCCGCGCGACGATCCGTCCGAGGACGTCGGAGGCGACGACGAGCCCTGCGCCGACGACACCGGAGAACGGCAGGAGCCATCGGTGGTCGACGCCGACGAGGAGTCGGCAGGCGTGGGGCACGACGAGCCCCACGAAGGCGATCGGACCGGCGATCGCGGTGGCGGCCCCGCAGAGGAGGACCGCTCCGAGGGCCGCGACCGCGCGCGTGACGGCGACGCGTTCACCGAGGCCCGTCGCGAGTTCGTCCCCCAACGCGAGCGAGTTCAGACGTCGCGCCGACAGGAGGCTGACGAGGACGCCGACGGCGAGGAATGGGGCCATCTGGCCGATGCTCGTCCAGCCGGCTCCTCCGACGCCACCGATGAGCCACGAACGCACGGTTCCCGAGATGTCGCCGCGTGGGAGGGAGATCGCGGTGACGAAGGACGCGAGAGCGGCCGAGGTCGCGGCGCCCGCGAGCGCGAGCTTGAGGGGCGTGGCCCCACCGCGTCCGAGCGAGCCGATGGCGTAGACGAATACGGCCGCGACACCGGCGCCGACCGTCGCCACCCAGAGGTACCCCGTCGCCGTCGACAGCCCGAACCACGCGATGCCCACGACGATCGCGAGGGACGCACCCATGTTCACGCCCAGGATCCCCGGGTCGGCGAGAGGGTTGCGAGTGACGCCCTGCATGACCGCTCCCGCGAGGCCGAGTGCGAGGCCGACGACGAGAGCGAGGACGGTGCGGGGCAGCCGCTTCGCGACGGCGGCCTCACTCGTGTTGTCGACGGAACCGCCGATCGCCGCGACGACGTCCGCGATGCTGACGTCACGGGAGCCGATGACGACCGAGGCGAACGCCAGGAGGGCCACGACGGCGACCGCGATCCCGAACCAGAGCAACCGCACGCGCGCGGGGCGCCGTCCGACGACGACGCCCCGCGCGTTCTCGGTTGCTGCCCGGGTCACTGGACCTTGGCGGCTGCGTCGGCGAGCAGGGCGAGGTAGTCGTCGAGCACCCACGAGATCGCGAGGGGGGTCGGGTTCGCGGCGGTGCCGAGGGGTCCGGCTCCGTCGAGCGACACGATGGCCCCGTTGGCGACGGCGGGCATCTGCGCGAGCAGGGGGTCGCTCTCCAGGGTGTCGACGAGCGCATCGTCCCCGTAGGTCACGATGATCTCGACGTCGTCGAAGACGTCGACCTGCTCGGCACTGACCTCGCCGGAGAACTCGCCGCTCGCCGACGCTTCCTCGACGCTCGCGGGAGTGGTCATGCCGAGGTCGGAGAAGAAGGCGGCACGCGTGTCGTTCGCGGTGTAGAAGTTGACGGTGCTGAGGTCGGACGGGTCGACGTGGGTGAGGAACATGGTCGACTTCCCGGTGAGCTCCGGGTGCTCCGCCACGGAGTCCTCGATCTCCTGCTCGATGCTCGCGACGAGCTCCGCACCTTCCTGTTCCATGCCCATGCCTTTGGCGTTGAACTCGATGACGTCGCGCCAGGACGTGGCCCACGGGGCCTCGGGGTATGCCACGACGGGAGCGATCTCCGTCAGGGTGTCGTAGTCCTCCTGCGTGAGGCCCGAGTACGAGGCGAGGATCACGTCGGGGTCCGTGTCGGCGACGGCCTCGAAGTCGATGCCGTCGGTCTCGTCGAACAGCACGGGGGTCTCCGCGTCGAGCTCGTCGAGCTTCTCCTTCACCCAGGGCAGCAGTCCGTCGCCGTCGTCGTCGCCGAAGTTCGCGGCGGCCATGCCGACGGGGACGACGCCGAGGGCGAGCGGGACCTCGTGGTTCGCCCACTGGACCGTCGCGACGCGCTCGGGCTTCTCCGTGAGCGTCGTGGTGCCGAGGGCGTGCTCGATCGTGATCGGGTACCCCTCCGTGGACGCCGCGCCCTCGGATTCGGAGGTCGTGCCGCTGCCGCACGCGGAGAGAAGAAGGACGGCCGCCGCTGCGACCGCAGCGGCGGAGACATGACGAGAACGCATGGAGAACTCCTGGGAGGGTGAGGGAGAGCGCCTCGAACGCGTCCGCAGTGCAGCGCGTGCTTAGGTGAGGCTTACCTTCGCTACCCTAGCAACAGGGAGGGTGCGCGCGCACGCACCCTCCCTGTCCCCGGTTCCGCGGAGGGGATCCGGACGTCGTCACGGCAGGGTGAGGATCACCGCCGCAGGGCTCAACCGGGGGATCTCGACCGTCACCGTCGATCCGCTCACCGCGAGCGGTTCGCGCTCCTCGCCGAGGAACGTCGCGCGGATTGCGGACGTGATGCCGCCGGGCACCTCGACGCCCACCGAGACGGGAGCGTCGACGAACGACTGCAACCGCACGAGGAGACGTCGATCACCGATCGCGTGCGCCGCGACGAGTCTCACGCGAGGGTCACTCACCGTGAGGAGCGATCGCTCCGCGACGGCTTCCGCTCCGGTCCCGGCGGGAGCGTTCGCCTGCACGACGACGGGCGGGTGCACGAGGGCGGCGCTCGCCGCGACGGCAACCTCTTCGACCGACGTGGATGCCTCGCCGGAACCCACAGGGCTCACGCCGATCGCGTAGGAGAACGTCGTCTCGAACGCCTGTCGGACGGGGAAGTTCGTGTCCCACACGTTGTTGTGGACCCACGAGAGGATCGTGCCCGGCTCGTACGGCGACGTGCTCGCGGGGAACGGCGCGTACGGCAGTGCGATCACGCCACGCTCGACGAGCGGGACGTCCTTCGTGACCCACGCGACGGCGCCGTCCGCCGACTCCACCGTGACCCAGTCGCGGACAGCGCGCATGTGCTGCGGGGCTCCGGGGACGTGCTCGAGACCGTCGCCCGTGACGCCGCCGCTCACCTCGTACCGCACGACCGGGTCGTCTCCCGCGAACGGGAACGCGAAGAACGCGCTCTCCTTCGCGTCCGTCATGTCCTTCGCGACGCGGTTCTCGATCACGAGGGCCGGCTCGCCGTGCCGCAGCCGCAGCGTCACGCGCACCCACTCGGTTCCCGCCGCCGGGTACTCGTAGACGAGCCGCTCCTCCACGGCGTCCGACTCGCGCTCGATGAGCGCGGCGGGACGCGCGCGCCACCGGTCCCCGAGCAGTTCGAGCTCGTCGGAGGTGGACGTCTTATTCGATTGGTGATTGAAGCCGCCGGCGCTCGTGTACAGGTCGTAGATGTACTCGTTGCCGCCGAAGAGCGAATCCGGGTTGAGGAGTTCGCGGCCCGTCGAGAGCTCGACGATCGACGCGATCCGCGACATCGAGAGGTCGACACGCACCCGCAGGTGCTCGTTCTCGATCACGAGCGGATCGGCGACGGACGTCGATGCCGCTGTCGCCGACTCGGGCTCACCGTCCGTCGTGCGCAGATCGATGCGCACGAGACCGACGGGAGGGAGGGATCGCACCCGCGCCGTGACGAACCGGCCCGCCTCGCGGTGCTCGTGGTTGCTCTGCGCCTCCTCCACGTAGGGGAGGGACTCGCCCGTCCGTCCGTCGTGGAGGGTGAACGACGTGGCCATCGGCACCGTGCTCTCCCGCACGAAGATCCTCACGGCGGTGTCGCGTTCGATCGCCGTCGTGTTGACGGCGTAGAAGCTCGCCCACGCACCGTCCGCTACCCCGAGGTCCGCTCCGAGGAACGCCGATGCGCGCTCGAGGTACTCGCCGGCCTTCTGCTGCGCGACGATCGAGTTCGCGACCTTCCACTGCCACTGCACCTCGCCCGAGTCGAAGCCGTGGTCGGAGAACCGCCACGAGTTGCCCGCGCCCCACGTGTGCTCGTTGAACATCGAGATCGTGCGGTACACGTCCTCGGACTGCTCGGCTTCGCCCGGGAGGTCGGCGCCCGTGAGGAGCGTGCGGACGGCCGACACCGTCTGCGCGTCCGTCACCTTGGCCTGCGCGTCTCGCACGAGCGTCATGGGATAGGCGGCCGATCCGACTCCCTCGACCCACCAGTCGCCCCAGTCGCCCTCGAAGGTCTGGATCTCGTCGCCGAGGCGCGCCTCCGCGTCCTCGAAGAAGTCGGCGTTGGTGGAGATGCGGATGGACGGCGAGAGCCACGTCTCGTTCCACTCGCGCGCGATGTCGGCGGCGCGACGGCGGGCCGGCGCGTTGTCCCCCACGAAGCCCTGCGTGCGCAGGTGCACGACGTCCCACGGGTACGGCGTGCGATCGACCGCGTGGGCCGTGCCGTGCCAGCCGAAGACGCCGGGAGGGAACGGGTACGGGTTCGCGGCGAGCGACTCGAGGTAGACGGGGAGGTGGTCCTCGACGGCGGAGTAGTCCTGGTGGAACCCGAGCAGCGGCCCCTCCATGTACGCCATGCCGTGCGGGCTGTCGGTGAGCCACACGAGAACAGACTTGCCGGACGGCGCCGCCCAGCGGAAGAGCCGGGGGAGGAGCTGCCCGCCGTTCAGCTGTGGCATCGAGCGGCCCGCCCAGTTGTGGGCCACGGCGAGGTACTTCACGTCGTTCTCGGCGAGGGCGTCTGGGAGGCCGACGACGGTGCCGGGGACGTCGGTCTGCATCGCGGACGGGATCGGGATGTCATACTGCGCGGCGATCCGTCGTGCGGTGCGCAGCAGTTCGTGGAGCTCGTCGGTCGAGCACGTATCGGTGTGGAGGTTGTAGGGGAGTGCCGTGAGTTCTGCCCGCCCCTCTCGCACGTAGCCGACGAACTCGTCGACGAGGTGCTGCGGCCGGGACTGCGCCCAGCTCTCGAACGTGAAGATCGACTCGACGACCCAGCGGAAGCGCTCGCCGTCGAGCTCACCCTCCGAGTCGCGCAGCAGTTCGAGCGCGGAGTCGAGGAACGAGCGCTGGTGCGCGAGCACGATCGCCTGCGGGTCGGTGTAGCCGATGTCGAAGTGGGAGTGGTGCACGACGTGGATCGTCCAGTCGCGAACGGGGAGCACGGTGAAGGTCAACTCGGTATCGGCGTCGAGGGACGGCACGACGAGTCGCATGACGGTGTCCGACTCGACGGCCGGCACGAAGAGGCGGTAGGCGCCGCGGGGGCCGTCCTCGACCCGGACGTCGACGTCCTCGCCGTCCGCGGTGCGGAGGGTGAGTCCGCTCACGTCGATGACGGTCGCGTCGTCGACGGTCCCGGCCTCGACGTCGAGGGCGATCCCGCCGTGCTGCACCGCGGATCCGAGCGAGATGGGGCGGTGGATGTCGCCGATCTCGAGGCGGATCGCCTGCTCGCGCGCGCCGTCGCGCCCGGCGCGGACGAGCTGTTCCGGGATCACGCGGACGTTCTCGCCACCGACGACCTCGGTCGCGGCGGCCGCAGCGGAGAAGAGGCCCGCGCGTGCTCCCGTGTCGGTCCACGGTCGAGCGGCGATGAGTGCCTTTACCTTGCTCATGTCATTCCGTTTCTGTGGTGTCGTGCGTTGCGGTGGAATCGGGTGTCGTGCCCGTACCGGCGACGAAGGCCTTCACTGTCGCGAGGCGCCGTCCGACGCTCTCGCCGTGGGGCCGGATCGTGTACGGGCCGACCGCGGCGGGGACGATGAAGGTCTCGGCGTAGTGCACGACCCAGGGCTCGAAAGCGCCGACGGGGCTCTCGACGATCGCCTCGTCCCCCTCGACGAGGTTGAGCACGTTGACCGTGCCGTTCGTGTCGTGCGGGACCACGTCGGTGAACCAGTGCCGCCGCACGTCGATGAACTCGAACTCGTGCAGTCCTGTCCGCTCCTCGACCCAGCCGTGGCCCTCGCCGATCGGCTCGACGCGGTCGACGAGATTGTGCGTCGTCCACTCGGTGTCGCGGTCCCACTGGATGTTCGCGGCGGCGTGCTCGAGGTGGATGGGACGGGGCCGACCGTCGAGGCCGACGCGGCCCCAGTCGTGCATCTTGAACGTGAAGATGTAGGGCGTCGCGGAGATCTCGAGCACCATCGAGTCGGCGCCGGAGCAGTGCACGGTGCCGGCGGGGATGAGGAAGTGATCGTGCTTCCGCGCCGGGAACGTGTTGACGTACGTCTCGGCGGGGAAGCCGGTGGAGCCCGTCGCTGCCGCGTGGAGGTCGGCGAGCATCGCATCGCGGTCCACGTCGGTCTTCACGCCCAGGTACACGACGGCATCGTCGGAGGCGTCGAGCAGGTAGTAGCTCTCGTCCTGCGTGTAGTGCATGCCGAACGTGTTCTGGATGTAGTCGGTGAGGGGGTGCACTTGGAGCGAGAGGTTGCCGCCGCCGACGGTGTCGAGCATGTCGAAGCGGATGGGGAACTCGGCGCCGAAGCGCGCGAAGGTCTTCTCGCCGAGGAGCTCGCGCGGGTGGCGGAAGACGAGGTCGATCGCGGGGATCTCGACCGTGTCCTCTCCCGACGCGATGAGCAGGCTGTTCTCCTCCGGGACGCAATCGAAGCCCCATGCGAGGTTGTCCTCGCCGGAGATGCCGAGGTTCTCCTTCATCCACTGCCCGCCCCAGACGCCGGGATCGAAGAAGGGCACGACCCGGAAGGGGCGCGTGACGGCGAGTTCGAGCGCCGCGCGGAAACCGTCGCCCGTGAGGAGCCGGGCCTCGGTAACCGAGTCGTTCGTGTCGAGCACGAAGTCGAGTCGCTCGAAGAGCGAGCGCTTGTGCCGGTCGGCGACGCGCCACTCGACGAAGAAGCCGCGCTTGACCTTCCGGATCGCGTCCTCGTCGCCGTTGCGGGCCCGCCAGTTCGGTGCGCCGGCGCGCTGCCGGCGCTGGATCTCCCAGCGGGCCAGGTCGGCGAGCACGACGACGTCGAAGGGCACGGGCGCGAGCGTCGCACCCCACCCGATGACGATGCGGCGCCCGCTCGCGGCCTCGATGTCAGCGGCAGCGCGGTCGAGTTCCGCCGGGTCGTAGAAGTCGCGCAGCGTGTGGTGACTCATGACGCCGAAGACGCGGTCGTCGGTGAGGTTGCCGTCGATGAGGGCGTCGATGCGCTCGGGGGAGAGGGCCGCGAGCTCCTCGATGTCGAAGATCGTCGCGTCCGGGAGGTGCCGCTCGATCTCGGCCCGGAGGGCGGGGAGATCGACGCCGGGGTACGTGTCGACGGCGATCGATCCGCCGTCGCCCGCTTCGGCCGCGATGCGCGCCCATGCGTCGGCGCCGCGCCGGACATCGTGTCCGTCGGGGAGCGGGATCGTCGGTCGCGGGTCGTACGCCGCCGTGCGGCGGAGCGCGGATGGGTGAGAAGCCATGGCCTCCCTTTCGCCTGTTTCGTCGTTGAAGAGACGGGGTCGATGTGGTCGCCGGAGGGTGGTAGTCGGCGCTCGGGCCCGAAGCGTTGGTAACGATATCAGTCGATGCGTGACCGCACCAGACCGATCTGGATCGCGGCGCTCGATACGGTCCTGAGTCCGTCGAAGGGTCGGCGGGCTCGAGGGCCGGAGGGATCAGAACAGGTCGCGGAGGGTGACCGGGAGTTCGAGGACGCGCGGCTCGACGGGCTGTGCGCCGCCGTCTAGCCGATCGAAGAGCATCGCGGCGGCGCGGCGCCCGAGGTCGCCGGCGTCGTGGTCGACGATCGAGAGTCGCACGGGGGCGATGTCGGCGAAGTCGAACGAGTCGAAGCCGGCCACGCGGATGTCGTCGCCGCCGCCACCGGCCCCGGTCCCGGCCGTCGCGCGGCGCCGTGCGACGATCGCGCGGATCGCGCCGACCGTGTTCCGGTTGTTCGCGCTGAAGACGGCGGTCGGGGGATCCGCCAGGTCGAGGAGCTCGGTCATCGCCCGTTCGGCCGAGCCGACGTCCTGCTGTCCGACGCGGATGAGCTCCTCGTCGGGCGTCAGCTCGAGCGCTTCGTGGGCGACGGTGAAGCCCTCGAGTCGGCGGCGACCCGTGAACACCGAGCGCTGGCCGAGGTACGCGACGCGGCGGTGCCCCTCGGCGAGGAGCGCGGCCGTCGCGGTGCGAGCGCCCTCGACGTCGTCGATCAATACGGTGTCCGCCGAAACGCCCCCGACCGCGCGCGAGGCGAGCACGACCGGCACGCCGCCGAGTCGTTCGAGCTGGAGGTGGGCGGCGTCACCCGCACTGGAGGGAACGACGATGAGTCCCTCGACGCGTCGGCCGATGAAATCGGCGACGAGCTGCTTCTCGAGGTCGGCGTCCTCGTTCGAGTTGCCGACGAGGATGCGCCGACCGTGCGCCGACGCGATCTCCTCGACACCTCGGAGCATCTCCGCGTAGTAGGGGTTGGCGATGTTCGTGATGGTCACGCCGACGAGCCCGGAGCGGTGGCCCGGCCGGAGACTGCGCGCGTTCTCGTTGCGGTGGTAGCCGAGCGTCTCGACCGCGCGGGCGACGCGCTCCTGCACTTCGAGCCGCACGTTCTTGCCGCCGGAGAGGACGCGCGACACGGTCATGGGGCTCACGCCGGCCTCGAGCGCGACGTCGTGCACCGTCGGATTCGACGAGCGACGGGTGGGCCGTTTCGCGTCTCCGGGCTCCGAGGTCGTCATAGCGCCACGGTATACCGAAGGGGCGGGGCCGGGCCGGCGGGAATCGCTCTTGTGGCCCTTCAGGGCCCGTGTTACTGTGCGTGTGTTTGGTAACGATAACAACCCGGCCCCGACCGGATGCACCGCACCTGCCATCACCCCATCTGCTCGAACAAGGGAGTTCAGCGTGAGATTCTCCAGAAGCGCCGCGACAGCGGCCGTCCTCGTGCTCGGCGCCGCCGCGCTCTCCGGGTGCTCGACCGGCGGCTCCGCCGCCGACTCGGGCGAGCTCGTCTTCATCACCGACAAGACGTGGGACTTCGATTCGTTCTCGAAGGAGTCGAAGAAGGACATCGACATCGCGTTGAAGACGTCCGCCTACGCGGACCAGGAGGCCTTCCAGGCCTTCGTCAAACAGTCTTTCCGCACCAACAAGAGCCCGGGCCTCTTCACGTGGCACACGGGCGGGCAGCTCGAGGAACTCGTCGCCGAGGACCTCGTGGCGCCCACGACCGACATCTGGACGGAGGCCGTCGAGAACGGCGACGTCGCCGAGTCGGTCCGCGACCTCTACACGGTGGACGGCGAGCAGTACTGCACTCCCATCAGCGTGGACGACTGGGTCATGTACTACGACAAGCGCACCTTCGAGGAGTACGGCCTCACGGCGCCCACTACGTGGGACGAGCTCATGGCGGTCTCCGACACGCTCGTCGACAACGGCGTCACGCCGTTCTGGAACGCCGGCGGCAATCCGTGGGCGTTCGTCTGGTTCCAGATCCTCGCAGCCGGCACCGATCTCGATCTCTACACGGGCCTCACGACGGGCGACGTGAAGTTCACCGATCCCGAGGTCGTCGAGGTCATGAACATCTGGCTCGACATGAAGGAGAAGGGCTATTTCACCGACCCGGGTTCGAAGGTCGCCGCAGAGACGCAGATGAAGGACCAGGAGGTCGCGATGATCCCGTTCGGCACCTGGTACGCGAGCACGCTCACGACGGTGGGCCTCGAGAGCGGCACCGACTGGGGTGTCTTCCCCATCCCGAACGTGAACCCGGAGCAGGAGACCACACCCGTCGCCATCGAGACCGCCCCGGCCTGCACGGCCGAGAACTCGCCGCAGAAGGAGGTCGGACTCGAGTACGCCGAGTGGTGGATGTCGTCCGAGGCGCAGACCGCGTGGAGCGAGCAGGAGGGAAACCTCCCGTACAACCCGAATGCCGAGGCGTCGACGGAGGAGTTCCAGGCCATCGCGACGGAGTTCGCCGACCCGAGCTACGAGTTCTACCTGCGCTGGTACGAGGCGGCCCCCGCGCCGATCCTCACCGCATCCCTCGACCAGTTCACCGGGTTCATGACGAACCCCGGCGACCCGACCCCGTACCTCGAAGGCATCCAGCAGGTCGCCGACGAGTACTGGGCCGGCAACTGACGACCGGGATGTCGCGCCGCTCCTCGACGAACTACCAACGCGCCGCCTGGGGCTTCCTGGCCCCGGGCGTCGCGGCGGTCGTCCTCGTCCTCCACCTCCCCGTCGTCTACACCGTCTATCTGAGCTTCACGGACTTCAACGGACTCGGCGACCCGGACTTCGTCGGTCTCGACAACTACGTGCGGATGTTCCGCGACCCCGCGGTGCTCACGTCGATCGTCAACACCCTGCTGTGGGTCGTCGGCACGCTCGTGGTCCCGGTCGGTCTCGGCCTCGTCGTCGCCTATCTCGCCTTCGGGTTGCCGGGTGGCGCGTGGCTGCGGGTGCCGTTCCTCGTGCCGTATGCGCTCTCGGGCGTCGCCGTCGGCGTCGTGTTCTCGTTCGTGCTGCAGAACGGGGGAGCGCTGTCGCAAGCGCTCGAGTGGTTGCACCTGCCCGGTTCCGAACTGCGCTGGTTGCAGGACGCTCCCCTCAACACGTTCGCGATGATCATCGCGTCGGCGTGGCAGGGCGTCGGGGTGAACGCGCTCCTCTTCACGGTGGGGCTCCAGTCGATCCCGAAGGAGCCGCTCGAAGCGGCGAAGGTGGACGGCGCGGTGGGCTGGCGGCTCTTCCGTCACATGATCTGGCCGCTCCTGCGGCCGTCGACCACGATCGTCGTGGGGTTGTCGATCGTCAACAGCCTCAAGACCTTCGACATCGTGCAATCGATGACGCAGGGAGGGCCGAACCGCGTGTCCGAGACCCTCGGCGTGACGATGTACCGCAACACGTTCCTCAACAGCGAGTACGGGCTCGGCGCCGCCGTCGCCCTCTTCCTCACCGTCATCACGCTCGCCGCCTCGATCATCTACCTGCGGCGACAACTCGCGATCGGTGATCCCGTGAAGAAGGCGGTGCGTCAGTGATCTCCCGCATCCTCCGCTACGTGGTCCTCGGGGCGCTCGGCATCCTGTGGCTGCTCCCCATCTACCTGCTGCTCGCGAACGCGAGCAAGCTCACCTCGGAGTACTCGGGTTCCGAGTTGTGGTCGCCGGGCAACCTGCCGGCGCTCCTCTCGAACATCGGCGAGGTGTTCTCGACGACCGACGTGCCGTCCGGGCTCGGCGTGACCTTCCTCTACGCGACGATCGCTCCATTCATCGCGGTGATCCTCGGCGCCGGCGTCGGCTTCGCCGTCATCGTGCTCAAGGTGAAGCGCGGCTTCTTCTGGTTCTTCGTGATCTTCTGCGGGACGGTGTTCCCGCTCCAGATCATGGTGATCCCGCTCTTCGCCGCCTACTCGCAGGTCGGCCTCTTCGACACGTTCGTCGGCATGACGTTCGTCTACGCCGTCGTGTGCACGCCGTTCTCCGCGTTCGTCATGCGCAATTTCTTCGCGGGCATCGCGGAGACGGTCTTCGAGGCCGCGGTCGTGGATGGAGCCAGCGCCTGGCGGATCTTCACCCGCATCTACCTGCCGATGTCGCGCAGCGCCCTCGTGGTGGTGTTCATCCTGCAGGCGACGTGGGTGTGGAACGACCTGCTCCTCGCGCTCGTGCTCACGCAGAGCGCGGCGACACGGCCGGTGATGCCGCTGCTCGCGGCACTGCAGTCCACCGAGGGCGGCGGCTCCGCGTACACGGTCGTGCTCACGGCGGCGCTCATCGTCTCGATCCCGACGGCGCTCCTGTTCATGTTCACGCAGCGCGTCTTCCAGCGCGGGCTCTCGCTCGGCCAGTACTGAGGGGGCTGGAGGCGGATCGCGCGGTCGGGCGGCGCCGAGCGCACCCTCCTGCTCGGTGGGCGCTCGTCGACTTCACAGGGGGAAATGGACTCCCGCGGAGCGGAGTTCGAGCGCGGCGAGGCGGCGGACGACTCCGGGGTCACCGCGACGCCACGCGTCCATGACCGCCGGATCGAGGGCGAGGACGTCGCGTGGTTCGCGCTCGGTGAGGGCGCGGAACGCGAGCAGTTCGAGGGCGTTCGGGGAACCCGCGAGGCGCGCGAGACGTCCGCGGCGGACGGCTCCGACGAGCCGCGGCCGGATCCAGCCGAACGCGAGGATCGCGACGACGATGGCCACGATCGTCCATGCGACGATGGCGGCGAGCGTGTGCACGCCGAGCTGCCAGTTCTCGCCGGCGGTCGCGAGTTCCGCGGCGGCTCCGCTCGCTGCGTCGAACGGGGCCGAGATGCCCTCGCCGATGAGCGGGGTCGAGGACAAGGCCTCGCCGACGTCGCTCATGGTCGACGACAGGCCCTGCCCCGATTGCTGTACGTTGCGCCCGATCGCGTCGAGGGCGGTGATGGCGCCGTGGATCGTCAACGCGACGATCACGCCGCCGATCAGGACGGCCAGGGCGACGACGTCTCCGAGGATCTGCGCCCACCGTTGCCGCGGGACGTCCGAATACAGCTTCACAACAGGCCTCCTGGGTTCGAGAGGCCATCGTCTCAGACGCGCCGCCGCCGGGCCTCAGCGCTGATGTCCGTGTTCGTCGTGGCTGTGTTCGTCGTGGCCGTGTTCGTCGTGGCCGTGCTCGTCCTCGAGCAGCATCCCGACCGAGGTCGCACAGGCGTCGCCGCGCCATGCCTCGATCCCCTCGCGGATCGCGAAGGCCGCGATGACGAGACCGGCGACCGCATCCGCCCACCACCAGCCGAGCAGGCTGTTGGTGACAAGCCCGATCAGGACGGCTGCCGACAGGTAGGTGCAGATGAGCGTCTGCTTCGAGTCGGCGACGGCGGTGGCCGAACCCAGTTCGCGGCCCGCTCGTCGTTCCGCGAACGAGAGGAACGGCATGATGACGACGCTGAGTGCCGTGATCACGATGCCGACCCTCGAGTGCTCGACCTCCGCCTGTGTGACGAGCGCGAGGGTCGACGACGACGTGACGTAGGCCGCGAGTGCGAAGAAGGCGACGGCGATCGCGCGCAGCGTGCCCTTCTCCCAGCGCTCCGGATCGGGTCGCGTGAACTGCCACGCGACGGCGGCGGCGGAGAGGACCTCGATCGTCGAGTCGAGTCCGAATCCGATGAGGGCCGCGGAGGAGGCGACGGTGCCGGCCGAGATCGCCACGACGGCCTCGACGAGGTTGTAGCCGATCGTCACGGCCACGATCCAGCGGATGCGGCGTTCGAGCGCCTCGCGGCGCTCGCCGACCGCCCGGGGCGATGTGGACGTCACGAGCACGTGCACCCGTCGCCGGAGCAGCAGTCGGGATCGATGTGCAGGACGACGTCGAGGAGCTCGCCGAGGGCGGGCGCGAGGTGCGGATCGGTGAGTACGTAGAGCGTGTGACGCCCGTCGCGCGTCGCATCGACGAGTCCGCACCCGCGGAGGCACGCGAGTTGGTTGGACATCACTTGGCGCGAGACGCCGAGGGCGTCCGCGAGGTCCGACGGGCGGGCCGGCGATTTCCGGAGCGCGAGGAGGATGCCTGTGCGGGTCGCGTCCGACAGCGCGTAGCCGAGCCGTGCGAGCGCGGCGGTGTGGGTGGTCGTGACGGTCGTCTCGGCGGTCGGCATGCTGTCACAGTACAGCGATTGCTGTACTCAATCCAGGGTCGTCACGAGTCCTCGACGTCGACTTCCGACCGGAGGTAGTACGCGGCCGCGCCGACGAGCGGAGCGTCGGCGAGCAGTTCGGAGCGCCGGACCAGCGCTGGCGTTCCGCCGCCGTCCGCGAGTCCGCGTCGGAGCGACGGCTCGAGGAGGTCCCACGATCGCGAGATCGAGCCGCCGATGACGAGCTCTTCGGTGTCGAAGCGGGCGAGCCAGGGTGCGAGGGCCACTCCGAGTGCGTGGACGGCGTGGTCGAGTACTGCGCTCGCGACAGAATCGCCGGCGCGCGCGGCCGCGGCGATGTCGGCGACCGTGGCGATCTCGCCGGTCCGCTCGGCGTAGGCCTTCATGATCGCGCGGCTCGACATCGTGTCCTCGAGGGGACCGCCGTGGACGGTGATGCGGAACGCGTGGCCGTCTCGGGGGACCGTCGAGCCCTCGGTGACGGGATCGCCGTCGTCGAGGAAGGCGGATCCCACGCCCGTTCCGAGGGTGATGCACACGAAGCGCCGCGCGCGCTCCGCCGACCCGAACGCCCACTCACCGATCCCGTACGCGACGGCGTCGTTGAGGAAGACGACGTCGCCCGGAGTCAGGTCGAGTCGGCGCGCGAACTCGTGATGGAGCGGGAGTCCCGCGATCGATGCGAACTTGGCGACGCCGTCGAAGGAGCCGATGCCGGTGACGTCGTCGAAGGGACCGGGCATCGCGACCACGATTTCGGAAGCGGACGGGGCGAGCTCGTATGCCGGTTCCGTGACGTCGTCGAGCAGCGCGATGCGCTCGGCGTGCGGATCGATGTCGCGATCGACGCGGTTCTCGACCCGCGCGACACGGCCGTCGGTCACGAGGATCGCCGCTGTGACGTGCGAACCACCCACGTCGAGCACTCGGATCCAGCGCGGAGCATGCCGGGATGACATCGGCGGCGCTGGGTTCACGTCGTCAGCCTATCCGGCGGATGCTCACGCCATCTACGGTCGCGGGAGCGAGCGGCGCGGTTGTGTTGCTGCCCATTCATCCGACAAACGGAGGATAGAGGCATCGGAGCCGGCGCCCCATCGTCTCCGGATCCTGTGGATGACGCCTACCTCGCTACGGCCCCGTCGGCTGCGGGCACTGCACGATGTGTTCGAAGGGCCAGGGTACCTCCTGCGAGAACGCGGCGTCTCGGCCCTCACCGTCGCCGTCCGTCGGAGGAGGGAATATCGGTGCTGAGCGTCGCTACCGCTCACTGGACCGTACCAATTGTTTCGAGTGCGTAACTTTTCCTGCTGTTCCGCCGGATCGGTGCGAGAGTCGAGTTCTCGACTGGACCGTACCACTGGAGGAATCATGAGTAGAAAAGCAATGGCGCTCGGCGCGATGATGATGTCGGCTGTGCTCTTGGCCGGATGCGCGGCAGGGTCCGGGGGGTCCGGCGGGGACGAGGGCTCCGGCGAAGGCACCGTAAAGCTCGTCGCCTGGCCGGGCCCGGAGGGCGACGCGATGACCGAGGTCGTCGACGCTTACAACGCCGGTCAGGGCGAGGAGGACGGCATCGACATCGAGTTGACCCTGCTGTCGCGCCAGGACACGTTCTCGAAGGAAGCGGCGCTCATGGCGTCGAAGTCCTCAGACGTCGACATCTACTTCACCGCGTCCTACAACATCGGCCAGTTCGCGCCGTCGCTCGAACCCCTCACGGACATCGACACGTCCGCCTACTTCCCCGTCGCGGCAGAAGGGCTCACGTACGAGGACGAGCTGTACGCGCTGCCCCTCGACGTGAGCAACCACTTCCTGCTGTACCGCAAGGACCTCATCGACGCGTTGCTGAGCGACCCCGCCGCCCAGGCCGAGTACGAGCGCATCAGCGAGTCGGTGCTCGGTGAGGCCCGCGCCCCGAAGGACCCGAACGAGTGGGACCTCGACGACTTCACGGTCGCGGCCGCGTACTTCTCCCAGAGCGAGAACCCGGCGTCGCCGACCGAGTACGGCACGATCCTGCAGGCGAAGAACCTCCTCTACAACACGATGATCTGGAACGACGTGCTCTGGGGCTACGGCGGCAACTGGGAAGAGGACGGCGAAGCGGCGCTCACGAGTGACGCGGCGAAGAAGGCCGTCCAGCTCTACGCCGACATCTACGAGAACGAGTGGACCTCCCCCGACAGCTCGCAAGCGGAGTTCCCCGAGACCCAGGCGGCTCTGCAGTCGGGCGACACGGCCTTCGCCATCCAGTGGTCCGCGGCCTTCGCGGCGCTCAACGACCCGGAGCAGTCTCCCGATGTGGCGGGGAAGATCGCCATCGCACCGGTACCCGGTGGCAAGACCCACGTCCATGCCCTCGCGGTCTCGCTGAACAAGTACAGCGAGAACAAAGCGGCGGCGAAGAAGTTCCTCTCGTACCTCGCCACCGCCGACGCGATGACCCAGTACGCCGAGGCCGGCGGCATCCCCGCCGTCCCCGAGGTGCTCGAAGCTCAGACTGCGATCAACCCCGCGTTCGAGCAGGTCTCACAGACCATCGCGGAGAACGGATTCTCCGAGCCCGTCTTCCCGCAGACCTTCCAGGCGTACAGCAAGATCGCCGAGGACCTCAGCGGCGCGTGGGTCGGTCAGACGGACGTCGACGAGGCGCTCGAGACCGCGAACGCCAACCTGCAAGAGCTGCTCGGCTGATCGGGCCAGGAGGGGCGGGTCGTCGCCGGCCCGCCCCTCGGTTCATCGTCCCTGCAAGAGAAGGTCGACCCCAGATGTCCCACACCGTCGAACGCACGAGATCGATCGCACGGGAGCGCCGCAAGCGCACCACCGCTGCGACGGTCCTCAGCCTGCCGCTCATCCTCTTCGCCGCCGTCTTCGTGATCTACCCGCTCGCGTCGGGCACGCTCACGGCGTTCCAGAGCAGCACGCTGCTCAATCAGGCGAACGAGCTGAACGGCGTCGACAACTTCGTGTCCCTGTTCCGTAGCGACGGGTTCGCGAAGGCGGCCGGCTTCACGATCGGCTTCTCGGCCGTGGTCGTGGCGATCGAGATGGTCCTGGGGTTCGGTTTCGCGCTCGTGATGGATCGGGCGTTCCCCGGCAAGAAGCTCTTCTTCACCCTGCTGCTGCTGCCGATCATGGTGGCGCCCGCCCTGCTCGGCATCATGTTCCGGCTGTTGCTCAACGGCGACATCGGAGCGCTTCCCGCGCTGCTCGAGAGCATCGGCGTGAGCGTCTCGCTGTTCTCACCGGATTCGGTCATCCCGCTGCTCGTCGTCCTCGACGTGCTCCAGTGGACGCCGTTCACGTTCCTGATCATCTACGCGGGTCTGCAGTCCTTCCCCAAGGAGCTCCTCGAAGCCTCGGCGATGGACGGTGCCGGCTATGTCCGATCGTTGACGTCGGTGGTCGTGCCGGTGCTCAAACCGGTGTTGTTCGCGGCGTTCTTCCTGCGTGCGATCGATGCCATCCGGACCTTCGACGTCATCTACGTGCTCACCGCGGGCGGGCCGGGCACGAGCACGACCACGCTGAGCATCTTCATCTACAAGACGGCGTTCGAGGCCGGCGACTTCGGGAAGGCGGCGGCCGCAGCGCTCGTCGTCCTCGTGTGCCTCGTGCCGTTCGTCCCGTTCATCGTCCGACGCATCTCCTCGACCGGAATGGAGGGCAAGAAGTGAGCGCCCTGGCCCCGAACCCGACGGAAGCGCTCGCTTCCGCGTCGTCCGAGCGGACGCCCAAGCGTCGGCACGCCACGGCGTGGGTGTTCACGATCGTCGCCGGCATCATCGCGCTCGTCGTGAACGTCCCGCTCCTCAACGCGATCCTGGTGAGCTTCAAGCCCGACGGCGAGATCGCGAGGAACCCGGTCTCCCTGCCGGCCTCGCCCACTCTCGATCATTACGCCAACGTGCTCTACGCCTCCGGCTACGACTTCCCCCGGTTCTTCCTCAACTCCGCGATGATCGCGGTCGGAACCGTGCTCGTCGTGCTCGTCATCGCCATCCCCGCGACCTACGCCGTCGTGCGACTCGGCTTCGGTGGCAGGTGGATCATCAGCAGCGCGTCGGGGCTCCGGCTGCTCCCGGCGATCTTCTTCGTCGTGCCGTTCTTCATCCTGTTCTCCACCCTGGGCCTCCAGGACACGATCCCCGGCCTCATTGCGGCGAACACTTTCCTCAATCTGCCGCTCGCGATCATCCTGCTCTCCTCCGCACTCCGCGACATCCCGCAGGAGATCGAGGAGGCGGCCGCCGTCGACGGCGCGAGCATCTACCGGACCCTGGGGTCGATCATCCTGCCCCTGCTGGCTCCCACCATGGTCGCGGTGTCGGTCCTCGTGTTCATCTTCAGCTGGAACGACTACCTGTTCGCTCTCGTGCTGTCGACGTCCAGCGCGACCCCCGTCACCCTCGGCGCGGCCAACTTCATCACGAGTACCGGTATCCGATGGGGAGACATCTCGGCGGCGTCGGTCCTCTCCACACTGCCGCCCCTGCTCTTCGCGATTTTCGCGCAGCGATACCTTGTCAGTGGCCTGTCCTCCGGCGCGGTCAAGGGATGATGCGGACGGCCTCGGAAGGACGGACTCATGGCGCACAAGTACGAACAGGTCGCGGCCAGCATTCGGGAGTCGATCGCCCGTTCGCTCGCCCCGCACGACGCGCTCGCGTCCGAGCGCGAGCTCATGGCCATCCACGGGGTGAGCCGGATGACCGTGCGGAAGGCGATCTCCGTCCTCGTCGACGAGGGACGCGTGTACAACGTCCACGGGTCCGGGACGTATGTGGGCTCAGCGGACATCTTCTCGAAGACGCCGAAGCTCACGTCCTTCACCGAGGACATGATCAGTCGCGGATCGGTGCCCTCGTCGCGGGTCCTCGAGGTGGCGCGCATCGCCGCTCCTGACGCCGTCGCGACGGCGTTGAACCTGACGCCTTCGGACGCTGTGACCCAGATCCGACGACTTCGCCTCGCGGATGACACGCCGATCGCGCTCGAGGAGGTCTTCCTCCCGACGACGGTGCTCGAGACCGAATCGCTGAATCTCGGCGCGTCGCTCTACGAACAGCTCCGCCTCGCCGGCCACGAGGTGTACCGCGCCGAACAGGAGATCAAGGCCATCACGCTGACGAGGGAGGACAGCCTCCTGCTGGAGGTCGCGGTCGGCTCCGCCGCACTGTCCGTCACACGCGTCAGCTCCTCACGCCGAGGCCACCTCATCGAATTCGCCCGCACGACCTACCGGGCCGACCGGTACACGTTCCAATTGGCCGTCACCCGGGACGACAAATGACGCCACATCAGATCACCGAGAGAAAGCTCCACATGCTCCACACTCTGCGCGGCCGCCTCGTCGTCTCGTGCCAGGCCTACCCCGGCGAGCCGCTGCGCGACCCCGACTCCATGGCGCGCATCGCCGAGTCGGCCGTCATCGGCGGCGCCGCCGCCATCCGCTCCCAAGGTCTCGACGACATCCGGGCGATCGCTCGCCGCGTCACCGTCCCGCAGATCGGCTTGTGGAAGGTCGGGTCGGACGGCGTCTTCATCACCCCGACGCTCGAGCACGCGCTCGCCGTCGTCGACGCCGGCGCGGACGTCGTCGCCATCGACGGAACGCGTCGGGCGCGTCCTGACGGCCTCACCCTCGAGCAGACCATCCGGGAGCTCAAACAACGGACGGACGTCCTCGTGATGGCGGACGCCGGCAGCGTGGACGACGCCGTCGCGGCGGAGGACGCCGGCGCCGACATCGTCGGGACGACCCTCTCCGGGTACACCGAGGAACGACCGCGCACGTCGGGTCCCGACCTCGACCTCGTGCACGCGCTCTCCACTCGCCTCACCGTCCCGCTCTTCGCCGAAGGACGGATCCACACGCCCGCTGAGGCGCGGGCGGCTCTCGATGCGGGCGCCTACTCCGTCGTCGTGGGGACGGCGATCACCCACCCCACCTCGATCACCTCGTGGTTCGTCGACGCCATCGAGCGAGAAGACGCACGAGCGGCGGACGGCCGACTGCCGCGGTGAGCGTGCCACAGCGGCGTGATGCGCCATTCGACGAACGGCAGGACATGGTCGACCTCGCCATCGACATCGGGCAGACGCAGGCCCGCATCCGGACCATTGCGGAGGACGTCCCGGGCCGGGAGGTCGAGATCGACGGCTTCGCCTACGGCTCGGATCTCCTGACCGTGATCGTCGACATCGCGCAACGGTCCGCCGAGGGACTCGGGCTGGACCACGTGGGCGCCATAGCGGTGGGGAGCACCGGGCTCTACGGCCACGTCTCCGACGTGCACGACGTCCTGCGCCGGCTTCACGAGACCCTCGGCACGACGCGGGTCGTCGTCGCGGATGACGCGGTCACGGCCTTCCTGGGTGCTCGCGGCGACCATGACGGGGTCGTGGTCGCAGCCGGGACGGGCATCGTCGGCCTCGGTCGCGGCCCGGCAGGAGCGGCTCGCGTCGACGGTGTCGGCGGCATGATCGGCGACGAGGGCTCCGGGTGGTGGATCGGGCGTCGTGGTCTCATCGCGGCCATCAGCTCGGCCGACGGTCGGCGAGGCGCATCGGCGCCCCTCCTCGACCGGCTCGTCGCACGATTCGGCCCGGTCGCCGACTTCCCCGCACTCCTCGCGGGGGCGACCTCGCCGGTCGCCGTCGTCGCGTCGTTCGCGAAGGACGTGGCCGATGTCGCGAGGGAGGGCGACGCCGTCGCCGCAGGGATCTGGCGCGAGGCGGGTGAGCACCTCGGCACGGTGATCGCCGCTGCGGCCTCGCGTGCGGGGCTCGGTGACGCCGCCGAGTGGACGCTCATCGGGCGCCTCTCGTTGGCCGTCGACCTCCTCGAACCCGGTCTGGGCGCCGGTCTGGACGCCCTTCTCCCGAACGGGAAGCGCGTCCCGTCCGTCGGGGAGCCGCTCGACGGCGTCGCTCGGCTCCTGACCGTCGACGCCGAGGACTACGGGCCGATGATCGGCGAGGCGATCGGCCACTGAACACGTCGCGGTCGCGGAACCGCGTCCTCGGGCGTCCGCACCGAGTGCCCTTCGACAGGCTCAGGGACCGGAGAGCGGGCCCGGGGGTAGACCGCGCGCGGATAGTCTGGACGCATGCACGGTGAGTACAAGGTCCCGGGCGGAAAACTCGTCGTCGTCGATCTCGACATCGTCGATGACCGGCTGTCGAACGTCCGCATCGCTGGAGACTTCTTCCTCGAACCCGACGACGCCCTCGACGCGATCAACGCGGCCATCGAGGGGCTCCCGGCCGAGTCCGACTCGTCGCGCATCGCGGCCGCCGTGCGAGCGGCGCTGCCGGAAGGCGCGACCCTCCTCGGCTTCAGCCCCGAGGCCGTCGGAGTCGTCGTCCGGCGCGCGCTCACGAACGCCGCCGACTGGCGCGACTTCGACTGGGAGATCGTCGACTCCGGCGCCATCTCCCCACGCATGCACCTCGCGCTCGACGAGGTCCTCACGGCCGAGGTCGGCGAGGGTCACCGCGGCCCCACGCTCCGCATCTGGGAGTGGAACGAGTCAGCCGTCGTGATCGGCAGCTTCCAGTCGGTGAAGAACGAGGTCGACCTCGAGAACGCCGAACGGTACGGCTTCGACGTCGTGCGCCGCATCTCCGGCGGCGGCGCGATGATGATGGGCTCCGGCAACGTCATCACCTACTCCCTCTACGTGCCCGCCGAGCTCGTGCAGGGCATGACCTTCGCCGACTCGTATGCGTTCCTCGACGAGTGGGTGCTCCAGGCACTGCAGTCGCTCGGCATCGACGCGACCTACCAGGGCCTCAACGACATCACGAGCCCGGCGGGGAAGATCGGCGGTGCCGCGCAGAAGCGCCTCGGTTCCGGGGCCGTGCTCCATCACGTGACGATGAGCTACGACATCGACGGCGAGCTCATGACGAAGGTGCTGCGCATCGGCCGCGAGAAGATGAGCGACAAGGGCACGAAGTCCGCCGCGAAGCGCGTCGACCCGCTCAAGAGCCAGACGGGACTGTCGCGCGCCGAGATCATCGAGCGCATGCTGCAGTCGTTCCGCTCCCTCACGGGCGCGCGCGAGGGCCACATCACCGAGGCGGAGTTCGCCGCCGCCGAGCAGCTCGCCGAGTCGAAATTCGCGTCGGACGCCTGGCTCCACCGCGTTCCGTGACGGGCGACGAGCGGCGACTCCCCGAGTCGAGCACCATCATCGAGGGCGACAATCTCGAGGTGACGGCGACCCTTCCGGACGGCGCGTTCACGATCGTCTACCTCGATCCACCGTTCAACACGGGTCGGGTGCAGCGGCGGCAGTCCGTCCGCAGCGAGCGGATCCTCCCGGCGGATCCTGAGGCGGACACCGACGACGTCGTCGCTGAGGCCGCCGTCGAGCCGGCCGAGGTCGAACCGGCCGGCCCGCCGATCGACACCGATGCCCCCGAGACTCCGCCCGGCCGTGGCGCACTCGACCCCAGTACGCGCGTCGTCACCGGCTTCAAGGGAGCGACGTATCGGCACGTCCGCGGCGAGCTGCGCGTCTTCGACGACGCGTTCGACGACTACTGGGAGTTCCTCGAACCGCGCCTCACCGAGGCCTGGCGGCTGCTCGCCGATGACGGCACCCTCTACCTGCACCTCGACTACCGCGAGGCCCACTACGCGAAGGTCCTGCTCGACGCGCTCTTCGGCCGCGACTGCTTCCTCAACGAGATCATCTGGGCATACGACTACGGAGCGAAGTCGCGCTCACGCTGGCCCACGAAGCACGACACGATCCTCGTCTACGTGAAGGACCCCGCGGCCTACCACTTCGACTCGACGGCCGTCGACCGTGAGCCGTACATGGCTCCGGGACTCGTGACGCCGGAGAAGGCGGAGCGCGGCAAGCTCCCGACGGACGTCTGGTGGCACACGATCGTCTCCCCGACGGGGTCCGAGAAGACCGGTTACCCGACGCAGAAGCCGCTCGGCGTCCTCCGCCGCATCATCCAGGCGTCGAGCCGACAGGGCGACTGGGTGCTCGACTTCTTCGCGGGCAGCGGCACGACCGGTGCAGCCGCGGCCGAGCTCGGCCGCAACTACGTACTCGTGGACTCGAACCCGGCGGCGATCGCCGTCATGCGGGACCGCCTCGGCGCGTCCTAGGGAACGGACGACGACTTCGGACCTGTCGCGGCGGCGCGCTGGTAACGTCACCAACGCGAGGAGGCGACGTGGTGAGCGACAGGCGACCGGTACGGATCGGTATCATCGGCGCGGCGACGATCGCGGCGGACGCGATGGTCCGGCCCGTTTCCCGACGCTCGGATGCCGAGATCGTCGCGGTCGCCGCGCGGAGGCCCGGCGCCGCCGAGTCGTTCGCCGTTGAGCACGGCATCGAGACGGCCGTCGAGCACTACGACGCGGTCATCGAGGACGATCGCGTCGACCTCGTCTACATCGCCCTCGCCGCCAGCGACCATGCGCGCTGGGCCATCGCGGCACTCGACGTGGGGAAGCACGTGCTCGTCGAGAAGCCCGCGGCGACGTCCGCGACGGACGCGGCGCGGATGGTGGCGGCAGCGGGGCCGGGTCGGCTCGTCGAGGCGTTCCACTATCGGCATCACCCGCTCTTCGCGGAGGTCCTCGCGCTCGTCCGTTCGGGTCGCCTGGGTTCCCTGCTGTCGATGACGTCGGAGATCCGCGACACCCGGCCGTTCGATCCGCGGTCGATCCTCCACGACCCGGCTGCCGGGGGAGGCGTGCTGTTGCACGCCGGGTGCTACGCCGTGCACTGGATGCGCACGCTCGCGGGCTCGGAACCCCGCGTCCTCGATGCCCGAGCCCGGCGGAACCCGCTCGGCGGCGACGAGACCATCGAAACGCGGTTGCTCTTCCCGGGTGACGTCGAGGGTCGCCTCTACGCGTCGTTCGGCCCGGAGGAGCGCCAGGGCAACGGACTCCTGATCGAGGGGAGCCTCGGCACGCTCCGCGTCGACAACCTCATCGCGCCGCACCTGGGCCACTCGGTCACGCTGGCACTTCGCGGCGAACCGACGCGCACGTTCACGGTCGCCGGCCGCACCTCGTACGACCATCAGCTCGGGGCGCTTCTCGATTCCCTGGCCGCGGGATCCCCGGCGGCGACGGATGGGGCGGACATCGTCGGGAACGCTTCGGCCATCGACTCGATCGCCGACGCCGCGGGCCGAGGCGCCGAGACGACCTAAGAGGGTCCAATCGGCTCCGCAGGTGGGCGTCAGTCTCCTCGATGCCGTGCCGCCTCCGCCGCGGAGTGAACACGCTGGACGCCCTGGTCGACTGTGACCTGATCGGTGTCGATCAGCAGGTCCGGCTCGATGCGGACGAGCTCATCGGTCCAGTGCTGGTAGACGTCGCTGAGAAAGGCGTGCTCCTTCGATATCCCTCGCGTGGGGTCGGACTGCGCCCGGGCGAACGCGGTATCGAAGGACGTCGTGATCGCGACCACGATGACGGCGGCGTCGTCCGTCGCCTGTGCTCGGAGGCGCGCCACCTCGTTTGCGGAGCCGGAGCCTTCCGCGATGACGCACGTCAGGTCGGTTCGTGCCCAGAGCCCCACGGTGACCTCGAAGATGCGGTGCGCTGCCTCCCAGCTCGGCAACGTGGGAAGTGCCATCGCCGCGATCTGATCGAGTTCGACCACCGCCACGCGTTCGCCTCGCCGGCGCAGCTCCACGCCGAGGGCTGACGCCAGAGCGCTCTTCCCCGACGCCTGCGGGCCGGCGATGATGACGAGTGCGAGTGGAACAGCGGTGGTCTCCATTCCTCCACCGTGCCCGCTGCCGCTCACCAGCGCCAGCGTTCGATCCGCCTCTTGTCGGTTCACTCCAGCAACCGCGACCCGCGTGACCGTCCCGCCCCGATGTCCGTGCTCGCTGACACACTGACGGGATGCAGATCGATGAGCTGAGGCGCGAGGTCGAGTCGCTGTCGGTGAGCTACGCGGAGCGGAACGGAATCGATCGCACCGACGAATGGTTGCTCCTCAAACTCAACGAGGAGGTCGGCGAGCTCACGCAGGCCTTCCTCGCTCGCTCGGGTCAGGCGCGAGACAAGGGGCGCGACGACCACGAACTGCGCGCTGATCTCCGAGCCGAACTGGCCGACGTGCTCGCGCACGTCCTCTTGATCGCTGAACGGTTCGACATCGATGTGAGTGCGGAGATTCGTCGCACGTGGCTCTCACGGAGACCGGTTGAGTAGCGCTTCCTCTGCTCCGTCCCCTGCGTGAGCCAGGGCATTGTCTCGGTCCTTCACAGCCCGGCGGTAGCCTCGTGCCGTGATCATCTGGCTCAACGGGACCCACGGTGCCGGCAAGACCACGACGAGTGCGCTCGTCCAGGCTCTGATTCCGGGCTCGCGGGTGTTCGACGCGGAGAAGGTCGGAGAGACGCTGATGGACATCCGTCCCGGCCTGCCGGAGACGGACAACTTCCAGCACTGGGCGCCGTGGCGCCCCCTCGTCGTCGAGACGGCCCGGCGGGTGCTCGACTACACCGGCGGCACACTCGTCATGCCGATGACCGTCCTCGTCGAGTCCTACTGGCGCGAGATCAGTGCCGGGCTCGCCGCCCACTCCATCCCGGTGCGCCATTTCCTGCTCCACGCCGACCAGGACACGCTCCGGGGCCGAATCGAGAACGACACGGTGATGGGGTACTCGGAGTTCCGGATGCGGTACGTCGAGCCGTACGCCGAGGCCTACGAGTCCTGGCTCCGGGACGAGGCGGAGGTCGTCGACACGACGCGGATCACGCCTGCTGAGGCGGCGAGGCGCATTGCCGATGCGGTGAGCGCGTAGGGTACGCGGGCGGTTTCAGTCGGCCGCGGGACCGGCAGAGGCCCATGCCGCTCGGATCGCGTCGGTCTGCTCCTCGATGGTGAAACCGGTGACGTCCAGCACGACGTCGACCTCGGGCGGCGAGGACACGAGATCGTGCAGGAGGTCGAACTCGTCGTCCGTGAGGTAGACCGTGCGCGTCGCGGCGCGAACGCGCGCTTCCTCCAGCGGGACAGCGAGATGGACCACCAGGCACCCGGGTAGGTCCGCGCGGTAGGCGGCCAGTGCCTCCGCGGTCACGACGTCGGCGATCGTGACGGCGAAACCGGCGGCGACGAAGTTCCGTGCGAGGGAAGCGACGTTGCGCGCGGCGAGGACGTGCTGCTCCCGACCCTCTGCACCACTCCACAGTGTCGCGTCCCCGGCGACGACGAGCTGCCGGATGTCGTCTGCGTCGATGAAGGCGCCTCGTATGTGTTCCTCCGCCAGGCGGCGACCGCACGTCGACTTCCCGACCGCGGGACCGCCGGACAGCACCAATGGACGCATGCGCTTCCGCCCTTCCTCCCGACCGACGCTAGCAAGAGGCTTCCGCGCCGGCGACCGTGACGCCAGCACGACGAGGATGATGCACACACCCTTCGCGACGTCGGCCCACCCCGCTCGTGGGCGGGGATCGAACGGGGGAGTGTCACGAGTCATGCCTCCCACCGTGCTGCAGGAATCGCGCCCGGAAGGCCGCGGATGGGCTTCGGCACGGCAATTCGTCCTCACGCATGACGGCCGCTCGTTCGCCGGGGTTCCGCACTTCCTCCCCGAGGAGGACGCGGCATGCTCTCGTGACGGGAAGGGGGCGATTCGATCCACTTCTTCGCCGGTAGCGGTACGTCGGGGGCGGCGGCCGCCGAGCTCGGCCGCCACTACGTGCTCGTCGACTCGAACCCGGCGGCCATCGCCGTCATGGGGAACCGCCTCGGCTCGTCCTGAGAGGAGAACGCGCGAGACGCCCGGGCGGTCGCCTGCCCTTCGACGGCCTCAGGGACCGTGGTGCCGGTCGCTGAGCCTGTCGAGTGCGAGCATCAGGCGCGTTCCACAGGGAGCCAGAGCTCACACGTCGCCGTGCTGAAGTCCTCTGCACGGTCGAGGATCGAGACGAGCGAGGGTCCGGGGCGGAGCCGCCACGGGTTCGACGGAAACCAATCGGTCGCCGTGGCGGCCCACGCCGACTGCAGTGCCGCCGGGTAGTCGCCTTCCGTGCGGAACACTGCCCACGTGTCGGCCGGTACCTCGATCACATCCAGATCGGCGGGGATGTCCGCCGCCTCGGTGACGGCGACGCCGTGCAGGTAGGTCAAGTCGCCGCCCTCGGCGTAGTCGGGGTCGACGTCGGCGCTCACCTGCAGCAGGCCCGACGGCTCGGTGTCGCCGAGGCCCTTGAGTCGTGCGTGCTCCGACGTGGGCAGTGAGGCGATGTGGGCCTGGATGTGCGGATTGACGCCCTCGTGGATGAGCGGCACTCGTGCGGCGTGGCCGACGAGGCGAAAGGCGGGGCGGTCGGTGATGCGCGTGTCCATGGTGGTGTTCCCTTCGACGGTCAGGCGGAACCTGAGCTGTGGTTGCGTGCGAAGGGGGCCGCCGTCTCGTCGCACGTCGCCCGGTCCGGCACCGTGCACCGATCGGAACGCGCGACCGAAGGCCTCGGTCGAGCCGTAGCCGAAGCGCACCGCGATCGACAGCAGATCACCGTCTCCGAGGACGTCCGGCGCGGCGAGACTCATGCGTCGTCGGCGGACGTACTCCGAAAGCGGCATGCCGGCGAGGGACGAGAACATGCGGCGGAGGTGGTACTCCGTCGTGCCCAGTCCCATCGACAGCGCGGCCACGTCGAGGTCGTCGGTCAGGTGGTCCTCGATGAGGTCGACCAGGCGGTTCAGTTCGGCGATCACGGCGCTCCCTTCGGTCTCCACACTTCCGGTTGGACCCGATCCGCACCCTACTATCGCGGTCCGATCCGGTCGCCCGATGGGGCGGGTGGGAGCGCGCCCGCACCAGGTCGACGTGCTCCGAGGACGTAGGCCTGATCGAAAACTCACCGGATGGGGTCGATCCATTTGGATGGATCGGGAATGCAACAAAGCGACATGAGGTTACCGCTCGGCGTCTGGTTTCTGATGAAGTGGAGCGTGTGGGAATGAACGCAACGGTCGAGACCGCGATCGGCGAGTACGAGGCGTGGCAGCAGAAGCGGCGCGACGCCGTGACCGCGCCCCTCGGGAACCTCGCGCTCGTGCTCACGCACTGGAGCCCCGCAGGCGCCCCGGCCGTCGACGACGCGACCGCTCGCGAGGGCCAGCCCGACTCCGCCGTGCTCACGCGCTTGCAGCGCACCGACATCGACACGGGCGAGCCGCAAGAGGGCTACCGGATCTGGCGCGCCGACTCTCCTGCGAACCAGGCGTTCGAGGGCATCGAGTACTACGACTACGCGCCGGAGTGGGTCATCGAGGGCCGGTTCGAACTCGTCGATGAGCAGCGCGTCGTGCCCTTCGAGCACATCAGAGACGCCGGTGCCACGCGCGGACTCCCCGTCTCGGGTGACCTCGTCTTCGACCTCGACGGCGTCGAGTACCGCTTCGCCGCGTTCGACACCGATCACGACGGGCACGCGAGTCTGCAGCTCGTCTTCGGCGACACGACGAACGGTCGCGAGAGCTACGGCGCCGGCCGCTTTCTCTTCCTCGACCACCCCGGAGCGACGAGCGACCTCGCCCCCGGAGACAGCATCCCGATCACGATCGACTTCAATCGCGCCATCGTGCCGCCGTGCGGTTTCTCCAACCAGATGAACTGTCCGCTCCCGCCGCTGCAGAACCGGTTGCCGGTCCCGCTCCGCGCGGGGGAGAAGCGAGTGCGCTTCTCGGACGGCTTCTCGATCTGACGGACTCTCGTCCGCAGCTGTGGCGTCGGGATTCGTCCGTTCGCACTCGCACCTCCTCACTCATCTCCGCGGCACCGCCGCCCCGGGGACGCGATCGGCGTCCCCGCACCCAGCAAAGGACTCTGACGTGATCACACGCCACCACCGAAACCGACTCACGGCCACACTCGCCGCCGCCACCGCGAGCCTCCTCGTCCTCGCGGGCTGCGCGGGAGGCGCCGGATCGACCGGGGCCGCCCCCGACGCGAACGCCGAGATCATCGTCGGCTCGCAGAACGAACCCACGAACCTCGACCAGATCTTCGGCGGCAGCTCCGGCGTCACCGAGGTCTTCACCGGAAACGTCTACGAGGGCCTCTTCAGGATCACCGACGACGCCGAGGTCGAGCCGCTCCTCGCGGCCGAGACCGAGGTCTCCGAGGACGGCCTCACCTACACGTTCACGCTGCAGGACGCGACGTTCCACTCGGGAGCGCCGCTCACCGCGGAGGCCGTGAAGTACAGCCTCGAGCGCTTCATCGGCGAGGAGTCGATCGCGGCCCGCAAGAGCCAGCTGAGCGTCATCGACACCGTCACGGCCGTCGACGACAAGACCGTGGAAGTGACGCTCTCGAGCAAGTCGATCAGCTTCACCTACAACCTCGGCTACGTCTGGATCGTCAACCCGGAGGCGGGCGACCTCACGGCCGCGGCCGACGGCACCGGTCCGTACTCCCTCGGCGACTACCGCAAGGGCGACTCGATCACCCTCGAGGTGAACGACGACTACTGGGGCGACGCGCCCGCCAACGGCGGCGTGGTCTACCAGTACTACGCCGACCCGACGGCCCTCAACAACGCCCTCGTCACGGGCGCGGTCGACCTCGTGACGAGCCAGTCGAACCCCGACAGCCTCGCCGAGTTCGAATCGGGCGACTACGAGATCATCGAGGGCACGTCGACGACGAAGGAGCTGCTCGCGTTCAACGACCGCGTGGCTCCCTTCGACGACGTGAACGTGCGGAAGGCGGTCTACTCGGCCATCGACCGCGAACAGCTGCTCGACGCGATCTGGGACGGCCGCGGCCAGCTCATCGGCTCGATGGTCCCCCCGTCGGAGCCGTGGTACCTCGACCTCGCGGACAACAACCCGTACGACCCCGAGCTCTCGGCCGACCTGCTCGCCGACGCGGGCTACGCCGACGGCTTCTCGTTCACGATCGACACCCCCGACTCGGGCGTCCACTCGACGGTCGCGGAGTTCCTCCAGACGGAGCTCGCGAAGGTCGGCGTGACGGTCGACATCAACATCATCACCGACGACGAGTGGTACGAGAAGGTCTACACGGACCACGACTTCGAGGCGACGCTGCAGGGCCACGTCAACGATCGTGACATCAACTTCTACGGCAACCCCGACTTCTACTGGGGCTACGACGACGCCGAGGTCCAGGGCTGGCTCGCCGAGGCCGAGCAGGCCGACTCGACGGAGCAGCAGACGGAGCTCATCACGCAGGTGAACCAGAAGATCTCCGACGACGCCGCGAGCGTCTGGCTGTACCTCAACCCGCAGCTGCGCATCGTGCGCGACGGCATCACCGGTGTGCCCGAGAATGGGCTCAACTCCCTCTTCTACGTGTACGACATCCAGGAGGCGTAGGCCATCGGCCGGTATCTGCTCCGACGGACAGGATTGCTGCTGCTCGCGTTCGCGCTGGCCGTGGTGATCCTGTTCGTCGTGCTGCGGTTGCTCGGCAATCCCGTTTACGCGCTCATCAGTGTCGGAGCGACCGACGAGGAGATCGCGGCCGCCGCCGCGCGTCTCGGCGTCGACCGCCCGATCCTCGAGCAGTTCGGCGACTACGTGCTGCAGCTCACACGGCTCGACCTGGGCAGGTCGTTCACGAACAACCTGCCCGTCGGCGACGAGATCCTCCGTCGGCTCAACGTGACACTGCCGCTCACAGTGCTCGCGTTCCTCCTCTCCGTCGTCATCGCCGTGCCGGTGGGTTTCATCGCCGCGTGGCGCTCGCGCACCTGGTACGGGACGGCGTTCTCGGCGGTGTCGCAGCTCGGCGGCGCGGTGCCCGTGTTCTGGGTCGGCATCCTGCTCGTCACGGCGCTCGCGCTGAACGCGCGGATCTTCCCCGCCGGCGGCTTCCCGCGTAGCGACTGGGAGGACCCCGGCGCGGCCCTCTTCTCACTCACCCTGCCCGTGCTCACGATCGCGATCGTCTCGGGGAGCGACCTCGCGCGCTACGTGCGGAGCGCGACGCTCGACGTGCTCGGTCAGCAGTACATGCGCGCGGCGCGGGCGACCGGTCAGAGCTTTGCAGGCGCGTTCGTGCGGCACGGCATCCGCAACGGCATCGTGCCGGTGATCTCGATCCTCGCGATCCAGCTGTCGACGACGTTCGTCGGGGCGGTCATCGTCGAGCGGGTCTTCGCGCTGCCGGGACTCGGCGACATGCTGCTCGTGGCAATCCAGGAGCAGGACTTTCCGAGCGTGCAGGGTGTGCTGCTGGTCTCGACGACTCTCGTGCTGCTGCTCGGCTTCGTCGCCGACGTCGTGCAGCGGATCATCGATCCACGGTTGCGGGCGTCCGTCTCCGGCAACCGGAGAGCGAGGGCGATCGCGTGACCGTCTCCGTTCCCACCGCCGCTGAGCAGAAGCCCGTCGTGCGGCGCGCGCGCCGTCGCACGTCGATCAACCTCGTCGTCGGAGGTGTGCTCTTCGGCGTCATCGTCACCGTGGCGGTCCTGTCGTTGTTCGCGCTCCCGTACGAGCCGTCCGACACGACGGGCGGTCGGCTGCAGCCGCCGTCGGGCGAGCACTGGGCGGGGACGGACCGGCTCGGCCGCGACCTCTTCACGCAACTCATGATCGGCGCGCGCCTCGCGATGCTCACGGGACTCGGGTCCGTCGCGATCGCCGCGGTCGTGGGGGTCGTCGTCGGCCTCGTCGCCGCGACGGCGGGCCGCTGGATCGACGACGCGCTCTCGAGCCTCCTCGACATCGCGATCGCCTTCCCGACGCTGCTGCTCGCGATGCTCGTCGTCGCGTGGCGTGGCGCCTCCCTCGACTCCGCGATCCTCGCGATCGGACTCGCGGGCTCGGCGGTCATCGCGAGACTCACGCGCGTGACCGCCTCGCGCGTCCTCGCGCAGGAGTTCGTGAAGGCATCACGTACATCGGGCACGGGCACCCTCCGCCTCATCCGCCTGCACGTGCTCCCCAACGTCTGGCCGACGCTCATCGTGCCGCTCGCCCTGCAGTTCGGCGGCGCGGTGGTCGCGGAGGCCTCGCTCTCCTACGTCGGCCTCGGCTCGCCGCCGCCGAACGCGTCGTGGGGGCGCATGCTGCAGGAGGCGCAGAGCACCGTGCTCGTCGCGCCGTCGGCGGCGATCCTCCCCGGGCTCCTCCTCGTCGCCACGATCATCGGCGTCAACCTTCTGGCCGACGGTCTGCGCGACGTCGCCGATCCGGCGGGACGGAGCATCCGATGACCGCCTTGCTGTCCGTCGATTCCCTCGGCGTGCACCTCGACGGCGTCGCGGGGGCTCCGCTCGTCGACGACGTCTCGTTCGAGGTCGCCGAGGGCGAGCGGCTCGGCGTGATCGGGGAGTCCGGGTCGGGGAAGTCGCTCACGGCGCTCGCCGTGCTCCGTCTGCTCGCGCACCCCCTGCGAGCCACGGGTTCGATCCGACTCGCGACGGGTGAGGGAGACGTCGAGGTGATCGGTGCCCGCCAACGCCGCCTCGACGGGGTGCGCGGATCGACCGTCGGCGCGGTCTTCCAGGAGCCGCTCGCCTCGCTCGACCCGCTCATGCGCATCGGCGCCCAGTTGGCCTGGCCGCTCCGGCGTCACCGCGGCCTCCGGGGTGACGCCCTCCGTCGCGCCGTGCTCGACGCGCTCGCCGAGGTGCAACTCGCGGCACCGGAGCGGATCGCCCGGTCGTTCATCCACGAGGTGTCGGGCGGTCAGCGCCAGCGTGTGGCGATCGCCCTCGCCCTCGCCGCTCAGCCGCGGCTCCTCATCGCAGACGAGCCCACGACGGCGCTCGACGTGACGGTTCAGGCCGGAGTACTCGAGCTCATCCAGTCGTCGGTCGCCGAGCGTGGCATGTCGCTCGTGTTCATCAGTCACGACCTGCCCGTCGTCGCCGGCATCGCCGACCGGGTCGTCGTGATGCGGGCGGGGCGCGTCGTCGAGACGGGGGAGACGCGGCAGCTGCTCTCGGCGCCACGGGAGGGCTACACCCGGACGCTCGTCGCCGCCTCGCGAGCACTCGACGACCTGCTTCCCGCCGCGCCACTCGACGGAGGGCGAGTATGACCGCCGCGACGCCCGGTGAGGCGCAGGCGAACGCCGCGCCGGTCGTCCTCGCCGCCGATCGCGTGAGCTTCTCCTACGGTCGCGGGGCCGAGGTGCTCCACGACGTCTCGCTCGCACTCGTCCCGGGTGAGAGTGTCGGTCTCGTCGGGGAGTCGGGCGCCGGGAAGACCTCGCTGCTCCGGTTGCTGCTCGGGCTCGGCGCGCCCACATCGGGTGAGATCCGCTTCGAGGGACACGCGCTCGACCGTCGCGACACCCGCTCGATGCTGGCGTTCCGTCGGGCTGTGCAGCCCGTCTACCAGGACCCCTTCTCCTCCCTCGACCCGCGCATGCGCGTGGGGGACTCCGTCGCGGAGCCGCTGCGCTCCCTCGGGATCGCGGGCGGCCGTACCGAGCGGGCCGCTCGCGTCACCGAGCTCCTCGAGTCGGTCGGGCTCCCGGCCGATGCCGCCGAGCGCTACCCTGACGCGTTCTCCGGAGGGCAGCGTCAACGCATCGCGATCGCGCGCGCCCTCGCACCCGAGCCGCGCGTGATCCTCGCTGATGAGCCCGTGAGCGCCCTCGACACGTCGGTGCGGATGCAGGTCATCGAGCTGTTCCAGCGCCTCGCACGGGAGCGGGGGATCGGGCTCCTGCTCGTCTCCCACGACCTCACGATCGTGGCCGCGCTGTGCCGTCGCATCGCCGTGCTCGAGGGCGGAATCATCGTCGAGCAGGGCGAGACGCGCTCGGTGCTCACCGAGCCGCGGCACCCGTACACGCGGCGCCTGCTCGACTCCGTTCCCCGCCTGCCCTGAACTGCGACCGCAACCGCCGACCGCCAACCGCCGAACGGCACGAAGCAATCCGGTTCGGCGTGGAGGGATCGACGCGGCGAATGGCGAGCGTCTACGATCCAGGTCGGCGTGGATGGCGAACAGCTACATCGCGACGACCACTGACGCGTCCGCCTCCGGGCCGACGCCGGGCAACTCGACGACGTACTCCTACGATGCAATCGGCACCGTCACCAGCGTCTCTCTTCCGACGGGCGCGGTGGCCAGTGCCACCTACGCGACGGGCACGAGCCGCGCAGGCACGGGCGGGACGAAGTTCCAGCCGAACTCCTCCATAGACGCCGCCGGTAATGGGAAGAAGTTCGACTACGACGGCAACAACAACGTCATCCCAGAGCCCAGCGCCCTGCCCAGGCTTGTCTCCGCGCTCCCGCCGACTCGATCCTGACTAGCACCTCGTCCCCGCGAATCTCGCCGACGTCGAGGTATTCCAGGCTGACGGTCTTCACCGCGCGCATCACCGTGGCATGGGTGTCCGGCATGGTCGCTTCTTTCAGCCGTGTGCGGGTTCCGGGAGTATTAGGGCTGGTCGGTGGGGCGGATGACGATCTCGTTCACCGCGACCCGGCGGGGGCTGGTCACGATGAACGCGGCGGCTTCAGCGACGTCCTCGGCGTGCAGCGCCTCGACCTCACCGAACATCGAGGTGAAGCCCTCCGCGGCGCCTTCCTTCTGGTCGAACAGCTCGCTCTCGGTGCGGCCCGGCTCGATGACCGAGAAGCGGACGTTACGGGTGGTGTACTCCTGACGCCATGCCTCGGTGGCCGAGGTGACGGCGAACTTCGTCGCGGTGTAGACGGCGACGCCGGCCGCGGCGACCCGGCCCGACACGGAGGAGATGTTGACGACGTCGGCGACGGTGCGGGAGTTGCTCTGTGCGGCTTCGAGGAGATGGGGGAGTGCGGCTTTGGTGACGTAGAGCAGGCCGCGGAGATTGATGTCGATCATCTGGTCCCACTCCTCCAGGGGCGACTCGTCGGAGGGGCCGTTGAGCATGGTGCCAGCGGCGTTGACGAGGGTGTCGACGCGGCCGAGTTCGGTCACGACCCGTTCGATCGCGGTGTGGGCGGAGTCGGCGTCGGTGAGGTCGGCGCCGATGACCAGCGCGGTGCCGCCTTCGGCCCGGACCTGGGTGGCGAGCTCCTGGAGGCGGTCTTCGCGGCGGGCGATGAGGGCGACGGTGGCGCCAGCGGCGGACAGTCGGCGGGCGGTCGCACGGCCGATGCCGCTCGATGCGCCGGTGATGACCGCGACGGCCCCGTTCAGGTTCTCGGACATGGTTGGTTTCCTTCGGTAGTCGGACTGAATGCGTGCTTCACAAGCTGAACATCCCCGACCGGTGACCGTGCCGGCTTAGCCCGCACTGGTCCACCTAGCACCACGAGTACCTGCTAGACCCGTGAGCCGGGCTCTGCTCAGGAGCAGACTGGTGGTGTGACCGAATCTCACGACCTCCGCGAGTTCCTGATGTCACGCCGCGCCCAAATCGACCCGGCGTCGACGGGGCTTCCCGAGACCGCGACCGCCCGCCGCGGGAAAGGTCTGCGCCGGGAAGAGGTCGCCGCTTTGGCCGGCATGAGCGTCGACTACTATGCCCGACTTGAGCAGGGTCGGATCGGCAACGTCTCCGACCAGATCCTCACTGCGATCGAAGATGTCCTCGGACTCACCCCGCTCGAACGCGATCACCTGCGCGCTCTGGTGCGCACTGAACCGGCGCAGGCCCGCAAAAAGGCGCCGCCAGCCACGCGAGTGCGCCGCAGTCTCCGGGATCTGATCGTAGCGATGGACCCCATCCCGGTGATCCTGCAAGGCCCGCGGATGGAGGTCTTGGCGTGGAACCGCGCCGCGACGACCCTTCTCGCCGACTTCGCCGCCATGTCGCCCTCGGATCGCAATATCGCCCGTTGGCTGTTCCTCGACTCCTCAACACGCACGAAGTACCCGGACTGGGAAGATGTGGCCGCGCCGACCGTCGCAGCGCTCCGCGCCGCGCGCGACCCCCGCCGTCCCGACGAGGCGTTGGAACGGCTCGTCGGCGAGCTGTCCGTCGCCTCGGAGGACTTCGCCCGGTTCTGGGCCGGCTACCGGCTGTTCAAGCATGGTCACGGCGCCAAGCGCATCTTCCACGAGACCGTGGGCACAATGACTCTCAACTACGAGACGTTCGATGTCCCCGACTCCGGCGGACAGTTCTTTTCCACCTACACCGCCGACGTGGGGTCGCCCTCGGCCGAGAAGCTGCAGATCCTCCTGAGTTGGAATGAGCCTGTGCCTATTTCGCGAGGACAGGAAGCCGGCGCTCCACGGGCCGTCGACGAGCATTGATTGGCGACTCACGCGAGAACTCCGTCCCGTCTAGTGCGTGTTGCTAAACGGCCATGCTCAGGCGCCAGCGGTCTAGGGCGTGTTGCGAAACACGCTTCGGTTGTCGCGGGTGAGTCTTGGGTCGTGTCGCGTGATGTGATCTCGGATGAGGCGTGGGTTGTGATCGAGCCGTTGTTCCCGGAGGTGAAGACCACTGGCCGCCCTCCAGTGGGTCGGCTCACGGTGGTCGAGGCGGCGGCGTGGCGGTTCCGGACGGGCGCGCCATGGCGGGACGTGCCGGAGCGGTTCGGGAACTGGAACACGATCTACAAGAACTTCAATCGGTGGGCCGAGCAAGGTATCTGGGCGCGGGTGCTGGAGAAGACTCAGTCGCTCGCGCAGCAAGCCGGGGACCTCGACTGGGTGGCCTCGATCGACTCCACGATCGTGCGCGTGCACCAGCACGGTGCGACCCTCCCGTGCACCACAGGGGGCGGGATCGAACTACAAGAAGTTCGGTGATGAGCCGCCTGACCATGCGATCGGTCGCTCCCGTGGGGGTTTGACGACGAAGAACCACCTCGTCTGTGATGGGAGGGGACGCGCTCTCGCGTTCATTCTGACGCCGGGGCAGGCTGCCGACACGATCATGATGGCCGCGACGCTTGAACAGATCCGAGTGCCCATCGGCCGGGGTCGGCCGAGGACGCGTCCGGACCGCGTGATGGCAGACAAGGGCTACCCGTCGAGGGCGAACCGGGCGTGGCTGCGCCAGCGCGGGATCGCGGTGACGATCCCCGAGCGTGACGACCAGATCGCCCATCGCCGCAGACGCCGCGGGCGGCCGATCGAGTTCGGCGACAAGCAGCGGGACCGCTACCGCGGCCGCAACGTGGTCGAAAGATGCTTCAACAAGCTCAAGCAGTGGCGCGGCATCGCGATGAGGACAGACAAGCTCGGCCGGAACTACCACGCCGGTCTCTGTCTTGCCGCGACGCTCCACTGGCTCAGCACGACCGAGAGTGGCACTACGTAAGATCGAGGCGCCTTGGGCGTCCGCTATCGTGCTGAGGTGCTTCCAAGAGATACGGCGAGACTTCGCTTTCGACAGATGGTGCCGTCCGACCTGGACGCGATGGCCCGGCTGTTGGGCGATCCCGAGGTCATGCGGTACTACCCCGCGCCGAAGACCCGCGACCAGGCGGCTGCGTGGATCGCATGGAACCAACGGAACTACGCCGAACACGGCTTTGGGCTCTGGATCATCGAGACGCACGCGGGTGATTTCGTCGGAGACTGCGGCCTGACATGGCAGGACGTCAACGGGCTGACCAAACTCGAGGTGGGAAATCACGTCAGCCCGGCCTCGCAAGGCGGCGGCATCGCGACAGAGGCGGCTGCGGCATGCCGCGACTTTGTGATCGAACACGTCGAGGCGCGGGAACTGATCGCTATCATTCACCCGGACAATCGCGCCTCCGAGCGGATCTCCGCGAAGATCGGGATGCACCGCATCGAAGACGACCACGCTGGAAGCCATTCACGCCAAATCGTCCTGAGCATGGCCGTTTAGCAACACGCCCTAGGCGTTCGGTGGCGCTGCGTGATGCTTTCGGCTCGTCGGAGTGTGGGGCGCACGGCCGTGAAAAGGGGTCGGTAGTTCCGTCCCCTCCTAGTACGTCGTCTCGTGTCCTGATCACCGGCATCGAGTCCGCCCGTAGGCGGGGATTGAGAAGACTTGACGCTCAGCATCGCCGGATGATCATCACGGTCGAGGGCCCAAATGCTGCCGGTAAAATGACCTGGTGTCCGGCGAACGTCGTTCGCGGACCCCCCTTATCGGTCAGAGGGCGGCGAGGAGGGCGTTGCACGTCTGTTCACAGCGCCGGCACGCCTCCGCGCATACGCGACAGTGCTCGTGCATGCCGGCGTGCTTCTCGCACTCTTCAGCGCAGCGGACGCACGCGTCCCGGCACACTTCGACAAGAGCCCGGATAAGGACGGTGTCAGAGGTGGGCCGGGCGAGGACCTTTCCCGTCGCGGCGCAGACGTCGGCGCAGTCGAGGTTGCGGCGGATGCACTCGCGCAGGTCCACGACCATGTCTTCGGCGAGGCAGGCGTCGGCGCACGATGTGCAGATGACCTCGCACTCGATGCATGCAGCGATGCAATCCGCGAGAAGCGCGGTATCCACACCGTTGCTGCCGTCGGGGTGGGTCTTGAGCATGTTCTCAATGAAGGTCGTCATTGTCACTTCTCCTGTCGTGTGGTTGCCGCCTCACGACGAGGGTACGAGGAGAAGACACGTTCCCGACAGGGCTTGTGAGGTCACCACATCGAGGCGGCAGATGATGTGGTGGCCCCGTCCCGGCTTGCTGACGACGTCAGTCGTGGCGAAAGTTCATCAGCTATCCCACACGGGTGTCCAGGTCGCTCCGAAGTCGGACGTGACGCTGATTCCGCGATCGTCCGTGACGAAGGAGCGCTGACCTGTTGGGTCCACCGTGATCACTCCTGGGCCCGTAAGAACGGTGGTGGCGCGCAGGGCGCGCGGAGGCGGAGAGATGATGACTCGTTTCGGAGAGGAAAGCCGAGAACCGGGTCTGCGGGTCTGTTACAGGGACGCGAGGAGCTCCTGCATCATGACGATCTCCTCGGTCTGGTCGGCGACGATCTTCTCGGCGAACTCGACGGCGTCAGCGTTCTGGCCGTTGTCCACTTCGCCTTGAGCCATGCTGACCGCGCCCTGGTGGTGCTCGATCATCTGCTCGAGGAACAGGGTCGAGGCTTCGGCGCCGGTCGCCGCTTCGAGCGCGGCCATGTCCTCCTCGGACATCATGCCCCCGTGGTCCATTCCCTCCATGCCCTCGACGCCCCAGTCGGCAAGCCACGAGTTCATCTTCTCGATCTCCGGCTCCTGTGCTGCCTTGATCTTCTCCGCGAGAGCGGCGACCTCCTCATTGACGCCCTCCTTCTCCAGGAGAACGTCTGACATCTCGATCGCCTGCTCGTGATGCATGACCATCGCGGACGCGAACATCGTGTCCGCGTCGTTGACGTCCGCCGAGGAGGCGCTCTCCGAGGGGGAGGAGGAGCTTCCATGGTCCATGCCGGCCATCCCATCATCGGACCCGGCGCTGGAGCACCCGGCGAGGACGAGAGCGGTGGCGAGAGCGGTTGATGCGACAGCGACTCTGCGCGTGTTCATGATGTGTTCCTTCTTTCAGTGGGTGCAGGTGATTTCCAGCGCCGCTGACGGCGCGGTCGGTTTCTGTGCTGTGCAGAACCGGGAAACCGGTCCGACTGATGGAGAGAACGTGTAAAGACGGTGTGGGCAGCATCCGCAGCGGCGGTCCGCGCCGGTCGCGGTCGGTCGCGAGAATGCCCCTAGGTGGATGAGAGGGCCTAAGCGGGCGATGTGGCAACGGTGTATCCCGCCTCCGCGACGGCGGCGTTGATCTGATCAGCGGTGATCGGAGCGGTGCTCGTGACGGTCACCGTCGAGGAACCGCCGACGTTGAGCTTCACGTCCACGCCGCTGACACCGTCGATGCCCGCAAGCTCCTTGGTGACGCTCTGCACACAGTGCCCACAAGTCATGCCGTCGACGAGGACCTCGGCGCTCACGGGGCCGGCAGTGACCGACGATGTCGCCGGAGCGGCATCCGTCGCGCAGCAGACGCAAGACGAGTTCGCGTCTGTCAGTCCCAGATCGTTTCGTTCTGTCGCGCACATGGTGTTATTCCTTTCGGTCAGGACCGCACGAGGCGCGCGATCGCAGCGCTCTCCTCATGGAGCTTCTTTTCAGCTACCGCTCCGCCTTCGGCGCTGGCTTCCGCGACGCAGTGGCTGAGATGGTCATTCGGGAGTGGAAGTGCCACATTCTCGGGCGCTTTCGTAGCGGCAGAAATTTGAGTGAGGATATCGATGCAATACACGTCGTCCTCGACCATGCGAACGATCCCGTGCACCTGTCCTTCGGCCGGATTGAGCCGCTCGGTCAGATCGCTCTTGTTCTCGACATACCCACTCATGCGCGTACCCCCCAGGGGTACAAGCATACGGGTTGTTTCGAGCTGTGGTTAGCCCGTTCAGCTTCCCGGGCGAGTGCGGCAGCGGAGGCGGCCAGTAGCCGTGATGCACACCCACCTCTGCTACTCCGAGTTCGGCATCGTCATCGAGGCGATCCGTGGACTCGACGCCGGCGCGGCGAGCATCGAGGCGGTGCGCAGCCGCATGCAGATCGTCGACGACATCGCCGCGAGCGGCTTCGGCCACGGCCGCGGGCCGGGCGTCGACGGCATTCACTCGCCGCACGTACCGAGCACGGCGGAGGTCGTCGACCTCATCGAGCGAGCGCTCCCCGCCGTGCCCGACCGGTGCTGTGGATCAACCCGGGGTCAGTGGGCGCCCGAGAGGCCGCGGTGGCGTTGGGCGACGCCCGCCGTGCCGTACGGGTAGTCGTCGACCCGCGGAATGCTCGCGTCGGTGAGGCGCTGCGTCTCCTCGTCCGAGAGCACGAGATCCGTCGCGGCCATGTTGTCGCGGAGCTGCTCGACCGTGCGGGCGCCGAGGATGACGCTTGTGACCGCCGGGCGGTCGCCGAGCCAGCGCAGGGCGACCTGCGAGGGCGAGACGCCGTGCCCGTCCGCGATCTCCTTCACGGCATCGACGACGTTCCACGTGCGCTCGTCGGCGTTGCGCTCCTGCCACGCCTCCATGCCGCGCGTCGGATTCTCGCCGAGTCGCGTCGAACCGGTCGGGGGCACGTCGCGCTCGTACTTGCCGCTCAGCCAGCCGCCGCCGAGGGGCGACCAGGGCAGCAGTCCGATGTTCGCGTCGAGGGCTGCGGGCACGACCTCGTGCTCGATGTCGCGGACGAGCAGGTTGTACTGCGGCTGCAGCGTGACGGGGGCCGCGAAGCCGTGCGCTTTCGCGACGTGCACGGCCTTCGTGAGCTGCCAGCCGAGGTAGTTCGAGAAGCCGTAGTAACCGATCTTCCCGGCGCTCACGGCGTCGTCGAGGAAGCGCAGCGTCTCCTCGATGGGCGTGTGGGCGTCCCACGCGTGCATCTGGTAGAGGTCGATGTGGTCGACGCCGAGCCGCGAGAGCGAAGCGTCGAGAGCGGTGCGGAGGTGGCGGCGCGAGAGGCCGACGTCATTCGGCCCGTCGCCCATGGGGAAGCGGCCCTTCGTCGCGATGACGAGCTGGGCTGCCTCCGTCGGGTGCTCGGCCAGCCAATGTCCGATGATCGTCTCCGAGACGCCGGCGCTGTAGACGTCGGCGGTGTCGATGAAGGTTCCACCGGCCTCGACGTAGGCGTCGAGGATCTCGTGCGACGTCTCCTCCGTGGCCTCCGCCCCGAACGTCATGGTGCCGAGGGCCTGCTCGGAGACGGCGGCTCCTGAGCCACCGAGAGTGCGGTACTGCATGCGTGCTCCTTGTCGTCGTGGTCGGCGCGCGGCCGGAGCTACGACGCCTCGGCAAGTCTCGACCCGTGCGCGAACCGGTGCAAGGCCTCGACGCGGTTGATCCATAGCGTTCGGCTAGACGCGGCAGGGAGTCGCCACAGCCGATTCGCCCAAACTCGGTGGACGGACACGAGCACGATGGAAGGACGACCTCATGGCGCGCATCCCGGAACCGGAGCGGACACCCGACGGACCACGATACGAGGGGCGGAGCCTCGACAGACCGGACGAGGAGGTCGTGGACCAGGGATTGCGCTTCGACGTGGGAACGCTCGTGACCCGCCGCAACGTGCTCGCATTTCTCGGCCTCGGAGCGGGCACGCTCGCGCTGGCCGCGTGCTCCGGGGGAGGTGGTGCATCGTCGACCGCCTCCACGGCGTCGGGATCGGCGTCGGGATCGGCGACGTCGGGCACGACGTCCGCCGGAGAGATTCCGGATGAGACGGCAGGACCGTACCCGGGAGACGGGTCGAACGGTCCGGACGTCCTCGCGGATTCCGGGATCGTGCGGAGCGACATCCGCTCGAGCATCGGCGGCGGAGCGACGGCCGCCGGGGTGCCGATGACGCTCACACTCACGATCCTCGACATGGCCGGAGGGGACGCGGCCTTCGAGGGCGTCGCCGTGTACGTGTGGCACTGCGACGCAGCAGGCGGGTACTCCATGTACTCGGACGGGATCGAGAACGAGACCTACCTCCGGGGCGTCCAGGTCGCTGGCGCCGACGGCACCGTGACGTACACCTCGATCGTCCCGGCTTGTTACACGGGCCGCTGGCCCCACATCCACTTCGAGGTGTACCCGGACGTCGACTCGATCACCGACTCGGCGAACGCGATCGCGACATCGCAGGTCGCGCTCCCCGCGGACATGTGTCGCGATGTGTATGTGCTCGACGAGTACGCGGGCTCGACGAGCAACCTCCAGCAGGTGAGCCTCGACGCCGACAACGTCTTCGGCGACGACGGGGGAGCGTCACAGCTCGCGACCGTTACGGGAGACCCGTCCTCCGGCTACACGGTCACGCTCACGGTGCGTGTCGACACCACCACGACTCCGACAGCCGGTTCGGCACCGGCTGGGGGTCGTGGCGATGGCGGCGGCGTTCCGCCGGAGCGCGGCTGAGGTCGTCAGAGATCGAGGGAACCGACCGTCAGGATTCCGGCGAGGAGCGCCACGACCAGCGCCCACAGTGTTAGCAGGACGGCCGAGAGTCCGACCACGACGACGTAACCACCGACCACCGTCAGAACGTCGCGCACGCGCGATCGGGTGGTTGGGGGAGTGAACGTGCGCCGTAGCGCTTCCCGGGCCCATCGGTGGAGACTGCCGGAGGCGCTGCGTGCAGGGGACAGGGCGGAGGACTGTCCGCGAGGGGTGTTCGTCTGTGTGGTGATCGTGGTCATAGAGATCGTGTGGCTAGCCATGAGGACGGGGAGGACTGTGGCGGAGAAGGGGCCGGCCCGGGGCGCCGGTCGACCGAGCGGCCCCGGGCCGGCCTGCGTCAGGCGTCGATCGCTTGCGGCGCCGCCGACTCGTCGGTCTCGACGGCGATCTTCCGCGGCTTCGCGCGTTCGGCGACCGGGATGATCACCGAGAGGACGCCGTTCGCGTACGCCGCCGAGATGCCGTCGAGATCCACGCCGTCGCCGAGCGTGAACTGGCGGAGGAATGAGCCGGCTCCACGTTCGCGAGCCAGCCACCGGACGTCGTCCCGTCCGTCGGCTGTGCGTTGGGCGCGGATGGTCAGCTGGGTGCCATCGACGTCGATATCGATCGAACCGGGATCGATGCCCGGGAGATCGGCGTTCAAGACGTAGCGGTCACCGTCGCGGAACAGATCGACGGGCATGAATCGAGGTGCCCGAACGGAGTCCAGGACGGCCGCGGCGAAGCGATCCAGTTGGCTCATCGGGTCGAAGGTCAGTGCCATTGAGGATTCTCCTTTCATGCGGTGCACGGGTGCGCCCGTGCGGTACGGATACGCGATCGGGAGCTGGCCGCTCCCTTGCTGATGATGGAGATTATCTGTATTTTCGGTTGCAGATTTTTTATACGACGGAAACGAGAACCACGCAAGTCCTGGAGGGGTATCGAATGGTGGATCGGGATCCGGCGGCCCCCGTGTACGGCATCGCGGTCGCGGCGGACCTGCTCGGAGTGCCCGAGGCCACACTGAGACTGTACGAGAGCAAGGGGCTCCTGGAGCCGTCGCGCACAGCCGGCGGCACGCGACGGTACAGCGACGACGACCTCGAGAGGTTGCGCCGGGTCGCCGACCTGCGGGACGAAGGAATCAACATCGCCGGGATCCGGCGCGTCCTCGATCTCGAGGATGAGAATCAGGATCTCCGAAACCGAGCGCTCGAGGACGACGGAGGGTCGGCTCCCGAGTGAGTCGGTGGCCGGTGGCAGGAGCTCAGAGGCGATGTCCGATTTCCGCTAGCCCTGCACACTCGTGTGAGGCAGGCTGAGGTCATGGACTTCGGAGAGCGGTATCGCGTGATCGAGTCGCGCGACGCGCGGTTCGACGGTCGCTTCGTGACCGCGGTCCGCTCCACGGGCATCTACTGCCGCCCGAGCTGCCCCGCCCGCACGCCCAAGGCCGCCAACGTCACCTTCTACCCCACGAGCGCCGCCGCGCACCTCGCCGGCTTCCGCGCGTGCAAGCGGTGCTTGCCCGAGGCGACTCCCGGCAGCCCCGAATGGAACCTGCGCGAGGACGCAGCGGCCCGGGCCATGCGACTCATCGCCGACGGCGTCGTGGAGCGAGAGGGGGTCGACGGTCTGTCCCGCCTGCTCGGGTACTCGACGCGGCAGCTCAACCGCATCCTCGTCGCCGAACTCGGCGCCGGGCCCATCGCCCTCGCGCGCGCCCAGCGCGCTCAGAACGCGCGGGCGCTCATCACGGGGACGACCATGCCGATGGCGGACGTGGCGTTCGCCGCCGGCTTCTCGAGCATCCGGCAGTTCAACGACACCGTCTCCGAGGTCTTCGGCCTCACCCCCTCCGCTCTGCGAGCCCGCTCGAGCGCGGGGCGGAATGCCGTGTCAGAGGCGGCCGGATCGATCCGGCTCTTGCTGCCGTACCGCGCGCCGCTCGACGTCGACGGCCTCTTCGGGTGGTTCACGCCGCGCGCCGTGCCGGGGATGGAGCTCTCCTCCGCCCGGCGGTACGCCCGCACGGTCCGCCTCCCCAAGGGCGCGGCCTTCGTCGACCTGAGCGCGCCCGAGCGCGTCACGGGCCGGCCGCGGATCGACGCCCTCGTGCGCTTCGAGAACCTCGGCGACCTGCCGGCCCTCCTCGGCCGGGTCCGGCGCCTGCTCGATCTCGACGCCGACCCCGCCGCAGTCGACGACGTACTCGCTCGAGACGCACGACTGCGCTCCGCGGTGGAGCGGGTGCCCGGCATCCGCGTGCCCGGTGCGCTCGATGCGGGCGAGATGCTCATGCGCGCGCTCCTCGGCCAGCAAGTGACGGTCTCCTCCGCGCGCACGCAGCTCACGCGGCTCGTCGAGGCGCTCGGCGAGCAGGTGTCGGCGGCGATCGCGCCGCTCGGCGATACAGGGACCGCGTGGCGGTTGTTCCCCCGGCCCCAGGCGATCGCGGAGCACGCCCACGAGGTCCTCCGCGGACCCGCTGCACGGACGGACACCGTGCGTCGCGTCGCCGCAGCGCTCGCCGATGGTTCGCTCGCCATCGGCCTCGCCGATACGCGCGACGACGTCACCGAACGCCTCACCGCGATCCGCGGCATCGGCCCCTGGACGGCCGACTACGTGGTCCTCCGGGCGCTGAGCCACCCCGATGTGTTCGTGCGGAGCGATGTCGCGATCCGTGCCGGCGCGCGTGCCCTCGGTTTCGCGGACACCGACCGGGGGCTCGGCGCGGACGCCGCCGCCTTCGCCCCGTGGCGGAGCTACTTCTCCCTGCATCTCTGGCGGGCGGCCGCGGATGCGCCGCCGCGCCGCCCCGCACCACCCCGACGGAAGGACATCGAATGACCGCGACAGCCGTCGTGCACACGATCGACACGCCCGATGGGGCGTTCACGCTGCTCGAGGACGAGGTCGGGCGGGTGCTCTCATCCGGGTGGACGGATTCCGCGGAAGCGGTGCTCGCGCGACTCTCCGTGCGGAACCGGCCGGAGATCGCGCGTGGCGTCGCTCGGAACGTGAGCGCGGTGGAGGCCTATTACGCGGGTGAGGTGAGAGCGATCGACACGGTGCCCGTTCGGCACTTCGGGACGGAACTGCAGAGCGTCGCGTGGGCGGAACTGCGCCGGATCGCGGCGGGCGTTCCGATCACGTATACCGAACTCGCGACGCGCACGGGCAACCCCCGCGCCGTCCGCGCCGCCGCGAGTGCGTGCGCCCGCAACGCCCCGGCGCTCTTCGTGCCGTGTCATCGCGTCGTCAACTCCGCCGGCGGCCTCGCGGGCTTCGCGTGGGGCATCCCCGTGAAGCGTGCGCTCCTCGCGCGAGAAGCATCCGCCGTCCTCGGTCCCTGAAACGTGGGGACTGCGGTCTCCCGTGACGCGCTCCGACAGGCTCCGCGATCGGGACGGCGTTCCCCCGCCGCCTCAGGAGGAGAGCGACAGCGTGTCCTCGAACGCGACCCAGCCGAGCATCGCGCACTTCACACGGGCGACGTAGCGCGAGACGCCCTCGAGCGCCGCGGCGTCGCCGAGCGGTTCGTCGTCCTCGACACCCGCACCCTTCGAGCGCATCATCTCGCGGAAGAGCGCGATGCGCTCTCGGGCCTCGTCGCGCGTCAGCCCCGGGACGAGCTCCGAGAGCAACGACGCCGACGCCATCGAGATGGAGCAGCCGGCGCCCTCCCACGAGATCCGCTCGATCGTGTCGTCGTCCGCGAGGTGCAGGCGCAGCGTGATCTCGTCGCCGCACGTGGGATTCAGTTGATGCGACTCCGCGACGCCGCCCTCGGCGAGGCCGAATCCCTTCTTCCGCTTCGAGTGGTCGAGGATGACCTGCTGGTACAGGTTCGCGAGTTCTGGGGAGCCCATCACGCCTCCCCGAAGAAGGAGCGGACGCCCGCGACGCCCTCGAGGAACGCATCGACGTCTGCCGTCGTGTTGTAGAGGTACGTGCTCGCGCGCGTGGAGGCCGTGACACCGAGGCGGCGGTGGAGCGGCTGCGCGCAGTGGTGACCGACGCGAGCGGCGACGCCCCGGTCGTCGAGGTACTGCCCGACATCGTGAGCGTGGACGCCGTCGACGTCGATCGCGGCGAGCCCCGTTCGGCGAGCGGCATCGAGCGGACCGAGCACGCGCACCCCCGGGATGTCCGCGAGCCCGGCGAGGAGGCGTTCGCCGAGCGCACGCTCGTGCGCCGCGATCCGATCCATCCCGACCGCCTGCAGATAGCGGACGGCGTCGGCGAGGGCGATCGCCTGCGAGACGCGCTGCGTTCCCGCCTCGAACCGCTGCGGCGCGGGCAGGTACTCGGATCTCTCCATCGTGACGGTCGTGATCATCGAGCCGCCCGTGAGGAACGGGGGCATCGCGTTCAACAGTCCGCTGCGGCCGTAGAGGACGCCGATGCCGGTGGGCGCGAGCATCTTGTGACCCGAGAAGACGGCGAAGTCGACGTCGAGGGCGGCGAGATCGAGCGGGAGGTGCGGCGCCGACTGGCACGCGTCGAGCACGACGAGCGCCCCGACCGCGTGAGCCATGCGGACGATCTCGTCGACGGGGCTCACGGCCCCCGTGACATTCGAGACATGGGTGAACGCGAGAACGCGCGTGCGCTCGCCGATGACCTCGGACGCGGCCTCCGCCGTGATGACACCCTCGTCGTCGACAGGCACGAAGCGCAGTGTCGCGCCCGTGCGGAACGCGAGTTCCTGCCACGGCACGAGGTTCGAGTGGTGCTCCGCCTCGGTGACGACGATCTCGTCGCCCTCTCCCAGACGGAAGCGCTCGGCAGCCGAGCCACCGCGACCGGCACTCGCGTTCGAGAACGCGTAGGCGACGAGGTTGATGCCCTCGGTCGCGTTCGAGGTCCAGACGATCTCGTCCTCCCGGACGCCGACGAAGGCGGCGACCCTCGCGCGCGCCTCCTCGAACAGTTCGGTGGCTGCGGCCGCGAGCGCGTGGGCGCCACGGTGCACGGCGGCGTTCGTCGTCTCGAGGTAACGGCGCTCCGCGTCGAGCACGACGAACGGCTTCTGCGACGTCGCCCCCGAGTCGAGGTAGACGAGCGGGTGCCCGTTCACGGACTGGTGCAGAGCGGGGAAGTCGCCGCGCAGCCGAAGCGCCTCCTCATCGCCGAGCGTGTCGGTGCGAGGGGCTCCGGTCGTAGGGGTCTCGGAGAGGTCGTGGATCGTCACCCCTCCATTGTCCGTCGGATCTGACGTCGAGGTGCCGTGTGACGGGAAGACGCGAGCGACCGAGGCGCCCCGGGGGAAGGGCCCGAGGGGCTCTCGCTAGGCTCGATGGATGACACGCAGCGGTGAGGACGATCGACGGACGACCGGGGACGACCGATGAGGGTCACGGCTTTCGCCGTCTCCTCCCTGCTCGGAACGGCGATGGTCGTCGCGACGGTGTTCGCGCTCGGCGACGAGGCGCGACCCCCGGCGAGTGCCCTCGTGCTCGTGTCCGTCGTCGTGGTGTGGGCGGTCGGGCTGTTCTCCGGGATCGTCATCGCGGGAGACTGGTGGGACCCGGCGACGCCGGACGGCAGCCGTGATCATCGGCGCTTCCTCGTCGTGGCGATCGTCGTGGCCGTGCTCGCGGCGGGGTTGCTCGGCGCGCAGGTCGCGACGGATGCCGTCTCCGTCGGTGCCGCTTCTGGGTCGGCCGTCGCCGGCCTCGGATACATCGCGCTCAACCTCGCCGTCGCCACCTGGGTCCGACGGCGAGAGGAGATCGCGAGGACGCGCGGGATCGATGAGCCGGAACACGGTTGGATCCAGGTCCTCACGCGTCATCGCGCGGACAACGTCGCGCTCTGGTTCGCGATCGTCCTCGTCGTGGGAGTGGGCGTGGCCGTCCTCGTGGACGAGCTGCTGCTCCTCGACGCGCAACGTGTGCTGTTCCCCGTGAGCATCGCCGTGAGCCTCGCGGCGCTCGTCGCGACCATCATGTGCTCGACGATCGCCATGAACCTCTACGGCCCCACGCGCGACCTGCTCGGGAGCGACCGTGAGCGAAATCGACGGATCCGGCGAGTCGTGCTCGGCGGTCGTGACATCGAGTTGTCGGAGGAGGAGAGCGAACTCGCGACCGCTTATGCGCCGCTCGCCGCCGAGGCCACCGCGTGGAACCTCGCGCAGAACGTCTTCCTCTTCACCGCCCTCCTGACGCAGAACATCCCGCGCCTCGCGGAGCCGGTGCCGCTCGGGCTGTCGATCGTCCTCGTGGCGGCGGTCGCGATCGCGATTCCTTTCTCGCTGCGTCAGGTGGAGCGGGCGCGACGCTACGCCGCGACCCCGGCCGCAGCCTGAGCCGGCGACCGGACGAGGGGTCGGTCGCATCGGTTAGCCTGAATCGATGCCCTCCAGCGTCACCTCTCGGTTCCTTCTCGCCTCCATCGCCTCTCTCGGTGTGGCCGCGCTCGTCGGTTGCACCACGACCGACGCCTCGGAGGAGGCCGTCACCGAGGTCGTGACGACGCAGCCGACGCAGGGTGCGACGGTCATCGCGGACGCCGATCCCGCTGCCCGGGCCATCGAGGCGAGCAGACTCCTCTTCGAATCCGCGCCGACCGTTCTCGTCGCCCCGGCAGCCGATGAGACCGCGACGTTCCTCTCGGCCCAGGTCGCTGTCACCCTGGGCGTCCCCCTCCTGCTCGAGACCGCCGCCACGATGGACGCCCCGGACGACGGAGGCGCCCAGGGGGCCGCCCCGACACCGGACGCGTCGGCGACCGACGCACAGACGCCGTCGTCGGCGTCGACGGCGGACGCGCCGACGCCCTCCCACGAGGCCGTCGCCGAGGAGATCGATCGACTCGGCGCGAGTACCGTCATCGCGGTCGGGAACCTCGGCGGCGGGCCTTTTCCCGGTCTCGATGTCGTCGCGACCGACGCCGACCCGGCCGCTCTCGGAAAGGCCACGGGCGTCGAGGTCGCGACAGGCCCTGACGCGCTCTCGATCGCCGGCATCGCGGGATTGCCGGATCCGGCGTCGGACCCCTCGGCGGCGTCGGCGCCGGCCTCGGCAGCACCCCTCGACCCCCGTCCCCAGCCCGCGGCGCCCCTCGAGTCGACCGTGGCGCTCACGACCGACGCGCCCGCCGACGCCGCCGCGCTCGCCACGGCTCGTGCCGCCGGCGTCCCCGTGGTCGTACTTCCCGCGGCGTCGCCGGATCCTCTCCGCTCGTCCGACGCGATCGCCGCGCTGGCCGCGGCCGGTGCCGCGTCGACCATCCTGCTCGGGGAGGCCTTCTCCACACTTCCCGACCCCGCCTGGTCGGTGCGCGCGGCGGCGACGGGCGTGGAGCTGCCGGGTGGCGGTCAGCACCTCTTCGCCGACCGGCTGTTCGTCGCCCTCTACGGAGCCCCCGACGCCCCCGTGCTCGGAGTGCTCGGTGAGCAGGGCGTCGACGAGACCATCGATCGGGCGAGGAAGGTGGCCGCTCCCTACGAGGCGCTCACCGATCGAACGGTCGTGCCGACGCTCGAGATCATCGCCACGGTCGCGGCGGGAGCGGAGGGCGACGACGGCAACTACTCGAACGAGCTGCCGGCCGATCGGCTCACCCCCTACATCGACGCGGCCGCCGAGGCGGGCGTGTACGTCGTCATCGACCTGCAGCCCGGCCGCACCGACTTCCTCACGCAGGCGAAGCTCTACGAGAGCCTGCTCGCGCGCCCGAACGTCGGGCTCGCGCTCGACCCCGAGTGGCGCTTGGAGCCGGACGAGAAGCACCTCACGCAGATCGGTTCGGTCACGGCCGAGGAGATCAACGCCGTCTCCCGATGGCTCGCGGACCTCGTCGAGCGCGACGGACTACCGCCGAAGATGCTCGTGCTGCACCAGTTCCGACTCGACATGATCCAGAATCGTCAGGACGTCGACATGTCCCACCCCCAGCTCGAACTGCTGATCCACGTTGACGGTCAGGGCGGCCAGCCGGACAAGCAGGCCACGTGGCGGGCGCTGCACGACGGCGCGCCCGCCGGGATGGCATGGGGCTGGAAGAACTTCTACGACGAAGACCTGCCGATGCTGTCGCCGGAGCAGACCCTGCGCGACGTCGCCCCGGAGCCCGACCTCGTCACGTACCAGTAGACCCACCGTCGTGGTGTCAGGACTGATACCATTAGTGGATGGCGATGACTTTGAGGCTCACTGACGCCGAGACGGACGCGCTACGCCGACGCGCGGAGTTCGAATCCCGCTCGATGCAGGACGTCGCCCGGGAGGCGGTTCGTGAGTACGTCGAGAGGCACAGCCACGACGACCTCATCGACCGGGTGCTCGACGAGGAACTGCCTCGCTACGCCGAGGCGCTCGAGCGCCTCGCCCAGTGATCTATCTCACGCTCCGCGACCTCGAGCGCATCGCGCGACGTGCGATCGGACCCGACGTCAGGGTCCGGGACGCCGGTCTCCTCGAGGCGGCATGTGCGCGGGCTCGGACGACGGTCCTCGGTGCCGACGCCTATCCCTCGCTCGCCGAGAAGTCGGCCGCTCTCGTGCATTCGCTCGCGAAGAACCATCCACTTCTGGACGGCAACAAGCGACTCACTCTCGCCGGTCTCATCGTCTTCCTGGGCGTGAACGGTCGACGACTGGTGTGGTCGAACGACGAGGCGTATGACTTCATCATGGACGTCGCCGAGGGGCGCCTCGATGACGTCGTCGTGATCGCCGAGCGCATCGAGGCGGGCAGCGACGCACGCTGATCACTCTCCACCTCGGGAGGGATGCTGTACTCGCAACTCCTCCCGAGAGTCGGCCTGCCAGGATCGCACGCGCGTCCCGCTCAGAACGGAAGCGGGCCGGTGGGCACACCTCTCTGCGCCCGCGACCACGTCAGGGCCACGAGGAAGATCGCGACCGCGAGGGCGAGGAGCGCTGTCAGGAACGCCGAGCCCCAGAACGGGAACGTCTGGCCGCGCTCGAATTGCTCCTTCGTCATGACCACCTCGGTGCCCGCGGGTAAGACCGAGTAGTCAGCCGCGAGGGTGGCATCGAGCATCAGAGGCAGCGCGATCGTCCCCAGAATGACGACGAGCAGCACGAGTGCGCCGACGACCATGAGTCCCATGGCACGCTGCCGCCTGGTCACGCCGAGTCCCTGATCACGAGCTCGGTCTGCACGATGTTCTCGTGAGGAACATCGGCGTCGCCCGCGAGCAGGCGAAGGAGCACGTCGACGGCGGTCGCCCCCATGAGCTCCGACGGCTGCCGGACCGTCGTCAATCCGATCTCGCCCCACGTCGCCGCCGGGCTGTCGTCGTAGCCGACGATCGCGACATCGCCGGGGACGTCGACCCCGCGGCTCGCGAGCGCCGTCAGGGCGCCAGACGCCATGAGGTCGGACGCCGAGAAGACGGCGTCGAGGTCGGAATGGCGGGAGAGCAACGTCCGCATCGCCTCCGCGCCGCCCGACGCCGTGAAGTTCGCGTGCACGACGGCGTCGTCCGGCAGGCCGGCCTCGCGCAGTGCACGACGGAATCCGGCGAGGCGGTCGAGAGCCGCCGGCATGTCCTCGGGCCCCGCGATCGTCGCGATGCGCGTGCGCCCACTCTCGATGAGGTGTCGCGTCGCGAGGTGCCCACCTGCCTCGTTGTCGACGTCCACGAAGACCGGCTCGGCGGAGAGGGCCACGTCCGGACGCCCGCCGTAGACGATGGGGACGGATCCCTCGAGCTGCCGCAGGAAGTCGTGGCCGCGGTGGTGCGACACGACGATCGCGCCGTCGACGTTGCCGCCGCGCACGTAACGGACGGCCTTCCGGCCCGGATCATCACGCGCGACGACGAGGTTGAGCACGTACTCGGTGTCGGCGAGCCGCCGGTCGAGGCCACCCGTGAAGCTCGCGAAGTACGGGTCGCCGAAGAACCGGGACACGTCTTCCGGCACGAGGAGGGCGATCGAGTGGGTGCGGCTCGACGCGAGGGACCGTGCCGCGCGATTCGGAACGTACCCGAGGTCGGCGATCGCCTTCTGCACGGCCTCGACGACCGCACCGCGGACGCTCGGCGACCCATTGACCACGCGGCTCACGGTGGCACGGGACACGCCGGCGGCCTCCGCGACGGCTTCGAGCGTCGGCGCGTGTCGCTCGGGGTGGCCCGTCACGGTCGGCATCGTCGGTCCGCCGCGTCCGCTACGCCTGCGCCGGCAGGGACCGTGCCGCGATGATCTCGCGATACGCGAGCCCTGAGTCCTTCACGGTGCGCTCCTGAGTGTCGTAGTCCACGCGCACGATGCCGAAACGCTTGTGGTAGCCCCAGGCCCACTCGTAGTTGTCGAGCAGCGACCAGTAGAAGTAGCCGCGCACATCGACGCCGTCGTCGATCGTGTCGAGGATCGCGTCGAGGTGTCCGGCGAGGAACCGCGTGCGGCCTTCGTCGTGCACGGCGCCGTCGACGAGTTCGTCGTCGAACGCCGCGCCGTTCTCCGTGACCCAGATCGCCGTGCCGGCCGGGCCGGTGTACTCGCGGTCGACGTGCACCAGCAGGTCGCGCAGGAGCCAGGGCTCGATCTCCCAGCCCATCGACGTGGTCTCGAGGTCCTGCGGGTGCCAGTGCACGTTCTCCGCGGCGGGGAAGGGCGAGCGGGTGGGGCGCTCGGTCGGCGCCTGGCCACCCGTCTCGACCTCGACGGGCGTCGAGGTCACGTGCTCGCCGTGGTAGTAGTTCACACCGAGGGCGTCGATGGGGGTGGAGATGATCTCGAGGTCGCCCTCCTTCACGTAGGACTCGAAGTTGTTGCCGGCGACGTCGGCGACGACGTCCTGCGGGTACACCCCGTGGAAGATCGGCTCGAGGAAGAAGCGGTTGAACTGGCCGTCGATGCGGCGAGCGGCGTCGAGGTCGCCCTCGTTCGTCGGGTCGACGGGCTTCGCGACCGTGAGGTTGAGCGTGATCCCGATCTCGAGCGACGGGTCGGCGGCGCGGAGGGATTGCACCGCGAGGCCGTGGCCGAGCAGGAGGTGGTGGGCGGCGGCGAGGCCGTCCTCGACGGACTGACGGCCGGGGGCGTGCGCGCCCGCGGTGTAGGAGAGGAACGACGAGCACCACGGCTCGTTGAGGGTCGTCCACACGCCGACGCGGTCGCCGAGGGCCTCGTGCACGGTCATCGCGTAGTCGCGGAACAGCTCGGACGTGTCGCGGTTGGTCCAGCCGCCGCGCTCCTCGAGCGCTTGCGGGAGATCCCAGTGGTAGAGCGTGAGCCAGGGCTTGATGCCGGCGCCGAGCAGTTCGTCGACGAGCCGCGAGTAGAAGTCGAGTCCCTTCGCGTTCGCGGGGCCGCCGTCGGGGCGGACGCGGGACCACGAGGTCGAGAAGCGGTAGGTCTGGAGCCCCAGGTCCTTCATGAGCGCGACATCGTCACGGTACCGGTGGTAGTGGTCGGTCGCCACGTCGCCGTTGTGCCCGTCGATGACCGCGCCGGGAACGCGGCTGAAGGCATCCCAGATCGAGTCGGTGCGACCGTCCTCGTGGGCGGCGCCCTCGATCTGGTACGCCGCGGTCGCTGCACCGAAGAGGAAGTGGTCGGGGAAACGGCGGGCGTCGTCGCTCATGGGTGCTCCAGCGGATCGAGGGTCTTCGCAGAAGCCTACCGTGGGAGAGAGCGCTCTCAGGAGGCTCTCGCTGGGTCATGCGCTGTCGTGCATCGTGACGTGGTGGCCGTCGGGGTCGCCGAAGGTGAACGTGCGTCAGAACGGGCCGTTCAACGCCTCGAGGCGACGACGGCCGCGGTTCCTTCGATCGAGGTCCGACGGCTCGGAGGGATGTCGTCTCCGCCGATCAGGTCGAGGCGCGTCGCATCCTCCGTGGCATGGTCGACCGGCTGCGGTCCGACGGCTGAGGGGCGGCTCGCATCCCGGAGACCTCGGCTCTAGTCGGAGATGAATCGGATCACGAAGGGGACTCGGAAGACCCTTCCCTTCGAGGCGATCACGGTGCCCGTGATCGTCACGATCACGTGGACGACCGTCATGAGGCACCAGAGCGCCAGCGGGATGAGGGGGAAGAGCGTGGTCTCGCCCGACGCCGTCGTCGTACCCCCGTTGGTGAGGATCGCAGCGAAGAGGGTGGCGATCCCGAAGAAGACGACCGTGAGTACCGAGTAGGTCAGCCCCCAGTTCGCCGCATTCCGAGCGTTCGCATGAGCGATCGGCCCGCGCTTCTTATGGATGGGGTAGACGCCGGCCATGATGAGCCCCGTCATGATCTGGGCGACGACCGGGATGGGGGCGTACGCGAGGAAGCCCAGCGCCCACGCCGCTGCGCCCTTCTGGCCGGCCGGCGGCACCGGGTACGGCTGGCGGGGCGGATCGATGGGCGTCGACATAGCGGCTGTCCTTCGGGTCGATCAAGCGGTGAGCTCGATTCTACGGATCGGACCTGCGGCTAGACAGCGCGGCTATCCGATAGCTACGCTATCCACGTGCGCATCTCCGAATTGAGTCGAACGACGGGCGTCAGCATCGCCTCCATCAAGTACTACATCCGCGAAGGCGTCCTCGCGCCGGGAGAGGTCGACGGGCCGAACCGCTCGACGTACGGCGACGCGCACGCCGCCCGCCTCCGGCTCGTCCGGGGACTCGTCGAGGGGGCCGGAGTGAGCATCGCCGGCGTCAAGCGGATCACCGCAGCCCTCGACGGCGGCATGCCGCTCAACGACGCGTTCGGAGTGGCGCAAGCGGCCGTGCCCCTCGCGGGAGCAACGACCTCCGAGGAGCCCTCGGAGGAGGCGGTCGAGCGCATTCTCGCCGTCGTGGAGGGCATCGGTCGGTTCCACCCGGCGATCCCGATCGCCGCTCGAGCACTCGACACGTTCGCCGTCGTGGGGGAACCTCTCAGCGAGAAGTGGCTCGCGCGCTACGCCGAAGCGGCAGCCATCGTCGCGCGAGCGGACTTCGACGAGCTCGAGGAACGATCGGATCCCGCCGCTCAAGCCCGCATCGCCGCCGTGGGCACAGCTCTCGGTGACGTGGTCTTCCAGTCGCTGCGCCGTATCGCGCACGCGACCGAGGGGGAGCGCCGTTTCCCCTCGCCACCCGCATCGCCGTCGTCAGACCAGGAGACCTCGTCATGATCAGCACCCCACCGCCCACCCGCCCCCCGACGATGCCCCGCCCGGCGGGCCGCCTGCACCGTCCGCTCCTCGTGCTCGCGATCCTGTCCGCCGTGGGCGTCGCCGTCTGCATCGTTGCGCTGCTCCTCGATCCGCGCGAGATCCTCGGACAGCCCGCTTGGGCGAAGCCGCTCAAGTTCTCGGTCTCGCTCTCCGTCTACTCCGTGACGCTCGCGTGGATGATCGGACTCGCGACACGTCGCCGTCGGCTCCTCTCCGTGCTCGGGAGTGTGGTCGTCGTCGCCCTCGTGCTCGAGATGATCGTCATCGTGGGGGCCGTCGTCACGAACACGACGAGCCACTTCAACGTCTCGTCGCCCGTCGCCGCCCTCGTGTGGACGCTCATGGCGGTGTCGATCGTCGTCGTGTGGCTCGTGACCGTCGTGGTCGCCGTGGTGCTCTTCCGATCGCCCCTCGGCGACCGGGCACGAGCCCTCGCGATCCGGTCCGGCCTCGTGATCGGCCTCGTCGGCATGGCGCTCGCGTTCCTCATGACCGGTCCGACCGCTGCGCAGCTGAACGACTACCGGGGGATCGCGGGAGCGCATGCCGTCGGCGTGGCAGACGGCGGGGCCGGATTGCCCCTGCTGGGGTGGAGCACCGAGGGAGGCGATCTGCGTATCCCGCACTTCGTCGGGATGCACGCCCTGCAGGTGCTCCCGCTCCTCGTGATCGCGCTCGAGCTGCTCGCGCGGCGCGTGGCCATGCTGCGGAGCGAGACCGTGCGGTACCGCCTCGTCCTCGTCGGAGCTGTGGGCTTCGCGGGAACGGTCGGCCTCGTGCTCTGGCAGGCGCTGCGCGGCCAGTCGATCGTCGCACCCGACGCGGCGACGGTCACCGCGGGGGCGGCGCTCGTGGTCGTGGTCGTCGCCGGAGCGGTCGTCGCGATCGTTCGGGGAGGTGTCGATGGTCGCTCGACCACCGCTCCGGAGCGCGCAGTGCCCGCTTCCGCGGCTGCGAGCGGTGGCGCTACCGCCGCCCCGACGGCATCGGAGGAGGGACGATGAGCGCCCGGACATCACCGGCTGCGGCCGCGGCATCCACGCGACGCTGGACGCCGCGAGCAGTTCTCTACCTCGTCCTCGCGGGGGTGGGGTTCGTCGGGACGTGGACGTACAACGTCATCGCGATCCTCGAGAGCCGCGATTATCTCGGTGACTGGTTCGGGAGCGGTCCATCGGTGTCATCGCTCACGACGGATCTGCTCGTCGTCGCGGTGGCAGCGGTCGTCTTCATGATCGTCGAAGGGCGTCGGCTCCGGATGCGCCGCGTCTGGCTCTATCTGCTGGCGATTCCGTTCGTCGCGCTCGCGTTCGCGCTCCCCCTCTTCCTGGCCTTCCGGGAGCGTGCCCTTCACGGCGACGTGGGCGATGCGACGGCGTGAGACGGCCGAGGGGGTCGGCGCGTTCCACACGAACGGGACGGCGTCCGGCAGCTCATCGGCCGATCCCCGTACCATGGAGTGACCCCCGCACCACAAGGAAGCATCGTCGTGACAGCATCTGCGCCCTCCGTCCGTCGTCGAGCGACCGCTCTTCTGGCGGGCGCCGTCGTCGCCGCCACGTGCCTGCTGAGCGGATGCGCCGGCGACCCGGCGGCGGCAGCGGCTGTCCCGTCGTTCGATCCCGTCGACATGTCGGTGAGCGTCGTCGGCGACGTCGACGCCCCCGAGGGGCCCGTCAGCGGTGGCGGCGAGATCGCGATCACGGGACTCGGCCTCGAGGGCGTCACCCGGGTGCTCGTCGGGGGAGCGCCGGCGTCGTCCCTCACTGTCGTCGACGACACGCGCGTCACGGCGGCCGTGCCGCGCTCGTCCGACTTCCAGCCGAAGACCGTCGAGATCCAGGTGTTCGCGGGCGAGGAGCAGCTCCCGTCGCTGTGGCAGAACACGTACACCTACGCCACTCTCACGCCCGTCGACAAGCAGCTCGGCTATGCGCTCACGCACTGGCAGGACTACAACCCCGAGTTCGGCGACTACAACCCGAGCGGCGGTGACTGCGCCAACTTCGTCTCGCAGACCCTCCTCGCGCGCGGGTGGAAGATGAACGACACCTGGTCGAACCGCAACGCGCAGGGCACGAAGACGTGGGTCTACGCGCCCTCGCTCGAGGACTGGCTCGCGAGCGACTCGGGACCGAACCTCACGCGACTCGACGACTCCCAGCGCGACCAGCTGAAGCTCGGCGACATCGCCTTCTTCGACTGGAACGGCAACGGGAATCCCGACCACGTCATGATCGTCTCCGACATCGTGCAGGGAGAGAACGGACTCCAGATCAAGGTCGCCGGGCACAACGAGAACCGCGACTTCCGCGACATCGACGAGGCGATCACGATCGACCACCCGAATTCGACGGTCTGGTACTACCAGGTCCCCTAACCCCCGGGGCATCAATTTGGCGATGGTGCGCGTAACTACGTGCACCATCGCCAAATTGATGGGGGAGGGGTCAGGCGATCGCGGCGTCGACGATCTGCTTGGCCTCGGCCTGCACCTGACGGAGGTGCTCGGCGCCCTTGAACGACTCCGCGTAGATCTTGTAGACGTCCTCGGTACCGGAGGGGCGGGCGGCGAACCAGGCGTTCTCCGTCACGACCTTGAGGCCGCCGACCGCTGCGCCGTTGCCGGGAGCGGCGGAGAGCTTCGCGATGATGGGTTCGCCGGCCAGTTCCGTCGCGGTGATCGCGTCGCCGTCGAGCTTGCCGAGCTTGGCCTTCTGCTCCTTCGACGCGGCGGCGTCGACGCGCTCATAGGCGGGCGAGCCGAAGCGCTCCGTGAGCTCCGCGTACAGCTGCGACGGAGTCTTGCCGGTCTTGGCCGTGATCTCCGAGGCCAGCAGGCACAGCAGGATGCCGTCCTTGTCGGTCGTCCACGCCGTTCCGTCGAAGCGGAGGAAGCTCGCTCCAGCGCTCTCCTCGCCACCGAAGCCGACGGACCCGTCGATGAGGCCGGGGACGAACCACTTGAAGCCGACGGGGACCTCCCAGAGCCGACGTCCGAGCGACTCGGCGACCCGGTCGATCATGCTCGACGACACGAGGGTCTTGCCGATCGCCGCGTCGTCCTTCCACCCGGGGCGGTTGGCGTAGAGGTATTCGATCGCGACGGCGAGGTAGTGGTTCGGGTTCATGAGGCCGCCGTCGGGGGTGACGATGCCATGCCGGTCGGCATCCGCGTCGTTGCCCGTGAGGATGTCGTACTCCGACCGGTGCTCGAGCACCGACGCCATCGCGTTCGCGGAGGACGGGTCCATGCGGATCTTGCCGTCCCAGTCGAGCGTCATGAAGCGCCAGGTCGGGTCGACGTCGGGGTTCACGACGGTGAGATCGAGACCGTATGTGTCCGCGATGGCCTGCCAGTAGTGCACGCTCGCGCCGCCGAGGGGGTCGGCGCCGATGTGGAGACCGGCCTGCTTGATGACGTCGAAATCGATGATGTTCGCGAGATCGTCGACGTAGGCCTTCCGGAAGTCGTAGGTCTCCACAGCGGACGGCTCGGCGAGCTTCACGTCGCGCAGCCCGTCGGCGATGAGCTCGTTCGCGCGGTTCGCAATCCACGACGTCGCGTCCGAGTCGGCCGGGCCGCCGTGCGGCGGGTTGTACTTGAAGCCGCCGTCGGCGGGAGGGTTGTGGCTCGGCGTCACGACGATGCCGTCGGCCTCGTCGTCGTTGCCCGCGTTGTTGTAGGTGATGATGGCGAGGCTGAGAGCCGGGGTGGGAACGAAGTCGTCGTACTGGTCGGTGAGGACGCGCACGTCGTTGCCGACGAGGACCTCGAGGGCCGTCGTGAGCGCTGGGCGGCTGAGGGCGTGCGTGTCCGCGCCGATGAAGAGCGGCCCCGTGATGCCCTGCGCTGCGCGATACTCCACGATCGCCTGCGTCGTCGCCGCGATGTGGTCCTCGTTGAAGGACGTGGAGAGGGAAGAGCCGCGGTGCCCGCTCGTGCCGAAGACCACGCGCTGCTCGGGCACGGAGACGTCGGGTTTGAGGGCGTAGTAGGCCTCGTGGAGAGCGTCGAGGTCGACGAGGTCTGATTCGGTCGCGGGTGTTCCGGCACGGTCGGTCATGGGGTCATTCTGGCAGGGCGGAGCGCGGAGCAACCAGTGCTTGCCCTCGACGCTCGTGAGGGCCACTCGTTCCAGATCGGCGTCGTGCGCCGGTGCACCGTGCTCCGACTCTCCGCTTTCGCGGCCGATCCCACGGGCGGCAATCCTGCCGGAGTCGTGCTCGACGCCGAATCGCTCGGTGACGCCGACATGCAGGCAATCGCCGCCGAGGTCGGTTACGCGGAGACGGCGTTCGTGATCGGATCGGGCGTGTCGAGCGAGGGGAGCAGGCACCGCATCCGGTACTTCTCGCCGATCGCCGAGGTCCCCTTCTGCGGACACGCGACCGTCGCGACGGCCGTCGCTCTCGCCGAACGCGACGGGACGGGCGCGATCGCTTTCGACACCCCTGTCGGCGAGGTGCTCATCGAGACGCGGGAGCGGGACGGCGCCGTCTGGGCGTCCTTCACGAGCGTGGCTCCGTGGGTCGGGCCCATCGAGGTGGACGTGCTCGACAGGTTGCTGCGGCTCCTCGGAGTCGACCGGTCGGACCTGCGATCGGACCTGCCGCCGCGCGTCGCGTTCGCCGGTAACCGCCATCCGGTCCTGGTGTTCGCGGACGCCGCGACCTTCGACGGTTTCGTCTTCGACCCGACCTCGGTGCGGGAGCTGATGGACGAGCAGGGGTGGTCGGGAACCGTCACGACCGCCGTCGAGCTCGAGCGCGGAACGTTCGAGACGCGCAACCTCTTCCCCGTCGGGGCCATCACTGAGGATCCCGCCACGGGGTCGGCGGCCGCGGCGCTCGGCGCCTACGTCCGCGAATTCGGCGCGATCGAGGTTCCCGGTCGGCTCGTCGTGCACCAGGGCCGGCACGTCGCGCGAGCGAGTGTGCTGCTCGTCGACGTCCCCGTCGACGGCGGACTCGTCGTCACGGGTTCGGCTTCGACGATCCCCTCGGACTGAAACCCCGCACCGTTCGCGAGCATCTCGCACCTCGCGACTTCCACCGCCGCCCGCTGACCCGCCTGAATATCCCTTCCGTGCCCGAAATCGCGTGCCCAAAGGGGATATTCAGGGGGGAGAGGGGTCAGAGGGGTGGGCTGAAGGCGGCGAGGGCCGCGTCCATCTCCTCGGCCATGTGGGCGTAGCCCGTGTCGTTCGGGTGGAGGCCGTCGGAGGCCATCCAGGTGTCCGCCGAACCCGCATAGTGACCGTCGAGCCAGCGGCTCGCGCCGGGGACGTAGTCGGCACCGATCTCCTCGGCGGCCGCCTCGACCCACCCGATGATCGTCTCCACGGACTCCGGCCGATCGTCGGTGTACCAGAACGGCTCGACGACGACGAAGCGCGCGTCGGGAATGGCGTCGTGCAGGCGGGTGAGATCCGCCGTGATCTGCTCCCGGATGCGATCGGCCCGAGACGAGTAACTGAAGTTGTCGTTGAGCCCCATCGTGACGAAGACGATGTCGGGATCCGCGCCGATGACGATGTCGGGCAGGTCGCCGCTGCCCTCCCCGTACGTGCTGCGGTTGTTGACGAATCCGAGCCCGTTGACGCTCGGGTTGACCTCGCGCCAGCCGCGCTCCGCGCTCACGATGCTCGACCAGCGCTTCGACGGAGCGCTCGCGCCGGTGCCGAGCGTGTACGAGTCGCCGTAGAACGCGACGACAGGGCCGTCGCCCTCCGGGACCTCGGCGGCGTCGACCCGCACGCCACGAGCGACCCTCCGAGCGCGAGAGCGCCGACGGCCGCGATGGCGCGGCGGAATCGGGACGGTGGGCGCATACCTGATCGTGCCATGCGCTCCGTTCGGAACGCGCGCTCGTGGCGGATGTCAGGTCCCCAGGACGTCCTCTGCGAAGAGGAGATACGAGTCCTCGCCGTCCTGGAGATGAACGGAATCGGCACCGTACACGGTGTAGGCGATCTGGACGAGCCGCGCGGGAGAGGTGATCCCGAGATGTCGCGCGAGGATGCGCAGATCGTCGATGTCCTGAGGAGCGCCTCGTGCCATCTTCATTGCGATGAGTTCTTCCGGCTCAGCCGCATAGACGTGGAAGGAATCGTCCGCCGATTCCGCGAGGCCACGCGCCATGAACGGTCGTGCAGCCGAGTTCAACCAGTCGGGCCGAAGCGCATAGTCCTGCGCCATCGCATCGGCGACGATGAGGACGTCCGAGACAGGTTCGAACAGGGCATCGACGTCTGCTGTCGGCCGGACCTCGTCGTCGTCGGGGTAGAGCTTCGCGAGGGCGGCGCCGCCGACGATCTTCATTGAGCCGACAACACCCCGATTGCGCAAACGACTCTCGAGATCGGACATCAGTCGATTGAGCAGATCGCGATCATGCACGAGAGAGGCTACGTTCGTCGATCAGGACGCCGACGCGTCGCAGATAGTTCGGTGTGGACTCGTCGGCTCGTCGCTGGAGTGAGGGCTGGGGGAAGAGGTAAGTGGGCTCAGCCAATGCCCTCGGTCGCGCCCACGCCGGCGCTTCCGCTCCGAGTGCGTGCGCATACAGAGCGGCGAAGAACGTATCCCAGAGTTTCGACGGCAGTCGCGGAGGACGCTCGGTCAGCTGCTCGCGAGAGAACGCCGTCTGATTCGACCGGAGCTGTCGAACGCCGTCCGTGACAAGGCGGAAGGCGACGCCTTCTCTTCCCGCCTCGAGTTCGCGAGCGACGGCTCGCGCCACCGCCGCCGGTGTCACCCGCTCGGTCCAGAGCAGGTCCCGAGTCGTGAGGACCGGTGCGGCGTCGAGGGCGTCGAGCGCACGTCGCAGGGTGTGGAGCTTGATGGTCTCGGAACGCTCCGACTCTTCCATCTGCGAAATGGCACCGGCAGTCACGCCGAGGCGCTTCGCCAGATCACGAGCGCGCACGCCCTTCTGTTCGCGAGTCGTCCTGATCAGGTCTGACATACTGGGCAGTCTACGCTAATTTAGCTTTAGCTAAATTCTTGACTCATGCGCTCGCGTCGGAACGCGCCCCCACCGCGGATCGTCGCCAGTAGGCTTCCCCTATGTCGACACCGTCCGTCCCCTCGACCCGCACGTACAGCTACCTCGGGCCGCGCGGGACGTTCACGGAGGCGGCGCTCGCGCAGGTCGAGGAGGCCGTCGGGCAGGAGTGGCGCTCGGTCAACAACGTCGGCGAGGCCCTCGACGACGTCATCACGGGGCGCAGCACGGCCGCGATGATCGCGATCGAGAACTCGATCGAGGGCGGCGTGTCCGTCGCCCAGGACGCCCTCTCCACGATGCCGGGGCTCCGCATCGTCGGCGAATACCTCGTGCACGTCGACTTCGTCCTCGTCGTCCGTCCCGGCACGCGGCTCCAGGACGTGAAGGTCGTCAACGCGCACCCCGTCGCGTACGCGCAGTGCCGCGGCTGGCTCGATCGTGCGCTCCCGGGTCACGCACACGTTCCGGCATCGAGCAACGTCCAGGCTGCCGCGAGTCTGCTCGAGAACAGCCTCGCCGACGCCGCCGTCGCGCCTCCCGGGATCGTCGACCACCACGCCCTCGAGATCGTCGCGCGCGGCATCATCGACAATCCCAACGCGGTGACGCGGTTCGTCCTCGTGTCGACGTCGCGCGACCTGCCGCGACCGACGGGTGCGGACAAGACGAGCCTCGTCGCCGAACTCCCCGTCGACCGTGCCGGAGCGCTCCTCGAGCTGCTCGAGCAGTTCTCCACTCGCGGCGTCAACATGAGCCTGCTCGAGTCGCGCCCCATCGGCGACGAATTGGGCCGGTACCGCTTCATCATCGACGCCGACGGCCACATCCTCGACGAACGCGTCGCCGATGCGCTCCTCGGGGTGCGGCGCTTCAGCCCGAGCGTGATCTTCCTCGGCTCCTACCCGCGAGCCGACGGTGTGCGTGTGAGTTTCGACCCGCGATACTCGGACGACGTGTTCATCGACGCACGCGACTGGCTGCGCGCGATCGTGAGCGGCGAGCCGGACGTCCCGCCCCGGCTCGACGTGCTGTAGCGAGGAGAAGGACGGACCCCATGGCCGATCAGGGCGGCATCGACCCGCGACACGACCCGATCTTCCAGCGCGGCTACGATCCGGCTGTCCACGGCGGCCCACGGGACGAGGTGCCGGTGCCGTCGACCCGGCGGTCGCGTGCACGACGGGATGCCGACCTCGACCTCTTCGCACCGCCGTCCTCCCAGTCGCCGGACGCGAGCGGAACGGCGGCCCCGGGCGGGGTTCCCCCCGAGTCGAGGCCGAGGTGGGGGAGCGACGACCCGTTGCCCCCGCCCGTCGCGGAGCGCCCGACCCGCATGGTGCCGCCTCCCGGCGCGCCCGCCGAGGAGGAGCCCGAGGACTTCCTCGCGCGCGCGCCGAAGGTCGCGGACGCCGGTGAGGCACGGTCGAACCCCCGAACGGAGTCGAGGGACACGGACGCCGCACCGACGGCGCCGTGGCGGAACCCCTACCTCCTGGGGCTCGTCATCGGCGGGGCGGTCCTCGCGGTCGCCGGCTTCCAGATGTTCCGGGCCGCCCTCGAGACGATCTACGTCGACTTCGCCCAGACGGGATTCATCTTCGGCGGCGGGGACACGGGCTCGGACGAGGACGCGGACCCGACGGCGGAACTCGTGTCGATGCAGCTCGGCTGGTCGCTCGGTCCGCTCCTGTTCGTCGTCGGGCTCGCGGCGATCCTCGCGGTCGTGATCTTCGTCGCGGTCCGTTGGCGTCCCGTCGGGAGGGCGGACGAGCGCGGCCCGGCCGCGGACGGTGGCGGCGACGAGTCTCACGGGAACACCGACGGGACGGGCGCTCGACCGTGAGGCGCACCGTGAGGTCCCGGCGGATCGTCCTCCTCGTGGTGGCCTCCCTCGCGGTCGTCCTCCTCCTCGGCGGAGCCGCTCTCGTGGCCACCGACGCCCGCTCGCGCGCGGCCGCCGCGACCGGCGTCGTGGATGAGCTCCGCGAGTTCTACAGCGGGCAGGAGGGATACGACGTGGGCGAGCCCGCCAGACTCGCCCGTCTCGTGATGGCCGACTCGCTCGCGAACGACGGGCCGACACCCGTGCTCTTCACCGACCAGGAGGCGGACTACCGCGACGCCCGGTATGGCGCGTTCGGCGGCATCTTCACCTACCTCCCGCTGCAGCGACCGTGGGCTCCGCGCCTCGTGATCGTGCCCATCGCGGCGGGAGCGGCCCTCGGCGTCCTCGTGGTCCTGCTGCAGGCCGCAGCGTGGTCACCTCGTCCGCGGCGCGAGCGCTCACCGCGATCGTGACCCGGATCTCCAGCCGGTCGTTCCTCTCCGTCGTCGCGGTGGTCCTCATCGTCGTCGGCGTCGGCCTCGTCTGGGTCGACGCCCGGGCGAGGATCGACGCGGTGGGAGCCACGATCCGCTCGGCGACGTCGCAGCAGGCGGGTGTCGAGTACTACCGCGACCTCGTCGACACCCCCGAGTTCCGGCGGTGGGTAGTCATCGACGCTCTCGTGAACGACACCACCCCGCGCGTGTCGATCGTGCAGGAGGGCGACGCCGTCCTCATCCGTGCCGGGGCGTTTGGCACGGGGCTGTTCGAATCGCCGCGACCGCGGCCGTGGTCACCCCGCTTCGTCACCGTGCCGCTGATCATCGGGGTGGTCCTCGGGATCGCCCTGACACTCGACGCCGCGGCGCATCACACGCCCGTCCGACCCCGTGCTCCACGGGCCGGTCGACGCCCCGCGATGCACACTCCGCCACCTCCTGGCGAGGAGTTCCGTCACCGCAGGGCCTGAGGGATACTGACGGAAGATGCCTCGCGAGTCGTGGCCAGCACGTCGTCGACGACGGACATCCGGGAGTGCGACTCCGCCCCGCGTCTCGCTCCCTCGAGGGTGGGAGGTGCGGCGATGGACGATATCGACGGACCGGCTGGCGGCGAGCGGCCCGTCCCGGACGGCGCGACCGGTCGGCCGAGGGATCGTTCACGCCGCGAGCCGAGTCCCCGGTGGAATCCGCATGTCGTCGTGCTCGTCGTCGGCGGGTTCGCGCTCATCGCCATGGGAGTGCGCTTGTACCGCTCCGCCCTCGACGTCGTGTACTCGGATTTCACGAGTCGCGGCACGCACGGGCTTTCGGACGTCGAGGACGGGGATGCGGCCCGTGACCTCGTCGCCATGCAGGTCGAGTGGACCGTCGGCCCCCTCCTCATCGCCTTCGGGATCCTCTCGGTCCTCGTCGGGGTGACCGTGCTGGCCGTGCGGTTCCGACGGGGAGCATCACGATGATCGCGGGTGCGCGGCGGCTCATCGGCGGCGTCGTCGGCGCCGTGCTCTCGGTCGTGCTCATCGGCGCCGGAATCGTGCTCGTCTTCGCGGACGCGCAGGACCGGCTCGCCGCCGCGACGCGCATCGCCATCCAGTCGGAGGCCCTCGACGAGGCGCCCGTGCTGACACCGCCGGAGATCGTCGCCCGCACGATCGTCGTCGACTCGATCTCGCTCGACGGTCCGCTGCCGCGCTATTCCATCGTGTTCGTCGACGCAGCGGGTTTCCGCACGACGATCGACGACCCCGACGGACTCGTGTTCGTCGACGAGAGCGGGTACCAGTACGTCTCGTACGGATCGTTTGGCGGGATGGGCACGGGGTCGCCCGTCCCCCTGCCGAGGCCGTGGATCCCGCGGCTCGTCACCGGCGTCCTCGCTGCGGGTCTCGCTCTCGCCGTCGCGACGGGAGCCGGCCTCGCGCTCACGTGGTCGCCCCAACGCCCGGCCCGACCGTGACTCCGGTCCCTGCGGTGGTCACGCCACGGGGAGCGGGACGCGCACGGCGAGGGCGCCCGGTCGCGTCGAGAACGCGACGGCCGTCCCGGAACCGAAGTCGTCGCCGTCGAGCTCGACCTCGTTCGGGTCGTCGAGGCCGATCGTCACTCCGGCGCTGCGGAGGTACGTGATGGTCTTGCCGGCGCCCCCGCGCCGGTTCGCCTCGATGATCTGTCGGCCGATGCTGAACCGGCGGAGCGCGCGGTTCTGCCAGGAGACGCGGCGCCACACCTGGAGCCAACCCACGAGGCCCTTCGGCTGCAGGACCGCGATGTCGAGGAGCCCGTCGTCGACGGAAGCGCCCGGCAGCAGCTCGATCCCACCCGGGAGCAGACCGCAATTGCCGACGATGACGGTGGACACGTGCGCGCTGTGCTCGTTGTGCCCCTGCAGGCGGTACCGCACGCGGAACGGTCGCGAGACCGGGATGGCCCGGAGACCGGCGTCGACGTACGCGAGCCAGCCGACGGCGCGCTTGAGCGCCGGATTCGTGTTCGCCATGATCTGCGCGTCGATCCCGACACCGGCCATCACGAGGAACGCGTGGGAATCCGTGGAGCCGTCGCCCCGCGCGATGCGCGCCTCGCCGATGTCGATGTCGCGAGTGGCGCCCGTGAACGCGATCGTGACGCTGCGGGAGACGTCGGACAGGGGGAGGTCGAGATTGCGCGCGAGCAGATTGCCCGTCCCCGACGGCAGGATTCCGAGAGGGACACCCGTCCCGACGAGCGCTTCCGAAACCGAACGCACCGTGCCGTCACCACCCGCGGCCATCACGAGCCCGGCGCCGGCCTCCACGAGAATCCGCGCGAGCCCGGCCCCCGGATCCTCGACGCTCGTCGCGACCCACCGCGTCTCGCCCCAGCCCTCGGCGACGGCCGTGAGCTCCACGATCGGTCGCAGAGCATCGACGTCGATCTTCACGGGGTTGTAGACGACCGCGGCCCACCGAGAACCCGCAGCACCCATGAGGACAACCTACCCGGCGCATAGACTGGACCGCGTGATCGATCCAGTGCTCTTGCGTGAGAACCCCGACCTCGTTCGACGCTCGCAGGAGGCGCGTGGAGCCTCCGTCGAGGTCGTCTCGGAGGCGCTCGAGGCCGACGCGGCCAAGCGCGCGGCCATCACCCGGTTCGAGACGCTCCGTGCCGAGCAGAACGCCCACGGCAAGCGCGTCGCGCAAGCACCCAAGGAGGAGAAGGCCGCTCTCGTGGCCGAGGCGAAGGGCCTCTCCGAGCAGGTGAAGGCGGCGCAGCAGGAGCAGAACGAGGCCGACGAGCGTTACGCCGCGGCCGTCGCGCAGATCCAGAACATCGTGCTCGACGGCGTGCCGGCCGGAGGAGAGGACGACTTCGTCACCCTGCGTGAGGTGGGGGACAAGCCGGCGTTCGACTTCGAACCGCGCGACCACCTCGAGATCGGTGAGCTCCTCGACGCGATCGACATGACGCGCGGCACGAAGGTGTCCGGCTCGCGCTTCTACTTCCTCAAGGGCATCGGCGCGCGCCTCGAGCTCGCGCTCATGAACCTCGCGCTCGATCGCGCCCTCGAGGCCGGCTTCATCCCGCTCATCACTCCGACGCTCGTGAAGCCGGAGATCATGGCGGGCACGGGCTTCCTCGGGGCCCACTCGGACGAGATCTACTACCTGCAGGACGACGACCTCTACCTCACGGGCACGAGCGAGGTGGCGCTCGCGGGCTACCATGCCGACGAGATCCTCGACCTCTCCGACGGGGCCCTCCGCTACGCCGGCTGGTCGACGTGCTACCGCCGCGAGGCCGGCTCCTACGGCAAGGACACCCGCGGCATCATCCGCGTGCACCAGTTCAACAAGCTCGAGATGTTCGTGCACACCACTCCGGACGACGCTGCGGCGGAGCACGAACGCCTGCTCGGCTATCAGGAGCGCATGATGACGGACCTCGGCCTGTCGTACCGCGTCATCGACACCGCAGCGGGCGATCTCGGTTCGAGCGCCGCCCGGAAATTCGACGTCGAGGCGTGGGTGCCGACGCAGGACGCGTACCGCGAGCTCACCTCCACCTCGAACTGCACGACGTACCAGGCTCGGCGTCTCGGCATCCGCTCGCGCGGCGAGGACGGCAAGACGAGCCCCGTCGCGACGCTCAACGGCACCCTCGCGACGACGCGCTGGCTCGTCGCGATCCTCGAGACCCATCAGCAGGAGGACGGCTCCGTCATCATCCCCGAGGTGTTGCGCCCCTATCTCGGCGGCCTCGACGTCGCGAAGCCCGTCCGATGAGCGGTGCGAAGCGACTCGTCGCGCTCGACATCGACGGAACGGTCCTCGGGGAGGACGGTTCGCTGTCGGACGTGGTCCGCGACGCGGTGCGCTCGATCGTGTCCGACGCCGTCGTCGTCACGCTCGCGACGGGCCGCAGCTGGGACTCGACGAAGCCCGTCCTCGACATGCTGGGACTCGAGCCGGAGTATGTCGTGTGCGCCAACGGTGCGCTTGTGCTGAAGCGCGACCCCGACGAATCGTCGGGCTACCGCCGTCACCTCATCGAGACGTTCGACGCGGCAGAGGTGCTCGAGACGATCCGTACGAACCTCGACGACGGGCGCTACATGGTCGAGCTCCCGGACGGGTCCCGCAAGTACACCGAGGGCATGGACGACTGGAACCTCGACAACGCCGAGCAGGTCCCGTTCGAACGGCTTTCGGACGAGCCGGTCCTCCGCGTCGTGGTCGTGTCGCCCGACCAGGGCGAGCAGGAGTTCCTCGAGAGCGTCGAGCGAATGGGACTCCATCGGGTCGCGTACTCGATCGGGTGGACGGCCTGGCTCGACATCGCGCCGCAAGGAGTCAACAAGTCGACGGCGCTCGAGCACGTCCGCGAAGCCCTCGACGTCGCACGTGACAACGTGTTCGTCGCGGGGGACGGCCGCAACGACATCGAGATGTTCGAGTGGGCCGTGGCGGGCGGCGGCACGGCCGTCGCGATGGGGCAGGCGCCTGACGAGGTCGTGACCGCAGCGAACGCGCGCACGGGCACGGTCGACGAGGACGGCCTCGCCGCAGCGCTCGTGGAGCACCTCGGCGCCGGAGCGCCGGAGTCGTCCGTGGCACGCTGACGCGCCTTTCCGCGACGCGCCGGCCTGCGCCGGCGCTGGACCGCTTACCGGGGTGGCTGTGGCCTCAGGCCCGCGCGGTGCGCGATGTCCGCCGCCTCTTGGCGGGAGTTCACCCCGAGTTTCCGATAGAGCCGGCGCACCGTCGTCTTGAGTGTGTTCGGGCTCACGAAGAGGTCTCCCGCGATGACGGCGAGCGAGCGGTCGGAGACGAGCTGGACGAGGACCTCCTGCTCCCTCTTGCTGAGGGTCGAGAGGAGTGCCGCCTCTCCGCCGCCGACGACGGACGCTGAGACGGGCACCCCGCGGCTGCCGGCGAGATCCTCGAGGGCGTCGACGTCGATCAGATCGTACGTTCGGAAGAGTCCCTCGCGATCGATGATCGCGCGCGCCCGCTCGAAGTGCTCCGAAGCCGCACTGCTCCGGTTCAGCCCGGCCGCGGCCGCTGCGTGAAGCAGGAGCGCAGCGGCGCGGATCCGCGGGCTCGCTTCCGGTCCGATGGCATGCTGCGTCATGTCGATGACGGCGTGGAAGGCGCCCCGCCGGTACGCGGCGATGGCGTTGAGCGCGGCATCGCCCGGAGTGGTCCATTCCCGCTCGTCGACGCCGAAACGGCCGAGGTTCACAGCGGCGGCCCTCAGGTAGTGCGCGTTCATCGCGCCTCCGGCGATGGCCGGCGGCCTCCGGGCGAGCTCGACCTCCAGGTCGGCCTCGACGAGCGCGCGTTCCTCTGCCGTCGCGGCGTGGGTGGACCTCACCCACAGGGCCGCCGCCCAATAGTCGCCGATCGGGTGGACGCTCATCCTGGCGAGGTCGACGGCGGCGGCGCCGCGGTCGCCCCCGTCCGTATGGATGAGGGCGGCGGTGAGGTGGATGACCGCGTCGTACCCCACCTGAGCCTCGCCCGTGTCGCGAGCCCGTCGCAACCAGTCCTGCGCCGCCCTCAGCCGCCCGCGTTCGGCGAGATACCAGGCGAGGTGTCCCGCGGCTCGTCTCCCCGCTTGGTGCTGCTCGGTGTGAAGGGCGAGCCGGTACGACTCCTCGTACTCGTGGTGGGCCTCTCCTCGACCGTCACCGGCGGTCTCGAGCGATCTCCCCCACTGCACGAACAGATGGGGGAGATGCTGCAGGAGTTTCGCGGTCTCGACGTCCGAGGCGGCCTCGAACCGTCGTCGCGCGTCCGCAGCAGATGCCCGTGCATCCGCGAAGTCGCCGCGCATGCGTTGTGTCGCGGACGTTCCCGTGAGGATCACGAGCTGTTGGGCGAGCGTCGACCCGCTCGCGGGAGTGATCGAGAACTGCTGGGTCCGCTCGACGCGATCCGGATCCGTCTCGGCGACGAGCTGCTGCAGATAGTTCGCCGCCACGATCAGGCCGGGATTGTCGATCAGGATCTCGCCGGGAAGGGCTCGGACGGCGTCGAGGAGTTCAGCCGGGGCGGTGGCGGAGTAGCGATCCCACGCTGACCCGATGAGGGCCGCGGCCGCTTGCGCGCCGTTCCGGGCTACCTCGTCGAGCACTCGCTCGCGGAGCGTTCCGCGGCTTTCGTGGCTCGGTGGCTCGGTTTCGTTCGCTGTCACGCGACCTCCCCTCCTCGAGGTGAACGCCACCGATCGACCTCACCTCGCATCGACGGCACAACCGTGAGTATCGCCGTCGACCCCCTCAGGACTAGCACAATCCGGTCCCGTTGTGGAGGCAGGCGTCGATCGCTGACGGACACTCGAGCGGAAAGTCGTGGCCGGCCGACCGCCGGGAATTTTCGGTGATCGTCACCCGTCCGGGGGGCATGAGCCGCACGGGAGGGTGACCCGGGGGGTGAATTTATCCGTCACGTGGCGTACTCAGGGGACGCCCGCGGGAGACTCATCCTCGGGATCGATGTTTCGACACTCTCCGCCGAGCAGGTCACGCGTTTCGGGTACGTGGCGACCAGCCGCGGAGAGGGGGCGACCGGTGGCGCCGGTTCGTCCGCCTCGTCGATCTCGCCAGGCGCGCAACAGAGCGTCAACCCGACCCGCGCCTTCGGGGGCGCGGGTCGGGGCGCATCCGCGATCGACCCGCGACGGCGGGGTGCGATGCGAGGGTGCGGCCGCGCGCCCGGTCGCGGAGGTTGATCGTCCGCATGCACTTTTCGATACGGCGAGGATGCGCTTAGGATAGGCAAGCCTAATCCCACCACGTCTCGAAGGACTTCCGTGCGCGCTTCCCGCAGAACCCTCTCCCTCGTCGCCCTCGCGGCCGTCGGCACACTCGGCCTCGCCGCGTGCTCGAGCGGAAGCGACACCGCCTCGTCCGGATCCTCCGGCGGAGCGAGAGGGAGCGGCTTCCCGGTCACGGTCGAGCACGTCTTCGGAGAGACGGAGATCACGCAAGCGCCCGAGCGCGTCGCCACCGTCCAGTGGGCCAACCAGGACGTCGCGCTCGCCCTCGGCGTCGTACCCGTCGGCATGCCGGCCCAGACCTACGGCGACGACGACGGCGACGGCATCCTCCCGTGGACGTACGAGAAGCTCGACGAACTCGGCGGCACGGACGAGCTCCCGGTCCTCTTCGACGAGACCTCGGCGCTCGACTTCGAGGCGGTCGCCGACACGACGCCCGACGTCATCCTCGGCGGCTACGGCGGATTCACGGAGGAGGACTACGAGACCCTCTCGCAGATCGCTCCGACGGTCGCGTACCCCGACGTGCCGTGGGGTGCCACGTGGCGCGAGATGGCCGAGCTCGACGGCGCGGCCCTCGGCATGGCCGACGAGGCCGACGCGCTCATCTCCGACATCGAGAAGCAGATCGCTGACGCCGTCGCGGCCGAGCCGGCCCTCGAGGGCAAGACCGCGATGGTCGGGTACTTCACCCCCGGCGACCTCAGCAGCATCGGCTACTACTCGACCGACGATGCCCGCAACAAGTACCTCGCGGACTTCGGTTTCGAGACGCCCGAGAGCCTCGCGCAGCTCTCCGAGGAGAACGAGGAGTTCTTCGGCAGCGTGAGCGCCGAGAACGCCGACACCTTCGACGACGTCGACATCATGGTCGTCTACGGCGACGACTCCACGCTCCCGGCCCTGCAGGCGGACCCGCTGCTCTCGCAGATCCCCGCCGTTGCGAACGGTTCGGTCGTCGTGATGAACAACAGTCTCCCCATCGCCGCAGCCCTCTCGCCGACGGTCCTGTCGATCCCGTGGTCGCTCGACGAGTTCGTCGGGATGCTCGCGGACGCCGCCGAGAACGCCGAGTGATCACAGCACCCGTCGTCGTCGGGACGCCGACCAGACCCTCGCGGGCCCGGTCGGCGTCCCGTCGTCGTCGCCGGGTGCTCGGACTGCTCGCCTGCCTCGTCGGGCTCGTGGTCGTCGTGGTGCTGTCGGTCTCGATCGGGTCGCGTGAGGTCTCGCTCACGGAGGTCGTGAGCGCCTTCACCGACCAGTCGGCCACTGGCCTCGCCGAGGAGGCGGTGCGAGCACGCGTGCCCCGCACGGTGCTCGGTCTGCTCGTCGGGGCGGCGCTCGGTCTCGCGGGCGCCATCATGCAGGGGGTCACGCGCAATCCGCTCGCAGACCCCGGCATCCTCGGTGTCAACACGGGGGCGTCGCTCTTCGTCGTCTCCGGCATCGCCTTCTTCGGTATGACGACCGTCACGCAGTACATCTGGCTCGCCCTCGCCGGAGCCGCCGCGAGCGCCGTGTTCGTCTACACGGTCGGATCGATCGGTCGCGGCGGAGCGACGCCCCTGAAGCTCGCCCTCGCCGGAGCGGCCACGACCGCCGCTCTCAGTTCGCTCATCAGCGCGATCGTGCTGCCGCGCGTCGACGCCCTCCAGGTCTTCCGCTTCTGGCAGATCGGCGGGATCGGGGGCGCGAACTGGGAGTCGATGGCCACGGTCGTCCCGTTCCTCGCGGTCGGCGCGATCCTGTCGCTGCTGTCCGCCCGCTCGCTCGACGCTCTCGCTCTCGGCGACGAGCTCGCGACGGGGCTCGGCGGGAACATCAAGGTCGCGCGCGCCGTCGCCGCGCTCGGAGGAGTCCTGCTGTGCGGCGCGGCCACGGCGATCGCGGGGCCCATCGGCTTCATCGGTCTCGTCGTGCCGCACGTCGCGCGCATCCTCACGGGCAGTGACTACCGCTGGATCCTGCCGTACTCGGTCGGTTTCGGCGCCGTGCTCCTGCTGCTCGCGGATGTGGTCGGCCGTGTGGTGACGCGACCGAGCGACGTCGAGGTGGGCATCATCACGGCGATCATCGGTGCGCCCGTGTTCATCGCCGTCGTGCGCCGACAGAAGATCAAGGAGTTGTGACGTGACGCGAGAGTTCGTCGCCGCGCGACCCGTCGGGGTGACCGGGTCCACTCCGGCCGTCGGCACGTCCGCCGCCGAGACGCTTCGCGCCGCGCGCCGCCGACGCGGGCGGCACAGACGGCTCGTGATCGGCGCCCTCGCGGCGGCCCTCGTCGCGATGTTCGTCACGACCCTGATGGTCGGCAACACCTTCTACCCTCCGGGCGACGTGCTCCGGGTGGCGTTCGGCGAGAAGGTGCCCGGGGCGTCCTTCACCGTGGGGACGCTGCGTTTGCCCCGCGCCATCACGGGTGTCCTCGCGGGCGTCGCCTTCGGGCTGGCGGGGGTCACGTTCCAGACGATGCTCCGCAACGCGCTCGCGAGCCCGGACGTGATCGGCATCACCTCAGGGGCGAGCGCAGCGGCCGTCTTCGCGATCACGATCCTCGGCGCGGGGGGAGCGGGCGTCTCGATCCTCGCCGTCGTCAGCGGCCTCGGCGCGGCCCTCGCGATCTATCTGCTCGCCTACCGCAACGGGCTCTCGGGCGCGCGACTCATCCTCATCGGGATCGGCGTCGGCGCGATGCTCGACAGTGTCGTGAGCTACCTCCTCCTCAAGTCCAGCTCGTTCGAGGTGCAGGCGGCGTTGCGGTGGCTCACCGGCAGCCTCGGCAGCGCCTTCTGGGACGGCATCCCGCCGCTCGCGCTCAGCCTGCTCGTGCTGCTGCCGCTCATCATCGTGCTCACGCGTCGTTTGACGGCACTCCAGTTGGGTGACGAATCGGCGATGGCGCTCGGCGTGCGCGTCGACCGGACGCGGCTCCTGCTCGTCGTCGTCGCCGTGGCACTCGCGGGCGTCGCGACGGCCACCACCGGCCCGATCGCCTTCGTCGCGTTCCTCTCGGGACCGATCGCCGCGCGGCTCGTGGGCGGTGGTCGTTCGCTGCTGATCCCCGCCGGTCTCGTGGGCGGGCTCCTCGTGCTCACCGCGGACCTGCTCGGTCAGTTCGCCTTCGGCACCTCGTTCCCCGTCGGTGTCGTCACGGGTGCCATCGGCGCTCCGTACCTCCTCTACCTGCTGATCCGTTCGAACCGCTCGGGAGGCTCCCTGTGACCGTGTCCCATTCCCTCGAGGTCGACGGCGCGACGATCGCGTACGGCGACCGCGTCGTCCTCGACGACCTCGACCTCGTCGTCCCGCCGGGCCGGATCAGCATCATCGTCGGCGCCAACGCGTGCGGGAAGTCGACGCTGCTCCGCGCCATGGCGCGGTTGCTCGCCCCCACGAGTGGATCGGTCCTGCTCGACGGCGCCCCCATCACGGCGATGCCCACGAAGAAGGTCGCGACCGTGCTCGGTCTCCTGCCCCAGACGCCCATCGCGCCGGAGGGGATCGTCGTCGCCGACCTCGTGGGTCGTGGCCGGTATCCCCATCAGGGACTGTTCTCGCGCTGGACCGCGGCGGACGATGCCGCGGTCGCCGAGGCGCTCGAGGCGACGGGGTCGCTCGAACTCGCGGAGCGTCCCGTCGACGAGTTGTCCGGCGGTCAGCGCCAGCGGGTCTGGATCTCGATGGCCCTCGCGCAGCAGACCGACGTCCTCCTCCTCGACGAGCCGACGACGTTCCTCGACGTCTCCCACCAGGTCGACGTGCTCGACCTCGTCACCGACCTCAATCGCGCCCGCGGCACCACCGTCGTCATCGTGCTCCACGACCTCAATCTCGCGGCGCGTTACGCCGATCACCTCTTCGCCGTGAAGGAGGGCCGCATCTTCGCATCGGGCACCCCGCGTGAGGTCGTCACCTCCGAGACCGTCGAGGCCGTCTTCGGCATGGCGTCGCGCGTCATCGACGATCCCGTCACGGGCACCCCCCTCGTCGTCCCGATCGGCCGCCACCACTCCCTCTGACCGCCGCCGGTACGGTCCCCGAGCTTGTCGAAGGGCGGTGAGCCGACCGCGACGTGCGACGCTTCGACAGACTCAGCGACCGAGTGAGCGACTCCGCGGGTCGCAGGTGGACCGCACCCGCTCGCACGGGCGCACAATAGGGGGATGGCCACGACCGAGTTCGCGAACGAACGCGACGCTTCCCGATACACCATGCGGCGCGACGGCGTCATCGTGAGTGCGCTCGATTACAACGACGACGGCCGCACCGTCGCGTTCACCCGGGCCTTCACGAACTCGCCGTTCCGGGGCAACGGTTACGCAGGTGAGCTCACGGCCTTCGCCGTCGACGACGCGGAGAAGGCTGGACGCACCGTGATCCCGATGTGCTGGTACGTCGCCGACTGGTTCGACGAGCACCCCGAGCGGGAGCATCTGATCGCGCGGTAGTGACTCGATTCACCCCCAGATCGGGGGCTGTTCCAGCACGTTCCCAGAACGCACTGGCAGAATCGCGGGAACCGCATCGGATACACTCGGTCTCCGGTCGTGCCCGCACGATCGTTCTCCGGGAGGGCTGTCCGAGCGGCCGATGGAGCTGGTCTTGAAAACCAGTGGGCAGAAATGTCTCGTGGGTTCGAATCCCACGCCCTCCGCCACAGATTCACCGGCCACGGGACATGCCGCCGCGACGCGGATGACGGATCGCCGCCCACCCCTGCACGCGAGGCGCCCGGCACCGCGTGGCCAGCGCATCGGAGACGACGACGTCAGAAGCCCCCGCTTCTCCACCCCCGACCCCGCGTCCGTCGCGCGACCTGAAAGGCACCCTTGTGAGCGAAACCCCCCGGTCCTCACGCCGCGTCGCCACCGACCCGAGCATCAGCCGACACGCGCGGCGTCGGCGCCACAACCCCTTCGCGACGGGCCTGCGCTTCGTCGCCGGAGCCCTCGCCGTGCTGCTCGTGAGCGGCGGCACCGTCGCGGCCTACGCGCTCTGGGACGTCGTGTCGAGCGTGAAGCCCGCCGTCACCCTCGCCGGCCAGGACCCGAACATCCCGAGCATCGACGCGATCGAGGGCGGCGTGAACCTGCTCCTCGTGGGAAGCGACAGTCGGCAGGGCCAGGGGACCGAGTACGGCGACCCCTCCAAGGAGACCGGCGTCCTCAACGACGTGACGATGCTCCTCCACATCTCCGAGGACCACACGAGCGCCGTCGTCGTCTCCTTCCCGCGGGATCTCTTCGTCCCCATCCCCGAGTGCCCGAAGCCTGACGGCAGCGGCACGTTCGACGCGATGTCGTCGCAGAAGATCAACACGACGCTCTCCTACGGCGGGCTCGCGTGCACCGTTCTCACGGTCGAGTCGCTCACCGGCCTGCGGATCCCCTTCGCCGCCGAGGTTCAGTTCAACGGCGTCATCGCGCTCTCCAACGCCGTCGGCGGCGTCGAGGTCTGCGTGGCCGAGCCGATCGAGGACGACTACACCCAGACCTACCTCGCCGCGGGCACGCACACCCTGCAGGGCAAAGAGGCGTTGCAGTTCCTCCGCACCCGGCACGGAGTCGGGGACGGTTCGGACCTCGGTCGGATCAGCAACCAGCAGGTCTTCCTGTCGTCCCTCGTCCGCACGCTGCAGAGCTCCGAGACGCTCGGCGACCCGACGAAGCTCTTCGGCATCGCGAAGGCGGCCGCGGGCAACATGCAGCTCTCGACGAACCTCGCGAACCTCAACACGATGGTCTCCGTCGCGATGGCCCTCAAGGACATCCCGCTCGACCAGATCGCCTTCCTCCAGTACCCGAACGCGTACGGCTCGAGCGGCGGACAGCAGGGCGTCCTGCCCCTCGATTCGGCCGCCGAGCAGCTCTTCGACGCGATCAAGGCGGACAAGAAGTTGAGCATCACGGGCACGACCGGAGTGGGGTCGGTCACCGACCCGAACGCCCCGGCCGAGACGGAGACCCCCGTGGAGCCCGAGACCCCGGAGACCACGCCGCCGGCGGACGCGAGTGCTCCCTCGACCACTCCGCCTCCCGCCGCCGACGAGGCGGTCGAACTCCCCGACTCGATCGAGGGTCAGACGGCGGACGACCGGACGTGTTCGAAGGGCAATAACTGAGGTCGAGCGGGCCTTCACCTGCCTCGGCGCGCACGGCCCCTAAACTCGACGAATGGCCCGTTCGACCCGAAATCCCGAGCCGACCCTGACGCGACACGCTCGCGGGCGCCGTCGGGGTCCCGTCGCCGCCGTCCTCCGGGGCGTCGCGTTCACCCTCGCCGTCGTGCTCGTGAGCGGAGCGGCCGTCGCCGCCTATGCGGCATGGGAGATCGGCGCCGGCATCGCGAGCAACGCCGTCGACATCGGCCAGGGCGGGGACACCGCCGACGCACCCTCGGGGATCGGCGAACTCGAGGGCGGCTTCAACATGCTCGTCATCGGCGCCGACAACTCCGCCAACCAGAACACCTCCGCGTACGGCAAGCGCGATGTCACGCTCAACGACGTCAACATGCTCGTGCACGTGGCGGCGGACCACCAGAGCGCCGTCGTCGTGAGTTTCCCGCGCGACATGCTCGTGCCGATCCCCGAGTGCACGGATCCGGACACGGGCGAGGTGCACGCTGAACAGTACTCCGCCATGATCAACACGGCATTCGCGAAGGGCGGCGAGAAGGGCGGCCTCGGGTGTGCGGCGAAGACCATCGAGGAGCTCACGGGCCTCGAAGTGGACTACGCGGCCCAGTTCTCGTTCGCCTCGGTCATCCAGTTGACGAACGCCCTCGGCGGCGTCGAGGTCTGCCTCGCCGACCCCATCAAGGACCGGTTCTCGGGGCTCGACCTCGATGAGGGCGTCAGCACTATCCAGGGCGAGCAGGCCCTGCAGTTCCTGCGCACCCGCAAGGCGGTCGGCGACGGCAGCGACCTCTCGCGGATCGCGCTGCAGCAGACGTACATGTCGTCGCTCGTGAAGAAGCTCAAGAGCGACGGCACTCTGGGCGACGTCACGAAGCTCTACGGCATCGCGAAGGTCGCCGCCGAGAGCCTGTCGCTCTCGAGCAACCTCGCGAACATCAACGCGATGATCTCGATGGCGCTCACGGTGAGGAACCTCGACCTGGAGAACATCCAGCTCGTGCAGTACCCGGTGGGGGAGGCGCCGTCCGATCCCAACCGCGTGGTCCCTCAGAAGGAGACGGCCGATCAGCTCATGGCGGCGATCGCCGCCGATGCGTCCTTCTCCTCCGATCCCGATGCGCGTCGCGTCGGCGTCGAGGACACGAGCACAGAGGAGCCTGCCGACCCGGAGACCGAGACGCCGCCGTCCACGTCTCCGTCGGCCGACCCGTCGACGACCCCGTCCGCGGGAGCGACGACGTCGCCCCCGGCGTCGGGAGTCATCGACGGCCTCGTGGGCCAGTCGGCCGCGCAGGAGAGCTGCGTCGTCAAGAACTGACCGGACTCCCGTGGTTGGGCGTGCACCGCGCGTCCGTTATGCTGGAGGCCGTGCGTCGGCTCGACCGTCGCACATGGAGACGTCGCATAGTCCGGCCGAGTGCACCACCCTGCTAAGGTGGAGTCCCCTTATGGGGACCGAGGGTTCAAATCCCTCCGTCTCCGCAGTGCCGATGAGAGTCAACGGCTGTCTGCCGTGCCCTGTCGATTCGGATCGTCTTGTGTCTGCCGGGCCACGTCATATGCATGTCGAGGCCCTTGGTCCGGGGTGGTCGGCGCGGCTATGGTCGATCGCATGACTCTGCGACGACGCATCCTGTTCATCGGCGGATCCGGCGTGATCAGCACCGCGTGCGTCCGCGCGGCGGTGGCCGCCGGGCATGACGTGTCGGTCCTGAATCGCGGACGGAGCACCCGTCCTCTTCCCGAAGGAGTGCGCGAACTCCGGGCCGATGTGCGAGACGCGGACGCCGTCGCCGCAGTCGTCGGAGAGCGCCCGTTCGATGTCGTGGCCGACTTCCTCTCTTTCGTGCCCGCGCACGTCGAGACGGCCCTCGCGACGGTCGGCGGGAGCGCCGGTCAGTACATCTTCATCAGCTCGGCCTCGGCCTACGAGAAGCCGCCGCGTCGCCTGCCGATCACCGAGTCCACTCCGCTGCGGAACCCGTTCTGGCAGTATTCGCGGGACAAGATCGCGTGCGAAGACCTGCTGGTCGCGGCCCACCGGGATCGCGAGCTGCCCGTCACCATCGTGCGTCCGTCGCACACCTATGACGACACGCTGCTGCCGACGCTCGGCGGCTGGACCGATATCGCGCGAATGCGCGCCGGCCGGCCCGTCGTCGTGCACGGCGACGGCAGCAGCCTGTGGACGCTCACCCACAGCGACGATTTCGCGGTCGGCTTCACGGGGCTCCTCGGCAACCCCGCGGCGATCGGCGAGGCGTTCACGATCACCGGCTCACATGCGCCCACGTGGGATCAGATCTACCGCTGGCTCGCCGAAGCGGCGGGGGTGGACGCCCCCAGCCTCGTCCACGTCGCGAGCGACACGATCGCGACGGCGGCGCCAGACCTCGGCCCCGGTCTGCTGGGCGACAAGGCCCACTCGGTCGTGTTCGACGCGACGAGGGTGCGCGAGTTGTCGCCGGAGTTCGGCACGACGATCACCTTCGACGAGGGTGCCCGCCGGATTCTGGCCCACTACGACGCCCACCCGGAGCTCCAGCAGGTCGACCCCGAACTCGACGAGCTCTTCGACCGCTTGGTTGCACACGCCGACTCCGTGTAGGGCGACGGGACGGGCGAGACCATCGTCGCGACGCCGCACGTCGTTCCACGGGTCGAGAAGCGAATCGCCCGGTGGCAGGATGAGGCCATGCCCGAGTCTCCCGAGGTTGACGCGCTTGGCGCCTTCCTGCGCTCTCACGCGGTGGGGCGGCGCATCGCGTCCGTCGACCTCGTCGAGTTCCGTGCGCTCAAGACGCGCGAACGGCCGCTCCGGGAACTCGAGGGTCGCACCGTGTCGGGCGTCCGTCGATTCGGGAAGCACCTCGTGCTCGACACCGACGGTCCCTTGCTGCTCCTGAGTTTCGGCCGGGCCGGCTGGGCGCGCTGGTCCGACGGCCCCGAGGACCCGGCCGCCTCCAGCCCCGACGCGCCGCCCGTCATCGCGCGCGTCCTCTTCGACGACGGAGCGGAGCTCGCCGTCACGGATACGGGCGACTGGCTCTCCCTCGGTCTCTCGGTCGTGGACGACGAGACGACCGTGCCGGCGATCGCGAAGCTCGGCCCTGATCCGTTGTCCGACGCCTTCACGCCCGCAGTGCTCGCCCGCATCGTCGTCGGCCGCCGCAAGCGGCTCAAGGCGCTGCTTCAGGAGCAGGAGTCGCTCGCCGGTATCGGCAACGCCTACTCGGACGAGATCCTGTTCGCGGCGCGGTTGTCGCCGCTCGTGCAGGCGGTCGCTCTCGACGAGGAGGAACGCGAGGCTCTCTACGCGGCCATCCGCGACGTGCTCGGCTCCGCCGTCGAAGCCCGTCGCGACGTGCCTCCCGCCGAACTCAAGGCAGCGAAGGTCGCCGCGATGGCCGTGCACGGCCGGACCGGCGAGCCGTGCCCGGACTGCGGCGGCACGGTCCTCGACGTCCCGGGCTCGAAGGGCGGCGCGCAGTACTGTCCCGAGCGCCAGACCGGGGGAGTGCCGCTCCCCGAGTGACGGCTCACCAGGAGACGTTCGAGTACCCCTTGAACGCCTCGCAACTGATCGCGACGGAATCGAGTTCAGCGCCCGGGGCGTAGTCCTGTTCGATCAGCACGTATCGGAAGTTCGGAAGCCCGTCGACGGCGTCGATGATCTCCTGGATCGGAAGGATTCCGGTTCCGACCTCCGTGAACGTGTCAGGCGTCACGACCTGGTCGAACTCCGTCATGGTGATCGTCGCGTCGGGGGCGAGGACGCCGTCGAAGAGATTCAGCGGCTGTGCATGGCCGGACGGGAAGTCCTTCTGATGGATCATGATGAACCGGTCGGGGTTCTCGCGGAACAGCCGGAGAGGGTCGGCGCCTCCGCGGTAGGCCCAGTAGGTGTCAAGCTCGAACTTCACGAGTTCCGGGTCCGTGTTCTCGAGGAGCAGGTCGTAGACCGTGCGATCGCCGAAGCGCTGGAACTCCTGGAAGTGGTTGTGGTAGAAGAACTCGATGCCGCGTTCGGCGCTCACTCGACCGATCTCATTGAAGAACTCCGCTCGTCTCTTCACGTAGTCGACGTCGCCGAACGGGTAGAACTCGAGGTCGCAACCGATACGGGTGTTGCCGATCCTCTCCTGGAAATCGAGGACCTGCGGGAGCCGGTCGAGATCCAGCGGATTGATCTGGCAACCGATGATCGACACCCCGCGGTCGCGCATGAGGTTGGCGAGAAAATCGGCAGGGATGCCGAAACCGATGCCGTCCTCGGTGAGCGCTCGATGGTTGGCTCCTTCGAAGCGGGTGAGGCCGAGGTCGGCGAGCGCGTTCAGTGTTCCTTCGGGGTCGGCGGCGAGAGAGTCGCGCACCGAGTAGAGCTGAATTCCGATTTCGACGGCCATAACGGACCTTTCTGACTGAGGGGTGGGTGGAGTGCGGAAGAGACGTGATGCCGTTTTGCGAGTCGGCGCTCAGGCGCCGCGCCAACGGGCGATGAGCGCATCGAGATACCCGTCGAAAGCGGCGACGAGGTCGAACTCGCGGTCGAGCAGCCACTGCAACTGGAGGCCGTCCATCATGGCGCTGAGGCGGTGGGCCTCGGCGCGGGCCTCGGGGCCGGTCAACGCCGAGATCTGACCGGTCTCGGCGGCCCGGGCGATCTCCTCCTGGAGGCGGTCGGTGATGTGCCGGTACCGGTCGACGAAATAGTCGTGCGCCGGGTGGCCGGGCGCCGTCGCCTCGGCACTCAGAGTGATGAGGAATTCGACCCAGGCGGGGTTCTCGTGGCTGTACCGTATGCGTGCGCGGAGGGCGTCGACGTAGGGGAGCCCGGACAACTCCGTGTTCTCGACCTGAAGCGCATCCCATCGGTCGAGGACCGCCACGAGCAGGCCGTCCTTGCTGCCGAAGAGATTGATGATCTGCGATGCGGGCGCGTCGACGGCCTCGGCGATCATCCGGAGCGAGCCGCCACGGTATCCGCGCTCCCCGAAGACGTGGATCGCCGTCTCGACGAGGCGCCGGCGGGACTCGACGCCGGACTTATAGGGGCCACGCGAGCCGTTCGTCATGCGAGCGCCCGCACCACGGCGGCCGCCGCGCGCACCGCCGTCGTCATGCCCGTGAGTGTCGAGTTGCACACGAGGGCGGTGGGGATGACGCCGTTCCCCGCGACGAACAGGTTGTCGAACCCCCAGACGCGGCAATCGAGATCGCAGACGCTCGTGCCGTCGTCGACGCGCCCCATCCTCACGGTGCCCGTGAGGTGCAGGGAGCCGCCGGCGCCGAGTACCGCCGACTGCGTCTCCGGATCGAAGTCGCCGAGGAGTCGGGCTGCCGCCGCCTGGTCGGCGCGTGCGAGCTCGAGGTTCGCGCGGTCGGCATCGGAGTACCGGAAGTGCACGGTGATCCGGGGCATCCCGGTGGCGTCGACCTCGTCGTCGGAGAACTCGAGCCGATTGTCACGTTGGATCTCCGTCCGGATGTAGTACTCGATGCCGACGCCGTAGCCGACCGGGCGCTTCTCGTCGTCGACGACGACCTTATTCATGAGGTGCACTTGGAACGGCTGTTCCGCGTCGCTGTGAGGGACCCAGAGGCAGTCGGACGCCCACTCGTGGTCGGTCGGCGGCTCGAGGGTCGTCAGGTCGAAACCGAGCCGATCGGGTGCCGCGTCGACGATCCCGGTGAGGAAGAAGTGCTCATTGAGGTAGCGGCCGAGGGCGTCGGGCCGGATTCCCGAAGCGAACAGGAGCTGTGGTGTGCGGACCGTGTCGGCACACACCACGACCTGACGGGCGTGGACTGTAGACAGCGCGCCCGTCTCGATGTCGCGGCACTCCGCGCCGATGGCACGGCCGTTCTCGTGAAGGATCGACGTCGCGATCGTGTCGGGGACAAGCGTGAACCGTCCGTCGATCCCGGGTGCGCCGATCGGAGGGAAGATGACGAAGGGACTCGTCCGGATCTTGAGACCGGTCTCGTCGGCGTTGACGGCCATCGGCATGTCCTGCACACCGCGACCTGGTGCCGAGCGCGGGTCGAAGTGCGCGGCGAGGGCGCGCACCACGGCCGCACCCGCCTCGGTCTGCGGGTACGCCTCAGGGTTCACCCTGAGTAGCTGGGCGGCCCGGTTCAGGTCCTGTTCCCACTCGTCGGGCGCGATGTGGGGGTTGATCTCGCTGCCCCACGGGAACGGTGTTGCGGCAGTCCAGTGGATGCCCATGCCGCCGGCGTTCCAGGCGACGGAGGCGCTCGGCATCTCGTCGGCCGCCTCGCCGAGAGACGAGAGGTGGTACATCCCGGGCGTCACTCCCCGCATTGTGGCGCCAGTCTCGGCGGTCGGCGCGACGCCGGTGTAGAAGGCTTGGACCCCGGAGGCGACCCGCTTGTTGTACTGATCCCACACGTCCGGATCCGTGACGTCGTGCAGGTGCTGACCGGCAATGGGACCGACGTTCGGCCCGCCCGCGATCATCACGATCCGCGCATCCGGCCGTTGTTCGCGCACACATCGGGCGACCGCCGCGCCCATCAGGCCGCTTCCGACGATGAGCAGGTCGGCGGGTTCCGGGGTGTGCATGGGTCTCCTCGAGCAGGGCGATCAGTGGTGTTGACGTACCGCCGAGCGTACTCGTAATCTGAACACTCGTAAAGATTTCAGCGCACGGACGATGCAACACAGGCGAGGAGACACGATGCTGATCAGCGCGAGCGAATGGGTCCTCGGGGACCGTCCCACCGCTCTCCGCCGAGCCCGCGCCGCGGGATTCGACGCGATCGAACTGGACGCGACCCCCGGCGTCGACGTCGATCGTCTGAAGCACGAGCTCACCGAGGCGGAGTTGAGCGTTCCGTCGCTCTGCTGGGCGTGGAACAGCGAAGACGAGCTCGGCTCTCCCGACGCCGATTCGCGCCGACGGGCGCAGCGGTACCTGCTCGGCTCCCTCGAGCTCGCCCACGAGCTCGGCGCGTCCCAGCTCGTCACGCTCCCGGCCTGTCGGAAGGTCGCCTGGACGCTCGACGAGACGCGGATGCGCGGCATCGAGCGCGCTGCGGACTCCATCTCCGAGGTCCTCGCCGATGCACCGGCGGAGGTGTCCCTCGCGCTCGAGGGACTCCGCCGTGAGGAGAGCTTCCTCATGAACTCGCTGGCCGATGCGGACGTGCTGCGGTCGATGATCGACGACGATCGCGTCGGCCTCGTCGCCGACGTCTACCATCTCGCCTACGAGGAACTCGACCCGATCGCCTCCCTGCAGCGGTTCGCGGACGTCATCACTCTGGTGCATCTCGCGGAGCCGACGCGGACGCCGCTCCTCGCGACCTCGCCGGGTGTCAGCGGCCTTGTGGACCAACTACGCGTGATGCCCGGAATCCGTTCGGCCACTCTCGAGTTCGAGGTGGGCGACGACGACGCGGCCCTCGCCGCGAGCGTCGTCTTCGCACGCACTCTCTGAAAGCGTCGCCCGTCACAACCCGCTCTGACCCGCGAGTTCGATCGCGATGTCGAAATCGGTGCGGTCGCGGGTGGAGTCGAGGCTCCTGCCCGTGATCTGCTCGATGACCTGTACGCGATGCCTCAGCGTGTTCGGGTGGATGTAGAGCTCGCTCGCAGCGACGCTCCACCGTCCGCCCGTCCGGAGGAACACCTCGAGCGTCTGCATCAGCTGACCGCCGCGCGCCGTGTCGTAGTCCCGGAGTGGCGCGAGCAGGGCCGTGGCCGTCTCCCGCATGAGTGCGGACGCTTGCGAGTACAGCACCGTCGACGGGCTGTTGAGCTCGTCGGCGCCGACGACGCTACCCGGTCCCGATCGCCGCGCTACCCCCAGCGCGTGCTCCGCCTGGATCAGGGACAGACGCAGACGGCCGGGACCGCCGGCGGATCCGACTCCCGCCGACGCTGTCCGAGGGAGCCCGCGAACCAGGCGGTCGACGACGTCCTCGCCGGAGACGCAGACGAGGACGGCGTCGTCGAAAGGGGCCGCGGCCACACGCTGGCCGGCGGCGCGGCGCGTCGCGAGGAGGACCGCCTCCGGGTCCGGGTTCCAGATCGCCACGACGGCCAGCCCCTCGGCCTCCTCGACCCCGAGGGATCGAAGCCGCGCGAGCACCGACACCTCGTCCTGCTCGCCGCTGCGCAGCCACGTGAACAACTCGCGCGTGTAGCCGTCGACCGCTCGCCGCACCGAGCGGATCCGCTCGATCTCGAGGGCGATGAAGGGAACGCCGACGGACAGCACGGCGCGTTGCTCGACGCTGAAGGAGCCGGGCTCGACGGCGCTGAAGAGCTCGGCGTCGAGCACACCCTCGCTCAGCAGGGGTATCGAGTGCATGTCGTCGGTGGAGTGCACGCCGAAGGTCTCACGGTCGGCGACGAGACCGATGGGCGATGCGAGGCCGGCCGACAACGACTCGAGCATCGAGCCGAGGCTCCGGTCCTCCCGCAGAGCCGCGACGAAGGTCTCGTAGTAGTCGAGGTGACGCCGGAGGGGTCTCTCCCACACCCGGCGCTGCGCCTGGACGAAGGACTTGATGATGCGCACGAACGGGACCTCGACGGGCACGAGGAACAGTGTGAGACCGGCGCGCTCGCAGGCGGAGACGAGGTGGGACGGCAGGTCGGTCACCGTGCTCGTGAGCCCGAAGCCGAGGGCGAGCACCCCTGCATCGGCGAGGTCCCGGACGAAGGCGTCCGCCGACACGGCTGGCCACCATTGGCCGGACGTCAGGGCGACATCGCCAGCGGAGATGAACTCGGACGCCGGGAACCGGTCTATCGCGTGAACCCATTCGATGGGCGCGTCGAGGTTGCCGTGCACGGCCACCGTGAGCGACAGTCCGCGCTCGCGGAGGAGTTCACCGACTTTCACGCGCTCTCCTTTCCATCCGGGATGCAGGCTCTCGAAACCTCCGGGAAACGCTTCGGGGCACCATGTGTAACGGCTCCGAAACAATGGTCCGCAAGTCGAGCGTCCCGTTGGAGGAATGACCAACCCCACGCCGCGAATCGGGCCATTCGTCCAATTCCGCGGCGGGACCGGCCTCAATCAGGATAGGCGGACCGGGCACACTGTCCCGTTGCACCCGACGACCGACGACCGACGACCGACGTCGGGTCCGCCGCACCGTCGGCACCCGCACCTCACCGGCATCTCCCGACATCCCGAAAGGTCCACCATGATCCGACACCGCAAAGCGGTCATCGTGACGGCGTCCTCCCTCGCCGCCGCCCTCGCCCTCACGGCCTGCTCGTCCGACTCCGACTCCGGCTCCGGTGAGTCCGCGTCGGGCTCCGAGATCAGCGGAGAGGTCACGTTCGCCGGTTACGGCGGCGCCGGCGGCGACAGCATCACGTCCGCATGGCTCGACCCGTTCTCGGAGGAGACCGGGGTCGACGCGATCCTCGACCCCTCCATGGACAACTCGAAGCTCCTCCAGATGATCGAGAGCGGCAACGTCACGTGGGACGTCGTCGAGGTCGGCCTCGACTTCGACCTCACCGAGGCGAACGACGGTCTGGTCGACATCGACTGCGACGTCGTCGACTGCGCGGCGTTCGACGGGAACTGGGAGGTCACCGCCAAGGGCGTCCCCATGTTCATCTACTCGACCACCGTCGCGTACAACACGGATGCGTACAGCGAGGCCGACGCCCCGCAGGACTGGGCGGACTTCTTCGACACCGAGGCCTTCCCGGGCAAGCGGGCGATCAACTCGGCCGAGGGCTTCTTCGGTCTCGCCGAGGCGGCCCTCATCTCCGACGGCGTCGCCCGCGACGAGCTCTACCCCCTCGACATCGACCGCGCCCTCGAGATCATGGAGCCCGTCAAGGACGACATGATCTTCATCACGAGCGGGTCCGAGTGCATCGACCTCGTCACGTCCGGTGAGGCCTCGGTCGGTGCCTGCTACAACGGCCGGGTCACCCTCGCCGCCTCCGAGGGGCAGCCGATCGCGCAGTCCTGGAACCAGCAGATCCAGTCGGCCGACTACGTCGCCATCCCCGAAGGCAGCCAGAACGTCGACGCCGCCATGGCGCTCATCGCGTACCTCACGTCCACCGAGCACGCCGGCGAGATCGCGGACTACATCACTTACGGTCCGGGCAACCCCGCAGCCGAGGTGAGTGACGAGGCCGCGGCCGACGTTCCCACGGCGAACGAGGGCGACGGCGACGACGCCCCGATCGTCGCCGACTGGCAGTGGTGGAACGAGAACCGGGCCGATGTGCTCGAGACGGTCTCCGAGTGGGTCGCGTCCTGACCAACCAGGGAGGGGGCCGGCGCTGGTGGATCAGCGTCGGCCTCCTCGGCCTGCTCTTCGTCCTCCTCGCGCTCGTCGTGCCGCTCGCCGTGGTCGTGCAACGCAGCCTCGACGCGGGTTTCGACAACTTCGCCGACGCGCTCGCGTCCGCCTCGTTCATCCGGTCGCTCGGCAACACCGCGGTGCTCGCCGTCGGTGTGACGCTCTGCTCCGCCGTGATCGGCTACCCATACGCCTACGCCATGGCCCGCTCGGGTCGCGTGGTCTCGCGGATACTCCTCACGGCCCTCATGCTGTCGTTCTGGACGAGTCTTCTGGTCCGCAGTTACGCGTGGCAGGTGATCCTCAACGACACGGGCCTCGTCAACGAGGCGCTGCAGTTCCTCGGAGTGATCGACGAGCCCCTACAGCTCATCCGGACCCCGGCGGCGACGCTCATCGGTATGACGCACATCCTCGTCCCGTTCACCATCCTCGCGATCTTCGCCCAGCTGCGTGGGATCTCGCCGGACCTCGCGATCGCCGCCCGCGGTCTGGGTGCGACACGCACCCGTGCTTTCTGGAGCGTCACCTTCCCGCTGTCGCTGCCCGGTCTCGCGGCCGGCAGCCTGCTCGTGTTCGTCCTGACGCTCGGCTACTACGTGACCCCCCAGTTGCTCGGCGGCGCGGGCAACCCCGTGATCGGTCAGTCGATCGTCGAGCAGACCAATGCTCTCCTGAACACCGGGGTCGGATCGGCCATGGCCGTGATCCTGCTCCTGATCGTCGTGGTCATCCTGGGTGTGGCGGCCCGCTTCCTGGGTCTCGGCCGCGTGCTGGGACTCGCAACCGAGAGGAGCGACCGATGAAGACCGGACTCACCGTCCGCATCGTCGGCATCGTCATCGCCGTGCTGCTCGTCGTTCCGACGATCGTGATCTGCGCGACCGCGTTCACGAGCGGCTCCGCCGTCTCGTTCCCACCGCAGGGCTTCTCCCTGCGGTGGATCGAGGACGTCCTCGGGGACCGCCGCTGGACGCGCGCGTTCGGCAACTCGTTCGCCGTCGGCCTGCTCGCGGCCCTCTTCTCGATGGTCGCCGGAGCGGCGCTCGCCCTCGGCGCCGCCCGCGCCCGCGGGGCGATCGCATCGGTGTTCACCGCGATCTCGGTCCTGCCGATGATCGTTCCGCTCGTGGTCGGGGCCATCGGCTTCTACCTCGTGTACGCGCGGCTCGGCCTGACAGGGAACGTGCTCGGCCTCGCGCTCGCACACGGCGTGCTCGGACTGCCGTACGTGTTCGTCAACGTCCTCGCTCTCCTGCGTACGCTGGACCCGCGCATCGAGGAGGCCGCGAGGGTTCACGGCGCCGGACATCTCACGACGCTCGCGACGGTCACGCTCCCGCTCCTCGCCCCCGCGACGGTCGTGGGAGGCCTCCTCGCCTTCGTCTCGTCGTGGGACGAGGTCGTCGTGGCGACGTTCCTGAGCGACGCGCGCTTCCAAACTCTCCCCGTGCTGATGTACAGCCAGATCCGATCGGGCGTCGAGCCCTCGGTGTCGGCCGTGTCGCTCATCGTCACCGTCGTGACGTTCGCCATCGCACTCGCCGTTTTCGCCGTCGGTCCCATCCGTGCCCGACTCGCCAGAAGGAGCTCGAGATTATGAGTCCGACAGCAACCGACAGAGCACCGGGCGCAGCGCTCGACGTGCGTTCCATCACCAAGCGATATGGCGACACGCCGGCCGTCGACGCCGTGAGCCTCGACATCCGGGCGGGCGAGTTCGTGACCCTCCTGGGCGCGTCGGGTTCCGGCAAGACGACACTCCTACGGATCATCGCGGGATTCGCGGACGCCGATGAGGGCTCGCTGCTCGTCGACGGTCAGGAGCTGCGCTCGGTGCCCGTCCATCGGCGCGACATCGGGATGGTGTTCCAGAACTACGCGCTCTTCCCTCACCTGAACGTGGAACAGAACGTCGCCTACCCGCTCCGGATGCGCGGGATGCGCGGCCCCGAGCGCCGTCGGCGCGTCGCCGAGGCCCTCGAGGCCGTGCACCTGCCGACCTTCGGTCGTCGTCGGATCACCGAACTCTCCGGGGGGCAGCAGCAGCGCGTCGCTCTTGCTCGAGCGATCGTCAGCCGTCCGCGGCTGCTGCTGATGGACGAACCCCTCGGTGCCCTCGACCGCAACCTGCGCGATGCGCTGCAGCTCGAGATCAGCCGACTCAGTCGCGAGTTGGGCCTGACGGTCGTCAACGTGACGCACGACCAGGAGGAGGCCCTGACCATGAGCGATCGGATCGCCCTCCTCGATCGAGGTCGGCTCGTGCAATTCGCTACCCCCGACGACCTCTACCACCGTCCCGTCGACGACACGGCGGCCGCCTTCGTCGGAGAGTCGAACCTTTTCCGCGGGTCCGTCCGCGACGACGGAACGCTCGACGGCGCGGACGGCGTCGTCTTCTCCCCGCCGTCTCTCGTCGACGGCTCCGCCGTCGGATCGGGACGCGTCGCCGTCATGGTGCGCCCCTCCCTGGTCCGGATCACCGCCGTCGGAAGCGCCCCGGAGGCGCACTCGCGCGTGGACGGCCGCGTCAGCGGAATCGTCTACGCCGGCGACTCCCGCAAGATCATCGTCACGACCGCCTCCGGCACCGAGCTGATCGCACGAGAGGACGCTGCCCGGCCGCTCGACGTGAGCGTCGAGCAGCCCGTCACCCTGCACTGGGACGCCCGGTCGTCCATCGTGACCCGACTCGCCGCAGGCTCCGCCGGAGCCACGGCCCCCGCCCCCGAGACCAGAAGGACAGCACGCGCGTGAACAACATCATCGATTCCACCAAAGAGGTCGCCGACGGGCGCTTCCACGCCCTCATGGGGCCGGAGGCGTACCCCGCATTCCACGAGCTCGGCGAGCTGGAAGGGACATGGGGTCGACGCTGGGGAGCCGCCGACGAGGTGAGTCGCTTGCGATCCGTGCTGATGCGTCGTCCGAGTGCCGGCCTCGGCGCCGTCCGTACCGACGCCTACGACGCGGACATGGACGCCTTCGTCGACCCCGACCGCCGCTGGTACTGGACGGGGTCAGACCTGCCCGACCTCGACGCCGTCGCCGAGCAGTACGAGGGCTTCGTCGCGGCTCTCGAGGCGGAGGGTGTCGAGATCGTGTTCGCACCCGAGCTGCCCGCCGACTACACGAAGGCCGTCTACACCCGCGACCCGCTCGTCACCGTTCCGGGCGGTGCCGTGATCGGGCGGCTCGCGCCGCGCATGCGTCGCGGAGAGGAGCAGTCGATCGCGGCGACGGTCGCCGCAGCGGGCATGCCGATCCTCGGAACCGTCACGGGATCGGGGCTCGCGGAGGGCGGGAGCTTCGTGAAGGTGCGTCGCGACCTCGCCTTCTACGGCTCCTCGGTGCGGTGCAATCCCGAAGGCGGCCGTCAACTCGCGCGCATCCTCGAACCGTTCGGCATCGAGGTGCAGCGTGTGAGCCTTCCCGGATATCTCATCCACCTCGACATGTGCTCCGTCATGCTCGACGACGACCTGGCTCTCGTGAACCCGCGACTCGCGCCCTACGACTACATGTCGGCGCTGTGGGACCTCGGCATCGAGACGGTCGACGTGCACCCCGACGAGGAGTGGTCGACGAACCTGCTGGTCCTCGACAGGCGGCGCGTCATCATGCCGGCACACCTCGAACGTACGGCGGAACTGCTCAACAGTCGCCACGGGGTCGAGGTGGTCCCCATCGAGTTCCGAGAGATGCTGAAGAACGGTGGCGGGCTGCACTGCTCGACGATGGAACTCCAGCGGGATTGGAGCTGACGCCGCGATGGACGCGTTCCTCGACGACTTCGCGACCATGTCGGCTTTCGGCGCCACTCCGGGCGGAGGTGTCGAACGCCAGGCGGCGAGTGCCGCCGATGGCGAGAACCGCGCGTGGTTCACCGACTGGCTCGAGCGCAACGGCTTCGATGTCCGGGTCGACGCCATCGGCAACATCTTCGGACTGATCGAGCGGATCCCGGGCGCCCCTTACGTCGTCGTGGGTTCCCACCTCGACAGTCAGCCGCTCGCCGGGCGATTCGACGGGGCGTACGGCGTGCTCGCCGGTGCCCACGCGGTTCGGGCCGCCACTGGAGCCGAGGGTCCGGCCGTCTTCAACCTCGCCGTTGTCGACTGGTTCAACGAGGAGGGCAGTCGGTTCAAGCCCAGCATGATGGGCAGTGCCGTGTTCACCGGAGGGCTTCCGCTCGAGGTGGCACTCGCGACGACCGATCCGACCGGAACGTCGGTGGCCGATGCGCTCGACACGATCGGTGGACGCGGAAAGGCCGCTCCCCTGGATGTGGCTGCGTACCTCGAGATCCACGTCGAGCAAGGACGAGAGCTCGAGGACACGGGAACCACCATCGGCCTCGTCGCCACGACATGGACGGCCCACAAGCTCGAGGTCGTCGTGCGCGGAGAGCAGTCGCACACCGGTGCGGCGCGGATGGCGGACCGGCGCGACGCCCTCTACGGGGCCGCGGAGCTGATCGTCGCGGTGCGTCGACTCATCGACGGCTTCGAACCCGAGGAACTGCACACGGCCGTCAGCGAGATGTACCTCGACCCGAACTCGCCCGTCGCCATCGCCCGCGAGGTACGGATGCTCGTGGACGTGCGTTCCCCGGACCGGTCGCTCCTCGAGACGGCGGTCGATCGGCTGCGGTCGGAGATGCGCGCGATCGAGGAACGCGCTCGGGTCGACATCGAGATCCGCGGTGTCGTCGAATGGTCGAGCGGTCCGTTCCTCGAAGAGGGGATTCTCCTGGCCGCTGCCGAAGCGGAGAGGCTCGGCTACAGCCACCGCCGTTCCGCCACCGTCGCGGGGCACGACGCGACCAACATGAAGGAGATCGTCCCGACCGTGATGCTCTTCGTTCCGAGCGTCGACGGAATCTCCCACAACGAGCGGGAATTCACCTCCGACGCCGACATGCTCGCCGGTCTCGACGTCCTCACCGCGGTGCTGGTCAGGGTCGCCGCGGGCGACCTCGACGCGGCCATCGGCGATATCGGGGAGGGGAGATGACCCCCGCCATGGCTCGGACGGGTGGGGACGTCGCCGTCGAGACGCTGCGGGCGCTCGGGGTCGAGCGTCTCGTCGGGACGCCGGGACAGCACGCGCTCGGACTCTTCGACGCGTTGCGGCGCGGCGGAATCGAGCTGCTGCCCGCTCGCGTGGAGAACAACGCCGGCTTCATGGCGGACGGCCTCGCCCGGGTCGGTGGCACCGTCGCGCCCCTCCTGCTGTCGACCGGTCCCGGCGCGCTCACGTCTCTGCCGGCGCTCATGGAGGCGGCCGGTTCCTCCATCCCCGTGCTGGCACTGTCCGCACAGGTTCCCGTGAGCGGACTCGGTGGGGCGAGGCACGGGCATCTCCATGAGCTCGACGACCAGTCGGCGGTCTTCGCACAGGTTGTCAAGGGCAGCTGGACCGTGCGCACGGCCGTGCAGATACCGTCGGCGATCCGGTCGGCGTGGGAGCTCGCGGAGACGGCGCCGTGCGGTCCGGTCCTCGTGGAGATCCCCCAGGACATCCTTCTGGCCGAGGTCGGCGACACCGTACCCGTCGTCGTCGATGTCCGGTCGGAACCGCGCGCCGTCCGGGCGCGCGACGAATCGATCATCGCGGCAGCACGCGCCCTCGATGCCGCGACGCGACCCGTCGTGCTCGCGGGCGGGGGCGCGGCGCGTTCGGGAGCACGGATCGCACTCGAGCACGTCGCCGAGGCCATCGACGCGCCCGTCTTCTCGACCTTCAGTGGTCGTGACGCCATCGCGGCGTCGCACCCCCTCGCGGCCGGCAGCTGGCTCGAGGACATCGCCACGACGGAGTACCTCGAGAACGCGGACGTCCTCCTGGTCGTCGGCAGCGGACTCGGTGAATTGTCGAGCAACTACTTCACCCTGCGCCCGCGCGGGACCATCATCCAGATCGACGCCGACCTCGACGTCCTCGGAGCCAATCATCCGGTCCTCGCCCTCCACGGCGATGCGCGCGACGCTCTCGAGCGGATGGGAGACGCCCTCGAGTCGACGACCGAGGTGACGCGCCGAGCGACGCGGAGGGGAGAGATCACCGCCCTTCACGCGACGGTCGAGGCCCGCCTCGACGGGCAGGGCCTCGAGGCGGAACGGGCCATCATCGCAGCCATCCGCGACGCGCTGCCGGACGACGCCGACAGCTTCTGGGACATGACGATGATCGCGTACTGGGCCTGGTCGGCCTGGGACGGGAGGGACGGGAGATTCGCCACGGCGCAAGGAGCGGGTGGCCTCGGCTACGCGTTTCCCGCGGCGGTCGGGGCGGCCTTCGCAGACCGGTCGCGTGCGGTGCTCGCCGTCTCGGGTGACGGCGGGGCGATGTACGGCATCTCGGAGCTCGGGACGAGCGTGCAGCTCGGCCTCGACGTCACCTGGCTCATCGTGGCCGACGGCGGTTACGGCATCCTCGAGGAGTACATGACGAGTGCCTTCGGAGTCGCGACCGCGACGTCCCTCGCGATGCCGGACTTCGTGGCGCTCGCCGCGTCCTTCGGCGTCTACGCGCGGTCCACGACGGTCGAGCGGCTGGCCGACGACCTCGCCGAGGCGCTCGCGACACCGGGGCCGTCGGTCGTGGTGCTCCCGCAACGCATCGCCCTCTTCGCTCCGACGCATCTCGGCCGTCCGTCGGGTCCCGTCGCGTGACGGCCGAGACCGACGAGCGTCCCGTCGTCGTCATGACCGAGAGCGGGGACGTCGACCCCGGGGCGGGGGTCGCGCTGCTCGAGCAGAACGGCTTCGAGGTCGTCGTGCTGACGGGCGCGCTCCCGCTCAGCAGTGGCTCCGCGCGGTCGGGCGGGGGATGGCGGAACGCGGTCGCCGCCATCATCGGCCTTGCCCCTTTCGGGGCCGCGGAGATGGATCGGCTCCCTGCCCTGCGACTCATCGCGACGACCTCGACGGGGGTCGACATGGTCGACGAGCGCGCGGCGGCGGAGCGCGGCATCGAGGTCGTCGGGCTCGGCGGCGTTGCGACCCGGGAGGTCGCGACGCACACGCTCGCGCTGATCCTCACCTCCTTGCGGGAGTTGCAGGCCGGGGTGGACGTGGTCCGCGGCGGCGGTTGGACCTCCGAGCTGACCGTCACTCCGCCGGACGTCGGCCGGCTGGTGCTGGGCCTCGTCGGCTTCGGGCGGATCGCGCGGGAGACGGCCAGACTCGCCCGACCACTGTTCGAGCGCATCGTCGCAACGGACCCGTTCGTGACGGAATCGGAGAACGGCGTCGAGTTGATGGCCTTCGACACGCTGCTCGATGTCGCCGACGTGGTGTCCCTGCATCTTCCCGCGACCGCGGACACCCGCCGGCTCATCGGCGAGCGAGCCATGGCACGCCTGCGGCCGGGTGCACTGCTCGTGAACGCCTCCCGCGCCGAGATCGTCGATTCCGCAGCGGTCCTCGACGCGCTCGAATCAGGCCGAGTCTCGCGCTACGCCGCCGACGTCCTCGACGGCGAACCTCCCGCTGCCGACGATCCGCTGCGGTCGCACCCGCGCGCCATTGTCACACCGCACATGGGATTCTTGTCGACGAGCTCTCTCCAGCGCTACGAACTCGACCCGGCGAGGACGATCATCGAACGATTGGCCCGCTGACGCGCGGCGATCACACCCCGGCGGCCAGCTCGTCGAGCACGTGACGGGCGAGGGCGCGCTGCTCCGTTGGCTCGTTCGTGATCATGATGAGCGCCTTCCACACCGCCCACCCGCGACCGCGCGCCCACGTCGCGTCGTCGAGGTCGAGTTCGCGTCGGAGGTCGAGGATGTCGTGCATCTCCGCATCCCAGTGCGTGACCGGGCCGCCGCGGAACGCGCTGTGGAGTCCGGGGATGGGGCCGTCGGTCGTCTCCGCCACGCGCAGGGTGACGAGGAACGATGCGAGATCGGCGGCGAACACGACGGGGTCGTCGGGACGTGTGGCGGCGAGCGGCGTGCCGTCGATCCAGTCGTAGACGGACCACGGGGCGGGGAAGTGGGCACTCGCGGCGCCTGCGCCCCGCACCTCGGGGATGGGGAGTGGGACCTGCGATCGCAGGCGCGGCAGCCACGCCTGCTCCTTCGCGACCTGTGGGACGTAGTCGTCCGCGCTCGGGAGGCGGACCACGAGCTCGTGTCCCAAGCGGAACATGCGGTGATCGTTGCCCCCGCGCTCGAGACGGCGGATCGGGAGTCCGGCCCACTCCGGGAACTGTTCGGCGACGAGTGCGCGCACGAGCCTCTCATCGAGCAGCGCGGCGTCGATCCGGCGGTCGTTCGGTCCCTCGGTCATGATCGTTCGACGCTACCGCAGGGCCCGCGTGACCTCGACGGCCACGACCGCAACCCCGGTCGGCCGCCCCGTCGCCGCGGCTACCGTGGCCGCATGCCTTCCGTCACGATCGTCGCCCACGTCGTCTCGACCGCTCCAGAGGCGCTCGTGATGATCGCCAAGACCGTGCGGTCCCACGTGGAGGGCGCCGGGTCCGCGAGTGCGTCCGTGCCGCTGCCGATGAACGCGCGGGCGTCCGTGACCGTCGCCGGTTTCGGTGACGAGCTCCCCGTCGCGATCGACGTGGAGGCGCCGACCATCGAGGAGGCGAAGGCCGCGGCTTCCGCCCTCCGGCTCCAGCTCAAGGCGGGCCCGGGCTGGCGGATGGAGTCCGGGCCGGGCGCGTGAACGTCACTCCCCATCACCGTCGTCACCGCCGTTTCGATCCCGCGATAGCGTGTTCCGGGTGAGCTCCCTGATCCACCTCAACGGTTTCGAGATGAACACCCCCAGCCACATCAATCACGGCTTGTGGGTGCACCCCGAGAACCAGCGCCATCGCTACACGGACATCGACTACTGGACCGAGACGGCGCGACTGCTCGAGCGCGGCCTGTTCGACGCGATGTTCATCGCCGACGTGGTGGGGACGTACGACGTCTACCGGGGCAGCCGCGATCCGGCGGTCGAGCGCGGGATCCAGATCCCCAACAACGATCCCTACCTCGTCGTCCCCGCGATGGCCGCGGTCACGCGGGACCTCGGTTTCGCGGTGACCGCCTCGACGACGTACGAGCCGCCGTTCGGGAACGCGCGTCGCCTGTCGACGCTCGACCACCTCACGAAGGGGCGGATCGCCTGGAACGTCGTCACCGGGTATCTCCCCGATGCGGCACGCAATTTCGGGCTCCGCGAGCAGGTGACGCACGACGTGCGGTACGAGGTCGCGGAGGAGTTCCTCGACGTCTCGTACAAGCTGTGGGAGGGATCGTGGGACGACGACGCCGTCGTGCTCGATCGTGAACGGCGCATCTACACGGATCCCACGAAGGTCCACGAGATCCACCACGAGGGCCGGTTCTTCTCCGTCGACGGCCCGCATTTGAGTGAGCCCAGCCGGCAGCGCACCCCCGTCATCTACCAGGCGGGCAGTTCCGACTCGGGCAAGAACCTCGCCGCGCGGCACGCCGAAGGCGTCTTCGTCTCGTCGCGCACGCTCGACCGGGTCGCGGCGGATGTGCGCGACCTGCGGGACCGCGCGGAGGGCTTCGGTCGGGGGCGCGACGCGATCCGCGCCTTCACGTCGATCAACATCGTCCTCGGCGAGACCGAGGCGGAGGCCCGGCGGAAGGCGGAGGACCTCTTCGGCTACCGCGACCTCGACGGTTACCTCGTGCACTTCGGCGGAGGGACCGGCATCGACGTCGCGGCGCTCGCCGGGGACGAGGGGGTCACCTTCTCCGGGCGCGGCCACATCGAGTCGCGCGAGAAGGAGTTCGCCGAGGCGCAGGGCGGCAAGGCGAAGGCGATCATCGACTCGCTGAGCGATCCGTGGAGCGACGAGTTCCACGTCGTGGGCACGCCCGAACAGGTCGCGGACCGGCTCGAGGAGATCGTCGAGCGGACGGGCGTCGACGGGTTCAACGTCGTGCAGTACCTCTCGCCCGGGACCTTCGAGGACATCGTCGAGCTGCTCGTTCCGGAGCTGCAGCGCCGGGGCCGGTACCGGACCGCGTACGAGGAGCAGACACTGCGCGAGCGCCTCTTCCCGGGCGCCGGTCCGCTCCTGCCCGCGACGCACCCGGCCGCGGCTCACCGCGGCGCCTTCCGCGCCTGACGCGCCGTATCGCGGTGACTCGGGCCACAGGCCCCGATGCTATTATGTTCTCAGCGTCATATTGGAGGTCCACATGACCGACACAGGGGCACTCGTCCGGGCGGCGAGAAAGAGTCGGCGGCTCACGCAGGTCGAGCTGGCTGAGCGCGTCCGCTCGGATCAAGCGAGCGTTTCGCGTGCCGAGCGAGGACGAGATGCGGAGTTCGCGACGATTGCTCGATTGCTCGGCGGAGCGGGCCATCGGCTCTACTCGGCTCCGACACGTCGCGACGATGCCGCCGCCGTTGCCGCCGAAATCCGACGACGGCTCGCCGGCGGGGACAAGGAGCGCGCACTGCGTGCGCTGATTCAGCTGAATGACGATCTGATTGCGGAACAGGGCCTCGTCCGAGGTGTACTCGGTCTCGCGGAGCCCGAAACGACAGGCGACCGTGTGTGGGATGCGGCACTCGCGGCGCTCGTGGCGTGGCGCCTCACGGAGGAGGGACTTCCGACGCCCGACTGGGTCGAAGCTGAATCGCGGCAGCTGCCCGATGCGCGTGTGCTCGACGTCGATCCCGCGGATCCCGTGCCGCCACCGTCCGAGGTGCCGGAACAGTTCCTGCGCCGCGGGGTACTCGCGTGGCGTCAGACATTCGAGAGCGTCTGACGTGGCCACGGCGTTGGATCGCGAAGCACTCGTGCGAGGGCTTCGCGAGCTCATCCTCGAACTACGCAGTGCGGGTGAGGTGGCGGGAATTCGCATCGTCGGTGGTGCCGCTCTCGCCCTGCGCTACTTCGATCGCGGAACGACGCAGGATCTCGACTCTCTGCACGTCAATCCGGGATCGGACGAGGCGGTCGCTGCTGCGGCGGCGCGGGTCGCCGCCGGCTTCGGGTGGGACGACAACTGGCTGAACTTCGCCGTCACTCGGGCCGATGCGCTCCCCACGATGGGACGTCGTGTCGAGTGGGAGACGCTTTACGACCGGGACGGAATCGTCATCGAGGTCGCGTCGAAGGAGGCGATGCTGGCAATGAAGCTGCGCGCGAACCGCCCAGGGCGCGATACGGGGGACATCCGCCGACTTCTCGCGTTGTGTTCCCTGTCGACCGTCGTAGCGGTTGGGGAGTTGTACGAAGAGTTCTACCCGGGCGACGTTCTCCCCGATCGGGCGACCACGATCGTCGAGAGCATCCTCGCCGATGGTGAGTTGTTGCTTCCGCCCGAGTTGCCTGACATCGACATCTGACCCTGGTCGCCTCGACTGGTTCTCGTCAGCGCTCGCTGCGGGGGAGTGTGACGGACTAGCGTGGGCGCATGGCAGCGCCGCTCGTGTACCTCACGTTCCCCGGGACCGCGCGCGAGGCGCTCGGCTTCTACGCCGACGTATTCGGCGGGCCGCTCACCCTCCACACCTTCGCGGAGTTCGGACGGGAGGACGGAGACCCCGACGCGATCGCGCACGGCACGCTCGACGGTGTCGTCTCGCTCGGGGGAGCGGACGCGGCGACCGGCGAGGATCCCGTCGCGGTGCGCGGCCTCCTGCTCTCGCTCCTCGGAACCGCATCGCCGGGCGTCCTGCACGAATGGTACGAAGCGCTCGCGCTCGGTGGTGACGCGGTCGACCCGCTGCAGATGCGCCCATGGGGAGCGACCGACGGACAGGTCGTCGACCGCTACGGTCTGCGCTGGCTCATCGGCTACGAACCGGAAGCCTGACGCGCGGACGCCGACTCGGTGGCGGGTCCGGCGCTAGCCGACCGCGGTGCCGAACAGGAGTCCCAGCGCGTACGTGACGGCGGCCGCACCGAATCCGATCGCGAGCTGGCGGAGCGCGCGGGCGAGGGGGGACGCCCCCGAGAGGATGCCGACGGAGGCTCCCGTCAGCAGCAGCGCGACGCCGACGAGCGCGGCGGCGACCGCGACCGCCGGGAGCCCGGACATCCCGACGAGGTACGGCAGGACGGGAATGATCGCGCCCGCGGCGAAGAGGAAGAAGCTCGTGATGGCGGCGCTCCACGCGGTCCCGATCGACTCATGGGCGTCCGCGAGCTCGGCGTCGTGCCCGATGCTCATCGCCCCTGTGGGCGGGCCGTCGGCGCTGTGGGCGATCCGGTCGAGGACCTCGCGGGCGTGCTCCGACGCCTCCTCCTCCGTCATGCCGCGCGCCCGATAGACGAGGGCGAGCTCGTTGGCCTCGACATCGAGATGAGGGAGCGCCGTCCGTGCGTCCGGATCGGGTGTCGACGCCTCGAGCAGCTCGCGCTGCGACCGCACCGACACGTATTCACCTGCGCCCATCGAGAGGGCGCCGGCGAGGAGCCCGGCGATTCCGGAGGCGAGGACGACCGACGTCCCGACGCCGGTCGCGCTCATCCCGACGACGAGGGCGAGGTTCGAGACGAGGCCGTCGTTCATACCGAAGACCGCGGCGCGGAAACTTCCGGAGAGACGCGAGCGCCCCCGCTCGGCGAGGCCGCGGACGACCTCGCCGTGGATGCGCTCGTCCGCAGCCATGGCGGGCGAAGCGTCCACGTCGTCCTCGTACGGCGATCGCGACTCCGCCCGCTGCATGAGCGCGAGCACGAAGACCGAGCCGTAACGGCGGGCGAAGAAGGTGAGGACGCGGGTCCGGAGGTCGCTCGGGATCGGGCGCCCGATGCGGGAGCCGAGGAGTTCGATCCAGTGCTGCTGGTGCCGTTCCTCGGCCTCGACGAGTCCGAGCAGGATCTGCTTCTCCTCGCCGCCGCGGCGCGAGGCGAGATCTCGGTACACGGCGGCCTCGGCGCGCTCGTCGGCGAGGTAGCGGCGCCAACGGCGGACCTGCGCCTTCGTGGGCGAGACGGCGGCGCCGTTCTCATCGATGCGGGTCGGGGTGGGGTGTTCGGTCACGGCGATGCTTCCGCTCGGGCGGCCGGTGATCGCGAGGGAGGACCGGCCACGGTGGACGTTGTGGCCGAAGGTCTCGCTCGCCCGTCCCCGGGTGGGCTGCCGGGGGCCGATCGTCGTGAACGGCTCCAGTATGTCGACAGACCGCTGCGCTTCGTCTCCTGGAACGGTTCGACCGGACCGTGGAGGCGTCGCGCTCGGAGCTACTCCCCTTCGCGTCCCCGAGTATACCGGCCCTCCGCAGAGCCGTGAGGTGTCGGCGTTGGTCGCTTCCAGGGCCCCCGAGGCGACCAAAGCTGACACCTCACGGGGTTGGGGAGGCGGCTGCGGCGGCGGTGACGGCGTGCAGCGAGGAGCGGAGGGAGGCGAGTTCATCCATCGCCATGCCGAGCTGCGCGACGATCTGCTGGGGGATGGACTCCGCCTGGCGGCGCAGGTCGCGACCCGATTCGGTGAGGGAGACGACGAGGACGCGTTCGTCGGCCTCGCTCCGTCGACGGCTCACGAGGCCGGCGGTCTCGAGTCGCTTGAGGAGGGGCGAGAGCGTCGCCGGCTCAAGGGCGAGCGTCGTGGCGAGGTCGCCCGCGGACCGCTCGTCCTGGCTCCAGAGCGCGAGCATCACGAGGTACTGCGGATGCGTGAGCCCGAGTGGCTCGAGGACCGGGCGATACAGGGACAACACGCTGCGCGACGCGACGACCAGGGCGAAGCAGACCTGATTCTCGAGCGCGAGGAGATCCGGGGTGACGGTGGAGTCGACGGGTTCTGGATCGAAAGCGGCATCCGATGTGACCATGATCGTCACTCTACCCGGATTTCCTGAGTACACTAAAGGTTATGGCACGAAGGAGATCGAGCGACGAGCGGCCGCCCCGTCCGAGCATCCGCGAGGTGGGCTTCACCAACTGGCTGAACGCGATGCTCTTCCCGTACATCGGCCCGCCCCCAGTGGGCCCGTACGATGAGGCACCGCTGGCGCCGAGTACGGCGTCGGCCTGTCCTCTCTGCGGCGCCCCGATGTCGCAACACGTCGTGGACCGTTCCGGACCGCGCACGATGCTCCACTGTCCGCGCCTCGTTACCCCGTAGGATCGAACGGCCGCCGAGGCCGGTGGGGCTGCGAACCTTTCGGGTAGGCGCCGCGCCCTGCCGGCCTCGGCCGCCCTCCGATCCTGCGGTGTGACGCATCGCCCTCTCTCCCTCCCCATCCCCACCGAAAAAAGCTTTCGAGCGTCGTTGCACCGGTATACCGGTGCAACGACGCTCGAAAGCTGTATCTCAGGGGAGGGAGGAGGCGCGCGTCAGCGGGAGACGGGGGCCGGTTCTCCCACGAGGGACGTGCGCGGCTCCGCGATGGGCGGCAGGGCCTCGGCGACACGGCGGCCGAGCACGACGTCGACGTTGCTCCAGTAGAGCAGGACGCGCTCGCGCAGCTCCGGGATCGTGACCTTCGACACGTGGCCCGCGATGTTCGACACGAGGCGGTCGCGCGCCGCGTCGTCCAGGACCTCGTTGACGAGCGTGCGCGCCTGCACGAAGTCGTCGTCCTCCGGGTGAAGTGTCGCGGCGGCACGGATGAGCTCACCGTCGTTCTGCCAGCCGCGGTCGTCACCGTGGGCCGCGGGGTCGGCGTGCGGGCCGCCGAAGGAGTTGGGCGCGTACACCGGCTCCTGCGGGGACCGGTAGCCGTGCCGCATCGCGCCGTCCTTCGAGTAGCTGTTCGTCTCCGTGTGGGGGCGGTTCACGGGCAGTTCGGCGTGGTTCGTGCCGACCCGGTAGCGGTGAGCGTCGGCGTAGCTGAAGATGCGCGCCTGCAGCATCTTGTCGGGGCTCGCGGCGATGCCGGGAACGAAGTTCGAGGGTGCGAACGTGGCCTGCTCGATCTCGGCGAAGTAGTTGCCCGGGTTGCGGTCGAGCGTCATGCGGCCGACCGGGATGAGCGGGTAGTCGCTCTTCGGCCAGACCTTCGTGAGGTCGAAGGGGTTGAAGCGGTACTCGGCGGCGTCGGCGTAGGGCATGACCTGGACGGAGAGGTCCCAGCTCGGGAAGTTTCCCGAGTCGATCGCCTCGTGCAGGTCGCGGATGTGGAAGTCGGCGTCCTCGCCCGCGATCTGGTCGGCCTGCGCCTGCGTGAGGGTGTCGTGTCCCTGCGCCGTGCGGAAGTGGTACTTCACCCAGAACCGCTCGCCCTCGGCGTTGATCCACTGGTAGGTGTGCGAACCGAAGCCGTCCATGTGGCGCCACGAGGACGGGAGGCCCCGGTCGCCCATGAGCCACGTGACCTGGTGGGCCGACTCGGGCTGCAGGGTCCAGAAGTCCCACTGCATGTTGTGATCGCGCAGGTGGCTGCCGGGGAGGCGCTTCTGCGAGCGGATGAAGTCGGGGAACTTGATGCCGTCCTTGATGAAGAAGACGGGGGTGTTGTTGCCGACGAGGTCGTAGTTGCCCTCGCTCGTGTAGAACTTGATCGCGAAGCCGCGCGGGTCGCGCCACGTGTCCGGGCTGCCGAGTTCGCCGGCGACGGAGGAGAAGCGCGTGAGCAGTTCGGTCTCGACGCCGGGCTGGAAGAGCGCGGCGCGCGTGTACATGCTCACGTCGTGCGTGGTCGTGAACGTGCCGAACGCTCCACCGCCCTTCGCGTGGACGACGCGCTCCGGGACCCGCTCGCGGTTGAACTGCGCGAGCTTCTCGACGAGGTAGTGGTCGGTCAGCGCGATGGCGCCGTCCGCTCCCACGCTCTGCGAGTGCTGGTCGCTACCGACCGGGGCTCCGGAATTGGTGGTGGTGTGGTTCGTCACAGATGGACTCCTGGTGTCGGGGATGGTGATGGGGTCGGAAACGATGAGGGGTCGCATCATGCGACGGGGGAGGCGGCGGGAGTCTCGGCAACCATGGCGCAGTCGGGGCAGACGCCCCAGAAGTTCACCTCGGCCGTCGCGATCGCGAAGCCGCTCGTCGACGACGGCGTCAGACAGGGGGCGTGACCGACGACGCAATCGACGTCCTCGATCGCTCCGCACTCGGTGCAGACGACGTGGTGGTGGTTGTCGCCGAGGCGGCGCTCGTAGCGGGCCGGAGACCTCGCGGGCTCGATCCGGCGCACGAGGCCCGCCGCGGCCAGCGCGGAGAGGATGTTGTGCACAGACTGGATCGAGATGTCGGGGTCGACGTCGCGGAGGAGCCCGTGGATGCTCTCGGCGTCGGAGTGAGGAGCGTTCTCGAGCAGCTCGAGGACCTCGAGACGACCGCGGGTGACCCGCAGGCCGGCGGCCCGGATGTCGTCGGCGAGGTCGGTGGGCATGTCTCCACGCTAGCGGGTAATCGTGAATGACTCAAAACAACGCGCCGGTCGGTGGTCCTCCGCAACCCCTCCGACGGCGCGGCTCGGACGGAGGAGAATCGGCGCATGACCGATCGACAGTCGCCCGCCCGTCCCTCCGATGAAGACCACTACGACGTCGCCGTCATCGGCGCCGGTCCAGCGGGCACGGCCGCGGCTCTCCGCGCGGCCGAACTCGGCGCATCGGTCGTCGTCCTGGAGGCCGGGCGGCTGGGCGGGACGTGCGTCAACACCGGGTGCGTGCCCACGCGAGTCCTCGCGAAGACCGCCCGGCTCATGCGCGAGACGCGTGCGGCCGGCGACTACGGCATCACGGTAGGTGCTCCCTCGATCGATTGGGCGGCCACGGTCGAGCGGGTCGGCGAGCGCGTCGACGCCGTGCGCTCGATCAAGCGCGAGAGTGAGCGCTTCGCCGAGGCGGGCGTGACGCTGATCCAGGAGGGGCGAGCGCGCTTCGTCGACGACTCGACCCTCGTCCTCGACAGCGGTCGACGCGTCTCTGCCGGGTCGATCGTCATCTGCGTGGGCGGCCACTCTCGCCGCTTGCCCGTCCCCGGCGCCGAGCTCGCGACGGTCCCGGAGGACGTGCTCACGCTGTCCGAGCTGCCGAAGCGCGTCGCCGTCATCGGCGCGGGCAACACGGGTGCGCAACTCGTGACGGTCTTCAACGCCTTCGGTTCCGAGGTCACGCTCCTCGACGTCGCCCCGCGCATCCTCATCGCGTCGGACGCCTCGATCTCCGAGGCCGTCTCGGCGGCCTTCATCGAGCAGGGCGTCGACGTCCGGACGGGGATCTCCACCGTCGAAAGCATCGAACGCGCCGATGACGGGACGCTGACGCTCGCCTGGAAGCAGGGCGAGGAGTCGCTCACGCGCGACGTCGACGCCGTCATCATGGCGACGGGGTGGCCGGCCGACGTCGAGGACCTGGGGCTCGAGAACGCGGGCATCGAGGTCGTCCGTTCCGCGGTGCCCGCCGACCGGTACTTCCGGACGAGCGTCCCGCACGTGTTCTCCGTCGGCGACGCGAACGGCCGTGACATGCTCGTGCAGGCCGCGCAGTTCGAGGGCGAGGCCGCGGCTGAGAACGCCGTGCTCGAGGCCAACCGGCGGACGCCGCACCACCTCCTGCCCGCCGGCGGGTTCACCGACCCCGACTACGCGGGCGTCGGTCTCACGGAGGAGCAGGCGCGCGAGCAGGACCCGGCCTGCGTTGTCGCGCGCGTGCCGTTCTCGAACGTCGACCGCGCCGTGATCGACGATCGTGAGAGCGGGTTCCTCCTGCTCATCGCGGACCGTCGCCGCGAACTCATCCTCGGCGCCCACGCGGTGGGGGAGAACGCGATCGAGGTCGTCCAGTCGGTCACGACGGCGATGGCCGCTGGCGTCGACGTGGGGACGCTCGCGAACGTCCGCTTCGCCTACCCCACCTACAGTGCCGTCATCGGCATGGCGGCGCGGGCCCTGCTCGCTGAAGCTGCCGTGGCGATCGATCGTGACTGAGGAGCATTGATCGAACAGTGCCCTCGGTTGCCACTGACGGGAGTTAGGCATATCCGTGGCTACCCCGGGCGGGTATTCACTCGTCCGACCGATCAACCCCGAAATGAACCGACGACCGAGTCCTGCGCCGCGGCTCTCCACGAGCAGTACCTCGTCGCCGAAATGACGTGCGACCACTGCGTCTCGGCAGTGACCGAGGAACTCTCTGCCCTCGACGGGGTCCAGGGCGTGGCGGTGGACCTCAACGCCAGCGGCGTCTCGCGCGTGGACGTCACCGTCAACCGTCCCCTCGACTCCGCCGCCGTCGAGGTCGCCATCACCGAGGCCGGCTACTCCATCGGGGGGGGGCTGATCGCGCGTCCGCGACTGCAGAAGCATCTCTTCACCTATCTGGTCTGTGGAGAGATGCTGCTGAAGGGCTGATGCGGGTTAGGGTGCCCGGATGGGACAATCGACTATGACTGGCGATAGTAGGACCGAACTTCTCGCATCCCTTCGAGCGCCACTTGTTGGTGCGCGGGAGGGTGAGGTGGAGATTCGCGACGTTCACCTGGATCCCCGTACCTTTCCCGCTGGCGAGGAGGGATGGAAGATCACGCTCTATCTTTCTGCTCCGCAGTCTCGGCAGGGCTGGGATGTCTCCTCGACCCAGGCTTTGAAGCGGCGGGCGCGCCAGGAGTATGAACTGGCGACGATAGACGAGCCCGAGGCTCCGCCGGCATATGTGGACGTATCGACGCTGAGTGAGTCAGTCGATATCGAAGATGTGGCGGAGTCGGAGGAGCCGGAGGATGGCGAAACGGCGGTAGCGGACGATGACAGCGACACGTCCGTCGGACGATGACCTCTCCCATCTGGGCGTCGAAGATGCTCGTCACAGCCGATCGGCTTGCAACCGGAAGCGGGGCTGGCCGGCCCGCTCTGAGTGACCTTCGCCGGGGAACTTCGACCGCCTACTATGCCTTGTTCCACCAGATACTGCGTCATGCGAGTCTCCAATCGGTCCCCGAAGCAACTGAGGATGACGTCGCCAACGTGAGTCGCTGGTTCAGTCATGCAGGAGTCGCGAAGGCATCGCGGTGGGTCGTGGCGGCGGCTTCCCCGAAGCCGTCCAAGAAGGAGGATCGCGCTGCTGTGAGGCTGCTCCGCGGCGGCGGAAGTGGAGTGCCCGCGGAGCTTCTCGCGGTGGCGGAAGCCTTTATCGACTTGCAGAACGCGAGGCATGAAGCGGACTACAGCAACGATTATGATCCCGTACGTTTCACGACGATCGATCATGTTCGGAGCGCTGAGAGGGCTGTCCACGTGACGTGGTCCATGTGGCGAGCGCACACCTCGCCCAAGCCTGCTCGACAGGAACTGGCACGTGCCTACGGCAAATTTCTCTTGCTCTGCCTTGCGGCGTCGGGGGGGCCGCAGGCTCGCTGACCACGGGTGCCCGGATTCGGGAGCCCTTGTCACCCGCCGATGACTGCTCCGTCAATCAGTCCGCGGTGGGCACCTCGAGAGATTGTGGGCGCCTCGATCACTGCCCGCCGTACTCACTCCCAGCCGAAGATGCGCTGGACGAACCAGACGAGGCCGAAGACCGCGACGCCGGCGCTCACGATCGCCGCGACCCAGAGGGCTGCGCGCGGTGACCGCCGACGCAGCAGAGCGAGCAGCGGGAAGACGACCAGGATGATCGCGACCTGGACGGCCTCGATGCCGACGTTGAAGACGAGCAGCGACCACAGCAGCGACCAGGACCACGGCTCGTCGATTCCGAGAGCGGACGCGAAGCCCATGCCGTGGATGAGGCCGAACGCGAAGACGATGGCCAGGCGGATCCAACCGCCGCGGTCCATCCCGAGCGGGCCACGCGGCGCCGTCTCCTCCTCCGTCGCGTCGCCGCGGCGGCGCCGCAACCGCACGAGCGGCCACGCCGCCACGATCGCGATGGAGAGGGCGATGATCGGCTCGATGACAGCGGCCGGAAGCGTGAAGACCTGCAGCGCCGCGAGGATGAACGTGATCGAGTGCGCGATCGTGAACGCGGTCGCCGCGAGGACGATCTCGCGCAAGCGGCGCGACCCCGCGATGAGCGCGAGGAGGAACAAGATGTGGTCGACACCGAAGAGCAGGTGCTCGGCCCCGAGGACGAAGAACTCCCAGAGGCGGACCCCCGTGCTCTGACCGACCGAGAACTCGGGATTGTCCGCGTCGATCACGGCGCTGCCGGACCCGCCGGCGAGGTCGTAGCTCAGGATGGTCTCCGTGCCCTGGACGTACAGTTCGTCGTCCGGGAAGAGCGAACTCGTGACGGTGATCTCCCCCTCGCCCTCCGTGCACTCCGCGTCGAGGGACAGGATCGCGTAGGGGACGCCCTGCTGCTCGGTGATGTCGTATTCACCGTCCGGGACGAGCGCGCAGACCTCCCCGCCCGACGACACCCTGAACCGGTCGACCACGTAGGCGAGTGCCGTGTCGGCGTAGGCGTCGAGCGTCGTCGCCTGCTCGGCGGCGTCACCGTACTCCCATGCCTCCGTGCCGTCCTGGAAGAGCGGGTCGACCTGTTCCGAGTCGGCCGCCGAGACGACGAAGAGGTCGTACTCGAGCTGCAGCTCAACATCGAGGTGCCCCGGCTCGGCCCCCTCCGCGATGTCCGCGTAAACCACCGAGGAGATCCCGTGGGCGGACGCGGGCGCCGTGCCGAGTACACCGAGACCGAGCGCCAGGGCGCCGACGGCGACCGCCGCGGCGAGGGGGCCCGTGAGGTGGCGACGGCGAGGACGGGGGGATGACATTGTTCTCCTTCACTGGAAGCGCGGTCGTTCGTCCCGAGCCCCACGGCACTCTGTCGTCGAACGGTGAACGGGTGGCCAACGCCGGGGAAACGCACGTCGTCTTCGCTCCGACGTCGGCGAGTCGTTCACCGCGCGGTCACCCGCACGTCACCTCTCCGACGCCGGCCCCCTGTTCACTGACGCGGTGCCGACCTCTCCTCGTCCCCTCCGCCGAGCCGGCGCTCTCGCCGCGGCCGCCGCGCTCGCCGTGACGCTCGTCGGATGCGTCGCGGGAGGTTCGACGCCGTCCGGCGACGAGGCCGGCGTCGTCCCCGCGCCCGGGCGCACGATCGAGGCGGCACCGTCGGCGATCGCGGAGCTGCGTGGCTACCGCATCGCCGTCGTGGTCCCCGACGACTCGGAGGCCTCGGAGACGCTCCTGACCGCCGCACGCGCGTTCGCCGACGACAGCGGAGCGGAGCTCGTCGAGTTCGCCGCCGCCGTGGAGGGCGACGACCCGATCGGGAACGCGCTCGCCGCTGCGCTCGACGCGGATGCCGACGTCGTCGTCGGCCTCGGCGAGGGCGTCGTGGGCGTGTTCGACTTCGAGACGGGGAAGGTCCTCCATCAGGAGGTCCTCGTCATCGGTGGCCAGTTGGCGGAGCCGACGGAGAACGTGACCGCCGTGATCTGGCCCGGAGCGACGGCGCGTGAGCCGACCGACGATGAGAGCATGACGGTCGAGCGCGGGCTCGACGCCTTCACCGTGGGAGTCACGAGCGTCCGCGCCGGCGTGACGGGCGTGGTCCTGAGCCTCGACTGACGTCGTTCGAGCGGCCTCCCTCCGGATCGCGTGGAAACGGATGGTCGCCGATCGGTCGAGCGTCACGCTTCACAGGCGGGACACGCGTCGTTCACCGAACGGTCGCGAGCGCGTCACGAGCAGCCCCGAAGGTTGCCTAGGGCACCCGTGTGGCGTCCCCATCCCCTGTCGAACTCAAGATTGGCTTGTGACTTCTTGTTGACCACCCATGAGGCGTCGGCCCCCGCGGCCGAGCCACGCACGATCAGGAACGGGAGACGCGGCGTCGCCGGTCTCCTCCTCCTCTCCCTCACCGCCGGAGGCTTCGCCATGGCGAGTCTGCCGGCCGGAGCGGTCACGCAGACCGTGGCCGCCGCCGCCGTCGGTATCGCCGCCGAACCCTTCCGTCTCCAGGCGGAGGACTACACCGGTGACAACGGCAACGGCCTGAAGAAGGAGACGTCGAGCGACTCGACCGGCGCCTCGCTCGGCAACGTCGGCGGCAGCTGGGACGGCGGCGAGCTCACCTACGCGGCCGTCGACTTCGGTGCGGCGCCCCTGTCCTCTCTCACGGTCCGCTACGTGAACAACTCCGGTCGCGTCGGCGCGAACCCGTCGCTCGACTTCTACCTCGACGAGAAGACCGAGGCCAACAAGATCGCGACGACGGCCCTTCCCGTCACCGGGAGCAACTGGCAGTCGTACAGCACGACGACCGTCGACCTCGCGAAGGCGGTCTCCGGCACCCACACGCTCATCGTCGTGATGCACGTGACGGCGGACGCCAGCCACCCCTACGTCGGCAACTTCGACTACTTCGAGTTCGCCCCAGAGCCCCTGCCCGCGACGTACCTCACGTCGGCCGACGCCTGGAGCTACTCCGACAACGGCACGGACCCGTCGGGCAACGGCTCGCTGTCGTGGACCACGGCCGACTTCGACGACGCCGCCTGGAAGAGCGCCGTCGGTTCGTTCGGCTCGAAGCGCGGCGCCGCCGACCTCGGCGGCGGTTTCACCGCCAAGACGCTCATCCAGTACGCGAAGACGGGATCGACCGACACGGTCGAGACCTACCACTTCCGCAACGAGTTCGAGGTCTCGGCCGGAGAACTCGCGCAGATCGACGCGCTGAAGGCGACCGTCACCTACGACGACGCCGTGCGCGTCTACGTCAACGGCGAGAAGGTCGCGGGCTTCGCGGACGACCGCGTGAACGGTGCCGCGAACCAGAACCTCACCTACGCGGGCAACAGCGGCGGAGACCCCGTCACGAGCAGCTTCGAGATCCCCGCCGACGCCCTCCAGGCCGGTGAGAACACGATCGCGATCGCGCTCTACCAGGACCGCGCGACGAGCAGCGACATCTACCTCGACTTCGCTTCGCTCGCACCCGTGCTGCCGACCCCCGAGCCCACCGAGGCGAAGATCTCCGACCTCGTGCTCGGTGTCGGTGCAACCGAGGCCGAGCGCACGCTCGCCTGGTACTCGGACGTCGACGTCGCGCAGGTCGCGCAGCTCGCGAAGGCGTCCGACGTCGTCGACGGCGCGTTCCCAGCGTCGGCCCGCACGATCGAGACGACGAAGACCGGCGGCACGACGAGCGGCGAGTTCTTCCGCGACGCGACGCTCGACGGCCTCCAGGAGAACACCGAGTACGCGTACCGCGTCGGCAGTGACGAGAAGGGCTGGTCGGACGTCTACACGTTCCGCACGCAGGACTTCTCTGGCGACTTCTCCTTCTTCTTCTTCGGCGACCCGCAGCTCGGTGCCTCCGGCGACGCGGCTCGCGATGCCGCCGGCTGGAAGGACACGCTCGACGTGGCCACGCAGAGCTACCCGGACGCCGAACTGCTCTACTCCTCTGGCGACCAGGTGGAGAGCGCCTCGAACGAGTCGCAGTACGAGCTCTTCCTCCAGTCCGACCACCTGCGGGAGCTCCCGTTCGTGGCGAACAACGGAAACCACGACGTCGGATCGAAGGCGTACGAGCAGCACTTCAACCTCCCGAACGAGGACCTCTCGGCGGGCGCCGGATCGGCCACCTCGTCGGGCGGCGACTACTGGTTCATCTACAAGGACGTCCTGTTCCTCAACCTCAACTCGAACAGCCGCGACTACTCCTCGCACTACGCGTGGATGGACAAGGTCATCGCCGAGCAGGGCGACAAGGCGAAGTGGAAGGCCGTGGCGTTCCACCACTCCCTCTACTCCGTCGGACCGCACCAGGACGACGGCGACGTGATCGATCGTCGCGGCACGATGCCGGAGAAGATCTCCGAGCTCGGCATCGACCTCGTGCTCATGGGTCACGACCACAACTACGCCCGCACCTACCTCATCAAGAACGGCCAGAAGGCCGACGAGAACGAGGTCCCGGCCGCCGTCAAGGTCGAGGCGAAGGACGGCGAGGTCATGTACGTGACCGCGAACTCCGCGAGCGGATCGAAGTACTACGACACCGAGAACCCCGACGCTTGGTGGGCCTCCGTCTGGAACCAGGAGAGGGTGCGCAACTACACCGTGCTCGACGTCACGGACGACGAGATCTCCGTCCGCACGCTCCGCAGCCAGCAGAACGGTGCCGAGAAGCCCGTGAACAGCGTCGTCGACGAGGTCACCCTCACCAAGGACGCGGCGCCCGAGCTGACGGTGCCGGCCGACGGCGAGATCGCTCAGGGCTCCGAGTTCGACCCCCTCGAGGGTGTCTCCGCGACCGACAACGTCGACGGCGACCTCACGGAGAAGATCGAGGTCGACGGAACCGTCGACACGTCGACGGCTGGCGACTACACGCTGACCTACACGGTCGAGGACGGCCGCGGCAACGTGACCACCGAAGAGCGCATCGTCACGGTCGTCGCCCCGACCGACCCGACGGACCCGCCGACGGACCCGACGGACCCGCCGACGGAGCCGACGGACCCGCCGACGGAGCCGACGGACCCGCCGACGGAGCCGACGGACCCGCCGACGGCCCGACGGACCCGCCCACGGACCCGACGGACCCCCCGACGGAGCCCGGTACCCCCGGTCAGCCCTCCTTCACCCCGTCCCCGCCGGTGGCATCGGGTGACGACCTGCCGGAGTCGCTGCGCGACCAGGTGACGGTGACGGTCTCGGGCCGCACGGTGAACATCGACGGTCTCACCGCCGGTGACTGGTACTACGTCTACATCTACTCGGCTCCCCAGGGACTCGGTTGGGTGCAGGCCGATGCCGACGGCGGCGCCAGCGCGACCCTGCCGACCGGACTGACGGCCGGTTCCCACCGCGTCGCGGTGCTCGACGCCGAGGGTGAGCTGGTCGGCTGGGACGTCCTCGTCCTCGCGGCCGCCGACCCCTCCGACCCCGACGGCCTCGCCGTGACGGGTTCGGATGCGGCCGGTGCGTGGGGAGCCGTCGCACTCGGCGCCCTCCTCCTGGCTGGCGGCGGCGCCCTGCTGATCGCCCGTCGCAACCGCGTCACCGACCGCTGACGCAGAACCGTCGGGGACCGGCTCACGCCGGTCCCCGACGGCCCTCGGGCGGAAGCCCCCCTCGCCGTGCCCTGCTCACAACACCCCCGGAGAACCCCACACGCATGTCGACGTCATCCCGTTCCCTCCGTCTCGTCGCCGGAGGACTGCTCGCCGCACTCCTCGGTTCCGGGATCGCGCCGGCCAGCGCCGCGACCGCCGTCGAGTCGACGGCCGCGGCCACCGATTTCACCGAACTCGTCAACTCCTTCGTGTCGACGGAGGACGACTTCGGCCAGGACATGCCCGGAGCATCGGCGCCGAGCTCGATCGTCAAGATCAACCCGATGACGACCCCGGGCCGCTCGCACAGCGGCTACGACTACGCCGAGGACCAGATCGCGGGCTTCACGCACACGAACCTCGACGGTGTCGGCGGCTCGGGTGGCGGCGGCGACCTGCTCGTCGTCCCCACCTACACTTCCTACTCGAGTGTGCCGACGACGGCGTCGTACGCGAAGGACTACAGTCACGACGCCGAGGAGGCCGAGCCCGGCTACTACGGCGTCGAGCTCGAGACCGACAAGGGCCCGATCCTCGCGGAGGCGACGACCGACGTCCGTACCGGCCAGGACCGCTTCACCTTCCCGCAGGCGGGAAAGGCCTCGCTCGTCGTCGACCTGCGCAACAACTTCACCCGCCGCAACGACGCGTCGCTCGACGTCGCGAAGCTCGGTGACGGTCGCGTGGCCCTCTCGGGAACGATCGGCGGCCACTTCAACGGCTACGACTACGCGATGTACTACTACGCGGAGACGACGACCGCCGTCGCCAACGCCCGTACCTGGGGAGCCTCCGGCACCCTCGGGACCGCGACGCACCAGGACGGCACCAACCTCGGCGCGATCCTCGACTTCGACGTGACGGCCGGACAGCAGGTGGGCCTCCGGGTCGCGGTCTCGCCGATCAGCGCAGCTCAGGCGAAGAGCGATCTCGCCGTCGAGATGGGCGACCGCACCTTCGAGGACGTCCGCGCGGACACGAAGGCCGACTGGAACGAGATCCTCGGGCGCCTCGCCGTCTCCGCCTCGGAGACGAGCGACCCCGACGGCGACCTCGCGAAGCTGTTCTACACGCACCTCTACCGCCTCTTCGGGCAGCCCGTGAATGCGACGAGCACGAGCGGCACCTACCGCGGGCTCGACGGTGAGATCTACGAGGCCGACGGCTACACGCACTACGACGGCTGGGGCACGTGGGACGACTTCCGCAAGTTCGAGGTCCTCGCGATCGGGTACCCCGAGGTCTTCCGCGACCAGGCGCAGTCGCTCGTCGATCTCTTCGGCACGTTCGCGAAGAGCGGCAAGAACTCCCTCTCGGGCGCCGTGCACTCCGTGCCGACCGTCCGCTTCGAGCGTGCGGTCGTCGTGATCGCGGACGCCGTCGCGAAGGGAGCGGAGCTGCGCGGGCTCGCGGATGCGTGGCCGGCGCTCGTCTCCCAGTCGGCCGGCGGCTACAGCAACCCCGACAACGTCAAGCGCGGCTACATCGCGAACGAGGTCGACGACACGCTCGGCGCAGCGTACGACGACACGGCGCTCGCGACGATCGCCGACGCGCTCGGGAAGACGGACGAGGCGCAGAGCTTCCGCTTGCGCGCGGCGAACTGGACGAACCTCTACAAGGACGACGCCGTGACCGTCGCCGACGGCGACACCGTCGGCCTCGTGTTCCCGAAGGACGCGAACGGCAACTGGGTGAACGCGAATCCGGAGGCGTTCGAAGCCGGCAACGTCTACCAGGGGACGCTGTGGCAGTACAACTGGACGGTCGCGAGCGACATGGGCGGCATGATCGACCTCATGGGCGGAGAGGACGAGACCCTCTCGGCGCTCAGCTTCATGTTCGGAGAGCAGGCGCCGAACGACGGCGGACGCATGCTGTTCTCGAGCGCGAACGAGACCGACCTGCAAGTGCCGTACCTCTTCAACTACGTTGGTGCGCCGTCGAAGACGCAGAAGTGGGTGCGCGACCTCTACACGAAGGAGACCTGGAACCGGTATATCGCGACCGGGTCGACGGGCGAGTATCCGACGAGCGGCGGGGAGTTCCGGCCGCCGATCAAGACGAAGGTCTACAAGAACGCCCCTCAGGGTTTCCTGCCCACGCAGGACAACGACACCGGTGCGATGTCGGCGACGTTCGTCGCCGCGGCGCTCGGCCTCTACCCGGTGCAGGCGGGCTCCGATGAATACCAGATCGGCACGCCGTTCTTCGAGAACGTGCACATCAGCTACGAGTCGGGCCGCTCGTTCGACATCAGCGCGAACGGCGTCTCGCCCGACGACTACTACATCCAGTCGGCCGCCCTCAACGGGCAGGACTTCGAGCGCACGTGGATCACGTACGACCAGCTCACGGCCGGTGGTGAACTCGCCTTCGAGATGGGCGACGACGCGTCCGACTGGGCGGCCGACGGTGTCGCGCCGTCGTCGCTGAGCGACGTGCTCCCGAGCTCGGTCTACGACAAGACGGGCGCGATCGCCGTCTCCTCTCGGCTGTTCTCCGAGTCCGATGCTTCTGACGGTTCCATCGGGAACGAGATCGCCCTGACGATCACCAATGGCACGTTCGCGGGCAAGAACGGCGACGACCTCGCCGCGAACGGTGGGATCTCCGCTGCGAACCTGCCCGCCGGGCTGAGCCTCGTGGCGAAGCGCACCGGTGACCGCGGCGTCGCCCTGTCCCTCGTCGGCCAGGCCGACGACCACGGCATACTCGACAGCATCGACGACCTCGAGCTGAGCATCGCCGATGCGGCGTTCAGTCGGAAGCCGTCGACCGGGTCGCGTGAATTCGCGTTCAAGGTCACGTTCGACGGTGCCGCGCTGCAGGCCGGGGACACGACGCTGACGGCGTCCGCCGACGGCACGGTCGACACGACGGTGGCGCTCACGCTGAGCGGTGCGACGTTCGCGGGAGCCGCGGGACGCGACCTCGTCGCGGACGGCGACCTCGCGGTGCCAGGACTTCCGGACGGGATCAGGGCGACGGCCGTGAAGCGGAACGACGAGACGGTCGATCTGCGACTGCTCGGCTCGCTCGGTGACGCCCAGCGGGCTCAGTTCGCCCTCGCCTTCACGGATGCGGCGCTCTCCGGAGTACGCGCCACGGAACTGAGCGGCGACGGCATCTCCGGACTCGGTACCTTCACGATCGCGGTGGACCAGCAGTGGCGCGCCAAGCTCACCGCCCTCGTCGAGGAGGCCGACCTCGTCGTGGAGGGTGGCTACACGGCCGGCTCGTTCGCGGTGTTCAGTTCGGCGCGAGACGCGGCGAAGGCCGTGCTCGCGGACGAGGAGGCGACGGACGAGCAGCTCCAGTCCGCCTACAGCACGCTGACCCGCGCGGCCGCGGCGCTCACGATCGCCGACCCGTCGGACGAGGTGCGCCTCGGCGACACGCTCTACGGCGAGGTCCTGTTCGACGACGACTTCTCGACGGATCGCTCGGCTGAGTACACGGTGTTCGGCGACGTGACCGAGTCCTCCGCGGACGTCTCCGTTGACACCGCAGCCGGCACCCTCACGGCCGAGGCCGACGGGCGCCGCTTCAGCCACGTCGCCCTTCCGGTGAGTGGCGGGGATGACTTCGCCCTCGTCGTCGAGCCGAAGAGCTTCGCCGGAACGAAGGCTCCGGAGGACAGTCTCTTCATCGGTCTCACCGACGGGCCCACGAACCGCGCGCACAGCTGGTTCAACAACACGCGCGCCGAGACCGGCATGGACTTCTGGGTCGACGGTCAGGGCAAGGACAGCGGTGCCGGTTCGCTCACAGGAGTGCAGTGGAACCCCGGCGACCGGTTCGCGACCGTCGTCGCCGACGGCGTGATCACGTCGTGGATGGAGGAGGACGGCTCCTGGCGGAAGCTCCGCTCGGGTGTCCTCACCTCCGCCGTGACCGTCGAGCAGCTCGCCGCATGGGATCCCACCCTGAGCCTCCGACTCGACACGGGAACGATCGAGATCGACCGGGTCACGCTCCTCGCGGCGACCGAGGCCGCTCCGGTCGAGCCGGTACGGATCGAGGCCGAGGGCTTCACGGGCTCGAGCGGCGGGACGCTCGTGGCGGAGGGCGCGAGCCCGTCGGGCAACGTCGGTGGCACGTACGACGGCGGTCGACTGACCTACGCGGACGTGGACTTCGGCGCCGGGGAACAGAGCACGCTCACGGTTCGCACGTCCACCCGGGATGAGCGCGTCGGCGCGAACCCCCGTCTCGAGTTCTACCTCGACGAGCCGACCGAGGCGAACAGGGTCGCTGACGTCGCGCTGCCGAAGACCGGCGGCTGGGGCAACTACGTGACCACGACGGTCGATCTCGAGAAGCCCGTCTCCGGACGTCACACACTGGTCGTCGTGATGCACTCCGACCCCGTTGCCGGGCAGCAGTACCAGTACGTCTCCAACCTGGACTGGTTCGAGTTCGCGCCCGCCGAGGGCGAGGTGACGCCGGCGGACCTCACGGAGCTGCTGGCTGCCATCGCGGACGCGCAGACGGTGGTGGAGCAGGAGGAGCGGTACATCGCGATCGACTTCGCCGCGTTCCGCCGGGCACTCGAGGCCGCCGAGGACGTGGCGGCGACGCCGGAGGTGCGCCAGGACGAGGTCGACGCGGCGCTGCGGATCTTGACCGCTGCGACCGATCAACTCGAGTGGAAGGTCGTGCGTCAGCTCCCGGGGCTCATCTCGGAAGCGGGGGCGATCGACACGGCGCCGTACACGCCCGAATCCGTCGCGGCCCTCGTCGCTGCGATCGAGACGGCGCGCGCGGTCGAGGACGGCGCATCGTACGAGACGTACGTCGGTGCGTTCGACGGGCTCCGCGCGGCGATCGACGGGCTGACCGAGCCGACGGACCCGACCGATCCCACGGACCCGACGGATCCGCCCACCGATCCGACCGACCCGCCGACGGACCCGACGGATCCGCCCACCGATCCGACCGACCCCGGAGCGCCTTCGTTCACGCCGGCCGCTCCGGCCGAGACGGGTGACGAGTTGCCCGACGCCTTCCAGGACCGCATCACGGTGACGGTCTCCGGTCGAGTCGCGACGCTCGGCGGGCTCGAGCCGGACGCGTGGCACTACGTCTACGTATACTCGACGCCCACGGCGCTCGGGTGGGTGCACGCCGACGCAGAGGGCAGCGCGACCGTCACGCTCCCGTCGGGCCTCGAGGCGGGCGAGCACCGCATCGCCGTGCTCGACGCCGGGGGCGACCTGCTGGGCTGGGCCGAGTTCACGCTCGCTGCCGGGCCGGGCGGCGGGCAGGACGGCGACGGACTCGCCGTCACGGGTGCCGATGGGGCCGTGATCTGGTCGGCCGGTGCGCTCGCGTTCCTCCTCCTGGCGCTCGGGGCGGCCGTCGTGGTCGCGCGTCGTCGGAGCAGCGCCACCCTCTGATCACCAGCGGACGACGCCGCCCCCGAGCGCCAGGCGCGTTCGGGGGCGGCGTTGCTCGGGGGCGGACGTCAGCGTATCGTGGATACCCCACCCGGGTACTCGTTCGAGTGCCCCCGAACCAAGAGGTGCATCATGAGCTCCACCGCCGATTCCGCTTCGCCCGTGCACGAGCAGTACCTCGTCTCGGGTATGACGTGCGAACACTGCGTGCACGCGGTCACCGAGGAGATCTCCGCGATCGACGGCGTCCAGAGCGTGGACGTCGAGCTGCACAACGGCGGCGTCTCCCGCGTCGATGTCGTCAGCACCCGACCCCTCGCGTCGACGGACGTCGAGGCCGCGATCCTCGAGGCGGGTTACTCGCTCGCGAGCGCCTGACCCAAAGGGCTACACCCGCACGAGGGCTCTAGGTAGACGTAGCGCCCTGGGTACCGGACTGTCGCCCTCGGCGAGGGAGCGTGCACCCGGTGATCTTCGTCACGCTCGGCTCCTCGATGGACCGGCCGCATTCGCTGGTCGTGAAGCCCGACGTCGAGGAGCGGAGGGCGCTTCTCGAGCTGCCCCGCGTCTTCGTTCCGCCGTACTTCGGGCCCGCCGGCTGGATCGGTATCGACGTCGATGAGTCGCCGAGGACCGATTGGACCGTCATCGCCGAGCTCATCGATGCGTCGTATCGCCAGGTCGCACTCAAACGGCAGGTCGCGGCGCTCGACGCGCACCCCGTCGTCGCGTCGATGTCACCGACTGCCGCGGCGGGTCACCCTGCGTCGGGTAATTGACTACTCACCTGTTCGAGGAGGAACGCATGGGCAATCCGATCGTGCACGTCGACATCATCGGGCCCGACCCGGATGCGCTGCGCCACTTCTATAGAAAGCTGTTCGGCTGGGATGCCGACGCTGGGGCCCCGTCGCACACGAGATCTCCGACCCGGGCGCGTACTCCTTCATCGAGCCGGGAGCGGGCGCCGCAGCCGTTCCGGCGGGGGTCGGTGGTGGTCCGTCCTTCTCTTCCCGCGCGATGTTCTACGCCGGGGTCACGGACGTCGACGTCGCCCTCACGACCGCTGAGCGACTCGGCGGGAGACGACTCCTCGGACCGGCGCTCAACGCGAAGGGCGGAGTGATCGTCGGTCACTTCGAGGACCCGGCGGGCAACGTCGTCGGGGTCGCCGCCCCGGCCTAGATCGGGCCGGGAACGACGATGAGGGCGCCACCCGATCCGGGTGGCGCCCTCATGTGCGTCGGTGCGGTTACTCCGCGGCGGTGTTCCGCATGCGCTTCGCGACCACGAGGCACGCGCCGAGCAGGAGGAGCGCACCCGCGAGGCCGATGAGCGGGAGCGGGTCGTTCGCACCCGTCACTGCGACGTCGTCACCCGGAGCGGCCGGGCCGGCGCCGTCGGGATCGGTCGTGCCGGGCTCGTCCGTGCCCGGCTGCTCGCCCGGCTCCTCGCCCGGGACCTCGAGGGCGAGGATCGTGATGTCGTCCCAGCCGATGAGGGCGCCGGCTGCGTCCTCGACGGCGACGCGGTGGAGCTCCGCCGTCGTGTCGGCGGGGATGACGACCCCGAAGGTGCCCTCGGCCGAGACCGTGCGCGTACCGAGTCCGACGGGCTCCGAGAAGAGCGTCGTCGTGAGGTCCTGGCCCGCGAATGATGCGTCGACGGTCACCGTGATGGTGTCGCCGGCGGTCGCCGTCTCCGGCACGCTCACGCCGGTCTTCGTCTCGTCCGTCAGGTCGTCCTCGGTGATCGGCGGCACGACCGCGGTCCCCGGGCCGCCGGCCCAGTAGAGCGCGCGGGCGATATCACCGAACGCTCCGACCGGGTGGTTGCGGAACGTCGGTGAGGTGCCGAACAGGAAGTATCGGTTGCCCGCAGCCGTCTCGGCGGAGACCGCCGAGGGCTTCCCGGCAGCGTCGGCCTGCGCGCGACCGGCGGAGGCCGCCCAGTGGCCCGACACGAACGGGTCGGCCGCGTAGGACTGCTCGACCGTGACGCCCTCGCCGAGTCCCGTGAACCACGTCGCAGGGTAGATGAACGCCGTGTCCTGGGCGCTCGGCGCGAAGAGGCTGCCCTCGGGAGTGTCGACGCGCACGATGCCATTCGAGCCGCTCGTGCCCGTGGTCGCCGTGAGCTGCGCGAGCCCGTTGGTCGCACCGAACGTCGCGCCGCCGCTTCCGCGCGCCACGACGTCGCCGCCGCGCGCGAGGAAGGCTGTGAGCGCCGCGGCACCGTTCGCCTGCGCCGGGGAGAAGGACAGGTTGCCGCCGAGGAAGAGCACGTCGAGAGTGGTGAGGTCCACGGCTCCCGACGTGATGAGCGCGGCGCTCACGAGCACGGGCTCGTCGAATCCGAGCTTGAGGAGCGCGTCGCGGTCGTCCGTCGTCGTGTATCCGACGCGGAGCGAGCGCAGCGACGTCGTGGATTCGTCGCGGAGGGCCAGCCCGTCGGTCGCGGCGAAGTCGACGCCGAAGAGCTCGGCGGCCTCCTCGGCGGCGGCGCGACTCGCCGCATCCTTCCCGAGGACGACCGTGCCGTCGTCGAGCTGCGAGAGCGGGATCCCCGCATCGAGCAGCGCCGTGATCGCCTGCCATTCGGCCGTGCCGCTCGGCTCGAGCGAGAGGTAGGGGCCGACCTCGGCGACGGAACCCCCGAGGTCGGCGGTCGTCACCGGCTCGACGGCGACCGAGAGGGCCGGGTCGGTCGTGTTGCCTACCGAGACGACGTCGGCACCCCAGAGGAGCGAGAGGCTCCACGCGGAGATGTCGTACATGCTGTCGATCCGGTCCGAGATGTCGGTGCCGTCGGCGAGCAGCACGTTCGCGAGCCCACGCAGCGGCTGGTGCATGTCCACGAGGAACGTCCCGGCCCCGTAGGTCGTGCCGCCCGCCGTGAAGGGCGCGGTGGCGCGCGTCACCTCGATGTCGTTGACGAGGAGCTGCTCGACGAGCTGCTCGGCGTCGGAGCGCGAGCGCTGCGAGCCGTCGACGGGGATGACGTAGGCGCGCGGGAACGTCGCGTTGTAGATGTCGGTCTCGTCCCAGATGTCGGTCCACTCGGTGGGGACGCCGGGCTCGAGGTCCTCGGGAGCGACGTCCGCGGGGATGGGGGTCTGCTCGGCGCCCGTGATGCCGCGCTCGAAGATCTCCATCTGGTTCTCGAGCAGCGGGTCGCGGTTCTCGACCACGTAGTCGATGATCGAGTCGATGACGACCTCGGCCACCTCGGTGTCGACGGCGGAGTTGAACTGGTTCTGCGCCGGGTTGTTGTTCACGCGGCCGAGCGGGAGCTCGACGGTGTTCGTGATCGCGCCCTGGTAGGCGACGTACTGCGGCGCGAAGATCGGGGGCCAGTCGTCCCAGCCGGAGCGGATGTCGCGATAGGGGATGAGGATCTTGCCGGTGTTCTCCGTCGTCGGGTTGCCCGCGCCGTCGTCGTACGTGTTGCCGGGGATGTCCGCGGCGGCGACGGCTTCCTCGACCGCGAGAGCGGCGGAGTAGGCGTGCGGCAGGAAGAGGTCGTACTCGTAGTTCTCGCCGTGGGGCGGACCGCACGGCTCGACCTGGAGGATGCCGGTGTAGCCGTGGATGTCGACGAAGTACGTGGGCTGGATGAGGCCCGTGATGTCGCGGAGGGCCGTCGTCGTGTTGGTCGCGTTCGTGATGAAGTCGCGGTTCGGGTCGTAGCCGTTCGCGGTGGCGCGAGTGCCGTTGAAGCGGCCGTCGGGATTCGCCGTGACCGTGAAGTAGAGGCGCGTGGTGTCGAGGAGGTCGGCGACCTCGGGCTCGTCGGCGGTCTCGACGAGCTGCTCGATGTAGTTCATCGTCGCGTCGGTGCCCTCCCACTCGTTGCCGTGGATGTTCGCGTTGAACCAGATCGGCAGCTTGTAGCCCTCGGCGATCGCGGCGTCTTGAGCTGCCGCGGTGGGGGCGTGCTTGATCGCGTCCCGCCAGGCGGTCTGCTGCGCGGTCTCGGTCGCGGACTCCGGAGCGGTCACGGTGACGAGGTAGAGGTCTCGACCCTGCTCCGACTTCCCGATGACCTGGGCGGAGACGTAGTCGCTCTCCGCCATGAGGTCGTTGAGGGCCGGCGCGATGTCGGCGAAGGGCAGTGCGCCGCGAGCGATCGAGGCGTCGGCGGCGTCGGCAGGCACCTCCGTGAGGGTCGGTTGCACCGGGTAGCTCGTGGGGAAGGCGACGCCGCCGTCGGTGCGGACGATGGGAAGGGATGGAGCGTCGAGGACGCCCTCAGCGGCGGTTGCCGCTGGGGCGGAGAGGAACACGGCCGTTGCGGCAACGATGACGCTGCTCGCTCCGGCCACGACACGATTGACCACGAAGGCTTCTCCGTTTCGAAGGCGCGATGGAACGACGGGACGACGCACTCGGACGTCGATGGATGCGCCGACGGCGGTGCGTTCGGTGGCCGGGATGGCCGGAGGGAGGCTGTGTGCTCAACCTATGGAGGCTTTGTTTCGCCGGTGTGTCAGTCGCGTGACCCGGCATTCACGGAGGTGCCCCCAGAACGAGGGGTGAGGTGGTGGATGCGTGCGTTACGGGGGTCGAGCATGGGCGATCCGTTGCTTCTCGCGCGCCGATCGTGAATCGATAGCGCGTCGTCCGGTCGGTCTCGGAGCGCGGTCCGAGGGTGGGCGTTCGTCCTCTGGTCCGCTCGTTCAGCGTGCGCCCGTCGGCCCTACTGCGGCTCGAGGGCTGCAGTTTCGTGTCGAGGGCGCCCCTTGTACGTGTAGCCCTCGAACGGCAGTAGCCCCTTCGGGGTGGGGGGGTCAGGGAGAGGGGTTCGTGGGGGCGGTGCCGATGTTCCAGATGAAGGGCGGCGGCATGCCGTTGATCGACCAGTCGCCCACGATGCGCGCCTTGTAGATCACCGGGTTGTGCGAGGCCACCGTGCGGGCGTTGCGCCAGTGCCGGTCGAGGCCTCTCGCTCGGCTCGTCGCCGAGGCGCCGAGCGTGTTGAAGACGAGTGTTGCGGCGCGCGGGACCGATTCCGAGAGCACGACCTGCGCTTGAGCCGAACGGATCTCCGCGAGCACGTTCGCAGCGACGTCCTCCTCGCTGTCGCGCAGGTGCGTCGTGTCGGCGGCCGCCTGCACGGCCTCCGCGACACCGCGCACGAGGGCGACGGCCGTGTACGCGACGGACGAGATCTCGCCGACGACGGCCTGGATCTGCGCATCGTCGCGCACGAGTGACGCGACCCCATGGCTGTAGACGCGCGTCCGCTCACGGATCGCAAGGGCCGTATCCCGTTCGGCGGCCGCCGCGATCCCCGCCAGCACGGCGAGCAGGACGAGCTGGTAGAGCGCCGTCTGGTAGCGGAACCTGTCGTCGAAGAGCGAGACGTGCGCGTCCTCGACCTCGGCATCGGTGAAGACGATGGTGCCCGTCCCCGTGAGCTGCTGGCCGAATCCGTCCCAGTCGTCCGAGATCGCGACGCCCGGCTGCCGCGTCCGCACGAGCACCGTCACGGACTCGCCGTCGCGGTCGGCCGTCACGTCGGTCCAGTCCGCGAAGATGCTGCCCGTCGTGTAGAACTTGCGGCCGTTGAGCACCCAGCGGTCGCCCCGTCGCTCGAGGCGCGTCTGCGACGACCCGAGGGCGCCGTTGCCCGTCTCGCTCCACGCGTTGCCGACGATCTCGCCGGCGGCGAAGCGCCGCAACCACGCGTCGCGCTCGCCCCCGGGGACCGCCTGCAGTCGGTCCTCGACGAACGCGATGTGACCGCGGAAGATCTGCGGGAGGTTCGCGTCGGCGGCGCCGAGCTCGACGAGGACCTCGGCCAGCTCGGGGATCGTGAGGCCGTCGCCGCCGAAGTCGGTCGGTACCCGTAGGCGTCCGAAGCCCGCGTCGACCAACCAGCGCACGGGCTCGAACGGGAGCACGTGCTCCCGCTCACGCGCGATGGCACCGTCGGCGATGCGCGCGAACACGGGCCGCAGCCGCGCGAGCACCTCGTCGAGTGCCTTCGGGCTGCTGCGCCCTTCGAGAAGATTCGGAGCCGTGGGGCTGGTCGTCGTCGTGTGCGTCATCGGGAGTCCCTATGTGTAGAGCGAGATCGGTTGGAGTTCGCCGTTGAGCACGTACGCGCCCACCTCGAGCTTCTTGTAGTCGACGGGGTCGTGGAGGGAGTGCGTGCGCACGTTCCGCCAGAACAGGTCGAGGCCCGTCGACGACTTCGCCGAGCTCGATCCCGTGATCTCGAAGATGCGGTTCGCGACCTCGATGCCGACCTCGGTCGAGACGACCTTGAGCTTCGCGATCTCGATCGCGATCTCGCCACGGATCTCCGCCGTCACGTCGTCGCCGAGCGCGATGACCTCGTCGAACGCGCGACCGGCGCGATCGGCGAGCGCCTCGACCGCGGCGATCTTCGACGCGAACTCGCCGACCACGCGCTGCACGAACGGGTCGTCGCGGTATGTGTCGGCCGTGCTCAGGAACCAGGCCGCCGGTCGGGCACGCGTGAGGTCGAGTCCCTGCGCGAGTGCCCCCTCCGCGACCCCGAGGTAGAGGTTCCCGAAAGCGAGTTGGATACCCGGGGTGATGAGGGTCGAGAACGGCTCATCCGTTCCGATGCCGAGGACGTCGTCGGGCGTCACGACGACGTCGGTGAACCGCACGGAGCCGCTTGCCGAGAGGCGCTGTCCGAGCGCATCCCAGTCGCCGAGGTACGTCACGCCGTCACGGTCGTGATCGAGCGCGAAGAAGAGGAAACGTCCGTCGAGCTCTCCGCCCCTCACGATCGCGTTGACGAGCACGACGTCTCCCGCCGATGCCCCCGTCGAGAACCGCTTGAGCCCGTTGAGACGGTACCCGTCGCCGTCGGGAACGAGCTCGAGGTTCGGGTCGGTCGGGTTGACCGAGTCGCCCCAGATCCAGCGCCCCTCGACGGTCCGCCGGTACCAGTCGGCGCGCTTCGCCGCGTCGGTGTTGAAGCCGATGTTGCCCGAGTTGATGTAGTGGTATGCCAGGATCTGGGCGATCGACGCGTCCGTCCGTGACAGGATGCGGACGGCGAGGAACGCCGACTCCCAGTGGCCGCCTCCGCCGCCGAACTCCGCGGGGTCGAGGAGGTTCACGAGGCCGCTGTCGCGGAGGAGGTCGAGCTCCGTCGTCGGGTCGAGGTTCGCGCGGTCCCGGGCGAGGGCGTCCTCGCCGAGTGTCGCCGCGACGCTTTCGGCGACGCCGCGCCAGTGCGCGAGTTCCTCGCGTGAGGCGGTGCCGCTCCACGGGGAGCGGGTCGTGTCGATCGTCTGCGTCGTCGTGTCCGTCACGTCAGGCTCCTTGCGGTTCGAGGTCGGCTGCCGAGCCGAAGAGGGAAGGGGCGGTATCGTCGGCCGCGCTGGGACCGTCGGCGAACGCGCCGCGGTAGGCATGCGCAGGGTGCCACGCCGGCACGTCGGGCGAGCCGGTGCCGTTGAGCCGGCCGCGCAGCGTCCCCTCGGGGTACTCGTCCCACACGCGGCCACGGCGGCGCAGCTCGGGGATGAGGAGCTCGACGACGTCCTCGAAGGTGCCGGGGGTCACGACGTAGGCGAGGTTGAACCCGTCGATGCCGCCCACCTCGATCCACCGCTCGAGCTCGTCGGCGACTGTCGCCGCGCTGCCGACGATCACGGGACCGATGCCCCCGATGCCGACGTAGTGCGCGATGTCGCGTGGCGTCCACTTCCGCTCGGGGTCGTACTGCGTGAAGATCGCGAGGGCCGATCGTGCGGCGTCGGTGTCGACGTACGTGAGCGGGACGTCGGGGTCGTACTGCGAGAGGTCGAGTCCCGACCAGCCGCCGTAGAGGGCGAGGGCGCCGTCGAGACTCACGTACGGGCGGTAGGAGTCGTACTTCTGCTGCGCCTCCTCGTCCGTGTCCGCCACGATCACCGTCGCGAGGGTGAGGATCTTGACGCTGTCGCGCGGACGACCGATCTGTTCGGCGCGGTCGCGGATGTCGTCGGTGATGCGTCGCGTCAACTCCGGCTTGAGTCCGTTGATGAAGATGGCCTCGCCGTGCTTCGCGGCGAACTCGCGACCGCGCGACGACGCCCCCGCCTGGAAGATGACCGGTGTGCGCTGGGGGCTCGGCTCCGACAAGTGGACCCCCGGCACCTGGAAGTGCTCGCCGACGTGGCCGATCGGGTGCACCTTCGTCGGGTCCGTGTAGACGCCGCGCTCACGATCGATCACGACCGCGTCGTCCTCCCACGACCCCTCCCACAGCTTGTAGGTGACGTCGAGGAACTCGTCGCCGATGCCGTAGCGGTCGTCGTGCCCGATCTGCGTGCCGAGGCCGAGGTTGCGGGCCGCCGAGTCGAGATACGAGGTGACGACGTTCCAGCCGACCCGGCCCTTCGTGAAGTGGTCGAGCGTGGAGAAGCGGCGCGCCAGCGCGTAGGGCAGCTCGTACGTCGAGGCGACGGTGACTCCGAAGCCGAGGTGCTCGGTGGCGTGGGCCATGGCGGAGACCTGCACGATGGGATCGCCGACGGGGATCTGCGCGGAGTCCTCGAGCGCCGTCGCGGCGGAGTGCCGGTAGACGTCGTAGACGCCGACCACGTCGGCGATGAAGAGCGCGTCGAAGGTGCCGCGCTCGAGCAGCTTCGCGAGATCGACCCAGTAGTCGAGCGAGTTGTACCGGTGCGCCTGGTTGTCGGGATGCTTCCACAGGCCGGGGGCCTGGTGGGTGACGCAGCTCATGTCGAACGCGTTGAGGATGATGCGCGATGCCATCTGGCTCTGCTCCGCTTCCTGATCGGGCGCCCCGGGGGGCCGTGGTCCGCCGACGCTACCGAAGCCGTCGGGCGCCCCGGAAGGGCCGTCGACACACGGCGAAACGTTCGGAGGACACACTTCGTCACACCGTGTCGTCGTCTTACGTCGGGCCTTCCGTCGGGTGTCGACCACTCCTACATTTCGAGGAGCCGCCCGGTCGTCGGGCTACCAGCACCCTCCCTCAGCACACCAGGAGACCACCATGACCAGCACCCGATCCCCGTTCGGACGCCGCAGCCGCGGCGCCGCGTTCGTCGCCGGAGCCGCCGCCGTGGCAATGACACTCTCCGCGTGCGCGGGAGGGGCGGCGAGCGGCGCGAACGCCGACGGTGACTTCAGCGGCGAGGAACTGACCGTCCTCCTCATCTCCTCGCACGAGGGCGCCTCCGAGTGGCTCTCCACGGAGTTCGAGAAGAAGACCGGGGCGAAGATCAATCCGGTCATCGTCCCCTACGACGAGATCGGGTCGAAGCTCGCGCTCGACCAGCAGTCGGGAGCGAACACGATCGACGTCGCAGCGCCCTGGTACGTCTCCCTCGGCGATCTCGCCGCCGACGGCGCCATCCAGGACCTCACCGAGTGGGTCGACGGCGACGACGACATCGACGTCGACGACTTCATCCCCTCGATCTGGGAGCCGTACAGCCAGGTCGACGGCAAGACCTACGGACTGCCGTTCGACGGTGACACCCACGTCCTCTTCTACAACACGGAGATCCTGGCGCGGAACGGCTTCGACGCTCCGCCCGCGACGTGGGACGAGTACCTCGAGCAGACGAAGACCATCACCGAGAACGAGAGCGCCAACGGCGTCTACGGCGCGGCGATCTTCGGTCAGAAGTCGCCTCTCATCCTCGGTGCGAGCTTCGCCAACCGGCTCGCGGGCTTCGGCGGGGAATTCCTCGACGAGAGCGGCGAGCCCACGATCAACACCCCGGAGGCGGTCGCCGCGGCACAGGCTCTCGTGGACGTGAACGACTACGCGCTGCCGACTCCGGCCGAGACCGACTTCGGCGCCGGCAACAGCGCCTGGTTCGCGGGCAAGGTCGGCTTCATCGAGAACTGGACCGACCTCGGCGTCCGGTCGCAGGACCCGGAGAGCGGCTCCGAGGTCGTCGACCAGTGGGGTGTCACGTTCCTCCCGACGGGTGGCGACAACACCGCATCGCGCGCGTCGCTCGTCGCCGGGTTCAGCTGGGTCATCGCCGCGAACACGCAGAAGACGGAGCTCGCCCAGGAGTTCATCGAGTGGGCCGCGTCGAGCGAGGTCAACGCGAAGCTGCTGACGGAGCTGCCGCCGACGGGGATCGATCCGAACCGCATCTTGTCGCTCGAGGACGAGACCTACGGCACCGAGTTCCCCGAGATCCAGGAGGCGAACCGGGCGACGCTCGACGGTGCGCTCGCCTGGCCGACCGGCGAGAACTCGACGGAAGCCGCGCAGGTCCTCACCGATGAACTCGCCAAGCTGCTGGCGGGCGAAGGCGGCACGGCCCAGGAGACCCTCGACCGGGTGCAGGCCGAGTGGGAAGACCTCTTCGGGTGACGGAGTCGGCCACGCGCCCTTCGACAGGCTCAGGGAGTGAACATTCCGGTAGTCGGGATCGTCCTGCAGAACGCAGCCGCTCCCGCACCACCTGGCCGCGCCGCGTCTTCGTGACGCCCGCGATCCTGACGCTCGTCGTCCTCGGGGCGTACCCGCTCGTCTTCATCGCCCTCGCCGCTGTCACCGAATCGAGCCTCGGTCGGCCGTTCCAGGAGCTCGTCGGAACGGCGACGGTCGAGGACGTGCTCGGGGACGCCGACGTCGTCGCGTCCCTCGTCCGCGGCGTCGTCTACGCGGTCCTCGTCGCGCTCGTGAGCGTCGTCCTCGGCGTCACGACGGCGGTCGCGCTCTGGCGATCGGTGCGGGCAGGCTCGGTCACGCGCACGCTCCTACTCCTGCCGATGATCACGCCGCCCGTCGTGGTGGGCATCCTCTGGAAGCTCGTCTTCAATCCGTCGGGCGGACTCGTCGACACGGCGCTGCGGTTCGTCCTCCCCGGCGCCGACCCCGTGTCGGTGCTGTCGTACCCCGTCCTCGCCTTCGCCGGGATCGCCCTCGCCGACGTGTGGGAGTGGACGCCGCTCATCGTCCTCCTCGTGTTCGCCGCCCTCATCGGGCAGGACACGGAGGTGGGGGAGGCCGCGGCACTCGACGGCGCTCACGGCTTCCGGCTCTTCTCGAGCATCACGCTCCCCGCGATCGCCGGCACGATCGGTGCGGCCTTCCTCATCCGCCTCGTGCTCGCCTTCAAGGTGTTCGACCTCGTCTACATCATGACGTCGGGCGGGCCAGGGCAAGCGACGACCCTGCCCGCCTATGTGATCTGGCAAGCGGCCCTGCAGCAGTTCGACGTCGGCCGAGCGGCCGTCATCACCCTCCTGCTCGCCGCCGTCGTCACGATCGTGACGCTGCCCGTCGTGGCCATCACCCGGAGGCTCCACAATGACTGACGCGTTCCCGTTGCGCCTCGCTGCGGCCCCGCACACGGCATCGACGGCCACGGTTCCGCCGCCGTCCGCTCCCACAGCGTCCGGCGACGGGTCGTCGAATCGAGCGACGACACACTCGACCTCGACCTCGACCTCGACCTCGACCTCGCGCTGGCGATCCGGCGGACGGCGGCGTCGCACGAGCGGTCGATCGGTGACCGCGAGCGTGTGGGTGGTGCTGTCGTTGCTCGCGGCGCTCGTCCCGCTCGCCTACCTCGTGTCGGTGTCGCTCATGAGTCAGGGGCAGATCTCCGCCGGATCGCTCGTACCGACACCGCCGGATTGGGGCAACTGGACTGCTGCGCTGACGGAGACGGGTCTTCCCCGCGCCGTGCTGAACTCGGTGATCGGGTCGCTCGGCGGCGCCGTCCTGACGCTCGTGTTCGCGCTCCCCGCCGCGTGGGCGATGGCGCGCCACCGTACCGGGGGCCGATCACTCGCCGGTCTCGTCCTGAGCCCGTGGCTGCTGCCGCCGATCGTGGCGATCGTCCCGCTCTTCACCCTGTTGCGGGTCCTGAGCCTCAACAACACGCTCGTCGGGCTCACCGTCGTGTACGCGTTCGCGAACACCGCCGTCGCGATCTGGCTCCTGGAGGGGTTCGTCCGACGGCTTCCGGTCGAACTCGACGAGGCGGCTCAGCTCGACGGCGCCGGGGAGTGGCGGGTGCTCGTGAGCGTCGTGACGCCGCTGCTGACTCCCGCTCTCGTTGCTGTGGGCGTGATTGTGGCGGTGCTCAACTACAACGAGTTCCTGTTCGCGACGTTCCTCACGCAGGGACCGGACGCGCAGACCGTGCCGGTGGTGCTCTCGCTGCTCCTCGGTGAGCGGGTGCAGGATTTCGGCAAGATCGCCGCGGCGTCGCTCATCGGTGTCGTCCCCGTCTTCGCCGCGGCGGTGTTCCTGCAACGACGATTGGTCACGGGCCTGACCGCCGGCGCGGTCAAGTGACGTGGTCGCGGGTGTGTTCCCCGGGGGACACACCCGCGACCAGGCGGCGCCGGGTGGTCAGCAGGTCGGCGTGACCGCCGTCGTGGGGTCGAGTGCATTCAGGATGAGTCGCGACGCGACGCCGTCGTACGGCAGGCTGTCGTGGATCGTGACGTTGCCTGGGCACGCATCCTGCACCGTTCGGTTGACGACACCGTCTCCCGTGAGGAAGGCGCTCGTGTGGGGCACGACGACCTGGTCGACGGTGCTCGCGATGACCTCGTAGCGCACACCGGGAACGGTGTCGGGCCACGCCGCCATGGTCGTCAGGAAGTTCGACCCCGCTCGCTGCTGCGAGCACGCGGCGCACACGAAGGCGGTCCATCCGTAGCCCTGATCGAGGGAGTCGAGGAGCGAGTAGGACGCCGTGCTCGTGCCGTGGCTCGACGGGGCCAGAGCGACCAGCTGATCCACGTCCGCCCCTCCGCCGAGGGGACCGAGGTAGTAACGGGCCATGAGCCCTCCCTGCGAGAAGCCGACGAGGTCGACCCTGCCCGCACCGGTCGCCTGGCGCACGCTCGACACGAACATCTGCAACTGCGCCGCGCTCGTCGGGATGTCGCGGATGCCCTTCGTGGGGATGCTGCGGTACCCGCCGTAGTCGAGGGCGAAGACGCAATAACCCTGGTCGGCGAGCTGGGGAGCGAGCTGCGACCAGCTTCGCCGCGAACTGTCGAACGTGCCGTGCACGAGGACGACCGGCTCGGGATGCGCCGCCGACGGGGTGCACGAGAAGTCGTTGGAGCCCGCGGGTGAGATCGCCGGCAGCACGCGCTCGACAGCGTTCGGAAGGATGACGGGAGAGGACGCGACCGCTTGAGCGCGGGTGCGTTCGCCGGTGCGCTGCGGTTCGGTCCAGGCGTCGGACGTCGACTGGAGGTCGGGGTACGCGTCGAGTGCCGAGGCGGGGGAGGCGGCGACGATGCCGGCGCCCGTGACGGCCAGGGTGAGGGCCGCCGAGGAGGCGATCCTGCGGAAGGTGGACACTTTCATGGGTGGTGGTCTCCGATCGTCGGGGCGGCCTGGCGGCCGACTCGCGTCGAAGCCTAGGGAAGCGAGTGCTCCTCACGTTCGAGTTGTCCACGGAAAGCCCCACGCGGCGGATCGTGTCCGGTCGTCCCCTTGACTCCCGCCTCGATTGGCGTCCCGACGCGTGTGCCTGATAGGCTCTATCTCGGTCTGCGGGCGGGAAATCGTCTCGACAGCCGACAACTGCGCCCGTAGCTCAACGGATAGAGCATCTGACTACGGATCAGAAGGTTGGGGGTTCGAATCCCTCCGGGCGCACACTGGTTGAGACAGTAGAAGGTTCGGCCCCGTCCTCGGACGGGGCCTACGTCAACGCCGGACGCCTCAGCCCACCCAAGCAGGTAGAGCCGGCGTGGCTCGCGGAAGCCCGATTCGTAGTTCGAGATTGTCTGTCGAGACATACCGGCCTTCGCCGCGAACGCAGCCTGGTCGAGCCCCGTGAGCTCGCGCGCCTTCCGCAGCCGATCCGCCACCGTGAACTCGGGGACGACGCCCCGTGCGCTAATCATCGTCATAGCGTCATCGTCCCACATTTGGTTGCAGAGCGACAACTTCGTACGACACGCCCATACGTAGTCAAATGACAACCGTGTAATTCATGTCTATCGTAGGCACGTGACTACGACCGGGCCCTACCTCACCACGGCGCAGCTTGCTGCCGCGCGGGGAGTGACGAAACAGGCAATCAGCAAGGCCGTGCGCGAGGAGCGCCTCGAGCCGGCGATCGTGCTCCGCAATGGCTACTACCTGTTCAACCCCGACGAGCTCGAGGGCGACGAGTGAGCGTCGAGTCAATGGCGATCGCGCTCAACCACTCGCAGACGAGCGGCACGGCCAAGCTCGTCCTCATCGGGATCGCGAATCACGACGGCGACGGCGGCTCGTGGCCCTCGGTCGCCACTCTCGCTCGCTACGCCGGCGTGACGCCGCGCAACGTGCAGAAGGCCATTGACGTCCTCGTGAAGCTCGGAGAGGTCAAGCGGCTGGCCAATCAGGGCGGTACTCACCGTACGCCCGACCATGCACGACCGAACCTCTATCGGTTCGAGCTCAAGTGCCCGCCGACGTGCGATCGATCGAGCGCTCACCGGACCCGCGAGCCGCTGCCGGGACTCGAGTTCTCCACAGGGGTGTCGCTTCCGACAGGGGGTGTCGCTTCCGACAGGGGAGGGGTGTCGCGAGCGACACCCGAACCGTCCTCCAACCACCCCTACTCATCTAGAGAAGAAACTTACGTACCTGAACGCGGGCGCGAGGCAGAGTCGGACGCCTACGGCGCGACCCCTAGAGCCGCTAGCGCGTCTACCGGATGCACGCACCGCATGGTGACGGATCGTCACTGCGAGATGGGCTGCCCGCCCCTCGAGGCACGCTCGTGAGCGCGCTGCTCGTCGGAGTGCTTCCGGAGAGCCGACAGCACCGCGCCGCGGATGATCGCCCACGACACCCACAAGCTCACGATGAGCGCCAACAGACCCCCCACCACGGAAGCCAGCAGGACGGACACGGACGGGGCGAGGTCACCAAACATGCTCCCACCGTAACGACCGGGAAGCAGGAGCACATGACCCGCAAACGAGCCACCTACCAGCCCACTCGCGTCCAGAACGCGCCGATGAGGACACAGGTGGCCGTCTCGGTCCTGTTCGTCACCATCGCCGCGCTCGTGAGCGCGCTCATCTCACTCACGATCGGAGTTTGAACCGTGTACGCCACCACCCCGGACACCCGCACGCCCCGCGAGCTCGCGGAAGAGCTCAACGCGATGCGCCACGACATGCTCGACGCCGCCGACCGCGCCGAGCTCGTGACCGACCACGAGGAGCGCCTACGAGCAGCCACTCAGGTCGCATTCGTCGCCACGCTCGCATTCGCCGGCAACCCCGACTACATCGCGCTCGCGCTGTCCTGGCTCGACGCCGGCCGGCGGATGCTGAGCGTCTGGGAAACCCGCGATATGGACGCCGTGCACGCTTCTCGCCTCGCCCGCCGAGAGAGCTCGGAGGCCGCCCAGTGAACCACGAAGCGATGCCCCCGGAGCTCGCGTGGATCGCCGGCGGCGTGTTTACCGTCGCGTGGCTCGTCCTACGAGCTCGTGACGCCCGCCGACACCTCGACGTGATGATCCAGTGGGGCAAGGGGGCCGACGATGGCGAATAGCACGCTCGCAACGCCCGACGAGGTGGCCGCGTGGCTCCAGGTCACCACCGAACGCCTCGCCAAGCTTCGCAAGACCGGCCGCGGGCCTCACTTCATCAAGATCGGCCGCGAGGTGCGATACGCGTGGAAGGACGTTCACGCATGGTGCCTACAGACGCGCACCAGTAGAACGCCGGGAGCGACGAAGTGACGATCGAGCGGAGTTGCGTGCGGTCGCCCCTAGAGGTTGTTCTTGAGCCACTGGGTCAATTCGTCGCTCAACCCGCGCCAGGCGGCAGGGTGGCCAAGCTCCACGACGAGGATCTTGTCGTTCGCGTCCAGGTACGCCGATGCATCGTTGCGAACCGCGACGGCCGTCTTAGTGGTCACGATCACCCACACGCTCTTGAGGGGATGAGCCCACGTGCCGTAGGACTTCATGTGCTCAATGAGCTTCGAATAGTCCTGTCCCGGTCTGGACAGGTCGTAAGAGACCAGGTACTTCGTCATGGGTGCCTCCAAGGGTCGGGTCTGTTGAGTATCCCAATGCGGGCACTCAGCGTCCACCACGTCTTCGAGGCTGCACCGAATGGCCGGTAACCGCGGCGGCCGCGCCTCGCAGCGCATGACCCAACTCGTGCTCGAGACGTACGGGCGCGAGTGTCACCTCAGGCTCAAGGGATGCACACGGGTCGCGACGACGAAGGATCACGTCGTGCCCTACTCGCACGGTGGCGCCGACGTCCTCGAGAACTACCGGCCGGCGTGCAAGCCGTGCAACTCGAAGCGTCAGAACCGCGTGATGGGCGGCTACGGCGCGTCCATCGTCGTCGTCATCGGGCCGCCCGCATCGGGCAAGTCCACATACGTGCTCGAGCACGCGCGAGCTCACGACGTCGTGATCGATATGGACGCGATCGCGCGCGCACTCATGCCCGTGCAGCCGGACGCCACCCACACCTACCCCGAGCACGTGCGACACGTCGCCATCAAGGCTCGACAGGCTGCCGTACACGCGGCCACCCGTCTCAAGGAGCGCATCACCGTGTGGCTCATCCACGCCATCCCGCGCCCCGATGACCTCGCGGACTACAAGCGGCTCGGGTGGCAGATCATCATCATCGACCCCGGCCGCGAGGTGGTCGAGTCTCGAGCTCGCACGATGAGGCCGCCCATCATGCAACAGCACGTGGCCCGGTGGTACGCGACCTACGGCGCGCCGGTGATCGAGCCTCGCCCCATGCCGGTCGCCTCGAGCTCGAGCTCGTCGGAACCGGATTGGTGAGCCGATGACGACCCCCAAATTTCCGACGAGCTCGCGGCGGAAGCCCCGCGTCCACCGTCCCCCTCTCCCCAATCCGGCTCAGAAAAGAAAAAAGGTACGCCCTGATGAGCGCTGAAATCGAGCTCCCTGGCCTCGAAAAAACGGCCGATTCTCGTGTGGTTCACGGCGGATTCGGTGTCGGAGCCACGGAAGCCGAGACGCGGGCCGCGATTGCCGAGCTCGAGGACGAATCCGGCCCGCTCACCGGCCCGAAACGCACCATCAAGCAGCTATGCATCTCGCTCGCCCAGTCGATCGATAAGGGCAACAACAAGGGGCGCGCGATCGCGAACGAGGCCGCGCAACTCTTCGCGATGATGCAGCAACTCGCGCCACCCGAGACGGAACAGATCGATGATTCCCACCTGTCGCCCGAACTGAGAAGGCTGCTCGATGCGTTTGCTGCTCCCGCCCAACTTGACCCCGCCCCGGAAGGTCACCCCGCGTAACTACGACCGGGCGACGCACGGTGCGAAGGTCGCCGCGGTGGCCGCCGAGATGGGCCAGCCGCTGTTGCCCTGGCAACGCTACGTGTGCGACGTCGCCCTCGAGGTGGATTCGTTCGGGCTGTTCGTCTACTCCACCGTGCTCATCACTGTGCAGCGCCAGGCCGGCAAGACCACCCTCGACCTCGCCGCCGGCGTTCAGAACATGCTCATGGGACCAAAGCGACGGGCGTGGTACACCGCGCAGAGCGGAGGGCACGCCACAGAGAAGTTCCTCGAGATGGCCGACACCTGGGAGGCATCCAACATCAAAGCGCTTGCGCCTCACACACGCCGGTCCAACGGCTCCGCGGCACTCGGGTTCGTCAACGGCTCGACCATCCGACCGTTCCCGCCGCTCGAGGGCGCTCTCGACGGCAAGCAGTCCGACCGGACGACGATGGATGAGCTCTGGTTCCACACCGCGGCGCAATACTCGCTCATGCGGCAGAGCTACGGCCCGACCCAGACGACGCGACGCATGGTGACCGGACAGCGGCCGCAAAACTGGTTGCTCTCGACGGAAGGCACGATCGAGAGCACCGCACTCAACATGCTGCTCGAGGAAGCCCGGTCGGACACCCCCGACCCCTCAACGGCATTCTTCGACTGGGGCCTCGAGCCCGACGACGACCCCGACGACCTCGACCGCGTGCTTGCGCGTCACCCCGGAGCCGGCTACCTGCTCGAGCTCACCGACCTCGAAGGATTCCGCGCCCAGTTCGCGGACTCTCCCGGCGAGTTCGCGCGCGCGTTTGGCAACCGCAGGACCGGAGCCACCGAGCGCGTCATCCCCGCGCCCGCGTGGACGGCCGCGCAGTGGAACGGCGACGCGCCGGCCCCCGGTCCCATCTGCTTCGGAGCGGCCCACGGCGTTGACGGCGTGGACACCACCATCACCGCGACCGAGCTCTACGGGGCCGGCACACTCACCGCCGTGGTGAAGGACGGCCACGGCCCCGGCACCACGTGGGCTCTCGACCGCCTCAAGGAGCTCCAAGCGAAGTACCCCGCGGCCGCGTTCGCGATCGACAAGTACGGCCCCTCCGCGTCGCTCCACGACGCCGCAGAGCGCGCCGAACTCCGCCTCGTGCCGATCGGGGCCGGCGACGTCGTGGCGGCCACGCAGAACACGTTCGCGGGCATCACGCACCCCACCGAGCCGACGTGGCGCTACAAGCCGCACCCCGCGCTCGACCGGGCGGCCGAGCTCGCCACCAAGCGATTCACCGGGGACGGCACGTGGCTGTTCGGCCGGCGCGCATCAGTCGGATCGATCAGCGCCCTCGAGGCCGGCAACCTCGGATCGTACGGCATCCACCACATGCCACCCGTGCGCGCAATGCAACTCGCATAGCCGGCCCTCAGCGGCCCCGAACGGCCCTCAGTGGCCGCGAACGTACCGCGAGGTTTGGGAAGCCGGGAGAGCGCCCCTCAAGCTCTCCCGTATGTCGTTCTGGTCACGCCTCAACTCGCAAATCGAGTCCGTCCTCGGACTCGACGCCGCGCCGCAGCCGGCCCCCGTGGCGACGACCCCGGCGGGCATCATGCCGAGCCGGCGACTCCGAGAGACCGACGTGACGGCGGAACGCGCCCTCACCCTCTCAACCCTGTATCGCGGCGTCCAGATTCACGCCACGTCGGTCTCTCAACTCTCGCTTGCCGTCGAGCGCAACGGCGTCACCCTCGAGGCCACCCCCACGCTCGTAGAGAAGCCGGACATCGATGAGACGCGATCGGCGTTCCTCGAGTACACCACCGTGTCGCTCTACATCGACGGCAACGCGTTCTGGCTCATCACCCGCGCCGACGACGGCTCGAGCCGCAAGGGCGAAGTCGTCAACCTCACCGCCGTCAACCCCAGCGAGGTGACGGTCAAGGTTGAGCGCGACGGATTCGGCATCGACAAGATCACCTACCACTACCGCGGCAAGCAGTACGACCGGCGTGGCATGGCCCATCTCAAGCTGCTTCGCATCCCCGGACTCCACCGCGGACTCGGACCGATCCAGGCCGCGCAGATCGAGGTACGCGGCGCGCTCGACGCACGCGACTACGGCGCGCTCTGGCTCTCCGATTCGAACATCCCGGACGGCGTGCTCACGACCGATCAGGAGCTCCCGCCCGGGGCCGCCGAGAAGTACAAGCACGTTTGGTACGGACGCAACCCGGACGGCTCCAAACGCGAGAGCGACGCCGCGTTCGGCCCGAACGAGAAGCTTCGCGTCCTCGGACAAGGCCTCACGTACTCGCCGCTGCTGCTCAAGCCGTCCGACGTGCAGTTCCTCGAGACGCAGCAGTTCAGCACGATCGAGATGGCCCGACTCATCGGCGCGCCGGCGTCGATCATGCTCGTTGCCGTCGAGGGAAGTTCCGAGACCTACAGCAACGTCGAGCAAGAGTGGATCGGATACGTCCGATTCGGCCTCATGAAAGCGCTCCGCGAGATCGAGGAAGCATTCAGCGACCTCCTCCCCGGCCGACAGGTCGCCCGATTCAAGCTCGACGCACTGCTCCGCTCAGACACCAAATCCCGGTACGAGGCGCACGCCATCAGCCTCGACCCCGTGAAGGGATGGCGCACCCCCGACGAGGTGCGTGCCCTCGAGGGAGACGCCCCACTCACCGACGCCCAGCGAGCCGAGCTCGCCGGCCGGCGCGCGACCGCCCCCACCTCGACCCCGACCAAGGAGCCCGCCCAGTGACCGGACCCATCACGTTCGAGGCGCTTGCGCCCACGATCCAACTCGACCGCGAGAGCCGCACCATCCGCGGCGTCATTACCGAGTTCGGCGTCCCGACGAACGACTACCGCCGCATCGTGCTGCACGAGGGCGCACTCCGCCCGCGCCAGCCGCTCAAGCGGGTCAAAATGCTCATCGATCACGACCAGCGCCAGCCGGTCGGGTTCATGACGGAGCTCTCAAGCGACACGCGCAACGCCGCGTTCAAGCTGCCGCCAGGCGAGGCCGGCGACAAGGCCCTCGAGGACGCCGCCAACGGGCTCCGCGACGGGCTGTCGGTCGGCATCCAGGTGCTCGATGAGGACGGCGCGTTCACGTACGACGCCGAGCACAACACCTACCACGTGCACGCCGCCGAGCTCGTAGAGGTGAGCCTGTGCGCGATCCCCGCCTATCAAAACGCCGCGGTCACCCAAGTGGCCGCGTCCTACGCCGCACCATCCACCGAACAGGAGACCCCCACAGTGACCGACACGCTCACCGCCGACGACCTCGACCAGCGGTTCCAGCAGCAGACCGAGACGTTCGAGCGCACCCTCGAGACGCGGCTCGCGCACCTCGCCACCGCCGGCCCCTCGACCGGCCCCACGTGGGCGTCGTTCGGTGCGTTCGTCATCGACCTCGCAGCCGGCGCTGAGGACGCGAAGACGTTCTACCAGGAGCTCGCCTACACGGGCTCGTCGTCCGCGGACAACAAGCAGGGCAACACGTGGATCGATGACGCAATCAAGCTCATCGAGAAGCGTCGCAAGGTGCTGAACACGTTCACCGTCGAGCCGTTGCCGGCCAAGGGCATGACGATGGAGTACCTGAAGCTGAAGTCCAACAGCATCACGGTCGGCAAGCAGGCGAAGGAAGGCGACGACCTCCCCACGGGCAAGGTCGTGCTCGAGAGCGACTCGACCAGCGTGGACACCTACGGCGGATACACGGAAGTCACCCGCCAGGTCATCGACCGAGCCAACGCCGCGTACCTCAGCACGGCGTTCAAGGCAATGGACATCGAGTACGCCAAGGCGACGGAGGGCGCCGTCCGCGACGTGCTCGCGGCCGCGATCGCCAAGCAGATCACCGCCGGCAACAAGCTCAGCATCGCCGTCGACGCGGACGCATACGACTGGCTCGACCTCATCGTGGACGCCGCCGAGCTCTACGACGACCGCGGCTATGTCCTCGAGGGAAGCCTCGTGTCGAAGGACGTGTTCAAGAAGCTGCTCCGCCTCGAGGACACCAACGGCAACAGCCTCATGCGCGTCTACGGGCAGGGCGTCAACCAGGTGGGCGAGCTCGACCTCCGGAACATCGAGGGGAACCTCGCCAGCGTGGCGTTCAAGCTGCTCCCCGGCGCGGCCGCCGGCACGATGTCGTTCTACGACCCGGTGGCGATCACCACGTGGGAGAGCGCGGGCGCGCCCTGGCAGTTGCAGGACGAGAACGTGCTCAACCTCACGGCCGCGTTCTCGAAGTACGGCTACCTCGCCTCGGCGTCGCAGTTCCCCGACGCCCTCGTGCCGGTCCAGATCGGCGCGGGCGCGTAATGACCGACAGCACGGCGCGCGACGCCACCGACACCACCCTCGAGTGGTACGTCAACGCCATCGGAGAGGACGCCGACTTCGCGGCTGCCTCGGCGGCCACGGCGACGTCGATGGTGCACGAGTTCATCGGTGGTGAGGACAACCCGTTCAAGGTGCCCGCCGACGTGGTGGCGCGCGCCGTGCTCGAGGTAGGCGCGGACCTGTACTACCGGAAGGCGAGCCGCAACGGCGTCGTCGGCCTCGAGGGCACCGGCCCTCAGCCATTCCGCATCAACCGCGACCCCATGACCGCCGCCTACCCGCTGTTGCGGCCGTACCTCGTGATGGGGCTGTGATGTCCGACCGGATCACCGCCGCCCACGAGCTCGTGGCGGACATCACGAATGCGCTCGAGGCCGCCGGCCTCGAGGACGCGCGAGCGACCCTCAACGCCCTCGAGGTGCCGTCAGGCGCACGACACGGCGTCGTCGTGGTGTCGCCCCCGACGCTCGACTTCTCAAGCTCGTGGGGCGACCCCACGGCGTCGTGGGAACTCCACATCATCGCCGGCCCGCCCGACAACTACCTCGCCGCGTGGGAGCGCATCGACACCATCATCGACGCGCTCGTGGCCGGCCACATCAACCTCAAGAGCGCCGAGCCGGGACAGTTCCAGCCGACGCAAGGGCCGGCCCTGCCGGCGTACACGCTCACCACTCACCCCCTCGACTAGGAGACCCCATGTCCACACGTACCCTCGGCCCCGGCTCGCTCAAGATCGGGGAGACGGCCAGCGCCCGCGAGTGGGCCGGCGAGCTCAGCAAGTGCGCCATCACCGTCGATACGTCGGCGGAAGACCCGACGCCCATGCTCGACGGGTCCGAGCAGGCCGGCGAAGAGACGTACGCCTACGTGCTCGCCCTCACGCTGCAGCAGAACTACGAGTTCGACAGCCTCGAGATGTTCTGCTTCGCGAACCGCGGCAAGGAGCTCCCGTTCGTGTTCACCCCGAATAACGCCGGCGGCATCGATTGGTCGGGAACCGTCCGCATTCGACCCGTGAACATCGGCGGCGACGTCAAGAAGCGCAACACGTCCGACGCCGAGTTCCCGATCGTCGGAGAGCCCACCCCCGGCGAAGTCGCATAGTGGCCGGCCCCGTCTACGAGGTGCGCGGCGGCCGCGCACTACGTAAGGGGCTCCGCGAGGCCGGCGACGACCTCACCGACCTCAAGACCGTCCACCGCGCCGCTGCCGGCGTGGCCGCCGAGGGGGCTCGAGCTCGAGTCCCCCGGCGGTCCAACCGCCTCGCCAACACGATCCGCGCCGCCGGCACCAAGACCGCCGGCATTGTCCGCGTCGGCAATAACACCTCGGTCCGATACGCCGGCCCCATTCACTGGGGTTGGTTCCGACGCCACATCAAAGACAACCCGTTCGCCAGCGCCGGCGCACAAGCCACCGAATCCCGGTGGGTCCCGCTCTACGAGCAGTACACCGACGCCGCACTCGACAAGATCAAAGGAACCTGACTATGACCGCTCGCAAGCTCCGCATCACCCTCCACGACGGCAAGAAGCTCGACGTCCAACCGACCCTCGAGGACCGGCTCAAGTTCGAGCAGACGCTCCGTAAGAACAAGGGCTGGGGGCCGCTGTCCGACAACGCCCTCAAGCTCGAGCCGTTCCTCGCGTGGTCCGCCGCTCACCGAAACGGTGACATCGAGCTCACGTGGGACCAGTTCACGAAGGGCGACACGGCCGCGCTCGACGTCGAGACCGTCAAGGACGACGACGGCGAGCCCGGGTCCGACGACGAGGGCGAGCTCGAGGTGGAGGGCGTGGGAAAAGGTACGAGGCGGGGACGTTCCACTACCTCTCGGTAGCCCTCGCTCTCAAGACGAACACCACCCCGTGGGCGTGGCGCGGCGAGGCCACCCCAACCCTCGAGGACTACGCCACCACCGTCCACCTGCTCGACAAGATTGCTGAGGAATCCAATGGGTAGAACCGCCATCCTGGCTATCCGCATCATCGGAGACGCCACCTCGGCAGTCACGTCCCTCGAGCGGGTGGACGGTTCCGCCGGCCGGATGCAACAGAACCTGGACCGCGCCGCCGCAGGCTCGGCCGTCGCCCTCGCCGGCATCGGCGCGGCGGCGATGGCCGCCGGCGACGCGGCGAGCTCGCTCGAGCAAGCTACGGGCGCGGTGGACTCGGTATTCGGGCAGTACGCTGCCCGCGTCCACGAGTACGCCCAGACGTCCGCCGCCGACGTCGGACTCGCGAGGGCCGAATACTCGCAGCTGTCCGCCGTGCTCGGAGCTCAGCTCAAGAACATGGGGTTCAGCCTCGATGAGGTGAGCGGCCAAACCAACAGTCTCATCGGGCTCGGTTCGGACCTCGCGGCCATGTTCGGCGGCACGACGTCGGACGCCGTGGGTGCACTGTCCTCGTTGCTCCGTGGCGAACGCGACCCCATCGAGCGCTACGGCGTATCGATCAAGGCCGCCGACGTGAGCGCCCGAGTCGCAGCTATGGGCCTCTCCGGGCTCACAGGTGACGCCGCCCGCGCCGCCGAGACGCAAGCCACCCTCGCGCTGCTCACCGAGCAGACAGCGGCCGCCCAGGGACAGTTCGCCCGCGAGGCGGACACCGCCGCCGGCTCCCAGCAGATCGCCAACGCCGCGTTCGAGGACGCCCAAGCCAAGCTCGGAGAGCAACTGCTTCCGCTCATGGCCGAGGGTGCACTCGTCCTCGCGGACTTCGCCGGCTGGATCAGCGACAACAGCGAGCTCGTCACCGTCCTCGCCGCCGGCATCGGCGTGCTCGCCGGCGGCGTTCTGCTCATCAGCGGCGCGATGCGCGTGTACGCGGCCGCCCAGGCGATCCAGACGGCGGCACAGTGGGCTAGCAACGCCGCATGGTTGGCCAACCCAGTCACCTGGATCGTGCTGCTCATCGTCGCCGCGATCGGGCTGCTCATCGCCATCATCATCGTCGTCATCAACAACTGGGACGAGCTATGCGCCGCGATCGAGACCGGTGCGCAAGCCGTGGGCGACTGGTTCGCGTCGATCGGGAGGTGGGCGGACGACACCTTCGGACCGGTCATCAACTGGATCCGCGAGGCCATCGACTGGTTCGGCCGGCTCATCGGCGTGAGCGACGGATGGACCGGCGGAAGCGGCGGCCGCGACTCGTCGCAACTCATGGCGCGCAGCGCGATAACCACTCCCACCGCCGACACCATGCTCGCCAGCGCCGCGCGCTACTCTGCCACCCTCGCGGCCGAGCCCATGACGATGACGACGACCGCGGCGGCCATGCCAGCCCCGTCGAGTATCGGCTCGAGCTCGAGCTCGAGCTCGAGCGCCCCCGCGCAGAACGTCTACAACATCACCGTCGAGGGCGCAATCGACCCCGACGCGGTGGCCCGCCAGATGGAATCCGTGCTCCGCCGGCTCGATCGCCGGAACGGGATCGTGGCGGCCGGGGGTAACCGCTAATGGCCGGCATCCGCGTGACGATCGGCGGCACTGAGCTCGCGCAGTCGTGGAACGCGTCACAGCCGGCCGCCCTCGATGACCTCTACATCGACTGGGGCCGCGACAGCGTGTACGACGACGTGCCGCCGGCCAAGCTCACCCTCCGCGTGCTCGACCCCGATGGCACATGGTCGAGCGACCCGGCTCGCTACGGCGAGCGGATCACGGTGTGGTACGACGACCGATGCGTCTACCGCGGAGACGTCGATGAGATTGCCACCCGCGAGGCTACGATCCTCAGCCCGGACGGCGAGACCGTGCATCTGTGGTCCACCACACTGCTCGCGGTGGACCCGCTTGCCATCCTCGCCAAGATCGTCCCGACCGGCCCCGGTCCTGACCCCGCCGACGCCGTCGAGGATCGCGAAGGCATGACGGAGTTCTACGGCCCGAACTTCTGGCGGCTCCAACACCCGTCCTACCGCGTCGAGGACGTCTACAACTCCGACGCCCGCATTCGTGCCGCCGTACCGGGCGGACTGAGCGGCGGCTACACGGGCACGAGCGTCCGCTCCGCCCCCGTGCCGATGGGAGACACCGCGCTCGACCTCATCCGCCGTGCGTACTACCTCCCCGGACCCGGCGCGCCGTTCTACCGCCCCGACACCGACCGCGTGGGGCGCGGCTACCCGTCCACCGCCGGCGCTCTCGCGCTGACCTACACGGGTGGGCGCGTCGTCCTCGTCGGCGCGGGAAGCACCGACGTCGTGCCGGCGGCGTACCTCGAGATGGAACAGCGCAACCCGGACCTCGTATCGACGTTCAGCAAGAGCATCAACAGCATCCGATTCACTGTGAGTCGCAACCACCTCGAGCGCTACGACAACAACTACCTCGTGGAAAAGCACGAGCTCACCGAGTACGTCGCCGGCGTCGAGACCATCCCCGGCCGCCTGGTCGAGAACCGTCTCGACTTCGACGCGCAACTCTGGTACTACACCCGCGATCGCACCGCGCCCAGCGGGTGGAGCCGCAACGTGCCGGGCGCGGCACTCGACGCGTTCCTCACCGACCCGAGCACCGAGGACGGCGCGACCGTCGCCAACATCCGGGGGATGAACGGCCGCATCGGGCTGCCGGCCCTCGCCGCGAACCTCCGCGACCCGTCCACCGTCGAAGCGCTCGGGACGGCGATGGTCACGACGCTCACGACGCCCGCGCAGCGCAACGGGATGACGTGGTACTTCACCGGCCTCAAATACGCCGGCCTCCGCTACGTCGGCCCCATGTTCATGCTCATCGGCGGCCGGTTCGGATACTCCGATGGCGGCTGGTATGCGTCGGACCTCAAGTTCGCGCCGGCCGTCGCCGCGCCGGACCCAGACCCGGTGACCGTCGCCTCGTGGATCACCAACGTCAACCCGTCGTTCTCGCAGATCGACCCCAACATTTCATTCTCCGACCTCGAGCACACCGCTACAGGAGCAGCCTGACCATGCCCACACCCCTCTTTGGAATCCCCTATCCAGGTCCCGCCGACAAGGCGTACAGACTCCCCGGATTCATGCAAGCGCTGGCTGAGGGCGTCGAGGCCGCCCTCAGGGCCGCCGGCGTCCCCGCGGCCACCAACCCGGACGCGATCGTGGCCGCCACCGCGGCCGCTCGAGACGCGCACTTCGGCGTGCCGACGACATCGGCCTCGCAGCTCGCGTTGCAGCGGCGCGGCGCGTCGGCCATCCGCACGGACCGCGGATGGACGGAACGCTACTTCGCGCTCTACAACGCAAGCACCAACCCCGGCGGAGCGCGTCAAGCCGGCTGGTATCCGGTCGCCGGCCGCGTTCCCGTCCTCGACAACGCCGTGGTGACAACGACCTCAATGGACCCGAACGTCTGGACGCCCAAGACGGGCATGTTCCGCATGGCCGAAAGCCCCCTCGTGAACCACGGCGGGTGGTCCTTCGGTGACGACTCGATCACCCCACCGTTCCCCGGTGTCTACGACATCTCGGCTCGCGTCGGGTTCACGGGCCGCTCAGGGGGCACCACGCGCGCGTTCAGGGCCGAGGTCAACGGCCGAGCCTACGGCCAGGACATTCCCCGAAACACCGCCTACACGGGGTCCGGCATGGAAGTGCCCCTATCCACCACCGTCGTCGTGCTGCCCGGCGAGTCGATCAAGATCGTCGCGCTCCACGACACCACCACGGCGTTGCCGTTCACCCTGCCCCGGCTGACGGTCAAGTACGCCGAACCCGTCTGAGAAGGAGACACCCCATGCGTCATCCCGTCCCCAGCCCGCCCCGCAAACCGAGCGGCGAGCTCGCCGGCAGCGGCTTCGGCCCTCGCGAGGCACCGACCGAGGGCGCGTCCACGTTCCACGCCGCCCAGGACTACCCCGTGGGCGCCGGCACGCCGTTCCTCGCGATTGCGGACGCCGTGGTCCAGAGCGTGTTCTGGACGGACAAAGGCGGATGGTGGATCACGTGCCGCCGGCCCAACGGCGACACCTTCGGCGGTTGCCACCTCAGAGAAAAGCCCGCGTTCAAGCCCGGAGCCGTCGTCAAGGAGGGCCGGACGATCGGTCACGTCGGTAGCACCGGGTCCGCGACCACGGGGCCGCATTTGCACTTCACGGTGCGTGTCAACGGCGTCGCCGTCGATCCCGCCGCCTACATCGAGCGGGGGGCACTGTCAGCGCCCGCCCCGAGCAACCCGACCACCCCCAACAAGGAAGACGAAGAAATGCCCCTCATCATTCAGTACGGCAAGACGATCACCGTGGCCGGCGGCGGATGGAAGCACTCATTCCCGAGCCGCGAGTCCTACGACGCATGGCGTGGCGTCTGGGAGGAACAGCACGGGCAGAAGCTTCCCGAGCCCAAGACCGTCTCGGCGTTCACTCGCAAGGCGATCATCCGCGCCGCCTCGTAGCTCATGAGCGACGCCGTACTCGTCGCTCTCATCGGCCTCGTCAACGGCGTCGTCACCCTCGTGCTCGGAGCTCTGCTCAACGGCAAGGTCAACGCCATCCGACACCAAGTGAAGAACGACCACAGCAGCAACCTGCGTGACGACCTCGACACCGTGCTCGCGCAGAGCAAGACCACGCACGCCGCCGTCGAACGTCTCGAGGACGTGCAGCAGACCCACGGCCGCGACATTCGCGGGCTCCGATCCGACATCGGAGAGCTCCGCGGCGCGGATCGCGAGATTCGGCGCGAGCTCGAGGACACCATCCCGCGACACCAATTGGAGGAATACCGAAATGGAACAGATCAACAAGGTATCGAAGGCGATCGGCGGTGGGCTCGCTGGCGGCCTCACGGCGGCCGTGACGGCTCTCGCTGACGGGGCCATGTCACCGGTCGACTGGTGCCTCGTCGGGCTCGGCGTGCTCGCCGGATTCGGCATCACCTACGCCGCGCCGGCGAACACGCCGTCAGCGGGGCGGCACGCCAAGCGGTAGGCGACTAAGACGCTATGGCGGCGCGTTCCGGTGCTGCACTATGGAGCCATGACCTACTACCCAGTGGACCCCGCGGTGCTCCGGGCTTCGGCGGAGTCTCAGCGGCATTCAGAACAGGTCGCGCATGCGCGCCGCGCCGCCACGGCCGCCGAAGAGTCGGCAGAGCGGCTGTCGTCTCTGCTCACGGCTATGGAGCAAAACCTCGCGATTGCTAAGAGTGCCCAGGAAGCCGCAGAGAAAAGCGAACGTCACTCGCGCATCATCTCGTGGAGCTCACTCGCGATCGGTCTGGCATCGCTCGGGGCGGCGATCGTGGCCATCGTCGTGAGCGTCTGACCGAGCAGCCAGAGGACCCTATCGACTCCCAATGGACGAGGCTGCCGACCTCGACTCTCGCCCATACGGGCTCGAGCTCGAGTAGCCGGCGGCCGCATCCACGGTCGCCCGAAGCCGGCTACGATCCGTCAGAACGTAGCGTCTCGTGGTCGCCGGGGAGGCGTGCCCTAGGAGCTCTTGCACGACAAACGTGTCACCGGCGAGGTTGTGCGTCCTCGTGCCAAACGAGTGGCGCAGAGTGTGGATGGTCCACGGTGTGGGCAGGACATCGACGGCGAGCTCGCTGACGCGCCGCGGGGATAGGTGCCCGTCGATCGCGCCGGGGAAGACGTAGCCGTAGCCAGCCGCTCGCAGATCGAGGGCGAGGCGGCGAGTGAGCGGCACGATGCGTTGCTTCCCGCCCTTCCCATGTACGAGTAGCGACCACCCGTCGAGGTCCTGCATCAGGTCGTCGGAGTGGACGACGGCTATCTCGCCACGCCGGAGGCCGGCGTCGTACGCGAGGCGCAGCATTAGCCCAGTCCGCTCGTCTGCTTTTCGGAGAGCGGCCTCGTAGAGAGGCGTTGGGATCGGCCGTGCCGGCGGGATGATCGCCTTGACGCGGGGCAATGCCTCGGCGGGATTCGTCACGGCGCGGCCGTCTGCGATCGCCCACCTGTAGAACGACAGCAGTGTATTGCGCCGACTACGCCGCGTCTCGGGCATCCATGACTGCGCTGCGGCGTACGCGATGAGCTCGCGCGGGGTGAGCTCGAAGGGATCAACATGGGTACGACGGGCGAGGTGTTCGAGGTGCTGTCGACGCGCATTCACCGTCGTCGCCGGGTAGGCCCCGGCACGTTGCGCGTCAAGATAGTCGTCGATGGCCCCTCGCCATGAATGCGCTATCACCGTTCCATCCAACCGGACGGGCCGTTCCCTCCTCCGCATCGTCATGCCCCCCAATACAGGGCTCGGCCTCGCGTGTCGCCGTCGACTCGCCCATGCACCGTCATACTCGACGGCATGGAGTGGTATGGGTGGATTGCGTGGGCGGTAGCAGTGCTTGGGGGTTTGTACGGCGCATATCGATCCTGGCGGACGGACAGGGCGCTCGGCTTACTCGAAACATGGGACTTCGAGCACTTCGACGGTGATGCGTACACGCTGAGGAACCGGCAGCCCCGTGACGCATTCGACGTCACGGTGAAACTTCCGCAGCATTGGTCGGACGGGGGAAAACCCAACCGGTTCGAGCGAGTTGCGCCGGGTGATGAGGTGAAGGCTTTTGCTGCGCGTCGGTACGGGACCGATGACGAGACGGTGACCATCGAGTGGCGCAAAACGAGTCGGGGCAAGGTGCGCTCTACTCGACGGCTCGTACCCCCGCCGCCACCACCCAGGTCTACGAACATCAAGCTGCCCGGCCAGCCATTGCGTCCTCAGCCGCCCAGATAGCTCGTACGTCGTCTGCGCCGAGGTCAGGGACTACAGAACAGAAGGTTGGGGGTTCGAATCCCTCCGGGCGCACACTGGTTGAGACAGTAGAAGGTTCGGCCCCGTCCTCGGACGGGGCCTTCGACGCCTGAGGCGTCCGCCCATGCGCGCAAGTAAAGCGCGCGAGGCACGCGGTGCCCGAGCTCGTAGTTGACGACCGTCGTCCTCGCGAAGCCGGCACGCGCGGCGAATTCGCCCTGATCGAGCCCCGTGAGCTCGCGCGCCTTGCGCAGTCGATCCGCCACCGTGAACTGAGGGGCCAGTGATCCCCGGGACGATGCCCCGGAGTTCGCATGGATCGCCGGTGGCGTGCTCACCATCGCGTGGCTCGTCCTGCGAGCACGAGACGCCCGACGGCACCTCGACGTGAAGATCCGGTGGGGGAAGGAGCCAGAAAATGGCCGCCAATATGCTCGCGACACCCGAGGAGGTAGCCGACTGGCTACAGGTCACCACCGAGCGGCTCGCCAAGCTCCGCAAGACCGGCCGGGGCCGAAGTTCATCAAAGTGGGGCAATCGGTCGCTACACCTGGGCGGACGTGCACGCCTGGTGCCTCGAGGGCCGCTCAAGCGGCACTGAGGGCGTTATTCGTCGCGCGGGCGCTTCGTGAACTGGCGAAAGATCGTGACTGGGAGCCCGCCCACCGCTATGAGGACGAAGCATAGAAACTGCCCCAAGGTGCCGGGTTCAACCCAGAAGAAAACAATCAGCGTAAGCACCCACACGGCGACCGCGCAGGCCCATAGAGCGAGAAGCGTGGACCGCTCGGCACGAGTGCTATTAGCTGACATTGGCTCATCATTGCAGGGCGACCGTCATGGCTGCTAGCAGGCGCGGCGGCCCCGCATCTCGGCGCGTGGCTCAACTGGTGCTCGAGACGTACGGCCGTGAGTGCCACCTCCGCCTCAAGGGCTGTACGAGGGTGGCGACGACGAAGGATCACGTCGTGCCCTACTCGCATGGTGGAGCCGACGTGCTCGAGAACTACAGGCCGGCATGCAAGGCGTGCAACTCGAAGCGTCAGAACCGGGTCATGAGCGGCTAGGGGGGGGGCGTCGATCGTCGTCGTCATCGGGCCGCCGGCGTCGGGCAAGTCCACGTACGTGCGAGCGCACGCTCGAGCTCGCGACGTGGTGATCGAATATGGATTCGATCGCTCGGGCTCTCATGCCGATTCAAGCGGACGCGACGCACGACTACCCCGACCATGTGCGGCACGTGGCGATCAAGGCGCGACAGGGAAGCAGACGATCGGCGGTGTGGGGAGCTTCCCCTTCACCATCGCCGGTCCCGGTGTGGAGCAGGACGTCACGGCCGTGACAACCACCCCCGGTACGCCGGTGGTCTTCGCCACTTCGGACGGCGCGCCGTCCGGCGCGTACACGGCGACGGAGACGATGCCCACGGACACGAGCAGCACCGGCCCCGGGACATGGCGCATGACCTCGGCCGTCTGCAACGGCGCGTCCGTGCCCGTCGTGAACACGCCGTCCGATCAGCCCACCTCGGCCACGGCGAGCTATACGGCCGTTCCGGGAAGCGACGTCTCCTGTCTCTTCACGAACTCCTTCACTCCCTCGGGGTCGATCGACATCGTGAAGACGTCGGAGGGCGGCACCGGGCGGTTCGAGTTCTCGGTGATCTCCCCGAACGCGAACCTCGAGGCGGTCGGCGCGCCCGCCGCTGTCACGACCAGCCCGGGACAACCGGTCACGGCGTCCCCGTCGATCACGGGGGTCTCGGCGGCGCCGGGGTCGCGCTACCTCATCCGCGAGACACTGCCCGCCCCGGACGCCGGAGGGTTCTGGCAGCTCGCGTCGGCGGATTGCGGCCCGAACTCGATCCAGGTCGACCTTCGGCGAGCAGGCGTCCTCGTCGCCTTGACGCCGTCGAACCCCCATGCGACGTGTCACTTCGTGAACCGTTATCAGCCGTACGGGACGCTCTCCGTCGTGAAGAACACCACCCCGGACGAGGAGCTTCGGCCCGGTGAGGCCGAGATCGACGTGGCGTGCACCGACGGAATCGGCGGCCCGTTCTCGATCCCGGCGGGACGCGGTGCGGGCGACAGCGGGATCGCGGTGATCGACAGGAACGTCGACTGCATCGTCACGGAATCGGCATCCGGGGCGGCCGAAGGAGTGGCCGTCACGACGACGGCGGAGTTGATCGTCGACGGCGGCCCGCCACAGTCCTACACGCTCGGGGAGTCGTTCACCGCGGAACTCGGTAGCGACACCCAACTCGTGATCACGAATCGACTGCAAGCGCCGTCGCCGTCGCCCTCGCCGTCCCCACCGCCAGGGACGCCACCGCCCGGGACGCCACCGCCTGGCGCGGACCCGGGCGACCCGCAGCCTCCGGGTTCCGGCGAGGGAAGCGAGACCCCCGGCGGCGACCTCGCCGTCACGGGCTCGACCATGACGGCGTGGGCACTCACGGTGGCGGCCGCCCTGCTCCTCGGCGGCTCAGTTCTCTGGGGCGCGTCCCGTCGATCCCGTCGACGTGCCCGCCACGACGGATCGCCCTAGTTTCCGTCTCGCCGACCGGACCTGCGCTGCCCAGGCCTGCGCGGATGGTCGGTTTCTGCGTCGGGATCGACCGACCGGCGGGACGGCGGGTCGCTGCGGAGGAGGGGGAGGGGGAGGCCATGCGCCCGTTCACTAGGTCATGCCGGAGGCCTGGCAGGCGGCGCGGACGTTCGCGTACGCCGTTCGGGACGCGGCGGTGTGTGGTGGACCCCGTCCATGAGCCGGAGGCGATCAGGCTGCGCGCATCGCGGGTCATCGGGTGCGCGTACCGTCTCGATCGGCATTGGCGTGAGGCGAGGAAAGCAGCATCATGCTCCGCTCCGCTCCGCCGCATGTACTCGAGGACGTGACGCCGCTTCCGACGGAGAGACCGGGCACCCGGCGGGGCAGGGGTCAGCGCTCCGGGTGCGCCCAGCGCTCGACGAGCTCCTCGTGTTCCTCGAGTCGCTCCTGCGTGCGGCGTGCGTCGCGGCCGGCGATCGCGTCGAGCAGCGAGATCGCGAGCACGATGGAAGCGGCGTGGCTGTCGAAGACGAGGTCCGTGCCGACGGGCGCCACGAGGAGGGAGTCCACGTCGTCGGCGAACGACACGAGCGGCGTGTCCACGATCGCAACGGTCGCCATCCCGAGCCGTTTCGCATCCGCGAGGGCCCGCACGGTTGCGGACGGGTAACGCGGCATCACGAAGGCGAGCACAGCGCTCGCGCCGTTGCGGTGCAGCTGCAGGATCCCGTCGTCGAGGGTCGCCGCCTCGTTGAGCACGTGCACGTCGGGGAGTACTCGGCGAGCGAAGTACCCGAAGTACTCGGCGAGGGCCGACGACGCGCGCAGGCCGACGATTCCGAGCGGCTGCGTTCCGGCGAGCACGTCGACCGCCCTCGTCATCCGCTCGCTGGACAGGGTGTGCTCGAGGCTCGCGATGTTGTCCTGCTCCGAGGCGAGGGCCGCGGACGACGACGAGAGCACGGGCGCATCCTGGTCCGAGTCGGTGGGGTCGAACAGCTCATCGCGCAGCGCACTGCGGAACTCGGGGTAGCCGCTGAAGCCGAGCGCCGTGGCGAGGCGGGTGACGGTCGGCTGGCTGACGCCGGCAGCGGCAGCCACGTCGACGGTCGACGCGAACGCGACGTCTGCGAGCGAATCCAGCATGTAGTGGATGGTGCGTCGTTGGGTCGGCGAGAGCCGGTTCTCGTGCACGAGCCCGAGCAGCCACGCTCGCGTGCGCTCGATGGCCGGTCGGTCGTTCACGGAGCTATTCTCCCTGCCGTCGAGGGCGAGAACGTATCACCGCGCCCGAACTGAATAAAATGAAACATGCTCGACACATAGTGTATGGAATAATTCACAGCGTGGCGCGCCGTGGTTCGCACGCGTCGATTTCACCGCGAGCAGAGACGGAGTTCCCATGGCCGGTACACACGAACGCGAGATCTGGCTCCGGTTCCTCTCCGGTCCGGACATTGACAGCCTCGAGCTCACCCGCTCGGAGATCATCGCGGCGATCGATGGCGTCATGGCAGCGCACGGTCGCGGAGAGACGGTCTTCGAGCCGCGCATGCACCTCATGCCCGACAACGGCGGCATCGGCCACTTCAACGTGCTCCGCGGCCACGTGTCGTCGCTCGGCGACCACGGCGTGAGCGGCGTGAAGGTTGTCGGCGACTTCGTCCCCAACTACACGCTCGGCCTGCCGAGCGAGCTCGCGATGGCGACTCTCTTCGACCCGACCACGGGCGTCCCGTTGGCTGTCATGGATGCGACGCTCATCACGGAAGCGCGGACCGGCGCGATGACGGCGGTCGGCGCGAAGCACCTCGCGCGGCCAGGCTCGAAGATCCTCGGCCACGTCGGCGCCCGCGGTACGGCGTTCTCGAACGTCACGATGCTCGACAGCCTCTTCGACCTCGACGAGATCCGAGTGACGAGCAAGCGGCCCGAGTCTCGCGAGGCGTTCGCTGAGCGGCTGAGGGCCGAGATCGACACTCCCGTGCGGGTCGTCGAGACCGCGGACGAGGCCTTCGACGACGCCGACATCCTGGTGGAGGCGACTCGGCTCACCGAGCCGAGCCCGCTTCTGCGCACCGATGTCGTCAAGGCTGGAGCATTCGTCGTGCCCTACGGCACCATCAGCGCGGTGGAACTCGATCTGCTCGACGTCATGGACAAGGTCGTCGTCGACGACTGGCGTGAGGCGCGCTCCGGCCGGTTCGGTGCGCTCCGCGCCCACGTCGACACCGGGAGGCTCTCGGAGGAGACGCTCTATGCGCAATTCGGCGAGATCGTCAGCGGACAGAAGCCCGGACGCGAGAGCGATGATGAGCGCATCCTGCTCTGGCATCGGGGACTCTCCATCCTCGACGTCGCACTCGCGCATCTGATCCTCGATCGAGCGCAGCAGGCCGATGTCGGCACGATGCTGCGGTACCGGTAAGCCCGATGGGCGACGTTGTGGTGCGCGCGGCGGACGACCTCGACCGTCGCGCGCTGCTCGCCGTCGCTGACGGCGCACGCCTCACGATCGGTGATGAGCTGCGCGAGGCGCTGCGCTCGCGTCGCGCCGAGGTCCTCGCCGCACTCGAGTCCGGCGGTCCGGTCTACGGCGTCACCACGGGGATGGGGGCCGCGAGCGAGATCCGTCTGACGGCGGCGGAGCAGGCGCAGCATCAGGAGAACCTCATGCTCGCGCGAGCCGTTGGGCATGGCGAGTGGCTCGGCGCGCGCGAGACACGAGCCGTCCTCGTCGCGCGGATCGGCACCTTCCTCCTCGGCGACGTCGGCGTCTCCGCCGAGCTCGTCGATCGGCTCGTCGAGATGCTCGACCGCGACATACTCCCCGCGATCCCGCGATCGGGCATCGGCGCGGCGGGGGAGATCATCCCGCTCGCGCACCTCGGAGGGGCAGTCACCGGTTCCGGCGAGGTGCTCGACCCCGGCTCGGCCGGCGGTTCGTTCTCGGCGGCGACCGCGCTCGCCGCCGTCGGTCTCGCCCCGTTCGCTCTGGGACCGAAGGAGGGGGTGGCGATGCTGGAGGGCGTCCCGGTCACGACGGCCCTCGCGGCCCTGCGGTCCGCGGACGCCCGGATGGTCGCCGAGCAGACGACGGTCGTCGTGGCCGGGGCACTCGGCGTGATCGGGGCGTCGCTCGACACGTTCTCCCCCGAGGTGGCACGCGGCGACGACGTACTCGCGCGTGTCCTCGCGGCGATCAGGTCCCGGGTGCGCGACGGCGCGGCGCCGCGAGCGCTGCAGGCGCCGTTGTCGTTCCGCGTCGTGGGCAGCGCGCTCGCGCACCTGGTCAGGGCGACCGACGCTCTCGACGCGGCGATCGAGCGCTCGCTGACGGGTGTGACCGACTCGCCTGCGTATCTCGGCGGCCGCTTCGTGGGCACGGCGGGCTTCGACGGGTTCGAGCTCGCGGCGGACCTGGACGCGCTGAGGGTCGCGCTCGTGCACCTCGCCGAGCTCTCCGTGGCGCGGCTGCACCGCCTCCTCGACGACAGGGTCACGGGCCTCGCCCGGCAACTCTCGGCTCACCCCGGCGCGCACGCCGGCATGGTCGTGGTGCACAAGCACGCCGTCGGAGTCGTGCACGAGCTCCACCGCCGCGCCGCCCCCGTGAGCATAGGCGCTCGCGAGACCTCACTCGGCCAGGAGGACGTGCAGAGCCACTCGGTCGCAGCGGCCGTCGAGGCGGCGCATGCCATCGTGCTCGTCCGGGATGTGATCGCGTCCGAGCTGCTCGCCGTCGTGCACGCCGTGCGGCTCTCGGGAGCGGACACCGACCCGGACGGCCCGCTCGCCGCGGCTGACGCCGTCGTGGCGGACGGTGTCGTCGATCGTCCGTTCGGACGCGACATCGCCGCTCTCACGCGCTTGCTCGCGAGCGGATGGGGAAGCGATTCCGGGGAAGCCGGCTGATCGCCGTGATCAGGTGCGCGCCGGTGCAGGGGCGGTCGAGTCGCGTTCGACGAAATCCGGGCGGAACGTGGTCGTTCGAGGCGACCATTCGCCGTCGTCGCTCGAGAGGAAGCCGAGGGCCGTGTCGACGATCGCTTGCTCGTCCCAGGCGAACGTGGTGAGCGGGGGGCTCACGAGCGAAGCGAGCTCGCTGTCGTCGTAGCCGAGGATGGAGAGGTCCGTCGGGACGTCGAGGCCCGCCTCGCGCGCGGCCCTGTAGGCGCCGAACGCGATCGAGTCGCTCAGGCAGAACAGTGCCGTGACGGTCGGCTGGGATCGGAGGATGCCGCCGGCCGTCTGCGCCGCGCCCGCGACCGACGCGGGCGACGCCGTCACGACGACCCGCACTCCGAGAGCGCGGCCGACGGTCTGCGCGAGGAGTGCGGCGGGACGACCCGGCGTCGTCGGGAGCGCCGGAGCGAGGACACCGATGGAGCGGTGACCAAGGTCGGCCAAGCGGCCGAGCGCTGTCGACACGCCGTACTCGTTCTCGAACAGCACGCTGGCCGACCGCGGCCTGGCGGCGAGGGAGTCGCCGATCGAGACGACCCGGACGTCGCCGGGGACCGTTGCCCAGTACGACCCCGACGGTCCGGCGGGGAGAGTGATGATGCCGTCGACACGTTGCGCCGCGAACGCGGTGAGCGCCGCGGACTCCCGCTCGGGAGACGCGTCGATATCCGCGATCGACGAGGATTGGCCGATGTCGCGGAGCGCGCTCGAGAGCATGACGGTGAGCCCCTGCTGCCACATGTCTCCGAGGGATCCGGCGATGCCGACCGTCCCGCTGCGGCCGCTCGCGAGGGCTCTGGCGACGGGATTCACGGTGTAGCCGAGCGCCGCCGCGACCGCGCGAACCCGCTCCTGCGTCTCACGGGATCCGCGCATGCCGCGCAAAGCATATGATGTCGCCGCCTTCGAGAGCCCTGCGGCGTCCGCGACATCCTGGAGGGTGGTCCGCCGCGCCGCTGTCACGCGACAAGCATAGGCTCCCCTGCTCCGATCGTCGTCAGGAGGTTTTACACGGCTGAAACGTCGCGTACTTGACACGACGTGTTGTGAACCGGTTCACTTCACACGACGACGCATTCGGCGTCGCGCTCGACAAGAGGACACCGCGTGACAATCGACTGCCATCAGCACGTGTGGCCGGCGGCCTTCATCGACGCGCTGCGCAGCAGGACGGCCGTGCCGATGCTCCGCGACTGGGAGCTGCTTCTCGCCGGAGAGCCCCCATACGCCGTCGACCCCGTCGCCCACGACGTCGACGCGCGTCGACGCGTCGAGCTCGCCGAGGGCAAGGATCAGGTCCTGGTCTCGCTCTCGAGCCCCCTCGGGATCGAGCACCTCCCCGCCGACGAGGCTCGAGACCTCATCTCGATCTGGCACGACTCCGCCGTCCTGCTCGGCGATCCCTTCCGCGTCTGGGCTGCGACCCCGGTCGAGGACTTCGACCTCGACGGTCTCGGCGAGATCCTGCGCCACCCGCGCATCGTCGGCCTGCAGCTGCCGGCGACGGCGATGACGAGCCCCGCCGACGTCGAGCGGCTCGGTCCCGTGCTCGACGTCGTCGAGCGGGCCGCGAAGCCCGTGCTCGTGCATCCCGGACCGGCCCAGCCCCTCGGTGATGCACCCGGGTGGTGGCCAGCGCTCGTCCCCTACGTCGCACAGCAGCAGGCCTCCTGGTTCGCCTGGCATGCGGCCGGCCGTTCTCGACACCCGCGGCTCCGCATCGCCTTCGTGGCCCTCGCCGGCCTCGCGCCGCTCCACCACGAGCGTCTCGGTGCCAGGGGAGGCGAATTCGGCTCGATCGATCCGCTCGTGTACTACGAGACGTCCTCGTACGACACGAGGGCGATCGATGCGACGATCCGCGTCGTCGGCGTCGACCCGCTCGTCCACGGATCGGATCGGCCGTACGCGCGGCCCGTCGATCCGGGCCTCGGGCACGCGTTCACGCACGCCCTCTTCTCCGCCAATCCACTCCACCTTCTGACAGGAGCACACAGATGACCATCTCCGAATCGACCACCGCGACCACGTCGACGGCTGCGAAGACCCCGAGCAGCGCCGTCCTCTCCGCCGAGCAGGTCCCCTCCGTCCCCGACAGGATCCTCACGAGGTCCGAACTGAAGGTGTGGGCGCAGGAGCTCGCCCAACGTCCCGACCTGTGGCAGGACTACGTCGCGCACGGCGGCGGACAGCGGCACTTCGCATCGCTCTACCGCGACAGCAACATCGACGTGTGGCTCCTGTGCTGGGACACGAGCGACGACACGGGATGGCACGACCACGACATCTCCTCCGGCGCCGTCGCGGTCGCTCAGGGCGCCGTCACCGAGGCGAACCCGCGCATGGGAGGCGAGCCCGTCTCGCGCGTCGTCGAGGCCGGCCGCGTGTTCACGTTCGGCCCCGACCACATCCACCGGATGAGCGGAGCGGTCGACGGGTCGGTCTCGATCCACGCGTACTCTCCGCCGCTCTGGCGCATGGGGCAGTACGCCATCGGCCGGAACGGCGTGATGCGCCGCAAGTCCGTGAGCTACGCGGACGAGCTGCGTCCGATGGACGACGTGAGTGTCATCGAGAACTACCGCGCTCTGCAGCGCGACTCAAGCGAAATCGGCGAGTCCGCCGAGTAGCGCGACGGCCCGCTCGATGTCGGGACCGAGCGGGCGATCGGTCTCCTCCGGGTCGAGGGCGTCTGCGAGCTGCTCGTATGCGCCCTCGACGGGCGTCCCGACGACTCTCTCCGGTGCGTTGCGAAGAGCCCTGACCGCGGCGACGGCCTCGACCGCCACGACCGTCGGCGCCGCGGCGACCATCCGCCCGAGAGCACGCGCGCCCTGGGTGGCGAAGCTCGCATGCTCCTCGAGTCCGAGGGAGATGCTCACGCTTCCGCCGCTCACGGGCGCGGCATCGGTGCGCAGCGTCGAGAGGACGTCCTGCACGACGTACTCGGTGATCATGAGTCCAGAACTCCCGGCGTCGACGGACGACAGGAACGGCCGCAAGCCGCTGACCTCCGGTCGCAGCAGAAGACCGAGCCGAGCGGAGGAGAGCGTGAGGACGGGGTAGAGGCTCGTGCGGGCGGAGTCGAGCGCCGCCGCGAGCGCGGCGAGGTGGAACTGGCCGTGGTGCAGGACCGCGTCAGGGCCGACGAGCGGGTTCTCGGCGGCGCCGTTCGCCTCGGCCTCGACGAGCGCGATGAGGGCCGTGAGCGACTCGGACGCCGGGGCGTGCACCTGCGGAACGACGCGCAACCCGAACGGGTCCTGCAATCGAGCGGGCGCCCCGCCCCGCGACCCCGACGTCAGCCGGGCGAGTATCGCCGCAACCTCAGCCTGCCCGGGTCTCCGGACCGCGGTGTGCACGGCTGCGTCGTACGCCTCCGCTGCTCCGTCGAGGGCGATGTGCGTCAGCGCGGCGACCACGAGGCTCGCGCGGAGGAGCCGAGTGGCGTCCGCGGCCGCGATCGCCGCCGTCGCGATCGTGAGGGCGCTCGAGCTCATGAAGGGGAGCGCGTCCGAGTCCGCGAGGGCGACGCGAGCGATGCCACGCTGCGCCCACGGCCGGTCACCCGTGAGGGTCAACGCGAGTTCGGCGAGTACGGAGAGGTCGGCCGTCCCGATCGCTCCCCACCCGTGCAGCGTCGGCACCGAGTCCGCGAGGATGGCGTCCTCGAGCCCGCGGGCGAGTGCCGAGCTCACGCCGGAGCCGCCGGCGAGGATCTGGTTGAGTCGGACGACCATCGCGCCGCGGGCGACGTCGTCGCTCTCGATGGGCCCGACCGCCGCGCAGTGGCTTCCGAGGAGCCGCTTCGCGTGCGCGGACGCCGTCACGGCGTCCGAGGCGTCGCCGATGCTCACACCGCGGTTGGCGCCGACACCCGTGTTCGCCCCGTAGACGGCCCCGTCGCGTCGCGCCCTCACGAGGCCCTCATGCGCGGCCGCGACGCGCTCCCATGCGGTCGGATCGACGCGGGGGGAGGCCCGCGAGCGCGCGATCGCGGCGAGTTCCGCGGCCGTGAGGCGGGTGCCGTCGAGCACGATCTCGGGTGTCGCGGGCGGGGGCGGAATCGATGGGCTCATGACGTCACCGTCTCTCGTCGATGTTTCGTTCACGTAAAACTAGCGCGAAAAAGTTGACCCCCTATTCACGGGCGGTCCACTATGAATCAACCTATTCAGCCCGATCCGATCCGGATCATGTGAACCCGGGAGCCCAGTCGTGATCACCTTCGACGGAGTCAGCAAGGTCTTCCCCGACGGGACCGTGGCCGTCGACGATCTCCACCTCGAGCTGCCGACGGGCAAGATCACCGTCTTCGTCGGTCCGTCCGGGTGCGGGAAGACGACGTCCCTGCGGATGATCAACCGCATGGTCGAGCCCACGAGCGGCGAGATCCTCATCGACGGCGTACCCGTCACGACGCAGGACGAGGCGCTCCTGCGCCGAGGGATCGGCTACGTCATCCAGCACGCCGGGCTGTTCCCGCACCGGACGATCGTCGAGAACATCGGAACGGTGCAGCGGCTCACGGGAGTGGGCAGGAAGGCAGCACGGGCGACGGCGATCGACCTGCTCCGCCGCGTCGGTCTCTCGGAGAGCCTCGCCGACAAATACCCCGTACAGCTCTCCGGCGGACAGCAGCAGCGCGTCGGCGTGGCGAGGGCTCTCGCCGCCGATCCGCCCGTCATGCTCATGGACGAGCCGTTCAGTGCCGTCGACCCGATCGTGCGCGAGGGTCTCCAAGCGGAGTTTCTCCGGCTACAGGCCGAACTCGGCAAGACCATCGCATTCGTCACGCACGACATCGACGAGGCGATCAAGCTCGGCGACATGGTGGCGGTCTTCCGCGAGGGCGGGCATCTCGCCCAGTTCGGCTCACCGCAAGAGCTGCTCGAGAAGCCCGCGAACGACTTCGTGGCCGACTTCGTCGGCCGCGATCGGGGGTTCCGGAGCCTGTCGTTCGACTCCGCCGACGAACTCGTGATCGACTCCGTCGCGAGCGTGTCAACGGGCGGAGAGATCCTCGTGCTCGACGACGCGGGCCGGCCGGTCGGCTGGGCGGGTCCCGGCCTCGGCGACACCTCAGCGCCGATCCCGCACGGCGGGACGTTCACTCGCGGCGACTCGCTGCGACTCGTGACCGATCTCGCGATCTCGTCCCCGGTCGGCATCGCCGTCCAGGTCGACGTCGACGGTGCGGCCGTCGGGGTCATCCGTCACACGAGCCTCGTCCGCCAGCTCGACGAGCGCCGACGACGTCGCGCGGAGCCGACGGCATGATCGACTACGTCATCGCGAACGAGAATGTGATCCTCGCCGCGCTCAGCCAGCACATCATGCTCGCCCTCGTGCCCATCGTGCTGGGAGCGCTCATCGCCCTGCCGATCGGGTTCCTCGCCGTGCGGTACGGCTGGCTCTACCACCCGCTCCTCAATGTGAGCGGCCTGCTCTACTCGATCCCGTCCCTCGCCCTCTTCCTCATCATCCCCGGCATCATCGGGACGAAGATCCTCTCGCCGATCAACATCATCGTCGCCCTCACCGTCTACACGGTGGCGCTGCTCGTGCGCGTCGTCGCCGACGGGCTCCGCTCCGTCGACGGGATCGTCACGCAGGCGGCGTCCGCGATGGGGTACCGGAGGATCCGCCGGTTCTTCGAGGTCGAGTTGCCCATCGCACTTCCCGTCATGCTCGCGGGCCTGCGTGTCGCGACCGTCGCGAACATCAGCCTCGTGAGCGTCGGCGCCCTCATCGGCGTCGGAGGGCTCGGCGCCCTCTTCACGCGTGGACTCCAGCTGCGCTACCTCGACCCCATCATCGTCGGCATCGTGCTCTCCGTACTCCTCGCGGTGCTGTGCGACCTCGTCATCGTCCTCGTGCAGCGCCGGTTGACGCCCTGGACCCGAGTGAAGGGGCGCTCATGATCGTGCGGCTCGCGACCGACACTCCATACCTCCTGGATCCCGAGAACTGGACGGACTCCGCGGTGACGAGCATCCCGGAGCTCATCGGGACGCACCTCCTCTACACCGCCCTCGCCCTCGTGATCGCGGCGGCCATCGCGATCCCCGTCGGGCTGTTCATCGGCCACACCGGCAGGCTCGCGTTCGTCGCGATCAACGCCGGCAACGTGGGGCGCTCCCTTCCGACCCTCGGCCTCATCAGCTTCCTCGTCGTGCTCATCGGTGGCGGACTGTTCCCGGCGCTCATCGCCCTCGTGATCCTCGCGATCCCGCCCATCCTCACGTCGACGTACGCCGGTCTGCGGGCCGTCGACCCGGCGGCCGTCGATGCGGCGCGCGGAATGGGTATGCGCGAGCTCCAGACCGTCTTCACCGTCGAGGTGCCCATGGCGCTCCCGCTCATGATGAGCGGACTGCGCAACGCCGCGCTGCAGGTGGTCGCCACGGCGACCGTCGCGGCGTATGTGGGCCTCGGTGGGCTCGGCCGACTGCTCGTCGACGGACTCGCCCTCAATCAGTACGACCGCGTCGTCGCCGGCGCCGTCCTCGTCGCGGCGCTCGCGATCCTCATCGATCTTCTCGCTGAGCTCCTTCAGCGCGTCGTGGTCTCGCCAGGAGTCTCTGGCCGCGCCGTCACCCGCCGTGCGCGAGTGGCACACCCGTCCCCCCTCACAGAGGTCTCGAGCGGCACCGCCGCGTGAGACCGTCGATCGAAAGGCACAGCTCCATGTCGAAGAAGTTCCTTGCCGCCATCGCCTTCGCCGGCGCCATCGGCGTCGCCCTCTCCGGTTGTGCGGGCGACCCGCTCGCGTCGGACGAGGGCGCCTCGTCGCAGCCCGACTCGGGGACCATCGCCATCGGCTCCGCCAACTTCCCGGAGAGCGAACTGCTCGCCGAGATGTACGCGCAGGCGATCGAGGCGGCGGGCGTCGAGGTCGAACGCACGTTCAACATCGGTGCGCGCGAGCTCTACCTCGCAGCGCTCGAGGACGGATCCATCGACCTGCTCCCCGAATACAACGGAGCGCTGCTCTCGGCGCTCGTCGATGGCGGGGCGCCGGAGGGCGTCACATCGCCGGAGGACGTGTACGACGCGCTCCAGGACGTCATGCCCGACGGCATCGTGACGCTTCCGCAGTCCGAGGCTCAGGACAAGGACACACTGAGCGTGACAGCCGAGACCGCCGAGCAGTACGGCCTCGAGACGATCGAGGACCTCGAGCCCGTGGCCGGAGAGCTGAGCATCGCGGCCGGGCCCGAATGGGCGGAGCGCTACGTCGGGCTCATCGGACTCAAGGAGCTCTACGGTGTGGAGTTCGGTGAGTTCAAGCCCCTCGACGCAGGAGGACCCCTCACGCTCGAGGCCCTCCTGAGTGGTGAGGCCGATGTCGCGAACATCTTCTCGACGGACTCGGCCATCGAGACCGAGGGACTCGTCGTCCTCGAGGACACCAAGAGCCTCTATCTCGCCGAGAACATCGTGCCGATCATCCGTGAATCGAAGCTGACCGACGAGGTCGAGGAGGCGCTCAACGGTGTGTCCGAGGCGCTCACGACCGAGAACCTCACGGAGTACCTCGCGAAGGTCCAGGTCGACAAGCAGGACAGCGCGAGCGTCGCGACCGAGTTCCTGACGGAGTACGGCCTCCTCTGATCCACACTCTCCATGGCGCGCGCGGGCTCCGGATCTCCTGTCCCCGCGCGCGTCATCGGAGCCCGCATCGATCCACCCCGAACCACGACCACACGAAAGTCCCGCGATGACACTGCCGAAGGATTCCGGTACCGCCCGCCCCGTCCGCGCCCCCCGTGGCCCCGAGCTCACCTGCAAGGGGTGGCCGCAAGAGGCGGCCATGCGGATGCTCATGAACAACCTCGACCCCGAGGTCGCCGAGCACCCCGACGACCTCGTCGTCTACGGCGGTACGGGCCGAGCCGCTCGGAGCTGGGATGCGTACGACGCCATCATCGACACGCTCACGACGCTCGAGAACGACGAGACGCTGCTGGTCCAGTCGGGCAAGCCGGTCGGCGTCTTCCGGACGAACGAGTGGTCCCCGCGAGTCATCATCGCGAATTCCAACCTCGTCGGCGACTGGGCGAACTGGGAGGAGTTCCGTCGGCTCGAGCACCTCGGGCTCACGATGTACGGCCAGATGACCGCGGGCTCTTGGATCTACATCGGCACGCAAGGCATCCTCCAGGGCACGTACGAGACCTTCGCCGCTGTCGCCGCGAAGCGGTTCGGCGGCACGCTCGCCGGCACCATCACGCTCACCGCCGGGCTCGGGGGCATGGGCGGTGCTCAACCGCTCGCTGTCACCATGAACGACGGCGTCGCCATCTGCATCGATTGCGACCAGTCCCGCATCGACCGCCGGGTGGAACACCGTTACCTCGACGTCGCAGCGTCGAGCCTCGACGAGGCGCTCGAGCTCGCGGTCGAGGCGCGCGACGCGAAGCGCGGGCTCTCGATCGGAGTGCTGGGCAACGCGGCGGACGTGGTGCCCGAGCTTCTCGCGCGCCGCGCGCCCATCGACATCGTGACCGATCAGACCTCCGCTCACGACCCCCTGTCGTACCTCCCGGTGGGAACCGCGTTCGAGGACATGGCGACGGAGGCCGCGGCCGATCCCGAGGATTTCACGCGTCGTGCGCAAGCATCGATGGCGAAGCACGTCGAGGCGATGGTGGGGTTCCAGGATGCCGGTGCCGAGGTCTTCGACTACGGCAACTCGATCCGCGGCGAGGCGAAGACGGCGGGTTACGAGCGCGCCTTCGACTTCCCCGGGTTCGTGCCCGCGTACATCCGCCCGCTCTTCGCGGAGGGCAAGGGCCCGTTCCGCTGGGCGGCGCTCTCGGGCGACCCGGCCGACATCGCCGCGACCGACCGAGCGATCCTCGAGCTCTTCCCCGAGAACGAGTCGTTGCGGAAGTGGATCACGATGGCGGGTGAGCGCGTCGCGTTCCAGGGACTGCCGGCGCGCATCTGCTGGCTCGGCTACGGCGAACGCCACCTCGCCGGCCTCCGGTTCAACGAGATGGTCGCCTCCGGAGAGCTCTCGGCCCCTCTCGCGATCGGTCGGGATCACCTCGACTCGGGTTCCGTCGCGTCGCCCTACCGTGAGACGGAGGCGATGCTCGACGGCTCGGACGCGATCGCCGACTGGCCGCTCCTCAACGCCATGGTCAACGTCGCATCGGGCGCGAGCTGGGTCTCGATCCATCACGGCGGCGGCGTGGGGATGGGGCGCTCGATCCATGCTGGCCAGGTCATCGTCGCGGACGGCACGCCCCTCGCGGCGGAGAAGCTCTCCCGTGTGCTCGTGAACGACCCGGGCATGGGCGTCATCCGACACGCCGACGCGGGCTACGACCGTGCAGCCGATGTGGCGCATGAGCGCGGCGTGCGCATCCCCATGAACGAGGGGCGGACGCGTGCGGGAAAGTCCTGAGTCCGTCCTGACGCGGTCCCGCCGGGCGTTCGACCGGACCTGGGCGGAGCTCGAGCCGGTCGGCCGCGACGGCCGGACCGGCGGCTACAACAGATTCGCGTGGACGCGCGTCGACCTCGAGTTGCGCGAATGGTTCGTCGCCGAGGCAGAACGCCGCGGCATGGGCGTCGAGGTCGATCGCAACGGCAACCAATGGGCGTGGTGGGGGAGCCCGTCGGACGACGCGATCGTCACGGGCAGCCACCTCGACAGTGTGCCGGGCGGAGGCGCATTCGACGGCCCCCTCGGCGTCGTGAGCGCCTTCCTCGCCCTCGACACGATGATCGCGTCGGGCGTGCGTCCCTCTCGCCCTCTCGCGATCGTCAACTTCTTCGAGGAGGAGGGATCCCGGTTCGGCCTCGCGTGCCTCGGCTCCCGTCTCCTCACCGGTGCCGTCGCGCCGGAGAAGGCGCTCGCGCTCGCCGACGACGACGGCGTCACTCTCGCCGAGGCGCTCGCGGGTGCGGGGATCGACCCGCGGGGCCTGGGCGCGGATGTCGAGGCGACCCGTCGCATCGGAGCGTTCGTCGAACTCCACGTCGAACAGGGTCGGCACCTCGCGCTCGGCGACGCCCCAGTCGGCGTCGCGACGAGTATCTGGCCGCACGGACGCTGGCACCTCCGCTTCGACGGCGAAGGCAACCACGCCGGAACCACGGCCATCGCCGATCGCCGCGATCCCATGCTGCCGTTCGCCGGAGTCGTGTCGGCGGCCCGCGCCATCGCGGCGCAGACCGACGCCGTCACGACCTTCGGCCGCATCAGAGTGCAGCCGAACGGCACGAACGCGATCCCCACGCGCGTCGACGCCTGGCTCGACGCGCGCGGTGCGACACGGGACGACGTCGACCGCGTGATCGCGGCGACCACGGCGGAAGCGGAGACGCTCGCGGCGGAGCACGGGGTGCGGCTCACGATCGAGCGTGAGTCGTGGACGGGAGTCGTGGATTTCGACGCGGGGCTGCGCGGCCGGCTCCTTGGGGCGCTCGCCGATGCCGGGATGGACTCGCCCGTGATGCACACGGCGGCCGGTCACGACGCCGGCATCCTCGCAGCGACCGTGCCGACGGCGATGCTCTTCGTGCGGAACCCGACAGGGGTGAGCCACAGTGCTCTCGAGCAGGCGACGGAGGCGGACTGTGTGGAGGGCGTCGCCGCGCTCGCCGTGGTGCTTCAGGATCTGCTCACCCGCCCCCTCGCGAGTGCGGCACGATGACGACCTGGTGGGCGGAGTTCGCCTGGCTCGGCGGCGAGCGCGCGGAACCGGGCGTCCTCATCGAGACCGACGGCGACCGGATCGTGGCCGTCACGTCCGGTGTCGACTCGCCTCCTGACGGTGTCTCGAGACTCGACGGTCTCGTCCTCCCCGGCCTCGTGAACGGCCATTCGCACGCCTTCCACCGTGCGCTGCGCGGGCGGACGCAAGCCGACCGCGGGAGCTTCTGGACGTGGCGCGAGCGCATGTACGCCGTCGCAACGAGGCTCGATCCGGAGAGCTACCATCGGCTCGCCCGCGCGACCTTCGCCGAGATGCTGCTCGCGGGGATCACGACCGTCGGCGAGTTCCACTACGTGCACCACCGCCCGGACGGCGCCCCGTACGACGATCCGGCCGCGATGGGCGACGCGATCGTGCGAGCCGCCGACGAGGCCGGCATCCGCCTGACGCTCCTCGACACCTGTTACCTCACGGGTGGCTTCGGCACCGACACCACCCACGTGCCCTTGTCGGCCGAGCAGCGCCGCTTCGGGGACGGCACGGCCGAGCGGTGGGCGGTGCGCGCGTCGTCGGCGCGCGAGCGGTTCACGAGCGCGACCGTGCGCGTCGGCGCCGCCGTGCACTCCGTGCGCGCGGTGCCCGGGCTCGAGCTCCCCGTCGTCGCGGCGTGGGCGCGCGAGCACGAGGCGCCCCTGCACGTGCACCTGTCGGAGCAGCCGGCGGAGAACGCCGACTGCGAGCGTGTGTACGGGCGCACGCCCACTCGACACCTGGCCGAGAACGGGGTGCTCGGCCGCTCGACCACGGCCGTGCACGCGACGCACCTCACGGACGAGGACGTCGAGCTGATCGCGCGCGAGCGCACCAGCGTGTGCTTCTGCGTCACGACGGAGCGGGATCTCGCAGACGGTGTCGGCCCGTCGGTGGAGCTCGCCGCTCACGGCGTGCCGCTCACTCTCGGAAGTGACAGCCACGCCGTCATCGACCTGTTCGAGGAGGCGAGGGGCGTCGAGCTCGACGAGAGACTCGTGAGCCGGAACCGCGGCCACTTCACGGCGGCGGAGCTGCTCACGGCCGCGACGCTCGACGGCGCCGGATCTCTCGGGTGGGACGACGCGGGACGACTCGCCGTCGGGATGGTGGCGGACTTCGTCTCCGTGCGGCTCGACTCGGTGCGCACCGCCGGGTATGCGCCCGACTCGGTGCTCGAGACCGTCGCCTTCGCGGCGACGGCCGCCGATGTGAGCGACGTCGTCGTGGGGGGTCGTATCGTCGTCAGTGGTGGGCGGCACATCGCGCTGCCCGACGTCGCTGGAGAACTCCGGAGATCGATCGCCGCAGTGACAGAGGAGATCAGCGCGTGACCGTCACGGTCGTCACGAACGTCGGAGAGCTCATCACCAACGACCCGGAGCACGACGTCGGGCTCCTCGGCGCGCTGCGCGACGCCGCGATCGCGTTCGACGCCGAGAGCGTCCTGTGGGTCGGCGCGGCCGCCGACGTCCCCGAGGGGCTCGCGGACGAGATCGTCGACGTCGACGGACGCGCCGTGCTGCCCGGGTTCGTCGACAGCCACAACCATCTCGCGTTCGGAGGGGACCGCGCGGACGAGTTCGCCGCGCGCATGGCAGGGGAGCCGTACGGTGCCGGCGGCATCCGCAGCACCGTCGCGGCGACGCGTGCGGCGAGTGACCGGCAGCTGACCGCGCACGCGCGTCGGCTCGCGGCGGAGGCGTTGCGTTCCGGGATCACCACGATCGAAAGCAAATCGGGGTACGGACTGACGGTGCACGACGAGCGGCGGAGCCTTCGTGCGATCGGCTCCGTCACCGCCGAGTCCACGTACCTCGGTGCCCACGTCGTTCCGGCGGAGTTCGCGGGTCGCCCGGACGATTACGTGTCGCTCGTCGCGGGCGAGATGCTCGACGCGTGCGCTCCGCATGCGAAGTGGATCGACGTGTTCTGCGACCGCGGCGCATTCGACGGCGACCAGGCGAGGGAGATCCTCACCGCGGGCATCTCGCGCGGGCTCCTGCCCCGAATCCACGCCAACCAGCTCGGTCACGGCGACGGCGTGCGCGTCGCCGTCGAGGTCGGAGCGGCGTCGGCCGATCACGTGACCTTCGCGACGGACGAGGACATCGAGGCGCTCGCCGGCTCGTCGACGGTCGCGACCCTGCTTCCGGGAGCCGAGTTCTCCACGCGAGCGACGTATCCCGACGCGCGCCGGCTGCTCGACGCCGGCGCGACCGTCGCTCTCGCGTGCGACTGCAACCCGGGGTCGAGCTACACGACGAGCATGCCCTTCTGTATCGCCGTGGCCGTCCGTGACATGCGGATGACGCCGGCCGAGGCGGTCTGGGCGGCCACCGCGGGAGGGGCGGCGGCGTTGCGCCGTGAGGACGTCGGCTCGCTCGCGGTCGGAAAGCGACCGGATCTCGTCGTCCTCGACGCGCCGTCGGTGGTCCATCTCGCGTACAGGCCCGGGGTCCCGATCGTCGAGACGGTGTGGCGGCGGGGCGTGCCGGTGTATTCGGCGGGGCGCGCCGCCGGCCCTGAGGAGGATGCATGACCACGACATTCGCGAGAAGCGTCACACGGCTCGCTCCCGGAATCGCCGTGATGGCGCTCGTGGTGACGGTCGCCGTCGTGCTCGGTCGACTGCAGAACGTGGTGGGCGCTCTCGTGATCGCGCTCGCGCTCGGGGTGCTGGTCCGGAACCTCGGGCTCTTCCACCCGGTCATCCGGCCGGGCATCCAGGTGGCCACCAAGAGGCTCTTGCGCATCGGCGTGGTCGTGCTCGGGCTCCAGCTGTCGTTGCCGGAGATCTGGGCCCTCGGGCTACCGGTGCTCGCCCTCATCCTCGTGTGCGTCGCCGTGAGCTTCGTCGTCACGATGTTCGTCGGGGTGCGCTTCGGCCTGAGCCGTGCAGGAGCCATGCTCATGGCAGCGGGGTTCTCCATCTGCGGCGCGTCGGCCATCGCCGGCATGCAGACGGTCGTGGACGCTGACGACGAGGAGGTGGCGACCTCGGTCGCCATGGTGACGCTGTACGGATCCCTCTCGATCGTCGCGCTGCCGCTCGTCGGCACGGCGCTCGGCCTGTCGCCGGAGACCTTCGGCATCTGGGCGGGGCTCGCCGTGCACGAGGTGGCGCAGGTCGTCGCGGCCGCGAGCACGGCGGGCGCCGTCGCGCTCGCCGTCGCCACCGTGGTCAAGCTGGGTCGCGTGGTCCTGCTCGCGCCGATGGCCGCGCTCGTCTCGCTGGGGGAGCGTCGCCGAGCGGACCGCGATCGTGGTGCGACCGATGACGCTCGGCGCGTCGAAGCGGAGGGGTCCGCTCGCACGGGGTCACGGCCCCCCATCGTCCCGCTCTTCGTCGTCGGCTTCCTCGCGCTCGTGCTCGTGCGGTCGACGGGTCTCGTGCCCGACGGGGTCGTCGCGGCCGGCTCCGTGCTCGCGACTTGGCTGCTCGCCGCCGCCATGTTCGGGCTCGGGACGGGGATCGACATCCCCCGGCTCGTCAAGACGGGCGGTCGTGGACTCGCCGTCGGCGGCGTCTCCACCGTCGTCCTCGGCGGTCTCTCGCTCCTTGGTGCCGTCGTCGTGACGGGCTGAGGTCGCAATCCGGTCCGGATGGGGCCATCTCTTTCGCTCCGGGAGAATCGAGGCATGAGCATCGACACCGCAGAATTCGCCGGACGCGTCGCCCTCGTCACGGGAGCCGGGCGCGGCATCGGGCGCGCGATCGCGGAGGGCCTGGCCGCTCGCGGAGCGCACGTCGCCCTGGTCGCGCGATCCTCCGACGAACTGGACGCGGTGGTCGCCGCGATCGAGTCCGCCGGCGGACTCGCCACCGCTTTCGTCCGTGACCTGCTCGACGACGGCGCCCGCGACAGACTCGTCGACGAGGTCGAGGCGGCGTGCGGACCGGTCGCCGTCCTCATCAACAACGCCGCGATCGTCGACCCGCTCGGACGCAGCACCGACGTCCCCCTCGATGCGTTCGAGCGCGCACTCCGCCTCAACGTCGTCGCGCCCGCCGTGCTGTCCTTCCGGGTCCTGCCCGGGATGCTCGCCGCCGGGTGGGGTCGCATCGTCGACGTCTCGAGCGGGGTCGCCGTGCGGAACGACGCGATGATCGGCGCGAACGCGTACACGACGACGAAGGCCGCACTCGAGGCGCATGCCCGCAACCTCGCGGCCGAGTACGCGGACTCGGGCGTCACCGTGAATGTCTACCGCCCCGGCGTCGTCGACACCGGGATGCAGGAGTGGCTGCGCTCGCGGCCCGACGGGGAGGTCGCGACCGGCCTCCCCGCGAGCTTTCGCCGCCTGCACGACGAGGGTGCGCTCATCACGCCGGAACGCTCCGCCGCCGGCTTGCTCGAACGGCTCTCGTCGACCGAGACCGGGCAGGCCTGGAGTGTCTGACCACCCCGTCGACGTGCCATGATCCGGGGTCGTCGCTCTCACTTCGGCAGAGTTCACCTCGATGAAACCTGCAGATCTTCTCAACGTCGGATGTGCCACGTAGCCTGACCGAGTTCGTCTGTCGTGATCCGAGGGAGATCCATTTGTCCAAGTCAGCCACGAGACCCGTCAGGGCGGGTTTCGCGACGCTTCTCGGGGGCGCGCTCGTCGCTGCTCCTCTCATCGGGGTGGCGGCCCCGGCATCAGCCGCCGTCGACGGCAACGGTGTCGTCATCAGTGAGGCCTACCTCAACGGGGGTAGCAACGGCGCTGCGTACACGCACAAGTACGTGGAGCTCTACAACCCCACCGACGCGGCCGTGTCGCTCGAGGGCATGTCGCTCCAATACCGGTCGGCCGGTGGCGACGCCAACCCGACGGGCGTCGCACCGCTCACGGGGAGCATCCCCGCCAACGGCCACTACCTCGTGCAGAGCGCGTCGAACGGAACCAACGGCGGAACGATCCCGACCGCCGACGTCGTCGCGCCCGGCAGCTTCAACATCGGCGGGGGCGGCGGGACGATCTTCCTCGCGAACCAGGAGACGGCCCTCGTCGCGCCGAAGACGGGCTCCATCGTCGGTGACCCGGCGATCGTCGACCTCCTCGGCTACGGCACGTCCAACACGTTCGAGACCACGGTCGCCCCGGCTGCCTCGGTCACGACCTCCATCGCCCGCACTGCCGGAGCGGACACCGACGTCAACTCCGCCGACTTCGTCGCCGGAGCTCCGACGCCCACGAACGCCGCGGGCACGACGCCCGAGGTCCCTGAGGAGCCCGAGCCCGAGCCGGAGCCCGAGGAACCAGGCACCCCCGCGGAGCCGATCACGATCGCGGAGATCCAGGGTACAGGGGAGGCGACCCCGCTCTCGGGGAAGACGGTGACCACGCGTGGCGTCGTCACCGCGACCTACCCGACCGGTGGATTCAACGGTTACTACATCCAGACACCGGGAACGGGGGGTGCCATCGACCTCGCTACACACACCGCGTCAGACGGCGTCTTCGTCTACTCGGCGGCCACGGTCGGTTCGGTCGCCCTGGGCGACTACGTCGAGGTGACCGGCACGGCGTCCGAGTTCAACGGGCTCACGCAGGTGGTCGTCCCCACGGTCGGCGGGCTCACGAAGCTCGACAAGGCGACCGTCACGGCGCCGACGCCCGCGCTCGTCGCCTACCCGACGAGCGCAAGCCAGCGTGAGTCGCTCGAGGGCATGATCGTCGACCCGCAGGGCGGCTTCACGGTCAGCAACACGTACTCGACCAACCAGTACGCGGAGATCGGGCTCGCTTCCGGCGACTCCCCGCTCATCACGCCGACGGAGATCGCCCGCCCGGGATCGTCCGAGTATGCGAGCGCCGTGGCGGACAACGCTGCGCGCGCCGTCACGCTCGACGACGGAGCATCGATCAACTTCCTCGGAGCCGACGCGAACAAGGACATCCCGCTTCCGTACCTCACGCAGAACTCGGCCATCACGGTCGGTTCCGCCGTCGAATTCACCCAGCCGGTCGTTCTCGACTACCGGAACTCGGCGTGGAAGTTCCAGCCCACGACGCAGCTCACCGCGGACGAAACACTCCCCGCGACGTTCAGCGACGTGCGCGAGACCGAACCGAAGAGCGTCGGCGGCGACATCCAGATCGCCGGGTTCAACGTGCTCAACTACTTCACCACCACGGGCGACGAGCTGAACGGCTGCACCTTCTACGCCGACCGTGACGGCGACCCGGTCACCGTCGATTCCGGTTGTGATGCCCGCGGCGCCGCCGAGGACGAGGACCTGGCGCGCCAGCAGGCCAAGATCGTCGCGGCGATCAACGCCCTCGGTGCCGAGGTCGTCTCGCTCGAGGAGATCGAGAACTCGGTGAAGTTCGGTGCCGACCGTGACGAGTCGCTTTCGATCCTCGTCGACGCACTCAACGAGGCCGCCGGTGACGACGTCTGGGCATTCGTGCCCTCGCCGGACGCGTCGGAGCTCCCCTCCGTCGCCGCGCAGGACGTCATCCGCAACGCCTTCATCTACAAGAAGGACGCCGTCAGCCCCGTGGGTGACTCGCGGGTCCTGCTCGACCCCGCTTTCAACAACGCGCGCCAGCCGCTCGCCCAGGAGTTCGAGGTCACCGACGCCGACGGCACGTTCATCGCGATCGTGAACCACTTCAAGTCGAAGGGATCGGGCTCCGGAGCGGACGCCGACCAGGGCGACGGCCAGGGCGGCTCCAACGCCTCCCGCGTCGCTCAGGCGAACGCCCTCGTCGCGTTCTCGAACGACCTGCAGACGGCGCTCGGCACCGACGAGGTCTTCCTCATCGGTGACTTCAACGCCTACACGCAGGAGGACCCGTCGGTCGTCATCATGGACGCCGGCTACGTCGACCAGGGCTCGAAGACGGGCGAGTACAGCTACTCCTTCAGCGGGCAGAGCGGGTCGCTCGACCACGTCTACGCCTCGCCGGCGGCCGACCGCAAGGTCACGGGCGTCGACATCTGGAACATCAACGCCGGTGAGTCGATCGCCAAGGAGTACAGCCGCTACAACTACAACGCGACGAACTTCTACGACCAGAGCGTCTTCCGCTCGAGCGACCACGACCCGATCCTCGTCGGCTACTCCGTCGAGCCCCTGCCGGTCGACCTCAACCTCATCGACACCAACGACTTCCACGGCCGCATCGACGCCAACACGGTGAAGTTCGCCGGGACGGTCGAGCAGCTCCGTGCGGAGGGCGGCGAGGAGAGCTCGCTGTTCGTGTCGACAGGCGACAACGTGGGAGCGTCGGTGTTCGCGTCGTCCTCGCAGCAGGACCAGCCCACGATCGACGTGCTCAACGCACTCGAACTCATCGCGAGCGCGGTCGGCAACCACGAGTTCGACCAGGGCTTCAGCGACATCACCGATCGCCTCGAACCGTCGGCCGACTGGAGCTACCTCGGCGCCAACGTCTACGAGAAGGGCACGACCACTCCGGCACTGCCCGAGTACTCGCTGCACGAGGTCGAGGGCCTGACCGTCGCTGTCATCGGTGTCGTCACGGAGGAGACCCCGACGCTCGTGTCGCCCGACAACGTGTCCGAGGTCGAGTTCGGCGACCCGGTCGAGGCGGTCAACCGCGTCACGGGTGAGCTGACGGACGGTGACGCCGCCAACGACGAGGCCGACGTCATCATCGCGGCGTACCACGAGGGGGCCGGCGCGGGCACACCCGACGGCGCCACGCTCGAGGAGGAAGTCGCCGACGGCGGGGTCTTCGCGGACATCGTCACGGAGACCTCCGCCGACGTCGACGTGATCTTCACGGGTCACTCGCACAAGCAGTACGTGTGGGACGGCCCCATCCCCGGGGTCGAGGGCGAGACCCGTCCGATCCTCCAGACCGGCAGCTACGGCGAGAACGTCGGCAACGTCGTCCTCACCCTCGACCCGGAGACGGGTGACGTCGAGTCCTACACGGCCCGCAACGTCCCGCGCACGACCGTGGCGGACGACGTCCTCGTGGCCCAGTACCCGCGTGTCGCCGAAGTCAAGAAGATCGTGGACGAGGCCCTCGCAGCCGCAGAAGTGATCGGCAACCAGCCGGTCGGATCGGTCACCGCCGACATCACGACCGCCTTCGGCGGCGGCTCGTACGTCGACGGGGTCTGGACGGGCGGGAAGCGCGACGACCGCGCGAGCGAGTCCACCCTGGGTAACCTCGTGGCCGACGCGCTGCAGTCGATCCTCCAGTCGGAGGAGCGCGGCGGTGCCGAGATCGGCATCGTCAACTCGGGCGGATTGCGCGCCGAGCTGCTCTACGGCGAGGACGGCGTCATCACCTACTCCGAAGCCAATGCGGTGCTCCCGTTCCTCAACAACCTCTGGACCACGACGCTCACGGGCGCCGAGTTCAAGGAGGCACTCGAGCAGCAATGGCAGACGGACGCGGACGGCAACGTCCCGTCGCGCCCGTTCCTGAAGCTCGGCCTGTCGGACAACGTCGAGTACACCTTCGATGCATCCCGCGCACAGGGCGACCGCGTCACGGGGATCTGGGTCGACGGTGAGCCCATCGTCGCAGCCGAGGACTATCGCGTCGGGTCGTTCAGCTTCCTGCTTCAGGGCGGCGACAACTTCCGGGCGTTCGCGAAGGGTGATGAGACGCGCGACTCGGGTCTGCTCGACCGCGACGCATGGATCGCGTACCTCCAGGAGAACCCGGGTCTCTCGCCCGAGTTCGACCGCCACAGCGTGTCGGTCGCAGGCGCGCCGACCGACGTCGTGGAGCCGGGTTCGACCGTCTCGTTCGACGTGTCCTCCCTCGACCTCACCTCGCTCGGCAGCCCCGAGAACACGTCGCTGACGGCGGAGTGGGTCGGTTCGGAGGCCGCATTCGAGCCGGTCACGGTCGTGAACGGCGCCGCATCGCTGTCGGTCACCGTTCCGGCCGACGCCGCAGCGGACAGTGAGATCCTCCTCACGGCACAGCCGTCCGGCACGATGTTCCGCGTGCCCGTCTCGGTGAATGCCGAAGAGGAACCGGAGCCTCAACCGGAGAAGCCGACCGAGGCGCCTGTCGGCGTCGATTCGGAGGACCTGCCGGCCGACCTCGAGGGCGCCATCTCGGTGTCTCCGGACGTCGTGAAGCCGGGCCAGCAGGTCTCGGTCTTCGTCGGCACGGAGCGTGCCGGCGAGTGGGTCGCGGTGTGGATGTACTCGGCGCCGACGCTCATCGCCGACTGGCAGCAGGTGTCGGCGACCGGTGCCGTCTCGGCGACGATCCCGCTCGACGCGACCGCCGGAGAACACCTCATCGCCGTGACGGATGCAGCCAACGAGGTGATCGGCTGGACCGACATCACCGTGGTCGCGGACGAGGTTCCCGGCGACGGAGACGGCGATGGCGGCTCGGATGACGGGTCGGGAACCGGTGACGGCAGTGGATCCGGTTCCGATGACGGTCTCGCCGTCACGGGAACGACGGCCGCTCCGATCGCGGCTCTCGCGCTCCTGCTGCTTCTCGCCGGCGCAGTCGTCCTGATCGCGCGGAAGCGCGCGCGGGCGTAGCCGACCGACCACACCACGTGTGGCGCGTCGCCTTCGGGCGGCGCGCCACACGCGTATCCCAGCAGGCGGCATTCGGCGGTGGAGCGACGGTGCGTGGCACGATCTCGACGGATTCTCGGAATGGCCGGCGCTACCGTCGACGTATGGCTCTCGAGATGCGCGACACCTGCGAAGCGTGCGGCGCTCCGACCCCCGAGGGTGGTCTCGCCTTCATCTGCTCGTACGAGTGCACCTGGTGCAGCGGATGCGCCGATGGGTTTCCGCGCCGGGCCTGCCCCAACTGCGGCGGGGACCTCCAGGTGCGACCGACGCGCGCTGCCTGACGATCCCACGGCCTGCCCCCCGGAGAGCCATGCCGACGAGCGTCGCGAGGTCCAGCGTCGCGAGGTTCGAATATCGTCCCAACGCCCGAGCAGCCGATTGCGTCGCGCGGCCGTTCGCCGCAACGCACATCGGGAAGACGCTCGTCACACGGGGCGGAATGAAGTACCTTCGTCCCCAAGTGCAACGTCGCATTGCACTGCGGCGACGCGGTGCACCGACGCGACCGAACCGGCCCCGTCGAGTCCATGTCCACTCTCAGCGCCGATGGGTCCCCATGTCTTCTCAGTTCACGGTCACTCCGATCGCCCCGGCCTCGAGCCTGCGCGAGCGGGTGGAGACCGCGCTCGCCGCCGCCATCCGATCCGGCGAGATGCCGCCCGGCGAGCTGTTCTCGGCCCCGACCCTCGCCACGCGCTTCGGCGTCTCGGCGACACCCGTGCGCGAGGCGATGCTCAACCTCGAGAAGCGGGGATTCGTCGAGACGGTGCGCAACAAGGGTTTCAGGGTCACGGGGGTGAGTGACAAGGATCTCCACGACATCGTCGAGGTACGGCAGCTCCTCGAGCCGCCCATCGCCCGTCGGCTCGCCGGCCGCATCCCCGAGGAGGCCTACCCGGAGCTCCACGCTCTCGCCGAACGGATCGTGGACAGCGCGGCACGCGGCAGCCTCACCGAGTATCTCGAGGCGGACGGGGTCTTCCACGCGGCGGTCACCGCCTTCACCGAGAACCCGAGGCTCGGCGAGCTCATCACCGAACTGCGATCGCAGACGCGCCTCCCCGGGCTCGCCGGACTCCTCGCGACCGAGGAACTCGCCGCGTCGGCGAACGAGCACCTCGAGCTCTTGAGCCTGCTCCGCGACGGCAAGGGAGTCGAGGCGGAGAAGCTCATGCATCGCCACATCGCCCACGTGATCGGCTGGTGGGCGGGTCGGCCGGAGGCGCCGGAAGCCACCGTCTGACAGCCCGCCGGCGAATTCTCCGATCCGTAACACCGGTGAAACAAGATGTGTGACATATTACTGTGACGCACACGTTGATCGGGGAGGTGCACGCATGGGACGGATCGTCGTGGTCGGCGCCGGGATCATCGGTGCAGCGATCACGCGCGAGCTGGCCCGCGACGGTCACGATGTGACGGTGGTCGAGCGGTCGGCGGCCGCGTCCGGCACGTCCGGACGCGGGGAGGGCAACATCCTCGTGAGCGACAAGGGCCCCGGACCGGAGCTCGATCTCGCGCGGTTCTCCCGCTCGTTGTGGCCGACCGTCGCCCGCGAGCTCCGAGAAGAACTGGGTGAGAGCTTCCCCGCCATCGAGTTCGAGCCGAAGGGCGGGCTCGTCGTCTCGACCACGGCAGCGGGCGCCGCGCCGCTCCTGGCGTTCGCCGCCGCGCAGCGCTCCGCCGGCGTCCGCGCCGACGTCGTGGACGCCGCGACGGCGAAGAGCCTCGAACCCCACCTGACCGACGCGACGACGGCCGCGATCCATTACCCGGAGGACGCGCAGATCCAACCCGTCGTCGCGACGGAGGCCTTCCTCCGCTCCGCCCGCCTCGCCGGAGCGCGTGTCCTCACGGGGCACGAGGTCATCGGCGCCGTGCTCGATTCGGCCGGAGCCCTCGCCGGGGTGGACGTTCGATCCCGTGACGGTGTGACGCGGTCATTCCCCGCCGACGCGGTCGTGAACGCCGCGGGTCCGTGGGGTGCGGCCGTGAGCGAGGTCCTCGGAGCCGCGATCCCCGTCCGCCCCCGTCGCGGCGTGGTGCTCGTCACGACGCGGATGCCGCATCGTGTCTTCCACAAGGTGTACGACGCCGACTACGTGGGGGCCGTCGAGTCGTCGTCGGCCGACCTCCAGACGAGCAGCGTCGTCGAGTCGACGGCGTCGGGCACCGTCCTGATCGGATCGTCCCGCGAGCAGGTCGGCTTCCGCGACGAATTCAGCACGAGGATCGTGGCGGAACTCGCGCGCAAGGCGATCCTCCTGTTCCCCTTCCTCTCGTCCGCTTCACTCATGCGCAGCTACAGCGGCTTCCGTCCCTACATGCCGGATCACGTCCCCGTCATCGGCGAGGACCCGCGGCTGCCGGGACTCTGGCACGCCAACGGCCAGGAGGGCGCCGGTATCGGGCTCGCGACAGGCACCGCGGCCCTGCTCGCTGCGCTCATCGCCGGCCGCACCCCACCCGTCGACGCCGCTCCGTTCTCCGTGTCGCGCGCCGGGCTCGCCCCGTTCCTCGCCGAGGTCGCCGCATGAGCGCCCGCCGCATCCCCGCCTCGCAGGACCCCGTGCGCCCGCGCCCGTCCGCCGAGATCACGGTGACGCTCGACGGTGAGCGGTATGGGGGGCTCGAGGGACAGACCCTCGCGGGAGTGCTCCTCGGCTCGGGCCGCCTCAGCTGGCGGACCACGTCGGTCGCGGGATCGCCCCGCGGAGTCTTCTGCGGAATCGGTGTGTGCTTCGACTGCATCGCCGAGGTCAACGGAGAGCGCGACGTCCGGCTCTGCCAGCGCCGCGCCGCCGACGGCGACGAGCTTCGCACGCAGCACGACGCGCTTCCGGTGCCCGTCGAGGACGAGGATCCGCCGACGGCCACGAGCGACGGAGCGGGATCGTGACGGGCGGGACCCCGGTGGGCGTGCTCGTGATCGGTGCCGGTCCCGCCGGACTCGCGGCGGCCGAAGCCGCCCTCGACGCGGGCGCCCGGGTCACGCTCCTCGACGCCTCCGACGCGACGGGTGGCCAGTACTGGCGTCACCTGCCGGAGGAGCGCGCGGGCGAGCACGAGGCGAGACTGCACCACGGCTTCGCGCGCTACGAGAGGCTGCGGGACCGCGTCGTCGGGGACGCGGCGTGCACGGTGCTGCTCGGATCCGCGGTGTGGTCGGTCGAGCGCTCCGCGGCCGCGGGAAGCGGCTTCACGGTCAATGTGGCGACGGGTCGGGTCGATGCGGCCCGGGCCGCGATGTCGGCCCTCGAACCCGAGGCGATCGTGCTCGCGACCGGAGCCCACGACCGCACCCTCCCGTTCCCGGGCTGGGAGCTGCCCGGCGTGTTCACGGGCGGGGCCGCTCAGGCCCTGGCGAAGGGCGAACGCGTGCGCGTCGGTGAGCGCGTCGTCGTCGCGGGAGCCGGACCCTTCCTGCTGCCCGTCGCCGAATCGGTGGCCGAGTCGGGCGCGCGGGTGATCGAGGTCGTCGAGGCGAACCGTCTCGGGCGGATCGTCCGCGGGTGGGCGCCGAAGCCCTGGCGGTTGCTCGGAGCACGCGCGAAGGTCGGCGAACTCGTAGGCTACGTCTCCGGATTCCTCCGCCATCGCATCCCGTACCGGATGGGAGCCGCCGTCGTCGCCGCCCACGGGACCGATCGCGTCGAAGCCGTGACGATCGCTCGTCTCGACACCGACTGGCGGCCGATCCCGGGCACCGAGCGACGCGTCGCGGTGGATGCCGTCTGCGTCAGCCACGACTTCACCCCGCGACTCGAGCTCGCGATCGCGGCGGGGTGTGCCCTCGACGAGCGCCGCTTCGTCGTCGTCGACGACTCCCAGGAGACGACCGTGCCGCACGTCTTCGCCGCGGGGGAGATCACGGGCATCGGCGGTGTCGACCTCGCGATGGCGGAGGGCGCCGTCGCCGGAGCCGCCGCCGCCGGCCGGACTCCGAGCCGGAACGCCGTCCGCCGTCGCCGCGTCTTCTCCGACTTCGCCGGGCGCATCAGCGCGGCGCACGGCATCCGCTCCGGTTGGCACCACTGGCTGCACGACGACACGATCGTCTGCCGCTGCGAAGAGGTGGGCTACGGGCGGCTCTGCTCGACGGCGGCCTCGACGGACGCCGAGGGGCTCCGTTCGCTCAAGCTCAGCACACGCGCCGGCCTCGGCATCTGCCAGGGCCGCATCTGCGGTCGGACCGTGGAGGAGCTGCTCGTCGCGGCCTCACCAGGGGACCGCTTCCTCGACTCGGTCAGCACCGACCGCCGCCCGATCGTCGCGCCCCAGCGGCTCGGCGATCTCGCGTCGCTCGGTGACGGCCCCGAATCCCCGTGACACCCCGAAAGGACACGAACACCATGGAACCCCGAAGCATCCTCGGCGGCGTCATCGTCGCCACAGCTCTCCCGTACAAGGAGGACTCCTCCGCTCCCGCCGGCCTCGCCGTCGACTATGACCGCTTCGCCGAGCACTGCGATTGGCTCGTCTCGAACGGGTGCGACGGCGTCGGCCCGAACGGCTCGCTCGGCGAGTACTCGTCGCTCACCGACGCCGAGCGCCGTCGCGTCATCCAGGTGGCGGTCGAGGCGGTCGGCGACCGCGGCATCGTGGTGGCCGGCGTGCACGGCCCCGGATCCCACCAGGCGAAGCACTGGGCGGAGCTCGCGGCGGAGGACGGCGCGAAGGGCGTCCTGTCTCTGCCGCCGACGATGTACCGCGCGAGCCGTTCGCAAGTCATCGACCACTACACCGCGATCTCCGAGGTGGGCCTGCCGATCATGGCCTACAACAACCCCATCGACACCAAGGTCGACCTCGTGCCGGACCTCGTCGCCGAGCTCGCCCAGATCGAGAACGTCGTCGCCATCAAGGAGTTCTCCGGCGACGTCCGCCGCGCGTTCGAGATCTCCGAGCTGTGCGACATCGACATCATCGCGGGAGCGGACGACGTCGTGTTCGAGCTGCTGCTCGACGGAGCCGTCGGCTGGTTCGCTGGCTTCCCCAACGCGTTCCCCGCCGAGTCCGTCGAGATCTACAACCTCGTGCGCTCCGGTCGCATCGACGAGGCGCGTGAGCTGTACAAGGCCCTCGTCGCGATCTTCCGCTGGGACTCGCGCACCGAATTCGTGCAGGCGATCAAGCTCAGCATGGAGATGGTCGGCCGATACGGCGGACCGTCGCGTCCCCCGCGCGGCCCGCTCACGCCGGAGCACGAGGCCGGGGTCCGCGCCGACATGCAGCGCGCGATCGACTACCTCGCCGCGCGTCAGCCGGCGCTCGTCTGACATGCGGTCGTCCCGGCTCTACACGGCGGTCGATTCGCACACCGAGGGCATGCCGACGCGCGTCGTCACAGGCGGCGTCGGCGTGATCCCCGGCGCGACGATGAACGAACGCCGGTTGTACTTCATCGAGCACCTCGACCACATCCGGAAGCTGCTCGTGAACGAGCCGCGCGGCCATGCCGCGATGAGCGGTGCGATCCTGCAGCCGCCCACGCGACCGGACGCCGACGTCGGTGTCCTCTTCATCGAGGTCTCGGGCTGCCTGCCGATGTGCGGGCACGGCACGATCGGGGTCGCGACGGTGCTCGTCGAGACGGGTATGGTCGAGGTCGTCGAGCCGGTCACCGAGATCCGCATCGACACCCCGGCGGGGCTCGTGACCGCCCGAGTGGCGGTGACGGACGGGCACGCCGATTCGGTGACGATCGAGAACGTGCCGTCGTTCCCGGTGCGCCTCGACGCCGAGATCGAGGTCGATGGGCTCGGCACCGTGCCGTACAGTCTCGCGTTCGGAGGCAACTTCTACGCGATGGTCGACCTCGACGCCGTCGGGCTCCCCTTCGACCGTTCGCACCAGCAGGAGATCCTGTCCGCCGGCCTCGCGATCATGGCGGCGATCAACGAGAAGGACCCGCCGGCCCACCCCACGATCGACGGCGTCGACCACTGCCACCACGTGGAGTTCATCGCGCCGGGCTCCGACGCCGTGCACTCTCGCCATGCGATGGCGATCCACCCGGGCTGGTTCGACCGGTCGCCCTGCGGCACCGGCACGTCCGCACGCATGGCCGAGCTGTGGGCCCGCGGCGAGCTGCCACTCGACCGGGACTTCCGCAACGACTCGTTCATCGGGTCGACCTTCATCGGTCGGCTCGTGCGCGAGACCGAGATCGCGGGGATACCCGCCGTCGTCCCGACCATCACGGGCCGCGCTTGGGTGACGGGCATCGGACAGTACATGCTCGATCCGTCCGACCCGTTCCCGCAGGGCTTCGAGTTCTGATCATCGCCACACCTGGAGGACCCATGAACGACACCTCACCGGACGAACTCGCCGGCATCATCGGTACCGCGGCCGAGGCCGCCCCGATCCTCGCCGCGACGGCTCCCCGCGAACGTGCTGCGGCACTCGTCGCCGCAGCCGATGCGCTCGACGCGGCGGTCGACCGACTCGTCCCGATCGCGATGCGTGAGACCGGACTGGCCGAGGCCCGTCTTCGGGGCGAGTCGAAGCGGACGAGCGTGCAGTTGCGCTTGTTCGCAGAGGTCGTGGCCGACGGGGCGTTCCTCGACGTGCGCATCGACGACGCCGACCCGGACTTCGTGCTCGGGCCGCGCCCCGAGCTGCGGCGCGTCCTCGCGCCGGTCGGCCCCGTGCTCAACTTCGCGGCGAGCAACTTCCCGTTCGCCTTCTCCGTCGCCGGCGGTGACACCGCAGCCGCCCTCGCGGCCGGTTCGCCCGTCGTGGTCAAGGCGCACGAGGGTCATCCGGAACTCTCCAGGCGGACGGGCGACATCGTCGCGGACGCACTCACGACCGCCGGTCTCCCCGTCGGAACCCTCTCAGTGATCTTCGGCCGCGAGGTCGGTGTGACGGCGCTCCGCGATCCACGCATCGCTGCAGCCGCATTCACCGGGTCGACGCGCGGCGGGATCGCCCTCGCCGCGATCGCGTCGTCCCGCCCGAACCCCATCCCCTTCTTCGGGGAACTCGGGAGTGTGAATCCCGTCTTCGTCACGCCGGCCGCGGCCGACGCGGGGCTCGACGCCCTCTCCGAGGCCTTCGTCGCGAGCGTGAGCGGATCGGCCGGGCAATTGTGCACGAAATCCGGCTTCCTCTTCGTGCCGCGCGGCGCCGACGTGCCGGTCGCGGAGTCGGCGGGGAGTATCGGCGAGCACCGGATGCTCTACGCGGGAATCGCCGAGGGCTTCCGCACGCGCCGCGAGGAGATCCTCGGGACGAACGGCGTCGAGTCGCTCGTCGACGGCGAGGTGCGCGAGGAGGACGACGGAGACGTGTGGGTGCGCCCGACCTTCGCCCGGACCGACGTCGCGACGTTGCGGCGCGAGCGCGAGCGCGTGCTCGATGAGGCGTTCGGGCCGCTCTCCATCGTCGTCGACTACGACGACCCCGCCGAACTGCCGGCGCTCGTCGCCGAGTTCTTCCCCGGTAATCTCACGGGCACGATCCAGACGGCCCCGGACGAGGATCCGGCGGGCTACGCGGCGCTCGCCGCGGCGATCGCGGCGCACTCGGGTCGCGTGATCGTCGACGGCTGGCCGACGGGCGTCGCCGTGACGCCCGCGATGACCCACGGCGGTCCGTTCCCCGCGACCGTCGGGGGAGGGGGGACGTCCGTCGGCACGGCCGCCGTCTCGCGCTTCCTCCGCCCCGTGACCTACCAGGACGCTCCGCAGGCGATCCTCCCGCCGGCGCTGCGCGACGACAACCCGTGGGGCGTGCCGCAGAAGCGCTCTCCCGCCGGCGAATCGTCGACGTGGGGGTCGCTCTCGAGCGCGCGGGGGCAGGGGGTGGGCGCGTGATTCGCAGCATCCTGTCTCTCTACCCGGCACCGGATCGCGTGGCCGACGTCCTGGCGGTCTATCGTGACGCAGACATTCTGCAGTTCTCGCTCGACGAGTCGCGCGCCGTCGCGTCGGAGATCTCCGTCGCCGTCGACGGCTCGGGCGAGATGGTCGTCACCGCGCTCTGGCCCGACCCGGACGCCTACCAGGAGTGGCTCGATCATCCGAACCGACGCAACGAGCGCCTCGTCGCGATCCTCGAGGGGGTCGAGGTCGGCGCCGCCCGGCTCTACGTCGTGGATCACGCGGTCTCGAGGTAGCCGACCGGGCCAGCCCAGAAACTGCCCCTCGTGCTCAGCTCGTCGGGGTGACCGCGTAGGTGAAGGAGCCGGTGTACCGGAAGAGCTCGCCGAGGATCGGGGCCTCGATCCGGACGTCGACGTGCTGACGGGTCGTGTCGGCATCCTCGACGTGCTCGCGGAGGCGCATGGTCGCGAACGGCGGGAGCGGGATCCGCGCGCGGCCGACGTGCAGGGCGAGGCCGGTGGACGTCATGTGAAGGGCGCCGGACACGACCGAGAGGCGGATCGCGACGCCGAGCCCTCCGCGCTTGCCCAGTCTGTCGTAGAGCACACCGTGCCGGACGATCATGGCATCCTGCATGATCCGGGTGCGGCTGCCGAACTCGAAGGTGCGGACGGCTCCGAGCCCGCCGCCCGTGGTCGGGGTGTTGGTGACCCGGAACGGCACATCGTGCCCGAGTTCGGGGAAGAGCACGTGCCGCCACGCCATCACGGCCAGTACGGGGCGGAGGAATCGATGTCGCGATCCCGCGACACCGTAGACGCCGGATCCCGATCCCACCCTCCCCGCCGGGATCGGACCGAAGTACCGCTGCAGGCGTGGGTCGAGGGACGCGTAATCCGCGCCCAGGACGCGCTGGTACACCGACTCCCGAGGGTGCGAAGGGGAGCACGCGGCAGCGTCGGATCCGGCGGTGTCCTGCTCGGCCATCGGTCCTCCCGGTCGTCGATTCCATTATCGGCGTCCCCCGGCGGACCGTGCGATTCGTGCCGCGTCCTACCGGTCATCGCGACGCATCGGCCGACAGACGAAACGCGTCCGTTACATAAGAGATAAACCGCTGTAATGCGAAGTGTGACATATTACTGGACAAGCACCACGGCGAGAGTCATCCCGGCATCCCGCTGAAGACCACATGGAGGTAGCAGTTGCACCAGTCAAAGCTTCGCTCGTGGCGACTCCCCGTCACGGCGTCCGTCGTACTCCTCGGCGCCACGGCGCTCACCGCGTGCAGCGGGGACGGCGGCAGCGCCGGAGCCGGATCCGAGGACGGCTACGAGATCGCCGTGCTGCTGTCGTCGAGCCAGAACGGCTACAACCAGGCCGTCGCGAAGGGCGTCCAGGAGATGGCCGACGAACTCGACGCCGACATCAACCTCACGCTGCTCGACGGCCAGTTCAACGCCGACACCCAGCTCAGTCAGATGGAGACGGCGGGCGTCGGGGACAAGTACGACGGCGTCGTCGTGGTTCCGTTCGACGGTCCGGCCCTCGCCGCCGCCTTCCCGCTCGGCAACGGCATCCCCGTCACCTCGGTCCTCAACCCCATCGGTCCGGACCTGAGCGAGATGGAGCCGCAAGTGGAAGGCGTCGTCTCGACGGTCGCCGTCCCCGCCGGCGAGGCGGCCGCGAAGCAGGCAGAGGACGTCGTCACGTATTGCGCCGACCTCGACCCGTGCAAGGTCGTCCTGCTCGTCGGCCAGCTCAACGCGCCCCTGGACGTGACGCGCGAGGAGTCCTACCGCGAGGTCCTCGAGGCCGAGGACAACATCGAGATCGTCACGACGGTGGAGGGCAACTACGACCCCGACCAGTCCGCGACGACGATCACGAACGTCCTCCAGTCGACCCCCGACGTGAACGTCATCCTCTCGAACGCCGACCAGCAGACGAAGGGCGCGCAGATCGCACTCGAGGACGCGGGCATCGACCCGTCGACCGTCTACCTCACCGGTGGCGGCGGGACGACCGAGTCCATCCAGAACGTGCGCGACGGCATCTGGAAGGCGGACTACATCAACTTCCCCGTCTCCATGGGCGCTGCCGCGATGGAGCAGCTCTACAACGCCCTCACGGGCGCAGACGTCGAGAGCTACGTGAACGCCGACGAGGTCGGCGAGATCGAGCCGTATGCCACCAAGGAGACGCTCGACGAGACACCCGACTACGTCGGGGAGTGGGAAGGCTAGGCCCCCACTCCACGCACCCCTCAGGACGGATCGGATCCCATGGACACCAGTACCCCCCTCGTCGAACTCTCCGGCGTCTCGAAACGTTTCGGCGGAACGCAGGCGCTCGACACCGTCGACCTCGAGCTGCGCACCGGTGAGGTGCACGCCCTCGTCGGCGAGAACGGCGCGGGGAAGTCGACGCTCGGCAAGATCGTGGCGGGGCTCTACGCCCCCGACACGGGCGAGCTGCGCGTCGACGGCGAGCAGGTCTCGAAGTGGGATCCGGTCCGCGCCCAACGGTCGGGCGTCGTCATGATCGCGCAGGAGCTCTCGCTCGTCGACGACCTCACGGTGCTCGAGAACGTCTTCCTCGGCGTGGAGGCCAACACCCTCGGCGTCCTCCACCGCAGGGTCGCGGAGTGTTTCGAGACGCTCCGCGCCCTCGCGGACTTCGACCTCGACGCATCGGCGAAGGTCGGCGACCTGCGGATCGCGGACCAGCAGAAGGTCGAGATCATGCGGGCGCTCGCTCGTGACGCTCGCGTCATCGTGATGGACGAACCGACGTCGTCCCTCACGGCGCACGAGACCGAGCGGCTCCACCGGCTCATCGCGCAACTGCGTGAGCAGGGGAGGAGCATCGTCTACGTCTCGCACTTCCTCGACGCCGTGCTCGAGGTCGCCGACACCGTGACGATCATGCGCGACGGTCAGCGTGTCCGGACCGGTCCCGTGGCGAACGAGACCAAGGCGACCATGGTCCAGGCGATGCTCGGTCGTGAGCTCGCGGTGACGTTCCCCGAGCGCCGACCGCGCGCGGACGCCTCGACCGAGCCGCTTCTCGTCGTCGACGGCATCACGACCGAGACCGGCATCGAGGAGGCGTCGCTCGTCGTGCGTCCCGGAGAGATCGTCGGTCTGCTCGGCCTGGTCGGATCCGGCCGGTCGGAGATCGCGCGGGCGATCGCCGGTGCCGATCCGATCACGGCCGGGTCGATCACGTTCCGTGGCGAGAAGTGCCGCCGGTGGACCACGCGTCGTGCCATCGCGAGCGGACTGGTCATGGTTCCGGAGGACCGTCACGCGCAAGGCCTCATCCTCCAGCGCAGCGTGCGCGAGAACATCTCCTTGGCCTTCCTCGACCGGTTCGCGACCGCCGGCGTCATCCGGCCGGCCGCGGAGAAGAAGGAGGCCGGCGCGCTCGCCGAGGCGCTCAGCATGCGACCGCCGCGTATCGGTCTCGACATCGGCGGTCTGTCCGGCGGCAACCAGCAGAAGGCGCTACTCGCGAAGTGGCTCGTGGGCGACCCGGCCTTCGTGATCCTCGACGAGCCCACACGCGGCGTCGACATCGGAGCGAAAGCGACGATCTACCAACTCGTCGCGGACCTCGCCGACCGCGGCGTCGGTGTGCTCCTCATCTCGTCCGAGCACGAGGAGGTGCTCGCACTCAGCAGCCGGGCGTACACGGTGAGCAACGGACGCATCGCGGGAGAGGTCGATCCCGCCGTCTTCGGCGTGAGCGACCTGCTCGCCCATCTCTTCTCAGTCGAACAGGAAATCGGAGCCATCGCATGACCAGCACCACCGCCCGCACCACAGCGCCGCGGATCACGCCGGCCAAGGCCCTCGCGTTCCTCCGCGACTACGCGGTGCTGATCCTCCTCGCCGCGCTCCTCATCGTGCTCGCGATCGCGAGCCCGTCGTTCTTCACGTTCGCGAACCTCGTCAACATCGTGAACCAGAACACCCCCCTCGCCCTCATCGCCGTCGCCGGCACGTTCGTGATCATCTCCGGCTCGTTCGACCTCTCGACGGCCGCGATCTACGCCGTCGGCAGCGTCGCCGCCGCGTGGGTCGCCATGGAGACCGGCAACGTCGTGCTCGGTCTGCTCGCACCGCCCGTCATCGGACTCGCACTCGGTGTGTTCAACGGCCTCGCCGTGACCGTCCTCCGCGTGCACTCGTTCCTCGCGACGCTCGCGTCGAGCCTCATCTTCCAGGCGATCGCCGTGCTGATCACGGGCGGGGCGCTCATCCAGGTCTCGCTCGACGGCTTCTCGGAACTCGGCCGCGGTCGCATCGGCGGCGTCTTCTACACCGTCGTCATCCTCATCGTCTTCGTCGCGATCATGTGGTTCGTGCTCAAGGGCACGGTCTTCGGCCGCCACGTCTTCGCCGTCGGCGGCAACCCCGACGCCGCCCAGTTGTCCGGTGTGCGCGTCGACCGCACGCGTGTCATGGTCTTCGCCCTCAGCGGGCTCGCGGCCGGCATGGCTGCGGCCATCGGTGTCTCACGCATCGCGTCGGGACAGCCGCAGGCCGGTGCCGGGCTCGAGTTCGACGCGATCGCCGCGATCATCCTCGGCGGCACGAGCATCTACGGCGGCGTCGGCGCCGTGTGGCGCTCCGTCGCGGGCGTCTTCCTCATCGCCCTCATCGGCAACGGCTTCGACATCCTCGGGTTCAACCCGCAGATCAAGGACCTCGTGACGGGCGCCATCATCCTCGCGGCCGTCGGCCTCGCCGCTGCCGGCATCAAGCGTCGCTGACCCGCATCTCCCCCTCGAAAGGACCCACCATGTCAGAACGAGTCCGCGTCGCGATCGACGTCGGAGGCACTTTCACCGACGTCGTGAAGCTGACGCCGTCGTCGGGCGAACTGCGCTTCGAGAAGGTGCCGACGACTCCGTCGGCACCGACGGAGGGCGTCCTCGACGGCTTCCGCAAGGCCGAGGCCGCCATGGAGGACATCGTGATGTTCAACCACGGCACGACCCTCGGTCTCAACGCCCTCCTCACGCGCACAGGGGCGCGCACCGCGATCGTGTCGACGGCGGGCTTCCGCGACGTCTACCTGCTGGGCCGCACCGACCGGGCCGCGATGTACGACATCCGCTACCGCAAGCCGACCGCGCTCGTCGAGCGCGCCGACACCTTCGAGGTGATCGAGAGGAGCTACTTCGACGGCACCGTCGCGACGCCGCTCGACGAGGACGACGCGCGCCGCGTCGCCGCGGAGATCGCGGCGGGAGGGTACGCGTCCGTCGCCGTCGCGTTCCTGCACTCCTACGCCAACTCGGACCATGAGTCGCGCATGCGCGAGATCCTCGCCGAGGTCGCCCCTGGCGTGGACGTCACCCTCTCGCACGAGCTCGCTCGCGAGTACCGGGAGTACGAGCGCACGAGCACGACGGTGCTCGACGCCTACATCAAGCCCATCGTGCGCGGTTATCTCGACGTTCTCCAGGGCGAGCTCGCGTCGAACGGATTCGAGGGCCGCTTCCTCATGTCGCGTTCGGGCGGAGGCGCGATGACGGCGACCGCCGCGAAGGAGCAGCCCGTCAACCTCATCCTCTCGGGTCCGGCCGGCGGAGTGATCGGCGCCGCAGCGTTCTCGAAGCTCATCGGCTCCCCGAACCTCATCACGATCGACATGGGAGGGACGAGCCTCGACGCGTCGCTCGTCCTCGATCACGAGCCCCTCATGCACCAGGGCGCCGAATTCGAGGGCCTGCCCATCACGACACCGTCCCTCAACATCCAGACGATCGGGGCGGGCGGCGGATCGCTCGGTTACCTCGACGCGGCCGGCGCCCTCCAGGTCGGCCCCCAGAGCGCCGGAGCGATGCCGGGCCCCGCGTCGTACGGCCGCGGCGGCACGCGCCCGACGTTCACGGACGCGGCGCTCGCCGTCGGTTACCTCGGCTCGGACACGCCCCTCGGCGGCACCCTCGTCCTCGACGAACAGCGTGCCCTCGACGCGCTGACGACGATCGCCGAACCGCTGGGGATGACCGAGCGCGGCCTCGCCCGCGGAATGCTCCGCATCTCCACGACGAAGATCGTCGGCGCCGTCCGCGGGATCACGGTCGAGCTCGGCCTCGACCCGAAGGACTTCGCCCTCCTGTCGTTCGGCGGGGGCGGGGGACTCGTCGCGGTCGACGTCGCTCGCGAGCTCGGCATCCCGACGGTCGTCGTGCCGCCGGGTCAGGGAGCGTTCTCGGCGCTCGGCATGCTCATGGCCGACGTGCAGCACGACTTCTCCCGCACGTCGATCACCCCGCTGCTCGAGGTCGACGCCGACGTCATCGCCGCGTCCTTCGCGGAGCTCGAATCGTCCGCGACCGCGGCGCTCAGCACCGACGGCTTCGGCGACGCCGAGCAGCACCTCGTCCGGACGATCGACGTGCGGTACATGGGCCAGGAGCACGCCGTGACCGTGGCGTGCCCGCCGTTCGGAGAAGGCTTCACGGCCGCCGTCGAGGTGTCGTTCGCCGAACTCCACGAGCGACAGTACGGCCACACCATGAGCGACCCGGTGGAGATCACGACGCTCCGCGTCCGTGGCATCGGCGTGATCGACAAGCCGTCGCTCCCCACGATGGCGGCTCGCACCGATGGCACCCCCGAGCGGCTCGGCGACCGCGTCGTGCACCTCGGCGACGACGAGCAGGTCGTCTACGGCCTCTACTCGCGCGAGCAGCTGCTCGCCGGCGACCGCATCGTCGGCCCCGCCGTCATCACCGAGCACACCGCGACGACGGTCATGCACGCCGGCGACGTGCTCACCGTCGGCACGTACGGGGAACTCGTCATCGCGATTGAGACCGAGCCCCTGCCGTCGACCGATTCCCCCGCACTCGAAGGAGCCGTCCGATGAGAGACGCCATCACGATCGAAGTCATCCGTCACGGCCTGATCGCCGCGGCGGCCGAGGTCGCGCACAACCTGTGCCGAACCGCCTACAACACGGTCGTCTACGAGATCCACGATTACGGCGTCGGCATCCACGACGTCAACGGCGACGTGGTCGCGGACGCTCCCGGCATCGCGATCTTCACCCGCGGCAACGACTACGGCATCAAGAAGGCGATCGAGTTCCTCGGGGTCGACGCGATGGGCGAGGGCGACGTGTTCCTCCTCAACTACCCGTACTGGTCGTCGGCGCACACGCTCGACACGCTCGTCTTCGCGCCGATCCACGCGAGCGGCGGCGAGCTCATCGGCTACGCCTCCGTGCGCATCCACGTGCTCGACCTCATGCAGAAGGACGCGGGCTACGTGCTCGACTCCACCGACATGTACCAGGAGGGCATCTTCTTCCCGGGCACCCGGCTCTACCAGGCGGGGCGTCAGTGCGACGACGTCTTCAACATCATCCGCTTCAACAGCCGGATGCCGGAGCGGACGATCGGCGACCTGCAGGCGCAGGTGTCGGCGGTTCACGCCGGCGCAGCGCGAACGCGCGAGATCGCGGACAAGTACGGGGTAGAAGCGCTCGCCGATGCCATGCAGGCGATCAACGAGCACGGCGAGAAGCTCGCGAGGATCGGTCTCGCGAAGCTCCCGAAGGGGACATGGCACGCGCGCGACTTCATGGACAGCGACGGAATCGACAAGTCGACCCCCGTCGCGATGGACGCGGTCGTCACGATCACCGACGACGAGTTCATCATCGACTGGAGCGACAGCGCGTTCGGCGTCGTCGGCCCGATCAACCTGCCGCCGGGACAGACGGAGGCGCTCTGCAGCCTCGTCTTCAAGTCGCTCACGACGCCGGACAGTCCCGTCGTGGCGGGGAATTTCGCGCCGCTCCGCGTCATCACCCGCGAGGGTAGCGTCATGCACGCCGTCCCGCCGATGCCGACGTTCACGCTCTGGACCGGATTGCTGGCCGGCGAGGTCGTGCTCAAGGCGCTCGCGCAAGGCATGCCCGAGTGGATGCCGGCATCATCGGGAGGCGACGTCAACTCGATGATGGGCCTCGGAGTGAACCCCCGCACGGGCGACTCGTGGCTCGAGGCCACGAACGAGGCCGTCGGTTACGGCGGCCACGCCGACGGCGACGGGGAGGACGGCATCATGCACTTCTCCGAGCCGGGGTGCCGCAACAACCCGGTCGAGGTGCTCGAGACGAAGTCGCCGATGATCATCGACCACTACGGCTACCGGCCCGACTCGGGCGGTGCCGGGAAGCACCGCGGCGGCGTCGGCGTGAGCCGCGCCTACCGGTTCACCGCGCCCTCCGTCGGCATCGGCCTCATGTACAAGACGAGCCCGCCGTGGGCCGTCGCGGGCGGCGAGGAGGGTGTGCCGAACGGCATGACCATCAACCCCGGACGACCCGACGAGCGCCGCGGCGCCGGCGAGTACAGCCACCTCGAACCGGGAGACGTGCTCGTCAACGCGACGGGCGGCGGCGGCGGGTGGGGGCCGGCGTTCGAACGTGACCCGCTCGCGGTCGCGGCGGATGTGCGCAACGGCTTCGTCTCGCGCGAGGCGGCGGCGGAGTCGTACGGCGTCGTCCTGCGACCGGGCGGATTCGACATCGACGAGTCGGCGACGGCCGAACGCCGTGCCGCTCCGGCGGGTACACGATGAGCGGGGACCTCACCGTCCTGAACGCGCTGATCTTCGACGGGGAGTCCGCCGAGCTCGTCGACGGCGGGGTCCGGATCGTCGACGGGAGCATCGTCGAGATCGGCGACGTGACCGCCGGGGAGGACACGATCGACGCTCGCGGCGCCGTCGTCACCCCCGGCCTCATCGACGCCCACTTCCACGCCTACGCGATCTCGATGATCACGAGCCGCATCGAGAACTCGTACCTGAGCTACCTCGCGCTCGCGGCGTCGCACCGGTTGCGGGACGCCCTCCGGCGCGGCTTCACGACCGTGCGCGACGTGGCGGGCGGCGACGCCGGGCTGTCGGCCGCGATCGACCGCGGACTCATCCCGTCGCCGCGGTACTTCTGGACGGGCGCGGCGCTCAGCCAGACCGGCGGGCACGGCGATCACCGTGGCGCGGAGGACGACCTCTGCTTCCACGGCGGCCACATGTGCGACCTCGTCGACGGCGTCGACGCCCTCCGCGTCGCCGTACGGTCGCGCTTCCACCACGGCGCGCACGCGATCAAGGTCATGACGTCCGGCGGGGTCGCCTCGCTCACCGATCCGCTGCGGCCGGCGCAGTACTCGGCCGAGGAGATCCGCGCGGTCACGGACGAGGCCGCACGTCGCGGCAGCTATGTCGCCGCCCACTCCTATTCGCCCGAGTCCATCCGGCACTCGATCGAGAACGGTGTCCGGTCGATCGAGCACGGAAACCTCCTCGACCCGGGGACCGCAGCGGCGATGGCCGAGCGGAACGCCGTGCTCGTGCCGACGCTCGCCGCCTACGACGCGATGGATCGGCGCGGTGACGAGGTCGGCCTCTCGCCCGTCTCGGCTGCGAAGAACAAGGAGGTGCTCGAGGCGGGAAAGTACGCCGTCGGGCACGCCCTCGCCGCGGGGGTCACGGTCGGTTTCGGGTCGGACCTCATGGGCGACCTCGCCTCGGACCAGCTCGTCGGCGTCCGGCTGCAGGCCGAGGCGTCGAGTCCGCTCGACGTGCTCCGGTCGCTCACGTCGGCCAACGCCGCGCTCCTCCAGCGGACCGACCTCGGTCGCCTCCGCGATGGCGCGCTCGGCGACCTCGTCGTCTGGTCGGGGAATCCTCTCGAGGACATCTCCGTGATCTCCGACGAGTCGAGGGGGCGGACCGTCGTCAGTCGGGGTCGACGAGTGGCGGCGGGCGGGTGACGGTCGCGGAGGCGCCCGCGCTCGCGGTCGTGGGAGCCGGTTCGCTCGCGCGAACGCTCCTCGCGGGCTGGCGCCGGTCCGGGGTGCCCTTCCCCGCCGTGACGACCGTGTCCCTGACGGCGGCTCGTGCCGCCGAACTGCGCGCGGACGGCGTGACGGCGCTGTCGGTGGAGGAGGACCCGGATGCGGCGGCATCGGCCGCGGCGGCGGCCCGCGTCGTCGTCATCGCGGTGAAGCCGTGGATGGTCGACGACGTGCTCCCGGCGGTCGGCGCGGCGCTCCAGCCCGGCACCATCGTCGTGTCGGTGCTCGCGGGAGTGCGCCTCGCCCGGCTCAGGGACCTGCTCGGGACGGTGGACGTGGTGCGCGTGCTCCCGAACACGCCGTCGCACGTGAACGCGGGTTTCGCCGGCATCGTCGCGGGTGGTGCCGACGCGTCCCTCGTCGGGATCGTGCGCGAGCTGTTCGCCGAACTCGGCGACGTCATGGACGTCGACGAGGACGGACTCGACGCCCTCACCGTCCTGTCCGGCTCCGGCCCGGCCTTCGCGTTCCTGCTCGCCGAGAAGCTCGCGGCGGCCGCCGAGCACCAGGGCTTCGGGCCGCACGACGCCGAACGCATCGCGCGTGCCGTGCTCGTGGGCGCCGGGGCGCTGCTCGCCGACTCGAGGAGCTCACCGGCGGAGCTGCGACGACGGATCACGAGCCTCCGGGGTGTCACGCATCACGCCGTCGAGGTGTTCGAGGACCGCGATCTCGGGTCGATCGTCATCGACGCGGCGGATGCGGGTCTCGCCCGCGCGCGAGAGCTCGCCTCGGCCCCGGCCGATCCGGTGGGGACGACATCGTGACGGCGACGGCGCCGGAGTACGGAGCGTTCAGCTTCATCGACTCGCCCGCGCTCGTCGAGACGCTCGGCCGATCGGGCCTCGAGTGGGTCTGCCTCGACGCGCAGCACGGGCGGTGGGACGATCGCTCGATCCTCGCGGCGCTCGACCTGCTCGGTCCGAGTGCGACGGGCCGCGACGGCGCAGCACGCGTCCTCGTGCGTCCGCGCGCCGCCGACTTCGGTCTCATCGGTCGTGCGCTCGATGCCGGCGCCGCCGGAGTGATCGTGCCGATGGTGGATGGCGTCGAGGACGCCCGCCGCGTGATCGGGGCCTCCTATTACCCACCGCTCGGTCACCGCAGCTTCGGCCCCATCCGCTCGCCGTTCGGTGCGGCGGACGACGTGGCGGCGGCGAACGGCGGCATCGTCGTCGCCCTCATGATCGAGACCCCCGGCGCGCTCGCCGAGGTCGACGAGATCGCAGCGCTCGATGGCGTCGACATGCTGTTCGTCGGTCCGTTCGACCTGTCCGCGTCCCTCGGGACGACGGTCGACGCGCTCCTCGACGACGACTCCGAGGGGAACCCGCTCTCCCGCGTCGCGGCGGCGAGTCGCGCGGCGGGGATCCGTTTCGGCGCCTTCGCCGGCCGGCCGGACCGTGCTCCGCGCTTCGTCGATCACGGAGCGGACTTCGTCTCGGTGTCGAGCGACCTCGACCTGCTGGGCCTCGGGGCGGCGACGGCGCTCGGCTCGCTCTAGTCGTCTCGCGCGGCCGGCCGCTTCTCCGTCACTTCCAGCACCACGACGATCGTGACCATCGCGACAGCCGCGACGACGAGGCTGAGGGGCCCGAGCGCGCTCGCCCCGATGCCGACCGCGAGGGCCACGACGGCCGCGTTCGCCCAGCTCGGCAGGGTGTCGCGGAGAGCGAGGAACCAGATCCCGAGGACGAAGAGTGCGACGGGGACGGTCGTCGTGGCGGCCGCGACGGCCGCCTCGAGGTCGGCCTGATGCGTGTCGTGGTCGATCGCGACCTCGATGCCCGCGGAGAAGGCGCCGGCGGCTGCGAAGATCACGTAGTGCACGTACCCGAACACGAACGACCCGCGGAACGTCGTGAGCCACCAGGCTACCCAGAGCACCTGGATGCCCGCGATCGCTCCCCGCGTATCGGAAGGCCGTGGAGCGGTGCGACGATGAGCTGGCGCGGGAGGCGGGAACCGCAGGATCGGACCCGTAAAGTAGTCGCGTGGATCAGCATGTGATCGTCCGCGCCGCGCAGGACGCCGACTTCGAGTCGATCGATCGCGTCGTCCTCGAGGCATTCGGGGACGACGGCGAGAAGGTCCTCGGTCTCGTCGATGCGTTGCGTCCCTCGTATGCTCGCGCCGAACTCGTCGCCGAGGTGGGCGACGAGGTCGTCGGGCACGTGATGCTCAGCCATTCGTGGCTCGATGCGCGTGCGGCGCTCGTCGACGTGCTCGTGCTGAGCCCGCTCGCGGTGGCGCCGCGCTTCCAGCGGCGCGGCATCGGCGGGGCGCTGCTCGGCGGGGCGTTCGCGTCGGCCGAGGAGCTCGCGATGCCCGCGATCTTCCTCGAAGGCGATCCTGCGTACTACTCGCGCCAGGGCTTCGCCGCCGCGGAGCCGCTCGGGTTCGAGCGTCCGAGTCTGCGGATCCCGGAGCAGGCGTTCCACGTCGCCCTGATCGACGGTCATGAGGACTGGATGAGCGGTCGGCTCGTGTACGCGGAGCCGTTCTGGACGAACGACTGCGTCGGTCTCCGCGACCCGCTCCTCACCCAGCTCGGCGGCTGACCGCTGCAGGGCGGGCAGCCTCCGGTTCCGCCTGTCAGCCGCGCGTTCCCTGCTCCTCCGCCGCGGCGCACGTCGACAGGCTCAGCGACCGCGGAGTGGGGTACCCAGGATCGACGCCGAGTCCCCGATCGAGTCGTCAGCCGGGTCATAGCCAGCTCCTAGTCGGCTCATGACGCGTCGAGAGGACGCGCTCGTACCGTCTCATCGACCGGTCGGACCGACCGGAGAAGGAGACCCATGTACCTCACCTATCTGCGCCGCGAACTGAGCGGACGCACGAAACAGACGGCCATCGTCGCGGCGGGGCTCGCGATCGCGATCGCGCTCGTCATCATCGTCAACGCCCTCACCGCGGGAGTGCGCGACGCGCAGACGCAGGCCCTCGAATCGGTCTACGGCGTGGGCACCGACCTCACGGTCGCCGGCGCCCAGCAGGAGCCGGGCGAGGACGGTGGCTCGCGCTTCGACTTCGGCGAGGACGGCGGCGCGACGGCGGAAGACGGCACGACGACGCTCGCGCAGTCGCAACTTCGCACCGATCGCGGGCGCACCACTCTCGATGCGGCGACGGTCGGCACGATCTCCGCCCTCGATGGTGTCTCCTCGGCGACCGGCGCCTTGAGTCTCACGAACTCGACCTTCTCCGGTGAGCTCCCCGAGATGCCCGCCGATGGCGGGACGAATGCTGCGGGCGAGGCCGGCTCCGCGCCCGCCGACGACGCTCCGCAGGGCGGCGGCGGATTCGGCGGCGGTTCCTTCGACGTCGACTCCTTCACGGTGCTGGGCATCGACCCCGCCGTGCAGACGGTGGGTCCGCTGTCGTCCGTGTCCGTGACCGACGGACGGGCGCTCGACGCCGATGACGCCGGTCAGAACGTCGCCGTCCTGGACGCGACCTACGCCACGTCGAACGACCTCGCCGTCGGCGGGACCGTCGACGTCGGCGGCACGGCGATGGAGATCGTCGGGCTCGTCTCGTCGAGCTCCAGCTCGACGGACACCGCCTCGAACGTCTACATCCCCCTCGACGTCGCGCAGTCGCTCGCGGGCGTGGGGGACGTCGTCTCCACCGTCTACGTGCAGGCGACGACGGCCGACGGAATCGCCGCTGTCCAGAGTGAGATCGAATCGGCCGTGCCCGACGCGACGGTGAGCTCGCAGTCCGACCTCGCCTCGACGGTGTCCGGCTCGCTCTCGAGCGCGACGTCGCTCATCACGAACCTCGGAACGTGGCTGTCGATCCTCGTGCTCGCCGTCGCGGTCGTCCTCGCGGTGCTGTTCACGATGTCGGGCGTCTCGCGGCGTACTCGCGAGTTCGGGACGCTGAAGGCCATCGGCTGGTCGAACGGCCGCGTGATCCGCCAGGTCGCAGGCGAGTCCATGGTGCAGGGGCTCATCGGCGGGGCGATCGGTCTCGCGATCGGTCTCGGCGGCATCCTCGCGATCAACATCATCGCTCCGACGATCTCCGCGGCTCCCGCAGCGACGGAGGCCGGTGCCGGAGGTGGTCCAGGCGGCGGGCGGTTCGCCTCAACCGTTCAGACGGCGACCGACATCACGTTGAGCGCTCCGCTCACTCCGTGGGTCCTCGTCGCTGCCGTCGGTCTCGCGGTGTCCGCCGGCCTCGTCGCGGGAGCGTTCGGCGGCTGGCGGGCGGCGCGACTCAGCCCCGCCGAGGCCCTCCGGTCCGTCGCATGACCCGCGTCTCCGCCACCCCATCCCCTTCCCCGACAGGAGCGAGCACCATGACCATCACCCGGCCCCACATCGACCCGACCGATTCGGCCGCCCAGCCGATATACCGCCTCGCGGGAGTCGCGAAGACCTACCAGCAGAAGAAGCGGGTCGTGAAGCCGCTCACGGGGGTGGACCTCGAGATCCGCGGCGGCGACTTCGTCACCATCCAGGGCCCGACCGGTGGTGGTAAGAGCACACTGCTGCAGTTGCTCGGCGCGCTCGACCGACCGACGTCCGGGCGGATGACTCTCGGCGACACCGACCTCGCCGGCGCGAGCAACACGGCCCTCGGGGCGGTGCGCGCTCGCGAGATCGGTTTCGTCTTCCAGGGCTTCAACCTCATCCCGACGCTGACGGCGAGCGAGAACGTCGACATGGGTCTCGAGCCGCTCGGGCTCGACGCCGCTGAGCGCCGAGTCCGCGTGGCCGACGCGCTCGCTCATGTCGGTCTCGCGGATCGCGCCGATCACCGTCCGGGTGAGTTGTCGGGCGGGCAGCAGCAGCGCGTCGCGATCGCGCGGGCCATCGCCAAGCGGCCCCGCGTGCTGCTCGCGGACGAGCCCACGGGCAATCTCGACGAGAGCATGCGCGACGAGATCCTCGACCTCCTGCAGGCGCTCAACGACGACGGGCTCACCCTCATCGTCGTGACGCACGACTCGGCGGTCGCACGGCGCGCGTCGCGTCGGCTGCGACTGGAGAAGGGCACGATTCGCGACATCACCCGCTGAGCGGACTGCCGCGCCGCGCTTCGGCAGGCTCAGCGGCCGTGCGGGCGGGGCCCGGATCGCCCGCGGTCCCTGAGCCTGTCGAAGGGCGGGGCACCCGATACCCTGGGCCCCTGATGGACGACCGCCGCCGACGCGACTGGGCCCCGGAACTCCCGCTCCGCACCCCGCGACTCCTCCTCCGCGAGCATCGTGAGACCGACCTCGACGACCTCGCGCTCTTCCACGGCGACGAGCGCACCGTCCGCTACCTCCCATGGCCGGTGCGCTCCCGCGACGACACCCGCACGGCGCTTCTCAAGAAGCTCTCACAGCACCGCGCGCCCGCCGAGGGGGACTGGCTCGTCCTCGCGATAGAAGAGATCGCGACCGGCCGGGTGATCGGCGAGGTCGATCTGCGCCGCGGCGCGAACGGTCACGCCGACATCGGCTACGTCGTGCGCCGCGACCGCGAGGGCCTCGGGCTCGCCTCGGAGGCCGTTCGCGAGATCATCCGCGTCGCGACCGACGGCCTCGGCGTCACGATGATCGACGCCCACATCGTCCCCGGCAACACGGCATCCGAACGCTTCGCCGAGCGCCACGGCTTCGTGCGCCACCCCGACGGCGACGTGCACGACCCGGAGAACCCGACACGCGCCTACCGGTGGACGCCAACCGGCTGAGAACTGGAGCGGATGACGGGAATCGAACCCGCGCTATCAGCTTGGGAAGCTGAAGTTCTACCATTGAACTACATCCGCGTACGCCCGAAGGCGCCCCGCCAGCCTAGCAAACGCCGCCGTCACATGCCGCACGCCGCCACTACACTGACCGTGTGCTTCTCTCCGATCGCGACATCAGGGCCGAACTGACCACCGGGCGCATCGCGCTCGACCCGTACGAGCCGGAGATGATCCAGCCGTCGAGCATCGACGTACGCCTCGATCGCTTCTTCCGGTTGTTCGACAACCACAAGTACCCCTTCATCGACCCGGCGGAGGACCAGCCGGAGCTCACACGCCTCATCGAGACGAAGCCCGACGAGCCGTTCATCCTCCACCCCGGCGAGTTCGTGCTCGGCTCGACGTTCGAGAGCGTCAAGCTGCCGGACGACGTCGCCGCGCGTCTCGAGGGCAAGAGCTCCCTCGGTCGCCTCGGTCTCCTCACGCACTCGACCGCGGGCTTCATCGACCCGGGCTTCGAGGGGCACGTGACGCTCGAGCTCAGCAACGTCGCGACGCTGCCGATCAAGCTGTGGCCGGGCATGAAGATCGGGCAGATGTGCTTCTTCCGTCTCAGCTCGCCGGCGGAGCAGCCCTACGGGTCCGCGGCCTACTCGTCGCGCTACCAGGGGCAGCGCGGCCCGACCGCGTCGCGGTCGTTCCAGAACTTCCACCGGACGGACGTCGGCTCCCGCGAGCTGTAGTCAGCGACCGATCGTGCGCTCCGTGAGCGGTCGAGACGCTTCGAGAGGCCCTGCGATCGTGTGGTGGCGTCGGCGATCCGCGTTAGCACGCGGCGAGGGGCTGCGGTACGGGTACGACGAGGGGCGTGCACACCGTTAGGTTCGATCCACCGGCGAGGATCCCGCTCGCCGCCACGAGAGGAACCGAGATGAGCGACCCCACAGCAGCGAACCCCTCGCACAACGGAGCCGACCGGGAGGACGGCTCTCACGGCGCCGGCCCGTCGTCCGACGAGAGCATCAACGCGGAGCTCGACGCGGACATGGCCGAGGCGCTCGACGCTGACGACGACCCGGATGACGACCTGGTCGTGCAGCACCCGTCGCTCGACGAGGGCGCCGGGATCTAGGGGGCCGACCGTCCGTCGCGCGTCGCCGCTCGTGTCGATCCGGTGACGCGCGACGACCGCCGCTCCTCGAGGTCCTCGCGCATCCGCCCAGCGGCCACGGCGATGGCGCTCACGAGAGGCTGAGCGTCCGGGGACTCCGTCCGTTCGCGCAGCTCACGCTCGACCTCTGCGGGGTCACGTGACTCGGCGCCGTCGCCGTTCTCCGGCGTCGGCGCTCCGGCCCGCTCCTCGTTCCAGAGCTCCATGAGGCGCCCGAGCCCGCCGAGCAACTCGGCGGCGGGCGCGAGCGTCTCGGCACCCGCGAGCTCGCCGAGCGGACGTTCATGCTCCGATCCGCGGAGCACGGCACCCATCGCCTCGAGGTGCACGCGAGCGCGTCGGAGCGCCGCGAGGTCGTCGAGGTCCTCGTCGACGTCGTAATTCATCCGTCGGGCTCGGGGATTGGCACGCCGACTCTCGCGTGCGCCGCGCACCGCGGTCGCCGCCTCGGCGAGCCGCGACTCGAACGTCAGCAGCTCACGCTCCCAGTCGGAGCCGTCGCCGCCCGTCGAGAGCGACTGGGCCATGGCCTCGAGCGTACGAGCGCCCGTGCGACGCAGTGCGGACAGGGCGATGGCGGAGTCGTCGACCCGGAGCGGCGGCATGACGACGAGGTTCACGACGATGCCGATCACCATGCCGAGCCCCATCTGCGCGACGTAACCGATGGAGAAGTCGTTGGCGTTCGCGCCGCCGATGATGAGCACGAAGAGGGCGGCGATCGGGATGTAGTCCTTGCCCGGACCGAGCACGGTCAGTCCCGCGAGCACGGTACCCACGAGGATCGCGACTGGCACGGCGACGAACGGCGGGGCGGCGATCGCGATGAGCCCCCAGGCGACGAGCACCCCGAGCGCGAGACCCGCCACCGTCTGGATACTCGAGCGCACCGAGTCCATGAGGGTCGGGGCCATGCTGATGAGGGCGCCGAGAGGCGCGTAGTAGGCGTAGTCCGCGAGGTCGCCCGGGAGCAGCCCGCCGAGGAGCCACGCGATCGTCGCCGCGATAGCGGTCTTCGCCGCGTGCAGCAGTCGAGCGGGCCGGACGGCGCGGCGGATCGCGAGCACGAAGGCCGAGCGCCGCGTGGAGGACTCGGTGCTCGACGTCGACATGACGATGGGATTCGTCTCCGGGGAATCGGACATCGAGGCGAGTCTGCCACGAGGGACCGGCGACCACCGAGGGTTGCGAACCGGGCGCGTGTGGGCATGGCCCGCTGCCACCGCACGCCGGTACCCTGGGATCAGCCCATCGGGCGAAGGCGGCCGGTGCACGACCCGCGATCCCCGGAAGAGGTGCCGCCATGACCGACGCGCAGACACGATTCGCCGCCGCCCTCACGGCCGCCGAGCCCGCCGCCGCCCACCCGAAGCGCATCGCCCGCTTCGGGAGACTCGTCGGCTCCTGGCGCGTATCGGCCTCGCGGCTCGACGAGACCTCGGGCGCCTGGGCGCCGAGCGAGTTCACGTGGCACGTCGCCTACATCCTCGACGGTCGGGCCGTGCAGGACGTGTCCGTGCGCGAGACCGCCGAGGGCGCCGAGACGATCGGCACGGCCCTCCGCGTGTACGACGCCGACATCGGACTCTGGCGCGTGTCCTACGTCGAGCCCGTGCGCGGCGAGTACTGCAACCTCCTCGCGACGGGCCATCGGAAGGACGGTATCCGCCAGGACGGCACCCGCAACGACGGCAAGGCGATCCGCTGGAACTTCTCGAACATCACCGAGTCGTCGTACACGTGGGAGAGCTACGTCTCCGACGACGACGGGAAGACCTGGTGGCTCGCGGAGCACAACGAGGGCACGCGCATCGCCTGACCGCGTCTCTCCTCCGTCAGCGGAGCGACTGCGTGCCGAGCACGGAGAGCAGGCGCAGCTTCTCGTGGCTCTCGCTTCCCGGCACCGCCGTGTACACGAGCAACGCGTGCGACTGGTCGGGGTCGACGAGGCGCTGGCAGTGCAGCTCGAGCGCTCCGACCTCGGGATGCACGAAACGCTTCGTCTCCTTCGGCCGGACACCCACCTCGTGCGCGGCCCAGAGGGCACGGAACTCCTCGCTGCGATCGAGCAGCAGATCGGTGAGGTGCGCGGCGCGCGACCCGGGACCGCGGCGCGCCAGGATCTCGCGCAGCCCCGAGGCGTAAAGGCGGCTCAAGAACGCGTGTTCCTCGACGGCGTAGAAGTGCCGCACGTCCGGATCGGTGAACCAGCGGAACCCGAGGCTGCGGTCCGGTCCCTCTCGTGACACGTTGTCTCCGAGCAGGGCGGCCCCGAGTCGCGACTGCCGCAGCGTCTCGCCGAGCTCCGTGACGATCTCCGCCGGTGTGTCCTCGAGCCGGTCGAGCACACGCAGGAGCCCGGGGCTGATGTGCTCGCTGTTCGCGCCGATCGGGGGCGGCGTGTGCCCGGCGAGGTGGAACAGGTGGTCGCGTTCCTGGTGGGAGAGGTGGAGGCCTTGGGCGATCGAGGCGAGCATCTGCTCGGAGGGTTGGGGTCCGCGCTCCCGTTCGAGGCGCGCGTAGTAGTCCGTCGACATGTGGCACAACTGCGCGACCTCCTCGCGCCGCAACCCCGCCGTGCGCCGTCGCGGACCGCGCGGCAGCCCCACGTCTTCCGGTTGCAGCGCCTCGCGTCGCACGCGGAGGAACTCCGCCAGTCCGGTGCGATCGATCACGGTTCCTCCTTCTCGTGCCTCACCCCTGTCTACCGTGTTCGCCGCCCGCCGAGCCACGGCCTCCCGATCCGCCCCTCGGGATCGATCGGCCCCGATCGGGGCGGTCTCCGCAACAGCGGATCGGCAGGCCCTGGCTCGCACGGGCGGTCGGAGCGAACGTAGAGCCACCACGACACGTCAGGAGCGACACCATGCCACGCAGAACGATCGACATCACCCTCCCGGACCTCAGCGGGAGACGCGTGCTCGTCACGGGTGCGAGCGACGGGATGGGTCTCGTCATGGCCGGGCGCCTCGCGGCGGCCGGAGCCGAGCTGGTCCTGCCCGTGCGGAACCGCCTGAAGGGGGAGACGGCGCTCGCCGTGATCCGGGCTGCGGCGCCGTCCGCGACGGTGGTGCTGCGCGGCCTCGACCTCTCGTCGCTCGAGTCCGTCGCCGCTCTCGGCGAGACGCTCCGGCGCGAGGGCGACCCCATTCACATCCTCATCAACAACGCCGGCGTCATGACGCCTCCGAGCCGCCAGACGACGGCGGACGGATTCGAGGTGCAGTTCGGCACGAACCACCTCGGGCACTTCGCTCTCGTCGCGGAGCTCCTCCCCCTGCTTCAGGCGGGACGCGCCCGGGTCACGTCGCAGATCAGCGTCGCGGCGCGGTCGGGTCGCATCAACTGGGACGACGTCAACTGGGAGCGGAGCTACGACGGCATGCGCGCGTACAGCCAGTCGAAGATCGCGTTCGGCCTCTTCGGGCTCGAGCTCGACCGCCGCAGCACTGCGGGCGGCTGGGGGATCACGAGCGTCCTCTCCCATCCCGGCGTCGCGCCCACGAATCTACTCGCCGCGCGCCCCGAACTCGGTCGCGGCCGAGACACGCCACAGGTGCGCGCCATCCGGTGGCTTTCCGCTCACGGTGTCCTCGCGGGCACCGTCGCGAGCGCCGGGCTCCCCGCGCTGCTCGCGGCGACGTCTCCCGACGTGGCGGGGGGATCGCTCGTGAGCCCGCGCGGCCTCGGGCGCACGTCCGGAGCTCCCGCGGAGCAGAGGTTGTACCCCACCCTCCGGAGTCCCGAGGAGGCGGCGCGCGTGTGGGAGCTCTCCGAGCGGCTCACGAGAACGTCGCTCACCGTCTGACAGCATTCCCGGTCGGTCGGTCGGTCGGTCGGTCGGTCGGTCGTCGGTCGGTCGGTCGCGACGCGGTCCTCGTCACCCCATACGGATGACGTTCCCGGTGACACGTCGGCCCGCGTCGGACACGAGGAAGGAGGCGACGTCCGCGACCTCGTGAGGTTCGGCGACGTCGAAGAACGCGTCGTCCCGCGCGACGAAGCCGCGCACCTCGTCGGTCACCCAGCCCGTGTCGGTCACGGGCGGGTGGAGGGCGTTCGCCGTGACGCCGAAGCGGCTGAGCTCGAGGCTCGCCGACATCGTGTAGTTGACGATCGCGGCCTTCGCCGCCCCGTACGACACCTCCTGGGGGAAGCCCTTCTCGCCTCCCGATGTCATCGAGATGATCCGGCCCCACGAACCGCCGCGCTGCTGGAGCCGCCGCGCGAACTCGGCGATGAGGAGGGCGCCGGCGCGCGCATCCACGCCGAACTGGCGATCGAAGGACTCGGCGGTCACGGGTGAGAGCGCCCGTCCCGCCCAATCGAGCTCCTCCGCCCGGAACGTGTCGCTGAGGGAGCCCGTCGCGTTGTTCACGAGCACGTCGACGGGGCCGAACGCCTCCTCGGCAGCATCGAACAGGCGGGGGATCACGGCGGTGTCGAGGAGGTCGGCCGAGATGGCGATCGCCCGGCCACCGGCGGCATGGATGCGCTCCATCACGGCCGTCGCGTCAAGGCGGTGGTTCTCGCGGAGGCGGTCGGGCGTCCCCTCGCGTTCGGGTTCGTCGACCGACAGGTAGGTGACGACGACGGCGAGGCCGTCTGCTGCGAGGCGTTCCGCGATCGCGGCACCGATGCCGTGGTTCGCGCCGGTGACGATGGCGACGTGGTGGGTCATCCGCTCAGCCTACGGCGGCGCCCCGCGTCTCCTCGGGCGCCGGCACGCTGTCCGACCAGGGCTGCCGACGCATGCTCGCGAGTGCGACTCCCGCGAGCAGGGCCCCGAGCCCGCCGATCGCCATGTCCGCGATCGTGTCGTCGTAGGCGACGAAGATGTCGTCGCTCACGAACGCCTTACCGAGCCACTCGATCATCTCCCATACGGCGCTCGCCGCGAGCCCGATGAGCGCGGTCAGCACGATCGGGACGGCCGCCGCGGCGGGGCCGGACGCGGGTGCCGTGATGATCTCCACGCGCGTGAGCAGGAGGAAGAGCATCGCGGCCACGACGCCCGTGCATGCGAGGTGGACCGCGAGGTCCCACCAGGAGATGCTCGTGTACAGATCGAAGACGTTGCTCCAGGCGGCCACGAGCAGCACGATGCCGTAGACGAGGTCGACGAGCGGCCGCGCGGCGATGAAGCGGGGGAGGAGGAGCGCCGGGAGCACGAGGGCGAGCACGCCGGCGTCCGTCGCGCTCCACCAGACCGCGGCGGCCACGACGCTCAGGAGACCGAGGACGCGTACGACGTCGGCCGCGAGGGCCGTCCGGCCGTGCGGTCGCCGCAGGAAGTTCTCGATCACGCGGTGTCCTCGGTGGCGGGGATCCGCAGCACGGCCTGAACGGGGAGGTGATCGGACGCCCACACGCCCGCCGGTCGCCGAGTGTTGATGCCGGCTCGCACGACCTCGATGCGCGGCGACGTCGCGATCCAGTCGATCCGCTTGCGGTCGTGGCGCGGCGCCCGATAGTTCGGGAACGTGCCCCACTCCGCCGTGAGGCGCTCGCCCGCGACCGACCACGCGTCCTCGAGCGTCGGGGTGTCGTCGTCTTCCGGAGCGAGCAGGGCGCGGATCGGCGCGGTGTGCTCGCCGGTGTTGAGATCACCCGTCACGATCGCGGGGAGGCCCTGCGCCGCGACGAGCGAGCGGATCCGCTCCGCCGACCGCAATCGCGAGCGGCGTGAGAGGTGGTCGAAGTGGGTGTTGACCGCGAGGAAGCGTGACGAGGTCTCGCGGTCCCGGAACACGGCGCCGACGAGGATTCGCGGGACGAGGCTGCCCCAACTCGTCGATCCCGGGGTGTCGGGGCTATCGGAGAGGGACTGTTGCGTCCAGGCCTCGAGGTCGAGTCGCTCGGCGTCGAAGATGATGGGGCAGCCTTCACCCGTGCCGTCCGACTTCCGCCCGCGCCCCACCGAGTGGTATCCGCCACCGAGCGCGCGGCGGAGGAAAGCCGCTTGCTCGGGCATCGCCTCCTGCACGCCGAGGAGCGACGGCCGCTCTGCGCGCAGGAGCGCACCGACGGCGGGCCGACGGGTCTCCCAGCGGTCGGGGCTGCGCGACGACAACTGCGCGACGGGACGACGCACGTTGAACGTCATGACGTGCAGCTCCGGAGCGGCGACCGGGCCGATGAGGACGGATTCCGTCATGGTCGTGGTCGACCTCGGACGCTCGATCAGACCGTCGCGAGCAGGGGGAGCTGGAGGGTCAGCCACGGGCTGAACGCCCACGGCGTCGCCGCGATCGCCGTGTCGAGAGACGCCGGCTCGGCCCAGAACCACTCGACGACCTCGGTGGGCTCGGGCAGCACGGCGCTCGACGTCGTCGCGCGGTACACGGGGCAGATCTCGTACTCGACGGTGCCGTCGGCGTCGACGGCGCGGTACCGGAAGTCGGGGAGCGCGAGCGTGAGCGAGTCCAGCTCGATGCCGAGTTCCGCGCGGGCGCGTCGGTGCACCGCGGCGTCCATGTCCTCGCCGGGTCCGGGGTGCCCGCAGAAGGAGTTGGTCCAGACGCCGGGCCAGGTCTTCTTCGAGAGGGCCCGGCGCGTCACGAGGATACGGCCGTCGGGGTCGGAGACGTGGCAGGAGAATGCGAGGTGCAGGGGCGTCGCGTCGGTGTGCACCGTGTCCTTGTCCGCGACGCCGATGGGGGTGCCGTCTTCGCTCAACAGGACTACTCGTTCCACGGTCATGCCTCTATTCTCCGTCACTCTCGGGATGTCGTGGCCCGAGGGCACCGTCTCGCTCTTGTCAACATACTTAGACGGTCTAGTAAAAACTTTCAACGATCGGGACCCGTCGGTTATGGTCGAGCAATGGACTCCCACGATCTCGTGGTCGTCGCAGGCCGACGACTGCCCCGCGTCGACGAGGTGCTCGACGGTTGGTTCGAGGTCGCCGCCGCGCGCGCCGGTCGTTTCGGGTCGCGCTACGTCCACATCATCGAGAGCCTCCGACGCAACACCGCGGGCGGGAAGCGGTTCCGACCCCGCATGGTGCTCGCGGCCTACGAGAGCCTCGGAGGCACGGACATCGACGTCGCGGCCCGCGTCGCCGCCGCGTACGAGTTGCTGCACACCGCGCTCATCGTGCACGACGACGTCATCGACCGCGACTTCGTCCGCCGGGGTCGTCCCAACGTGTCCGGGAGCTATCGCGACCGCGCGACCACCGCCGGGATCCCGCTCCCGCTCGCCGAGCACCGCGGCATGTCCGTCGCCGTCGTCGCGGGTGATCTCGCACTCGCCGGTGCCTATCGGCTCGTCGACGAGGCGGGAGCCGACGAACTCACGCGCGGTCGACTCATCGAAATCCTCGACGACGCCGTCTCCGCCGCAGCCGCAGGGGAGTACGCCGATGTCGACTTCTCCCTCCACGTCGAGATGCCGTCGGTCGACGACATCGTCGAGATGGAGCGCCTCAAGACCGCGTGGTACTCCTTCGAGGCGCCGCTCCAAGCCGGAGCAGTGCTGGCCGGGGCGTCGCTGCCCACGATCGACGCGCTCGGCGTCTTCGGACGGAACATCGGTATCGCCTACCAGATCGTCGACGACGTCCTCGGCGTCTTCGGCGAGGAGGGCGTGACGGGCAAGAGCTCGGTCGGAGACCTCCGGGAGGGGAAACGGACGGTGCTCATCGCGCACGCAGCGACCCGCCCGGAATGGAACACCGTGCGCGGGCTCTTCGGCGATCCGGCGCTCGACGACGACGGCGCCGCGCGTCTGCGCGACGCGATCGCCGCGAGCGGCGCTCGCACGTTCGCGGAGCTGCTCGCCGCCGACTACGCGAATCGTGCATGGGAGGCGCTCGCCGATGGCGCCGTCCCCGCTTCGACGCGCGACGAGCTCGCTCCCGTGGTCCGCGCGGTGCTGGAGCGCACGCGGTGACGGGAGGACGGCAGTACGACGCGGTCGCCGTCGAGGCCGCCGCGCTCGTGATCCGCCGCTACTCCACGTCGTTCGGCCTCGCCGCTCGACTGCTGTCACCGTCCGTGTGCCGAGACGTCCGGAGCATCTACGCCCTCGTGCGCATCGCCGACGAGATCGTCGACGGCGCCGCGAGCGACGCGGGCCTCGACGACGCATCGATCATGCGAACCCTCGACGAACTCGAGACGGAGACGGAGCGCGCGATCGCGATCGGCTACAGCGCCAACCTCGTCGTGCATGCGTTCGCGCTCACCGCCCGCCGGGCCGGGATCGACGCGTCGCTGACGCGGCCGTTCTTCGCCTCGATGCGCGCGGACATCACAGATGTCGAGCACACGCCCGAGAGCTTCGACGCGTACGTCTACGGCTCGGCGGAGGTCGTCGGCCTCATGTGCCTGCGGGTGTTCCTCGTGGGCGAGCGGAAGAACGCGGCGGAGACGGCGCGGCTCGAGGAGGGCGCCCGGCGGCTCGGCGCCGCCTTCCAGAAGGTCAACTTCCTTCGCGACCTCGCCGCCGACTTCGCGGGACTCGGGCGCAGCTACTTCCCGGGCATCAGGGTCGACGCGTTCTCGGAGGCCGACAAGACGCGGCTTCTCGACGACATCGACGCCGACCTCGCCGCGTCGGCGGCGACGATCGCGGGTCTCCCGGCGTCGTCGCGTCGCGCGGTCGTGCTCGCGCACGACCTCTTCGCGGAGCTCTCCCGTCGCATCCGTTCGACGTCGGCCTCCGAACTCGTCACGACGCGCGTGCGCGTCCCCAACCCCGTCAAGATGAGGATCGCCGTGAACGCAGCCAGGGGAGCGCGGACCCGATGAGACCGCGACACGGGGCGCCCGAGCGCACGGTCGTGATCGGCGGCGGCATCTCCGGGCTCGCGACGGCGGCCCTGCTCGCGCGCAGCGGCCGTGACGTCACCCTGCTCGAGAAGAACGACGAGCTCGGCGGCCGCGCGAGCCTGCTCGAACGGGACGGCTTCCGCTTCGACCTCGGTCCCAGCTGGTTCCTCATGCCAGAGGTCTTCGATCACTTCTTCCGGCTCATGGGCACGTCGTCGGCCGAGCAGCTCGATCTCGTGCGGCTCGAGCCCGGCTACCGCGTCTTCTCGGAGGGCCACGCCGACCCCATCGACATCGCCGCGACGCGAGCCGAGAACGTCGCGCTCTTCGAGGCCATCGAGCCCGGATCGGGAGCGCGCCTCGAGCGCTACCTCGACTCCGCCGGCGAGGTGTACGAGCTCGCGAAGAAGCGCTTCCTCTACACGACCTTCGAATCGCTCACGCCGCTCCTCGCCGCCGACGTGATCCGGGAATTGCCCCGCTTCGCGAAGCTCTTCGGCACCGACCTCGACTCGGCGGCGGGCTCCGTCGTGTCCGACACGCGATTGCGTCAGATCCTCGGCTACCCCGCGGTCTTCCTCGGGTCGTCGCCCTATTCCACGCCGAGCATGTACCACCTCATGAGCCACCTCGATCTCGAGGACGGCGTGTACTACCCGCGCGGCGGCTTCGCCCGTGTGATCGAGGCGATCGCCGGCCTCGCCCGTGAAGCCGGTGTGCGGATCGAGACGGGCGCGACCGTCCGACGCATCCGGACGGAGTCCGTGGGGCGGCGCCGAGCCCGCACCACGGGCGTCGATTGGACCGACGCCGCGGGCGCGACACACGTCGAGGAGGTGTCGGTCGTCGTGTCGGCAGCCGATCTCCACCACACCGAGACGAAACTGCTTCCTCCCGCGCTGCGGACCTACCCGCAGTCCTACTGGGACAAGAAGACGCCGGGACCGGGAGCCGTACTGCTCTCGCTCGGTGTCCGCGGTGAGCTTCCGCAGCTCCTCCACCACACCCTCTTCTTCACGACAGACTGGCGCGCGAACTTCGATGCGATCGGCGGATCGTCTCCGCACATTCCCGATCCGGCATCGCTCTACGTCTGCAAGCCGAGCGCGACCGACGACGTCGCCCCGGAGGGGCACGAGAACCTGTTCGTGCTCGTCCCCATCCCGGCGGACCCCACCCTCGGGGGTGGTTCGAGCGACACGATCCGCGCCGCTGGCGATCGTGCGATCGCCCAGATCGCCGAGTGGGCGGACATCCCGGACCTCACCGAGCGCATCACGGCCCGCCACGACGTGGGGCCGGCGGACTTCGTCGAGTCGATCAACGCGTGGCGCGGAACGATGCTCGGCCCGGCGCACACGCTCGCCCAGTCTGCGCTCTTCCGCGCGGGCAACGTCAGCAAACGGGTCGACGGCCTCGTCTACGCCGGCGGGTCGACGATCCCCGGCATCGGGCTCCCGATGTGCCTCATCAGCGCCGAGCTCGTGGTCAAGCGGCTGAACGGCGACACGTCGACGGAGGCGCTCCCCGTCCCCCTCCCGACGGGGCGCGAGTGAGCCTCGTCTACCTCGCTGCCCTGCTCGTGTCGATCACGGGCATGGTCGTGCTCGACCGGAGGTTCGGCCTCTTCTTCTGGTCCGATGCACGGCGCGCGGCGGTCGTGCTCGCGGCCGGCGTCGTTGTCTTCCTCGTCTGGGACCTGTTCGGCATCGGCCTCGGCATCTTCTTCCGCGGGCAGACGCCGTTCATGACGGGCGTGCTCGTGGCGCCGGAGGTCCCCGTCGAGGAGATCTTCTTCCTCGTCCTGCTCTGCTACCTGTCCATGAACGTCTTCGGTGCGGTCTCCCGCGTCGGCCGTGACACGAGGGAGGAACGACGATGACGTACACGCTCCTCAACCTCGCGTTCCTCGTCCCGGCCGCCGCCCTCGCTCTCGTCGCGACGGTCCGCGCATCCGATCGCCGCCGCTTCCTCCGCGGCCTCGGACTCACCCTCCTCGTCGTCCTCGCGCTCACCGCCGTCTTCGACAACGTGATGATCGGCATCGGACTCGTGGCGTACGAGCCCGAGCACTTGTCGGGCGTCTTCGTCGGAATCGCCCCGATCGAGGACTTCTCCTACGCTGTGTTCGCGGCGGTCGTCCTGCCGTCGTTGTGGAGCCTGCTCCGCCCGTCCCGTCGGAGGCCCCGTGCGCACGCTTGAACAACTCCTGCTCTCGTCGAGGCCGCTCTCGTGGATCAATACGGCGTTCCCCTTCGCCGCGGCGTACTACCTTGCGACGCGCGAGCTCGACGTCACGTTCTGGCTCGGAACGATCTACTTCCTGATCCCGTACAACCTCGCGATGTACGGGATCAACGACATCTTCGATTACGAGTCGGATCTGCGCAATCCGCGGAAGGGCGGCGTGGAGGGCGCCGTGCTCGACCGGACCCTCCACCGGACGACGATCATCGCGGTGCTCGTCACGAACATCCCGTTCGTCGTCGTGCTCGTGCTGCTCGGCTCCCCGGTGTCATGGCTCGTCCTCGCCGTGAGTCTCTTCGCCGTCGTCGCGTACAGCGCGAAAGGGCTGCGATTCAAGGAGGTGCCCTTCCTCGACTCGATCACGTCGAGCACGCACTTCGTGTCGCCGGCGGCGTACGGGCTGGCGCTCGCGGGCGTCGTCGTCGAGCCCTCGCTCGTCGCCCTGCTCGCCGGCTACTTCCTGTGGGGGATCGCGAGCCACGCCTTCGGTGCCGTGCAGGACGTCATCGCCGATCGAGCCGGCGGGATCGCGTCGATCGGCACGGTGCTCGGAGCGAGGGCCACCGCACGCTTCGCGCTCCTCGCCTACGTGATCGGGGGCCTGCTGCTCCTCGGTACGACGTGGCCGGGACCGCTCGGCGCCCTCCTCGTGCTGCCGTACGTCGCGAACGTCGCGCCGTTCTGGAACGTCACGGACGAGACGGCGGAGTCGGCGAACCGTGGCTGGAAGCGGTTCCTCTGGCTTAACTTCCTGACGGGATTCCTCGTGACGATGCTCCTCATCTGGTACGCCCTCTCCACCCCCTCGGTGCCTGAAAATCCCCTACGTGCATCGAATTGCGAGTACGGAGGGGATTTTCAGGGGGGCCAGGACGGGAGAAGCGCGTTCTAGGATGAGGCGGATGAGCGGGACGCGACGGAGGGGGACGGTGCGATGAGCGCGAAGGCCCCGACGGTGTACGACGTCGCGGAGCACGCGGGAGTGTCGATCGCGACGGTGTCGCGCGTTCTGCGCCGCCCCGCCGACGTCCGCGAGGCGACACGCGAGCGCGTCCTCGCGTCCGTGCGCGCCCTCGGCTACGTCCCGAGCGCGAGCGCACGCGGTCTGGCTGCCCGCCGCACGGGTGTCGTCGGCCTCTTCTTTCCGGACTTCGACGCGATGCGCGAGACGACGTCGTTCGTCCCCGACCGGAGCGGAACCGTTCCCGTCGTGCGCGACCACGCGTCGGACGACGACGGCGCGGCCGGCTCCGACCTCCTCTACTTCGACGAGGTGCTCCGCGGCGCCGAGATCGAGGCGTGGCGGAACGGCTTCGTCCTGCTCGTCGGGGTCGGTCGCGGGGCCGATTCGCACACGATCGTGTCGGACATCGCCGGTCGGGTCGACGGTCTCGCCGTCCTCGCCGGGAGCGTGCCGGACGAGATGCTCGAGCACATCGCGCGCCGGATCCCCGTCGTCCTGATCGCGGGTCCTCGTCGCGACGACGACTTCGACCATGTGAGCGTCGACAACCGTGCCGGCATGCGCGCGCTCGTCGAGCACGTCTTCGCCGCGCGCGAGGCAGACGGCATGCTCTACATCCGCGGCAGCATCGAGACGCCCGACGACATCGAGCGCTACGAGGGCTTCCAGGACGCGATCGCCGCGCATCCGATCGAGACACGGCCGGGCGTGAGTGTCGTGAGCGCGGAGTTCTCGCGCGACCGGGCGCGCGACGTCGCCACGTCGCTCGTCTCCTCCGGTCACATCCCCGATGCGATCGTCTGCGCGAACGACCAGATGGCGCTCGGCGTGCTCGACGCGTTGCAGGCGCACGGGATCGCGGTCCCCGGTCGGGTCCTCGTGGCGGGCTTCGACGGCATCGACGCCGGGCGACACTCGGTTCCTCGCCTCACGACGGTGCGTCAGCCGATGGAGGATCTCGGGCGCGCGGCGGTACACGTGCTCTCCGGCCGACTCGGCGACCCGTCGCAGCCGCCCGTGACGCTCCGACTGCCGGTGAGTGTTCTCGTCCGGGAGAGCACCGCCCCCTGAAAGTGCTACACCCGCACGAGGGCGCCACGTGCACCTGGCGCCCTCGTTGCGAAGCGAGCGCCTTCGAGCGAGTCGTCAGTGGTACCGACCGCCCCCAACCGGTTCGTGGGTCGCGATGTGAGGGCTCTAGTTCGGTGTCGAGGGCGGTATCCACAATTGGCGCCCTCGTGCGGGTGTAGCCCTTTGGTGGTTGCGGAAAAGGATGTATGCGCATACAGTGGGGTCATCCACGGACGGATCCCCGTCCGGCGCAGCGCAGCCCCCGGACTGCCTCGTGACGACGACGACATGAGGATTCGACACCGTGTCACTCACTTCTCCCACCGCTCGGCCCGAGCGGACCCCCCGACGCCGTGCCCGGCGAGCGCTCTCGGCGCTGGCCGTCGGCGCGGCCGCGATGCTCGTGGCGACCGGCTGCAGCATCCAGGTCACGTCGCAACCGGATCCGACGATCCCCGACGACACGATGCTCATCAACGCCGACCGCGGCAACCCGCTCTTCGACCGCAACTTCAACCCGTACCTCACCAACACCCGCACGGCGTCGCGGTGGATGTACGAGCCGCTCATCATGATCAATCCGCTCGACAACGAGCAGACGCCGTGGCTCGCGACCGAGTGGTCCCTGCCCGACGCCGACACGATCGAGATGACGATCCGCGACGACGCCGAGTGGAGCGACGGTGAGCCACTCACCGCCGACGACGTCGCCTTCACGTTCGAGATGCTCGAGGAGTTCCCGGCGATCGACATCAAGGGCGCGTGGCAACACATCGAGTCGATCGAGGTCGAGGGCGACACGATCACGTTCGAGCTCCTCACCGACGACGTCCCGGCGCTCACGATCATCGGCGCGACGTACATCGTGCCGGAGCACATCTGGTCCGACGTCGAGGACCCGAGCACGTGGCGCAACGAGGACCCCATCGGGTCCGGCCCCTTCACGCTCGGCAACTACAACCAGCAGCAGTACTCGATGGACAAGAACGAGGACTACTGGCAGGCCGACTCGATCGAGATCCAGCACCTCATCCTCCCCGCCACGAACACGCAGCTCGACACCGTCACACGCGGCTACGACTGGGCGTACTCCTTCATCTCCGACGTCGAGGGCACGTGGGGAGCCGCGAGCGACAGCAACAGATTCTGGTTCCCGCCGATCGGGATCATCGGGCTCATGCCCAACCACGAGGTCGCGCCGTTCGACGACGTGCACGTGCGCCGCGGCATCTCCCTCGCTCTCGAGCGGGGAGCGATCGCCGACTCCGCGTCCGAGGGCTACATGGAACCGGCGGGTCAGACGGGCCTCATCCTCCCCAACCAGGAGGACCAGCTCGACCCGAGCATCCCCGACGGCGGCATGATCGAGCAGGACACGGACGCCGCCCTCGCGGAGTTCGAGCAGGCGGGCTACACGCTCGAGGGCGACCGGCTCGTCGGCGCTGACGGCGAGCAGTTCTCCTTCTCGCTCACGAGCGCGAACGGCTACTCCGACTGGACCCGCGCGGCGCAGGAGGTGCAGCGCCAGCTCCGCGGCGTCGGCATCGAGGTGAAGCTGAGCCTGCCGCAGCCCGCCGGTTACCAGCAGGCGATCTCCAACGGCGACTTCGAGGTCGCACTCGGCGGGATGGGCGGCGGCTACGTCTACCAGGCGTACAACAGCCTGTTGTCGAGCGAGTTCTACGTGCCCGTCGGCGAGACGACGGCGAACAACTTCGCCCGCTACCGGAACCCCGAGGCCGACGAGCTGCTCGCCGAGCTCAAGGCGACGCCCGACCCCGAGAGGCAGCTCGAACTGAGCCACGCGCTGCAGAACATCGTCTACGACGACCTGCCCGTCATCGGGATGTACTACGGCGGCTCGTGGGGGCTCTTCAACGACGCCAAGTTCACGGGCTGGCCGAGCGAAGAGGACCCCTACATGGCCCCGCAGAACTACGACTCCGCGCCGCTGATGATCTTCACGCGCCTGAAGCTCGCGAACGGAGACGACCAGTGAAGTACATCGCCGGAAAGCTCGGCCTCTTCGTCCTGACGCTGTGGGCGGCCGTCACGCTCAACTTCTTCCTCCCGCGCCTCATGCCGGGTTCCCCCGCGGACGCCGCAATCGCGAAGCTCTCGCAGAACGGCCCCGTGACCGAGGCGACGCGCGCCGCGATCGAGGCCCAGCTGGGTGTCCCGGACGGGAGCCTGTGGGAGCAGTACGTCTCGTACCTGCGCCAGGTGGTGACGCTCGACTTCGGCGTCTCGTACACCTTCTACCCGCAGACGGTGTCGAGCATGGTGAGCACGGCGCTGCCGTACACGATCATCCTCGTCGGCATCGTCACGATCGTCGCCTTCATCCTCGGAACGCTCATCGGCGTCGCCGCCGCGTGGAAGCGGGGCACGTGGCTCGACGCGCTCCCGACGCTCGGCGGCAGCTTCATGAGCACCTTCCCTTACTTCTGGACCGCGCTCCTGCTGCTCTTCTTCGCCGGCTACGTGCTGCACTGGTTCCCGACGACGGGCGCCTACTCGGCCACGACGACCCCGGCGTTCACGCCGGCGTTCATCGGGGACGCGCTCCTCCACGCTGCCCTCCCGGCGCTCACGATCCTCGTGACGAGCCTCGGCGGCTGGATCATCGGCATGCGCAACGCGATGATCAACACGCTCGGCGACGACTACGTGACCTTCGCCGAGGCGAACGGACTCCGTGGCGGCACGGTCGCCGTCCGCTACGCCGCCCGCAATGCGATCCTCCCCAACCTCACGGGCTTCGGTCTCGCGCTCGGCGGTGTCGTCGGCGGGTCGATCCTCGTCGAGCAGGTGTTCGGATACCCGGGCATCGGGTACCTGCTGTTCAACGCGGTGATCGGGCAGGACTACCCGCTCATGCAGGCCCTCTTCCTGATGATCACGGTGAGCGTGCTCGTCGCCAACTTCCTCGTCGACATCCTGTACGGCGCACTCGACCCAAGGACCCGCCGATGACTTCAACGCAGAACGTCAGAATCCCCGCCGAGGGCGCAGCGGACGGGGCCGTCGCGGCGCCGAGCCGGTGGCGCTCCTTCGGCCGCACGCTCGGAGTGGTGTGGTCGAACGGCAAGGCGCGCGTCGGCATCGTCATCCTCGCGCTGTTCGTGCTCGTCGCGGTCTTCGCGCCGCTCCTCGCTCCATACGACCCGAAGGACACGTCCTTCGAGCGCAACCTCGACGCGAACGGCGCCCACTGGCTCGGCACGACGGCGGCGGGGGAGGACGTGCTCAGCCAGCTCATCTTCGGCGCGCAGATCTCGATCCTCGTCGGCCTCGCCGCCGGTGTGCTCTCGACGCTCATCGCCGTCGCGATCGGGCTCAGCTGGGGCTACCTCAAAGGACTCTCGAGCGAGGTCGTCGGCTTCATCGTCAACCTCTTCCTCGTGATCCCGGGCCTCCCGCTCATGATCGTCATCGCGGCCTACCTGCAGAACGGCGGCATCCTCATGATCATCGCCGTGATCGTCGTGACGGGCTGGGCGTGGGGTGCTCGCGTGCTCCGCAGCCAGACCCAGTCGCTCCGCAGCCGCGACTTCGTGACGGCTGCCCAGTTCTCCGGTGAGCGCGCCCCGCGCATCGTCTTCCGCGAGATCCTCCCGAACATGACGTCGCTCATCGTCGGCAGCCTCTTCGGGGCGGCGACGGCCGCGATCCTCGCCGAGGCGGGGCTCGAGTTCCTCGGCCTCGGCGACTCGAGCATCGTCAGCTGGGGCACGATGCTCTACTGGGCGCAGAACTCGAACGCGCTCCTCACCGGCCAGTGGGCGCTCCTGTTCGCCCCCGGTCTCTGCATCGCGCTGCTCGCGCTCAGCCTCACGCTCATCAACTTCGGAGTCGACGCCGTGAGCAATCCGCGCCTCCGCGAAGGGAAGGCCAAGAAGTGACCTCCACCGACAATACGGTCCCTGAGCCTCTCGGTGCTTCGGCACATTCGACAGGCTCAGTGCAGGCAACCTCAGCAACCGACAACGTGCTCCTCGACGTGCGGGACCTCTCCGTCATCTACGAGAGCCCCGGGGCCGCGCCCGTGCAAGCGGTCGACCACGTGAGCTTCAGCCTCCGGCGCGGCGAGTTCGTCGGGCTCGTCGGCGAATCGGGCTCGGGCAAGTCGACCCTCGGTTTCGCGCTCACGCGACTTCAGAAGCCGCCGGCCCGTACGAACGGCGGCAACATCGTCTTCGACGGCTCCGACATCCGCGAACTCGACACCGAGGCGCTGCGCAGGCAGCGCCAGGGCGGCTTCGCCATGGTGCTCCAGTCCGGCATGAACGCGCTCAACCCCGTGCGCACCATCCGCAACCACTTCATGGACATCTTCCGCGCGCACGGTCACGTCGCGGCGGCCGACCGCGAGGCGCGTGCCGCCGAGCTCGTGCGCAAGGTCGAGCTCGACCCGTCGGTCCTCGCGAGTTATCCCGGCGAGCTCTCCGGCGGGATGCGGCAGCGCGTCTCCATCGCGCTCGCGCTCTCGCTCGAGCCGCAGCTCATGGTCTTCGACGAGCCGACGACGGCGCTCGACGTGCTCGTGCAGCACGCCGTCATGGACACCATCCAGGCGTTGCAGCAGTCGGAGGGATTCACGGCCATCCTCATCAGCCACGACCTCGGCATCGTGCTCGAGGCGACGCAGCGCGTCCTCGTCATGCACGAGGGCCGCATCGTCGAGGACGGCTCGAGCCGCGACATCCTCGAACGGCCGCGGGACGAGTACACCCGCATGCTCCTCAGCCACTACGCCGACCCGCGCGCCGAGGTCGTGGAGCTGCCGGGCTTCCCCGATCGGCAGTCCCGCGCGGCGTCCGGAAGGACTCGAGCGGAGTCCGCGACGAGCGAACCGACCGTCGTGACCCGCAGCGTCCGTTCCGCCGACTCGGCGATCGTGGTCGATCACGTCTCGAAGGTGTACCCGCCGCCGCGGCGCGGCGAGAAGCCGGTCCGGGCACTCGACGACGTCTCGTTCACGCTCGAGCCCGGGCAGTCGCTCGCCCTCGTCGGCGCGTCCGGAAGCGGCAAGTCGACGCTCGCGAAGCTCGTCACGGGGATCGAGCGGCCGACGGAGGGAGCCGTGCGCTTCGGTGACGTCGACGTCACACGGCTGCGGGCGAAGGGGCTGCGTGATCTGCGCAGCAACGTGCAGATGGTCTTCCAGGACCCGTACGCCGCGCTCAACCCCCTGCACACCGTCGAGTACACGCTGTCGCGGCCGATCCGCAACATGACGGACCTCCGCGGCGACGAGGCGCGAGCGCGACTCCACGAGCTGCTCGAGACTGTCGGCCTCACGCCGACCGAGACCTTCGCCCAGAAGCTGCCGCACCAGTTGTCCGGCGGTCAGCGGCAGCGCGTCGTCATCGCGCGCGCTCTCGCGAGCGACCCGCAGGTCCTCATCGCCGACGAGCCCGTCTCGATGCTCGACGTGTCGTTGAGGGCCGGTGTGCTCGCGCTCCTCGAGGATCTGCGTGAGAAATGGGGGGTGAGCCTGCTCTACATCACCCACGACCTCCTGAGCGCGCGACTCGTGACCGACGACATCATGGTGCTCCACGACGGCCGGGTCGTCGAACGCGGCGTCACGGCAGACGTGCTCCGGAACCCGCAGGACGACTACACGGTCCGTCTGCTCGATGCCGTGCCGAACCCGCGCCGTCTCCGGGGGGACGTCGCGTGACCGAGGACATGTCGGCGCTTCCGGATTCTCCGGCCTCTCCATGCGACCCCTCCCTCCCCGGGTTGTCGCAGATCGGCGATGATTCTGCGGAGAACCGCCGATCTGCGACAACCCAAGGGGAGAGGTCGGGCGACTCGCCCTGTGGGACGCCGATCCCGCACTTCGGCGGGCTGCCGATGCGACCGGGGAGCGAGGCGGTCGCGCTCGAGCTGCCCGTCGGGCGGTTGACCGCGCTGCGCGCGCACCCGACCGGTGCCGCTCGCGGCGTCGTGCTCTGGGTGCCCGGCTTCACCGGCTCGAAGGAGGACGCGCACGAGATCCTCCCGCGCCTCGCCGACACCGGTTGGGACGCGTGGTCGTACAGCCAGCGCGGCCAGGCCGACTCGGCACAACCCGTCGACGACGACTACTCGCTCGACGCGCTCGCGGGAGACGCCGTCGCGGTCGCTCGCCTCGTGGGCGGCGGCGCACCCGTGCACCTCATCGGGCACAGCCTCGGCGGAGTGGTCGCCCGGGCGGCCGTCGTCAGCGACCCGTCGGCGTTCACGAGCGTCACGCTCCTGTGCAGCGGCCCGAAGGGCTGGCCCGGTCGCCACGACGCGACGACCGAGACGGTCGCGCAAGCGGGCAGCATCGGCCTCTGGGAACGGGACAACCCCGAGAAGGTCGACGCGACCGACGAGGAGATCGGCGCCTTCGAGGCGTTCTTCCGACATCGCGCAGCGGCGACGGCCGATCAGAACCTCCTCCAGGGTGCCTCGATCCTGCGTTCGGAGGACGACACGACCGACGCGCTGCGCGAGACCGCCGTCCCGGTGCTCGTTGCCCACGGCGAGCACGACGACAAGTGGCCGATCGACTGGCAGCGGGACATGGCGGAGCGCCTCGGCGCCCGCTACGTCGTCATTCCCGGAGGCGCGCACTCCCCCCAGGCCGAGGCGCCGGAGGCGACCCTCGAGGCCCTCGACTCCTTCTTCTCCTCGCTCGCCGTCAACTGACCCTGTTTCCCTCAGAGCCCGACAACCGAAAGTCATCCATGTCCCAGTACCTCCAGTTCCCCGACGGCTTCCTCTGGGGTGCCGCCACCGCCGCGCACCAGGTCGAGGGCGGCAACGTCTCGAACGACTGGTGGCTCAAGGAGCACGCGCCCGGCACGACGATCGTCGAGCCGTCCGGCGACGCCGTCGACCACTACCACCGCTACCGCGAGGACATGAAGCTCCTCGCCGACGCCGGTCTCACGTCGTACCGCTTCAGCATCGAGTGGGCGCGCATCGAGCCGGAGCGCGGTTTCATCTCGCGCGCGGCGATCGACCACTACCGCCGGATGGTCGACGCGGCGATCGAGGTCGATCTCGAGCCGGTGGTCTCGCTCCTCCACTTCACGGTCCCTCGGTGGATGTTCGAAGCCGGCTTCTGGCGGAACCCCGAAGCGCCCGAGCTGTTCGAGCGCTTCGTCGAGACGGCCATCCCGATCGTCTCCGATGGGGTCCGGTACGTGTGCACCATCAACGAACCGAACATCGCCGCGATGCTCGCGGGAGGGGAGGACGCGGCCAACCTCGTCGCGTTCGGTCTCCCGAACCCCGACCTCGGCGTCGCGGACGCTCTCCTCGACTCCCACACCCGGGCGCGGTCGGTGCTGTCGCAGTTGCCACAGATCCGGTCGGGGTGGACGGTCGCGACGCAGGCGTTCCACTCCACGGGCGAGCCGGGAGCGGACGAGAAGCTCCGTGAGTACGGGTACCCGCGCGACGACTGGTACCTCGAGGCCGCGCGTGGCGATGATTTCGTGGGCGTGCAGGCGTACACGCGGACGTACATCGGTCCGGAGGGGCCCCTGCCGGTCTCCGACGACGTCGAGACGACACTCACGGGCTGGGAGTTCTTCCCTCCGGCGCTCGAGCTCGGCGTGCGGAGCGCGTGGGAACTGACCGGCGGCGTCCCCGTCCTCGTGACGGAGAACGGGATCGCGACGAGTGACGACACCCGCAGGGTCGCCTACACCGACGGCGCGCTCCGAGGCCTCCACGCGGCGATGGCCGACGGAATCGACGTGCGCGGGTACCTGCACTGGAGCGCGCTCGACAACTACGAGTGGGCGTCCGGGTTCCGTCCGACGTTCGGCCTCATCGGCGTCGACCGCTCGACGTTCGAGCGCCACCCGAAGCCGAGCCTCGCGTGGCTCGGTGAGGTCGCCCGCCGCAACGCCCTCTAGGACATTGATTTGGCGATGGTGCGCGTCGTTACGCGCACCATCGCCAAATTGATGGGGGGAGAGGGGGGTCAGCGCTGGAGGTAGGCGATGACCGCGAGGACGCGGCGGTGGTCGCTTCCGGAGTCCTCGAGGCCCAGCTTCTGGAAGATCGACGTGACGTGCTTCTCGACGGCACCTGTACCGACGAACAGGGCGGCGGCGATCGCCTGGTTCGTCCGGCCATGCGCCATGAGCTCGAGCACGTCGCGTTCGCGCTCGGTGAGCGAGTCGAGCGGATCGCGGCGCCGACCGAGGAGCTGCGACACGACCTCGGGATCCAGCACGGTCCCGCCGTCCGCGATTCGTTCGATCGCCGACTCGAGCTCGCTGAGCGAGGAGACGCGGTCCTTGAGCAGATAGCCGACGCCGCCGTTCCCGCTCCCGAGCAATTCGCGCGCGTACTGCCCCTCGACGTACTGCGACAGCAGCAGGATCCCGACGGACGGATGCTCGGCGCGGACGCGCAATGCAGCGGTGACGCCTTCGTCACGGAAGGTGGGCGGCATCCGGACGTCGAGCAGCACGATGTCCGCCTCCGTGTCGGCGAGCAGCGCGTGCAACTCGTCGCCGGACCCGGCCGCACCGACGACACGATGCCCGGCCTCGTCGATGAGCCGCACGAGTCCCTCGCGCAGCAACACCGAGTCGTCGACGACGATGACCCGCAGTTCCCGCTTCACACCCCCACCCTCCCACACCTGAAAATCCCTTCTGTGCACGAGTTTTCGTGCACAGAAGGGATTTTCAGGGGGGGGGGGGGGCAGGCAGGGGTTCGGGGGAGTCAAGCGGGGAGGGGGAGGGTGGCGGTGACGGTCGTGGGGCCGCCGGTCGGGCTCCACACGTCGAGGCGGCCGCCGACGCCGCGGGTCCGTTCGTCGAGTCCCGCGAGACCGTGGCCCTCCACCGGTCGGGCGCCGCCGCGGCCGTCGTCCCCGATCACGAGTCGCAGCCAGCGGCTCCCGGCGGCGCCGGGAACGACCTCGAGGGTGATGGACGACCGCCGGGCGCCGGCGTGCTTGGCGACGTTCGCCGCCGCTTCGCTCGCGACGAAGTACGCCGCCCGCTGCACCTCGTCGGGCACGACGATCTCGGCCGGCAGGTACGCGCGTACCTCCGTCGGAACGGTGCTGCGCGAGGCGAGCGAATCGAGAGCCGCGACGAGTCCGCGGTCGAGCAGGATGGGCGGCGCGAAGCCCCGAGACAAGGCGCGCAACTCGTCGAGAGCCTCCCGCGACTGGCCGGCGGCCTCCGCGAGGAGGGCGCGAGCACGCTCGGGGTCGGTGTCGAGCTGACGCTCGGCGGCCGCGATGTCCATCTGCAGGCGCACGAGGCGCTGCTGCGGTCCGTCATGGATGTCGCGCTCGAGGCGACGGAGGGCGGCGCCCTCTGCCGCGGCGGCCGCGGTCCGGGTGGCCTGAACCTCCGCGACACGCTCCTCGAGGTCCTCGCTGCGGAACCGCGCGAGCATGAGCTTCGCGATCCCGTAGTGGGCGAGGGTGAGTCCGCGGAGCACGAACGGCAGCGTCACGAGCAGGATCACGCCCACGACGACGTTGAGCACCATGTCGAGCGCCTGCCCCCCGAGCGCAGGAGTGAGCCCGGGCCAGACGACAGAGCTGAGCCCTTCGTTCCGCTCGTCGGAGTCGAGCCACCACGGGAACGTCCATGCGAGCGCACCGCCGAGGCCACCGAATACCCAGCTGATCGTGACACCCCACGTGAGGGTTCCGACGATCGGATTGACGATCGCGGTGTGGATCAGATGCAGCCATGAGTGGGCGTCGGCGAAGGGGCGGAAGAAGGTGCGCCAGAATCCCTCGGCCGGCCGGTTCGGCCACCTCGGGGCCTCGATCTCCGGCATTCCCGCTGCCTTCAGCCGCATCAACTCCAACGAACCGAAGGCACGAGCGACGTAGAGGGTGGCGAAGAGGACGAACACTCCGAGGTAGATGACGATCGTGCCGACGCCCAGGGCGAAGAGCGTGACCGCAATGATGTTGCCGAGGATGACGATCGGAAGGTTCGGCAGCAGGAAGCCGAGCTCCCGGGGGACCGCTCGCCACAGCCTGCCGTAGGTGGTGAACGGGCGTTCACCGGGATGTCCGTCGTGGGGTGGGGCGGGTGGTGCCGCGTCGGTGATCGTTTCGGTGCTCATGGCGGTTCTCCTCGGTTCACGGCGGCCGAGCGGGATGCCTGTTCGGGACGACGGAGCACGTCCATCATCCCGGAAACGAGCGGCTCGACGGGGATGACTCCAGCCTCCCGCGAGGGACGACCGCCCCCAATCCGGCCCACTCCCCGACCGATCGGGGGTTAGCCCCCGGCCCCTCGGAACCGCGACGAGCGGATCGTCAGGCGTCGAGTTCGACGTCGCTCGTCGGCGCGGAGCAGCAGACGAGAACGGAGCCGACGGGCGGCGGCACGAGGGGGTCGACGAGGTACTCGACCGTGCCGCTGCGGAGTCCGCGGACGCACGTGCCGCACGCCCCGACCCGGCATCCGCTCGGCCAGTCCTGGCCGACGCCCTCCATCGCGTCGAGGATCGAACCGGACCGGGGTCGCCACTGCGTCTCCGCCGTACCCGCACGGACGCGGTGCGGCCCTGTCGTCGAGGGTTCACGCGGCGCCGTGAGCTCGGCCGTCGTCGGGGAGTAGAACACCTCGGCGTGCACGTGTCGAGCCGGGACACCCGCGCCCGTGAGCGCGGAGCGGACCTCCGCCGTGAACAGCGCGGGACCGCACACGAAGGCGTCGACGGCCGCCGGGTCGAGGCCCTCGATGGTCGCGAGCACGTCGCGGGCCGTCGGACGCCCGGTGCGGGCATCGACGTACGACGCGTCCGGCGCGGCCGTGGCGGCGGCCCGAGTGAGGTGCAACCCGAGCGACGCGTCCGCAAGGCGAGAGCACGACTCCGCCACCTCTTCCCAGAGCGCGAGGTCCGCCGCCGTCCGCTCGACATGGAGGACGCGGACGCGACGTGACGAGCGCGCATCCGCGAGACCCCGGAGCATCGCGGCCGTCGGAGTGATGCCCGACCCGGCGCTCACGAGCACGACGTCACGTTCGTCCGCTCGGTCGAGGGTCACGTCACCGAAGGGGCCGGTGATCACGAGGGGATCCCCTCGCTCGAGTCGCTCGTGCATCGCCGAGGAGATGCGCCCATCGCGGCGAACCGTGATGCGGGCACGTCCCGGAGCTGTCGCCGAGATCGTGTACGAGCGCCAATTCGGCGCATCCTCGCCGGCGAGATGGACGCGGAGGTGCTGACCGGGCCGGGCGTCGCCGAGGAGGCCGGTCGGGTCCGCGACCCAGTAGCTGACGGAGCGGGCGCCCGACTGCTCGCGCTCGACGACACGGCCCGTGCGCGGCCAGCCCGGTTCGCCGTCGAGGATGGAGGGCGTCGACGTCGTGTCTTCGAGAACCTCCGTGTCGCCGACGACCTCGAGGGCGTCGCCCGCACGGACGGTGCCGCCCGAGACGACGCGGGCGTAGACGCCGCAGTACATGTGCCCGTAGCGACTCGCGAGCAGCGCGGGCACGTTGAGATTCGACACTCCGGCGACGGGATCGATCGTCGTCGCGCGGCAGCGGTCGGTCGGCTGGAAGAACTCGAGCACCGCGTCCCCGACACGCACCCGACGGCCGAGAAGGTCGAGCTCGCCCCACGCGGGCAGGCCCTCGAGCAGCACGTTGCCGCGGAACCGACGCGGGTCGACCGTCGCTCCGGCCTCTCCCTCGAGCGCCGCGACGGTCGCGAGGTTGATGAACGAGAGGTGTGCGTCGGGCCAGTCCCAGAGCCCGGCGACGCCCGTGCGGATGAGTCGGACGGGGCCCGCGGGACCGGCATCCAGAGCGCCCCGGAGCAGAGCGGTCACGGCGAACGCGTGATCGGTGGCCTCGTCGACGGGAGCGCTCGCCGAGCGGCCGTCCGGAGCGGTCAGCGTGAGGACGGGTGCGTCACCCTCGGCCGCGTCGAGCGCGACGCCGAACCGTACGATCTCCTCGTAGCGTGCGACGTGGAAGTACGCCTCGCGCGAGTTCCATGCGGCCGGCGACTCGACGCGCACGCGCCCGTTCTCGATTGCGTGACTCCGGTCCCATCGCAGCCCGCTGCCGGGCCGGAGCGCGACGTCTCCCTCTGCGACTACGCCGGGCAGCCCCTTCACCGGGTACCGGACGATCGACGCGATCCGCGGCTCAGCCATGGCTCGATCCGTTGAGGACTATCCGCGCGAAGATGATCCGGAGCGGTTCCAGGTCGGATTCGTTCCTCGCGGTATGGCAAGCCGCATGGAGTTCCTCGCGGTCAGTGCCGGACCAGTCGATTCCCCGCCCCGACACCTCCAGGAGATCCGAGAAAAATTCACGCTGCGCCCGGCCGTTGCCCTCTCGGAAAGGGTGAGCGAAGTTGAGGTAATCGTAGAGATAGGCCACTTCGGCGGCCACGTCGACTCCTTCTACTGAGCGGAGAAAATCGATCTCTCGGATGCGGGCGGCGACATGTCCGACCGGACGGACGATGTCCGCGGGCGGCATGAACGACTCTCCATCGCCTTTCGCCAGTCCGACGGTCCGAAGCCGCCCCGCCCACTCGTAGACGTCCTGGAACAGATGGTGGTGAATCCGTTGGAGATGCGCGAGATCGAACGTTCGCTTCACAAGGCCAGGGCGCTCATGCATTTCGAGCAGACGAAACTCAACGAGGTCGTTCTCGGCATCACGTAGTGCCTCAACCGAGGTCGCCCCGATGAGGTTCCGAAGCACCGGTGATCCGGGTTCCGCGAAATATCCGTCCCATCGAGCCTCGGCGTCGCCGTCCTCCCAGGGGCGAGGGTCAGTCACGCGATGCCGTAACGGGCCTTGACTCTCTCGCCGAGTTGATCGACGTCGATCTCCCCTCGAACATAGGCGTCCTGATCCCGTCTCGTCGCGTCGGTGCTCCGTGCGCCCTCGAGTTCGGATGTCCGTCGTACGGTGAGTACGGATCGTTCGCGTCGACCGCTGTTTTCGATGTGCGTCATGGATGCCCCCTTCTTCGGCCGATTCTACGCGGCAGCACCGACACCCTGCGGTGGCGCGGCGCATCCCTCGATAGCCGCAGCGCCGTACGTCCTTCTCTTCCCTGAAAAACCCCGTGGTGCACGAGCTTCGAGCACGGAAGGGATTCTCAGGAGGGTGAGGGAGAGGGACTCACTGGGCGGGGCGGAGGCGAAGCGTCTGCATGCCGCCGTCGACCGCGAGGTCGACACCGGTGGTGGAACCGGACCGCGGACTCGCGAGGTAGGCCACCGCGTCGGCGACCTCGTCGGCGGAGACGAGCCGGCCGTGCGGCTGGCGCGCCTCGAGCGCCGCGCGCTCCGCCTGTGGGTCGGAAGCGGAGTCGAGCAGGCGACCGACCCACGGGGTGTCGGCGGTGCCCGGATTCACGCAATTGACGCGGATGCCCTCGCGGACGTGGTCGGCGGCCATCGCGCGAGTGAGCGCGAGTACGGCGCCCTTCGACGCGCTGTACAGGGCGCGCTGGGGCAGCCCGGCCGTCGCGGCGATCGACGACGTGTTCACGATCGCGGCCGAGGGTGACTCCCGCAGGTGCGGGAGCGCGGCCCGTGCCACGCGCGCCATCCCGATGACGTTGATGTCGAACACGCGCGCCCACTCGGCGTCGTCGTTGTCCGCGACGGTGCCCTGGGCCCCGATCCCGGCGTTGTTCACGACGATGTCGAGCCGCCCGAACTCGTCCACCACCCGCTGCACCGCCGCGCGGACCGAGGCGTCGTCCGACACGTCGGCGTGCACCGACAGGTGCCGCTCGTCGCTCGAGTCGGCCAGGTCGAGGACGCCGACGCGCGCCCCTCCCTCGGCGAGCCGGGCGGCGATCGCCGCACCGATGCCGGATGCTCCGCCCGTGACCACGGCCACGAGTCCGTCGAAATCACCCATGATCCCTGTTGTCCTTTACGTCGATGGTGGAAGGCGTCGCTCAGGGAGCGGCGCTGAACTCCTGGCGCTGCCGGCCGAGACCGTCGATCTCGATCTCGACGACGTCGCCCGGCTGGATGTAGGGGAACCGGCCGGACAGGGCGACTCCCTCGGGAGTGCCCGTGAGCACGAGGTCGCCGGGCTCGAGCGTCATGTACTGGCTGAGGTGCCACACGATGTGGTCGACGCCGAAGATCTGGTCCGCCGTCGAGGAGTCCTGTCGCGGTTCCCCGTTCACCCAGCTGCGCAGCCGCAGGTTCTGGTAGTCGACGTCCTCGGGGGTCACGAGCCACGGCCCCGTCGGGTTGAAGCCCGGCGCGATCTTGCCCTTGGACCACTGCCCGCCGGACTCCTCGAGCTGGAACGTCCGCTCGGAGAGGTCGTTGGCGGTCACGAACCCGGCGATGTGGCCGACGCTGTCGTCGGGTGAGTCCAGGTAACTCGCTCGCTCCCCGATGACGATGCCGAGCTCCACCTCCCAGTCGGTCTTCACGCTGCGTCGCGGGATGTGCACGTGGTCGTTCGGTCCGACGACCGTGTTCGGCACCTTGAGGAAGACGACGGGGACCTCGGGCGGCGCTGAGCCGGACTCCGCGGCGTGCGCGGCGTAGTTCATGCCGATGCAGACGACGGCGCTGGGGCGGACGATCGGGGCGCCGATCCGGAGGGACGCCGCGTCCTCGATCTCCGGGAGCTGGCCGTTCGCCCGGGCCTCCGCGGCGCGAGCGATGCCCTCGCCCGACAGGAAGGCCCCGTCGATGTCGGCGGTGAGCGAGCGGAGATCGAAGGTGGCGTCGCCGTCGAGGAGGACGGGGATCTCCTGGCCCACGGGGCCGAGGCGGGCGAACTTCATCGTGCGATTCCTTCCAGGGGGACGTCGCTGTCGCGAGGGAACATCAGAACTCTAGCGGGGAGAAACGACCCGGGTCAGCCCTGCCGTCCCCCAGCGGCGCAATTGACACTATAGACATCCGATGTTTATGCTCACAGCATCCAACGAAGGAGAACCGTCCGTGAGCATCGTCACTGCCATCGACACGAGCGACATCCGCTTCCCGACCTCGCAACAACTCGACGGCTCCGACGCCATGAACGCCGACCCCGACTACTCGGCCGCGTACCTCCGGATCTCCACCGATGCGGGCGACGGACTCGAGGGGCACGGCTTCGTCTTCACGATCGGCCGCGGCAACGACGTGCAGGTCGCCGCGATCCACGCCCTCCGCGACCACCTCATCGGACGCGACGTCGAGGACCTGCTCGAGAACATGGGTGCGACGTGGCGCGAGTTCGTCTACGACTCCCAGCTCCGTTGGCTCGGCCCGGAGAAGGGCGTCATGCACATGGCGATCGGGGCCGTCGTGAACGCGCTCTGGGACCTCAAGGCGAAACGGGCGGGACTCCCGCTCTGGCAACTTCTCGCCCGCATGACGCCGGAGCAGCTCGTCGAACTCGTCGACTTCCGCTACTTGAGCGACGCGATCACGCCGGCCGACGCCCTCGAGATCTTCCGCGCGGCGGAACCGGGTCGCGCCGAGCGCGAGGCCGCCCTGCTCGCGAGCGGGTACCCCGCCTACACGACGACGCCCGGCTGGCTCGGCTACTCCGACGAGAAACTCGTGCGCCTCGCGAAGGAGGCCGTCGCCGACGGCTTCACGCAGATCAAGCTCAAGGTCGGCGCGAGCCTCGAGGACGACGTCCGCCGCATGCGTCTCGCACGCGAGGCCGTGGGTCCCGAGATCCGCATCGCGATCGACGCCAACCAACGCTGGGACGTCGCCGACGCGATCGAGTGGGTCAATGCCCTCGCCCCATTCGACGTGGCGTGGATCGAGGAGCCGACGAATCCCGACGACGTTCTGGGACACGCCGCGATCGCCCGCGGCGTCGCGCCGATCCCGGTCGCGACCGGCGAGCACGGCGCGAACCGCGTGATGTTCAAGCAGTTCCTGCAGGCGAAGGCGCTCGAGGTGCTGCAGATCGACGCGACACGTGTCGCCGGCGTCAACGAGAACATCGCGATCCTGCTGCTCGCCCACCGCTTCGGCGTGCCCGTCTGCCCCCACGCCGGCGGTGTCGGCCTGTGCGAGGCGGTCCAGCACCTCTCGATGTTCGACGCCGTCGCCCTCTCGGGCGACACGTCGGGACGCGTCATCGAGTTCGTCGACCACCTGCATGAGCACTTCGTGACGCCCGTCGACGTGCACGACGGCGCCTACTGGCCTCCGCTCGCTCCCGGCGCCGGCGCCGAGATGCTCGCGAGCACGCGCGAGGAGTTCACGTTCTCGCCGATGGCCGATGCGCGCGAGGTGATCGCCCGGTGACGGCCCTCCGCGACGCGGCGACGCGTGTGCCCTTCGGCGACCTCACCTACGGGGCCGCGAACGTCGGCAACCTCTTCCGGGCGCTCACCGACGACGAGGCGTTCGCCGTCCTCGACGCCGCGTGGGAGGCTGGCGTCCGCTCCTTCGACACCGCGCCGCACTACGGACTCGGGCTCTCGGAGCGCCGACTCGGCGCCTTTCTGCGCACCAAGCCGCGTGACTCCTTCGTCGTCTCCACGAAGGTGGGACGACTGCTCCGGCCGGATCCCGAGGGTGACGGCGGGCTCGACCTCGACAACGACTTCCACGTGCCGACGGACCTCCGCCGCGAGTGGGACCTGTCCGGCGACGGCATCCGCCGGAGCGTCGCGGAGTCCCTCGACCGGCTCGGTCTCGACCGCGTCGACGTCCTCTACCTGCACGACCCCGAGCGGCACTCGCTCCGGGAGGGGCTCGATTCGGCGATCCCGGCTCTCGCCGGCTTGCGTGACGAGGGTGCCGTGACGGCCGTCGGCGTCGGAGCGATGACGACCGAGGCGCTCACGGCGTCGGCCGAGACCGGCGCGATCGACCTCCTCATGGTCGCGGGCCGGTTCACGCTCGCGGAGCAGCCCGCCGCGTCCGACGTCTTCCCGGCGTGCGAGCGCAACGGCGTCGGCGTGGTCGCCGCGTCCGTCTTCAACTCGGGGCTGCTCGCGCAGGAGAACCCGAGCCGCGACGGTCGTTACGAATACGGCTCGGTCCCCTCCGACGTCCTCGAGCGGGTCACGGCCATCGCGGCCGTGTGCGCCGAGTTCGGCGTCTCGCTGCCGCAGGTCGCGTTGCACTTCGTGCACCGTCACCCGCTCGTCCGCGCGGTCGTCGTGGGTGCGAGCCGTCCGCAGCAGATCCGCCAGAACGCCGAGCGCATCCTCGCTCCCGTTCCCGATGGGCTGTGGGCGCGACTCGAGGAGGACGGTCTCGTGTTCCCCCACGGTCCCTGAGCTTGACGGGTCTTCCGTTCGCCTGACGTCGTCGCCCGTCGACACGAGCGGAACCTCCAGCCCTCCCGTTCTGCAGAACTCGTGGCCCGTGCACAAGCACAGGGACCACACGGGGAAGGGAGGCGGAGCCTCCACTCCGCTTGCGCCTCATCCGATGTCTAATCGTGATCTTCCGCCGTGCAACGCCCTGAAATCCGCCCCGCCCCCCATCTATCATCGGAAACATCCGACCGCTCGAAGGAGAGTGATTGTGCTCGAAGGAATCGATCCCGTCCTGACGGGCGAACTGCTGCTCCACCTCGACAGCATGGGGCACTCGGATTCCGTCGTCGTCGCCGACGCGCACTTCCCCGCGCACCGGATCGGCACGAGGGTCGTCGACCTGCCGACCCTCGCATCCCCTCGGGTCCTCGCCGCGATCCGCTCGGTCGTCCCCCTCGACGACGCTCCCGGCCTCGACCTCATGCGTTCTGCCGACGGCGACGTCCTCGACGTGCAGCGCGAGCTCATCGCCGCGGCGGGCGCGACCGACGAGGACGTGCGCTTCGTCGAGCGCTTCGAGTTCTACGACGTCGCAGCGCCCGCCTACCTCGTCGTTCGCACAGGGGAGACGCGGAAGTACGGCAACGCCATCCTTCGGAAGGGTGTCGTCGGGCACCCGTCGGCGGTCGGCTCGTGACCGCCGCGGTGCTCTCAGTGCAGCGCGATCGTCTCGACGGTGCGCAGGCCGTCGCGGATGAAGCGGTTGGCGTGCGCCGCCAGGTCGTCGCCGTCGTCCCACAGGTTGCGCCACACGCCGAGCGTGTTGCTGAGCGTCGCGCTCACGACCGTCGAGGAGAACGATTCGAAGACGACGGGTCCGTCGTATCCGACGCGGGCGAGGCCCCGGAAGAAGGAGTCGAAGTCGACCGTGCCGGAGCCGAGGTAGCCGCGGTGCGATTCGCCGATGTGGACGTAGCCGAGGCGACGGTCGACGTCGAGGACGGGCTGGATGAGATCCGACTCCTCGATGTTCATGTGGTACGTGTCGAGGTGCACGAACACGTTGCCACGGCCGATCTCGTCGAGGAACCCGAGCGCTTGTCGACCGGTGTTGATGAGGTTCGTCTCGTAGCGGTTGACGACCTCGAGCGAGAGGTCGATGCCGAGGTCGGCGGCCTTCTCGGCGAGTCGTCCGATCGCAGCGGCGCTCGCGGCACGGCCCTCGGCCGTCGGCGGGGTCACGTACTTCTTCATGGCGCTGTAGAGGACGCCGCAGAGCTTCGTCGCCCCGAGGGCGTGCACGATGTCGAGGCACTCCTCGAGGAGTCGCTCGCCGGCGGCGCGCACGGCGGGGTCGTCGCTCGTGAGGTCGGTCGCGTCGCTGAGGCCGAGGGAGGCCGTCGCCGCGATACCGTGCGCGGCGAGCTCCTTCGCGGCGTGCTCGCGGTCGAACGCGAAGGGGTCCATGAGTGGGAACTCGATGAGATCGAAGCCCGCCGCGGCGGTCTTCTCGACGGCGAGCGAGATGCCGTCTCGGTCGAAGGTTCCGGTGAAAACGAGGGCGTGGACGCCGATCTGCACGGGGTGGTCCTTTCTCGGGGATCGTCACTGATCCGGGGGAACGTCGGTGGTTCCCGCCCACACTATTCTTTTCCGACCCCATTAGATACATTTAGGTACAACTTTGGCTCCGAGGCCCCGACGAGTGAGCGCGATCGTGTCGCGTGACCCCGTCGGAGTCTTCGGACCGGACTCGCATCTCTCCAACGAAGCAGGGAGCATCGTGACCACGCATCTGCTCGACGTCGACGGCATCAGCAAGAGCTTCCCCGGCGTCCAGGCACTCAAAGACGTCCAGTTCCGCCTCGATCGCGGTGAGGTCCTCGCGCTCGTCGGCGAGAACGGCGCCGGCAAGTCGAGCCTCATGAAGATCCTCTCGGGCATCTACACGAAGGACGAGGGCACGATCCGTTTCGAGGGGAACGAGGTCGAGATCGACGGGCCGCGCGCCGCGCAGGCCCTCGGGATCTCGATCATCCACCAGGAGATGAACCTCATGCCCCACCTCACGGTGGCGCAGAACATCTACATCGGCCGCGAGCCCCGCAGCCTCGGTGGTTTCGTGCTCCGCGAGCGCGCGCTCAACAAGAAGGCGGCGGAGCTTCTCAAGCGGCTGCGCATCGACCTCGATCCCCGCCAGGAGGTCGGCGAGCTCACCGTCGCGAAGCAACAGATGGTCGAGATCGCGAAGGCGCTCTCCGTCGACTCCAAAGTCCTCATCATGGATGAGCCGACCTCCTCGCTCACCGCCTCCGAGAGCGAGACGCTCTTCCGGCTCATCGAGGGCCTCAAGGCCGACGGCACCGGCATCATCTACATCTCGCACCGCATGGAGGAACTGGGCCGCATCGCCGACCGTGTCACCGTCATCCGCGACGGCCGCTACGTCGGCACCCTCGAGAAGGGCTCCTTCGACGTCCCGACGATCATCGAGATGATGGTCGGTCGTCACATCGACGAGAACGCGCGGCCCGCCGTGATCGACACGCACGGCAACGACGTCGTCCTGAAGGTCGAGAACCTCAGCACGCGCAACGTCGTGAACGACGTGAGCTTCGAGCTGCGGCGGGGCGAGATCCTCGGGTTCGCCGGCCTCATGGGTGCCGGTCGCACCGAGGTGGCGCGCGCCATCATCGGCGCCGACCCGAAGTCGAGCGGCACGATCACGATCAACGGCAAGGTCGTCTCGATCTCGAAACCGACGGACGCCGTGCGACACGGAATCGGCTACCTCTCCGAGGACCGGAAGGCGCTCGGTCTCCTGCTGGGCCAGACGGTGAGCGAGAACATCCTGCTGCCGTCGCTTCCGAACTTCACGAACCCGCTCGGCTTCGTGCAACCGGCGAAGGGGAAGAACGTCGCGAAGCGCTACGTCGACCAGTTGAAGATCAAGACGCCGTCCGTCCAGCAGGTCACGAAGCTCCTCTCCGGCGGCAATCAGCAGAAGGTCGTCATCGCCAAGTGGCTCGAACGCGATTGCGACATCCTCATCTTCGACGAGCCGACGCGCGGCATCGACGTCGGTGCCAAGGATGAGATCTACGCGCTCCTCAACGATCTCGCGGCGCGCGGCAAGTCGATCATCGTGATCTCCTCGGAGCTGCCCGAGGTACTCCGCCTCTCGCACCGCATCGCCGTCATGGCGACGGGGCGCATCACGGGCTTCCTCGACAACGAGAAGGCCACCCAGAACTCCGTCATGGAACTCGCGACGCGAGGCCACGAATGAGTGCCACCCGACCCCGCGCCTCGAGCGCGACCAACGCCACCTCAGCCGTCCCTGGAGAGAGAGCTCACCGATGACCACCTCCACGCCCCCCACCCCCACCGCGTCGGCGAAGAACCCCGAGCAGATCAATCCGCCCGGGGGCACCGAGCGTCGCCCGATCGGTCAGGTGCTGCGCAGCCAGCTGCAGCAGTCCCTCGCCTTCGCGACGCTCGTCGTGCTCATCATCTTCTTCTCGATCTCGAGCAGCAGCTTCTTCACGGTGAGCAACATCTCGGGCATCCTCCTCTCGACGGCCGTCATCGGGATCCTCGCGGTCGGCACGACCTTCGTGATCATCACGGGCGGAATCGACCTGTCGATCGGTACCGGCATGACATTGTGCGCGGTCATGACGGGTGTCTTCATCACGGATATGGGTCTCCCGCTCGTCGTCGGTGTGATCGGCGGCATCGCGACGGGTGCCCTCATGGGGCTCATCAACGGCCTCAACATCACGTTCCTCGGCCTGCCGCCCTTCATCGCGACCCTCGCGATGATGCTCATCGCCCAGGGACTCGCGCTCGTGATCTCGGGCGTCGCTCCCATCTACTTCGCGGAGCAGGCGTTCAAGGACATCGCTCTCGGGACGCTCATCCCGGGGCTCCCGAACGCCGTGCTCATCCTGTTCGCGTGCGCCATCGTGGCGTACGTCGTCCTGAGCAAGACGATCCTCGGTCGCTACACGTTCGCGATCGGCTCCAACGAGGAGGCGACGCGTCTCTCCGGCGTGAACACGCGCAAGTGGACGATCCTCATCTACACGGTCGCGGGCATCTTCACCGGCATCGCCGGTGTCGTCATCGCCGCCCGGCTCGGCTCGGCGCAGCCGCAGCTGGGCACGGGATACGAACTGCAGGCCATCGCGGCCGTCATCATCGGCGGCACGTCGCTGCTCGGCGGGCGTGGTTCGATCCTCGGAACACTCATCGGCGCGCTCATCATGAGCGTGCTCATCAACGGCCTGCGCATCCTGTCGATCCAGACGGAGTGGCAGAACGTCGTGGTCGGAATCGTGATCCTCGTGGCGGTCTTCACCGATTCGCTCCGTCGGCGTCGCGAAGCCTGACCCCTCCCACTCGGAACGGCCGATCGGCGAGGCGCCGAGCGGCCGGATTCCGTCCGATACTGAAATCGGTTACACCCGCGCCGATCCGGGCGAGGTAACGATCCTGTATCTACATGGCTCAACCCCACCACAACGCCTCACCCCCGAATACCGTAAAGAGCCCAGCAGAGGTGCTGGGACCCGAGAACAATGGAGTTTCGATGAAGAACGCTAGGAAAATGTCGGTCCTCGCGACCGCAGCCATCGCGGTGGTCGCCCTCGCCGGATGCGCTCAGGGCGGCAGCGCCGGGAGCGGTGGCGACGCGGGCAGCGGCGACAAGCCGTACATCGCGATGATCTCCAAGGGCTTCCAGCACCAGTTCTGGCAGGCCGTGAAGCAGGGCGCCGAGGAGCGCGCCGAGGAGCTCGGCGTCGAGATCACCTTCGAGGGGCCCGCGTCCGAGACCGAGGTCGACGCGCAGTTGCAGATGCTGCAGGCGGCCATCGACAAGAGCCCAGACGCGATCGCCTACGCGGCCCTCGACCCCGAGGCCTGCATCCCCCTCATCGACGCCGCCGGTGCCGCAGAGATCCCCGTCGTGCAGTTCGACGCCGGTTGCGACTCCGACGTGCCCCTCAGCATCGCCAAGACCGACAGCCTGGGCGCCGGCGCCCTCGCCGCCGACCACATGGCCGAGCTGATCGGCGAGGAGGGCGAGGTCGCGATCGTCGGCCACAGCCAGATCAACTCGACGGGTGTCGAGCGTCGTGACGGTTTCGTCGAGCAGATGGAGGCCGAGTACCCGGACATCGAGATCGTCGACATCCAGTACGGCGACGGCGACCACCTGAAGTCGGCTGACATCGCGAAGGCGATGATCGCGGCCCACCCCGACCTCAAGGGCATCTACGGCACGAACGAGGGCTCGGCCGTCGGCGTCGTGAACGCGCTCACCGAGCTCGGCATGAACGGCGACGACCTCACGGTCATCGGCTTCGACTCCGGCAAGGCCCAGATGGACGCGATCACGAACGGTCTCATGGCTGGTGCGATCACGCAGAACCCCATCGGCATCGGTGCGGAGACCGTCCAGGCGGCGTACGACGCCATCAACGGCGACACGCCCGAAGAGGTCATCGACACCGGTTACTTCTTCTACGACGCGGAGAACATGAAGGACGAGGAGATCGCGGCCGTCCTCTACGAGTAGGCCGTCCGTCAGACCCGAGGGCGGGGGTGGTGTGCGTCTCGACGCGCACCACCCCCGTTTTCACGTGCCGAGGGGACGACGACGCACGCGGTGTCGGACCGGGGTACTAGCGTGGATGCGTGAGTGAGCTCAGCCGATCGGAACGTCGTCAGAACGCGTCATCGCCGGGCGCCCGGCAACGCGCCCACTCCGAGCTGAACGCGTGGCGCCGCATCGTCGGGATCCTCGCGAACGACGAGGCCCGGGGCGTCTACGCGCGCATCGTCCTCGGCGAACCCGTCACGGAGGAGGCGACCGGTCTGCGTGAGCGCCGCCTCGGTCGTGTGCTCGCGAACCTCGTCGACAGCGGCCTCGTGAGCGAGGACGAGGGAGCCCTCGTCGCGTCCGGCGAGATGTTCCGGTCGATGCTCGCGGCGGAGCCCGTCCAGCGGGCCACGGGCGTCGACCGCTTCCTCCGCGACGGGCGCATCGAGCAATACCCCGCGTCGGCCGGCGAGCGCCGCGAACTCCTCGAGTGGGTCGTCGGCGAGGCGTTCGAGCCGGGTGCCCAGCTCACCGAGGGCGACGTCAACGAGCGCCTCGAACGGTTCACGGACGACGTCGCCGTGCTGCGCCGCTACCTCGTCGACCACGAGCTGCTCGAGCGCACTCCCTCCGGGTCGACCTACGTGGCCGTCGCCGCTGATCAAACGTCACCCCCCGACCGGTCGTGAAACCTGAAAGGGGGCGGACCGGAGCCGGAGCCGCGCCGTCATGACGCGCGGGTCCCGGGGTCTCTCAGGTGAGAACCCGAAAGGACACCGAACCATGAACATCCTCGTCGACGAGTGCAGCGTCTGGACCACCGCGCTCAAGGCCGACCGGCTCCTGAACCGGCTCCCCGCCGAACAGATCGCCCACCTGGGCGACGGCTTCGAGTGGGACGTCACGGAGTCCGACGTCGCCATCGCCCGCCGCTACCTCATCGGCGCTCGTGTCCGCGCGATCGCGCTCGGTCGGGAGATCGCCCGGATGGCGACGGCCCCCGACGGCGTTCTCCTCGAGCACCCGACGCTCAAGGCCCTCGCCCCGGCGTGACCGTGACGGCTTAGCGGTCAGCGCGACGAGACCAGGGAGCGCGCGGGATTCGACACGAGCATCGTGTCGACGACCTCGTGCGCGATGAGGGCCCGCGGCCGCGGGAGGTGGCGCGGGCCGAGGGAGCCGTGTTCCGGAATGCCACCGGACGTCCGGCTCAACAGCGCATGTCGTCACACGTTCGTGGTCGGGCCGTCGGTCGCATCGGGTCGTCGCAGGATGCGGCGGATCGCGGCGGTGAGTCGCGCCCATTGACGATCGCTGAACTCGTTCGAGAGCGCTTGCGTCTCGCGACCGAGGTCGCCGCCGCTCATGATCGCCTCGATCGCGGCCCGCGCACGTTCCTCCTGCTCGGCGGCCCGCCGCGCCCGTTCGTCCTTGTCCACGCGGCGAGCCTACAAGCGGGCCGTCGTCATTCCCCCGGCTTGACCGCTTGCAGCGTGTACGAGAGCGGTGCGACGCCGTCGAGCCTCGCGAGCCGGTACTCGCCGTCGCCGGCGTCGACCATCTGGCCGGGGAGTGCCTCCCACGGCACGGTCCGGTGCTCGACGAGCCCCGTGATCTGGAGGCCGTGGTCGAGGAGCGCCGTGACGATCTCCCCGAGTCCGTGGTTCCACTCGTACGTCGTCGTCGCGGTGAGGGGGCGCTCCGTCGCGACGTATGTCGAGTCGTCGTCCCACTCGAGAGGCTCGTCCGGCTCGAAGTAGGGGAAGCGGAGGTGCAGGTCGTCGTCGAGCGTCTCGTTCATCGACCACAGGATCGGGTGCGCCTCCCGGATGAAGAGCCGGCCGCCGGGTCGCAGCAGCGCGGCGACCGTCACGGCCCAGCGGTCGATGCTCGGAAGCCAGCAGAGCGCACCGATGCCCGTGTAGACGAGGTCGAAGCTCCCGGAATCGAGCACGTCCGTCGCCGCGTAGACGTCGCTCTCGACGAAGTCGACCTCGTCGCCCGTGCGCGCGACGAGGTCGCGTGCCTTCTCGATGGAGACGGAGGAGAAATCGAGGCCTGTCACGCGAGCGCCGAGCCGGGCGAGCGACAGAGTGTCCGTGCCGATGTGGCACTGCAGGTGCGCGGTGCGGAGACCTGTGACGTCACCGAGCCGCTCGCGATCAAAGCTCACGACGTCGGACAGCGCTCCCGGGTCGGAGACGTAGCGGTCGATGCCGTACCCGAGACCGCCCTCCTGCGCGTGGACGGCGGCGCGATCGTCCCAGTTGGCGCGATTGGCCTCGCGGTGAAGCCCCAATGGTTCCGACATGAGCGACCTCGTCATTCCGCTCGACTGTCGAGCCGACCAGCCTATCGGCGCGTCCGGCGAACGTGCATCCTCCATCGGCCGGTGCGACGACGCCGAGCTCGGTCTCCGGTCGTCAGGCCTTTCGGTCGCCGTCCAGGGGTGACACCGTGACCGGCGAGGACGCCGTGACTTCCGGCCGGTGCTCCTCGCTCTCTCCGCCCCGGAACTGCGTCATGTAGAGCGTGTAGTAGGCGCCGCGGCGCTCCAGCAGGCGCTCATGGTTGCCCTGCTCGACGATGCGACCGTTCTCCATCACGAGGATCGTGTCCGCGTCACGGATGGTCGACAACCGGTGCGCGATCACGAACGACGTGCGATCGGTGCGTAAGGCGGCCATCGCGTGCTGGACGAGGAGCTCCGTACGTGTGTCGACGGACGAGGTGGCTTCGTCGAGGATGAGCAGTGACGGTTGCGCGATGAACGCGCGGGCGATCGTGATCAGCTGTCGTTCCCCGGCGGAGATGGTGCCGCCGTCCGCGTCGATGACGGTGTCGTAGCCGTCGGGCAACTGACGGACGAAGCGATCGACCATTGTGGCGTTCGCCGCCTCGGTGACCTCGTCGTCCGTCGCATCGAGTCGGCCGTACCGGATGTTCTCGCGGATGGTGCCCTCGAACAGCCACGCGTCCTGCAACACCATGCCGACTTGCGAGCGCAGATCGGCGCGCGACAGCGTCGTGACGTCGATGCCGTCGAGGAGGATGCGCCCACCGTTCAACTCGTAGAACCGCATCACGAGGTTGACGAGCGTGGTCTTGCCGGCCCCCGTGGGGCCGACGATCGCGACGGTCTGACCCGGTTCCACCGAGAACGAGAGGTCCTCGATGAGCGGGTTGTCCTCCGCGTAGCGGAAGGTCACTCCCTCGAACTCCACGTGCCCGTTCGTGCGACCGGGGAGCGTCGAGGTCGGTGACTCGGGCGTCTCTTCGTCCGCATCGAGCAGCTCGAAGGTGCGCTCGGCCGACGCGACACCCGACTGCAGCATGTTCGCCATCCCCGCGAGCTGGCTGACCGGCTGGGAGAACTCGCGCGAGTACTGGATGAAAGCGGTCGCGTCGCCGAGCGTGAGCTGACCGGACGCGACGCGCAGGCCGCCTGCGACGGCGATGAGCACGTACGAGAGGTAGGACACGAACATCATCGCCGGCATGATGATGCCCGAGACGAACTGGGCGCCGAACGACGCCCGGTAGAGCTTCTCGTTGCGGTCGTGGAACTCGGCGAGCATCTCGCGGTCGCGACCGAACACGCGAACGAGCTCGAGGCCCGAGAACGACTCCTCGATGTGGCCGTTGAGCGATCCCGTGTTCTTCCACTGCGCCGCGAACAGCTTCTGCGACCGCACACCGATGACGCCGGCGATGATCGCGGAGAGCGGAAGCGAGATGAGGGCGATGAGCGCGAGCTGCCACGAGACGATGAACATCATCGCCGCGATGCCGATGATCGTGAGCACCGACTGCACGAGTTGCGAGAACGCCTGCTGCAGTGCTTGCTGGATGTTGTCGACGTCGTTCGTGACGCGCGACATGATGTCGCCGCGCTGTCGCGTGTCGAAGTAGCTGAGCGGCAACCGGTTGAGCTTGGCCTCGATGTCCTGCCGCAACCGGAAGACCACGCGCATGACGAGCGCGTTGAGGATGAAGCCCTGCGCCCACATGAGCGTCGACGCGATGATGTAGAGGAACAGCACGATGAGGATCAGGCGACCCAGTTCGGTGAAGTCGATGCCCTGACCCGGTACGATCTGCGCCTTCTCGAGCAGGTCGGCGAAGTCTCCGCGACCGTCCGAACGCGCCTGCTCGACGACCTGATCGAGGGGGGCGCCCTCCGGCAGTTGCGACCCGATGACGCCGTTGAAGATGACGTCCATCGCCTGGCCGAGAACCTTCGGTGCGATCACGGTGAGGACGACGGACACGGTGACGAGGGCCACGACGAGCCACATCTTCACCTTCTCCGGCGCGAGCAGCCCGAAGAGTCGTTTCGCCGACGGCCAGAACTGCTGTGCCTTGCGCGGCGGGGTGCCGCCGAACATGTCGCCGTCGGCCTCGGTCGGCTGGAACTCCTCGTCGGCGACGGCCGTGGCCGCGGCTCCCGTGACGCCCGTCTCGGCGTCGGTCTTCTTCCGGCGGACCATCAGGCCACCCCCTCCACGCTCAACTGCGACTCGACGATCTCGCGGTAGGTGTCGCTCGACTCGAGCAGCTCGTCGTGGGTTCCCCGTGCGACGATGCGACGGGCGTCGAGGACGAGGATCTGGTCCGCCTCGCGGATGGTGGACACACGCTGGGCCACGATGATGACGGTCGCGCCTCCCGTCGCCTCGCCGAGCGACGCCCGGAGTCGCGCGTCGGTCGCGACATCGAGTGCGGAGAAGGAGTCGTCGAAGAGGTAGACGCGCGGCTTCGCGACGAGGGCACGCGCGATGCAGAGCCGCTGCCGCTGCCCGCCCGAGACGTTCGTGCCGCCTTGCGAGATCGGGGTGTCGAGTCCTTCGGGCTTCGCGTTCACGAAGTCGGCACCCTGAGCGACGCCGAGCGCCTCCCACAGCTCCGGGTCCGTCGCGTCGTCGCGACCGAACCGCAGGTTGGACGCGACCGTTCCGGAGAAGAGGTACGGCTTCTGCGGGACGAGGCCGACGACCGAGGCGATCTGCTCGCGCGAGAGCTGCGAGACGGGCACGTCGTCGATCGTGATCGACCCCGACTGCGGGTCCATGAGCCGGGGGATGAGGGTGACGAGGGTGCTCTTCCCCGCTCCCGTCGACCCCACGATCGCCGTGGTCTTGCCCGGTTCCGCCGTGAACGAGAGGTTCTCGAGCACGGGCCGTTCCGCCCCCGGGTACCCGAAGGTGACGTCGCGGAACTCCACGCGCCCGACCGTGGGCGTCCTGGCGTCCCCACGCGGTGCCGTGAGCGCCGTCTCGGTGCCGAGGACCTGCTGGATGCGCTCGGCGCACACGACGGCTCGGGGGATCATCATGACCATGAAGACGCCCATCATGACGGCGGTGAGGATCTGGAGGAGGTACTGGAGGAATGCCGTGAGCGAGCCGACCTGCATCTCGCCGGCCTCGACGCGCTGACCGCCGAACCACAACACGGCGGCAGTGGCGAGGTGCAGCACCATCATGATGACGGGGAACATGAGGACGAAGACGTTGCCGACGCGCACCGAGACGCGGGTGAGTCTCTCGTTCGCCGTGCGGTAGCGCTCCGATTCGTACGGCTCACGCACGAAGGCGCGGATGACGCGGATACCGGTGATCTGCTCGCGCAGGACCCCGTTGATGCCGTCGATGCGGTCCTGCATGAGGCGGAAGAGGGGGAGCAGGATGCCGACGAGCACACTCACGATGATGAAGAGCACGGGCACGGAGACCCACACGAGCCACGAGAGCCCGACGTCTTCCCGCAGCGCCATGATGATGCCGCCGACGCACATGATGGGGGCCGAGACCATGAAGTTGAGCGTCATGAGCACGAGCATCTGCACTTGCTGAACGTCGTTGGTGCCGCGCGTGATGAGGGTCGCCGTGCCGAAGCCGCCGATCTCGAGCGCGCTCAACTCGTCGACCTTGCGGTAGACGTCGCGCCGCAGGTCGCGCCCGACGGCCATGGCCGTACGCGCGCCGAAGTAGACACCGCCGACGGCCGTGACGACCTGCACGACGCACACCGTGAGCATCGTCATGCCGGTGGCCCAGATGAAATCGGTGTCGCCACGGGCGACTCCGCGGTCGATGATCTCCGCGTTGAGGCTCGGGAGGTACAGGGCCGCGATGGTGGAGAGCAATTGGAAGACGAACACGGCCGCGACGAAGCGCGTGTAGGGCTTCGCGTAGCGCAAGGAGATGGAGAGAAGAGCCACGGGTCGGTCCGTTCTGATCATGCCGCGGAGCAGCACCCGCGAGCGTACTCCGGACACCCGACGTTGCACATCCGCCGTGTGGATGAGACCGCGGGGGAGTGGAGCGACCAGGCGGAGCGGAGCGCCCCGGCTGATCACAGCCCGGTGTGACGCAGTTCCGCTGTGCTCACGTCGCCCGCCGACGCGCGCAGCTGGAACTCGAAGCGGCTCCGGTCGCCGCGGTGGTACGCGACGAAGACCTCGATGGGCCGCCCGTCCTCGTCCATGCTGACGCTCCGCAGCACGAGCAGCGGTTGGCCGACCCCGACCTTGAGGAGCCGGCCGTGCGTCTCGTCCGCGATGGTCGCCTCGGCCGAACGAACGCCCTCGACGGCGCGGATGCCGTGTTCGGCCAGCAGGCCGTAGAGGGATCGGTCGCGGAGGTCGGCCGACTCGGCGTGCACGCCGATCGCCTCGGGCAGCCACGTCGTGCTGAGCGACCACGGCTCCCCGTCGACGAAGCGCAGTCGCTCGATCACGAGGACCCGGGCGCCGACGGGGACGCGCAACTGCGCCGCGATGTCCTCGTCCGCCGGTTCGAACTCCTGGCGGCGCACTTCGCTGTGCACGTGGCCGCCACGCGCGGCGACCTCCTCGTACAGGCCGGCGAGGGTGTGGACGAGGCTCTCCGGCGTCTTCTGGTGGGCGACGAACGTGCCCTTGCCCTTGACCCGCTCGATGACGCCCTGGTGCTCGAGTTGCGCGAGCGCCTGCCGGACGACGGTCCGCGACACCCCGAACTCCTCGCACAAGCGGTGCTCCCCGGGGAGCAGATCGCCGGGGCCGAGCCCGCGCTGCTCGATCGTCTCGATGATGCGGGCGCCGAGCTGCCGGTACATCGGCACAGGGGCCTCGCGGTCGATCGCGCCCGTGACGGGGGCTCCGCGTGCGCGGCGTGGCCGCGTGGCCGAGCGGGCCGCGCGCGCCGGAGCTCCCGGGGCGTCGAAGCCCTCGGAATCGATGGTCGTCGCGGCGGAGGTCATCTCGCGCCTCAGTAGGCCACGCCGGCCGTCAGGATGACGTTGGCGTATGGCGTGAACTCGCCGGACCGCACGAAGGCGCGCGCCGAACGGGTCAGCTCCTTGAACTCGATGTGGGGCACGAACACGATCTCGACGCCGAGCGGCTCGAGCCGTTCGCGCAGCGCGGCGAGCATGCCGGGACTGCGCTCGGCGATCTCGCGGGAGACCGTCGCGCCCTCGATGACCATCTCGGCGAGCACGGTGTCGAGCACGTCGAGGAAGGCAGGGGCGCCGGGGCGGTACGCGAGGTCGATGCGTTCACTCCCTGGCGGGATCGGCAGCCCGGCATCGGTGACGACGATGCCGTCGGTGTGGCCGGTCTCCGAGATCACGCGGGAGAGCTGTGGGTTGATGGTCGTGGCGGTGCGTCTCATGGCCGTGCTCCGTTCTCGGCGGCGATTCGGGCGGGGTCGACGGCAGCATCGGTGGTGGCGCCGGCCGTGGACAGCAGGGCGTCGACGTCCGCGCGGGAGGGCAGGCTCGGCGACGCTCCCCGGCGTGTGACGGCGATCGCGCCGGCGGCTGTCGCGACGCGAACGGCGTCCTCGAGCGGGGAACCGGCCGCGAGCGCGGCGCCGAGATAGCCGGCGAATGCGTCGCCCGCCGCGGTCGTGTCGACCGGCGTGACCGGGATCGCCGGCAGGTGGGTCACGCCGTCGTCCGAGACGATCGTGACACCGTCGCCCGCTCGCGTCACGATCGCGTGCGTCACTCCTCTGTCGAGGAACCACCGTCCGGCGGCGGTCGCGGTCGCGTCGTCGACGACCGAGATGCCGGTGAGGATCGCGGCTTCGGTCTCGTTCGGCGTCACGATGTCGACAAGAGGCCAGATCGCGTCGTCGAGGGCCTGCGCCGGGGCCGGATCGAGGACGGCCGTGAGACCGAGTCGCTTCGCGGCGGAGACCGTGTGGTGAGTCAGCCGGTAGGGCGTCTCGAGCTGTGTGAGGAGGACGGAGCACGTCGAAGCCGACGCCGCGAAGGCCTCGTCGATGTGGTGCTCGTCGAGCGAAGCGTTGGCGAGCGGGACCATGACGATGTCGTTCTCGCCCGAGGCGTCGACGCGGATGTGCGCGATCCCGGTCGGCCCCTCCACGGAACGCACGAACGTCGTGTCGACGCCGGCGTCGACGAGCCCCTCGGTCACGAGGTCGCGGAAGAGGTCGCTGCCGACACACGCGACCATCACGGCGGGCGCACCCGCGAGACCCGCTGCGACGGCCTGGTTCGCTCCCTTGCCGCCGAGCACGAGCGTGAAGTCGTCGCCGAGGATCGTCTCGCCGCGAGCGGGGAGTCGGCCGGAGAACGTCGTCAGGTCGGCCGTGACGCTGCCGACGATGAGTACGCCGGAGCGGTCCGTCGAGGCGGGCGCGGCGGTGGGATCGCCGTGAGGGGACATCGGTGGCCTTTCGGTCGGGCGGCGGACGGTTCGCGGAAGCGCCGGTCCGCCGACGCTGACACCTGAACCTGTCATTACATTAGTCCGCGTCCGCTGTCAGCGGGCCGGTCGGAGGATCAGCGGATCGAGCGGGCGGCTGCCTCGTCGGTCACGAGCACGTCGATGAGGCCGCTGCGCAGGACGCTCGCGATCGCCGTCGCCTTCGAGGCGCCGCCGGCGACGGCCACGACGGTCGGGACGGCGCCGAGCCGTTCAGGGGAGATGCCGATCGTGCGATCCGCGAGAGACGAGCGGACCACGCGTCCCGAGGCGTCGAGCACGATGCCGCACACGTCGGCCGTCGCGCGCCCGTGCCAGAGCTCGCGGCGATCGTCGGCGGCGACGAGGTCCAGGAGAGAGGACGACGGCGGTTCCCACGAGCCGATGCCGACGACCGCCGTCGTCACGGCCTCGAAACGACGAGTCGTGTCGGCGACGCTCGGGTCCTCGCGCAGCAGCGCGGCGGTCTTCGCCGAGCCGAGCACGAGAGGACTGTGCAGCGGCACCGCGGTCGCTCGCGTTCGGCGGGCGAACTCCTCCACGAGGTCGAGACCGCTGCGGGCGGGCCGCCCCGGTGACCGATCCCCGAGGGGCGCCGGTCGCACGCCGCCGACGAGCTGGACCACCTCGGCGACGCTGACTCCCTCGAGCGCGTCGACGACGTGCGAAACGCTCGCACCCCAGGAGAGGCCGACGATGTCGTGCGGCCGGAGGTGTGCGGCGAGGAATCGTGCCGCAGCGAGTCCTACGGCGTGAAGCGGGGTCGACGCGATCCTTCCCGGATCCGTCGCATCCGCGGCGCGGACCACGATCGCGCGTTGCAGACCGAACCGTTCGACGAGCGCGTCGGAGAGTCCGACATCGATGTCGTCGGGCACGTCGATCGAGATGCGGACGATGCCGGCGGCGTGAGCGGCATCGAGCAATCGGGCCACCTTGAATCGCGAGAGGCCGAGTTCCGCGGCGATCTCGCTCTTCTGCTGCCGGTCGAGGTAGAAGCGGCGCGCGACGACGGCGGCGTCGAGCAGGTTCTCGCTCATTCGCCTCCCCCTTGTCTCCCGTCGAGCGCATGCTCATACGAGCGCAATCTTCTCATGTGAGCTTTCGCTCGTCATGCTGGAAGTCGCTCGCCGAAAGGAATGCCATGAAGTTGTATGCGGACAGTGCGCGCTTGGATGTCGTCATCCCTCTCGTCCAGGCGGGACTCGTGGCCGGGGTGACGACGAATCCGTCGATCCTCCACCGCGACGGGTTCACGGGCGCCGACCGGGAAACGGTCTTCGATCGCCTCATCGAGGCCGGGGCCCGAGAGATCTTCCTGCAAGCGGTGGGGGCGGACGAGCATGCGATGCGGGCGGACGCGGAGTCCCTCGTCGGCCTCGGCGACCGACTCGTCGTGAAGGTCCCCGCGACGGCCGCCGGGTTCGCGACGGGTGCCGCGCTCGTCGCCGATGGGACGAAGGTCCTCGTGACCGCCGTCTACAGCGTCGCGCAGGCGGTGTACGCCGCCGCGATCGGAGCGTCCTACATCGCGCCGTATTACGGACGGCTCGCGGACGCCGTGGCCGATCCGCTCGCGCTCGTCACGCGGATGGACGCCGTCCTCGCGGGAAGCGGCACGCGGTCGCTCGTCGCGAGCGTGCGCAGCGTCGAGGCCGCCGAGCAGCTCGCGCTCGCCGGGATCCGCCACCTCACCGCGAACGTCCCGGTGCTGCTCGACATGATGGTGCACCCGGTCTCGGAGTCGTCCGCCGCGGAGTTCGAGCGCGTGTCCACGGCGGTTTGACGGGCTTCACCCTGACGACCGCGGCCCGACGGCTTCCCGCGAGGGCTCAGGACGTCGCGGTCTCCGTCCACTCACGCAGCCAGGCCTCGACGCCCGAGACGTGCACGAGGGTGAGGGCGCGTGCGAGTTCCGCGTCGCCGCGTTCGAGCGCCGCGACGATGCCGCGGTGCTCGGCGAGCGTGCGTTCCACGGCGTTCTCCTGCGTCAGCCCGCGCCAGATGCGGGCGCGGACGGTCGAACTCGAGAGGCTGTCGATGAGGCTCGAGAGGTAGCGGTTCCCGGCCGCGTCAGCGATCGTGCGATGGAATTCCAGGTCGTGATCGACGAGTCCCTCGACGCTCGTCGATCCGTCAACGGACTCGATCTGCGCGGACAGGCGCTCGGTCAACTCGGGGGTCGCGCGGGCGGTCGCGAGGGCGACGGCCTCCGGTTCGAGGATGCGACGGACGGCGAAGAGCTCGAGGACCGAGTCGTCATCGTGCAGGTCCACGACGAACGAGATGGCCTCGAGGAGGAGTCGGGGCTCGAGGCTCGTCACGTAGGTGCCGTCGCCGCGACGCACGTCGAGGACGCGGATCACCTCGAGGGCCTTGACCGCCTCACGCATGGAGCTGCGTGAGAGCCCGAGCCGTTCCGACAGTTCCTTCTCCGGGGGGAGCCGATCGCCGGGGCCGAGCTCGCCTCGCGTGATCATCCCCTTGATCTTGAGGATCGCCTCGTCGGTGACAGCCATCCTCCGATGCTACTCACCACCCTGCCCCATTAATTTGAGGATGGTGCGCGTAGTTACGCGCACCATCCCCAAATTAATGGTCAGTCCGAGGCGGGCGGACGAAGAGGAGGAGGACGAGCCCGACCGCGAGCACCGTGACGATGCCGAGGATGCCCCAGTACTGCGCACCGCCGATCGCGACGAAGATCCCGAACGCCATCGGTGCGAGGAACGACACGGCACGACCCGTCGTCGCGTAGAGGCCGAAGATCTCGCCCTCCTCGCCCGCCGGCACCATGCGCGCGAGGTAGCTGCGCGCCGCCGACTGGGCGGGGCCGACGAAGAGGCACAGCGCGAGGCCGAAGATCCAGAACACCGTCTGACCGCCGTCGTGCAGGACGAAGACGGCGAGACCGGCGAGGACGAGGCCGATGAGGGCGACGATGATGACGGGCTTTGCGCCGAGGCGATCGTCGAGAAGGCCGACGGTGATCGTGGAGATCCCGGCCACGACGTTCGCCGCAATCGCGAAGATGATGACCTCCCCGGCGGAGAAGCCGAACGTTCCCGCCGCGAGCACACCCCCGAAGGTGAACACCCCCGCGAGCCCGTCGCGGAAGACAGCGCTCGCCGCGAGGAACCCGAGCAGCGGGCGGTTCGTCCGCCACAGGCGCGCGATGCTCGTGCCGAGTCGGCCGTACGAGGCGAGGAAGCCGACGCGCTCCCGGCGCGCTCCGCGGCCCTGGTACTCCGGAACGGCGAAGAAGACGGGCAGTGCGAAGAGCCCGAACCAGGCGGCGGACACGAGCATCGAGACCCGTACGTCCATGCCGTCGTCGCCCGTCACGCCGAAGAGGCCGACCTCGGGGGAGATGAAGCCGAAGTAGACGATGAGGAGGAGCACGATGCCGCCGAGGTAGCCCATGCCCCAGCCGAAGCCCGACACCCGGCCGATCGTCCGAGGGGTCGCGACCTGCGAGAGCATCGCGTTGTAGTTGACGCCGGCGAATTCGAAGAAGATGTTGCCGGCCCCGAGCAGCAGGAGCCCGAGCGGCAGGAACGCGGCGTCGGGCGCGACGAGGAAGAGGAGCGCCGTCGCGAGCACGACGAGCGCGGTGTTGACGCCGAGCCAGAACTTCCGTCGCCCCGAGGTGTCGGAGCGCTGCCCGGTCACGGGTGCGAGGACCGCGATGACGAGGCCGGCGGCGCTCAGGGTCCAGGCGAGCCACTGGGAGACGAGCGTCTCTCCACCGAATCCCTCGGCCGTCGTGAGGTAGACCGTGAAGACGAAGGTCGTCACGACGGCGTTGAACGAGGCCGAGCCCCAATCCCACAGCCCCCAGGCGATGACGCGTCGGGTGTTGGTGCGATCGGGGGACTCCACCAACGGCGCGGCCGGGACGGAGGGCTCTGTCGTGCCGCTCATGCGCTCAGCGTATCCCTGAGCGGTAGCCGACCGGTGAACGGCCGGGTGGCGAGCAAGCGGGGCGGCGACGCGTTCGGTCGCGCGCGGTCCTCGCGCAAATACGCGCCGTCCTCTTTACATACGTCGACGGCCACGAGGGCTCCCTCGTGGCCGTCGACGTAGCGGCCGCGCTCAGCCGTCGCGCAGCGGTCGTCCGCTCGCGTCGGTCTGGAAACTCTGCGAGCGCGTGAGGATCATGATGCCCTCGATGAGGCCCCAGATCGACGACACGATCGCGAGCGTGCCGAACGAGATCACCGTGATGCAGACCATCGCGATGCCGATGCCGGTGTAGCCGAGGTAGAAGCGGTGCACGCCGAACGCGCCGAGCAGGATGCCGAGGATGCCGGCGACGACGCGGCTCTTCGCGTTCGGGTCGAGGTTGGGGTTGTAGCCGCCGGGCGCCTGGCCGTAGCCGGGGGCGCCGGTGTAGCCGCCACCGTAACCGCCGTCCTGGGGGTAACCGGTCTGCTGCGGGTACCCGTCCTGCTGGGGGTACGGGTTCTGCTGCGGGTAGGCACCGGGATCGTACTGCGGCGCCTGCTGGTACGGTCCGGGATCGTACGCGGGCTGCTGCGGAACCTCGCCGGGAGCGGGCGGCTGCGGCGCCTGGCCGTAGGGGTTCTGTCCGCCGGGCGCCGGGGGAGTGGTCTCCCCGTACGAGGGCGACGACGACGGAGCGAACGTCGGCGCCTCGGGGGCCGGGGGAGCGGCGTCGAACGACGGCTGGGCGTCGGTCGGCCGCGGCGGGACGGTGCCGTCCTGAGGGGGGACGATCGGGTCCTGCGGCGGGACGGGCGGCTGGTTGTTGTCGGACATGCCCACATCCTACCGACGGGACCTCGCGGCTCGAAGGGGGAGAACCCCCCTCCTCGATTCGGGTTGAGTCTTTCCCACTCAACTTTCAGTCGCCCGACTTGACGACCGAACCATGCCGAGTAAACTTGAGTCGCAGGCGCTCAAGTCTCGAGCCGAGACGGCGCCGACCCCGACTTCGGGCCGCTCCTCCAGGCGCGGCACCCGTACGGGCGGAACGCCCGAGAAGGAGAAACACACCATGGCACGAGCAGTAGGAATCGACCTCGGAACCACCAACTCGGTGGTCAGCGTCCTCGAGGGCGGCGAGCCCACCGTCATCGCGAACGCCGAGGGTCTCCGCACGACCCCCTCGGTCGTCGCCTTCACGAAGGACGGCGAGGTGCTCGTCGGCGAGACCGCGAAGCGCCAGGCCGTCACGAACGTCGACCGCACGATCGCGTCGGTCAAGCGCCACATGGGCACGAACTGGACGTTCGACGTCGACGGCAAGAAGTACACCCCGCAGGAGGTGTCCGCCCGCATCCTCGCGAAGCTCAAGCGCGACGCCGAGCAGTACCTCGGCGACACGGTCACCGACGCGGTCATCACCGTCCCCGCCTACTTCAACGACGCCGAGCGTCAGGCCACGAAGGAGGCCGGCGAGATCGCGGGCCTCAACGTGCTCCGCATCATCAACGAGCCCACGGCCGCCGCTCTCGCGTACGGCCTCGACAAGGGCAAGGAGGACGAGCTCATCCTCGTCTTCGACCTCGGTGGTGGAACCTTCGACGTCTCCCTCCTCGAGGTGGGCAAGGACGACGACTTCTCCACGATCCAGGTCCGCTCGACCGCCGGTGACAACCGCCTCGGTGGAGACGACTGGGACCAGCGCATCGTCGACTGGCTCGCGACCCGCTTCAAGGAGTCGACCGGTGTCGACGTCTCGAACGACAAGATCGCGAAGCAGCGCCTCAAGGAGGCCGCCGAGCAGGCGAAGAAGGAACTGAGCTCGCAGACGTCGACCAACATCACGCTGCCCTACCTCTCGCTCACCGAGTCGGGCCCCGCGAACCTCGACGAGACGCTCAGCCGCGCGAAGTTCGAGGACCTCACGAAGGACCTGCTCGAGCGCACGAAGAAGCCCTTCCAGGACGTCATCCGCGAGGCCGGCATCAAGGTCGGCGACATCGCGCACGTCGTGCTCGTCGGTGGATCCACGCGTATGCCCGCCGTCTCCGAGCTCGTGAAGCAGGAGACCGGCGGTCAGGAGCCCAACAAGGGCGTCAACCCCGACGAGGTCGTCGCCGTCGGCGCCGCCTTGCAGGCCGGTGTCCTCAAGGGTGAGCGCAAGGACGTCCTCCTCATCGACGTCACCCCCCTCGCTCTCGGTATCGAGACGAAGGGCGGCATCATGACGAAGCTCATCGAGCGCAACACCGCCATCCCGACGAAGCGCTCGGAGACCTTCACGACGGCCGACGACAACCAGCCGTCCGTCGCGATCCAGGTCTTCCAGGGCGAGCGCGAGTTCACGCGTGACAACAAGAACCTCGGGACGTTCGAGCTCACCGGCATCGCGCCGGCGCCGCGCGGCATCCCGCAGGTCGAGGTCACGTTCGACATCGACGCGAACGGCATTGTGCACGTGTCCGCTAAGGACAAGGGCACGGGCAAGGAGCAGTCCATGACCATCACGGGCGGCTCGGCCCTCTCCAAGGAGGACATCGAGCGCATGGTCCGTGAGGGCGAGGAGCACGCGGCCGAGGACAAGCGCCGCCGCGAGCAGGCCGAGACGCGCAACAGCGCCGAGCAGCTCGCGTACAGCACCGACAAGCTCATCAAGGACAACGAGGACAAGCTCCCCGAGGACGTGAAGTCCGAGGTCCAAGGCGACGTCGACGCGCTCAAGTCCGCTCTCGCGGGCGAGGACGAGGACGCCGTGAAGACCGCCTTCGATAAGCTCAGCACGAGCCAGACGAAGCTCGGCGAGGCCATCTACGCGCAGTCCCAGGCGGAGCAGGCCGCTCCCGCCGAGGGTGCAGAGCAGCCCGCCGACGCGTCGAACGACGAAGACGTGGTGGACGCCGAAGTGGTCGATGACGAGGACGACAAGAAGTAATGACTGAGAACCGAAACCCACAGGATCACGAGAGCGAACCCCAGGGCGACGGTTTCTCCGCCGGCGAGGGGCCGGAGGCGACCGCCTCCGGCCCCGCGCCGCAGGACGGGGAGACCGCCGGCCAGTCGGACGGCGCGCCCGTCGACGAGGAGGAGCTGACCGTTCAGGACATCCTCGACGCCGCTGAGGCCGAGGGCGAGGCGGAGCCCGAGGGCGACGCGGACAGATCGGCTGCCGCCGGTCCCGAGTCCGAGCACCTCGAGGACCTCCTCCGGGTCACGGCCGAGTACGCGAACTACCGCAAGCGCACCGAGGCCAACCGCGAGACCGAGCGCGAGCGCACGACGGGAGACGTCGTGAAGCTCCTGCTGCCGATCCTCGACGACCTCGATCGCGCCGAGAAGCACGGCGACCTCGCGGGAGACGCGCCGTTCGCGCAGATCGCCGCGAAGCTCCGGTCGGCCGTCGAGCGACTCGGCCTGCGCCCCTTCGGCGCGGCGGGCGACCCGTTCGACCCGACCATGCACGAGGCGATCTTCCAGCAGCCGAGTCCCGAGGCGACCGCCGAGTCGATCCTCGACGTCGTCGAGACGGGGTACTTCGTTGGAGGGACGCTCCTGCGCGCGGCCAAGGTCGTCGTGCAGGTGCCGGCGAACTAAGGGATAACGGACAGATGGCAAGTCAAGATTGGTTCGACAAGGACTTCTACAAAGTCCTGGGTGTGTCGAAGGACGTCTCGGCTGCCGACCTCAAGAAGACGTACCGGAAGCTCGCGCGGACGTACCACCCGGATTCGAACCCGGGCGACGCGGCGGCCGAGGCCCGCTTCAAGGAGATCAGCGAGGCGTACACCGTTCTCAACGACCCCGAGCAGCGCAAGGAGTACGACGCGGTCAGGGCCATGGGGTCCGGCGCGCGCTTCACGGCTCCCGGCGGCGGCGGTGCGGGCAACGGCGGCTTCGAGGACGTCTTCGGCGGGATGTTCGGCGGCGGGTCGCGGGGGCAGCAGTACAGCTACCAGCAATCCGGTTTCGAGGACATCCTCGGCGGCATGTTCGGCGGTGCCGGCGGGGGCCGTCAGGCGGGCTTCGGCTCGCCGAGCGGCGGCTTCCGCGGCTTCGGCGGCCCCAGCAAGGGGCGCGACGTCACGGCATCCACGACCGTCGACTTCATCACGGCGACGCAAGGCGACACCGTGAGCCTGCAGACGTCGGAGGGGCGCACCATCAAGGTGAAGATCCCCGCCGGTGTCTCCGACGGGCAGAAGATCCGCTTGCGGGGCAAGGGACAGCCCTCGCCAGACGGCGGCGAGGCCGGCGACATCGTGCTCACGGTGTCGGTGCGCAAGCACCCCGTCTTCGAGCGCGACGGCCTCAACCTGCGCGTGACCGTTCCGGTCACGTTCGTCGAGGCGACTCTCGGCGCGACGATCGAGGTTCCCACCCTGGGCGGTGAACCCGTCAAGCTGCGGGTCGCCCCGGGCACGCCGTCGGGTCGCGTCCTGCGCGTGAAGGGCAAAGGCGTCACGACCTCGAAGGGCACGGGCGACCTGCTCGCCGTCGTCCAGGTGGCGGTGCCCTCGCACTTGAGCGCCGAGGCGCTCGAGGCACTCAACAGATTCGCGGAAGTGGGGCCGCACGAGAATCCTCGTGTCGACCTCATCAGCCGCGCGCGCGGCTGATCGGCCGCGCACCGAACGCACGACGGATCGGCGGCCCGGCGGCCGCGGGAGGACGGTGACCTTCGATGGATGAGGAGACCCCGGTCTTCGCGATCGCCGTGGCCGCCGAACTCGCGGGCATGCACCCGCAGACGCTTCGTCAGTACGACCGCATCGGGCTCGTGAGCCCCACGCGCACGGCGGGCAAGTCGCGCCGTTACTCGATGCGCGACGTCATGCAGCTCCGCGAGGTCGCGCGGCTCAGCTCGGAGGGCGTGAGTCTCGAGGGGATCTCCCGGGTCCTCGCGCTCGAGAATCAGGTCTCAGACCTCACGAAGCGCGTCCGAGACCTCGAGGCGACGCTCGCCGATCAGATGCTGCGCTCGTCCGGTCGACTCGTCTACGCGGCCGGCGCCCACGGCGACGTCGTGCCGCTCCGGCACGGCATGCGTGCGCAGCGCCGCACCGAGGTCGTCGTCTGGAGGCCGCTCGCCGAGCACGCATCGGCCGTCGACGCGGACGACGTCGACGCCGACGACTGACCGGCAGCATCCACCCTGACGCCGTGACGGTGAAAGACACAATCCACGGCCGCTGAGTTCGTCGACACGTCTCGAGTTCTCGGGAGTTCGACATCCCTCGACAAGCTCAGGCTGGTCGAGGACGGACTCAGCGTCCGTCGAACAGGCGACCGATCGAGTCGAAGCGCTCGCCGTAGTCTTGCACGAGCGACTTCGCGACGCCGACGGAGTCGACGAGGGGGTGCGCGGCGAAGGCACGCCAGGCGAGTTCCCGGGACCGGCCGCCCGCGGCCCGCGTGGCCTCGATGACCAGGCGCTCCGCCGACTTGACCGTCGTCATGAGCCCCGCCATCTCGCCCGTCACGTCGGCGATCGGCCACGGGTGCACGCCGGAGGCGTCGACGGTGCAGCCGACCTCGATCACGGCGTCGTCCGGCAGCGCCGGGACGAGTCCGGCGTTCGCGATGTTGAGGATCATCGTCGACGATCGACCCGTCGCGAGCGCCGCCATGAGGTCGAGCGCAACCTGTTGATACCCGCCGGCGTCGACGTCGGACGCGTGACGCTCGCCCTCCTCGCCCTCCGGCCGGCTCTCCGCCATGTAGCTCGACTCGCGCTCGTGGCGCGTGCGCAGCCAGGAGGAGAGCGGATCGTCGCCCGGAGCGTCGAAGAAGGCGCGCTGCTGGACGTCGAGGAACTGGCCGCGCGTGGCCTCGGACGCCGAGATGCGCTCCGTCGCCTCGCGCGTGAAGTAGTAGTAGTACAGATACTCGTTGGGGAGGGCGCCGATGGCCCGGACCCAGTCGAAGCCCATGAGGCGGGCCTCCTCGATGTCGGCGAGGGCCGAATCCGAGGCGAGCAGGTCGGGCAGCCGGTCGACACCGCCCACCTCGAGTGACCGGAGCCAGCCGAGGTGGTTGAGCCCCACGTAGTCGAAGCGGAGCGGAGCGTCGCTCGTTCCCGCCAGGGGCGCGACGGCCGCGGCGGCGCGGCGCATGAGCCCGATCGGGGTGTCGCAGATGCCCACGACGCGATCGCCCAGGATGGAGCGCATCGCCTCCGTGACGATGCCGGCGGGGTTCGTGAAGTTGATCACCCAGGCCTCGGGAGCGACCTCGCGGATGCGGCGCGCCAACCGTTCCATGAACGGCACCGTCCGGAGAGCGTACGCGAGGCCGCCGGGTCCCACGGTCTCCTGACCGAGCACGCCGAGGTCGAGCGCTGTGCGCTCGTCGAGGATGCGGCCCTCGGTGCCGCCGATGCGCACGGCACTGAAGACGAAGTTGGCGCCCGCGAGCGCCTCGTCGAGATCGTTCGTCGTGCTGACGACGGGTCGCCGCGCCGTCGACTCCGACAACTGATCGATCACGGCGCGGATGGTGCCGAGCCGCGAGGTCGACGTGTCGTAGAGGCAGAGCTCGTCGATGACGACGGGAGCCCCGGCGGCGGCGACGGCCTCGAAGACCTGCGGGACACGGAACCCGCCGCCGCCGATGATGGTGAGTTTCATGCTGTGAGCACCTCCACTCCGGCGGACCGGAGGACGTCGAGTGTGGCGGGGTCGGCGTCGTCGTTCGTGACGACAGTCGAGTAGCGGTCGGGACCGCAGACGTTGAGGAGACCCACACCGGGGAATTTCGAGGAATCGGCGAGCACGACGATGCGGTTCGACGATTCGATCATGGCCTTCTTGACGGGGACCTCCATTCCGGTCGTGTCGGCGATCGTCCCGTCGGCGCGGATGCCGCTCGTTCCGAGGAAGCACACGGATGCGCGGATCTGCGCGAGCGCCTGCTCGGTCAGGACGCCGACCATCGAGTGGTAGTTCTTGCGCACGGCACCCCCGAGCACGATGAGCTCGACCTCGTCGTCGTCCCGCAGCTGATCGATGACGGCGAGGCTCGAGGTGACGACGGTGAGGCGACGGCCGCGGAGGTGGCGTGCGAGGAGGGCGGTCGTCGTGCCGATGTCGATGAGTACGACGTCGCCGTCCTCGACGAGCGCGGCGGCTCGCGCTGCGACGAGCTCCTTCTCGGCGCTGCGCACACGCTCGACATCGCTGAACGGCACGCGGTCCGGCTCGACGTTGCCGCCGCCCCGGACCCGACGAAGCAAACCGTCTGCGCTCAGCGCATTGAGGTCGCGTCGAATGGTGGAGGCGGAGACGCCGAAGCGGCCGGCCAGCGACTCGACGGACACCTCCCCCTCCATGCGCAGGGAGTCCAGGATCTTCGCCTGGCGCGTCGCTGTAAGCATGGGGCGAGCATATCAGTCACTTCCGAGCATGATTTGACGCAACTTCGATCATTAACCAGTATGTTCAATCAACAGCTCCACTCGACGACGAAGGACTCCCCATGGCTCCGAGCAACGCTGATCACGATGTGGACGTCGTGCTCGCGGGATCGATGTTCTTCGACATGGTCCTCACCGGGCTGAGCGCCCCGCCCGCTCCCGGTACCGAGGTGTGGGCGACGGGAATGGGCTCGAGCCCCGGCGGCGTGGCGAACCTCGCCGTCGCCGCGAGCCGCCTCGGCTTGCGCACGGCCCTCGCCTCGACCTTCGGCGACGACGCATACGGCCGTTGGTGCTGGCGCGTGCTCGAGCAGCACGAGCGCATCGACCTCAGCCGCTCCCGGTGCCTCGAGGACTGGCACACCGCCGTCACCGTCTCGATCGCCGAGCACGGCGACCGCAGCATGATCACGCACGGCCACGACAGCCCGCTCGGCGCCGACGACCTGCTGTCAGAACCGGTGTCCTCCGCCGCGGCGTTCGCGGAACTGAGCGGCATGGCCGCGGGCGATGAGCACGAGGAGTGGTGGCGTCGCGCGGCGGCCCGGGGCACGAAAGTCTTCGCGGACGTCGGATGGGACTCGACGGGCGTGTGGGATCCCGCCACCCTCGATCCGTTGAGCTCCTGCTACGCATTCACGCCCAACCAGGTCGAGGCCATGGCCTACACGCGCACCGATTCGCCCCTCGCGGCCGCCCGCGTCCTCGCGGAGAGGGTCCCGCTCGTCGTCGTGACGTGCGGGGAGGACGGGGCGCTCGCGATCGACGCGGAGTCGGGCGTCGAGGCGGTCGTCCCCCCGGTGCCGGTCACGCTCCTCGACGCCACGGGAGCCGGCGACGTCTTCGCGGCCTCGTTCGTGCTCGGGACGCTGCGCTCCTGGCCGCTCGAGCAGCGGCTCGCGTTCTCCGCGCTCTGCTCCGCCCTCGCCGTCCAGCAGTTCGGCGGGTCGCTCGCCGCGCCGGGCTGGGGTGACATCGCCGACTGGTGGTCCCGAACGCGTGCCGTCGGCGATACGGACCTCGTGCGCCGCTACGGTTTCCTCGACGACGCCGTTCCCGCAGGTGTCTCCCACATCGTGCGCCGCGCTGACGCGACGTTCCGGTGGCCCGACGACGTCATCGAGACCATTCCGCACCCCGATCGCCCCCTCACCGCACCACCCACCCGCTTGGAAGGGAACCACGGCAATGAATAGACGAAATCGCACGCTGCTGTCAGGGATCGGTGCGGGGACGCTCGTCGTCGCTCTCGCCGCTTGCGCACCGGGAACCGGCGGCGGCTCGGCCTCGGACACCGATTCGGGAGAGATCTCCACGGACATCAGCGGCGTCGAGGACATGACGCTCACGGTCTGGGACCAGGAGGTCCGCGGCGGGCAGAACGAGCAGATGGAGCAGCTCAACGCCGCGTTCGAGGAGAAGTACCCGAACATCACGATCGAGCGGAACTCGCAGTCCTTCGAGGACCTCGGGACGACTCTGCGCCTCGCGCTCACAGACAACGACGCCCCCGACGTCGTGCAGGCCAACAACGGTCGTAACTCGATGGGCGCCTTCGTCGAGGCCGGTCAGTTGCGCCCGCTCGACGACTACGCCGCGGAGTACGGCTGGACGGACCGCTACTCGGACAACGTGCTGCAGTACTCGACCTACGGCGAGGAGGGTGCCGTCTTCGGCGAGGGTGAGCTCTACGGCCTTCCCCAGGTCGGAGAGGTCGTCGGCGTCTTCTACTCGAAGAGCAAGCTCGCGGATCTCGGCCTCGAGGTCCCCGAGACCTGGTCGGACTTCACGTCGGCTCTCGAGGCCGCCTCGGCCGACGGGCCGGCGCTCCAGCTCGGCAACATCGACCAGTGGCCGGCCGGACACGTCTTCGGCCCCATCCAGGGCCAGCACGTCGACCCCGCGGACATCACGGCCCTCGGCCTCGGCAACGCCGGCGCGAGTTGGACGAGCGCGGAGAACGAGGACGCCGCGGCGGAGCTGCAGGAGTGGGTCGACGCGGGCTACTTCAACGATGGCGTCAACGGCACGGACTACGACGCGGCATGGCAGGCCTTCGGATCGGGTGACGGCACCTTCCTCATGGGCGGATCGTGGCTCGCCGCGGACCTCGAGGACGCGATGGGCGACGACGTCGGCTTCTTCGCCCCCTCGCGCGATGACGGCACGATCGCGACGACGGGCGGCACCGGTCTCCCGTTCACGATCACCTCGGCCGCCGAGAACAGCGACGTCGCCGCGGCGTACATCGACTTCATCACGAGCGATGACGCCATGGACGTGCTCGCCGAGACCGGCAACCTGCCGGTGAATCGCACGGCCGAGCTCGCGCCGAGCGACGGCGTCCTCGCGGACGTCTACACCGTGTTCGGCGAGGTGACCGAGTCGGGGGAGCTCCTCCCGTACCTCGACTACGCGACTCCGACCTTCGGCGACACCCTGGGTCAGGCGCTCCAGGACCTCATCGACGGTCGTGTCGACCCCGCGGCGTTCACCGAGCAGCTCGAGACCGATTACGCGGGATTCACCTCCGGCGATGAGTAGGACCGCCGTGCCCGGCCGGAGCACCCGTCGCTCCGGCCGGGCGTGGGTGCCGTACGCGTACCTCGCGCCCGCCCTCCTCGTCTACGGGGTGTTCCTGCTCTTCCCGATCGGTCGCGCGGCGCAGTTCTCCCTCTTCGAATGGGACGGTCTCGGCGCCTCGACGTTCGTCGGACTCGACAACTACGTGACGGTCTTCCAGGACGGGCGGCTCCTCGAGGCCTTCGGGCACGCGTTCGTCCTCATCTTCTTCTTCTCCGTCCTGCCTCTCGCGATCGGTCTCCTCGTCGCGGGCGTGCTCAACCGCGCGCAGGTGAAGGGTCTCGGCTTCTTCCGCACGGTCCTGTTCCTGCCGCAGGTCATCGCGATGGTCGTCGTCGCCGTCGCGTGGCGCCAGATCTACGCGCCCGACGGCGTGCTCAACGGAACACTGCGGGCACTCGGGCTCGGGCACCTCGCGCGGCCGTGGCTCGGCGACTACGCCTTCACGCTCCCGGCCGTCGGTCTCGTCGGCACGTGGGTCGCGACGGGGCTCGTGATCGTCCTCATGCTCGCGGGGATGACGAAGATCCCGCGTGAGCACTACGAGGCGGCTCGCCTCGACGGTGCCGGCGCGTTCCGTGAGTTCCTCGCGGTGACGCTCCCGGCCGTCCGCGGCGAGATCACCGTCGCCCTGACCCTCACGATCATCGCGGCGCTCAAGACCTTCGACCTCGTCTACGTCACGACGCGCGGAGGTCCCGGGACCTCGACGACCGTGCCGAGCTACGAGATCTACCGTCGCGCCTTCGAAACGGGCGACGTCGGCCTCGCCACCGCCGTCGGAGTGGTGCTCACCGCCGTCGTTCTCGTGATCACGGCCGTCGTCAATCGCATCGGAGACCGATCGTGAAGGTCTCGGCGCTCGAACGCGCGACCAACTACGTGGTCCTCGTCTTCTTCGCGCTCGTCGTGCTCGGGCCGATCGGCGTCATCGTCTCGCTCGCCTTCGGGCCGGAGAGCGCGTCGGTCGCTCGCGAGGGCTTCGCGCTGCACGTCGAGAACTTCGCGGAGGCGTGGGTGGTCGGCCGCTTCGGCGAGTACATGACGTCCTCGGTCATCGTCGCGGCGATCGTCGTGGTCATCGCCGTCACGTGCTCGATCCTCGCGGGCTACGCCTTCGGCGTGATGCGCTTCCGCGGCTCCGGGTTCCTCTTCGCGCTCTTCCTGCTCGGCATCATGGTGCCGACGGAGGCCTTCATCGTGCCGCTCTTCTTCGACATGCGCTCCCTCGGGCTCACGAACACCGTGTGGGGTGTCGCGCTGCCGCAAGCCGCGATGTCGATCGCCTTCGGAACCTACTGGATGCGTGCGTACTTCCGCTCCGCGAGCCTCTCGATCATCGAGGCGGCGCGGCTCGACGGTGCCGGATCGTTCCGCATTCTGTGGCAGATCCTCGTGCCGATCGGGCGACCGGCGATCCTCACCCTCGTGCTGCTCACCTTCATGTGGACGTGGAACGAGTTCCTCATCCCGCTCGTGATGTCGCCGAGCGGCACGGTGCGGACGGCGCCCCTCGGTCTGGCGTTCTTCCAGGGCCAGTACACGCAAGGGACGGCGCTGCTCGCCGCGGGCGCCGTGCTCGTCGCGCTGCCGGTCGTCGTGCTGTACATCTTCCTCCAGAGGCACTTCATCACGGGGATGATCGAGGGGGCCGTGCGCGAATGATCTCCGTGCATCGCTTCGTCGACCCGGCCGCGGTCGGCCGGGCGGCCGCCGATCTCGTCGATGCCGCCGTCCTCGAGCGGGGCGAGCGCGTCATCGGCCTCGCGACGGGCTCGTCCCCGCTCGAGACATACGCCGAACTCGTCCGCCGCCATGGGGGCGACGCGACGAGCGCCTACCGCGACGTCGAGGCGTTCCTCCTCGACGAGTACATCGGTCTGCCCTCCGATCACCCGCAGCGCTATGCCGCCGTGATCCGGAGAGAATTCACGGACGCGATGGGGATCCCGTCCGGCCGGGTCCACGGTCCGGACGCCGACGCCGTCGACCTCGCGGAGGCGAGCCGCGCCTACGACCGGACGATCGAGCGCTCGGGCGGAGTGGGGGTGCAGCTCCTCGGGCTCGGGTCGGACGGGCACATCGCGTTCAACGCGCCCGGCACGTCCTTCGACGAGCGGACCCATGTCGCGACGCTCGGTGGATCGACCCGGCGGGACAACGCGCGGTTCTTCGGCGGAGACATCGACGCGGTGCCGCGATCGGCGCTCTCGCAGGGGATCGCGACGATCCTCCGTGCACGCTCCATCGTCGTCATCGCGACGGGGGCGGGCAAGGCGCACATCGTCGCCCAGGTGCTCGCGAGTGGCCCGACCGAGGCCCTGCCCGCGACGGCGCTCCACGGACACGACGACGTCGTGCTGCTCGTGGACGCCGCCGCGGGCGTCCTCCTCGAGGGGCACGGCTGATCCGACGCCCTCAGAGACGGCGGATCACCGGGGCGAGTCGTGGCGGGTGACGGCGTCGCTCCCGCCGTCCACGAAGACGACCTGCCCGCAGAGGTGCGGGTTCTCCTCGCTCACGAGCCACGCGAGGAGCTTCGCGGGCACGTCGGCCCCCGCGAATCCACCGAGCGGGACGGGACAGGCCGGACGAGTACCGTTGACGCCATGACATCGAGCGAGGACCTGCACTACCGATCCGAGCTCGTCGAGTCGCTCACGCGCCTGCAGAACATCTGGTCCGACCCGGCCTTCGGACGCCGCATGGCGCGGGTCCGGGACCACGGCTTCTCCTCGATGGAGGTGCGGGTGCTCTGGACGATCGGATCGCGCGGCCCCATGCGGGGATCCGTCCTCGCCGAACTCATCGGCACAGGGGCTCCGACCGTGAGCAAGACCGTCGCGAAGCTCGAGCAGCGAGGGCTCGTCGTGCGCGATCGCGACGCGCATGACGCGCGCGCCCACGACGTGGGACTCACCGACGATGGCCGCCGACTCGCGCACGAGCTCTATGCCGCGGGCGACGACATGATGGACGAACTGCTCGCGGGCTGGGACGAGGCCGACATCGTCGCATTCACGGGGTACGTCGCGCGGCTCGTCGACCGCGCGCAATCGTTCTCGGACTCGCTCGACGCGTCCCGCCCGTCCGCCTGACGAACTCGCCTGCCGTGCGTCCGCTCGCGCCGGCCGACCGTCATCCGCGCGAGCCCCCTACGCTGAGGGGATGCCCTCCTTCGACTTCGACGCGCTCCGACGCTTCCCCGACGTGGAGGCGCCCGACCTCGTGGCCGTCGACGCGACCGACAGGCTGCTGCTCGACGAGGCTGCGACGGCGCTCGCCGAAGCCGGGCCGGGTGAAGTCGCCGTCATCGGGGACCACTACGGCGCGATAGCCCTCGGCGCCGTCGCCCTGCACGGGGCACGAGCGGTACGGGTTCATCAGGACGCACTGTCGGGGGAGCTGGCGCTCGCGCGGAACGCACAGGTGGCCGGGCTCGACGGCGAGGTGCGATCGCTCCCTCTCGACGTGGCGCTCACGCGTGGCGCTCGAGTCGTGCTCGCGCAACTGCCGCGATCGCTCGACGCCCTCGACGAGATCGCGGGACTCGTCGCCCGTACCGCGGAACCCGATGTGGTCCTCCTCGCCGGCGGTCGCGTCAAGCACATGACGCGCGGGATGAACGACGTCCTCGCACGGTACTTCGAGGACGTCTCCGCGACCCTCGGGCGTCAGAAGTCGCGAGCTCTCGTCGCCCGATCGCCGCGGGCCGACGCCGCCGGACGGTCCTGGCCGGTGCGCGCGCACGACGACGCGCTCGACCTCGAGATCCGGTCCTTCGGCGCCGCCTTCGCGGGTGCACGCGTGGACGTCGGCACACGCTTCCTCCTCGAGTCGTTGCCCCGCATGGCGCCGGAGGCCCGCGTCGCACTCGACCTCGGCTCGGGCACGGGCGTCATCGCGACCGTGCTCGCGCGGTCCCGACCGGGACTGCGGGTGATCGCGAGCGACCAGTCGGCGTCCGCCGTCGATTCGACGCGTGCGACCGCCGAGGCCAACGGCGTGGCCGAGCGGATCGAGGTCGTCAGGGACGATGCGGCATCGGCGCTCGCGGACGGTTCGGTCGACCTCGTCGTCCTCAACCCTCCGTTCCACATCGGCAACGCGGTGCACGGAGGGATCGCGGAGAAGCTCTTCGTCGCCGCCGGTCGGGTGCTCGTCCCGGGAGGGGAACTGTGGACGGTGTGGAACTCTGGTCTGCGCTACCGGGATACCCTCGAACGCCACGTCGGCCCGACGGAGCAGATCGCCCGGAACGCCACCTTCACGGTCACGGTGTCCCGCCGCCGCTGAGCGGTCCCTCGTGGGATCCGCCTCGCGGAGGACGATCCGGGGTGCGGTCGGTCGATAATCTGACCGCGGTCATCAGGCCGACCGCGGCCATCAGGGGGAGACATGCCGAGATTCACGCCGCTCGAGCAGCGCATCGACGCGCTCGCGCATCGCCTCCTCGCTGAAGCGCCCGAGCATGGCGCTCGGGCCCGACTCGTCGAGTTCCTCGTCTTCGGGGCGAAGCAGGCGTGGGCGTGCGTCTTCGGGGCTCTCCTCCTCGTCGCGATCGTCGCCGCGCGGCTCTGGTACCCGGACGACGCCGCGATCGCTCGCAACGACGCCCTCGTGATTGCGGCCCTCGCGATCCAGGTGTTCATGCTCGTGGCTCGGCTCGAGTCCGGCCGAGAGCTCTGGGTGATCGTGCTCTTCCACGTGGTCGGCACGATCATGGAGCTGTTCAAGACCGACGTCGGCTCCTGGAGCTACGACGAGGGCGGCGTCCTCCACATCGGTGCCGTTCCGCTGTTCAGCGGTTTCATGTACGCGGCCGTCGGCTCGTACATGGTGCGGGTCTACCGGTTGTTCGACCTACGCTTCGCGCGCTATCCGCGCGTCTGGGGCACAGCGCTCGTGGCGGGGCTCATCTACGTCAACTTCTTCACCCACCACTTCGTGTGGGACGCCCGGTGGCTCCTGCTCGCGGGCATCGTCGTCCTGTACGCGCGGACGATCATGCACTTCCGTGTGTTCCGCTCCACGTTCCGGATGCCGATCCTGCTGGCCTTCCTGCTCGTCGCGATCTTCATCTGGCTCGCCGAGAACATCGCGACGGCGGCCGGCGCCTGGATCTACCCGCACCAGGAGACGGGGTGGGAGATGGTGCCGGTCACCAAACTCGTCGCCTGGTTCCTCCTGATGATGATCTCGGTGGTCCTCGTCACGTTCGTCTATCCGCCGAGGGAACCGACGGCCCCGCCGCCCGACGACCGCTGAACGTCCGTCGGCGTCGCGCGCGGGACACGAAACGGGCCGAGGGCCGCACGGAATCGTGCGGCCCTCGGCCCGTCCGGTTCCGGCTCGAACGCGCTAGCGGTCGATGGACGCCTCGGCGATCTCGCGCTCATCCTCCCCCGTGGGAGGACCGGCGTGACCCTGACCGCGCGTCGTGGCGAGGCTCGCGACGGTCGCGACCGCGATCGTCGCGCCGATGAAGAGCAACGAGAACCAGATCGGGATCTCGGGCGCCCAGAGCATCGGCTCGCCTCCGTTGATGAAGGGCAACTCGTTGACGTGCATGGCGTGGAGCACGAGCTTCACACCGATGAAGGCGAGGATGACCGCGAGGCCCTGAGCGAGGTAGACGAGACGCTCGAGCAGCCCACCGATGAGGAAGAACAACTGCCGCAGCCCCATGAGCGCGAAGGCGTTCGCGGTGAAGACGATGTACGCCTCCTCGGTGAGACCGTAGATCGCGGGGATCGAGTCGACGGCGAAGACGAGGTCGATGACGCCGATCGCGATGATCACGAGGAGCATCGGTGTGAAGAACCGCTTGCCGTCGACCTTCACCGCGATGCGGTCGCGGTGGTAGGCGTCCGTGATCGGGAGGATGCGTCGCGCGAGCTTCACGGCGCGACCGTTGGCCGGGTCGCTCTCGTGGCTGCTGAACGCCTGACGGTAGGCCAGCACGAGGAGGAGAGCCCCGAAGATGTAGAAGATCCAGGAGAAGTTGTCGATGAGTGTGGCCCCCACGGCGATGAAGATGCCGCGGAGGACGAGGGCGATGACGATACCGATCATCAGGACCTTCTGCTGGTACGCCTTCGGCACGGCGAATCCGCTCACGACGATCAGGAAGACGAACAGGTTGTCGATCGAGAGGGCCTTCTCGGTGAGGTAGCCGGCGAAGTACTCGCCGCCGAACCCCCAGCCCGAGACGACGCCGATGCCGACGCCGAAGAGGAGGGCGAGACCGATGTAGAAGGCCGACCATCGGGCGGACTCGCCGATGCTCGGTTCGTGCGGCTTGCGGACGTGCGCGAAGAACTCGTACACGAAGAAGGCGATGGTGACGGCGATGGTGATCAGCCAGACGGCAGGGGTGACGTTCACGTGGGGGGTCTCCGTTGGGTCGACGAATGAGGACCAAAGTCTCATCCGCCCCCGGCTCGCGACGGCGGCGTGCCGCTTCTCGAGCGATGTTCGGAGGCCGGCGTTCCGGGACCCGGCGATGGGTCCGTATTGACGAAAACGCCGGAGGTGGATTACTCCCCTTGCGGCAACCACGGTAGGGATCCAACCTGAGCGATCGCCCGGAGCAGTGGCCGGTCGTCGACGTGCATCCGGGGTGGCACCGTGACAGGCTTGAGGGGTGACCCACACCCTCTCCGACACCGACCTCTCGAGGAGCGCCGAACTCCGCGACGAGTCGGCGCTCGCGTCGCCGTGGGTCACGATCGTCTGGAACGACCCGGTCAACCTGATGTCCTACGTCTCCTTCGTCTTCCGGAGCTACTTCGGCTTCTCCCGTGGCGAGGCCGAGCGCCTCATGCTGCTCGTGCACAACGATGGTCGAGCGGTCGTCGCGACCGGGAATCGCGAGGAGATGGAGCGGCACGTCGAGGCGATGCACGGGTACGGCTTGTGGGCGAGCATCGCGAAGGCCGACGCGTGAGCGCCTTCCTCGCGACGACGGACGGCCGGGTCCTCGCGCACTTCGACGAGTCGGAACTCGAGGTTCTCTTGTCCTTGTCTCGGCAGTTCTGCGCGCTCCTCGCGGATGTCGGGAATCCCTCCCAGCTCCTCGATCCCGCCATCGCGCGTTTGTTCCCCGACGCCTACCGTGACGATGCCGCGGCGTCGAACGAGTTCCGGCGCTACACGCAGCACGACCTCGCGGCTCGCAAGGTCGAGACGGCGGAGCGTGTGCAGGCTGCGCTCGCCGATACGGCGGAACGGTCGGTCGGCGTCGTCCTGCCGGATGGCCGGGAGGGGATCGCGTTGAGTGTCGAGGACGGTTGGTCCTGGCTGCGGCACCTCACCGATCTCCGCTTGACCCTCGCCGCCCGGCTGGGTGTCGTCGACGACGCCGCCGCTTTCGACGAGGAGCCCGACCCCGAGGCGCTCTCCGAGGAGGAGCTGCTCACGCGCAGTCTCTTCGACTGGGTCGGGTACGTGCAGGAGCTCCTCGTCGCGGCGCTCGAGGACGTCGTCGACGCGGGATCGACGAGCGCGGACGAATCCGGCCCGGCGTCCACGGGCCGGTGATCCCTGCCCCGTAGCCTGGAGGCATCATGCACATCCTGATGCTGAGTGACCAGCACGCCGAGTCGGCCGGGGGAGTGCAGGTCTCGATCCGCCTCCAGACGCGGTTCCTCGAGCGGGCCGGCCACACCGTGACGGTGTGCGCGCCGCGCATGCACGCACCCCATCGCACCGACCCGCACGATGTGGACACGGCGTCCATCCCCATCACGTTCGACCGCGAGTACTCCGCGTCCTTCCCCGGGCCCTGGACGGACAAGGCGCTCGACCGCGCCATGGCGGCGCGTCCTCGGGTGGACGTCGTTCACGTGCAGGCCGACTTCTGGCAAGCCGTCGTCGGGTACCGGTTCGCCGCGCGGCACGGGATCCCCGTCGTCCACTCCTTCCACAATCACGTCGAGTTCGGCATCGAGCAGGTGGTTCCAGCTCCGAGGCTCGCCGTCCGCGTGATGCTGTGGGCGCAGCGCCTGGTGCTTCGGCCCCGCCGGTCGGAGTTGCGACCGAGCGCCTGGAGCTTCCTCGACGAGTACGCGAAGAGGGCCTCGGCGCTCGTCGCGCCGAGCCGACACTTCGCGGAGCTGCTCGAGCGCAGGGGGATCGGCCCCGGCATCGAGGTCGTATCGACGGGCGTCGACGACGACCTCGTCGACGAGGTGACCGCCGCGGTCGTGCGCCCGTCAGCCGACCGTGCGCGACCCGTCTTCCTCTGGATGGGTCGGATGAGCGCGGAGAAGCGGCTCATGGAGTTCCTCGAGGCCGTGCGTCTCTCCGGTGCGGACGCGGAGTTCCGCTTGTACGGCGCCGGACTGCTGCTCGGGAAGGCCGAGTCGTTCGTCGCCCGCCACGGGTTGGGCGACAAGGTCGTGTTCGTGGGCCGAGTGCCGTACCGGGAATCACTCGAGGCGATGGCGCAGGCGGATGCACTCGTGCAGACGTCGATCGGTTTCGAGACGCAGGGGATGACCGTCTTCGAGGCGACCGTCGTCGGGACCCGCTCGATCGTGAGCGATCCGGCGATCGCGGCCGAGCTGCCCGACGGGTCGTACTGGCAGCCGAGGGATGGTTCCGTGCGCGCGCTCGCGGCCACGATCGCCGACGTGGCGGAGGCACTGCAGTCGGGTGACGGGGGTCGCGTGCCGCAGGGTGCGGGGACGGCGCTTCTTCAGAGCATGCAGACGGAGCGCATGATCGGGATCTACGAGCGCGTCATCGCGGCCGGGCCCTCGAGTGCCTGATCCCGTCGGCGGGCACCCTTCCCCGTGTTTCCGCGGAACCGAGGCGCGACACGCCCGGGATGCAGGTGAAATTTGCACGACTCCCGGAACCCACGTAATGTCTTCCTTGTTGCCCCGAGCGGAACGGAAAGCGGGAAGCGGCGAGTGAGTGAAAAACTCACAGACCAGCTCAGCATCCGGACCCCATGTAGCAGCCACATCGAAGTCTAAAACGCTGATCCTCTTGTAGTGATCGCCTCACATGACTAAGATAAAAAATCCACTCCCGGAGCAGTCAAATGCCCCACTCGAATGTCTCCATGTCATTCGGAAGCGAATTTGACACAGCGAAATGAAGTGGTAGGTTAGGCAAGTTGCCTCGAACGGCTGCCGGAAGGCAAGCAGTCGGGAGCGCCCGATCCTTGAGAACTCAACAGCGTGCACAATGTCAAATGCCAAAAACCTCGTGACTGTGTTCATCAGATTCAACTTCGTTGAGGACAGTGAACTGCACTGACGCAAGTCAGTCGTCGACCTCGGTCGGCGAGTCGTGAGATTCCTTTGGAAAAATATTGAACAACAAAGCAAGTCAGTAATGATTTGTTCTGTCAGTTTCGAACTCGTATCGCTCCTACCCATTCCGGTGGGACGGTACACAAAATGTGCCGGACGTTCGCGTCCGTGCAAATAAACATTTACGGAGAGTTTGATCCTGGCTCAGGACGAACGCTGGCGGCGTGCTTAACACATGCAAGTCGAACGGTGAAAGAGGAGCTTGCTCCTCTGGATCAGTGGCGAACGGGTGAGTAACACGTGAGTAACCTGCCCTTGACTCTGGGATAAGCGTTGGAAACGACGTCTAATACCGGATATGAACCGTGGAGGCATCTCCTGCGGTTGGAAAGAACTTCGGTCAAGGATGGACTCGCGGCCTATCAGCTAGTTGGTGAGGTAACGGCTCACCAAGGCGACGACGGGTAGCCGGCCTGAGAGGGTGACCGGCCACACTGGGACTGAGACACGGCCCAGACTCCTACGGGAGGCAGCAGTGGGGAATATTGCACAATGGGCGAAAGCCTGATGCAGCAACGCCGCGTGAGGGACGACGGCCTTCGGGTTGTAAACCTCTTTTAGCAGGGAAGAAGCGAAAGTGACGGTACCTGCAGAAAAAGCACCGGCTAACTACGTGCCAGCAGCCGCGGTAATACGTAGGGTGCAAGCGTTGTCCGGAATTATTGGGCGTAAAGAGCTCGTAGGCGGTTTGTCGCGTCTGCTGTGAAAACGCGAGGCTCAACCTCGCGCCTGCAGTGGGTACGGGCAGACTAGAGTGCGGTAGGGGAGATTGGAATTCCTGGTGTAGCGGTGGAATGCGCAGATATCAGGAGGAACACCGATGGCGAAGGCAGATCTCTGGGCCGTAACTGACGCTGAGGAGCGAAAGCGTGGGGAGCGAACAGGATTAGATACCCTGGTAGTCCACGCCGTAAACGTTGGGAACTAGATGTGGGGACCATTCCACGGTCTCCGTGTCGCAGCTAACGCATTAAGTTCCCCGCCTGGGGAGTACGGCCGCAAGGCTAAAACTCAAAGGAATTGACGGGGGCCCGCACAAGCGGCGGAGCATGCGGATTAATTCGATGCAACGCGAAGAACCTTACCAAGGCTTGACATATACCGGAAACGTCTAGAAATAGTCGCCCCGCAAGGTCGGTATACAGGTGGTGCATGGTTGTCGTCAGCTCGTGTCGTGAGATGTTGGGTTAAGTCCCGCAACGAGCGCAACCCTCGTTCTATGTTGCCAGCACGTAATGGTGGGAACTCATGGAAGACTGCCGGGGTCAACTCGGAGGAAGGTGGGGATGACGTCAAATCATCATGCCCCTTATGTCTTGGGCTTCACGCATGCTACAATGGCCGGTACAAAGGGCTGCAATACCGTAAGGTGGAGCGAATCCCAAAAAGCCGGTCTCAGTTCGGATTGAGGTCTGCAACTCGACCTCATGAAGTCGGAGTCGCTAGTAATCGCAGATCAGCAACGCTGCGGTGAATACGTTCCCGGGCCTTGTACACACCGCCCGTCAAGTCATGAAAGTCGGTAACACCCGAAGCCAGTGGCCCAACCTTTTGGAGGGAGCTGTCTAAGGTGGGATCGGTAATTAGGACTAAGTCGTAACAAGGTAGCCGTACCGGAAGGTGCGGCTGGATCACCTCCTTTCTAAGGAGCATCTGACTCGGTCACTCCGGTGGTCGAGTCCAGAGCCAGCATCGAGGCGAATGTCCTCGACTGGAAGCTCATGGGTGGAACATTGACATTGGTGAAGCGCTGAACAGCGAGATCTCAGTACGCCGGCTTGCCGGTTGGAAACGATCGAACTCGGAACCGCTTCACATGCACGCTGTTGGGTCCTGAGGGACCGGGAAGGATCGCAAGATCCGGACTGCACCTCTGGGCCTTTTGTCGTCGGCATCACTTGCCGGCACGAAGGGCACCGCCCGTACTTTGAGAACTACACAGTGGACGCGAGCATCTTAGATTCAGAGTTTCGACTCTGGATCACAAAGATCAAAGACCCTCTTCGGAGGGTCGTAGATCATTGGTCAATTTCTTTAGAGAAATCGATTCAAACTCATGTGATTTCAAGTTTCTAAGAGCAAACGGTGGATGCCTTGGCATCTGGAGCCGAAGAAGGACGTAGTAATCTGCGATAAGCCTCGGGGAGCTGATAAACAAGCGTTATATCCGAGGATTTCCGAATGGGGAAACCCCGCTGGGCCCGCAAGGTGACCCAGTGACTCCCGCCTGAATATATAGGGCGGGTAGAGGGAACGTGGGGAAGTGAAACATCTCAGTACCCACAGGAAGAGAAAACAACAGTGATTCCGAGAGTAGTGGCGAGCGAAATCGGAACAGGCTAAACCGAGCATGTGTGATAGCTATCAGGCGTTGCATGTTCGGGGTTGTGGGACTTTCCAGACCGCGCTGATAAGCGGTCAGCATTAGAACGCGATATAGACGAATGGTATTGAAAGGCCAGTCATAGAGGGTGCCAACCCCGTAGTCGAAATGTCGCAATCGTGCGGAGAGTATCCCAAGTATCACGGGGCCCGAGAAATCCCGTGTGAATCTGTCAGGACCACCTGATAAGCCTAAATACTCCCAGATGACCGATAGCGGACAAGTACCGTGAGGGAAAGGTGAAAAGTACCCCGGGAGGGGAGTGAAATAGTACCTGAAACCGTTTGCTTACAAACCGTTGGAGCCTCCTTGTAGGGGTGACAGCGTGCCTTTTGAAGAATGAGCCTGCGAGTTAGCGATATGTGGCGAGGTTAACCCGTGAGGGGAAGCCGTAGCGAAAGCGAGTCTGAATAGGGCGATTCAGTCGCATGTCCTAGACCCGAAGCGAAGTGATCTATCCATGGCCAGGTTGAAGCGACGGTAAGACGTCGTGGAGGACCGAACCCACTTAGGTTGAAAACTGAGGGGATGAGCTGTGGATAGGGGTGAAAGGCCAATCAAACTTCGTGATAGCTGGTTCTCTCCGAAATGCATTTAGGTGCAGCGTTGCGTGTTTCTTGCCGGAGGTAGAGCTACTGGATGGCCGATGGGCCCCAAAAGGTTACTGACGTCAGCCAAACTCCGAATGCCGGTAAGTGAGAGCGCAGCAGTGAGACAGTGGGGGATAAGCTTCATTGTCGAGAGGGAAACAACCCAGACCACCAACTAAGGTCCCAAAGCGCGTGCTAAGTGGGAAAGGATGTGGAGTTGCACAGACAACCAGGAGGTTGGCTTAGAAGCAGCCACCCTTGAAAGAGTGCGTAATAGCTCACTGGTCAAGTGATTCCGCGCCGACAATGTAACGGGGCTCAAGCACGCCACCGAAGTTGTGGCATTGACATTAGTGGTAGGCCTTCGTGGTCCAGCCGTGTTGATGGGTAGGAGAGCGTCGTGTGGCGAGTGAAGCGGCGGTGTGAACCAGCCGTGGACGCCACACGAGTGAGAATGCAGGCATGAGTAGCGAAAGACGGGTGAGAAACCCGTCCTCCGAAAGACCAAGGGTTCCAGGGCCAGGTTAATCCGCCCTGGGTAAGTCGGGACCTAAGGCGAGGCCGACAGGCGTAGTCGATGGACAACGGGTTGATATTCCCGTACCGGCGAAGAACCGCCCAAGCCAATCCAGTAGTGCTAAGAGTCCTAACCCGGACGACTGATTCCCTTCGGGGATGACGCATCCGGTCTAACGCTCGAACCCGTCTGGTGCGGTTAGCGTATTAACAGGTGTGACGCAGGAAGGTAGTCGGTCCTAGGCGATGGTTGTCCTAGGCCAAGGTTGTAGGCCGAGAGATAGGCAAATCCGTCTCTCACATAGGCTGAGAACTTAAGGGGAGCACGATAAGTGCAAGATCCGATGATCCTATGCTGCCAAGAAAAGCATCGACGCGAGGTTCCAGCTGCCCGTACCCCAAACCGACACAGGTGGTCAGGTAGAGAATACCAAGGAGATCGAGAGAATCGTGGTTAAGGAACTCGGCAAAATGCCCCCGTAACTTCGGGAGAAGGGGGGCCTGAGGCGTGAACGGATTTACTCCGGGAAGCGCTGTATGGCCGCAGAGACCAGTGGGAAGCGACTGTTTACTAAAAACACAGGTCCGTGCCAAGTCGCAAGACGATGTATACGGACTGACGCCTGCCCGGTGCTGGAAGGTTAAGAGGAAGGGTTAGCTTCGGCGAAGCTCAGAATTTAAGCCCCAGTAAACGGCGGTGGTAACTATAACCATCCTAAGGTAGCGAAATTCCTTGTCGGGTAAGTTCCGACCTGCACGAATGGCGTAACGACTTCCCAGCTGTCTCAACCGCGAACTCGGCGAAATTGCACTACGAGTAAAGATGCTCGTTACGCGCAGCAGGACGGAAAGACCCCGTGACCTTTACTACAGTTTGGTATTGGTGTTCGGTGTGGCTTGTGTAGGATAGGTGGGAGACTGTGAAGCTGGCACGCTAGTGTCGGTGGAGTCGTTGTTGAAATACCACTCTGGTCACTCTGGATGTCTAACTTAGAACCGTAATCCGGTTCAGGGACAGTGCCTGATGGGTAGTTTAACTGGGGCGGTTGCCTCCCAAAAAGTAACGGAGGCGCCCAAAGGTTCCCTCAACCTGGTTGGCAATCAGGTGTCGAGTGTAAGTGCACAAGGGAGCTTGACTGTGAGACTGACAAGTCGAGCAGGGACGAAAGTCGGGACTAGTGATCCGGCAGTGGCTTGTGGAAGCGCTGTCGCTCAACGGATAAAAGGTACCTCGGGGATAACAGGCTGATCTTGCCCAAGAGTCCATATCGACGGCATGGTTTGGCACCTCGATGTCGGCTCGTCGCATCCTGGGGCTGGAGTAGGTCCCAAGGGTTGGGCTGTTCGCCCATTAAAGCGGTACGCGAGCTGGGTTTAGAACGTCGTGAGACAGTTCGGTCCCTATCCGCTGCGCGCGTTGGAAATTTGAGAGGATCTGACCCTAGTACGAGAGGACCGGGTTGGACGAACCTCTGGTGTGTCAGTTGTTCCGCCAGGAGCACCGCTGATTAGCTACGTTCGGGATGGATAACCGCTGAAAGCATCTAAGCGGGAAGCCGGCCTCAAGATGAGATTTCCATACCTTCGGGTGAGAGGCTCCCAGCCAGACTACTGGGTTGATAGGCCGGACGTGGAAGAGGGGACTAAAGACCCTCGGAGCTGACCGGTACTAATAAGCCGATGACTTGATAATCACTACACTCATACTGTTGTAAGGCTGGTATGAGTGGCCTGATGCCCGCGTCCACTGAGTGGTTCTCGATGTACGGTCGAGAACTGATCTAGCTAACAGCTAGTACGTTCACTTTGATACATCAATAGTGTTTCGGCGGCCATAGCGAGAGGGAAACGCCCGGTTACATTCCGAACCCGGAAGCTAAGACTCTCTGCGCCGATGGTACTGCAGGGGGGACCCTGTGGGAGAGTAGGACACCGCCGGACTTCTTCGTTGAAATGGCCACCCATTGTTGGGTGGCCATTTTGCGTTAACAGACCATGCTCGAGGGAGCACGCCCGCCGAATACGTCCGTGCGAGCGACCCGGCCGTGGTCGATTGCGCTACACGAGCGAGAAGGATCCTGGAACGACATGAGCGAAACCGACGACGAGCGGGATGGCCGCTCCAGGTCCCCGCGTGATGGCGCTGGACGCGATCGACGGCCGAATGGAGCCTCTCGCGACCAGAGCGGCGCCGATCGTCGGGGCCGCCAGGGCGGCCCCGACGACCGGCGCACACCTCGAGACGGTGAGCGCGGCGGCTTCAGCGATCGCGACCGTCGCGGCGCACGCGACCGCGACCGTCGTCCTTCCGGCGAACATGACCGACGTCCTGGCGGTGATCGCGACCGTCGTCCTTCCGGCGAACGTGACCGACGCCCTGCGGGTGATCGCGACCGGCGTCCATACGCCGACCGCGGCGGACGTCCGTCGGCTGCTCCTCGGTCCACGCGAGATGGCGGCCGTCCCGGCGCCACCCCTCGTGGTGGAGCCGACCGCGGTGACCGCGAGTCTCGGGGCGCTGGGTCGAGCGAGCGACAGCCATGGTCGACTGATCGTCAGGGAGGCGGCCCCTCCGAGGGCGGTGACCGTCGCGGCGGACGCCCGGGTACCGCCGGCCGTGACCGCCGCGATCAGGGGGGCGACCGTCGGGGGGACCGGCCGGCGTACAACCGCGACGATCGCGCTAGCGGCGCATCCCGTCCGTCTCGCACCGACCGCGACCAGGGTGGATCCCGTCCGTCTCGCACCGACCGCGAATGGTCGCCACGTCCTCCTCGTGACGGCGGACCGCGACGCGAGGCCTCGGGCGCCGGCCGGGAATGGTCGCCACGACCTCCGCGCGACGGCGAACGGGGCGGCGGTGGTGGTCCGCGCTCTGGCGGTCGTGACGCCGGGCGTCCGACATACGGCGACCGTGGTGGCGCCGGGCGGGGTCGACCTGAGCGTAACGACCGCCCGCTCCGCGACGACCGGTTCGAGCGTGAGCTCACCGAGGAGGAGCAGCTCCAGCGCGAACTCCGGTCGGTCCGTCCGCGGCACGACGACCCGGAGGTTCCGGAGGACGTCCAAGCACGGGACCTCGACAAGGTCGCTCGTAACGAGCTGAAGTCGCTGTCGAAGGACAACGCCGATTGGGTTGCGAAACACCTCGTGATGGCCTCGCGCCTGATCGACGAGGACCCCGAGCTCGCCCACCTCCACGCGTTGAGCGCCGCCCGCCGAGCGGGCCGCATCGCCGTCGTGCGCGAGACTCTCGCGATCACGGCGTACGAGACCGGCGACTATGCTCTCGCGCTCCGCGAGCTGCGGACCTTCCGTCGGATCAGCGGCTCGGACGAACAGCTCCCGTTGATGGTCGACAGTGAGCGCGGCGTCGGCCGGCCCGAGAAGGCGCTCGAGCTCGGTCGTTCCGTCGAGCGCTCGACGCTCACCCCGGCCACACAGGTGTCGCTCGCGATCGCGATGTCGGGCGCGCGACTCGACCTCGGCTCCCCCGAGTTGGCGCTCGGCGAGCTCGAGATCCCGCAGCTCGATCCGGAACGTGCCTTCAGCTACAGCCCCGCACTCTACGACGCCTACGCCGAAGTGCTCAGTGAGCTCGGTCGCGTCGAGGATGCGGCTGTGTGGCGCAAGCGTGCGGCCGTCGCTCTGCAACTGCTCGGCGACCCGAACGAATCCGAGACGATCGAGATCGTCGAGGAGGAGATCGAGGGGTTCGAGGAGGCTGATCAGGATCCCGATGCCGGAGCCGACACCGCCGACGGTGGTTACGGTGCCGGGACGGGGCCGGAGTCGGAGGCGGACCACGTCGACAACGACGACGACCTCGACGAGATCGACGAAGAAGGTGGCGACCTCGCCGACGATCTCGATAATCCCGACGACGTCTATGCCGGTGGCGATGACGCTTTCGATGCTCATGACGCCGACGCCCACGCCGACGCCGACGTCGGTGCCGCCGACGCCCACGACGCTTCGGATGCAGGCGAAGACCGTGATGACGACGTCTCTGTGGCCGACATCGAGGCCGGCCCCGCTGTCACACCCGCGGACGAGATCGACGCACGGGACGCCGATGGTGGCGATCCGGTTGATGCCGCGGTGACGGACCACGGTGCCGCCCAGGAGGACGGCGTCGAGGAAGACGGTGCCGAGGATGACGGTCCAGAGGAAGAGGAAGAGGACGAGGATGGCGTTGTTCGGCCGCAGGAAGACTGACTCCACTCCGCTCGACGGGGTCGACGTGGTCCTCGCCGACCTCGACGGCGTCGTCTACGCGGGGCCGAACGCGATCCCTCACGCCGTCGACAGCCTCAACCGTGCCGGGGAGACGCGGCGGCTCGGCTACATCACGAACAACGCCTCGCGCACCGACGAGTCCGTCGCGGCGCACCTCCGGGAACTGGGACTCGGTCCGTCAGCGACGGACGTCGTCACGAGCCCGCAGGCCGCGATGCGGCTCTTACGAGACCACGCGGCTCCCGGAGCGACCATTCTCGTGGTGGGTGGTGAGGGGCTCGTGTCCGAAGTCGAAAAAGCCGGTTTCGTCGTGACGCGCAGCGCCGAAGACGGTCCCGCCGCGGTCGTGCAGGGCTTCGCTCCCGAGGTCGGCTGGACGCAGCTCGCGGAGGCGGCCTTCGCTCTCCAGACCGGTCGCGAGGCGAACGACCTGCCGTGGATCGCGACGAACACGGACTGGACTATCCCGCAAGCGCGAGGCATCGCCCCGGGCAACGGGACGCTCGTGTCGGCCGTGCACACGGCGGTCGGACGGTTGCCCATCGTCGCGGGGAAACCCGAGGTCCCGATCTTCGACGAGGCGAGGGCTCGATTCTCGGCCGAGAAGCCGCTCTTCATCGGCGACCGTCTCGACACGGACATCAAGGGCGCGAACGCCGCCGGCATGGACTCGGTCCTCGTGCTCACGGGCATCGATCGGGCGAAGCACGTTCTCGCGGCGGACCCGAGTTCGCGACCCACCTACATCCTCGAAGACCTGCGCGGGCTCCATGAGCCGTACCCGGCGACGACCTTCAGCTCTGACCGCTCCACCGCGACGGTCGGCCGCTCCGTCGTGAAGATCTCCGGCACCGATGTCGTCGTCGTGCAGGACGGCGACTCCGCGATCGATCGGTTGCGCGCGGCCTCCGCGGTCATCTGGGCCAGTGGGCGCGCGATCTTCGGCTTCACCGTTCCCCCTCGGCTGCACGAGGAGTCGGGACTGTAGCCTGGAGTGGTGTCGAACCCGCCGGAGGAAGTCCCCGATCGAGCGCCCGAGCCGGGCGACTCGATCATCCCCGCCGACGGTGACGGACTCGTGTCCCGGCTCCGCGTCATCGAGGACCAGCCGCTCGAGCAGCGCGCGGAGGCCTACTCGGCTCTGCACGCCGAGTTGAAGGCCGTGCTCGACAGCGCCGACCGTACCGCGGGATGACCGCCTCCCGACTGGACGCCGCCCTCGCCGCGCGCGGGCTGGCCCGATCACGCAGCCACGCGGCGCGTCTCATCGCCGACGGTCTCGTGAGTGTGGCGGGACAGGTGGTCACGAAGCCGTCGCTCTCGGTCGACGACGGCGACCTCGTCGAGGTTCAGGTGACCGATGGATACGTGAGCCGAGCCGCCGCGAAGCTCGTGCACGCTCTCGATGCGTTCGGCATCGACCCGCGCGGAGTCCGCGCGCTCGACGTCGGCGCCTCGACGGGCGGGTTCACCGAGGTGCTGCTGCGCCGCGACGCCCTGGCCGTCATCGCCCTCGACGTCGGCCACGGCCAGCTCGTCAACCCCGTCCGCTCCGATCCGCGGGTCGCGGTCGTCGAGGGGGTCAACGCACGCGAACTCACGCCCGAACTCCTCGCATCCACGAGTGGTGCCGACTGGGCTCCGGAGCTGGTGGTGGGCGACCTCTCCTTCATCTCCCTCACCCACGTCATCCCGCCCGTGCGCGCGTCGGTGTCCCCGGACGCCGACTTCGTGCTCCTCGTCAAACCGCAGTTCGAGGTGGGCAGGACCCTCGTGAAGGAGGGGATCGTCGTCGACGCCGTGGCTCGTGCGGAGAGCATCGAGCGAGTGCTGGCCGTCGCGGAGGAGAGCGGTCTCCACACCGTCGCGGTCCTGTCATCCCCCATCACGGGACTGCACGGAAATCACGAGTACCTCGTCCATCTCAGTCCGAACTCGGGTCGCCATCCGTCAGAATGGACGGACGAGATCCGACGGATCGCTGGAGCAGGAGACTCATGACCGGACCAGAACGCGCGATCCTCGTCGTGTCCCACACGGGGCGGCGGGATTCGATCGACGCAGCGGTGTCCGTCATCGAAGAGCTCGCGGCGGGAGGGGCCACCCCGGTGCTCCGCCGGGAGGAGTGGGAGGACATCGCCGCTGCGTGCGTCCTCCCGGGCAACACCGCCATCCTCGGCGAGCAGATCGACGCCGCGGACCTCGAGCTCGTGATCGTTCTCGGTGGAGACGGCACCATCCTGCGTGCCGCCGAACTCGTGCGCGGATTCTCCGCCCCGCTCCTCGGCGTCAACCTCGGCCATGTCGGCTTCCTCGCCGAGAGCGAGAGGGACGACCTGGCCGAGGCGGTCCGCCGGGCGATCGAGGGCGATTACCTCGTCGAGGAGCGGATGACGCTCTCCGTCCGGGTCAAGAACGGCGGTGATGTCGTCTACGAGACCTGGGCTCTCAACGAGGCGACGGTCGAGAAGGCGAGTCGTGAGCGCATGCTCGAGGTCGTCATCGAGGTCGACGGCCGCCCGCTCTCGGCGTTCGGGTGCGACGGGGTCGTCGTGTCGACGCCGACGGGATCGACCGCGTACAACTTCTCGGCCGGCGGGCCCATCGTGTGGCCGACGGTCGAGGCGATCACGATGGTCCCGCTCAGCGCACACGCACTCTTCGCCCGTCCGCTCGTGGTCGGTCCCGAATCGTCGCTCGCCGTCGAGGTCATCCCCCGGAACCAGGGCTCGGGAGTGTTGTGGGCCGATGGTCGCCGGGCGCACGAGCTGCCCCCGGGCGCGCGGGTCGTCTTCCGCCGATCGAGCGTTCCCGTACGGCTCGCCCGCCTGCACCAGGGGCCGTTCACGGATCGCCTCGTGCACAAGTTCCATCTGCCGGTCGAGGGCTGGAGGGGGCCGAACGGGTGATCGAGGAGATCGAGATCCGTGACCTCGGCGTGATCGCCGAGGCCACGCTTCCGCTCGGACCGGGTTTCACCGCCATCACCGGCGAGACCGGCGCGGGCAAGACCATGGTCGTGACGGCGCTCGGCCTCCTGCTCGGAGGTCGCGCCGACAGCGGAACCGTCCGCTCGGGCCAGGACCGCGCGAGCGTCGACGGTCGCTGGGTCGTCCCCGAAGACGGGCCCGTCGCCGAGCGTGTCCGCGAGGCGGGCGGTGACGTCGATCCCTTCGGCGAGGGCCGGGCTGAGCTCACCCTCGGGCGCACCGTGTCGGCGGAGGGACGCAGTCGTGCCGCGGTCGGCGGTCGAGCGGCTCCCGTCGGCATCCTCTCAGAGCTGGGTGAGCGACTCGTCGTCGTGCACGGCCAGTCGGAGCAGTTGCGGCTCAGGTCCGCGACGGCGCAGCGCGAGGCGCTGGACCGGTTCGCGGGAACGAACCTCGCCGGGTTGCTCGCCGACTACACGCATGCCTTCACACGCTGGCGCGCCAATCGCTCCGAGCTCGAGACGATCACGACGGAGCGCGAGACGCGCGCGACGGAGGCGGCGACGCTCCGCGAGACGATCGCCGAGATCGAGGTCGCCGCTCCGCAGCCGGGGGAGGACGAGGAGCTCGCCGTCCGCGCGACGCGACTCGGCAACCTCGAGGCGCTCAGGCTCGCGGCCGCTGGTGCCCGAGAGGCGCTGTCGGCGGAGGAACCCGACGGAATCGACGTCGTCGGTCTCGTCGGCGCGGCCCGTCGACTCGTCGACGACGTCAGCGGCGCGGACCCGACTCTCGCGGCGATCGGGGAGCAGCTCGCCGACATCGGCTACCTCGCGGCCGACGTCGCCGCCGAGCTCTCGAGCTACCTGGCCGAGGTCGACGCCGACGGGGCGCGGGAACTCGAGATCGTGAACGAGCGCCGCGCGACCCTCACAGCACTCATGCGTGCATACGGACCGACGCTCGACGACGTGATCGCCGTGCTCGACTCGGGCAGCGCCCGCCTGCTCGAACTCGACTCCGACGACGAGCGCATCGACGAGCTGACTCGACAGGTCGCCGAGGACGCGGAACTCGTCGAGCGGCTCGCGAGCGAGGTCAGCGCTGCGCGCGTCGCGGCGGCGGCCGACCTCGGTGAGCGGGTGAGCGACGAACTCACCGCGCTCGCGATGCCGGACGCCCGGCTCACGATCGACGTGCAGTCGGACGGCGACTTCACCACGAGCGGGCGCGACGACGTGCGATTCCTCCTCCGGCCCCACAGCGGCGCGGAGCCGCGTGCCCTCGCCCGCGGCGCATCGGGAGGAGAGCTCTCTCGCGTGATGCTCGCGATCGAGGTCGTCATCGCCGGCACGGATCCCGTGCCCACGTTCGTGTTCGACGAGGTCGACTCGGGCGTCGGCGGCGCCGCGGCGATCGAGATCGGCCGTCGCCTCGCGCGGCTCGCGGAATCGTCGCAGGTCATCGCGGTGACGCACTTGGCACAGGTCGCCGCGTTCGCGAACAACCACTTGAGCGTCCGCAAGCAGAGCGACGGATCCGTGACGTCGTCGAGTGTCGTGCGGCTCGAGGGCGACGAGCGCGTCTCCGAGATGGCACGACTGCTCTCCGGTCTCCCGGACTCCGAGTCCGGTCTCGCCCACGCGGAGGAGCTCCTCGCTCTGTCCGCGCACGATTCCCAGGTGTTAGGATAGAAGCCCGTGGCGGACATTAATAACGCGGGTTCCTTTTCCTCTCCTGACGCTCCTTCCCGATCGGTCGACGACTCCGTCGAGATCGCGCGAGGCGGCTCCTCCCGGTCCTCGGGATCCGGCGGTTCTGCGGGGTCCGGCCGCACGACGAAGCACATCTTCGTGACCGGCGGAGTGGTCTCCTCCCTCGGCAAGGGCCTCACCGCCGCGAGCCTCGGCAACCTGCTGACCGCGCGAGGGCTGCACGTCGTGATGCAGAAGCTCGACCCCTACCTCAACGTCGATCCGGGCACGATGAACCCGTTCCAGCACGGCGAGGTCTTCGTGACCGATGACGGTGCGGAGACCGATCTCGACATCGGGCACTACGAGCGGTTCCTCGACATCGACCTGAGCCAGGCGGCCAACGTCACGACGGGTCAGATCTACTCGAGCGTCATCGCGAAGGAGCGCCGCGGCGAGTACCTCGGCGACACGGTCCAGGTCATCCCGCACATCACCGACGAGATCAAGCGCCGCATGCGGTTGCAGGCTTCGGAGGACCCGCAGCCCGACGTCATCATCACCGAGATCGGCGGTACCGTCGGCGACATCGAGTCGCAGCCGTTCATCGAGTCGGCGCGTCAGGTGCGTCACGAACTCGGCCGGAAGAACGTCTTCTTCGTGCACGTGTCGCTCGTCCCGTTCATGGGCGCATCAGGTGAGCAGAAGACGAAGCCGACGCAGCACTCCGTCGCGACGCTGCGCTCGATCGGCATCCAGCCCGATGCCCTCGTGCTCCGCAGCGACCGCCCCGTCACCGAGTCGAACAAGCGCAAGATCGCGCTCATGTGCGACGTCGACGAGGACGCCGTCGTGAACGCCGTCGACGTGCCGTCGATCTACGACATCCCCACGATGCTGCACGACCAGGGTCTCGACGCCTACATCATCGACGCCCTCGGCCTCGACGCGTCCGCCGTCGACTGGTCCGGCTGGGAGGGGCTGCTCCGCACGGTGCACGACCCCAAGCACGAGGTCACGATCGGTCTCGTCGGCAAGTACATCGATCTCCCCGACGCCTACCTCTCCGTCACCGAGGCCCTCAAGGCCGGCGGGTTCGCGCACGACACGAAGGTCAAGATCGTGTGGGTGCCGTCGGACGAGTGCGAGACGCCGGAGGGTGCCGCTCGCGTGCTGAGCGCCGTCGACGGCATCTGCATCCCCGGGGGCTTCGGCATCCGCGGCATCGAAGGCAAGGTCGGCGCGCTGACGTTCGCCCGGAAGAACGACATCCCCGTGCTCGGACTGTGCCTCGGCCTCCAGTGCATGGTGATCGAGTACGCCCGCACCGAAGCCGGACTCGACGGGGCGAGCTCGACCGAGTTCGACCCGGACACGACGTTCCCCGTCATCGCCACGATGGCCGAGCAGGTCGAGATCATCGCCGGCGGCGACCTCGGCGGCACGATGCGTCTCGGTCTCTACCCGGCGGCGCTCGCCGAGGGCTCGCTCGTCGCCGAGCTCTACGGCGCGAACGAGATCTCGGAGCGCCACCGCCACCGCTACGAGGTCAACAACGAGTACCGCGAGCGCATCGCGGATGCCGGTCTCCGGTTCTCGGGCACCTCGCCGGACGGCCGGCTCGTCGAGTACGTCGAGCTCGACCGGTCCGAGCACCCGTTCTACGTCGGAACGCAGGCCCACCCCGAGCTGCGCTCGCGTCCGAACCACGCGCACCCGCTCTTCGCGGGACTCGTCGGGGCAGCCCTCGAGCGTCACCAGGCGAGCCAGCTGTTCGACGAGGACGTCGTCGACGCCTGAGTCGTCGCCGCGCGGAGGACGCCGGGCCGCCGCCCGTCCTCGATCATCTGAAGGGAACGCCATGACCGACTCGCCTCTCGAGGACACCCCGTTCCCCGTCGACGTGACGGCGTCCGAGCGGGTGTTCGACGGCCTCGTCTGGGACATCCGCCGGGACACCTTCGACTACAACGGCAGCCCCGTCGTCCGTGAGTACATGGATCACACGGGAGCCGTCGCGGTGCTCGCCCTCGACGAGGACGACCGCGTCCTGCTCATCCGGCAGTACCGCCACCCCGTCGGGCTCAGGGAGTGGGAGCTCCCCGCCGGACTGCTCGACGTCGAGGGGGAGGACCCGCTCACGGCGGCTCAGCGGGAACTCGAGGAGGAAGCCGACCTGCGCGCGAGCGACTGGCACGTCCTCTCGGAGTTCGCGACGAGCCCCGGCGGCAACAACGAGGTCATCCGCATCTACCTCGCGCGCGACGTGAGCGCGACGCACGGCTCCTTCGAGCGCGCCGAGGAGGAGGCCGACATCGAGGTCGCGTGGGTCGCCCTCGACGAGGTCGTCGACGCGGTGCTCGCGCGCCGGCTGCAGAACCCGTCGCTCGCGATCGGGGTGCTCGCGGCTCACGCGTCGCGCGCTCGCACGTGGGCGACGCTCGCTCCCGCCGACAGCCCGTGGGACCGCCACCCGAAGCTCCGTCCGTCCCGGTGACGCTCGCGCGCGCCGTCGACGAGTACCTCCGGCACGTGCAGATCGAGCGCGGCCTCTCCGCCAACACCGTGTCGGCGTACCGCCGGGATCTCGCCGGCTACGTGCAGTGGCTCGCGGGGGAGGGCGTCGACGAGCCGCGCGACGTCGCGGCGGAGCACGTCTCGGGCTACGCACGGGCTCTGTCGACGCGAGAGGAGCGGCCGCTCGGACCGTCGTCCCTCGCGCGCGTGCTGTCGTCGGTCCGCGGCTTCCACCGGTTCCTGCTCGAGGAGCGTGACGTCGACGGCGACGTCGCCCGCGACGTCCGCCCGCCGAAGCTCGGCCGTCGGCTGCCGAAGGCGCTCACGATCGAACAGGTCGAGCGGCTCCTCGCGGCGACCGAGGGGGAGGATGTCGCCGCTCTGCGGGACCGGGCGCTCCTCGAGCTCCTCTACGCGACGGGCGCGCGCGTCTCGGAGGTCGTGGGCCTCAACGTCGACGACGTCATCGACGAGGACATCGTCCGGCTGACGGGCAAGGGGGACAAGCAGCGCATCGTGCCGCTCGGTCGCTTCGCACGGACGGCCATCGATGCATACCTGGTTCGCGGCCGCCCCGTGCTGTCGGCCGTGGGGGCCGCGACTCCCGCCTTGTTCCTCGGGATGCGCGGCGCACGCTTGTCGCGACAGAGCGCGTGGCTCGTGCTCCAGGCCGCCGCCGAGCGGGCCGGGCTCACGGCCCATGTCTCGCCGCACACCCTGCGCCACTCGTTCGCGACGCACTTGCTCCAGGGGGGAGCGGACGTCCGGGTCGTCCAGGAGCTCCTCGGGCACTCCTCGGTCGCCACGACGCAGATCTACACCCTCGTGACGGCGGACTCGCTGCGCGACGTCTACACGTCGGCGCACCCGCGCGCCCGCTGAGCCGGCGTCCATCGGACGACGTGCGGATGGCGGAGAGCCGAGCACCTGTTCGCCCCCGCGCGCCCGCCGAGCCCGTGGCCTTCCGACGACTACAATCGAGAGCCAAGCACCAGAACCGATTGGAGCGAGCCGCCCGTGGCCAGAGCTGACGACACCGCCCTCTTCGCGTCGACCGACTCGTCGGCGACGCCGAAGCTCGGGCCCACCGGTCGTCCGCTCCACGACTTCCCCACGCCGCCGCCGCTCGCGGGCCACGGTCCCGCCCGCATCGTCTCGCTGTGCAACCAGAAGGGCGGCGTCGGCAAGACGACGACGACGATCAGCCTCGCCGCCGCGCTCGCCGAATACGGTCGTCGCGTGCTCGTCATCGACTTCGACCCGCAGGGCGCGCTCTCCGCCGGTCTCGGCATCGGCACGCACGAGGGCCTCACGATCTACGACCTGCTGCTCAACCCGAAGCGGCCGGCGTCCGAGGCCATCCAGCAGACGCGCATCCCGGGTCTCGACATCATCCCCGCGAACATCGACCTCTCGGCCGCCGAGGTCCACCTCGTGAACGAGGTCGCGCGCGAGCAGATCCTGGCCCGCGTCCTCCGGCAGGTCACGGGCGACTACGACGTCGTCCTCATCGACTGCCAGCCGTCCCTCGGCCTCCTCACGGTCAACGCGCTCACCGCGAGCCACGGCGTCCTCATCCCGCTCGAGTGCGAGTTCTTCGCTCTCCGCGGCGTCGCGCTCCTCATCGAGACGATCGAGAAGGTGCGGGATCGCTTGAACCCGGCGATCGAGCTCGACGGCATCCTCGCGACGATGTTCGATTCGCGGACCCTGCACTCCCGCGAGGTGCTCGAGCGGGTCGTCGAGGCGTTCGGTGACGACGTCCTCGAGACGGTCATCGGGCGCACCGTCAAGTTCCCCGACGCGTCCGTCGCCGGCACCCCGATCACGTCGTTCGCTCCCGAACACCCCGCCGCGAAGGCCTACCGGCAGCTCGCGAGGGAACTGGTGGCGCGTGGCGCCGTCGCCTGAGCGCATCGAATCGGACGGCTTCCGAGTCGAGCTCGCGAACTTCGAGGGTCCGTTCGACCTCCTGCTCTCGCTCATCACGAAGCACGAGCTCGACATCACGGACATCGCGCTCTCGGTCGTGACCGACGAGTTCCTGTCCTACCTCCGCGCTCTCGGCGACGACGTCGATCTCGACCAGACGTCGGAGTTCCTCGTCGTCGCGGCGACGCTCCTCGATCTGAAGATCGCCGGACTGCTGCCGCAAGGCGAGCTCGTCGACGCCGAGGACGTCGCGCTCCTCGAAGCGCGCGACCTCCTCTTCGCGCGGCTCCTGCAGTACCGCGCCTTCAAGGAGGCGTCCATGTGGTTCCAGTCGCGCTTCGACGCGGAGTCCACGCGGCACGCGCGGTCGGTCCGCCTCGAGGAGAAGTACCGGCAGCGCACCGTCGAACTCGTCTGGACCCTCACGCTCGAGGACTTCGCGGCCCTCGCGACGCTCGCCCTCACGCCGCGCGAGATCCCCGTCGTCGGGCTCGACCACCTGCACGCTCCGCTCGTGAGTATCCGCGAGCAAGCGGCGCACGTCGTCGCGATGCTGCGGCACGGCGAGACGTTGACGTTTCGGCAGCTCGTCGCCGGTGCGGATCAGAAGGGCGTCGTGATCGCGCGGTTCCTCGCGGTCCTGGAGCTCTACCGCCACGCGTCCATCTCGTTCGAGCAACTCGAACCCCTCGGGGAGTTGACCGTGCGCTGGACCGCGGAGAATTGGACGGACGACAACCTCGCCAACCTGGGAGCTGATTATGACGGATGAGTCCACGCGGACGCCCATCCCGGAGTCGACGATCGACGCCGTGGTCGCGGAGGCGGCGGAGACCGAGGCGCCCGTCGCGATCGCGCCGCCGGACGTCGATGTCGACCGTGCCATCGAGGCGCTCCTCATGGTCGCCGACGAGCCGCAGAGCGTCGTCGGCCTCGCGACGGCCCTCGGCCGGCCCGTCGGGGAGGTGCGCGACGCCGTCGAGCGGCTCGCGCGTGACTTCGACGGGGTGGAGGGCACGGTGCGGCGCGGTTTCGAGTTGCGCGAGGTGGGCGGCGGATGGCGCTTCTACGTGCGCGCCGACTACGACACCCTCGTCTCGGACTACGTGAACCAGCAGAACCCGTCGCGGCTGTCGCAAGCGGCGCTCGAGACTCTCGCCGTTATCGCCTACAAGCAGCCCATCTCGCGCAGTGCGATCGCGTCGATCCGCGCTGTGAACGTCGACTCCGTCGTCCGCACGCTCCTCGGGCGCGGGCTCATCACGGAGCTCTTCACGGACAGTGAGACGGGCGCGATCAACTACGGGACGACCGAGGTGCTGCTCGATCAGTTGGGGATCAACTCCCTCGACGAGCTGCCGCTCATCTCGCCGCTGCTCGCGGATGGACAGGAGGGATTCGATGTCGATGTCCGGTGACCCGTTCGCCGAGCCGGAGGGCGTGCGGCTCCAGAAGGTGATGGCGGCCGCCGGGGTCGCGTCGCGTCGCGTGTCCGAGCAGATGATCGCCGAGGGCCGTGTGACGGTGAACGGCGAGCTCGTCACCGAACCCGGGCGACGGATCGACCCCGAGACGGATCTCGTCGCCGTCGACGGCCAGGCCGTGCAGCTCGACACGTCGAAGCGCTACCTCATGCTCAACAAGCCCCGCGGCATCGTGAGCTCGATGAACGACGAGCGCGGTCGCCCCGATCTCCGCACCTACACCGATGCGTTCGAGGAGCGGCTCTTCAACGTCGGCCGACTCGACGCGGAGACCTCCGGCCTCCTCGTGCTGACGAACGACGGCGATCTCGCCCACGTCCTCGCGCACCCGTCGTTCGGCGTCTCGAAGACCTACGTCGCGAAGGTCTTGGGTGCGGTCTCGGCGCAGACCATCCAGCGGCTCAAGAACGGTGTCGAACTCGAGGACGGGACGACATCCGCGGACGCCGCGCGCGTGCTCGCGGCCGGCTCGGGTGCATCGGACGGGTCGTCTCTCGTCGAGCTCACGCTGCACTCGGGCAAGAACCGCATCGTGCGCCGCATGCTCGCGGCCGTCGGCCACCCGGTCATCGACCTCGTGCGCCGGCAGTTCGGTCCGCTCCACCTCGGAACGCTGCGCTCCGGCGCCGTCCGCGAACTGACGCGCGAGGAGCTCGGCGCGCTCCTGACGATCGCTCGCAGCGGGGGAGAGGCGGCGTCCGCCGCGACCCCCGAGGCTCCGCGCACCCGCGGCGGGCGGAGCGCGCGATGACGATCGTCCAGGGCCTCGACGAGCGAGCGCCGCGGTTGTCCGGCCAGATCCGCGTCGTGGGAGCAGGCCTCCTCGGGGCGAGTATCGGCCTCGCCGTACGCGCGAACGGTGTGGACGCGATCCTCGCCGACGCGTCGCCGAGCCAATTGCGTCTCGCGGTCGACTACGGCGCCGGCCGCATGGAGCGCGACGACGACGACCCCGCGATGATCGTCGTATGCGTGCCGCCCGACGTCGTCGCCGACGTCGTCGCGGCGGAGCTCGCGCGCTTCCCGAACGCCGTCGTCACCGACGTCGCGAGCATCAAGCTCGCGCCGCTCCACGAGTTGCAGGAACGCGGCGTCGACCTCGTGCGCTACATCGGTTCGCACCCCATGGCGGGTCGCGAACGTGGGGGAGCGATCTCCGCGCGTGCCGATCTCTTCCTCGGCCGGCCGTGGGTGATCTGCCGCGATCACGAGACTCCCGTCGAGGCTCTCGCCCTCATCGAGGACCTCGCACTCGACCTCGGGGCCGTCCCCATCGAGATGACGCCGGAGGAGCACGATGCGAGCGTCGGTCTCGTCTCCCACGTGCCCCAGATCGTCGCGAGCGCCCTCGCGAAGCAACTCGTGCGGGCTCCCGACGCCGCGGTGCGTCTGACCGGTCAGGGGCTGCGCGACACGGTCCGGATCGCGTCGAGCCAGCCCGAGCTGTGGGTCCAGATCCTCGCCGCGAACGGCGGTCCCGTCGTCGAGGTCCTCGATCGGCTCGTCGACGACCTTCGCGACGTCGCCGACGCGCTGCGGTCCCCCGACGCCCCGGGCTCTCGCCGCGAGATCGCCGATGTGATGGCGGCGGGCAACGCGGGTGTCGCCCGCCTGCCCGGCAAGCACGGTCAGGACCGACGCTTCGCCCAGATCGTCGTCATGGTCGACGACACCCCCGGCGAACTCGGCCGGCTCCTCTCGGAGCTCGGCGAGATCGGTGTCAACATGGAAGACCTGCGGCTCGAGCATTCGCCCGGCGCGCAGATCGGTCTCGCCGAGATCAGTGTCCTCCCCGAAGTCCAGCAGCGCGCGGTCGACGACCTCGAAGCACGCGGCTGGCGGATTGCGAGTGTGTAGCAGTATGGCCGACATCATCGTGGCGATCGACGGTCCCGCCGGCAGCGGGAAGTCGAGCGTCTCCAAGGCGGCGGCCCGCCGACTCGGGTTCGACTACCTCGACACGGGGGCCGCCTACCGCGCCCTCGCGTGGTTCGTGCTCGACCGAGGAGTCGCTCCCGAGGACAGCGAGGCCGTCCTCTCCTCGCTCGACGCCTTCGACTACTCCATCTCGATCGATCCGAGCGAGCCCGTCGTCATGGTCGGCGAGACGGACGTCACCGACGCCATCCGCGAGCCCCGCGTCTCCGGTGTCGTGAGCGCGATCGCTCGCGTCCCGGAGGTGCGCACGTTCGTCACGGGCATCTTCCGATCGACGATCGACGCGGCCCCGCACGCGGGGATCGTCGTCGAGGGCCGCGACATCACGACGGTCGTCGCGCCCGACGCCGAGGCCCGGATCCTGCTGACGGCGGACGAAGAGGTTAGAATGGCGAGACGCTCCGCCGAGCTCACGACCGAGTCGGCGGCTGTCGTCGGGGAGCAGCTCCGCTCCCGTGACCGGGCCGACTCCCGCGTGGTGGACTTCCTCACCGCCGCGGACGGCGTCGTGACGGTCGACTCCACCCACCTCGACTTCGACCAGACCGTCGATGCCGTGCTCGAGGTGATCGCGCGCGAAACGACAAGGACCTCCCATGGCTGACGATTACGACGAGCCCGACACGACCGACGACGGTCTCGCCGAGAAGCTCGGAGGGCTCGACGAGGAGCTCGCCGCGCAGCGCACCGCCGCCCTCCGGAGCGGCCTCGCCGACTACGAGCTCGACGAGGAGGACCTCGCGGTCCTCGATGCCGTCTCCGACGACCCCGACGCGATCCGCTACCTTCCGGCGCTGCCCGTCGTGGCGATCGTCGGTCGGCCGAACGTCGGCAAGTCGGCGCTCGTCAACAGGATCCTCGGCCGCCGTGAAGCCGTCGTCGAGGACACCCCCGGAGTGACGCGTGACCGCGTCTCGTACCGTGCCGAGTGGAACGCACGGCACTTCACCCTCGTCGACACGGGCGGCTGGGAGCCCGACGCGCGCGGCATCGACGCGTCCGTCGCCGCTCAGGCCGAGGTCGCGATCGACCTGTCGGACTTCGTCCTCTTCGTCGTCGACGCCAACGTGGGAGCGACGAGCACCGACGAGCAGGTCGTGAAGCTCCTGCGCCGCGCCGGGAAGCCGACGTTCCTCATCGCCAACAAGGTCGACGACGTCCGCCAGGAGCCGAACATCGCCGAGCTGTGGTCACTCGGCCTCGGCGAGCCGAAACCCGTCTCCGCGCTGCACGGTCGGGGTGTCGCCGACCTTCTCGACGAGCTCATGAAGACGCTCCCCGAGGTCTCGGCCGTCGCCAAGGAGGAGGTCGGCGGTCCGCGTCGCGTCGCGATCCTCGGTCGCCCGAACGTCGGCAAGTCGAGCCTCCTCAACAAGGCCGCCGGTGAAGAACGCGTCGTCGTCAATGAACTCTCGGGTACGACGCGCGATCCGGTGGACGAGCAGGTCGAGATCGCCGGCAAGTTCTGGCGCTTCGTGGACACCGCTGGAATCCGCCGCCGCGTTCACCTGCAGCAGGGCGCGGACTTCTACGCCTCGCTCCGTACGTCGGCCGCGCTCGAGAAGGCGGAGGTCGCCGTCGTGCTCATCGACGTGACCGAACCGATCAGCGAGCAGGACGTGCGCATCATCGACCTCGTGCTCGAATCCGGTCGCGCCCTCGTCCTCGCGTTCAACAAGTGGGACCTCCTCGACGACGAGCGCCGACGGTACCTCGAGCGCGAGATCGAGCAGGACCTCGCGCACGTCTCGTGGGCCCCGCGCGTCAACATCTCGGCTCGCACAGGACGCCACATGGAGAAGCTCGTCCCGGCGCTCGAGCTCGCCCTCGAGTCGTGGGACACGCGGCTGCCGACCGGCAAGTTCAACGCGTTCCTCGCGGAGCTCGCACAATCGCACCCGCACCCGCTCCGCGGCGGGAAGCAGCCGCGCATCCTGTTCGGCACGCAGGCCTCGAGCCGGCCGCCGACATTCGTGCTCTTCACGACCGGCTTCCTCGACCCCGGCTATCGCCGGTACATCCAGCGACGGCTCCGCGAGATCTACGGCTTCGAGGGCACGCCGATCCAGGTCAACATGCGCGTGCGGGAGAAGCGTCAGCGTCGTACGTAACCAAACAGCTACACCCGTATGAGGGCGCCAGCTTCGGCTGGCGCCCTCGGTGCGTTCGTGGCGCCGTCGATCCTGCGTACACGACGTCCGGCACGGCGCCGACCGCGAGGGACGAGTTCATGTGAGTGCAGCGTGCCCACAGATGGCCGGACGTGCGAGGGCGGCAGGATGGTGGCGAGCGCCCCTGCCGTAGATGGCGCCCTCGTGCGGGTGTAGCTCTTTGGGTTAGTGGGAAGCGCCGAGCTCCACCAGGAGGACGCCGCCCATGATGAGGGCGATGCCCGTCGCCATGAGCACCGTGAAAGGCTCCTTGAAGATCACGGCGCTCGCGACCGCCGTGATCGCGACGCCCGCGGCCGCCCAGACGCCGTAGGCGATGCCGAGCGGCATGCCCGCGCCGAGCGAGAGCGACAGCAGCGAGAACGCCGACACGTAACCGACGGCGACGATGACGTACCACCGGCGGCGGCGGCGTCGGCCGGGGTTCCTGGTGGCGGCGGACTCGTCGCGCTCGCCCACCGCCGCCCGGAGCGAGAGCGTCGCGGTCACCTCGGTGAGGATCGCCCCCACGAGGAACAGCCACGCGGTCACGACGCCTCCCGCTTCCGCTGCGCCCGCTGGGACCCGAGTTCGACGCACAGCACCCCGACGACGATGAGTGCGAGTCCCGCGAGCATCACGGGCGTGAGCGGTTCACCGAAGAGTGCCGCGGCGAGCAGCGCCGTCGCGGCGACACCGAGCGCTCCCCAGATGCCGTACGCGACGCCCAGGGGGATCCCTGCGCGCAGCACGAGGCCCAGGAGGACGAACGACGCGATGTAGCCGATGATGACGACGACGTAGAACGCTGGGGCGTCGAGTGCCGCCTTGAGCGACAACGACGCCGTCACCTCGACGGCGATGGCGGCGGCGAGCAGGAACCAGGCGGACACCGTTCCTCCGGGGGACGATCGAGGCGCGGCTCGCCTTCATCGGCACGCTACCACCGTCGAGCGACGCCGAGGGCCTCGACCACGGGAAGCGCGTCGAGGCGCGCCGAGCCGTCGGGGCCGGGGTGAGGCGGCAGGATGGGCACATGAGAGCGATCGTCGTCGGAGCGGGGGCGTGGGGGCTTCCCGCCGCCGCGGAGTTGCAGGCTCGCGGCCACGACGTCACGCTCGTCGACCGTTACGGTGTGGGCAACACGCTCGCGTCGTCGTCTGGCCCGACGAGACTGTGGCGTTTCGCCGACCCGGACCCCGTGAAGGTGCGGCTCATGAGGCGGGGCCTCGACGCGATGGAGCGGCTCGAGGCGCGCTCGGGTCGTCGCGTCTTCATCCGCCGCGGGCTGCTGTGGCGGGACGACGCGGGACTCGGTCGACTCGTCGGCACCCTCTCGGACGAGGCCGTCGATCACACGATCGTCGATGGCGGCGACGTGGGCCGCTACTTCCCCGGACTCCGGCCGGACGGCCGCGCCGCGGTCTGGGCCCCCGACGGCGGTTCCGTGCTCGCCTCCGAATCGCTCGCCGCCCAGTGGGCCCTCTTCGACGCCCACGGCGGAGTGGCCGTCGTCGGCCGCACCGTCGTGCGGGTCGAGCGTTCCGGCGCATCGCCCCGCGTCGTCTTCTCCGACGGCGCGACGCTGTCGGCCGATGTCGTCGTGCTGGCACCGGGCCCCGGCGCCGCTCCGCTCCTCGCGGGGCTCGGCCTCGACCTACCCCTGCTGCCGGTGCTCGAGCAGGTCGTGCACGTCGGCGACGCGGCTTCTCCGCACGTGACGGACGCGCTCCCGGGATTCATCGACGCGCCGCGAGGGGGCGAGCCCGGGATCTACGCGATGCCGACACCCGGGATCGGCTACAAGATCGGGATCGACGAGGCGATCCGGGACTGGGCGGAGGACGATCTCGATCGGACTCCGAGCGAGGAGCGGACGCGTGAGACCGTCGAGCGGGTTCGCCGGGACTTCCCGGGGATCGCTCCGCACGCGCTCGACGCGGCGGTGTGTTCGTGGACGGCGTCGCCGGACGGGCGGTTCGTCGTCGACACGCTCGACGGGGGAGTGGTGATCGCGTGCGGCGACTCCGGTTCGGGGTTCAAGTTCTCCGCCGTCATGGGGCTCGTGCTCGCCGATCTCGCGGAGGGACGCGCGCCGGACGACGACGTCGCGAGCCTCGGCCTCGCGCGCTTCGCCGGGGCGCCGCCCCGTGCCGTGCCGCGGAGCCTCTTCGACATCTGACCCCGGACGGGCCCGCGCGTCAGGGGGCGAGGGGCGTGATCGTCTTCGTATCGCCGTCCCAGAAGCGGGCTGCCGTGAACGTGCCATCGTCGGGGGATCCGAGGAGGGCGTGGGCCACTCCGACCTGCTCGGCCGTGAGCCGCCGCGCGAGCGTGACGTGAGGGGTCCAAGCCCCCGGTCGGCTCGTCTCCACCGGCTCGGCCGTCGTCGCGAGGATCTCGGCGTGGAGGGCCAGGAGCTCGGCGGTCACGACGATCGTGCGCACGAGCACGAAACGCTCCCGCGCCGCCGCGAACGTCGACAGGGCGCTGAACCGAGCGGCGAGGGGGAGGACCCCGAACGCCTCGACGGGGACGGTGTCCGCGGTGAGCCGCCCTCCCGCTGCGACCGTCACGTGTGGCGCGTTGCTCGCCGCCGTGTGCGAGGCGAGACTCGGGAGTCCGTGCTCAGCGAGGGTGCGCCACTCCGCCCGCACGGCCGCATCGGTCGACTCGTCGAGGGTCAGTTCGATGCTGCGCACTCATCCATTCTCACGCCCGCTGCGGGGAATGCCGAGGGCACCCCGTGGCGTTTCTCTCGGTGAAGCGATAAACTTGAGTCAGTTGGACTCAACTTCAGTCAAGGAGAAACCAGACACATGCAACCGGGCCAGCAGCCTCCCCAGGAGGAGCAGAAGAGCGCCCTCGAGCAGTTCGGCGTGAACCTCACCGAGGTCGCCCGGAACGGCAAGCTCGACCCCGTGATCGGTCGCGACGCCGAGATCCGTCGAGTCAGCCAGGTGCTCACGCGGCGCACCAAGAACAACCCCGTGCTCATCGGCGAGCCGGGCGTCGGAAAGACCGCGGTCGTCGAGGGGCTCGCTCAGCGGATCGTCGCGGGCGACGTCGCCGAGTCGCTCAAGGGCAAGGAGATCGTCGCGCTCGACATGGCGGCCCTCGTCGCGGGAGCGATGTATCGCGGCCAGTTCGAGGAGCGGCTGAAGTCCGTCCTCAAGGAGATCAACGAGGCCGAGGGCCGGATCATCACGTTCGTCGACGAGCTCCACATCCTCATGGGCGCCGGAGCGGGCGAGGGATCCGTCGCGGCGTCGAACATGCTCAAGCCGATGCTCGCGCGCGGCGAGCTCCGGCTCATCGGCGCCACGACGCTCGACGAGTATCGCGAGTACGTCGAGAAGGACGCCGCCATGGAGCGGCGCTTCCAGCAGGTCTTCGTCGGCGAACCGAGCGTCGAGGACAGCGTCGCGATCCTCCGCGGTCTCAAGGAGCGCTACGAGGCGCACCACAAGGTCGCGATCGCCGACTCCGCCCTCGTCGCCGCCGCGGCGTTGTCGAGCCGCTACATCCCCGCTCGGCAGCTCCCGGACAAGGCGATCGACCTCATCGACGAGGCGGCGAGCCGGCTCCGCATGGAGATCGACTCCGCGCCCGTCGAGATCGACCAGTTGCGCCGCAGCGTCGACCGTTTGAAGCTCGAGGAGCTCGCGCTCAAGCGGGAGAAGGACGAAGCCTCCAAGGAGCGGCTCGCGAAGCTGCGCGAGGACCTCGCCGAGCGCGAATCGGAACTCGCAGGACTCCAGGCGCGCTGGGAGCAGGAGCGTGCCTCGCTCAACAAGCTCGGCGACCTCAAGACGCGCCTCGACGAGGCGAAGGTGCGGCTCGACCGCGCGATGCGCGACGGCGACTACCAGCAGGCCTCGCGGATCGAGTACGAGGAGATCCGCCCGACACAAACGGCCATCGTCGACGCCGAGCGCGCCGAGGCGGAGCCCTCGGGAGACCGCATGGTCGGCGACCAGGTGACCGAGAGCGACATCGCCGAGGTCGTGGCTGCATGGACGGGCATCCCCGTCGGGCGGCTGCTGCAGGGCGAGACCGAGAAGCTGCTGCACCTCGAAGCGGAGCTCGGCAAGCGGCTCATCGGGCAGAAGCGCGCGGTGCGATCGGTCGCGGACGCCGTCCGGCGGTCGCGGGCCGGGATCTCCGACCCGAACCGACCGACGGGTTCGTTCCTCTTCCTCGGACCGACCGGCGTCGGTAAGACGGAGCTCGCGAAGGCGCTCGCCGAGCAGCTCTTCGACGACGAGAAGGCCATGATCCGCATCGACATGTCCGAGTACGGCGAGAAGCACTCGGTGTCGCGGCTCGTCGGCTCCCCTCCCGGTTACGTCGGGTACGAGCAGGGCGGGCAGCTCACCGAGGCGGTGCGGCGCCGCCCCTACTCGGTGATCCTGTTCGACGAGGTCGAGAAGGCCCACCCCGAGGTGTTCGACATCCTGCTGCAGGTGCTGGACGACGGGCGGCTGACCGACGGCCAGGGCCGGACGGTCGACTTCCGCAACACCATCCTCATCCTCACCTCGAACCTCGGCTCACAGGTCCTCGTCGACCCCACGGTCCCCTTCGAGCAGAAGGAGGCGGCGGTGCAGGGCCTCGTGCGCCAGGCGTTCAAGCCGGAGTTCGTGAACCGCCTCGACGACATCGTCGTCTTCCAGGCCCTCTCGCAGGAGGAGCTGGGGCAGATCGTCGAGCTCTACATCGACCGGATGCAGGGCCGGCTCGCCGAGCGGCGGCTCGAGCTCGCTGTCACGCCGGATGCGCGCTCGTGGCTCGCCGAACGCGGCTACGACCCCATCTACGGCGCTCGTCCCCTGCGTCGGCTGATGCAGAGCGAGATCGACGATCGCCTCGCGACGGCGATCCTCGACGGGAGCATTCGCGACGGCGACATCGTGCGGGTCGACCTCGACCCCGCAGCCGACGTGCTGACGGTGAGGGCCCTCGTGCCGCACGCCGCCTGACCCCCTTTCCCCCCCTAATTTGGCGATGGTGCGCGTAGCTACGCGCACCATCGCCAAATTAATGGGGGGGGGGGGGGGGAGGGGTCGACGCGGGACGTGGAGCGGAGCAGGACCCTAGTGGTGGGCGGGAGCGGGAGCGCCGTCGGCCGCGGGGACCGCGCGCACGAAGAACGCGCCGACGATGCCGAGCGTCGAGATGACCGCGCCGTAGAGGAATGCCGTGTGCACGCCGCCCGCCGTCGCGATCACGGGGCTCGCGCCGTCGGCGAGGAGTGCGGTCGTGCCGACCGTCATGACCGAGACGAAGAGCGTCGTGCCGGCGGCTCCGGCGAGCTGCTGGACCGTCCCGACGATCGCGCTTCCGTGCGAGTAGAGCTTCGGAACGACCGCGCCGAGGCCCGAGGTGAACAGCGGCGTGAAGGTGAGCGCGAGACCGGCGGACAACGCGACGTGGACCGCGAGGATGACCCAGGCCGGCGTCGATTCCGTCGCACCGAACGCGAGCGCCCAGAGGGCGGCCGCCACGATGATCGTTCCCGGCACGAGCAGCGGGCGGGCGCCGACGCGGTCGTAGGCTCGACCGACGAAGGGCGCGGCGAGCCCCATGAGCAGACCGCCGGGGAGCAGCAGGAGTCCCGCCTGGACGGGCTCGAGACCGAGGACCGACTGCAGGTAGATCGGGACGAGGATGAGCGTGCCGAAGAGCGCCATCATCATGACCGCCATGAGCAGGACCGTGACCGAGAAGGTGCCCGACCGGAACGTGCGGAGGTCGAGCAGTGCTGCGTCCGCGCGCTGCAGTTGCAGTTGACGGCCGATGAACAGGGCGAGGCCGAGACCGCCGACGACGAACGGGACCCACACGGGCATGAGGGCCGTGCCGCTCGCCCCCTCGCCGAGAGAGCTGAGCGCGTACACGATGCCGCCGAAACCGACGACCGACAGCACGACGGAGAGCGCGTCGATGCGCGAGTCCGTGTGCTCACCGACGTTCTTCATCCGGCTGAGGCCGAGGATGAGCGACGCGACGGCGATCGGGAGGACGAGCCAGAAGATGAAGCGCCAGTCGAACGAGTTGAGAATGATGCCCGAGATCGTGGGGCCGACGGCGGGCGCGACGGAGATGACGATCGAGATGTTGCCCATCATGCGGCCGCGATTGGCCGGCGGGACGAGCGTCATGACCGTGGTCATGAGGAGCGGCATCATGACGGCCGTGCCGCTCGCCTGGATGATGCGGCCGAGGAGCAGCACCTCGAAGGTCGGCGCGAGCGCCGCCGCGAGGGTGCCGATGCTGAAGAGCGTCATCGCGGTGCCGAAGAGTGTCCGGGTCGTGAAGCGCTGGATGAGGAACCCGGTGATCGGGATGATCACGGCCATCGTGAGCAGGAACGCCGTGGTGAGCCACTGACCGACGTGCGCCTCGATGCCGAGGTCTTCCATGAGGACCGGCAGGGCGACGCCCATGACGGTCTCGTTGAGGATGACGACGAATGCCGAGACGAGCAGGAGGGTGATGACGGAGCGGTCACGAGCGGAGAGCCCGCCCTCCGTCGTCGTGGATCTGGGGGGGAGAGTGGTCTGTTCCGTCATCTGGTGCCTCGAGTCCGTCGTCGTGTCGGGCGGCCGGGCGGGAGATCGGTCCCGCCGCCGCGCTTCGTTGATGCTGAGTCGTCGCGTCGATCGGGCCGTGCCCGTGCGCATACGAGAGCAGAACCGGCGAGGGTGCTCCGTCATTCCCGATGGAATCGGATCCGCGCCGCGCCGTCTTCCCAGTATGGCGGCGCGGCTCCGGATCCGCATCGACGGTCCCCAGGTTTCACGTGCTGGAAACCTGCTGGACGAATCCGCTCGGGCACTGAGGAACGGGGGAGCGGATCCGCGTGGGACCTCAGTTGTCGATGAGGACGACCTCCTCGAAGGACTTGCGGACGCGCGGGGCCGTTTCGCGCGAGCGCAGCACCTCGGATTCGAGCGCCTCCGGCGAGCCGATCACGCCGACGGCCGTGACGGTCACCGGGACGAAGCGCTGGTCGAGGCCGAACGCCCGACGGATGCCGTCCACGTCGAATCCGCCCATGGGGTGGGTGACCAGGCCGTTCTTGTGCGCTTGCAGCGCGAAGGTCGCGGCCGCCTGACCGAGGTCGTACTCGGCCCAGCGCAAGGGCGTGCCGTCAGCCGTCTCGGCTTCGGCGATGTTGACGACGAGAGCCGCGGCCGTGGACGCCCACGCGGCGTTGAAGCCGAGCAGGTTCTCCGAGATGAGGCGGTAGGTTTCGCTGCCGCGCCGACCCACGATGAAGCGCCAGGGCTGCGTGTTGCTGGCGGACGCCGCCCAGCGGGCCGCTTCGAGGGCGGACAGGAGCGCCGTCTCGTCGATCTCGGCGGTCGCGTCGAAGGATCGCGGACTCCACCGCGCGGCGATGACGTCGCTGATGGGAACGCGCGTGTCGGCGAGGCGATCGGGGGATGTGGTGGTGATGCTCACGGTCTGTGCTTCCTGTCGATCCGACGATGACCGGACTTCGTCGTCCTCGGTCGTCGCAACGCGACTCGGCACCATCTCTATTCCTGTGTATGGAAAATCGTGCGGATGGTCGAGGGGACGGAGTCGTCCTGCAGGCTCGTGACGTCACCGAGAGGGCGTCCGTCGGCGATGTCGACGAGAAGTCGGCGCATGATCTTGCCCGATCGTGTCTTCGGCAGGTCCGGTACGACGAGGACCGTCCGTGGCTTGGCGACCGGCCCGATGACGTCGGCGACATGGGAGCGCAAACGCTCGGCGAGCTCGCTCGAGCGCGACCGCCAGTACGCGGCGTCGTCCACGCGATCGGCGTCGCGCGTCGAGGGAATCACGAAGGCGGCGATCGCGTGCCCCGTGACCGCGTCGGCGACGCCCACGACGCCGGCCTCGGCGACCTCGGGGTGCGACACGAGCGCCGACTCGATCTCGATCGTGGACAAGCGGTGACCCGAGACGTTCATGACGTCGTCGACGCGGCCGAGGACCCAGATGTCGCCGTCCGCGTCCCACTTGGCGCCGTCACCCGAGAAGAAGTAGCCCTGCTGCCAGAAGCGGGTCCAGTAGGCGTCGCGGTAGCGCTCGGGGTCGCCCCACACGGTGCGGGCGAGCGACGGACCCGGCCGGTCGACGACGAGGTAGCCGCCCGAGCCGAACGGGACCGTCTCGCCGCTCTCGTCGACGATGCGTACCCCGACGCCGGGGAGCGCTCGAGTGGCGGAGCCGGGCTTGAGCGTGGATGCCCCGGGGAGCGGCGCGATGACCGCGGCTCCCGTCTCCGATTGCCACCAGGTGTCGACGATCGGTGCCGTGCCCGCTCCGATGTTGTCGCGGAACCAGATCCACGCTTCGGGGTTGATCGCCTCGCCGACCGAGCCGAGGAGGCGGATGCTCGAGAGGTCGTAGTGCTCGGGGACGCCGTCGGGGAACCACGAGCTGAGGGTGCGCACGAGGGTGGGCGCCGTGTAGTACGTGGTGACGCCGTAGCGCTCGATGATCTCGAAATGCCGACCGGGGTGCGGCGTCTGCGGCGTACCCTCGTAGATCACCTGCGTCACGCCGTTGGAGAGCGGACCGTAGATCTCGTAGGTGTGCGCCGTGACCCAGGCGAGGTCGGCCGTGCACCAGTGCACGTCGTCCGGCTTCACGTCGAAGATCGCCCAGTGGGTGAACGACGCTTGCGTGAGGTAGCCGCCGGACGTGTGCACGAGGCCCTTCGGGCGACCCGTGGTGCCCGACGTGTAGATGATGAAGAGCGGCGTCTCGGCGTCGAAGAACTCGGGCTCGTGCTGCTCGGAAGCCGATCCGACCGCGTCGTGCCACCAGACGTCGCGTCCGTCGGTCCACGGGATCTCGGGCGTCTCGTCTCCCGTTCGCCGCACGACGAGGACGTGCTCGATGGCGGGAGCGTCGGCGACCGCACTGTCGGCGTTCTCCTTGACCGCGACGGCCGCGCCGCGACGGAACTGCCCGTCCGTCGTGATGAGGAGCTTCGCTCCCGTGTCGTGAACACGGAAGGCGAGCGCGTCGGCCGAGAAGCCGCCGAAGACGAGGGAGTGGATGGCTCCGATGCGGGCGATCGCGAGGGTCGCGATGACCGTCTCCGGGATGACCGGGAGATAGACGACGACGCGGTCACCCCGCCCGATGCCGAGTGCCGTGAGCGCGTTCGCCGCCTTCTTGACCTCGCGCTCGAGCTCCGCGTACGTGATGCTGCGGCGATCGCCCGGTTCGCCCTCGAAGTGCAGGGCGACCTTCTCGCCACGCCCGGCCGCGACATGCCGATCGACGCAATTGACGGCGACGTTGAGCGTACCGCCCGAGAACCACTCCGTCCGCGGGACGCTCAACGAGCCGTCGTCGAGCAGCCGGACCGGTTCCCACACGGTGGCGGTGTGCCACGGCGTGTGCCAGTCGAGTCGACGCGCCTGCTCCTCCCAGAACCCGACGGGATCGGCAGCGGCGCGCTCGGACCACGAGGCGTCGACGTTGGCGCGGGCGGCGATCGCCGCGGGCGGGGGGAACTCCCGCGTCTCGTCGAGGAGGTTCGCGATGGTGGGGTCGGGGGAGGTCGCGTTCGTCACGTCGTCAACGCTACGGCGTTGCTCCAGTCGGTCCCGGCGGAGCCGAAACGTCGCGTAACAGCGGCACCCGCCGTCCGCTGTGGACGACGGGTGCCGGGTACGGCGCAGTGATGCGCAGAACTCAGGACTGGCGCGGCTCCGGGTCGATGTCGGGGTCGGTGTGCGTCTCGACGTCGGGACCCTCGAGGGAGCCGTCGTCCGTGGAGTGCTCGACGGCGGGACCGGGCCGGGCCGGCTCGTGCGGTTCCGAGTCCTCGCTGCCGGGCCGCGACTGATCGAGGCTCGCCGCCTCGATCGGGTCGTCCACCGCCGCGTCGCGGACGTCCGTGTGGTCCGTCGTGTGGTCCGTCGAGCGGCTCTCGTAGATGGGCGCTCCGCCGTCACCGTCCTCGCCGACGTGCTCGCTCAGCCCGCCGGATCCACCCAGGTGCTCGCCGGGGCCCTTCTCGGCGTCCTCGACGCGCTTGGCGGCCCACTCCTCCTTCGCGCCGTCCATGATCGGGGCATCCTGGGTCTCGTCGTGCGATGTGTCGGCAACCATCGGGTCCTCCTCGTGTCGGGTCGAGTGCGATCTCGACTCCGCCCAGAGTACGAAGGCGGCGGCCCGGGAGCCAGGCGGTTGACGGCGGACGGTGAGCGTGACAGGTCGCGCGTTCGCCGTCCGCCGGTCTCGACACCTACCACGTGGTCGCTCAGCCCGCCGTCTCGTCGAGGTCGATCTCCTCGCCCGCCAGGTCGTTCTCCGCGAATCCGGGTTCCGGTTCGCGCGGCGCGCCTCCCGTCGGACCGTTGTTGCCGTCGCCAGTGCCCGGAAGGACGGTCTCCCCCGCGACGCCGTCCGTCGCGACCGTCTGGATCGCGTGCTCGCGGAGGAGTTCGTCCTCCGCGTCGAGGTCGCCGGAGTCCTGAGGCCCGCTGTTCGTCGTGTCGCTCGTCATGATTCTCCTTCTGTCGTCTGTCGTCGGTCGGTGTCTGGTCTGGTGGTCAGGCCGGCGTGTCCGGTCCCGTCGCCCAGCGGAGCACGGCCGCCGGGGTGCGCACGTCGGAGGGCCGGGCGGCGTCGACGTCCGGGTCGGCGCCCTCCGCCGCGTAGCTCTCGGCACGCAATCGGTCGTCGTCGCGCGGTCGGTCGTCGTCGGTCAGCACGAGGACCCGGGCGTCGGTGAGGAGTGCTGCGCGCGTGAGGCCGAGGTCGGTCGGCGCGCGGGCGAGGACGGCGGCACCGAACGTCTCCTCCGGCGCCGTCGCCACCCAGGGTGCGCCGTCGAGGGCCAACACCGTCGAGTCGGTCCCGGACGGGGCGCCGAGGATGAGGATCTCCACTTGCGACTGCTGGAGGGCCGCGACCACCTCGCCGACGCCCGTCGCGGACGTGCGGCTTCCGGGCCCGCCGGCCCGGAGCAGATCGAGCGCCGCCGCGAGGTCGCGCTCGACGTGCTCGCCGATCAGCCGGTCGATCTCCGACTCGAGGACGTCGTCGGAGGAACCCTCCGGCGCGATGTTCGCGACGACGGTCGTCGTGAGCGAGGCCGACGGCTCCGTCAGCTCGCCCTCGAGCTTCTGCACGGCGCGGACGTCACCGCCGACGATCACGAACGCCGGCGCATGCTCGGCGACGAGCTTCTCGATGTGCTCCGCGACCTCCGCCTCGTTCTGGCGCCACACCTCCTCGCTGTGCCGCTGGTAGCGCAGATGCGACCAGCCGCCGCCCCCGAACTTGTGGACGGCGTCCTCTCGTCCCTCGAGGCGGTCCTCGGAGACCGCGCCGACGCGAGCGGTCCGGCGGAGCGAGATCGTCGCGGAATCCCGCTGGACCTCGGCGACCACGAAGGCGATGTCGGCGGGCCGGTGCCGCACGAGCGGCGTGATGTCCGGAACCGGCCCGTATGCCACGCGTTCGGGCACGACCGGCTCGCCGGCGAGCACCTCGTCGACGAGGACCTCCCCGCCCCTCACGACGAGGAAGCGTGAGACAGGGCTCGGAGCACCCGTGGTGCGCGACAGGAGGTCCTCGACCGCCTCGATGTCGGCGTGCGGAGCACCGTGGTCCTCGAGCCGTGCGGCGATCCCGCGCGCTCGCAGTTCCGCGAAGCGGCCGGGGTTCTCCTGGTCGCCGGACGCGTCCGTGTACACGACCGAGACCGGCTCTGTCGATCGCAGCAGGCCGGCGAGATCGCTCCCGCCCACGGTGTCCGTCGTGTCCGTCACCGCTCCTCCTCCGCCTCGTCGACGACGTCGGTGTCGACGTCGTCCGCGCCGGCGGGGGAGCGGTGCACGATCGGGTCGTCGGCGTCGATGAACCCCCCGTCCACGCCGGACGCCTCGAGGACCTCGGCGTCGTCGGTGTCGTCGGGGAGCGGCTCCGTCTGCCGGAACTCCTCCACATGGCTCGGGCCGTGGCCCTGCACGATGCTCTGCGTCTCGTGCTTCAGCTCCTCGTCGAGCCGGGCGCTATGCGTCGTGTTGCCGCGTTCGCTCATGATGCACCTCCATCGGATCGATCATCCCGGCGGTCGTGCCGGGTATCCTCCACGCTAAGCAGGGTCTGTCCGCCGCTCCCAGCGCTTGACTCCACCGGGAGGCCTCGTGATAGTCGCGGGACGGACGCCGGTTCGGCCACGTGGGACGAATCCACACGGACGCGTCGTAGGCTCGGCGTATGCATGCCGCCGTCATCCACGCCGCTCACGACGTCCGTTTCGAGTCCGTTCCGGACCCCGTCCTCTCGACGGGAGGCGATGCGATCGTGCGTGTCGCCGCGTCCTGCGTGTGCGGCTCCGACCTCTGGCCGTACCGTGGGGTCACGGAGACGAACGAGCCGAGACGCATCGGCCACGAATTCGTCGGCATCGTCGAAGAGGTCGGCCCCGACGTGTCCACGATCGCGGTCGGCGACTTCGTGATCGCCCCGTTCTACGACTGCGACTCCACCTGCATCAACTGCCGGAACGGCTTCAGCACGTCGTGCCTGAACGGCGGCTGGTGGGGTGCCGACGACCGCTCGGGCGCCTTCGCCGACGGCGGCCAGGGCGAGCGCGTCCGGGTCCCGCACGCCGACGGCTCGCTCGTCGCGACCCCCGGGCGCCCCGACGACGCGCTCATCCCGCATCTGCTGACGCTCGCCGACGTCATGGGGACGGGACACCACGCCGCCGTCTCGGCCGGTGTCGGTCCCGGTTCGACGGTCGTCGTCGTCGGCGACGGCGCCGTCGGCCTGTGCGCCGTCCTCGCCTCGAAGCGTTTGGGCGCCGAGCGTATCGTCGCGATGTCGCGCCACGCCGACCGGCAGGCTCTCGCGCGTCGGTTCGGAGCGACCGACGTCGTCGCGGAACGGGGCGACGAGGGCGTCGAGCGGATCCACGAGCTCTTCGACGGCGTCGGCGCCGATCATGTGCTCGAGTGCGTCGGGACGAAGGAATCGATGGACCAGGCGCTGCGTTCCGCGCGACCGGGCGGCCAGGTGGGCTTCGTCGGTGTTCCGAACGGGGGTCCCGAACTGCCGATGCGTCGGATGTTCAGCACCAACGTCGGCGTCCGCGGCGGCGTCGCCCCCGTGCGCAACTACATCGAGGAGCTGCTGCCGGAGGTGCTCTCGGGAGCGCTCGAACCGGGCCTCGTCTTCGACCTCGAGCTCCCGCTCTCCGACGTCGCGGAGGCCTACGCCGCGATGGACGAGCGTCGAGCCATCAAGGTGCTGCTGCGTCCGTGAAAGAGTCGTCCGGCGGACCCGTTCGCTGGACGGCGTCCGGTCCGATGGGTAATCTCACTGCGGTCCGGCATTCGAAGAGGATGATGTGAGCCACTCAGGAGTTTTCGGTGTGCCCCGAGTGGCACCCGACCTCGTGCCCCGTCCGGCCCTCGAGCAGCGGCTCGACGACGACGCCATGATCACGACGATCGACGCGGGTGCCGGCTTCGGGAAGACGACGCTCCTCTCGAGTTGGGCGTCGACGCACGACGGTCCGGGCGTGTGGGTCGACGGATCGATCGGGCGCGGCGACAGGGCGTCGTTCTGGAACAACGTGTTCGCGGTCGTCACGCAAGCGGCGGCGCGGACGGACTCGGCGGTTCTCCGTGAAGCTGTGGTCCCGGATGGGCCCCTGGGCGGCGACGCTGACGTGTCCGCCGCCGTCGCCGCGTTCGCGCGGAGCCTCACCGGACCGTTCGTCCTCATCATCGACACGGCGGAGGCGGTGGACCTCGATGCGATCGCCGAGGACCTCGTCGCCGTCGTCCGCTTCGCCACGGCCTCGCACCTCTACGTCGCCGATCGCCGCCGCCGCTTCCGCCCGACCCTCATGGCCTCCGACGTGACGGAGTCGCGACTCACGAGCGACGATTTGAGATTCTCGGTCGAGGAGACCGCACGACTCGTGGGGTATCGCTCTGCGGCGCGAGTCGCGCCGGAGAACGTTCACCGCTTGGCGGGCGGTGTCGCGGGTCTCGCGACGAGGATCGCCGCCTCGAGCGTGAAGGACCCGGCGGGCGGTCCGGAGGCGCGGGAACTGCTGCAGCCCTGGATCGCGGAGGTGGGTTCGCTGGTCGAGGAGGACCTGGCGACGGCCGCATCAGGGGCGCCGCCTCCCGTGCGAAGCGGCGCCGTTTCGGCGGCCCTCATGATCGCAGCGCTCGCGACGATGCGCGTCGCCGAGGCCGCCGACCTCGTCGGGTGGTCCGAGGAGATCGTGGTGACGCTGCTCGACGCGGCGGCGGATCGGGGAATCGGCTCGTGGATCGACACGTTCGAGGGTGAGCGCTTCGCGTTCGCGCCGATCGTCTCGCTCGCCGCCCGCCGCGAGCTCGTGCACGACATGGACGCGCCAGCACGTCGGAGCACCGCGGCACGCTTCGCTCAGCTCTTCGCCCGTCGCGGTGATGCCTTGAGCGCTTTCGGTCTCGCCCTCGACGCCGAGGACTTCGACCTCGCGACCGCGATCGGCAAGCGCTCGTTCCTCGTGCTCACTCGCGATGACACACCGGGGCTGCTCCGCCGCCTCAAGCGCATCCCGCTCGCGCGACTGCGCCGACACCCCCTCCTCGTGCTGTTCATCGCGATCCTCCACATGCAGTCCTCCCGCGGCCACGCGGCCGCGATGCTGCACTTCCGACTGGCCGAGCAGCTCGCGCGCGCGTCCGAGGCGAGTTCCTCCGCGGACGACCGCGCCGTCATGATCGGTGTCCGCAGCGCGACGACGCGGATGCAGGGGCGGTTCGACAAGGCCGTGCCGACGGCGCGCGAATTCCTCGAGCGATTCGACCGCTTGTCCGTGGACGAGCAGGACCGATTGAGCAGCCTCAGCCGCCACTTCCTCTGGCAGGTCGCTCACACGCTGCTCTTCGCGGGAGACATCAGAGGCGGCGTCGGTGCGGCGCAGAGGATGCTCGCCGTCCCGGTACCGCCCGATCTCGGGGAGGACCGCGGCATCCACCCCGCCCTCACGCTCGCGGCCGCCGCTCAGGCGATCGAGGGATCGATGCTCCTCTCGACGGAGACCCTCGCGGAGGCGATGACCCATCCGCCGCGGCAGAGCGCCTTCCATCACGTGTGGGAGACGACCGCCGTCGCCCTCGCCGCGATCGAGCGGGGCGAGTTCGCGGCGGCACGCGCTCTCGTCGACGAGCTCGACCACGACCTCGCGAACGGGGAGTACTGGCCGATCGACCTCGTCGTCCGGCTGATGGACGATGTCGGGGACGGGCGCCTCGACTCGGCGATCGAGCGGGCGGAGACGGTACTCATGGCGAACGCTCCTCCGCGCCAGGCCACCGCGACCCGCGACGTGATGTTCGTGCTCCTCGGGCTGTTGTCACTCGCCGGGAGGCCGACGCGGACGGCTCAGAAGGTCCTGCGCAACGTGTCGCGCCCCGGCCCTCTGCTGTGGCTCGCCGACGCGATGGTCGCCCTGCACGACGGCGACGCACTCAAGGCGGCGGGCCTCACGCGCAACGTCCTCGGGGACGGGAGCGCGTCACCGCGCACTCGCGCGGGCGCCCTGCTCGTACGGGCAGCGGCGCTCGCGGCCGCGGGACAGGAGGAGGCCGCGGCCCGCCCGGCCAACTCGGCCTTCGCGCTCCTCGACGCGAGCGGGCTCACCACTCCGTGGCTGCTGCTCGGCGCGAGGCAACGCGCGGACGTCGTCCGGATCGTGGGGGACGAAACCATCCCCGCCGGCCTCCTCGATGCGCTCGACAGGATGCCCGTGGTCTTCGGCGCCGCCGGGCGGATCGAGCGGTTGACGCCGCGGGAGCAGGAGGTCCTCGCGCAACTCGTCGCGGGGGCGACGGTCGCGGAGGTCGCGAAGGCCTCTGGCGTCTCCCCGAACACCGTCAAGACGCAGCGTGCGCGCGTCTACCGCAAGCTCGGCGTCGACAACCGGGCGGACGCCGCACGCGCGGCCGTCGAGCACGACCTGCTCTGATCGTCGGAGCCCGTGCGAGGCGGGATGACAGCGGAGGGTGACAACGCGGGAGGGTTCTCGCCCGGATCGTAAGCTGATCCACGGCCCTGCGCAGACCCGAACTGCGGCCGGGCCCTTTCGCAGATGCGTACGACCCGGGCGATCGCCCCCCGCTCCGGTCGTGCATCGTCGCCGGCGGAGCGGAGTACCGCTCCGCCGGCGCCGCGTCGTGCCGGTCACCGTCGACACGGAGGCCGGATCCCCGTGTTCTCGCCTTCCGCTTGGCAGAATGACGTGGCCGATGCGTGCACACACGTCGGACGGGTCGGACGGATCGGAAGGACGCGACGGTGACGACATACTCGACGAGAAGCCTGCTGCAATGCGCGGCGATCGCGGCGGCCGGAGGCGTCCTCATCATCCTCTTGGGTCCCGTCGGCACGTGGGTGGCCGTGGCGAGCGCGCCCCTCTACGCCGTGGTCGGATCCCTCAACCTGCTCTCGCCGATGGTCGCGCTGCGGTGGACCGGATTGCCGTGGGCGGCGACCCTGACGGCGTTCCTCGCCGGTCTGCTGTCGATGTCCTTCTCGGTGCTCGGACTCCTGCTGATCCCGGCCCTCGTCCTCCCGGCGCTCGCGATGGACGTCGTCGCGATGCTCGTCCGTCCACGCGGGAGGGCGCTCGGAGTCTACGCCGGTGCGGTCGCGGGCGGCGTCGTGATCTTCGCGATCTCGTTCGTCGTGATCCCCGCCGAGATCGTGACGCCGGCCCTCGTGGTGACGCTGCTCGTCCTGAGGGTGGCGGCGTACCTGGGCGTCATGCGGCTCGCGGGATGGATCGCCGCTGCGCTCGAGCGGGCAGGGGTGCGCCCGTCGGCGCCCCGCGCCCGGCGTCCGTCGTCGGACCGGACGCGCTCGGAGGGCGGTGCGGCCTAGGCCGAGGCGGCGAGTTCCGCCCGGATGCCGTCGACGAACGCGTCGACGTCCTCCTCGGTCGTGTCCCACGAGCACATCCAGCGCACCTCGCCGCGAGCGGCGTCCCAGTCGTAGAAGCGGAACGACTCGTGCAGGCGAGCGGCCGCGTCGGCGGGGAGCGTCGCGAAGATCGCGTTCGCCTGAGTCGCCTGGGTGAACCGGAGGCCCGGAGCCGACCCGTCGGCGATCGCGGCCTCGAGACCCGAGCGGAGGCGTGCGGCCATGGCGTTCGCGTGCTCAGCGGATCGCTTCCACAGGTCGCCGCTCAAGAGCTCGATGAACTGCGCCGAGAGGAACCGCATCTTCGACGCGAGCTGCATGTTCACCTTGCGCAGGAAGACGAGGCCGTCCGACGCCGCTGGGTCGAGCACGACGATGAGCTCGCCGAGCAGGAGGCCGTTCTTCGTGCCGCCGAACGAGAGGACGTCGACACCGGCGTCGGTCGTGATCGCGGAGAGCGGGACCCCGAGCGACGCTGCGGCGTTCGAGAGCCGTGATCCGTCCATGTGCAGGCGCATGCCGCGCTCGTGCGCGTGGTCGGCGAGGGCTCGGATCTCCTCGGGAGTGTAGATCGTGCCGAGCTCCGTCGACTGCGTGATCGAGACGACGAGCGGCTGCGCGCGGTGCTCGTCGCCCCAGCCCCACGCCTGCCGGTCGACGAGCTCGGGCGTGAGCTTCCCGTCGGTCGTCTCGACCGTGAGGATCTTGAGGCCGCCGACACGCTCGGGGGCGCCGTTCTCGTCCGTGTTGATGTGGGCGGTCGCGGCCGCGACGACCGCTCCCCAGCGCGGGAGCATCGACTGCAGTCCGGTGACGTTCGCTCCGGTGCCGTTGAAGACGGGGAAGGCCTCGGCCTGCGCACCGAAGTGGTCGCGCACGACCTCCTGGAGGCGTTCCGTGTAGGCGTCCTCGCCGTAGGCGATCTGGTGGCCGCCGTTCGCGTCGGCGATCGCGGCGAGCACCTCGGGGTGGATGCCGGCGTAGTTGTCGGAAGCGAAGGCGCGGAATCGGGGGTCGTGCAGCACGGAGGTCACCCTCCCATCCAACCACCCCTCCGGAACATTGATTCGGCGATGGTGCGCGTATGTACGCGCACCATCGCCGAATTGATGCCTCAGAGTCAGCGGGTGAGGGCGTCGCGCCACTTCACGGTGCCGCCGAGCTTCAGCAGCGAGTTCTCGTAGATCTTCGAGCCGAGCGCGATCGTGCCGAGCGCCGTCACGGCGAGGATCACGAGCGACAGCAGCGGCTCCCACCACTGCGCGTCGCCGAGGAACAGCCGGACGGGCATGCCGACGGGAGCCGAGAACGGCACGTACGACATGATCCCGAGGACGACGGGGTTGTCGTAGAAGAAGATCACGAGGAAGTACGGGATCATCACGAGCATCGTCACGGGCGTCGTCGTCGACCCGATGTCCTCGACGCGCGACACCATGGACCCGGTCGCCGCGAAGAGGGCAGCGAGCAGCACGAAGCCGAGCACGAAGAAGACCACGAACCACAGGACGGGGGCGCCGAGCAGTGAGAGCAGCTCGCTCTGTCCCGTGATCGTGAGCCCGATGATCGCGAGGGCCGCGATCATCGCGATCTGGCCGAACGCGAGGATCGAGTTCCCGAGGACCTTCCCGGCGAGCAGCGCTCGCACGGGCACGGCCGACATGAGGATCTCGACGACACGCGTCTGCTTCTCCTCCACGACGGATTGTGCGATCGTCGACCCGAACGTCATCGCGGAAGCGAAGAACACGACGCCGAACGCGATCGCGACGAGGTAGGCGAGGAACGGGTTCTGCGTGTCGCCGTCGAGCAGGGTCACGGGAGGCGTGATGCTGAGCTGCTGCAGCAGGCCTGTCGGTGTCTCGGAGTCGGCCACGACGACGATGCCGAGCGGAGTGGAGTCGTCCGGCAGGATCGCGGCCGTGACGTCGCCCGAGCGTACGAGAGCCTCGGCGTCCTTCGCAGTGGCGACCTCGGTGACGTCGAGTCCCTCCTGGCCCGTGACGGCCGACGCGCTGTCCGCCGTCACGGCGACCTTCGTCGCCTCCTCGTTGCCGCCGACGAGGCCGCCGATGAGGATCCCGCCGAGCACGAAGAGCATGAGGATGCCCGTCGAGATGAGGAACGCCTTGCTGCGGAGCTTCATCCGCACCTCGCGTTCGGCGACGAGCCACGAGCTCTGAAGGAAGCTCGGCGTCGCCGGTGCCGCACCGTCGCGCACGACGGCGCCTGTCGTGTTCGTCGTGGTCATGCGACGACCTCCTTGAAGATCTGGGCCAGCGACGGGCGCTGGCGCGTGTACGAGACGACGGGGCCGCGAGCGACAGCATCGCGGAGGACCGCTTGGGCGGTGTCGTCGGAGTCGACCTCGAAGACGGCGTCTCCTCCGTGGAAGTCGACGACGGTGACGCCGGGGACGTCCCGCACCCAGCCGGCGTCGCCCGCGACGTGGAGCTCGTAGCGTCGCGACGAGTGCCGCTCGCGTAGCTCGTCGCGCGGTCCGTTCGCGCGGATCTGTCCCCCCGCGATGATGACGAGGTCGTCGCAGAGACGCTCCACGATGTCGAGTTGATGGCTCGAGAACAGCACGGGGATGCCGGATGCGGCGTAGTCGCTCAGCACACCGACGACGGTGTCGACGGCCATGGGGTCGAGACCCGAGAACGGCTCGTCGAGAACGAGGACGTCGGGCTCGTGCACGAGCGACGCCGCGATCTGCGCACGCTGCTGGTTGCCGAGGGACAGGCTCTCGACGAGATCGCCGCGGCGCTCGCCGAGTCCGAGGCGTTCGAGCAGGCGTTCGGCCTTCTTCTGCGCCGCCGACGCCGTGAAGCCGTGCAGGCGGGCGAGGTAGACGAGCTGTTCCTCGATCTTCATCTTCGGGTAGAGCCCGCGCTCCTCCGGCATGTAGCCGAAGCGACGGCGCGACTCGGGCGTGAGCGCGCGGCCGTCGAGGGTGACGTCGCCGGAGTCGGAGGACAGCACCCCGAGGATGATGCGCATCGCGGTCGTCTTCCCCGCGCCGTTCCCCCCGACGAAGCCGGTCATGCGCCCGGGCGCGACGTCGAACGAGACCGCGTCGAGCGCGCGGCGTGAGCCGTACGTCTTGGTCACATCCGTGAGTGTGAGCATCTGGAGGGCCTCCCTGGTCGATGGCTCAACGTTATGGTCGCGGCGGCCCCTCCGGCATCCGCCGAGCGGCGGGTTAAGCGGGTCCGCCCGGGGGAGGAGACGCGCGGCCGGCCGGCACGGGGGGAGTCGGTCGCGCGTGCGATGATGCTAGGCGTGTGGAGACGCAGACGCGACGAGCAGCCGGCCGGGACGACGACGGACGGCGTCGGCCTCCTCGGTGTCGGGGTCCAAGTGCACGTCGTCGAGTCGTCGCCCGGCACGAGCGACCACTGGGAGGGCGAGCCGACGGGGGTCATCGTCTCGCTCGGTGACTCCCGGCCCGACGGCGTCGTCGGCATCCCGCGGCTCAAGGGTCAGGTGTGGAAGGTCGTCTTCGACGAGCCGCAGTACCGACCAGACGGTACGGGTCCGCTCGCCTCGGCGGAGATCCCCGCGTCGCTCCTCGTCGCCGCGCCCGCCGCGACGGGCGACGATCTGCCTCCCGAGCTCCGCTAGCGGTTCGGGTCCCCTCACCGCGTCAGTTGCCCGGGACCGTGATGCCGTTCTCGTACGCGTACACGACCGCTTGGATGCGGTCGCGCACGCCGAGCTTCTGCAGCACCTTCGAGACGTGGCTCTTGACCGTCGCCTCGCCGACATAGAGCTGCGAGGCGATCTCCGCGTTGGAGAGGCCGCGCGCGACGAGACCGAGCACCTCGAACTCGCGCTCCGTGAGCTCCTGCACCTCGGCGGGCACGACGATCGAGCCCGACTCCGTCGCGGAGGGCGGCGTCGTGCCGAAGCGCTCGATGACGCGTCGCGTGACCGCGGGTGCGAGGAGGGCGTCTCCCGCGGCGACGACGCGTACTGCGTCGACGAGCTGTTCGGGCGTCGAGTTCTTGAGGAGGAAGCCGCTCGCGCCGGCCTGCAGCGCCTCGAAGAGGTAGTCGTCGCGGTCGAAGGTCGTGAGGATCAGCACGGCCGCGTGCACGGACGAGTCGGCGACGATGAGGCGGGTCGCCTCGAGTCCGTCCATGCCGGGCATCTGGACGTCCATGCAGATGACGTCGGGGTCGATGGCCGCGGCGCGTTCGACGGCTTGAGCGCCGGAGGACGCCTCTCCGACGATCTCGATGTCGGGCTGGGCGCCGAGGATGATGCGGAACCCGGCGCGGACCATCTCGTGGTCGTCGGCGAGCAGGACGCGAGTCGTCATGGGGTGTCTCCATCTCCCGACGCCGCACCGGCGTCGATCGTGGCGTGATCGGAGCCGAGGCCGTCCGCTGCAGGGGTCGTCATCGGTGCGGCGGCGTCCGATCGTTCGGCCGCTGCGACCGGTACACGCGCGCGCACGACGAACCGTCCGTCGCCCGTGCGGCCGATGTCGATCGTGCCCCCCGACGCGGCAGCGCGCTCGCGCATCCCCACGTGCCCGAGACCGCCGGGGTTCGAGCGACCCCCGGCGGCACGACACGTGTTGCTGACCTCGAGCTCGACGGCGTCAGGCAGGTAGCGCACGCGGACGTCGGCGGTCGCGGCGCTCCCGCCGTACTTCCGCGCGTTCGTGAGCGACTCCTGCGCGATCCGGTAGAGGTTGAGCCCGACTCCCGCCGGCACGCGCCGCGGGTCGCCGATGACGTCGAGCGTCGTCGGCAGGCCGGCGGCGGTGGAGTCGTCCACGAGGGTCGGTAGCGCTTCGAGGCCGAGCGTCGACGCGCTCGTCGCCGCGGGATCGGCCGCGCCGCCGGGATCGCGGAGCGTCGAGAGCAGGCCGTGCAGTTCCGTGATCGCGCTCCGCGCGTTGATCTCCACGTTCGAGAGCGCGTCCTTCGCCGCCGCGGGATCCGAGGACATCACCGTGCGCGCGGCCCCCGCCTGCACCCCCATCACGGAGACGTGGTGCGCGACGACGTCGTGCAGTTCGCGAGCGATGCGCACCCGCTCGAGGGTGACCGCTTGAGCCGCCGTGAGTTCGCGCTCGAGCTCCAACTCCCGCGTCCGTCGCTCGAGCAGGGCGCGTTCGCGAGAGCTTGCGAGGGCGCGATCACCGAAGAACCATGCGCCGCCGAAGTACAGGAGGTTCGTGAGCACTTGGATGAGCAGGAACGCGACGAGAGGCGAGAACGCACCCGCACGCGAGAACCCGGCGAGCGAGTCCGGGTCGGTGGCCTGGATGAACATCGCGATGACGAGCCACGTGAACATCGCGAGCACGATGAGTGCGCGCGTGAGGAACGCCCGGCGGCGGTCGGTGACCCACGCTCCCACGGTGTAGATCCCGAGGAAGAGCGTGATGTTCGAGATGAGCAGCTCGGGCACGAGCGCGGTCTGCCCGACGATGAACGCCGCGGAGAGGACGAGGGCGACGGAGCACGGGAACCGTCGGCGAAGGGCGAGCGGGAGCGTCATCGCGACGGCCCAGAGAATGCTGAGGCCGAGCGGTGCCGGATCCTCGTAGAAGCCTGCCGTCCGGTAGAGCATGATGCTGAAGACGCACGCCACGAAGAGGGCGACCGCGAGGACCGAGTCGTTGCGGACAGCGGTGCGGTCGACGGGCGGCCGACGCCACCACGGGTCCTCGGGATCGAGTTCGTGGGAGGCGGCGGCCGCAGGGCCGGCGTCATCCGCTGCGGGGCGCTCGATCGAGCCCGGTCGTCCGTCCCGATCCTCAGCCATGCATCGAGCCTATAAAGTCGCTCCGTCGACCGCCTCCGCCGCGCGACGGAGACGGGCGTACGGCGGCGCCGTCAGCCGCCGCGCAGCCACTCGTCGAACGTCGGGCCGTCGATGACGGCGTCGCGGCCCGGGAGGATCGTCCCGTCACGCAGTGCGCGTCCGAATCCGCCCGGCAGCGGAACCGCGACGACACGGCCGGGCAGCCCGGTCGCGGCGGCGAGGCTGCGCACGAGATCGGGCAGGCGTTCCTCCCGTGGCCCGGCGAGGTCCGGGACACGACCGGCGGGGTCCGCGACCGCGAGCCGTGCGAGACGGTCGCCGACCGTGCGGGCCGCGACGGGTCGGGATCGCATCACGGGCACCAGGACCACGGGGCCGAGCCGGACCTGCCCGTGGACCTGTCGGGCGAACTCGTGGAACTGCGTCGCTCGCAGGATCGTCCAGGGCACGGCGCCCTCCTCCACGAGGCGCTCCTGCACAGCCTTGCCCGCGTAGTAGCCGTGGGAAGCGCGATCGCTCCCGACGATGCCGAGCGTCACGTGGTGGCGGACGCCCGCACGCGACTCCGCGTCGAGCAGATTCCTCGTGACGGTGCCGAAGAACCGTTCGGACTCCCGCGCCGACTGGGTCTGCACCGACGAGGCGTCGACGACCGCGTCGACGCCGGTCAGGGCGCCCGCGAGGCCTGCTCCGGATACGAGATCGACGCCCGTCGATCGGGTGAGCACGACGACGTCGTGCCCGTCGCGAAGCAGCGCCTGGACGACGAAACGCCCGACCGTGCCCGTGCCGCCCGCGACGGCGACCCTCGTCGTGCCGTTCATGCGCACCCTGTCCCGAACCGTGCCCGATCCGTCGTCGACTCCCCGGCATGCCATGCCGCCCCCGGTCGCTCGTCCCGTCCGCGCATCACACGCTCTCCCGCACCTGACGAGCGGCCTCGTCGAGCGTCTCCATGATCGCGATCGTCTCGTCGAGGTCGTGAAGAGGGGACTCCGTGAGTCCCGCGTCGATGTACCGCGCGACGGCAGCGGCCTGGTAGCACAGCGACTGACGGACTGGGCGGTCCGCCTCGTCCGTCCACGAGCCGACGAGTGAACCGCCCGCGTCGTAGAGCCGCACGGTGTCGGCGTTCCAAAAGGGGGAATCGACCTCGATCCGGCCGGCCGTCCCCGAGACGACCGAGTCGGCGGGCGTCGGCGCGTTGATGCTCGCACTCAGGAGTGATTGCGCCCCGTCCGGCGAGCTCAGGATGAGCGCGGCCTGCGCGTCGACCCCCGTCGGGGCGAGCGCGCCGCGAGCCGTGACGGAGGCCGGAGCGCCGAGCAGGAACGACGACCAGGCGACGACGTAGACGCCGAGGTCGAGGAGGGCGCCGCCCGCGAGGGCCGGGTCGAAGAGGCGGCTCGACGGGTCGAAATCCGCCGCGCCGCCGAAGTCGGCGAAGACGATCCGGACATCGCCGATCGCGCCCGACTCCACGAGTTGTCGCACGACGTCGCTCTGGGGCCTGTACCGCGTCCACATCGCCTCGGCCGCGAAGACGCCCGCTGCTCGAGCCGCGTCGACGATGCGACGAGCGGCGTCGGCCGTCGGCGCGATCGGCTTCTCGATGAGCACGTGCTTGCCGGCGCCGATCGCGAGGAGCGCGTGCTCCTCGTGCAGGCTGTGCGGCGACGCGATGTAGACGATGTCGACGTCGGCATCGGCGACGAGCTCCTCGTACGACCCGTAGGCGTTCGCGATGTCGTGTGTCCTCGCGAACTCCTGGGCCCGCTCGAGCGTGCGGGATCCCGCCGCGACGACACGCTGATCGGTGTGCCGGCGGAGCGAGTCGACGAAGTCGTTCGCGATCGTTCCGGGGGCGAGGATCCCCCAACGCAGGGTCGGGGCGTCGCGCGGGTCGGGGAAGCGGGGGGCTGGCAGCTCTGTCGACATCGGTGTCTCTTCCGGCTCGGGATCGCCTTCATCCTGGCACAGGGACTGCCCGCGCCGATGGCGCATGACGCGGTCGGCCGCCGCCCCGGGAGGGCGACGGCCGGTGCGCGGAGCCGGATCAGTCGCGCCCGGTGATCCCGGCGGTCGACGCGATCACGTCCCCCATCTTCTTCTGCAGCGCCTCGTAGAACATCGAGAGCGGGAACTCGTCGTCGAGGACGAGATCGGTCATGCCCCGCGGGGCCCCGAGCAGCACCTCGTCCGGCAATCCGCGCTTCCACACCGAGGCGGGGTGGGGCTCGACGACGGCCGAGACGAGCTCGTACGCGGCGAGCCAGTGGGCGACTTTCGGACGGTCGATCGACCGCCAGTAGAGCTCGTCGATCGCGTCGCCGAGCTGCACGACGACGTCGGGCACGGCGTCCCAGTCGATCGCGAGCGACGTGTCCGTCCAGTGCAGGACGCGGTGCTGGTGCAGCCATGCGAAGAGCAACTGGCCGCCGAGACCGTCGTAGTTCCGCACGCGCGACCCCGTGAGGGTGAAGCGGAAGATGCGGTCGAAGATCACGGCGTACTGCACGAGACGCGCGTGTCGGAGGGTCTCCGCCTCGGCGTCCGAGAGCTCGCTGCGCTCGCGGCTCGACAGGTCCTTCTCGAGCCGCACCGACTCGCGGAACGCCGTGAGGTCGCAGCGCAGCTCCTCGAGCGAGTAGAGGAAGAACGGCATGCGCTGCTTGATCATGAACGGGTCGAACGGCAGGTCACCGCGCATGTGCGTGCGGTCGTGGATGAGGTCCCACATCACGAACGTCTCTTCGGCGAGTCGCTGGTCGTCGAGGAGTTCCTGAGCGTCGGCGGGCAGCTCGAGCTTCGTGATCTCCGCCGCCTTCCGCACGACGCGCCGGAACCGCGCGGCTTCGCGATCGGCGAAGATCGCGCCCCACGTGAACGTCGGGATGCTCCGCATCGCGACCGTCTCGGGGAAGAGGACGGCCGAATTGGTGTCGTAGCCCGGGGTGAAGTCGACGAAGCGGATGGGGACGAAGAGCGCGTTCGAGTAGTCGCCCGCTTCGAGGGCGCCGACGAACTCGGGCCAGACCACCTCGACGACGACCGCCTCGACGAGCCGGTCCGTCGACCCGTTCTGCGTGTACATCGGGAAGACGACGAGGTGGAGTTCGCCGTCGCGCCGCGACATCTGCGGTTGGAACTCCACGAGGGAGTCGAGGAAGTCCGGCACGCCGAACCCCGCATCGGCCCAGCGCTCGAAATCCACCGCTACGGCGTCGAGGTAGGAGCGGTCGGCGGGGAAGAACGGGGCGAGTTCACGGACCGAGGCCACGATGTCGGCGACGTGGCTCCGAGCGGCGTCGTGCGCCTCGGCGTCGGGGATGGAGCCGTCCGCGATCTGGTGGGCGCGGATCGCCGTGGCGGCGGACTTGAGTCGCTGCCACGCGGGCGTCGCCACGATCTGGTCACCCGTCGCACGGGTGTCCTCCACGACCTCGGGCTCGCCGATGATCGCCTGCGTGCTGCGTTCGATGGTCATGGATCCCTCCTCGGGCGTGCGTGGGCTGAGCGAGGACGAGCGTCCTCTCGCCGAGCGTATCCGGGGGAGTCGAGGCGATTCTTTGCCTCTCGCGCATGCCCGCTGCGCACATCGCTCCCGCTGCGCACGTTTCCTCCCCGTGCCCCTGAAACTCCCCGTCGGCACGAAAACGCGAGCACAGGGGGGACATTGATTCGGCGATGGTGCGCGTAGTCACGCGCACCATCGCCACATCAATGTCACAGGGTCAGGTCCAGCGGCGCTTGATCCAGCGTTCGAAGAGGCCGACGAGGGAGTCGGAGAGCTTCCCGAGCACGGCGAGCAGGATGATGACGAAGAAGATGCGGTCGATGCGGCCGTTGTTCTGCGAATCGACGAGTCGGAATCCCAACCCCATCGACGACGCGATCAGCTCGGCGGCCACGAGGAACAGCCACGCCTGCGCGAGGGCGAGGCGGAGCCCCGATATGACGGAGGGGATCACGGCCGGGAGCTGCACGGTCGCGAACAAGCGGGGTCCGCCGAGTCCGAAGGCCCGACCCGCCTCGACGAGCTGCCGGTCGACGTGGCGGAGGGCCGCCGACACCGTCGTGTAGACGGGGAAGAAGGCGCCGATCGCGATGAGGATGACCTTCGAGTCCTCGCCGATCTTGAACCACAGGATGAGGAGCGGGACCCACGCGAGCGACGGCACGGCGCGCAGTGCGGCGAGCGACGGGGACAGCAGGATGTCGCCGATGCGCGACAGGCCGACGATCGCGCCGACCGACAGCCCGAGCGCCGCACCGATCCCGAAGCCCAGGAGGACGCGCTGCACCGAGATCGCGACGTCCGACGCGAGCAGTCCGCGCTCGGCGAGGTCGACTCCGGCGAACCACACGTCGGCAGGGGACGGGAGACGCGACGACGGCACGAGGTCGTTCGCGCTCACGAGCGTCCACGTCGTGAGGGCGAGGATCGGGAGGATCGCGCCCGCCACGAGGACGAACCACGTCTTCGACGTCAGTCGTCCCGTTCCCCGCGCGAGGAACGCGCGCCCGGGCCGCGCCTCCGTGGTGTCGTAGGACGCGCCCTGCACGCTCACGACTCCCGGGGCACGCTCGTCGCGCTCACTCTGGTATGTCACGGTTTCCTCCTTCCGGGCCGTCGCGGTCCTGCCGGTACTGTGCGGTCCTGTCGGCTCAGTCGGCGATCGCGGACGGGTCGGCGGCCTCGGCGAACGTCGGCTCGAGGAGCGAATCGAGCGCCTCGTCGACGGCGTCCTGCGACGCCACATCACCCGACTCGACGAAGATCGGACCGATGACGGAGAGGACGTCGAGCTGCGCCTGGCCGGGGACGTTGTCGACGTCGAGGTTCGAGCGCTCCTCGACCACGGTCGAGGCCACGGCGAGGTCCAGTCCTGCGACGTCCGCGAGGATCTGCGCCGTCTCCTCGGGGTTCTCCTGCGCCCACTCGCGCGCCTTCTCGTAGGCGTTCACGACGGTCTGGGCGACGTCCGGCTTCTCGGTGAGGAACTCCTCCGTCGCGTTGAGGAAACCGTAGCTGTTGAAGTCGACGTTGCGGTAGACGAGCTTCGCGCCGTCCTCCTCGGCTCCAGCCATGATCGGGTCGAGGCCGGCCCACGCATCGACGGAGCCGTTCGAGAGCGCCGTCGCGCCATCGGCGTGCTGCAGATTCTCGATCGTCACGTCGGCGGGATCGACTCCCGCCTCCTCGAGCGACTGGAGGAGGAAGAAGTAGGGGTCCGTGCCCTTCGTGGCGGCGACCTTCTTGCCCGCGAGGTCGGCGACATCGGTGATGTCCGAGTCCGCACCCACGACGAGGGCGGACCACTCGGGCTGCGAGTAGATGTCGATCGTCTGGATGGGCGAGCCGTTGGACCGCGCGAGAAGGGCGGCCGACCCGGCGGTCGACCCCACGTCGATCGCGCCGGCTCGGAGGTTCTCGTTGGCCTTGTTCGATCCGGCCGACTGCACCCAGTTGACGGTGACGTCCTGGTCGTCGAGGGCGTCCTCGAGCCAGCCGTTCTCCTTGATCACGAGCGACAGCGGGTTGTAGGTCGCGAAGTCGATGTTGAGCTCGCCGCCGGTCGTCTGGCCGCCGTCGCTCGACGCATCGTCGGCGGGTGCGTTCTCGCCGGCCGCGCAGCCGCTCAGCACGAGGGCGCTCGCCGCGGCGACGGCGGTGAGGGCCGACAGGGTTCGGGGTCGGATCGTGCTCATGAGTGCTCCTGGTGGTCGGTGCGTCGGGCTGGCTGTGGTGTGGCTGAAAGCTGCGGCGGTCCTCGCCCCGGCTATCAGAGGGATCGGGGTGCGGTCGCGCTGGCGAGAGGCTGCCGGCCGTCGCCGTGCCGGTCGATCCCGAGACCGTCGAGAAGACTCGCTCGCAGCTCGGCGAGTTCCGAGGACCCGCGGTCGCGGGGCCGGGCCCCGGGAACGGTGAGCAGTTGCGCGATGGTCGCGCCCGGCTCTCCGCCCTCGTCGCGAGCGAGCAGCACGACGCGATCGGCGAGCTGCAGCGCCTCGTCGACGTCGTGCGTCACGAGCAGAACGGTCGTGGGCTCGGCAGACAGGATGTCGAGGAGCAGGTCCTGCATCTTCAACCGGGTGAGGGCGTCGAGCGCGCCGAACGGCTCGTCGAGGAGGAGGACGCCGGGGTTCCGGGCGAGAGCGCGCGCGAGCGAGGCGCGCTGCGCCATCCCGCCGGAGATCTCCCGCGGCCGGTGCCCGGCGAACTCGCCGAGGCCCACGAGGTCGATGAGCTTCTCGACGCGTACGGCGCCCTCGGAGCGGGGCGTCCCGCGCGGCAGTCCGAGCGCGACGTTGTCGTGCACGGTCCGCCACGGCAGCAGTCGCGGCTCCTGGAACCCGACGGCCGTGCGCGCGTCGATGCCCGAGACGGGCGAGCCGTCGATCCGCACGCGACCCGCCGACGCGGCGTCGAGGCCCGCCGTGATGCGCAAGAGTGTGGACTTGCCGCACCCGCTCGTTCCGAGGATCGCCACGACCTCGCCCGGTTCCACGTGCAGATCGATGTCGCGCAGCACGGGCCGGGCAGCACCGGAACCCCGCTCCGGAGCGAACGCGCGACCGACCCCGTCGAAGTCGATCGACACGGCGCGGCTGACGTCGCGAGCGTTCTGCCGGGGGGCTGTCGTGGTCACGGGAAGCTCTCGTCGGGTGCGGAGGAACGGAGTGGTGCTGCATCCACGCTAGGGCGCGTGCCCGTGGAGCCTCGGACCGGGCGAAAGACTACGTAATATTGCGACCCCGTAGCCCCCCCCCGTTCGGGGCGGAGGTCTTGACGGTGGGCGTGTGAAGTTCTAGCCTTCGGGCAGAAGCTGAGGGATGGTCATGTTTAGCCCCTCGGCTGCCGCCCGAACCCGAACAACGGGCGGAGAAGAGGTTGTGTCATGCCTACGCGCGCGCCCGGAACCGCAGTAGCGTCCGCCGTCCCACCGCTCACCTCCGTACCCGATCCAGGACCCGGTCGATCGAGAGCGTCGACCGCCCGTCGGGCCGTCGTGGGTCTCCTCGCCGCCGCCCTCACCCTCGGGACGCTCACGGACGTCTCCGCACCGGCGGCCGCCGACACCGCGCCGCCCGTCACGGGCACGACCGAGACGGTCTCGTCCGATTCCCTGCCCGCGCCCCAGATCGACGGCGTCGTCTGGGACCAGGTCGTCGTCGGCGACGTCGTCTACGTCGGTGGTGCCTTCACGACGGCGAGGCCGGCCGGTTCGAAGGCCGGCGAGAACACCGTCCCGCGCTCGAACTTCCTCGCCTACGACCTCACGACGGGCGCGCTCCTCGACACCTTCGCCCCCGCGTTCAACGCACAAGTCCTCTCGCTCGCGGCAAGCCCCGACGGCACGCGCCTCTACGCCGCGGGCTCCTTCACCTCCATCGACGGGCGCACGCGCTACCGCGTCGCCGCCTTCGACATCGCGACGGGCACGCTCGTCACGGCTTTCAATCCCACGGTGAGCTCGCGGATCAACGCGGTCGTCGCCACCGACGCGACGGTGTACATCGGCGGGATCTTCGGCTCCGCCCAGAAGCAGGCCCGCACGGGCATCGCGGCGCTCTCCGCTGCGAACGGCGCCCTCCTGCCGTTCGCGCCGACGCCGGCGGGCGGCGACGTCCGGGCACTGGCCCTCGACGCGACCGGCGGGCGGATCGTGCTCGGTGGCAACTTCACGACCGTGAACGGATCGTCCAACCCCGGCTACGGGCTCGCGTCCCTCGACACGACGACGGGCGAGCTGCTCCCGTTCGCCGTCAACTCCGTCGTCCGCAACGGCGGCCTCAACGCCGGAATCACCTCACTCACGGGCGACGCCTCCGGCATCTACGGCACCGGTTACGTCTACGGCTCCGGCGGCAACTTCGAGGGCGCGTTCCGCGCCGCGTGGACGGACGGAGCGATCACGTGGATGGAGGACTGCCACGGCGACACGTACGCCGTCGTGCCGAAGGGCGACCTCGCGTACGTCGCGGGTCACCCGCACTACTGCGGCAACCTCTCGACCGGCGGTTTCCCCGATCGCGTCGCTCCGAGCAAGTGGTACCGAGGTCTCGCGTTCACCAACACGGCGACGGGAACGCTCACGGCCAACAAGGTCGGTTCCTACGCGAGCTTCACGGGCCAACCGGCCCCGACGCTCCAGCACTGGTTCCCCGACATGAACACGGGACTCTTCACGGGGTCCAATCAGGGACCGTGGGACGTCACGACGGCGGGCGACTACGTGCTCTACGGCGGCGAGTTCACCCAGGTGAACGGGCGCGGACAGCAGGGACTCGTGCGTTTCGCGACGAAGGACCTCGCACCGAACCGTGACGGACCTCGCCTCTCCGGCCCCGACTTCGTGCCGACGACGACCGCGATCGGCTCCGGCGCCGTCCGCATCAAATGGAACGCGAACTACGACCGCGACAACAGCGACCTCCGGTACGAGGTCCTGCGCGACGGCGTCGCGACGCCGATCGCCGTGAATCGTGCGACGAGCAACTTCTGGACGAAGCCGGCCCTCTACGCGGTCGACACCGGTCTCGTGGTCGGCCAGGCCTACACGTACAGCATCAGGAGCATCGACCCCTTCGGGAACGCGAGCGTCGGCGACCCGGTCGCCTTCGTGGCGACGACGGGCGTCGAGACGGCCGCGACCGGTTACGACCGCGTCGTGCTCGGTGACGTCCCGTCGACCTACTGGCCCCTCTCGGAGCGCAGCGGTACGACAGCGTTCGACTGGCGCGTCGTGAACGATCTGCGGCTCACCGCCGGGGTCACGCGTGGAGCGGAAGGGGCCGAGGTCACCGGCGGTGGCGTGAGCGCGACGTTCCCGGGCGTCACCTCCGGGTCGGGTCACGGGGCGACGAAGGCGACGGCACCGTCGACCGCGTCCGTCGAGGCCTGGTTCTCGACGTCGACCACGCGAGGCGGCCTCGTCGCGGGGTACTCGACCGCGACGGGAACGGGCGGCAGCACCGATCTCGCCGCCTACCTCGACGGCTCCGGCCGTCTCAACTGGGGTGCGACAGGCGGTGTGAACAGCGCCGTGCGCTCGTCTGCCTCCTACAACGACGGCGCATGGCATCACGTGGTCGCGACCGTCACCGCCGGAGCGCTGCAGCTCTACGTCGACGGAGCTCTCGTGGCCGCGGCCTCCGACCTGCCGGCGCGGACCTCGTCGCTCAGCGGTTACTGGCGCGTCGGCTCGGCGAGCCTCCTCGGTTGGGCGAACCGCCCTCCGTCCGACGCGCTCGCGGGGCGGATCGACAACGTCGCCGTCTACCCGCGGGTCCTCTCGACCGAGCAGATCGCCGCTCACCATCGCGTCGGATCGACGATCCCGAACGTCGCCCCCACCGCGGTGCTCGACAACGAGGTGGACGACATGACCGTCTCGCTCTCGGCCTCCGAGTCGACGGACGGCGACGGCAGCATCGTCGACTACGCGTGGTCCTTCGGAGATGGCGAGACCGCGTCGGGAGCGACGACCGAGCACACGTATGCCGCAGCGGGCACGTATCGCGTGACGGTGACGGTGACCGACGACGACGGTGCCACGGCGACCGCGACGGTCGACGTCACGGTCGCTCCGGCCGGGTTCCTGGCGGACGACACGTTCTCGCGCACCGCGGTCGACGGGTGGGGAGCCGCCGACGTCGGTGGCGCCTGGACGGTCGCCGGCGGGAAGACGGGCTTCGCCGTCACCGATGGTGCCGGCGTCATGACGCTCACGCCCGGCGCGACGCGTACGGCCCGACTCGCGGACGTGAGCACGACGGACTCCGACGTGACGGCGATCCTCGGTCTCTCCACCGTCGCCGACGGCGGAGGGACGACGGTCACGGTCGTCGGCCGCCAGGTCGGGACCCTGTCGTACACCTCGCGTGTCGTGATCTCCGCGACAGGGGCCGTCCGGCTCCAGATCATGCAGGGGACGACCGCGCTCGCGACCCTCAACGTCCCGGGCCTCGTCTATGCCGCCGGGGACCGGCTCGCGGTACGAGTCCGCGTCACGGGTGCCTCGCCGACGACGATCTCCGCCTCGGCCTGGAAGGTGGGAGGCGCCGAACCGACGGGCTGGCAACTCACGGTGACGGACACCACGGCGGGCCTGCAAGCCGCCGGCGTCACGGGAGTGAACGGCTACCTGTCGGGGAGCGCCACGAACGGGCCGATCGGTGTCCGATTCGACAGCTTCCGGGTGGTGGCCCCGGTCTGAGGATCGGCGCGGGACTGAGCGGGGAGGTACCCGCCCACGCTCTTCAGGCGCCCCGGCCGTGACGCGGCCGGGGCGACGCGGAGACTCCCGGCTCAGACGTCCCGGTCGACAGCCGGTCGCGACAACCGCGTGGCGGCCAGTCGCTCCGCCGCGACGAGGGTCGTCACGCCGTCCCGTGCTGCCGCATCGATGACCTCGGCGACGGTGTCGCCGATCCCGGCGAGATGGGCGGCGAGTCCCGGTCGCCCGGTGTCGTCGCACGCGAGGTAGAGGACCCCGCCGGCGTTGACGATGAAGTCGGGCGCCCAGACGATTCCACGCGCGGCCAGCGCTTCGGCTCCCGAGCGTTCCGCGAGCTGGTTGTTCGCCGCCCCGACGACGGCAACCGCGGCGAGACTCGAGATGACGTCGTCGGTGAGGGCGCCGCCCACGCCGCACGGGACGAAGAAGTCGGACTCGACGAGATGCTCCGAACCGGGGGAGACCCACATCGCCCCGAGCTCCTCCGCGAGGGCGCGGCGTGAGGGGTCGACGTCCGTGACGCTCAAGTCGACGCCCTCCGACCGGAGCGAGCGGGCGACGAGCGAACCGACGTGGCCGAGGCCGGAGATCGTCGCGCGGCGTCCGGAGAGCTCGGCTGAGCCGAAGAGCGAGCGGGCGACCGAGCGGATGGAGGCCACGACACCCGTCGCGGTCGCCTCGCTCGGTTCGCCGACGCCACCCTGTTCGGACGGGAGGCCCGTCACGTGCGTCGTCCGTTCGGCGACGATCGCCATGTCCGCGGACGAGGTTCCGACGTCCTCGGCGGTGACGTAGCGTCCGCCGAGCGACTCGACGACGTCTCCGAGGTCGAGCATGGCCGCGCGGCGCCGATCGCCATCGAGCCGGGTGCCGAGTGGAACATGGACGACGGCCTTCCCTCCGCCGTGCGCGAGTCCCGCGCAGGCGTTCTTGAGCGTCATGCCTTCCGAGAGTCGCAGCGCATCGTCGACCGCGTCGCGCCACGTCGGGTACGTCCAGACGCGCGCGCCGCCGAGTGCCGGACCGAGCCGCGTGGAGTGCACGGCGACGATGATCGTGAGTCCCGAGCGCTCGCCGTGGGAGATGACGACGCGCTCGTGCGCGAGGGCCTCCATCCCCTCTGGCGGGGTGGTCGAACCCATGTCGACGGGTCGTTCGGCGGTAGTGGTCTGGGGGGTCATCGCAGCTCCTCGTGGGGGTCGTCATGCTCGGGTCCGAGCGCTCGGCGAGGGGCGGGTGGCCTCATCGCCGCGATCATCATTCCACGTGGGAGGCACGGTCGCGAGGCCCTGTCGTCGCGGACGTCCGCAGGTGCCCCCCTAGGCTGGAGGGATGGGAGGCGTGCTGCTCGGGTTCGGGATCATCGGATTCGTCATCGCCGTGGGATACGTCGCCGCCCGGCTCGGCATCGGAGGCCCGGAGGCGGGGTTCGTCCTCAACCGCATCGCCTTCTTCGTCACGGGCCCCGCCCTCCTCTTCACGGTGCTCGCGCGCGCCGACGTCGCGGACGTCTTCTCCGTGCCGCTCCTCGTCGCCCTGATCTCCGCCGTCTCGATGGCGGTGATCTACCTCGCGATCAATCTCCTCTTCTGGCGGGATCCCCTCGGTCGCGCGACCATCGGCTCGATGGCGTCCGGCTACGTCAACGCGAACAACATCGGGCTGCCGGTCGCCGTCTACGTGCTCGGCGACGCGCACTACGTCGCTCCGCTCATCGTCATCCAGCTCGTGATCTTCGCGCCGATCGGGCTCGCGCTCCTCGACATCGAGGCACGCGGCTCCGCGTCTCTCGGCGGCATCCTCAGCCAACCGGTGCGGAACCCCCTCATCATCGCCTCGCTCACGGGGCTCGTCATCGCATTGCTCGGGATCGACGTGCCGGCGCCCGTGATGGCGCCGTTCGAACTGCTCGGGGGAGCGGCGGTACCGCTCATCCTGATGGCCTTCGGGATGTCCCTCTACGGCCAGCGGCCGTTCGCGGCGTCGGAGGGCCGCTCCCGCATCGTCGTGGCCTCGGTGCTCAAGGCCGTCGTCATGCCCGTCGTCGCGTGGCTCGTCGCGCACCTCGGCTTCGGACTCACGGGAGTGGAGCTCTTCGCCGTCGTGACGCTCTCGGCGCTTCCGACGGCGCAGAACATCTTCAATTACGCGAGCCGCTACAACCGCGGAGTCGTGCTCGCGCGCGACACGGTGCTCGCGACGACGCTCGCGTCCGTGCCCGTCATCGTCGTGATCGCCGCGCTGCTCGCCTAGCGTCGCCGCCGCCGATCCGCCGCGCATCCGCCGCCCGTCCACGGTCGGCGGATGCGCATCGCCGAGATGTGACCACCCAGGGTTCGCCGGGACGAGGAGAGCGCTGGGGGAGGGCTGATCAGGCGAGGGGACGCGTCGCCGCCCACGCCGCGGCGTTGTCCGCCTGCTCGCGGGAGATCGCCGTTCGGCCACCGCAGTTCGTGCACTCGTTCATGTACCGGGTCGACACGGGGAACAGCGGCACGAAGAAGAGCGTGAAACTGTTGACGAGCTTGATGACCCGTTGCGCCACGTCCTTCGAACAGAACGGGCAGACGAAGGAGACGATCGTGACGATCGTCGAGCTGAGCCGGGTGCCGAAGAGGAGGATCACCCGACCGACCCTACGGAGCGCCGGGGCCGCCGGCGGGGGCTTTCCCATGCGCCCCGGATGAGGTAGCGGCCGATCGGTCGCCGACCACTCAGCCGAAGATCATGGGACGGTCGTCGTCGTCCTCCGGCTCGACGTCGAGATCGACGACGACGGGAACGTGGTCGCTCGGAGCGTCGCCCTTGCGCTGCTCGCGCTCGATGGACGCGCCCGTGACGAGCTCGGCGAACGCGGGGGAGCCGAGGATGAAGTCGATCCGCATGCCCTCGTTGCGCGGGAACCGCAGTTGTTTGTAATCCCAGAACGTGTAGCCCGTCGGAACGAGCGGCCGGACCACATCCTCAAGGCCCGCACTCTCGAGCGACGCGAACGCGGCCCGCTCGGCGGGGGAGATGTGGGTCGACAGTCCGACGATGTGGCTCGGGTCTCCCATGTCCTCGTCGAGCGGCGCCACGTTGAAGTCGCCCATGAGGGCGAGCGGCAACCCGGGTTCGGCGGCGAGCCACGACCGTACGTCGGCCTCGAGGCGCGAGAACCACTCGAGCTTGTAGTCGTAGTGGGGATCGCCGACCGCGCGTCCGTTCGGCGCGTAGAGGCTGAAGAGACGGATGCCGTCGACCGTGCCGCCGATGACGCGCGCCTCGAGCGGCAGGCCCTTCGCGTCGAACTCGGGGCCGACGCCGTCGGGGCCCGGCGTCGCCGGCTTGCCGAATCCGGGCATGCCGTCGAAGCTCGTGACGATGTCGGTCATCGGCAGGCGTGAGGCGAACGCGACGCCGTTCCACTGGTTCAGGCCGTGGAGATGGACCTCGTAGCCCGCAGCCTCGAAAGCCTCGATCGGGAACTGGTGGGGACGGCACTTGATCTCCTGCATGCCGAGCACGTCGATGTCCGCGTTCACGAGCCAGTCGACGACGCGCGCCGATCGGGCTCTGATCGAGTTGACGTTCCAGGTGGCGATCCGCATGCCACAACGCTACCGGCTGCCGCCGACGCCCCGGAGCGACGCCCTCGCGCCTGCGGCGCCGCCATCTTCCGGGGTGCTCACAGCCAGCGAGGACCGACGAGCGGCGGCTCCTCCGGAGGAGTGTGACTCGCGGCGAGAGCCTCCGCCTGCTCTCGGATCGTGTCGGCGACCGTCCGCACGGCGAGCCGCTCGGCCTTGTCCGGTCGCATGAGCATGAGGACGTGGCGGAACGCCTCGACGCCCGAGAGCGGTCGCGTCACGATGCCCTTCTCGGGGCCGGATGCCGTGAACCGCGGCGCGAAGGCGACGCCGATGCCCTGGGCGACGAGCGCCTCGCTGATGAGATGGTCCGAGATGCGCTGCACGACCTCGATCTCGCTTCCCGTCACCGCCTCGAGCTCGTGGAGCAGGAGGTCGAAGGCGAACTGCTCGGGCACGCCGATCCACGGCTCGCCCACGAGGTCGTCCGGCGTGAGCTCGCTCTTGCCGGCGAGACGATGCCCGACGGGGAGGACGACGTCGAGGGGTTCGCTCAGGAGGTAGATGTTGCGGAGCCCCCGGCCGCTCCACGACCGCTGCCCGGGGAGGGAGTAGGCGATGACGATGTCGTAGTCGGCGGTGAGGCTCGGGAAGTCCGTCATGTCGGCGTCTCGGTTGGTGAGCTCCACGGTGAGACCCGGCAGGCGCATGAGCGCGGCGACGGCGGGCGGGACGAACGTCTGGCCGGCGGTCGGGAAGGTCGCGACCGAGACGTGCCCGGTGGGATCCCCGATGTACTCGTCCCACGTCGCTTGTGCCCGCGCGATCGCCGCCGCGACGTCGATGGCGCTCGCCGCGAGGGATCGGCCGGCGTCCGTGAGGACGATGCCGCGTCCGCTCCGCTCGGTGAGGGGCATCCCCGCTTCGCGCTCGAGCAGTTTGAGCTGCTGCGAAACGGCGGACGGCGTACGGTGTGTGGCCGTCGCGACGGCGTGGATCGAGCCCCGCTCGGCGAGTTCGCGGAGGAGGTCGAGGCGTCGGACATCCATGTAGAGATGCTACACAGTGAGCGCAGTTTTATTCGCTTGTCGTTGACGGTCGACGGGCGCTTAATAAGAACGTACGAACGGTTCCCTCCCGGAAAGGACACTTCCATGACCGTCTTCCTCCTCGCCCTCGGTCTCGTCTCCGTTTCCGCCATCGCGGGAACCATCGTGACGGTCGCTCGCGACGGCTACCGCCGCGTCCCCGAGCGCACCTTCAACCTCGTCTGAACCGAAGCCCCCGCCGTGCGGGTCCCGTCGCTCCCAGGGTCAACAGAGCGAAGGGGCCCGCACGTCGGCGTGTGTGGCGCAACCGCTCCGAATCGGGGGAAACGCCCCGCTAGACTCGGTTTCCGTGACCGATGCACGCGAACGACTGATCGACTTCATCACGAAGGACGCCGTCTTCCACGGCGACTTCACGCTCACGAGCGGTAAGAAGGCCACCTACTACGTCGACATGCGACGGGTCAGCCTCGACCACCGCGTCGCCCCGCTCATCGGCCAGGTCATGCTCGACCTCATCGCCGACGTCCCCGACGTCGCCGCCGTCGGCGGGCTCACGATGGGCGCCGACCCGATCGCGTCCGCGATCCTGCACCAGGGCGTCGCCGCCGGCCGCTCATACGACGCCTTCGTCGTGCGCAAGCAGCCGAAGGACCACGGACGGGGTCGCCAGGTCGAAGGGCCCGAGCTCGCGGGCAAGCGCGTCATCGTGGTCGAGGACACGTCGACCACCGGCGGTTCCCCGCTCGCGGCGATCGAGGCGCTGCGCGCCGTCGGGGCCGAGATCGCCGGTGTCGCCGTCGTGGTCGACCGCAACACGGGTGCGCGCGAGGTCATCGAGGACGCCGGTTACCGGTACCTGGCCGCCATCGACCTGAACGACCTCGGACTCAGCTAGATGTCGGACGGCACGGGCGGGCGCTTTCCCTCGGACGGCGATGAAGCCGACGAGGGCCTGCGTCGCGGGCGCCGACAGGAACCGGACCCCGAGACCGAGGGCATCGAGATCGTCGACGACGGTGCCGACTGGCTCGCGTCGCAACTCGCGGCCTTGCCGCCGGACACGACCGAACTGCCGATCGTAGCCGCGCAGGAGGACGCCGAGTCGCAGCGCGCCGAATCGCAGAGCGCCGAGTCGGTCGACGCCGCGGCGGGAGACACCGATTCGACCGAGGTGCCGGCCGAAGCGTCTGTGGACGACAGCGAGGGTTCCTCCGCACCGCGCGGCTCCGATGCAGCCGTGCCGCCGACGCTCGTGACCCCGGCCGTGTCGGAGCCGTCCTCGTCGGCCGTGTCGGAGCCCATGGTTGAGCCCCCGCTCACCCACCCCCGCGCGTCCGAGCCACCCGTCGGACCGGTGTCGCCACGCGGTCGTCGAGAGGCGGACGCGCCGCCGCCCGTTCGCGAGGAACCCTCGCCGGCCGAGCAGGCGGCCGAGTGGCCGGGCTTCGGGGCCGAGCCGGACGGCGCGGCGACCGCTTCCCGAGCCGACGACGGCGACGATGTCGACGACCGTCGCGCCGATGGCTCGGCCGTCGACGAGTCACCGCCCGACCTCGCGCCGCGCTCGGCGCGGCCGGCTCATCCCAACGCGATCGTGATCCCGGGGCTGCCGCCGCGTCCCCCGCTTCCCACTCCAGCCATGCCCGCCGAGCCGAGCAGCGCCCGCGGATCAGACGACGACCCGATCGAGGCGTCGGAACACGTCGGATCGAACGACGGCGAGCGGCCCGAGCTCGAGCCCTCCGAGCGGATCGAGCCGTCCGACGTCGAGCCGTCCGAGCGGATCGAGGTTCCGACGCGGGTCGAGGAGCCCGTGCCGTTCGCGCCGTCCGAGGGGATCGACGACCTCGACGAATCGGACGCGACGACCTCGCACGGTGCGCGGCCCTCCGACACGAACGGCGTCCCGAGCACTCCGGATCCTGCACAGCGCCCGGTCGGCGCCGCCTCGACCGACGCCGCGGAGACGGGCGACATCGCCTTCGGTGCGTTCACGTGGTCCCTCGTCGCGAACGACGAGCCGGACCCGAAACTCGAGCGCGAGCGGCTCGCTGCCGAGGCCGCCCGCCGCGCCGCCGCCGACGCCGACCGTGCGGAGACCGAGCGCGCCTCGGCGAGCCGCGCCGCGACCACGCCGACGCCGACGGATGAGGCTCCACGGAAGGTGCCGGAAGCCGTCGACACCGACGGCATCGGCTGGCTCGCGACGACCGCCGTTCCGGGGATCCCGCCGAAGCCTCCGCTCCCGGACGCACCGGCGGCGGCCCCCGACCCCGGCACCGGGCCGGACGGTGCATTCCCCGCTACCGTCGCGATGGGTACGACTCCGGACGTCGGGGCGGGGGACTCGAAGACCCCGGCCGCCGGAACTCCGTTGCAGGAAGCGACCCGCGACGAATCGGGGCCCACGTCGGCCGCCGCCGCGTCGAGCGCTCCGGCGAGCACTCCGTCCTCCGCCGAAGCCGACCGGCCCGCGTGGTCGCGGCCCGACCTCGACGACCGCTTCCCGGCGACAGCGGCGATGGACGCCCTTCCGGCCGACGAGGATCCCGACGACCCCGACGACGAGGTCGAGGGGGCGGATCGAGCGTCCCTCGGCACGACGGGGCTCCCGGTCTCCGCGGCCCGTGCGGCAGCGGGCAGCGTCGAACACGTCCCCGTGTCGTCGGCTGGCGCGGCGGGCGGAGCGACCACCGTCTTCCCGGACGGCGCCGTCTCCGATCTCGACGAGGACCGTCCACGCGGAGGGACCGCGTCGAGACGCGCTCCCTCCGACCCCGCCGATCGCACGCGACTGCTGGGCCTCGTGGGCGCCGGCGTCGTCATCGTGCTCGCTCTCGTCGCGCTCTTCTACCTCGGCACTCGCCTGCCCCTCATCCTCGGCGGATCTCCCGCGGCCGAGGCGAGTGCGACGCCGACGCCGACGCCGACGCCCACCCCGACGCCCGAGGCGCCCGCGACGGGACCGCTCGCGGCCGGAACCTACGCGTGGGACGAGCTCCGCGGCGGCGAGTGCCTCGAGCCGTACGAGTCGCCGTGGGCGGAGGAGTTCACCGTCGTCGATTGCGCTGAGCCCCACGCCGCCCAGCTCGTGTTCACGGCGCCGTACACCGATGACCCGGCCCTGCCGTTCCCGGGGGAGGACGTCATCGCGAGCGAGATCGGTCTGTTGTGCAGTGCGCCCGGCGTCGTCGACTTCGGCGCGGCTGCCCCGTTCACGGACCTCCAGGTGCAGGGCGCGTATCCCGTGAGCGGCGAACAGTGGGCGGCGGGAGATCGCGACTACTTCTGCTTCGCGAGCCGCTCCTCCGGTGAGCCCCTCACGGCCTCGGTGGCCACCGCCCACTGACCTCCCCCTCCTGAACACTTCGTGCGCGAACGAGAACTCGCGCACGAAGGACGTGTTCAGGTATCAGAGGGTGTCCGTCTCGATGGGGCCGTCGATGAGGAGCTCGTGCACGCCCGACAGGATCTCGTCCGGGCGGAACGGGTACTTGCGGATCTCCGCCTCGTCACTGATCCCCGTCATCACGAGGATCGTGTGGAGGCCAGCCTCGATGCCCGCGACGATGTCGGTGTCCATGCGGTCGCCGATCATCGCGGTGTTCTCGGAGTGGGCACCGATGCGGTTGAGGGCCGAGCGGAACATCATCGGGTTCGGCTTCCCGACGACGTAGGGCTCACGCCCTGTGGCCTTCGAGATGAGCGCGGCGATCGCGCCCGTCGCGGGAAGGACACCCTCGGCGCTCGGACCCGTGGCGTCGGGGTTCGTGACGATGAACCGGGACCCGTCGCGGATGAGGCGGATCGCCTTCGTGATCGCGTCGAACGAGTAGTTGCGCGTCTCCCCGACCACGACGTAGTCCGGTGCGGTCTCCGTCATGATGAACCCGACCTCGTGCAGCGCTGTCGTGAGACCCGCCTCGCCGATGACGAAGGCGGAACCGCCCGGCACCTGGCTCGCGCAGAAGTCGGCCGTCGCGAGTGCGGAGGTCCAGAGGGACTCCTCGGGCACGATGAGCCCGGAGGCGCGCAGCCGGGCGCTCAGGTCGCGCGGAGTGAAGATCGAGTTGTTCGTGAGGACGAGGAACGGGTTCCCGAGATCGGTCCACTGTTGCAGCAGCGCGCTCGCTCCGGGGAGGGCGTGGTTCTCGTGGACGAGCACGCCGTCCATGTCGGTGAGCCAGCACTCGATCTCGCTGCGGTTCGACATCGATCCTCCTGGGGGTCGTCGGGTCGGGTCGTTCCCAGTGTATGACCGGCGGTCGTCGTCGAACGGGCGGCGACGGCGGCGTTACCAGCCGGGCTTGCCCGCACAGGCCGTTCCGAGAAGGGCGACTCCGGACTGCTGGTCCGAGAACGCCGCGTGCGTCGCCTTCGCGTCGCCGGCGAGCGCAGCCTCCTCCATACGGTCGAGGTTCGCCTCGGCGCCGCGGACCCAGGCGATGTAGGCGGGGTCGTCGATCCCCTCGGTACCGAGGTGCACGACGGAGCGGAGGTGGGACAGGAGCGGGATGATGCGGCTGAGCTTCGAGGGTGCTCCGAGCGATTCGATGACCGCCTGGGTCAGCTCGAGCACCGTCTGGCGCACCTGTTCGCAGCGGTCGGCGAGAACGTCGGTCATGGCCCCTCCGTCGGTCGATGATGTCCGACTCCGAGCCTAGCTGCACCGGGTGACGCGTCCCCGTAGAATCGGGCGTCGGGGCCGCGGAGTCCCGATCGCCGAGGGAAGCAGGGTCATGGCCGCGTACGATCCGGAGTTCAGACGTCGCCCGGAGCAGTTCGTCCGGGGTCGGTCGTGGCCGAGGACCCTCGTGATCCTCGCTTTCGCGCTCGCGTGCGTCATCGCCCTCGTCTACACGCTCGTCAATTTCGCGGTGCTCCAATCGAACGCCGCGGACGCCAGCGGCTCTGCCCGATACGTGGCGGGTCAGCGGATCGGACTCATCGCCGCGCCGATCGTCCTGCCGCTCTTCGCGATCGGCTTCGTGTTCGCCGCCGTGCGCTTCGGCCGCGTGTGGTCGCTCGCGGGAACGGGAACTCGGCTCCGTCGCCGCCACTACCGCAGCATGTCGGGCGGCCGCGCCCTCTTCGATGACCTGCTCGCTCGGCTCCGCACGGGCGATCCGTCGAGGTTCACTCCGCTCCCGCCGCAGCCGTCGCACGCCGACGTCGAGATCGAGTTCTGGACCGCCGCGGACGACAGGCTCGGCTTCGCGACCCTCACCCTCCACGAGGGGCAGGGCGGGAAGACGCTCAGCTACTCGGAGCCCGTCCCGTTCACGGGTGCCTCGTACGACGCTCTCTCCGCAGCGCTCACCGCCGGTCTCGATACGAAGGCGTCGCCGCCCGGAGGTCGCGGCCCGGCTGCCCCGGGGCCGAGATCTCCCGCCGCTCCGTCCGGCCCCGCCGGTCCTGCATCGTGACGGGCGCACCGGTCCCCGCCGAGCTGCAGCACTGGGCGGCGGCCTTCGATCGGGGCCACCACTACGACGCCGTCTACGACAGGGCCTCCGCGGCTCGGTACCTCGCGCGCAATCGCGCGACGGCGACCGTGCTCGTCGTGATCGGCGTCGTGAGTCTCCTCCTCTGCCTCGTCCTCGTGATCTTCGGCGGCGGCTTCACGCGACTGCTCATCGTGCTCGGGCTCTTCGGTCTCGTCGCGATGCTCGTGACCCTGCCGACCATCGTGAGCGTCGGGAAGCGGCTGCGGCGCCTCGACGCTGGCCAGGGCGTGTTCGCACGTGTCTCGCGGGACGGCGTCTCCTTCGGCCTCGTCGAGCGGATCGCCTGGAGCGAGGTGCTCGCGGTCATCGTCTTCGACGACAGCGCGCGACTGCGGCGCACTCTCGGCATCCCCGTGCTCGGGTGGGGCGCGCGGATGTCGATGAAGGCCGGCAACGGTGCGCGAGGGCTCTCGCTCGCTCTGCACGACGGATCGGCCGTACGAGCGCGCATCCGCGAGGAGCGCGAGCGGGGCTTCGTGCGGTTGTGGGGTCCGAAGACCGATCCGGCGCGGAAGGGCGACGTATCGCTCATCCTCGACCCGCTGCTCGACGAGGCATCGATGCGTGCGTTGACTGAGGCCGTCGTCACGGCGGCGATCCTGAACGGGGTACCCGTGATCACGCCCCGGTCGAGCGCCGAGTACGTCAAGACGCTCGGGCGACTCCTCGATCCGAAGTGGCCGGCCGGGCTCTGACGATCACCTGACGCGGACGGCGGTCGGTCCCCCCGTGCGAACTCACGCGGTGGGACGGATGAACTTCTCCGGTGGCGTGCGCGTCCCCGCGAGGAACGCGGCGAGTCCGGCGTCGAAGTCCATCGCGGATCCGACGAAGAGCACGCTCTCGTCCGGCGCCACGTAGATCTTGCCGCCGCCGCGGGCCGCGTGCACGACGCACACCCCCGCTTCGCCCTCGAGCGGGATGGTGCGCAGCTCGGCGTCGGGCGCGAGCTGCGTGAAGTAGCGGGCGGCGACGGCGGAGAGCCGCGACGTCGTGGTCTCGTCGGTCACAGTGGCACCTGTCTGTTTCGAGTGGTCGTCGACGTTCGAATGATCGTCAGGGGAGGGGGCCGGCGAACTGCGTGATGAGGAGCACGTGTTCCCGGAACTTCACGACCTGGAGGGCGTCGGCCGTTTCGGGCCCGCCGAGGACGAGCAGGGGCGTGAACCCGAAGCACTCGTCGCGTGCGGGGACGCCGAGCCGCTCCACCGCTTCCGGGTAGGGCGCCCAGTCGAGGTGACGGGAGTCCTCCCGCCCGGTGGTCGTGCCGATGATCTTGAACAGCCATTCGGGCCGGTTGGTCACGGTGCTCACACGGCCGTGCCGGTACTTGAGGATCTGGATGTGCCCATCCTTCACTACTCCGATATCGCCGAGAGCCGTCGTGAAGAGAGGGATCGAGTCCCCGAACCGCTCCGTCGTCTCGGCCACGAGATCGAGCAGGGAGGCGGGGTCGACGAGGCGGACGAATCCGCTCGCCGTCGTCGCGAGACCGTGCTCCCGCCACACCGACAGGAGGGCGTCGGGGATCGCTCCCGCGTACCGATCGATCGTCGCCGGGTCCACTGCGGGGCCGGGCACGAGTGCCTTGGGGTCGTCCATGTGCATCCTCACGAGGCGATCGTCAGCCGGATATTGAGCAGGGTGTTCGAGAGCTCCTGCGGAGTCATACCCTCGGAGGCGGCCCGCACGGCGGCCTCGAGGGTCGCGATGCGGTACTTCCACTGGGCGCCGATCGACGAGTTTACGCGAAGGTCTCCGAGACCCGTGATCCTGTCGGCGAAGCCTCCCGCCACCTGATCGGGCGAGTGGAGCGCCGCTTGCGTCGCCGCCCAGACGTTCGCCTCGCGGTCCGCCCGGTCGTACGCCTCCTCGAAGTCCAGGCCGGAAGCCATGAGTTCGTCCGTGCGCGCCGCCGTCCAGTCGGAGATGGCGATGTCGCGGGCCTCCTGCTGGAGGGCGGCTGCAGCGGGATCGCGGCCCGTTTCGCCGTTCTCCGCCCGCTCGAGGTAGGCCTCCCTGTTGGCGAGGAACTCGGCGATGGACAACTCGTTGAGTCCGGTCTCCTGCAGGTCGAGTTGACGCTCGAACTCGACGCGGTCGTGGTCGATGTTGGGGGTGAACTCGACGGAGTACTCGGGGATCCGAGGGCGCGGATCGGCGGCGTCGGGCGCCGCGCCCCGTGACGCCGGGGACTCGCCGTCGCGAGCAATCGCGTCGGCGACGTCGGGCGTCGACGGGTCCGAGTCGGGTGTGGCGGGCGCCGACGAGCCGTCGGCCGGGATCGAGCCGCCCGAGGACGACGCGTCACCGCTCTGCACGTCGGTGTCCGGTGTCTTCGGATCGGCGACGTCCTCCGGTCGGATGGAGGCGTCCCACACGGTCGCGTTCGGCTCGTTCGGCGGCCAGGGCGACCGCGTGCCCGTCTGCGCGTCGATCGACCAGACCGTCGTGCCGTCGAAGTAGGCGTTGAACCAGTGGCCGTCGCCCGTCGAGCGGTCGATCCCGACGACGCAGTGGGACCCGGCGCCCATGCCGCGGAGGGAGTCCGCGATCTGGTCCGGCGTCATCGGCGTCTGCGGGTTACCGGTGAGGGCTTCCATCTCCGGGACCGTGAGCGTGCCGGTCGGGGCCTCACGCGACGGGTTCCCGTTGAGGAAGTCGTTCAGGATGCTCGACGTGTTGCCGCAGTTGGTCGCGTAGCCGTTGGTCGGGTCGAACGGGTCGAAGTTCGGGTTGATCGCCGCGAGGGCCGCGTCGATCTCCGCCGTGGTCCGGTCGGTCGTGTTGGTGCCCGTGTCGGGCTGCGCGGGGTCGGGTGTGTCGGCCTCGAGGGTGTCGGCGTCGGGGGTGTCGGCGTCGGGAGTGTCGGCGTCGGGGGTTTCGGCGTCGGGGGTTTCGGCGTCGGGCGAGTTCGCCTCCGGGGTGCCTGCGGCAGCGGGGGCCGACGACGAGCCGGGTGCCGACGCGGAGGTCGAGGAGGACGGAGCGGTCGGTGCCTTCCCTCCGCTCGCTCCCGCGTGCAGTCCGACGACGCCGACCGCTCCGGCGGCGATCGCGCCGGCCGCCATCGCGTCGTCCGCGTCGATCGTGTCCGGGTCGTCGGTGGCGTCCGCCTCAAGGGTCGAGGCGTCGGGCGACGACGCGTCCGGAGTGTCCGTCGCAGCGGCAGCATCGGCCGCGGCCGCGTCGGCGGCGACGGCAGCTTCGAAGGCGCTCGAGTCGGCGTCCGGAGTGCTCGTCGTGGCCGAGGACGGTGCCTGGGAGGCGGCCGCGGCGCCGACACCGACCGGAGCGGATCCCGCGGGCGTTCCGTCCGCCGGGGTCGAGCCGTCCGGAGTCGAGGCGTCGGTGGTCGACGGTGATCCGGTGGCGGGGCTCGACATGTCGGGAACCGACGGTGCGCCCGCATCAGGGGTCGAGGCGTCCGGGGTCGACGGCGACCCCGCGTCGGGCACGGGCGGGGCGGAGCTGTCCGGGGTCGTCGGCGTGCTCGCGTCGGGTGTGACGTCCGGGGTGGAGGGGGCGCTCGTGTCCGGGGTCGTCGGCGTGCTCGCGTCGGGCGTGACGTCCGGGGTGGAGGGGGGGTGGAGGGGGCGCTCGTGTCCGGGGTCGTCGGCGTGCTCGAGTCCGGAACGGACGGAACGCTCGACTCGGGCGTCGCCGGCGATCCGCCGCCACCGGGGGCCGGTGCATCGGGCACGGAGACGTCGGGGACGCTCGCGCCGCCGCCGGAGGGCGACGACGTGTCGCCGCCGGCACCCGTCGGGGCGTCGCCGGACGGGATGTCCACCGAGGTCGATGCGTCGACGGGAGTCGAGGCGTCGGCGGCGCCGTCGACCACGGGGGCGTCGGGAGCATCGGTGTTCGTGCCGCCGCCCGTTACGGGAGCGGGGCTCGACGGCGCTGCGCCACCCGTGGTGGGGGCTGTCGGCGCCTCGACGCTCGGCGCGCTCGGCGCATCGACCGACGAGGGCGTGCTCGGCGCGTCGGGCGAGCCGGCGGAGGGCACGTCGACACCCGGGGAGGTCGTGTTCGCGCCGCCGCCGCTGCCCGTCGACGGGGCATTGGGACGCGTTCCGCCGCCGGTGGGGCGGGCGGCCCCTCCGATGAGCGAGCCCATCACGCCGGAGGCGATCGGGTCGAAGGTCGACATGTCGCCCTGGACCGCGGCCTGGACGACACCGTCGGTGAGCCCGTCGATCGCTCCCTCGCCGACACCGACGGCGGCGTTCGACGCGACACGGGAGACGCCCGTGCGGGCGTTGATGCGCAGGACGTGGGCGCCACCGTCGCCGAAGCGCCCGGCGATGCCACCACCCGCGAACGAGCCGAGACCGACCGCCAACAGGCTCTGCGCGTGCTCGGGTCCGCGGATCTGGTTGACGGCCGCCTGGACCGTGACGGTCGCGACGGCGCTCTGCGTGCCCTCCGCGAGGGCACGCAGCAGCAGCTTCGCCGCAAGCGCGTTCATGCGTGTGAGAGCGACGAGCTTCTGCACGAGCTGGGCGATCTTGATCACCCAGCGCATGACGGTCGTCGCGATCTTCGCGACGACCGCGGGAGCGGCGAGGCCGCCGGTCGCGACGGAGAGCAGCGCGCCGAGGCCGAGGTCGAGCGCGATCTCGGCGGCCATCTGGCCGAGGAACCAGCCGATCTCCTCCCACATCGCCTCGACCGCCTGCTTCTGCTTCGTGCAGAAGTCGCTCAGACTGTCGGGACCGTCGGCGGCCTTCGCGATGTCGCGGAGCTTCTGGACGACGAGGTCACGCGAGGTGCGAATGTCGTTCGCCTGAGGGATGTCCATCGACGCGAGGTTCGTGAGCGTTCCGTCGAGCTCGTTCGCGGCGCTCGTGATCGAGGTGCCGAAGGACGACCAGGCCGATGCCGCATCGCCGAGCTTCCCCGTGTCGGCGTCCGGGAGGACGACGCCGATCTGCGCGAGGGCGTCCATGACGAACTCCCCGAACTCGCCGAGCGGCGTCGTGGGGCCGGGCGCCTTCGCGCTCGGAACGGAGTAGGTCTCGGCGGACCCCGGCGTGCTCGACGGCGACCGCGCGGGGACGGCGACGAGCGTTCCCACGGTTCCGGCGTCCGTGTAGGCGTTCGCCGTGTCCTGGAGGAGCGTGTCGAGCCGGCGGAGCGTCTGGGCGTACGAGCCGGCAGCGTTGAGGGTGTTGGTGGCGCCGTCGCCGTACCCGTCGATGAACTCCTGCGCGGCGTCCTCGTTGCCGGCCATGCCGCCGGTGCTCGCGAGGGCGGACTGGGCGGCGCGCGCTGCGGATTCGAGCTGTGTCGCGACGCGGTAGAGGTCGTCGCCGTCGAGGGCGAGGCGCGACGGGGTCACACGGACGAACACGGACACGGTGTCTCCCTAGGCCAGGCTCGCGCGGGTGTCGGCCCACGCGGTGTCGAGGCTCTCGACGGTCGTCGAGTAAGCGGTGTGGACGGCTTTCGCGAGCTCGTGCAGGCCGTCGGCGCCGTCACGCAGACTTTGGGCCCCGACGGACCAGGCCTCGAAGCTCGCGAGGAACGTCGTCATCGCGGGTCCCTGCCAATCGGCGGGAAGCATGTAGGCGAAGCCGCCAGCACCCTGCCGGAGGGCCTCGCAGTAGGTGACGAGCGTCTCCATCTGGGTGACGAGCTGCTCGAGGGAGGCCAGATCGACCTGCTGCTCAGACATCGGCGGCCTCGCTCGTCTCGGCGCCGTCGCTCGTGGCGTCGGCGTTCTTCTGTTCTCCCTTGTCGTTCGACTGGCGGGCGGCGATCGAGCCGCCCGTGACGAACGACGCGTAGCCGGAGGACTGCAGCTCGGCGTCCGCCTCGGCCTCCTCGCGCTCCTCGACGCCCTGGCGGTTCGCGGCCACGCGCTGGGCCATCGCCGCCGAGCCGTTCGCCGCCGAGACCGTCGACTGACGCCGGTTCGCGAAACCGCCGGAGAGGCCGACCTCCGTGGAGATGTAGCCCGATTCCGCCATCCGCAGTTGCGAGGAGAGTCCCGTGAGAGCGGCGCGCACCATGAGCGCTCCGTCCTGCCACTGACCCCAGAGCTCGACGAACTTGTCGGCGTCCTCACCCTGCCAGGTGCTCCCCGCGACGCTCGACACCGTTGCGCTCGCCTCGGCGAGGTTGCTGTCGAAGGTCGCGACGACGGTGTCCAGGAGAGTGGACACCTCGCCGAGCGAATTCGCGCGGACGCGGTACTGCACCATGGCGGATCCTCAGATCGAGAGACGGAATCGGTGGGTGTCGAGGGCGCGGTTGCGCGCCGGGAGGGGACGCGGGAATCCCGCCGCCACGACCAGCGCGAGGTGACGGCGGGACCCGCCGATCAGCCTCGGAAGAGACCGGAGATCGACTGCTCCGAGTCCTCGTAGGTGAGAGAGGCCTGGTTGAGCAGTTCGCTGATGCCCTGGAGCGACTCCTTGAGCTGCAGTGCGGACTGGTCCCACTGGCTGTAGAGCTCGTTGAAGCTCTGCGACGCCGTTCCCGACCAGTCGCCGCCGACGAGACCGTCGACGAGTCCCTTCAGATTCTGGAGCTGCGACTCGATCGACTGCGAGCCGGATGACAACTGGCTCGCGACGCCGGCGAGCGATTCTGATGTGACCTTGATGTCGGCCATGACGATCCTCCTCGTGTTCGAATGACGACGGAGAACCCGACGGTCGTGATGCGCGGGCGACCTGCTGGTCCCCCTGCGCCGCCGATCCGGCATCTCCAACTGGGTCGAGCCTAAAGTGGCCCTCCGACGGCAACAAGGTGGAGAGGTACCCATGCCTCGCATTGGGGGGCGTCCGGGAGGTGGCACGTTCGGTCGCTCCGCTCGCGGGCTCGGCACCGGCAGCGGGGCGCATCGCCTTCATGGCGTGGCTCGCGCGGCCACCGCCGCGAACAGTCCCATGAATGCGGGGTCGCTCGCGCGGCCGAGGGCGCCATCGGCGTCTCGCTCGATGAGGGCGCCGACCATGTCCGACACGGCGTCGTGGTGGCGGTCCACATCGGCCCGCCATTGTGGATCGATGGGACCCGAGAGATGGCGGAGCGTGTCCATCTGGGTCCGCAGGATCGACCCCGCGACCGCGGTGAGGATCCCGGCCGGTGGTATCGACACGATCGTGGCGAATACCTCGAGGCTCGACCGGACGAACGTCTGGAGGTCACCGTCGCGTGCTGCCGTCAGTGCTGTCACTCGCTGACGGAGGGACATCGCGCCGGCCGCGGTCATTCCGTCGACCGCGTCGGCGAAGACGAGCGGGCGAAGGGCTTCGAGCACCCGCGCCGTCTGGGGATACAACGGCCCGTCGATGTTCAGCGGGTGAAGGGACCGAACGAGGTCGGACAGCGCCGAGCTCTCCCCGGCGAAGACGCCACCCCCCGGCCCGGTGCGCACGGAGATCTCGCCGGTCGACTGCAACAAGCGCAACGCCTCGTGCAGTGTGCCGATCGACACCCCGTAGGCCTCGCGTAGTTCCTGACGGCTGCCCAGACGTGCTCGAGGCCCTGCTTCCCGGGCTCGCTCGGCTATTCGTTCCGCGATCGTCTCGGCGCGTGGCACCGACTCCGACCGCGGTCTGCGTGTGGGGGGCATGTTCTCTCCGTCTGCCGGGGTCTCTGTAAATCTACGCGGACTCACGATCGAAGATTATTCATGAATAATAGACACGTCAGTTCAACCCGTTGCTGCGGCGCGGCCTCAGCAACGGTCCCGAGATCCAGAAGGAAGTGAGGATGGCATGTCGGCCACATCGACGGAAGAGACGAGCCGTTCGCCCCGACCGCGATCGAGAACGAAGAAGGTGTGGATGGCCATCGGTGCCGTCGTCGTCGTGATCATGCTTGCCGCAGTCGTGACATTCGGCGTCGTCAAGCACTCCGTCGACACCTACAGGGATCCATGGATTCAGAAGGTCGCGGACGCCGGCTACGAGGAGAAGACCGCGCGGGTGAACGATGTGAACTTCAGCTACGTCGAGGGCCCGGACAACGGACCGCCGCTGATGCTCCTGCATGCGCAGCTCATGGACTGGTTCGACTACAGCCGCGTCATGCCGGAGCTCGCCGAGAGCTACCACGTCTTCGTGGTCGACTATCAGGGCCACGGCGAGACGACCTACCCGGACGACTACGCGATGACCGCCGATCAGATCGGCACCGACCTCGGCGCGTTCATGGATCAGGAGATCGGGGAGCCGGCTTTCGTGAGCGGCAACTCGTCCGGCGGTCTTCTCACGACCTGGCTCGCGGCCAACCGCCCCGACGCCGTCCGGGCGGTCGCGCTCGAGGACCCGCCGCTCTTCTCGTCCGAGTACCCGGAGATCCAGAACACCGTCGCGATCAAGGCCTTCAAGAGCAGTTACGACGTCGCCATGAGTGACGCCGGCAACGAGGACTTCCTCATGTACTGGCTCGAGTACAACTCCGCGTTCTTCGACAAGAACGTCTTCCCCGGCTCGACCGCGGTGATCACGTACTTCGTCACCTCCTATCGTGAGGCGAACCCCGGCGAGCCCGTCGAGCTCAGCTTCATCTCGGATGACACGGTGCGCCTGCTGATGAGAGGGCTCGAGGAGTACGACCCCCGCTTCGGCGCAGCGTTCTACGACGGAACCTGGAACGAGGCATTCGATCATGCCGAGGCGTTGCAGGCGATTACCGCGCCGACGCTGCTCATCCACGCCAACTTCTCGACCACCGACGACGGGCTCCTCGACGGAGCGATGGATCAGGAGGAGGCCGACAAGGCCATGTCATTGCTCGTGGACGGGACGTATGCGCGGGTTGATTCGGAACACGTCGTCCATCTCGATCAGCCTGACCAGTACGTCGGTCTCCTCAACGACTTCTTCCTCGACGGTGTGAAGTGAGCGCTACGAGCCTGATCCGTCAATGAGGTTGCAGAATCCTCGCGACGAGGCTGCTTCAGCCCACGGGCCAGCCGCTCATAACCCGATGACGTCGAAGTAGTAGTCGGCGCCCATCCAGACGCGATCGCCGACGGCGAGCGGGAACGCCCGGTTCGTCACGAGGGGTGTTGTGCTGTCTCCGCGTTCCACCTCGGTGCCGTTGGCGGAGCCGAGGTCGACGACGGCGAGGGTGCCGTCGGCCGGCTCGATCCGGATGTGCGCCCGGGACACCGAGCGCGAGGGGTCGTCGATCTGCACTCCCGCGATGCGCGCGTCGGTCGCCACGACGCCGGGGTTCCGGCCCACGATCGCGGGTGCGATGATGGCGATGGTGGAGCCCGTGCTGAGTTTCACGTGCACGGAGGACGGGCCGGGCGGTGTCGGGGCCGGGCGAGGCGCGGGGCTCGGTGTCGGGGCGGGGGACGGGACAGCCGGAGCGGGGGCGGGAGTCGGCGTCGATCGCGACGGGGGAGCGGGCGGGTCCGCCGGAGCCGCCTCGTCCGGTGCGGGGGCGCCGAAGGTCCCGGGGAGCGGAACTCGGCCGATCCGCCGCTTCTTCTTCTCGGAAGCCGGAGCGGGTGCGGCGGTGGTGGGAGCGGGCGCGGCGCCGGCGACGTGAGCGCCGAAGGGAGGCGGCACGGAGGCGACGAGCTGGCCGCAGTTCGCACAGAACATGCTGTTCGGACGCAGCTCCTCGTCGCAGAACTGGCAGCGCGCGGACATGTGATCTTCCCCCGGTCGATGGTGCTCGCGATCTCGGCGAGACCGAGTCTAGACGGCCGGACGACCACCCCCCTCCGCGTGGGGACGTTCCCCGTGCGGGGGTGGGGCCCTCATAGACTCGATGAGTGACGACCCTTCCCGCTGCCCCGCTCTGGGCCGGGCGGACGCTCGCCGTTGTGGGTGTCGTCCTCGCGGCGGCCAATCTGCGCACGGCGGTCGCCGCTCTCTCTCCGATCGTCGCCCAGATCGGCGACGACATCCCGCTCGACTCGATCGGTCTCGGACTTCTCGGGACTCTGCCGCCGTTGTGCTTCGCCGTCTTCGGCCTGCTGGCACCCGTCCTCCAAGCCCGCGTGCGGCTCGAGACACTGCTCGTGGTCCCGCTCGTGCTCGTCGTGCTCGGGCACTTCGTGCGGGCCGCAGCTCCATCGTTCCCGATGCTCGCGATCGGCAGTGCTCTCGCGTTCGCGGGCATGGGAGTTGCGAACGTCGCCCTGCCGCCGGTCGTGAAGAAGTACTTCCCGGACCGCATCGGGCTCATGACGTCGCTCTACGCGACCGTGCTCTCGCTCATGACCTTCGTCCCCCCGCTCATCGCGGTCCCGGTCGCCGACGCGGCGGGGTGGCGGGTGTCGCTCGGGCTCTGGTCGGTCTTCGCGATCGCCGCCGTCGTTCCGTGGGTCGGACTCCTGCTGCGCGAGCGCCGTGGGCGCGAGCGCGCCGCGCCCACCGACGACACCGCGTCGATCGCCATCGTGCCCCCGACGGTCGCGGGGAGGACGTGGCGCTCGCCGCTCGCGTGGGGCATGGCGGTGCTCTTCGGGACCACATCGCTCAACGTCTACGCGCTGTTCGCGTGGCTCCCGCAACTCCTCATCGAGGATGCCGGCGTGACGCCGGCTGAGGCCGGTTCCCTGCTCTCGCTGTATGCGGCCGTCGGCCTGCCCGCGTCGATCATCGTGCCCATGCTCGCGGTGCGGTTGCGGACCGTGTGGCCGCTCCTCGGCGCCGGCCTCGTGTTCTACGTCTCCGGGTATCTCGGGCTTCTGCTGCTCCCACACACGCTCACGTGGTTGTGGGTCGCGCTCGCGGGGGCAGGGCCGCTGCTCTTCCCCCTCACACTCGTGCTCATCAATCTGAGGACGCGCTCGGGCGCGGGATCCGTGGCCCTCAGCGGCTTCACGCAGGGCATCGGCTACGTCGTGGGCGCGATCGGACCGCTCCTCTTCGGCGTCCTGCACGAGGTGACGGGCGGCTGGACGGCGCCGCTCGTCTTCCTCCTCGTGACGGTCTGCTCGATCCTCGTGACGGGGAGCATCGTCGCGCGCCCCCGGAGCCTCGAGGACGACTGGGCCCGTTCCGCCCGCTGACGAGCGACCGGGTCAGCCGGCGTGCACCATGACGTGCTCGCCGCTCGGGAGCAGGTCCTCCTTGCGGCCACGGATGAAGACGACGGCGACGACCGCGGCGACGAGCAGGCCGACCGCGGCCGCGACGAACGCCGCCGAGTAGCCGTCGACGAGCGCGGCGGGCGATGAGGCTCCCGTCGCGTGTCCCGATGCCGCGGCGTAGATCGTCGTGAAGATCGAGAGGCCGAGGGAGCCGCCGATCTGCATCGTCGCGTTGGCCGTGGCGCTCGCGGCTCCCGCGTCGTGCGGCGCGACGCCCGTGAGCGCGAGGTTCTGGAGCGGCACGAAGAGCATCCCCATACCGGCGCCGAGAACGACGAGCCCGGGCAGGACCTCCGTGAGGTACGCGCCGTCCGGCGTGATCCGGCTGAGGAGCAGGAGGCCGACTGCGCCGACGAGCGGACCGGCGATCATGAGCGGGCGCGGTCCGATGGCGGGGAGCAGTTTCGTCGCGATGGGAGCGACGACCGCGATCGCTACCGTGAGCGGCAGGGACGCGAGGCCCGCGAGGAGCGGCGAGAATCCGAGCACGATCTGCAAATGGAACGTGAGGTAGAGGGTGCCGCCGATCATGACGCTCCCGGCGACCGCCTGCATGAGGAACGCGCCGCCGCGGACGCGGTGCAGGATGACGCGGAGCGGCAGCAGCGGCTGCGCGACGCGCGACTCGATCCACACGAAAAGAGCGAGGAGGAGGACACCGGCGACGATGAATCCGATCGTGTCGAGGCGCGCCCAGCCGTTCTCGGCGAGGGTGAAGCCGTAGACGAGGCTCGCGAGGCCTGCGGCGACGGTCAGGGTGCCGGCGATGTCGTAGCGGTTGTCGCCCTCTGCGCGGCTCTCGCGTAGCAGGAGGGCGCCGGCGACGACGGTCACGATAACGATAGGCACGTTGACCCAGAGGCACCAGCGCCAATCGGCGAACTCGGTGAGGACCCCGCCGAGCACGAGACCGACGGCCGCTCCCGCACCGGCGACCGACCCGAAGACGGCGAAGGCGGTGTTGCGGTCGCGTCCGCTCGGGAAGGTCACGGTGAGGAGCGCGAGGGCCGCGGGCGCCATGAGCGCGGCGAAGATTCCCTGCAGTCCGCGTGCGGCGATGAGGTCGACGGCGCCGCCGGCGAAGCCGCCCCATGCGGATGCGAGGCCGAAGCCGATCATGCCGACGAGGTAGGTGCGCTTGCGGCCGGCGTAGTCGGCGATGCGACCGCCGAGCAGCAGGAGCGCGCCGAACGCGAGCGCGTAGGCCGTGACGACCCACTGCCGCTCGGTGTCGGTCAGGCCGAGGCTCACTTGCGCTTGCGGGAGAGCGACGTTCACGATCGTGCCGTCGAGAACGACGACGAGCTGGGTGAGGGAGAGGCTGACGAGGACCCACCAGCGGTGGCTGGTGGTCGTCGCTACAGGCAGCGTGGACATTGGGGACCTTTCGATCGGGACTGGAGGGGGAGCAACGGGGTTTCCAGCCCGGATCGACGCGGCGCTCGCCGCGGTTCGACCACCCCGACTCGAAGTCGGGCGTCGACAACGATACGTGATTCCGGCGCGAACGCGTGTGCACGGCGTCGACTGAGGAGGGGGAGGGGGTCAGGCGCGGATGTCGGGGACCTGTACCGGGGTGTAGACGCCGTCGCGGAACAGCACGCCGCCGCCCGCCGCGGTCTTGCCGAGCATGAACTTCGGGATCTGCGTCGCGAACGCCTGCGTGCCGGTCATCGCGTTCGACGGCGAGAGCACGAGCCCTCTGCGGGCGCGCTTCGCTTCGACGTACGGGCCGCCGAACACACTCGACACCGACTCGGTCGAGAGCGAGACGATGAACACGAGGTCACGCTTGGCTCCGATGAGCGCGTGCTCGAGGGGGGAGTCGCGGAGCGCCTCGGCGTCGTCGACGACGACCGTCATGGGGCGGTCGGGCACGGTGTCGAGCACCGCCGCGACCGCTTCGGGGCCGGCCGACGTGTCCGAGAGCACGGGGACGGAATGCCCCGCCGCGACCTCCGTGAGCACCGACGCCTTCGTCGCGACGGCCGCGACGGGAGCAGACGACCAGGCGAGCTGATGCACGATCGCGGCGAGTGCCGACGACCGTCCCGTCCCGCGATCTCCGAGGACGATGAAGCCGCCGTCCCCCGGCCAGTCGAGCGTGAAGCGCGAGAGCGTGTCCCCGCCGACGCCGATGACGGGGAGTTCGGCGCTCGAGCCCACGGCACGCGGCAGCGCATACGCCGACGAGAGCGGGACGTACGAGGGCAACGGGTCGACGTGGAAGGGCTGCGGGAGCTCGGCCAGCTCCGGGAACCCGGCGAAGTGACGCGTGACGTGGTCGACGATCGCGCGCACCGTCGCCGTCTGCCCCTCGCCGCTCGAATCGCGCGAAACGAGCGCGAGCTGCGCCTCCGTGCCGTTCGCTCCGAACAGCACACGGCCGGGCGGCATGTTCGGGGGCACCTCGCGGATCATGATGCCCGCCGACCGGTAGTCGTTCACGTCGCGCATCGGCAGCACGTATTGCGTGTCGATGAAGCTCGCGATCTTGTCTCCCGAGATGCTCCGGTCGGCTGTCACGACGACGCGGATGCCGACGGCCGGCCCCTCGCGCAGCACCCGCATGAACTGGTCGCGGAAGGAGACGAGCTCATCGGGTCCGAGCGTCGAGGCGAGCCGTTCCCAGCCGTCGACGACGACGAGCGCGAACGGCAGGGCCTCAGCGGGATCGACGAGCCGGCGCTGCTCGACGATGTTGCCGACGCCCGCGCGCGACAGCGTGTTCTGCCGGATCCCGAGCTCCTCGACGAGTCGCGACATGAGGCGTGGGAGGCGGCCCTGCTCGAGAGCGGTCACCACGGCCCCGGCGTGGGGGGCGTCGGCGAACGGCAGCAGCGCGCCGTTGCCGTAGTCGGCGACGTAGAGGTGCAGGTCGGCGGGCGTGAAGGTCTGCACCGCTTGCGCGAGCAGGGTGCGGAGCGCCGTCGTGCGCCCGGAGAGTGCGCCGCCGAAGAACATGAGGTGCGAGTCCGTCGCGACGTTCCACGTGAGGGTGCGCTGCGTCTGCTGCGCCGGGACGTCCTCGGTTCCGAGGACGATCTCGCCGTCCGCTCGCGCCTCCGAGGTGAAACGGTCGAGCGTGAGCTGCGTCGGGAGCGGGACGAGCCACGGGGACGGGTTCTTCTTCACGCCCATCGCCGCGCTCGCGTCGCCGATGAGGTTGACGAGTGCGCGCAGATCGGTGTCGTCCTGGTCGAGGATCGCCGAGGGAACGGAGGCGTCGGTCGCGAAACGCGGCGGGAACCCGAGCGTGTGCCAATCGAGTTCCGCGTGCGGCGGCAGCACCTTCCTGACGCGCTGCACGCCGGGCCGGACACCCGCGACACGAGCGGTCTGGAACGGCACCGGCGCGAGGCCGGCACCCGTCCGGACGAACCCGCGACCGGGCGTCGACGCGCTGATGAGCGCGGCCTCACCGCTGCCGAGGACGTCGGTCGAATCGCCGCGATCGGTCACGCGGAGCGCGACGCGCAGGTTGATGTTCGACTGCATCTCCGGCGTGATGACGCCAGACGGCCGCTGCGTCGCGAGCACGAGGTTGACGCCGAGCGAACGGCCGACGCGCGCGATGCGCACGAGTCCGTTGATGAAGTCGGGCAGCTCGGTCTTGAGCTCCGCGAACTCGTCGATGACGATCATGAGGCGGGCGAGGCCGTTCCGGGCCGCCGCGTCGGCGTCCTTCGACCACGCGGCGTCGATGTCCTTCGCGCCGAGATCGCGCAGGACGCGCTCACGCCGCTTCAGCTCGGCGTCGAGGGAGGCGAGGGCGCGCTCCGTCTCGCGCGCGTCGAGATTCGTGACCATGCCGACCGTGTGCGGGAGGCGCTCGCAGTCCGCGAAGGCCGAGCCGCCCTTGTAGTCGACGAGGACGAAGTTGAGCGCGTCGGGCCGGTTCGCGAGGGCGAGCGACACGACGAGCGCCTGCAGGAACTCCGACTTGCCCGACCCCGTCGTTCCCGCGACGAGGGCGTGCGGACCGTCCTGCACGATGTCGAGCGCGAACTCGCCCTCGGCGCCGGCGCCGACGACGACGTAGGTCTGACGCGGCGCGATTCGCCAGCGGTTCACGAGCACGCTCGGGTCGTCGAGGTCGACGCCGAGGAGTTCCGTGTAGCGGACGCTCGTCGGGAGGAGTCCTTCGTCGCCCGCTCCGCTGACGTGCACGATCGAGCACAGGTTCCGGGCGATCGTCTCCGCCGAGGAGAGCGAGACGCCGTCGAGGAGGACGCTCGGGTAGTACACGTCGTCGGTCTCGAGGCGGGCGAGCGTGTGGTCGCCGGGATCGACCGCGACGACCGTCGCGCACTCCTCGGGGAGCCGCGAGCGGTCGGAGTCGATCGCGACGACGTGGATGCCGTACGCCGACCCGGATGCGAGCAGCTGGACCATGCCGGGCAGCATGCGGTAGCGGCGAGCGCCGTCGATCACGACGACGACGTGGGAGTCGAACGCGCCGCGGGTCCCGGCACGCATCCGCGCCTCGAGCATCGCGGTGACCTCGCGGAGGCGCTCCCGGCGCGTGTCGTCGGTGTTGCCGATGAGTGAGACGACGCTCTCCCCGAGTTGGAGGTGGGGGAGCCATTGCGCCCAGCCCCACTCGGACGCGCTGTCGCCGTCGCACAGCACCACGAGCTGGAGGTCGCGCGGGGAGCGGAGGGCCGCGAGCGACGTGAGCATCGCGCGGAGGGTACTGCGCGTGACGTCGTCCGGTCCCGCGATACCGACGACCCCGGCCTTGAGATCGGCGACGACGGGAGCGGGCGAGACCCCGACGCGGCGCTCCGTCGTGCGGTCCTTCTGGGAGCCGCCCTCGAAGCGCACGTCGAGGTCCACCTCCGTCACGCCGATGCGCACCTCGAGCGCGTCGGGGTCCGCGATGCGCCGCTCCCACAACCGGGACAGGGGGCGGTTGACGATGTCGCGGACGACCACGGGGTCGGGCCGCCGGTACCAGGAGTCGAGGCGCTGGTCCTTCACGAGCGTCTCGATCCGCGTCTTCGTGTCCTTGACGTCCTGGACCCACTGCGCCTCGGTGCGTTCGCCCTTCCGCTTCTGCAGCCGGCGGTTGGTGAGGAAGGAGCCGATCACCATGACGGGCGACGCCGCGGCCATGAGCAGCATGACGGGCCGCTGGAACAGCACGGCCATCGTGACGCCGAGGATCACGGGGATGACCGCGGAGAGCCACGGGAGGGGAGAGGCGTCGGTCTCCTCCGGCTTGTCCCCGGGCAGTTGGACGATCGGCTGCGGCCGCTGCGGCTGGATGCGCGACGGCCGGTTGAACGCGCGCATGCCCCGGCCGTCCGGGGCGATGTCGGCGTCGGATGCCGGGCCGACACCGATGCGGAAGAGCCCGCTGCCGAGCTGCACGAGGTCGGCGGGGACGAGCGTGACGGAGCCGGACCGTTCCTCGCCGTTGACCCAGACGGGAGCCGAGGTCGTGAGCGTCGCGAGGAGCGCGCCGCGCCGGTTCTCGTCGCCGGCGTCGAGGGTGATGACGGCATCGCGCTCTCCGAGCCAGGGGTCCGCGATCCTCACGTCGGCCGTCGCCCCGTTGCCGATCGAGACCGGGACCCCGGGGGTCAAGGCGATCGTCTCGCCCGCGAACGGACCGCCGACGACCTCGAGCCGCGGCCACCCGGCCGGCAGGTCGCGCGCGTCGGCCTGGGGGAGCGCCGTCCCCGTGAGGACGGCGCCGTTCAGCACGCCGGCCTCGGCGAGCGACGCGTCGGGCGACGCCTGCACGAGCTCGCCGGGCGCGACCTTGAGGGACTCGGCGATCTCGGCGACGGTCGTCGACTCGTCGACCTTGAGGAGCCACGATCCCGCCGTCCCGGAGTGCGGGTTCCGAACGCTCAGTCGAAGGGCCATGAGGAGGGTGCTCCATCCGTGGGGGTGGCGAGGGCGAAGAGGAGAGGGATCGCGGCGTTGCGTGTCATCCGCTCGCCCTGTCGAGCAGCCCGATGAGCGCGTCGAAGGGGCTCGGCTCGGGGGCCGGCGGGTCCTCGACGGGGATCCGGGACGGCACGATCACGCGTGATTCCGGAGCGGCGTCCGCGGTGAGAGGACCAGGCAGCGGGGCGTCGGCCAGGCCTGCGGCGACGACGGTCACGCTCCCCACGGCGTGCTCGCCGTCCTCCGTCACGACCGTGAACGAGAACTGGTCGACGGGTGCGTCGCTCGCGCGGAACTCCGCCGTGCCCTCGCCCGCGCAGACCGCGGTGCCGCGGACGGCGGCACCGCAACCGGTGACGATCGGTGTCTCGTCGGGATCGCTCGACGCGACGAGGGACGCGAGATCGATCGTCGTCGAGCCGTCCCGTTCCGCCTCGACGACCGTGTGCTGTGCGAGGAGCGTGGACGGTCCCGTCGGGTACACGGAGACGGTGAGCGTCGCCGTCTCCGAGGGGTGCCCGAGGTCGTCCATGACGCGCACGTTCAGCTCGGCCTCGCCCGTGAAGTCCGGAGCTGCGGCGAGCTCGAGGTGCGTCGACGTCACGCCGAGCGTCCCGGCGCGTCGCGGGGAGACGCCGACGGCCTCGATGCGCGTCTCGCCCTCGGCGGAGCACAGGGTGCACGCGACGCGCAGGTCGGAGAGCGGGACGAGGACGCGGGAACCCTGCGCGAAGGGCACGGGGTACACGGTCGACGCGAGCGCCGGCGGCTCCGGCGGGGCGAGTCCCACGCTGTAGACGACGGCGAGGGTCGTCGTGCCGGTCGTGAGGGTCACCGCGACGTCCTGGCGCGGGAGCTCCGGGTCGTAGTCGGGAGCCGAGAAGGTGAGCTTCGACGGTTCGCACGCGACCCCGATGCCGGCGGGGGCCGTGATCGCGCCGCAATCGGCGATCGTCCAGCCCTGGGCTGGCGCGACGTCGGCGGTCGACCGGTAGGGGATGTCGACGACGGTCACGCCGCTCGTCGCAGCGATCGCGGGAGCCGCCAGGGCGGTTCCCGGGACGACGGCGAGGAGGAGCGAGACGACGAGGGTGAGGACGAGCGGAAGCCGACGGCGGGCGCGCGAGACGCGCCGGGTCGGCGTCGTCGCTCTGTCGCTCATGCCCGGTTGTCCCCCTTCGGTCCCCTCCGAGTAAGCGGGGCCGTCGCCACTATGCTAGGTCGTGCCGTCCGACCGGGACAGTCATGGCCGACCACGAGGTCGCCGCCCGTCGGCCGAGGGGATGCATGGACAGCACCGCGTCGTCGTTCCGCCGGGACCGCCGGAACGCCCGGGGCTCGGGCGACACGTCACCGCCCGACTCGTCGCAGGCTGCGTCCGGGGTGTCCGCGGGGGCCGCCGTCGACGGCGACACGATCGGGTGGGACCCGGAGCGCGAGGTCGTCGTCTCGGCATCGGCGATCCCCCCGGCGGCCGAGGCCACGTGGGCGCCGTCGCCCGATCACCCGTCGACGCTCTCCGCCCCGAGTGGTTCGTCCTCGCCGGGTCCTGCCGTCGCGGCCGCCGCGGAGCGGCAACCCGCCGTTCCGGCGGGAGCTCCCGCGGCGCCGCCGTCACCGTCGAGCCCGCCGACCTCGGATGCCGCGGGCGTGCGGCTCGGCTGGGAACCGGGGCAACCGGCGTTGTCCGCCGACACCGTCGGTGCTGCGGCGCCCGTGAAGCGCGGCCTCGTCTCGGGCGCGACGGTCCTGCCCGAGATCACCGAGGCGCCTCCGGCCCCGCGCAAGCTCTGGAAGCACCCCGCGTTCATCGTCTCGATGATCACGACGCTCATCGCCGTGGGTGTCGCGGTGACGCTCATCATCATGACGGCCCTCGCGGAGGGCCCGCCGCGCGTGACGGGACTCGACATCACGGCGGGCAGTGGCGGTGTCGCCCTGTCGTGGAACGGTCCGGACGTGCCGTACGACGTCTTCGTCGTGAGCGACGGCACCGACGGCACCGACGTCCTCGACGTCTCGCAAGCAGTGCGCGGCCGCGACATCTGGATGCCGCGCGCGTTCGGGTACTACGACGACGCGTCGTGCTTCGTGGTCCGCGCGTCGAGCCTCGACGGGGACGTCTCGCTCGCGGCGGAGGCGCTCGACGAGCAGGGGGCCGCGAGCGTGTGCATGACCGACGCCGATGAGTGATCGGCGTCTCCTGAGCGTCACCGCGTTCGTCCTCGCTGCGTCTCTCGGGCTCTCGGGCTGCACAGCGGCGGCGGAACCCACCCCGGCGCCGACCCCGACGAACGTCGACCTCTCGCAGGTCGACGTCACGGACGTCGACCGCAACGGCGTCGAGTACCTGTCCGGTCAGGACGCCCTCGACGCGGTCCTCTCCGGGATGGACGATGCGGGCGCCGTGACGGCCGTCGGCTCGTTCCAGGAGCGGCCCGACGAGGACAGCGGCGGTCCGACGCGCCGCCTGCAGGTCTCGCTCACCGGCACAGAGTCGCGCTTCCGCGCCGACATCGCGGCGGCGGACGTCGCCGTCACCGCCGTCGTCGTCGACGGTCGCGCCTACCTCACGGGGAACCCGCCGTTCGCCGCGCTGCTCGGTATCCCCGAGGCCTCCGATGGTCTCGTGTGCGTCGCCGCGGACGACCCGCGCGTCACCGCGTGGGCCCCCGCTCTCTCCCCGTCAGACCTCCTCGAATCGATGCTCGGCGAGGCCGCCGGCGAGGCCGCCGGCGTGACCCTCGAGCCCGCGACGGATCCCGAGGCCGTCACCGATTCCGTCGAGTTCGTCATCGGATCCGCCGGATCGCCCATCGGTTCCCTCGTCGTCGCGACGACGGGTCCCGCCGTTCCCCTCCGGCTCGTCGCGGCGGACCCCCGCGGCGACGCCGAGGTCACCTTCACCTGGGGCGAGACGCCGGAGGTCCCCGAGCCGACGGACGCCCTGATCCCCTGCGCCTAGCTCCCGCGGCACCGGAGCCGGGGTCCCGGCCTCACCGCTGCGTCCTAAGCTGAGGTCGTGGAGCAGAAGCCGGTCGACGACGCGAACCCGAGCCCGGAGCTCACGACGCACGGCGTCGGACCCTGGCAGGGCGACCGGCCGGACGACCCGCGTTTCGACCCGGAACTCCTCGAGGACGGCGACTCCCGCAACGTCATCGACCGCTACCGGTACTGGTCGATGGACGCGATCGTCGCGGATCTCGATGCGCGGCGGCACCCGTTCCACGTCGCGATCGAGAACTGGCAGCACGACATGAACATCGGCTCGATCGTGCGGAGCGCGAACGCGTTCCTCGCCGAGACCGTGCACATCGTGGGGCGTCGGCGGTGGAACAAGCGCGGGGCGATGGTCACGGACCGGTACCAGCACGTCCTCCACCACGCCGACGTGTCCGATCTCGTCGCGTGGGCCGCCGAGCGCGGCATCCCGATCATCGGCGTCGACAACGTCCCGGGTTCACGCCCGATCGACGAGGAGCCGCTCCCCGAGCGGTGCGTCCTGCTCTTCGGGCAGGAAGGCCCCGGGCTCTCCGCCGAGGCCATCGCGGCGTCCGAGCGCGTCGTCGAGATCCGCCAGTTCGGGTCGACGCGGTCCATCAACGCGTCCGCCGCAGCGGCGATCGTCATGCACGAGTGGGTCCGGACTCACGCAATCCGGTCGTAATACAGCACCGAACGTGGAATGCCAAGCACGTGGCGGAGGTTACGGCACCTGACACGACCCGTGGCGCCGTGTCGGGGGTAGCGCCTACTCTCAACAGACAACCGGACGTCGATCCACACGAGGGGAGCCCGGTACGCATGATCACCTTCGAAGGTGTCTCTAAGAGATTCCCCGACGGCTCCGTGGCCGTCGACGACTTCTCGCTCACGATCCCGTCCCGATCCACCACGGTTCTCGTGGGGTCGTCTGGCAGCGGCAAGACCACACTCTTGCGCATGATCAACCGCATGGTCGACCCGACGGGTGGCCGCATCCTCATCGACGACGAAGACGTCGCGGGCCTCGAGCCCGTGAAGCTCCGTCGTCGCATCGGCTACGTCATGCAGAACTCGGGGCTCCTCCCGCACCGCACGGTGATCGACAACGTCGCGACGGTCCCGATTCTCGAGGGCGTCAAGAAGTCCGTCGCGCACGAGCAGGCACTCCGCCTCCTCGACACGGTGGGGCTCGACCGCGGCCTTGCGAAGCGCTACCCCGCTCAGCTCTCGGGCGGCCAGCAGCAGCGCGTCGGGGTCGCGCGCGGTCTCGCCGTCGACCCGAACATCCTGCTCATGGACGAGCCGTTCGGCGCCGTCGATCCGCTCGTCCGCGACGAACTGCAGCAGGAACTGCTGCGCATTCAGCGCGAGCTCTCGAAGACCGTCGTCTTCGTCACGCACGACATCGACGAGGCGTTCCTCCTCGGCGACCAGGTCGTCATCCTCCGCACGGGCGGCGTGATCGCGCAAGCGGGCACCCCGGCGGAGATCCTCGCGAACCCGGCGGACGAGTTCGTCGCGAGCTTCATCGGAGCCGATCGCGGCAAGAGGTCCCTTCACGTCGACGCCGAGCACGGCGACCTCGCGCGCGGCGAGCGTGTGCTCGTCGACGGCACGGGCCGCGTCGTCGGGATCCTGCGCGACGAACCCGGCATCGCCAGCTCCCACGGGGCTGCATCGTCATGACGTGGGTCCTCGCCAATCTCGAGCAGATCTGGCGGCTCACCCTCGACCACGTCGCGTTGAGTGTGCCGCCCATCATCCTCGGCTTCCTCATCGCCGTGCCGCTGGGGTGGCTCGCTCACCGCTACCGTCCGTCCCGCGGCATCGTCCTCACGGTCAGCGGTTTGCTCTACACGATCCCCGGCATCGCGCTCTTCCTGTCCCTCCCGGTCGTCCTCGGCACCCGCATCCTCGATCCGATCAACGTCATCGTCGGTATGACGATCTACGCCGTCGCCCTGCTCGCGCGCACCGCCGCCGACGCGTTCGACGCCGTCTCGAACGACGTGCGGCAGTCGTCGGTCGCCGTGGGTTACGGTCCCATCCGCCGCTTCTTCGTCGTCGAGCTTCCGCTCGCCGGGCCGGTGTTGCTGTCGGGACTACGCGTCGTCTCGGCGAGCACGGTCAGTCTCGTGTCGATCGGATCGCTCATCGGCGTCTCGAGCCTCGGATACTTCTTTCTCAACGGGCTCAACCGCCGGTTCCCGACGGAGATCCTCACGGGGATCGTCGGCGTCATCGTGATCGCCGTCGTGTTCGACCTGTTCCTCGTCCTCATCGGGCGCGTGCTGCTGCCGTGGGCTCGCGACGCACGTCCGAGCGCACGACGTGGACGACGGGCGGTCGCGTGAACTCCCTCCTCGGCGCCCTCGCGTGGCTCACGGATCCGGTCAACTGGTCGGGTTCGCGCGGCATCCCCGTCCGTCTCCTCGAGCATCTCGGTATCACGGGAATCGCCGTCCTCGTCGCGGCGCTCATCGCGGTGTCGCTCGGTCTCTACATCGGGCACACCGGTCGACTGTCGTTCCTCGTCGTGAGCACGACGGGCGCGCTTCGGGCGCTGCCGACGCTCGGTCTCCTCGTGCTCTTCGCGCTGTGGCTCGGCATCGGACTCGGGCCGGTCATCATCGTCCTCGTCGTCCTCGCGATCCCGCCGCTGCTCGCCGGCGCGTACGCGGGAGTCGAGTCCGTCGACCGCAGCACGATCGACGCCGCCCGCGCCATGGGCATGACGGAGTGGCAGATCCTCACGCGCGTGGAGATCCCGCTCGGTCTCCCCATCATCGTCGGCGGGCTGCGCTCGGCCGTCCTGCAGGTCGTCGCCACGGCGACCATCGCGGCCTACCTGCCGATCGGCGGGCTCGGGCGCTACATCTTCGACTACCTGACATTGCGCCGCTTCGAGCCGGTGTTCGCCGGCGCCATCCTCGTCACCCTGCTCGCCCTCGTCCTCGAAGGCGTCTTCGCGCTCCTCCAGCGGCTCGCCGTCCCGCGCGGGGTGCGGATCCTGCAGGGATCGTCCGCCGCTCGCGGCGGCATCGGTCGCGCCGAGCGCATACAGCTCGCGGCCGGCTCGCTCGACGGCGATGCTCCACCGGGCCCGCCCGGTGACCGGCCGGACCCCGTCCCGGCCGCCCCCACGTCCTCTCACCCCACACAGTAAAGGAAGTCCCATGTTCACGAATCGACGCAAGCGACTGACGATCGGGCTGCTCGCAGCCGGCGCGGCGCTCACGCTCGCCGCGTGCTCCAGCTCCGACCCCATCACGGGCGGCGGTGGCGGTGGAGACGAGGCGGGCTCCGACGACCCGCGGACGATCGCGGTCGGATCGGCCGGTTTCGCCGAGTCCGAGATCATCGCCGAGATCTACGCCCAGGCCCTCGAGGCGAACGACTACACGGTCGAGCGCACGATGCAGATCGGCCAGCGCGACGCCTACGTCGCCGCTCTCGAGGACGGGTCGATCGACCTCGTCCCCGACTACACCGGCAACCTCCTGCAGTTCTACGACGACCAGAGCGAGGCCGTCACGAGCGACGAGGTCTACACGGCGCTCGGCGAGGCCCTTCCCGAGGGCTACGAGGTCCTCGACCAGGCCGAGGCCGAGGACAAGGACAGTTACAACGTCACGAAGGAGTTCGCCGACCAGTACGGTCTCACGAGCCTCGCCGACCTGGTCACGGTCGAGGGGCCGCTCATCATCGGCGGTAACCCGGAGCTCGCCGAGCGCCCTTACGGCCCCATCGGCCTGCAGGAGATCTACGGCGTCTCGCCCTCGAACGTCCAGTTCGAGCCGATCAGCGACTCGGGCGGACCTCTCACGGTCCAGGCGCTCCTCGACGGCACCGTCAACATCGCCAACATCTACACGACGACACCGGCGATCGCGGACAACGATCTCGTGACGCTCGAGGACCCGGAGAACATGATCCTCCCGCAGAACGTGGTCCCGCTCATCGCGTCCGACGCCGCCACGGACGAGGTCGCCGAGATCCTCAACAGCGTGTCAGCCGAACTGACGACCGAGGACCTCATCGAGCTCAACGGTCGCAACCAGGGGGACGAGAAGGCCTCGCCCGGCGCTCTCGCGACCGACTGGCTGGCCGAGAAGGACCTCTTCCAGTAACCAAAGTGCTACACCCGCTCGAGGGCGCCAGGTGCACCTGGCGCCCTCGAGTCGCATCTGTAGCCCTCGCGGCACGACCTCGGATGTGATGCGGAGGCACGAGCGGTAGGCTGGAACATGTGACTGGACACGACCTGCTGGGGACCCCCGAGACGCGGCTCCCCGCTGAACCGGAGGTCGTCGCGGCGCTCGCGTCGGCGACCACGATCGACGACATCGAAGCGGTCGTCCGCGCTCATCCGACCTCCTCGCTCGCGTGGGCCCTGCTGGCGGAGCACAGCTTCCACCCCGCGTCGGCCCTGCAGGCGTACGCGTACGCGCGGGTCGGCTACCACCGTGGACTCGACGCCCTCCGCAAGGCCGGTTGGCGCGGACAGGGTCCTATCCCGTGGTCGCACGAGCCGAACCGCGGGGTCCTCCGTTCGCTCTACGCCCTGCGCAAGGCGGCGGCGGCGATCGGCGAGACGGACGAGGTGACGCGCCTCGACGAGTTCCTCCGCGGCGCCGACGAGACGGCCGTCGCGCGGATCGAGTCGCTGGGTGAGAACCGTGACGACCCGTCGCCCTCCACCGAGGCGTTCGTCATCCGCGGCCTGGACTGACCGGCCGCGCACTGAACTGACCGAGCACCCGCTCGGCCGAAGGAAAGGGCATCGAGCATGCCGGGAATCGTGATCGTCGGCGCCCAGTGGGGCGACGAAGGAAAAGGCAAGGCGACGGACCTCCTCGGAAGTCGCATCGACTACGTCGTGAAGTTCAACGGCGGCAACAACGCCGGCCACACCGTGGTCGTCGGCAACGAGAAGTACGCGCTGCACCTCCTGCCGTCCGGAATCCTCACTCCGGGCGTCACCCCGGTGATCGCGAACGGTGTCGTCGTCGACCTCGAAGTGCTCTTCCACGAGCTCGAGGCACTCACGGCCCGCGGCGTCGATGTGTCCCGGCTCCGGGTGAGCGCGAACGCGCACATCATCACGCACTATCACCGCACGATCGACAAGGTCACGGAGCGCTTCCTCGGCAAGCGCCAGATCGGTACGACCGGTCGCGGCATCGGCCCGGCCTACGCCGACAAGATCAACCGCGTCGGCATCCGCGTGCAGGACCTCTTCGACGAGAACATCCTGCGGCAGAAGGTCGAGGGCGCGCTCGACGTCAAGAACCACATGCTCGTCAAGATCTACAACCGTCGCGCGATCGCCGTCGACGAGATCGTCGACGACCTGCTCTCCTACGTGGAGCGGCTCCGACCGATGGTGGCGGACACGGCGCTCGAGCTCCACGAGGCGCTCGAGCGCGACGAGATCGTCCTCTTCGAGGGCGGCCAGGCGACGATGCTCGACGTCGACCACGGGACGTACCCCTTCGTCACGTCGTCGAACGCGACCTCCGGTGGGGCGTCGACCGGGTCGGGCGTCGCGCCCAACCGAATCGACCGCGTGATCGGCATCGTCAAGGCGTACACGACGCGCGTCGGCGCGGGACCGTTCCCCACCGAGCTCTTCGACGAGTCGGGTGATTACCTCCGCGCGACGGGCTTCGAGTTCGGCACGACGACGGGGCGTCCTCGCCGCGTGGGCTGGTACGACGCTCCCATCGCGCGGTACGCCGCGCGCATCAACGGCGTGACCGACTTCGTGCTCACGAAGCTCGACGTGCTCGATGACCTCGACACCATCCCCGTCTGCGTCGCCTACGAGGTCGACGGCGTGCGGGTCGAGGAGATCCCGGTCTCGCAGTCCGACTTCCACCACGCGAAGCCCATCTACGAGGAGTTCCCGGGCTGGAAGCAGGACATCACCGGTTGCCGGACGTTCGAGTCGCTTCCGAAGAACGCGCAGGACTACGTCCTCGCGCTCGAGTCGATGAGCGGCTCGCGGATCTCCGTCATCGGTGTGGGGCCCGGCCGCGACGAGGTCGTCGTCCGACACAATCTCCTCCCCTAGTACATCAATTCGGCGATGGTGCGCGTAATCGCGCGCACCATCGCCGAATTAATGGGGTCAGACGACGGAGAAGTCCGGGGGGAGCGCGGCGCGTCCCGTGAGGGCCATGAGGAGCTGCTCGCCCTTGCCGGTGCGGGCGGCGATGCCGGCGGCGAGAGTCGCCGTGGCCTCAACGAGATCGGCGGGAACGGTGACCGGGACGCCGAGCGCCCTGCCGATGTCCATGGAGTGCACGACGAGCTCGAACACGCGCGTGTGCAGGTACTCCTCGAGCAGAATGCCGAGCCCTCCGATCGAGACGACGCGGCCGGGCGGCTGCGCTTCGACGAGTGCGATCGCGCGGTCGCGGAGTAAGCGGACGCGGGCGACAGGATCGTCGCCGAGCGACTCCCCGACCTCGACACCTCGGCGCTGGATCGCCTCCGGATTGGTGTACACGAGGTAGAGCGTGCCGTAGTAGTCGGCCGCCGTGTCGATCGAGACGGAGCCCGGTTCGTCGAGTCCCAGGTATTCGCTCACTGTGATGAGCGCTCGTGCGGTGTGACCGACGAGACCGCGGACGTCCCACGTTCCGAGACCGGGGCTCGACCATGCCTCCGGCGGCACCGACTCGACGACCTGGACGAAGAGGGCTGACGCTGCCCGGAAGCGATCGATGCTCACCATGGCACCATGCTGGCACGGCGGGCTGGCACACTGAAGAGATGGACGACGACGCGGTGGCCTTCTGGCTCGGCAGCTACACCCCCGGGGCGGACGGGGCCGGCGACGGCACCGGCGTCGGGGTCCGAGCGCTCGGTCGTGAGGAGTCCGGCGGACTCGTGCCCATCGCTGACGTCGAGGCGGACTCGCCGTCGTGGGTCGTGCAGCACCCGACCCTCCCCGTCGTCTACGCTGCCGAGGAGTTCTCCGGCTTCGTCGTGGCGTTCCGTGCATCGCCGGACGGCACGCTCACGCCTCTCGGCGATCCCGTCGAGGTGGGTGGGATCGTGTGCCACCTCACTGTGGCCTCCCGCGGTGACGCGCTCATCGCGTCGTGCTACGGCGACGGCCGTGTCGTCGTGCTCGCGCTCGCGCCCGACGGGAGCCTCTTCCGCACGCCGGTCGAGCTCGCGCCGGCTGTCGATCCGTACGTCGTGCCGACGTCGGCGACGCTCGCTCGCGGTGGACTGCTGCTTCCGGACTCCGCGACCGACCCGACCGAGCCAGCGTCGACCGACGTCGACCCTCGGCAGTCGCGCGCTCACACGTCGCGCTGGCTCTCCGACGGTCGCCTCGCGACGACGGACCTCGGCTTCGACCTCGTTCGGTTCTGGCGCCGCGGCTCATCGTCGACGGCGCCCCTCGTCCTCGACCATGAGGTGACCCTGCCGCGCGGAGTGGGCCCGCGTCACCTCGCATGGCACGAGAGCGGACACCTGCATGTGGTGACCGAGTACTCGATCGAGGTCTTCACGCTGCGGGCCGGCCACGACGGCCGCTTCTCGGTGGTCGCCGGCGTCGAGGCGACCTCGGACGGAGCGCAGGACGGCGACTCGGCCGCCGAGCTCACGGTCGTCGGATCGCGCGAGCACCTGCACACGAGCGTGCGCGGCAGCGACCGGATCTCGACGCTGCAGATCCGAGGCGACGGGAGCGAGCTCCGTGCCGTCGGCGACGTCGACAGCGGAGGAGCCGTGCCTCGCCACCACGCCGAGGACGGCGGCGTCCTGCACGTCGCGAATCAGGGGTCGGGAACGATCGACTCATTCGAGATCGACGAGAGGACGGGCGTCCCGGCCCGCCGCGTGGGACGCGTGGAGGTCGGCTCGCCGACGTGCCTCACGCCCGCGTCTGTAGCGGGAGGCGCGACAGGAGAGCGCGCGACTGCCGCGCCGGCGACGGAATGACCGCGGGCGGCGGCCGCACGCCCCGGCCGTCGCCACATGGGTGGTGGCAGACTGATTCGCCCTCGGTGTCGCCCACACGTCGGTTCCCGCCAGGGGCGCGAACCGACGGGGACGGGCCCTGGCGCCGGACGCGACTCCGCGAGTCGCGCGAGACTCAGCCCGCGACCGGTCGATTCAACGGATTCCGTGGTGCGACGCCTTTTTCGCAACCGACTCTGGCATTCAAACCCGTGCGGATGTATCGTAATCGTCACCCGGGGTTCGGAGCGACGGCGAGCTGGCGGCCCGCCATTCCCGAGGGTGAGGATCGCCCACCGTCGCTCCGGCCCGCCCCGAGAGCGGCCACGCTCGCCCGCCTCCACCCCTGAAAATCCCCTATGTGCTCGAAAATACGTGCACGAAGCGGATATTCAGGCACCTAGACGACGACGGAGACCGCCGTGACCCCAGCGCCCGAGCAGCACTCCACCACGATCTCGGGCGGGACCCGGCCCGACCTCGTGGTCGTCGCTCGCGTCGTGCACACGCTCGATCCCGAACTCGGCGACGTCGAGGCGCTCGCGATCCGCGACGGCGTCGTGGTGGCGGCCGGCGGTCGGGACGTCGCCGAGACGTGGGCCGACGGAGGAGTCCGGGTCATCGATCTCGGTGACGCCGCCGTGACGCCGGGGCTCGTCGACGCCCACCTCCACCCGATCTCCGGACTCGAACTCGCTCGCGGTGTGGACCTGAGCGGATGCGAGGACCTCGACGCCGTCGCGGTCGCTCTCGCCGAGGCCGCTGCCGGCGTCGGTGCCGACGACTGGGTCTCCGGTTGGGGGCTCGACCCGAACGTCTTCGGCACGACCGAACCCCACGGTGGCGTCCTCGACGACGCGCTCGGGGGTCGACCTGCGTTCGTCATGCTCTTCGACGCGCACTCGGCGATCGTCTCGCGTGCGGCCCTGAATCGCGCGGGCATCGCGGGTGAACGGGAGTTCTCCGACGCCTCCCGCATCGTCGTCGACGCCTCTGGCAGCCCGACGGGTCTCCTGCTCGAGAACGAGGCCATGCGCCTCGTCGAGTCGATCAAGCCGACGGAATCGTTCGACGAGCGCGTCGCGCACCTCGTCGCGGTGCTGGAGGGGATGGCCGGGACGGGCATCACGGCCGGTCACGTCATGGACATGCACGACGACGACGCCATCGCGGTGCTCGAGGCCGTCGAGGCGCGCGGTGAGCTGCCCATCCGCCTCCGCATCTCGCCCATGTGCGTGCCCGGGATGACCGACGTCGAGTTCGACGCCTTCGTCTCCCTGCAGGGTCGCCGCGGCCGCCGGTGGGCGATCGAGGGCGTGAAGCTCATGATCGACGGCACGATCGACAATGGGACGGCGTGGTTGCGCGAACCCGATACGCGCGGCGAGTCCACGGCCTCCTTGTGGCTCGACCCCGCCGAGTACGCAGGGCGGGTGGCCGAGCTGCACGACCGGGGGATCCCGACCGCGACGCACGCGATCGGCGACAAGGCCATCGAGGTCGTCGTGCGGACGCTCGCCGCCCTCCCGCGCACCGGGGTCCAGCATCGCGTCGAGCACGTCGAGACGCTGCCGGACGACGTGCTCGCCGTGTTCGCGGAGGCGGGTATCGCCGCGAGCATGCAGCCGACGCACTGCACGCACTACACGCGCGCGGACCAGACCGATAACTGGTCGGTGCGGCTCGGTCCGGAGCGGGCGGATCGCGCGTGGCGGATCGGGGACCTCCGCGCCGCGGGTGTCACGGTCGCCCTCGGGAGCGACTGGCCCGTCGCACCGTACGATGCACGCGCCTCCATCGCCGATGCGATCCTGCGCCGCCCCGCTCTCAAGCCGCACGTCGCCCCCGTCCTTCCCGACCAGGCGGTCTCGGCGCTGCAGGCCCTCGAGGGGTACACGACACACGCCTTCGCGTCGATCGGAGCGGTCGGCGGCACACTCGCCATCGGCGCCCCGGCCGACCTCACGGCCTTCGCTGTCGATCCGCTCGACAGCGACCCGGACGACTTCGCCGCCTCGGCCGTCCTCCTGACCCTCGTCGACGGCGTCCCTGTCATCGGGGCGGACGAACGGGTGGATGCGTGAGCGCCTGGCGGATGCCCCACGAGGCGGGTGAGCAGGTCCGGACGTGGATGGGCTGGCCGGCGCCGGCCGAGACCTTCGGCCAGGGGGCGGACGAGGCGGAGGCGGCCGTCGCGGCGTGGACGGGCGTCGCGAACGCGATCGTCGACTTCCAGCCCGTGACGATGCTCGTCCCGACCGCGTTCGTCCCGGACGCCCGCCGCGCGTTGTCGGAGGCCGTCGAGATCGCCGAGGTGGCGATCGACGACGGCTGGTTGCGGGACAGCGGACCCACTTTCGTGCATGCCGCCGACGGGACCGTCGCCGCCGTGGACTGGCGCTTCAACGGCTGGGGGCAGCAGCCGGACATCCGATGGGAGGAGGACCAGCACACCGCGCGCCGCGTCGCGGAGCTCGCGGGCGTGCCGGTCGTCTCGTCGCCCATCGTCAACGAGGGCGGCGGCATCCACGTGGACGGGCGGGGCACCGTGCTGGCGACCCGCTCGGTCCAGCTCGATCCGTTCCGCAACCCGGGGCTCACGGAGGAGGACATCGAGCGCGAGTTCGCGCGCACCCTCGGCGTCGATCGGGTGATCTGGCTCGACCGCGGCCTGTACCGGGACGCCCAGACCTACGGCACCCGCGGCCACGTCGACATCGTCGCCGCCTTCGCGGATGCCGGCACGCTCCTCGTGCACGACCAGCGGTCGGAGGAGCACCCGGACGCCGCCATCATGCGCGGCGTCATGGAGGTGCTCGGCGACGCCGTCGACGCCGACGGGAAGGCGTATCGGATCGTGCGCGTCCCCGCACCGGTCGCACTGCGCGACGACGAGGGATTCGTCGACTACAGCTACATCAACCACACGCCCGTGAACGGCGGCGTCATCGCGTGCGTGTTCGGCGACCCGAACGATGCCGTCGCGGCGGAACTGCTCGCGGAGGCGTACCCGGGCCGCGAGGTCGTCGCGGTCGACGCCCGGCCGATCTTCGCGCGCGGAGGCGGCATCCACTGCATCACACAGAACGAGCCCGTCCCGCTCTCCTGACGCCGCACGACGGGGTGGGCGCCTCGCCCCCCGGTGGCCACGTGGGAGACTGGCGCCGTGAACGCTCGTCTCCCCGAACCGCAGACGTTGACCGGTCGCTCGGTCGTCCTCTCCCCGCTCACCCGCTCCGACCTGCCCGAGCTGCACGCGGCGATCGCGCACCCCGAGGTGTTCGCGGGTGGATACGGCGGCGGTCCCGCCGGTCTTCCCGAGGATCTGCCCGCGTTCCTCGACTTCGCCGAGGCGTACTACCCGTGGACGTCGGGCATCCCGTTCCTCGTCTCGACCGTGTCGACGCCCGAGAACCCTCGCGTCGTCCTCGGCACGACGTCGCTCGCGGACCTCGACGTCGTGAACCGCGGGGCCCACGTCGGGTGGACGGCCTACGACCCGCGCGTCTGGGCGACGTCGGTCAACGTCGAGAGCAAGCTGCTCGTCCTCGGTCTCGCGTTCTCCCACGGCTTCGACCGTGTCAAGCTGCAGGCCGACGCGCGGAACGCCCGGTCGCGCGCGGCGATCGCCAAGCTCGGCGCCGTCTTCGAGGGCGTCCTCCGCCACGACCGCGTCCGCGCAGACGGATCCTGGCGCGATACCGCGGTCTACTCGATCCTGTCCGAGGAGTGGCCCGACGTGCGCGCCGCCCTCGAGTGCCGCCTCGCCGCCGACACCCGCCCGCTTCCGATCCGCTGACGCTCGCCGCGGTACGCTGCGGCAAGACCGGCTCGGCCCCGACGCCACTTCCCGCCGCGGCGGGAAGTGGCGCTTCCGTGACCGAATGCCGCCGGTGCGGCACGGCGCCGACCGGTAGCGTCGTCCCGTGAGCACCACGAACACCTCCCCGACAGCCACAGCCCCCTCCGTCTCCGGCCGCCGCGCCGGCGTCATCGTCACCGTGCAGTTCCTCGCCCTCGGCCTCGTCTGGGGATCGAGCTTCCTCTTCATGAAGGTCGCCCTCGACGGCGTCTCGTTCGGTCAGGTCGCGTGGGCACGCCTCGTCTTTGGTGCGCTCACCCTCGCCGTCATCGCGCTCGTGATGCGCGTCCGACTTCCGCGCTCCCCGAAGGTCTACGGCCACCTCACGGTCGTCGCGATCTTCTACGCCGTCATCCCGCATCAGCTCTTCGCGTGGGCCGAGCAGTACGTCTCGTCGAGCCTGGCCTCGATCTACAACGCGATCACGCCGCTCATGACGGCGCTCTTCGCCGCCTTGCTCTTCCGGGTGGAGAAGTTCGACGCCGGTCGCGTCGTCGGGGTCGTCCTCGGCTTCGTCGGCGTCATCGTGATCGTCGCGCCGTGGCAGGTCGGGGCGCTCGTCGGTGACCTCGGCGGGCAGCTCGCGTGCCTCGGTGCCGTCGCCTGCTACGGCTTCACCTTCGGGTACATGCGCCGCTTCCTCAGCCCCTACGCCCTCCAGCCGATCACCGCGGCGTTCCTCTACATCTCGATCGCGGCGCTCATCATGGTCGTCCTGACCCCTGTCGTGGCGTGGTCGCCGGTCCGGCTCGACGTCTGGATCGTGTTGAGTCTCCTCGCGCTCGGGGTGCTCGGCACGGGAGTCGCGTACATGTGGAACATGAACGTGTTCGACGCCTGGGGTCCGACGCCCGCGTCGAGCGTCACCTACATCACGCCCGTCGTGGGCGTCGTCCTCGGCATCGTGCTCCTGGGAGAGCGGCTCTCCTGGAACCAGCCGATCGGCGGCCTCGTGATCTTCCTCGGCATCCTGCTCGCGCAGCAGCGCATCCGGCTCCCGCGTCCGCGCGGCGCCTGACCCGCTCTCAACCGGCTCCCGGCACCCGACCCCCGACCCCCGGCACCCGGCACCCAGCACCCGGCACCCGACCCCCGGCCGCACTCATGCCCGAGCTTCCGCTGGTTGTCACGAATCAGCGGTGTTCGCGACGGATGACCGCGGATTCGTGACAACCCAGGATCACTCCGGGGGATGACGGGGATGCGCCGGTGGGGCGACGCGCGATCGCTCGGCCGACGCGAGGCTGGAGAGCATGAACACTCCACTCCTCCATGCCTCGTCCCTCGTCCTCCGGTACGGCTCGACGACGGCCCTCGCGGGCGTCGACCTCGTGATCCAGGAGGGCGAGTCCGTCGCCATCATGGGCGCGTCCGGTTCCGGCAAGACGAGCCTCCTCCACTGCCTCTCCGGCATCCTCCGTCCCGACGGCGGCTTCGTCCGCTTCGCCGGGCCCACGGGCACCGTCGATCTCTCGACCCTGTCGGACGGTGAGCGTTCGCGCCTCCGTCGCGAGGCGTTCGGCTTCGTCTTCCAGCAGGGACTGCTCGTGCCAGAGCTCACCGCCGTCGAGAACGCCGCGCTGCCGTTGCTCCTCTCCGGCTACCCGCGAGCGGACGCCGAGGCGCGCGCGGCCGCATGGCTCGCGGCCCTCGGACTCCGCGGCCTGGAGGCACGCCGCATCGGCGAGCTCTCGGGCGGTCAGGCGCAACGCGTCGCGATCGCGCGCGCTCAGGTCGGCGGCGCGACCCTCATCTTCGCCGACGAGCCGACGGGGGCGCTCGACTCCGCGACGAGCGTCGACGTCATGGACGCGCTCCTGCGGTCGACCACAGGTCAAGGGCACACGCTCGTCGTCGTGACCCACGACGAGAAGGTCGCCGCCCGGTGCTCCCGCATCGTGCGACTCACGGACGGCCAGGTCGTGAGCGATTCGGCGGGAGCGGCGTCCTCGCGATCGACCGTGCCGGCGCCCGGCGCCTTCGCCGGTCCGGCCGCCGCCTCGACGACGACGACCGCGATCGCCCACGTGCCGACGACCGACGGCCCCGCGTTCGGCGGCGCCGGATGGGAGTCCGGACGATGAGCACCATGGCCCCTCCAGCGCCCACGCCCACGTCGGCGTCGTCCCGGCCGACCGGGCGCGCTCCCATCGCGCGTCTCGCGTGGATGCTCGCGCGTCCGGGCGCCGCGAGTCCCGCGACCGTCGCCCTGCCGATCGTCGCTTTCGCCGTCACGACCGCGCTCCTCCTCATCGTGCTCGGCGGCGTGCTCATGTTCTGGCAGCGGACGGACGAGAACGCTCCCGCTTTCCAGATGCTGAGCCTGCTCGCCATCGCGCTCCTCATCGTCCCGCTCGCGACGCTCGGCGGAGCGGCGGCCCGGCTGTCCGCGCGGCGGCGCGACGACCGTCTGGCGACGCTCCGACTCCTCGGCGCAACGACCGGGACGGTCACCCTCGTGACCGTCGTCGAGTCGACGGCGCTCGCGTTCCTCGGCGCGATCGCCGGAGTCGTGCTCTACCTCGTCAGCATGCCGCTCGTCGGACTCATCCCGTTCGGCGGCGGTCCCATCGGACCCACCGCCATCTGGACGGGCCCGCTCGCGATCCTCGGCGTCGTGGTGGGGGTCGCCCTCCTCGCTGCCGTGAGCTCGGTCGTCGGTCTCCGCGCCGTCGTCGTCTCCCCGCTCGGTGTCCGGCTCAAGCAGCGCGCACCGCACACGTCGTGGGTGCGCCTGCTCGTCGGAGCGATCATCGTCGCGGTCGCCTACGCGACGCTCAGCAGCCTCGGCGTCATCACCGACGTCGCGATCCTCGTCGGAGCCCTCGTCGGCGCGTTCGCGGCCTCCGTCGCCGTCCTCGGTCTCGTCGGTCCTTTCGCGTTGTCGATCTTCGCGAAGGTGCGATTGCGCCGGGCGAAGACCGCCGAGCAGCTCATCTCCGCCCGCGGGATCCTCGAGTCGCCGAAGGCCGCGTGGCGCCTCGTCGGCGGCGTGGCGATGACGAGCTTCGTCGCCGTCGTGGCCGGGACGGGGACGGCGCTCCTCGAGTCGTTCTCCGCGCACTCCACCTCCGAGGCGCTCTTCATCGCGGACATCCGCACGGGAGTGCTCATCACGCTCGTTGCCTCGTTCGTGATGGTCGCATGCTCCGTCGGTGTCGGTCAGGCGGCGGCCGTGCTCGACCGGCGGGACCTCTACGTGAGCCTCGACCGCGTCGGCATGCCCGTCTCGACGATGGACACCGCGCGCGTGCGCTCGGTCATGCTGCCGCTCCTGTTCGTGGCGATCGGCTCGGCGCTCCTCGGTGCGCTGCTCGTGTTCCCGCTCGCGGGACTGACGCTCATCATGGCTCCGCTCTCGCTCCTGGTCATCGCGATCTGCTTCGTCCTCGGTCTCGCCCTCGTGCGGCTCTCCCTCCTCGCGACGCGGCCGATCCTCACGAACGTGCTCGCACATCCGGAGCGTTCGCTCGGCTGAGCGCCCGCCCCGGCGGATAGGGTTTCGGTATGCCGGATAGCGACGTCACAGCCCAGCTCACCCGCTTGCGCAAGAGCATCGACAACATCGACGCTGCTCTCGTGCACCTCCTCGCGGAGCGCTTCAAGTGCACGCAGGAGGTGGGGCACCTGAAGGCGACGCACGGCCTCCCGGCTGCCGATCCCTCGCGCGAGTCGCAGCAGGTCGAGCGGCTCAGGGCGCTCGCCGAGGAGAGCGAGCTCGACCCCGCGTTCGCCGAGAAGTGGTTCTCGTTCGTGGTGGCGGAGGTCATCCACCACCACGAACAGATCGCGTCGGAACGGGCGTGAGCGTGGCGCCGTCGGAGCGCTGGGATCCCGAGCGGCTCCCCTCGCAAGCAGGCAGGACGGCGGTGGTCACGGGTGCGAATGCTGGGCTCGGTTTCTTCACCTCTCTGCAGCTCGCTCGCGCCGGTGCCCGCGTCGTCCTCGCCTGCCGTGACGAGAAGCGGGCGGCGAACGCGCGCGCGGCGATCCGTCGGGCGGTGACCGGGGCCCAGGTCGACGTCGTTCGCCTCGACACCGCCGATCTCTCCTCTGTGAGGGAGGCGGCGGGCGAGCTCTCGCGGCTCGACCGGCTCGATGTGCTCATCACGAACGCGGGCGCGGTGCATCCGCCGAGGGGGCGCACCGTCACGGCCGACGGGCTCGAGCTCGTCGGGGCGACGAACCATTTCGGGCATTTCGCCCTCGTCGGGGGAGTGCTCGATGTGCTCGAGCGCACACCGGGCGCTCGAGTCGTGACGCTCGGCAGCATCGCGACGCGACTCGTCCGGCTCGACGTCGACGACCTGCAGCTCGAGCGGCGGTACACGGGCTGGCGCGCCTACGCGCAGTCGAAGATCATGGCTTGGTCGTTCGGACTCGAGCTCGACCGACGCCTGCGCGCCTCCGGCCGCGGCACGCGCGCGCTCGTCGCCCACCCGGGCTACTCCATCACCGGCCGCACGCCGATCGTGCGCGGCGTGAACGAACCGGGGGTCGGTCAGCGCTTCGTCGACAACCTGCAGGCGTCCTTCACGCAGGGGAAGGATCGCGGCGCCTGGCCGACGGTGCGCGCGGCGATCGACCCGGCTGCCGACGGCGGCGAGTCGTTCGGGCCGCGCTACCTCGTCAAGGGCGCTCCGGTCCGCGAGACGCCCGCGGGCGTCGTCCGCGACCGCGCGACGGCCGCCGCGATCTGGGCGGAGAGCGAACGGGCGACCGGCGCCCCCCTCCTCCCCCTCTCCCCCCATTGATGCGGCGATGGTGCGCGTAGTTACGCGCACCATCGCCAAATCAATGTACGGGGGTGGGGGCGAAGCGCCGGGCCGGGACGGTCCGCTCGGTCGCGACGCGGATCGTCGAGACGATGAGCGCACCGAGCGTCCAGAGCACGAGGGCGAGGATCGCGGGGGCGAGTCCCGACGTGTCGGCGACGATCCCGCGGATGGCCTCTTGCGCCGGAGCGACCGGGAGGAAGCCGAAGACCGCGTCGAGGGCCCCCGGCACCGTCGCGACGATGCCCGTCGCGAGCGTCACGAGGGCGACGATCATGGCGATGAAGCGACCCGCGCCGCCGAAGACCGCGATGAGGGCCTGCATGACCGCGGCGAACGCCACCCCGGCGAGGGCGAGCAGCCCCGCGAAGCCGAACCATTCCGCGACGCCGAACTCGAGCTGCAACTGGAGCACGCCCGCGACGAGCACGCCCTGGATCGCTCCTGCGATTCCCGCGGGGAGGAAGGAGCGGAGCACGAGGCCGACCGACGATCGCGTCGAGCCCACGAGGGTCGTCGGCACCGCACGCAGCAGGACGAACGAGGCGAACGCGCCGAGCCACAAGGCGAGCACCGCGTAGAACGGGGCGCCCTTCGACCCGAAGTCGACGTCGCCGCCCTCGGTCGCGACCGGGTCCGCGACGACGGACGCGAGGTTCTCGCGCTCCGACTCGTCGTACGTCGGGAGCGACTCGACGGCCTGGTCGAGACCGTCGGCGAGCTGTCCGACGCCGTCCGCGAGCTGGCCGGAGCCCTCCGCGAGGGTCGACGTGCCGTCGGCGAGCTGCGTGACGCCGTCGGAGAACTGGTGGACACCATCCGCGTACTGCGACGCACCGGACGACAGCTGGCTCGCGCCGCTCGAGAGCTCACTCGTTCCGGAGGCGAGTTGCGCGCCGCCGTCGGCGAGCTGCGCAATGCCGGACTTGAGTGCGGGGAGGCTGGACACGAGTGCGGGGAGGGTGGCAGATAGATCCTCCACGCCGCCCGCGATCGCGCTCAGGCCGGCGGACGATCCGACAAGACCGGGGTTGGCCGGCGTGGACCCGGGCGTCCCGTTCACGATCGCGCCAAGCTGTCCGCAGAATTCGACATCCCCGCCTGCCTCGATGCAACCGGCGGCGAGACGCTGAAGAGCTTGCGTCTGCTGCTTGACCCCGGCAGCGAGAGCGGTGGTGTTGCCTGCGAGGCTCACGATGCCGGCGGCGTCACTTTTCGCCTTGTCCGGGTCATCGGGGAACCCGGACGTGCTCTCGGCGAGATCGCCGAGCCCACCCGCCAGCTGCTGCGCGCCACCGTTCAACTGGCTCGCACCGTCGGCAAGCCCGCTAGCCCCACTGGCGAGACCGTCAGCCCCCGTCGCAAGGGCGTCGGCGCCCGTCGCGAGTTCACCGGTTCCGGTGGCCAACTCGTCGGCACCCGATGCGAGCTCGTCGGCGCCGTCCGCGGTCTGCTGCGCGCCGTCGGCGGCCTCGCCGAGCTGGTCGCCGAGCGTGTTGAAGCCGAGGTAGATGTTCTCGAGGTACGACGTCGTGAGTTCACGACCCGTGAGCGACGCCGCCGTGGACGTGATGGTCGCCGTGAGGGCGTCGTCGACGAGACGCGTTCGGTCGGACGTCGTGACGTCGATCGTCGCCTGCTCGGCGTCGTCCGGCTCGCCGCCGACCGAGGTCGCCGCCTCGGAGAAGTTCTCCGGGATCGTCACGACGGCGACGTAGCTGCCGTCCGCGAGGCCGGCGTCGGCGTCGTCCTCGTCGGTGATCACCCAATCGTAGTTCGGGTCGTCGTTGCCCACGAGACCGGCCGAGAGCTGACGGCCGAGGGGCACTTGCTGGCCGTCGAGCTCGACGGGCTCGTCGTTGTTGACGATGGCAGCCGTCACCTGGGGGAGGCGCTCCTCCGGGTTCCAGAGGGCCCAGACGAGGATTCCCGCGACCACGAGGGGGACGAGGATGATGCCGAGGATGGACGGCCAGCCGATGCGGCGGTGGCTGCCGGCGCGTTCGAGAATGCTCACGGGGGTGCTCATGCGCGTACCTGCGTTCCTGCGTGTCGAGAGTCTGTCGATGGGGCCGGCGGCGTGGTGACGGAGCCCGAGAGCCGGTGGGTGATGCCCGGTGTCGGGAGCACGTCGCTCGTGTCCCCGGTCGTCCCGAGCAGGAGGGCCGTGCCCGTTCCCGAGCGCGACTCGGCCGTCGCCGTGGCGCGGAGGAGATCGCAAATGCGTCCCCGCTCGGCGCTATCGGTCACGACGTCGACGCCGTCGACCGCGAGCACCGACGGCCGCTCCGCGAGACTGCGGCGCAAGGCGATGACGGGGTCCTCAGACCGGGCGAGATCGACGTAGCCGGTGCGGGAGCGGACTCCGCTCGCGCGGACCGGGAGCGGGAGCCCCGCGACCTTGAGGCGGCCGTCCGAGATCTCGAGTCGACCTGTCAGTGCCAGGAGCGCGGCCGAGACCTCGTGGGGCGACGACCCCGAGACCACGGCGGATCCGCCGACGGGCACGATGAGAGAGAGATCGTCGAGGATGGTCGCGTCGTCCGTCGCGACGCGGACGCCTTGCGCGGCGATCGCGATGTCGTCGCCGCCGAAGTCACGGAGGGCGAGCTCCTTGTGGATGCCCTCGCCCTCGACGTCGAAGCGGGGGAGGGCACGGTCGAGCCGCTTCGGGATCCACCACGCTCGCTCGCCGAGCAACGCGAGGATCGCCGGGATGAGCGTCATCCGCACGACGAAGGCGTCGATGAAGACACCCGTCGCGAGTCCGAGCGCGATCGGCTTGATGTTCGTGTCGCCCTCGGGAACGAAGGCCGCGAACACCGCGAACATGATGACCGCCGCGGCCGTGACGACCTTCGCGGAGCCGAGGAAGCCCGTCGTGATCGAGCGCCGGGCGTCTCCCGAGTGCACGTAGTCCTCCCGCATGCGGGCGACGAGGAAGACCTCGTAGTCCATTGCGAGACCGAAGAGCACACCCATGAGGATGATCGGCATGAAGCTGATCACCGGCCCGGTGTTCGCGACGTGCAACAGGTCCGCGCCGACGCCGTTCTCGAACACGAGCGCGACGACGCCGAACGACGCCAGCACCGACAGCAGGTACCCGAGAGCCGCCGTGACGGGGACCCAGATCGAGCGGAACACCATCGTGAGCAGCACGAGCGAGAGGCCGACGACGAGGATGCCGAACGGCAGCAGGGCGCGGCCGAGCAGGTCGGAGATGTCGATGCCGACGGCCGTGAAGCCCGTGACCGACAGGTCGACGTCGTACTCCTCGAGGAAGTAGTCGTGCATGTCACGGATCTCCGCGACGAGCGCCTTGGTCTCCTCCGAGTCGGGGGCGCCCTCCGGCACCACCTGGATGATGCCGGTGTCGGCCGTCATGTTGGGCGTCGCGAGCGGCACGGCGGCGACGCCGTCGAGGTCCTCGAGCTCCGACTTGAGATCGTCCATGAGGCCGAGCGGGTCGGTGCTCTCGACGATCGTGCCCGTGACGATGAGGGGACCGTTGAAGCCCTCGCCGAAGTGCTCCGACGCGAGGTCGTAGCTCACACGCGCGGGATCGTCCTGGGGGAGCGCGCCGGCATCGGGCAGCGCGAGCCGCAGCCCCATCGCGGGCAGCGCGAGGAGTGCGACGGCTCCGACCACGACGACGATGGTCACGATCGGCCAGCGGGTGGCGGCGCGCACCCAGCCGCGGAAGAAGCGGTTGCCGGCGGCCGGATCGTCGGTCGTGGACGCGTGGGCGAGGTTGTCGTTCGTGATCGAGCGGTACTTCTTGGCGACGACGCGCTTGCCGGCGAAGCCGAGCAGGGCCGGGATGAGGGTGAGGGAGATGATGACGCCGATCCCCACGCCGACGGCGGCGGCGACGCCCATCACCGTCAGGAACGGGATGTTGGCGACGGCGAGGCCCACGAGCGCGATGATGACCGTGAGGCCCGCGAAGATGACGGCGGAGCCCGCGGTCGCGACGGACTGGGCGGTGGACTCCTCGGGGTCCATCCCCCGTTTCATCTGGTCCTGATGCCTCGAGATGATGAAGAGCGCGTAGTCGATGCCGACGGCGAGGCCGAGCATGAGCGCGAGCATCGGCGTCGTCGACGAGATGTCGGCGAACGCGGTCGAGACGAGGATGAGGGAGATCGTGATCCCCACGCCGAGGATGGCCGTCAGCAGCGGCATGCCGGCGGCCAGGAAGGAGCCGAACGTGACGATGAGCACGACGAGTGCGACGCCGACGCCCACGAGCTCCACGAGGCTGAGTGCGGGGATGGCGTTGCTGTAGAGCTCGCCGCCGAGAGCCGCCTGCGATCCCTCCGGCAGGTCGTCGGAGAGCGTCGCGGCGGCGTCGGTGACGCCGTCGATCGTCGACTGTCCGATCTCCCCGCGCTGCCCGTCGAACTGGATGCGGATGATCGCGGCCTGCTCGTCCTCGGAGATCGCCCCGTCGACGTTTTCGTCGAAGGGGGAGACGGCGGAGTCGACGTCCGGGAGGTCGTCGATCTCGGTCACGGCGTCCTCGATCGCGCCCGTCACCTCGTCGTCCTCGACCGTCTTGCCGTCGGGTGCGACGACGACGATCTGCGCCGTCGCGCCGCTCACCTGGGGGAAGGTCGCGCTGAGGCTGTCGAGCGCCTCCTGCGACTCCGTGCCCGGGATCGAGAAGCTCGTCTCCGTGCCCTGCTGGAAGAGGAGGGCGGATCCGCCCGCGAGCGCGAGGATGATGATCCAGATCGCGACGACGGTCTTGCGCATGCGGAACGCCCAGCGCCCGAGCGAGTACAACAGTGAGGACACGCGGTCTCCTGAAGAAGGGATGGATAGGATTTCGATACACCGGCGTATCCGATACACGAATGTATTCGATACACTGGTGTATCGCAATCCCGCACAGGAAAGGCTCAGATGTCCACAGACGTCGATGTGTCGCCTCCGGCCGCCGACTCGGAGCGCCGTCGCCGCACGCGTGAACGCCTCATGGACGCGGCGTTCGAGGTCTTCGCCGAGGTCGGTGTGCACACCGCCTCCGTCGAGGCCATCTGCGAACGCGCCGGCTTCTCACGCGGGGCGTTCTACTCCAACTTCGAGTCGAAAGAGGAACTCTTCTTCGCGCTCTCCGATCGCGAGGTCGACAAGACGCTCGCGCGAGCGACCGACATCGCTCGGGAGGTCTTCCCCACGAGCGCTCCGAACGGCGAGGACGTCGCGGAGGTCGTGCGCACCATGATCCAGTTCGTCAGGGGGGAGGCGAACTGGCACCGCATCGTCGCCGAGTACCGCCTGCTCGCGATGCGCAACGGCGACATCGCGACGCGCTACCTCGACTTCACGCGTCGCCTCAACGAGCGCGTCGGCGACATGCTCGAGACCATCACCCTCGGCGCGGGGCTGCGATTCGTCGGCGACATCCGTCTCATCTCGCGCACGCTCATCGCGCTCTCGAGCGCCATCACCGAGGAGCAGATGCTCGTCGGCGAGGGCGCCACCGGTGCGGAGAGCACGGGCGACTCCCTCGACTTCGATGCGATCGTCGCCTACGTACACCTTGTCACGGAGCCGGCCGAGGACTGATCGCGGTGTGAGTCAGCGCGTGCCTGCGGCGTGCGCGTGGTCGCTCGGAACGGAGCCGGCGATCTCCTGCTCCCGGCGGATCGCGACGATCGTCACGTCGTCGGGGAGGTGCTGTCTGCGTGCTTCTCCCGCCACCCAGTCAACGAGAGCGTGCGGATGCGGCGCGTCAGCGGCGAGTGCGGCGATTGCTTCGATCGCCTCGAGCGCGTCGTCATAGAGGTCGAGGACGCCGTCGCTGAACACGACGACCATGTCGCCGGTCTGCAGCCTCACCTCGCGCGTCGACCAGCCCCCGTCGAGCGCTATGCCGACCGGGAGACCGTCCGACACGAGCCGCTCCCACGATCCGTCGGCCCTCACGATGATTCCGAGACCGTGCCCGCCGTCCGAGTAGGCGAGCACTGCGGCGTCGGTCCGGAGACGTGCATGGAAGAGGGTCGCGAACACGACGGCGTCGCCGAGTTCGGTCGCGAGCATGTTCGAGGCCCGTTCGAGTGCAACCGTCGGGTCGATCTCGGTGCGAGCGCTCCGTACGACGGCGCGGACGGTGGCCGCGATGATCCCGGCGCCCGCCCCTTTCCCCATGACGTCGCCGATCGTGAACGCGAGCCCTTCATCGGTCCGATACCAGTCGAAGAAGTCGCCGCCGATCGCTCGCGACGGCACGCACGCGCCCGCGATGCTCCACCCGCTGAGGGCGTCGAGGGGCGGGGGGAGCAGCGACTGCTGCACGTCGGCCGCTTTCGAGAGTTCGCTCGAGGCTTCCCGCTCACGCTCCCGCACGGTCTCGAGGCGAAGCCGGGCCTGTTTCGACACTTCGTTGATGATGGCGGCGGCAATGCCGAACGACACCGCGCTGAAGGCACTGCGGATGATCTCCCTCAGGAGGATCGCTTCGTCACCGCCCAGGACGAAGGGGAGGAGGAGCACGACGCAGACGCCGAGGAACGCATAGACGACGTAGCGTCTGCCCGCCTCCACGGCGAACCACACGACCGGGAGCACGACGAGGGACACGAAGATCGACCGGCTCTCGCCGGTGGCGAACCGCAGGACGCCGATCGCGATGAAATCCAGGGCCGGGATGATACTCAGATAGCGCGAGAGTTGAGGTCGCCTGGAGACGAGAGCGGCGAGCGCTGTCGCGACCCCGATGACGAGGAGACCGGACACGAGCCCCGGGACGCTCGTGACGACGAGGGTCGGCATGCCGATGCTCGCGATCGTCGCGACGACGAAGATGACGGTGATGGGCGTCTGCCGCAGGAGTGCGGACGGCGAGGCGAACCACCGGTCGAGGGACCCTGTCAGTGGCGAACGGCTCACACGGGGAGAGTCAATCGTGCGTGTCACTGCGCCTCTTCGAGATGCTCCACTCGTTGCCGCGCTCCGAGTTGCGATAGTCGAGGGTGTCGACGAGCATCTGCACGAACGCCAGTCCGCGCCCGCTCTCCGACAGGGGGTCAGGAAGAGAGCGGTCGTGGAGGGAGAGGTCGGCGCTGACCCCGCCGTCGTACAGGGTGGCCGTGAGGGACTCGGGAGAACAGGTCACCGTGAGATGCCATGTCACGCCACCACCGTCGTCGGCATGCTGGATGACGTTCGAGGCGAGTTCGATGACGGCCGTCTCGAACGCCATGCGATCGGTGGGCACCACTCCGGGGTTCGACGACCAGACGCCTTCGAGGAAGCCGTGCACGTCGTCGACGTCGCCGGGAGGAGAGCTCAGCAGGAGCGAGTGCTCGGTCATGCTTCCTCCGCCCTCGGTGAACCTGACACTCACCCTAGCCGTGAAGCCCGATGCTGTCCGCCCCCTCACGAACCCCCGTCCGGGGCGCTCTCGGGGTTCCGCAACGGGTTCCGGAGCGCCCGGCCGCCGCCGTACCGTTGCCGCATGGCACTCTCCGAAGGCGACAGGATCTCGTGGAACACCTCGCAAGGCACGACGTACGGCACGACAGTGCGCAAGCGCGTGAGCGAGTTCGAATTCGACGGGCAGACGTTCAAGCCCACGAAGGACGACCCGTACTGGATCGTCGAGTCGGAGAAGTCCGGCAAGCAGGCCGCTCACAAGGAGTCGTCGCTCACGAAGGAGTGACGACACACAGATGTGCGGGTTCCGTCCTCCACCCCTGAGAGGCGGAGGACGGAGCCCGCACGCGGGTCGGCAGCCGCTAGCTGACGCGCGTGGCGACGCGGTTCTCCGCGCCCACCATCCACGCGTACTGCTCGAGCTTCTCGATGATGCCGTGCAGGATGTCGGCGCTCGTCGGGTCGTTCTCGTCGACGGTGTCGTGCACCTCGCGCATCGTGCCGACGACGGCCTCGAGGCGCTGGACGACGAGGTCGACGGTCTCGGCCGTGTCGATCTCGCCGTGCGGGAACTCGGGAAGCGTCGTCGTCGCCGAGACGGTGTCGCTGCGGCCGTCCGGGACGGCATGCAGCGCGCGCAGCCGCTCGGCCACCTCGTCGCTGAACTCGCGCGCCGCGTCGATGATCTCATCGAGCTGCAGGTGCAGGTCGCGGAAGTTCTTGCCGACGACGTTCCAGTGGGCCTGCTTGCCCTGGAGGTGCAGTTCGATGAGGTCGACGAGCACGGCCTGCATGCAGTCCGTGAGTTCCTTCGAGGCGACGAAGCCCTTCTCGGCGTTCTGGCGGCGTGTCTTCTTGCCGCCGGCGTCGGCGGGAGCGGTGGTCGTGCGTTCGAGAGTGTCGGTCATTCCTTCTTCTCCTTCGTGCCGCGACGTTCGCGGCGTCTTTCGGTGGTGGTGGTCGGTGGGACGGTGGGTCAGATGGTGGCGACGGATCCGGCGTCGACGCGGTAGTTCGATCCGTTCACGAACGAGGCGAGATCCGAGCAGAGGAAGGCGATGACGCTCGCGACCTCCTCCGGGCGGCCCCGACGGCCGAGCTCCAGGTACGGACGCTCCTCCTCGAGGAACGACGCGATCGCCTCGTCCACGTCGGTGCCGCGCTGCTCCGCGCGCTTCTCCATCATCGCGTCGGTCATGGGCGTGTGGATGAACGCGGGCGAGACCGCGTTGACGAGCAGTCCCTCCGACGCGTAGCTGCGGGAGAGGCCCTTAGACAGGGCGAGGATCCCGGCCTTCGCCGAGCAGTAGGGCAGCTCGTCGTCGTACGGCTGCACGGCGTCCTCGCTCGCGATGAGGACGAGTCGCCCCCACCCTCCCGAGCGGAGATCCGGAAGGAACTCGCGCACCAGCCGCACCGGTCCGAACAGGTCGGTCTCGATCGTGTCGACCCAGCCGGCGTCGTCGATCTCGTGGAAGAGGCCCTGGGCCCCGGTGACGCCGGAGGACTGGACGAGGATGTCGATCTCGCCGACGACTTTGCGGGTCTTCGTGTGCAGCGCGGCGAGCTCGTCGACGCTCGTGACGTCGGCGGCGAACGCGAAGAGTCGCCCCTCGGCTGCGTCGAGGGCCGCCGCGGCTTCGTCGAGACGTCCCTGCTCCCGGTCGGAGATCACGACGATGGCGCCCTCGGCGAGCAGGGTCTGGGCCGTGTGCCAACCGATCCCCGAGTCGCCGCCCGTCACGAGGGCGACGCGTCCGGTGATTCCGAGGTCCATTCGACTCCTGTCCGCGGACGCCCGATGCGCCCGGATCAACCCTCCTCCGGTCGCGCCGGGATCGCAGGGGGTTGCACATCCAGGATCGACGCGTCAACCTGACGGCTCTCCTGCGCGTCTTCTTCTCAGCCCGCGAACGCGAAGACCGGGCGACCCGGGACGTCGACCTGCAGCGTGAAGATCCCGCCGCTGTCCGGGCTCCTCTCGAGGTCCTCCGGCGACACGTTCTCCCGGGCCGTGCCGACGACGAGGGTGCGGAGGTCGTCGCCACCGAGCGTCACGCTCGTGACGTTGGGTGCCGGCACCTCGACGGTCCGATCGATCGAGCCGTCTGGCGCCCAGCGTACGACGACGCCCTCGCCGTAGAGGCCGTTCCAGAGGTAGCCGTCCACGTCGCGGACGATGCCGTCGGACGGGCGGCCCTCGAGGTACGGCGCGCGCTCGCCGAGAGGACCGGTGCGGGGGTACGGCGCTCGGAAGACCGTCGAGAGGTCGCTGTCCGTGAGGATCATCTCGGTGCCGTCGTCGTTCCACTCGAAGCCGTTCGTGGTGCCGAAACCGCTCGCGAGCAGCGACACCGTGCCGTCGGGGGACACGCGGTGGATCTCCGCGATCGGGCCGTCGCCGCCCTCGTTCACCCCGCCGACGATGAAGTCGCCGAACGGGTCCACCTTGCTCTCGTTCACGCGGACCGACCCGGAGGTGAGGGGCAGCACGGCGAGCTCGCGTTCGATCGCGCCCCGCTCCTCGAGGAGGAGGACGCGATTGCGGTCGCCCGCGACCACGAACCCACCCCCACGCCGCGGCTGCACGGCGGACACCGGGGGCGGGAGGTCGACGACGGTGTCAGCGGAGCCGTCGGTCGGCCCATCGATCGGGCTCACGTGGAGCCTGCCGGCAGGGATGTCCACCCAGCAGATCGCCCGCCGACCGGCGTCCCAGTAGAGGCTCTCGACGAGCTCGGCCCCGGTGGAGCGGAAGGTGCGCATGGTCATCTCGTGGTCTCCTCGATCGTGATGGCGGCGTTGATGAGCGCGAGGTGGCTGAGCCCTTGCGGCAGGTTGCCCCAGAACTCGCCCGTATCCGGGTCGATCATCTCGGAGTAGAGGCCGACGTCGTTCGCGAGGGCGATCATCCGCTCCATGAAGGCGTGCGCCTCGTCGCCGCGACCGACGCACGCGAGGGCGGAGGCGACCCAGAAGCCGCACGCCACGAAGGGGAACTCCTCGGATTCGATGCCCGTATAGCGGTACGGCGGACCGTCCGTCCCGAGCTCCGCGAGGATCGCGTCGATGGTCGACGACATGCGCTCACCGCGGTCGAAGCCGCTCGGCGCGTGCAGGAGCACGGAGGTGTCGAGCTCGTCGCCACCCGGGTGCATCGTCCACGCCTGCCTCTCCTCGGACCAGCAGTTCTCCCACACCCACGCGTGGATGCGATCGCGCTCCGTCCGCCACCGCTCGACGCTTCCCGTGAGGCCACCCGCGTCCGCGAGGTGGACGGCGCCGTCGAGCGCTTGCCAGCAACCCATCATCGACGACGTGTGGCGGCGGAGGTCCGGGAGCTCCCACATCCCCGAGTCCGGGTGCCGCCACAGGTCGCACGTGACGTCGGCGACCTGCGCGAGGAGCCGACGGGTGGGGACGTCGAGCACATTCCCGCCCGCGACGTGCTGGCGCGCGATGTCGATGAGGTCGCCGTACACGCCGAGCTGCAGTTGCGATCCCGCGGGGTTGCCCGACACGACGGGTCCCATACCGCGCCACCCGGGGGCGTTGTGCTCGACGGGTGCCTCAGGGTCCTCGCCGCGGAGGTCGAAGAAGACGCGGAGGCGGGCGCCGTCGGACTTCACGGCTCGCAGGATCCAGGACAGCGCGGAATGCGTCTCCTCGCGGAGCCCGAAACGCACGAGCGCTCGCGTCGTGTACGCGAGGTCGCGCACCCACGCGAACCGGTAGTCCCAGTTCTTGCCGCCGCCGCGGCTCTCCGGGAGCGACGTCGTCACCGCCGCGGCGATCGCGCCCGTCTGGCTGTGGATGAGGAGCTTGAGCGCGAGGGCGCTGCGGTGGACGGAGTCGGCCCATGGCCCGTCGTACGCGAACGTGCGCGACCACTGCCGCCACTCCTCGATCGTGCGGTCGACGCGGCGGACGGCCGCCCCGGGCTCCGCCACGTGGAGCGGTTCGTCGAGCGTGCCCGTGATGATCAGTGCGTGCGTCGACCCGTCCGAGGTCGTGAAGGACCCCGTCGGCATGCCGTCACCATCCGCGCCGGCCTGCCGCCCGGGTTCCGGTCCCGTCCGGTCGTGCGGGCCATGCCCCTCACCGGAGACGGCGAGGGACGCGCCGTCGACGTGGAGCACCGTGCACGCCGCACCACCGACGTTCCCCTCCTCCGCCTCGGGGTCACGAGCTCTCGACGGGAGATCCTCGACCCATGGGGACGCCGTCCCCAGGGCGGTCCCCGGGCGCACCGCCCATCGCATGTCGACGGTGCCCGACAACCCCTCGATCCGGCGGGAGAGTTCGGTCCACGGCAGCGGCCCCGCGATCCCGGTGACCAGGGCGTCGGTGACACGCACGGTCCCCGTGTCGGTCGTGAAGGTCGTCTCGAGCACGTTCGTCCCCCGCACGTAGCGACGGGACGAGCGGAAGTCGCCGACCGGTCGCAACTCGACGCGGCCGCCGCCGGTCTCGTCGAGCAGCGACGCGAACACGGGAACGCCGTCGAGAGCGGGCACGCCCATCCAGTCGATCCGACCATCGGAGCGGATGAGGGCGGCCGTCCGGCCGTCGCCGATCACGGCGTAATCGCGCAGGGGGGCGTAGTCGTCCGGGTCCGGCGGCGTGCGAGGCTGCATCCCTTCACCCTAGGCATGCCCCGCCGTCGCGCGCGGGGACTTGCGCCGGTCGCGGGGGAGCGGCAGTCCCGTCGACCGGCTCAGGAACGCGACTTGTCGGCCTTGGCCTTCGCCCTCGCCTTGTCGGAGTCGGCGAAGAGCGTCTCGGCGTGCTCGAGCTCCATGCCGTTCGTCTCGGGGATCTTCCGCCACACGTAGAGGCCGGAGAGCAACGCGAGCGCCGCGTACATGCCGTACGTGAACGGCAGGGAGAAGTCGGACAGCGGCGGGAACGAGACCGTCACGAGGAAGTTAGCGATCCACTGGGCTGCGGCGGCGACACCGAGGGCCTTCGCGCGGATCCGGGTCGGGAAGATCTCCCCGAGCAGCACCCAGACGAGCGGACCCCACGACGCGCCGAATCCGACGACGAAGAGGTTCGCGGCGACGAGCGCGACAGGACCCCACGCCCCGGGGAGCGACACGTCGTCGCCCGAGCCCTCCGAGAACGAGAACGCGAGGGCCATCGCCGCGAGCGAGAGCGTCATGAGGGCTGAGCCGCTCAGGAGGATGGGCTTCCGCCCGATGCGGTCGACGAGCACGATCGCCACGATCGTCACGAGCACGTTCGTCACGGACGTGATGACGCTCACGAGCAGCGAGTCGGACTCGCTGAAGCCGACGGCCTTCCAGAGGCTCGTCGAGTAGTAGAAGATCACGTTGATGCCCACGAACTGCTGGAACACCGACAGGGTGATGCCCACCCACACGATGGGCTGCAGACCGAATGCCTTACCGCGGAGCGACGCGTTCGCGTGCTTCTTGTCCTCGTCGATCGCGGTCTGGATGTCGCGCACCGCACGATCGAGATCGTCCTCCGGCACGAGGCGCGCGAAGATCGCCCGTGCCTCGTCCGTGCGCCCCTTCGCCAGCAGGTAACGCGGCGACTCCGGCATCGTGAAGGCGAGGACCCCGTACACGATGGAGGGGACGACGCCGACGAGGAACATCCAGCGCCAGGCCTCGAGACCCCACCAGAGCTGCTCAGACGCGCCGCCCGCCGTGTTGGCGAGGACCGCGTCGCTCAGGAGCGCCGCGAAGATGCCGAGCGTGATGGCGAGCTGCTGGAGCGAGCCGAGGCTCCCGCGGATCTGACGCGGCGCGATCTCGGCGATGTACGCGGGAGCGACGACGGAGGCGATACCGATGCCGATACCGCCGACGATGCGCCAGACGACGAGATCCCACGGGCTGAAGGTGAGCGCCGAGCCGATGGAGCTCGCGAAGAACATGATCGCGCCGATGAACATGACGCGCAGGCGGCCGTAACGGTCGGAGAGCCCGCCGGCGACGATCGCGCCGAGTGCACAGCCGAGGAGGGCGACGGCCACGATGAAACCGGTGAGCGCGCTGCCGAGCTCGAAGTTCCCGTCGATGGAGTCGACCGCGCCGTTGATGACGGAGCTGTCGAAGCCGAAGAGGAAACCACCGACGGCGGCCGCGACGGAGAGCACGACCGCTCGTCGGCCGTAGGGTGTTCTCACGGTGAAGCGGGTGTCGTCTGTGTTGTCCGTCTGTTCAGCCACTCGCACACGCTAGTCGCGTCGTCGGTCGTGGGGGCGAGGGTGGACAAGCGTGTCGCGGAACGATAGACCTCCGGTCGCGCACCGGCGATGCGCCGCGAGACGACGAATCCCCGGTGGGAATCGCATTCCCCCGGGGATCCGTGATGATCCGTCGATCAGACGGTGGCGGAGCCGAAGTGCTCGGGCAGCGTCGCGGCTGACCGCGTGCGCAGGTCCTCGGCCTCGATCGTGAAGACGTCCTGGACCTCGAGCGCCGTGCCGTCCGTCACGCCGATGCGCAGCACGGGGTAGCCGCGCACGTCGCACAACGCCTGGAAGCGCACGTCGTCCTCGCGCGGGACGGACACGATGACGCGACCCGTCGACTCGGAGAAGAGGGCCGTCGTGAGGTCGATGCCGTCGCGCTGCATGACCTCGCCGAGCCAGACGCGTGCGCCGACGCCGAAACGCATGACGCTCTCGGCCACCGCCTGGGCGAGCCCGCCGTCCGAGAGGTCGTGCGCCGACGCGAGCAGCGACTGCTGCGACGCGGCGTGGAGGAGACCGGCGAGGGCCTTCTCCGCGTCGAGGTCGACGGCCGGCGGACGGCCGCCGAGGTGGCCGTGAACGGTTGCTGCCCACGCCGAACCGTCGAACTCCTCCTGCGTCGTGCCGAGGAGGTAGATGTTGTGTCCCTCGTCCTGCCAGCCGGACGGAACGCGGCGCGCGACGTCGTCGATCACGCCGAGGACGCCGACGACGGGCGTCGGGAAGATCGGGGTGTCGCCCGTCTGGTTGTAGAACGACACGTTGCCGCCCGTGACGGGGATGCCGAGTTCGAGGCACGCGTCGGAGAGGCCCTCGACGGCTTGCGAGAACTGCCACATGACCTCGGGGTTCTCGGGAGAGCCGAAGTTGAGGCAGTCGGTGACGGCCGCGGGGACGGCGCCGGACACGGCCACGTTGCGGTACGCCTCGGCGAGGGCGAGCTTCGCTCCCTGGCTGGGGTCGAGCTGGCAGTAGCGGCCGTTCGCGTCGGTCGCGATCGCGAATCCGAGCCCGGACTCCTCGTCGACGCGGATCATGCCGCCGTCGTCGGGGAAGCTGAGTGCCGTGTTGCCGAGCACGTAGTAGTCGTACTGGTCGGTGATCCAGTTCTTCGACGCGAGATTGGGCGACGCGACGAGGGAGAGGAACTGCGCGAGCACGTCCTCGCTCGACTCGGGCCGGGGGAGGACGGCGGCCGTGTCGGCGTTGAGCGCGTCGATCCACGTCGGGTACGCGACGGGGCGCTCGTACACGGGGCCGTCGACGGCGACGGTGCGCGGGTCGACGTTGACGATCTCCTCGCCGTGCCAGTCGATCACGAGACGGCCCGTCTCGGTGACCTCGCCGAGCACGCTCGTCTCGACGTCCCACTTCGCCGTGACGGCGAGGAACTCGTCGAGCTTCTCGGGCTCGACGACCGCCATCATGCGCTCCTGCGACTCCGACATGAGGATCTCCTCGGGAGTGAGCGAGGGGTCGCGCAGCAGGACGTGGGAGAGCTCGACGTGCATGCCGCCGTCGCCGTTCGAGGCGAGCTCGCTCGTGGCGCACGAGATGCCGGCGGCGCCGAGATCCTGGATGCCCTGGACGAGGCCGTCGCGGTAGAGCTCGAGACAGCACTCGATGAGGACCTTCTCGGCGAAGGGGTCCCCGACCTGGACGGCGGGGCGCTTCGTCGGTCCCGTGCTGTCGAACGAGTCCGACGCGAGGATGGAGGCCCCGCCGATGCCGTCGCCGCCCGTCCGGGCGCCGAAGAGCACGACCTTGTTGCCCGCGCCGGACGCGTTCGCGAGATGCAGGTCCTCGTGGCGGAGGACACCGACGGAAAGGGCGTTGACGAGCGGGTTGCCCTGGTACACCGGGTCGAAGTAGGTCTCGCCGCCGATGTTCGGGAGTCCGAGGCAGTTTCCGTAGAAGGAGATACCGGACACGACGCCGTGGACGACACGTGCCGTGTCGGGGTCGTCGATCTTGCCGAAGCGCAACTGGTCCATGACGGCGACCGGGCGCGCTCCCATCGAGATGATGTCGCGCACGATGCCGCCGACGCCGGTCGCGGCGCCCTGGAAGGGTTCGATGTAGGAGGGGTGGTTGTGGCTCTCCACCTTGAAGGTGACGGCCCAGCCTTCGCCGATGTCGACGACGCCGGCGTTCTCTCCCATGCCGACCATGAGGTTCTTCGTCATCTCGGGCGTGACCTTCTGGCCGAACTGCCGGAGGTAGATCTTGCTCGACTTGTAGGAGCAGTGTTCGCTCCACATCACCGAGTACATCGCGAGTTCGCCCGATGTGGGGCGGCGACCGAGGATCTCCTTGATGCGGTCGTACTCGTCGGGCTTCAGTCCGAGGGCGCCGTACGGCTGCTCCTTCTCGGGCGTGGCTTTCGCGTTCTCGACGGTGTCTGCGACGGCGGTGGGGGACGCGGGGGTGCTCACGGCGCTTGGGGCTCCTCGGTACGGGCGGGCTTCGCGATGCGGAAGGGGGCTGGTGCGATGACGAGCTGTCCCGCCAATCCTACTGCCGCCGACACGGACGACGCCCCCGCTCCGGGATCACCGAGGCGAGGGCGTCGTCCGTCCGACTGAGGTGTGACGTCAGGCCGGAAGTCCGAGGGAGAAGCGCACCGCGTTGTTCTCGTCGAGCTGGGCGTCGAGGATGCGGTCCGAGAGTGCGGTCGCCGCGTTCTCCTCGAGGAAGACCCTGGCGCCCTCGCGCTCGATGATCTGGTCGGCGGCCTCGGGGGCGGGAACGACGTCGACGGCGAAGTCCGTCGTGCTGTCGGCCTGGCTGATGCGCAAGCCGCCCTCCGTCGTTCCGACGGACTGGTCGGTGATGGTCCGGACGAGCGTGCTGGCGGTTTCGGTCATGGTGAGCAAGATTCGTCTCCTGACGTTGGTCGTTCGTTCTCGTTCGTGCAGCTACGATTCCGCGGTCGGGCGGTGAGATCAACCGGATCGTCCCCTCTCTGCGGCAACTCCCACGGTCCGCACACGGGGCACGGAGGAACAGGACCGAGCACGAGGCGAGCGGGACGGGGCGGGTGCGACGCGTCAGACGCGCGCGAGCAGGGCGGCGAACGGGCCGTCCGCCCCGGCGAGATCCGCCGGCGCCCCGTCTTCCACGACGGCGCCGCGGTCGAGGACGAGCACACGGTCGACGCCCATGACCTGGTCGACGCGGTGGGTGACCTCGACGATGGTCCGGCGCCCGCCCGCCCAGACGGCGAGTCGCTCGCGGACGGTGCGCTCCGTCGCCGGATCGAGCGCTCCGGTGGACTCGTCGAGCACGAGGACCTCCGGATCCGTGATGACGGCGCGGGCGAGTGCGAGGCGCTGCAACTGTCCGCCGGACAAGCGGGCACCGCGCTCGCGGAGGGGCGTCTCGAGGCCCTGCGGCAGTGCGGCGACGACCTCGTCGAGGGCCGCGACGTGCAGCGCCGACGCGACGTCCTCGTCCGTCGCGTCCGGCGCGCCGAGCACGAGGTTCTCCCGCATGGATCGCCCGAAGACGAACGGTCGCTGATTCACGATCGCGACGCGGCTGCGTACGTCCTCGAGCGGGAGGTCGCGGAGGTCGACGCCGTCGAGATGGACTGAACCGGACTGCGGGTCCCAGACCCGGGCGAGCAGCGAGGTGAGCGTGGACTTGCCGCTGCCGGAGACACCGACGATCGCGACGTGCGCACCGATCGGGACGCTCCACGTCACCCCCGTGACGGTGGGCTCGAGCGAGCCGGGGTAGGTGAACTCGACATCCGTGAAGCGGACGGCGGCTCCGTCGGGAGCGCCGCCGTCTCGCGAGGTCGCCGCAACGGCCGGTTCCGGGTCGGACACGACAGGGGAGCGCTCGAGCACCTCGAACAGCCGCGCGGCGCTCGCGAACGACGCGTCGAGGTCGGCGACGAAGCCGTCGACGGCTCGAGCCGGGCCGGCGATCCCGATCAGCACGGCGATCGCCGTCGCGACCTCCGGCCAGCCGACGGTGCCCTCGGCCCCACGCGCGGCGCCGACGAGCAGCAGCACGACGAGGCCGCCGAACTGCACGACCTGGACGAGGGCCGCCCGGACCCCGGCGACGGTGCCGACGCGCTCCGCGGACCGTGCCGCCTCCCGACCGAGTCGATCGAGCCCGGCGAGTCGTTCCGTCGTGTGATCGAACGCGACGATCTCGCGCACGCCGGCGACCGAATCGGAGACGTGCTGGGCGATCCGGCCGTTCGCACGGGCGCGTTCCTCGGTGGCCCGCCACGTGCGCCGGCCGGAGAGGAATGGGACGACGGCGACGACGAGGACGAGGACCGGGAGCATCACCAGCGCGAGGACCGGGTCGACCACGACGGCCGTCCAGACGACGGCGACGAGGGGGACGACCACGGCGGAGGTGGCGGGAGGGAGGGTGTGGGCGAAGAACACCTCGACGCGGTCGATGTCGCGTGTGGCACGAGCGCTCAGGTCACCGCTCGCCGCCCCGTCGGTCGCGGCCGGTGACTGCGGGGCGAGACGGTCGAAGAACAGACGCCGCAGCGACGCGAGGGCGGAGAACGCGACGTAGTGCCCCGAGTACTGCTCGAGATAGCGCAGCACGGCCTTCACGAGGGCGAGACCGACGAGGAGGCCGACCGTCGGCAGCACGATCGATCCGACGGCACCCGCGGTGTCCGCGGCGGTCGCCCGGATCACGCCGCTGACGGCCACGACGAGAAGGGCGATTCCGACGAGCTGCCCGACGATGCGCAGGACGATCGCGAGGAGGAGCGGCGCCAGGAGACCGCGGGTGTGACGGAGCAGCCACGCGGCGAGATCGCGACGGCGGGGAGCGGCGGCGCTCACGAGGACGCCCCGAGCTCGATGACGCGGTCGACGTCGCGGATGGCGCTCGCGCGGTGCGCGATGGTGATGACGGTGCGGTCCCGCGACAGGGTGCGGAGGGCCTCGATGATGGCGGCCTCGGAGGCGAGGTCGACCTGCGAAGTGGGTTCGTCGAGGATCACGATGGGGGTGTCGCGCAGGAGCGCCCGCGCGATCGCGACGCGTTGAGCCTGACCCCCGGAGAGCGAGAGCCCGCGCTCGCCGACGGGCGTGTCGAGGCCGAGCGGCATCCGCGCGACGTCGGCACCGAGGCCGGCCGCGTCGACGGCTGCGACCAGTTCCGCATCGGTTGCGTCGCTCTTCGCGACGCGCAGATTGTCGGCGATGGAGCCGGTGAAGAGTGTCGTCTGCTGGTCGACGACGGCGATGAGGCTCCGCACGGATTCCCCCGACGCGTCACGGGTGTCGAGAGGACCGACCCGGACCGCTCCGGACTCCGGCAGCAGGTGGCGGCTCAACAGCGCGGCGACCGTCGACTTGCCGACGCCGCTCGGTCCGACCAGGGCGACGTGCTCGCCGGCGGAGATCGACAGTGAGAGGTCGCGGAGCGCCGGAGCGCCGTCGCCATAACCGGCCGTGACACGGTCGAGCTCGATCGGCAGGCCGCCGACGGACGGGCGGTCGACGCGCACGGCGCTGCCGGCGGGGAGGGAGGGGCGTTCCGCGAGGACACCGGAGAGGCCGCGCTCGGCCGCGCGCCCCGTGGCGCCGATGTAGAAGAACTGACCCACGATGTCCGCGGGTCCGGTGAGGAGCGTCGACAGGAGGACGAGGGCGACCGCCGTTCCGGGCGTGAGGGTCCCGTCGAGGAGCCGCACGACGGCGAGGGTCGCCGCGAGCGCGAGCGTCCCGAGCGAGAAGGCTGCGTCGACGACGAGGATGAGGAGCTGGTTCACGGCCAGCAGGCGCATGACCTGGCGTCGGTTGTCCTCGCCGCGAGCGGCGAGATCGCGGCCCGTGCGGCCCTCCGCACGGTGGAGCACGAGGGTCGACAGGCCCTGCACCGCCTCGAGGAACGCGCCGGAGAGCATCGCCGTGCTCCGGCGGTACGACCCGCTCACCGTCCGGAAGGCGCGTTGGAAGCCGCCCACCACGAGGGGGATGACGGGAATCGCGATCGCGAGCCAGAGCGCGGAGACGACGTCGACCGCGAGACCGATGACCACGATCACGAGGACGGGGCCCGCCATGGTTCCCGCGATCGGGCCCACGAAACCGGCGCGGTACGCCGAGGCCTTCTCCACGTCGGTCGTCGCCGCCGAGACCAGTCGTCCGGACGCGGCCGCCGGGCGCCGCATCACGCCGAGCCCGAAGACGTGGCCGAGGACGAGCCCCCGCAAGCGGCGTTCCGTCGCGCTCGTCGCTCGCGCCGAGAAGCGCGACGACAGGAGGGTGCAGGCGACCGCGACGAGGGGGAGGAGGATCAGTCCGGTGACGACGGGTCCCGTCAGTGCGTCGCGGAAGACGATGGCGTCGAGCACGTGGCCGACGAGCACGAAGAAGACGGCGAGGGCCGCGGCCGACACGAGCGCGAGGAGGATCGGCACAACGGCCGCCGAGCGCGCTGTCGCGGCGAGCACGCGAGGATCGACGGGTGTCGCATCCGCAGCACCAGGATGCCCCGGTCGTCCACCGGGGTGACCGCCCGGGAGGCCTCCCTGGCCCGGATGTCCGGGCCGCCCACCGGGGTGCCCGCCGCCCGCGGGTCGCGGCGCGGTCGCCGCAGTGCGGGCATCGCCGCTGGTCGCGGGATGCGCAGGGGATCCCGTCGACGCATGATTCACGACCTCATCATCTCCCGGAATCCGGATGCTCGGAGTGGGTTGCGGAGCAGGTGCGCGCCCGACGGTTTCGACGTGGAGCGAGTTCGACGGAACCGTCGAACGGTCAGGAGAGCGGCTCGAGCACGCTCGCCGATCGGCCGTCGAACGTCACCGTGTACGTCGTCGATGGATCGAGACCCTCCGGGTCGTCGATCTCGAAGGTCGTCGGCCCGAGGTCCGCCGTGCACGCGTCGCCGCCGGTGCGCTTCAGTGCGATGTCGAGTGCGTCCGGGCCGATCAGATCGAGCGCCGCCGGTGCGGCCGGGCACGAGGAGCTGCCGAACGTCACGATCGCGAGGGTCTCGTCGGAGAGCCAGGCGACGCGCGGCGAGAAGTCCGTATCGGGAATCGCCGTCGGATCGAGGTCCTCGGGCGAGACGGTCTCGGGCGCGGGATCGAGGTCGGTGGGTTCGACGGACACGAGGGGAGGGTCCATCGTGGGAGCCACGGTCACGTCCGTGAACGGATCCATGCCGTCGGGAAGTCCGCTGTAGCTTCGCGAGGCGATCCCGATGTCGCGGACACCGGGCACACCGGCACAGCCCGACAGAGCGACCAGGGCGACGGCGGCGACGGTGACCGGGGGGAGAACTCGTCGCATCCGCACGTCCCGAACGACTCAGACGGCCTGCAGTGCCTGGATAGCCGATGTGAAGAAGGTGAGCCCGTCGGTACCCGACCGCATCGCGTCGCGCGTGTCGGGACCGAAGCCCAGCTCCGTCGCGTGCTCGGGGTGCGGCATGAGCCCGACGACGTTGCCGCGCTCGTTCGAGACGCCCGCGATATCGCGGAGCGAGCCGTTGGGGTTGACACCGAGGTAACGGAAGACCACTCGGCCCTCGCCCTCGATGCGGTCCAATTCGTCGTCCGACGCGATGAAGCCGCCCTCGCCGTTCTTCAGCGGGATGACGATCTCCTGGCCCGCGGTGAAGCCGTTCGTCCACGCGGTGTTCGTCTGCTCGACGTGCAGCGCCTGATCGCGGCGCACGAAGGTGCCGACGTCGTTACGGATGAGTCCACCCGGGAGGAGGTGGGCTTCGGTGAGCATCTGGAAGCCGTTGCAGATACCGAGCACGGGCATGCCCTTGGCCGCAGCGTCGATGACCTCGGACATGATCGGTGCGTGCGCCGCGATCGCTCCAGCACGCAGGTAGTCGCCGTAGCTGAAACCGCCGGGCAGGACGAGCGCGTCGACGCCCTCGAGATCGTGCGAACCGTGCCAGAGGGCGACGGGCTCGGCGTCCGCGAGGCGGACGGCGCGCAACGCGTCGCGGTCGTCGAGCGACCCCGGGAAGGTGATGACGCCGATCCTCACGGCGCGACCGTCTCGGTCGGCGCCGACTCGGTGGAGACGGTGGGACCGTCGACGACGCTCACGCCCACGACGTCTTCGATGACCGAGTTCGAGAGGAGGTCGACGGCGACGCCGCGCACCTGCTCGAGCGTCGCGTCGTCGACGGGGCCTGCGGTCGTGAGTTCGAAGCGCTTGCCGACTCGCACCCCCGTGATGTCGGTGTTACCGAGGCGGGTGAGTGCTCCCGCGACGGCCTTGCCTTGTGGGTCGAGCAACTCGGCCTTCGGCATGACCTCGACGACGATCGTGGGCACCGGTGAACTCCCTGGAGTGTGGGGGACGGGAACTCCCTCATCCTATCGGGTGCCTCCGACGCTCGGGCCGCGACGGCTTCCGCACGTTCACCCGCCGTCCACCGGCGGTCCACCACCCGTTGGGGCCCGCTGGCTAGCGTGAGCGGCGTCTGCTGGAGCACCGCCGCTCGCCGACGAGGGAGATGGGGGGAACGATGCGTGCGACACGACGTCCGGCTGCCCCCGTCATGCCTCCGGACGATGCCGGCCCGAAGCGCCGCGACGTCATCGTGCGCCCCGTCCCCCTCGCGATGGTCTGGCAGGGTCCCGGTTCGCCGCACGCCGCGATCGCGGTTCCGGGAGTGTCCCTCGGCTCGGGCGATGTCCTCGTCGCGGTCGAGTTCGCCACCGTCTGCCCCGTCGATGCCGCGACCGTCCGCGGTGACGGGACGGCGAACGTTCCTCTCGTCCTCGGTCACGAGCAGGTAGGGCGTGTCGCCGCGATCGGCGACGGTGCGGAGACGGCGGACGGAGCCCGACTCATCGTGGGGATGCGTGTCGTCTGGTCGCGCCGTATCGGCTGCGGGGAGTGCGACGCCTGCCGGGCGGGGTCGCCGAGCGGTTGCGCGACCGCGCGGGAGTACGGCTCCGACCGGTTGCGGCGGGGGTGGGAACTGAGCGGGGGATTCGCGACGCACGTCCTCGTCCGCGCCGGGACGGCGATCATCACGGTGCCTGAGATCGTGCCGGCGGCCGTCCTCGCTCCCGTGCCGTGCGCCACGGCACTCGCCGCTGCCGCTCTCGAGATCGTCGCGGAGGCGACGGAGGTGGACGGCGAGAGCGTCGTCGTGGTCGGAGCGGGACTCGTCGGGCTGACGATCGCCGCGATGCTCGCCGACGAGGGCGCCCGGGTGGTGATGGTCGAGGCCGATGCCGTGCGGCGATCGCGTGCCGTGAAGTTCGGTGCCGTCTCGGCGGTGTGCGATCTGACGGCCGCCGCGGCGGACGGGCGCGTCATCGCGGCGGTCGTCGACACCGATGGCGGCCAGGAGGCCGCTCGACCGCACGCCGCCGTGCGTTCCCACGACGCCGTCGTGATCTCGACCGGAGCCGCCACCGGTGGCGCGATCACGATCGTCGACCGCCCGGACCCTCGTCATCTCGCCGCGGCCGTCGGCTTCATCTCCAACGCCTGGTACCGATTCCCGTTCGAGCGGCTCGTCGCCGAGAGGTACCCCCTCGAACGACTCGATGTGGCGCTCCGGGCCGCGTCGGACACGCCCGCCGTGCGCGTCGGGATCGAGACGGCGTCGCGCTGACTCCCGGCCGGTCCTTCCGAGGTGCGGGACGGGATCCGGGCGACGGCGTGTCACGCGGATGGGGGACAGGGAGAAAAAAGTGCCTTCGTCCGGGCCTAATAGACTGGGTTGTCAGTCGGGGGCGACGTCATTCAGGGGGCGAAAGGAGACCGGTTCCACGTGCCCAAGAGGCGGGACGCAGTTCAGAACCACGAGAAGCTGCTGGTTGCGGCCCGAGCGGTGATCGCGGAGCGGGGCATCGATGCTCCCCTCGAGGAGATCGCTCGCCGGGCCGACGTCGGCATCGCGACGTTGTACCGCAACTTCGCGAGCCGCGACGAGCTCGTCCAGGCGCTCTTCGAGCGGTCCATGGACGAGGTCGACATGCTGCTCGCGGAGATCGGCGGCGAGGACACGGCGTGGGAGTCGCTCGTCAACTTCATGGACCGACTCGGCCTCTGGCTGCTCGCGGACCCCGCGATGCCGACGATCGTGACGCGCATCGGCATCATCGACCCGGATCGCCGCCCGGCGATGCGATTCACGGGCGCGACGACAGCGCTCGTCGCGCAGGCCCAGGCCGACGGCGACCTGCGGAAGGACGTCACGGCGATCGACATCGTCCTGCTCGCGACGATGCTCGGGTCCATCGGTCGTTACGGTGACGAATACATCACCCAGTGGCGGCGCCAGCTCGACATCGTGCTCGACGGCCTCCGCCCGGCGGGCTCTCCCCGCGGATCCCTCGCGGCCGGACCGGTCGACCTCGACAGCTACCACCGCATGCTGCGCCGGAGTCCCGCGGACGCCTGACCCACCGGACACCGGTTCCGCCCCTGCGCGGACTCGCGGATACTCAGGCGCGGGCGACGCTGATTCGGTTCGCCCACGGGTCGTCGAACGACACCGAAGCGCCGTCGTCGCGAGTGGCCACGCCGTAATGCGCGAGGCGCTCGCCGAGCTCGCCGATGCCGTCGGTGCTCGGGAGGACGATGTCGACGCGACCGAGTCCGAGCGCGGGCGTCCGCGGACCGGCGCCTCGGGAGTTCCAGACGTTCATCGCCATGTGGTGGTGGTAGCCGCCCGCCGACACGAACACGGCTGAGCCGCCGAAGGCCGCCGTCTCGTCGAAGCCGAGCGTCGACACGTAGAAGTCGCGCGCGGTGTCGACGTCACCGACGGAAAGGTGGACGTGACCGACCTGGGCGCCGCCGGGTGGCTCTGCTGCATCCTCCTCCGTGAGGTGCTCCCGCAGATAGGCGTTGGGGTCGAGGTAGAGGGTGTCCATCTCGACGCGGCCGTGGACCCAGCTCCACGACGTTCGCGCGCGATCCCAGTAGAGCTCGACGCCGTTGCCCTCGGGGTCCGTGAAGTAGAAGGCCCCGGGAGTGACCATGCTCCCGACAACCGCCACCCCGCCCGCGACATTCCTCACCGTCGGTCCGTGGGTGCGCTGATCCCGGTGACTCGGACATCCGCGGACCGCACGCTTGTGGACGGGCTCGACGCGGGAACTTCCCGCTCCCGTAGGGTGTCCGCGATGGGGGGACATCACATGGAACGACGGAAGCGGCTGCGCGCTCTCAGCGTCTGCCTCGCTCTCGCCGCGACCACCGTCGGTTGCTCGACGCCGCATCCCACAGCATCGTCACCCGTCCCTTCCCCGGTGGCCACCGAGCCGGACGATGCGATTCTTGCGAAAGCCGTCGACGCCTACACCCGCTACAGCGCGGCGCTCGATCTCGCGCTGGCCAACGGCGACGGAGAATTCGAGGAACTAAAAGGCCTAGCCACTCCCTCTTTCCTGCGGGGCCTTGCGGCCGATGACGTGTTCGCGGTGAATTCCTGGAGGTCCAGGGGGTCGACGTCATTCGATTCCCAACAGCTCGTCAACGAGTCCGAAAACCAGGTCGTCCTGCAGGTCTGCCGTGACGTCTCCCGCGTCCGCGTGCTCGACGCCCAGGGAACCGACGTGACGCCGAAGGAGCGTGATGATCGCTTCGCCGTGATGGTCACGCTTCAACGTGTCGACCCTTCTGCTCCACTCCTCGTTGCCGGCTCGGAACCATCGGTGGACGCCTCGTGCGAGCTCTGACAGCAATCGGTCTGACACTACTTCTGGCGGTCGGGACGTCCGCAGCATTGCCGGCTCATGCCGCGTCCTCCTGTGTTGATACCGGTTTCGAAATGGGTCTCTGTTCGAACACGGATGGTTCTTCGGTCGATCTGACGGGCGAGGGCGGTGGCGCGGGGCGGTCGCAACCGGACCGCTCGAGCCCGACGGCCCCCTCCGACGGAACCGCCGGCGTCGCACCGGGAGCGAGCGAACCGAGCATCGGAGGAGATGGTCTCGGGGGCAACCCGCGCCAGATCGTAGACGTGCTCGACGGCTGTCCCGTAGCGGCGGAGTGCACCGAGGAAGAGGCGCCCGACCATCCAGTCACCCTGGCCGATCTCGCGAGTTTCTCGCCGAGCGCCGCCGTCATCCGGATGGAGCCGTCCGGCTGGATGCTCACGGGGCTTCCCGCCAACTTCATCGCCGACACGGCGGCGGGCCGCGCCGCTTCCGAGGAGACCGAGGGAAGGCTGCTCGAGCGACCGATCTCCGTGCGCTTCACGCCGACCTCGTACACGTGGTCGTGGGGCGATGGCTCCTCGGACACCGTCGCGACGGCCGGGCGGACGTGGGACGAGCTCGGCGTCCCGCGATTCACCGAGACCGCCACCTCCCACGTCTACGACGAGCGAGGAACGGTCACGGTATCCCTCGAGATCTCCTACCGAGTCGAGTACTCCCTCGGCGGCGCGCCCTGGACGACGGTCGCCGGTACCGTCGCGACGGGCGCGACCATCGGCGCCTACGTCGGGACGGCGAGGACCGTCCTCGTCGACGGCGACTGCATCGAGAACCCGGACGATCCCGGCTGCTGAGGGGTCAGGCTGCGGTGACCCGCTCGAGCAACTCGCGGTAGCGCGCCGCGGTCCGCTCGGCGATCTCCTCTGGGAGCTCGGGAGGAGTGCCGGTCTTGTCCCAGTTGGCGGCGAGCCAGTCGCGCACGATCTGCTTGTCGAAGCTCGCCATCCGCTCGGACGGCGTCGTGCCGGAGTTCCAGGCAGCGGCGTCCCAGTAGCGGGACGAGTCCGACGTGAGGACCTCGTCGGCGAGGGCGATGACGCCGGACGCGGCGTCCCGTCCGAACTCGAACTTCGTGTCCGCGAGGATCAGGTCGCGCGATTCCGCGATCGCCGCCGCCCGCCCGTACACGGAGAGCGACAGTGCCCTGAGCGCCTCGGCGTCCTCCCGGCCCACGAGTTCGACGACGCGTTCGAAGGTGATGTTCTCGTCGTGCTCGCCGAGCTCGGCCTTGAAGGCCGGCGTGAACAACGGCTCGGGGAGTCGATCGCCGTTGGAAAGGCCCGACGGGAGGGCAATGCCGCAGACAGTGCCGCTCTCCTGGTACTCGAGCCACCCCGTGCCCGTGATGTAGCCGCGGACGACGCACTCGATCGGGAACATGTCGAGGGCGCGGACGAGCATCGACCGGCCGGCGACCTCCGACGGGATCAGACTCCGAGCACCCGATTCCGCCGCGTCGTCGATGGCGTGATCCGCGTGCAGGTGGTTCGGCACGTCCGACAGCGCGTCGAACCACCACAGGCTGAGCGTCGTGAGCAGTTCGCCCTTCCCGGGGATGCCGGGCGAGAGGACGTGGTCGAAGGCGCTCACGCGATCGCTCGCGACGACGAGCATCGTTCCCTCGGGAGCGGTCGGGATTCCCGACGCGGGGTCTGGGCGGTAGAGATCGCGGACCTTCCCCGAATACACGTGCGTCCAACCGGGGAGTTCGTGGGGAGTCGAGGTCACCCGACCATTATCGCGGAGATGCCTCTGCCGCCGTGTCCCGGTCAGAGCGGTGGTCGAGGGCTCGCTCATCGCGTCGATGAGCGCTCGTCCTCCCGCATCCATCCCCTCGTGACCCCCCTATTGGGGGTACGCACGAGTTGGTGCGAACGCCGGGTGACTGGCAGCCTCGATGTGAGGATCAGTCATCTTCGGGTCCACGCCCCTCGGTTCGATCGCCACGTCGATCGCCGGGCGCGCGTGGCCACGGTCGAAACGAGTGGAGTACAGTGCGCACCCGAGCAGGACAACCCGAACCGTTCCCGACCCGGCGGTCCCCCCGACTCACGCGCACGGTCGCGCTTCTCTCCGGACTCGCCGTCACGGCAGCCGCTCTACTGCCGACGGGCGCGGCCTTCGCCGACTCCGCTCCAGTCGACCCGGCGTCGCCGCGGACTCCGGAGACCGTCACGGCCGACGTCTTGCCGACGCCGCAGATCAACGGCGTCGTCTGGGACCAGCTCGTCGTCGGAGACACGGTCTACGTCGCGGGCGAATTCTCGAGCGCCCGACCCTTCGGCGCTCCGGCGGGAACCGGTGAAGTGCCGCGGTCGAACTTCCTCGCGTACGACCTCGATACGGGAGCGCTCCTCACCGACATCGCACCGTCGTTCAACGCCCAGGTCCGCTCGCTCGCCGCCTCGCCCGACGGCAAGCGCCTCTACGTGGCCGGCTCGTTCACGAGCGTGAGCGGCCAGACCCGGTACCGCCTCGCCGCATTCGACCTGCCGTCGATGACGCTCGTCTCCTCGTTCCGCCCGACCATCAGTGCGACCGTCGAGGCCGTCGCGGTCACGGCGGACTCCGTCTACATCACGGGCGTCTTCGGCACGGTCCAGAAGGAGACGAGGGCCCGCGCGGCGGCGCTCGCGCCCTCCAACGCCGCCCTCCTTCCGTGGGCTCCCGCCGTCGTCGGCGGCACCTCGAAGGCCATCGCGATCTCGCCCGACGGATCGAAGCTCGTCCTCGCCGGGAGTTTCACGACCCTCAACGGCTCGAACAACCCCGGACTGGGGATCGGTGCGGTGACCGCCGACACCGGGGCGTCGCTGCCCTGGAAGATGAACTCGATCCTCCGCAACGGCGGCACCAAGTCATCGTTCATGGACCTGTCCTCCGACGGCGACAGCGTGTACGGCGTCGGCTACCAGCACAGCCAGGGCGGTCAGGCGACCGAGGGCACCTTCCGCGCGTCGTGGAGCGACGGTTCCCTCGTGTGGCTCGCCGACTGCCACGGCGACACCTATTCCGTCGAGGCGGTCGGTGATGTCGTCTACACGGCCGGCCACAATCACGCGTGCGACAACACGGGCGGATTCCCGAACGACCCGAACGCGTACCACCGCGCCGTCGCCTACTCGAAGTCGAGCTACGGAACGACGATCCACAATCAGCCGCCCGCGGGCTGGACCTACGGGAACTTCGCCGGCAACCCGGCCACCAATGTGCTGCACTGGTACCCGGACTTCGACGCCGGAACGTACACGGGGCTCACGCAGGGGCCGTGGGACGTCACGGCCGGAGGCGGCTTCGTGCTCTACGGCGGCGAGTTCACCTCGATCGACGGCACGAAGCAGCAGGGTCTCGCCCGGTTCGCCACCTCCGACGTCGCACCGAACGCCAAGGGCCCCCAGCTTTCCGGATCGACCATGACCCCGACGGTGTCGGTGGTCGGTGACGGCACGGCACGCGTCTCCTGGCCCGCGAACACCGACGTCGACAACGCGTCCCTCACATACGAGCTCATTCGCGACGGTCGCTCCGAACCCCGCTATACCGTCACGGCCGAGTCGTCGTTCTACGATCGACCGACCCTCTCGTTCCTCGACGAGGGGATCGAGCCCGGCTCGACGCACACGTACCGCGTGCGCACGATCGACCCCTTCGGCAACGCGACCTCGAGCGGCACGGTGTCGTTCACGATGGCCGACGCGGATGAGACGGACTCCGTGCCCGCGACGTCGTACGACGCCGCGATCCTCGCGGACGTCCCGAGCCACTACTGGCCCCTCAACGAACCGGCCGGCCTCACGGCCGCGGACTGGGCAGGAGCGTCCACGCAGACGATCCAGGGTTCGCCCGTCGAGCGCGCTGTCGCGGGTGCCGAGACCGACGGCTCCGGAGCCGCGACGCGATTCGGCGGCACGGCCCGGACCACGTCCGGACCCGTCGAGCCGCTCTCGAACACAGTCAGTCTCGAGGCCTGGATCAAGACGACCACGACGACGGGCGGGCTGATCATCGGAGCGTCGAACGCCAACGGCGGCAACCGCGATCGGCTGCTCTACATGGGCAACGACGGCCGACTGCACTTCGGTGTGTACCCCGGTTCCGTGCGCATGGTCGACTCCGACGAGCGGTACAACGACGGAGCGTGGCATCACGTCGTCGCCACCCTGGGGCAGGGTGGACAGCAGCTCTTCGTCGACGGCGACCTCGTCGATTCCCGCACGGACACGTACAGCGCGCAGTCGTACTCCGGCTTCTGGGCCATCGGTGGCTACTCGCTCTCCGGCTGGCCCGACCGCCCGACGAGCGACTCCTTCACCGGGTCCATCGACAACGTCGCCGTCTACCGCACGCAGTTGACGGCGCCAGAGGTGGCCGCCCATACCGCCGCGATCGCCGGCGACGTGGCGGTCGACCCGGAGCCCGAGCCCGTCAACGTCCCGCCGACCGCATCGTTCACGGCGAGCGCGACCGGCCTCACGGTCGCGTTCGACGCAGCCGCGTCGACGGACCCCGACGGCTCGACGCTCCAGTACGCGTGGGAGTTCGGCGATGCCGAGACGGAGAGCAACACGGCCTCCGGCGTCACGGCGACGCACACCTTCTCGGCGGCCGGCACGTACGACGTCGTCCTCACCGTCACCGACGCCGACGGCGCCTCGGCGACCGCCCAGGAGACCGTCACCGTCGTGGCACCGGAGCCGGAGGAACCCGAGGAGCCCGCTGGTCCGACGCCGGTCGCGGCCGACGACTTCGCACGGTCGCAGACCGGCGGATGGGGTGCGGCCTCCACCGGAGGGTCGTGGACCGTGGCAGGCGGGGCTTCGGGCTTCTCGGTCGCGAACGGCTCCGGGCGGATGGCCAACACACCCGGGCAGACGCGCACGGCGATGCTCAACGGGGTGGCGGTCGGCGCGTCCGAGTCCCGCGTCTCGTTCGCGCTCGACCAACTCCCGGTCGGCGGCGGTCAGTACGTGCAGCTCAACGCCCGCCAGGTGGGGAGCGACAAATACACCGCGCGCGTCCGCGTCCAGGCCGATGGCGTCCTGCAGCTGCAGGTGCAGCGATCCGGGACGACCCTCAGAGCCGTCAACCTGTCGCAGGTGGCGTACGAGCGCGGCGACGTCGTGACGCTCGCGGTCGAGCTTGCTCCGAGCGGTTCGGCGACCGCCGTGTCGGCGAAGGCCTGGGTCGCGTCCGAGACCGCGGAACCGGCTGAGTGGCAGGTGACGGCGTCCGATGCGACTCCGGCGCTGCAACAGCCCGGCGCCGTGGGCCTCACGTTCTACCTCTCCGCCTCTGCGACGACGGCGACGACCGTCGCGTTCTCCGAGTACTCGGTGACGCCCGCCGAGTGACGACGGCGTCTTCCGACGCGACCTCCGATGACGGTCCCGCCTCTCGAGGCGGGACCGTCATCATGTCGACGGGAGGCTCGTGCACACGAGGTTGGGAGTTCCGTGTGAAGGCCGCGTTCTCGGGTTCCGGACTCCGTCCGGATTCTGTCATGCTGGTGCGAACGAAGATGTATGCGCATACAGCTAATTGGCGTGCGCCGGGTCCGAACAAGGGAGTTCCGATGGCTCGATGGAGTGGAAGTGGCGCTACCGCAGCGCCGACGGAGTCGGCGAACGCGAAACGGGCGAGGGGACTCCGGCCATCGCCGACGGTGAGTGGACTCCTCGCAGTCGGGCTCGCGGCGTTGCTCGTCGTTCCGGCGGGCACGGCCGCGTGGGCGGGCGGCGGCCAGGGCCACGGTGGTGGGAACGGCCACGGCGGCGGCCACGGGCACGGGCACGGCGGGGGATCCGGCCTCTCCGGAGCCCAGGAAGAAACGCTCCTCCGCTACGCCGAGGACACCTGGGCATCGATGGCGGCCATGGCCGATGACGAGACGGGTCTCGTCGCCGACCAGATCGACGGAGAGCTCGGGACGGCGAGCGAGTACACGTCGCCCACGAACATCGGCGGTTACCTCTGGTCCACAGTCGTCGCCCGCGACCTCGGCGTCGTCTCGAAGAAGGAGGCGCGAGAGCGCATCCGGACGACTCTGGGCACGCTCTCGGAGATCGAGCGGCACGAGCCGAGCGGCATGTTCTACAACTGGTACTCGCCCGGGACGGGGGAGAAGCTCACGACATGGCCGGACAGCGGCGACGTCGTCCACCCGTTCCTCTCCACCGTGGACAACGGCTGGCTCGCCGCCTCCTTGCGCGTCGTCTCGGAAGCCGAGCCGTCGCTGCGGAAGCAAGCAGATGCGCTCTACGACTCCATGGACTTCGGATGGTTCCACGACACCGAGGCCGCCGACGGTGCCGGTCTCAATCGCGGCGGCTTCTGGGTCGACCGGCCCGGGGACACGTGCACCGTCTCCGGCAACTACGGCGACGCATCGGCGGATGCGGCGGATGTCCTCTACACGTGCCACTGGTACGACACCACTGTGAGCGAGGCGCGTATCGCGACGTACCTCGGGATCGCCAACGGTCAGATCCCTCCGGAGGCCTACTACGGCACGCTCCGCACCATGCCAGCCGAGGGCTGCGCGTTCGCGTGGCAGGAGCAGAAGCCCGAGGGCGTCACACGGGAGTACGACGGCGTGAGCGTCTTCGAGGGGACGTACGAGTACGGCGGCCAGCGCCTCGTTCCCGCGTGGGGCGGCAGCATGTTCGAGGCGCTCATGCCCGATCTCTTCGTGCCGGAGGCGCAGTGGGGACCGCGCTCGTGGGGCCTCAACCACCCCGCGACGGTCGCTGCGCAGGAGTACCACGGTCTCGAGGAGGCCGACTACGGATACTGGGGCTTCAGCCCCGCGAGCGATCCCTTCGGCGGCTATCGCGAGTACGGCGTCGAGGGACTCGGCATCAGCTCCGACGGCTATGCGAGCGACGAACCCGCGACGAACGTCGATCGCGGCTACGAGGGCTGCCGTGAGGCGACCGACCCCGAGCCGACCTTCGGCGAGGGTGTCGTGACGCCGCACGCGTCGTTCCTCGCCCTCCCGTACGATTCCGACGGAGTCCTCGAGAATCTCGACGGCATCGAGAACGACCTCGACGCCTACGGTCCCGGTGGGTTCTTCGATGCGGTCTCGACCGACTCGGCGACGGCCGCCGAGCGGTACCTGAGTCTCGACCAGTCGATGATCATGGCGGCGATCGGCAACGCGCTCGATGGCGATTCGATCAAGGACTACTTCGTGGACCGGTCGTTCGAGAGGATCGTGAAGCCACTCGTGGCGCAACAGGTGTTCGGAACGACGGAACCCTGACGCCGGCCGGTGACGGTGCCGGAATCCCCGATGACTTATCCCCAGACGGGGTCGCCGGGGGTTCCGGGACTAACGAATGTGATCGACTCGTCCTGCGCGGTTCCATGCCCGCGCAGGGGGAGCCGTTCTCGATGATTCGTCGCGCCATCGCACACCAGTCCGTCGATCGGCGGTGGCGCATCCCCGTGATCGCGTCGGCCGCAGTGGTCTCCGTCCTGCTCTCCGCGTGCGGGACCACCGTGGGGCCGCACCGAGACGAACCGGTGCCGTCATCGGGAGGCGATGCGCTCGCGGACCCGTCGGAATCAGCGGGACCGTCCGCTTCGAGCGATGATCTGTCCGAACTCGAGCCGTCACGATCCGAGCGCACCACGACCCCGCTTCCTTCCCCGACGGAGTCGACTCGCCCAGAGGTGACGCCTCCGCCCGTGCGGTCTCCCGAGGAGCCTCAGCCGAGCGACGACGACGGTGCGCCCCCAGCGGCCGACGGGCCGGAGGCCGGCGCCGACGGTGCCGGCGCCGGTGTCGGCGGCTCGGTCCTCAGTGCCGAGGACCAGGCGACGCTCCGGCGTTACGCGAACGACACGTGGACCTCGATGAGCGCGATGGTCGACGAGGGAACGGGGCTCGTCGCGGACCACATCGGGCCGGATCTGAATGATCCGAGCACCTACACCTCGCCCACGAACCTCGCCGGGTACCTCTGGTCGACCGTCGTCGTCCGCGACCTCGGCGTCATCCCGGCCGACGAGGCCCGTTCCCGGATCGACGCCGCACTCTCCGGGATCTCAAGCCTCGAGCGGCACGACGCGAGCGGCATGTTCTACAACTGGTACTCGCCCCGGTCGGGCGAGAAACTCACGTCCTGGCCGGGAGGTGACGAGCCGATCGAGCCGTTCGTCTCGAGTGTCGACAACGGCTGGCTCGCGGCGGCCCTGCGCATCGTCGCTGTGGCCGAACCGGCCCTCGGCGCCAAGGCCGAGCGCTTGTCGGATTCCATGGACTTCGGCTGGTTCCTCGATTCCTCCGCGATGGGCGGAGCAGGACTCAATCGCGTCGGATTCTGGCCGGATCGGCCGTCTCACGAGTGCTCCGAGCGGGCCGACGGGACGGACCGGGCCACCGGTGTGTTCGTGACGTGCTCCACGTACGGAACCGCAGTGAGCGAGGCGCGCATCGCCACGTACATGGGCATCGCGAACGGTCAGCTGCCGACGAGTTCCTACTTCGCGCCCTCGCGCACCGGGGCGGCCAACGGATCCGGCACCGGATGGATGCGAGCGCCGTCCGGCGACAGGAGGCAGTACGAGGGGGTCTCGGTGGTCGAGAGCACCTACGACTACAGCGGGATGCGGATCGTCCCGAGTTGGGGCGGCAGCATGTTCGAAGCCCTCATGCCCGATCTCCTCGTCCCCGAGGCCGAGTGGGGTCCCGATTCGTGGGGCGTCAACCATCCGGCCACCGTCGCGGCGCAGAAGCATCACGGTCTGCACGAGACGACCACAGGCTATTGGGGGTTCAGTCCGTCGGCTGACCCGGAGGGCGGGTACGGCCAGTACGGCATCAGCGCCCTCAGCATCGAGTCGACGGCGGTGTCGTCCGACGACCGCAACCGCGAGGGAGTCACGAACGCCGTCGACCTCCCGGCCTCGTCCCACTCCCGGCCGCACACCGACGAGCTCGACGGCCCGTCGGACTCCGTCGTCACTCCGCACGCGTCGTTCCTGGCCTTGCCGTATGACGCGAGAGGCGCACTCGACAACCTCGGACGACTCGACGCGGACCTCGGCATGTACGGTGCCGGAGGCTTCTACGACGCGGTGGAGGTCGAGAGCCGACGTGTCGCGCCCACCTACTTGAGTCTCGACCAGTCGATGGTCCTCGCCGCCGTGGGCAACGCCCTCACCGGCGACGCTCTGAAGACCTATCTCACGGAGGGGAGCTTCGAGGAGCGCATCCGGCCGCTCGTGGCGCAGCCGGTCTTCGGTTCGACGGTCGGCTGACGGTCGAACCGGCGCTCAATCGGCGACACGCGCCGCGATGTCCGTGCGGTGCTGGGAGCCCTCGAGTCCGATGAGGTCGACGGCTTCGTACGCCCGCGAGCGGGCAGTGGCGAAGTCGTCTCCCACCGCGACGACACTGAGGACGCGACCGCCCGTCGCGATCAGGCCGCCGTCCCCGTCGGCGGTCGCGGCGTGTGCGATGTGCACGCCTTCTACGGCGGAGGCCGCGTCGAGACCCGTGATCGGGCGACCCGTCACCGGCGTGCCCGGGTAGTTCTCGCTCGCCACGACGACCGTCACGGCCGCCGAGGGTGAGAACGCGGGCGGCTCGATCGATCCGAGAGTGCCCGTGGCTGCGGCGTAGAGCAGTTGAGAGAGCGGAGAGATGAGACGCGGCAGGACGACCTGCGTCTCGGGGTCCCCGAAGCGCGCGTTGAACTCGATCACACGGATGCCGCGATCACCCTCGCGGTCCCGCTTGCTCGTGAGGATGAGCCCCGCGTACAGCAGACCGATGAAGGGCGTCTGCTCATCGGCGAGTTGCCGGACGACCGGTCGCGCGATGGTGTCGGTGACCTCGCGGACGAAATCGTCCTCCGATCCGAAGTCCTCGTCGAGCCAGGGAAGCGGCGAGTACGCACCCATCCCGCCCGTGTTGGGGCCGGTGTCGCCGTCACCCGCCCGCTTGAAGTCCTGCGCGGGGGAGAGGGGGACGACCGTGTGGCCGTCGCTCACGAAGAAGAGGGACACCTCCTGGCCGTCGAGGAACTCCTCGACGAGGACGCTCCCGGCTCCGAGGAACGACTGAGCGTGGTCGACGGCCGCCGCGCGGTCGTCGGTGACGATGACGCCCTTGCCCGCTGCGAGTCCGTCGGCCTTCACCACGTATGGCGGTCCGAAGTAGTCGAGGGCCGATTCGACCTCGGCGGACGTACCGGCACGCACCGCCCGGCCCGTCGGCACCCCCGCCTCCTCCATGATGTGCTTCGCGAACGACTTCGATCCCTCGAGTTCCGCGGCCTCGCGACCGGGCCCGAAGACGGCGATGCCCTGTTCGCGCAACTCGTCGGCCACGCCGGCCACGAGGGGGGCCTCCGGTCCGATCACCACGAGCTCGACGCCTTCGGCGATCGCGTGGTTTGCCACGGCGACGGGGTCGTTCGCATCGAGGGCGACCACCGGGACGGACGCTGCGATGCCCGCGTTCCCGGGGGCGACGACGATGTCGTGGTCGGTCGTCTCCGCGAGGAGCGAGAGGACGATGGCGTGCTCGCGCGCGCCGGAGCCGAGGACGAGGATCTTCACGGCCACTAGCCTATTGGTCATGGCTCGAGCACGGATCGCTGACGGTGATGGCCTCGCGGCGATCGCGAAGGCCGAAGCGGGGGACGCCGATCGGGCGGTCCTGGCGACGGCCGTCCGCTACACGCTTCAGCACCTCGCGGACATCGCCCCCGGCCACACCGTCGAGGTGAGGGTTCCCCCGTTCGCGGCTGTCCAGTGCGTGGAGGGCCCGCGGCATACGCGCGGCACGCCGCCCAATGTCGTCGAGATGGATGCCGTGACGTGGCTCGCCCTCGCTCGTGGGACACTCGGCTGGTCAGAAGCCCGTGCCGCCGGCTCCGTTCACGCCTCCGGTTCGCGCGCCGACCTCAGCATGCTGCTTCCGCTCCGTCTCCCACTCTGAACGGCGATCCCGCGCGGACGCGGAAGCCCGGGGTCACCACAGCGTGAGTGCCGGCGTCCGACGTGAGGGACAATGGACTCGTGAGTCTCGAACAGCCCTCCCCGGTCGATCCGCAGGACGCGGACCCGATCCGCGAGCGCGTCACGGTCCGGCGGGCGCCGAAGGTGTGGGGCTTCCTCGCCCTCGGAGCGATCATCGGTGTGGTCGCAGCGCTCGTGCTCACCTTCGCCTTCCGCCCGGCCGACGGCGGTCCGACCGTCACGGAGGACGGGACGGCCTTCGGTCTCACCCAGGTCTTCGGCTTCCTGCTCGTGTGCCTCGTCCCGATCGGCGCCGCGCTCGGAGCGCTCGCCGCGATCGTCCTCGACAGGGTGCTGTCCCGCCGGGCCGTCGAGGTCGACGTCGATAGGATCGACGTGGCCGCGGCTCCCGACCTCCCCGGTGATCGCGACACGACCGACGACCTCCCATCCGACGCCACGCCGAACGAGGACTCTCCACGATCATGAGCTCAGCAGACACGTATCGCGACGCCGGCGTCGACACCGCGGCGGGTGACCGCGCGGTCGAACTCATGAAGTCGGCGGTCTCCGCGACGCACGGTCCCGAGGTGCTCGGCGGCGTCGGCGGCTTCGCCGGTCTCTTCGACGCCTCGGCGATCACGCGCTACCGTTCGCCGCTGCTCGCCACCTCGACCGACGGCGTCGGCACGAAGATCGCGCTCGCGCAGGCGATCGACCGCCACGACACGATCGGCCAGGACCTCGTCGGCATGGTCGTCGACGACATCGTCGTGGTGGGGGCGAAGCCACTCTTCATGACCGACTACATCGCGTGCGGTCGGGTGGTGCCGGAGCGCGTCGCGTCGATCGTCACCGGGATCGCGACGGCTTGCGCCGAGACGGGCACGGCCCTCGTCGGTGGCGAGACGGCCGAGCATCCGGGACTCATGGCGCCGGACGACTACGACGTCGCGGGAGCCGCGACCGGCGTCGTCGAGGCCGACGCGGTGCTCGGAGCCGAGCGGGTCCAGGACGGCGACGTGGTCTTGGGGCTCGAGTCGTCGGGCCTCCACTCCAACGGATTCTCGCTCGTCCGCCACATCCTCTCGTCGGCCGGCATCGCGCTCACCGACCACTCCGACGACCTCGGCGGCATCGTCGCCGACGTCCTCCTCGAGCCCACTCGCCTCTACACGACTCCGTTGCTGACGGTTCTCGAGGGGCCATCCACCGCCGGCGCCGTGCACTCCCTCTCCCACGTGACGGGGGGCGGCATCGCCGCCAACCTCGCGCGAGTGCTTCCGCGCGGCTCGTGGGTCGAGGTCGAGCGCTCGACATGGTCGCCGCCGCCGGTGTTCCGTGCTCTCAGCGGCATCGCGGGCTCGACTCTCGAGAGCTCCGAGGGGACCTGGAACCTCGGCGTGGGTTTCTTCGCCGTGGTCGATGCGGCGCGAGCAGGTCTCGTCGCGGAGCGGCTCACCGCTCTCGGGATCCGCACGTGGCCGGTCGGGACGGTCTCGATGTCGAGGCGCGACCTCGGCGGATTCGAGCAGGGTGCCAAGGGCGTCGACGGTGGCGCCGTGCGTCTCGTCGGGAGCTACGCGGGCTGATCGGCGACGCTCGGCCGGGACGCCCTCATCGTCTCGTGTGCGAGACTAGGAACGTCCACTCGGACACTTCACAGAACCCCCAGGAGCCAGCGCCCAGCATGTGCGGCATCGTCGGTATCGTCTCGCCTGAGCCGGTCAATCAGCAGGTCTATGACAGCCTCCTCCTCCTCCAGCACCGCGGCCAGGACTCCACCGGCATCGCGACGGCCGACGGGTCGACCTTCCACATCAAGAAGGCGAAAGGGCAGGTGCGGGAGGCGTTCCGCACGCGTGACATGCGCTCGCTGCTCGGGAACGTCGGACTCGGCCACGTCCGCTACGCGACGAAGGGCGACGCCGCCAACGAGAGCGAGGCGCAGCCGTTCTACGTGAACGCGCCCTACGGCATCGTGCTCGTGCACAACGGCAACCTCACGAACACGCGCGAGCTCGCGAACGACCTCTTCCACGTCGACCGACGGCACGTGAACTCGACGAGCGACACCGAAATGCTCCTCAACGTCCTCGCGACGGAGCTGCAGGGCCAGATCTCCGGGCTCGACCTCGATCCCGACCAGGTGTTCGCCGCCGTGTCGCAGGTGCACGAGCGCGTCGAGGGCTCCTACGCCGCGATCGCGATGATCGCCGGTCACGGACTGCTCGCCTTCCGTGACCCCTTCGGTATCCGTCCGCTCGTCCTCGGTCGGCGGGCCGCCGGCCTCGTCGGCGACGAGTGGATCGTCGCTTCCGAGTCGCTCGTGCTCGAGGCGAGCGGCTACGAGGTCGTCCGCGAGGTGGCGCCCGGCGAGGCCGTCTTCGTCACGACGAGCGGCGAGTTCTACTCGCGTCAGTGCGCCAAGGAGCCGCGGCTCATCCCGTGCTCCTTCGAGTATGTCTACCTCGCCCGTCCCGACTCCGTCATGAACGGCATCTCCGTCTACGAGGCGCGACTGCGGCTCGGCAACCGTCTCGCCGACACGATCGCGCGCTACGCGCCGGCCGGGGACATCGACGTCGTCATGCCCATCCCGGACTCGTCGCGTCCCGCCGCGATGCAGGTCGCGCAGAAGCTCGGCGTCGAGTACCGCGAGGGCTTCTACAAGAACCGATACGTCGGTCGCACCTTCATCATGCCGGGGCAGTCGGAGCGCAAGAAGAGCGTCCGTCAGAAGCTCAACGCGATGTCGAGCGAATTCAAGGGGAAGAACATCCTCATCGTCGACGACTCGATCGTGCGCGGCACGACCTCGAAGGAGATCGTCGACATGGCGCGCGCCGCCGGTGCCAACAAGGTGACCTTCACCTCCGCCGCGCCGCCTGTGCGCTACCCCCACGTGTACGGCATCAACATGCCGACGAGGCGTGAGCTCGTCGCGGCCGGCCGCAAGATCCCGGACATCGCTCGCGAGCTCGGCGCCGACCACCTCATCTACCAGGAGGTCGACGACATGCAGTCGGCGATCCTCGAGGGGTCGTCGATCACGGAGCTCGAGATGAGCTGCTTCACCGGCGAGTACGTCACGGGAACGGTCACGCAGGAGTACCTGGACTGGGTCGAGCGCACCCAGCTCTCCTGACCCCCCCTCTCACCCCCCTGAAAATCCCTTCTGTGCACGAAATCTCGTGCACAGAAGGGATTTTCAGGGGGGTCAGGGGAAGATCAGGGGGCGAAGGGCCCCGTCAGCACGGCCCACTGCAGGAGCATGATCGTCTTCGCGTCGATGATCGTGCGGCCGATCTCCGAGACGGCCTCGTCGATGTCGAACTCGACCACCTCGATGTCCTCGCCCTCGGCCACGAGACCGGCACGGGTGCCTCCGCGTCCGGGGTCCGTGTAGGGCGCGGCGTAGAAGTGCAGGCGCTCGGTGACCGATCCGGGACTCATGTACGCGTCGAAGACGTGCTCGACCTCGCCGAGGACGAGCCCGGTCTCCTCCTCCGCCTCCCGCCGGATGGCGACCTCCGGCGCGTCCTCATCGAGGAGCCCTGCGACGGCCTCGACGAGCATGCCATCCGGGTGCGCGTTGACATAGGCGGGGAAGCGGAATTGTCGCGTGAGGAGGACCGTCCGGCGTTCCCGGTCGTACAGGAGGACGGTTGCCCCGTTGCCCCGGTCGTAGGTCTCCCGGCGCTGCGTGCTCCAGGTTCCGTCGTCGTTCCGGACCTCGAGCGTCGTAGCCCGCGTCACGTGCCAATCGCTCGACAGGACCTCGACGTCGACGACCCGGACGCTCGGATTTCCCGTCAGGTCGCGTCCGACCCGATCGAGGCCGGTCCTTCCGCGCCGATCCGGCTCGTCGACTCCTCGCATGTTCGTCTCCATCCTGAGTTCATCTGCAGGCCCGAGCATCGCTCGCACCCGTCGCCCAGCTATGGACCCTATCGTGAGCGCATGGCGAGCAGGACGAATCCCCCTGATCGGACGGCAGCCCCCGACAGTCGCGACTCGAGCGACGGAACGGCCGCGGAGGTCGCCGTCGGCATCGCCGCAGGGGAAGATCCGCGCCACCCGGTGCGGAGGGTGCTCGGCCGACTGCGATCGTGGATCCACGGACGCCCACGGCTCCGCGTCCTCTATCGCTCCATCGTCGCGCTTCTCGGCGCCGCGCTCACCCTCGTCGGGCTCGCCCTGGTCCCGCTTCCCGGACCGGGGTGGCTCGTGGTCTTCCTCGGGCTCGCCGTGCTCGGAACGGAATTCGCCTGGGCACGACGGCTCGCTGCAGTCATCAAGCGGATGCTCGCCCGCTTCTGGACATGGTGGCGGAATCGCCGACGGTCCGGAGCGACGACGGTGCGCTGACCAGCGGCTTCCGATCGGCACCGCGAACGCCGCGTGCCGACGATCCCGGCCATGTCCCGACGCTGCTCCGAAGTCGGCGCGAACAAGCCGCTCACGCCGTCGGTGCTCGAGAAGCGACCTCCGCGCGACGCCGTGCGGCTTCCCCGAGCTCGTGCCCGGGGAGTTAGGCGCGCTTCGACTCGTCGGTGAAACCGTCCGAGGCGTACTCGGACCATTTGGACATCTCGTCCTCGACGTGCGGGTCGTGCGCATGACCCGTGAGTTCGCGTTCGAGCGCGTCGTAGTTCACGTCGGGGCTGTAGGACTTCAGCTCCCGCGCGATCTTCGTGTGCTTTGCCTTCTGACGGCCACGCCCCATGCGAGACCCCCTTACGATTCGGTGACCGGCTCCCGAGGCGGGAATCGACTGAGCTCCGGGGAGATGATTCGACCGGACGGACGTGCCGTACGGAGCATGCTCTGCGGGTCAGGGATTCTCGATGCGGTGAACCGGAGGTTTCATCAACCAGAGAACGACTAAGACTGCCTCGAAGCTTACCACGGCGGCCCTGGAGTCGTGGCCGTGCGCACGGCATCGGCGCTCTCGGTGAGCGCCCGGCGTATGCGTACAATGAGGGCGACCGCCGTCGTGTGAACGTACACATCGACCCTGATTCTTGGAGCGCAATGCCGCCGGAAGCTGGAAAGGGGCGCGCTCCGAACATCCGGGACGTCGCTGCACTCGCGGGAGTCTCGTACCAGACGGTGTCCCGGGTGCTCAATGACAGCGAGCGGATCAGGCCGGAGACCAAGCAGCGCGTCCTCGAGGCGATCGAGGAGAGCGGCTTCCGGCCGAACCAGGCGGCTCGTGCGCTCGTCACGAGCCGTTCGCGAACGATCGGCGTCCTCTCCACGCATCAGCACGCGCATTTCGGGCCGCAGACGATGGTGCACGCGATGGAGGTCGCGGCGGCCGCCGCGGGGTACAGTCTGGCCGTCGTCACCACGGGGACGACGCCCGCGTCGATCGTGGAAGCACTCGAGCGGCTGCAGAGCCAGGCGGTCGAGGCCGTCATCGTCGTGGCACCCAAGGTGAGCGTCTTCGAGGCCATCGAGGACAGCTCCCTCGATCTCCCGCTCGTGACGCTCGACTCGTCGATCCACAACAAGCGCCCCGGGCGGACGCACAGCTTCGCCGTCGACCAGTACGAAGGCGCCCGGATGGCGACGCGGCATCTGATCGAACTCGGCCACCGATCGATCATCCACGTCGCCGGCCCGCAGGACTGGATCGAGGCCGACGAGCGCATGCAGGGCTTCCTGTTCGAGCTCGGCGAGCACGACCTGTCCGTGCGGGCGCCCATCCTCGGCGAACTCTCGGCGGAATTCGGGTATCGAGCGGGCCTCGAACTCGTGCGTAGACGGGACTTCTCCGCGGTGTTCGCCGCGAACGACCACATGGCCCTCGGCCTCCTCCACGCCTTCCGCGACGAGGGTCTCTCCGTGCCGCACGACGTGAGCGTCATCGGGTTCGACGACGTCCCCGATGCCGCGCACTACCTGCCGCCGCTCACGACGGTCCGTCAGGACTTCGCCGCCGTCGGTCGGCGGTCGGTCGAGATCGTCATCGGCGCGATCGATTCGGGCACGCTCGGTGAACTCGAGCTCATCCGACCAACGCTCATGGTGCGTGAGTCGACGGCGCCGCCGCCATCGGCATGGCGCTGAGGATCGGCCGTCGGATCACGACCCGGTCGCGGTCGCGAGCAGCACGTGCGATGCCAGTTGACACCGGCTCGACTCGGGCCTATCGTGATCGCGGGCATGTGAACGGTCACATAGAGATCGGTCCTCGCCCGAGTTTCTGACGGACCGACCGGCCCGCCACGACAACGACGTCCTAAGTGGAGGCAGTGAATGCGAACCCGTCGCGCCGAAACCCGATTCGTTCGGGAGGTGCAGTCGCATGGTTGATCGACCCGTCATCCTCGAGATGCGATCCATCACGAAGGAGTTCCCCGGCGTCAAAGCGCTCTCGGACGTCTCGATCGCGGTGCGCGCCGGAGAAGTGCACGCGATCTGCGGCGAGAACGGCGCCGGCAAGTCGACGCTCATGAAGGTGCTGTCGGGCGTCTACCCGTTCGGCACCTACGAGGGCCAGATCGTCTACCAGGCCGAAGAAGTCCGATTCCGCGACATCCGCTCGAGCGAGGCCGCGGGCATCGTCATCATCCACCAAGAACTCGCGCTCATCCCCGAGCTCTCGATCACCGAGAACATCTTCCTCGGCAACGAGCCGGGCCGCGGGGGAGTGATCAACTGGAAGGAAGCGAAGAAGCGCGCCGTCCAGCTGCTCGCCCGCGTCGGTCTGCGCGACGACCCCGACACGCTCATCAAGGACATCGGCGTCGGCAAGCAACAGCTCGTGGAGATCGCGAAGGCCCTGAACAAGGACGTCAAGCTCCTCATCCTCGACGAGCCGACGGCCGCCCTCAACGAGAACGACTCGCAGCACCTGCTCGACCTCATCGTTGGTCTCAAGGGCAAGGGCATCGCGTCGATCATGATCTCCCACAAGCTCAACGAGATCGAGCAGATCGCGGACTCGATCACGATCATCCGCGACGGCAAGACCATCGAGACGCTCGACGTCCGTGGCGGCGACGTCAACGAGGACCGCATCATCCGCGGCATGGTCGGACGGAGCCTGCAGTCGCGCTTCCCCGACCGCACCCCGCACATCGGCGAGGTCTTCTTCGAGGTCCGCAACTGGACGGTGCAGCACCCGCTCGTCACCGAGCGCCTGGTCTGCAAGAACGAGAGCTTCACCGTGCGGAAGGGCGAGATCGTCGGCTTCGCCGGACTGATGGGCGCCGGTCGCACGGAGCTCGCGATGAGCATCTTCGGCCGCTCCTACGGCAACTTCGTCGACGGCCAGGTCTTCAAGGACGGCAAGGAGATTCAGCTCCGCAACGTGAGCGAGGCGATCGATCACGGCCTCGCCTACGTGAGCGAGGACCGCAAGTCGCTCGGTCTCAACCTGCTCGACGACATCAAGCGTTCCGTCGTGTCGGCGAAGCTCGGCAAGATCTCACGCGGTCAGGTCGTCGACGACTTCAAGGAGCACTCGATCGCGGACGAGTACCGCAAGAGCCTCCGCATCAAGACCCCGACGGTAGACGAGGGCGTCTCGAAGCTCTCCGGCGGGAACCAGCAGAAGGTCGTCCTCGCGAAGTGGATGTTCACGGACCCCGATCTGCTCATCCTCGACGAGCCGACCCGCGGGATCGACGTCGGAGCCAAGTTCGAGATCTACGGCATCATCCAGCAGCTCGCCGCTCAGGGGAAGGGCGTCATCGTCATCTCCTCCGAGCTTCCCGAGCTCATCGGGCTCTCCGACCGGATCTACACGATCTTCGAGGGCCAGATCACCAACGAGTTCACGTCGGCGGAAGCCGAGCCGGAGATGCTCATGAAGAGCATGACCTCCACGAGCAAGAAAGCTGAAGCAGCATGAGCGGATTCTCCGACGTCAAGAAGATCTTCGGGGGCGGCACGACGTCGACCGCCCGTCAGGCCGGCATCCTCCTGAGTCTCGTCGCCATCGTCCTGGTGTTCCAGTTCTGGACCAACGGCCTCACCCTGACGCCCGGCAACCTCATCGCGGTCGTCAACCAGTACTCCTACATCCTGATCCTCGCGATCGGCATGGTCATGGTGATCATCGCCGGCCACATCGACCTCTCGGTCGGTTCGGTCGCGGCGTTCACGGGCATCATCGTCGCCAAGGCGATGGCGGACTTCAACCTTCCCTGGCCGCTCGCGATCGTCCTCGGCCTCGTCGTCGGTGCCCTCATCGGCGCCTGGCAGGGGTTCTGGGTCGCCTATGTGGGTGTGCCTGCGTTCATCGTGACGCTCGCGGGCATGCTCATCTTCCGTGGCGGTAACCAGTACATCGGCGCGGCGACCGCTGTCCCCGTTCCCGAGGGCTTCACAGCCATCGGTGCCGGCTACCTCCCCGAGATCGGCCCGGACACCGGTTACAACAACCTGACGCTCGTCCTCGGCTTCCTGGCCGTCGTCGCCCTCGCCTGGCGCGAGTGGCGCGCTCGTCGCACGCAGGCGGAGATGGGCTCGGAGACGGCCCCCGTGTGGGTGTCGATCGCCCGAGTCGTCATCATCGGTGCCGTCGTCCTGTACGCCGCATTCCTCTTCGCCGGCGGCCGCGTCGGCACGAGCTTCCCCGTGTCCGGCCTCATCCTGGTCGCGCTCGTCATCGCGTACTCGTTCCTCACCCGGAACACCATCATCGGTCGTCACATCTACGCCGTCGGCGGGAACTCGCACGCGGCGGAGCTGTCGGGCGTCAAGTCCAAGCGCGTCAACTTCTTCGTCATGATGAACATGTCGATCCTCGCGGGTCTCGCCGGCATGATCTTCATCGCTCGCGCCGGTGCGTCCGGCGGTCAGGACGGTAACGGCTGGGAGCTCGACGCCATCGCTGCCGCCTTCATCGGCGGCACCGCGGTCGCCGGCGGTGTCGGAACCGTGATCGGCGCCATCATCGGTGGTCTCGTCATGGCGTTCCTCAATAACGGCCTCCAGCTCGTGGGTGCCGGCGCCGACCTCGTGCAGATCGTCAAGGGCCTCGTGCTCCTCCTCGCCGTGGCGATCGACGTCTACAACCGCTCGCAGGGCCGTTTCTCGATCATCGGGATCTTCCGCCCGAAGCGTCGCAGCGGACCCTCGGATCAGACCCCGACGCCGACGACGGGAACGCCCGACACGGCGAAGCCCGGCGCCGTCACCGTCAACAACTAGACCTGTCCAATCCCCACCCTGAATCCCAAGAGAAAGTGAAAACAATGCGCAGAACAGCACTCGCAACCGTGGCCCTGGCCTCGGCTGCTGCGCTCGTCCTCGCCGGCTGCTCCAGCCGGACCGCTGACGAGACGGCTGGTGGAAGCGGCGAAGAAGCCGGCTTCGCAGCGGACTCCCTCGTCGGTGTCGCCCTCCCGGCGAAGACCTCCGAGAACTGGGTCCTCGCGGGCGACCTCTTCACCGAGGGCCTCGCGGACGCGGGCTTCGAGTCCGACGTCCAGTACGCGGCAGCGAGCGGCACGGTCGCCGACCAGCAGTCGCAGATCCAGTCGATGGTGACGAAGGGCGCGAAGGTCATCATCATCGGTGCGGCCGACGGCTCGCAGCTCGGCACGCAGGTCGCCGCGGCGAAGGAAGCCGGCGCCACCGTCATCGCGTACGACCGCCTCATCCTCAACACCGAGGACCTCGACTACTACGTCGCGTACGACAACGCCGAGGTCGGTCGTCTCCAGGGCCAGGCCCTGCTCGACGGCATGGCCGCGAAGGGTGATGGTCCGTACACGATCGAGCTCTTCTCCGGATCGCCGGACGATGCCAACTCGGCGGTCTTCTTCGACGGCGCCATGGAGGTCCTCCAGCCCGCGATCGACAGCGGCGACGTCGTCGTCGGTTCCGGTCAGACGGACATCCAGCAGACCGCCACGCAGGGCTGGGAGGCCGAGAACGCGCAGAGCCGTATGGACTCGCTCCTCACGAGCACCTACACGGGCGACACGCAGCTCGACGGCGTCCTCTCCCCGAACGACAACCTCGCGCGGGCCATCATCACGTCGGTCAAGGGAGCCGGTAAGGACATCCCGGTCGTGACCGGTCAGGACTCCGAGGTCGAGTCGGTGAAGTCGATCATGGCGGGCGAGCAGTACTCGACCATCAACAAGGACACCCGCGCCCTCGTCGCGAAGGCGATCGAGATGGCTCAGCAGCTCCAGAAGGGCGAGGATGTCGACGTCAACGACGAGGAGTCCTACGACAACGGCTCGAAGGTCGTTCCGTCCTTCCTGCTTCCCCCGGTCATCGTGACGAAGGAGAACGCCGCCGAGGCCTACGCCAACGACCCGACCCTCGGGCCGATCGCCGAAGGCTGATCTGCGTCTCCTGCACCACAGCAGCACCTAGCACCGCGAACGGGCGGGCCGGATCTCCGGCCCGCCCGTTCCGTTTCTCCACAGGATCGGACGCCCTCGGACCCGTCTTCTTCCACAGGCCCCCAGAATGGGTGAGATATGTGAGTCACTCTCATGAGTCCGCATCATGATTCCGGGGGGAACAGCTCGATGGCGACATCTCGCACGCGCACACTCTTGGCCGACGAATCGGCAACGGACGGTGAGGTCGGGGGGCGTGCGCGGCGATATCGGTCCCGCGCTCGCGCTGCGTTGGCCCTCCTCGGTCCTACGATCGCCGCGACTGCTCTCGTTGCGGCGACGCTCGCGCCGGCGGGGGCGGCCAACGCGGAAGCCCGACCGGTCGACCCCACCGATCCCACCACTCCCGCCACGGTGACGGCGGACGTCCTCCCGACGCCGCAGATCGGCGACGGAACCACCGCGGCCAAGGGTGATGTGACGAACGGTGGCGTGGTCTGGGATCAGCTCGTCGTCGGCAACACCGTGTACGTCGCCGGGGCGTTCTCGAAGGCGCGACCCGCGGGTTCGGGAGTCGGCCAGAATATCGTCACCCGGAACCACATGCTGGCGTACGACGTGACGACCGGGAAGCTCCTGCCGTTCGCGCCCGTCTTCAACGCCCCCGTCCGCTCGCTGGCGATCTCGCCGGACGGCAAGACCCTCTACGCCGGCGGCGACTTCACGAGAGTCAACGGCGCGGCGCGGACGTATGCGGCAGCCTTCGAGGTGGCATCGAGTTCGCTCGTGCCCTCGTTCGCTCCCGTCCTCAACAGGGGTGTGAACGCCGTGGCGGCCTCGGCCTCCGCGGTATATCTCGGCGGCACGTTCACGGCGGCGCAGAAGACGGTGCGCTACAAGGCCGCAGCCGTTGCCCCCGGCACCGGGGCACTGCTCCCATGGGACCCGAAGCTCACGGGTGGAGAGGTCAAGGCCATCGTCATAGCGGGCGGAGGAACGCGCGTCGTCCTCGGTGGGCGCTTCCTCACCTCTGCGGGGAAGGACGCCCTGGGGCTCGCCTCGGTCGCTCCCGACACGGCGGCGCTGCAGCCGTGGGCCGTCGGCGGCGTCATCCGCAACGGTGAGGACATCACAGACCCGGCGACGGGCAAGACCGGATCCTCCGGCATCTACAGCCTCGCGACCGCCGGCGACTCCGTGTACGGCACCGGGTGGGCCTACGGCACGGGCAACTTCGAGGGGACGTTCAAGGCGCGAGCTGCGGACGGAGCCATCCAGTGGCTCGAGGACTGCCGCGGGGACAACTACTCCGTGCAGCCGCTCGGCGACGTCGTCTACACCGCGAGCCACCACCACGACTGCAGCAATGTCAGCGGATTCGGCGACTACGTCGAGCCGGAGGGCCAGTACCGCGGCCTCGCGTTCTCGAACGCCGCGACGGGGAAGGTGCTCGCGAAGAACACCACCTTTTGGAGCCATGCCGGTCAGCCGGCACCCTCCCTGCTCCACTGGTTCCCCGCCTTCGACACCGGACTGTTCACAGGGTCGAACCAGGGTCCGTGGGACGTCACGACGGGTGGCGGCTATGTCCTCTACGGCGGGGAGTTCCGTTCGGTCAACGGCGTCAAGCAGACCGGACTCGCACGCTTCGCGGCGCCGCCGGCGGCTCCGCAGAAGAACCCTCCGCGCCTGAGTGGCACCAAATTCACGCCGACCCTCGAGGGCTTCCAGGGCACGGGGGTGAAGCTCAGTTGGCCGGCGAACGACGATCGCGACAGCTCTCGTCTCCGGTACGAGATCATTCGCGATGGGAACACCGCGAAGCCGGTCTTCTCGACGTCCTGGATCGGCTCGACCTTCTGGCAGAAGCCCACCGTGCGGGGAGCCGACGCCGGCCTCGTTCCCGGAACGACGTATACGTACCAGGTGCGATCGATCGATCCCGACGGCAACGCCACGATGAGCGCGCCTGTCACCTACACGGCGACAACAGGCGTCGCCGGTCCGCTCACCGACTACGACCGTGCCGTCCTCGGCGATCAGCCCGCTTCGTACTATCCCTTCAACGAGTCGTCCGGGGCGGCGGGCCGTGACTGGGCCGGCACGAACGACGTGTCGAGCGTGGCTGCACGAATCGACGGGATCGAGTCCATGACCACGGGCAGAGCCGCCGATTTCGACGGCGCAAGCCAGTTCGTGTCGCAGGAGAAGAGCATCGCGGCTCCGACCACGTACACGGCGGAGGCGTGGGTCTCCACGACGAGTACGCGGGGCGGCCAGATCCTCGGGTTCGGGCACACGCGAGCGGCGACGAACAACGCGCACGACCGCCACGTCTACATGACGGACGCGGGCAAGATCATCTTCGGCGTCTGGACGGACAGCGCCCAGACCGTCGCGTCATCCGCGTCCTACAACGACGGGCGGTGGCATCACGTCGTGACGACGCTCGGGCCGAAGGGCCTCCAGCTCTTCGTCGACGGGGTCCTCGTGGGCTCGCGCACCGAGGACACGCTCGCCGGCGTCTTCGACGGGTACTGGAACGTCGGCGGCAACTCGCTCGGCGGATGGACGTCGGCACCCACGAGCGACTTCCTCGACGGCGCGATCGACAACGTCGCCCTGTACCCGACGGTGCTCACCCCGCAATCCGTCGCAGCGCACTTCGCCGCTGCTCCGCAGTCCACTCCGACGAACGCGGCGCCAACCGCCTCGTTCACCGCGAGCGGCTCCGGTCTGCAGCTCACGGTCGACGGGTCTGCTTCGAGCGATCCCGATGGCACCGTCGCGTCCTATGCGTGGACCTTCGGTGACGGGGCGACCGGAACGGGGCGCACGGCGCCCCATGCCTACTCAGCGGCCGGGACCTATACGGTGACGCTCCGGGTCGTCGACAACGACGGCGCCAGTTCGGCCATCGCGTCGAAGTCGGTCACGGTGACCGAGGCGACGACTCCCGTTCCCACGGTCATCGCACGGGATGATTTCGAGCGCTCGGTCACCACCGGTTGGGGCAGCGCTTCCGTCGGTGGGGCGTGGTCCTCCGCCGACTCGAGGTCGAGTGTCGCGTCGGGAACCGGTCGTCTCGCGTTGAGCCCGACGGAGTCGCGCACGCAGACCCTGTCGGGTGTGAAGGCGACCGACACGGACACCGTCATGTCGTTCAGTCTCGATCAGCCTGCCGGCACGTCGGCCCACTACGTCAGTGCGATCGGCAGATCCGTCGGCTCCGAGCGCTACACCGCCCGCGTCGTGATCGATCCGACGACCGCCCGACTCGACCTTCAGGTCACGGGCGTCACGATCGCCTCGGTCGCTCTGCCGAGTCTCGCCTTCGCCGCTGGCAAGGTCGTCACGGTGAGGCTGCAGGTCACCGGGACAGGCACGACGACTCTCCGAGCGAAGGCCTGGACGGGCTCGGCGGAGCCGACCTCATGGCAGGTCACGAAGACGGACACGAAGGCGGCTCTGCAGGCGCCCGGAACGATCGGCGTCTACTTCTACTCCGGCCGACCCAACCCGACCACGTTGTCGCTCCTCGACTTCGTCACCACGAAGCCGTAGCGCGGATCGGCCCGCCGAAGCGTCGGCTCCACCGCCGTGCCGCGGACGGCGGTCGTGGAGCCGATCATGTCACCCTGATCGCACTGCCGGGAGTCAAACCGCCCTGCGTCAGGCGTCGTCACCCGCGGTCAGCGCTGAGAGCACGGGGAACACCGCGGCGGCCGACCAGGCCTGCGGGCGACACGCGGCGGGATACGGCGTGGGTGCGGAGAATTCGGCGCGTGCGTCGCCCGAGTGCAGTTCGGGCATGCGGAAGGAGAAGCGCTCGGCCGCGGCGAGCAGCCCCTCGGACAGGATCCGGGCCTCGTCGAGGTGACCGGAGCGGACGAGACCGGCGATCGCGATGGCGGTGTCGTGCGTCCACACACTGCCGCCGTGATAGCTGAGGGGCCAGTACCCGGCCGCTTCCGTCGAGAGGGTCCGGAGACCGTATCCGGAGGCCATCGACGGCGCGACGAGCAGCGAGACGACTGCGTCCTCCTCATCGGGATCCAGGATCCCCGTGCCGAGGAGATGGCCGATGTTGCTCGTGAGGGAGTCGACCGGCCGTTTCTCGGCGTCGAGGGCGACGGCGGGATAACGGCCCTCCGTGGTCTCGACCCAGTAGGCCTCGCGGAAGCGGTTCTTGAGGTCGGCGGCCCACACACGGAGAGCGTCGGTGTCGTCTCGGCCGTCGCCCAGTTCGTCGAGGAGGCGAGCACCGGCCACGACGGCCTCGTACGCGTAGGCCTGCACCTCGCACAGGGCGATCGGCCCCGCCGCGAGGGTCCCATCGCGCCACTGGATCGAGTCGCCCGAGTCCTTCCAGCCCTGATTGGCGAGGCCGTGACCCGTGAGGTCGACGTAGTCGAGGAAACCGTCGCCATCGCTGTCGCCCCACCGGACGATCCAGTCGAGGCATCCCCTGAGTGCCGGAAGCAACTCGGTCACGGCCGACTCCGACATCCCCGCGGCGTGAGCGTCGGCGAGGAGGGCGACCCAGAGCGCCGTCGCGTCGACCGTGCCGTAGTACACCGGCGGCAGCGTGACTTGTTCTCCGGGAATCGAGAGCGGCGCCGAGCGGAGTTCGTGCATGATCTTGCCGGGCTGCTCCGCGGACTCCGGATCGTGCGCGACTCCCTGCAGCCGCGCGAGCACGCGCAGCGTTGAGGCCGCGACGTCCGTCGTCACGGGGAGGAGGAAGCGCGCGGCCCAGATCGAATCGCGACCGAACAGGGTGAAGAACCACGGAGCCCCCGCCGCGAGGAATTCGTCGTCGGGGTGATCGGGAAGCGCGAGCCGCAACGCGTCGAGGTCGGTGAGCGCCGCATCGATCCAGCGCTCGAGTCGGCTGTCCGGCACGACGCCGAGAGGGGAACGCCAGGCGACCTCTCGACGCGGTGCCGCGACGACGAGCGAGGTGTCCTCGACGGCGACCTCGAGGGCCCGTGACTCCGTCGCGTGCGGTGCGAGGGTGACCGACCAGGCCACGGTGACGCCGTCGCCCGTCGACGTGGCGACAGCGCCGGGAGCGCTCAGTCTGATGGTCGTCGGCCCGCTCGAGATCGTCACGCCATCCGGCTCCTCACGGATGTCCCACGCGGAGTTCGCTGACGTGCCCGCCTTGACCTGCTGCATCGCGGCGAAATCCGGGGTGATCTCGAGGGTGATGCTCGTCTCGATCTTGTGGTCGACCCGGGAGACGAGCGCGACGCGCTCGGAGAGCGAGCCGGCCGACACATCGCGGTGACGCTCGAGCCGGACGCGGGGATCGGCCCCGCGGTCGTCGATCCTCCGAGTGAGAGCGACGAAAGTCGCGCCGGTCGCTCCGCGCTGGGCGACGCTGATCGCCTCCGGCGCGCTCTCGCCGACGCGCAGCCGGAGGCCGCGGATCACGCGCGTGTCGCCGTGGTAGAGGCCGTGGATGGCCGACGCGCCCATGTCGCCGTCGGCTGCCGACCATGACTGCGTCGGTGCCCGCAGTACCACCACGGAGTCGTGCAGGAGTGGTTGCATCGGACGGTCGCGCGGGGAGCCGCCGCGGTGCACAGTGCTTCCCGCTGCGTCCCCCGTGCTCACCGGGCTTCCCGCGCTCGCGATGCTCGTCGTGGGCACCGTGCTCGCCGCGTCGTCCACGGCGCTCGCCGCGTCGGGCGTACGGTCGTTCGCCTGCTGCTCTGCTGTCATTCCTTCACGGCCCCTTCGCTGGCGTTCATGATGCGTCGTTGGAAGATGAAGAACATCACGGCCACAGGGATCGTCATGATCGCCGCGGCCGCGAGTTTCAACGGATACTGCGTGCCCTGGCTCAATTGTCCCGACGCGAGCGACGCGACACCCTTCGTGAGGGTCGTGAGCTCGGGCGATTGCGTCGCGACGATGAAGTGCGACAGCTCGTTCCAGGAGCCCTGGAACGACAGGATGATGATCGTGATGAGGGCCGGGCGCGCCATCGGGAGCACCACGGACCAGAACACCCGGAAGGTCCCGGCGCCGTCGATGCGCGCTTGCTCCTCGACGCTCGTCGGGATCGACTCGAAGAAGTTCTTCATGATGAACACCCCGGCGGCGTCCACGAGCAGGGGCAGGATCATGCCCGCGTAGGAGTCGTACATGCCGAGCTGGTTGATCACGAGGAACTTGGGGATGAGGAGCACGACGAGAGGCACCGACATCACGGCCACGAGCGCCGCGAACACAACGTTGCGGCCACGGAACTGGAGCCGGGCGAGCGCGTAGCCGGCGAGCGAGTCGAAGAACACCCGCCCGAGGGTGACGAACACGGTCACGAGCGCCGAGTTCGCGAACCAGACCGGGAAGTCCGAGCCGGCGAACAAGCGCTCGTAGGCTGCGGCGGACCACGTGCCCGGGATGAGCGAGACGGGATTCGCGGCGGCGTCGGCGTCGGTCTTGAACGACGTCGCCACCTGGACGAGGAAGGGGAAGATGTACACGACCGCGAGGACCACGAGGATCGCGTAGAGGACAGATTGCGCCGCGATCGTGCCCGTTGGCCGCCGTCGACGGGTCGGACGGGACCCGCCGTCCGTGCCCCCGATCGTGCGATCGGCGAGGGTCGAGGTCGTCATCGTGTCATCCCGTCGGTCGTCTTGGTCGCTTTCGGGAGGTAGGCGGCGGCCCGCCGCTTCGAGACCGGTCGGTCGCGCAGGATCCACCGCTGGATGAGCGTGAACGCGACGATGATGAGGAACAGGATGAACGCGATCGCGGCACCCTGACCCCAGTCCTGCGAATTGAACGCCGCCGTGTAGGAGAGATAGGCCGGTGTGAGCGTCGTCTTGCTCGGACCGCCCTGCGTCCCGGTGTAGATCTGGTCGAACACCTGCCAGCAGCCGATGAGGCCGAGCGTCAGCACGGTGAAGAGCGTCGGCTTGAGCCGGGGGAGCGTGACACGCCAGAACCGCTGCCAGCCGTTCGCGCCGTCCATCATGGCGGCCTCGGTGACGTCTCCACCGAGGTTCTGGAGCGCGGCGAGGAACAGGAGCATGAACGTGCCGCTCGTCGTGAACACCGCCATGAGGACGAAGGCGCTCATCGCGACGGACGGACCGGCGAGCCAGTCCCACAACGAGACGCCCAGGAGATCGGCGTCCGTGAGGGCCGTCGGTCCCGAGGTGATGCCGATGACCCCGAGGAGGTTGTGGACGACACCCGTCGGGTCGTTGAACCAGTTGGGTCCGGCGATCCCGACGGCGGCGAGCACTTTGTTGACGACGCCCGTCGCGGAGAACAGGAAGAGCCACAGCACCGTGATGGCGACGGAGCTCGTGACGGACGGGAAGTAGAAGGCCGTGCGGAAGAAGCCACGTCCGCGCAAGATCGCCCGGTTGACGAGGACGGCGAGGAACAGGGACAACGCCGTCTGGAGGGGGACGACGAGCAGGACGTACCAGGCGTTGTTGCGCAGTGCGATGCCGAAGTCCCGCTCCGCGAGGCCGCCCCCGGCGAGGATCGCCGTGTAGTTGTCGAAGCCGACGAAGTCGACGTCGCCCGAGAAGGGGCTGCCGCGGCCGCCCCAGTCGGAGAAGCTGACCCACAGCGCCATGAGGACGGGGACCGCGAGGAAGACGCCGAGGATGACGATCACGGGGGCCGTGAACAGCCAGCCGGCGGCGGCGTCGCCGCGGCGGAGCCCGGTGGCCCGGGTCCGTTCGCGGCGAACCCGGGCACCTGTGCCGGGTGCGGGTGTCGAGGAGGTCATGTCAGCCGACGACGGCCTCGAGATTCGACTGCACCGATTCGAGGAGCGCCTCGATGTCGGCGTCGCCGAGGGTCTCGAGTTGCGCGTTGAAGTCGGTGATCACGTCGATGCTGCCGTCCGCGGTCGGCATGCCCTGCGCGTAGTCGGCGCCCGCGAGGAACGGGGCGAGCTCGGGGTTCGCTTCGGTCCAGTCTGCAGCGGCGGACTCGGTCGACGGCATCGGACCGAACGCCTCGGAGAAGGCGAGCTGCGACGCGGTACTCGTCAGGTATTCGATGAGATCGAGGGCGCCCTCCTGGTTGGGGCTGTCGGCGGCGATCCCCCAGCAGTTGGTGAACTGGAGCGTTCCCTGACCGGCGGGGCCGGCGGGAAGCTCCGCGACCGTGTACTCGGTGTCGGGATAGTCGGCCGAGAGACCTCCCGTGATCCAGTTGCCCTCGATCGTCATGGCCGCGAGCTCCTTGCCGAAGGCCTCGCCGCCCCATCCGGCGCCGAGCGCGGGAGCGAACGCGAGCGAGCCGTCGGTGATGAGCTGCTGGACGTACTCGAGAGCCTCGAGGTTCTCGGGGCTCGAGGCGATGGCCTCCGTACCGTCCTCGTTCACGAGTCCGCCGCCGGCCTGGGCCAGGAAGACGCCGACCCGCTGGTATTCGGCTCCGATGCCGAGACCGACGCGACCGTCGGTCGAGAGGCGGCCGGCCACGTCGGCGAGCTCGTCCCACGTGGCGGGGACGTCGGCGTCCGTGAGGCCCGCTTCCTCCCACAGTCGCGTGTTGATGATGAGGGAGAGCGTCGAGAAGTCCTTCGGTGCGCAGTAGAAGTCGTCCTCGTAGGTGAAGTTCTGAACGAGCGACGGGTAGAAGTCGTCGGCGTTCGAGAGCTCGTCGCCGTAGGCGAGGAGCGAGCCGTTGCCCGCGTACCCCGCCAGGTAGTCCGTCGACAGGTAGAAGACGTCCGCGGGCTCGCCCGCTGCGAACCCCTGCGAGAGCTGCTGGGGGAGATCGTTGGCGACCGACACCTCGGCGTCGATTCCGGAATCCTCCGACCACGCCGCGACGGCGTCCTCGACGGCCGTGGTCTCGGCGTCGCCGCTCGAGCCGATGAGGATGGAGAGCGAGTCGTCGGACGAGGTGAGCCCGCCGCTCCCGCCCTCGTCGGACGATCCACCGCTGAAGCCCGTGCCGCAACCGGCGAGGGTGAGTGCTCCCACGGCGGCGAGGGCCCCGGCCGCCCAGGTCCGGCGGTGCTGTCGTGACTGCATGTCCTATCTCCTTCGATAGTGCCCCGCGGAGGCGAGGGTGTTCGGTGCGCGTGACCAGCGCGTGCTGTGAGGTGCTGAGAGTCGCCTATTTGATCGATCAAATCAAGGCGTCGCTTCACCGTAGATCGCGCTGGTCTGACATGTCAAGATCGACTGCAGGAGTACGCTCGGACGGTTGATCGGGACATGGCCGATGACGCGACCAGGAGCTCAACCCGCACCGATCGAGGATGCCGGACGAGGCGGAACGACGGGGAGGAACGGGATGGCGAGACAACCGACCGTCAGCGACGTCGCGCTCGCCGCCGGCGTGTCCCGTCAGACGGTGTCGAATGTCCTCAACGCGCCGGACATCGTCCGCACGGCGACGCGGGAGCGCGTCGAACGCGCGATCTCGGATCTCGGTTACCGCCCGCATGCCTCGGCACGTCGCCTGCGCACGCGCCGTAGCTCGACGATCGGCATCCGCCTCTACCCGTTCGCCGGCGGTATCTCGGGAGCAGTGCTCGACCGGTACGTGCATGCCCTCACCGAGAACGCGGCCGAACGCGGGATGCGCATCCTCCTCTACACCGCGCGCACTCCCGACGAGGAGATCGAGCAGTTCCGGCGCCTCACCGACGGTGCGGACGTCGATGCCTTCGTTCTCACATCCACCTTCCACGGCGACGCCCGGACCGGGTGGCTCCTCGAGCACGACGTGCCGTTCGCGACCTTCGGCCGACCGTGGGGCGACGACGATCTGGGAGACCCGCAGCACTTGTGGGTCGACGTCGACGGGGCGGCCGGCACCGCCGCCGCCACTAAGCACGCGATCGCCGCCGGTCGCCGCGCGATCGGCTTCCTGGGGTGGCCGAGCCCCTCTGGAACCGGCGACGATCGCGCCCGCGGATGGGCTCGGGCCCTCCGCTCGCACGGCCGCTCGCCCGACGGGCTGCGCTGGGCCGTCGAGGACGATCTGACGGCTGCCCGGGCCGCAATGGCGGGCGTCCTGACCGGCGGGGGGCCTGGCCCCGTGCCCGACGCAGTCGTATGCGCGAGCGATTCGCTCGCCGTGGGGGCGCACCTCGCGGCGATGGACGCCGGTGTGCACGACCTGCTCGTGATCGGTTTCGACAACACCCCGGTGTCGGAGGCGCTCGGGCTGTCGAGCGTCGAGCAGCGCCCGGAGGACGTGGCGGTCGGGACGCTCGACCTCCTCATGGGGGCTCACGGCACGGCCGTCGACCCCTCCGTTCCGCGCACGGGAACCGGTCACGTCCTCGTCGAGCCGCGGCTCATCGTCCGCGAGTGACGACGGGGATATGCTGAGCGTGCACCGCACGGGTCCGCTCCGGCGGAGGTGTGCGGGACGCGATTTCCACGCATGAGGAGGCTGAGGCCATGACTGTTCGACCCTCGTCCCGACCCGTCCTCGTCGGCATCGTCCCGGGGCAACCGGATGCCGTGCTCCGCACGGCCGCCGAGTATGCTGCGGCCTTCGGCGCGGAGCTCATCGTCGCGTGGGTGGATGCGACGCGCTACACCGCCGGCCTGTGGGCAGACGGATCCGTGGCCTTCGTGCCCTACGACGCCAACGGCGACAGTGAGATCGATTCCGAGTGGATCGACGCGCAAGTGCGACCCGTGCTCGCGACCTCGGGGGTGCCGTGGCGTGTCGTGACGGGCGAGGGAGAGCCCTCGGCGGGACTGTGTTCGATCGCCGACCGTGAGCAGGTCGGATCGATCGTCGTCGGCACGCGCGAGCCGGGCTTCCGAGCCGGGCTGCAGGAGTTCTTCACGGGATCCATTGCGGCGCATCTCGCCCACCGACAGCGACAGCCCGTCATCGTCGTCCCCCTCTCGCCGGTCCGAGCGGGGGACGACCTGCCGTGGGCGGAGGGGTGACGGAGCCTTCCGGCGATCACTCTCCTCCGGCGCCGACGCGCGGCATCACCTGGCCGCATCGGCGCTCCGCCGGCGTCGTGTTCGTCGGCGGCACGCTCGGCACGGCGGCGAGGGCCGCGTTGCTCGCGGCAGTACCGTACGACGCGACCTGGCCGCTCGGCGTCTTCGTCGCCAACGCCCTCGGCTCCTTCCTCCTGGGCCTTCTCGTGATGGTCGTGGCGCGGTCGACTCGTTCGCGTCGTATCGAGAATCTCCGATTGCTCCTCGGTACGGGAGTGCTCGGCGGCTTCACCACCTACAGCGCCCTCGCCGCCGACACCGTCGCTCTCGCGAGTGAGGGCTCCCTGATCGAGGCCGTCGTCTATCCGTTGGCCTCGGTGATCATCGGTGCCGCCGCAGCCGTGCTCGGCATGGTCATGGGAAACACGGTCGCGAGCGGAGGGCGTCGATGACCGCGGTGACGTTCGTACTCGTGGCACTCGCCGGCGGGGCCGGTTCCGCGGTCCGACTCGCGGTCGACACGGCGGTCGCCGCACGGTGGTCGCGCGGGATCCCGCTCGGCACCGTCGTCGTCAACGTCTCGGGATCCTTCCTGATCGGCCTCGTCGCCGGGCTCGCGGCGGCATCCCTGGTGTCCGGTGAGCTCGTGGCGGTACTCGCCACGGGTCTTCTCGGCGGCTACACGACCTTCTCGGCCGCGAGTGTGGAGATCGCTCGGCTCGTGCTGGCGGGCCGGGGGTGGAGCGCCGCGGCATACGGCGTCGGGCTGCTCGCCTCGGCCGCTCTCGCCGCGTCACTCGGGCTCGGTCTGGTGGCCCTCGTCGTGGGGGTCCGGTAGCGCCTCCGTCCCGCTCGACGCCCGCCGACCGGCATGGTGGTGGGTCGTCACCGGGGTGTCCGCGCGGACCATCTGATGGACCATTTATGGTCCGAACCGCTGGTCAGGGGCACCGGCTTCGTCAGGGTGTTCCTGTCCGGGCGTCGCTCGCTCGGCCGGAAGACGGGGGCGGACGTGGCGGAATCACAGGAGACCGTGTCATTCGAAGACTCATCGGGGGATGGGCGAGGTTCTGACAGCTCGGTGTACGGTGCGCCGATCGAGCCGTCGTGGACGATCCGGCGGCCCGATCTCGTCGCGGATCTCGACGCGGGTCACGCCGTCACGATCGTGCGCGGGGGTTCCGGGTTCGGCAAGACGATGCTCGTCGCGCAGTGGGCGGCTCGCGCCGGGAGCACCGGTGTGTGGATCGACGTCGACGGCGATGCCGCCGACCGGGTGTCCTTCTGGGCACGGCTGTTCGCGATGGTGGAGGACGCCGGCGACGCCCCGCTCGCGGGGCGCTGGATCCCGACTCCCGAGCAGCTGACGACTCGAGGCGACCTCCGTCGACTCCTCGTCCGCTTCGCGTCGCACCTCGAAGGCCCCTTCGCGATCGTGGTGGACAACGCTCACGACCTCGGCGACACGGCGGTCGAGGACGATTTCCGGGCCATGCTCCGGGTCACCGACCGATTGCGCGTCGTGATCGTGACGAGGGGCACCAGTTCCTTCGAGAGGCGCGAGCAGGGCGGCGAGCTCGACATCGCCGAGATCGAGCCGCGCCGCCTCCTCTTCACAGCCCGCGAATGCGCCCTCGTGATCGTGCGATCGGTTCTGACGGTCGACGCGCAACTGGCCCAGGAGGTGCACGCCATCGCGGGTGGGATGCCGCTCGCCACGCGACTCGTCGCCGAACTGCTCGACGGCACGAACCGGTTGAGCACCTCGCGGGAGACGGATCTCGTCATCAGCCGGGTGGCGGAAGCGCTCGTGACGTCGGCCGGAGTGCCGGGCAGCCCGGACGAGGCGGACTTCTGGTCCTTCCTGCAGCGCGCGTCGCTCCTCGACGGAGTCACGACCGTCGAAGCCGCGCGACTCGGCGGCGTCGCACCCGAGGCGGCTCGCGACTGGCTCGACCGGGCCCGCTCGCTCGGCTTCGGGTTCTGGGAGTCGGACGGCGCCGAGCCGCGATTCCACTTCGTGCCCATCACCGCTCGTGTGCTGGAGCGCAGCGCCATCCCGTCGGGACGCGCCCGCACGGCGAATGCGGAAGCGGCCGCTGCGGAGGTCCTCTGGAGCAGGGGTGACGCGCGCGCCGCCTGGGCCCGTGCCATCCGGACGGAGCAATTGCCCCTCGCGGAGCGGATCCTGCGCGAGTCCTTCTCGGTCGTCGCCGACGACATGCCGGCGGCGTTCGAGCCGCTCCTCGCCGTTGCGACGTCGAAGCTCCGCCGGTTCCCCTTCCTCACGACGCTCCTCGGGATCGCCCACGCGCGAGTCGGGAACGGTCGCGCCGTCGGTTCCGCCTACCTGTCGAGCGCCGAGCAGTTCGCCCGCTCGAGGATGACCGAGGTCTCGGGGGACGAGCGGCTCGCGATGCTCGCGGTCCGGCTCATCGCCTTGCGATACGACGGGCGCTGGGCTCCGGCCCTCTCGGTGGCGACGGACGTGAGCGCGGCGGCGGAGCGGGTCGACGTCGACCGCCGCAGCCACACGCCCGACGTGCTCGCGTCGACCCTTCTGCAGGCGGCCTTGACGTTCCTCGACGCCGGGCAGCACGGCTCCGCGCTCCGAACGGCGGATCGGGCGCTCGCCGTGCCCGGCATCCGGCCCGAGTCGGTGTCGGCGATCCACGGCGTCCTCGCGGCGACCCACGCCGCCGCTGGAGCTCTCCCCCTCGCGGAGGGGCACCTCGAGGCGCGGCGGCGGACCGGAGTCGTCACGCGATCGTCCTGGGCCGAGCTCGCTGGGGTCGTCATCCTACTGGAGTCGCCCGATCTCGAGGCGACCGTGCGAGCGGCCGACGCTCTCGTCGCGTCGTCCGGCCCGGAGATGCGACTGCACTCCATCCCGCTGCGGGCGCTTGTCGACGCCGCGATGGGGCGGTCGCTCACGAGCATCGCGACGGTGGCCGACACGATCCTCGATCGCGATCGGATCGCGGTCCCGCCGGCGGTCCGGTCCTCCCTCAACCGATCGATCGTCGTGCTCTATCTCGCCGTCGGCGCTCTCGCGCACGCGAAGTCAGCGATCCGGTCGTTCGAGAAGTCGGATCCCGCTTCGGCCATCGCCCGCTCCCAGATCGCCCTCATCGAGGACAAGGCCCTCGAGGCGGTCGCCGCGGCGAGCGACGCGCTCTCCTCTCCCTCGTTGCGACCGCGCGATCGCGCGGAGCTGCTGCTCGCCCGCGCCGCGGCGTCCCTGCGGCTCGGGGGCGAACGTGCGGCGATCCACGACCTCTCCGAGGCGCTCAGGATCCTCGACGGGAACCGCTTGCGCACTCCGTGGTTGTTCCTCGTCGCTCCTGATCGAACAGCGCTCTCGGTACTCGCCGCGGATGCGGAGCTCGCGCCGCGGGTTCTTCTCGAGGAACTCGACGCTGTCCCGGCCCTGTTCACTCGGCTCGAGTCCATCGTGGAGCTAACCGCTCGGGAGCGTGAGGTGCTCACGCTGCTCGTGTCGGGACTCAGCGTGTCGGCGATCGCGCGCCAGCTCGTCGTGTCGCCGAACACGGTGAAGAAGCAGCGCGCGAGCATCTACCGCAAGCTCGGCGCGACGACGCGTGAGGAAGCGGCGATCGCGGCGATCGCTCGGGGACTCCTCGACCGGTGAGACGACCCGACGAATGTCCTCGGTGAGGACCACAGAGGGGACCAATTCAAGCCCGTCGACCGTGGCTCCGGCCGGAATCGGGGCATCGTGGATCGACTCGCCGACGTCGCATCGAGACGCCGTGCGAGGCCAGATGTCCGAGGCGTGGTGGACGGACCGGGGGGTTGCGTCCACCGCCGTCTCGGATCCGAGGAGCAACTCCTCGTAAGCGACTTCTCCGGTTGCCGATCGGGTCGGCAACCGGAGAAGCTCGCGCCGTCACCGGGCCGAGAGGTGACGCTCAATCGTCGCCCGCGGGGAGGGGCGCGTTCACCGAGCGGCCATCTCACGTCTACCCGACGCGCTTAGCGTCGGCCCATGGACACTGGGCGACCGACGCGATCCGCGGATGATCCGCGCGCGATGTCGCGCCGGAACGTCGTCGCCGTCATCCCCGCCCGTGGCGGATCGAAGGGCATCCCGCGCAAGAACCTGCGCGCCGTCGGAGGCGTCCCCCTCGTCGCACGAGCGGTCGCGGCCGCTCGCGGAGCCCGGAGCATCGACACGGTCGTCGTCTCCACCGACGACCCCGCTATCGCGGCAGCAGCAGCGGCGGCCGGTGCGGTGATCGTCGACCGCCCCATCGGTCTGGCCGGAGACGACGCGTCGTCCGAGTCCGCACTGCTCCACGCGCTCGACGTGCTCGCCGAGGACGGCGACGAACCGGTGGTCCTCGTCTTCATCCAGGCCACCTCCCCGCTCATCGACCCTCTCGACCTCGACGAAGCGGTCGAGCGCGTCGTCGGACGGCAAGCGGACGTCGTCTTCTCCGCGATCGCCACGCACGCGTTCCTCTGGCGAGACGGGGATGCGTCCGTCGGCGTCGTCGGCGTGAACCACGACCGCTCGTCGCGCCCTCGTCGTCAGGACCGCGCTCCCGAATACCGGGAGACCGGAGCCTTCTACGTCATGGACGCCGCAGGGTTCCGATCGGCCGGTCACCGGTTCTTCGGTCGCGTCGGCGTGCACCTCGTTCCGGAGCGCCACGGACTCGACATCGACACCCCCGCCGACCTGGAACTCGCTCGCGCTATTGCGGCCATCGACGAGGAGACGTCAGGGCGACGGACAGCGGAGCCCATCCCGGTCGACGCCGTCGTGACCGACTTCGACGGGGTGCACACCGACGACTCGGCCTTCGTGGACGGCGACGGACGTGAGATCGTGCGCGTGAACCGGGCGGACGGCCACGGCGTGCGTCTGCTGCGCGATGCCGGGATCCCCGTCCTCATCCTCTCCGCCGAGCGCAACGCTGTCGTGGTGGCCAGGGGGGCCAAGCTCGGCGTCGAGGTGATCCACGGTGTCGACGGAGACGACGCCCGCGGTGACAAGGGCGACGTGCTCGGCGCCTGGGCGGACGGGCTCGGCATCGCCCTCGACCACGTCGCCTACGTCGGCAACGACCTCGGGGACCTCCCCGCCCTCCGCCTCGTCGGTTGGCCGATCGCGGTCGCCGACGCGCACCCCGCCGTGCTCGCCGTTGCTCGCGTCGTCCTCGCCTCACGCGGCGGCGACGGCGCCGTGCGCGAGCTCGCCGATCGTGTCATCGCCGCCCCTCGGCGGCCCGCGAACCGCCCGCGACCCGCGGGACATCCCACAGAAGAACGGAGATCATCGTGACGATCACCATCGGACGCTCGGAGATCGGCGACGGCCACCCCGTCTACGTGATCGGCGAGATCGGTCTCAACCACAACGGCTCGGTCGAGCTCGCGAAGAACCTCATCGAGGTCGCTGCCGAGGCCGGCGCCCAAGCCGTCAAGTTCCAGAAGCGCACGCCGGACATCTCGACGCCGGAGCACATGAAGAGCACCCCGCGCGACACGCCATGGGGCACGATGACGTACCTCGACTACCGGCGGCGGGTCGAGTTCGACCGTGACCAGTACATCGAGATCGGCGACTACGCGACCCTGTGCGGCCTCGACTGGTTCGCGTCGCCGTGGGACGAGCCCGCCGTCGCGTTCCTCGAGGACCTCGCCGTGCCGGCGCACAAGGTCGCGTCGGCGTCCGTGACGGACCTGGGGATGCTGCGCGCGCTCGCCGCGACGGGCAAGCCCGTGATCCTCTCGACCGGCATGTCGACGATGGAGCAGATCGACGCTGCCGTCGCCGTATTCGACCCGGAGAACCTCGTCCTCCTGCACGCGACCTCGACCTACCCGCTGCCCGCCGGGGAGGCGAACCTTCGGACCATCCGGACGCTCGGCCACCGCTACCCGACGCTGCCGATCGGCTACTCGGGGCACGAGCCGGGACTCGAGATCTCCTTCGCCGCCGTCGCGCTCGGCGCCTGCGTCGTGGAGCGCCACATCACGCTCGACCGTGCGATGTGGGGGTCGGACCACTCCGCCTCACTCGAGCCCGGCGACTTCGCCCAGCTCGTCGAGGGTATCCGCACCGTCGAGGAGGCTCTCGGCGACGGCGTCAAGCGCGTCTTCCCGGGCGAGCAGGCACCCATGGCGAAGCTCCGTCGAGTCCTCGTGTGAGGAGCGCCGACCACCCCGGGCCGACGAGCGCGGGAGGTGCATCGGCGCGCCGACGCACCCTGCTCGTGATCGGCGACACGGATTCGTACGTGAAGTGGGGAGCGGCGCTCGCGTCGAGGCTCCCGGTGGAATGGGACGCCGAGCTCGTCGTCGTCCGCAACCCGATGCGACCGAGCGATCGGCAGCTCGCGTCGGCCCTCGCGGGAAGCCGGTTCGAGCCGGACGATGCGCGGGACGTAACTCTCGACGAGATCGGCCCGCTCGTCCGGTCGACCAGACCGGACGCCGTCCTGCTCTCGGTGCGCGGGCCGATGGTCAGGGTGATCGTTCGCCGCGTCGTCTCGCGCGCATGGCGCCCGGTCGTCGTTTCGGGTCTCCCGGGCATCACGATCCCCGCCGCGATCAAGGCCGTCGTCTACCGGGAGCAGGCCGACCTCGTCGTCCTGCACAGTCGGCGTGAGGTCCGCGAATTCGAGACGAACGCGCGATCGCTCGGGGTGCGCACGCGCTTCGGGCTCGCGACGTTCCCGTTCATCCCCGACGCGGTTCCCCGGGGAGAGGAGGACGGTGTCCGCCGCGATGCCATCGTGTTCGCGACGCAGGCCAAGGTGCCGTCGTCACGTGCGAACCGGCTGCTCCTCCTGTCGTGGCTCGTGAGACTCGCTCGGTCCCGACCGGACTCCCGTGTCGTGATCAAGGTGCGGGCGCGCGCGGGCGAAGCTCAGACTCACCCGGAGCAGTGGGACTACGCCTCGCTGCTCGAGGCGCCGGAGCTCCGGGAGCTCGCCGATGGTCCCGTTCCTGCGAACGTCGTGGTCGCCGACGGGGCGATGTCGGAGCACCTCGAGAGAGCCGAGGCCTTCGTGACGGTCAGCTCGACGGCGGCGCTCGAGGCCGTCGCCGCGGAGGTGCCCGTCCTGCTGCCGTCCGACTTCGGTGTGAACGCCCGTCTCATCAACCTCGTCTTCGAGGACAGCGGCCTCCTCGCCGATTCCGACGCTCTCGTCGCTGGTCGGTTCGCCGGCCCGGACCCCGCGTGGCGGGCCGACAACTACCTGCACGGTCGCTCGCACGACGACTGGATCGACGTGCTCGAGTCCCTCGTCCGGCGGGAGGACCTCGCGCGGACAGACATCCTCCCACAGCGCTTCAACCGGATCGGGTGGGGCCTGCGGCGGGCGTGGGAGCGGAAGCGGATGCTCGGTGACGACGACCACACGATCTCCGGAACCGTCGCGGCAGCCATCGCTATCCCCGCACGCCGGGTGGTCCGGCGGATGAGGCGCGTCGTCCGGCGCATACGCCGGGCCCGCGTCGCACGCGCCTGAACGGGATCGTCCGTCCGGACATGCGGGGGAGAGGTACCGTGCGGCTCAGCTGTCGGCGAGCTTGAGGACGAGCTTCCCGCGCGTGTGACCGTCCTCGAGGACGGTATGCGCCTCCGCAGCCTTGTCGAGGTCGAAGACGCCATCGACGAACACCTTCACATCACCGGATTCGAGCAGCCGCGTGATCGTCGAGAGGGTGTCGCCGTCGGGTGCGACCTTGTAGGTCGTCGCCCGCACGCCGGCCGCCTCCGCCTCCGCCGACATGGTGGGCCAGCTGCCCGTTGGGGCGTTGACGATGAGCCCGCCGCGGCGCAGAACGCGGAGCGACCGGGAGCCCGTGTCGTCGTGGACGTTGCCCACGAGATCGATCACCACGTCCACTTCGCCGACGACCTCGTCGAAGCGCGTCGTGGTGTAGTCGATCGCGACGGACGCGCCGAGTTCACGCAACCACTCCAGGTTGCGGGTCGACCCCGTGGCGGTGACGTGGGCACCGAAGTACCTGGCGAACTGGACGGCGAAATGGCCGACCCCTCCGCTCCCCGCGTGGATGAGGACGCGCTGACCGTCGTGCGCTTTCGCGAGTTCGACGACCATCCCCCACGCCATGAGGGCGGCGACCGGGACGGCGGCGGCCTCGACGTGCGAGAGCGTCGGCGGCTTCCGGGCGATGCTGAGGCTCGGGACGGCGATGTACTGCCCGTACGACCCGGAGTAGCGCGGCACGGGGACCATCCCGTAGACCTCGGTCCCCGGCTGGAGCGGATGCGCTTCGTACGGCGATCGCACGACGACACCGCTGAAGTCGTTGCCGAGCACGGCGGGGTAGCCGGGCAGCTCGGCGGCGACGCCACCGCCGGCTCGCGTCTTGGCGTCGATCGGATTCACCCCGGCGGCGACGACCCGGACGATGAACTCCGAACCACTGCGGTGGGGGACCGGTACGGTCGCGGTCCGGAGAACTGCGGGCGAGCCCGTCGCATCGATCACGGCCGCGGTCATGGACTCGGGGATCTCATCGAGCGGCCCTCCCGTCGGTCTGGCCTGCCACGCATCCCTCACACCAAGCCGCATCGCCTGCACTCTCCCCGAACTCCACCCGATCACGACGGCGATCGGCGACCTCCGACGAGGTCGACATCAGTCAACTCAGGCAATGATTCGGGGGTGTTACGGCGGCGTCAACTCGCGGAGAACTCTCGCATTTCGGGCGTGTTTCGCGGCCACCAGAAGGCGTCGCCCGTCAGGAAGACGAGGGCGGGGACGAGCACCGTGCGCACCACGAGGGTGTCGAGGAGGACACCGATGCACACGATGACTCCCACTTGGGTGAGCGCCACGACGGGGAGGACGCCGAGCACGGCGAAGACCGCCGCGAGCAGGATGCCGGCACTCGTGATCACGCCTCCGGTCGACGCGAGGGCGCGCACCATGCCTTCGCGGGTTCCGAACCGCGCACGCTCCTCGCGAGCCCGCGTCGTGAGGAAGATGTTGTAGTCGACGCCCAGGGCGACGAGGAACAGGAACGCGTACAGGGTGACGTTGGCGTCGAACGCGGGGAAACCGAGGACGTTGAGGAATATCCAGTTGCCCGCGCCGAGGCTCGCGAAGAACGTGGCGAGCACGCTCGCGATGAGGAGCACGGGAGCGACGACGGAGCGCAGCAGGAGCGCGAGGATCACGAAGACGATCGCGAGGATGATCGGGACGATGAGTGCGAGGTCCGCGGCCGCTGCGTCGTTCGTGTCGAGCGCGGTGGCGTCTGAACCGCCCACGAGCGCGTCAGCGGTGACGCCGTCGGCTGTGGAGAGGTCGGCCCGCAGGGCACGGATCGTCGCGAAGGCCGCTTCGCTCTCGGGCTCCGCATCGAGCGTCACCGAGATCGCCGTCCGTCCGTCGTGGCTCTCACCCGGACGGACCGATTCGACCCCGTCGACGTCCTCGACGGCGGTGACGGTGTCCTCGACGCTCTCGTCGTCCGTCAGCACGGTCGTCTCGCTCGTGAGTCCGGCCGAGAAGGACTCGTCGATGATCTCCTGGGCGACGACTGAATCGGGTTCACCGAGGAACTGGTCCGTCTGCGAGAGGCCGACCGTGTACCCGCGGAGTCCCAGGAGAAGCACGCCGATCGCGGCGACGGCCGTGATGGCGACGATCGCCGGGCGCTTCTGCACGCCGCGCCCGAGGTGCGTCCAGAAGCCGGGTGGAGCGCCGACGTGGTCGCCGTCTCGGATACGCGGAACGAACGGCCAGAAGAGTCCCCGGCCGCACACGACGAGGGCCGCCGGCAGGACGACGAGGGCGAAGGCGATGGCGATGACGACGCCGATGGCGCACGCGAAACCGAGCGCCCGGTTGCCCGCGAGGGAGGCGAGAAGCAGTGTCAGGAGGCTCAGTGCGACTGTGCCGCCGCTCGCCGCGATCGCCGGCCCCGCGCTGCGGACCGCCGTCGTCATGGCGCGGTGGCGATCCTCCTCGACGAGGAGCTCTTCGCGGTAGCGGGCGACGAGGAGGAGCGCGTAGTTCGTCCCGGCCCCGAAGACGAGGACCGAGAGGATCCCGCCGATCGATGCGTCGATCGTGATGCCCACGGCGTCGGCGAGGGCCGTCACGACGATGCGGGCGAGGCCGTCCGCGGTGCCGACGACCGCGAGCGGGACGATCCAGAGCACGGGGCTGCGGTAGGTCGCGATGAGGAGGACCGCGACGACGATGACGGTGACGAGCAGGAGTCGGAAGTCGGCTCCCGCGAAGGCGTTCGAGATGTCGTCCTGGAACCCGACGGGGCCGGTCAGTCGCACCTCGAGGCCGTCGGAGAGGCCGTCGCTCGCGACGTCGCGGAGCTCGGTTGCGGTTCCGGACAGGTCCCCCTCGACGTCCGCCGCGTCGAGGGGGACCGCGACGATGGCGGCGAGTCCGTCCTCGCTCGGCTGCGGAACGACCGCCTGGGGGGTCGTGGAGAGATCCGCGAGGCCGGTCGCTCGATCCCCGACGGCCGCCAGGTCGTCCGTCGTCAACTCGCCGCCATCCTCTTTCGACCATACGAGGATGCCCACAGTTCCGTCGGCGGAGGGGAAGTCGTCGAGCAGATCGGAGACGCGAGCAGACTCGGTCGTCGAGGGGAGGCCCGCGTCCGGGAAGGAGTCGGAGTCTCCCGCCGGTACGAGAGCGAAGAGCAGTCCGACGATCACGACGGACAGCGCGAGAGTGACCCACGCTGTGACGCGTCCGGTCAGGAAACCCGCGATCGCCGACATCGATTACCTCATTACATCTAATAACCAAAAGCTTTAGCTATCGCAGGTATTAGCATGTCTGACATGGTGGATGGACGCAAGCCGGGCGACGGCACGAGCGGCGTCGCGCATGCCACGCCCATCCGGGACCGCTACGCCGAGCATCTCCCGGACGGGTTCCCTCCGCCCTCGCCGATCCCGCTCCTCGTCCGCCGTGTGTTCCAGCTCGAGCAGCGCTTCGAGCGTCGTCTCGCCGCCGCCCTCGACGTCAACACCACGGATCTCTCGGCGATGGAGCACCTCATGGAGCGCGGGCCGATGACGCCGAGCGAGCTCGCGACGCGGCTCGAGATGTCGACGGCCGCGACCACCCACGTGATCGATCGGCTCGTGGCCGTCGGGCACGTCGAGCGGCACCCGCACCCCGTAGACCGGCGGAAGATCACGGTCACGCCGGCACCGGCATCGGTTCGGCGCGCGTTCGAGGAGTTGTCACCGATGATCGCGGGGGTGGGGGACGTCGCCGCGACCTACACGGCCGAGGAACAAGCGATCATCGCCGGATTCCTCACCGGGATCGCCGACCTGTACCGAGAACTGGTCGAGGAGGAGTCCTCCACGTCCTGACCGCACGGCGGAGGCGGACGATGGTCGGTCACCGCGGGGGCGGTCAGACCGCGCGCTGCTCCGGCGGCGTCGTGCGGCGGTGGAGTTCGTCGATGAGTGCCGAGGCGAGGTGGACGAGCGCGTGGATCTCCCGCTCGTCGCGGTCGACCCAGGCGCAGCGCGGCTCGTCGTCGACGGGGACGAAGCCGTCGTGCTGCTCCCAGACGACGAGCGTGCGTTCGGCGCCGAGGACGTACTGCTGCCACCACACCTGCCGGAGGTAGTGGCGGGGGATCGATCGCCAGGCCTTCGCCGTCGTCTTGATCTCGCACAACAGCAGCCGGCCGTCGGTCGACTCCGCGAGTCCGTCGGGCGTCGCGAGGTGACGGCGCTCCTGCTCGGCGTGGTAGAGCGCGGTCGAGGGGCGGATCCCGTGGGTCGCGGCTACCCAGCGGGCGATCTCCGGCTCCCGCATGCGGCCGTGATCGGTGTAGGCGTTCCCGCCGAAATTGGTGCCGTAGAGCTTCGCCGTCGCGGCGACGTCGATGGACCGCGGCGTCGAGAGCTTGGCGACGTCGGTCGCCGTGATGCCCCGCGACCGCGCCCGCAACCATGCGACGCGATCCGTCGAGTCGGCGACGAGTCGTTCGCGGTAGGTCCATGGCACTCGTCTATTCTGCCTCCGCTCCACCGACGTTCCGACCGACACGCCAGCCCGGCCGCGCGCCGCCCGCCCGCAGCCCCGGCGACGCCGTCGAGGAGGAGCGGGGCGGGCGGGACGGGGATCACCGCGAGAGGTACCACTCCCGGTCGGGGTTGGCGACGGCCGGGATCGACCGGTCGACGGCGGGACGCGCCGCCGGGTTCGCCCACCGCACCCCGTTCGCCAGGACGCGGCGGATCTGCGGGTGGAAGTACACGGGGTACTCCTGGTCGCCCGGGCTGAAGTAGAAGATCCGGCCATGGCCACGCGTGAACGTCACTCCCGATCGGAAGACCTCGCCGCCCGTGAACGAGCTGATGAAGACGAGGTCGTCCGGCGTCGGGATGTCGAAGAGCTCCCCGTACATCTCCTGGTGCTCGATGACGATGGGGTGCTCGACGCCCTCGGCGATCGGGTGCGTCGGCGCGACCGTCCAGACGAGCTCCCGCTCGCCCTCGTTGCGCCAGTTCAGCGAGCACGTCGTCCCGAGCAGTCGCGTGAAGATCTTCGAGAAGTGCCCGGAGTGCAGGACGAGCAGGCCCATGCCGGAGAGGACGTGACGCTGCACGCGCGCGACGACCTCGTCGTCGACCTGGTCGTGCGCGATGTGGCCCCACCACAGCAGGACGTCGGTCTGGGCGAGGGTGTCCTCGCTCAAGCCGTGCTCGGGGTCGGCGAGAGTCGCGGTGCGCACGGCGACGTCGTCGCCGAGCACCTCCGTGAGACCCTCGGCGATCGCGCCGTGGATGCCGGCGGGGTAGATCGCGGCGATATCGGGCTGGGTGCTCTCGTGGACCCCTTCGTTCCACACGAGGACGCGGATCGTCATCGGGTCTCCTCCTTATCGGTGATCTGCAGGTCGTGGTCGAGGCGCACTTCGACGCCCCTCGCGGCGGACTCGTAGCACGCGTCGATGATGCGCGCGCGACCGAGGGCGAGAGACCCGTCGTGCGTCGCCCACGAGGACTCGTCCGCGACGTGCTCGAGGAACGTGTCGACGACGGCGGCGTGGCCACGCCCGGGGTCGGCCTCGACTCGGACGTCCGTCTCGGTCTCCGCCTGACCGGTGAACAGGGTGAGCTCGCCGACGGGCGCGTAGTCGACGACGCGCAGGTCCGCTCCGCCGTCCGTGCCGTAGAGCGTGATGCCGAACTCGTCGCCGGACGAGCGGAAGGCGGCCCAGCTCGTCTCGAGCACGAGCGATCCACCGCCCTCGAGGCGAAGGAGCACGCTCGCGAGGTCCTCGACCTCGTAGGCGGAGCCCACCTGCTGCTTGTCGGAGACGGCGCCGCCGAGGCCCCGCGGCCCGAGCTCCGAGTGGGTCACGGCGGACACGGCGAGGACGCGGGGCTCGCCGAAGAGGTGGAGTGCATAGTCGAGGACGTGCACGCCGAGGTCGATGAGCGGGCCGCCTCCCGCCATCTCGCGGTTGGTGAACCAGCTGCCGAGGGCGGGAATGCCCGAGCGGCGCAACCATGTGGCGCGCGCGTGGTACGGGCGACCGATCGTACCCTCGTCGATCGCGGCCTTGAGGGCCTCGACGTCGCCGCGACGGCGGTGGTTGAACGCGATCTCGAGGACCCGTCCGGCGGCTCGCGCGGCGGCGACCATGCCGTTCGCCTCCTGAGCCGTGCGGGCGATCGGCTTCTCGCACAACACGTGCAGGCCGGCCTCGAGAGCTCCGATCGTGATCGGCGCGTGCAGGAACGTGGGGACGGCGACGCTCACGGCGTCGAGTCCGCCGGCGGCGACGAGGTCCTTCCAGTCCCCGTAGGCGTTCGGCACGTTGAACTTCTGGGCGAGTTCGGCCCGCGGGCCCTCCTCCATGCCGGCGATCGCGACGAGTTCGACGCCCTCGAGGGCGTCGTACGCCTCCATGTGCTGCTGCCCGGCCCAGCCGAGCCCGACGACGCCGACGCGAAGCGGTGGTGAGTTCGTGGTCATGTGTCCTCCTGATGTGGTTCTGGTCTGTTCCGGTCGGGTACTGGTGATGCGGTCTCGAGGACCGGCGACGTCGTCAATCGGCACGGGCCGCCGCGGGCGTCGGGTCGGGCCCCACGGCGCTCCACGTCGACGATGCCGGCGACAGGGCGTCCTGGATCACGAGGATCGCGGCGCCCGTGACGCCGGCCGTCTCGTCGGATCGGGACTCCACGATCGTGAGGTGCTGCGTGGCCAAGGGGATCGAGCGCCGGTAGACCGTCTCGCGGATCCCGGCGATGAGCTGCTCGCCCGCTCGCGCGATGCTGCCGCCGATGACGATGACGGACGGATTGAGCAGGTTCACGAGCGAAGCGAGGACCGCACCGATCTCGCGACCGGCCTGACGAACGAGGTCGAGGGCCTCGCGGTTGCCCTGCCGCACGAGCGAGACGACATCGGTGCTCGATTCGGCGGGCAGGCCCCGCTCGCGCAGGAGAGCGGCGATCGCCGGTCCGCTCGCGATGCCCTCGAGATCGCGATCATCGTCGGCCGCCCGCGCCGTACCGGGATGCCACGGCACGTGGACGTGGCCGAGATCGCCGGCGGAACCCTGCGCGCCGCGCTGCAGCATGCCGCTCGACACGATGCCGGCGCCGATTCCGGTCGAGACCTTCACGAAGACGAGATCGTCCGCGTCCGGCCACACGGTCGCGTGCTCCCCGAGGGCGAGGATGTTGACGTCGTTGTCCACGAGGACGGGTACATCGAAAGCGGCTCGGAGGCGGGCCGGGATGTCGAAGCGGTCCCAGCCGGGCATGATCGGCGGGTTGATGGGGCGTCCCGTCTCGTGCTCGACGGGTCCCGGGACGCCGACGCCCACGCCGATGAGGTCCGATTCCGGGCGGCCGCTCGCCGCGAGCAGTTCGAGACCCGTCTCCGTCGCCCAATCGAGCACGGGGCCGGGGCCCTCGGCGATGTCGATCGTCGCCGTGGTGTGATCGAGCAGGGTCCCAGCGAGGTCGGTGATCGCGACCGTGCCGTGGGTGGCTCCGAGGTCTATCGCGAGCACGACGCGCGAGGACGGGAGGAACGCGATGCGAGCGGGCGGGCGTCCGCCCGATGACGCCGCTTCTCCGGCAGGACCGACGAGTCCCATCCCGATGAGCGTCTCGACTCGGCTCGAGACGGTCGAGCGGGAGAGCCCGGTGAGCTCGACGATCTCGGCCTTCGTGCGAGGAACCCCGTCGCGCAGGAGCTGCAGGAGTTCACCGACGCCGGAGGCCCGCGTCAACGCGGGGCGAGTGAACTCGACCATGTTTTGAGTAAACCACACGCGACTAACGTGCGACCAGAGTCGACTTTTGATTGACAGGCGTCAAAAGCTCATGGCATGTTGGGGTCAGGGCACCGGTGCGCCCGCATCGACGCGAACATCCGATCACGAGGAGAACGAGTGACCTCCCCCAGCATTTCCGTCCAGCTCTACACGGTGCGCGAGCAAGCGGCCGAGGACCTCGGCACCACCCTCCAGCGCATCGCCGACCTCGGGTACGGGCTCATCGAGCCCTACGGTTTCGTGGGCTTCGGTCCAGCCTTGGGTGAGGCGCTCCGCGCTTCCGGCCTCCGCGCACCGACGACTCACCAGGGGTTCATCGGCCGGGGGGAGGCCGAGCTCGACGAGGTCTTCTCGAAGGCGGCAGCGCTCGGCATCGAGACCGTCATCGATCCCCATGTCCCCGCGGAGAAATGGCAGACGGCGGATGACGTCCGTGCGACGGCCGAGGCTCTGAACGCCGCATCCTCGGTCGCCGCCCGGCACGGCGTCCGCGTCGGCTACCACAACCACGCCCACGAGATCGAAGCGAAGATCGACGGCGAGACGGCCATCGAGTTCTTCGCCGCTCTGCTCGACGACGCCGTCGTCCTCGAGATCGACACCTACTGGGTCGTCGTCGGCGGGGAGGACCCGGTCGCTCTGCTCGGTCGCCTCGGAGATCGCGTCGTCGCGATCCACGTGAAGGACGGCTCGGGAGGAACCGACGTGAAGGAGCAGGTCGCCGTGGGTTCGGGTCGACTGCCGATCGCCGAGATCGTGGCAGCTGCGCCGAACGCCCTCCACGTCGTCGAACTCGACGACTCGCACGGCGACCGGTTCGAGGCGATCGCCGAGAGCCTCGCCTTCCTCACCGCCCTCGCCGAGGGAGACGCCGAATGAGCGCGGGTCCCGTCGGCGTCGGCATCATCGGCGCCGGAGTCATCAGCACGCAGTACCTCGAGAACCTGACGGTCTTCCCCGACGTGGAGGTCCGCTTCATCGCCGACCTCGACCTCGAGCGGGCGACAGCGCAGGCCGCGGCTTTCGGCGTCCCGGGTTCGGGAACGGTCGACGAACTCCTCGCGGACGACGGCATCGAGATCGTCGTGAACCTCACGATCCCGCGTGTCCACGTCGAGGTCGCCATGCAGGTCCTGCGGGCAGGCAAGAACGTCTGGAGCGAGAAGCCCTTCGCGCTCGAGCGCGAGAGCGGCCGCGCGCTGCTCGAAGCCGCCCAAGCCGCCGGGCTGCGGGTCGCGACGGCGCCCGACACCTTCCTCGGGGCCGGGATCCAGTCGTCCCGTCGCCTCGTCGAGTCGGGAGCGATCGGTACGCCGCTCACCGCGCTCACGCTCATGCAGAGCCCCGGCCCCGAGTCGTGGCACCCGAACCCCGACTTCCTGTTCCAGGAGGGCGCCGGGCCGCTCTTCGACATCGGCCCGTACTACATCACGGCCCTCGTGCAGTTCTTCGGTCCCGTGAAGCGGGTGTCGGCCGTCACGTCGAAGGCCAAGGAGACACGGACGATCGGCTCCGGCCCGCGGGCCGGCGAGACGTTCGAGGTGACCGTGCCGACCCACGTCGCCGCGTTGCTCGAGTTCGAGAGCGGTCAGACGGCGCAATCCGTCTACAGCTTCGACTCCAAGCTCAAGCGCACGCAGTTCGAGGTCGCGGGAGTCGACGGCACGCTCACCGTTCCTGACCCCAACACCTTCGACGGCGACCTCGTGGTCCAGGGCGACGAGCCCGAGCCGCACACGGTACCGGCGACGGGCTCGACCTTCTCGCGCGGCACGGGTGTCGTCGAGCTCGCTCGGGCGATTCGCGCCGGTGTTCCGGAGCGGGCATCGGGCGAACTCGCGTTCCACGTCCTCGACGTCATGCAGTCGACCATCGAGGCGGGCTCGAGCGGTCGACCCGTCGACGTCGGGAGCACGGTCGCGATCGTGCCGCCGCTCCCCGAGGACTGGGACCCGTCGGAGAGGACGCTCTGACCGTGGCTTTCGCGACGGGACTCGGGATCGGCATCGTCGGTGGCGGATTCATGGCGGACGTCCACTCGCGCGCCGCCCGATCGGCGGGTGCCCGACTCGTCGGCCTGTCGTCGTCGTCGGCCGCTCGCGCAGCGGACGCGGCGGACCGGCTCGGCATCGAGCGCGGCTACGCGTCGATCGATGCGCTTCTCGATGACCCCCTCGTCGACGTCGTGCACGTGTGCACGCCGAACGCCCTGCACGCCGACCAGGCGGAACGCGTCATAGCAGAGGGCAAGCACGTGGTGTGCGAGAAGCCTCTCGCGACCACGATCGCCGATGCGACGAGCCTGACGGAGGCCGCGGCGTCCGCTGGGGTCGTCGCGAGCGTGCCGTTCGTGTACCGCTTCCACCCGATGGTGCGGGAGGCGCGAGCCCGCGTCGCCGACGGTCGGAGCGGCCGTCTGCTGACGTTCGCCGCGTCGTACCTGCAGGACTGGCTGCTCGAGCAGACCGACGACAACTGGCGCGTCGATTCGGCGACGGGTGGCCGGTCGCGCGCGTTCGCCGACATCGGATCGCACCTCGTCGACCTCGTCGAATTCGTCACGGGGGACAGGGTCACACGGGTCGCTGCGAACACGCGGACCTTCTTCTCGGAGCGTGCGCAGCACAGCGCCGTCACGACCGAGGACGCTGTCGCGGCGACCGTCGAGACCGCGTCGGGCGCGATCGGCACGGTCCTCGTGTCGCAAGTCGCTCCCGGACGGAAGAACCGCCTCCACGTCGAGATCGCTGGAGCGGCGGAGTCGCTCGTCTTCGACCAGGAGCAGCCGGAGACGCTGTGGCTCGGTCGCCGGGTCGGGACGACGGTGGTGCCGCGGGACGCCGACCAGCTCTCGCCCGACGCCGCTCGCCTCGTCACGGTTCCGTCGGGTCACGCGCAGGGCTACCAGGACGCGTTCAACGCGTTCGTCGCCGACTCGTACGCGGCCGTCCGGGGCGAGCAGCGCGACGGGCTCCCGGTCTTCTCCGACGGGCTCCGCGCCGCGGTGGTGACGGAAGCCGTCCTCGACGCCGCCGACGCCGGCACCTGGATCGACGTCCCCCTGCCCTGATCGGGCACTTGCCCCGCTCGGCCCCGCCGGGCCGGCTCGTACTCACCGAGGAGATCACCATGACCGAGTCCGCCCATCCCGTCACTCTGTTCACCGGGCAGTGGGCCGACCTGCCGTTCGAGGAGGTCGCTCGCCTCGCCTCCGAGTGGGGCTACGACGGTCTCGAGATCGCCGCCTCCGGCGACCATCTCGACCTCGAGCGCGCGGACGAGGACGATGCCTACCTGACGAGTCGGCTCGAGATCCTCGACCGATACGGACTCAAGGTCTGGGCGATCTCGAACCACCTCGGCGGCCAGGCCGTCTGCGACGATCCGATCGACTTCCGACACCAGGCGATCCTCCGCCCCTACATCTGGGGCGACGGCGACGCCGAGGGCGTCCGGCAGCGCGCGGCCGAGGACATGAAGCGGTCGGCACGCGTGGCCCGGAAGCTCGGTGTCGACACGGTCGTGGGCTTCACGGGGTCGAAGATCTGGCCGTACGTCGCGATGTTCCCTCCCGTCGGCGCCGATGTCATCGACGCGGGCTACGAGGACTTCGCGAACCGCTGGAACCCGATCCTCGACGTCTTCGACGCCGAGGGAGTGCGCTTCGCCCACGAGGTGCACCCGTCGGAGATCGCCTACGACCACTGGACGAGCGTCCGCACTCTCGAGGCCATCGGCCGCCGTGAGGCGTTCGGCTTCAACTGGGACCCGTCGCACATGATGTGGCAGGGAGTCGACACCGTTGGCTTCATCTGGGACTTCCAGGACCGGATCTACCACGTCGACTGCAAGGACACCCGCCTCCGGCCGAACACGGGTCGGCCCGGGATCCTCGGCTCCCACCTGCCGTGGGGCGACCCGCGGCGCGGCTGGGACTTCGTCTCGACGGGGCACGGCGACGTGCCGTGGGAGGACGCCTTCCGGGCCCTCGACGCGATCGGCTACGACGGCCCGATCTCGATCGAGTGGGAGGACGCCGGGATGGATCGCGTCCACGGCGCGAAGGAGGCCGTCGGCTACATCCGCTCGCTGCTCTGGAAACGCCCCGACGCCTCGTTCGACGCGGCGTTCAGCAACCAGTAGGCGGGTCCACCCGGCGCGTGCCCGCGTGCGCGTGGCGTGCTCGACGCGATGGTGCAGCGCTCGCGACGGCGGGCGATGCCGGGTGAGCGAGCGAGGGGTCAGCCGAGAGGGACGGTGCCGTGCGGCGTCTCGACGTGCAGGGTGACCTCGTGCGCCTCCGGCCACCGGTCCATCTCGCTCGTCGGTTCCTCGCCGTCGTCGGTCACTTCGACAACCTCGAGGGAGGCGAGGCGGCCCTCGCCGATCGCGAGGGTCACGACGTACAGGGTTCCGTCGGGCGCGGCGAAGCGCGCAGTGACGGGGAAGGCCGCGTTGCCGGGCACCGCGAGAGGTGCGTCGTCGGCGACGACGAACTGCACGAAGGAGGGCGACTGGAAGCGTTCGTCCGTGAAGGTTCGCTCGCGCGCGGTCTCGAGCTGGGCGCGAAGCTCCGGCGCACCGAATGCGTCCGTGCGCGCGAGGAGGGCTGACGTCAGGACGCGGACCGGATCCGGGAGCATCCGGTCCTCCCACCCGAGCGCCTCCGGATCCGGCACCGCCCTGAGACTCCACGCACGATCGGCGAGGAAGGTCGCCGCGGCGAAGGCGACGGAGGTCGCCGCGATCACCGCTCTCGGCCGGCGGATGCCCATCCGCACCAGTCCGCGCTGCATGCGGGCGTCGACGGCCTCTCCCGCTTCCGCGAGACCGAGAACGGTCCCGGTGGCGCCGACGGTCGTGCCGACGCGGGCCTCGAGCGAGGCGAACTCCGAGCGCGCGGCCATCCACGTCATCGCTCCCGTGACGGCCGCGAGCGCCGTTCTGTAGGCCGCGCGCCGACCCGGGGTCAGCGCCGCCGGATCGATGAGGGACAGCGCGCCGAGTGCGACGGAGGACACGACACCGAATTCGGTGCTGTGAGGGTCGCCGAGCCGGCGGAGAGAATCGCGGAGGTCCACGCGTCGAGCCTAACCGCGCCGCGCCGGGGACTCGGCGGCGCTCACGACGCCTCGGCCTGCGCGAGTCGCGAGTGCCGACGCCCGTACAGGAGGTAGACCGCCGCGCCGATCACGAGCCACACGAGGAACCGCACCCAGGTGAGGGTCGTCAGGTTGAGCATGAGCCACAGACACAGGGCTGCCGAGATGGTCGGGAGCACGGGGGACCAGGGCATCCGGTAGGCGATATCGCGGTTCGGGTACTTCTTCCGGAGCACGATGACCGAGATGCTCACGAGGACGAAGGCCGAGAGCGTTCCGATGTTGATCATCTCCTCGAGGATCCCCACGTCGGTGAGTCCCGCGAGCAGCGCGACGACGGCGCCGGCCCCGATCTGCAGGCGGACCGGTGTGTGCCGCGTCGCGGAGGTCTTGCTCCACGAACGCGGCAGCAGTCCGTCGCGACTCATCGAGAAGAGGATGCGCGCGAGGCCGAGCAGGAGCACCATGATGACGGTCGTGAGCCCGAGCAGGATACTGACGGAGATGACCTGGGCGGCCCAGTCAGCACCCACCGCGACGAAGGCCGTGGCGAGCGACGGGTCCTCGGCCTCGGCGAGTACCGTGTACGGCACCATGCCCGTGAGGACGATGCTCACCCCGATGTAGAGGACCGTGACGATCCCGAGGCCGAGGAAGATGCCGAGCGGGAGGTTCCGGCGCGGATTCTTGACCTCCTCGGCACTCGTGGCCACGACGTCGAAGCCGATGAAGGCGAAGAACACGATCGACGCGCCGGCGAGAAGCCCGAAGACGCCGTAGGTCGCCGGAGCGGCTCCCGACAGGAACGAGAAGAGCGATTGGGCCCAGACGTCCGAGCCGCCGCCCTCCGTGGGCTGCGCCGGCGGGATGAACGGGGAGAAGTTCTCCGGCCGCACGAAGAACGCGCCGACGACGATCACGAAGAGGACCGTCGCGACCTTGATGACGGTGAAGACGGAGCTGACCCGGGCGGAGAGCTTGGTGCCGAGGGCGAGCAGCGTCGTGAAGATCGCGACGATCACGAACGCGCCCCAGTTGACGTCGAGTCCGAGGACCGGGATCTCCGGAGGGATGTTCCAGCCCCAGATCCGGAAGACCTGGTCGAGGTAGACGCCCCAGTAGCTCGCGATGACCGCAGCGGCCGTGAGCATCTCGAGGATGAGGTCCCAGCCGATGATCCATGCGAGCCCCTCGCCGAGGGTCGCGTACGTGAACGTGTAGGCGGACCCCGCGACGGGGACGGAGGACGCGAATTCGGCGTACGCCATGATCGCGAGCGCGCATGTCACGGCGGCGAGGACGAACCCGATCGAGATGGAGGGACCGGCATAGTTCGCTGCGGCGTTCGCCCCCACCGAGAAGATGCCGGCTCCCACGGCCACGGCCACGCCCATGATGGCGAGGTCCCACCACGTCAACGAGCGCGTGAGGGTGCGTCCCTCGGATCGGGAGTCGGCGATCGACGCCTCGATGCTCTTCGTGCGGGCGAGGCTGGAGAGGAAACCCATGGTGGTGCTCCTTCGGCGAAGGTGGGGTGGAGAAGGTGGCGGGCGGACGCTCCATTCTCGCGGCTCGTCACGCGTCAGGACACTCCACTCCTCATCGGCCGCGGACGCCACCCATAGGTCGCGCATAGGTCGATGTCGATAATGAGGAGCATGACGCCCTCCGGCCGTACCCCCTCCCGCCCCGCCCCGCTCACGAAGCCCGACGGATCACCCATCCGCGTGCTCGTGGTCGACGACGAGCAGAGCCTCACCGACCTGCTCAGGATGGCGTTGCGTTACGAGGGCTGGGACGTGCGCACGGCGGCCGACGGGCAGGCCGCTCTCGGGATCGTGCGGGAGTTCCGGCCGGACGCCCTCGTGCTCGACGTGATGATGCCGGGCCTCGACGGCCTCGAGGTCCTGCACCGGTTGCGGGCGCAGAACGACGACACCCCCGTCCTCTTCCTCACGGCGAAGGACTCGCTCGACGACCGACTCGCGGGTCTGACGGCCGGAGGGGACGATTACGTCACGAAGCCGTTCAGCCTCGAGGAGGTCGTCGCGCGCTTGCGTGGCCTCATTCGTCGGACGGCCTTGGTTTCGGCGGCCAACTCGCCCATCATCACGGTCGGCGACCTGGAGCTCAACGAGGACAGCTACGAGGTGTACAGGGACGGGACGCAGATCGAGCTCACGGCGACGGAGTTCGAGCTCTTGCGCTACCTCATGCGCAATCCGCGGCGCGTCCTCAGCAAGCCGCAGATCCTCGACCGCGTGTGGAGCTACGACTTCGACGGGCGGGCGAGCGTCGTCGAGCTCTACATCTCCTACCTGCGCAAGAAGATCGACGCGGGACGAGAACCCATGATCCACACCGTGCGCGGCGCCGGCTACATGATCAAGGCCTCCGGCTCGTGAACGCCGCACCGCTCGGCGGCTGGTCGCTCCGTCGTCGACTGACGATGGCGACGGTCGTGCTCATCGCGATCGCGGCCCTCGTGATCGGATTCGTGAGCATCGTGAGCGTCAGGGGCATCCTCACGCAGCGCCTCGACTCCGAGCTCGCGTCCGCGAGTGAGCGCGCGGCGAGGGCGCCGAGCGGGTATCACGCGTACCCACCGCCGGGGGAGCCCGACGACGAGCCGGGGCCGGGGCAGATCATCGGCATTCTCGGCCAGTCGGCCGGAACGCTCGGCGTGCAGATCGAGGGTGGCCTCGTGACGTACGCCGGCTTCCTCGACGAACAGGGCGCACGGAGGGACATCGATGCCGGTGCGGCCGCGGCGCTCGCCTCTCAGGCGCGCATCGGCGTACCGACGACGGTCGATGTCGGGGCCGACGGGCTCGGGCGGTACCGCGTGGTCGCCGTCGAGACGGAGGGCGGCGCGACCCTCGTGGTGGGCCTGCCGATGGCGGCGCTCGAGCAGACGGTGTCGCAACTCGTCTGGATCGTCGTGGCGGTCACGGTCGGGGGCATCGGCCTCGCGACGGCGGTCGCGTACCTGATCGTGCGGGCGAGCGTACGACCGCTCGAACGGGTCGCGCAGACGGCGACGGCCGTGTCGACTCTCCCGCTCGAGCGCGGCGACGTTCCGCTGTCGGTCCGTGTTCCGGACGTCGATGCGGACGAGCGCACGGAGGTGGGCCGCGTCGGTGCCGCCTTCAACCGCATGCTCGGCCACGTGGCCGGTGCGCTGTCCGCGCGACAGGCGAGCGAGGACAAGGTGCGGCGATTCGTCTCCGACGCGAGTCATGAGCTCCGCACACCGCTCGCGTCGATCCGGGGGTACGCCGAGCTCACGAGGATGTCCCCGGAGGAGCTTCCGGAGGACGCCGCCTACGCGCTCGGTCGGATCGAGTCGGAGGCGCGACGCATGACCACGATCGTCGAGGATCTCCTCCTCCTCGCCCGGCTCGACGAGGGGCGCGCGCTCGAGAGCGAACCCGTCGACGTGCGGTCGCTCGTCACGGACGCCGTCAACGACGCGCGCGTGTCGGCGCCCGATCACGACTGGTCGGTCGAGGTGCCGCCGGAGGACGAACCGACGATCGTGCAGGGAGACGCGTCGCGCCTCTTCCAGGTCGTCGCGAACCTGCTCGCGAACGCGCGTGTGCACACGCCGCCGGGCACCCGCGTCACGACGACGCTGCGGAGTGTCCCGGCAACATCGGGCGGGTTGGCACCGGTGCCGCACGGGGTGGCGGCGGCCGAAGCGCCCGCTCGGCTCGAGGTCGCCGTCACCGACGACGGACCCGGCATCGCCCCCGAGATCCGTGAGCGGGTCTTCGAGCGCTTCGTTCGCGGCGACAGCTCGCGCTCGCGCGCGACCGGGAGCACGGGCCTCGGGCTCGCCATCGTCCAGGCCGTGACGGAGGTGCACGGCGGATCGGTGCACGTCGAGAGCGAGCCGGGGAGAACGTGCTTCAGCGTCGAGTTGCCGCTCGCCGCGTCGACCGCGACAGCTCACCTACCGGAACGAGTCTGAGGAACCGGGCGGCCCGGCACGCCGGATGCGTCAGCGTGTCGGCCAGTGCCACGGGGGAGCGTCGAGCATCCCCTGGCTCTCGACGCGGTCTCTCCGAGGCGCTTCTCGAGCCGGTGCTCGGCGACGTCCGCACACCTGCCGATCGCGTCGACGAGCGCGCGAAGGTGCGTGACGACGAGCTGGGTCGTGGTCGTGGCCGTGGCCGTGGCCCCGGCGAGGGTGCCTCCGAGTCCGTCCGCAGGTGGTCGTAGAACCGATCTCCGGGTCGTTCGAGAAGGCGGAGGAACCGGGGCGGGGGATGCCGAGGTCGACGAGGTAGCCGAGCTCGTCGCCGCCGAAGCCGAGACGGACCGAGAGGAGCCGGCCCTCCTGACGCCCTCGAGGGGGCGTCGCCCGAGATCACGGCGTGCGAGAACTGCTCGGGACCGGCCCAGAGCGCCGATGCCGACCCGCCCTCGCGAGCGATGCCCCGACCACTCCCGTGCCCGTCGGCCCTCCGTCCGCCGTAGCACCACCCGCCGTGCTCGCGAGCAGCCGTAGGGCCCGGTACATGCTCGACTTGCCCGAACCATTGGGGCCCGTGACGACGTCGAGGCCGCCGAGGGGGATCACGAGATCGCGGATGGATCGGTAGCCGGCCACGGCGAGCGTCGAGATCATGATGCCAGCAGGAGGCCGCCGACAGTCGACCCTGCGCGTGGAAGCCGCGACACGCCCGAGTTGTCACTCGATCCCGCGTGCGCTACGGTGGAGGCATACCGAAGACCGCCGGTCATCGACGTGCGCGAAAGCGCCAGTCGATCGAAGGCTCTGAACGGGACTCACGTCCTGTCGGGGGCGACCTGCGCAGGTGTGACGAAGTTCTTGCTCACAGAATCTCACGATTCTCGTGCTTCCAGGCTCCGCGCGCTTGCGCCGGGGCCTTTTTTCATGTGCCGGGCGGTCATCGGGCGCGTCACTACCGTGACGCGTGACATGACAATCAAGGAGTGGCCATGGCGAACAAGGAAGCCTCGGTTGCCGAACTCACGGACCTGTTCCAGAGCTCGACCGCCGTTCTGCTGACCGAGTACCGCGGCCTCACGGTGGCGCAGCTCAAGCAGCTGCGTACGGACATCCGTGCGGACGCAACGTACGCCGTGGTGAAGAACACGCTGACCAAGATCGCGGCGAACAACGCCGGCATCTCGTCGTTCGACGACGAACTCGCCGGTCCGTCCGCGATCGCTTTCGTGCACGGTGACCCTGTCGCCGTCGCGAAGGGCCTGCGCGCCTTCGCCAAGGCGAACCCCTCCCTGGTGGTCAAGGGTGGTTACTTCGACGGTAACCCGCTGACCGCCGAAGAGGTAGGCAAGCTCGCCGACCTCGAGTCCCGCGAAGTCCTGCTCGGCAAGCTCGCCGGCGCCTTCAAGGCCTCGCTGTTCGGAGCCGCATATCTGTTCAACGCACCGCTCTCGAAGGCCGTTCGCACGGTCGACGCGTTGCGCGAGAAGCAGGAGTCCGCTGCGTAATCGTCCTCCGGGCGGTTCACAAGCGGTGAGTAAACGACACAAGGAGAAGAAACTATGGCAAAGCTGTCAACTGAGGAACTGCTCGAGCAGTTCAAGGAGCTCACGCTCATCGAGCTGAGCGAGTTCGTCAAGGCGTTCGAGGAGACCTTCGAGGTCACCGCTGCCGCCCCCGTCGCCGTTGCCGGTCCGGCTGCTGCCGGTGGCGCGCCCGCCGAAGAGGTTGAGGAGAAGGACTCCTTCGACGTCATCCTCGAGGCTGCTGGTGACAAGAAGATCCAGGTCATCAAGACCGTTCGCGAGCTCACCTCGCTCGGCCTCGGTGAGGCCAAGGCTGTCGTCGACGGAGCCCCCAAGGCTGTGCTCGAAGGCGCCAACAAGGAGACCGCTGACAAGGCGAAGGCCGCCCTCGAAGAGGCCGGCGCCACCGTCACCCTCAAGTGAGTCGTCCCCTTCGGGGGATCTCCAGAGGTGCGATGGCGATCGACTCGTGATGAGTCGGTTCCGACGCTGATGGATGCGGACTCCTCGTCCGGATGCCAGGCATCCGAACAGAGCATTCCGCATCCGTGAAGGGCGTCGCCCCCGAAACGGGGCGACGCCCTTCCGTGCGTTAACCGGCTCGTCCGTGCACACGGTCCCGCGTTCAGGATGCTCTGCGGCCCTCCCGGGCCTCCTCCCTCCCCGCTCCGCCGGGGATCGAATCCGACCGGCCGGTCGGGGCAGAAGAAAGAAGCATCATCATGAACAGCAGGACCCCGTGGCGCGTCCTCGGTTCCGCGATGAGCCGTGCGGGTCACCTCACGGCCACAGCGGTCCAGGTCGACGCCCGCTCGGCACACCCGCCGAGTATGCATCGCAGCCAGCTCGACCCCTCGTCGACCTTCTGGTTGCGCTGAGAACGATGAGAACGGTGGTGTCGCGTGGGCGCGGCACCGCCGTTCTCTCGTCGAACTGCACCATTGCATAGCCGGGCTATGTAAAATGGATTCACGTGAGTACAGAAGAGAACACCGACCTCAAGACCCTGTTGGGCGCGCTCGTCTCGAGCGGCCACCGACTCACGCGCCTCGCCGCCACGGCGACAGACGATCAGCGATCGCCCGCCGTCTGGCGCACCCTGAGTGCGTTGTCGTCCTATGGACCCGTCCGCCTGGGGGAGCTCGCGCGCCTCAGCCGCGTCACCCAGCCGACCATGACCAAGATCGTCCGGAACCTCGACGACCTCGACTGGATCAAGCGCATCGTCGACGTCGAGGACAAGCGGGCGTGGTTGATCGCCGCGACGCCGAAGGGCCTCGCGGCGCTCGCGGAATGGCGGGACACCCTCGCGAGCGCGCTCCTGCCCCACTTCTCCGGACTCGACGCCGGGGATCTCGCCGCCATGCAGCGCGTCGTGGAGATCCTCGACGAACGCGCCGCCCTCGACGGTTCCGCCGCGTTCGAGGGAGAGATCGCGTGACGGGGGGCGCCGCCACCGGGTCGCTCCTCCGACAGCCCCGGAGCGTCTGGGCCGTCGCCTTCGCGTGCGTCGTGGCGTTCATGGGCATCGGTCTCGTCGACCCGATCCTGCCGGCGATCGCCGCGGATCTGCAGGCCACTCCCACGCAGACCTCTCTGCTCTTCACGAGTTATCTGCTCATCACGGGACTCGCGATGCTCGTCACGAGCTGGCTCTCGAGCAGGCTCGGCGCGAAGCGTACGCTCCTCCTCGGGCTCGCGCTCATCGTCGTCTTCGCCGTCGCCGCGGGCGCCTCGAACTCCGTCGAGGCCGTCATCGGCTTTCGTGCGGGTTGGGGCCTCGGCAACGCACTCTTCATCTCGACCGCTCTCGCGACGATCGTCGGCGCGACGTCGGGAGGCACCGGTGCCGCGATCGTCCTGTACGAGGCGGCGCTCGGCCTCGGGATCGCGATCGGCCCCCTCGTCGGCGGCCTGCTCGGTTCCGTCAGTTGGCGCGGTCCCTTCTTCGGAACGGCGGTCCTCATGGCGGTCGGGTTCATCGCGATCACGACCCTCCTCCGGTCCGAGGGGGAGCGCCCGGCGCCGCAACCGCTCTCGGCGCCGTTCCGCGCCCTCCGCGTCCCGGCCCTCGCCGTGCTCGCGGTCACGGCGCTGTTCTACAACATCGCCTTCTTCGTGCTCCTCGCCTACACGCCGTTCGCGCTCGAAGCGCTCGGGGTCGACGACGCGTTCACCCTCGGGCTCGTGTTCTTCGGGTGGGGCGTCGCCCTCGCGATCACGAGCGTGGCCCTCGCGCCCGTCCTCACGCGTCGAGTGAGGCGGACGACCGTGCTCGCCGCCGGGTTCGTCGTCCTCGCGGCCGACCTCGTGGCGATCGCGCTCCTGACCCGATCGCTCGCCGGGATCGTCGTCGGCGTCGTCGTGGGCGGACTCGTGCTCGGCGTCATCAACACCGTGCTGACGGAAGCGGTCATGGAGGCGACCGACCTGCCGCGCTCGGTCGCATCGTCGGCCTACTCGGCCGTCCGCTTCCTCGGAGGCGCCGTCGCCCCGCCCGCCGCCGCCGAGCTCGCCCGCCTCGTCGGCACGCCCGCTCCGTATGTCACGGCGGCCGGTTCGGCCGTCCTCGCGCTCGTCGTCCTGCTGCTCGGTCGACGCTCGCTCGGCCGCGTCGACGCGCCCGTGACGGACCCGATCGAGGAGGCCGAGGCCGTCGGGACGGGAGACGCCTGACGCGTCGCCGTCGTCACTCCCTCGGTCGGGCCGTCGTGCTCCGGACGACGAGACGCGTGGGATGCAGGAGCGTCGTCGGGGATGCGTGTCGGCCCTCGAGGGCGTCCATGAGGAGTTCGACGACGGCGACGCCCTGCTCTCGGGGCGACTGTTCGACGGTCGTGAGGGAGAACATCTCCGCGTACTCGTGGCCGTCTACCCCGACGACGCTCAACTCCGCCGGGACCTGCACCCCGGTGCGCCGGGCGGCGACGATCGCGCCGACGGCGACCTCGTCCGACGCGGCGGAGATGGCGGTGGGTCGCGAGCGCAGGTTGCTAACGACCTGGACGCCGGCGGCGTAGCCGCCCGGTAGCGTCATCTCGCTCGGGACGTGGAGCGTCTGCGCGCCGAGCCCAGCATCCTCCATCGCGTCGAGATAGCCGCGCAATCGTCGGCCGTGGACGGTTCCGTGGAGGTCCTCCGAGCGGCCTCCGCCGATGTGGACGATTCGCGTGTGCCCGAGGCCGATGAGGTGCTCCGTCGCGAGCCGCGACACGGCGACGTCGTCGATCGCCACAGAGCTGGCGCCCTCGACCTGGGCGCCGAGCGACACGACGGGTCGGTCGAGCGAGCGCAAGCGCTCGAGTTCGGCGGGGGAGAGATCGAGCCCGATCGTGATGATGCCGTCGAACCTCTTGCGTGCGAGGAAGTGTTCGAAGATGCGCGATCGACTCGCGCTTCCCGGTCGGACGTTGTACAGGGTGAGATCGTAGTCGCACGCGAGGAGCGCGTCCTCCACACCCTCGAGGACCTCGCCGAAGTACCAGCGGTTCACGAACGGGATGATGACGCCGACGTTCTTCGTGCGGCCGGTCACGAGGCTCGCCGCATTGGTGGAGGCGACGTAGCCGATGCGGGCGGCGGCGTCGAGGACGCGCTGACGAGTCGCCTCCGAGACGTATCCGCCGCCGGTGAGCGCTCGGCTCGCCGTGGACTTGGAGACCCCGGCGATGCGCGCAACGTCCGATATTCCGCTCATCGTCGTGCATCCCTCCTTTGGGTCGGCACCTGAGGCTAACGCACGTTCGACCCAGAATGGAAACGGTTCCCGATCGTAGCGCGAGCGTTCGAATGAGAGCGCTCTCCCGAAATCGCGCGAGCGCACCATCCTGTCGCCGCCCTAGCACGCTGAGAGCGCTCTCAGCGTTTATCCACAGGTATATCGTTTTGTGATCTTCGAACGTTGTGCAATGGTCTGCCGTGCCATAGCGTGTGCATGGAACCGGTTCCCGACCCGTTCGGAGATCGACCCGAGCCTGCGGCCCTACGCGTCGTGGCGCACACACTCAACGAGGAGGCACTTGATGCGAATCACTTCACGGGGGCGAGTTCTCGCACCCATCGCCGCGATCGGCGTGATGGGCTTGGCCCTCACGGCATGTTCCGGCGGACCCGGCGGCCCTGGCACGGGCGGCGGAGGCGGCGAGGGCGACGGCAAGGTGACCGTCTACGGCACCATCGCCGACACCGAGGCCGAGCTTCTCGAAGAATCCTGGAAGGACTGGGAGGAAGAGAACGACATCGACATCGTCTACGAAGCCTCCAAGGAGTTCGAGACGCAGATTTCCGTTCGCGCGCAGGGCGGAAACGCCCCCGACATCGCGATCTTCCCGCAGCCCGGTCTGCTCGCGGACCTCGCGTCGCGCGACTTCCTCAAGCCGGCTCCCCAAGCCGTCGAGGACAACGTCGACGAGTACTGGTCCGAGGACTGGAAGGCGTACGGCACCGTAGACGACACCTTCTACGGCGCGCCGCTCATGGCGAGCGTCAAGGGCTTCGTCTGGTACTCGCCGTCGCAGTTCGAGGAGAACGGGTGGGCTGTGCCCACGACGTACCAGGAGCTCGTCGACCTGACCGCGACCATTCAGGAGACCACGGGCACCGCTCCGTGGTGTGCCGGCTTCGGCTCGGACGCGGCGACCGGTTGGCCGGGAACGGACTGGATCGAGGACCTCGTCCTCCGTCAGGCGGGCCCCGAGGTCTACGACCAGTGGGTCGCGAACGAGATCCCCTTCACGGACCCGCAGATCGCCGAGGCCTTCGACGCCGTCGGCCAGATCCTCAAGAACCCGGAGTACGTGAACGCGGGCCTCGGAGACGTGGCCTCGATCAACACGACGCCGTTCGGTGATGTCGCCGGTGTTCTCGCCGATGGTACGTGCGCCCTGCACCACCAGGCCTCGTTCTTCGACGGCTTCATCACCGACGCCGGTGCGACGGTCGCCGAGGACGGCGACGTCTGGGCCTTCCTGACGCCGTCGATCGATGGCTCGCAGGCCGTCACCGGTGGTGGTGAGATCGTCGGCGCGTTCAGCGACGACGCCGACACGCAGGCCGTGCTCGAGTACCTCTCCACGCCCGAGTGGGCCAACAGCCGCGTCAAGCTCGGTGGTGTCATCTCCGCCAACACCGGACTCGACCCCGCCAACGCCTCGAGCGGAATCCTCACGCAGGCCATCGAGATCCTCCAGGACCCCGAGACCACGTTCCGCTTCGACGCGTCCGACCTGATGCCGAGCGCCGTCGGTGCCGGTTCCTTCTGGAAGGGCATGATCGACTGGATCAACGGAACCGAGACGCCGGTAGTCCTCGAGCAGATCGAGGCCGGCTGGCCATCCGAATAGTCGGCCGATGGGCGGGGCCGCCGGGACCGACAACGTCCCGGCGGCCCTTCTCCCCACCTCTGCACCGCACCACCCACCCGACCCGCTACACCGCGTATGGTGAGCACTGAGTCCACCGTCGCACTCGAGAGGCGTCCATGTCGTCCTTCCTCACGTGGCTGAGCACCCTGCCGGCCCTCGCGCAAGTCCCGGTCATCATCGCGGCGTTCGTCGTCCTGATCGGCATCCTGATCTTCTTCATCGAGATCGCACCCCGTCGCGGCAGGATCTACACGATTCTGCGACTCGCGGCGTGCGTCCTCATCCCGCTCCTCATCCTCGCGGCGCTCGAGTCCTACACGATCGCGATCATCGCGGCCGGCGTGCTCGGGCTCCTGTTCTTCTGGCTCGACTACCGGTCGTCGGCCGGAGCGGGTTATCTCTTCCAGCTCTTCGGCTTCCTCGCCCCGGCGATCGTCCTGCTCGCGATCGGTCTCGTCGTCCCCACGATCCAGACCACGATCCAGGCCTTCCAGAACGCGCGCGGCGACGGCTTCGTCGGTCTCGACAACTTCATCTGGATCTTCACGCAGCCCCAGGCCATCCGCACGGTGCTCAACACGATCGTGTGGGTGCTCATCGCCCCCGTCGTGTCGACCATCGCGGGACTCGCCTACGCCGTCTTCATCGACAAATCACGCGGCGAGAAGTACTTCAAGATCCTCGTCTTCATGCCGATGGCGATCTCCTTCGTCGGTGCGTCGATCATCTGGCGCTTCGTCTACACGGCCCGCCCGGCCGACCAGGAGCAGATCGGTCTGCTCAACCAGATCGTCGTGTGGTTCGGCGGTCAGCCGGTGACCTTCCTCTCGGCCGACCCGTGGAACACCCTCGCCCTCATCGTCGTGCTCATCTGGGTGCAGACAGGTTTCGCCATGGTCGTCCTCTCGGCAGCCATCAAGGGCGTCCCCGCCGAGCAGATGGAGGCCGCGGAACTCGACGGGACGAACGCGTGGCAGCGATTCATCAACGTCACGGTCCCCGGCATCCGCTCCTCCCTCGTGGTCGTCCTCACGACGATCTCGATCGCTTCGCTCAAGGTCTTCGACATCGTCAGGACCATGACGGCCGGCGCGAACAACACCTCGGTCATCGCGAACGAGATGTACACCCAGTTCAAGAACTTCGAGCAGGGGCGGTCCGCGGCCTTCGCGGTCGTGCTGTTCCTCCTCGTGATGCCGATCGTCATCTACAACGCCCGGCAGATCAAGAAGCAGAGGGAGATCCGCTGATGAGTGCCGTCACCCCCATCGACCTTCCCGTCGACGAGGACCAGAAGAAGACGCTCGCTCGAGGCGAGCGTCGCGTCGAGAGCGGCGGATTCGCGAAGGGCACCAAGCGCCGACTGACGTCTCGCGGCGCCACGATCGCCGCTCTCGTGATCGCCATCCTGTGGACGATTCCGACCTTCGGTCTCTTCGTCTCGTCGTTCCGCCCCGCCAATGAGGTCCGCACCACCGGTTGGTGGACGATCCTCAGCAACTGGGGCTTCACGATCGACAACTACACGACGGTGCTGCAGTCGGGTAACAGTCAGCTCACGCTCGCCGGCGCGTTCATCAACTCGATCGCGATCACGCTCCCGGCGACGGCGATCCCGCTCGTCATCGCGTCGCTCGCGGCTTACGCCTTCGCGTGGATGGACTTCCGCGGCAAGAACATGCTCTTCATCGCCGTGTTCGCGCTGCAGATCGTGCCGATCCAGATGGCCCTCGTCCCGCTGCTCCAGTTGTTCTCGCGGGGGGAGATCTTCGGTTTCCCCGTGATCGCGGCCTTCGGTCAGGCGGGCTACGCACAGGTCTGGATCGCCCACTCGATCTTCGCGCTGCCGCTCGCGATCTTCCTGCTGCACAACTTCATCGCGGAGATCCCCGCCGAGGTGATCGAGGCGGCTCGCGTCGACGGCGCGGGTCACGGGCAGATCTTCTTCCGGATCGTCCTCCCGCTCACCATGCCGGCGATCGCGTCCTTCGCGATCTTCCAGTTCCTGTGGGTGTGGAACGACCTTCTGGTGGCGTTGATCTTCGCGGACGGTTCCGTCGCCCCGATGACGAAGCTGCTCGCCGAGATCACGGGAAGCCGAGGTCAGGACTGGCACCTGCTCACGGCCGGCGCCTTCATCTCGATCCTGGTCCCGCTCATCGTGTTCTTCAGCCTGCAGCGGTACTTCGTGCGCGGACTGCTCGCGGGATCGACCAAGGGGTAGGAACACGGGTCGCCCTCGGTGTGAATCGACGGAGACCGACGGGGCCCTCGGACGACGGCGGTGGACAAGGGAGTCCGCCGCCGTCCGTCGTCCCCGCCGCGTCCCTGGCGGGCCGTCGAGGGCGCTCGTACGCCCTCGGCGCAACCGTCCGGAGGCCTCCGGGTGCGGTCGTAGGGTGAGGTCATGACGATGCGGGGCGGCGGGCACGGTGGGCCCAGAGCGCGCGTGAGCGCGAGCGACGAGTCGATGCAGCGGGCGCTCAACGCCGAAGCGCCGAGGATCCCCAACCTCTTCCGGCGGATCACCGGGTTGTTCGCACCGTACCGCGCGCAGCTCGTCGTCACAGCCGTGCTCGTTGTCCTCGCCGCCGGACTCTCGGTCGTCCCGCCACTGCTCGTCGAGCAGGCCTTCGACGTGGGGCTCTTCCCGGCCGCGGGCGGCCCCGATCTCGGCTCGCTCTCGCGCATCGTGGTCATCATGATCGTGATCTTCATCCTGACGAGCGGTCTGGGGGTCTGGCAGAGCTACCTGACGGCGACGGTCGGTAATCGTGTGATGGGCGCCCTCCGCGTCGAGCTGTTCGCCAAGCTGCAATCGATGGAGCTGAGCTTCTTCACCCACACGAAGACGGGCATCATCCAGTCGCGGTTGCAGAACGACGTCGGCGGTGTCGCGAGCGTCCTCACCAACACCGTCTCGAGCGTGCTCGGCAACACCGTGAACGTGCTCGCCGCCATCGTCGCCATGGTGCTCATCGACTGGCGGCTGACGATCGTCGCTCTGGTCCTCATGCCCGCGCTCGTCGCCGCGCAGCGACGCGTCGGTCAGGTGAGGGCGCGCATCGCGACCCAGACGCAGGAGTCGCTCTCCGACATGACCGCGATCACGCAGGAGACGCTCGGCGTATCGGGCATCCTGCTGTCGAAGAGCTTCAACCGCCAGGAGAGCGAGATCGAGCGCTATCGCACGGCGAACGCGACGCAGATCACGCTGCAGGTCCGGCAGGCCATGAGCGGCCAGTGGTTCTTCGCGATGGTCAACATCTTCCTGTCCTCGATCCCCGCGATCGTGTACCTCGTCTCGGGCTGGCTGCTCGTAGGCGGGAACGACGGCGTGACGGCGGGAACGATCGTCGCGTTCACGACGGTCCAGTCCCGTCTGCTGTTCCCACTCATGGCGCTCATGCGCGTGGGACTCGACGTGCAGACGTCCGGCGCCCTGTTCGCCCGCATCTTCGAGTACCTCGACCTCCGCCCGCGCGTCACCGACAAGCCCGACGCGATCACCGTCGAGCAGGCGCCGGGTCCGCTCGGTCTCGTCGAATTCCGGGATGTCTCGTTCCGTTATCCCGACGCGGCCGACGACTCGCGCCCGACGCTCGACGGCGTCTCATTCCGCATCGAGCCCGGCCAGTTCGCTGCCTTCGTCGGGCCGAGCGGAGCGGGGAAGACGACCGTGTCGTACCTCGTGCCTCGCTTCTACGACGCGGAGAGCGGGACGGTCTCCTTCGCGGGGGCCGACGTGCGCGACCTCACCCAGGACTCGCTCGTCTCCCACATCGGGATCGTGAGCCAGGAGACCTCGCTCTTCCATGCGTCCATCGCCGAGAACCTCCGCTATGCGAAGCCGGACGCGACCGACGAGGAACTGCAGGCCGCCGCGATCGCCGCCAACATCCACCAGACGATCGTGTCGTTCCCCGACGGCTACGACACGATCGTGGGGGAGCGCGGCTACCGGCTCTCGGGCGGGGAGAAGCAGCGCATCGCGATCGCGCGGGTCCTGCTCAAGGACCCCGCCGTCCTCGTGCTCGACGAGGCCACGAGTGCGCTCGACTCGATCTCCGAGCGAGTCGTTCAACACGCGCTCGAGGCCGCATCGGCGGGGCGGACGACGATCGCGATCGCCCACCGCCTGTCCACGGTCGTGGACGCCGACGTCATCCTCGTGGTCGACGCCGGTCGCATCGTGGAGCGCGGCGCCCACGCGGACCTGATCTCGCACGGCGGCATCTACGCGCGCATGCACGCGGAGCAGCGCACCGGTGCCGTCTGATCGACGGCGCCCCCTCGGACCCCTCTCTTCTTGACTTGTCACACATCAGCTGTCCCCTCCCCGTTTCATAGCGGATTCGCGTCCATCGAACGAATCGGTATCGCGCGGATGGCGCAGTTCCGCGGTCTGGGGGCCGGCAGACCGCGGATGCGCGTCAAGCGTGGGGCATGAGCGGTGTGACCGAGGAGCGCGCAGCGGCGCCGGTACGGTCACATGGAGTACGGGCGTGACGTCCTGATCCGGCGGGAGGGGAAGACCCCAGAGCCGCGCTGCCGTCTCGTGACCGAAGAACTCCTCCTCCAGCATGCGTGCCGCATAGTGCCGCGCCCGATGGGCGAGTTCGGCCTCCGCCTCGTCGCCGGGGTCCCACGCGTATCTCACCCGGACGCCGTGGAATGGGGCCGAGAGGTCGGACCGACTCAGTCGATCCCAATTGGCGCCGAGGGCGAGGGCCTGTGACACCACGAAGACGTCCGGCGGATCGTTGGGGAGCGGTCGTCGATGCATCCGATGAGAGTGCAGGCTACCCGTGAGAGGTGCTCGGAGCCGAGGCCACTATGTGGAGCCACGTCGACAGTCGCCGTGAGTGGTCGACGGGTCGACGCTCGAGTTGTCACATATCAGCGGTCATCAGGGCTCAGGACCGCGGATATGCGACAACTCAAGGAGAGCAGGGGCGGTCAGAGCTCGTCGGTCGCGCCGCGGTCGGCGAGCATCGACTCCATGAGGTCGATCTCGGACTCCTGGCTCGCGACCACGCCGTTCGCGAAGCGCGTGACGGTCTCGTTCGTGCTGCGATCGAGCACGGCCTCGGCCATCTCGACCGCTCCTCGGTGGTGCGCGATCATGAGCTGGAGGAAGTAGACCTCTGCGTCTTCGCCGGAGAGCGTCTTCAATTCGGCGATCTGGTCGCTCGTGGCGAGACCCGGCATCGGCGCCCCCGGCTCGTGCGCCGACGCACCGTCTCCGCCGTGCTCGTGGCCGGTCCCGTCGAGACCGGGCCGCGTCATCCACGTCATCGACGGCTCGGAGCCTGCTTGCGACAGGCCCCATTCCTGCAACCAGCCGTACATCATGCCCGATTGGGTGGCCTGCGTCGTCGTGATGTCGTAGGCGAGCGTGCGGACGTCCTGCGCGTCGGTGAGATCGCGGACGATGAGCGCGAGCTCGACCCCCTGATTGTGGTGGGTCTGCATATCGCGGGCGAACCCGGCTTCGGCACTCGTGTCGGTCGGCGTCGCCTCCCCGAGGGTCGACAGCCGACCGACCGAGAAAGCGACGGCTGCGACGGCGACGAGGACGAGGATCGCGATGATCGCGACGGCGACGGGGGAGCGGCGACGCGAGCCGGAAGCGGCCGCTGTGGCCTGCCCCGGCGCGACATCCGAGTCGTCGGTCCCGTCGCCGATCGTCATGCGGTCAGCTCACCTTCCCAGGGCCGTCGACGGCACCGGAGCAGGAGGCGCCGGGCTCCGGCACCTTGTCGCTGCGCCAGTACTCCTCGAAGAACTCGGCGATGCGCGAGTCGTCGACGGAGTCGACCTGGAGCTGAGCGTTCCACGCGCTCAGGACGACGGGGCTCGGGAGGTCCTCGAACGGGGAGAGGATGACGTAGGTCGAGGGCAGCTTCTCACGGAGCGTCGCGAGGTCCTCCTCGCTCGTGTCCGGGTCGTACGTCACCCACACGGCGCCGTGCTCCATCGAGTGCACCGCGTTCTCGTTGGGGACGACCTCGCTGTAGACGCCGCAGTTGAGCCAGTACGGGTTGTGCTCGCCACCGGCCGGAGGGGTCTGCGCGTACGTCACGGCGCCCTCGACGTGTCCGGCTGTGTTCTCGAAGGTCTCGACGCCCTGGATCTCCGCTCCTGAGCTGCCCGCCGTGTAGGAGGCGCTGCGCGGAGCCGTGAGCACGATGGTCGTGACGACGAGCGCGACGATCGCCACGCTTCCGATCACGGCGGACCAGATCCCGATCCGGCGATTGCGCGCCTTGCGGGCCTGCTCCTTCTTGTAAGCCTCGACCTTCTCGGCGCGCTGCGTGGCACGCTGCTCCTTGACGGTCTGCTTCTTCACCGACGGTGGCAGGTTCGCGCCGGACGGCGACTGCTGATTGGGGGTCACGGGGGCCTCTCGATCACGGGTACTCGTGACGTCCAACCTATTGGATCGCGCTGTGTATTCCCTCGAATGGACCGCGACGTCACCCCGGGCGATCGTCCTGTCACTCGTCTAGAGTGGAGGGGTGTCGTCCTCCTTCCCCTGTTGCCGCTGTCGTTAGTCACGTAGAGAACGACCCCGCCCGGGTGAGGGCACCTCACAGACAGCTACGCAAGGACACCGGTATGAAGTACGCAGCCACCATTCTCGATCTCGTCGGCGACACCCCCCTCGTCCGACTCAACTCGGTCACCGACGGCATCGCCGCCACGGTGCTCGCGAAGGTCGAGTACATGAACCCCGGCGGATCCGCGAAGGACCGCATCGCGAGCCGAATCATCGACGCCGCTGAGGAAGAGGGACTCCTGAAGCCCGGCGGCACGATCGTCGAACCGACGTCGGGCAACACGGGCGTGGGTCTCGCCCTCGTCGCGCAGCAGCGGGGCTACCACTGCATCTTCGTCCTCCCCGACAAGGTCGGCGAGGACAAGCGCAACGTCCTCACGGCCTACGGCGCCGACATCGTCGTGACGCCGACGGCCGTCGCACCCGAGCACCCCGAGTCGTACTACAGCGTCTCCGATCGCTTGACTGCGGAGATCCCGGGAGCCTTCAAGCCCAATCAGTATGCGAACCCGAACGGTCCTCGCAGCCACTACGAGACCACCGGACCCGAGATCTGGCGCGACACCGACGGGCGTCTCACGCACTTCGTCGCGGGCGTCGGCACGGGCGGAACGATCTCCGGCACCGGTCGCTACCTCCGCGAGGTCGCGGGCGACGCCGTGCGCATCATCGGCGCCGACCCCGAAGGAAGCGTCTACTCGGGCGGCACCGGTCGCCCGTATCTCGTGGAGGGGGTCGGCGAGGACTTCTGGCCGGGCGCCTACGACCCCACCGTCGTGGACGAGGTCATCCCCGTCACGGACGCCGAGTCCTTCGCCATGACGCGTCGCCTCGCCCGCGAGGAAGGGCTCCTCGTCGGCGGCTCGAGCGGCATGGCCGTCGTCGCCGCTCTGCGCGCCGCGCGCGAGCTGCCGGCCGACGCCGTCGTGGTCGTTCTGCTCCCGGACGGAGGCCGCGGCTACCTCGGCAAGATCTTCAACGACAAGTGGATGCGCTCCTACGGCTTCCTCGAAGAGGACAAGGGCGCGACCGTCGCCGACATCGTGTCGGGCAAGAACGGCGCGATCCCGGCGCTCCTGCACGCACACCCGACCGACACGGTGCGCGACGCGATCTCCGTCATGAGCGAGTTCGGCGTCTCGCAGCTGCCCGTGCTCACGGCGGAACCGCCCGTCGTCATGGGCGAGGTCATGGGCGCCGTCTCCGAGCGCTCCCTGCTCGAGAACGTGTTCTCGGGAGACTCGAAGATGTCCGATGCCGTCTCGACGGTCGTCGCGGATCCGCTGCCGATCATCGGATCCGGTGAGTCGGTCGCCGCCGCGCGAGCGGCTCTCGCCACGTCCGACGCGCTCCTCGTCACCCTCGACGGCAAGCCGCACGCCGTCATCACCCGTCACGACCTCCTCGCCTTCCTCGGCGAGTAGAGCGTCGGTACTCGAGTCAGGAGAACCCCATGGCGAAGAAGCACAAGTCCACGTCCGCCGGCGCCTTCGCGACACTCGCGATCCGGGCCGGCCAGGACCACGACGCCGCAACGGGCGCCGTCATCCCTCCCATCTTCCAGTCGTCGACGTTCGTCCAGGACGGCATCGGCGGCTTGCGCAGCGGCTATGAATACGGTCGGAGCGCGAACCCCACCCGCACGGCGCTCGAGATCCAGCTCGCCGCGCTCGAGGGCGGCCGACACGGCCTCGCTTTCTCGTCGGGACTCGCGGCGGAGGACGCGCTCCTGCGTGCCGTCGTGCGACCCGGCGACCACATCGTCATCGGAAACGACGTCTACGGCGGCACCTACCGGCTCATCAACCGGATCTTCGGCGACTGGGGCATCGGGCACACGGTCGTCGACCTCGCCGATCTGCGCGCCGTCGGCAAGGCGGTCACGCCCCGGACGAAGGTGCTCTGGATCGAGACGCCGTCGAACCCGCTCATGAAGATCAGCGACATCGCGGAGCTCACGGAGATCGCGCATGCCGCGGGGATCCTCGCGGTCGTCGACAACACGTTCGCCTCGCCGGCGCTCCAGCGACCGCTCAGGCTCGGAGCCGACGTCGTCGTCCACTCGATGACGAAGTACATCGGCGGCCACTCCGACGTGATCGGGGGAGGGCTCGTCCTCAACGACGACGAACTCGAGGAGAAGGTGCGCTTCCTGCAGTTCGCCGCCGGTGCCATCGCCGCGCCCATGGAGGCGTGGCTCACGACGCGCGGTCTGAAGACGCTCGACGTCCGGATGCAGCGGCACTCCGAGAACGCCGGAAAGCTCGCGGAGTTCCTCGACGGACACCCGAGCGTCGAGACCGTCTATTACCCGGGTCTCTCGTCGCACCCCGGGCACGCGATCGCTGCGGCGCAGATGTCGCGCTTCGGCGGGATGCTCTCGATCGCGGTCGCCGGCGGCGAGCGGGTCGCGCGTCGATTCGCCGAGAAGACCCGCGTCTTCCAGCTCGCCGAGTCGCTCGGCGGTGTCGAGTCGCTCGTGAACTACCCCTCCGCGATGACGCATGCGTCCGTCGCGGGAACGGAGCTCGCGGTGCCCGAGAACGTCGTGAGGCTCTCCGTCGGCCTCGAGGACGCCGATGAACTCATCGCCGACGTCGACCGTGCTCTCGCGAAGGCCGTCAAGCAGCACTGAATCCGCGCGGTCGAGGAAACCGGGGAGCACGGACGAGCGCCTGTGCTCCACGGTTTTCGCATTTTCGACGCGTCAAGGGTGTGACGCCGGTTCGAAACGATTCGATAGGCTTGTGCACGAGCACTGGCCCGCTCCGCGCCCCGAGGCGACGAGCCGCTGCATCCGCTCCTCATCCATCCCCAGCTCGAAAGCCGTGACGTGACGACCGTCGTTCATCCCGGCGATGCCCTGTCCCGTCGACAGCGCGTCGTCTACATCCTCGTCCTCGGCGCCCTCACGGCGCTCGGGCCGTTCACCATCGACCTCTACCTGCCCGCGTTCCCGGTCCTCGAGGACGAACTGGACGTGAGCGCCGCCCTCATCCAGCTCACGCTCACGGGCACGACGATCGGATTCGCGGTCGGTCAGCTCTTCATGGGCCCCTGGAGCGACAAGGTCGGTCGTCGCCTGCCGCTGCTCATCGCCACGAGCGTGCACATCGCCGCGTCGATCGGCGTCATCTTCTCGCCGGACATCGTATGGCTCGGGGTCTTCCGCGTGATGCAGGGCGCGGGAGCGGCGGCCGGTGGAGTCGTCGCGATGGCGATGGTGCGCGACCTCTTCGGCGGGAAACCACTCGTCCGCATGCTGTCGCGTTTGGCCCTCGTGAACGGCCTCGCCCCGATCCTCGCCCCGGTGATCGGCTCTCAGCTCCTGCGCTTCGTCAACTGGCAAGGGCTCTTCGTCTTCCTCGCCGTGTACGGCGCGCTCGTCGTGACGGCGGTCGCGGTGTTCATCGTCGAAACGCTCCCCCCCGCCCGGCGCGCCGAGGCTGGTCACAGCACCATCGGTCAGCGCTACCACGCCCTCTTCACTGACCGCGCCTACCTCGGCGTCGCCCTGATCGGTGGCATGACGTTCTCCGGCCTGTTCGCCTACCTGGCGTCGTCGTCCTTCCTGTTCCAGCAGCACTTCGGGCTCGACGCCCAGCAGTACGGGCTGCTCTTCGCGGTCAACTCGGTGGGGGTCGTCGTGGGCGTCCAGATCTCGTCGCGCGTCATGCGGCGATACGGTCCGCAGTGGATCCTCGCGTTCACGACGGCCGTGCACGTTGCCTCGGCGACGGTGATCATCCTCCTCGCCCAGACGGACGCCGGGCTCATCGGCATCCTGGTGCCGCTGTTCTTCTACATCACCGCGTGCGGCTTCTCGTTCCCGGCGGTGCAGGTCCTGGGACTCGCGAACCACGCGAAGGAGGCCGGTACCGCTGCTTCACTGCTCGGCGCGCTCAACTTCGGCCTCGCCGGCGTGATCTCGCCGATCGTCGGCGTGCTCGGCATCTCCGCGACGGCCATGGGATCGGTCATGCTCGGGACGGCGCTCATCGCGACCTTCTCGATCTGGGTCATCGTGCGACCGCGAACCGTGCCGGAGCTCTCGAACTGATCGGCGCGCGCGGCGGGCGTGGTGGTCGGCGAGATCCGGCCGCTACCGTGGGGTGATGGCATCCCGCGCGCGCTCCGTCCGCATCATGGTCGGTGTCGGCGTCGCGCTCATCCTGGTCGTCACTGTCGCGGGCGTCCTCATCGCGGCGGGTGTGCTCCCCGAGCCCAACGTCGTCGACGCGTGGTGGTCGGGTGTCGCGACGTCGATCCGCTCTCCAGCGACCATCGCTGTTGCGCAGGGATTCAACGCCCTCGGCCGCGGGCTCGTGGCGACACTCGTCGTCCCGGCGGCCCTCGTCGTCGTGCTCCTCGTCGCGCGTCGGCCGTGGTCCGCCGCCGTGATCGTGGTGGCGGCCGCGCTCACCTGGGGGCTGACCAGGGTGTTGAAGTCGATCGTCGCCCGGGATCGCCCCGAAGACATGCTCGTGCAGAGCGACTTCGGGTCATTCCCCTCCGGCCACGCATCGAATGCGGCCGTGCTCGTCGCCGTCCTCTTCCTCGCCTTCCGCTCGGTCGCGCTCCGGGTCGTTCTCGTGCTCTACCTCGTCGCGATGATGGGTTCGCGACTGCTGCTCGGCGCGCACTGGGCCACCGACGTCGGGGGCGGCGCGCTCGTCGGGATCGGTGTCGCACTCATCGTCGCGGGCCTCGCGCGACCGCTCCTCCGCCGGGAACCGCTCGGACGGCGCTCCCGTGGCTGAGGCCATGAGCCCGCGAGCGCGAGCGGAGCGAGCGGCGGATCGCGCCGGTGTTTCTGTGGAGGAGGCGTTGACCCCCGCCGGCGCACTCGCGACCGAGCGAGTGTTCTCGGCGACGTGGGGAGAGGGGCGCGGAGCCGACGCGTCGACCCTCCAGGCCCTCGCGCACGCGGGGAACCCGGTCCTCATCGCCCGTCGGGGCGATGCCGTGCTCGGCGCGCTCTTCTCCTTCCTCGGCTGGCACGGCGGACTGCACGTCCACTCGCACATGACGGCCGTGGATCCGCACACGCGCTCGACCGGGGTCGGCTTCGCCCTCAAACTCGCCCAGCGTGCGCTGTGTCTCGACAACGGAGTGCGAGAGGTGCGCTGGACCTACGACCCGCTCATCAGGCGGAACGCGCGCTTCAACCTCTGGAAGCTCGGAGCGGACGTGTCGGCCTTCCGCCCGGACTTCTACGGGGTGCTCGACGACGCCATCAACGGGTCGGACCGCAGCGACCGCTTCGAGGTGTCGTGGCGGCTCGACGCACCGGAGGTCGAGCTCGCTCTCGACGGTGTTCCTCGCGACGTCGACGACAGGGAGGACGATGTCGCCCTGCCTGCGGATTTCGAGGCCCTCCGTGGCGACGATCCCGCCGCCGCCGCACGGTTGCGCGAGAGCAGTCGCGAGTCCTTCGCGGAGGCGCTCGACGCCGGCTCGAGCGTCAAGTTCACGGGCACCGGCTACATCTTCGACCGCCCGACCGCGACGAGAGAGAGGGAACGACGATGAGGATCGAACGCGTCGAACTGCACACCATCGGGATGCCGCTCGTGCGTCCCTTCGAGACGAGCTTCGGACGGCAGACGGAGCGCGACGTCCTGCTCGCGCACGTCGTCGGCGACGGCGTCGACGGCTGGGGAGAATGCGTGGCGGGGACGACCCCCGACTACAGCTCGGAGTACGTCGCAGGCTGCGCGGCGATCATCGAGCGCTTCCTCGTCCCGGCCCTCCTCGCCGCTTCGGATGTGACGGCCGACGGCCTCGACGAGCTCTTCGCCGGCGTCATCGGCCACCGGATGGCGAAGGCGACCCTCGAAGCGGCTGTTCTCGACGCGGAACTGCGCTCGACGGGCACGTCCTTCGGGGAGCGGCTCGGCGCCGTCCGGGACCGGGTCGAGTGCGGCGTCTCCGTCGGGATCAGTCCCGACATCGAGACCCTCCTCGAGGAGGTCGACGGCTACGTCGAAGCCGGGTATCGGCGCATCAAGCTCAAGATCAAGCCGGGGTGGGACCTCGAGCCCGTCGCTCGTGTGCGGGAGCGCATCGGCACGCTGCCCCTCCAGGTCGACGCGAACACCGCGTACACACTCGATCACGTCGACCATCTACGGCGACTCGACGAGTACGGGCTGCTCCTCATCGAGCAGCCCTTCGTCGAGGAGGACATCGCGGCGCACGCCCTGCTCGCGGACTCGATCGACACCCCCGTGTGCCTCGACGAGTCGATCACGTCGACGGGCATCGCGATCGACGCGATCCAGCGTGGCGCGACGAGCATCGTCAACATCAAGCCGGGCCGGGTCGGCGGTTACCTCGAGGCGGTGTCCATCCACGACGCGTGCCGCGCGCTCGACGTCCCCGTGTGGTGCGGAGGCATGCTCGAGACGGGGATCGGGCGGGCGATGAACATCGCGCTCGCGGCACTTCCGGGCTTCGCCCTCCCCGGCGACACGAGCGCGTCGAGTCGCTATTTCGCCGAGGACCTGACGGAGCCGTTCGTCCTCGACGACGGCTACCTCGCCGTCCCCACCGGTCCTGGTTCGGGCGTGACGGTCCGGACGGAGCTCGTCGAGCGCTGGGCCGTCGCGGAGCCGCGCGTCTTCACGCGATCATAGGATGACGGACATGAGGAGCGGCGGCGACGCAGCACGACCGGACGTCGGTACCGATCCGAGACGGCGCGCCGAGGAGCTCGCCGCCGTCGCACAGAAGGCGAAGGCGGCCGCCGACGAGGCGACGCGCGTCGCCGAGGAGGCGGCGAGGGATGCCGAACTCGCTCTCGCGGCCGCCGCCGCGGCAGCGGCAGATGTGAGCGCGCTGCCACGCGCGACCGGCGCGAGCGGTTCCGGCCCGCTGACGGCCGAGGATCTCGACCGCATCCGCTCGGGCTACGCGACGGAAGGCGCAGCTCTCGAACTCGGAGCGGTCGTCAACGGTCGGGCCGTACCGGACGTACAGGTGCGCATCCCGCTCGCGATGACGAACCGACACGGGCTCATCGCGGGAGCGACGGGTACCGGGAAGACCCGAACGCTGCAAGTGCTCGCGGAGCAGCTCTCCGCCGCGGGCGTCCCGGTCTTCGCGGCCGACATCAAGGGCGATCTGTCCGGCATCGCGACCCCGGGGACGTCGAGCCCGAAGCTGCTCGAACGGACGGCCGGGATCGGACAGGACTGGTCGCCGCAGTCGTTCCCGACCGAGTTCTTCTCGCTCGGTGGTCACGGGACGGGTGTCCCCATCCGTGCCACCGTCGCGGGCTTCGGGCCGCTGCTGCTCTCGAAGGCGCTCGGGCTCAACGACACCCAGGAGTCGAGCCTCGGACTCGTCTTCCACTACTCGGAGGACGCCGGGCTACCGCTCCTCGACCTCGCGGACCTCCGCGCCGTCCTGACCTTCCTCGTCAGTGACGAGGGCAAGGCGGAGCTCCGTGGCCTCGGCGGGCTCTCGTCCGCGACGGTCGGCGTGATCCTCCGCGAACTCATCGCGTTCGCCGACCGCGGTGCCGACACGTTCTTCGGCGAGCCCGAGATCGACTCGGCGGAGTTCCTCCGCACGGCGCCCGACGGTCGCGGGATCGTCAGCCTGCTCGAGGTGCCCGGGGTCGCCGACCGGCCCGAGCTCTACTCGACGTTCCTCATGTGGCTGCTCGCCGACCTCTTCAACGATCTCCCGGAGGTCGGCGACCTCGACAAGCCGAAGCTCGTCTTCTTCTTCGACGAGGCGCACCTCCTCTTCGCCGACGCCTCGAAGGAGTTCCTCGCGCAGGTCGTGCGTACGGTCCGCCTGATCCGCTCGAAGGGGGTCGGGGTGTTCTTCGTGACGCAGACGCCGAAGGACGTCCCGTCGGACGTGCTCGCGCAGCTCGGTTCGCGCATCCAGCACCAGTTGCGCGCCTTCACGCCCGAGGACGCCAAGGCGCTCGCCGCGACCGTGACCACCTATCCCACGTCGTCGTACGACCTCGCCGAGGTCCTCACGAGTCTCGGGACCGGCGAGGCCATCGTGACGGTGATGAGCGAGGACGGCGCACCGACTCCCGTCGCCTGGACGCGGCTGCGCGCTCCGGAGGCGCTCATGTCCCCGAGTGAGGCCGCCGTCGTCGAGAGCACCGTGTCCGCCTCGCCCTTGCAGGCCCGCTACGGCGCCGCCGTCGATCGGGAGTCCGCGAGAGAGCTGCTGACCGCTCGGCTCGAGGCGGCTGCGGCCGCTGCCCGGCGCGCCGAGGAGGACGTGGCCGCCGCGAAGGCCCAGGCCGAGTACGCGAAGCAGAAGGCGGCGATCGACAAGGCGACCTCCGCCGCCGAGAAGAAGGCGCAACGGGAGTACGAGCGAACGATGAGGGAGACCGCGTCCCCGACGCGACGACCGTCGTCCCGCACGTCATCGACGAGCGTGCTCGAGCAGGTGCTCGGGTCCCGGGCGACCCGCACGATCCTCACCGGGGTCGTCGAGGGGATCTTCGGCACGAGGCGACGACGATGACCGCCCTCGGCATCCGGGCCCTCGAGCCGCGTGATCGGGCGGCCGTCGCCCGGATCTGTCTGCTCACGGGACGCGGTGGTGATGACGCGACGGGGGAGTACGTCGATGACGAGGTCCTCGCCGATGTGTACGCGACCCCCTACGTCGAGCACGAGACCGGCTTCGGTGTCGTCGCGGTCGACGACACCGGTCGTGTCGAGGGGTATCTCCTCGGGACGACGGACACCGTGGCGTTCTCCCGCTGGTTCGTCGAGGAGTGGTGGCCGTCCGTGTCGACGGCGCGTGTCGCGAGGACTGCGGCGGATCCGTCGCTCCTGTCGGCGGCCGCCGACCCCGAGAGGATGCTCGTCTCGTGCGTCGAGGAGTTCCCCGCTCACCTGCACATCGATCTGCTGGAATCGGTGCGCGGAGCCGGGATGGGGCGACGGCTCGTCGAGGCCGCCGCCGAGCAGCTGCGGGAGCGCGGAGTGCCGGGGGTGCACCTCGTCGTGGGCGAGTCGAACGCGTCCGCGATCGCGTTCTACCGTCGTACGGGCTTCACGGAGATGATCGAGGACCGCGGAACGGTGCCGGGGGAGTCGATCGTCTTCGCTCGTCGCATCGAGGATCAGCCGAGTCGGGTGGGGCGCCGCTCGAACCAGTAGAGCATCAGAGGGTTGGTTCGCTGTAACTCATCGAGTGTGAGCGCATTCTCGATGTGTTCGACGGGAACGGTCACGAGGTGTTCGGCGACCTTGTGGATCGAGGCCGTCGACCAGTAGTCGCCGCGCATGCGCAACTGAACCCGACCGTCGGCGTCGAGGACGAAGAGCTGGCGACGCGGTTCGGCGGCGAGCGTCCGGTGCAGGTCGAGGAGAACAGCACGAGCGACGCGTTCGACCGGGACACGATTGACGCCGCCGAAGAACGTCTTCTCGATGAGGTGGGTGGGCGTCACGGTGACGGCGACGCGGAAGTACTGGTAGACGCCGTACGCGACGAGGAGGAGGACGACGGCGGCAGCGGTGGCGACCCACATCCAGGGCCCGTCCGGGACGGTGAGCCAGAACAGCACGAGCAGGATGGGGACCGTGAGGGACGCGACCGCCACGAGGCCTTGGCCGAGCAGACGGCGGCGCACGTGCACGGTGATCGACGATCCCGTCGTCACGGTCTTCAGCATGGTGCCCCTCTCCCCGGCGTACAGTCTGCCCGAGTGTGAGGCCTGTTCACCATCCACCTTTTGGAGGACAAGGAGACGGAGTGAGACGATGCGCTGCGCCGAGTGATGCGGTGCTCCCGGCTGCCGGGCCGGGAGCACCGCACGACGGAGGGTAGTCAGTCGACGGTGGAGGCGCCTCCTCTCCGGCGACGCCCGCGCAGGAGAGCGAACGCGCCGAGGGATATGGCCGTGCCCGCGGCGAGCATCAGGGCTGCTGCGCCAGCCGCTCCGGTCGAGGCGAGGGGATCGCTGTCGGATGCGTCCGGTTCGTCCGGGTCACCCGGGATCTCGCTCGGCTGCGGGCCCGGTGTGGGCTCGTCGGGATCGCCCGGTTCGCCGGGTCCGCCGGGTTCGCCGGGTTCGGTCGGCCCCTCGGCACCCGGCCGCAGGTCCTCCGTGCTGACACCCGGGATGTTGATCCAGGTCTGCGCGATGAGGTGGATGCCCGGCGGGACTGTCGCCTCCCACCCGGTCACCGCCCACAGCGGCGTCTCCTCCCGCACAGGCATCGACCGGCTGATCACGGGCCCGCGTTCCGTGATCTCCTCGACGGGGATCGCCTCATAGAAGAAGGGGTCCCGTTCGAAGCGTTGCTCGCCCTCGCCGACCACGAGGTCGAAGCCGCCGCTGTACGGAGCGTACCGATTGCTCACCTCGAGCGTGAGAGGCCGTTCCTCGTCGGTTTCGTCGCCGACGGTCATCGTGCCCCAATAGTTCTGGGAGATGGAGATGCCCGCCGTATCACAGCGGCCGTCGGCCGTGTTCTCGAAGCTGGCGATCGTCGTCGCCGTGGCCTCATCGAAGACCTCCACGCTGACGAAACCGGTGAGGTCCCATGTCCGTGTGGCGTTCCCGCCGTCGAAGAACTCCGATGCGACCACGAGACGGCCGTCACAGCCGACGTAGCGCAGCATCTCGACGATGGTCGTGCCAGTGCGGTTGTCCACGGCGACGTCGACGACGTCGGGGTCCGCGATGGTCGGCGTGATCGTAAGGGAGCTCGGACCGGAGGTCTCAGCCGTGAAGACCTCGGTCGTGTACGACGGGCCCTCCGACCCGTCCTCGAACACCACCGCGATGACCCCAACGAGTTCGCCGGCCGCGACCTCCACAGTGGTCGTGTCGATCGTGAGGGACGGCAGGCCCGTGACCTCGCCGACCCTCAGGGTCTCATCCGCGAAACGTTCACCGGAGGCCACGGATTCGATCGTGTAGTGAATCGTGCCGTGGCCGGAGTACGTGATCGCGAGTCGCGACATCGGCGTGCCGTCGAAGGCGACCGTCGGGTAGCCCCACGCGTTCTGAATCGTGACGGGTGTGACGTTGAACGGCGCGCTGAGTTCGGCTCCACCTCCCGCGAGGGTCAACTCGTGGGCCCCCGCAGTCGTGTCGTTCGGGACGGTGACGAACCAGTCGATCGCTCCTCCCGGCGGAGCGACGCCGACCCTGACCACGCCGATGCCGTCGATCGACGCCGAGTAGCGTTCACCCGCAACGAGCCCGGTCGCCGAAACGCGCAGATCGCCGCCGAGACCGACCCACTCGGGGCCGACCTCCAGGGCCGCGAGCCCGGGAGCGGCGACCGGCTCATCGCCGGCGTCGACGGTCACGATCGTCGTGAGTCCGGTGTCACCGAAGCGCACGACACCGAGATAGGTCCCGCCGTCGAGTCCCGACCACGCGGCGCGGACGATCGGGGTGTCGCCCACGGCCCCGGAGAGGGTACCGGGTTCCGTCGTGAACTCCCCGGCGGCCGCCGCGGGATCGACGGCGAACGTCGTGAGCGTGTAGTCGAGGGACGTGGACCCGTCCGATGCGGCGGAGTAGAAGCTCACGTCCACGAGGTAGGTGCCGCCGGACGCCGGCACCGAGCCGAGGTCCACACGCTCGTCGGCGCTGCCCGTCGCGGACATCCCCACCTGAGAGAAGCCGCCGTTCTGGTTCCGGCGGGAGACCACGAGGTCGAGGTCGGCCGAGTCGTCCGCGGCGTCGAGGTCGAAGCGCGCGAACGTCGTCCCCGCCGGGATCGTGATGGCGAAGCGGTCGGAGGAGGCTCCGACCGTGCCTGTACCGGTCTGGCGCGAGCCCCGGGCCAGACCGTCGGCGCTCAACGGGATCGAACCGGCCTCTCCGACGCTCACGGGGATCCCGACCTCGCCGGTCGTGCCCGTGCCGGCCACCTCGGTCGGCACGTCGAGTGCCACCGGCTGGATCGCGAGAGCACTCCGCACGGCGAACCGATCGTTCGCCCACGTGAGGTATCCCGTGCTGAACCGCGAGAGTTCGGCGTCGGTGCGGGTGAAGGTCACTGTGAACTCGCGCTCCTCGCCCGCGGCATCGAAGCTGAGTGTGCTCGGCGACACCGTCACCGACACGCCCGAAAGCCCCTCGACGGACGCGGTGTACTCGCCCGACGCCGTCGCGGTGACGGTCCGGGTCACGGTCTGAGAACCGGCGAGTCCACCGATCCCGATGGACGGGAGGTTGAGATCCGACGGGTCGATCGGATCGACGCCGTGCTCTTCGCCAATGCCCTGCAGGTACGCGGTCCAGTCGGTGACGTCGTTGAGATAGAGAAGACCGGGGGACAGGTAGTCGCGGGGAACCACCTCGCCGTTGCCCTGCCCGAAGGGGTCACCGAACGGTTCGCCAATGTCGGTGAGTGTTTCGCGCGCGGTAGTCATGAGGGCCGACTTCACCTCCGACGGCGACGCCGTCGGGTGTTCCCCGAGGTAGAGGGCAGCGAGGCCGGCGACGTGTGGAGAAGCCATCGAGGTTCCCGACATGTATCCCCATGTCGGGTCGGCTTCATCGGCGTTGGCGGTGGCCGCGAGGATGTTCACCCCGGGGGCGGCGACGTCGGGCTTGATCAGGTCGGATCCGTCCGCGAGCACGGGGCCGCGACTCGAGAAGCCCGCTACCTGGGGAGTCGGAGCGGGGGCTTCACCCGCGGTGTTACCGTTCTCGAGCGTCGCCGTGGCTCCGTCGGTGGCGGTGTAGGCGACGAGGGCGTCGCGAGCGGCGGAGTCGACGTGGATCGTCGGGACACTGTGCGCGTCGAGGTCCGTCGAGTCGGGCGAGGTGTTGACGAGCACCATACCGATGCCGCCGGCTCGCGCAACCTCGGCCGATTTCGCTACCCTGTCGACCTCGCCGCGGTCGCAGAGCACGATCGTTCCGGCTGTTCGAGCCGGGTCGAGGGAGTCTGGGCCGCACAGTGCGGAGGACGTGGCACCGGCGAGCGCGACGTCCGCTGCGGACACGAACGGACCGGCGACGCCGGCGCTCGGCACCGTCGTCGTCGCACCGAGGAATGCGGTGCCGTCGCCGAGGCGCACCGTGCCCTCCGGTGCGGGAATGGTGGAGGCAGCGACCGTCGTGATCCACGGCGACGCGTTGTCCAGCGTCGAGGCATTCGGCCCCGCATTGCCGGCGGCCGCCGCGACGAAGATGCCGACCTCGGCCGCCCGCATGAAGGCCTGATCCGTGAGGGAGTTCGTCGTCTCGGCCGCGCCGCCTCCGATGGAGTAGTTGATGACGTCCACGTTGTCGGCGACAGCGGCGTCGATCGCCGCGAGCAGGTCGGCCGTCGCGCAACCGTCGTCCGTCGTCGCCGCGGGGTCCGGGCCCTCCCAGCAGGCCTTGTACACGGCGAGCTTCGCGGCGGGCGCGACGCCCGAGATGACCGGCCCGGCGGTGACGGCGTCGACGGACGCGTTGCCGGCAGCGGTCGAAGCCGTGTGGGAACCGTGCGACGCTCCGTCGCGAGGCGAGAGGTACTCGCCGGTAGCGGTGGTGCCGATGCGGTCGGCGCCGAACCCGTTCACGAAGTATCGCGCTCCGATCAGCTTGGTGGAGCAGTCGTCGGCCGTGAACTGGTCTCCCGTCTCGCACGTGCCGCGGAACTGTGACCCGTCCGTCTTCTCGAAGATGATGGCGTCGCCATCGCGATACGGGTCCCCGCCGGCGGTGGAGCGGAGGGCTTCGCCCGCGAACGAGGGGTTCTCCGGCGCGATGCCGGTGTCGATGATGCCGACGACGATGCCCGCCCCGGCCTCGTCGGACCCCCCGAGCGAGGACCAGACGCCGTCGTCGCCCTCGAGTCCGAGGTAGCCGGTGGACGTGCCGGCGTCGGAGACGCTGAGGATCTCGTTCTCGACGACGGTCGCGACGCGAGTGTCTGAGCGCAGCTTCTCGAGTTGCGCGTCGGTGAGGTCTGCGGCGAAGCCGTTGGTCGCCAGCGTGTATCCGATCAGGATGTCCGCGCCGACGGATTCCGCCACCTGGGACTGGGTCTCCTCGAGCCCGCGGGTGTAGTCGGCGACACGTCTCGATGCGGCGTCGAAGCGCGAACCCGATCGAGCCGCGGCAGCCTGGTCCCTCAGGACGACGACGTAGGTCTTCGTCTCCTCTGTCCCCGCGTCCCCCGCCGGTGTCGAGAATTCGGTGGCCGAGGACGGGGCGACGATCGGCTCGAGAGCCAATGCCGTCGACGGGAGGGCGAGGGAGACGGTTACGGCGCCGAGCGCGAGAGCGGCCGCGAGGATGCGCGCCGGTCGTCGATGCGCTGGGGCAGGCCGAGGTGATCTGAGTTTCACTGAGGGTCCTTTGAGACATCGGGAGGGGACGGGTCCTCCCGGTGACGATGCGCAACCGGAGAGTCCCTCCTCCGTTGCTACCGATGCCACGGGTTCCGCGTCAATCGACCGCGTGTCCGATAACGGCGCTGTCCGATTCCGGACGCCCCCGTTCATAGAGCCGCAACAGCGGGGAAACGCGCTCGACACATCGGCACCGCGGTGGAGAGGACTAGATCCAGCCTCGCCGCGCCGCCTCGACACCGGCATGGAACCGGCTCATGGCGCCCAGCTCGGTGAAGACGTCCTGCATCCTCCGCCGGAGCGTGCGTGTGGACACGCCCAACTCGCGTGCGATGACCTCGTCCTTGAGGTCGGCCGACAGCAGCGTGAGGAGCGTGCGTTCGTCCGGCGTCGGGGGTCGTCCCGTCCGGCGACCGGTCGAGGGGGTGCGGATCCGCGGGCCGGCGCTCCCGCCGCCCACGAGGGGCTCTGCGGTATCCCAGTAAAGCTCGAAGAGCGCGACGAGAGCGTCGATGAGTTGCGGGGACCGCGTCACGAGCGCCTCGGGCTCCCGCTCGTTGAGGGAGAGGGACAGGATGGCACGCTTGCGGTCGGCGAGGGCGAGCTTCACCGGGACGGACTCCGTGAGCCGCGCCTGCTCGCCTCCCGCGATGTCCTGAAGCACCTCGTCGAGTCGCCCCGGTCTGTTGAAACTCTCCCGCCCGTAGAGGCTGCGCCAGTCGACGTCCCTCGCGAGGGCGAGGCCTTGGAGCCGGTCCTGCACCCCGACCACGTACGGAGGCTTGTCGAACGCGAGCATCTCCCGTTCGACTCCGAGGCTCACTCGACCGTACCAGTCGCCGATCGCCTCCGGACCGGTGATGACGAGGGTGCGCGAGGATCGCGCACCCTCCCGTCGATTGAGGTCGAACGCCTCTGCCAGCTCGGGGATGACGGAGCGAAGGGCGTCGACCCGGCGCGCGTGACCGTCTGCGAGAGACCTCAGCGATGCGCGCGGGTCGACAGCCGTGAACCCGCCGGACGCCACTTGTACGGCGAGACCTGCGTCGGACAGGATCGCCAGCCGCTCGGCGACCACGTCGGGGGAGAAATCGAGCGCGATCGCGAGAGAGTCTGTGTGCGCGACGTCGACCGACAGGAGTTGGCGATAGACGCGTTCGCCGATCTCGTCGACCCCGGCGAGCCGGAGCGCGTCGGGGGGAGTGCTCGGTCTCACGCTCACGATTCGAGCCCCGGTGGTGTGGTTGTGAGCGCACCTGGTGCGCGTGCGGTTCTTCGGCAGGTGGTTCTTCGGCGGAGGATGGGGGATTCGAACCCCCGAGGGCTTGCACCCAACACGCTTTCCAAGCGTGCGCCATAGGCCACTAGGCGAATCCTCCTGACGGACGCGGCGAACCGCGACCTGAACATCCTACCGGGTCGCGCGACAGGCCGGCGCCACCGCGGCCCCTAACCAGGCGGTGCGTGGCGACGACTCGGCGGGCGCTGTAGGATTGTGGTCGGCTCCCCGCGTGGCGCCATCCAGGCCAACTCCCCCAGGGCGGAAACGCAGCAAGGGTAACCGGGCTCTGGCGGGTGCGCGGGGGGTCCTTTTTTATGTCGACGGTCACGTCTCGCCGGCGTATGCGGAGGGCGGAACGATGCACGTCCGACCGCTTTTCGACACAGCGTAGAAGAGTGTCACCCGGCTCCTGTAGCGTGGGACACGACCCCTTGGACAACCGAAGGATGATCGTGGCCACGAGCGTGTACATCACATCGGCGGAGGGACACACCGGGAAGTCGACGATCGCCCTCGGGCTCCTCGACTTGCTCTCCCACGAGGTGAAGCGTGTCGGTGTCTTCCGCCCCATCTCGCGATCGGTGGAGGAGCGGGACTACGTCCTCGAACTCCTGCTCCAGCACGACGGTGTCGACCTCGATTACGACGAATGCATCGGCGTCGGCTACGACGACGTGCACGCCGGTCCCGAGCTCGCCCTCTCGCGCATCGTGCAACGCTACAAGTCGGTCGAAGCGAAGTGCGACGCCGTCGTGATCCTCGGCTCCGACTACACCGACGTCGGCAGCCCGACCGAGCTCGGCTTCAACGCCCGCATCGCGACGAACCTCGGTGCTCCGGTCCTCCTCGTGCTCGGCGGGCGCGAAGGCCAGGGATCCGGAGAGCGCCTCGGACAGAGCAGGTCGCGGAGCCCCGAGCACATGAAGCAGATCGCCGAGCTGGCCCTCGGGGAGCTCCGCAACGCGCACGCGACGCTCCTCGCGGTGATCGCGAATCGCGCGGACGACACGGACACCGCCGCGATCGTCGCCGGCATCGAGGGCGCGAAGCCGGGCGTCCCCGTGTGGGCGATCCCCGAGAACCCGTACCTCGTCGCCCCGAGTATGGGCTCGATCATGTCGTCGCTCGACGGCGAGCTCCTGAAGGGCGACCCCGCTCTACTTCAGCGCGAGGCGCTCGGCGTGGTCGTCGCCGGCATGGGCATGGTCAACGTGCTTCCGCGTCTGACGGAGGGCGCGGTGCTCGTCGTCGCGGGCGACCGCACGGAGGTCCTGCTCGCCGCGCTCATGGCGCAGGCCGCCGGCACCTTCCCGTCCATCGCCGGCATCGTCCTCAACGGCGGCTTCGATCTCCCCGAGCCGATCGAGCGCCTGCTCGACGGCCTCCCGCAGACCCTTCCGATCATCCGTACGGGGCTCGGCACGTACGACACGATCGTGGCGATCACCTCGACGCGAGGGCGCCTCGCCGCCGACTCGCAGCGCAAGTACGACGCGGCACTCGCGCTCTTCGAGCAGCACGTCGACACGGCCACTCTCGTCGACCGGCTCCAGGTCAGCCGGACGTCCGTCGTGACGCCGCTCATGTTCGAGTACGGACTGCTCGAGCAGGCGCGCGCCGCCGACCGGCACATCGTCCTCCCGGAGGGTGAGGACGACCGTATCCTCCGCGCCGCCCACACGCTGCTCGCGCGCGACGTCGCGCGGCTCACGATCCTCGGGGAGCCCTTCGAGGTGCGCTCGCGGGCGATAGAGCTCGGCCTCGACATCGCGGGCGCCGAGGTCCTCTCGCCCCACGACCCGGTGCTCGCCCTCAAGTTCGCGGAGGAGTACGCGCGAGTGCGCGCCCACAAGGGAGTCACCCTCGATCAGGCCAAGGACGTCGTGACCGACGTGTCGTACTTCGGAACGCTCATGGTGCACATGGGGCTCGCCGACGGCATGGTCTCCGGCGCGATCCACACCACGGCACACACCATCCGGCCGGGTTTCGAGATCATCAAGACCACGCCGGGCGTGAACGTCGTCTCGAGCGTCTTCCTCATGGCTCTCGAGGACCGCGTGCTCGTCTACGGCGACTGCGCCGTCGTGCCGGATCCCGACTCGTCGCAACTCGCCGACATCGCGATCTCGTCAGCGGGCACCGCGGCACAGTTCGGGATCGATCCGCGCATCGCGATGCTCTCCTACTCCACGGGGGAGTCGGGATCGGGCGCCGACGTCGAGAAGGTGCGTGCGGCCACGGCCCTCGTCCGTGAACGCCGGCCGGACCTCCGGGTCGCGGGTCCGATCCAGTACGACGCCGCAGCCGACGCCGCCGTCGCGGCCACGAAGATGCCGGGCTCGGACGTCGCGGGGCGCGCGACCGTGTTCATCTTCCCCGACCTCAACACGGGCAACAACACCTACAAGGCCGTGCAGCGCTCCGCCGGAGCCGTCGCCATCGGCCCGGTGCTCCAGGGGCTCAACAAGCCGATCAACGACCTCTCGAGGGGAGCGACCGTGCAGGACATCGTCAACACCGTCGCGATCACCGCCATCCAAGCCGGGGCGCGAGCAGCGGTGGAGGCGGCGTCGTGAGCACCGTCCTCGTCGTCAACTCGGGATCGTCGTCCTTCAAGTACCAGCTGATCGACGTGGAGGACCGCGCGGCTCTCGCCTCGGGCCTCGTCGAGCGCATCGGCCAGGGCACCGGTCGTGTGGAGCACCGCGACGAAACCCGGGACGATCCCGACGCCGTCTGGGAGCGCGAGGTCGATATCCCCGATCACACGGCCGGCTTCGGTGAGATGATCGCGAGCTTCGAGGAGCACGGACCGTCCCTCGACGAGAACCGGCCAGTGGCCGTCGGACACCGTGTCGTGCACGGGGGGCGTCGCTTCTTCGAGCCGACAGTCATCACGGACCTCGTCAAGATCAACATCGAGGACCTCTCGGACCTCGCACCGCTCCACAACCCCGCAGCCGTCCAGGGCATCGACGCCGCGCAGAAGGCGTTCTCGGACATCCCGCACGTCGCGGTCTTCGACACGGCGTTCCACCAGACGCTCCCGCCGGCGGCCTACATGTACGCGATCGATCGGGAGCTCGCGGCGAAGCACCGTATCCGGCGCTACGGGTTCCACGGCACATCGCACAAGTACGTCTCGGAGCACGTCGCCGAGTTCCTCGGCCGACCGCTCGCCGACCTCAATCAGATCGTGCTCCACCTCGGCAACGGCGCCTCCGTCGCGGCCATCGCCGGTGGACGATCGGTCGAGACGTCGATGGGGATGACTCCGCTCGAGGGTCTCGTGATGGGCTCCCGCTCGGGCGACATCGATCCCGCCGTGCTCCTCCACCTCATGCGGCGCGCGGGGATGTCGGCGGACGATCTCGACGACCTCCTCAACAAGAGGAGCGGTGTCCTCGGCCTGTCCGGGGTGTCGGACATGCGCGACCTCGGTCAGCGCGCTGCCGCAGGAGACACGAATGCCCGCGAGACCCTCGACGTCTACGTGCACCGCCTGCGTCACTACATCGGCGCCTACTACGCGCAGCTCGGGCGGGTGGATGCGATCGCGTTCACGGCCGGCATCGGAGAGAACGACCACCGTATCCGGGCGGAGTCCCTCGCCGGCCTCGAACGGCTCGGCATCAGCGTCGACGATGAGCGGAACCGCTCCGTGAGTCGAGGCGAGATCTCGGTCATCTCGACGGACGACTCGGAGGTCGCCGTGCTCGTGGTGCCCACCGACGAGGAGCTCGAGATCGCCATCCAGACGCTGTCGGCGGTGGGCTGACCGCAGGATCAGCGGCTCCCGGCCGAACGAGGGCGAGGCGATCTCCCGTCCGTCGAGGGAAGGTGCCACGACCGGACCGGGTGTCGGGGGTGGCGACTACCATGGAGTCCGTGGTCACCGCCCTCTATCGCCGCTACCGGCCCGAGACATTCGCCGAGATGATCGGCCAGTCTCAAGTGACCGATCCGCTCCGCACGGCACTGCGCACGAATCGTGTGAACCACGCCTACCTGTTCAGCGGTCCGCGCGGGTGTGGCAAGACCACCTCTGCACGCATCCTCGCCCGCTGCCTCAACTGTGCGGAGGGCCCAACGGACACCCCGTGCGGTGTCTGCGACAGTTGCGTCGAGCTCTCGCGCGACGGCGGCGGGTCCCTCGACGTCGTCGAGATCGACGCTGCGAGCCACAACGGCGTCGACGACGCGCGCGACCTGCGCGAGCGGGCGATCTTCGCCCCGGCGCGCGATCGCTACAAGATCTTCATCCTCGACGAGGCGCACATGGTGACGCCCCAGGGGTTCAACGCGCTGCTCAAGATCGTCGAAGAGCCGCCGGAGCACGTCAAGTTTATCTTCGCGACCACCGAGCCGGACAAGGTCATCGGCACGATCCGCTCGCGCACCCATCACTATCCGTTCCGGCTCATCCCGCCGGCACAGATGCTCGATTACGTCGGCGAGCTCTGCGAGGCGGAGGGCGTCGCCGTCGAGCCGGGTGTGCTCCCGCTCGTCGTGCGAGCGGGTGGAGGTTCCGCTCGCGACACCCTGTCACTGCTCGATCAGCTCATGGCGGGGTCGGAGGGCGCGTCGGTCGACTACGAACGAGCCGTTTCCCTGCTCGGGTACACGCACACCGCGCTCCTCGACGAGGTCGTCGACGCCCTCGCGGCGAACGACGCCGGGGGGGTGTTCGGTGCTGTCGACCGCGTCATCCAGACCGGTCAGGATCCGCGCCGCTTCGTCGACGATCTCCTCGAGCGATTGCGTGACCTCATCGTCGTCGCGGCCACGTCGGACGGCGCAGCGGCCGTGATGCGGGGCATCCCGCAAGACGAGCTCGACCGCATGTCGCGGCAGGCGTCGGCGTTCGGCCAGGCGGAACTGTCCCGCTCCGCCGACCTCGTGGGTCGAGCGCTCACGGAGATGTCCGGCGCCACGTCGCCGCGCCTCCACCTCGAACTGATGATGGCGCGCATCCTCGTGCCGGCGGCCGACGCCACGGCGCGCGGAGCGCTCGCGCGCGTCGAGCGGCTCGAGCGTCGCGTCGGCGTCGACGGCGGTCCCGTGACGGTTGGCGTGTCCGCGGCGTCCTCGAGCGGCGCGGACGCTCAGCGCGCCACCGCGCCGTCCGGCCCGGTCGCGCCCTCCGTTGCGTCCGACGCGTCGGCCGTCGCACCGTCACCGGCACGGACGACGCCCGTCGTCGCCGGGCCCGCCTCCTCCGAGCCGGCGGTCGTGGCGACCGCCCCGGCCGCGAGCCGCTCGGAATCGAGCGGCTCGCCCTCCACGCCGGCGGTCCGGTCCGAGAACATCGAGAAGCGCGCTCCCAGCGCTCCGGATCCGCAGGCTTCGCCCGCACGACCGGTGACCGCGCCCACGGGAGCCGTCTCGCTGCAGCAGCTCAAGGACGCGTGGCCCGAGGTGCTCGAGCGTGTGGGGGCCGTGAAGCGCGGTGCGTGGATGGTCGCCGTCACGGCGACCGTGCGCAACCTCGAGGGAGACGTGCTGACGCTCACCTTCCCGAGCCAGCACGACGTCGAGAGCTTCAAGCAGTTGAACGCCGGCCACGGCGTGAGCGAGTACGTCCGGCAGGCCATCCTCGACGTCCTGGGCATCCGCGTGAAGTACATCGCGCGCGTCGATGGTGCCCCCGTCTCGGCGCCCCCGGCGCCCGCTCCCGCGGTGATGAGCGCGATGCCGGTGACCGAGGACGCACCCCAGCCCGACACCTCGAGCGACGGCGTGGGCGGGTCGAGGACCGGATCGAACGGGTCGACCGCCGCCTCGAGCACGGTCGCGGGCACGACGAGGGGTGGTCGCCCTGCTCCTCGCCAGGATCGGAGGACCGGTCCGGCACCTGCCAACGTCGCCCCCATCGACGACGACGTCCCCCCTCTCTCGGACGAGGACGCTCCGCCGGACGACTCCGTTCCGCCGCCTCTCGAGGACCACGAACGGCCCGTCCGCTCCTCTCCGACGCGCGGGCCCTCCGCCGCCGGTCAGCGTCCGGTGGGGCCCGCCGCCGGGCGATCGGCTCCGCAGTCGTCGTCGCAGCGAAACGCCGCGCAAACGACGCCGACCCAGCGTCCGGGATCGCCGACGACCGCATCGCGGAACACCGCGTCGGACGACCCGGCCCCTCCGGGTTCAGCGGCCCCGAGCCGTCCGAGCGCCGGAGCGGTGTCGGCTGCTCCGCCGCACACGTCGTCGACGGACGCCGCCGGTTGGCACGTCGTCGCCATCCCGGGCGCCGACCGTCCGGCCGCCGATTCGGATGAGGCGACGTCCGCCGCGTCGCCGTCCCCGACGGAACCGCAGCAGAGCGCCTCGCCGAGCGTGGCGCCTGCCGCGACGATCGCTCCCGTCGTCGAGATCCCCGAACCGCGAACGGCGGCTCCGACCCGCCCGGCCGACGCGCCCTCCGAGGGTGAGACGACCGCACCCGCTCCGCGAACCGTTCGTCCGTTCGTCGCACCCGACCCGTCCAATCGCCAGAACGGGCGTTACGGCGAGGCCGTCGTACGCGAGATCCTCGGCGCCCGATTCATCGAGGAGCAGCCGTACACGCCCCCCTCGAGATTCACACCGTGACGGACGAGGGGTAGGCCATGTACGAGGGAATCGTCCAAGAACTCATCGACGAGTTCGGCCGCCTGCCGGGCATCGGTCCGAAGTCGGCCCAGCGCATCGCATTCCACATCCTGCAGACCGAGACGTTCGACGTGTCCCGGCTCGCCGAGCTGCTCACAGAGCTGCGGGAGAAGGTCCACTTCTGCGAGATCTGCGGAAACGTCGCCGAGCAGCAGACGTGCTCCATCTGCCGCGATCCGCGCCGCACCCCGACGCTCATCTGCGTGGTCGAGGAGGCGAAGGACGTCGTCGCGATCGAGCGCACTCGCGAGTTCCGCGGGCTGTACCACGTGCTCGGCGGAGCGATCAGCCCCATCGACGGGATCGGTCCAGACGAGCTCCGCATCCGGCAGCTGCTCCAGCGTCTCGCCGACGGCACGGTGCAGGAGGTCATCATCGCGACGGACCCGAACCTCGAGGGCGAGGCGACGGCCACGTACCTCAGCCGCCTCCTGCAGACGCTCGAGATCCGGGTCACGCGGCTGGCGTCCGGTCTCCCCGTCGGCGGCGACCTCGAGTACGCGGACGAAGTGACCCTCGGCCGCGCGTTCGAGGGGCGCACGATCGTCTCGAACTGACTCTGCGGAGGTACACACCCCCTTTCGTCACATTGCCGGGCCGTCATGCGGCGAACCCTAGAATGGTGACCGGGCTTCGCCCGTCACCCCATCCAGGAGTCATCCCGTGAGTCTCATCGTGCAGAAATACGGCGGGTCGTCCGTCGCCGACGCCGAGAGCGTCAAGCGCGTCGCACGACGCATCGTCGAGACGCGGAAGGTCGGTCACGACGTCGTCGTCGCGGTATCCGCGATGGGCGACACGACCGACGAGCTGCTCGACCTCGCCCACCTCGTCACGCCGCTCCCCGAGCCGCGCGAACTCGACATGCTGCTCTCCGCCGGCGAACGCATCTCCATGGCGGTCCTCGCCATGGCCATCAAGGGCATGGGCTACGAGGCGCAGTCCTTCACAGGGAGCCAGGCCGGCATGATCACCGACGCGCACCACGGTGCGGCGCGGATCGTCGACGTGACCCCCGTCCGCGTGCGGAAGGCGCTCGACGCCGGGGCGATCGCGATCGTCGCGGGCTTCCAGGGATTCAACCGCGACACCATGGACATCACGACGCTCGGACGGGGCGGTTCCGACACCACGGCCGTCGCCCTCGCCGCAGCCCTCGGCGCCGACATCTGCGAGATCTACACCGACGTCGACGGCATCTTCACCTCGGATCCCCGCGTCGTCCCGAAAGCGCACAAGATCGACTCGATCACGAGCGAGGAGATGCTCGAGCTCGCGGCCGCCGGCGCGAAGGTCCTGTACATCCGCGCCGTCGAGTACGCCCGACGCCACGGCGTGACGCTGCATGTGCGCTCGTCGTTCAGCAATAACGAGGGAACCCTCGTGATCAACCCGAAAGAGGGTGAGACAGTGGAACAGCCCATCGTCACCGGGGTCGCCATCGACCTCAGCGAGGCCAAGATCACCGTGGTCGGCGTTCCCGACGTCCCCGGAAAGGCCGCCCAGATCTTCAAGATCATCGCGCGAGCCGATGCGAACGTCGACATGATCGTCCAGAACGTCTCGGCGGCAGCGACAGGGCTCACGGACATCTCCTTCACGCTGCCCAAGTCGGAGGCGCAGTCGGTCCTGACCGCTCTCCGGAACGAACGCGACGACGTGCAGTTCGCCTCGCTGCAGCACGACGACCAGATCGGCAAGCTCGCTCTCGTCGGTGCGGGGATGCGCACCAACACGGGCGTCTCGGCCCGCCTGTTCGAGTCGCTCTACGATGCCGGGATCAACATCGACATGATCTCGACGAGCGAGATCCGGATCTCGGTCGTCACGCGAGCGGACACGATCGCCGAAGCCGCGCGAGCCGTACACACCGCCTTCGGTCTCGACGGCGACGTCGACGCCGTGGTCTACGCGGGCACCGGTCGTTGAGCGCCGAGACGGGAAGAGGAACAGTCATGAGTGACGGAATGCGCGTCGGAGTCGTGGGCGCCACAGGTCAGGTCGGCACGGTCATGCGTCGGCTTCTGCTCGAGCGGGAGTTCCCGATCGTGGAGATCCGCTTCTTCGCGACGGCACGCTCGGCCGGTCGCACGATCGAGTTCGGCGGCCGCGAGGTCGTCGTCGAAGACGTCGAGACCGCGGATCCCTCGGGCCTCGACATCGCCCTCTTCTCGGCCGGCGCCACTGGCTCTCGAGCGCACGCCCCGCGCTTCGCGGCGGCCGGCGTCACGGTCATCGACAACTCGAGTGCGTGGCGGATGGACCCCGACGTACCCCTCGTGGTGAGCGAGGTGAACCCGCACGCCATCGACGAGGCGCGGAAGGGCATCATCGCCAACCCGAACTGCACGACGATGGCCGCCATGCCCGTGCTCAAGGTGCTCGACGCCGAAGCCGGCCTCGAACGGCTCATCGTCAGCACGTATCAGGCGGTGTCCGGATCGGGACTCGCCGGTGCGGAGGAGCTCGCCTCCCAGGTCCGCTCGGCGACGGAGCAGGACGTGCTCGGTCTCGTGCACGACGGTGCCGCGGTGTCGATGCCCGAGCCGACCACGTACGTCCGGCCGATCGCCTTCGACGTCATCCCGCTTGCCGGCTCGATCGTCGACGACGGGGGGCGCGAGACGGACGAGGAGAAGAAGCTCCGCAACGAGAGCCGCAAGATCCTCGAGCTCCCCGAGCTGCTCGTCGCCGGCACCTGCGTCCGTGTCCCCGTCTTCACGGGCCATTCGTTGTCCATCAACGCCGAGTTCGCCTCCCCGATCAGCCCGGAGCGCGCCGAGGAACTACTCGCCGCAGCGCCCGGGGTCGAGCTGTCGGACGTCCCCACGCCGCTGCAGGCGGCGGGGAGCGATCCCTCCTTCGTGGGACGCATCCGCACCGATCAGAGCGTTCCCGGCGGCCGCGGTCTCGCGCTCTTCATCTCGAACGACAACCTGCGCAAGGGCGCCGCGCTCAACGCCGTGCAGATCGCGGAGCTCATCGCGGCCAAGCAGCCGGCAGCGTGATCGTGTCCGGCGGGGCGCCCGTCGGACCCATTGCTACTCTCGATCCATGGCTCGAGTGATGGCGCGCGTTGGCGATGCCGCGGCACAGCGCCTCGAGCGCAGCGTCTTCCGCATGCAGATGCTCGCGGCGACGTCCGTCCTCGCGCTCACGGTCGTGACGTACCTGTTCTCGCCGGTCGCCGTCACCGACGCGTTGTACGTCACGGGCCTCGCGATCATGTTCCTCGCGACGGCCGTCGCGGCCGCCGTCCCATGGGCGCGAGTACCCCACAACACGATCGCCCTCGTCCCGCTCCTCGATATCGCCGCAATCATGTTGGTGCGCGAGGGCGAGCCCGCCGTCGCCGCGAGCCTGTTCTTCGTGTTCCCGATCTTCTGGCTCGCGAGCCACTTCTCCGCGTGGATCGCGCTCCTCGGACCCGCGATCTGCTCGGTGCTCCTGTGGATGTCGATCTGGTGGCGCGGCGAGACGCTCACGGTCTCGGACGTCCCGACGCTGTTCGTGCTCCCGATCACCTTCATGTTCCTCGCGACGGCCGCCTTCCAGGCCGCTCGCCGAGGTGCGGCGCACCGGGTCCTGCTCCGTCAGCAGTCGCGCCTCCTCGAAGGCGCCGTCGCCGGCGTGCGACGGCAGCAGGAGACCCTCGACGAGATCATCAACGCCGTGACGTTCGGCGTCATCGGATACGACGACCGCGGCAACGTCGTGCTCGTGAACCAGGCGCACCGAGCGCTCATGGAACCGTTCGGAGACCTCAACGACGCCCTCGTGCAGGAACTCGTGTACCTGCCCGACCGCGTGACGCCGATCCCGGAGAGCCGACGCCCGTACCGCCGCGCGATGCGCGGGGAGGTGTTCGACAACGAGATCATCTGGCAGGGCCGACCGGGGGAGCGGCGCATCGCCCTCGCCGTCTCCGCACGCCAGCTCCTCGACGAGGACGGCGAGAGCCAGGGCTGCATCATCATCACGCGCGACGTCACGCCCGAACTCGCCGCCGTCGAGGCGCGCGACGACTTCGTCGCGTCCGTCTCCCATGAACTGCGCACCCCACTGACATCCGTCCTCGGCTACCTCGATCTCGTCGTGGACAGTCCGGGTCTCGACGACGAGTCCCGCCGACTCGTCGGCATCGCGCTCGACAACTCCGAGCGGCTTCTCCAGATCGTGAGCGACCTCCTCGCGACCGTGAGCGGGGACTCGCATCGGTTCGTCATGCACTTCGCACCGTGCGAGATCACGGAGATCGCCGCCCAATCGATCGAGGCGGCCCGCGTCGCCGGCGGAGCGCGCGGTATCACGCTCGACGTCCGCTCGAGCGGCGATGTCGTCGTCATGGGCGACGCGTTCCGGCTCCGTCAGGTCATGGACAACTTCGTGTCGAACGCCATCAAGTACAACAACGACGGCGGGTCCGTCCTCGTGACCGTGACGGATGTCGGAGCGGACGTCAGAGTCACCGTGCGCGACACGGGTCGGGGCATGCGTCCAGACGAGCAGGAGCGCCTCTTCGAGCGCTTCTACCGGACGGATTCCGTGCGGCAGACGTCGATCCACGGCACGGGGCTCGGCCTCAACATCGCGCGCGAGATCATCGAGGAGCACGGCGGGTCCGTCGCCGTCGAGAGCGAACAGGGGGCCGGGACGACGTTCACCGTAACCCTTCCGAAAGAGCGTCGAACCGCGGCCGCCCTGGCCGTGAGACAAGGACGGGACGGTCATGTTTCTTGACACCAGCACCCTGATGGTGATGAGCGCGCTCGTCACCATCCTCGCGGGGGCGTCGTTCATACTGAACACCTCCATCCAACGGCTCGACCTCGTCTCGAGGCTCTGGACCGTCGCGTTCACGAACGGCATGCTCGCGGCCCTGGCCTACGGCTTCGACGCGATCAACCCGGGACTGTGGGTCACCGTGGCCGTGGGCAACGCGGCCATCACCGCGGCGATCGGCTTCGTGTGGGCCGGGTGCCGCGCCTACAACGGGAGGAAGCCGTGGCTCGTCGTCGTGGTCGTCGTCACGGTCGCCGTTGCCGCCGCCGTCGTCGTCCGTGGACCGGAAGGCGGCGAGTGGGCCGGGGGATGGGCGATGCTCGCGGGCGTCGGACTGTTCGCCCTGCTCGCCGGCGTCGAGGGCCTCACGGGCCAGATGCGCTCCCGCGTCAACGCCCGGTCCCTCGCCGTCGTGATGCTCGTGGTCGCCGGGTTCTACCTCGCGCGCTGCGCGGTCTTCCTCCTCTACGGTCCCTACAGCGACCTCTTCCGCACGTACTTCGGCACCAATCTCGCGACTTTCGTCACGATCCTCTTCCTGATCTCCTCATCGGTCGCGATGACGAGCCTCCAGGTGGAGCGTTCGCTCGGCGGTGGAGCGAATCCTCTCGCTCGGAATGCCGTCCGCTCGTTCACGCTCGGGGTCCTCGCGAGCGACACCTTCGACGACGGCGCGAAGGATCGCATCGATCGCGCCCGACGACGGTCCAGTTCGGTCGCGCTCCTTCTCATTCGCATCGACGGTCTCAAGGAGATCAACACGGCGTTCGGGCGCGGCACGGGGGACGCCACCCTCCAGACGGTCGCGACCGTCCTCCGCGAGGTGACGCCCACGTCGTCGATCCTCGGACGCCAGGAATCCTCGCACTTCGGAGTCCTCGTGATGGTGTCCGAGCCGCAAGCGACCCGCGAGATCGCCGAGGCGATACTGGCCGAGATCACGGAGGGCCGCGTCGAGGGCACGAACGACATCCGCCTGAGTGCCTCGATCGGCGTCTCCGACACCTTCACGGTCCCGTTCGATTTCGACAAGCTGCGGGACGCGGCTCTCGACGCTCTGGACCGGGCGAGGGAAGCCGGTGGCAACCGTGTCGAGGCGGCGGTCCAGACGCAGGCCGTGCCACGCCGAATCGATCGATCGCGGACGGCGCTCGACTGACTCGCGAGCGGTCGCGGGAGCGCTCGGGAGTGTACGGCGTCAGGGCGCGATGGCGATCGTCAGGGTATCGGTAGCGGTCTGCTTCGCGTACTCGGACGACGTCGGCGTCGTCTGGAGCAGCAGCTCGTAGGTGATCGTGAGCTGGACGGAGGTCGCTGACTCGTCGACGGCCGGCAGCACGAAACTCTGACTGTAGCTGTACGGGGCGGAGATGAAGTACCCGGGCGCGACGTTCGCATTGTCGGCGAGGGGGGCCGGAGCGGGCAGGGGAGCGCCGTCACCGCGGACCGCGGTCACGATCGACACCTTCGACAGATAGATGCGGTTGTCGCCGTCCTCGAGAGCGGCGACGGCGGAGAAGCTCAGCGGCTTGTTCGCGTCGGCCGTCCACTGGTCCATCGAGAGCGTCGACCAGTAGTCGACGGTGAGTGTGATGTTGCCGGCCGTCAGCTGTCGTTCGGCGCTGCCGGAGGCGAGCTCGTTCACGACCGTCTCGACCGTCTCGACGGGGTTCGGGGTCGTCGCCACGGGGGTCGGCGTCCTCGTGGACCGCGTCTCCCACGGCGGTGTCCCGCACGCGCTCAGTGAGAGGACGACGGCCAGCGACGCCACGGCGGTGGTCGCGATTCTCCCTATGCGCATGGCCTTATCTTGGCATCCGCGGTGGGCATCGGACGACAAGCACGAGGTGAGGAGGGCCCCGAACCACCCGAAAACGGGCGTGAAACGGGCGACCGAGCCGCACGGGGTGTTTTCCGTGCGCAGATCTTGAGGAAAACCTGAGCTTAACCAGCGGGTACCCCGCGGGACGCCTGAGGTCGCCGGTGTTCACTGATCTCAGAACGCACGAGAGATCGTGCGGGACACCTAGCAACAATCACCATCGGAAGCGGAAGGACATGGCCATGAGCGCAGGGACCCGAACCCCGAGTGCCTCGGCGCAGAGTGCCTCCCGCGGAACCGAATCCGCACGCGTCGGGGGGCCCTCGGCACGACCCGATCTCGATGAATTCGCGAGCGACTTCATCGAGAGTGTCGAGGCCCTCCCCACGTATCGCCCCACCGTGGGCTGCATCATCCCCGCATACAACGAGGAGGAGTCGATCGCGAGCGTTCTCGACTCGCTCCTCCAGCAGACGCGTCTCCCCGACGTCATCCACGTCATCGTCAACAACACGACGGACGCGACCGTCGAGTTCGCGAGCCACTACGCCGGACCGCACGTCCGCCGCACGGGTCCGGACGAATACCAGGAGACGGAGATCTTCGTCCACGACATCGGCGTCAACCCGGACAAGAAGGTCGGAGCGCTCAACTACGGCTACGACCTCGTCGAGGGTTACGACTACCTCCTCGGAGTCGACGGCGACACGACGGCGGACCCGACCGCCGTGCAGAACCTCGTCGACGAGATCTCCTCCGACACCCGCATCGGCGGTATCTCCGCGATCTACAGCATCGACGACACGGACGTTCACGGTCCGATGTCCCCATTCCTCATCGCGGGACAGCGGGCGCAGTTCGCGGCCTTCAACATGTCGAACATGCTCAAGGGCCGCAACATGGCGGTGCTCGGGGGCCAGTTCTCGATCTTCTCCACGACAGCACTCCGTGAGGTCATGGAGGACAGCCACCAGCAGACCCCGTGGGTGAAGGACAGCGAGGTCGAGGACTCCCTCCTCTCCTTACAGATCAAGAGCGCCGGCTACCTGACGAAGATCAGTGCTCAGGCGCGAGCCAACGTCGGTGGCATGCACACGCTCCGCTCGCTCGACGCTCAGCAGGTCAAGTGGAACTTCGGCGCCATCGAACTCATGTGGCCGGGCCAGCGCGGTGACACGAAGGGACAGCCCTTCCACCCGAACCTCCGCTTGCGCTGGTTCGAGCACTTCTCGATGCTCGTCAACATCATCACGCGTGTCATGTTCGTGCTGCTGCTCGTCGCATCGCTCTCGATCGACGCGTTCGTCTTCAGCCCGCTCTGGCTCATCCCACCGGTCGTCGCGGTGATCCTGAACCTCCGCGTCGCCATCTCGATGAAGTCGCGCAACTGGAAGGACATCCTGTTCGCCCTCCTGGTCGCTCCGGCCGAGATCTACATGTGGATCCGGATCGGTCACTTCCTGCGGGCGTGGACGAAGTTCGCGAGCCGCAAGCAGGTCGACAACTGGGCGGAGCAGGCGAAGGCCGAGCGCGGTTCGGGTAACGCCTACCTCGTGCCGCTCATCGGTCTGCTCGCGACGGTCGCGGCCCTCACCTTCGTGTGGTTCCAGCTGTCGACCGACGTGCAATCGCTCATCCTCTGGGTCTGCTGGCCGATCCTCGGTGTCATCACGGTCCTGCAGACCCTCGGAATGTTCTTCTCCGTCATCCGTCGTCACCGCGGCTACCGCGTCTGATCCGAACCCCGTCGGTTCGAGCCCTTCGAAAGGCCCAGGGAACACCCCCTCAGTTCCCTGGGCCTCTCGAGAGGCTCGAATCCCAGACGACCCAACATCGACTCGAGCCCTTCGACG
>NZ_RZNB01000002.1 GCF_004078635.1 Labedella phragmitis
TGGTCTACGGGGCCGTGCCGTCGCGCGGTGTCGAGGTGCTCGACGCGGAGACGGGCGCATCGCTCGGAGTCGTGAACGGCACCCTCGGTGCCTACTACGTCGCGGCCGATCCGGCGAAGGGCTACGTCACCACCGCGTTCTTCGAAGACGTGCCGGATGCGATCAACATCGCTGCTTTCGACGTGAGCGATGGGTACATGCAGGTCTGGGAGCAGGTCACGCGGCCGAACGCCCGTCAGCTCGACGTCGACTCGACCAACGGCTTGGTCTACGTGGGGTACACGGGCACCGCCGCGGGTACCGGTGGATTCTCGGTGCACGACATCGCGACCGGTGAGGTGGTGGCCGACATGGCCGATCCGTCCTTCGGAAAGGACGGCTACGGTATTTCGGTCGACGAGGAGCGTCAGCGCGTCTTCGTGTCCAACCGCGACTTCCGTCTCAATCCGCCCGGCTCGGAGCTCGCTCCGGTCGCCGTGACGGTGAGTCAACGCACGGGAGCGACGGACCCGACCGATCCGACCGATCCGACCGATCCGACCGATCCGACCGATCCGACCGATCCTCCGGCCGGAAGCGAGTACACCGCCTCGGCGCTCACGGCCATTCCGTCGGCCGAGCAGGATGGTGAACTCGACGTGAAGCCGGTGGGTTCCGTGGTCGACCCCGAGACGGGCCACCTGTTCGTGGGCAACGAGCAGCGACCGGCTCGCATCCTCGAGATCGACCCGGTGACCGACACCACCGTCGCCACCCACGTCATGCCGAACGGCACGGACGAGGGCGTGCGCGACGTTGCCATCGACACGGAGAAGAACGAGCTCTACGTCGGCTACGGCAATTCGTGGGTGGTCATGGACCTCGCCGACGACTCGGTAGTGCGTGGACCGTTCGCCTTCACGGCGAACGTCCGTGGACTCGATGTCGACCTCGCCACCGGGCGGGTGTTCGGCGCCACCCGAGGCAGTGGTTTCGAAGTGCTGGACGCCACCACGGGGGAGTCGTTGCAGGTCGTGACGACCCCGGGGGAGAACTGGTCGACCCACGGCATCGCGTTCGATCCCGAGGCGAACCGTCTTTACACGACGAACAACGGTACGGGAACAGAGGGCGTGCGCGTCTACGACGGCACGAGCTTCGACCTGCTGCAGTCGCTCGCCGTCGTCGACCCTGACTACAGGTCCGTCGCGGTCGATCCGGTGACGGCGCGGCTCTACATCGGGCATTCGAGCGACGCGTTCGAGGCGAGCGGTGTGCGGGTCTTCAGCGGGGCCGATCTCACCGAGATCGCGAACTACCCGGGCACGGCGTATGGGAACAAGGTCTACGGGGTCTCCGTGGATTCGGAGCGCGGCAGGGTCTACGTATCGGCCCGGGACCGTTTCCCCACCGGCCTGATCGTCCTCCAGCGAACCTCCGAGTAGGTCGCCGGCAGGCATCTCGCAGATCCGCCACCTCCTTTCAGCTCTCGTGGTTCGGAGCGGGAGGTGGCGGATCTGCGTCGACGGGGAGCGCGTCGTCCGGCCAACGGGATGCTGATCGAGATGCCGAGACCTCGGCATCACGCCGCGCCAGGCCAGACAGACCGTGACGGTCACGGCACTCGTCGGCCTGATCGTCGCGCCCACGTGGGCTCATGTTGCGCCTACCGGGCATCGGTGCCGGTTCCTCGGGAACGTCGACATCGGCGCCGATCCGCGGGAGGAGCATCTGATCTGGGCGGACAGACACCGACGCTCACGCTGGAACCGCGTGTAAGGATGACTGGATGGCACACACTCGGACACAGTTGCTGAGCCCCGCCGACCAGGAGCGCCGCCGGGGGCTGCGGGTCATGAAGGGGGTCGCACTGGGCGCGCTGGTGTTCATGGCGGTGCTGTTCGTGATCGCATTTGTGCTCCAGCAGGAGCACCCGCCGCTCGCCTACGTGCGTGCGTTCGCCGAAGGGGGCATGGTCGGCGCGCTGGCCGACTGGTTCGCGGTGACTGCGCTGTTCCGGCATCCGCTCGGCATCCCGATCCCGCACACGGCGATCATCCCGAACCGCAAGGACGAGATCGGAATCAACCTCGGCGAATTCGTCGAGACCGAGTTCCTGCGCGGGGACGTCGTGCGCACCAAACTCGAGAGCGCCGGGGTCGCCGCGCGGCTCGGGGAGTGGTTGAGCGTGCCGGAGCACACCGAACGGGTCGGCACTGAGGGGGCGCTCATGGCGGCGAGCGTCCTGCGCGCCTTGAGCGACGACGATGTGCACGACGTCATCGAGGACCTCGCCCGCAAGCACCTCATCGAACCACAGTCGGGTCCGCCGCTCGGCGCCCTGCTGGGCCGGACCGTGCAGTCCGGTGCGCACCACGGTGCCGTGGACCTCGCTCTCGACAGCATCGGGACGTGGTTGGCGTCCAACCACGACTCCTTCGCCGGACTCGTCTCGCGGCGCCTCCCGTCGTGGGTGCCCTCGATGGCGACGCGCCTCGTCGACGACGCCGTCTACAACGAAGCCGTGAAGTTCGTCGCCGCCGCTCAGGCCGACCCGCAGCACCCCGCCCGCGTCGCGATCGACGGGTACCTCGCGCGCCTGGCCGACGACCTGCAGCACGACCCGAAGACCATGGCGCGACTCGACGACGCCAAGGCGACGCTCTTCGACAGCCCGCGCGTACGCGAGTTGGCCGCCGAGGCGTGGAACACGGCGCGCGCCGGCCTGCTCGACTCGCTCGCCGACCCGCAGAGCGGGCTCCGCCGACGCGTGGTGCAGGTGCTCGGCGACATCGGCGCGCGGCTGACGACGGATTCCGCGCTCCAGAGCCGTGTCGACGGCCGAGTCGTGGACGCCGCGGTCTTCCTCGTCGACCGGTACCGGCACGACATCGCGTCCATCATCACCGACACCGTTTCACGCTGGGACGCGGAGGAGACTACCGAGAAGATCGAGCTCATGGTCGGGCGTGATCTGCAGTACATCCGCCTCAACGGCACCGTCGTCGGGGCGCTCGCCGGACTGGTGATCTTCACGATCGCGCACGCCGTTCTCGGCTGACCGAGGTCGCCGCAGTGGGCCACGGGATGTCTACGATCGAGGCATGACCGATTCCCTCGTCCTCGTCGCCAACTCCGGCGACGGCAGCATCAGCACCTTCCGTCTCGTCGGTGACTCCCTCGAGCGCCTCACGGTGACCGGCGATCTCGCCGGAACCTCCACGTTCGTCGTCGACACCGAGCGCGACCTCGTCTACGCGGGAGTGAAGGCGGGCGGCGGGCACGAGTCGGCCGGCATCGTGACGCTGAGCCTCGACCGCTCGAGCGGCGCGCTCTCCGTCCTCTCCCGCCGAGCCCTGCCCGGCGGCGGTATGAACTACCTCGCCCTGGCCCGCGAAGGGAGGGTCCTGCTCGGAGCCTCGTACGGAGGCGGCTACGGCATCAGCGCCGTCGTCGACGACGGGGTGGTGGGAGAGCCCGTCGCCCGCATCGATTACCCCAACCTGCATTCCGTGCTTCCGAGCGCCGACGGCCGCTTCGCCTACTTCGTGTCCCTCGGTGCCGACCTCGTCGCCCAGTACGCGCTGGGTTCGGACGCCGCGCTCACTCCACTCGACCCGCCCACCGTCGACGCGCCGAGCGGCAGCGGTCCGCGTCATCTCGTGCTCAACGCGGCCGGCGACGCGGTGTACGTGAACACCGAGTTCACCGGGCAAGTACTCCACTACGTGCCTGACGCCGAGACGGGCACGCTCGAACTCCGCGGCGCGGCCGACGCGTTCGACCCCAGTCAGGGACTGGCCGTGAGCCGCTTTGGCGCCGATCCGCGCGAGGAGCACCTCATCTGGGGTGCCGACCTGCACCTCGCCGACGGCGGGAACCGCATCTGGGCGTCCGAACGCACCGCGGCCACGCTCAGTTCCGTCGCCGTCGCGGCGGACGGCTCGCTCACCTCCTCGGCATCGTTCGTCGCCACCGAACCCCAGCCCCGTGGCTTCGCCATCAGCCCCGACGGCATGCACGTCGTCGTCGCGGGTGAACTCTCGACGACCGTGTCGCTGTACGCGGCCGAGGGTGACCGACTGCAGCTGCTGCAGCGGGCCGAGACGGGCCGCGGCGCGAACTGGGTGCGATTCGTCTGACCTCGGTGGCGGGACCGAGCCCCCGTCACACAGGGGCCGGCCTCGACGAGGAACGGGAGTCCTCGTCGAGGCCGGTGTCAGATCTCGGCTACGGCTGTGTGGACGGTGTCTGCTTCCAGTCGGGTCGGACCTTCCAGGCGATGAAGGCACTTGCCGCGAAGAGTGCACCCAGCACCGAAGGGATCCAGGGCTGGATCGTGGAGTCGGGGTTGATGGCGGACGGCATCAGCAGAATCAGCGCGGCTCCTGAGGCGACCGTGACGATGAAGAAGACGAGGAATCGACCGGTTGAACGCTTCATTCCTCTAACCTCCGTTGAAGCAGCCCATGACTGCGGGGATGGAAGCGCCGCCGACCACTGCGATTCCAGCGATGCATGCAGCACAAATAGTAGCAGTGGGGGGTGTGACGGGAACAGAGCATGAGCCGCCGCAGAGCACCAGGATGATGCCGGCGACGACAGCGCTCACGCCGAGTACCGCCATGAGGCAGGTCGTCGGATCCATCGCCTTCGCGCTCGCCGACTGTGCCGAGAGGGTGCTGGGGTCGATCTGGGCGGAGTGGATGAGCGCCCCGTCGCGGTAGGTGTGGAGATCGATCAGGCCGTCCGCGCGCTCGACGACCGTCGACTCCGAGTACTGCGAGAGCTGCCCGGCTTCGTCCACGATGTACGAGACGTTGCTCGGCTGGATGAAGTCGCCACCCTCGAGGGGGAAGGTCACCGAGGTCGCTTTCACGCCGTCGATGTCCAACGCGTACGCCTTGACACCCTCATATTTCACGAACTCCGGAGACGTCTGAGGCGCGATGCCGGCCGCCTCAGCGAGGCTCGTGGCTTGTGATGCCGCCGCGGCCGACGCTTCGCCGTCGAGCAGGGTCATCTCCGCCGAGCCGTCGGTGCCGACGGTCTCGACGTTCGCGGGCTGTGCCGCGCACTCTGCGGTCGCCTGAGCTTGTGTGCTCGATGGGGCTTTCCCGACGAGCGCCGGGGTCGTGGCCGAGGCCGTTCCCGTACTCAGCGTCGTCGTCAGGACCGCTGCCAACACGGTCGCCAACAGGCCGCCCGTGAGTCTCGCTCTCACATGGACTTTCGACGTCATTGTTCTCACCTTCCCGATCTGCGAATGGCCGGCGCCGACTGCGCGGGGCCAACGCAAGCCGACCACCGTCGATGGGGCGGAGCAAGGTTCGGCGGAGCTTCATGGCCCTGGGGCCAGGAATACGACGAGGAGGCGCGATCAGAGACTGATGATCCCGAACTCGGTGGCCCGGAGGACGATCTGCAGGCGGTTCTCGACGTTCCACAGATGATTGATGTGACGGATGTCGGCCTTCACGGTGCCCTCGGCATAGTGGAGTGCCTCGGCGACCTCTGCGTTCGACAGTCCCTGTGCGATCAGTTCGATGATCCGTCGCTCGCGATCGCTCAGCGCAGGCGTTTCAGGAACCGGGCTGTCATGCGCTTCGATGGCTGAACGCACGAATCTCTCCTGGACTTCGGGTGAGACGACGCGATCACCGGCATGGGCCGCGACGATGGCGTCGACGATCTGCTCCGGCGTGGAGTTCTTCACGAGGTATCCACATGCCCCGGCGCGCAGGATCTCGAGCGCACGCCACTCCGTGGTGAACGTGGTGAGCGCTAGGACGCGGCAGCGAGGGTTCCACTGCAGGACGCGCCTGGTGGCTTCGATGCCGCTGATCTCGTGCATCTTGATGTCCATGACGACGACGTCGGGCTTCACAGTTCTGCAGGCGTCCACCACCTCGGAACCGTCCGTCGCCTCACCGACGAGTGTGACGCGATCGTCGTCTGAGATGAATACGCGGAGCGCGTGCCGCACGAGGGCTTCGTCGTCGACGACGAGAACGCGGACAACTCCAGCCACCTCTCCACGGTACCGCGGGAACACCGGCGGATTTCTAGCCCTGGGGTCAGAATTCCGTGACCCCAGGAGCATGACTCGTAGGGTGGAGACACTATGGCCGATGTCGTCCCGAGGACATCGACATCGACATCGGCCCGAGCGAAGGAGACGATGATGGGACTGATCAACACGTACGGTGTCGGAGCATTCGTCCACGTGATTGCCCGGTCGAACGCCGACCTCGGCGACTGGCTCTGTCAGATGCTGGGCATCTGTGCCTGAAGCCTTTCCGGCTTCCAGCACTGACCGGGAGCCGGTCCTCGCCGTGCGGTCCTCCATCGGGGGGATGCTGCGCTCTCGCGCCTTCTGGGAACAGCGTTCCCTTCATCCGGTTGCGCGGCTTCTGCTGGTGCTGGCTGTCGGCGTGCTCCTGTGCATCGCCATCGCGTTCATCCTCGCAAGCGGGACCTTCACCCGATACGACCTCCTCGCGGTCGCGCTCTACTTGAGCCTGGCTGCCTTCGCCTGGCATCCGACGATCGCGGCGGTCGTCGTCATGGTCATCAGCGGCGTCGGCGTCGTTTTCACCGGCAGCGGCGGCGATCTCCTCGAGCTCGCCATCGCCCTCAGCCTGGTTGCCGCGACGTGCGTGCCATGGGTGATCGTCGCCCACGTGGCGTTGCTCGGGGCTCTCACCACGTATATCGCTCTCAGCGGGCCGACACTAGCCGAGGGTGGTGTGTACGGCATCGCCGGAATTGCGTTGATCGCCTTCCTGGCAGGTATTGCATTCCGTCTGGTAGCCGCCAGGGAGACGGTTCTCGTCGCTGAGCGAGCGCGCATAGCGAAGGACCTCGAAGCCATCGCGCGGCATGATCAGGAGCGCATCGCCGATGAGCTCCACGATGGCATCGCGCATGATCTGACGCTCATCCTGTTTCACGCGCGGGCGTTACCACGGCAGCCGGACCGCGCTGGTCGGCAGGTGTCGCTCACCACGATCGAGGAGTCCGCAGAGCAGGCATTGCAGAGTATTCAGTCTCTGCTCTCGCTGATCCGCGATACGAAGACCGAGGGTCCTCGGTTGCGCTCCACCCGCTACGAGGGGAGTGTCACGGAGGCTGTCACATCGCTGGGTGCTCTTCTGCACGATGCGGGAATCCCTACGAGCGTTGCGACACCGAGCGTGCCGCTCGGTGTCGCAACGACCGCTGAACGAGTCCTCACCGAGACCGCCGTCGAAGCGGTTACCAACATCATCAAGCACGCCCCGAAGTCGAAGTCGGCGAGCATCGGCATCCATGTCCGTCCCGACGCCGTCGAACTCGTCGTGAAGAACGTCGCCCCGACCAGCCTGACCGCGGAGGATCACACGACGGGGGGACGCGGCTTGCGACGTGCACGGCAGCGACTCGCGAGCAGCGAAGGACGGTTGGAATCGGAGAGGACGCCGGAGGGATGGTCTCTCCGGGCGGTCGTTCCGGCTGACCCCGATAGTGCATCTGAGCACGGAGGCGTCAGCGCCTTCCCGCCTCCCTGACCAGGGAGAACCATCCTGGAACGCAGCGGAGAGAACCGCTCGGGCGCGGGACAGAACCCTCATCCAGCGTAGAATCTCGTGTGCCCTCAGATCTTCCGAAGCCCAGCGGTATCGCCCCAGCGGACCTCGAGATCACGCTCCGTGTCCTCGAGCAGCTGCCGGACGTCGACGAGACGCACCCCGACTTCATCGCCGTGCGGCAGGCGACCGCGAAGATGTTCAAGGCCGTGAAGCGCGCGCACCGGCTCGAGAAGCGCGCGGTCGTCGCCGAGGCCGACCGCCTCGTGATCGCCGCGACGGCGACGGGGGCCGCCGACCGCATCGATGACGAGACCCGCGGCATCCCCATCGGGACCTCGACGACGGAGTCGACCGCCGGCACGCTCTTGAAGTCGCGCCCCTGTTACATGTGCAAGCAGCACTACACGGTCGTCGATGCGTTCTACCACCAGCTCTGCCCGTCGTGCGCGGCGCTGAGTCACGCCAAGCGCGACGCCCGCACCGATCTCACGGGCAAGCGCGCTCTGCTGACAGGTGGCCGCGCGAAGATCGGCATGTACATCGCGCTGCGGTTGCTGCGCGACGGCGCCCACACCACCATCACGACGCGCTTCCCACGCGACGCAGTGCGGCGGTTCACGAGCCTGCCCGACTCCGCGGACTGGATCTCGCGGCTCAAGGTCGTCGGCATCGACTTGCGCGACCCCGCCCAGGTCATCGGACTTGCGGAGGACGTCGCCGCGGCCGGCCCCCTCGACATCCTCATCAACAACGCCACGCAGACGGTGCGCCGCTCGCCCGGCGCCTACCAGCCGCTCGTCGACGCCGAGCTCGCGCCGCTGCCGGACGGACCGCTGCCCGAACTCGTGACCTTCGGCCACACCAACGACGAGCACCCGCAAGCGCTCGCGCGCTCGGTCACGGCCCACCCCATCCTCGCGGCCGCCGCGGCGCGCGCCGACGAGCTCACGGAGCAGGCGATGGCGGCCGGCTCGAGCTCGCTCGAACGGCTCGCGGCGGGCACCGCGATCGACGCCGGCGGCCTCCTGCCCGACCTCCACGACGTCAACTCGTGGACCCAGCACGTGAACGAGGTGGACCCGCTCGAGATGCTCGAGGTGCAGCTGGCCAACACGACGGCCCCGTTCATCCTCATCTCGAAGCTCCGCCCCGCCATGGCGGCGAGCGCGGCGAAGCGCACCTACGTCGTGAACGTGAGTGCGATGGAGGGCGTCTTCGGCCGCGCCTACAAGGGGCCGGGTCACCCGCACACGAACATGGCGAAGGCCGCGGTGAACATGCTGACGCGCACGAGCGCGCAGGAGATGTTCGAAACCGACGGCATCCTCATGACGAGCGTCGACACGGGCTGGATCACCGACGAACGCCCTCACCCCACGAAGATCCGTCTCGCGGAGGAGGGCTTCCACGCGCCCCTCGACCTCGTCGACGGAGCCGCGCGCGTCTACGACCCGATCGTGCGCGGCGAAGCGGGGGAGGACGTCTTCGGCGTCTTCCTCAAGGACTACCGGCCCGGCTCGTGGTGATCATCCCGGCACCCGGCACACGCGTCGTCGTGCGCTACCTACTGCCGAGCGGCCAGGCGACCGACGCCCTCGGAATCCTGGTCAGTGCGGATGCGACGACTCTCGTCGTCGACGGGAAGCGCGGCCTCGAACACATCGACGTCGACACCGTGATCGCCGCGAAGCCCGTGCCGCCGCCGCCAGCACCGCGGCTTCGCAGGCCCTGACCCCGACGCCGTCGAGACGCGCCGACACCGCCCGCAGGACTCGGCGGCGTGGGCGCCAGCGGCAACCCCGTTTCGGAGGTGCAACGCACCTTCTGTTTCTGATTTGTAAACAAACCTTTCAGAAAGGAAGGTTGCCTGTTAGCGTTCCCGCACAACCACTGACGATCGCGAGGAGCAACCGTGGCAGACACCGACTGGGCCAATCCCGGCACTCCGGCGCTGTTGCGGATGCTCAACGACCGTAAGGCGCTCGCGCTCCTCATCGAACACGGACCGCTCACCAAGAACGAACTCGCACGTCGTTCGGGATTGTCGAAGCCCACGGCGGCCGAGATGGTGCGCCGTCTCGAGGAGGCCGAACTCATCTCCGTCGACGGAGAGCAGACCGGCCGCCGCGGTCCAGCCGCGGTCACCTACGGGGTGCGCGCGGACCGAGAGGTCGGCGTGGCGATCGATGTGACTCCGTCCGTCGTGCGATCCGTCGTCGTCGACGTAACCGGACGCGAGTACCCGGTACACGCCGAACCTCTGATCGCCAACGGCACCTCCGCAGGGGTCGTGCTCCAGAACGCCATCGATGCCGCGAGCGCTGCAGCCGGGGTCCTTTCCTCCGCGATCACCGCCGTCAGCGTCGGCATCCAGGCGGCCGTGGATCCGCGCACCGATGAGCTTCTCTACAACGATTTCATGCCCGGCTGGCCGCGTCAGCGCGTGCGCTCCAGCCTCTCCGAGGAACTCGGAGTGGACGTCGTCATCGAGAACGATGCCAATCTCGCCGCCGTCGCAGAGCGCTCGCTGGGCGGGGGAGCAGACGTATCGAGCTTCGCTCTGCTCTGGATCGGCGAAGGCTTGGGTGTGGCGGTCGACATCGGTGGCCGCATCCACCGGGGGGCGACCGGTGGCGCCGGCGAAATCGGATACCTCGCGGCCAGCCCGCACATGCACGCGGCGGATAGCGGAGAACTCGTTCAGGACCTCGTCGCCGCCGCGGTGCTCGTCGACCTCGCTCGAGACCACGGGCTCTCCGTCGATGGATATCCGGAGCTCCTTGCGCTGCTGGGTTCCGATCTCGCCGCGAGCCCGCGACTGGCCGATCTGCTCGACGACCTGGCTCCGCGCGTCGGAACCGCAATGCTTCCACTTGTGGCGGTGCTCGATCCGGAGCTCGTGGTCCTCGCCGGTCCCACCGGGAGCTTCGCCGGTGTGCCGCTCGCCCAGCGTGTCGAGAGGTGGATGGCCGACAACACGCGCTGGTCGCCACGGGTCGCCACGGCGCTCGTCGACGATGCCCCGGTGCTTCGGGGAGCCCGGCTCGTGCTGCTCGACACGGTGCGCGCGGCCATCCTCGACTCGGTCGCAGCGCTCGGTACCTGAGGTCCTCGCTGTTCGACCCCTCAACGTCTTTTCCGGACCGTACCTCGCCATCACCGCTCCACGTCACCACCCGCACAACCGCTCCACCCGACCACCGGTCCCGTCACCACCAGGCACCCCGGACCACCGCTGCACCCTGCAGCACCGATTCGCCCATCGCCAGCACCACCGAGATCAGCAAGGAGCACCGTATGACGCAGAACCGAACGCTCCGACTGACGGTCATGTCGACCGTTGTCACCGGAGCACTCATCCTCGCCGGCTGTTCGAGCGATTCCGAGCAGACCATCGCCGAGTCCGCGCCCGAGAAGCTCGAGGGCACCGTCTCACTCTGGCACTTCTTCAGCGGACGCGAGGCGGAGGTCGTGCAGTCCGTCATCGACGACTTCGAGGCCGCCAACCCTGATGTGACCGTCGAGGTCAACTCTGGTCAGGACGACGACAAACTGCAGAAGGTCATCTCCTCGGGAGGTAATATCGACGTCGGCCTCTCCTACTCCACGGCGATCGTCGGCAAGTTCTGCTCGACGGGTGCTTTCGTCGACCTCAACCCGTACATCGAGCGCGACGACGTGGATATGGACGACGTGCTCGAGCGCACCCTCGACTACACGTCGTACGACGGCGTGCAGTGTACGCTCCCGGCGCTCACCGACACCGGGGCGCTCATGTACAACAAGACGATCTTCGATGCCGCCGGCATCACGGAACCGCCGAAGACACTCACCGAGTTGCACGACATCGGGATGGAGCTGACGACGTTCAACGCCGACGGCTCGATCAAGCAACTCGGCTTCAACCCCCTGGTCGGCTTCTACGAGAACTCGCCGTCCCACTTCGCGGCGATGACGGGGGCTTCGTTCCTCGACGAGGACGGCAATCCCGACTTCGCCACGGATCCCGCGTGGAGCGAGGTCATCGAGTGGCAGAAGGCGTTCGTCGACGAGATCGGTTACGACAAACTCCAGCGCTTCACGGCGGGGCTCGGTCAGGAGTTCTCCGCGGATAACGCCTTCAACGTCGGCAAGGTCGTGATGAACATGGACGGTGAGTACCGAACGGCCTTCCTCGCAGATCAGGTTCCCGACCTCGACTACGGTGTCGCACCGCTGCCGGTCGTGGACGACACGCCCGATCTGTACGGGGCCGGCTGGCTGGGCGGCAACGTCGCGGGGATCGCGAAGGGCTCCGATAATAAGGAACTGGCGTGGGCGCTGCTCAAGTTCATGACCACGGATACGGATGCCGTCGTGAAGATGGCCAATGGGCTGAAGAACATTCCCACTCTTCATTCCGCGCTGGAATCGCCCAACCTCGAGGTCAGTGACGAGTACCGCGTGTTCCTCGAGGCGGCGCAGCACGAGCACAGTGTGACGATGCCGGCGACGGCCGATGGAGCCGCCTACGCCGAGAGCTTCGCCGACTTCTGGACCACGTATCAGACGGGCGAGTCGGCAGACCTCGAAGAGGGTCTGACAGAGCTCGACGCCCAGATCGCCGACGCCTTCGAACTCGCGGGTCAATGACCTCCGTCATCGATCGCCTCGGGAGCCCGGCCGCGACCGGGCTCCCCGGGCCCCCCGCCTCGCCACGTATCCCGCGTAAGCGTCGCCGACGGATCGCCGCAGCAGCGATGGTTGCCCCGACCGTCGCCGGTCTGTTGGTCTTCTACGCGTATCCGTTGGTCGCCTCGATCTACTACTCGTTCACGAGTTACGACCTCTTCTCGCCCCCGCGCTGGGTGGGGCTGACGAACTACGAGTTTCTCTTCACGAGCGACCCGCGGATCGGCAATGCAGCGTTGAACACGCTCTGGTTCGTCGTCGTGCTCGTGCCGATCAAGATCGTGGTGGCCCTCGCGATCGCCGGGCTCCTCGCCCGCCGCACCCGCGGGTCGGGGTTTTGGCGCACGGTGTTCTACCTGCCTTCGCTCGTGCCCCCGGTCGCCGGGGTGGTCGCGTTCGTCTTTCTGTTCAACCCTGGCAGTGGCCCGGTGAACGTGGTGCTCGGCTTCTTCGGGATCGAGGGTCCGCTGTGGTTCAGTGATCCAGCGCTCTCAAAGCCATCGCTCGTGCTGTTGGGCATCTGGATGATGGGGGATCTCATGGTCATCATGCTCGCCGGACTGCTCGACGTGCCGAGGGAGCTGTACGAGGCGGCGTCGCTCGATGGCGCGAACGGTTGGCAGCAGGTGCGCTTCGTGACCCTGCCGACGATCCAGCCGATCCTCGGGTTCTCGGTCGTCACGGGGGTGATCGCGGCGCTGCAGTACTTCACCGAGGCAGCGGTCGCGTCGTCCGTCGCGAGTGGGCAAGCCTCGGTCGGATCCGGTACCGCTTCGACCCTGGGCTACCCGGGCGACTCCCTCCTCACCTACACGCAGTGGCTTTACGCCCGCGGCTTCAGTAACTACCAGCTCGGCTACGCGTCGGCGATGGCGGTCGTCCTCTTCGTCACCGCGTCCATCCTTCTCGTGGTCGCGATGCGACGTATCAGCGCGTTCCAACCCGAGGAGGTCTCATGAGCGCCGTGACGGCGGCGCCCGCTCAGGTCGGGTCGGACCAACGCGCGGTCCGCCGACGTCCCCGGAGGCTCGCGGGGCGCGCTCTGCTGACCTGGATCGCGGAACATGCCCTGCTCCTCGCACTCGCCGTCGTGTTCGTCTCACCGGTCGTGTTCGTGGTGTTCACCTCTGTGATGCACTCGAATCAGGCGCTCACGGGAGATCTGGTACCGAGGTCGCTCGAGCTCGGCAACTACGTGAGGATCTTCAGCGAGGCGCCCCTGGCCACCTGGTACGGCAACACCGTGCTCTACGCGGTGCTGAGCACCGCGTTCATGCTCGTCGCGTCGGTACCGGCCGGGTATGCACTCGCCAAGTTGCGCTTCAGGGGGTCCAACGTCATCTTCCTCGCGATCGTCGTGGCGATGCTGCTCCCGCCGCAAGTGACGGCGGTGCCCGTCTACGTGATGTGGAGCGAGTTGGGGCTCACCGGCTCACTCTGGCCACTCATACTGCCCAACCTGCTGGGCGATGCGTTCTCGGTGTTCCTCATCCGCCAGTTCTTCCTCACCATCCCGACCGACTTCGCGAACGCGGCGCGGATGGACGGCGCAAGCGAGTGGGGAGTGCTCTGGCGCGTAATGATCCCGATGGCCCGGCCGGGAATCGCCGCTGCAGCCATCTTCCTGTTCTTCCGGTCGTGGAACGACTACTACGGTCCATTGCTGTACGCCTCCGAGAACCAGGCAGCCTGGCCGGTGGCCTATGGCCTCGCAACGTACCGCGGTATACACGGCACCGATTGGGCCGGCACCATGGCGCTCACCGTCGTCGTGCTGGTGCCCGTCGTGGTCGTGTTCTTCCTCGCCCAGAAGGTCTTCGTCGAGGGAATCGCCCTCTCTGGAGTGAAAGGCTGACCGTGAAACTGACGATCGTAGGGGGCGGCTCGACCTATACCCCTGAACTTCTCGACGGCTTCGCCCGCATGCGCGACGTACTTCCGATCGACGAGGTCTGGCTCGTCGATCCGGATGAGGATCGGCGCGGGCTGGTGGCCGCGCTCGGCCGCCGGATGCTCACGAGAGCAGGGCATCCGGGGACCATCCACACGACGGGTGAACTCGCCGTCGGCGCAGCGGACGCCGACGCCGTGCTGTTCCAATTGCGGGTCGGGGGCCAGCGCGCGCGTTACGGCGACGAAACCTTCCCCCACGAGGCGTGTTGCATCGGCCAGGAGACGACTGGGCCCGGCGGGTTCGCCAAGGCGCTCCGGACGGTGCCTGTCGTCCTGGACGCGGCGGAGACCGTGCGCCGTGCGGCGAAGCCGGACGCCTGGATCGTCGACTTCACGAACCCTGTGGGGATCGTGACGCGCGCACTGCTCGAGCGCGGGCACCGTGCGGTGGGGCTGTGCAACGTCGCGATAGGGTTCCAGCGCCGGTATGCGAAGCGTTTCGGAGTCGAACCGCACCAGGTGAGGCTCGATCACGTCGGTCTCAACCACCTCACGTGGGAGCGTGGCATCCACGTGATGACGGACGCCGGGGAGCGGGACATGCTTCCTCAGCTGCTGACCGACGAGCTCGCCGAGACGGCGGAGTCCGTGCACATGGCCCCGGGACTGGTCTCGATGCTCGGGGCGATCCCGTCGTACTACCTGCGCTACTACTACGCCCACGACGAGGTCCTGAGCGAGCAGCTGTTCGAGCCGCCGCGCGCGCAAGTCGTCGCCGAGACGGAGCGCGTGCTGTTGAAGAAATACGCCGATCCGACCCTGGATGTGAAGCCTGTCGAGCTCGAGCGCCGGGGCGGAGCGTACTACTCCGAGGCTGCCGTCGATGTCCTCGCGTCGCTCACTTCAGATCGTGGGGACGTGCAAGTGCTGAACGTCCGCAACGATGGCACGTTGCCGTTCCTGCCGGACGACCACGTCATCGAGGTGCCGACACGGGTGCGCACGGCGGGTCTCGCCCCCCTGCCGGTGCCCGAACTGCCGGCCGACATCCGTGGCCTCATCGCCCACGTCGCCGAGTACGAACGACTGGCTTTGGACGCCGCACTCAATGGCGGGCGGGAGCGGGTCACCCGTGCTCTGCTCGCCCACCCGCTCGTCGGTCAGTGGAGGCGAGCGGAGAGGTTGACCGACCTCCTCCTCGAGGAGAACGCGAGCTACCTGACGTGGGCCTCGTGAAAGCGTCCGCCGGCTCCATAGGCGCAGAGAAGAGCCGTGGGGGAGTGGCAGAACCGTCGAGGTCTCGCCGCGATCCCATGACGGCGGGCTCCGGGGATGTCGACGCGGTCCTCGCGTTCGACGGGGGCGGCAGCAAGACCGACGTGATGATCGTCGGGCTCGACGGCTCACCATTGGCGCACGTGCGCGGAGCGCGCTCGAGCCCTCAGACCCTGGGATGGGACGTCGCGCGTCCGGTCCTTCAGCGGCTCCGTGATGACGTCATCGCGGCCGCCCCGCAGGCGAGGATCGTCGCGACGCACGTCTACCTCGCCGGACTCGACCTGCCCGTCGAGCTCGACGAGGCCCGCACCGCGCTCGCGCACTGGTCGCCGGACGTCGTCGACAACGACCTCTTCGCGCTTCTGCGAGCAGGCACGAGTGACAGAGACGCCGTCGCGGTCGTGTGCGGAACCGGTATCAATGCGATCGGCGTCCGGGCAGACGGCGCGGTCGCGCGGTACCCGGCGCTCGGCGCGATCTCCGGTGACTGGGGCGGAGGCTCCTTCCTCGGGCGCGAGGCGCTCTGGCATGCGGCCCGCGCCGAGGACGCCAGGGGGCCGGAGACCGAACTGCGTTCGGCCGTACCTGCGGCCTTGGGGCTGAGTTCGGTGTTCGAGGTGATCGAGGCGATCCATGTCGGTCGGCTCGGTCATGACACGTTCGCTCAGCTGTGTCCGGTGCTCTTCGATGTCGCGGCGCGGGGTGACGCGATAGCGATCTCGGTCGTCGACCGACAAGCTGAGGAGGTGGCCGTCATGGCGACGACAGCGATGCGCAGGCTCGATCTGCTCACGTCCGCCGTGCCGGTGGTTCTCGGCGGAGGGGTATTGGCGTCTCGAGACGAGCGCCTCGTCGGCGGCGCATCCGCTCGCATCGCTCGGGAGGCTCCGCTGGCGCGGGTGAGTGTCGTGACGACGCCGCCAATACTGGGTGCGGCATTGCGGGCGCTCGAGAGCGCGGGAGCGACGGCCACCGCCCTGGAGAGATTCTCTGAAGCCGTGAGCGGGCGCCGTTGGGAACGGGCAGGGGTCTGACGACGAGCACGGCCCCGGTCGTCCTGCCGACGGTAGGCACTGTACGGACCTGCCAGCCCTTCTCCCGCAAGCATGGCCGGGAGTAAGGTCCCTGAGAACAGCCGAGCGCGCGAGGGAGACATCATGAGCGACCCGTCCTGGACCCAAGTCGTCAAGACCGCCGAGCCGGAACAGCCGGAGCTCAAGCGTGCGCTCGGCCCCGGGCTTCTCCTGCTTTTCATCGTCGGCGACATCCTCGGTACGGGCATCTACGCGCTCACCGGTCAGGTCGCGGCCGAGGTCGGGGGAGCGGCGTGGCTGCCGTTCCTGCTCGCGTTCGCCGTTGCGACGGTCACGGCCTTCTCCTACCTCGAGCTCGTCACGAAGTATCCGCAGGCTGCGGGAGCGGCTCTCTACACCCACAAGGCGTTCGGTGTGCATTTCCTGACGTTCATCGTGTGCTTCATCGTCATGACCTCGGGCATCACGTCGGCCTCCACGGCGTCACGCGCCTTCGCGGTGAACCTCACCGTCGGTTTCGGTCTGCCGGACGGAGTGGGGCTGACGCTCGTCATCGCCCTCGCATTCATCGTGCTCATCATGCTCGTCAACCTCCGCGGCGTGACGGAGAGCGTCTGGCTCAACGTGGTCCTGACCCTCATCGAACTCTCGGGTCTCCTGCTCGTGATCTTCATCGGCATGTGGGCGATCTTCGGCGGCAACGCCGACTGGTCGCGCGTCGTCGCGTTCGAGACCGCCGAGGACAAGAACGTCATCCTCGCCGTGAGTACGGCGACCTCCCTCGCGTTCTTCGCGATGGTCGGCTTCGAGGACTCCGTCAACATGGCGGAGGAGACGAAGAACCCGAGCAAGATCTTCCCGAGGATGATGCTCACGGGCCTCGGTATCGCCGCGGTCGTCTACGTACTCGTGTCGATCACGGTCGTCGCCCTCGTCCCGATCGGAGAACTGGTCGGCAGCGAGACGCCGCTCGTGACGGCCGTCGAGAAGGCGGCCCCCGGCTTCCCCATCAACTCGCTCCTGCCGTTCGTCTCCATGTTCGCGGTCGCCAACACGGCACTCATCAACATGATGATGGCGAGCCGGCTCCTCTACGGCATGAGCAAGCAGCGCGTGCTGCCGCCGTTCCTGTCGAAGGTGTCGCACTCGCGGCGGACGCCGTGGGCCGCCATCCTCTTCACGACGGTGCTCGCGCTCGGCCTCATCTCGTACGTCTCCCTCGACGCCGAGGGTTCGGTCGTCGCGGTCCTCGGCGGCACGACATCACTCCTCCTCCTGACGGTCTTCGCGATCGTGAACGTCGTGGTCCTCGTGCTGCGGAAGCAGCCCGTCGACCACGAGCACTTCACGACCCCGACGGTGATGCCGATCATCGGCACGATCACGTGTCTCTACCTCGTTCTCCCGTTCACCTCGGGCCGCCCGGGGGAGCAGTACGGCATCGCGCTCGTGCTCCTCGCGATCGGCGTCGTGCTGTGGGGAGTCGAGCGGCTCTTCCGCCGCGCGGGCGCGAAGAAGGAGGAGGCCGACTCCGCTCGCTGATGATTCGCGCTCGCACCCGGGCGCGGTCCTCGTCACGATCACGATCCGTGTCGCCCGGGCAGCCGGGGGGAGCGCGCCGCTCGCCGCACAGAGTCGCGCGCGACCGCGACGACCGACCGTGCCCCGCAGCACTTCAGCGCCCGTGCGCGCGAGACGGCATCTGGGTCGCGAGCTTCCCTCCCGAGACGTCGAGCAGCGTGCCCGTGATGTAGGCCGCCTGATCGCTCGCGAGGAACAGCAGCAGGTTCGCGACGTCGTCGGGAGTCTCCCAGCGCCGGAGCGAGAGGGTGTCGAGCAAGCGGTCCTGCTCCGCCCGAGGCATCTCCGCGAAGCCGTTCATGGCCGTCGGCACCATGCCGGGGGCGTAGGCGTTGACCGTGATGTCCCACGGGCCGAGTTCCGACGCGAGGACGCGCGTGAACTGCACGACGGCGGCTTTCGACGCGGCGTAGGCGGCGCTCCCGACGCTCGGGACGATCGCCGCGAACGACGCGGCGTTGAGGATTCGCCCGCGACCGGCCTTCTGCATCACGGGGGCGACGGCCTGGCTCATGAGGAAGACGCCGCCGAGGTTGACGTCCATGCACGCGCGCCAGTCGTCCCATGTCAGGTCGGCGACAGCGCCCGTCACGTTGATGCCGGCGTTGTTGACGAGGACGTCGATCGTCCCGTGGCTCTCGACGATCTCGCCGATCGTGCGTCGGACCGACTGAGGGTCGGCGACGTCGCACGCCACGGGGGCGATGCGGTCGTGGGTCGGCGCTCCCGCATCGGGTATGGCGAGGTCGAGGGCGACGACGGTAGCCCCGTCGTCCGCGAACCTCTCGGCGATGGTCCGGCCGATGCCGCGGCCGGCTCCCGTGACGACGACCACGCGGTCGGTGAGATCGAGGTGCATCCGTGCTCCTTCGCTCGGTGGGACGTATGCGTCCGTTCCTCCAGCAGACTATTGGTGATCGGGCGCTTCGACCCCGATCAGGAAGAGCGAGGAGTTCGACGGTGAACGATGGGGTGCTGTGGATCACGGGTGGCGGCAGCGGGATGGGCGCCGCGACGGCTCGCGCGGCCGCCTCGAGCGGGTGGACGGTCGTCGTGAGCGGTCGTCGTCGACACGGACTCGATTCCGTGGTTGCCGAGATCCGGGAGGCGGGCGGTTCGGCGTCGGCGATGGTTGTCGACGTGCGAGACCCGGAGGCGGTGCGTCGGGCCGCCGCCGAGATCGAGGAGACGCACGGGCGACTCGACGGGCTCGTGCTCGCCGCGGGACTCAACGCGCCGGCCCGACGGTGGGACGACCAGTCGATGGCGGGCTTCCGCGACATCGTCGACACCAATCTCACAGCCGTCGTCACCGTGGTCGACGCCGCCCTCCCAGCCTTGCGTTCCTCCGCCGGCGTCGTCGTCGTGATCTCGTCGTTCGCGGGCTGGTCGTTCCAGCCGGCGGCCGGCGTCGCCTACTCCGCGAGCAAGACGGCGCTCGCGTCGGTCGTCCGCACCCTCAACGACCAGGAAGCCGCGCACGGCGTCCGCGCCTGTCATCTGTGTCCCGGCGATGTCGCGACGGACTTCCTCGATCAGCGTCCCACGGTGCCGGACGCCGAGGCGCGAGCGGCGATGCTCACGCCGGCTGACATCGGCCACGCGGTCCGGTTCGTGCTCGACGCCCCGTCCCACGTCCGGGTCGACGAACTCGTGATCTCGCCGGTGTACCGGCGCTGACCTTGCGCCGTTCTCGGGGGATGCACGTCTCTCCGAGCCGCGTCGAGGGTCCCGCGACGGCGCGACGGCACTAACGTTGGACCACCACCGTGCAAGGAGGATCCGTGGCCGTCACGCAGCAGGATGTCGCGCGGCGGGCCGGCGTATCGCAGCGGACGGTGTCCAACGTGGTGAACGGGCTCGCGACCGTGGGTGACGACGCGCGCGAGCGGGTGATCGAGGCGATCCGGCAACTCGGCTACCGCCCGAGCCTCGCGGCGCGCGGACTCCGCAGCGGCCGCTCCGGAGTTCTCCAGCTCGTCGTGCCGGAGCTCGACGTCCCCTATTTCGCGGAGCTCGCGCGGCGCGTCGTCTCCGTCGCGGAGGATCGCGGGTACGCCGTCCTCGTGCGGCAGACCCTCGGGGATCGCGATCGGGAACGGGACGCCCTCGAGGGAGCGGCGGCCGACTACGCCGAGGGCACGATCCTGAGCGCCGTGAATCCGGTCGCCGACCTGCTGACGGGGAGGGAGTCGAGTTCGCCCGTCGTGCTCATCGGCGAGAGCACGGGTCTCGGTCTCATCGATCACATCGGGATCGACGACACGGCGGCCGCCTTCGCCGCGACGGACCACCTGATCCGCTCGGGCCGCCGGCGGGTGGCCTTCATCGGCACGCATCCCGACGCCTCGTTGCGAATGGCGACGCTGCGGCTCGCCGGCTACCGCGATGCTCTAGTCGAGGCCGGACTCTCGCTCGATCCTCGGCTCATCGTGCAGATCGGGTCGTACCACCGCGAGGACGGAGCGACGGCGATGTCGTCGCTCCTCGACCTCGCGGACCCGCCGGACGCGGTCTTCGCGGCCACCGACCTCCTCGCTCTCGGTGCCCTGCACCGGGCACACGAGCGCGGCGTGCGCGTTCCGCAGGACGTCGCCGTCGTCGGGTTCGACGGGCTCGAGGAGGGGCGCTACTCCGTGCCGACGCTCACGACGATCGAGCCGGACACGGGCGAGGTGGCCCGGCTGAGCGTGGAGACGCTTCTCGACCGTATCCGTGCGCGCGAGTCGTCGGGCCCTGCAGCCCCCGTGGCCGACCTCGCCGTCCCCTTCGACCTCGTCATTCGAGGATCGTCGCCCGACCCCGACTGACGCCCCTCCTGCCTCCGGTACCTGGACACTTCCTCCGTGCACGCATATTCGTGAACAGAGGAAGTTGTTCCGGGGGAGAGAGGGTGCCGATCTGGGGGCTGTACTACGTAGCATCGGACGTGCTACCGTTCGCGTGAGCCGGCCCCCCTCGCGATCCCCAGCCCCATCGGAGAATGCCCCCGGCTGTGATGACGCCGGCCTCAGCAACCGACGTGAAACCCGGACTCAACTGAAGGAAAGGGAATCATCATGGAGAAGAACAGGCGGCGCAACGGTGCCCGCCTCGGCCTGCACATCGTCCTCGCGGCGCTGCTGGCCGGTCTCACGCTCGTCGCCGGCACCGCGCCGGCCAACGCGGCCACTCCCGCGACGTGCGACATCGCCGCTACGGGGAGCACCCCCTGCGTCGCCGCGTACAGTTCCGTACGCGCCCTCTACGCCTCCTACAACGGTCCGCTCTACCAGGTTCAGCGGCAATCGGACGGGTCCACGGCCGACGTGAACACGCTCGTCGCCGGTGGTTACGCGAACGCGGCCTCGCAAGACACCTTCTGCGCGGCGACGGTCTGCCTCGTCACGAGGATCTACGACCAGTCGCCGCAGGACAACGACCTCACCATCGCCCCCGTCGGTCTGGCCGGGTCCGGCAACTTCGGTGTCCGCGCCGACGCCCTCCCGGTCGTGGCGGAGGGGCACAACGTCTACGGTTTCCTCTTCGACGCCGGTACCGGGTATCGCAAGCTCGTCGGGAACGGGGTGCCCACCGGCGCCGAGCCCGAATCGATGTACGCGGTCCTGAGCGGGACGTACATCACGCAGGTCGACCGCTGCTGCTTCGGTTTCGGCAACGCCGAGACCATCCCGGACAACACCGGCAGCGCGCACATGGACGCCCTCAACATCTCGACCGTCTGCACCGCTCCACCGTGCAGCGGAGTGGGTCCCTGGTGGCAAGCGGACCTCGAGAACGGCACCTTCATGAGCGGCGGCGCGAGCAACCCGTCGAACGTCGGGATGGGCTGGAACAAGCCCTTCGTGACGGGAGTGCTCCGGAACAACGGCACGACGAACTTCGCGCTCGACGGCGGTGACGCGACGGCGCCATCGTTGACGTCGCTCTACAACGGCCCGCTGCCGGCCGGGTACTCGCCGATGCTCAAGGAGGGCGGCATCATCCTCGGCATCGGCGGAGACAACAGCAACGCCGCGTCCGGTGCGTTCTTCGAGGGCGCCATGACCACGGGGACGATGTCGAACGCGACCGTCGCGAGCATCCAGACCAACATCGACGCCGTCGGTTACTCCGGCACGACGGGAGGCGGAACGGGCGTGCCCGTCGCCTATCCGGCGGGCGGACAATGCCTCGACGTGGCGGGAAGCGACACCGGCGGCAACGGCGCGGCCGTTCAGATCGGGGCGTGCACCCATGACGCGGTCGATCAGCGTTGGACGACGACGAACGGGCTCGTGACGGGGCAACTGAAGTCCCTGAACCGGTGCATGGCCGTCGCGGGAGGCGCTACGGCATCGGGGGCGCTCGTGCAGCTCGCGGATTGCTCGACGAGCACAGCCCAGGTCTGGACGCAGCAGGCGAACGGCACTCTGCTCAATCCGCAGTCGAACAAGTGCCTCACGAGTCCCGGAGGGAGCACGACGAGTGGAACCCAGCTCGTCATCGACACCTGCTCCGGCGCGGCGTCCCAGCGGTTCTGGGTCGCCTATCCGCATCGCCCCATCGACGCACCGGCCGGCAAATGCCTCGACGTCGCCGGCGCCAACAACGGCACCACCGGGACCGATGTCGTGATCGGCGCGTGCCAGCGGGAGGCCGTCGATCAGTACTGGCGGATGAACGCCGACCAGTCGATCACGTCGCTCGGCCTCTGCCTCGACATCGACGGAAACGCGACCGCCGCCGGGACCGACGTGGCGCTCTGGACCTGCAACGGACTCGGCGGGCAGAAGTGGGTGCAGCAGGACAACGGCTCGCTCCTCAACCCGCAGTCGGGCCTGTGTCTCACGGCTCCGTCGACGACGAACGGAACGGTCCTCGAGATCCAGGCGTGCACGGGAGGGACGAACCAACGGTTCACCGCGAACGGCGGCCAGGCATACAACTCGGGGGGCCACCCGGTGAACGCCCCGGGCGGGAAGTGCGTCGACGTCGTCGGGGACGACCAGTACGGCAATTGGTTCGGTGTGAACGTCCAGCTGTGGGACTGCCTGCCGAGCGCGGCCGACCAGCACTGGATCTACAAGGCGGACGATCAGACGCTGCGGACCCTGACCCGGTGCCTCGACGTCAAGGGAAACGTCACCACGGCGGGCACGGACGTCCACCTCTTCAACTGCAACGGTGTCGGTGGCCAGAAGTGGCTGCAACAGCCGGACGGCACGCTGCGGAACCCGCAGTCCGGGTTGTGCCTGACGGCGACGGGCGGCTCGACCGCGAACGGGACGATCCTCGAGATCCAACCGTGTACGGGCGCGGCGTCGCAGAGGTTCACCGTGACGAGCGCCGTCACGCTGAGCCCGGGCAACCGGGTGTCGCTCCAGGCGACCACAGCGTGCTGCACCACGGGCTACGCGCGGCACGCGTTCGGCAACGGTCTGCTGTCCGGGATCTCGGCGTCGAGCTCGAGCGGCGACAAGGGCGACGCGTCGTGGATCGTGCGGAGTGGCCTCTCGAACCCCGCGTGCGTCTCGTTCGAGTCGGCGAACTTCCCGAACGGGTACCTCCGCCAGTCGTCGTCGCAGATCCGGCAGCAGGCGAACGACGGGACGTCCGGCTTCGCGACGGACGCGACGTTCTGCCCGGAACCGGGGAAGAGCGGGCAGGGGATATCCCTCCGCTGGGTGGGCAGTCCGACGCTCTATCTGCGGCACTACAGCGGAACGCTCTACCTCGCGAGCAACGGCGGGTCGAACCCGTGGGACTCGGCCTCCTCGTGGGCGGCCGATGTGAGCTGGTCCCCGGTTCCGTCGTGGGGCTGAGGCGCTGACGGCGACGGCCCCGGTGGAGCGGATCCACCGGGGCCGTCGTTCGCGTGGTCGTCAGTCACCGGCGATGATGCGGCGGAGGTCCTCGATGGGGATCTTGGGGGAGCGGTCGGCGCGCACGAGACCGTTCGTCTCCTGCCCCGTGTCGGTCAGCTGCGTGTAGCAGAAGCCCGCGAGCGGGGTGGCCGCACGGACGGCCCCCACGATCCCGCCGACGCGCCTCGCGAAGTCCTGAGCGTCACTCGCCGAGCTGTACCCCCAAGCGCCCTCGACATCCTGATCGATGTAACTGACGCCGCCGAACTCCGTGAGCATGACCGGTTGCCCGCCGTCCTGCTGTCCCACGGAGATCCGCCGCCCCGCCGGCCCGAAGCCGTCGAAGAGCTCGGTGATGGCCGCGGTCGAGCCGTACCGGTGCGCGAGGATCTCGGGGTCCGCCTCGTAGTCGTGCACGGTCCAGATGTCCGATCCGGCGTGTTCCCACCCGTCGTTCGAGATCACGGGGCGCGAGCCGTCGAGGCTGCGCGTGAGATCGGAGATCGACCGGCTGAACGCCTGTTGGCGCGCATCCGAGGCGATGTGCTGCACGCCCCAACTCTCGTTGAGCGGCACCCACGCGACGATCGACGGGTGGGAGCGGTCCCGGCGGACGAGAGCCATCCACTCGGTCGTGAGCGCCGCGATCGCGCGCTCGCTGAACTCATAGGCGCTCGCCGTCTCTCCCCAGATCATGAGGCCCAAACGGTCGGCCCAGTACAGGAAGCGCGGGTCCTCGGCCTTCTGATGAACGCGCGCGGCGTTGAACCCGAGGTCGAGGATGAGCTGCACCTCTCGGCGGAGCGCGGCGGCGTCGGGGGCGGCGAGGTGTGACTCCGGCCAGTAGTTCTGAGCGAGCACCGACCGCAGGTACAGGGGGCGGCCGTTGAGCAGGAACCGACGATCCGTCGCCTGGACGGAGCGCAGCCCGAGGTAGCTCGACACGGCATCGACCTCCGAGGCCCCGCGCCCGAGAGTGATCGTCGCGTCGATGAGGCGCGGTGTCTCCGGGTTCCACAGGAGGTGCTCGTACTGCTGGCCGTTCCGCTGTCTCGCGAGGTGCAGCGTGATCTCCGTCGTGCGATCGAGGAGTCGGACGTTGGTCCGGGCGAGGAGCTCGCCCGCGATGCGCAGCTCGACCGTCGCATCGAGCTCGTCCGCCGGTCGGGCGTCGAGAGTCAGCTCGAGGGTGACGCTGCCGTTCGGCACGTCGCTCGACCACGCGAGGCTCTCGACGTGGGTCTCGGGCACGACCTCGAGCCAGACGGGCTGCCAGATCCCCGTGGTGCGGTGGTACCAGATGGCGTGAGGCTCCTCGAGCCAGTCCTGCTTGCCGCGCAGGACGGCGACGTCGTGAGGGTCATCAACGGCGCGGACCACGAGCTCGTTGTCGCCGTCGCGGTCGAGCACGTCCGTGGCGTCGATCGAGAACGGCGTCTGACCGCCCGTATGACTGCCGAGGTGCGTCCCGTTCACCCAGACGTCCGCCGCCCAGTCGACGGCACCGAACCGGATCATCACGCGGGCGCCCGTGCCGGCGGCTCCCGCGTCGGCGATGTCCTCCGCGGTGACCCGACGGCGGTACCACGCGACGAGGTGGTATCCGGTGTCGCCGATGCCGGACGCGGGCGACTCCGGCGGGAAGGGGACGACGATCGTGTCATCGAAGTCGACGCCGGCGGGCGCTTCGCGCGGGTCGTCGCGGAACGCGAAGTCCCACTGCCCGTCGAGCGGGTGCCAGGCTCCCCTCATGAGTTGCGGTCGAGGGTAGGTTCCGTCCTGCTGGGTGGCGACGGGAAGGGATGCCGTCATGTGCTTGCTCGTCTCACGATCTCGAAGGGGATGGTCTTCTCGGTGTCTCCGTCGTCGTTGTCGTCCTGCAGCAGCAGATCGAGGGCGACGCTCGCGATGGCCTCGGTGTCGGGAGCGACCGTGCTGAGCGCCGGCGAGCTGTACCGGGCCTCCTCGATGTCGTCGAACCCGATGATGGCGACGTCGTCGGGCACGCCGACGCCGCGAGTGGCGAACGTGTGCATGGCCCCGAGCGCGAGCAGGTCGTTGAACGCGAAGACGGCGTCGAAGTCCGCTCCGCCGTCGAGCAGCGATTCCGCGGCGGCGGCTCCGTCCCGTCGGACGAATTGCTCGACGACGCACACGAGCCCCTCGTCGAATGGGATCCCGGCATCGTCGAGTGCGGCGCGATAGCCTTCCAGGCGGAGGTCGGCGGTCTCGGTGGCCGCTCCCTCCTGGGCCCCGATCGCGGCGATGCGTCGTCGACCCGTCGAGAGCAAGTGGGTCGTCGCGGCGTGGGCCGCCGCCGCGTTGTCGACGGTCACGTGCGGGAACGGACTCGCTCCGATGTGTTCGCCGAGGAGGACGAGGGGAGTCGTGTCGAGGCGCAGCGCGAGGTCCTCCGCCGTGACGGACAAGGCGCTCAGGATGAGGCCGTCCGTGAGAGGGACACCGATGCCGTCGCTGATGCGGCGCTCGGCCTCGGCCTGGCCGTTGGTCTGATGGATGAGGACCGTGATCGATCGGGCCTCCGCGGCCCGCACGAGCGCCGACGCGAGTTCCGCGAAGTAGGGCTGGGCGAGGTCGGGGAGAGCGACGGCGATCATCCCGCTTCGACCGCTCCGCAGATGGCGGGCGGCCGCGTTCGGCCGGTACCCGAGCTCCTTGATCGCGCTGCGGACGCGGACCTTCAGATCCTCTCGGACCCAACCGGTCCCGTTCACGACGTTCGACACCGTCTTCGCCGAGACTCCGACGTAATCCCCGACGTCTTTCAACGTGGTGCGGCTCATGGGTCTCCTCTCGCATCGCCGTCGATCACAGGCGTTCAACGTTTACCATGCCAGACGTCCTCCGCTCTTGTCCAACGTTTACCGGAGGTGTATAAAGGGTCTCACCCCGATCTGTTCAACGTTGAACGGACGTATCGAAGGAGATGCAATGCGGAATCACCATGGCACCGTGGGTTCTCGCTTCCCGCACCGCCGGTCGACACTCATCGCCACCGCGGTGGTCGCGACGGTGACGACCCTCGCCGTGAGCGGGTGCGCCGGGCAAGGAGCCCAGCAGAACACCGAGAACGACCCGAACGCGAAGGTCACCCTGTCCTTCTGGAACGGGTTCACGGGTCCGGACGGACCCGCCCTCCAGCAGGTCGTCGACGACTTCAACGCGTCGCAGGACCGGATCACGGTCGAGACGAACATCATGCCGTGGGACACGCTCTACTCGAAGGTGCTCACGGCCGCTGCGGGGAACGACGGTCCCGACATCGTCGCGATGTCCGCCGGCCGCATCCCGCAGTACGCGGACCAGGGTCTCTTCCAGCCGCTCGACGACTACTACGAGAACGCCGACTTCGACTCCGACGCTCTCGCGCAGTCCGCGGTGGACGCCTCGATGTTCGACGGTGAGAACTACGGCGTGCCCGTGAACATCGCCACGATGCTCATGTACTACAACAAGGACCTGTTCACGGCCGCCGGCCTCGATCCCGAGAAGCCGCCGACCACGTGGGACGAATTCGCGGCGATGGTTCCGAAGCTCACGGTCGACGACAACGGAGACGGCAAGCCCGAGCAGTACGCGATCGCTCTCGCGGACCACGAGACGGTTCCCATGTTCCAGCCGTTCCTCTGGAACGCCGGCGGCGGCCTCGTCTCCGAGGACGGGAAGACCTCTGAGCTCGCCTCGGAGGGCTCGCTCGAGGCTCTCAACTTCTGGGTCGACCTCGTGAAGGACCAGAAGGCGTCACCGGTCGGACTCGCCGGCGCGGATGCCGACAAGCTCTTCACCACGGGAAAGGCTGCCATCGAGATCGTCGGCCCCTGGATGACCACCGGTTTCGAGGAGGCCGGCTTGAACTTCGGGCTCGCGCCCGCCTTCGCCGGTCCGGCGGACAACGTGACCCTCGCCGACGTCGTCTCGATGTCGGTCCCCGCGAAGGCCGACGAGACCACGAAGCAAGCGGCCTACGAGTTCTTCGCCTACTGGAACTCGGAGGAGGGCCAGAAGACGTGGGCAGAGGGCTCCGGCTTCCCACCGACGCGAGCCGACGTCTCCTCGCAAGTGACGTCGAACCCCTACCCGGCGATCTTCGGCGACTCGTCGGTCATCGACAACTCGCAGACGCTGATGCCTGGAATCGCGGCCGGTACGACGATCAACGACACGATCTTCTACCCGACCCTGCAGAAGGCTCTCAACGGCGAGGGCACCGTCGACGAGTTGTTCACAGCCGCCTCCGAGCAGGTCCAGGCCGAACTCGACAAGTAAGCCGAGCCACCGCATCAGGAACGACGGCGGGGGTGGAGCGTGCGACCCGCACGCTCCACCCCCGGCCGCTGAAGGAACGGATCAATGACGACTCTCCACCAGGCGCCGACCCGCGGCGACTCCACGGGCCCGGCGCGACCGCCGGCCCCACGCCGGATGCGTCAGACGACGCGGAGGGCCATCACCGCGTGGCTCTTCCTCTCGCCGGCACTCGTCGTGCTCGCGGTGTTCATGCTCTACCCGATGATCCAGGCCGGCTATCTCTCGCTGACCAACTACAACCTCATCAGGGCGGCCGAGTGGGTGGGTCTCGACAACTACGTCGAACTCTTCGCCGACCCGGCGTTCTGGAACGCCTTCTGGAACACCGTCCTCTACGCGGCGGTCGTCACGCCCATCACCGTGGTCCTGGCCCTCGCTCTCGCCGTCTTCCTCGACCGTCAGTTCGTGGGTCGCGCGTTCGTACGCACATCGATCTTCCTGCCGTTCATCGTCTCCCTCGGCATCATCGCGATCGCGTGGGCGTTCCTCATGGACCCCAACGTCGGGCTGCTGTCGTACTGGCTCTCGCAAGCGGGGATCGTCTCGTCGCAAGGCGTCCTGAGCGACCCGGACTGGGCGATGCCCGCCGTGATGTTCGTCGGCGTGTGGAAGAGCGTCGGGTTCTTCATGGTGATCTACCTCGCCGGTCTCCAGTCGATCCCGGGCGAGTTGCGCGAGGCCGCACGTCTCGACGGGGCGGGCGCGTGGCAGCGCTTCCGTCACGTGACGCTCCCGCTGCTGTCGAACCAGACGATGCTCGTCTCCGTCATGGCCCTCATCGCGACGCTGCAGGCGTTCGACCAGATCTACGTCATGACCCACGGCGGACCGTTCTTCCGCACGGAGACGCTCGTGATGCTCATCTACCGCGAGGGCTTCCAGGAGCTGCGGTTCGGCTACGGCGCCGCGATCTCGTGGGTGCTGCTCGTCTTCGTCTTCCTCCTCTCGATGATCCAATACCTCTTCTTCCAGCGACGGCAGGTGCGATTCTGATGACCACGACCCTCGAGACGACGCGGACGTCGACCACGCCAGAACCGCCGCGCCGCACGCGCACGCCGTCGTACCTCCGGACGCAGAGCGTCTGGACGTGGGTCACGGCGATCGCGGGCATCATCATCGCGATCGGCGTGCTCCTGCCGATCATCTGGATGACGTTCACCGCCTTCAAGCCGGAATCGGACATCGTCTCGTACCCGCCGACGCTCTGGCCGCGCGAGTTCACGCTCCAGCACTTCGTCGACGTCTGGGACCGCATCCCGTTCGCGCGGCTCTACGTCAACACGATCGTGTTCGCGGGATCCGTCACGCTCATCTCGCTCCTGTTCGACTCGATGGCGGCCTATGCTCTCGCGCGGATCGACTTCAAGGGTCGGAACGTCGTGCTCGTCCTCGTGCTGCTCCTGCTCATGCTGCCGTTCCAGGTCACGCTCATCCCGCTCTACGACCTCCTCAACGGCTTCGGGCTCACGAACACGCTGCCGGGCATGATCATCCCGCGCATGACGAACGCCTTCGGGATCTTCTTCCTCCGGCAGTTCTTCCTGTCGCTGCCGAAGGACCTCGAGGAGGCCGCTCGCGTCGACGGGGCGAGCGAGTGGCGCATCTACTCGCGCGTGATCATGCCTCTCGCTCGGCCCGCGCTGCTGACTCTCGGCCTGTTCCACTTCCAGTACAACTGGAACGATCTGCTGTGGCCGCTCATCATGTCCGCCGATGTCGCCTCGGCCACGCTCCCCGCCGGACTCGCCCTCTTCATGGGGCAGCACGTCGTGGAGTACGGGTTGCTCATGGCCGGATCGCTGCTCGCGCTCCTGCCGGTCATCGTCTTCTTCCTCCTGATCCAGCGCAGCTTCGTCGCCGGGATCGCCACCACCGGACTCAAATGAGCCGGCCCTCTCGAAAGGACGCCGTGTCAACGCCCAACTGGATGAACGACGGCCGCCTGCACTTCGGTGTGGGCATCGAAGACACCTTCGTGCCGCAGGAGCGCGTCGGCGCTCGCGGGATCGACGAGTACGCGCTCACGCAGCACTACGAGCACTGGCGGGAGGACCTGTCCCTCGCCGCGGAGGCCGGCGCCGAGTACCTGCGCTGGGGCATTCCCTGGTACCTCGTCGAACGGAAGCCGGGGGAGTTCGACTGGCGATGGATCGACCAGGTGGCCGAGCACTCGCGCTCGCTCGGGCTCCGCATCGTCGTGGACCTCATGCACTACGGGACGCCGTTGTGGCTCGAGAACCAGTTCCTCAACGCGAGCTACCCCGAGCGCGTCGCCTCCTACGCTCGAGCCGTCGCCGAGCGGTACGCCGGCACGTGGGACGACTTCACGCCCCTCAACGAACCGGCGATCAACGCCGAGTACTGCGGGGAGCGCGGGATCTGGCCTCCCTACCTCTCCGGTCAGGACGGCTGGGTGAAGATCATGATGGCGCTCGCCCGTGGCATGGTCCGGACGCAGCAGGAGATCCTCGCTGTCAACCCGGCTGCGCGAATCGTCTCCGTGGATGCGGGGTTCCGCTGGGAGGGGGACGACCTGCCCCTTCCTCGAGAGCTCATGGAGGAGCGCCGGTTCCTCTCGCTCGATCTCACGATGGGGCGTGTCGACGACGCGCACGCCCTGCACGGGTACCTCACGGGGCACGGCGTGACGGAGACGGAACTCGAGTGGTTCCGGGCGAACGCCGTCGTCCCCGACGTCATCGGCGTGAACTACTACCCCGGCTTCACGACGGTCCGTTACGTCGACGGCGCGATCCTCCCCGTCGAGGCGGGCACGCTCGGCCTGCGTGACCTGCTCACGCTCCACGTCGACCGCTACGGCCTCCCCGTCGCCGTGACCGAGACCTCGCGGGGCGGAAGCGTCGAGTCGCGAGTCGAGTGGCTCGAGCAATCGGTCGCCGAGATCGAGTCGCTCCGGGCCGATGGCCTGCCCGTGGTCGGGTACACGTGGTTCCCGTTCTTCACCCTCGTCGACTGGCTCTATCGACACGACCTCAAGACGCCGGACGAGTGGTTCATCCACATGGGCCTCGTCGACCTCGAGCGCGGTCCCGACCGCGTGCTCGCGCGGCGGAAGACCATGGCCTTCGACCGCTTCCAGGCGGTGACCGCCGCCGGATCGTGACGGCCGTCGGCCCGGATCGACGATGAGGCATCTCGTTCAGGTTCGGCCGCCGCGTATCGTTGGCTCATGAAGAAGGACCGTTCCACGCTCAAGGCCGTGCTCATCGGTCTCGGCGCCCTGCTCTACGGCGCCTCTCCGATCGACGTGATCCCGGAGATCGTCGCGGGACCCCTCGGATTCGGGGACGACGCCGTCGTGCTCATCGGCGCCGGCGTCGCCATCTGGCGCATCATGCGTCGCCGTCGCCTCCGCCGGGGGGCGCCGCCCGTCTGAGCCGTCGCTGCCGCCGAGGCGGGGGAGCGCGGGGCAGTCGGCCTCGAGGATGCCTCGGAGGCGTGATTCCTGCGAGAATGCTGACACTCGCGACGGACGCTTCCCGTCGTGGTGGCGGCGCGTGATCCGCGCAGAATCCCGAGAAGGCACGATGTCCCAACTGACGCTCATCCAGCGCTCACCCGATCCCGACCACGGCCACGCGGGCGGAGGGCGACCGTCGATCGCTGACCGGATCCGCGGCCTCGGCCAGAACCGCATCGGTGCGATCCTCCTGCTCATCGCCACGGTCGTCGCGATCGCCTGGGCCAACATCTCCTACGGCTCGTACCACGGCTTCTGGGACATGCACCTGACCATCGGTGTCGGGGACCTCCATCTCGACTTCACCGTTCACGCGCTCGTCAACGACGCGCTCATGGCGATCTTCTTCTTCACGGTCGGTCTCGAAGTGCGGCGGGAGTTCGCGATCGGCGAGCTCACGACGTGGTCGCGCGCGGTGACACCGGTCGTCGCCGCGATCCTCGGGCTCGCGATCCCGGCGCTCCTCTACGTGCTGATCAGTTCGGGCTCCGGCTCCGAGCACGCCTGGGGGATCGTCATCTCCACGGACACGGCCTTCCTCGTGGGCGCGCTCGCCCTCATCGGCCCGCGTGCGCCCGGACGCCTGCGCGTGTTCCTCCTCGCCCTCGCCGTCGTCGACGACATCGGCGCGCTCAGCATCATCGCGCTCGTCTACACGGAGAACTTCACGCCGCTGCCTCTCGTCGTGGCCGCGGTCGGGCTGGCGGCCATCTACTTCACGCGCTATCTTCGCGGCGGGAGGGGTCCCGTGTACGGGACCCTGGCGGTGATCGTCTGGCTGGCCTTCCTCGCGTCGGGTGTTCACCCCACCCTCGCCGGGGTCGCGATCGCCCTGCTCGTGCCCGTCTACCGGCCGGACCGTCGCGACGTCGAGCACGCCCTCGAACTCGCGCGCACCTTCCGCCAGTCTCCCAACACCGAGTACGCGCGAGCCGCCGCCAACAGCCTGCGCGAGTCGATCTCGATCAACGAGCGCCTGCAGTCCGCCTACGCCCCCTACGTCGCGTACGTCGTGCTGCCGCTCTTCGCGCTCGCGAACGCGGGAGTGCAGATCGACGGCGAGATCCTCGCATCGGCCGCGGTGTCGGCCGTGACGTGGGGAGTGATCGTGGGGCTCGTGGCCGGAAAGCTCATCGGGGTCTTCGGCTCGGCGGCCGTCATGCGGCTCCTCAAGGTCGGGGAGTTCGGTCCCGGGCTCACTCTCGACCGGCTCCTCGGCGGCGCCGCCTTGTGCGGCGTCGGCTTCACGATCTCCCTGTTCATCGTCGATCTCGCGATCGAAGACGAGGCGGTCCAGAACGAGGCACGGGTCGGCGTCCTCGCGGCATCGGTCCTCGCCTTCGTGCTCGCGACCGTCATCTTTCGCATCTCGGACGCCTTCCGCCCCGACGAGGAGGCCGGGCTCGCCCTGCTCCGTCCCGTCGACCCGACGCGCGACCACATCTTCGGACCGGTCGACGCTCCTCTCACTCTCGTGGAGTACGGCGACTTCCAGTGCGGTTTCTGCCTCAAGGCGACCGGATCGGTCGAGGAGGTGCGGAGGGAGCTCGACGGCCGCTTCCGCTACGTGTGGCGGCACGCCCCGCTCACGCGGTTCCACCCGAACGCCCTCGCCGCGGCGGAGGCCTCGGAGGCCGCGGCTCGCCAGGGCAAGTTCTTCGAGTTCGAGCGCAGCCTCTTCGCCGACCAGGAGAACCAGCTGCCGACGCACATCATCCGGCGTGCGCACGACCTCGGTCTCGACGTCGAGCGCTTCGAGCGCGACCTCACCTCGTTCGCGGTCACGGCCCGCGTGCGTGACGACATGCTCGACGCCGAGGCGATGGACATCACCGCCGTCCCGACCTTCTTCGTGAACGGCCGCCGCCACGTGGGGCCGTACGACGCGCAATCGCTCATCCGGGCGCTCTACGACACCGCGGACGTCGAGGTGGAGAGAGGGCCGGGGGCCCGCTGATCCGAGGGCCGCGCTAGCCGACGGGGCCGGTGATCGCGACGATGAGCGCGAGAACCGCGAGGGCGAGGGCGACGGGAGTCATCGTGAAGCGTTCGGCGCGGGATCGGGACGCCGCGTTCACGAGCACGCCGAGCGCGAGGTATGCGAAGACGACCCACGCCGCGATGCGCGAGACGCCGTCGGGTGCGACGTCGAGGATGCCCGCGAGATCGAGGGCCGGCAGCACGAGCACGACGTAGATCGCGATCGAGACGGCGGACGCGATGCGGAGTCTCCGCGGCAGCACCCCGTCGTTCCGGCCGCCCCAGGAGAAGCGGCCCCATGGAGCACCGAGCGCGAGCGCGAGCTGAAAGAGGACGAGGAGCGCGATGACGGCGGTGAAGAGGAGAGCGGCGACCACGGTCGGAGCATAGCGGGCGGACGTGTCGTGCCGGCGATGTTAGCCTGAAGCGCACGAACGCCCGATCGATCGGGCGTTTTTCTGTGTTCACCGCGAGAGGGTCCCGATGAGCCTGGTCAGACTGAACGACGTCACCGTCCGCTTCGAGAACACGCCCGTCCTCCGCGAGGCGTTCTTCCGTCTCGAGGAGAAGGACCGCGTCGGTCTCATCGGCCGCAACGGTTCGGGGAAGACGACCCTCCTGAAGCTCGTGCTCGAGCAGGTGCAGCCCGAGTCCGGCACGGTCGCGATCGAGAACGGCACGCGCATCGGCTACTTCTCGCAGTTCTCCGAGCTCGACGGGGAGGCGAGCATCGCCGAGGTCCTCGACGGTCTCTTCGGCGAGGTGCACGCCGTCGAGGACGAACTCGCGTCGATCGACGCCGCGATCGCGGAGGGCCCGTCGGCCGACGCGCTCGATCGCCTCATCGAGAGGCAAGCGGAGCTGTTCGGCGAGATGGAGCGTCTCGGAGGCTGGGACTACCCGCGGAAGATCGACCAGGCCCTCACGACGCTCGGTTTCACCGAGGAGCACCGCAACGCCCCGATCGACCGGCTGTCGGGAGGCTGGCGCAACCGTGCGGCGCTCGCGAAGATCCTGCTCGAGGACCCCGACGTGCTGCTCCTCGACGAGCCGACCAACTTCCTCGACGTCCCCGGCGTCGAGTGGCTCGAGTCGTGGTTCCGCGACTTCCACGGCGCCGCGATCATCGTGTCGCACGACCGGACCTTCCTCGACGCCGTCGCGACGCGCATCGTCGAGGTCGAGAACTTCCACCTGCACGAGTACCCGGGGAACTTCGACGAGTACGTGGTCCAGAAGCAGTTCCGGCTCAAGACGCTGCAATCGCAGTTCGTGCACGAGAACGAGCTGCTCGCCTTCGAGGCCGAGGGCATCGCGGACCGCCGGCAGGCGGCGAAGACCGGGGGGAAGAACCTCGGCAAACAGCTCGCGGGGATCAAGAAGGCCAGGGCGCCTCGCCCCGTCGACGAGATCATCACCGAGATCTACGGCGGCCTGCACATCAAGGACGTCCTGTGCCGCGTCGCCGGCCTCGGCAAGGGTTTCGGCGATCGCACGCTCTTCTCGGGGCTCGACCTCGAGGTCCGCCGCGGCGAGCGCATCGTCGTGCTCGGTGCGAACGGCAGCGGGAAGAGCACGCTCCTGCGCGTCCTGACGGGGGAGGAGCGCGCCGACGACGGCAGCGTCACGTGGGCGGCGGGGGCGAAGGTCGTCTCCTACAACCGCGTGCTCGAGGAGCTCGACCTCGACGACACCGTCACGCACGCGGTCAACGCGATGCCGGACAGCCTCGCGCTCACGGCGACGCGGAAGTCCGTCGGCCGGTTCCTCGCGATGTTCCAGTTCTCCGAGGCCGACCTCAAGAAGCGCATCCGGGAGCTCTCGGGAGGTCAGCGCGCGCGCGTCGCGATGGCGCAGTGCCTGCTGTCGGGCGCGTCGGTCCTCGTCCTCGACGAGCCGACGAATCACCTCGACCTGCCGAGCACCCAGGTGATGGAGCGCGCCCTCGTGCACTTCCCGGGCGCCGTGATCGTCGTGAGCCACGACCGCTTCTTCGCCGACAAGGTCGCGAACCGGCGCATCACCTTCGCGGCGGGTGGAGCGGGAAGCGGCGAGCTCGACGTCTCGGCCGCCTGACCTGACGCGAGCCGAGCGGCTCGCTCAGCGCGCGTGCGACCCGGCGAGGATGCGGCGCACCTCGTCGTCGCTCGTCTGGGAGAAATCGTCGTACGCCTCGCCGACCGACCACAGGTCGGACGGTTCCCACGGGCAGACGACGTCGTCGACGAGGGGGCGGACACGAGCACACGTCCCCGCGAAAGCCACCGGCACGGCGACCGTCACGCGAGCGGGGCGCTCCGCGCCGATCACCGCGATCGCCGCCCGGATGCTCGCGCCCGTCGCCATGCCGTCGTCCACGAGGACGACGTCGCGGCCGCCGATGTCGGAGGGAGCGCGCGCGCCCCGGTAGCGTCCCTGGCGGCGGCGGAGTTCCCCCTCCGCGACGGACGCGGCGTCGCCGATCATCCGGTCAGCCGGACCGAGTTCGTAGAGGCGAGCGGTGATCTCCGCGTTCTCGACGATCTCGATCCGGCCGGCTACCGCGGCGATCGCCCCGATCGCCACCTCCGGCCGCCCGGGGAAGCCGAGTTTCCGCACGACGAGCACGTCGAGAGTGCCGTCGATCGCATGAGCGATCTCGTCCGCGACCGGGACACCGCCTCGCGGCAGGCCGAGGACGAGCGGGTCCTCCGCACCACTCCGAGTGTCCGCGAGAAGCTGGCCGAGGACACGACCGGCGTCGCGCCGGTCCCGGTATCGACGGTTCCCTCCTCGCCGCTCCCTCGTCATGCCGACCTCCGCCTCGCGGACGCCCGACATCCGCTGTCGCAACAACCGTACGGGCCCGGGGAGTCGGCCGAGAAGGGCTTGATCCGCCGCGCTCGACGTGATTCCGTGGCCTTCCGATCGAGCGCTCCCCGTGCCGGTCGACACGAGACCTCGAGGAGGACGGCATGGCCCATTCGGAGATCGACGACGCGTTGTGGGACGACTTCCACGCGGTCGTGAACATGACATCGCGCGAGCTTCGCGACTGGCTCGAGACGGACGCGGCCGGGACGGAGACCGAGACGCTCCCTGACCAGGCGGGTGACGAGCGGTCGCAGTACGTGCTCGGCATCCTGGCCAAGCGCCGCACCGACCTGACCGACGACGACATCGAGGTCATGCGCTCCGTCGTCGCGGAGGTGAGGGCCGAGCGCGGCGATGCTCTCGACCCCGAGGCCGGAGACGACGAGTGGCGACGTCGGCTGATGTCCATCGGGCACGATCCGCTCAAGCCGAGCACTTGACGGAACCCGTACCTCGTCCCGATTTCCGGGCGTAACATCGCCCGTGTGAATCGACCTGAACCGACCACCGTCGGGGCTCTGCGTTCCTCGGGACACGAGCTCAAGACCGTCCGTGCCGAGATCCGCGACAACCTCCTGTCGGCGCTCCGCGAGGGCCGCGATCCGTGGCCGGGGCTGCACGGGTTCGAGACGACGGTCATCCCGCAGCTCGAGCGTGCGCTCATCGCCGGACACGACATCGTGCTGCTGGGCGAACGCGGCCAGGGCAAGACGCGCCTCCTCCGCACCCTCTCGGGACTGCTCGACGAGTGGTCGCCCGTCATCGAGGGCTCGGAACTCGGGGAGCACCCGTTCGAGCCCCTCACGGCGGAGAGCATCCGCCGCGCCGCCGAACTCGGCGACGACCTCCCGGTGGTCTGGAAGAGCCGCGAGGAGCGCTACGTCGAGAAGCTCGCGACCCCGGACACCTCGGTCGCCGACCTCATCGGCGACGTCGATCCGATGAAGGTCGCGGAGGGGCGAAGCCTCGGCGATCCGGAGACGATCCACTTCGGCCTCATCCCGCGCAGCCACCGCGGCATCGTCGCGATCAACGAGCTTCCCGACCTCGCGGAGCGCATCCAGGTGGCGATGCTCAACGTCATGGAGGAGCGCGACATCCAGATCCGCGGCTACGTGCTGCGGCTGCCGCTCGACGTCCTCGTCGTCGCGAGCGCGAATCCCGAGGACTACACGAACCGCGGCCGGATCATCACGCCGCTCAAGGACCGTTTCGGAGCGGAGATCCGTACGCACTACCCCACGGAGCTCTCCGACGAGGTCGCCGTCATCCGGCAGGAGGCCGAGCTCGGCGCCGACGTCCCCGACCACCTCGTCGAGATCCTCGCGCGCTTCACACGGAACCTCCGGGAGTCGAGCGCGGTCGATCAACGTTCCGGCGTGAGCGCGCGATTCGCGATCGCAGGCGCCGAGACGATCGCGGCCGCCGCCGTGCACCGCGCGGCCCGGCAGGGCGAGGAGGCGGCCGTCGCCCGCCCCGTCGACCTCGAGACGGCCGTCGACGTGCTCGGCGGCAAGATCGAGTTCGAATCGGGGGAGGAGGGGCGCGAGGACGAGATCCTCGACCACCTGCTGCGGACGGCGACAGCTGAGACGGTGCGCGCCCACTTCCGCGGCGTCGACTTCGGCGTGCTCGTCGAGGCGATCGAGAACGGCGCGATGGTGACGACGGGCGAGCAGGTGACGGCGCGCGACGTGCTCGCCGGCCTTCCCGCGCTCGGCGAGTCGGAGCTCTACGACGAGATCTGCGACCGCGTCGGGGCCACGACCGATGGACAGCGCGCCGGCGCGATCGAGCTCGCCCTCGAGGGTCTGTATCTCGCCCGCCGGGTCAGCAAGGAGTCCGGCGGGGGCGAGACCATCTATGGCTAGGGCCAATCGTCGCCTGACCCGGGCGGCCCGGTACGGCAAGTACGTCGACGGCCCCGACCCGCTCGCTCCGCCCGTCGACCTCACGGAGGCTCTCGACGCGATCGGCGCCGAGGTCATGGGCGGGTCCTCGCCGGATCAGGCGCTCCGCGAGTTCCTCCGCCGCGGGCCGCGCGACGGTTTCGGTCTCGACGACCTCGCGCGACAGGTCGCGGAACGCCGGCAGCAACTGACGCGCGAGCACAGCCTCGACGGCACTCTCCGCGAGATCCGCGAACTCCTCGACAAGGCCGTGCTCGCGGAGCGCAAGCAGCTCGCCCGCGACGCACTCATGGACGAGGGTGACCGGGCGCTGGCCCAGATGCAGCTCGACAACCTGCCGTCGTCCCCGGCCGCCGCCGTGAGCGAGCTCGGCGACTACTCGTGGCAGAGCGGCGAGGCGCGCGCCGACTTCGAGAAGATCAAGGATCTCCTCGGACGGGAGATGCTCGATCAGCGGTTCGCGGGCATGAAGAACGCCCTCGAGAACGCCACCGACGCCGATCGGCAGGCGATCGCCGAGATGCTCGGCGACCTCAATGAGCTGCTCGACGCCCATGCCCGCGGCGCCGCCGATCAGGCGGACTTCGACGCGTTCATGGAGAAGCACGGGGAGTACTTCCCCGAGAACCCGCAGTCGATCGACGAGCTCCTCGACACCCTCGCGGCCCGATCCGCCGCGGCCCAGCGCATGCGCAATTCGTTGACGCGCGAGCAGCGCGAGGAGCTCGACGCCCTCGCGCAACAAGCCTTCGGCTCGCCGGACCTGATGTCCGAGCTCGGCCGCCTCGACGAGTCGTTGCGCTCCTTGCGGCCCGGGGAGGACTGGAGCGGCGGGGAACGGATGGAAGGCGAGCAGGGCCTCGGTCTCGGCGACGGCACCGGCGTGTTCCAGGACCTCGCCGACCTCGACGAGTTGTGGGATCAGCTGTCGCAGTCCTACAACGGATCGCAGCTCGACGACCTCGATCTGGACAAGCTCGCGCGTCAGCTCGGCGAGGACTCCGTCGTCGACGCGCGTGCCCTGCAGCGGCTCGAGAAGGCGTTGCAGAACTCGGGGTCCGTGAAGCGCGGATCCGACGGTGCGCTCAAGTTGACCCCGAAGGCCATGCGGCACCTCGGCAAGCAGCTCCTCCGCGACATCGCCGAGCGTATGTCCGGGCGGCGCGGCGCGCGCGACCTCCGCGGCGCGGGTGCGGCCGGGGAGCTCTCAGGAGCGACGCGCGAGTGGGAGTTCGGCGATACCGAGCCCTGGGACGTCACGCGGACGATCACGAACGCGATCACCCGGACGGCGGGGGAGCGGGGCGCGACGGACGGCGGCGTACGGATCGAGATCGGCGACGTCGAGGTCCAGGAGACGGAGGAGCGCACGCAAGCGTGCGTCGCGCTGCTCGTCGACACGTCGTTCTCGATGGCGATGGACGGTCGGTGGGTGCCGATGAAGCGCACGGCGCTCGCGCTCCACACGCTCATCACGAGCCGTTTCCGCGGCGACGCCCTCCAGCTCATCGCCTTCAGCAGGGCGGCAGCGGTCATGGACATCGAGACGCTCGTCGGCCTCGACGCCATGTGGGACAAGGGGACGAACCTGCACCACGGTCTCCTGCTCGCCAACCGGCACTTCCGGAAGCACCCGAACGCTCAGCCCGTGCTCCTCATCGTGACGGACGGCGAGCCGACGTCCCACCTCGAACCCGACGGCGAGGTCTACTTCAACTACCCGCCGGATCCCGTGACCGTCGCATACGCCGTGCGGGAGCTCGAGAATTCGCAGCGTCTCGGTGCGCACACGACGTTCTTCCGCCTGGGCGAGGACCCGGGACTCGCCCGCTTCATCGACGCGATGGCGCATCGAGTGGGAGGCAACGTCGTGGCGCCGGAGGCCGACGACCTCGGGGCGGCCGTCGTCGACTCCTACCTCGGGTCGCGTCGCGGAGACGGCGATCTCTTCTCCCGCTGGGGTTGATGGCCCGCTCGGCCGGCCCCCGGCCCTACACATCTGCCCGGTCGTCACGAATCCGCGGTGCGATGGGCCCGAGATGGCGGATCTGTGACAACCCAGGGGTCGCGTTCGCCCGAGTTGTCACGCATCCGCGGTGCGCGGGGCGTGGAACCGCGGATATGTGCCAACCGGAGGGAAGGGGAGGGCGAACTCAGAAGAGCGGGTACGGGACCGCCGGCAGGTGACCGGCGGGCGCCGGGAACACCGCCTCCGCGCGGAGGTGCTCGATACGGGCCGCGAGGGCGTCCGTTTCGGCGATCGTGAGGAGGCCGGAGAGCTCGTCGCCGAGGTCGCCGTAGAGGTCCTCGAGGACCCGATCGAGGCCCGCGATCTCGTCGACGTCGAGGGGCTCGCCGAGCCAGCCCCAGAGCACCGTGCGGAGCTTGTGCTCCTCGTGGAAGGTGAGGCCGTGGTCCACACCGTGGCGATGGCCGCCCGGCATCGGCAGGATGTGCGCGCCCTTGCGATCGGCGTTGTTGACGACGACGTCGAAGACGGCCATCCGCCGGAGCGCCGGTGTGTCCTCGTGCACGAGGGCGACGACCCGGTCGTCCTCGTCGAGCCCGTCGAAGACGAACCGCCACCCCTCCTCCGGCACCTCCCCGGCGGGGACGAGGTCGACCGCGTCCTGCTCGAGGTCGGCCTCCTGCCACAACTGCACCATGCCCATGCCGAGCGGGCCGCTCCGCAGCCATGTGCGCGGCACGACGTTCCAGCCGAACGACTCGGACACGAGGTAGGCGGCGACCTCGCGCATCGCGAGGGACTCGTCAGGGAAGTCCCACAGCGGGCGCTCGCCCGCGATCGGCTTGTAGACGACGGACGTGCCGTCGATCGTCCCGAGGAAAGTCGCGTTGGAGGCCGTCGTGATCCGTCCGGTGAGCTCGAGAGCGCCGTCGAGCGTGCTCTCGGGTCCGCCGTCCTCCTGGGACATCAGAGCAGGCCGGGGAGCTCGCAGGTGTGGCCGTCGGGGTCCATCGGCTGGGCGCAGAACGGGCAGATGGGCCGGCCGGAACCGACGATCTCGCGCGTGCGCTTCGCGAAGGCCCTGGCCGTACCGACGGGCATCTTGACCAGGAGCACTTCCTCCGGCTCGGAGGCGAGCGGGTCGTCCGGGTCCTCGTCCTCGTCGCCGTCGACGATCGAATAGGCCTGGAGCGTGATCTGCGCGGTCGCGGGGTCCCAGCCGAGGGCCATCGTCCCCGCTCGGAACTCCTCGTCGACGGGCTGCTCGAGCGGCTCGTTGTCCACGAGTTCCACGGGGGTGTCGACGGGGATGCTGAGCGTGCTTCCCTGTGCGGCCATGAGACTGTCGAGGATCTCGTCGATCTTCTCGGCGAGCACCGCGGACTGCTCCTTCTCGAGGGCGACGCTCACGAGGCGGCGTCCCGAGCGGGCCTGCAAGTAGAAGGTGCGCTCGCCGGGGCGGCCGACCGTGCCGACGATGACGCGGTCCGGCCAGTCGTATTCGTGGACGATCGAAGGCATGTCTCTATGTTAGGAGCGCTCGGCCGTTCCAGGTCCCGCTCCGCCGCCGACGGGGGCATCCCCGGCGGCGGGTTGACTGCGCAGCCACGAGAGGTCGCCGGAATCCGTGTTCGTCGCGATGACGTCCGGGCGGTCAGGGCCGTAGCGCACGATCGAGACGGACGCGGGACCGACCGAGATGCGCTGGAAGAGGTCGAGATGCATCCCGTAGGCGTCGGCGAGGATCGACTTGATGATGTCGCCGTGGCTCACCGCGACCCAGACCGCGCCGGGGCCGTGCTCGGCCTCGAACGCCACGTCGAGCCGTCGGACGGCGGAGACGGAACGGGACTGCATCGCGAGCATCGACTCGCCGCCGGGGAACACGGCGGCGGACGGCTGCGACTGGACCATCGACCACAGCTTCTCGCCGCCGAGATCCGTGAGCGTGCGGCCCTGCCACTCGCCGTAGTCGCACTCCGTGATGCCCTCCTCGACGGGTGTCGCGGGGGCGGCCTCCTGGCGCTCGATGATGTACCCGGCCGTCTCGCGACAGCGCTCGAGCGGACTCGACACGACACCGACGAGCGGGACGACCGCGAGCCGATCGGCGGTACGTGCCGCCTGCTCGCGGCCGACGTCGTCGAGGAGGACGCCGTCCATGCGTCCCGCGAGCACGCCGCTCGCGTTCGCCGTCGTGCGACCGTGCCGGACGAGGATCACTGTGGCCATGTCTTCAGCCTAGGTGCGGGCGACGGACGCGCGTCCCGTGCCGACGACGCCGGAGCCGCAGGCGACCGACGATGCGCGCGTCCTGCGCTCACCCCTCCGAGGGGATCCGCGCGAGGGGTGTGCGCGGAACGGCTTCGCGAGTAGCCTTCCGCAATGTCGAGCACAGCAGCGGACGGACACGTCGACGCCCCCAGCAGCGAATTGAAGCGATCCATCACAGGACGGCTGCTGTTCTTCTACGTCCTCGGCGACGTGCTGGGCTCCGGAATCTACGTGCTCATCGGCGCCGTCGCCGGCGAGGTCGGCGGCGCGTTCTGGCTCGCTTTCGCCATCGGTGTGACTGTGGCAACGATCACGGGTCTCGCGTATGCGGAGCTCGTGACGAAGTACCCGCAGGCGGCCGGAGCGGCGCTGTACGTGAACCGCGCGTTCCGGAGCCCCATCCTGACGTTCCTCGTGACGATCTCGATGCTGTCCGGGAGTTTCGCCGCCGCGGCGTCGCTCGCGAACGGCTTCGCCCAGTACTTCGGTTCGATCGTCGAGTACTCGCCGGCCCTGCTCGTGACGATCGCGTTCGTCGTGCTGCTCGCCCTCGTCAACTTCCTCGGCATCACGGAGTCGGTCGTCGCGAACCTGATCATGACGATCATCGAGGTCTCGGGCCTCGTGATCGTCGTCGTGATCGGCATCATTCATGTGAGTCAGGGCGGCGCCGACTTCGGGGTGCTCGTCCAGTTCGACACGGGCGAGACGTTCCCGATCTTCGCGCTCGTGGCCGGCGTCGCCCTCGCGTTCTTCGCGATGACGGGATTCGAGAACGCCGCCAACGTCGCGGAGGAGACCGTCGACCCCGCCAGGACGTTCCCCCGCGCCCTCGTCGGCGGCATGGTAGCTGCGGGCTTCATCTACGTCCTCGTCGCGATCTGCGCGGCACTCGTCGTGCCCGTCGACATGCTCGCCGAGTCCGACGCGGCGCTCCTCGAGGTGGTCCGCGCCGGGATCCTGCCGATCTCCGTCGGTGTCATGGTCGTGATCTTCGCCATCATCGCGATGGTCGCCATCACGAACACGACGCTCGTCGCCGTCGTGACGCAATCGCGCATCCTCTACGGCATGGCGCGCGAGGACATCGTGCCGAGCGTGTTCGGCCGCATCCACCGCACGCGCCGGAGCCCCTGGGTCGCGCTGCTCTTCGCCGCCGTCATCGTCGTCGCGCTCCTCGTCGTCGGTTCGCTCCTCAACGACGCGATCGGCATCGACGTCGTCACGACCCTCGCGAACGTCACGGTCGTCTTCCTGCTCTTCATCTACGGCCTCGTGATCGTCTCGGCCCTGAAGCTCCGGCGGAGCGACGAGCGCGGCGACACGTTCCGCGCGAACACGGTGCTGCTCTACGTCGGCCTCCTCGGCAACGCCGTGCTGCTCGGTTACGTCATCGTCGACGACCCGAGCTCGCTGCTGTGGGTCGCGGGACTGCTCGCCGTCGGCCTCGTGCTCTACCTGGCCGAGCACTTCTTCGGACGCAAGCGGAGAGAGGCACGGGGCGCGGGAACGCGATCGGCCGATCACACGAGAGGGAAGGACTGATCATGCGGGTCATCATGGCGACGGACGGATCGAAGCAATCACTCGCGGCGGCGCGGCAGCTCCGCGCGTTCGCCGACCCGCAGAAGGTCGACGAGGTGGTGATCGTCGCGGTCGTGAGTCCACGCGCCGCCGTCCCGTTCGCGAACGAACTCGGACCGAGGCGGAAGGCGGGGGCCGCCCCCGTCGAGTTGAGCTTCCGGGCCGAAGCCACGGCTGCTCTCGACGTCGTGGCCGCGGACTTCGACGGCTGGGGTCCCACGATCGTGAAGAAGATCCGCAGCGGTTCCCCTGCCGCCGAGATCGTCAGGGCCGCCGAGCAGCTCGAGGCCGATCTCGTCGTCGTCGCGAGCGGTGGCAAGGGTCTGAGCGACACGATCCTCCTCGGCAGTACCGCGCAGCGGATCCAGCACTCGGCGCCGTGCCCCGTCCTCGTGTGCCGGCCGGTCAAGCGCTCCCGCTAGTCCGCGCGAGAGCACCCAGCCGATGGCCGCCGTCGCGGTGAGCCACGCGAGCGGTGACGCTCCGGCGACGAGGACGATGAGGACTCCGCTCGCCGCGACGAGGGTCGCGACAGCGACGCGGGCCCACGAGACGGTCCGCCGGCTGGTCGTCTCACCGCCTCGCCGCGTCGACCCCGTCTCGATACGCCCGAAGACCCACGCCGTCGCACCTACGAGGAGCACGACCGTCGCGAGCCAGACGGGTCGAGTCGCCCACCAGTCCGGCGACACGGGATCGGGCAGCGGCATCCCCGAGACGAGGAGGGCGCCCGCGAGCCCGATGAGCACGAGCATGTGCCACGCGTAGATCGTGAGCGAGCGCGCATTGATCCAGCCGACGGCGGCGGCGACCGGTGCGGCGGAGTGCAGGCTCCTCAGAAGGGGCCGCGACGCCGCGAAGACGCACAACTGCACGACCCCGAGGAGGACGAGGGCACCCGTCGGCGGGTTGAGGTTGCCGAAGAGATCGACCGAGTAGAAGCCGCTCGCGCAGCAGATCACGAGAGCCGCGAGGGCGCCGCCGCCGAGCGCGAACCGGCGGTGACCGGAGAGCCGACCGAACGATCCATCGGCGAGGAAGAAGCCCATCTGCTGGACGAGCAGCCAGACGACGAGCAGGTTGAGGAACCCGATGGCGTCGACGCCCGATGTCGAGCGGGAGACGTCCACGCCGACGGCGAGGAGCGCGAGCACCCCGAGCGTCCGACGGGGACTCCGCGCGTGGAGGGCAGCCATCACCGGGACGAAGGCCGTGCAGAGGATGTAGACGCCGAGGAACCACAACGGTTGACTCAACCGGAAACCGGCGGTCGCCGCGATGTCCCCGGAGACCCCGAGCGTCGGCAGCGCCAGGAGGACAGCGGCCGTCGCGGCGATCGCGGCGACGGCCGGAACGAGCAGTCGTCGGAGCCTCAGCGCCACGTACTCCGCCGCCGAGACCCCGCGCCAACGGAGGCTGGACCACTGCGTGAAGCTCGAGAACCCCCCGAGGACGAAGAAGAGCGGCATCACCTGGACGATCCAGGTGGCGGCCGCGAAGCCGGACCACGAGTCCATCGCGTTCTCGATGACCGCCACACCTCCGGGCGAGCTCACCCCGACCATCGTCGCGTGCAGCAGCACGACGACCACGAGACATGCGGCCCTGGCGACGTCGACGGCGGAGTCCCGGCGCGAAGACACGGGGAGCCGGGAAGGCCGTACGATCCGCGGTTCGTTCCGGGTGGGACTCTGGGTCAGAGCGGTCACGGGTTCCTCCTCGTCGGTGCTCCACGAGGAGCGGTCCCCACCGTCTCAATGTGGGAGGGTGTCGCGGATCGGCCGCGAGAGCCGTCACACCCCCTACCTCGGTAGGGGGTCGGTTCGCTCCGGCGATCGACGCCGTCGAGTCACCGGCGCTCCTAACGTTGGGATCGACGAAGGAGGACCACCGTGGACACCACCGCGATCCCGATCGACGCCCGCCCCGCTACGCTCGTCCCGACCGGCCGCTCGACGTCGGCCGTGCAGACGGACGGGGCAGCGCGATGACGGCAGGGGAGGACCACGAGCCGGCGGTGTTCTCGGTGAGCCCGCGACCGGCCGTCGCCGAATGGGTGCTCTGGGCCGCGATCGCGGTCGCCGTCACGAGTGTCAGCATCCCCACTCACGCGGCGCTCTACGGGATCCCCGTGCCGCTCGCGTTCCTCCTCGGGGCGCTCCAGGGCGGCAGCATCCTCCTGGCGCTGGTCCGACCCGTCGCGGCCGCCGCCGTCCACGTCGTCTCGATCGTGGGCATCGCGCTCACCACCTCGGCGGCGGACGGCCCCTGGCCGATCCCGGTGCTCGGCATCATCGCCTTGAGCGTCGTCCTCGTCGTGATCGGGATACGAGCGCGTTGGACCGTCGCCGCGGCGACGTGGCTCGTCGCGATGCTCCTGCTCCTCCTCGTGCTGGCTGTCGCTGTCGCTCAAGGCGGTGACACCGGCGGAGGGGGGACCATGCTCATCGTCGCCGCGAGCGTCACGGGCTTCATCGTGATCGTCGTCTCGGGCACGATGCAGCTCGTTGCCGTCCGTCAGGAGGTCGACGAGGTGCGCGAGGAGTCCGAGCTGCATCACGCGCAGCTCCTCTCGACGCAGGAGCGCGCGCGAATCGCGCGGGAGATGCACGACGTGGTCGCGCACAGCATGTCGCTCGTGCACATGCGCGCGACCTCCGCGCGGTACCGGCTTCCCGCGCTCGACGACGCCGCCGCCGCGGAGTTCGACGGCATCGCCGAGGAGGCGAGGACGGCGCTCCGCGAGATGCGGGGACTGCTCGGGGTGCTGCGTGAGGACGGCGAGGTCCTCGACGCTCCGCAACCGGGCCTCGCCGACATCCCCGGGCTCATCGCGTCGACACGGGCCGCCGGTATCGAGGTCGTCGACCGCGTCGAGGCGGTGCAGCCGGAGCCGCCCACGGCGACGCAGCTCGCGTTGTTCCGCGTGGCCCAAGAGGCCCTCAGCAACGTCGTCCGGCATGCGCCGGGCTCTGCGGTCGAGGTCGCGCTCGCCGTAGAGGGCCCAGACGTGGTCCTGCGCGTCCGCAACGGCGTCTCGACGGAATCGTCGGGCGTGCGCGCCGATGTCGGCGGACAGGGTATCCGCGGCATGATGGAACGCATGGCATCGGTCGGCGGCACGCTCACGCACGGTCCGGCCGGTGGCTCGGGCTTCCTCGTGGTCGCTCGCGCTCCGCTCGACGGTCCACCTGTCGCGGAGGGCGACGCATGAGCATCCGGGTGCTCGTGGTCGACGACCAGCAGATGTTCCGCGTCGGCCTCGTCGCGATCCTGCAGTCGCAGCCCGACATCGCCGTCGTGGGCGAGGCCGACGACGGCGCTGCGGCCCTCGCGAAGACCCGGAGCCTCAAGCCGGACGTCGTCCTCATGGACGTACGCATGCCGACCATGAACGGCATCGACGCGGCCTCCGCGATCCTCGGTGACACGGTCTCCGCGCACCGCCCGAGGATCGTCATGCTCACGACGTTCGACATCGACGACTACGTCTTCGCGGCCTTGCGCGCCGGTGCGAGCGGGTTCCTGCTGAAGGATGCGACGCCCGAGGAACTCGTCGGCGCCGTCCGCACCGTCCACGCCGGGGACGCGCTGCTGTCTCCGAGCGTCACGCGGAAGGTCGTCGCCGAATTCGTGGGCACTCCGCAGCGGCGACTCGTCTCCGCGACTCCCATGGCCGCGCTCACCGAGCGGGAGCGCGAGGTCTTCCTGCTGCTCGCCGCGGGACTCTCGAACCTCGAGATCGCCGACCGGCTCTTCCTCGCCGAGCAGACCGTCAAGACGCACGTGAGCAGGATCCTGTCGAAGCTCGCGCTGCGAGATCGCGTCCACGCGGTCGTCCTCGCCTACGAGTCCGGGCTCGTCGTGCCGGGAGTCGGCTGAGCGGATGTGTCAGGATCGCGTATGCCCGATCGCCTGATGCTGCTCGACACCGCGTCGCTGTATTTCCGCGCCTTCCACGGCGTCCCGGACTCCATCCGCCGGGCGGACGGCACGCCCGTGAACGCCGTGCGTGGGCTGCTCGACATGATCGCGAGGCTCACGATCGACTTCGGTCCGAGCGACCTCGTCGCGTGCTGGGACGATGCGTGGCGGCCGACGTGGCGCGTGGCGCTCGTGCCGAGCTACAAGGCGCAACGGCTGGAGCGCACGACCTCCGCCGGGCTCGACGTCGAGACGGTTCCCGAGGGGCTGACGAACCAGATCCCGATGATCCGGGAGGTGCTCGGTCTCGCCGGGATCGCGATCGTCGGAGCGCCCGACCACGAGGCCGACGACGTGATCGGGACCTATGCGCGCCGGGCCTCGGGTCCCGTCGATGTCGTCACGGGCGACCGGGACCTCTTCCAGGTGGTCGACGACGACCGTGACGTGCGCGTCGTCTACACCGCGCGGGGCATGAAGAACCTCGAGGTCCTGACGGCGAAGCAGGTGGTCGCGAGATACCGCGTGCTTCCCGAGCAGTACGCCGATTACGCGACGCTGCGGGGGGACGCATCGGACGGACTGCCCGGCGTCGCCGGGATCGGGGAGAAGACGGCGGCGTCGCTCCTCGGCGCGTACGGGACGCTCGAGGCGCTCCTCGAGGCGGCGGAGTCGGACGACGGCGGGATGTCGGCGTCCGTCCGGTCGAAGCTCGCTGCGGCCGCCGAGTATCTGACGGTCGCTCCGACGGTCGTCGGGGTGGTCCCGGATCTCGATCTGCCCGCGCTCGACGAGATCGGGGCGACGCTCCGACCCGTCTCCGGGTCGGATCGCGACGACCTCGAGCGCCTCCGCGACGAATGGAACCTCGGCGGCTCGGTCACGCGTCTCCTCGCGGCCCTCGACGCCCACGCCTGACGTCTCTCGAGTTGTCGCAGATCCGCGGTGAGTCGGGCTCGCGACCGCCGATAAGCGACCACCAAGCGACCACCCGGGGGGAGGAGGGGCTCGCAGGTACTCGGCGGCGCTGGAGCGTGATGGAATGTAAGGGTCACCTAAGGAGCGTGCCCATGTCCTCCGTCGATGCGACGATCCCGAACCCCCCGGCGAGCACCGCCCGTCCCCAGCGCGCCGCCCGACCCCAGGTGACCCTCGAGGTCGTCCGGCGCGAGCAACTGAGCCCGCACCTCGTGCGCATCGTCCTCGGCGGCGAGCAGTTCGAGGCGTTCGCGGCGAACGACAGCACGGACGCCTACGTGAAGATCTTCTTCGCCAAGCCGGAGCTCGGACTCGAGCCTCCCTACGACGTCGCCGCACTGCGCGAGACGCTCGCGCCGGAGGACCTGCCCGTCACGCGCACGTACACGGTCCGGGCGGTCGACACCGTCGCCCGCACGATCACGATCGACTTCGTCGTGCACGGTGCAGACGGGCTCGCCGGTCCCTGGGCGGACGCCGCCCGGCCGGGGGACCGGCTTACCGTCGCCGGTCCCGGAGGGGGCTACCGTCCCGACCCGGAGTCCGATTGGCATCTGTTCGCCGTCGACCAGTCGGCGCTCCCCGCGACGGCGTCGGCGCTCGAGGCGCTCCCGCCGGGGGCGCGCGGACTCGTGTTCGTCCAGGTCGCCGACGCCTCCGAGCAGATCCCGCTCGCCGCTCCCGCCGGTGTCGCCGTGCGTTGGGTGTACGGCGACGACCCGGCGCTCCTCGTCGACGCGGTGACCGGAGCCGAGTGGCTCGCCGGACGCCCGCAGATCTTCGCCCACGGAGAGCGGGAAGCCATGAAGGGCCTCCGGAACCTCTTCCGCGACCGCGGCGTGCAGCGTTCCGAGCTCTCGCTGTCCGGCTACTGGGCGCAGGGGCGCACCGAGGACCGGTTCCAGGCGGAGAAGCGGGAGCCGATCGGCGTCATCGAGCCCGTCTCCGACTGACGCCGGCGATTCGACAGTCGCGACCGGGAATCACGGACGACGTCGCGCGAGCAGGGTCGCGTCGTGTACGTCCATCGTCACTCCGTCGCGTGTCATGGTGCGCGGTCGCTCCTCTGCGGCGAGCACCTCGAACTCCGCGGGGAGCGCCGGCACCAACTCTTCCGCGAGGAACATCGCGCGACGGTGACTCTCCGACAGCTGCGTGAACACGGCCGATGGAGCATGGCCGACGACGAGCAGGTGGCCGCCGGGAGCGACCGCTCCGGCGAGCCGTCTCGTGACGTCGACCATGCCGCCGTCCGGCGGGTGCAGGAAGTGCGTCGTCACGAGGTCGTAGGTCAGCCCGTCGGGGTCGAAGGAGCGCGCGTCCACCTGCCACCACTGCACGCGGTCCGTGACGCCGGCCTCGTCGGCGTGACGAGCCGCGCGCGCGAGACCGTTGGCGCTGAAGTCCGCCCCCGTCACCGTCCAGCCCTGCCGTGCGAGCCAGATGACGTCACCGCCTTCGCCGCACCCGACGTCGAGAGCCGTTCCGGGCGTGAACCGGGACGCCTCGGCGACGAGTTGCGCGTTCGGGTTCCCGCTCCAGATCGTGCCGTCGCCCGAGTAGCGGTCCTGCCAGGCGTCCGGCTCGAACATCTCCGTCGCCGGTCGCTGCGGTGTGTGCTCGTGGGTCATGCGGCGAGGCTACGTGCGCGCGCGCCGCGCCACCAAGCCTGTTTGCCGTTCCCGCAACGCCGCCGGCTCAGCGGCTCGAGACGAGGCGGAGGCGGCACGCGAGTTCGAGGGCGAAGCGGACGTCCGGGTCATCGAGCTCGAGCTCGAGCGTCTGCTCGATGCGGCGGATTCGGTAGTTGACCGCGTTGGGGTGGAGCGTGAGGATCTCGGCCGCCCGCGCGAGGGAGTTGCGCGTGCTCAGGTACGCGAGGAGCGTGCGCACCGACATCTCCGCGCGCTCGGGTCCGAGAGCATCGAGCGGAGCGAGCACGTCGTCGAGCAGCGTCCGGCTGAGCGGAGAGGCGTAGAAGTCGAGCAGCACGCGGCGAAGGCCCGTCACGTCCGTGACCTCGATGGCGCCGAGACGGCCGCCTGCGACGGCCGATTCGGCCGCGATGCGAGCTTCCGTCGCCGACTGGCGGAGGCCACCGGCGCCGCTCTGCGGGGTGCCGAGCCCCATCGTGAACGTCCACTCGGGACCGACGAGCACCGCGGCCTGCTCGACGAACCGTTCGACGACGTCGCGGAGGCGCCGCTGGTGATCGGCGGCCCCGAGTTCCTCCGACGCGACGATGAGGAGGTCGTCGTGGAACGCCGCGACGTGCCAGGTCTCCTCCCGGTCGTCGACGAGTTGCAGGGCACGCACCTCGAGCGCCGCGACGAGCGACGGCGGCACTCGGCGCTCCCGATCGTCCGGAACTCGCGGGATGAGCCACGCGACCGAGTGCGAGAGCTGCACGGGGAGACCTGCGCGCGCGGCGTCGACGGCGAGACCGTCCATGCGCGACGATTCGGCGAAGAGCAGCTCGACGATGAGATCGGCGCGCGACCGGACGGGACCGAACCGGTCCTGCGTCTCGCGGGAGAGCGCGCGCGAGAGCACCGAGGCGATCACGGGGCGGGCGATCGAGACGGCGGGATCGTCGCGTTCGGCGACGAGGCGGCCGATCGGCACCTCACCGATGCAGACGGCGTCGGCGTCCGACCAGCGCACCCCGGGCACCTCGTCGATGTGGAGGTCGACTCCCAGGGCGGAGCTCGCCGCCTCGAGAACGGCGGAGCGGATGTCGGCCGCTCCAGCCTCGGCCACACGGCTGACCGCCTCGATCGCGTGCTCGGCGCGGGACAGGGCGCCGGCGGCGCCGCGCCGCACGAGGCGGTCGACGAAGACCGCGAGCTCGCTCGGCGCCGCGTCCGCTCCGAGGATCACGAGGGAGCCGCGCCGGGCGAGGGTGCGGGAGGTCTCCGAGAGGGTCACGTCTCCCGTGAGGACGAGCGCCGCCGCCCCCGAAGAGATCGTCCGACGGACGGCGATGTCGATCTGGTAAGCGCGAGGGGCCTCGGCCGTCGGCAGCGTCGCGATCACGAGACTGCCCGGAGCCGCTCGAGCCAGATCGTCGAAGGGGAGCATCTCGACCCCGAGCACCTCCACTCCTCCGGGGTTGCCCGTGAGCACACGGGTGCCGAAGCGATCGGCCTGCTCGATGACCTCTTCGAGACCGACGCGATCGGAAGTGACTTGGTCCATGAGCACAGTCTCCCCTGATTCCCGGTTCCGCCGCCACATTGTCGTGTCGGTGAAGTCTTCATACGCTCGAACCATGAGCACCACGAGCGAGCCCTTGCGGCTCATCACACGCGACGACATCGCGCCCCTCGCGGCGGGCGCGGCCGTCTTCGGGACCGGGGGCGGGGGCGCCGTGCACACCGTGCAGCTCTCCGTCGAGACGTCGATCGAGCGCTTCGGACCGGTCCGGCTGATGCAGGTCTCCGAGCTCGGTCCCGACGACGCGGTCATCCTGCTGTCGGGGATCGGCGCGCCGTCGGTCGGCATCGAGATGCTCGGAGCGAGCGCTCAGGTCCACACCCTCATCGCGGAGGTCGAGCGCATCATCGAACGCCCCGTCACCGCCGTCATGGCGGCGGAGATCGGCGGAAGCAACGGTGTCTCACCCGTCGGCTGGGCCGCATCGCTCGGGGTCGCCGTGCTCGACGCCGACGGCATGGGCCGCGCGTTCCCCAAGTCGACGATGATCTCGATGAACGTCGCGGGGCTCGCGAGCGAGTTCGCCGTCATGGGCGACGTCGTCGGCAACGTGAGCGTGCTGCGCACTCTCGACATGGCCTGGCTCGAGCGGCATGCGCGCGCCTTCACGGTCGCGGCGGGCGGCATCGCGATCGGCGCCCACTACCTCCTCACCGCGGAGACGGCGCCCGGCGCCGTCATCGAGGGCACCGTGAGCCGGGCCATCGAGGTGGGGCGCCGCCTCCTCGCCTCGACGGACCCCGTCGTCGACATCGCCGACGAACTCGGGGCGGACGTGCTCGTCGGCGGCAAGGTCATCGACATCGAGCGGCTGACGGAGGGCGGCTTCACGCGAGGCTCCGTCACGATCCAGGGCATCGGCGACGACCGGAGCCGCCTGCTGCGCGTCGAGATCCAGAACGAGAACCTCGTGGTCATCGAGGACGGCGAGATCATCGTGAGCGTCCCCGACCTCATCACGATCGTCGACACCGAGACGGGCGAGGCGATCTCCACGGAGATGCTGCGCTTCGGGCAGCGCGTGAGCGTGCTCGCCTGGGCGTGCGACCCGCTCTGGCGCACCGAGCGCGGGCTCGAGCTCGCCGGACCCGACGCGTTCGGCTACGACCTCGAGTACGCCCCCTTCACGTCGAAGACGGAGGTCGTCCGATGACCGCGCGCGACCTCTCCGTCGGCATCGACGTCGGCGGCACCAACACCGACGCGGTCGTCCTCGACGACGACGGCACCGTCATCGCGTGGACGAAGCAGGCCACGACCGTCGACGTGACAGGTGGCATCCGCGCCGCCCTCGCCGCCGTCCTCCAGGACATCGGCGTGCGCCGCCACGACGTGTCGAGAGTCATGCTCGGTACGACCCACGCGACGAACGCGATCGTGCGCCGCCGCGACCTCGGTCGCGTCGCGGTCATCCGCCTGGGCGCACCGGCGTCCACCGACTTCCCGCCGCTTGCAGGATGGCCCACCGAGCTCCGCGACACGATCCTCGCGGGAGCGCTGCTCGCGGGCGGGGGCCACCTCGTCGACGGCTATCCGATCTCCCGACTCGACGTCGAGGGCGTCCGCCGCTTCCTCGACGGTCTCGTCGGGAAGGTCGACGCCGTCGCTGTGTGCGGCATCTTCAGCCCGTCCTTCCCCGACCAGGAGCTCGAGGTCGCGGCGCTCGTGCGGGAGCACCTCGGCGCCGATCTCCCCGTCTCGTTGAGCCACGAGGTCGGCGCACTCGGTCTGCTCGAACGCGAGAACGCGACCGTGTTGAACGCGGCGCTCTACCGCGTCGCCCGCGAGGTCACGGAGGCGCTCCTCGTCGCCGTCGCCGACGAGAGCCTCGACGCCGACACGTTCTTCGCTCAGAACGACGGCACCCTCATGGCCGTCGAGTACGCCGCGCGTTACCCCGTTCTCACGATCGGCTCGGGACCGGCCAACTCGATCCGCGGCGCTGCTCGCCTGTCGGGCGCCGAGAATGCGATCGTCGTCGACGTCGGCGGCACCACGAGCGACCTCGGTGTGCTCGTCGACCGCTTCCCGCGGGAGTCCACGCTTCCGCGCGAGATCGGGGGAGTGCGGACGAACTTCCGGATGCCCGACATCCTGAGCCTCGGCGTCGGCGGCGGCACGATCGTCGACCTCGCGAACGGCGTGCCGCTCTCCGACTCGGTCGGGCACCGCATCTCGGAGGAGGCTCTCGTCTTCGGCGGCGGTACCGCGACTCTCACCGACGCCGCGGCGGCGGCGGCCCCCGCTGTCATCGCGGGACACGCGCTCCCCTCGCTCGATCGGGCCACGCGCACGGCGCTCATCGACGCACTCGCCGTCGCTCGGGATCGCATCGAATCGGCCGTCGAGCGTATGTCGCTCGGTCGCACGAACCTGCCGCTCGTCGTGGTGGGCGGCGGCGGATTCCTCGTGCCCGATCGCATCTCGGGAGCGAGCGACGTGCTCCGCCCCGAACGCGGCAACGTCGCGAACGCCGTCGGGGCGGCGATCGCCCTCGCCGGCGGACGCGCCGACCACATGGGCGACTACGCCGACCGGCTCGACGCGATCGAGGCCGCGAGTCGCCAGGCGATCGAACGCGCCATCCAGGCGGGGGCAGATCCCCGCACCGTCGAGGTCGTCGACGTGCTCGAGACGCCCGTCTCGTACGCGACGCGCCCGACCCTCAAAGTGTCCGTGAAGGCAGCGGGACCGCTCGCCCGGATCGAACGCACCGACACCCCTGCACCACCCGTTTCGTACTCGACGAAGGGCAACTCATGAACAGGAACGTCCGGCGGGCCGCCATCACGACGGCCGCCATCAGCACAGCGCTCGCGCTCACGGCGTGCGGCACCGGGACGGGGGGAGGCCAGACCGCCGACCCCGAGGACTTCGTGTCGGGAGGCACCTTCGCCATGAGTCTCAACGAAGACCCGGGCGACCTCTCACCGCTCACCGGCGTGAATCTGGCGCAGCGCGCGCTCGTGCCGTTCGGCTACGAGTCGCTCGCCTACATCACGCCGGAGGGCGAGACGGTGCCGTGGATGGCGGAGAGCTGGGAGGAGTCCGGCACGTCGATCACGTATACCCTCAAGGAGGGGCTGACGTGCGCGGACGGCACCGAGTTCACAGCCGAGACGGCCGCGGCCAACTTCGCCTATCAGGCGAATCCCGACAACGGCACCTTCTGGTACGGATCGAACGTCACAGAGGACATGACCGCGTCGGCCGACGGCGACGAGCTGACGATCGAGAGCGCGACGAACAACCCGTTCCTCCTCCAGAGCACGGGCGCCGTCGAGATGGTGTGCCAGGCGGGGCTCGACGACCCGTCCTCGCTCGCCGACACGACCAACGGCACGGCGCTCTTCGAGCTCACCGACGTCGCTGCCGGCTCGGAGTACACGTACACGAAGCGCGACGGCTACACGTGGGGCCCAGAGGACGTCACGAGCGAGACCGAGGGACTGCCCGACGAGATCGTCGCGCGCGTCGTGACGGACGAGGCGACTTCTGCGAACCTCCTCCTCTCCGGCGAGCTCAACGCGGCCCCGATCATCGGACCGGACCGCGAGCGCGTCGAGGCCGCCGGCCTCCAATCCGTCGGCATCCTCAACCCCATCGGGCAGATGCTCTTCAACGAGCGCGAGGACCGTCCGACGTCGGACGTCCGCGTGCGGCAGGCGCTCACGCTCGCCCTCGATCGCGAGGCGATCGGCGAGCTCGTCACCGACGGCAACTACCAGGAGTCCGTCTCGCTCGTGAACAAGATCCCGCTCACGTGCGTGTCGGACGGACCGATGTGGGAGCTCCCGGACACCGACGTCGACGCGGCCGCCGAGCTGCTCGACGAGGCAGGCTACCCGGCCGACGCCGACGGCGACCGCGCGCTCACGATCCGCTTCCTCTACGACGGCGCGACGCCGACCCACGGCGCGGCCGCCGAAGAGGTGCAAGCGGAGTGGGCCGAGCTCGGCATCACCACGGAGCTCGTCGCCGAGGACCCGACAGGCTGGTCGACCGACCTCTACCAGACGTACGACTGGGACACGGGCTTCATCCAGCTCGCCCCCTCGAGCCCCGTCGTGCTGAGCCTGTTCTTCCTCGGAGCGACGAGCGAGGACGGCGGCTACAACTTCATGTCCGTCACGAACCCCGAGTACAACGCGCTCGCTGAGCAGGCCTTCACAGCTCCCGACGCCGACGCCGCGTGCGAGCTGTGGTTGCAGGCGGAGAAGGAACTGATCGACCGCGTCGACACGTTCCCCCTCGCCGACACGGAGTCGCCGACGTGGCTCAACGGTGCGACCCTCGAGATGCCGGGCAGCATCGCCCCGACCACCATCAGAATGCTGGGCTGACCCCATGACGATTCCCCCGGCACCCGTCGACAGGTTGGGCTGACCCATGACGATACCTCCGGCACCGGCACCGAGCCCGACCTCGGTCCTCGCCTCCCCGACACCGGTGACGCCGGCGTCCGGTGACCGGGGGGATCGGCTCCGACAGCTCGTCGGCTCGCCGCGACTCGCGTTCGTCATCCGGCGGCTCGCCCGTGCAGTCGTCTCGCTCGTGATCGTGCTCATCGCGTCGTTCTTCCTCGTCCACCTCGTCCCGGGCGATCCGGTGCGGGCCGCCCTCGGTCCCACCGTGTCGCCCGAGGCGGTCGAGGCGCTCCGTCGCGAGCTCGGCCTCGATCTCCCGCTCGGGCAGCAGTTCCTCGACTACCTCAGGGGACTCGTGACGGGCGACCTCGGTGTCTCCGTCACGTCGCAGCGACCCGTCGGGGCGACCCTCGCCGAACGGCTGCCGACGACGCTGCTGCTTGCGGTCGTCTCGTTCGTCGTCGCGGCTCTCGGGGCCTTCCCGATCGGCGTCGCGACGGCCGTCTCCTCGCGGAGCGGGCGCCACCGGGCGGCCGACCTGGGCGTCTCCGGCCTGCTCGGCGTCCTCATCGCGGTGCCGAACTTCCTCCTCGCCGTGCTGCTCATCTCGGTGTTCAGCGTCGGCCTGCAGGCGTTCCCACCCGCCGGCTGGGGGCAGCCGTCCCAGGTCGTGCTCCCGGTCATCGCGCTCGCGATCGGCCCGCTCGCGTACCTCTCGCGCATCGTGCACGTCGAGATGCTGCGCGTGCTCGAGGAGCCGTACCTCACGACCGCGCGCAGCAAGCGGCTGCCCGGTCGCATCCTCTACGTGCGGCATGCGCTCCCGAACATCGTGGCAGCGACGCTCACGGCCGGAGGCGTCGTGCTCGTCGGCCTCGTCGCGGGCACCGTGCTCATCGAGACGGTCTTCGTCATCCCCGGCATCGGGTCGACGATCGTCTCCTCGATCACGGCGAAGGACTACCCGCTCATCCAAGGCGTCGTGCTCGTGTACGCGATCCTCGTCCTCGCCGCCAACCTGCTCATCGACCTCGCCCTGGCAGCGCTCGACCCGCGCTCGGCGATCGCGGAGGCCTGATCCATGTCGTCTCGATTCGTCCGCACGCTCCGCACTCCGGCAGGCATCACCGTCATCGCCGGGGTCGTCATCGTGCTCCTCGCCACGGTCTTCGGGCCCGTCCTGTTCGGCGAGGCCGCGTCAGCCCGGGACATCGCGGGGCGGCAGCAGGGAGCGAGCCTCGAGCATCCCTTCGGGACCGACGAGCTCGGTCGCGACCTGCTCGCCCGCGTCATCGTCGCGACACGGATCTCCGTGCTGCTCACGCTCGGCGCGACGGGGATCTCGGTCGTCGGCGGCGTGATCGTCGGCATCGTCGCGGCGGTGCTGCCGTCGTTCGCGCGCCGACTCGTCAACGCGCTCATCGACATCCTGCTGTCGTTCCCGTGGCTGCTGCTCGCCCTGTTCTTCTCCGTCATCTGGGGCACGACGGCGACAGGAGCGATGCTCGCCGTCGGCTTCGCGGGCATCCCCGTCTTCGGGCGCCTCGTCTCGACGCTCGCCTCCTCCGTCGCGGGCAGCGATTTCGTGCACGCCGCACGCATCCTCGGCAGCAGTCCGTTGCGCACGGCAGTGCGTCACGTCGTGCCGAACATCCTGCCGCCGCTCCTCGTCAACACGGCGTCGCACGCCTCCGTCACCCTGCTGTCGTTCGCGGCGCTGTCGTTCCTCGGGCTCGGCGTGCAGGCCCCCGAGTACGACTGGGGCCGATTGCTCAACGAAGGGGCGCGACGCATCTACGTCGACCCGATGGCGGCGATCGGCCCCGGCATCGCGATCGTGCTGACGGGGGTCGTGTTCTCGCTGCTCGGGGCGCTCTTCAGCGAGAAGCGCTCGGGTCGGACGCTCCGCGCGCTGCCGCGTCGGTCGCGCGCCGAGACGCGGGCGATCTTCACGGTCCCCGATACCGCACCCGTCGTCGAGGCCGTCGACCTGCGCGTCTCCTTCCGGGCGGAGGACGGAGGCGTCGTCGAACGCGTGCACGGCGTCTCGCTCAGCGTGGCACCGGGGGAGATCGTCGGGATCGTCGGGGAGTCCGGCTCCGGAAAGTCCGTCACGGCCATGGCGATCGCGGGCCTCCTCGGACCGGATTCACTCGTGGAGAGCGACACGCTCGTCTTCCGCGGCATCGACATGACGCGTGAGCCCACGTCGGTCGAGAAGCGCCGGCTCGCCCTCGAGCAGGCGATGATCTTCCAGGACCCGCTGAGTTCGCTGAATCCGTCGCTCACCGTCGGTCGGCAGTTGCGCGAGGTCAGCGAGATCCATGGGCGGACCGGCCGGGCCGCCGCGCTCGCGCGAGCCGTCGAGGCGCTCACGCTCGTCCGCATCCCCGACGCCGCCCGGCGGCTCGGCCAGCTACCGCACGAGTTCTCGGGCGGCATGCGGCAGCGGGCGATGATCGCGATGGGACTCATGGGCTCGCCCCGCCTCATCATCGCCGACGAACCGACGACCGCGCTCGACGTCACGGTCCAGCGTCAAGTGCTGCGCGCCCTGCGCGACGCGCAGCGCTCGACGGGCGCCGCGATCCTGCTCATCTCGCACGACATCGCGCTCGTGAGCGGATTCTGCGATCGTGTCATCGTGATGCGGCACGGGCGCGTCGTCGAGGAGCTCGCCGCCGATCGGCTCGACGAGGCCCGTCACCCGTACACCCGCGGGCTCATCGCGTGCGTCCCCGACATGGGCACCGACCGCGACGAACCGCTCCCCGTGATCGACGCCGGTGAGCCGGTCCCCGAGCAGAAGGAAATCGTCGCATGAGCGAGCTCGAGTTCCGCCAGGTGAGCGTGCGGTACGGCCACGGCCGTTCGGCGCACCTCGCCGTCGACAGCGCCGACCTCGTCGTGCGAGGCGGCACGACACACGGCCTCGTGGGGGAGTCGGGGAGCGGCAAGTCGACGATGGCCCGCATCGCCGTGGGCCTCACACCCGTGTCGGGCGGGTCGATCCTGCTCGACGGTGTGGACATCACCGATCGCGCGAAGGAGGCGCGGCTCGCCCGACGACGCGTGCAGATGGTGTTCCAGGACCCGTTCAGTGCTCTCGATCCCCGCATGCCGATCGGCGCGTCGATCGCCGAGGGCCTCCTCGCGACGGGGCGCTCATACTCCCGACTCGACCGCGAGGCCCGGGTGCACGCGCTCCTCGACCGCGTGCAGATCGATCCCTCGAGAGCCGGCGAATCGCCGTCCGCGTTCTCCGGCGGTCAACGCCAGCGGATCACGATCGCGCGCGCCCTCGCAGCGGAGCCCGCCGTCCTCATCGCAGACGAGATCACCTCGGCCCTCGACGTCTCGGTCCAGGGCGTCGTCCTCAACCTGTTGCGCGACCTGCAGCAGGAACTCGACCTCACGATGCTCTTCATCTCCCACAACCTCGCCGTCGTGCGCTACGTGAGCGACGAGGTGAGCGTCATGCGTGCCGGCCGGATCGTCGAACACGGAGAGACGTCGACGGTGCTCGCGCACCCGACCGACCCGTACACCCGGGAGCTCCTGCGCTCCGTGCCCGTCATGGGCGAACCGCTCGAACTGGAGGACGCATGACCGCCACCCCCTCGATCCTGCTGCGCGATGCGCGGCTGCTCGGGGTCGACGAACCCCGCGACGTGCTCGTCGTCGACGGACGGATCGCCCGGATCGGCGCCCGCCGCATGCTCGTCGTGCCCGGCGTGCCGGAGCTCGCCCTCGACGGGCGCACCCTCGCGCCCGGGCTCTGGGACGGTCATGTGCACTTCACGCAGTGGGTCGTCAAGCGGGAGCGCGTCGACCTCGCCCCCGCGGACAGCGCCGCGGCGGCCGTCGCCATCATGCGGGCCGCACTGCCCGGCTCCGACGCCCGGATCCTCGTCGGCTACGGCTTCCGCGATGCCCTCTGGCCGGACGCACCGACCCTCGCCGCGCTCGACGAGATCGCCCCCGATCGGCCCCTCATGCTCATCAGCGGCGATCTGCACTGCGGATGGCTCAACTCCGCCGCCGGTCGGTTGTACGGGCTCACGCTGCCGGAGGACGGCGTGCTGCGCGAGACCGAGTGGATCGGCGCGCTCGGTGTGCACGACCGCGGTGCACAGCCGGGGCTCGCGTCCTACCGGGCGGCGGCAGCGGATGCCGCCAGCCGCGGCGTCGTCGGCATCGTCGAGTTCGAGAACCAGGACAACGCCACCATCTGGCCGGACCGCGTCGCCGCGGGCGTCGACTCCCTCCGTGTGGAGGGATCGGTGTGGCCGGAGCGGCTCGAGGAGGCGATCGAGCGGGGACTCCGCACGGGCGATCCCCTCGACGACGCCGGGCTCGTCTCCTTCGGACGCTTGAAGATCGTCGTCGACGGCTCCCTCAACACGCGGACGGCGTTCTGCTGGGCGCCGTATCCGGGTCTCGACCCGGCCGACCCGCACTCCTACGGGGTGCAGGCGGTGAGCCCTGAGCAACTCGTCGGGCTGCTCCGCCGTGCGCACGAGAACGGCATCGCCCCCGCGGTGCACGCGATCGGCGACCAGGCCAACGCCGAGGTCATCGACGCGTTCGAGAGTCTCGGGATCGCGGGGATCGTCGAGCACGCTCAGCTCGTCGCGGCTGAGGACTTCGAGCGCTTCGGACGACTCGGTCTCGTGGCGAGCGTGCAGCCGGAGCACGCGATGGACGACCGCGACGTCGCCGACCGGCACTGGCACGGTCGCACCGATCGGGCATTCGCGTTCCGCTCCCTCCACGAGGCCGGTGCGACCGTGCACCTCGGTTCCGACGCGCCCGTGGCGCCGCTCGACCCGTGGCTCGCGATCTCCGCGGCCGTCTCACGATCGCGTGACGGCCGCGACCCGTGGCACCCCGAGCAGACGCTGCCCGTCGACCTGGCCGTCTCCGCGAGCACGCGCGGCCGCTACACGATCGCGGAGGGGGAGGTCGCGGACCTCGTCGTCCTCGACGCCGACCCGCTGACGGCCCCGGCGACGGAACTCCGCGAGATGCCCGTCGCGGCGACCATGCTCGGCGGGCGATGGACGTGGAACGACCTCGAGGGCGGCCTCTGATGCCCGTCACGATGGTCGACGACGTCCGCATCCACTTCGAGGTGGCCGGCGACGAGCGCGGCGAACCCCTCGTGCTCATCGGCGGGGGTGCGACGCAACTCATCGACTGGCGCGACGAGTTCGTGGACCTCCTCGTCGCCGAGGGCTTCCGGGTGATCCGCTTCGACCACCGCGACACCGGCCTCTCGCAGCGCTTCGGAGGGGTCGGCGACGTCGACGGCGGCTACTCGGTCGCGGAGGCGGCCGAGGACGTCCTGCGCATCCTCGACACGATCGGGCTGCCCTCCGCGCACCTCGCGGGGCACTCGATGGGCGCGATCATGGCGCAGTACCTCGCGCTCGATCACGCCCACCGCGTGCGGAGCATCGTGCTGCTGTCCTCGATCCCGGGACTCGATCCCGTCTACCTCTCGGCGGCGGAGGCCGCGACGGCCGAGAGCACGCCGGTGCCCGCCGTGGCGCTCGCGCGCGAGGACGCGATCGAGCAGTTCGTCGGCTACCAGCGCTCGATGCACGCTCCGGCGTTCGAATTCGACGAGGAGGACGAGCGACGCCACGCCGCCCGCCAGATCGATCGCGGTTACGAGCCGAACGGGTTCCTGCGTCACGGCGCCGCCCTGGTCCGCGCGACGGATCGCCTCGAGCGGCTCCGCTCCCTGTCCATCCCTGTGGCCGTGGTCCACGGCAGTGAGGACACACTCCTGCTGCCGCTCGCCGCCGAGCTCACGGCCGAGGCCGTCCCCGGCGCCGAGCTCCGGATCTTCGAGGGCATGGGACATCGACTCGAACGGGCGCTCTGGCCCGAGTACGTCGACATCATCGTGCGCACAGCGCGCCGAGCGACGGGAGGAACCGATGCGTGAGAACGCCGACTACGCGATGACCGATCCCGACGAGGTGCGGGCGCTCATCCGCTCCGCGCCGTGGGCGACGATGGTGAGCGCCACGGCGGACGGGCTCGTCGCCTCGCACTACCCGTTCCTCCTCGAGGAGGGGGACGACAGCGACGACATCACGGTCGTCTCGCACGTCGGACGCCCCGACGAGCGGCTCCACGAACTCGGCTCGCACGAGCTCCTCGTGATCTTCTACGGCCCCTCCGGCTACGTCTCGCCGGGGTGGTACGACGTGCCGGCGGCCGTTCCGACGTGGAACTTCGCGACGGTGCACGCGTACGGCACACCCGAGATCCTGAGCGACGAGGAGAATCTCGCGGTGCTCGAGCGCCTCGTCGACCACTTCGAGAATCCTCTGCCGAATCCGTTCCGGATGCGACGCACGCTCGAGAACACCGCGTACGCGGAACGCATCGTGCACGGGACCGTCGGGTTCCGGATGCGCGTCTCGCGCGTCGTGGCGAAGGAGAAGATGAGTCAGGACAAGCCCGCCGAGGTCGTCGAGCGCGTCGTGACGGCGCTCGAGGCCCCCGGTCCCTACCGGAACGAAGCGCTCGCGGAGCGTATGCGGCACGTGCTCCTGACGGACCGATCCTCGTGAGTGCGCGGCTCGACGCGTCGCCGCTCCTCGACGACCTCGTGGCGGTCCGGCGCCGACTGCACGCTCGAGCCGAAGTGGGACTCGATCTCCCGATGACGCAGGCTCTCCTGCTCGAGGAGCTCTCGGGCCTCGATCTCGAGATCACCCTCGGTCGCGAGCTGTCGTCGGTGACGGCGGTCCTGCGCGGCGATCGGCCGGGCCCGGTCGTGCTGCTTCGAGCCGACATGGACGCGCTCCCGATCGTCGAGGCCACGGGGCTCCCGTTCGCCTCGACGACGGGGGCGATGCACGCGTGCGGACACGACCTGCACATGGCGGGGCTGCTCGGCGCCGTCCGCCTGCTGCACGAGCGCCGACCCGACCTGCCGGGCACCGTCGTGGCGATGTTCCAGCCCGGCGAGGAGGGCTTCGCCGGCGGTCGGATCATGATCGAGGAGGGTGTGCTCGACGCCGCGGGGACGCGTCCCGTGGCCGCGTACGCCGTGCACGTGGATTGCGTGACCGATCGAGGAGACGTCGTGACGCGATCGGGCCCCATCATGGCGAGCGCGAGCGGGATGCGGATCCGTGTCGGCGGCACCGGCGGTCACGCGGCGTTCCCCGAGCAGGCGATCGATCCGGTCCCCGTCGCGGCGGAGATCGTGCTCGCGCTGCAGAGCTTCGTCGCGCGTCGTGTGCCCGCAACGGATCCCGCCGTGGTCTCGGTCACCCGCATCGCGACCGAATCGACGGCCGCCAACGTCCTCGCCACGGGCGTCACGATCGAGGTGAACATCCGCACGCTCTCTCGGGAGACGTTCGCGCTCGTGAGGGAGCGGCTCGCCCCTCTCGTCGTCGGCATCGGTACGGCGCACGGGTGCGAGGTGACGACCGAGTACATCGACTCCTATCCCGTGACCGTCAACGATCCGGCGGAGACGGCGATCGTCCTCGACCTGCTCGACGAGCTCCGCGGCGCCGATCGGGTCGTGCGGATGCCCGCTCCCTCCATGGCGTCGGAGGACTTCGCCTACGTGCTCGAGGAGGTGCCGGGGACCCTCGTCTTCCTCGGGGCGCGGCCGAGCGACGTCGCCGTCGCGGGAGCGCCCGGTATGCACTCGGATCACGCGGTGTTCGACGACTCGATCCTCGCCACGCACGCAGAGGTGCTCGCCGAGCTCGCTCTCGCTCGTCTTCGCCGCGATTGACGCTCCCTGACCGAGGCCGCCGCGCCGCCGGTCGCGGCGGCGTCAGGCGATGCGTCGGAAGCGGGGCCCGCTGTACCCGTCGCGATCCACGTGCTCGATGAACATCGCGAGCGGCCGGACCCAGAACGAGTAATCGCCGTAGAGCGTGCGGTAGAAGACGAGCGCCTCGCCCGTCTCGGTGTGGGTGCCGACGCCGTGCACCTCGTAGCGGGAACCCGTGAAGTGCTCGTAGATGCCGGGGGAGACGGCGTCGTCGCTGGAGGGGGTCGCGTCGGTCACATCGCCACCCTACCGATGCCGGCCCTCGAGCCAGCGGCGCACGCCCGGGTCGGTCGTCAACCTCTGACCCTCGCCCCGTGCGTCCTAGGGCAGCAGCGGAAGGCGACCGACGAGGCGGTCGACCCGGTTCCGAGGCCCCACGATGCTCACCGCGAGGAGTTCGAGCGCCTCCGTGCCCGAGCCCGCGACCTCGCCGAGGTACTCGTCGTAGACCCGCGTCGACTGCGCGGCCGCGGGCATGTCGGCGACGAAGACGTCCGCCGACCCCTCGGCCTTCGCGCGGATCGTGTGCAACTGCTCGGACGTGGCGCCGACGATGGTGCAACCGGCCCAGGGCAGGCCGGGGTGCGCCGAGCCGTCCGCGTCGATCGCGTCCGGTCCGAGCAGACCGGCGACCGCCGTGCTCGTCGCCGCCGCCACGCACACCGCGGCGTTCACGGCGCGTCCGCCGGGGAGGCTCGAGTCCACCGCGACAACCCACTTGAGTCGGGCGGAACGGGTGGGGCTCGCGGTGTCGATCTCGTCGGGGAAGAAGCCGATCGTGCTGTTCGTCATGCCTCCAGCTATTCATACATACGAACCGCGATCAATTCGTCCGAATGAGTGCTCACTACAATCGCGATATGCCTGACATCGACGAACTCGACGCACGGATTCTGACCCTCCTGCAGCACGACGCACGGATGAGCAATCGAGACGTCGCGAACGCCGTCGGGGTGTCGCCGACCACCGCGCTCGACCGAACGCGCGCGCTGCGGGAGGCGGGGGTGTTCACGGGCGCGAGTCTCGACGTGGAGCTCTCCTCGATCGGCCGGTCCGTCCAGGCGCTCGTGGCGGTCCGCATCCGGCCGCCGTCGCGGAAAGTCATCGAGGCGTTCCGGGACTGGGTGCGGGGGTTGCCCGAGACGATCGGCGTCTTCGTCACGACGGGCGACCAGGATTTCATCGTGCACGTGGCCGTGCCCGACAACGACGCGCTCTACGCCTTCGTGATCGACAAGCTCACGAGCCGCCCGGAGATCGCCGACGTCCGCACGTCCGTCGTCTACGAGCACGTGAGGCGGAAGGTCGTCGAGCCCCACGCCGACGTCGTGCGGCCCGTCCGCCGCCGAAGCTGACGCCACCGTCAGTCGCTCGGGGCGGCCGTTCCGAACGGGTACGGCGTGGTTTTGACGACGACGGCCCCGGGTGCAACAGTTGCACGGGAACAAAGGGGGCGGCATGACATCGGACGGGCAGTCGGCGGCGGTCGCGAGGGCCTCCATCGGTGCACTCATCGCCCTCGGCCTCGTCGCGGGTTTCCTGTCGGGGCTCTTCGGCGTCGGTGGCGGCATTATCGTCGTCCCGGCCCTCCTGCTCCTCGGCGTCGATCAGCGCCTCGCGGCGGGCAGTTCCGTCGCGGCCATCCTGCCGACGTCCGTGGTGGGTGCCGTGGGATATGCGATCTCCGGTCAAGTCGACTGGATCGCGGGAGTGCTCCTCGCCGTCGGGATCATCGCGGGCGCGCAGCTCGGGACGTACCTGCTCCCGCGCATTCCGCGGAACGCACTGTTCTGGGCGTTCGTCGTCTTCCTCCTCGTGGTGACCGTGAGTCTGTGGTTCTCGGTCCCCGAGCGCGGCGATGCCATCGGGCTGAACGTGTGGACGGCCATCGCCCTCGTGCTCACGGGCGGCGTCACGGGAGTGCTCTCGGGCCTCATGGGCGTGGGCGGCGGCATCATCGTCGTCCCCGTGCTCATCGCGTTCTTCGGCGCCGGCGACCTCGTCGCGAAGGGGACATCGCTGCTCATGATGGTTCCCGGGTCGATCTCCGCGACGGTCGGGAACGCGCGTCGAGCGAACGTGGACTGGCGCATCGCCGCGCTCGTCGGTGGGGCGGCGTGCTTCGGGTCCCCAATGGGGATCGTCACCGCGACCGCCATCTCGCCGTTCTGGTCGAACATCGCGTTCTCGGTGCTCATGATCGCGGTCGTCGTGCAGCTCGTGGTGCGGCACGTCCGGTCGCGACGGTCCCGGCCCGCCTGAGTCGAGCCACCTGCCCGCGCCCTGCCGGCGCTCTGTCGTGCTCCGCCCCGCGCGCGCACAGCGATGTAAAAAATCCTTGACGCCACGTCGAAAATAGTCGACACTGGGGATGTCAAACATTGCTGACATTGTCGGGAGGATCCCATGAGCGCTCACGAACGTTCCACGTGGCTGTACGGAGTCGTGGCGATCGTAGGGTACGTCACCTACGTCGTCGTGCTCCTCACCGTTTCGGGCGGCGGCCCGCTCGAGGACGCTCCGTACGAACCGCTCCTCATCGGCACCGTCGTCGGAGCGATCGTCGTCGGGATCGTCGCGAACATCGTGCTCGGGATCGTGGCGGGGATGATCGGCGGGCGTGGCGCCGGCCGCGTCGACGTCCGCGACCAGGAGATCTCGCAACTCGGGGAGCGAGTCGGCAACGCGCCCCTGGTCCTCGCCGCACTCGGTGCTCTCGTGCTCGCGATCGTCGACGCCGACGCGTTCTGGATCGCGAACGCGCTGTACCTCGGCTTCGTGCTCTCCGCCGTCCTCGGCACCGTCGCGCGGCTCGCGGTCTACCGGGGCGGGCTGCGCGCGTGAAGCCGACCCGCGTCACCAACCGAGTCCGCGCCTTGCGTTTCGAACACGACGAGATGACCCAGGCGCAACTCGCGGAGCATCTCGGCGTCACCCGACAGACGGTCATCGCAATCGAGCAGGGACGCTACTCGCCCTCGCTCGAGATGGCGTTCCAGATCGCGAAGGTGTTCGGCGTCCCGCTCGACGACGTCTTCGCCTACCCGGAGGACGAGCGATGACGGCCGCAAGGGGAGCGCCGGACCCGGCCTCCGACCGGAACGATGCCACGCGAGAAGGAGTGACGATGCGAGCAGTCGTGCAGGACCACTACGGGGACGTCGACGTCCTGCGAGTCGACGAGAGACCGGTCCCCGAGCCGGGTGCCGGCGAGGTGCTCGTCCGGGTGGGTGCTGCTGGGCTCAACATGGCCGATTGGCACCTCATGACGGGGAAGCCCTACCTGGCGCGCCTCGCCCTCGGACTCCGCCGCCCGCGCGCGACGACGCGAGGAGAGGACGTCGCCGGCACGGTCGAGGCCGTCGGCGAGGGGATCGATCGCTTCGCCGTCGGCGATCGGGTCTTCGGGTCGGCATCGGCTGCGTTCGCCGAGTTCGTGGTCGCCCGCGCCGACCGTCTCGTCCGCACTCCGGCCGCAGTGGACGATCGCGTCGCCGCGGCGAGCCCCATGGCGGGGTTCACGGCGCTGCACGCGCTGCGGGTCGCGTCGATCGACGCGCCGGTCGGCGACGTGCGTGTGCTCGTGACGGGGGCCGGGGGAGGAGTCGGCGGTTTCGTCGTGCAGTACGCGAGCGCCAGAGGGGCGCACGTCACCGCGGTCTGCAGCGCGGCGAAGGCGGACGCGGCTCGCGCCTTCGGTGCCCACGAGGTCGTCGACTACGCGAGTCGAGACATCACGCAAGGACCCGAGACGTGGGACGTCGTCATCGACTTCGCCGGTGCTCGCCCGGTCTCGGCCTGGCGGAGGGTGCTCGCTCCCGGCGGTCATCTCGTCCTCGGCGGGGGCGAGGGCGGCAACCCGATCGTCGGTCCCCTGGATCGGGCCCTGCCCGGAGCGCTCGCCACGCTCACCCGCGCCGCTCGCGTCACGACGCTCCTGGCCACGACGAACCTCCCGGACCTCGAACGGATCGCCGCGGATCTCGAGAGCGGCGTGCTTCGACCTCTCGTGGCCCGCGCCTACGGCCTCGACGAGGTTCCCCTCGCGATCGAGGACCTCCGGGGCGCGGTTCACCCGGGCAAGCTCGTCGTCGTCCCCTGAGCGCGGTCCGGGCCGTCGACCTCGACCCGACGCCGCCCTCCTCCGCGCCATGCCGCGAGAGCGGGAGTGGAACACTGGGAGGGTGACCTCGCTCCTCGACCTCCGTGCCGAGATCGCCGCGCACCCGTCCAACGCCTGGGCGACGGAGCAGGGCTGGCGGCCCCTCGTCGTCGGCTCGCCGCGTTCGCGCGTGCTCCTCATCGGCCAGGCCCCCGGGCGACGGGCGCAGGAGAGCGGCATCCCCTGGAACGACGCGAGCGGAGTGCGGCTACGGTCGTGGCTCGGGGTCTCGGACGCCGAGTTCTACGACACCGAACGATTCGCGATCGTGCCTATGGACTTCTACTACCCGGGCAAGGCTCCCGCGAGCGGCGACCTGCCACCGCGGCGCGACGTCGCACCGCTCTGGCACCCGCGCATCCTCGCCGCGCTCACCGACGTGCGGCTCACGATCCTCGTCGGATCGTACGCTCAGCGGTACTACCTCGGGTCCCGGCGGGCACCGACACTCACCGAGACCGTGCGTCGTGCACCCGAGTTCCTGCCGTACTTCCCGGTCGTCCATCCCTCACCGCTCACCCTCGGCTGGCAAGCGCGCAACGCGTGGTTCGACACCGACACGATCCCGGCACTCCGCGCCCTCGTCGCCGCTGCGCTCGACGGCGACGCCGCTACTTGAGCAGTCGCGAGAGCACGCGGTCCGCGAGCGGTTTTCCGCGGGTCTGGCAGGTCGGGCAGTACTGCAGGCTCGAATCCGAGTAGGTCACCTGCCGGACGGTGTCGCCGCACACCGGGCAGGCCTCGCCCGTTCGCCCGTGCACGCGCATGCCGGACTTCTTCTCGCGCTTGAGCTCGGTGGCGTCGAGTCCGTCGGACCGTTCCACCGCGTCCTCGAGCGTGCTGCGCATCGCCGTGTAGAGCCGCGAGACGTCGTCCGGGTGCATCGATGCCGGCGCGAACGGGGACATCCGGGCGACGTGGAGGATCTCGTCGGAGTAGGCGTTGCCGATTCCTGCGATGACCGCCTGGTTGCGCAGCAGTCCTTTGATCTGTGACCGACCGGAGTGGGCGAGGATGTCCGCGAAGACCGCTTCCGTGAAGTCGTCGCTCAGGGGATCAGGGCCGAGCCGCTCGATACCGGGCACCTCGGAGGGGACACGCACGATCGAGAGGGCGAGGCGCTTGGTGGTGCCCGCCTCGGTGATGTCGACGGCGCCGCCGCCTTCGAGGACGAGTCGCGCCGCGAGCGGGCCCGTGCCCGGCCGGCCCGTCGGTCGGTCGGGCGTCTCCTCGCGCCAGCGCATCCAGCCGCCCCTCGCGAGGTGGATCACGAGGTGCACGTCCCCGATGGCGAGGTCGAGGAACTTGCCGTGGCGGGCCACCCCGTGCACGGCGGTGCCGGCCAAGGCCGATGCCGGCGGATCGAACGTCTTGAGAGCGGCGAACGAGAAGACGTCGAGGCGAGCGACGACGCGACCACTCAGTCGTCTGTCGAGCGCTGTGACGAGAGCGTGCACCTCGGGAAGCTCCGGCATGTTCCCATGATGCGCCGAACCGCCGACACCCGCGAGAATCAGGACCCGCCGTGTCTTGCGCCGGTGCGTCAGCGCGTCGTGACGGCGACGGGCTCGCCGTCACGGTCGACGATGCGCAAGCCGCCGGTCGCATCGGCCGTCTTGTTGAGGGCGTCGACCCAGACGAGCTCGAGCGGGACGTCGCCGGGGGCGTCGAACTCGAAGCTCAGCGGCGCGTTGGGACTGAGCCAGAGCGAGCGTTCCCGCCCGTCGACGGAGCCGTCGTCGGTCCAGGTGAGGAGGAAGGACTCGCCCCGTCGGTACCGTTGGACGATGGCGTACTGCAGGTGCGCGAGGGTCGCGTCGTCGACATACAGCACTGAATCGTTGTAGATGACCGAACCCATGTTTCCCTTCCGCGGTTCCCGGGCGAGCCTATCCATAATGCGCACTCCCGGTGGGAGGTCGGGGCGGGCGGCGCCGCTCACCTCGGCGCGCCGGGGGGTCCGGATCGCGGTGATGAACGCCTAAAATGGGGGGATGCCGGCGGTTCAGCGGAGAGATGTCGTCACGAGCGATCGCGAGGACGCGAACGAACTTTTCCGGGCGGCCTTCCCGGGCATCTCGCTCGTTGCGGCGGAGGACGACAGACCGTTCCGCTTCCGGCATTCGGTTGCGGGAGACGGTCGGCTGATGACCTACTCGCTGGTGATCGCGGGATCGGCGACCGGGCACGGGACGATGCCGGAGGGCATCGCCGTCGGCGGCGTCCGCCGTGGCCGCTTCGACGTCGCCTACGGTCACGACGTGGTCGACACGGCCCGGCCGTACCTCCGCCCTCCCGGCGAGTCGACGATCGTGTTCGACGACGCCCACGTCGACCTCGTGACGCTCGACCTCGAGGCGTTCTCGGCCGCTGCTCGGCGCTATGTCGATGACGACCGGCTCCCGTCGCTCCTGCCGCGACCGGGCAGGACGGCGCCCCTCACTCCTGCCGCAGCGCGCAGCTGGAGGATCGCGGCCGATCGGGCGCTCGCCACCGTCACGGACGAGGAGGCCGTCGCGTCGGCGCTCGTCCGCGAGCGGCTCTTCGACATGATGGTGCGGGTCCTGCTGACGAGTTTCGAGATCGTGCCGGGGCGGCCGTGGGATGACGGTTCGGCGGTTCCTGCGGCGTCCGGTGTTCGTCGAGCGATCGCCTATCTCGACGAGCACATCGCCGAACACGTCACGCTCCCCGACGTCGCGGAGGCCGCTCGGCTCTCCGTCCGGTCGGTGCAGCACGTGTTCCGTCGACACGTCGGTACGACGCCGCTCGGCTATCTCAGGGATCGCCGCCTCGACGCCGTCCGGCTCGAGCTCATCGCCTCCGACCCGGCCGTCGTGACCGTCGCGGAGGTCGCCAGGAGGTGGGGCTTCGCCCACCTGTCGCGCTTTTCCCAGGCTTATCACGCACGCTTCGGCGAGTACCCGCGCATGACGATTCGCAGTTGAACCCGCGTCGCGCGCAGTCACTCGGTGGCGGTGGCGGTGGCGGTGGCGGCTCGCTCGGGCGTGCGGTCGGCACCCGCGTCGTCAGGCGGACGCCGCGCGCGCCGAGACTCCCGTGGGCGTATGGTCTCGGCGCGCTCGCGCGGCCGCGACCGTCGTGACGAGCAGCGAGCCGAGCAGCCACACCGACATGACGCCGATGCCCGGCGCGATCCCGATCTCCCCTCCCGCGATGAGCGAGCGGAACGACTCGACCGCGTAGGTCAGGGGGAACCACCCGTGCAGCGTCTGGAAGAACGTCGCCGCCGTCTGGATCGGATAGGTGCCTCCGGCAGAGGACAGCTGCAGCACGACGAGCATGAGCCCGATGAAGCGTCCCGGCGCGCCGAGGAGCGAGACGAGGGCCTGGTTCATCGCGACGAAGGTGACGCTCGCGAGGGCGGCGATGGCGTAGAGGCCGCCGAGCGATGCCGCCTCGATCCCGAGGGCGAGGTGCACGATCGTGACCATGAGGGCGCTCTGCACGACGCCCATGACGGCACCGGGAACGAAGCTGCCGAGCGCGACGAACCACGCGGGGCGCCCGCTCGCGACGAGGGACTCGCGGAGCGGCTTCATCATGAGGTAGAACGCGAGCGCCCCCACCCAGAGCGCGAGCGACATGAAGTAGGGCGCGAGTCCCCAACCGTACGCGGGCACCTCGTTCACGCGCTCGGCGTTGAGCCGCACGGGGGCCGACGCGACCTCGCTCACGCGCGAGGCGTCGGATTCGGAGTAGTCGGGGATGTCGTCGACGCCGCTCGAGAGCCCGTCCGAGAGGTCGGTCGATCCCGAGCGGAGGGACGCGAGGCCGTCGTCGAGCTGCCGGGCTCCGTCCGACGCCGAGGAGGCGCCGTCGGCGAGTGTCGCTCCACCGCTCGCGAGCGCGGCGGCACCGGCGGACACCTGCGCCGTTCCGTCGGCGAGTGTCGATGCGCCGGTCGCCGCGTCGGAGACGGCGGTCACGAGGGAGTCGAGGTCTCCGACGAGCGTGTCGACGCCCGCCGCGAGCTCGCCGGCGCCGGAATCGACGTCGGCGGCTCCGGACACGAGAGTGTCGGCTCCCGCCGCGAGTGCCGTGAGGCCCGGCTTCGCGGGGGTTCCGACGAGTGCCGCGGTGCCGCCGGCGAGCTGGGCGGACTTCTCGGTGAGCGTCTGCGCGCCCGAGTCGAGCGCGGACGCCGTCGCCGCGAGTCGCTGCAGAGCGACGAGGCGTTCCGCGTCGGTCAGGCCGGCGTAGTCGTCGATGAGCGCGGAGAGACCGGAGGACACCGCGGAGGTCCCGGATTCGAGTTGCTGGGTCGCGCGGGGGAGGTCCGCCGCGCCGGTCGCTATCGTCTCGGCGCTCGTGGCCGCGAGCGCAGCCTTCGAGGCGAGCTCGGATGCTCCGACGGCCACGTCGTGCGCGCCGCCCGCGACGGCGTCCGATCCGGTGTCGAGCGGCGCCGTCTTCCCGGGAAGGGCCGACGTCGCGTCCTCGAGGTCCGAGAGGCCCGAGCTCAACCGCTGCGCGCCGTCCTCCGCGGACGTGGCACCCGCAGCGAGGGTCGAGGCACCGTCGGACAGGTCGACGGCCCCGCTCGTGAGGTCCGAGAGTCCGACCACGAGGTCACCGGCACCGTTCGACGCGTCGGCGGCTCCCGCGGCGAGCTCGTCCGCTCCGTCGGAGGCGTCGGCGACCCGGTCGTGGATCTCGGAGAAGCCGAGGTAGACGTTCTCGAGGTATTCGGCGGAGACCTGGGAGGACAGGGTCTCCGTCACCGCCGTCCCGACGCTCGTCGCGACGGAACCGACGACGACGTTGGCACCGTCGTTCGTCTCGATCGAGAGTCTCGCGGCGCGGGCGTCGGCGGAGTCGTCGGCGGCGGGGGAGACCGCCGCCGACGAGAAGTCCTCGGGGACGGTCAGCACGACGAGGACGTCGCCCGCCGCGAGGTCGGCGGTCGCCTCGTCGGCGCTCTCCTCCCTCCAGTCGAAGTTGGTCGACTCGTCGTTCGAGAGGAGCTCGTCGGCGAGGTCACGGCCCAGGTCGATGGGCTTCGCGTCGTCCGTGTTCGGTGTCGCGCCGGTGTCGAGGTCGACGATGGCCGCGGGAACGGCGTCGAGATTGTGCGTGGGGTCCTCGTTCGACCAGATGAGCGCTCCCGCGTAGATGAGGGGGATGATCGCGATCCCGAACAGCACGACGAACAGTCGGCGAGAACCGAGCAACCGTTCGCGGAGGGTGGGCTTGTGGGGTGATGCGGTGCTCATCGAGTGGTCGTTTCCGGGATCGTGATGCGGAGGATGGAGTCGATACGGTCGGGTGACGACCCCGTCGAGGAGAGCAGGAGGACGCCGACGCGGCGGGTCATCTCGTCGACGCTCGCGCGCTCGGCCGCGTCCGTCGAGAGCCACGACGTGATCGTCCAGAACACGCCAGCCGCGAGGAAGTCCGCGAGTTCGAGGGGCAGGAGGGACACGCCGATGACGGGAGCGAGCGGCGACACGGTGCGGAGCCGCTCGGACAGGAAGCGGATGACGCTCGCGGCGAAGTGCTGGCCGCCGGGGCCCGAGACGGCGCGGAGGTAGAAGGCGGAGTGCTCGGCGAAGTGGGCGATGAGCTCGTGCACCGTGCGCTGCGTGAAAGCCGTCCACGAGTCGCCGATGTTGTCGGGCGTCGCGATCGTCTCGAACGCTTCCCGCACGCGCGACAGCGCCGCGGCGTGCACGAGGGTCGGGAGATCACCGAAGTGCTGGTAGAACGACGGCCGACTCACGCCGGCGGACGCGACGAGATCGGTGATGCTCACGAGTTCCGGGTCGCGATCGTCGAGCGCGGCCGTCGCTGCGGCGATGAGTGCGTTCCGCGTGCGAGCGAGACGCGGGTCGGCCAACGACATGTGCGGCCTCCTTTCTTACGCATGTAAGAAATCTTACGACTGTAAAATTGCGGAGTCAACGGCTCGGATGATCCGAGCGCACGGGAGAATGGGGGAGTGAAGAACATTGCACTGCCGCAAACCGATTTGACCGCCTCCGATGTGATCCTCGGACTGATGCGCATCAGCCCCCTGAGTGACGAGGAGATCCGCACCCTCGTCGGCACCGCCCGTGACGCGGGCGTCACCGTCTTCGACCACGCCGACATCTACGGCGACGAGCGACACGGCGCGGAGAAGCGCTTCGGTGACGCCGTCAGCTTCAGCCCCTCCGAGCGCGAATCCGTCATCGTTCAGAGCAAGGTCGGCATCCGCGACGGCTCGTTCGACTTCTCGCGGGAGCACATCCTGCGCACGGTCGACGAATCGCTCGCGGCCCTCCGACTCGACTACCTCGACATCCTGCTGCTGCACCGTCCCGACACCCTCGTCGAGCCCGAAGAGGTGGCCGCGGCGTTCGACGAGCTCGCCGATGCCGGCAAGGTCCGCAACTTCGGCGTCTCGAATCACACCCCCGGCCAGCTCGACCTTCTCCGTCGCTTCGTGACGAAGCCGCTCGTCGTGAACCAGGTGCAGCTCAGCATCACGCACGCGCCGATCATCGCCTCGGGCATCGCCACGAACATGGTCGGTCTCGACCAGTCGATCGACCGCGACAATGGCATCCTCGATTACGCGCGACTGCACGACATCACGCTGCAGGCGTGGTCGCCCTTCCAGAAGGGCTTCTTCGACGGCGTCTTCCTGGGTGACCGCGAGAACTTCGCGGAGCTCAACGACGTGCTCGACGAGCTCGCCGCCCGGTACGATGTCACGCCGACGGGCATCGCGACGGCCTGGATCACCCGGCACCCCGCGAAGATGCAGGTCGTGCTCGGCACGACGAAGCCCGAACGCGTCCGGGAGGCGGCGGCGGGATCCGACATCACCCTCACGCGCGAGGAGTGGTACCGCCTCTTCACCGCGGCCGGCCACATCCTGCCCTGACCCCGGAACATTGATTCGGCGATGGTGCGCGTAACGACGCGCACCATCGCCGCATTTATGGGGTCAGGCGGCGGACCAGCCGCCGTCCGACGCGAGCACGACACCGTTGACGTTGACGCCGTCGTCGCTCAGCAGGAACGTGATGGATGCGGCGAGCGCGTCGCTCTCGACCGCTGCGGGCATGACGGCCATCCCCGTGCGCACGCGTTCCGCTCCGAGCGGTGAGCCGAATGACGCCTGGATGTTCGTGATGGTGGGGCCGGGGGCGACGGCGTTGATGCGCAGGCCGCTCGGGCCGTACATGAACGCGCTGCTCTTCGTGAGGCCCACGACGGCGTGCTTCGACGCGGTATAGGCGGCTCCGGCGGCCGAGCCGCGGAGCGCGGCCTCGGAGGCGACGTTGACGATCGCGCCCGCCGACCGCTCGAGCATGCCGGGGATGACGGCGCGCATGAGCTTCATCGTGCCGTCCACGTTGATGCGGAAGACGCGCGACCAGACGGCGTCGCTCACCTCGCCGACGGGGGTCATGTCGTCCATGATCCCCGCAACGTTCGCGAGGGCGTCGACACGGTCGCCCGCCGCCTCGAGGATCGATGCGATCGACGCGTCGTCGGTGATGTCGCCGACGACCGTCACGACCTCGGCGGAGGCGTGTGCCGAGGCGAACTCGTCGAGTCGCTCCTGCGAGATGTCGACGGCGACGACGCGACCGCCTTCTCGGGCGACGCGCGAGGCCGTCGCGCGACCGATGCCGGAACCCGCTCCGGTCACGATGACGGTCTTGCCGACGAAGCGGCCGGCGTCGATCCGCTCGGTCCACTGGGGGAGCTCGGCGGCAGCCGAGGCAGTCGAGGAGGTCTCGGACGCCGCGGCGGCGCCCTCCGGAGCCGCTCCGGTCGGCACTTCTCCGGCCTCGACGCGACGCACGAGCTCGTCCACGAGCTCCGCGGGGAACTGGCCGTTGCTGACGGCGACGAGCCGGGACAGTGCGAGATTGCGGACCGGCCGCAGCGCGTCGGCGGTCTGGCCGGAGTGCGCGAGCAGATCGCGCAGGATCGGTCCGCCGACGGGGTGGTCGAGCCATGTCCCGACGGGCGACGATGCGGACAGGGGAGACGGTGACGCGGCCATGTTGTGGTCCTGCTTTCTTCTCGGGTGCGGCGGCCCGGCACACAACCGGACAACACTGTCCGGTATAGGCTACACCCGTGCCATCGGAACGCAAGGCGAACAGGGGGCCGAGCGCGGGCCCCGAGAACCGTCGGGCGCTCATCGCCGCAGCCCGGACCGTCTTCGCCGAGGACGGGCTGTCGGCCCCGCTCAGCGCGGTCGCCCGTCGCGCGGGTGTCGGGCAAGGAAGCCTCTACCGGCATTTCCCCGATCGGGTCGCGCTCGCGGTCGCCGTCTTCGACGAGAACATCGTCGAGCTCGAAGCTGTCGCCGAGGCGGAGGGCTCGACCCTCGACGACCTCCTGACCCTCGTCGTCGAGCAGGCCATCGTCTCGACGGCCTTCGTCGACCTCCTCGTCGCCGAGCGGGGCGATCCCCGGGTCGAGCACATCGGCGCACGCTTCCGCGAGGTCGCCGAGACGGTCACGGACAACGAGCGGCGAGCCGGACGTATCTCGTCGACCGTCGCGACGGACGACGTCATCCTCGCCGTCGAGATGCTCGCCGGACTGCTCGCGCGGACGCCCGCCGCCGAGCGTCCCGCCGCGGCCGCCCGCGCCCGCGCGCTGCTCCGCTCCGCCTTCGCCTCCCGCTGACAGCGCTGCCGCTGACAGCGCTGCCGCTGACGCGCTGCCGCGCGGCGTCAGGACAGGATGTCGCGCGTGACGAATCGTCCCATCGCGAGCGAGCCGAAGACGACGACGTAGCCGAACTGCAGGAGCGCGTTCTCGCCGAAGCTCGTCCACGAGATGGGGTCGCGCAGCAGATCGCCGAAGCCGAACCAGTGCGTCGTGAAGAGGTAGGGGTGGATGGCGGAGAGCTGCGACAGCGAGCCGAGGATCTGCGAGGTGATCGACAGCACGACCGTGGCCGCCATCGCCCCGACGGGCACGTCCGTCAGCGTCGAGATGAAGAGCCCGATCGCCGAGAGTCCGAGGAGCGAGACGGCGACGTAGACGGCGATGAGCAGTGCTCGCGCGATCGCGTCGATCACGGGGACCTGGGTCCCCGAGAGCAGCGTGACGGGCCCGACCGGGAAGAGCGCGAGGCCGATCAGGATGCCGACCACCATGACGGTCAGAGCCGCGGTGAGGCAGAACAGGGCCGCGGCGGCGAACTTCACGAGGAGCAGCCGGATGCGGCCGACGGGGGTGATGAGCAGATATCGCAGCGTGCCGAGCGACGCCTCGCCCGCCGTCGAGTCGCCCGCGACGACACCGATCGTGAGCGGGAGGAAGAGCGGAACCGCGACGGTGATCGCGGCGAACCCGGTGAAGAGCCCGTTGCCGGCGATCTCGCCGACGAACGACGGACCTCCTCCCTCGCCCGACAAGCGCACGGCGACCGCGAGGAGGACGGGGATCGCGGCGAGCGCGCTGAGCAGGGCCCACGTACGGCGGCGCCGGAACAACAAGGCGAACTCCGACAGGAGCAGGGCGCCGATCCCGCGGGGCCGCGCGGTGCTCGACGCACGGCCGTGGTCCGCGGCGGGGACTTCAGCGTTCGACATCGAATCCCTCCCCGGTGAGTTCGACGAAGCATTCCTCGAGCGACGGGCGTCGTACGGCGACACCGCGGACACGCACGTCGGCCGCGACGAGGGCCGACACGAGGTCCTCGGACAGGACGTCGCCGGGGAGCGCCGCGTCGACGCGGCGGCCGTCGCCGACATGCACGTCGTCCGTCACGAGAGCTGCGAGGCCGTGCCGAGCGAGCACACCGACGGCGCGTTCCGCATCGGGGGTCTCGAGCTCGAACGCGGCCGTCGTGCCCCGTAACTCGTCGAGCCCGCCCTGAGCGACGAGCCGACCCGTCCGCATGATGGCGGCGTGGGAGCAGAGCTGCTCGATCTCGGCGAGGAGGTGGCTCGACACCAGGACGGTCGTGCCGTCGGCGTTCAGTCCGCGGATGAGCGCTCGCACCTCGCGGGTGCCCTGCGGATCGAGACCGTTGGTCGGTTCGTCGAGCACGATGAGGTCGCGCGGCGAGAGGAGAGCGACGGCTATTCCGAGCCGCTGCTTCATGCCGAGCGAGTACGAACCGACCTTCTTCCGCGCCGCCGCAGGGAGTCCGACCCGTGCGAGCGCGTCGGCGACGCGACCCTCCCGCGTTCGGGACGAGGTCCCGGGCTCGGCGGCGTCGAAGCGCGTGAGGTTGGCCTCGCCCGAGAGGAACGGGTAGAACCCGGGCCCTTCGACGAGAGCACCCACACGGGGCAGGACGTCGGCCGATCGCGACGGCATCTCCGAACCCAGCACCGAGATGGTGCCGGCTGTAGGCGCCGCGAGGGCGAGGAGCATGCGGATGGTCGTGGTCTTGCCCGATCCGTTGGGTCCGAGGAAGCCGAAGACCGATCCGGTCGGGACATCGAGGTCGAGGGAGGAGACGGCCTCGTGGCGACCGAATCGCTTGGTGAGACCGCGGGTCTCGACCGCGAGCCCACTCGTGGTCATCGGGCGGCCGCCTCCAGCGCGTCGATGGACACCGCTCCGGCGAGCACGCGGCCGTCGTCCGTGAAGAGCACGTTGACGAGGGAGGACGAGAGGACACGGCCGCCGTCGACGGCCGTCGTGACGGCGTCGAGGCCCTCGAACGCCGATGCGTCACCGGCCGGCAGCTCGACGATCGTCGTCCATCCGCTGCCGGAGGTGGTGGCGCCGGGCAGCCCGGTTCCGGGTTCGGGCGTTGCCGGGTCGGAGTGCTCGTTCGCCGGGGAGGTCTTCTCGGTGACCTCGACACCGCTCGGGGGTGTGAAGGAGAAGAGGTCGGCATCGGGAGTGCTGAAGTCGATACTCGTGTAGGCGACGCTGATGGCCGGAGAGGAGGAACCGTCGGCCGTGACGGCGAGCCCGAGAGGCAGACCCGTTTCGCCGTCGATCGACACGGTGATCGAGTCGACGAGCGACGCGTCGTCGCGCGGGGTGAGGAGCAGCTCGTATGCACTGCGCCCGGCCACCGTCGCGGTGGAGCCGACGGCGACCGTCGTGGTGCCGTCGAGCGAGGCCAGCAGGTCCTCCGCGACGGAGGACGGAGTGGGGACGTCGGCCGGCGGTAACGTGGGGGAGTCGGGGACGTCGCCCGTGGCGGTGATGTGGATGGCCGACTTCTCGCCCGAGTCGTAGACCCACAGGCCGTCGTCCTCCGTGGCGATCACGTCGCGCTCTCCGAGCCGGTCGAGCACCTGGAGACGGGCGCCGTTGTCGGCGTCGACGTAGACGCGCCCATCGTGCGACGCGGTCGCGAGTTCCATGATGGCTGCGGCGATCGAGGAGTCGTCGCTCGTGGCGCCGGTGCCGGAACCACCGAGCGCGGAGAGGTCGGGAAGGCCGAGGTCGGACGTCTGCGTGAACTCGCCCGAGAAGGCGCGCACGTCGCTCTGCGCGACGAAGGTCAGGAGCTCCTCCGGGGTCTTCTCGGGGAGGTCCTGGGCGGCGTTCGTCGACAGGGGGATGGCGATCGCCGCGGCGACGGCGACGAGGGGGACGGAGGCGAACGGAACCCAGCGCTTCACTGACGTGTTCATGTCCTCAGAATCGCAGGTGAAACTGTGATCCGCATCCGACCAGGGGCGCATCTGTGGACGACGTACTCCGCTTGTGGTCGCTCGATGGCATCGAGGTGTGTCAGCGGGCGGGCGACGCGCCGCAGCGGGCAGAATCGGTGCATGAGCCCTGCAGCCCCCGCGGTCGTGTCCGTGAGTCTCGACCGCGGCCATCACTTCAGCAAGCCGACGGTGCCCGAGATCGTGCTCCTCGAGGGCCTCGGTGTGGAAGGCGACGCCCATGCCGGGACGACCGTCCAGCACCTGTCACGGAAGCGTTGGCACAAGGACGAACCGAACCTCCGTCAGGTGCACCTCATCCACAGTGAGCTGTTCGCCGAACTGGCGGACGAGGGCTTCTCCGTGGGGCCCGGTCAGTTGGGCGAGAACGTGACGACGACGGGCGTCGAGCTCCTCGACCTTCCGCGCGGCACCGTACTGCGCCTCGGCGGCGACGCGAGCGTCGAGATCACGGGACTGCGCAACCCGTGCGTCCAGATCGACCGCTTCCAGGACGGGCTGATGAAGTCGTGCATCCGCGTCGACGACGACGGCACCGTCGAGCGCCGCACGGGTGTGATGGCCGTCGTCCGCTCGAGTGGCGTCATCCGACCGGGCGACGGCATCACCGTCGTCCTCCCGCCCGAACCGCACGAGCCCCTCTCGACCGTCTGACCCGGGAGGGCCGGCGGTCGAAAGAGGCTCGTGCGGTTCGCTCTCGGCTCAGTAGCGGGGCTTGCGCTCCGGCCGGTCGTCGCGGGATCCGCCACGTCGGTCGCCGCCGCGGTCGTCGTTGCGATCGCGGTACCCGCCACGGTCGCCTCCGCCGCGCGGACCGTCGGTGCGGGGGCGCTTGCCCGGCGCGCCACGATCCGGTCGCAGCTCGATGAGCTTCCCGCTGATGCGCGTCTCGGCGAGCTTCGCCAGCTTGTCCTCGGAGAGGTCCGCCGGGAGCTCCACGAGGGAGAAGTCCGGACGGATGTCGATCATGCCGAAGTCCTCGCGGCTGAGCCCGCCCTCGTTCGCGAGGGCTCCGACGATCTGACGGGGTTCGACGCGCTGGCGGCGACCGACCGCGATGCGGTAGGTCGCCATCGGCCCGCTCGACGGGCGCTGACGCCGCTCCGGCCGGTCGTCTCCACCGAAGCGTCCGCCGCCGCCGAAGCGGTCGTCGCGGTCGCCCCGCTCGGGACGGTCGCGCCGCTCGGTGAAGCTCTCCGAGCGGTCCTGAGTGGGGTCGAGCAGGAGCGGCTCGTCGCCCTGCGCGACGACCGCGAGGGCCGCGGCCACGTCGGCTTCCGGCACGTCGTGGTGCGAGACGTAATGCCCGATGATGTCGCGGAATCGGTCGATGCGCTCCGTCTGGCCGAGCGCCGCCGTGATCTGGTCGTCGAAGCGCGAGAGCCGCGTGGCGTTGACGTCCTCGGCCGTGGGGAGGCGCATCTGCGTGAGGGGCTGACGCGTCGCCTTCTCGATCGAGGTGAGCATGCGGCGCTCGCGCGGCGTGACGAAGCTGATCGCGTCTCCCGTGCGACCGGCACGGCCGGTGCGGCCGATGCGGTGCACGTAGGACTCGGTGTCGATCGGCAGGTCGTAGTTGACGACGTGGCTGATGCGGTCGACGTCGAGGCCGCGAGCGGCGACGTCCGTCGCGACGAGGATGTCGAGCTTGCCCGACTTCAGCTGGTTGACCGTGCGCTCGCGCTGCGCCTGTGCGACGTCGCCGCTGATCGCGGCCGCCGTGTAACCACGGGCACGGAGCTTCTCGGCGAGCGTCTCGGTTTCGCTCTTCGTGCGGACGAAGACGATCATCGCCTCGAAGTTCTCGACCTCGAGGATGCGCGTGAGGGCGTCGACCTTCTGCGGGTAGGAGACGACGAGGTAGCGCTGCGTCGTGTTCGAGGAGGTCGTCGTCTTGCTCTTGACGGTGATCTCTTCGGGGTCGTTGAGGTACTTCTGCGAGATGCGGCGGATCTGTGCCGGCATCGTCGCGGAGAAGAGCGCGACCTGCTTGTCGGACGGGGTGTCGGCGAGGATCGTTTCGACGTCCTCGGCGAAGCCCATGCGGAGCATCTCGTCGGCCTCGTCGAGCACGAGGTACTTGAGCTCGGAGAGGTCGAGGGTGCCCTTCTCGAGGTGGTCCATGATGCGGCCGGGTGTTCCGACGACGACGTGCACGCCGCGGCGGAGAGCCGAGAGCTGGACGCCGTAGGCCTGTCCGCCGTAGACGGGGAGGACGTGCACGCCTCGGAGGTGGGCTGCGTAGCTCTCGAACGCCTCGCACACCTGCAGGGCGAGTTCGCGCGTCGGCGCGAGCACGAGGGCCTGCGGCTTCTTCTGCGACGTGTCGAGCCGCGAGAGGATCGGCAGCGCGAACGCCGCCGTCTTTCCGGTACCGGTCTGCGCGAGGCCGACGACGTCGCGCCCCTCGAGCAGGGTCGGGATCGTGGCGGCCTGGATGGCCGACGGCGTCTCGTAGCCGAGGTCCTTGACGGCCTTCAGGACGGTGTCGGCGAGCCCGAGGTCGGCGAATGTCTGGGTCTCGGGGATCTGCTCTGCGGCGGCGTTCACGGTGTCCGTCGACGCCGCGTCGCCCGGCTCCGTCGTGTCCTGAAGGGAAGTCATCCTTTAAGGGTACTCGGTGCCCGCCGATCGGCCGACCGCCGCGTTCTGGGAGGCTGAGTCAGGACGCGCGCTGTCCGCTGTCGTCGCTACCATCGGACCATGTCGACGACGCCCGAAGTCTCCGCTCCCGCCGCTTCCTCTTCCCACCCTTCCGACGGTCCCCGGCACCCGGCCGATCGACACGACCTGATCCGCGTCGTCGGCGCGCGCGAGAACAACCTCAAGAACGTGTCGGTCGACCTGCCGAAGCGGCGGCTGACGGTGTTCACGGGCGTCTCGGGCTCCGGCAAGAGCTCCCTCGTCTTCGCGACGATCGCCGCGGAGTCGCAGCGCATGATCAACGAGACGTACAGCTCGTTCGTGCAGGGCTTCATGCCCAGCCAGTCGCGACCGGATGTCGACGTGCTCGAGGGCCTCACGACGGCGATCCTCGTGGATCAGGAGCGCATGGGCGCGAACGTCCGTTCGACGGTCGGCACCGCGACGGACACGGGTGCCCTGCTCCGCATCCTCTTCAGTCGCCTCGGCGAGCCGTACATCGGTGCGCCGCAGGCGTTCTCCTTCAACGTCGCCTCCATCTCCGGCGCGGGCGCCGTCACGTTCGAGAAGGGCGGCGTCACGACGAAGGAGCGCCGGGACTTCTCCATCACCGGCGGTATGTGTCCGCGCTGCGAAGGGATGGGCAAGGTCAACGACATCGATCTGACCCAGATCTACGACGAGTCGAAGTCGCTCAACGAGGGCGCCATCACGATCCCCGGGTACACCGCTGACGGCTGGGGCGTGAGGATCTACACGGGATCCGGATTCTTCGACCCCGACAAGCCGATCCGCGACTTCACGAAGAAGGAACTGCACGACCTGCTCTACAAGGAGCCCGTGAAGGTGAAGGTCTCCGACATCAACATGACGTACGAGGGCCTCGTCCCCAAGCTGCAGAAGTCGATGCTCTCGAAGGACCGCGAGGCGATGCAGCCGCACATCCGCGCCTTCGTCGACCGTGCCGTCACCTTCACGACGTGCCCGGAGTGCGGCGGCACGCGGCTCAATGAGGGCGCGCGCTCCTCGCGCATCCGCGGCGTCAACATCGCCGAGGCGAGTGCGATGCAGATCAGCGACCTCGCCGAATGGGTCAGGAGCCTCGACGAGCCGTCGGTAGCCCCGCTCCTCACCGCGCTGTCCGACACGCTCGACTCCTTCGTGTCGATCGGTCTCGGCTACCTGTCCCTCGACCGACCGGCGGGCACGCTGTCCGGCGGGGAGGCGCAGCGCACGAAGATGATCCGTCACCTCGGGTCGTCGCTCACCGACGTCACCTACGTCTTCGACGAGCCGACGATCGGGCTGCACCCGCACGACATCCAGCGCATGAACCAGCTCCTGCTGCGCTTGCGCGACAAGGGCAACACCGTCCTCGTCGTCGAGCACAAACCGGAGACGATCGCCATCGCCGACCACGTGGTCGACCTCGGCCCGCGCGCGGGCGTCCACGGCGGCGAGATCTGCTTCGAGGGCACGGTGGAGTTGCTGCGAGCGAGCGACACCCTCACGGGGCGTCACCTCGACGACCGGGCGGCCCTCAAGGAGACGGTCCGCACCCCGACGGGTGCGCTCGAGGTGCGCGGCGCCTCGGCGAACAACCTGAAGGATGTGGCCGTCGACGTCCCGCTCGGCGTGCTGACGGTCGTCACGGGTGTCGCCGGCTCCGGCAAGAGCTCGCTCGTGCACGGCTCGATCGCGGGGCGTGATGGCGTCGTCTCGATCGACCAGGGCGCCATCAAGGGGTCCCGGCGCAGCAACCCCGCGACCTACACGGGGCTGCTCGAGCCCATCCGGAAGGCATTCGCCAAGGCCAACGGCGTCAAGCCTGCTCTCTTCAGCGCCAACTCGGAGGGCGCGTGCCCGAACTGCAACGGCAACGGCGTCGTCTACGCCGACCTCGGGGTCATGGCGAGCGTGGCCTCGACGTGCGAGGTGTGCGAGGGCAAGCGCTTCCAGGCGTCAGTGCTCGAGTACACGCTCGGCGGCAAGGACATCAGCGAGGTGCTCGCGATGTCGGTCACGGAGGCCGAGGCGTTCTTCGGCGCCGGCGATGCCCGCACCCCGGCAGCGCACGCCGTCCTCGACCGGCTCGCGGACGTCGGCCTGGGATACGTGAGCCTCGGGCAGCCACTCACGACGCTCTCGGGCGGGGAGCGCCAGCGGCTCAAGCTCGCGACGCACATGGGGGAGAAGGGCCGCGTCTACATCCTCGACGAGCCGACGACGGGACTGCACCTCGCCGACGTCGAGAACCTGCTCGCCCTGCTCGACCGGCTCGTCGACTCCGGCACCTCCGTCATCGTCATCGAACACCACCAGGCCGTCATGGCGCACGCCGACTGGATCATCGACGTGGGACCGGGGGCCGGGCACGACGGCGGGTCGATCGTCTTCGAGGGCACGCCCGCCGACCTCGTCGCAGACCGCTCGACCCTCACGGGCGAGCACCTCGCCGCCTACGTCGGCGTCTGAGCAGCGACGAGCGCCGATCAGGCGGGCGGGGTGTCGCGATCGACGCTCAGCGTCGCGATGCCGGGGAAGCGGACGACGAGACGGTCGGGCGTCTCGACGAGTGTGATGAGCACGTCGTCGCACGACCGGCACCGGACGATGGAGCCGTGCGCGAGCGCATCGGTCCCGTAGACCATCTCGGTCGCGAGAGTCGTGGTGTCGCCGCATCCCCCGCAGCAGCACACCGCCGTCGTCATGTCGGTCCGGAAGACCTCCGAGAAGGGGCCGGCGAGGGCGTTTCCGTCCACATGACTCGACATGGTCAGCCTCCGAAACGTTCGGTCTTGACGGACTGCGGTTGGTGCCCCAGGTCGACGAGGGACCGGGCGACCGCCTCCACGAAACCCGTCGGTCCGCACACGAACACCCCGGGAGAGTCCGAGGCCGGGATCGTCACGGCCTCGATGACCTCGCGCGTGACCCTCCCGGGCGGAGTGGGCCAGTCGGCGGGCGTCGACCGCGTGTAGACGTAGTCGACGTGGAAGGTCTCCGATTCGAGCGCGGCGAGATCGTCGGCGAAGAACCGGTCCTCGGGCGTGCGGACCGAGTAGAGGAGCCGGAACGGCGTGGTGCTGCCCGCCATCGCGTGCGCCCGAGCCATGGCGATGAGCGGCACGATCCCGGAACCGCCGGCGATGAGCTGGATCGGACGGGTGTCCTCCGGTGTCCAGACGAACCACCGGCCGAGCGGGCCCTTGACCTCGAGCTGGTCGCCCGGGAGGACCTCGTCGACGAGATACGGCGAGACCTCGCCCGTGGGAAAGCGATCGACCGCGAGCTGCACGCTGGTCGCGTCGCCGACGCTCGCGATCGAGTACGACCGCACCGCCTGGTAGCCGTCGGGAGCCGTGAGCCGCAGGTCGAGATGCTGTCCGGCGAGGTTGCCGGGCCAGCCGTCGACGGAGATCGTGATGCTGCGTCCCGTCGGTGTCTCCGTGCGCGTGTCCGTGACCGTCCCGACCTTCCAGTCCGTCACCGTCCGCTCACCCGGCGAGCGTTCGGAGCGGTCCGCGGCTCGTCCGTGGCGAATCGTGCCGCGCTCACCAGTACCGCTGCTCCTGCCAGGGGTCGCCGTACGTGTGGTAGCCGTTCTGCTCCCAGAAACCGGGCTCGTCGTCCTTCATCATGACGAGACCGCGCACCCACTTCGCACTCTTCCAGAAGTACAGGTGCGGGACGAGGAGTCGGGCCGGGCCGCCGTGCTCGGGGTCGAGGTCCTCGCCGTCGAACTCGTAGGCGATCCAGGCTTTGCCGTCGAGCAGGTCCTCGAGCGGGAGGTTCGTCGTGTATCCGCCGTACGAGTGGGCCATGACGTAGTCGTAACTCGACTCGACCTCCTCGAAGAGCGTGTCGAGGGAGACGCCGCGCCACGACGTCCCGAGCTTCGACCAGCGGGTGACGCAGTGGATGTCCGTCGACACGAGCTCCGACGGGAGCGCCCGGAACTCGTCCCAGTTCCACGCGTGCTGGGCGCCTGTCTCGGTGCGGATGGAGAACGACCACTCGGCGGTGTCGATTCGGGGCGTCGGACCCGCCGACAGGACGGGGAAGTCCTCGGTGAGGAACTGTCCGGGCGGGAGGTCCGGAGAGCTCTCCCGGGTGCGGCCCCCGAATCCGCGACTGAACACGGCCATGTCGTTCCTCCACTCGTCGCCGACGCACGCTCGTCCCGCTCATCGTACTGAGCCGACGGGTCCGGCGATACAGCGGATCGCGGTCGTGACCGCTGTCGTCAGGCGACCGTGACCTCGATCGTGTGCCACCCCTCGGCGCCGTCGGGGACGACGGGCACCTCGCGCTCGCCCTGTGTCGTGCCGCCGTTGTCCGTCGCACGCACCTGGATCAGGTGATCGCCCGTCGTCGCGTCCCACGGGTACACCCATTGCACCCAGGTGTCGGCGGAGATCGCCATCGCGAGTTGTGCCGCCGCCCACGCCCCGCCGTCGACCCGCACCTCGACGCGATCGATTCCCGTGTGCTGCGCCCACGCGACCCCGGCGACGGCCACGCGGCCAGCGGAGACGCGCGCTCGATTCGTCGGCACGTCGATGCGGGACTGCGTCTTCACGGGTCCCTCCGCCGACCACCCCCGGTCCGTCCAGTAGGCCCTCGCCTCCGAGAAGCGCGTCACCTCGAGGGACGTCACCCACTTCGTCGCGGAGACGTAGCCGTAGAGTCCCGGGACGACGAGTCGCGCGGGGAATCCGTGCTCGAGCGGGAGCGGCTCGCCGTTCATGCCGACGGCGATGAGGCTGTCGCGGTCCTCCTCCTGCAGGACGGCGAGCGGCGTGCCGGCTGTGAAGCCGTCGATGCTCCGCGAGAGCACCATGTCGGCGCCCTCGCGCGGTCGGGCTCGAGCGAGGAGCTCCCGGAGGGGATAGCCGAGCCAGACGGCGTTGCCGATGAGGTCACCGCCGACCTCGTTCGAGACGCACGCGAGAGTGACGACGCTCTCCTGCATCGGCAGGTCGAGCAGTTCGTCGAACGTGAGCTCGAACTCCTCCTCGACCTCGCCGAAGACGCGTAGCGTCCACTCGGCGGGATCGATGCTCGGGACCTGGAGCGCCGTGTCGATGCGGTAGAACCCGGCGTTGGGCGTCACGACGGGGGAGAGGCCGTCGATGCCGAGCTCCGCTCCAGCGGGGACGGGCGCCGCCGCCGTCGCCGCCGTGGGGAGCCGCAGGGTGCGCCGTGCAGCGCCTGCCGCTGCCGACGCGGCGTTGGCGACGCGGGAGCCGACGCCGACGAGGAGGGCACCGACGGCGGTGGCCGCCGTGAAGACGAGGAAGCGGCGTCGGTCGACGGCCGTCTCCGCGAGCGACGGGTCCGGACGCGAGGAGGCGGTCGCGGCCGACCCGCCGGACGACCCCACCGGGGCGGTCGGATCGTTCCCGGGGAGCGGAGGCAGGGCGGGCGCGACGCGCGGCCGGGGGTCCGCGCCGATCCACGCGCGCAACCGCTCCGAACCGACGCGGAGGACGAATACGCCGACGACGACACCGACGACGGTCGGAGCGGCCCAAGTGCCTGTCGCCCCCGAGCGGGTCGTCGCGGCGATGACCGCGACGACCCCGACCACAGTGAGGACGACGGTGCCCCACGGGGTCCTGCGCCACTCGAGGACACCCGCCACGACGGCGAGGACCGCCACCACGACGCCGAGACAGAGGAGGAGGACGATCTTGTCATTCGTTCCGAAGAGCGCGATCACGAGGTCCTTGACCCATGAGGGCACGAGGTCGATCACGAGCGAGCCGACGGCGAGGAGGGGACTCGACGCCGGGTCGATCATCAGGGCGACGAGTTCCGCGACGGCGAGTGTCACGAGGGCGGCGAGGGTTCCGACGGCACCGGCGAGCACCGAAGGCGGCGGGGTCGAGACGGCCGCAGGGATGCGGCCTTCCGACGGCGTGGCGGGGCGCTCCGGGCGGCGAGTCGACATGGGCGTCATGCTAGTCACCGGGACTGTGATGCGGCACCATGCCGGCGCCACGGGAACTAGGGTGAAGCCATGACGAGTATCGCGCTCGGGCTCCCCGGCATCCGGCGTGCTCCCGACGTGCGTCCCGACACGACCGGCCGCCCCGACGCGGACGGCCTCGTCGATCGGTTCGGACGGGTCGCCCGCGACCTACGCGTGTCGATCACCGAGAAGTGCTCCTTGCGTTGCACCTACTGCATGCCCGAGCAGGGCCTGCCGGCGATCGCGCGCAAGGATCTGCTCACGCCCGACGAGATCGCCCGTCTCGTCGCGATCGCGGCTCGCGACCTCGGCGTGCACGACGTCCGCTTCACCGGCGGGGAACCGCTCATGCGTGCCGACCTCGCCGAGATCCTCGCGAAGAGCTCCGCCGTGGCGAGAGGCGCCTCGATCTCGCTCACGACGAACGGGATCGGTCTCGACAAGCGGATCGACGAACTCATGGCCGCTGGTCTCACGCGTGTCAACATCTCGCTCGACACCGTCGATCGCGACCACTTCGCGCGGCTCACACGACGCGACCGTCTGCCGGCGGTCTTCGCCGGGATCGAGGCGGCGAAGCGCGCGGGTCTCACGCCCGTCAAGATCAACGCCGTGCTCATGCGCGACACCCTCGCGGGATCGGCGGATCTGCTCGCGTGGGCGCTCGAGAATCGCGTCCGGTTGCGCTTCATCGAGCAGATGCCTCTCGACGCCGACGAGGCGTGGGCGCGCGACAACATGGTCGACGCCGCCGAGCTGCTCGGGGTACTCGGTTCGCGCTTCACGCTCACGAGCCCGCATCGCGAGGACCCGTCGGCCCCCGCCGAGGAGTGGCTCGTCGACGGCGGCCCCGCGACCGTCGGAATCATCGCCTCGGTGACGCGCGCGTTCTGCGAGACGTGCGACCGCACCCGCCTCACCGCGGAGGGCACGGTGCGTTCGTGCCTCTTCGGCGACGACGAGACGGACCTGCGCGGCCTCCTCCGCGGCGGAGCGGACGACGCGGAGATCGCCGATCGCTGGCGCGCCGCGATGTGGGGGAAGCAGGCCGGACACGGCATGGCGTCGGCGGATTTCGTCCGTCCCGCGCGCAGCATGGGAGCCATCGGTGGCTGAGGCCGGGAGCAGCGTGGTCGTGCGGTACTTCGCCGCGGCCTCCGAGGCGGCCGGACTCGAGGAGGAGCGCATCGAGGGGACGGCGACGGTGGGCGAACTCCGCGCTGTCCTCGTCGAGCGCTACGGCGAGGCGATGGCGCGAGTGCTCGCGTCCGGTTCGTTCCTCGTCGACGGCGTCGTGAGCCGCGACGACTCCCGAGCGCTCGGCGCGCGGGTCGACGTGCTCCCGCCGTTCGCCGGCGGCTGAGATCTCCGACCGGGCGAGGCTAGAGCCCGACCCACTCCGTCGCGCCGTCGGCGAGGTGCTGGCGTTTCCAGATCGGCACGGTCTTCTTGATGAGGTCGACGAGGCGCTCGCACGCGTCGAAGGCCTCGTGCCGGTGGGCCGCTGCTGCCGCGGCGACGAGAGCGGTGTCGCCGACCTCGAGGGAACCGACGCGGTGCACGGCGATGACGCGGACACCCGTCTCCCGCGTGATCGTCTCGCAGCACTCCGCGAGGAAACGCGCGGCCTCCGGGTGCGCCTGGTAGTCGAGGGCCGAGACGGACTCGCCGTGATCATGGTCGCGGACGATGCCGCGGAAGGTCACGAGCGCGCCGTCGTGATCGGTCAGGACAGCGTTCTCGACGGCCGCGACGTCGATGTCGACGGAGCTGATGAGCTCGAGTGCATCACTCATGAGCACCGCCGCCCGCGATCTGGGCCACGAGGTGATCGAGCAGGCCGTCGAGCACAGTGAGGCCGTCGGCGACGCCCCCGCGCGAGCCGGGCAGGTTGACGACGACGGTGCCGCCCGACGTCCCTGCGAGGCCGCGACTGAGCGCGGCCGTGGGCGTCTTCGCCGCTCCAGCGGCGCGGATGGCCTCGGCTACGCCGGGCAGCTCGCGGTCGAGCACCCGCCGAGTCGCCTCCGGCGTGCGGTCGCTCGGCGACATCCCGGTGCCTCCCGTCGTGATGACGACCGCTGGAGACGTCGCGACGAGGGCTTCGAGAGCCGCCGCGACGTCCGCATCCGCGACGACCTCGACGCCGTCGACGCTGTAGCCGCGCTCGCTCAGCCACGCAGCGATGGCGGGACCGGTCGTGTCCTCGCGCGTTCCGGCCGCTCCAGCGGTCGAGGCGACGAGGACGGCGGCCGTCCCCGCTCGCAGGGGGCCGGGCGTCCAGTGACCGCGCTTTCCGCCGCTCTTCGCGATGAGACGGAGGTCGTCGAGGATCGCCTCGGGGTCGACGGCCTTGACCATGTCGTGGAGGGTGAGCCCGGCGATCGCGACGGCGGTGAGCGCCTCCATCTCGACGCCGGTCCGGCCGGTCGTCGTGACCGTCGCCGTCACGACGATCGACGACTCCTCGAACTCGAAGTCGACGGAGACGGACGAGAGAGCGAGGGGGTGGCACAGGGGGATGAGCTCGCTCGTCCGCTTCGCGCCCTGGATGCCGGCGATGCGGGCGGTCGCGAGCACGTCGGCCTTCGGCAGGTCGTCGGAGCGCACGAGGGCGACGACGTCGGGGCGGGTGAGGAAACGCGCGGCGGCCGTCGCCGACCGGTCCGTCACGTCCTTGCCGCCGACGTCGACCATGCGGGCGCGGCCGTCCGCGTCGAGGTGGGTGAGCGGGGAACGCGGAGCGTCGGTCATGTCCTTCATGCTGTCACGCTCGCGGCGTCGTGACTCGACGGCGCGGTCACAGCTCCCACGTCTCCACTTGGTCGCCCGCCTGCAGCTCGAGCACGGTCTCGGGGACGACCACGAGGACGTCCGCCGCGGCGAGCCCCGCGACGAGGTGCGAACCGGGGCCGGACACGAGTCCGACGGCGGCGCCGTCGCTGCGGCCGCGGAGGAACTGCCGCTTCCCCGGGACGGAACGCACGTCCTCGCGAAGGGTCCGCGTCGACACGACGCGCTCAGGGCGGCCGGCCGCTCGGCGCAGGAGCGGAGCGACGAACACCTCGAACGACACCTGCGTGCTCACGGGATTGCCGGGAAAGCACACGACAGGGACGCCGTCGACCGTCGCGACGGCCTGCGGCCCGCCGGGCTGCATCGCGACCGAACCGATGTCCGCCCCGAGGGGCTCGAGCGTCTCGCGCACGACCTCGTAGTCGCCCATCGAGATGCCGCCGGACGTGACGACGAGGTCGGCGGACGCCGTCGCCGCGGCGAGGGCGCGACGGAAATCGTCGTGATCGTCTGCCACGCTCTCTCGAACGACGACCTCGGCGCCCACTGCGTGGACGGCGGCGACGAGGGCCGGCCCGTTCGAGTCGAACACCTGCCCCGGTCCAGGGTCGGAACCGGGGGCGACGAGTTCGGCGCCCGTCGTGACGACGGCGACGCGGACGCGAGCCCGCACGGTCACGGTCGCGAGGCCGGCGGCGGCGAGGACCGCGAGGTGGCGGGAGGCGAGCAGGGTACCGGCGGGGAGGAGTTCGTCCCCCTCCCGCACGTCGCTGCCGCGGTCGCGGACGTACTCGCCGGCCAGGCGAGAGCGCTCGACGACCACGCCGGCGGGCGCGGAAGGATCCGTGTCCGCGGGATGCGTGTCCTCGACCGGGACGACGGCGTCGGCGCCCTCGGGGACCACGGCGCCCGTCATGATCCGGACGGCCGTGCCGGGGCGGAGGGCGGCCGGCTCTCCGGCGCGGGCCGCCACCTCGCCGACGACGGGCAACGACACGGGTGCGTCGGCGACCTCGGCGGCCCGGACGGCGAACCCGTCCATCTGCGAGTTGCGGAAGAGCGGCAGATCGACGGGCGACGCGACCGGTGCCGTCGTCACGCGGCCGAGGGCGTCGTCGAGCACGACGATCTCCTCGCGGGGCTCGAGAGTTCCGGCCAGTAGCTCCGCGATGCTGGCGGCGTGCTCCTCGACGGAGCGGCGGTGGAAGGAAGCCATGGCGGTTCAGTACCTCACGATCGACGGGTCGACGAGCCGGGACCACGCGTCGATGCCTCCGTCGAGGTGCACGGCGTCGATCCCGTTCTCCTCGAGGTGTTCGCGCGCCGAGGCCGATCGGATTCCCCGATGGCAGTAGACGACGGCGGGTCTCGAGGTGTCGATCTCGTCGAGTCGGGACGGCAGCTCCCCGAGCGGGAGGAGGACGGCACCCGGGAGACTGGCGATCGCCGCTTCCCAGGGCTCGCGGACATCCACGAGCGTCACATCGTCGAGACGGGAGGCGAGGTCCTCGGCCGAGATCGTCGTCGCGGCGTCGGCCGGGGCGATGCCGCAGAAGGCGTCGTAGTCGATGAGCTCCGTCACCGGTCGGGCATCCGGGTCGGCCCCATACGCGAGTTCGCGGAAGCCTCCCGAGAGCCCGTCGAAGACCGTCACGCGACCGACGAGCGGATCGCCGACACCCGTGATGATCTTGATCACCTCCGTGGCCATGAGCGAGCCGATGACGCCGACCGTCGTGGGCAGCACGCCGCCGACGGCGCACGACAGGACCGAGCCCGGCGGCGGCGGCGTGGGGAAGAGGTCGCGGTACTGCGGCCCGCGCGACGCCCAGCTGACGCCGACCTGCCCGCCGTATTGCGACACCGCGCCCCACACCGACGGGAGGTCGGCGAGGGTCGTCGCATCGTTGACGAGGTAGCGCGTGGGGAAGTTGTCACTGCCGTCGACGACGAGGTCGTAGCCGGAGAGGATCTCCTCGATGTTGGCGGCGGTGAGGCGCTCGGGATGGCGCACGACCGTCGCGTCGGGAGCGAGCTCCCTGACCCGGTCGGCGGCGGAATCGACCTTGCGACGCCCCACATCGTCCGTGCCGTGCACGAGCTGACGGTGGAGGTTGCTCGTCTCGACGACGTCGTCGTCCACGATCCCGATCGTGCCGACACCCGCTCCGGCGATGGTCGGGATGACGGTGCTGCCGAGGCCACCGGCCCCGACCACGAGGACACGACTCGCGGTGAGCCTGTCTTGTGCGGCGTCGCCGAATCCGGGGAGCACGATCTGGCGGGCGAACCGGGCGGAATCGGGCATGTCGCGATTATCGCACCCGGACGCGGACGTCGGCCGGGCGGCGGACGCCCGATCCACCGGGGCCGTCGCCTCGAACGCTCGGTAGGATCGGCTCGCGACGGACGTGTGTCCGCGGAAGGACATCATGACGGCACTCGGCGGGGTATGGTCGGCGGCTCGACGCCTCGCCGTCGGGTCGGCCCTCGTCCTCCCGCTCGTGGGCTGCGCCGGTGGCGTCGACACGGTGCCGGGATCGTCGTCTGCCGGGACCGCGGCCGAGGAGGAACTCACGGGCCAGGTGACGGTCTTCGCGGCGGCCTCCCTCTCCGATGTCTTCGGCACGTTCGAGACGCGCTTCGAGGAGCTGCACCCGCGCGTCGACGTTCTCGTGAGTTTCGCGGGCAGCTCGTCGCTCGCCGAGCAGATCCGGCAGGGCGCTCCCGCCGACGTCTTCGCGTCGGCGGACCTCGCGACGATGGCGTCGGTCGAGGACGACGGCGCCGTGTCGGGATCGACGGCGTTCACCTCGAACTCGCTCGAGCTCGTGGTGCCCGTGGGGAACCCGGCGGGTGTCACGGGGCTCGCGGACCTCGCGCGGTCGGACCTCGCCATCGCCCTCTGCGCCGAGGAGGTGCCGTGCGGCGCAGCGACGGTGACGCTGCTCGACGCGGTCGACGTCGAGGCGGCTCCCGACACGCTCGAGCAGGACGTCACGTCCGTGCTCACGAAGGTGCGACTGGGGGAGGCGGACGCCGGACTCGTCTACCGCACGGATGTCCTCGCCGCGGGTGACGCGGTGGAGGGCATCGCCGTCGACGGGGCGGACGACGTCGTCAACGTCTACCCGATCGCGGTGCTCGCCGACGCGCCCAATCCCGACGCCGCGGACGCCTTCGTCGACTTCGTGCTCTCGGACGAGGCGCGCGGCATCCTGGACGGGGCCGGTTTCGGTGCCCCGTAGCGCGGGGAGGCGGAGTGATCGGTCCACACCTCGACTGTCCCCGCTCGTCTGGATCGCGGCGGGCGTCGCTCTCGCCCTGCTCGTCCTCCCGCTCGCGGCCCTCGCGGTCCGCGCACCGTGGGCGCAACTGCCCGAACTGCTCGGACGGTCGGAGGTCGTGAGCGCGCTCACGCTCTCGCTCGGGACCGCGCTGCTCTCGACTCTCATCGCCCTCGCGCTCGGCGTCCCGCTCGCTCTCGTCCTCGCGCGGTCGGCGGCATGGCCAGTCGTGCCGCGGAGGGTGCTCCGCGCCCTCGTGACCGTCCCGCTCGTGCTCCCTCCCGTGGTGGGCGGCGTCGCCCTTCTCCTGTTGCTCGGTCGTCGTGGTCTTCTCGGAGGACCGCTCGAGGACGCCTGGGGCGTCACGATCCCGTTCACGACGACAGCGGTCGTGATCGCGCAGGTCTTCGTCGCGATGCCGTTCCTCGTACTCGCCGTCGAAGGCGCGATCCGGGCATCGGATCGGCGGTTCGAGCAGGTCGCAGCGACCCTCGGCGCGTCGCGGGCCACCGTGTTCCGGCGTGTCACCCTGCCGCTCGTCGCTCCCGGGGTGAGTGCCGGCGCCGTACTGTGCTTCACTCGGGCGCTCGGCGAGTTCGGCGCCACGGTCACGTTCGCGGGGAGCTTCCCCGGTGTCACGCAGACCCTCCCGATCGCGACGTATCTGGAACTGCAGCGGGACCCGCAAGCGGCCATCGCTCTGTCGCTCGTCCTCATGGTGGTGTCCGTCGTCGTCCTCGTCGCGCTGCGCGACCGCTGGGTGCCGGGGACGACGGCGTGAGCGCGACGAGCGGCGAGCGCCGCGGAGCCGGGGATCTCGACGTGCACGTCTCGCTCCGCCGCGGGTCGTTCGCGCTCGATGCGGCGTTCCTCGCGCTGGCCGGGCGCACGCTCGCGATCGCGGGACCGAACGGCGCGGGCAAGACGACCGTCCTCGAGTGCATCGCGGGAGTGACCGTCGCGGACACCGTCGGCGTCCGCGTCGGCGAGCGGGTGCTCGACGACGTCGGAACGCACGTGCCGCCGGAGGCGCGGCGGGTCGGGATGGTCTTCCAGGAGTACCTGCTGTTCCCGCATCTCACGGTGCTCGACAACGTCGCGTTCGGCCCGCGCTCGACCGGAGCCGGTCGGCTGGAGGCACGGGAGCGGGCGGCGGAGTGGCTGCACCGGTTCGGCCTGTCGGGCCTGTCCGACAGGCGGCCTCACCGGCTCTCGGGGGGCCAGCGGCAACGCGTCGCCCTCGCACGCGCGCTCGTGACGGAGCCCGACGTGCTGCTCCTCGACGAACCCCTCGCGGCGCTCGACGTCGAGGTGCGTGACGACGTCCGCCTCGAACTCGCCGACCACCTCGCGGACTTCGGCGGCGCGACCATCGTGGTGACGCACGACGCCGCCGACATCCGGACCCTCGCCGACGACCTCGTCATCCTCGAGCGCGGAGCCGTCACGCACGATGGCCCGGTCGCGGCCGTCTTCGACGGGCCGACGACGGCGTACGCGCGACGACTCGTCGGGCGAGCAGGCGCCTGAGCCGATCCTCCCGCGCTCGTCGCGCCGCATCCCGCGGAACCTCGATGTCGCCGCCGGGTGGCAGGATCGAGCCATGACCCCTGCGCGCCCGACCACGGAGGAGCGCGGCGGTCTCAGCGACGAGACGGCGGGAGCCTCCTGGCGCGACGCGCTCGCGGCCTACGGGCCGAGGGAGGGTGGACGCGAGGGCGGCTCCGATGATCCGCCCTCGAGCTCCCGTCCTGGCGCGGCCGGTCGGCGTCCGTACACGCGGCTCGCGCTCCAGTTCGAACTGCGCGAGCTCATCCCGCGCAACGCGCACCGCTGGAACGGTCCGACGACCCGCTCGGCGGGAGCCCCGGTCAAGCGCGGTGACCCTCCCGGAACGGGGGAGTACCGGCTCGCCGTGCGTCCCACCGCCGAGACCTCGCGCGGGTGGGCGCGCGGCCAGATGACATGGACCAACCTCCCGCATCTGCTCAACCGCATGAACCTCGATCCGGACCAGCACCGGTGGTTCTCCGAGTTCGGCGCCCTCCACCGCGCCGTCGGGGCGCTCACCCTCGACCCCGACGCGAGCATGGTCTTCCTCGACGAGTTCGCGAACCCCGTCCTGTGGGCGATGCTCGATCAGACGACGCAGCTCGGGATCGCCCTCGTGGGCACCGGGTCGGGGTCGAGCGTCACGATCGGCGACTCGGCTCGGCTCGCGCTCGACGCGACGCTCACGACGGCGGGGCTGCGGCTCGCGCCTCGGCTCACGATCGACGCCACCGAGATCGACCTCGCGCACGCGCGGCCGATCGGGACCCATGGCGTCTCCGTCGTCGACGCGGTCAACCCGCGGAACGTCCTCATCGCGCCGACCGATCGGCCGCTCGGCGCGGATGAACTCGCGATACTCCGCGGCTCGGGACCGCTCGCCGCCGGTCTCGTCGTGCCATCCGGCGACATCGAGGACTTCGTCTCCGGGTACGTCCCGGCTCTGCGCGAACGCGTCGACGTCGCGAGCCACGACGCCTCCGTCGCGTTGCCCGCCGCCGCTCCCGCGACCCTCGTGCTGCTCGTGCGGTTCGGCGCACGTCACGAGACGGAGCTCTCGTGGCGATGGCGTCGCTCCCGTGGCGGCGGACCGGTTCCGGCCCTCGACGAGGTCCTTCCGGACGGACTGCTGCCGGAGTCCTGGCTCCCGGCCGTCGAGACCCGATCGCCCGACGTGTCGGTCATGCCTCCGACCGGGGGAGACGCGGAGCCGCCCCTTCCGCGCGACATCCTGCTCGACGGTACGGAGTCCGCCGAGTTCGCGACCGAGCTGCTGCCGCGCCTCCGATCGCTGCCCCTCGTGCGCGTGGAGACGGTCGGGACTCAGCCCGCCTACACGCGGCTCACGGGCGAGCCGGAGCTCGTCGTGTCGACGATCCCGAGCGACAAGCGCGACTGGTTCGACCTCGGCGTGAGCGTCACGGTCGACGGCCGGACGATCCCATTCCTCCCGCTCTTCACCGCACTCGCCAAGGGGCGCAAGCGGCTGCTCCTCGTCGACGGCACGTACTTGTCGCTGTCGCATCCCGCGTTCGCGCGGCTCGCCGAGCTCATCGAGGAGGCGAAGGACCTCGCGGAGTGGGAGACGACGCCCTCGATCAGTCGTCGGCACGTGAGTCTCTGGGCGGACTTCGAGGACCTCGCGGACGAGTCGGTGCCGGCCGCCGAATGGCGAGCGCTCGTCGAGGAGGCGCGCGGCGATCGACCCGTGCCGGTCCCGATCCCGCGGGGAATCGCCGCCGAGTTGCGCTCGTACCAGCACGAGGGATTCTCGTGGCTCGCCTTCCTCTGGCGGCATCGGCTCGGTGGCATCCTCGCCGACGACATGGGGCTCGGGAAGACGCTGCAGTGCCTCGCCCTCGTGCAGCACGTCGTCGAGGAGGCTGAGGCGGAGGCGGGGTCGTCCGCCTCCGACGCGGAAAGTGCACCGGGGTTCCGCCCGTTCCTCGTGGTCGCTCCCACCTCGGTCACGCCGGGCTGGGTCGCCGAGGCCGCTCGATTCGCTCCCGGGCTCGACGTCCGGCGTGCGACCACGACCGAGGCCGCCGGAGGTCCCCGCATCGCGGAGCTGGCCGCTGGCGCGCACATCGTCGTGACGAGCTACGCGCTGCTCCGCCTCGACGCCGAGGCGTATCGCTCGACCGTCGGTTGGTCCGGCGTCATCCTCGACGAGGCGCAATTCGTGAAGAACCAGGCATCGCTCATTCATGAAGCCGTACGCGATCTCGAGGCCGAGGTCGTCATCGCCGTCACGGGAACCCCCATCGAGAACTCGCTCACGGAACTGCACGCCCTGCTGTCCCTCACATCGCCGGGTCTGTTCCCATCCGCTCGCCGATTCACCCAGGAGTACGTGCGCGTCATCGAGAACCCCGTCGGCGGCATCACATCGGGCGTCGGTGCCGGATCGGCGCCCGCGGTGACGGAATCACTGCGCGAGGAGCGATTGCAGCGGCTGCGCCGGCGGATCTCGCCGTTCCTCCTCCGCCGGACGAAGGAGATCGTGGCGCCCGAACTCCCCGAGAAGATCGAGCAGACGATCTCGATCGATCTCGCACCAGAGCATCGGGAGATCTACGACCTCTACCTCCAGCGGGAGCGGCAGAAGCTGTTCGGCCTCATCGAGGATCTCGACCGGAACCGGTTCATCGTGTTCCGTTCGATCACGCTCCTGCGGATGCTGGCGCTCGACGCGTCGCTCGTGAGTCCCGACTTCGCGGACGTCCCGTCGAGCAAGCTCGACGGACTCGTCGATCACGTGCGGGAGGTCATCTCGGAGGGGCACCGTGCCCTCGTCTTCAGCCAGTTCACGAGCTACCTCGACCGTGTGAGGGCGCGGCTCGCGGCGGAGGGCGTCGAGACGGTGACCCTCGAGGGCTCGACGCGGGATCGCGCGAGCGTCGTCGAGGAGTTCCGGTCCGGTCGGGCACCGGTGTTCCTCATCAGCCTCAAGGCGGGGGGTTTCGGTCTCACCCTCACGGAGGCCGACTACGTCTTCCTGCTCGACCCGTGGTGGAATCCCGCGAGCGAGGAGCAGGCCATCGACCGTACCCACCGCATCGGTCAGGACAAGAACGTCGTCGTCTACCGCCTCATCGCGACGGACACGATCGAGGACAAGGTCATGGCGCTCAAGGAGCGCAAGGCGATCCTCGTCGACAGGGTGCTCGACGACGGCGACGCCTTCGGCTCGGCGATAGACGCCGACGACATCCGGGAGCTGTTGTCCTAACGATCCTCCGCCGGCCGTTCTCTCGTGGCGTGCTCCGCCTTCGAGCGGGTGGGCGCCGACGGTCCTCGGCGCGAATAGAGTTGACGGTGACAGTTTCAGCGGGAGGCACTCACTATGACCGATCAGCATTTCGACGTCGTCGTCCTCGGAGCGGGACCCGGCGGGTACGTCGCCGCGATCCGCGCGGCCCAGCTCGGGAAGTCCGTGGCGATCGTCGAGGAGAAGTACTGGGGAGGGGTCTGCCTCAACGTCGGGTGCATCCCGTCGAAGGCGCTCCTGCGCAACGCGGAGCTCGCCCACATCTTCACCCACCAGGCCAAGACCTTCGGCATGAGCGGTGACGTCTCCTTCGACTACGGCGTGGCGTTCGACCGCAGCCGCACCGTCGCCGACGGCCGCGTCAAGGGCGTTCACTTCCTCATGCGCAAGAACAAGATCACCGAGTTCGACGGTCGGGGCACGTTCGTCGACGACCACTCGCTGTCGGTCGCCCTCTCGAACGGCGAGACGACGTCCGTCTCGTTCGACAACGTCATCATCGCGACCGGCTCGGTCGTGCGCCTGCTCCCGGGCGTCCAGTTGAGCGACAACGTCGTGACGTACGAGTCGCAGATCCTCGAGCGCGAGCTGCCCTCGTCGATCGTGATCGTCGGTGCCGGCGCGATCGGCATGGAGTTCGCCTACGTCATGCGCAACTACGGGGTCGAGGTCACGATCGTCGAGTTCCTCGACCGCGCCCTCCCCAACGAGGACGTCGACGTCTCCAAGGAGATCACGAAGCAGTACAAGGGCTACGGCATCCCGATCATGACCTCGACCAAGGTCGAGAAGGTGACGGACGAGGGCTCGCAGGTCACGGTCACCTACACGGCCAAGGACGGCTCCACGGGCACGCTCACCGCGGACAAGGTCCTCATGTCCGTGGGCTTCGCTCCCCGCGTGGAGGGCTACGGCCTCGAGAAGACGGGCGTGAAGCTCACGGAGCGCGGCGCGATCGCGATCGACGGCCGCATGCGCACGAACGTCCCGCACATCTACGCCATCGGCGACGTCACGGCGAAGCTGCAGCTCGCGCACGTCGCGGAGGCTCAGGGCGTCGTCGCGGCGGAGACCATCGCCGACGCGGAGACGCAGGAGCTCGGCGACTACCGGATGATGCCGCGCGCGACCTTCTGCCAGCCGCAGGTCGCGAGCTTCGGCCTCACCGAGCAGCAGGCGCGCGACGAGGGGCACGACGTCAAGGTCACGTCGTTCCCGTTCATGGCGAACGGCAAGGCGCACGGTCTCGGCGAGCCGACGGGCTTCGTCAAGCTCGTCGCCGACGCCGAGTACGGTGAGCTCCTCGGAGCGCACATGATCGGCCCCGACGTCTCCGAGCTGCTCCCCGAGCTCACGCTCGCGCAGAAATGGGACCTCACCGCGACCGAGCTCGCTCGCAACGTGCACACGCACCCCACGCTGAGCGAGGCGCTGCAGGAGGGCTTCCACGGCCTCACGGGTCATATGATCAACTTCTGATCGGCCGTGCTCCCGTCGACGGGAGCATGTGACTGAACGGGCGGCCGGTCCTCGATCGGCCGCCCGTCCGCGTCTGCGCCCCCTGACCGCCCGTCCCGGAAGGACCCATGGAGATCCTCATCGTCGGGGTGGCCGCGCTCCTCGTCATCGCCGCGGCGACGGCGCTCGGCCCGAAGCTCCGGATCGCGTCGCCGCTCATCCTCGTCGTGCTCGGGATCGCCGTGAGCTTCACGCCGATCCTGCCGGACTTCGAGGTCGACCCGGAGTGGATCCTCGCGGGCATCCTGCCGCCGCTGCTCTACTCGGCGGCGGTGTCGATGCCCGCGATGAACTTCCGGCGCGAGCTCAACGCGATCGGGGGTCTCTCGATCGTCCTCGTCGTGATCTCGGCCGTCGTGCTCGGGTTCTTCTTCTCGTGGGCGATCCCGGGACTCGGTCTGTGGTGGGGGATCGCGCTCGGGGCGATCGTGAGCCCCACGGACGCGGTCGCCACGTCGATCGTCAAGAGACTCGGCGTCGGTGGTCGGGTCGTCTCCGTGCTCGAGGGGGAGAGCCTGCTCAATGACGCGACGGCTCTCGTCCTGCTCCGCTCGGCGGTCGCGGCGACGGCCGCGGCCCTGTCGTTCTGGGAGGTTGTCGGGCAGTTCGCCTACGCCGTCGCGGTCGCCGTGGTCATCGGCTTCGTCGTGGGACACGCGAACCTGTGGGTGCGTCAGCGGGTCACCGATCCCACCGTCAACACGGCCATCTCCTTCGCCGTCCCGTTCCTCGCCTCGATCCCGGCCGAGGAGTTCGGCGCGTCCGGTCTCGTCGCGGCGGTGGTCGCGGGGCTCATCACGGGCCACGGCGGTGCGCGGCGCCTGCCCCCGCAACACCGCGCCTCCGATGCGCAGAACTGGCGCACGGTCGAACTCGTGCTCGAGGGTGCGATCTTCCTCATCATGGGGCTCGAGCTGTCCGCCCTCATGGAGGACGTCGAGCGCGCGCACGAGGGCGTCCACAACGCCGTCTTCGTCGCCCTCGGGGCGCTCCTGCTCACGCTCCTCGTCCGAGCGGCGGTGATCGCGCCGCTGCTCGGCTACTTGCGTCGCCGGCGGTTGCGCAGGGAGCGGATCAAGCCGCGCATCGAGGCGTTCAACGAACGCATCGGCGAATCGGGCGAACCGGTCGACTGGCCTTTCCATCAGGACGCGGTACCGGACCGCGTGCATCGGACGCGGATCCGGATGCGGCGGCTGCTCGCCGATTTCGACTACTACCTCACGGCACCACTCGGCTGGCGTGAGGGTGGCGTGCTCGTGTGGGCGGGAATGCGCGGCGCGATCACCCTCGCGGCGGCCCAGACCCTGCCGGCGGACACTCCGAACCGCTCACTGCTCGTGCTGGTGGCCTTCATCGTCGCGGCGGCGTCGCTCCTCGTTCAGGGCGGGACTCTCGGCTTCGTCGTGAAGCGGCTGCGGCCCGCTGGGCCCGATCCGGAATCGCAACGCGCCGAACGCGCTCAACTCCTCGCGATGCTCGCGGACGTGGCGCATCGCGTACGCGAGGAGAACGGCGTACCCGCCGTTCGTCGTCCCGAGGCCGACATCGGTGCGGGGGAGCGGTCGCTGTCGGAGTACGGCGCCGTCGACGATCGCGCTGTGGATGATCGCGCCCGGGATGACGACGGCGCCTTGTCTCCGGAGGTCGAGGAGACGGATGCCCTCGCCGGCGGGGCCGCGGAACGCGAGCGCGTCGAGCGACACGCCCGCGTCCGCGCCGTCGCCCTCGCCGTCGTGACGGCTCAGCGCGAGGCCCTCCTCGATGCCCGCGATGACGGTACGTTCGATGCCGAGACCCTCGACACCGCTCTTGCGACTCTCGACGCCGCGCAGATCAGCATCGAGCTCCAAGGGGCGCCACCGGAACTGTGATGGGCGGGAGGCGGGTGCTCACCGCCCGGCGTTCTCTGTTCGGCCGCTGCTGCTCGGCGTTCACTGCTCCTCGGCGTTCACTGCTCCTCGACGTTCACTGCTCCTCGACGAAGCCGTCCTCGATGGATTCCTCGTCGGTGAACCCGTCGTCGACGAGCGCGTCGTCGGCGAGCCCGTCGTCGGCCAGGTCGACGGGGCGGTCCTCGTCGGGGACGACGATCGTGTCCCCGCGGTCCGTCTGGATCGTCGCGGGCGAATCCTCGTCGATGATGGCCTCCTCGTCGACGTCCGACGGGGGGACGGCATCACTGCGCCACTCCTCGAGGTGAGCGGGATGCGCGTCGGGGTCGATGGTGTCGCCCGGTCCGGGCAGATCGGCGGGCGTGGCTTCACGGTCAGGTCGATCGGATCGGTCGGTCATGCGCTCGTCCTCCTTCGTCGGCTCGGCTCCACCTCTCCAGCCTGACCCCGCGGCGGCGTGTGCGCAACCGGATGGCGCGACGACGTCGACCCGATGATCCAGAGGGCCAACCGGTCAGGTGGGCTGTCGGCGCCACGTGACCGCAGTACCCCAGGTCGGCGCGCAGTGGTCGTGCTCGTCGGTTCCGGCGGCGAGGAGTGCGAGGTCAGGTGTTCGAGTGCGGATACGGGGGTCCACCCCCTGGAAGGCGGAGGTAGGGTCTGTCAGGCTGTGGCCATGAATCTCGTCCGTCCCCGCCGCGGTCGCGGCCGCGTCATCGCCGGTGTCTGCGCCGCCATCGCCAATCGCTACCAGTGGAACCCGACAACGGTTCGCGTCCTCACCCTGCTGAGCTTCATCCTGCCGGGGACGCAGCTCATCATCTACGTCGTCCTCTGGATCCTCATCCCTCAAGAGGTCTGACCGACTGCGCGCCACCATCCGCCGACAGCACCGCTCATCGAAGGAGTCGCATCATGTCCAACGCAGATCCGTCCGGCACCCCCGGCGCCCCCGTATTCGGCGGCACGACGGGACAGCCCCTCGACCCCGCCTGGAAGAGGACCGTGGCGAGCTTCACCGCGTACCTCGACGCCCAGGCGGCGGTCGACTTCCTCTCCGATCAGGAGTTCCCGGTCGAGCGGGTGTCGATCGTCGGCTTCGACGTCCGAACCGTCGAGGACGTCTCCGGTCGACTCACGAAGGGCACGGCCGCCCTCCGGGGCCTCGCCGGTGGAGCCTGGTTCGGCCTCCTCGCCGGACTCCTCTTCAGCCTCTTCGTCCCCGGTGTCGTCTGGATCGGGATCATCCTCACCGCGCTGGCCCTCGGCGCGCTGTGGGGCGCCCTCTTCGGTTTCCTCGGTCACGTCGCCACGGGCGGACGTCGCGACTTCACGTCCGTGCAGAGCCTGCAGGCCGGCCGCTACGAACTGCAGGTCGAGGCCGAGTACGCGACGCGGGCGGAGCAGATCCTCGCACGCCGGTCGAGCTGAGCACGCAACCCCTCCTCGTCGTCGGTGGTGCGGAGTAGCGTCACCACCATGAGCAACGAGAACACGGTCCCCGAGAACAACAATCCCGTCGACGCCACCACCGACGCGGCCGACCCGGGCAACACGAATCCCGGGAACGACACCGAGGCCACGGCGACGCCGGATCCGGGCAACACCAACCCGGGCAACGACACGCAGCCCCACAACGAGCCCGACCCCGGCAACACCAACCCGGGCAACGACAGCGGCTCGGCCGGCGCACCCGACGCCACGACCCACGGAGACGCGCTCGGCGACGAGACGCTCGGTGGTGCGAGCGGCGACACGGCGGTGAAGGACCCGGAGGACTGGGTGACCGGAGACGAGCCGATGACGGGTGCCCAGCGCAGCTACCTCGACACGCTCGCCCGCGAGGCAGGCGAGGAGATCTCCGCCGACCTCACGAAGGCCGAGGCCTCCGAGCACATCGAGCGTCTGCAGGCGAAGACGGGTCGGGGACAGTAACCGTTGATCGATCGGACGTGGGGAACGGGCGTCCGAGGATGCGCCGATGAGCGACGCTGAGGACTGGTCCGAGATCGCGGAGGAGTGGTCGCACTCGTGGGGGAGCATCCCCCGCCCCGTCCACCTCCGCCTCCTCGAGGCATGCGGCGTGGAGGCCGGCGCCCGGGTGCTCGACGTGGGGTGCGGAAGCGGTGAGCTGCTGGCCGCGCTCGGGGAACGCGGCGCCCGAGCGGCAGGGCTCGACCCGGCCGCCGGAATGGTCGATCGGGCACGTCGACGTGCTCCCGAGGCGGAGGTGCGAGAGGGCTCGTGGCAGTCCGTGCCGTGGCCCGACGCGACCTTCGACGTCGTGACGGCCGTCAACGCGCTGCAGTACGCCGACGACACGTCGGCTGCCATCGCCGAGGCGCTCCGCGTCGTCCGACCCGGAGGTGTGATCGCGATCGCGAACTGGGCCGACCGGGTGCTCAACGACCTCGACGCGATCGAGAGCGCCCTCGCCGCAGCATCCGGCGACGAAACGCCGCCCGACGGCGACCTGCGCCTTCCGGGCGGGCTCGAGGCCGTTCTCGAGGACGCCGGGCTCGGGCTCGTGGAAGCCGGGGTGGTGGACGTGCCGTGGGAACCTGCCGACGACGACGCGCTTCTCCGCGGCGTGCTCCTCGACGAGGACCCCCATTCCGACGACAGCGGCGTCGTCCTCGCCGCTGCCGCCCCGTTCCGGCGTCCGGACGGCGGCTATCTCCTGGCCAACGTCTTCCGGTACGCCGTCGGCCGGGCACCGGTGGCCGCTCGATGAGCCGCGCGGACCCGGCGCCGCACCGCGTCGTCCTCGACCTCGTGCGACCGCGGCTGTCGCTCCACCTCGGCGTGCGTCCCACCGTCGTCGTCGATGGCCGGGGCCAGCCTGCACAGTGGGGTGTCGGGACATGGCAGCTGCCCGCCGGAGACACCGGCGTTGCGATCTACCTGTTCAACAGGATCTGGCGGTACGGCGCTGCCGAGGCCCGGGTTCCAGCCGGCACGACACACGTCGTGTACGTCGCGCCGTGGCTGCCGTTCGGTCGCGGTCGGATCACGACCTCGACCGAGGGACCGCCCGTCAGATGAGGTCGCGGAGCAGTTGCTCCGGCGTCCGTCCCGCTCGACGCGCGCGCTCGACGAGCCGCGCGTAGTCGGCGTCGGTCAGGGTGAGCGTGAGTTCCCTGCCCGTGAGTTCCCTGCCCGCAGTCCCGTCGTCCGGGAGGTCGTCGAAACTGAACAGGCTGGGGGCCTCCGCACGAAGCGATCGATCCGCGTCCCCGCCTGTGGTGCGCGTCGGACAGGCCGACGGAGACGAGGTCACCGTCCGCTCGGACGAGGTCGGCTCCACTCGGCTCGACGGACGCGCGCCCGCGGCCGCGCCGCCGAGCGTGAGCCCCGGCCCCGTCGGCACCGCCGTGCCCCGCTGGAACGCCTCGGCGACCGCGCGAGCGCGTGTGTCGGCTGCCTCGTTGAGCACGTGCCCGACGTGCCCGCGCACCCACTCGAAGCGATAGGAGCGCCCGACGATCGCCTCGTCGATCTCCCGGAGGAGGTCGACGTTCATGACGGGTTTGCCGTCACCCTTCCGCCAGCCCTTCTTCTTCCAGCCCGGCATCCACTTGGTCACACAATTGATGACGTATTGGCTGTCGCACAGGATGTGGAGGTCGTCGGGGAGGTGCGCCGTCGACCGGAACAGGTCGAGGACGGCCATGAGCTCGCCCTGGTTGTTGGTCGCGTGCTTCCACCCGCCCGCCGCCCAGTTGTCGTCGTCGACGTACCAGGCCCACCCCGCCGGCCCCGGGTTGCCGAGCGCCGATCCGTCCGCCGCGGCCGTGATGGTCATTCGAGCCCTTCCGTCGTGGTGCCGTCCCATCGTATCCGCGCAGGACGCGCCGTCCGGTCCCGCGAGTACCCGCCCCGGCGGTCAGGAGCACGAGAGCATCCGCAAGAGGGAGCGGCTGGGGCCGCCGGTCGGCATGATGGGGGAATGGATCTCGACCCCGCGGAACCGTCGGCGCGGCCGGACGGCGTCGACGTCGGCGATATCGTGCGAGCGCTCCTGGGGGAGGCTGCGGCCCGGCTCACGGCGGCGGGCGCTCGCGACGAGGCGCTCGCGGAATACATCGGCCGACGTCGTCGGTTCCTCGTCCCCCGGGAACCCGTCATGGTGCCCGTCGGTCGTGCGTGGCGCCTCGGCGTCCTCCTGATCGACGCCGACGGAGCGGCCTTCGCGACGGGATCGACGACGCGCGCCGTCGACCCGGGCCGGCGCGGCTACACGTCCGAATCCGCGCGGGACCGCGCCGAGTATCGCGCCGCCGCGGCGCGCGGCCGATTCCCCGAGGGTGAGACCGTCAACTTCGGGTGGCGCGCACTCGATCTCGACGACGCCTCGTTGCGGGCATCGTCGGGACCGATCGTCGTGGTGGACGGGGTGCCCGTCGTCCGCTGGGGGCAGGGCTCCGCGATCCCGACACCGCTCCGCGACTACCTGGACGATCGAGTCGGTCTGCTCGTCGACCCTCCCGCCGGCGCGTGACGCGCAACCCCGTGGTGCGTGGGGGAGCGCCCCGCGTAGCGTGGGAGACGTTCACCGAGACACCACGACAAGGAGCGGCACATGACCGAATCGACCCCCACGACCGGTTCCGACGAGGAGTACGACCCCGCGCTCGACAAGCCGTCGCAAGCAGAGGGTGAGGACACGGACGCGGAGTCGCCGGAGCCGCAGAACGCCGGCGACGAGGAGCTCGGACACCCCTCGCAGGCCGAGGGCGAGGACGATTCCCGCGTCGACGGGTAACGTTCGAGGCATGCGTGCACAGGTGACCGGATGACGACGCCCAGCAGGTGGCGTCAGCCGATCGTCGCGATCCGGCGTCTCCGGCATCTGCCTCGTTGGGTCCGTCGTGTCGACGCCGCGGCGGGACGCCGCGTCAATCGCCGACGGACCCACCCCGCGGCCGATTCGGCGCTCGTCGCGCTGAGTCGTGCGGCGGATCGCGGAATGCTCTGGTTCGCGATCGCAGCGGTCCTCGCCGTGGTCGGCAGCCGACGGGCGGCATTGCGCGGCGTCGCGTCCCTGACGGTCGCGAGCATGATCGCGAATCTCGTGGGCAAGCGCGTCTTCGGTGGAGACCGACCGCTGCTCGACGACATCCCCGTCGGTCGGCGCCTCCGGACGCCGCCGACCTCGCCGTCGTTCCCATCCGGCCACTCGGCGAGCGCCGCCGCCTTCGCGACGGGCGTCGCCCTCGAGTCACCGCGCTCCGCCGCCGTGGTCGCGCCGCTCGCCGCCGGCGTCGCGTATTCGCGCGTGCACGTCGGGGCGCACTGGCTCTCGGACGTCGTGGGCGGAGTCGCGATCGGCGCGGCCGTCGCGCTTCTGGGGCGGCTCGCGCTGCCGATGCGCCCGAAGAACGAACGCGGCGGGCCGACGCCCGGAATCCGCGTCGAGCTGCCCGCGCTCGCGACGGGCGAGGGACTCGTGGTCTTCCTCAACCCGGGTTCCGGGAAGAGCGTCGTGCGCGCCGATCCCGAGGAGATCATCCGCCGGCGCCTGCCGGACGCCCGCGTCCACGTCCTGAGCGGTGACGAGGACCTCGCGCGCCTCGTCGACGAGGCGGCGGCCGCGGATCCGCGACCCCTCGCGATCGGTGTGTGCGGCGGCGACGGGACGGTGGCGACGGTGGCGGATCGCATCCGCGCCGACGACATCCCCTTCGCGGCCTTCCCCGGCGGCACCTTCAACCACTTCGTGCGCGCGACGGGGATCGAGTCGGTCGACGAGGCGATCGACGCCGTCCAGGTCGGATCTGGCGTGACCGCCGACGTCGCCGAGGTGGCCTTCGACGACCGCGATCCCGTGACGGTCCTGAACGCCGGATCCGTCGGCGTCTACCCGGCTCTCGTGGTGGAGCGGGAGAAGCTCGAGAAGCGCCTCGGCAAGTGGGCGGCGGGTGTCGTCGCGCTCTGGCGCGTCCTGCGGCACGCCGAACCGCTCGAGGTATCGGTCGACGGCGAGGACATGCGGGTGTGGAGCGTCTTCGTGGGCGTCGATCCCAACTTCTCGCACACCGTCGCCCCGATGCGCCGCTTGCGCCTGGAGGGCGGAGAGCTCGACGTGCGCATCCTGCACGCGCGCTCGCGGCTCCACGCGATCGCGTCTCTCGCTTTCGGTCGGAAGACGAGCGCCGTCCTCCGCGCGCTGAGGGTGCTGCCGTTGAGGAGCGCGACGACGATGTTCACGGCCGAGAGCGTGGAGATCCGTGTTCGGTCGACGGAAGCGGACCTCGCGGCCTTCGGTCGCGACGGAGAGGTGGAGGAGGAGCTCGCCCGGTCGGACTATTCAGCTCGTCTGCGCATCGTTCCCGGGGGGCTCGCGGTCTACGCGCGGCCCGAGTGACGCGGCCCGTTCGCGGTGGACGACGAACGCCCCGTCGAGCTCAGCGCTCGGCGGGGCGTTCGTCGGGTGGCCCGCCTCTCGTGGTCAGTCGGAGGGAGTGCTGCTGACGACGGTGAAGTCGGCGTCGAGGTGGACGTCGACCTCGGAACCGTCGGCGAGGCGGATCTCGACCTCGAAGGCGTGGTCGCGGTCGTCGCTGCGGTCGACGTCGACGACCTCTCCCTCGCCGGTCTCGGCGAGAGCGGCGTCGGATGCCCGAGCCGTCTCGTCGGCAGTGGGCGGGACGTCGTCGGCGTCGGTGGAGTTCCGCGAGTCGGCGCCCTGATCGCCGGAGCCGCGACCGCTCGTGTCCTCGTCGTCCGTGCGGTCGTCCGCGTCGTCGGACCGGCCGCCGTCGGCGGTCTCACTCGCACCGGGGAGCACGGTGAAGTCGTCATCGAGCTGCACGTCGACCTCGGTGCCCTCGTCGAGCCGGACCTCGGCGTCGTAGCCGCCGTCGTCGTCGCGTTCAGCGTCGATGAGCTCGCCGCCCTTCGTGTACGCGGTCGCCGCTGCGGCCACACGGTCGCGCGTCGCGTCGTCGAGGGCGTCTCCGCCGTCGTTCAGCTCGTCGGCGATCGCGATGCCCGCGCCGCCGAGGGCGAGCACACCGGCGACGGCGCCGCCGATCCAGAGGGTGCGCTTGCTCACCCGGCGGCGGCGCGGGGGCGTCGCAGGAGCGGCGGACGCGTGCGCAGTGGCGTTGTGCTGAGCGGCGCCGGCGGTCGGGGTGCCCTCGACCGGCTCGGCGTTCGAAGGTGTGGAGCCCGACGACGCGATGGGCGTCGTGCCGGCGTCGGAGGGCTGGGGCGGTTCTCGGGGGAGTCGGAGTTCGTGGTCATGAGTCGATGGTGCCGTGGTGGTGCTGAACCGCCCCTGAAGCCACCTGAACGCGCGTTCAGGTGGGTATAGCGTCGATGCATGAGCGCGTCATCGGCCGTCCCCGCTCCGTCGCCGGAGCCACCGAAGAAGTCCATCGCCGTCGTCGTCGCGTTCGTCGCCAACGTCCTCGTGGCCATCGCGAAATCCATCGCGGCGCTCCTCACGGGCTCGGCGTCGATGCTCGCGGAGGCAGCACACTCGTGGGCGGATGCCGGCAACGAGATCTTCCTCATCGTCGCCGATCGCAAGGCCGCGAAACCGAGCGACGCCGGTCACCCGCTCGGGTACGGCCGGGAGTCGTACGTCTGGTCGCTCTTCGCCGCGGTCGGACTCTTCACGGCCGGCGCCGTCGTGTCCGTGACCCATGGCGTCCAGGAGTTGCTCGAGCCCGAGCCGGCGAGCGACTTCCTCATCGCCTACATCGTCCTCGCTGTCGCGTTCGTCCTGGAGGGCGCGTCGTTCGTCCAGTCCATCGTCCAGGTGCGCAGGGACGCTCGACGGCTCGGGCGGTCGGCCGTCGACTTCGCGCTCAACGGCTCGAACTCCACCTTGCGCGCGGTCATCGCGGAGGACGCCGCCGCGCTCATCGGGCTCGTGCTCGCCGCGACGGGCATCGCACTCCACGAGATCACGGGGAGCGCGGTCTTCGACGCGATCGGTTCGATCGCGATCGGTGTCCTCCTCGGCGTGGTCGCGATCGTCCTCATCGGTCGGAACCGACGGTTCCTCGTCGGCGTCGTACCGCCGTCGGAGGTGCGCGAGCGGGTCGGCACCGCGCTCCTCGAGCTGCCGGAGATCGAGCGGATCACGTACCTCCATCTCGAGTTCATCGGTCCCGAACGGTTGTCGCTCGTCGCGGCCGTGGACCTCGCGGGCGACGACCGCGAGAGCGGCATCGCCCTCAGACTCCGGACGCTCGAGCGGAGGATCGAGGAGATTCCGGCGATCGGCTCGGCCGTCCTGACGCTCTCCGTGGAGGACGAGGCCTCCCTCACGTTCTGACGGCGAGCGCGGCGTCGAGTCGGTTCAGTCGGAGAGGGCGAGCCGCATGAAGACGCTGTGCGGGTCCTCGACGTACGGGGCGAACGGCGGACACTCCGTGAAGCCGTGCCGGGCGTAGAGGCGACGGGCCGCCGCGAAGTAGTCCTCGGCGCCCGTCTCGAGTCGGACCTCGCTATATCCGCGTTCCCGTGCGGCCGTGAGGATCGCGGTGAGGATGGTGCTCGCGACACCCCGCCCGCGTGCCGCTGCGGTCGTCCGCATGGATTTGATCTCCCCGTCCACCGGACCGCGTTCGGCGAGGGCACCGCAGCCGAGCAGGGCGCCGTCGCCGTCGCGCGCCGTGTAGAAGGTGATGTCGGCGCGTCCCAGCGCGCCGTGGTCGAGAGCGTGCACGCTCTCGGCCGGCGAGGTCGCGAACATGTCCGAGAGGTGCTCGTCGAGCAGGGCGAGGACGTCCGGGCGGTCGGGTCTCTCGACGGCGACGGACACGGTCTGGGGAGTCACCGTCCCAGGTTAGGGGCCGTCGATGGCGGGGAGGCGCAGGGTGAGGCGGGCGCCCCCGAGAGGCGAGGCGTCGGCCGCCACGGTGCCGCCGGACACCGCGACGATGTGCGCGACGATCGCGAGCCCCAGCCCGCTGCCTCCGGCATCGCGACTGCGCGCCTCGTCGAGCCGGACGAAGCGCTCGAAGACGCGCGACCGGTCGGCCTGCGGGATGCCCGAACCGTCGTCGTCCACGTGCACGACGGCCGTGCCGGCCTCGACCCGCAGCGAGAGCGCGATGCGCGACGTCGCGTGCCGGACGGCGTTGTCGACGATGTTGCGGACGGCACGCGCGAGGAGGGCAGGGTCCCCGGACACGCGAGCACCCTCGATGCCCGTCGTGTCGACGGCGACGTGCCCGGACGCGCGCACGCGTCGTGCCTCGGCGATGAGGACGTCGTCGAGGTCGACGGCCTCGACGCGTTCGCCGCGACCCCGCTCGTCGAGCCGGGTCAGCAGGAGCAGGGACTCGACGATGTCCTGCATACGGGCGCCCTCGGCGCGCACGGTGGCCGCGAGCTCGGCCGTCGGCACCCTGTCTGGGTGCGCTTCCGCGACCTCGGAGAACTGACGCAGCACAGCGAGCGGGGAGCGCAGCTCGTGCGAGGCGTCTGACACGAACCGTCGTTGCGACCGCTGGGACGAGTCGAGGCGCTCGAGCATGGCGTTCATCGTGCGCGCGAGGGCCTCGATCTCGTCGTGGGTCGCGGGCTCGGGGACGCGCTCGGACAGGTCGGACGCGCTGATCCCGTCGACGCGGCGGCGGATCGCGTCGACGGGCCGCAAGGCGCGCCCGACGACCACGGACGTCACGAGTGCGACGAACGCGACGAGCACGGGAACCGCGATGACGAGGAGGAGGGAGGCGACCGAGACCGCGTCGTCCGCCTCCTCGAGACCCGATGCGACGACGAGCGTCGCGTCGTCGACGTGACCCGTATCCGCGCCGTCCACGTCGTCATCGTCATCATCGTCGTCCCCTCGCGTCGACCCGCCCCGGTCCTCAACGGACACCCCGTCCTCCGCGACCGCTACGAAGCGGGCTCCGTCGATCGAGACGACGGTCGCATCACCGCCGGGTTCGACGGTCGCGAGCGCCGCGGAGGCACGGGCGTCTCGGCAGGCGTCGGAGCCGTCGAGGACGGACCCCGTCGTCGACAGGAGGCAGACGACCCGATCGTCGTCGTCCTCCGACAGGTCGACGCTCGTGCCGTCCTCGAGGAGCTGGGCGTACTGCGCGAGGTCCTGCTGAGCGGCCCCGCCGACGCTGTCGACGACGGATCGGGTGAGCAGCGCGATGAAGGCGATGGACCCGATCACGAGGGCCACGGCGACGACGGCGGCCGCGGCGATCGTCGCACGCGCGCGGACGGAGGAGAGCACGAGGCGCACGCTCGTCACCCGCCCTGCGCGTCGAGCCGGTAGCCCGCGCCACGCACCGTCTCGATCGCCTCCCGACCGAACGGGCGGTCGACCTTGTTGCGGAGGTGCCGGACGTAGACCTCGACGATGTTGGGGTCGCCCTCGAAGTCGTCGTCCCACACATTGCCGAGGACGTCGCGCTTCGTCACGACCTCCCCGCGGCGGCGGAGGAGAAACTCGAGCACCGCGAACTCGCGACTCGTGAGGTCGATCTCGATCGCCCCTCGTCGCACCCGCCGCGACGCCGGGTCGAGGCTCAGGTCGCCAGCCTCGAGAACCGTCGGGCGGTCGCGCGCCCCGCGGCGCACGAGCGCACGGATGCGCGCGACGAGGACGGCGAAGGAGAACGGCTTCGTGAGGTAGTCGTCGGCTCCCGTGTCGAGGGCCTCGATCTGGTCCCAGTCGCCGTCCTTCGCCGTCAGCATGATGACGGGGGTCCAGTCCTCCTCCTCGCGGAGGGTCTGGCACACACGGTAACCCGACATGCCCGGCATCATGATGTCGAGCACGATGACGTCGTAGGAGTTCTCGCGAGCGAACCAGAGCCCGTCGACGCCGTTGTCCGCGGTGTCGACGGCGAAGCCCTCGGCCTCGAGACCGAGCCTGACGCCCTCGGCGAGCCGTCGTTCATCGTCCACGACGAGTACGCGCACGCGAGCCTCCCTTTCCGTCGGTCGTCCCATCATCGCGGACCCGCACTGAAGCGCGGCTGAAGCGCGGCGGAGGCGTGCGCGGCCGGAGGGCGGGCCGGAGGGCGGGGCGGTGGTCAGGCGGGTCGGGCGCCCGCGGCGCGCAAGCGGGCGATGCGCGCGCGAGCGGCGTCCTCCGAGGTCGACGAGCTGCCGAGCACCCGCGCGACGAGCCACAACACGACGCGTGTCGCGGTCACGACGGGCAGCGGCGAGCGCCGGAGACCCAGGAGCCGGCGGTACTCGCGCGGGAGCGACGCGACAGCGCCCGCGAAGAGGATGTGGTACGCGGGCATCATCGACGGCCGGAGCGGCGGACGGCGGATGAAACTCACGGCCTCGGTGACGCGCTCGTCCGTCTTCATGACGGGGCGGAACGCTCGGAGCCCGTCGCGGAGCTCCCGTTCCGATCTCGGCGGGTCGACGACGCCGACCAGTTCGCCGGCCGTCGCCCACTCGCGGACGTAGGCGTCGGCACCGCCCGGGATGCGGCCGCCCCAGAGCTCGTGGCACGACAGGAACGCGTCGGTGAAGACGATGTGCACCCAGGAGAGCAGTTCGGGATCGCCGGCGGAGTAGGGGCGCTCGGTCCCCGCGGCATCGACGTACGTTCCGGCGACGCGGGAGTGGAAGCGCCCGACGCGGGCCGACTCCCGTCTGGCGACGGCTGTGTCGGCGAACGTCACGGTCACGAGCCACTGGATCGTGCCCGAGAGTCGCCCGAGCGGATCCTCGCGGTACCGCGACCAATCGTGGACGCCCGCCATGGCTCCCGGGTGGAGGGTCTGGACGAGCAGGGCGCGGATACCGGCGACGAGCGTCGGGATGCCGCCGTGCACGGCCCAGCTCGCGGAACCCGGACCGAAGTAGCCCTCGTCGTCCCCCTCCGCGATCGCGTCGACCCAGTGCGGCCGACCGTCGCCGTCGCCCGAGAACGTGGTGAGGAGGTGCGATCTCCAGGACGCGGCGATGCGCGACAATCGAGCGGAGATCATGCTCGAACCATACGTCGACCGGCTGAGAATCCGCGCCGCCCGACGACGACGCCGTCCCGCCCGAGCGGGCGGAACGGCGGCGGTGTCGCGACGAGGCGGGCCGGGGTCAGCCGGCGTCCGAGACGGCGCTGCTGACGGCCGTCGGCGCGTCGTACTCCTGGTCGGGGATCGACCGGAGCGCCTCGAGGACGTCGTCGTCGGCCCCCGAGCTCTCCGCGGCCGACACGATGTCGTCCTTCGATGCGGGGTAGTCGATGCCGCCGAGGTACTTCTGCACCTGGATGGGGTTGGGAGCGGTCATTGTCGTCCTTTCTCTCGTTCTTCCAGTGGTCCGCCGCGTGGACTCCCGGGCGGGGAGCCCACACGGCGGGGCTCAGGTGCCGAGCTCGATCCCGGCATAGGTTTCGAGGAGGCGGAGGGCGCGCTCCGCGTGCTCCCCGCCGGCCGCGCGCTCGGCCTCGAGCGATCGGCGCATCCCCTCGAGCTTCTCGCCCGCTTGAGACAGCGGAGGGATGAGGGGAACGGCCGGATCGGTCCGGATGTCGAGGACGTACGGACGGTCCGCCGCGAAGGCGCGCTCCCATGCTCCGTCGAGGGCTTCCGGCGTCGAGACGCACTCGCCGCCGAGACCCAGCAGGTTCGCGACATCGGCGAACGGCACGGAGGGGAGCGCCTGACTCGCTCGGAATCGGGGTTCTCCCTCCATCTCGCGCTGCTCCCAGCTCACCTCGGCGAGGTCGTGATTGTCGAACACCGCGATCACGAAGCGCGGGTCCGACCAGGTCGGCCAGCGGGAGGCGATCGTCGCGAGTTCCGTCAGTCCCGTCATCTGCATCCCGCCGTCGCCCGCGAGGACGACGATCGGGCGCTCGGGCGTGAGCAGTTTGGCGGCAAGCCCGTAGGGCACACCGCATCCCATGCTCGCGAGGGTCCCCGAAAGGTGCGCGTCCACGCCGCGCGGAAGATGCAACTGGCGGGCGTACCAGTAGACGGGGCTCCCCACGTCGATGGCGACGAGGGCGTCGGCGGGCAACCGCTCGTCGAGGGCGCGGACGACGGCCTCCGGGTTGACGGGGTCTGCGGGCACGGCTGCACGTTCCGCACTCACTCGTCGCCCGTTCTCGACGTGCTCCCGCACCGTCGTGGTCCACGGACGGATCCTCTCGCCGACCCGATCGATGAGGGCCTGCAGGGTCTCGGCGGCGTCGCCGACGAGGCCGACCTCGACGGGGTAGCGGTCGCCGATCACGCGGGCGTCGGTGTCGATCTGGATCGCGCGGGCCTGACCGGGGGCGGGGTAGAACTCCGTCCACGGGTCGTGGGAGCCGACGATGACGAGAGTGTCGCACTCGGTGAGCACGTGACCGCTCGCCACGGTCCCGAGGTGACCCATCGTGCCGGCCACGAGCTCGTGGTGCTCGTCGACGAACGGTTTCCCGAGGAGGCTCGTCGTGACGCCGGCGCCGAGCCGTTCCGCGAGAGCGGTGACATCGTCGCGTGCGCCTGACGCTCCGCGTCCGACGAGGAAGGCGATCCGCTCGCCCGCGTCGAGGATCGCGGCGGCAGCATCGAGCTCCGACGCCTCCGGCCGGGGCCTCGACGGCGTGAACCGCGGTGAGGTGACGATGACGCCGTGCTCGTGCGGCAACTGCGGCGCGGGGGAGGATTGCACGTCGTGAGGCACGATGACGACGGCGGGCGACCGGGTCGCGAGCGCGGACCGGAAGGCGCGATCGATCACCATCGGAACCTGATCGGGCGACGAGACGAGCGAGAGGAACTGGGCGGCGACGTCGGAGAAGAGGACCTGGAGGTCGACCTCTTGCATGTAACCGGACCCGAGCACGCTCGAGTGCTGCTGTCCGATGATGGCGACGACGGGGACGTGGTCGAGCTTGGCGTCGTAGAGGCCGTTCAGCAGATGGATCGCGCCGGGTCCCTGCGTCGAGAGCATGACGCCGACGCCTCCGCCGTACTTCGCGTGGCCGGTCGCCATGAACGCCGCGTTCTCCTCATGGCGGGCCTGGACGAACTCGATCGTTCCGGCGCGACGGATGGCGGCCAGCACGCCGTTGATGCCGTCGCCGCTGTACCCGAAGACGCGGTCGATGCCCCAGGCGCCGAGACGTTCGACCAGGGCGTCCGAGACGGTCGCGCCGGAGGAGTCGCGCGAGGCTCGGGGTCTCGGGTCCTCCTCGGGTTCTCCCGTCGAGGTGGCGTCGGAGGTCACGGCATTCCGTTCGTCTCGGCCGCGGCGCTGTCCTGCGTCGCCGGCGCGGGGTCGGTCGGTTCGTCGTTGCCCGACACGGGGATGCGACCCTCGTCGGCCGTGCGCTCTCCCACGTCCTCAGCCCCGTCCCCGGCGGCGTCGATCTCGGTGTCCTCGCCGATATCGATCGCGTCCCCGCCCGGGTCGAGCGGGTTCCCGGCGCCGCCGCCCATCCCGAGCGACTCGACGACGGGGTCGCCCTCGAAGGGCAGTGGGGTGTTGGTGTCGGACATGCTGTCTCCGTTCCGGTCGCGGACTGGTCCCGTGTCGGCCACGCTAGGCGCGGTTCCGGTCGAGGTCAGGGGCTTGACGGCGTCCGCCCGGGACGCGCTCCGGCGTCCGTGAAGAGCGTTCTGGCGACGTCGACGCGGCGTTCGAGGATGGTCGTCGGCGCCTCGAGGTGCACGGCGCCGCTCGGGACGATGCCGGCTCCGCCGAAGCGCTCCATGACGCGCCACTGGGCGGCGACGTCCTCTCCAGAGTGTTCAGCCGGAAGTCCCGGCCAGAAGTCGAAACCCCCAGCGGCGATGAGTGCTGCACGGTCGTAGAGCACGCATGCGCCGACCCACGCCACCTTGTACGCCACCCACGCGTCGCGGTCGACGCCGAGAGTCGCGGCGATGTGCGCGAGGTTCGCGGCGTTGTGGAGCGGCCACCGGTCGTGCTCGGTGTTGCCGGGGCGCACGCTCTCCGGCAGCACGCGCCCGGGCCACGGTTCGAAGGTCGTCACCTCGTGCGGCCTCCGGTCGTCGAGGTACGAGAGTCCCTGCACCGCCGAGCCGACGAAACCGCACCGGAGCGACCGCAACGCGTCGAGCAGGCGGGAGAGGAGGCCGGGCTCCGTCCAGACGTCGTCGTCGAGGAACAGGACGGCGGGGGCCGAGGACCTCTCGAGCAGGAACTGGCGCTGCTCCGCGAGCCCGCGCCGTCGGGGACGATGCACGAGGTCGACGCGGTGCCCCTCCGCGCGGAGCACCCGGACCATCGCCTGGACGCTCGGCTCGTTCGCACTCGTGAACGTCTCCGACTGGTCGCTCACGATCACGTCGAAGGCCGGATCGTCCTGAGCGGCGAGACCCGCGAGCGTCACGGCGAGCTCGCTCGTCCGGCCGACTGTCGGGATGAGCACCTCGAGCTCCGGGGAGGGCGGCGGTTCTTGCGACGCCCAGTCGCCGGACCAGCGCCGGACGGGACGACGGGCCCGGTGGTCGAGCGGGTCACCTCGATCCTCGACGCCCGTCACGGCACCGGGTCCTCCCGGCGGGAGCGGATGCGCTCGACCATCGACGTGGTCGAGTGCGCGGAGACGTAGTCGACGATGCGCACGTCTCCGCCGTACGCCCGAACGACGGTCGTCTCCTCGAGCATCTCGGGGCTGTAGTCGCCGCCCTTCACGTAGACGTCGGGTTCGAGCCGCTCGAGGAGGGGGATCGGGGTGTCGGTCTCGAAGACGGTCACGAGATCGACGCACTCGAGGGAGGCGAGCACGGCCGCGCGGTCGGCGGCCGGGTTGATGGGGCGTTCTGGTCCCTTCAACCGCCGGACCGATTCGTCGCTGTTGATCGCGACGACGAGGAGATCGCCGAGGGCCTTCGCCTGCCGGAGGTAACTCGTGTGCCCCCGGTGGAGGACGTCGAAGCACCCGTTCGTGAACACGACGCGGCGACCGTCGCGACGCTCGTCGGCGACGATCGCCGCGAGGTCCTCCGCGTCGACCGCGACCGGTCCGTCGAGGGAGACGCGCGCCTCGAGGTCGCTCGTCGAGCACACGGCGGTACCGAACCGTCCGACCACGACGTCGGCGGCGTGCTGCGCGATCGTCGTCGCGACGGGCATGGCGGCGCCGCACGCGACCGCGGCGGTGAGCGCGGCCGTGAAGGTGTCGCCGGCCCCCGACGCGAACTTCTCGGCGGCGGGGTGCGCGAGGGTCGCGAAGGGCTCCGAGTCGCGCCCGATGGCCACGGTGCCGTCCCGATCGAGCGTCACGACGACGGTGGTCGCAGCGGACAGGGTCAGGAGATCGTCGCTCGCTGCCACGAAGGATGCGATCCGGTCCGGACCGACTCCCGGCCAGGATCGGGCGTGCCGGAGGAGGAGGGCCGCCTCGGCCTCGTTCGGCGTGACGATGTCGGGGGAGAGGGAACGCCAGCGCGCGAGATCGTGGGCGTCCACGACGGTCAGGAGACCCGGCCGCGCCGCCACGACCGACTCGAGGTGGCCGCCGACCTCGCCGTGCAGCACGCCCGAGCCGTAGTCGCAGACGACGAGCGCCTGGGCGCCATCGACCGCAGCCTCGATCGCGTCGGCGAGCAGCCCTTCCTCCTCCGCCGAGGCCCGGCCGCGGTCGCCGTCGTCGACGCGCACGAGGACCTGATCGTCCGCCATGATGCGCGTCTTCGTGACGGTCGAGCCCCCCGGTCGACGGATCACGCCGCTCACGTCGACGCCCGCCGCTGACAGGGTCGCGCACAACTGTCCGCCGGATTCGTCGTCGCCGACCGCGCCGACGAGCCGGACGCGAGCGCCGAGCGCGGCGAGGTTCATGGCCGTGTTCGCGGCGCCACCGGGCGCGTCCGTTCGGTCCACGAGGTCGACGACGGGGGCGGGAGCCTCCCTGCTGAGCCGAGCGCTCCCTCCGCGCCACCACCGATCGAGCAGGAGGTCGCCGACGACCAGGACGAGCGGGGCGCTCTCGCGGATGAGCGCCGGCAGCCGCTCGACAGTCGGCTCCTCGCTCGCGGGCCCGGCGGGCGTCGCTGCTGCACCGGAGCGCTCGTCGCTCATGAGGTCACCGCCGTCCGGGGGAGCCCCAGGTGCACGACGGTCGTCGTCGTCATCTCGTCGAGGAGCTCCGGCCCGTAACCGAAACCGGCTCCGCTCGCCCGCCGCGGTTGCGCGCTGCCGCCCGGGGCACCGCCGAAGACGGCGTTGACCTTGATCGTGCCGACGTCGAGTTCGGCGATCGCGCGGTGCGCCGTCTCCATCGAGGCGGTGAGGATCGTGGCTGCGAGCCCGTAGCGGTCGTCGGCCGCGCGGACGAGCGCCTCCTCGACGTCGTCGACGACCATGACGGGGGCGACCGGGCCGAACGTCTCCTCAGCCATCACCGCCATATCCGGCGTGCAGTCGGCGAGCACGGTCGCGGGATAGAACGTGCCGGGTCCGTCCGGGACGGTCCCGCCGGTCAGAGCTCGGGCTCCCGCCGCGACAGCCGCCTCGACGTGATGGTGCACGCCCTGGCGCAACCGTTCGTCCACGAGGGGGCCGAGAACCCCCGGCACCGTGAGTGCCTCAGCTTCGCGCACGAGTGCCGCGACGAAGGGCTCGGCGACGGCGCGGTGCACGAAGATGCGCTCGACGGACGTGCAGATCTGGCCGGCGTTGGCGAACGCTCCGATCGCGGCCTGAGCGGCTGCCCACTCGGGATCGACCCCGGCATCGACGATGAGGGCGTCGTTGCCGCCGTTCTCCCGGATCACGTGTGCGTCGTGGGCGGCGGCCGCGAGGTGGATGGCGCGGCCCGTGACGGACGATCCGACGTGCGCGACGACGTCGACCTCGGGGTGGGCGACGAGAGCCGAGCCCGTCGAACCGTCTCCCACGAGGGGGATGAGCACGTCGAGGGGGAAGCACGCCGCGAGGATCTCGTTGACGAGGGCTCCCGTGTGGGGACAGCGCTCGCTCGGCTTGTGCACGACCGTGTTGCCCGTCGCGAGGGCGGCGCCGACGAGACCGGCCGTGATGGCGACGGGGTCGTTCCACGGCGTGAGCACGGCGACGACGCCGCGCGGGCGGTGGACGGCGAGGTCGACGGCATCGATACCGCCCTGCAGGCTGCGGCCTCGATGGACGGGGCCGAGTTCCGCGTACTGGCGGAGGGTCCCCACTGCCGCGGCGATCCCGCCGTGAGCGTCGTCGACGGCCTTGCCGGTCTCGCTCGATTGGATCCGGGCGACCTCGTCGGCGCGAACCTCGAGGGCGTCGGCCGCGGCGTGCAGCATCGCTCCGCGCTCGGCCGCCGGCGTGCGCCGCCACGCGGGGAAGGCCTCCCGGGCCCGCGCGACCGCATCGCCGACCGCTGCGGGGTCCTGTACGTCGAGGGTTCCCACGAGAGCGCCCGTGCGCGGGTCGAGGATCGTCAGCCGGCTTGGCGCCGGGTCGATCCCGCTCTCGTCGATCTCGCTCTCCTCGATCGTCGGGGCCTCGGTCGTCGTCTCCACGGTCATGTCCTCCTCCGTCCGGTCACAAGGGACCGATACCCACTCGAGTGGTCGGGTATGCCCCGTCGGGCGAAGTCGAGTGCTGCTCGAGCCGTCCGGGTTTCGGGCCGGGGGAGACGGGGAAAGGACACAGCGGGACGGAAGGACGGTGGACGGTGATCGAGGTCGGACGCACGCGCGAACGTTTCGACGGGGTGAGGAGCATCGCGGTCCTCCGCGGCGGCGGACTCGGGGATCTCCTCTTCGCGGTGCCGGCGATCGAGGCGCTCGCCGCCGCGTACCCCGAGGCGAGGATCACCCTGCTCGGCACGCCGCTCCATCGTGCGCTGCTCGCGGGCCGGCCGTCGCCCGTCTCGGACGTCGAGATCCTGCCGGTCGCGCCCGGGATCCGCGACGCGCCGGCTCGTCCGGAGGCCGAGCCGTCCGAGACCGTGGCGGAGTTCCTCGATCGCCTCCGGGCACGCCGATTCGATCTCGCGGTGCAGGTCCACGGCGGCGGGCGCAACTCGAATCCGGTGCTCCTCGGACTGGGCGCGCGGCACACGATCGGGACGCGGACGCCGGATGCGGCGGACCTCGAGCGCAGCATCTCCTACCTGTACTACCAGCACGAGGTCATGCGCGCTCTCGAGGTCGTGGGGCTCGCGGGTGCCGAGCCCGTGACGCTCGAGCCCCGCATCCGGACGACGGGCGCGGAGCGCGCATCGGCTCGCGAGTGCGTGCCGGACGCGCCGGGGGGCCGCATCGTCCTGCACCCGGGGGCGACGGATCCGCGACGGCGGTGGCCCGCGACGCGATTCGCGGAGGTCACGGCGTCACTCGTGGCGACGGGCGCTCGCGTCGCTGTGATCGGCGACGACACCGACGCGGAAGCCGCCCAGGCCATCGTGAGCGGTGTGCGCGATCGCGGGCAGGACCCGGACATGGTCGTCGATCTCACCGGTCGTCTGCCGCTCGGGGAGACCGCCGGTCTTCTCGCGATCGCGGACGCCGTCCTCGCCAACGACAGCGGCCCCCGTCACCTCGCGGTGGCCGTCGGCGCCCCCACCGTCGGCGTCTTCTGGGTCGGGAACGCCCTCAACGCCGCACCGTTCGGGCGCGAGCGGCACCGCATTCATCTGTCGTGGACGACGCGCTGTCCCGTGTGCGGCGTCGACGTCACCCAGGTGGGCTGGACAGCCGAACGGTGCGAGCACGACGACTCGTTCGTCGACGAAGTCGATCCGGCCGCCGTGCTCGCCGACGTCCTCGACCTCACGGCCAGGAGTCTTCCTCCTCGTGACAGATGACGAGTTCGCGGACCTCGCACCCCGCAGGCTGTGAGAGCGCGAAGATCACGGCGTTCGCGACGTACTCGGGGTCGTTGAGCTTCGCGTCCTCACCCGGCTTGTACTGGGCGTCGCGGTCGTCGAAGAAGCGCGTCCTCATGCCCGAGGGGATGAGGGTCGTCACGCCGACGCGTCCCTTGGTCTCCGCCGCGAGCGACCGTGAGAAGCCGAGCACGGCGAACTTCGAGGCGCAATAGGCGGTCGCGTCCGAGACCGCCTTGAGGGCGAGCGACGACGCCACCGTGATGACGCGGCCGTGGCTCGCCTCGAGGTGGGGAAGGGCCGCCCGGACGGTCGCGACGGTCCCGAAGAGGTTGACCTGCACGATCTTCTCCCACGCTGCGCCATCGATGTCGTCGAGGCGACCGGGCTTGTCGATCCCCGCGGCGGTCACGACGGCGTCGAGCCCGCCGTGCGCCTCCGCGATCTCGCCGACGAGTCGTTCGACCTCCCGCGTGTCCGAGACGTCCACCTCGTGCGACTCGACGTCCGGGTCGGACGGCGCCGCTCGATCGAGCACGATGGGCGTCCCGCCGTGCTCGCGGACAGCTCGGACGACGGCGGCGCCGAGCCCGGAGGATCCGCCCGTGATGAGGACTCGGCCGATGTCGGTGGTGGGGATGGTCATGCGTGCTCCTTCCGAGAGCGTGAGGATCAGTGACAACTGAGAACTGAAAACTGAGGACTGCGCGGGGCGTCAGCCCACGCGGGCGAGGGCTTCCGCGAGCGCCGACGTCGATCGGGCGGGGATGTACGGCACGGTGACGACGCGGCCGCCGCGTTCGGCGAGCACGCGGGTCTCGGGGAGGTCGGCCGCGACGTAGTCGCCGCCCTTCACCCACAGGTCGGGCTCGATCCGCGCGATCGCCTCCTCCGGGGTGTCCTCGTCGAAGACGAGAACGGCGTCGACGCACTCGAGCGCGAGCAGCAGGTCGACGCGATCCTCCTGGCGGATGAGGGGGCGTTCCCTGCCCTTGAGCCGCCGCACCGACGAGTCAGAGTTGAGGCACACGATGAGGCAGTCGCCGAGTGAGCGGGCCGCCGCGAGGGTGCGCGCATGACCGGCGTGCAGGAGGTCGAAGCACCCTCCCGTCGCGACGACAGTGCCGCCGCGCTCCCGAGTAGCGCGCGCCACGGCGAGTGCCTCGGCGGCCTCTCCGCCGATCGCTGCGGCGTTGTCCGGGAGCTCGAGCCCGGCGACGCCGCCGGTGGCGAGGAACGCCGATGCCCGGGCCACGGCGGCGCGCAACGCGTCCTCCGCCGACGCGCCGGCCGCGAGTTCGAGTGCGAGAGTCGCCGCGAGGCGGTCGCCGGCACCGCACGGATCGGCGGAGTCGACGGCACGGGCCGTCGCGACGAGCGGCAGCCGCCCGGGCGCCGAGAGCACGGCGCCGCCCTCGCCGAGCGTCACAGCGACACGTTCGACGCGCCAGTCCTCGAGGAGGCGTTCGCCCGCGGCGGCGGCGTCCGGGACACCGTCGACACTCCTGCCGGCGAACGCGGCGGCCTCCCCGCGGTTCGGTGTGACGATCGTGACGCCCGCCACGGGAACGGCACCGCGCGGGTGCGGGTCCCAGACGACGGGGATCGTGCCGGCGCGTCGCGCGACGACGGCGCGGATCGCCGGGTGCGCTGCCATGCCGCGGCCGTAGTCCGCCACGACGATCGCGTCGGCCCCCTCGAACTCGGCGAGCATCGCTCCGTCGACGACGAGCTCGCCGGGCGGGCCGCACGCCTCGTCGAGTCGCGCGATGGCGTGACCGGACGCGCGCACGCGCGTCTTCACGGGAGTGGGATCACCCGAACCGGCGGTCACGACGCGGACCCCGTCGAGCGCCCCGACGAGTTCGGCGCCGTGATCGTCAGCGGCGATCGAGGACACGAGCGAGACGTCGATGCCGTCGCGTCGCAGCATCGTCGCGACGAGGCCGGCGCCTCCCGCTCGCACGGAACGTGACCGCAGGTCGACGACGGGGACGGGAGCGTCGGGACTCAGACGCTCGGCGCTCCCGTCGACGTCGACGTCGAGCAGGGCATCGCCCACGACCACGATCCTCACGAGCGTGTCCCCGGACGCTCGGTGGCGAATTCGCGCAGGCGCGCGTCGAACGCGAGGCACACGGCGTGCACCGCGACGAGTTCGGCCTCCTGCACATTGGGTGAGGACCCGGGGAGGCAGATCGCGTCGTCGCACGCGGTGCTGAGCGGGTTGGGACCCGGCCCCGTGACGGCCCAACTCCGAGCACCGACCTCGGCGCACGCCGCCGCCGCGCTCAAGAGGTTCGCGCTCGCCCCGCTCGTCGAGAGGAGGATGACGACGTCGCCCGGGCGGGCATGCGCCCGGACCTGCCGTGCGAAGACCTCGTCGAAGCCGTAGTCGTTGCCGATCGCGGTGACGCTCGACGAATCCGCGTTCAGGGCGATCGCCGAATACGCCTTCCGATCGCCGTCGAAGCGACCGACGAGCTCCGCCGTGAGGTGCTGGGCCTCCGCCGCTGAGCCGCCGTTGCCGGCGACGAGGGCACGACCACCCGCCTCGAGGTGGTCGGCGAGGGTCCGCCCCCAGGAGGCGAGGTGATCGGCTTCGGACTGCAGCGCGGTGAGGACGCCGTGGAGGGCGTCGACGTGATCGCGGATCACGCGGCCGGACGGCGAGGCGTCCCGCACGTCGGTCGAGGTCGTGGCCTCGCGCGCGGGTCTCGCGAGAGTCCTCGTGTCGGTGTCGGTGTCGGCGGTATCGGTTCCGGTGCCGCGGCGGGCCTGCATGGTCATCGTGTACCTCCCTGTCGTCGCGTGTGCCGTCTCGACCCGATCCCGTTTACCCGGCCGACGGTCTCGAGAGGCTCGTCGCCACGACGGCGAGCCGCCGCGGTCGCGCGATAGACCCGCTCGGTGTCCGCGGCCACACGGTTCCACGAGTAGCGGGACGCCATGCGTCGCCGACCCGCCCGGCCGAAAGCCTCTCGCTGCTCGGGCCGTGCGAGCAGTTCGGAGACGGCATCGGCGATCGCGGCGGGATCGCGTGGTGGGACGTGCGTGCCCGTCGTCCCGCTCACGACCGAGTCGATGAGTCCGCCGACCGAGCTCGCGACGACGGGGACCCCGCACGCCATCGCCTCGAGCGGCACGATGCCGAAGGGCTCGTACCACGGGGCGCAGACGACGAGATCCGACGAGCGCATGACGGCCGGCAGATCCCGTTGCGCCATCTGCCCGCGCAGCACGACGCGATCGGCGACGCCGGCGCGTTCGGCGATGCCGCGGAGCCGTCGGATCTCCGGGTCGTCGGCGCTCCCGCCGCCCCCGACCACCACGAGTTCGGCGTCGAACCCGTTCCCGACGACCGCGGCGAGAGCCTCGATGACGGTTCCGACGCCCTTGCGCTGCACGAGCCGACCGACCGTCGTGATGCGGTGCGGGCGGCCGCGTTCCTCGCTCGGCCCGTCGGGCGTGAAGTGGTCGAGGTCGACGCCGCACGGGACGACGGAGATGTGGGCGGCCGGCACGCCGAGCATGCGGAGCTCGAACGCCTCGTCCGAGCACGTCGCGACGATCGCGTCGGCCCGCCGACCGATGTCGGTCTCGAGGGGCTCCCGCTCCGTGGGGCTCGTGTCGTCGGCGCCCTGGTTGCGGCGCTTGACGACCCCGAGCGCGTGATAGGTGTGCAGCACCGCCGGGCGGAGGCCGGCGCGCTCGGCGCGGTCGGCCGCGTCGAGCACCGCGACCCCCGACATCCAGAAGTGGCCGTGGGCGACGTCCGGCCGTGTGCGTGCCCAGTCGTCGGCGACGCCCGCAGCGAGGTCGCCCATGAAGGGGAGGAGCTCGTCCTTGGGGATCGACGCCGGCGGTCCGGCGTCGATGTGCACGACCTCGACGCCGGGCGCGAAGGCGACGCGCTCGGGCAGGTCGGGGGAGTCTCGTCGCGTGTAGACGGTCACCTCGTGCCCCCGACGTGCGAGGGCGGCGGAGAGTTCGGCGACGTGGACGTTCTGGCCGCCCGCGTCCACTCCGCCGAGCGTCGCGAGTGGGCTCGCGTGTTCCGAGACCATGGAGATCCTCATGTCGCGTTCCTTCCGGTCGTAGCGGGAGCGGTCCTGCGGCTCATGGCTGCCGCGTCGGCGAGCACCTCGTCCCAGTCCCGGAGGAACCGGTCGAGGCCGTAGCGGCCGATGGCAGCTTCGCGAGCGGCGCGGCCGGCGGCCTTCGCCGCGTCGGGGTCGGCGAGCAGTCGTCGCGCGGCGGCGGCGAGCTCGTCCACATCCGTCGAGATCGCGCCGGCCTCGGGCGGCACGGCGCGACCGGCCTCGGTGACGCCGAGGACCACGACGGGCATCGCGAGATGCATGGCCTCGAGGAGGGAGAGCCCGAGCGAGGTCCACCGCGCGGTGTGCACGTAGACGCGGCGTCGCGCGAGTTCGGCGTGCATCCGCGCCGTGGGCAGGTCCCCCCGCACGATCACGTCGTCACCGCTCGCGCCGATGGCGGCCGGCAGCTCGTCCGTTCCCATCCCGAAGACATCGAGGGGGCCGGCCTCGAGGAAGCGCGGCAGCAGGTCCGTCCCCGTGATGCGCCAGCGCCGGACGGGTTCGTTCGTCACGACGGCGAGGCGCTCGATCTCGCCCGTGTAGAGCGGGCCGGGGTCGGGGATCCCGTGCTCGATGACGACCGTGGGTGCGTCACCGGAATCCCACACGAGGTCGTTGAAGTGGGTCACGTGCACGATCGGGATGTCGGACTGGTCGGCGAGCGGATGCCGCGTCGTCACGGCCGCCGGTTTCGGTGTGTTGTGCTCCAGGAACACCGCAGGGACGTCGCGACCGGGGCGGCGGCCGAGGAGGTTCGCGGCGACCTCGATCTCCTCCGGTCGCTGGAGCACGACGAGGTCGACGTCGATGGAGGCGAGCTCATCCGGAGCGACCTCGACGGCGTTCTCGGGCCACGGCCGGCCGCCGCGTCCCAACCCCCACGCGCCACCGTCGGGGGTGCGGGGGAGCAGATAGTCGTGACCGCCGCGGACGAAGGCGTCCGACCAGCCGCCGTGGACGTGCCAGAGGAGAATTCTCACCGCCGGTGCTCCTTGCGTCGGGGGGCCGCGATCGTGGCGCTGCCGAAGGTCGCCGCCGACCCGATCGGGCCCGTGAGGGCGAAGACGGCGTCGACGACCTGCTCGGGGTGCACGGTCGTGAGGCAGGGGTGGCCCGGGACGGGGCAGATGCGCGCCCGGCTGCGGGCGCACGGTGCGTCCTGATCCCCGAGGAGGACCGTCGGCACACCGTAGGGCGCCCAGCGCTCGTGAGGGACGACGGCCGAGAAGAGGCTCACGACGGGAGTGCCGACGGCTGCGGCGAGGTGCGCAGCCCCCGTGTTCCCGACGACGACCGCGGCGGCATGGCGCAGCACGGCGGCGAGGGAGCCGAGGTCGGTCCTCCCGCCGAGGTCCGTGCCGGTCGATCCGGCGACGGCCGCGGTGAGGGAGCGTTCGGACGGTCCCCCCGTGACGACGACGCGGACGCCACGGCCCGTGAGCAGATCGACCGTCGCGGCGTGGTGCCCGGCAGGCCACGTGCGCGCCGGGACGGCGGCCCCCGGGTGGACGACGACGTAGGCGTCGCCGCCGACGTCCTCCGGGAGCGCACCGGCGTCGCGCACGCGCAAGCGGCCGTCGTCGCCGGGTGGCAGATGGAAGCCCGCCGCCTCGGCGATGCGGAGGGCGCGAACGGGCTCCGGCTGGTCCTCGGGGAAGTCCTCACCCGGGCGCACTCGCACGTCGAGGAGGCTGCCCGGGTAATCGACCGAGGCCGCGGAGATGCGTCGCACACCGGCGAGCCGCAGCAGGAGGGCGAGCGGCAGGGGGCTCTGGTGGAAGGACGTGAGGACGACGGCCTCCTCGACGCCTGCGGACAGGACGAGCCCGAGCAGCTCGTCGACGACCGGCTGGCGCACGTCGCGAGCGGGGTCGGTGATCCACGGGCAGTCCCACGTGAGGACTTCCGTGACGCCAGGCAGGAGACGGGCCGCTGGCGCGCCTTGCGGTCCTGCGAGCAGCACGACCTCTGCGCCGCTCGCCGCGACGGCGCGGACGGCGGGTCCCGAGACCAGCACGTCTCCGACGCTGTCGAGCCGGACGACGAGGATCCGCCCCGTCATCGTGTCACCACCCCGGAGAGCGCGAGCTCCACGGCCTCGAGAGCGGTCGACGCGACGAACTCCGCGGCGAGGACCTCGGGGACCAGGGTCACCTCGGTCGGCACGAGCACTCCCGTCGCGCCGGCCGCCGCGGCGGCTCCGAGGTCGGCGGCGATGTCGCCGATCACGACGGCCCCGCGGGGGTCGACCCCGAGGCGCTCGCACGCGTCCAGCACGAGGCCCGGTCGCGGCTTCCGGCAGGGGCAGCCGTCGTCGGGACCGTGGGGGCACACGCACCACACGTCGAACGGGCCGACGAGGTCGTCGATCGCGCCGTTGACGGCGCGGACGTCGTCGAGCGAGATGAGGCCGCGCGCGACACCCGACTGGTTCGACACGACGCCGACGGGTACGCCCGCGTCCCGGACGAGGTCGAGAGCCTCCCGCACCGTCGGGAGGATCTCGACGAGTGCGGGATCGCCGTTGTAGGGCACGTCCCGCACGAGAGTGCCGTCGCGGTCGAACAGCACGGCGCTCGGCGCTGCCGTACCGGTCGCCGCGGTCCCGTCGAATCCCATACGACCCTGATACCCACTTCTCGGGAGTCGAAACGCCCGTGCGCCCGACGGACCGTTTTTGCCACGATGGAGTGATGACGCTCCTCGGATCCGATCCCGACCGACCCACCCTGCTCGCGTTGCGTGCCATCAAGCTCGGGGACCTGCTCGTCGCCGTTCCCGCGCTGCACGCGCTCCGGAGGGAGTTCCCGGAGCACCGCATCGTGCTCGCGACGACGGGATGGCTCGAGCCGATCGTCGGTCTCGTGGGGGCGGTCGACGAGGTGCTGCCGACCCCCGGTCTCTCGCAGCCGCTCCGTGTCGAGCCGGGAGTCGTCGACGTCGCCGTGAACCTCCATGGTCGGGGACCCGAGAGTGGCGGACTCCTCGCGGCGATCGAGCCACGGCGGCTCATCGCCCACCGTCCCGACGATGCGGACGGTCCCGAGTGGGTCGACGGAGTCCTCGAGCGATACCGCTGGACGCGACTGCTCGTCGAGCACGGCATCCCGGCCGACCCCGAGGAGGTCGGGATCGACGTTCCCGCGATCCCGCCGCGGGTGCGCGGCGCGACGGTCGTGCACGTCGGTGCGTTCTACGGTGCCCGCCATTGGCCGGCTGACCGGTTCGCGGAGGTCGCATCGCGCCTCCGCGCGGCAGGCCACCGGCTCGTCCTGACGGGAGGGGACGTCGAGCGGGAGCGCGCCATGGACATCGCGACCCGTGCCGGGCTCGACCCCGACGACGTGCTCGCCGGGCGCCTCGACCTCGTCGAGTTCGCGGCGGTCGTCGCCGCGGCACGGCTGGTCGTCACCGTCGACACAGGCGCCGCGCACCTCGCGTCGGCGTACGGCATCCCGTCCGTCGTGATCTTCGGTCCCGCTCCTCCCGAGGAATGGGGCCCGCCGGAGAGCGGTCCGCACATCGTCCTCACCGACGCGTCGGTGCGACGGGGAGACGTGTTCTCGGCGGAGCCCGACCCCGCGCTCCTCGCGGTCACGGTCGACGACGTCATCGCCGCCGTCGAGACGCTCCCCGTGCGCTGACGGGGTCGGACGGTCGAACGGTCAGGCCGCTCCGACCGTGGGCGGGCGAAGATCGCCCAGCCGATCGCGGAGGGTCTCGAGGATGCGGGAGAGGATGCGCGACACCTGCATCTGGGTGACTCCGATCTCGTGAGCGATCTCGCGCTGGGTGCGGTGCTGGACGAAGCGCAGTTCGACGACACGCTGGTCCCGCGGGTCGAGCGTGCTGAGGACCGAGCGCAGGGTCAGCGCGAGATCGACCCTCTCGAAGGAGTCGTCGACGACGGGGATCGTCTGACCGAACGGCGTCGCGTCATCGGACGTGATCGGCGCATCGAGGGAGGTCGGGCGGAGGCTCGAGTCCGCCGCGAGGGCTTGCACGACATCGGTGATGCTCCGATCGAGGTGTCCGGCGAGTTCGGCCATCGTCGGCTCCCGCCCGATGCATTGACCGAGCTCGACGGTCGCGCGGAGAGCTTCGGCCCGGAGCTCCTGGACGCTGCGGGGCGGTCGCACGAACCAGCCGTTGTCGCGGAGATGCCGTTTGATCTCCCCGCCGATCGTCGGAACGGCGAACGGGACGAACGGGACACCCCTGTCGGGCTCGAAGCGTCGAACGGCCTTCACGAGACCGACGCACCCCACCTGGCGGGCGTCGCGGATCTCGCGGCTCGCACCCACGATCCGCGCGGCGAGCGTGTCGACGAGATCGAGGTGAGCGACCGTGATCTCGTCCTCGATCCGCCGCCGTCGCTCACCGCGGGACCGCGCGGCCTCGGCGAACCGCTGCCCCGTCCACCTCTCCTTCTCGGCCCAGCGTTCCTGCAGGTGGTCGCGGTCGCGGTGCACGGTCTCGACGTCGTTCGACACGGAAAAGTCCTTTCCGTCGGCGGGGGAGAAGTACTCGCCAGCCAATCGGGAAGGAGAAGAAGTGCGAAGTGCTTGACGCGGGCCGTCCGGCGCAAGTACCTTTCCCCCCGATCGGGGGGAAAGCGCTTCGGATCACCAGTCGGTTGGGCCTGCCGAGCCGGCCGGGTACTCGTCGAGGTCGCCGTGGTCGCGCTTCCACGCGGCGATCACCGGGTCGACGATTCGCCAGCACTGCTCCGCGACGTCGCCGCGGATCGACAGCAGCGGATCGCCGTCGAGGATGCCGCGCAGCATCTCGCCGTAGGGGAGCAGGTCTCCCGCGCCCTGGTGGGCGACGAGGGTCGACTGCTCGAGGCGGAAGGGGTCGCCCGCGCCGTTCATCGTGACCTGGAGCTCGACGTCACCCGTCATGAGATCGAGCACGATGACCTGCTCCTCCGGGACGCCGTCGAGGCCAGGAACCGGCGAAACCGCGCGGAGGTACAGGCGGGCTTGCGACGTCTTGGCGCCGAGGGCCTTGCCCGATCGCAGGACGAACGGCACTCCCTCCCACCGACGCGTCCGGACCGCGACCGTGAGCTCCGCGAGCGTCTCGGTCCCGCGGCTCGGGTCGACGCCCGGCTCGTCCACGTACGACGGCAACGAGCGGTCGCCGATCCGTCCGGCGGCGTAGCGCGCCCGCCGCGCCGTCTTCGTGACGTCGTCGTCCCAGAGCGTGGTGTTGCGGAGGACCTGCGCGATGTTGTCGCGCAACTCCACCTCGTCGACGCGCGGCGGCAGTTCCATCGCGATGATCGCGAGGATCTCGAGGAGGTGGCTCTGGATCATGTCGACGAGGGCGCCGCTGCCGTCGTAGTACCCCGCGCGACCCTCGAGCCCGAGAGTCTCATCGAAGACGATCTCGACGCGCTCGACCGAGGCTTCGTTCCACACGGGCTCGAGGATGCGGTTGGCGAGGCGCAGTCCCAGGATGTTGAGGACGGTCGACTTCCCGAGGAAATGGTCGATCCGGAAGACCTGGCGCTCCGGCACGAGAGTCGCGATGACGGCGTTGAGCGCCCGGGCGCTCTCCTCGTCGACGCCGAAGGGCTTCTCGAGCGCGAGCCGAGTGCCCTCGGGGAGATCGACCTGCTGGAGGGCTCGGCACACCTTGGCCGTGACGGCGGGCGGCAGAGCGAAGTAGATGACGGGGACGCCGGTGCATGCCGCGAGCAGCTCGCGGAGGGCCGCGGGATCCGTCGCGTCGGCCGTGATGTACCGCGTCGACTCGGTGAGGCGTCGGGTCCGGTCGGCGTCCGTGGTCTCCGCATCCGTGTCCTCGGCGTCACCCCGTCGGGCGTCGACCCGGCGCTCGTCGCCGGCGGCGTCGAGCGACTCTCTGACGAGGTCCTGCCAGCGCTCGGCGACGTCGTCGTCGAGGCCTGCTCCGAGCAGCGTCACATCGTGGTCGTGGTGCGCGAGCAGACTGCCGAGTCCGGGCAGGAGGAGCCGCTTCGTCAGGTCGCCGCCGGCGCCGAGGATCAGGAGGGTCACAGGAGAGCTCATGCAGCGAGCGTAAGCGGCGCACGTGCCGGCGTCAGCCCGTGTCCTCGGACGCCGACGCGGTGCTAGTGTCGCGGCCGGCGGGATCGACGTCGACGGCGGTGCCGACGCTCAGTCGAGCCGTTCGATGATCGTCGCGTTGGCGAGGCCACCGGCCTCGCACATCGTCTGCAGTCCGAAGCGCCCACCGGTCTGCTCGAGCACGCCGAGCAACGTCGTCATGAGTCGGCCGCCGCTCGCTCCGAGAGGGTGTCCGATCGCCGTCGCACCGCCGTTGACGTTGACGCGCGCGGGGTCGGCGCCCGTCTCGGCGAGCCAGGCGAGCACGACGGGCGCGAAGGCCTCGTTGACCTCGACGGCGTCGATGTCACCGATCGCGAGCCCCGCCCGCTCGAGCACCTTCCGTGTCGCCGGGAGGATGCCCATGAGCATCGTGACGGGGTCGTCGCCCGCCACGGCGACGCTGTGGACGCGGGCCCGGGCTCGCAGCCCGAGCCGCCCGGCCGCCTCACGGCTCGCGAGCAGCACCGCCGAGGCGCCGTCCGTGAGCGGGGAGGCGTTGCCGGCGGTGATCCGCCAGTCGATCTCGGGGAAGCGCTCCGTCCACGCGGGGTCCTCGAAAGCGGGCGGCAGCGAGGCCAGCCGCTCGACCGTCGTGCCCTCGCGGACCGTCTCGTCCCGGTCGACGACACGGCCGTCGCCCATCGTCACGGGAACGACCTCCGCGTCGAAGCGGCCGTCGTTCCACGCCGCGGCCGCTCGCGCGTGGCTCTCGACCGCGAAAGCGTCGAGAGTCTCCCGCGGAAGGTCCCAGCGCGCCGCGATGAGCTCGGCACTGATGCCTTGCGGCACGAGCCCGCCGGGGTAGCGCGCCGCGACGCCGGCACCGAAGGGATCCCGCCCCGCGGTCTGGCTCCCGATCGTCACGCGGCTCATCGATTCGACGCCCGAGGCGATCACGAGGTCGTATGCGCCGCTCTGGATGCCCTGGGCGGCGAAGTGGATGGCCTGCTGACTGCTCCCGCACTGCCGGTCGATCGTCACGGCGGGGACGGACTCGGGGAAGCCGGCGGCGAGCACCGCCCAGCGCGCGGTGTTGCCGCTCTGCTCGCCGATCTGCCCGACGGCACCCGAGATGACGTCGTCGAGCGACGCGGGGTCGATGCCGGTGCGCTCGACGATCGCGCGGAGCACATGGGCGTGGAGGTCGACAGGGTGGACCGCACTCAACGCGCCGCCCGGTTTCCCCCGTCCGCTCGGCGTCCGGACGGCGTCCACGATGAGAGCGTCACGCATCTCGGGTCCTCCTTCGTCACCCCGCGATCGGGTGTCCCGACCAGCGTACGCCGCGCGCCTAGCGGACCTCCGGCAGTCGCGGAAGCCCTCCGCAACAGGTTGACCGGCCGAAACCGGTGGGGTTGCGTAGCTCGGGAACGATGACCGACGGCTGCGAGTCGTCGACGAGGCGAGAGGACGACGCATGAGAGCGATGGTCTACCGCGGACCGTACAAGGTCCGCACCGAGGAGAAGGACATCCCGAGGATCGAGCACCCGAACGACGCGATCGTGAAGGTGACACGAGCGGCGATCTGCGGCTCCGACCTGCACTTGTACCACGGCATGATGCCGGACACGCGGATCGGGCACACGTTCGGGCACGAGTTCATCGGCATCGTGCACGAGGTCGGGTCGTCCGTGCAGAACCTGCGGGTGGGCGACCGGGTCATGGTGCCCTTCAACGTGTACTGCGGCTCGTGCTACTTCTGCGCGCGCGGCTTGTACTCGAACTGCCACAACGTGAATCCGAACGCGACGGCCGTCGGCGGGATCTACGGCTACTCGCACACGACCGGTGGCTACGACGGGGGACAGGCCGAGTTCGTGCGCGTCCCATTCGCCGACGTCGGGCCGCAGGTCATCCCCGACTGGATGGACGAGGAGGATGCACTGATGTGCACGGACGCCCTCTCGACCGGGTACTTCGGCGCCCAGCTCGGCGACATCACGCCGGGCGACACGGTCGTCGTCCTCGGGGCCGGGCCGGTGGGCCTCTTCGCCGCGAAGTCGTCGTGGCTCATGGGCGCCGGTCGTGTCATCGTGATCGACCACCTCGAGTACCGGCTCGAGAAGGCGCGGACGTTCGCTCACGCCGAGACGCGCAACTTCCTGGAGCACGACGACATCGTCGTGGAGATGAAGAAGACGACGGATTATCTCGGAGCCGACGTCGTGATCGACGCGGTGGGTGCCGAGGCCGACGGGAACCTGATCCAGCACATCACCTCCGCGAAGTTCAAGCTGCAGGGCGGCTCACCCGTCGCGCTCAACTGGGCGATCGACGGTGTCCGGAAGGGCGGCACGATCTCGGTGATGGGAGCCTACGGCCCCCTCTTCAGCGCCGTGAAGTTCGGCGACGCCCTCAACAAGGGCCTCACCCTGCGGATGAACCAGGCCCCCGTGAAGCGGCAGTGGCCGCGGCTCTTCGAGCACATCCGCAACGGCTACCTCACGCCGAGCGACATCATCACGCACCGCATCCCGCTCGAGCACATCGCGGAGGGGTACCACATCTTCTCCTCCAAGCTCGACGACTGCATCAAGCCCGTCATCATCCCGAGCGAGAGCTAGGAAGGACACACCATGCCGTACACCGCTCAGAAGCCCGAGCCGCCGGAGTCGCCCGACGAACTGCGGGCGCGTATCCCGGGCTGGGGCGTCGACGCCGACCCCGCCGATCGTCCGTCGGTCCCCAAGGAGCGCTTCGACCTCCCTCCCACGGGAGCGCACTGGGAGTTCCCCGAGCGGCAGGAGGAGCTGGCGCCGCGGGAACGCTCGATCGAGCACGCGATGCTCACGCCCGTGTTCGGGACGGCGCAGCCGCTGTCCGGGCTCTCCGGGCTCATCCGCCGCCGCGCCTACGACCGCTACAGCGAGGGGCAGCTCGCCCACTGGCTCCTGCTCGTCCTCGGCGACCGTGTCGACGCCGTCGAGAACCACCTGGCCTCGTTCGCGACGCTGCGCCCCGACAACCCGATCACGGAGACCGGGGTGCTGTCCGAGCCCGGGCACCGGCCGATCAGCTCCCGCTTCGGGAGGAAGCGCGCCGACCTCAAGCACATGTGGATGGACCCGTTCCTCGTGGCCGGTCCCTGGATCGCTGGCGGCATCGCCGTCGCGGTCGTCGCCTCGAAGGTCCTGAAGCGCTCGCGCGGCTGACCACCGATCGCACGAGAAGGGGCCCGGCGCTGTGCGCCGGGCCCCTTTCGTCACGCGACGGGCGTCACTGCCGCCGGTCGGGAGCGGGACTCCCGTCGCCGTCGGAGTCACCGCCGAGCGGTTCACGCTCGATCCTGACCTCCTCGCGCGTGACGGGAACCGTGACGGTCTGCTCCTCCGTCACGGTGTACTTGCGGAGCCGCACGCGGCCCGTCTCGACACCGTCTCTCGCCGCGGAAGCCGTGCCGTTCGCCGCATGGCGACCCTGCCCGTCCTCGCTCCGACGGTCCGAGCCGAGCTCGTGCTCGCGGTCGTCGTCACGGCGGTCGTGATCCTGAGCACGGCGGTCCTGGTCGTGCTCATGCTCGGCGTGGTCGTGCTTACCGAAGCCGAGGCGTTCGGCGAGCCCGGGGCGGTGGTCGCCGTCGTGGTCGTCATTCTGCGGGCGGTAATGCGCGTAGAGGCTGTCCTCCTCGTCGTGCGTGAGAGCCCCGTCCGCGTCGATCCGCGGGGCGTGCTTCACGACGTCCTTCGAGTGTTCGACGTGGAGCCGGTCGTCGGTGTACGACGCGCCCTCGAGCGGGACGAACGACTCCTTGCTGCCGAACAGTCCCGTCTTGACGGTCGCCCACAGCGGACGGTCGGTGTCGGGATCGAGGTAGACCTGGCCGACGGTGCCGATCTTCTCGCCGTCGGGGTCGAGGACGTCCGCTCCGATGAGGGAGGCGGTGCTGCGTGGGTCGATCATGGTTCTCTTCCTTCCGGTCCCGGCCTCAGCGACCGAGTCCGACGCGGTCGACCTTGCGGTGGAACCGCATGCCCGCGAGACCGCCGAGGAGGGCGCCGCCGAGGCTCACGAGGAGCGCGGCGATGGCCGTGATGATGCCGGCCGTCGTGAGCTGTCCCTCGTTGACCGGGAGCCTCGGGAAGCTGTTGAGGTTCGCGAGGATGTTCCACTGGCTCCCGGCGATGACGCTCACGATCGCGAGGATCACCGCGATGATGAGGGCCCACAGCCAGACCGCGAGGCCCTGCTTCGCTCCGCTGAAACGTGCCATCCGCCCCGCGACGTAGCCGCCGGCGTAGTAGGCGATGAAGAGGATGACGAGGACCGCGATCGCCCCGACGATGCCGATCGTGTCGGCGTTCGCCGCCGCGTCGTCGGCGACCTGGTCGGGGTCGGCGTTCGAACCGAGGCCGATCGCGGCGCCCGCGCCGGCCACCAGGGCCGTCAGGAGGACGGCGGTGCCGGTGGCGGCGAGCCAGCCGAAGAAGGCCGAGCCGAACTTCATGCCGCCGAACTCGTCCTTCTCGCGGGCGACGACCTCCTCGCGGACCGTGCGGCCCGATCCGGCCGGAACCGCGGCCGGCCGCTCGGTCGGGGTCGTCTCGTCGTGGTGACGATCGTTGTTCGATGGAGTGCTCATGGTGGGAGTCCTTTCCGATACTTCAGGTGAGATCCCTGGATTGCCAGTGAAGCGACGTGGACGGAGCGCGGCAAGGGGTAGCGGAACCGGTCCGGAACCGCATGCAGCGACGTCTCGGTAGGCTCGAACCGTCGGCGGACGATGCCGCTGACGCATCGTCACCCCGCCGCGGAGGAGATCGCATGACTGCCGAGCACGCCGCCGCCGAGCGCACCGTCGAGTGGACGGAGGGGCGGTGGACGACGACTCCGACCGCGGTCGTCGAGTCCACCGACGGCCTCCTCGTCACGGCGACCGAGGGGAGCGACGCCTGGCGCGTCACGAGCTACGGCTTCGTGCACGACACCGAGCACGCCCTCGTGACGACGCTCGACGAGGGCCGCGCGGTCGAGGTCACGTTCTCGGCCGAGTTCTCCGGGGAGTTCGATCAGGCCGGCGTCTTCGTCCGAGCTGCGGAGGACGTGTGGATCAAGGCCGGAGTCGAGTACGCCGACGGGGCCCTCGGGGTCGGAGCGGTCGTGACGAACGGCGTCTCGGACTGGTCGATCGGCCCCGTGCCCGAGTGGGCGGGGCGCCCCATCACCGTGCGCGCGAGCCGATCGGGCGACGCCGTGACCATTCGGGCGCGCGCGGGCGACGAGCCGTTCCGCCTGCTCCGCGTCGCGCCGTTCCCCGAGGCTGCAGCGGTCGAGGCCGGTCCGTTCTGCTGCGCACCGACGCGCTCGGGACTCGAGGTCCTCTTCCGCTCGTGGGTCGAGACGGGCGCTGACGCGTCGCTGCACTAGCGCACGGCGTCAGCGGACGGTGAGGATCTCCGCACCGTCCTCGGTGATGGCGACGGTGTGCTCGCTGTGCGCCGTCCGCGCGCCGGTCGCGCTCCGGAGGGTCCAGCCGTCGGGGTCCGTGACGAGGACGTCGGTGTCGGCCATCACCCACGGTTCGAGGGCGAGCAGCAGCCCGGGACGCAAGCGATAACCGCGGCCCGCGCGTCCGTCGTTCGCGACGTGGGGGTCCTGGTGCATCGTCGATCCGATGCCGTGGCCACCGAACTCGAGGTTGATCGGGTAGCCGGCGTCGGAGAGGACGGACCCGATCGCGGCCGACAGATCGCCGAGTCGTGCTCCGGGTCCGGCGGCGGCGATGGCGGCGGCGAGAGCCCGTTCCGTCGCGTCGATGAGGGCGACGGACGCCGCCGGTCGGGCGGAACCGACGAGGAAGCTCACGGCGGAGTCGGCTGCGATTCCGTCGAGTGAGACGGCGAGGTCGAGCGTGAGCAGATCGCCGTCGGCGAGGGTGTAGTCGTGGGGGAGTCCGTGGAGGACGGCGTCGTTGACCGCGGTGCAGATGTAGTGGCCGAAGGGGCCGCGGCCGAAGGAGGGGGCGTAGTCGACGTAGCAGGAAACGGCGCCCGCCTCGAGGATCATCTCCTTCGCGCGGCGGTCGATGTCGAGGAGGTTCGTGCCGACGGTCGTGCTCTCCTGCAGCGTGCGGAGGATGCGGCCGACGAGCGCGCCGGTGCGCCGGGCCCGGTGGATCTCGGCCGGGGTGAGGATCTCGATCATGCTGCGCCTTTCGTTCGACGGATAACTATACCGGTCAAACAATCCCACTGCACGCGGTCGGCGGCGGTACGATCGGAGCATGGTCAGACTGCCCCTCAGCCGTGCCGAGGTCGAACGCGGCGAACGACTCGGCGCGCTCCTCAGACGCTCACGCGGCGAACGCTCGATCCTCGACACCGCGCTCGACGCGGGCATCTCGCCCGAGACCCTCCGCAAGATCGAGTCCGGCCGCGTCGCGACACCGTCGTTCCCGACGATCGCGGCGATCGCGGGTGTCCTCGGCCTGTCCCTCGACGACGTCTGGCGGGAGATCGCCGGGGAGATCCGGGACGAGGCGTCGGGTGAGACGGATGCGGGACGGAGCGCGCCGGAGCGCCTCGTCTCCTGACACCGACCGGCGGAGGGGTCGGCTCCCGCCCGCGTCAGCGTCCCGCGGCGCGAGCCGGGGCGAGGCGGACGAGCCGAGCGCTGTCGCTCTGCTCCTGCTCCGCGATGTCGCTGCGCGACTCGAGGAAGTCGGTGAACGTGCGGAAGCCGAGCGCCTTCTCGCTGAACGACGGATCCATACGCTTCATCTGCGTCTTCACCGTCGACGAGTGCAGCCACTCGGCATCGTCGTCCTTTTCATGCCCGAGACGGAGCGCACGCTCGAGGAGACCCGTCGCCACCTCCTGCGGGTTCTCGGGCTCCGGCTCGGTCTCCTCCTCGGCGGCGCGGACGGTCTTCGCGCGGCGCCGCTTGGGCGGCGCCACCTCGATCGGCGGCTCCTGGAAGGTGACGGTCGGGACGCCGGCGGCGATCGCGGTGCCCTCGCTCGCGAGCGCCGTGACGTCCTCGGTCGGGGCCGGCGTGATGCGGGGGGCGGCGACGGCCGTCGGGACGGGCTTCACGCCGGGGAGCGCGTCGTATGTCGCGAACTCGTCGCACGCGGCGGCGAGGGAGCGGCTCGTCGACCCGGCGACGCCGATCCCGACGACGTAGCGCCCGAGCCGCTTGCAGCGCTGCGCGAGGGCGATGTAGTCGGAATCGCCCGCGACGATGATGACGTGGGTGAGGTCGGGGAGCCGGAACATGTCCTCAACGGCGTCGACCGCGAGGCGGATGTCCGCACCGTTCTTCGCGTACGCCGCGGCGGGGAACAACTGCACGAGGTCGACGGCGCGACTCACGAGCTGTCCGCGGTAGTCGGCGTTCACGGGAGCGGACCAGTCGGCGTAGGCGCGCGTGAGGACGAGCGTGCCGAACGAGGAGGCGAAGTCGATGATCGCGCCGACGTCGACGGTCGCCTGGGTGAGCTTCTCGGCCATGTCGACGTCGGAGGCCTTGCTCGAGGAGCTGTAGGCGCGCGCCTTGTCGCGCATGAACTGGCTGCGGCCGTGCACCTGGTCGTAACGAGAGATGACGATGTTGTCGAAGTCGATGTAGACGGCGACTCGCGCGTCGATCGGCTCGGTCATGAGTGCTCTTTTCCGTGAGGTGGACCCCCAGTCTCTCGCGAAACCGCGGGCGGCGGGAACCGCGCCGGGAGAACAGGGCACTGTACGGCATGCGGCGGGGCCGGCTGACCCGTTGTGAGCGCCGCTCGCCGGTGTGATGCTGACGGGGCGTCTCCTCGCCGGAGATCGCAGACTTCCGACGACGTCGGTCGGTCGGCTGGGAGGGAGAGGCGGCACGCGTGCTCGAGTTCGACGGATCCGGGGTGGTCTTCGCGGCGATCGGTCTCGCGACCCTCGCCGCCGCGCTCCTTCCCCGCGTGCTCGGGCGGCTCCCCGTGTCGATGCCGATGGTGTTCCTCGGTGCGGGGATCCTCGGCTTCGCCCTCATGCCGAATCTGCCGGATCCGTCACCGATGGAGCATCCCGAGGTCGCGCTGCACCTGACGGAGATCTGCGTGATCGTGTCGCTCATGGGTGCCGGCCTCGCGATCAACCGGGCGCCGTCGCTCCGCGGCTGGTCGTCGACCTGGCGGCTGCTCAGCATCACGATGCCGCTCTCGATGCTCGCCGTCGGGGTACTCGGGTGGGCCGTCCTCGGACTCGGGCTCGCGAGCGCCGTCCTCCTCGCGGCGGCGCTCGCACCCACCGATCCCGTCCTCGCGACCGAGGTCCAGGTGAGCGAACCGGTGACCGACGCGGAGGCGGAGGACGACGAGGCGCGCTTCGCGCTCACCTCGGAGGCGGGACTCAACGACGGGCTCGCGTTCCCCTTCACGTACGCGGCGATCGCGCTCAGCCTCGCCGGCGCCGGATCCGCGTCGTGGCTGGGGGAGTGGTTCCTCGCCGACGTCCTCTGGCGACTGGCTCTCGGCGTCGGCATCGGCTACCTCACGGGACGGCTGCTCGGGAGGCTCTTCTTCTCGTCGCTCTCCGAGCGGCTCGGTCTCACCGAGAAGGCGGAGGGTTTCGTCGCCCTCGCGGCCACCTTCCTCGCGTACGGCGCGACGGAGTCCGCCGAGGGCTACGGCTTCATCGCCGTCTTCGTGTGTGCGACCGCCCTACGGGCCTCGGAGCGCGCGCACGGCTATCACTCGGTGCTGCACAAATTCGTCGAGCAGATCGAGCGCCTCCTCACGGTCGCCGTCGTCGTCCTGCTCGGCGGCTCGGTCGCGCGCGGCGCCCTCGACTCGATCGGGTGGGTCGACGTCCTCGTCGTCGCCGTGATCCTCGTCATCGTGCGCCCCGTCGCGGGGTACATCGGGCTCTCGCCGGGGAAGACCGGACCGAAGGAGCGCGCGGTCATCTCGTTCTTCGGTGTGCGTGGCGTCGGCTCCCTCTTCTACATCGCCTTCGCCCTGCAGGAGGGCGAGTTCCCGGGCGGGGAGCACCTCTGGGCGCTCACGTCACTCGTCGTGATCGGCTCGATCGTGCTCCACGGGGCGACGGCGACGCCCATCATGGCGATGCTCGATCGGCGCCGCGCGCGGGCGGCCCGACGGGCCGGCGTCGGTGACGACGACGCCGCGAGCATCGCCGTATAGCAGGACCTGTTGCATCCGTGGCCGCGAGGCGCGCCGACTTGTGTCCTCCGCCCGGCTGACCGACACTTCTCGAGTGAGATCAGCCCACCTCTTCACCGCGGCCACGGTGAGTTACCTCGCCAATTGCGCCGTCGGGACCGGGGTGGCGACGCGAACCATCGACACCTCGAACGTCCGCTGGGTGCACCACGCGCTCTACATCTCGACGTCGGCTCTCGCGGCCGCGGCAGCGGCGGCGGGTCTCCGTCGGGGCGCGGGCAGGTCGACGCGGGCTGCCACCCTCGCCCTCGCACCCGCCGCGGTACCGCTCTCCCTCATCCCGTACCTCGGCTCGCACTCGAACCGGCACATCGTCGTGGCGCTCACGGCCGCGCCGTTCTTCGCCGCGGGCCTCATCCGAGCCTGGAGGTGACCGTGGACCTCCTCGAGGCCATCAGACGTCGCAAGACGACCAATGGGGCGTTCCTGCCCGATCCCGTGTCCGAGGAGCACCAGCGCATCCTCATGGAGGTCGCCGGTCGTGCCCCGTCGCAGCTCAACAGCCAACCGTGGCGCTTCGTGATCGTCGAGGACCGTTCGACGATCGAACGCGTCGCCGACATCAGCGGGTCGAGCATGACCGAGGCGATGTCGAACGGCACGTTCTTCGAGCGCTACAAGCCGTACTTCCGTTTCAGCGCCGCGGAGATGGAGCGGCGCCGCGACGGCATGCTCTTCGACAAGCTGCCGGCACCGCTGCGACCGTTCACGAGCCAGGCCTTCACGAAGCGCGGGCAGACTCTCATGAACGCCCTGGGCGTGCCGAAGACCCTGGGCTCGGAGAACCGGAATCTCGTCGCGGGGTCCCCGCTCCTCCTCGGCGTCATGCTCGACCGCTCCGAATACCGGCCGGGCGAACTGTCGTCGTTCTACTCGCTCTTCAGCATGGGGGCGGCGATGGAGAACGTCTGGCTCACGACCACGGAGCTCGGGATGGGCATCCAGTTCGTCTCGTTCCCCATGGAGGTGCCGGGAAAGTGGGACCTCATCGTCGACCTGCTGAAGGTGCCGGACGAGCTCGAGCTCATGGCCGTCTACCGGCTGGGTTACCTGCCGCCCGAGCAGCGTCGACCCGCGATCGACTGGTCGAGCCATCAGCGGAAGCTGCCGTCGCAATACGTCTATCGAGAGACGTGCGAGACGCCGCAAGCGGGCTGGGACGACTGACCGGTCGGCGACCGTCTTCCACCGACGCGGCACCTTCAGCGCAGCGGGGACCCGACCACGTCGAAGCGGAATCCGCCGAAGTCGCCCGAGAGGAGCGGCATCGCCTCGGCGATGCTCGCCTTCACGCTCTCGAGCTGGAGTGACGCGGCGTGCGCCTCGGCCGAGATCCAGAGCTCGCTCACGAAGACCGTGTCCGGGTGTTCGGGGTTGACCCCAACCTCGTAGCTGAGGCAACCCGACTGGGCGAGGACCGTCGACGGGCGGGTGAGGATCTCGACGACCTCGTCGCGTCGACCGGGCTGGACTCCGAGGGTTCCCACGTTCGCGAATGTCATGGGGACAGCATGGCGGACGCCCCCGACATCGCCACAAGCCTCTGGCCCGGCGCCGGACCGTCCGCCTAGCATCGGGGTATGGACGCAGCGCAGCAGTCGGAGTCGACCGGAGGGCGCCGGCACGCGCCCGGGCAGTGGAGCACGGTGTGGGTCGCTCCGCTCGAGGGAGAGCCGTTCGTCGTGCTCGAGAGCACGGACCTGCTCCTCGAGGCGCCGAACTGGTCGGACGACGGCAGGCTCGTGCTCAACGGCGGCGGCCGGCTCTGGTCGCTCCCCCCGACGCACGGCGCCGGATTGTCGCCGATCGGGATCGACGGCGTCTCCCGCCTCAACAACGATCACGTGCTCGCGCCGGACGGCGACGACGTCTTCGTCACGTCGGACGACGGGCACCTCTACGTCGCGCCGCTCTCGGGCGGGACGGCCCGCCGCATCACGGACGACCGTAACGTGCGCCACTACCTGCACGGGGTGAGTCCCGACGGTGGCACCCTCGCCTTCGTCGAGATCCCGTGCGAGCATGACGGCCGCGATCCGCAAGGCCGCCTCGGGCTCGTCTCCGCGACCGGGGGAGAGGTCCGTCACCTCGACGCGGGCGACGGCCACCTCGACGGGCCGGAGTTCACGCCGGACGGCGAGTGGATCGTCTTCAACTCCGACGCCTTCACGGACGAGCCGGGGCACGCCCAGCTCGGGCGCATCCGCGTCGACGGTTCGGGGCTCGAGCGCCTCGTCGAGAGCGATACGGTCGACTGGTTCCCGCACCTCTCGCCCGACGGCCGGTTCGCGTCGTACGTCTCGTTCCCCGCCGGCACCATCGGTCATCCCGCCGACGTCCCGGTCGTCGTGAACGTCGTGTCGACGGAGGACTGGTCGACACCGATCCAGAGCTACGCGGTCTTCGGGGGTCAGGGCACGCTCAACGTCAACAGCTGGTCGCCCGACTCGGACGCGCTCGCCTTCGTCGAGTATCCGACGCGCGAGTAGCGAAAGAGCTACACCCGCACGAGGGCGCCACGTATAGCGGGCGCTCTCGCGACCGACGAGCCGCCCTCGGCCTCGGTCGCGCGGTCGAGGAGCAGGGAGGCCGGTGAGAGGGCAGCGGGGATGGATGGTTCGTCGAGGGCGCCACGTCGGTACCGAGGGCGCTAGACGCACATGGCGCCCTCGTGCGGGTGTAGCCCTCTGGTTAGGGGGAGTCGGGGCGCTTGTCGCCGAGCTCCGCCTCGAGCCGCTTGATGCGCGCTTGCTTCTCGTAGAACTCGGCCTCGCGCTCGAGGGCGGCGAGCTGCTCCTCGGTGGAGAGCGGACGCTGGATGCGCTGCGGTGCCAGGGGCCCCGCCGCGGTCGGCGACCGATCCCACCGGCGTCGATCACCGAAGCTCACGTTCTCCTGCTGCGCTCCCCAGTCGCGCCCGACGGTGAACCAGATGATGCTCCCGATGACTGGGAGCAGGATCACGAGGAAGACCCACACGAGCTTGGGCAGGTAGCGGACCTGGTCGTCCGGCCGGGTGATGATGTCGATGAGCGCCCCGAGGAGGACGAGGAATCCGACGGCCGAGATCAGCAAGTACATGCCGCACAGTGTATTCACAGCCAGGGAGAGGGGGAAGGACCTTTCCGGGGGTCGGGGTCGTCGGACTGGGGAGAAGTCGCTTGGCCTCGTCGCCCGGCCAGGAGCCGGTGTGGGACTACACCGCGGTCACCGCGCGGCGAGCCCGTGCGCGCGAAGGACGGTGTCTTCTACGGCGGCTGGATCACCTCGGAGGTCGTCGGCCCGTCACGGGTGGTCCCGGCACCCGGGGTCGGTGAGCCGGGAGACACTGCCTCGATCGGCGCAGCGATTGTTTCGATCGTGTTTAGCTTTCATTACTTTGTGAAACTTCTGACGCTCATGTATTGACGCGCGCCCCGCCGACCGGGTTTGCTGGGCCCACCGCCGCGATCTCCCTCGCCGTCATCTCCGAAGCCGCACATCCCGTGGCACCGACGGCGCCGATCGACGTACCCGCTCCACTCGCACCCACGCACCCACCGGGCCCCGAGGCCCGTTCTGCATCCCGACGAGGAGAAACGATGAGAAGGAAACAGCGCACCGCCACAGCAGGCGTCCTGCTGGTCGCGGCCATGGCCCTCACGGCCTGCGCGACCGGCGGTTCCGACACCGCCGACGACGGCACCCGCGCCATCACGATGGGCGTCACCGACCCCGGCACCCTGACACCGGGCCGCCAGCTCGTCGCCTACGACTTCAACATGGCGGTGTGGGCGCCGCTCACCTTCCTCGAGTCGGACGGGACGCTCAACTACGTCCAGGCCGAGTCCGTCGAGTCCGAGGACAACATCACCTGGACCATCACTCTCAAGGACGGCTGGACATTCCACGACGGCACCCCGGTCACCGCGCAGAGCTACGTCGACTCGTGGAACACGGTCGCGTACGGTCCGAACGCCTTCGAGAACTCGGGTCAGGTCGCGAACATCGTCGGCTACACGGATCTCAACCCCGCGGAGGGCGAGCCCACCGCGACGGAGATGTCGGGACTCACGGTCGTCGACGACTCGACCTTCACGGTCGAGCTCATCGGACCCGACAGCCAGTTCCCGCTCCAGGTCAGCCAGGCGCAGACGGCGATGTACCCGATGCCGGAATCGGCCTTCGACGACCTCGACGCCTACAACACTCACCCCGTCGGCAACGGCCCGTTCGAGCTCCAGGACGACTACGTCGAGAACGAGCCGCTCGTCGTGACGGCGTTCGAGGACTACGCCGGTGACGAGCCCACGACGGATCAGATCACCTTCGTGCCCTACACCGACGACACGACCGCCTACACCGACGTGCAGGCCGGGAACCTCGACATCGCATCGGTGCCCGCGAGCCGACTGCCGCAAGCGGATGAGGAGTTCGGCGACGCCTTCTACTCGTTCGAGGCCCCTGGCATCTCCTACCTCGGCCTCCCGCTGTGGGACGAGCGCTACCAGGACGTCCGCGTCCGCCAGGCGATCTCGATGGCGATCGACCGTGAAACCATCAACGACGTCATCTACGGCGGCGCGTACACCCCGGCGACGGCCTTCACCCCGGCGATCGAGCCGGGCACACCGGAGGGCATCTGCGGCGAACTCTGCGAGTACGACCCCGAGGCGGCGAAGGCCCTGCTCGACGAGGCCGGCGGTTTCGAGGGCAGCATGGAGATCTACTTCCCGGGCGGCGGCGGACTCGACGAGTTCTACAACGCCATCGCGAACAACCTGCGCCAGAACCTCGGCGTCGACGCGACGGCCGTGCCGAGCGCCGACTGGGCCGAGTTCTCCGACAAGCGCACGGCGAGCGACATCGACGGGCCGTTCTTCTCCCGCTGGGGAGCGCTCTACCCGAGCCAGCAGGCGACGCTGCGTCCGTTCTTCGTCGAGAACGGCGGCTGCGCGAACTGCATCCCCTGGTACGACGAGTCGGTCAAGGCCGCGATCGACACCGCCGACGCGACGGACCCGGGCGACGGCTCGGCCTACGCCGACGTCCAAGACCTCATCCTCGAGGAGTTCCCGGCCCCGCCGCTGTTCTTCGAGACGTACTCCTACGTGACGTCGGATGCGATCAGTGACCTTGCGACCTCGCCGGTCGGCAACCCGCGTCTCACCCACGTGGAGCTCGCGGACTGATCACGACGCGACGGGTCCCGTCGTGCGGTATCGCCGCACGACGGGACCCGGACCGCATCACCGCATCACCGCCCCACCGCACCACCGCATCACCGCACCACCGCACCACCGCATCACCGCATCACCGCCCCACCCGATCCGCAGAGGACGCCATGACCTCCACTCCGTCGGCCCCGCCGGCCACCCCTCCGGCCACCGGCTCCGTCCCCTCGCTCGCCGAGATCCTCGAGCGGGCCGCGCGCATCGAGCCGCTGTCGACATTCCCGCCGATCGACGAGCTGCTCGCGGCCGTCGACCTCCTCGCGGCCGGTTCCGAGGGCCGGCTCGTCAAGCGGCGGATCGGCACCTCTCGGCTCGGCGAACCGCTCAACGAATACGTCATCGGATCCGGGTCCCGTCACGCGCTCGTCGTCGGCGGGGTGCATCCGAACGAACCCATCGGTTTCCACACGGCTCGGGTGCTCGCCGAACACCTGCTCGCCGAGCCCGAGTTCTTCGCCCGCTTCGACACGACGTGGCACATCGTCCCGTGCATCGACCCCGACGGCGCCCGGCTCAACGAGGGCTGGTTCGCGAACCCCGGGGATCGCTCTCACTACGCCCGGAAGTTCTACCGGCCCGCTCCGCGGGAGCAGGTCGAATGGTCGTTCCCCATCAACTACAAGAACGCCTACTTCGATCGGCCGATGCCCGAGACCGATGCGGTCATGAGGCTCATGGTCGAGACCTCGCCGGCGCTCCTCGTCGGCCTGCACAACGCGGAGCTCGGCGGCGTCTACTACTACGTGAGCCGGGAACTCGCGGGGGCCGTCGACGCGCTGCACGCCATCCCCGACGCGCTCGGGCTCCCGCTCGACGCCGGTGAACCCGAGTCCGCCGACCTGACCGCCATCGCCCCCGCCGTCTTCCGGGCGCCACTCGCGACGGAGCACTACGACCACCTCGAGTCGCTCGGCGTCGATCCGACCGTCGAGGTGGGCGGGGGAGGATCGGCCGACTACGCGGCGCAGTTCGGCACGCTCACCCTCATCGCCGAGCTTCCGTACTGGACCCACCCCGACGCGCTCGACACGGACCCGTCCGAGACGTCCTACGACGACGTCCTGCGTGCGAAGGCCGCCGGTCTCCGTGAGCTCGGAGCGGTCCTCGAACGCGCCCTCGCGGACGCCGCCCCGCACCTCTCGATCGAGTCGCCGTTCCTCCGCGCCTCGCGTGCTTTCGTGCCCATGATGACGGTCGCCGGGGACGCCGAGGCCGCACGCGCCGAGGTCCCCGAGAGCCGACGGCCCGCGACCGTCGCCGAGGTCTTCACGAACGCCGACCTCGTGCGCTGCTTCCGATTGCGGTTCGGCGGCATGCTCGTGCGGGCGTTCGAGGCCGAGGTCGTCGCGGGAATCGCCCACGTCGAGGTGCGGCGCGCCCACGCCGCCCTGCGTGCCACCTACGACGAGTGGATCGCCGAATCGGACGCCGTCGAGGGCATCGCCGTGCTGCCGGTCGAGCGGCTCGTGGGTGTCCAGTACGCCTCGACCCTGGCGATGGCGGGACTGCTCGCCGGGGGCGGGGAGGACGCCGCATGATCCGGTTCGTCGGCCGTCGCGTCCTCGAACTCGCGATCGTGTTCGTCGGCGTCACCTTCATCATCTACGTCATGGTGTTCACGCTTCCCGGCGACCCGATCGCTGCCCTCGGACGCGATCGGCCGCTGCCCGAGGCCGTGCAGGCGCAACTGCGCGCGCAGTACCACCTCGACGAGCCCGTGTGGCTGCAGTACCTGCGCTACGTCGGCGGCCTCTTCGCGGGCGACCTCGGGACCGGCTTCGACGGTCGTCCGGTCGGTGACCGGATGGCGGCGCGCTGGCCGGTCACGATCACCCTCGCGCTCACGGCATGGGCCATCGAGGTCGTCATCGGCGTCCTCCTCGGCCTCGTGACCGGACTCCGCAACGGCGGCCTCCTCGACCGGACCGTGCTCGTCGGCACGATCCTCGCGACCTCGATCCCCGTCTTCGTCCTCGGCGTCACCGCCCAGCTCGTCTTCGGCCTGCAACTCGGCTGGTTCCCCATCGCGGGGACGAGCGCCGGGTGGCCGTCAGCGTACCTCCTGCCCGCGATCGTGATCGCCCTGTTCGGCCTCGCGAGCGTCACGCGCCTCATGCGCGGCAGCGTCGTCGACACGATGCGCTCGGACTTCGTCCGGACCCTCACCGCGAAGGGCATGCCGCGCCGCAACATCGTCGGCGTGCACGTCATGCGCAACTCGGTCGCCCCCGTCCTCACGTTCCTCGCGATCGACCTCGGCTACCTGCTCGGCGGTACCGTCGTCATCGAGGCGATCTTCAACCTCCCGGGGATCGGAGCGCTCCTGTTCGATGCGATCAAGACGCATGAGGGCCCGACGGTCGTCGGCGTCGCGACGGCGCTCATCCTGATCTTCCTGGCGACGAGCGTGCTCGTCGACCTCGTCAATTCGCTGCTCGACCCGAGGATCCGCCATGAGTGAACAGCTCGCGCCGCAGCAGGCGCCCCTCGTCGCACCGGGCGACCGCAGCGTCTGGGCGACGCTGCGCGCGCGACCCCTCTTCTGGGTCTGCTCCGGTGTGCTCGCCGTCCTCGCGATCATCGCCCTCCTGCCCGGGCCGATCGCCGGGATCTTCGGCCAGCCGGACCCTCGAGCGTGCAACCTCGCGGACAGCGCGCTCGAACCGGGCGGCGCCCACGTCTTCGGGACCGACCTGCAAGGCTGCGACATCTTCGCGAACGTCGTCTACGGCACGCAGACGTCGCTCTTCATCGGGCTGCTCACGACGGTCCTCTGCCTCGCGATCGCCATGGTCCTCGGGACGCTCGCGGGCTACTACGGCGGAATCGCCGACCGGATCGTCGCGCGCCTCACGGACGTCTTCCTCGGCTTCCCCTTCCTCCTCGGTGCGATCGTCGTGCTCAACAGCATCGGGGCGCGATCACCCGTCACGGTCTCACTCGTAATCGCCTTCTTCTCGTGGCCGACGCTCGCGCGCCTCGTGCGGAGCTCCGTGCGCACGGTCCGCTCGGCCGAGTACGTGCAGGCGGCGTCGGCGATGGGACTCCGCGACCGGCACATCCTGCTCGGCCACGTGATCCCGAACTCCCTCGGGCCGGTCCTCGCGATCGCGACGACGATGGTCGGCTCCGTCATCGTCGCCGAGTCGACGCTGACCTTCCTCGGCGTCGGCCTCCGTGCCCCGTCGATCTCGTGGGGACTGCAACTGTCGACGGCGCAGTCCTACTTCCAGAGCGAGCCGCACCTCCTCGTCTTCCCGAGCATCTTCCTCACCGTCACGGTGTTGAGCCTCATCACGCTGGGGGACATCCTCCGCGACGCCCTCGATCCGAAAGGACGGTCATGACGATCGACCGCACCAGCATCCTCCGCTCGCTCGCCCCGTACCTCGAGCAGTGGCTCGCCTTCCAGGGCGCCTATCGCCGCACCCCCGGGCTCCAGGCCGCGATCCGTGTCGACGACGAGGTCGTCCTCGACACGGCGTGGGGCAGCGCCGACCTCGAGACCGGGGAGGAACTCACGACGCGGCACCTCTTCCGCATCGCGTCGCACTCGAAGACGATGACGGCGACGGCGATCCTCCAGCTCGTGGAGGCCGGCACGGTTCGGCTCGACGACCCGATCGAGCAGTGGGTCCCCGAGCTCGAGGGCACGGGCCTCGCGGGAGTCTCCGTCCGCGAGCTCCTCGGTCACCAGGGCGGGGTCATCCGCGACGGCGTCGAGAACAACTTCTGGCAGCGCGGCGGCGAGTTCCTCGATCGCGAAGCCCTCATCGCGGGAGCCCGCTCGGACGGCGTCGTCTTCGCGCCCAACGAGAACTTCAAGTACTCGAACATCGGATTCTCGCTCCTCGGGCTCGTCATCGAGGCCGCGACGGGTCGCTCCTACAACGAGCACGTCTCCGAGAGCATCGCCACCCGGCTCGGTCTCGCCGACTCCGGTCCCGAGTACGACCCGGAGCGCGCCGACGAGTACGCCGCCGGTCACACCGGCCTCACGGCGGGCGACGACTCCCGCCACCGCATCGAGCACGTCGACACGCGAGCGATGGCCGCGGCGACCGGGTGGTTCTCGACGGCACGCGACCTCACCACCTACGGCGCGGCGCACTGGTTCGGCGACGTCACCCTCGTGAGCGACGCGAGCAAGCGCCTCCTCCAGCGCGAGGAGTCCCGCGTCGAGGCGCACGGCCGCGAGCTCGGGCGCTACGGTCTCGGCTTCGAACTCCGGACCATCGGTGACCGCGACCTCGTCGGGCACAGCGGCGGCTACCCCGGCCACATCACGCGGACATGGATCGACCCGACCGACCGGCTCGTCGTCTCGGTGCTCACGAACGCCGTCGACGGTCCCGCCGACGCCCTCGTGACCGGGCTCGTGCAGCTCATCGACCTCGCCCTCGACGCCGCGCGCGCCATCGAGGAGGACGACACCGCCGTCGACACCGACCTCTCGCGCTTCACGGGCCGCTTCGCCAACATGTGGGGCGTCACCGACATCGTCGACCTCGGCGGGCGGCTCGCGAGCGTCGGACCGCGGGCGCCCGAACCGATCGGCGCGTACCAGTTCCTCGAGGTCGTCGGGGACGACGAGCTGCGGACGGAGAGCGTGCCCGGGTTCGGGGCGACGGGGGAACGCGTCCTCATCGAGCGGTCCGACGACGGCGCGATCACCGCCGTGACGATGGGCGGCATGACGATGTGGCCGATCGACACGTACCGACGTGCCCTCGCCTCCGGGCGCCCCGTCGACACGCTTGCCAGGATGTCCCTATGACGACAGCGCAGAACGACGACGACGCCCGGCTCACGGAACTCGACGAGGCGACGTGGTCGTTCGTCGAGGACTTCGCCACCTCGTGGGTGTCCACGAACAACTCGCGCATGGACGGCCGCGTCCTCGCGCTCCTCATCATCGTCGACGAGCCCTACCTCTCGTCCGCCCGGATCGCCGAACTCCTCCGCGCGAGCACGGGCGCCGTGTCGACGGCCACACGATCGCTCGTCTCCGTCGGCTTCATCAAACGCCATAGCGTGCCGGGCGACCGCAGCCACTACTTCCGCGTCGAGGACGACGTGTGGGGCAACTTCCTGAGCGGCGAGCGCGAGTACCTGCGGCGGATGAAGGCGACCGTGCTCGGCGGGATGTCGCTCGTCGACGCCGCCGGCCCGCGTACGCGACTCCGCAACGCCGAGCGCTACATGACCTGGCTCGAGGGCTACCACCGCAAGATGCTCGCGGATTGGGAGGCCTTTCGCGACGCCCCGGACGACGAACCCCCGAAGGACGAGACACGATGACGACACCGGTCCTCTCCGTACGCGACCTCGCCGTGACCTTCTCCGTCGGCGGCGAGGAGGTCACGGCCGTGCACGCCGTCGACTTCGACCTCCACGCCGGTGAGGTGCTCGCGATCGTCGGCGAATCGGGTTCCGGCAAGAGCGTCACGTCGCTCGCCGTGCTCGGGCTGCTCCCGCGGAACGCAACCGTGACGGGACGCATCCTCGTCGACGGGACGGACGTCGTGGGCGCGAGCGAGCGGACGTTCGCCTCGGTGCGCGGCGATCGCGTCGCGATGATCTTCCAGGACCCGTCGAACGCCCTCGACCCGGTGTTCACGATCGGCTACCAGATCCAGGAGATGCTGCGCCGTCATGATCCGAAGCAGTCCCGCGACGATCGCCGGGCGCGGGCGATCGAGCTCCTCGCGATGGTCGAGCTGCCGCAACCCGAGGAGCGACTCGATTCGTACCCGCACCAGCTGTCCGGCGGCCAGGCGCAGCGCGTCATGATCGCGATGGCGCTCGCGTGCGACCCCGAGGTCCTCATCGCGGACGAGCCGACGACGGCGCTCGACGTCACCGTCCAGCGCGAGATCCTCGACGTGCTCCGGCGCATGCGTGAGCGCACGTCCGCGGCGATCCTGCTCATCACCCACGACATGGGCGTCGTCGCCGACCTCGCCGACCGCGTCATCGTGATGCGGCGGGGGCGGATCGAGGAGACGGCCGACGTCCGCTCGCTCTTCGCATCACCCACCGCCGAGTACACGCGGACCCTGCTCGCGGCCGTTCCGCGTATCGGCGCGGGCGCGAGGTCCTCCAACGCCGACGGAGCGGAACGGCCCGTCCTCGAGATCGAGGGCCTCGCCGTGGAGTATCACAACCGACGCGGTCGCCACATCCGTGCCGTCGACGGCGTCTCGCTCGACATCCGTGCCGGCGAGATGGTCGCCCTCGTCGGCGAGTCCGGCTCCGGCAAGTCGACGATCGGCAAGAGCGTGCTCGGACTCGCCCCCGTTGCCGCCGGACGGATCGTCGTCGACGGCGTCGAGCTCCGCACGGCGTCGCGCGGAGACGTGCGGGAGGTCAAGAAGCGGATCGGTGTGGTGTTCCAGAACCCGACGGCGGCGCTCGATCCGCGACGGACCGTCGGCCAGTCCATCGGCGAGCCGCTGCGCGTGCACGAGGGAGTTCGCGGCGCCGCCCTCACGGCTCGCGTCTCCGAACTCCTCGAAGCCGTCGAACTGCCGTCCTCGTGGGCGGGCCGATACCCGCACGAGCTCTCGGGCGGGCAGCGCCAGCGCGTCGCGATCGCGCGCGCCGTGGCACTCGACCCGCTCCTGCTCATCGCGGACGAACCGACCTCGGCCCTCGACGTCTCCGTCCAGGCGACCGTCCTCGATCTCCTCCGTCGTCTTCAGGAGCGGTTCCGGTTTGCGTGCCTCTTCATCAGCCACGACCTCGCCGTCGTCGACGCGTTGTGCGATCGGGTCGTCGTCCTCCACCGGGGGTCCATCGTCGAGGAGGGTGAGCGGCGTCGAGTCCTCACCGCGCCCGAGCACGCGTACACGCGTCGCCTCCTCGCCGCCGCTCCCGTGCCGGATCCGGACGAGCAGGCCAGGCGGCGGGCGGAGTCCCTCGCGGGTTGACGAGCGGCGGATTCTTTCACTGCAGCGGACGGGGGACAACCGCCTGGCCGGCTGAGCGCACGCGCTGGAGACTGGAGGCTCCAGATACGACGATCCGGCACGGAAACGGAGACGACCATGGCGCACGGAGACGTGACGACTCGCGACAACCGTGGGCAGTGGGAGAACAGCGTCGAGGGCGAGCCCGAGCGTTCGGCGAGCTACTCGAGCAGGGACGAGGCGCTCGAGGCGGGGTCGGCGCTCGCCGCCGAGTTCGGTTCGACGCACCTCGTCGAGGACTCCGAACCGACCGGCGTCATCACCGACGAACAGGAGGACGACGATGCCCGCTAGGGAAGAACTGCCGTCGACCATCGAGCGATCCGACAAGCACGCGCAAGCGCTGTGGTCCAAGACCCACGACTCGGCCGTCGAGAGCTACGGGGAGGGTGAGCGCGCCCACCGCACCGCTTTCGCGGCGCTCAAGCACGAGTACGAGAAGGTCGGGGACCACTGGGAGCGGAAGGCCGAGAACGGCCCGTCCGATGAGAAGGCCGAGGGCTCCGTCGGGTCGTCCGGGAAGACCGCCGGTGGTGTCGACGCGAATTCCACGAAGGAGCACCTCATGGACATCGCGAAGAAGCTCGACATCTCGGGCCGATCGTCGATGAAGAAGGACGAACTCGTCGAGGCCATCCAGAAGGAGAACGACCGCCGCACGCGAAAGGCCCGCTGACCCCTCCTGGTCCATCGGGCTGGGAGACCTCGTTCCCTGAGCCTGTCGAAGGGTGGCGACCACCTCGAAAACGGGACCCTGCGCGCCGCCGCACCCTCACGCGCGAGCGGAGTCCTCGACGTCGACGATGCCGCGTTCGAGTGCCTCGCGAGCGACCACCTTGTAGCCCTGCTCGTCGAAGAAGACCGTCATGCGGTCGTCCTCGACACTCACGACGGTGCCGTGCCCCCATTCCCGATGCTCGACGGCGTCGTCCACGTGGACCTCGTCGTCACCGGCCCGCGCACCCGCCGCCACGAAGCGAGTCGTCGAGTCCTCGTCCCGGTCGGCCAGGGCGTCGCAGCGATCGCAGTTCTCGCACCGATCTGGCGCCTCGACGCCGAAGTACTCGAGGAGCGCCCGCCGTCGGCAGCCCGTCGTCTCGGCGTACCCACGCATGATCGCGATGCGGGACTCGCGGATGCGGCGCTGCGCTTCCTCGCCCTCGCGGACCGCCTCGACGACATCCTCCACGCGTCGAGGCTTCACGGGCAGGAAGCCCCGTGGCTCCGCCGTCGCGGCGCCGGCCGTCACGATACCGTTGAGGATCCGCGCCGCGACACGCGACGAGAGCCCAGCGGTGTCCGCGACCGCGGTCGCGCGAACGGGCCCGTCCGCCTCGGCGAGCGCCTCCCACACCGCACCGACGTCGTCCTTTCGCGTGCGGCCTCCGGCGAAGAACGACCGTACCGAGAAGTCCTCCGGTCGGTAGTGCAGGACCGCTCGCGCGGGTTCCCCATCTCGAGCGGCTCGCCCGATCTCCTGGACGTACGCGTCGAGGGACTCGGTGACATCGGCGTGAGCGACGAGTCGCACGTCGGGCTTGTCGATGCCCATGCCGAACGCCGAGGTCGCGACGACGACGTCGAGCTCGCTCGCGGTCCATGCCGCGTGCACCTCGTCCCGGCGGCGAGACGCCATCGCGCCGTGATACGCCGCCGTACGCCGTCCGCGTTGCGCGAGCTCGTCGGCGTACCGCTCCGTGTCCTTCCTGGTCGCGACGTACAGGAGCGTCGGACCCCCCTCCGTCGCGACCTCGTCGAGGACGGCGCGTCGCTTCTCCGCGTCGTCCTCGTGGCGCCGGACCGTCAGACGGATCTCCGGACGGTCGATCCCACGCACGTCGATGTGGGCGTCGCGCATGCCGAGCCGCTCCACGATCTCCGTCCGCACCGGCGTCGACGCCGTCGCCGTGAGGGCGAGCACGGGTGGATGACCGAGGGCCTCGACGGCCTCCCCGATTCGGACGTAGTCCGGGCGGAAATCGTGGCCCCACGCGGAGACGCAGTGTGCCTCGTCGACCACGACGAGCCGTACGTCCGCCGCGACGAGCCGATCGAGCACCTCGTCGCGAGCGAGCTGCTCCGGCGCGAGGAAGAGGTACACGGGCTCGCCGCTCTCGACGGCCGCCCAGGCGGCCGAGAGTGCCCGCGCCGACGTGCGCGAGTTGACGGCGACCGCGGCGGGCGCATCGGGGGCGGCGTCGATCGAGGCGATCTGATCGCGCTGGAGTGCGAGCAACGGGGAGATGACGACGGTCACGCCCCCGAGCTCGAGACCCGCGATCTGGTACACGGCCGACTTCCCGGCGCCCGTCGGGAAGACCACGAGGGTGTCACGGCCCGCGACGACGGAGGCGATGGCCTCGGCCTGGCCGGGGAGGAGGGTGTCCCATCCGAACGCGTCACGGGCGGTGCGGCGGGCGTCGGCGATGGTCGAGGTGGTGCTCACGGATGTCCTTCTGGTCGTGGTGTCGTTCCCTCCATCCCAGCCGACGTCCGGCTGGGGCGATCAGGGCTTGCCAGGAGACGCCGCGTACCGCAAGGACGCCGAGCGGCACGGGTTTCGGCGACTCTCGGAGGGTGTCACCCGAGGGGCCCGGCGAGTCGATCCGGCCGATGTCAAGGCGCTGAAGGCGCGGGATGCCTCGGCGTAGCGTCGCTTCCACTCGCAGGAACCGACGAAAGGAACGACGACATGGTCGTGGCACGCGACATCATGACGCCCGGCGCCGAGTGCGCCGGAGTGAACGACACCCTCGTGGACGCGGCGCGCAAGATGCGCGATCTCGACGTTGGGGCTCTGCCGATCTGCGGTGAGGACGCCCGACTCGCCGGAATGCTGAGCGACCGCGACATCGTCGTGAAGTGCATCGCGGAGGGCGGAGACCCGTCGCAGACGCTCGTCGGCAGCCTCGCCGAGGGCAAGCCCGTCACGATCGGAGCCGATGACGACGTGCGCGAGGCGCTCGACGTCATGGAGCGGCACCAGGTCCGGAGGCTCCCCGTGATCGACGGCCACGATCTCGTGGGCATCATCAGCCAGGCCGACGTCGCTCGTGCGCTCGAGCCCGTCGAGGTCGGCGAAACGGTGGCGGAGATCTCCGAGGAGTAGGACGACACAGTGATGCGGGCCCCGTCGGAGTGTTCCGACCGGGCCCCACGCCGTCCCGGGCCCCTCGCGGTGGCCGTCGCTTCCCGCGTAGGGTGCTCGCATGGCAAGCAGCGCGGTCACCATCCCCGTCCCCGGTCCCTCCGGCGAGCGGGAGGTGCGGATCTCGAGCCCCGATCGCGTGCTCTGGCCCGAGGTCGGGATCACGAAGCTCGACCTCGCGACCTACATGGTCGAGGTGTCCGACGCCTTCCTCGCAGCGAACGGCGATCGACCGGTGTCGTTGCAGCGCTTCCCGGAAGGCACCGACGGCGAGTGGTTCTTCTCGAAGAACCCGCCGAAGGGCGCTCCCGACTACGTCGACGCCGTGACGGTGCAGTACCCGAGCGCCCGCGCCCATCCGCAGGTCGTCCTGCACGAGGCGGCCGCGACGGTGTGGGCTGTGCAGATGAACACGGTGGTCTTCCACCCGTGGGCCTCGCGCGCCGGCGACACCGATCACCCCGACCAGTTCCGCATCGACCTCGATCCGCAGCCGGGGACCGACTTCGCCGACGCCGTGCCCGCGGCGCACGCACTTCGGGAACTGCTCGCCGAGGTCGGACTGACGGCCTTCGTGAAGACCTCCGGCAATCGTGGCCTCCACGTCTTCGCTCCCATCGAGCCCGTGCTCGAGTTCCTCGACGTGCGGCACGCGGTCATCGCCGCGGCCCGCGAGCTCGAGCGGCGCATGCCCGACGCGGTGACGACGTCGTGGTGGAAGGAGGAGCGCGGCGAGAAGATCTTCGTCGACTTCAACCAGGCGAACCGCGATCGGACGATGGCGGGCGCCTACAGTCCACGTGCGCTGCCGATGGCGTCGGTCTCCTGTCCGCTCGAGTGGACGGAACTCGACGGCGTCGATCCGCACGGGCTCACGATCCGCACCGTCCCTGAACGGTTGCGCACGACCGGCGACCCGTGGGCGGGGATGCACGAGAACCCGGGGCGCCTCGACGTGCTCATGGAGTGGTGGCAGCGCGACCTCGAGAACGGTCTCGGGGAGCTGCCGTTCCCTCCCGACTTCCCGAAGATGCCGGGGGAGCCGCCGCGCGTCCAGCCCTCGCGGGCTCGACACCCCGACCCGGACCCCGCGTGACCAGCCTGACCCTCCTGAAAATCCCTCGTGTGCACGCGTTTTCGTGCACACGAGGGATTTTCAGTACTTGAGGGGGCGGAGGCGCGGGGTTACCGTGTGGGCATGTGCCGGAACATCCACACCCTCCACAACTTCGAGCCCGCCGCGACGGACGACGAGGTCCACGCCGCAGCGCTGCAGTACGTGCGCAAGATCAGCGGGACCACGAAGCCGTCGAAAGCGAATCAGGCGGCGTTCGACCGTGCCGTCGCGGAGATCGCGCACGCGTCGCGTCACCTGCTCGAGGACCTCGTGACGACCGCCTCTCCGAAGAACCGAGAGGTCGAGGCCGAGAAGCACCGCGAGCGCTCCGCGAAACGTTTCGCGACCGCCTGTCCTTTCCCGCCCATTGATTTGTGGATTGTGCGCGTAGCTACGCGCACAATCCACAAATCAATGGTCAGGAGAGGACGTCGCCGAGGTCGTAGCGCGCGGGCACCTCGAGTTGCTCGAAGGTGCACGACCGTGCGTCGCGGTCGGGCCTCCAACGGGAGAACTGCACCGTGTGGCGGAAGCGGTCGCCCTCCATCTGGTCGTAGCGGACCTCGACGACGCGCCTCGGCTCGAGCCGCACGAACGACACGTCCTTGCTGCCCGAGAACCGCGAGCGCTCCGTCTCACCCCGCACGGGATGGCCGTTCTCGTCGCGGACGACGTCCGGTGCGAGTTCGTCGATGAGTTCGCGACGCCGTACGGTCGTGAAGGCCGACGCCCCGCCGACGTTCCGCAGGTTCCCCTCCGCGTCGTAGAGACCGAGGAGGAGGGACCCGACCCCTGTCCCGCTCGCGTGGATGCGATAACCGAGGACGACGACGTCGGCCGATCGGTGGTGCTTCGCCTTGAGCATGACACGCTTGCCGGGGGAGTAGGCCGCCGCGAGCGGCTTCGCGACGACGCCATCGAGACCGGCCCCCTCGAACTCCTGCAACCAGCGTCTGGCGGTCTCCACATCGCGGGTCGTCTGCGTGAGATGGACGGGGGCGCTCACATCCACGAGCATCGCCTCGAGAGCCGCACGTCGTTCCGAGAAGGGCGTGTCGAGCAGGCTCTCCCCGTCCGCTTGCAGGACATCGAAGGCGATGAACGAGGCCGGTGTCTCCTGAGCGAGTGTCCGGACACGGCTCGCGGCCGGGTGGATGCGCTGCGAGAGCGCCTCCCAATCGAGCTTCTCCCGGCCCGGTTCGCCGACGCGCACGACGATCTCGCCGTCGACGACGCTGCCGCGGGGGAGGCGCCCGCCGAGGGCCTCGACGAGTTCCGGGAAGTAGCGCGTGAGCGGCTTCGATCCCCGGCTGCCGAGCTCGACCGTCCCGTCGTCGCCGACGTAGACGATGCTGCGGAAGCCGTCCCACTTCGGTTCGTACGAGAGCCCGCCGGCGAGGGAACCGGGTTCCGGGACCGCGTCGACGGCCTTCGCGAGCATGGGGGCGATGGGGTCGTCGATCGAGAGCGTCATGCGACCATCCTGGCCGCGCCGCCTGCCGTGCACCAGCAGTGGCGCTCCGGCGCCCGGCGCGCAAGCCCGACCGCGGCCGTCGGCCCCGCACGTAGACTGGCGGCCCGCTCGCACCGCGGGCCCGCGCCCGCCGAGGCCTCGTGCGCGGGCCGTGTCCGCTCGATTCCGGAGGTCCCGTGCCCCTCGATCCCTTCTTCGCCGACAGGCTCAAGACCCACCGCGCCTACCTCGTCCGCACGGCCCTGCAGGGGTACGCGGAGAAGTGGGGCTGGCCCTGGCTCGCACGTCTCGCCGTGCGGATCGCGCCGCCGCCTCCTCCCGCGCACGGCGGGAGCGCCGGGAGCGGATCGGGGTCGAGCGCGCGGGCGTCGGCGCGGAGCGGTGGCGGCGCGGCCGCGGAGAAGTCGGGCGTCGGAACCGCTGTGACGCTCGGCAGCAGGCCGACGGGCGGCGGGGCGGCCGGGCGCGACACGCCCCCCGCGCGCAAGCGCGCGGCCCCCAAGAAGAAGCCGACGCGGGCCGCCCACCGTAAAGCCGCGATCGCGTGGGACCGTAAGGAGCTCGCCGCCGTCGGCCGCCCCGGCCCGGATGTCCGCATCGTGGAGCACACCGTCCCCGTGCCCCGATATCCCGACGTGCGGGTCCGCATCTACTACCCGGAACTCGCCGACGCCGAGCCCGACTTTGAGCCCGACGAAGAACGCGCTCTCGTCCCGGCGACCCTCGCGTTCTACGGCGGCGGCTTCCGGATCGGCGGGATCGACTACCCGACGACGGACGCGGGCTTCCGGCTCCGAGCCGTCGATGCGGGCGTCGCGGTCGTCGCGGTCGACTACGCGCTCGCTCCCGAGCACCGGTTCCCGACAGCGGTCGAGCAGGGACATGCGGCTCTCGACTGGCTCGTCCGGGAGGCCGCCGGACTCGGCATCGACCCCGATCGCCTCGCGATCTCGGGGATCTCGGCCGGTGGGAACATCGCTGCCGCCGTGACGCTCCTCAACCGCGATCGCGGCGACCTCCCGCTCCGGCTGCAGCTCCTCGAGGTGCCGGTCGTCGACCTCACCGGGCGGCACATCGACCTCGGTCCCGTGCGCGCGATGGGCGTTCCGACGTTCCTCGCGGTCCGCGAGTTGCGCTCTGTCGCGCGCACGTATCTTCGCGATCCGGGCGAGGCGCGGAATCCGCTCGCGTCGCCGTTGCTCGCCGAGTCCCACGCGGGGCTGCCGCCCGCCCACATCCTCACAGCCGAGTACGACGCACTCCGCGGCGAGGGCGCGGCCTACGGCGCGGCGTTACGCGCGGCGGGCGTGGAGGCGACCGTCGTGCGCTACCTCGGCATGACGCACGACACTCCGGTTTTCCTCGGAGCGGTGCCGGCCGCCATGCGTTGGCATCGCGACGTCGTCTCGGCCCTGAGGACGCTGCACGACTGAGCCGATCCGATCCGCCGACGGCCGTGGTAGCACGGTGACCCCGACGGGGCCAGCCCCGGACATCGTCCGATCCGGCGCCTAAGGTGGCTCTCCCGGGCGCCGGGAGGGCCGGCGCGGGAGGAAGCGACTCATGAAGGCGATCGTGTGGCACGGCGTCGGCGACATCCGACTCGACGAGGTCGACAAGCCGACCATTCAGCATCCCGAGGACGCGATCGTGCGCATCACGCGCAGCGCGATCTGCGGAACGGACCTGCACTTCATCCGCGGCACCATGGGCCCGATGAAAGAGGGCACGATCCTCGGCCACGAGGCCGTCGGTGTCGTCGAGGAGGTCGGTGAGAACGTCCGCGGGTTCAGCCCCGGAGACCGCGTCATCATCGACTCGACCGTGTCGTGCGGCGCGTGCCGCTATTGCCGAGAGGGACACACGGCGCAGTGCGATGTCGCGAACCCCAACGGTCCGTCCGCCGGAACGTGCTTCTTCGGCGGTCCGGAGTCCACGGGTCCCGTGAACGGCCTGCAGGCCGAGTTCGCGCGCGTTCCGTGGGCTCGCAACACCCTCGTCCCTATCCCGGCCACCCTGAGCGACGAGGACGCCATCCTGCTCTCCGACATCCTGCCGACGTCGTGGTTCGGTGCCGAGCTCGGCGACATCTCCGCAGGGGACGTCGTCGTGGTGTTCGGGGCCGGGATCGTCGGTCAGCTCGCGATCGCGTCGGCGTGGAAGATGGGCGCCGCCCGGGTCATCTCCGTCGACGGCATCGACACCCGCTTGGCGCAGTCGCTCGCGCAGAACGCCGAGATCGTCGACTTCAACGCGGAGGACCCCGTGGCCGCGATCATGTCGCTCACGAACGACATCGGCGCAGACGTCGTCATCGACGCGGTCGGCGTCGACGCGCAGTCTCCGAAGACGGGTCCGGCGGCCGAGCAGGCCGCGGAGAACGCTGATCAGTTCACGCAGGAGGTCGAACAGGTGGCGCCCGACGCCGATCCCGACGGGGATACATGGGTGCCGGGAGACGCTCCGACGCAAGCGGCGCAGTGGGCCGTGCAGTCGGTCGCGAAGTACGGTCGCATCAGCATCATCGGGGTGTACCCTCCGACGCTCACGTCGTACCCGATCGGCGAGGCGATGAACAAGAACCTCACGATCCGGGCGGGCAATTGCGACCACCACCGCGTGACCCCTCCTCTTCTCGACCTCGTCGCGACGGGCGCCTTCGACGTGGCGCCCTTCATCACGCAGCACGCCGAGCTCGCCTCGGCGATCGACGCCTACGAATCGTTCGACCGGCGCGAGCCGGGGTGGATCAAGACGGTCCTCAGCGTGGCGGACGCGTCAGCCTGACGAGGAGGAGTTGAGTGGCGCACATGGCGCTTTCGTGGATCGCACGTGACTTCGGCGGGCTCGACGTCTTCGAGATGGTGGAGTCCGAGGTACCGGAACCCGGCCCCGGCGAGGTGACGATCGAGGTCCGGGCAGCCGGGATGAACCCCGCCGACTACAAGCACGTGTCGGCGGGTGGAGACCCGGCCGATCTGCCGGTCAGGGTCGGCTACGAGGTGTCCGGCACGATCGCGGCGATCGGATCGGATACCGAGATCGCGTCGGGCGGGGGAGCGGTCGGCGACGAGGTGCTCGCCTTCCGGATCCGCGGCGGCTATTCGAGCGCGGTCACGGTGCCCGCGAAGGACGTCTTCGCAAAGCCGGGGTCCCTCGGCCATCCCGAGGCGGCGAACCTCCTCCTCGCGGGAACGACGGCGGCGGAGATGCTCGACGTGACGCGCGTCCGCGAGGGCGAGACGATCCTCGTCCACGGAGCGGCCGGCGCCGTCGGGGTGAGCGTCCTGCAACAGGCGCGACTGCTCGGCGTCCGCGTCATCGGGACGGCGGGCGCGGCCTCCGCGGCCACGGTCGAGCGCTTCGGCGGGGAGCACGTCGAGTACGGCGACGGGCTCGAGACGCGCGTCCGCGAGCTCGCGGGTGGCCCCGTCGCCGCCGCTCTCGATTGCGTCGGCACGGACGAGGCGATCGACGCCTCGCTCGCGCTGGTCGCCGATCGGGGCCGGATCGTGAGCATCGCCAACTTCGCCAGGGTGGAGCGCGACGGCTATCGCGTCATCATGGGGCGCTTCCCGGCGAGCGCGGTCTTCCGCGACCGGGTTCGCGCGCGGCTCGTCGACCTCGCCGGGCAGGGTGAACTCGTCGTTCCCGTCGCCCGCACGTTCCCGCTCGCGGAAGCGCGGGAGGCGATGGCGTTCCTCGCGGAGCAGCATCCGGGCGGGAAGCTCGCGCTGCTGCCCTAGGGAGCGGTCATCCACTCGTGCCCGTCAGCCGAGGGGAGGGACGTCCTCTCCGGCGACGGGCGGGGGCGGGGGAGTGCCGTCGCCGAACGGACGACCGCCGAGCTCCTCGCGGCCGTGCGGGGTCAGCCACCCGCGCGGGTCCGGTCCCTTCGGGATGATCCCGGTCGGATTGATGTCACTGTGGACGACGTAGTAGTGGGCCTTGATCTGGGCGAAGTCGATCGTGTCGCCGAAACCGGGGGTCTGGAACAGGTCGCGCGCGTAGGCCCACAGCACGGGCATCTCGGTGAGCTTCGAGCGATTGCACTTGAAGTGGCCGTGGTAGACGGCGTCGAAGCGCGCGAGCGTCGTGAACAGGCGCACGTCGGCCTCCGTGATCGTGTCGCCCACGAGGAAGCGCTGAGACGTCAACCGCTCCTCGAGCCAGTCGAGCCGGTTGAAGAGAGCGTCGTACGCCCGCTCGTAGGCCTTCTGCGAGCCCGCGAAGCCCGCCTTGTAGACGCCGTTGTTGACGTCGTGGAAGATCTTCTCCGCCACGTCGTCGATCTCGTCGCGGAGAGGCTCGGGGTAGAGGTCGGGGGCGCCATCGCGATGGAACTCCGTCCACTCCGTCGAGAAGTCGAGCGTGATCCGCGGGTAGTCGTTGGTGACGACGCGGCCGGTGGGCACATCGACGATGGCCGGAACGGTGATGCCGCGCGGGTAGTCGGGGAACCGGGCGAAGAACGCCTCCTGGAGCCGTTCGATGCCGAGAACCGGGTCGACGCCGCCCGGATCGAGGTCGAACGTCCAGCTGCGTTCGTCGTGCGTCGGTCCCGGAAGGCCGAGCGAGATGGCCGACTCGAGCCCGAGGAGCCGCCGGACGATGACCGCACGGTTGGCCCACGGGCAGGCACGAGCGGCGATCAGCCGGTAGCGGCCGGCCTCGACGGGCCAGCCGTCGCGCCCGTCGCGCGTGATGCGGTCCTCGATGTAGTTCGTGTCCCGTGTGAACTCGCGCCCGGGCTCGACGTATCGGCCCTGCCCGGTGCCGCCGGTGGTGGTCTCGCGCTTCTCCGTGTCCGTCATCCCTCCAGCGTAGATCTGCATTCATGCGCATGGAACGGGTTGCGGTCGCGATACGGGCGACGCCGGCACCGGTGCTCCGATGAACCCGGGGTGAATCGCCCGGCAATTCCCCGCGAACGACCGTGAGAAGCCCGCCGTCCCCGTCGACCCGCTCATACGATGGCCGCGACGGCACCACCCGACGAGAGGCGTCGAATGCGGATCCTGAGTTACAACCTCTGGCACCACCGTGCGGCATCGGAGCTGCGGGGCCTCGCGGAACTGCACGACGCCGACGTCGTGTGCGTGCAGGAGGCTCACGCCGACGACCTGCCGCGACGCCTCGGCGACTTCGAGCTCGCCGCGACCACGTCGACGGGACTGCTCGGACTCGGGGTCTACGTGCGCCCCGATCGCTTCGCGGTGACCTTCCACCGCGCCTTCCGGTTGAAGCCGGGCCTCCACGACCTCTTCCTCCTCCGTGACACCGAACGACTGCTGGCCGTGCGCCTCGTCGATCGGCGGACGGGAGAACGCGCGACGGTCGCCTCCTTCCACGCCGCGCCGCTCACGGCGACGAACGTCCTCCGCCGGCACCAGATCTCGGCGGCTCACATGCTGCTCGCCGAGGTGGCGGACGGTGATCCCGTCGTCATGATCGGCGACTTCAACTACCCGCTCTTCCGCTCACGGCTGGAGCGTGTCGCCGCCCTCGACGGCTTTAGCGTGACCTTCAGCGACGAGCCGACATATCGGCACACGGCCTCGCTCGCGACGCACTTCGACTTCCTCACCTCGAGAGGCATGCGCATCGACGCGGTGCGGACCCTCCCCGCCGGAGCATCGGACCACCGCCCGATCCTCCTGGACGCCGCGATGGCGTCGGTCGTGGCCGAAGACGCCGACCGCCGCGTGCGGACGGTCTGAGCTCGCGTCGGTCATCGAGGGTCGGCGGGCCGTCAGCCTGCCCGTCGTCAGGGGAAGAAGTCCGCGAGGGCGTCGGTGATCGCCGAGCGGACCTCGTCGTCCGCGACGGTCGACCGGCCGTCGCCGGGTTGCGGCCCGTAGTCGCCGAAGTCGGCGTGGTTCGCCCCGTCGAGGACCACGAACGTCGCGTCGTCGGGGAGGAGGTCGGCGTTGGTCTCGATGTCCGTCGGCGTGCTGAGGCCGTCGTTCGTCGCCGAGATGCTCAGGACGTCGAGGCCCGACGCGGAGACGTCGTTCGCGCAGTAGCTGCCGAAGAGGACGAGACCGGATATCGGGACGCTGTCGTCTCCTGCGGCCATCGCGCACGCCTTCACGCCGCCGAGCGAATGGCCCCCGACGCTCCACTCGTCGACGCCGGGGACCGCTGCGGTGAAGTCGGACAGGGGCCGGGCATCGAACAATGCGAGGTGGAGCGTCGGCTTCGTGATGACGACCGTGACGCCTGACCGCTCCACGACGCCCGAGAGTACGCGAGCGTAGGCGAACGGATCGACGCGGGCGCCGGGCACGAACACGAGCCCCTCGGCACGTCCAGCCGTGACCGGCTCGAGGACGAACGAGAGATCCGTCTCGGTCACGGTCAGCGCGTCGTCGCGCCACACCTCGAGCGCCGCGGTCCGATCGCCGGCCATGACGGTGTTCGCCCACGCGAGGAACACCACGACGACGAGGACGACGACGACAGCCGTGCCGGCGAGCACCCGGAGCAGGACCCGTCGCACGCGGCCGGACGGCGTCCTGGGGTCGCTCGTCGTAACGTCCTGCGATGACTGCGACATGCTGGCGGCTCCCCGTCCCCGGAGCCGATGCCCCGGAGACATCCTCCCATCGCGCTAGCGTAAGGACATGCCATCGCTCCACCGTCCCGACCCGGCCGTATGACCTGGAACCCTCTCGGCCGGGTCGAGCGCCGACGGCGCAGCGACCGCGAACCACTCCCGCGTGACGTCCGGGTCCTCGGAGTCGTCGCGTTCTTCGTCATGCTCGGCTTCGGGGTCGTCATCCCGGTGCTCCCGGTCTTCGTCCGCGGTTTCGGGGTGGGCTACATCGAGGTCGGGGCCGTGGTGTCCGCCTTCGCCGTCATGCGCCTCGTCGCGGCGCCGATCGTCGGCCGACTCGTCGACCGCTGGGGTGAGCGCGTCGTGCTCGCCGTCGGCATCGCCATCGTCGCCGTGTCGAGCGGAGCCGTGGGCATCGCGACCGACTACCCGCAGGTCCTCGTGCTGCGCGGGCTCGGCGGCATCGGTTCCGCCATGTTCTCGGTCGCCGCGATGACACTCATCATCGGCGTGACCTCGCCGACTCAGCGTGGCCGGGCCGTGGGCTTCTGGCAGGGCGGATTCCTCATCGGCGGCATGGCCGGACCCGCAGTCGGCGGACTGCTCACGACGGTCTCGCTCACGGCGCCGTTCTTCTTCTACGCCGCGACGCTCGCCGTAGCGGGAACGGTCGGCCTCGTCCTGCTCCGCGGCGACGGCCGTTCCGACGAGACGGCCTCGACGACGGACGGAGGCATGCGCTCGGTGCTTCGCGACCGACGGTTCCAGGTCGCGAGCGTCGCGAACCTCGCGTCGGGCTGGGCGGCGATGGGTGTCAGAGGGGCTCTCGTCCCCGTGCTGGTCGTGGAGGTCCTCCACCGGGAGCCGGCCTGGACCGGCATCGCCTTCGCGATCGCGGCCGTCGTGCAGACGGTCGCGCTCGGACCAGCCGGTCGATTCGTCGATTCCGTCGGACGCCGGCCGGCCATCGTCTGGGCGTTCCTCGTCGGAGCCGTGACGATGATGGCGATCCCCTTCGTGGCGGAGCTCTGGATGCTCATCGCGCTCCTCGTCGTCTACGCCGTGGCGGCCGCTTTCATCGGCACGGCTCCGTCGGCGCTCATGAGCGACGCGGCCGGCGGTCGCCGCGGCACTCCCGTCGCCGTCTTCCAGGCGTCGGCCGACGTCGGGTCGATCGTCGGCCCGCTCGCGGCCGGCGCGCTTCTCGACGCGTTCTCCTACCCCGCGGCCTTCGCCTCGGCGGCCGTCCTCATGCTCGCGGCGTCGGTGTTCGCCGCGACGCTCAAGCGCGACTAGCACCTCGACGCGCACGCGGCGGCGGGTTGCCCAGGAGGTCGGGCCGGAGTGGACTGGAGTTCCGCCTCGAAAGGAGTACCACCATGGCAACGACTCGGGACCTGCTCGTCGATGCGTTCGATCGGATCCGTGACAGCACGACGCGCGTCCTCGACGGGCTCACGGACGAGGAGCTCACGTTCCGCGCGACCGCGGACGCCAACTCCATCGCCTGGCTCGTCTGGCACCTCACGCGCGTGCAGGACGACCACATCGCCGACGCCGCCGGCACCGAACAGGTGTGGACGGCGGACGGCTGGTTCGAGGACTTCGGGCTGCCCTTCGACGTCGAGGAGACGGGCTACGGCATGTCGCCCGATCAGGTCGGCGCGGTGGGCGGCGTCTCCGCCGAGCGGCTCGCCGCGTACCACGTCGCCGTCCACGACAGGACGGTCGCCTATCTGGGCGGTCTCACCGATGCCGAACTGGACCGCATCGTCGACGAGGCCTGGGACCCGCCCGTCACGCTCGCCGTCAGGCTCGTGAGCGTCGTCGCGGACGACCTCCAGCACGCGGGCCAGGCCGCCTTCGTGCGCGGCCTGCTCCCACGCTGACCCGCGCTCGTCCTGTAGCCGATCGGAGTCCGCCCACGGGCGGCTCCGCCGGGACGCCGCGGCGCGCGCCGACGACGTCTGTTCGACGTCGGCGACGAGCGGTCAATCGTCGGCGAGGTGGGCGGTCAGGCTGATGGGGCGGTGATCGGACGCGCCGAAGGGCAGCACGTCGACGCGCTCGATCATGTAGCCGTTCGACGTCACGAAATCGAAGTAGCCCGAGAAGTACTTGTAGCGGACATAGGTCGGCTCGGTGCTCCGCGTGAGCTGGAATCCGGCGTCCGTGAGGTGGCGCTCGAGCTTGTTGACGAACCACGGGTAGTTGAAGTCGCCCACCATGAGCGCCGGGGCGCCGGGGGCCAGGGCGCGCATGCCGGCGTGCGCTCCGGCGATCTGCTTGCGACGCAGCGCGTTCGACGCCGTGAGCGGCGCGGCGTGGAAGTCCCCGACGAGCACCTCGCGGCCTCGCACCTTGTCGAACAGGCGGGCGGCGAGCAAGCGTTCGTGCGCGGGGCGGAGGACGCGGTCGTGCAGGGATTTGCGGACGGCGAAGACGCGCGTGTCGAGGATGTCGAAGCGCTCGTCGCTCGCGTACATCGCGAGGCCGAGCCGGTTGTTCTCGGTGGCACCGATGAGCCGCAGCCCGCCCACACTGGGGGCGAGGGCGGCCGTGTCGCCCTCCTGGATGCAGAGGACATCGATCGCGTGGGTCTCCACGAGATCGGTGAGCTCGCCCACGGCGGCGTGCTTGCGGAGGTTGTAGCTGACGACCTTCAGGAGCGTGCCCTTCTCGAACGGCCAGGCGGAGCATCTCGCGCTCGCGACGAGGCAACGTTACCCCGCCGGGCGCGAGGGCTCGACCGGTTGCACTCGAGTGTCCGGCGTCCTCACGGCTGACCGAGGGTTTCGAGCCGGTCCGCCCCCGTAACATGTGCCGAGATGAACGCCGTCGTGGACATTGTCCTTCTCCTTCTCGCGATCGCCGCCCTCGTCGGCGGCTGGCGCCGTGGTGCGCTCGTGACCGCCGCGTCCCTCGTCGGGATCGTCGGCGGGCTGCTCCTGTCGACGGTGGCGACGCCCGTCGTCGTCGAGTGGGCCGCGGGCTTCGGATGGGCGACGTCGCTCCAGCGCACCGTCGTGGCCGTCGGCGTCCTCCTCCTGTCGATCGCGCTCGTCGTCACCGTCCTCTCGGTCCTGGCGCGGCTCCTCAAGCGCGTCATCTCGAAGATCTCGCTCGCTCGCGGACTCGACACGCTCGGGGGAGCGGCACTCGGACTCCTGACGTGGGCGGCGTCCGTCTGGCTCATCGCGGGCTTCCTCGCCTCGACGGGACTGCCGCCGCTCACCTGGCTCGCGTCGTCCTCGCGCGTCGTCGCGACCCTCGACTCCCTGGCGCCCGTGCCGTCGAGCACGGCGCTCGGCGCCCTCGACCGCGCGATCGGAAATTCCGGCTTCCCGCGGGTCTTCGCGGGCGGCGTCGAGAGCATCATCGGGGTCACCGAGCCGGACCCGTCGATCTCGGCGGAGGTCGACGCCGCCTCATCGGGCATCGTCCGCGTGCTCTCGTCGGCGCCGTCGTGCGGTTCCGACGCGACGGGGAGCGGCTGGGTCGTCGGCTCCGACCGCGTCGTGACGAATGCGCACGTCGTCGGCGGCTCCGACGAACTCTTCGTCCAACTCGGCGGGACGGGACGTCCGTTGCCCGCGACGCTCGTCGTCTTCGACCCGCAGCGCGACCTCGCGGTCCTCGCGGTCGCCGGGCTCGGCGTCGATCCCCTTCCGCTCGGCGACGAGCTGGGAGCCACCGAGTCGGCCTACGTCGCGGGATACCCCGAGAACGGTCCCTACGACGTCGAGCCGGCTCGCGTCCGGCAGGTGATGCAGGCGACGGGGCTCGACATCTACGAGCGCGACACCGTGACGCGCGAGATCTACTCGCTGCGAAGCATCGTCCGTCCGGGCAACTCGGGTGGTCCGCTCCTCGACCCGGCCGGGGACGTCGTCGGCGTCGTGTTCGCACGGTCGACGACGGACGCCGAGACCGGATATGCACTCACTCTCGACGAGCTGGCTCCCGTGCTCGACCGTGTGGGTGCCACCGACGAGGTGGCGTCGGGCGATTGCGTTTCCTGACACGGGTCTAGGGATCGGACCGGCGGACCGCCAGCCCCTGCCGCGTCGACGTGGTCGCGGCCAGACTCGAGGGATGACCGATACCGCACACACCGCGACAGCCGTCCTCTTCGACATCGACGGGACTCTCGTCGACTCCAACTACCTGCACGTGGAGAGTTGGGCGCGCACCTTCCGGGACCTCGAGGTGGACGTCGACACGTGGCGCATCCACCGGGCGATCGGCCTCGACTCGTCGAAGCTCCTCGAGGAACTCCTCGGGGATCGTCTGGAGGAACTCGGCGACCGTGCGAAAGACATGCACACCGAGTACTACTCGCGGCTCGTCGACCGCTTGCGCCCCTTCCACCGCGCGACCGAGCTGCTCGGCGTCCTCGCCGGTCGGGGGACACGCGTCGTTCTCGCGACGTCGGCACCCGAGGAGGAGCTCGTCGAGCTGCGCCGCGTCCTCGACGTCGAGGAGAGCCTGCACGCCGTCACGTCCTCCGCCGACGTCGAGACCGCGAAGCCCGAACCGGATGTCATCCGGGTGGCTCTCGACGAGGCGGATGTGCCTCCCGAGCGCGCCGTCATGATCGGCGACGCCCGGTGGGACGGCATCGCCGCTGAACGCGCCGGTGTGCCCTTCGTCGGTGTCCTCACGGGAGGGATCTCCGAGGCGGAACTGCGCGAGGCGGGCGCGGTCGCCGTGTATGCGAGCGTCGCCGACCTCCTCGAGAACCTCGAGGGCAGCCCCGTCGCGCCGCTGCTCGACGCCGACGACTGATCCGCACCGAGCGACGGCCTCGACGCGACGGTGTCGAGGATGCACCGAGGGGGTCGCGGAGGAATTATCCTGAATCTTCGGCTCGATCCGCACCGCGGAGGGCCGTGCACCCGCTCGGACGAAGGACCGCCACGATTCTCGATAGACTCGCCGCCCAATCGCGGCTCGACACCATCCGCTCGACGGTCGCCGATCTCGTCGCCTCGGAGAGCGCCCGCCTCGCGACGGTGCTCCGCGAGAGCGGCGACGCCGTCGAGCTCTGGGACCGCGATGCCCGCGCCGACCACCACCGCAAGCAGCTGAGCCGGTTCGAGAACGCCGGCGGCGGCCTCCTCTTCGGCCACCTCGGGATGCGCGACGGCGCCGAGTGGTACATCGGGCGTATGGGTCTCTTCGACCCGGAGACGCGGGACCCGCTGCTCGTCGACTGGCGCGCGCCGCTTTCGCGGGCCTTCTACACGGCGACGCCGCTCCACCCCCAGGACGTGGCGGCCCGTTCGACGATCGGGACGCGCGGCTGGCGCGTCTCGAGCGTCGTGACCGAGGACCTCGCCGCTGGGGGCGAAGGCTCCACGACGGGGCCGTCCGCCCTCATGGCGGCGGTGTCCCACCACCGTACCGACCGCATGTCCGACATCGTCGCGACGATCCAGGGCGAGCAGGATCGCATCATCCGGGCGGGACTGCGGGGAGCGCTCGTCGTGCAGGGCGGCCCGGGGACGGGCAAGACCGCCGTCGCGCTCCACCGCGCCGCGTACGTGCTCTACGAGCACCGCGACCGCCTCGCTCGCGAAGGGGTTCTCATCGTGGGCCCGAATCCCGACTTCCTCGGCTACATCAGCGAGGTGCTCCCGTCCCTCGGTGAGGACAGCGTCGTGCTCACGTCGCTCCACACCCTCCTTCCCGGCGTCGTCGCGCACGGTGAGGACGAGCGCGACGTCGCGGAGGTGAAGGGGCGCCTCGACCTCGCGAAGGCGATCGACAGCGCGGTCCGTCGGCGGGAGATCGCCGTGCGCGCCCCGTACGTCGTGACGCTCGAGTCCGAGCAGACGGTGCGGATCGAGAGCAAGGAGCTCGCGGCGCTCCGCACGCGGATGCGCCGGAGCCGCCGGTCGCACAACGAGGCGAGACCCGTCTTCGAGCGGCTCTTCCGCGAGCTCGTGGCGCGGATGCTGTTGTCGACGGCGGGTCGCTCCGTCGAGGTCGACGTCGATCAGGAGGACGTCGAGGACTTCGCCGAGGAGCTGCAGCTCGACGACCGGATCGCCGCCGCGATCGACGAGCTGTGGCCGATCGTGTCGCCGGAGGAGCTCGTCTCCGAGCTCCTGTCCGACGAGAAGATCCTCGCGGCGTGCGCCCCGATGCTCTCGGACGACGACCGCGCGATCATCGTCCGCCCCGCGTCGTCGGGATGGACGGCTTCCGATATCCCGCTCCTCGACGAGGCGGCGTCGCTCCTGGGGGAGGACCCGCGGCCGGGGATGCGTGCGCGCGCTCGCGAGCGGGCAGAGCAGGAACGGGAGCTCGAGTACGCGCAAGGTGTGCTCGATCTCTACTCCGACACGACGACGGACGACGACGGCACGCGAGCATCGGGGGTGACGGCCGAGCAGCTCGCGGCGCGGCAGCGCCAGGACGAGCGCAGCACGGTCGCGGAGCGCGCCGAGGGCGAGGTGGGGTGGACCTACGGCCACGTCATCGTCGACGAGGCCCAGGAACTGACGCCCCTCGCGTTGCGAGCGGTCCTCCGCCGCTGCCCGTCGCGGTCGCTCACGCTCGTCGGAGACATCAATCAGAGTTCGGCCGCGCACGGCGCCGATTGGGACACGCTGTTGCGTCCGCAGTTGCGGTCGTACACGCGTGAGGAACTCACCGTCAACTACCGCACGCCCTCGGAGATCATGGACCTCGCGGCGCGCGTGCTCGGGCACATCGATGCGACGCAGAAGGCGCCGACGTCGATCCGTTCGACGGGCGAGCAGCCCGAGATCCTCCGCGTGCCGTACGACGCCATGTCGGACGCCATCGCCGAGCGAGCCGAGGCGTTCCTCACGGAGTCCGAGGGCACGTTCGCCGTGATCGGGGACGCCGAGCTCCTGCCGCGGTTGCGTTCAGCTGTGTCGGCGCTGCCGCCCGGTTTGAGCGAACGGGTCTGGTTCGGTTCGCCGCGCGCCGCGAAGGGCCTCGAATTCGACGTCGTCGTGCTCGTCGAACCCGGCTGGCGATCCGAGCGCGGAGTCGCGGAGACGCGTGAACTCTACGTCGCGCTCACCCGGGCCACCCAGCGGCTCTCGATCCTCCACTCGACCCCGCTCCCACCCGAACTCACTCCCTGACCTCCCCCCCCCTGAAAATCCCGAATGTGCGTGAATACTCGTGCACATTCGGGATTTTCAGGGGGAGGAGAGGGTCAGGCGGTGACCGGGAACGAGAGCTCGGACGGCTGGACGATCACCCAGCCCGGACCGTGGAACGCGTACTGGAACGCCTCGCCGCTGCCGCGGCCGATGAGGGCGCCGGCGGTCACCGACGACTTCACCTGCGGCCGCAGGTTCGCCGACCACGCGATCGTCGCCTGCATGTCGGTGAAGGTCGGCTGCTGCGAGCAGTCGAGGATCACGGGCGGCCCCTGCGTGACGACCGCGGCCGTCCCCACGCCGTGGATCGTCGTGTTCCACATCCCACCCGTCAGCATCCCCGCGCCCTGGACCCGATTGAGGTCGTACTGGAGGCTCGACTGGAAGGCGAGGAGATTGCGGCCGTTGATCGTGATCGCGTCGTTCTCGAGCTGGATGAGGTGCACGTTCGCCTTGTAGCTCGCGAGGAAGACCTCGCCGTCGCCCGACAGTCTCATGAGGGGCTGATCGTCGGACGACATCATCTTCTTGAGGAACTGACCGACGTCGCGCGAGCCCTCGTGCGCGAACGTCACGTCGCCCTGGTAGGCGACCATCGCACCCTTCTGAGCGATGAGGTCGTACTGGGGATAGATGCGCGCCTTGAGCATGTACTCGTTCTGGAGCGACATCCACTCATTGGTGGTGATCTCGTTGTTGCGGGGTTCGAACAGACTCGACTTCATGGAGCTCCCGATCGCGTTCGGTGCGGCGGCGTGAGTGGCCGACGGCGGTGTCGAGAGCGACTGTAGCAGGGCTCCTTCAGGCCTCGGCGGGGTGACCAGCGGTCGCCTCGACGGCGTCGAGCATGACGGCCGAGAGGGAGTGCGACCGGGTGAAGACGGCGCGCTGGCGGTCCGCCCCGGTGCCGTCGCGGAAGATCGAGTCGACCCCGTCCGTGATCCGCTCGCGGTCGCCTGAATCCTCGAGGGCGGAGCCGACATGGTCGAGCAGGGCGTCCACAGCCTCGCGTGCCGACGCGGGCCGCCCTGTCAAGGGATGCACGAGCTCTCCGCCGAGCCCCTCGGCCGAGGCCCGCCATGCCGCCAGGCGGAGCGCGGCCGGGGTGACCGGGAGGGGCGGTTCGTCCTCCGCCCATGCGGCCGCCGCCGTCGACACGAGCGCCCTCGCGAGGCCCGCGATCGTGACGGCGTGCTCGATGTCGAGGCACACGTCGGCGACCCGCACCTCCACGGTGGGATACCGGCTCGAGAGACGCGCGTCGAAGTAGAGCATGCCGCGGTCGAGGAGGACGCCCGTCGCGAGGAGCTCGTCCTCGAACGCGGTCAGGGCCTCGACGTCGCCGAGGATCGGCAGGGGACCGGCCGACGGCCAGCGGCTCCACACCTGCGAGCGGTAGCTCGCGTACCCCGTGTCGAGTCCGCCGTGGAACGGCGAATTGGTGCTGAGCGCGGTGAGGAGAGGGAGCCACGCCCTGATGCGGTCGAGGACGCCGACGCCCTCCTCCCGGGAGGAGATGTCGACGTGCACGTGACAGCCGCACACCATCGTCCGGCGCGCCGTGACGCCGAAGTGCTCGGCCATCCAGTCGTAACGGTCGTCGGGGGTGAGGTGGGGGAGCGTCGGGACGGCCGACGACGCGATGGCCGCCGTCCGCGCTCCCACGGAGCGCGCGAGGTCGTCGGCCTCACGACGCCGAGAGAGAAGGGAATCGCGCACGTCGGCGAGACTCGCGAAGGGATCGCTCGCGATCTCGATCATCTCCTGCTGCAGCTCTGTCTGGAGATGGTCGTGGCCGTGCACGAGCGCCTCCGCCGAGAGGGCGAGGGGGCGACCATCGGTCGGATGCACGAGGAGCATCTCCTCCTCGATACCGATCTTCCGCACGAGATCGATTATGCCGCGTCGGAATCGCGGCGACGAAGGGTGCGGATGCGCTTCATGACCCACCAGACCACGGCGAGGACGACGACGACGATGACGACCCACTGGAAGATGCCTGCGTACTGCTCGACGATGTGCCAGTTCTCGCCGAGGAGGAACCCCGCGCCGATGAAGAGCGAATTCCAGAGGAGGCTTCCCGCGAGGGTCAGGAGGGTGAAGATCCCGAGGTGCATGCGTTCGATGCCGGCGGGGATCGAGATCAGACTGCGGAAGATGGGGACCATGCGGCCGAAGAAGACTGCTTTGTTGCCGTGCCGTTCGAACCACGCCTCGGTGCGATCGACGTCTTCGACCTGCACGAGGGGGAGCTTCGCCGCGATGCGGCGGACTCTGTCGCGGCCGAGTGCCGCGCCGATGCCGTAGAGCGCGAGCGCGCCGACGACTGAGCCGAGCGTGGTCCAGAAGATCGCCTCGGCGATCGTGAAGCTCCCACGACTCGCGGTGAAACCGGCGAGGGGGAGGATGAGCTCGCTCGGGAGCGGAGGGAAGAGGTTCTCCAGAGCGACGGCGATCCCGGCCCCGGGAGCCCCGATCGTCTCCATGAGGCCGACCGCCCAGTCGGAGAAGCCGGAGAGGAGCGATCCGGACCCGCCCGAGTCCGACGAGGAGGCCGTCGAGGCGACGAGCGGGGTGAGAGTCATGCGTGCGGCTCCAGTGCGTGCTGTCGGTGGTCGGCGGCTGGGAAGAGCCTATGGGCTCCGTCTGAACGTCCGATCGGAGAACGTGGAGTCGGACGAGTGGGCGCGGACCCGGGACGGCGGAAGGCCCCGCCGCCGCCGATCGAGCGATGGCGGGGCCTTCCCATGCTGCGATCAGACGGTCGACGACCTCCGGCGTCCGACGAGGTAGACCGCGGCTCCCACGAGGAGCAGGCCCCCAGCGAGACCGCCGAGGGTCACGGCGCCGTCGGCTCCCGTGATCGCGAGGCCGCTGCCATCGGCCGGCGGCCGCTTCGCGAAATACGGGTCGTCGTCGATCACGGTGATCCCGCTCACGATCCCGATGCCCGAGACGGTCGCGACATCGTGGTGGTCGCTCCCCACCGCGACGCCCGAGAGCGTCGCCGTGCAGTCGAACGCGTCGCCGATGGCGAAGGGGCCGTCCCACGTCGTGCCCGTCGAGCCGTCGGGGAAGACGCACGAGAGCCCCGTGACCCGCCCGCCCTCGATGACGCGGTCGGAGACGACGACGTCGATGAGGGGCTCGTTGCCGGGGTTCGTGACGGTGAACTCGAGCGCCGTCGTCCCGTCGTCGAGCGTGACCGCATCGCCGACGGTATCGGCGGCGTTGCCGTCGGCGTCACCCTTCACGATGACGATGGACGGCTTCGGAGTCGGGGTCGTGACGTGGAACGGGTCCTCGTCGTCCACCTCGATGCCGCTCTCCACGCCGACGCCGACGACGTCGGCGACGTCGGAGTGCACTCCGCCGATCGGCATGCCGGGGACCACTCCGGTGCACTCGAACGTGTCGCCGACGCCGAAGGGCCCGTCCCAGGTCGTGCCCGTCGCGGGTCCACCGAGCGGCGAGAAGTCGCACGTGAGGTCCGTGATGTCGGGGCCGGTGATCGTCGTGTCTCCGACGCTGACGTCGGCCAGCGCCTCGTCGCCGTCGTTGGTGATCGTGAAGGTGACGTCGACCGGCGTGTCGATGTCGACGGCCGTGCCGGGGAGGTCGTCGGCGTCTCCCGCCGGGTAGCCGTCGGCCGTCGCCCACTTCTCGATGTCGATCGCGGGCACGGGCGGAGTCGTCGAGGTGAAGGGGTCGTCGTCGGTCACGCCGGTACCAGAGGCCTGACCCGTGCCGACGACGGTCGCCGAGTCCGCGTGGAGCGTCCCCGAATCCATCGCGGGGACGGTGCCGGTGCACTCGAAGGCGGCGCCGATCGCGAAGGGGCCGGCCCACGTGGTGCCCGTCGCGGGGCCGCCGAGGGCGGAGAAGTCGCACGTCAGGCCGATCAGGTCCGGGCCGGACAGGGTGGAATCGGTCACGGCGATGTCGGTGAGCGGCTCGTCGCCGTCGTTGCGGATCGTCATCGTGACGGGGATCGGCGTTCCCGCCTCGACGCGCTTGCCGGGCTCCGTGTCGAAGTCGCCCGGCACCGCGCCGTCGGCCGTCGCCCACTTCTCGATGTCGATCGAGGGCTCGTTGTCGCCTTCTCCGCCACCGCCGCCTGTCGAGCTCACGAGGGTGCGGCTCGGCGTGTCCGTCCGCACGGACCCGTTCGGGGCCGTCGAGACGACGTTGGCCGTGTTCGCGAACTCGTGCGACTCGGGCCCCGTGGCCTCGTCGAGGTCGATCTTGAAGCCGAGGCGGACGGCCTGGCCCGCCGGGATCGGCCCGACGGTGACCGACACGGCGTCGGCCGTGCACGTCCGCGCGATCACGACGGGCCGGGTGAACGTCCCGCCGATGTTCGTCGCGTTGCGCGTGCCCTGGAGGAGGTCGACGGTCGCGCAGTCGATGTTCATGCCCGCACCGGGGTTGTCGCTGATGACGACGCGGCTGAGCGGACCGACCGGGGTGACCACGTACCACTGGATGGCGTCGTCCGGATCCGTGTGGCCCTGGTCGGGTGAGAGGCGCCCGAACTTGAACGCCTCGTCGACGTCACCGACCGGCCCGTCGCCGCCGCGGGGCGTGACGTCGGTGGAGAACTCGGTGCCGTCGTTCGCGACGGATTCGAACGGGACGGTGACCCCCGGCGTCAGGCCGTTGTCGAAGCCGGAGCGGATGAAGGCGGTGCCGCAGACGTTCGAGTGCGTCTCGGCGTACTCCGTCATCGTGAAGGTCACGACGGCCGGGTCGGTCGTCGAGATGACCGCCGTGGCGACGACCTCGTCGTTGGCGGGGTCGTTGAGGCTGAAGCCCGGGGGGAGGGTGCGCAAGTACTCGCTCAGGGTGAGGGAGAACGTATCGCCAGCACGTGTGCCGTTAGGCACGCACCAGTCGATGTCCGTCTGGACCTGGGTACCGAGCCGGGGATCGGTCGGCGAGACGTCGACGTCGCGGATGACGCCGGAGAGTTCGGCGGCATTCGCGGGCAGCGCGGTCGCGCCGCCGAAGAGCAGAGCCCCGACGGCTGCCGCGGCGAGACCGATGATGGCCGATCGGCGGCGGCGGGGAGGAAGGATGGGACGCACTGGGCCTCTTTTCATGGGGACGATCTCCTGCTCGGAACCGCCCGGTGGATGGCGCGGAACACGATCCACCGCGCGGCTGAGAGGGGAGGGTAGGGCGCAAGAGTAGGCAGTCGTCGCCTCGGACCGACCGGATATGCCCCTGCTCGTACTCCCCCCGGTTACGGGGGTGGCGTAGCGGCAGGGGGGCGTCCCGCCACTGATGCCACGCCCAGCGACGCGCCCCATCCGCTTTCTAGACTGATACCTCCCGACCCCCGAGGAGGCTCATGTCCGAGTGGAACCCCTGGCTGCAGTTCGCCGTCGCGGCCCTGGTCGCCGTGATCGCGGCGCTCGCCGCGATCGCCGTGACCACGTCCATCGTCCGCATCGTCGCGAGGCGGAGGCCGGCGGCGCTCGGTCTGCTGGCGAGCGCCCGCCTCCCGTTCCGTCTCCTCCTCGTGGTCGTGTCGCTCTGGATCGCATGCGCCGCTTCCGTGCCCGCGAGCCTCGGATGGTGGCCGCTCGTCTCGCACGGCTTCGTCATCGCCGTCATCGTGCTCGCGTCGTGGCTCGTCGGGTCGGTGGCCTCGTTCGGGCTGACCCAGGCGGTGAGCCGCTACCGCATCGACGTCCCAGACAACAGGGTCGCCCGCCGCGTGCGCACGCAGCTCCAGATCGTCCGCCGACTCGTGCTCGTCGCGATCACGATCGTCGGCGCATCGGCCGTTCTCATGACCTTCCCAGAGGTCCGTACCGTCGGTGCGAGCCTCCTCGCCTCTGCCGGTGTCGTCTCGATCATCGCGGGCCTCGCGGCGCAATCGACCCTCGGCAACGTGTTCGCGGGAGTGCAGCTCGCCTTCAGCGACGCGATCCGCGTCGATGACGTGGTCATCGTCGAGGGGGAATGGGGTCTCATCGAGGAGATCACCCTCACGTACGTCGTCGTCAAGATCTGGGACGACAGGCGGCTCGTCGTCCCGTCCACCTACTTCACGACGACGCCCTTCCAGAACTGGACGAGGCGCACGAGCGACCTGCTCGGGGCCATCGAACTCGACCTCGACTGGCGCGTCGACCCGCGAGCCATGCGTGTCCACCTCGACGACGTCCTCGAACGCAGTGAGCTGTGGGACGGCCGGGTGAAGGTCCTTCAGGTGACGGACGCGGTCGGCGGCTTCGTACGCGTGCGCGTCCTCGTCTCGGCGAGCGACGCCGGGCGGCTCTTCGACCTCCGCTGCGAGGTGCGCGAGGAGCTCGTCGACTGGGTCCACCGGCACGGCGTCGATGCCTTGCCGAAGACGCGCGTCGCGATGTCCGACGAGAAGGCGCCGCCGCGTCGCCGCGCCGAACCGGATGCCACGACGGGCGCTCACCGCGGGCTCTTCAGCGGGAGTCCCGAGGCCGAGGAGCGGGGCATGGAGTTCACGCAGTCGATCTCGGTGATCGATCCGGACGAGTCCGGTCCGCTCCGCTGAACAGCCGCGGTCGACGGGTGAATGCCCCGTCCGATCAGGCGGGCGGAGCCAGGAACCCGATCGCGGATCGGCGGAAGACGGCGGAGGTCGGGGCCGAGAAGTGATCCCGGTCGGGCAGCTCCACGAAGACACCGAGAGGCGCCGCCGACGCGAGGGCCTCGGAGTCCTCGCGGACGGGGTCGCGATCGCCCGCAGCGATGAGGATCGGCTGTCGTGGCGGGTCGGCGGGATCCGGCTGCGTCCCACCGCGCATGCCCTCGACGAGGGAGATGAGCGAGGCGAGGTCGTTGCCACGGATCCCCGCCGCCATCTCGATGTAGGTCCGCGTGAGGTGGTCGTCCACGGGAGTCGCCGACTCCGCGAAGGCCCGCGCCGCGCGCAGATCGAACCCCCGGAGCGGATCCCCCGTCGGGAGCCCGCCCAGCACGACGCGCGGGAATCGGTGGGCGTCGGAGCGGGCGAGGTGCCACCCGACGCGGGCGCCGAGCGAGTAGCCGAGGAGGACGGCCTCGTCGACGAGGTGCGCGTCGAGTACTCCGAGCACGTCGGCGGCGAGCCGCTCCGTCGTGAACTGGAGCGGGTCGTGCGGTTTTCCGCTCCTCCCATGGCCACGCTGGTCGAGTGCGAGCACCCGGTATCCCGCGCGCGTCAGGTCACGCGTCCATCCCGAGTGGAACCAGTTCAGCACTCCGCTCGAGGCGAAGCCGTGCACGGCGATCACGACGGGAGCGTCGGCGTCGCCGACGTCGTAGACGGCGAGGCGCACCCCGTCGTCGCTCATCACGAAGACGGGGTCCGGAGCAGGCGGAACGATGGTCACCACGCGTCAACCCTATGGGGCTCACGGCGCTGCGAGTCTCTAGAGTGGTGTCTCGTGACGATCGCCAATGACCGGCCCTGGCTCGCGAGCTACGCTCCCGGAGTCCCCACCATCCTCGATGTCCCCGACGGCTCGCTCGTCGACATCATCGAGGGATCGGCGCGGGAGTATCCGGACGCCGTCGCCCTCGAGTTCTTCGGTGCGACGGTGTCCTACCGGGAGCTCTCCGATCGCATCGACCGGGCTGCAGCCGGACTCGTGAAGCTCGGCGTTTCGCGCGGCGAACCCGTTGCGATCGTGCTCCCGAACTGCCCGGAGCACATCGTCGCGTTCTACGCGATCCTCCGCGTGGGAGGCATCGTCGTCGAGCACAATCCGCTCTACACGCCGCGGGAGCTGCGGCATCAGTTCGAAGACCACGGCGCCCGCGTCGCCATCGCGTGGGACAAGGTCGTGGCCTCCATACAGGAGTTCCCGCGTGACGTCGCCGTCGAGTACATCGTGTCCGTCGACATCACGCAGGGGATGCCCTTCGTGAAGCGGACGGCGTTGCGCCTGCCGGTCCCCGCCCTCCGTCGGACTCGGGCCACCCTCACGACGCCCGTGCGGGGCACGACTCCGTGGCCGCGGCTGCTCGGACGCGAGCGCATCGGAGCCGACGTGCCGCATCCGGTCGCCGGCGACGTCGCCGTCATCCAATACACGAGCGGCACGACGGGCACGCCGAAGGGAGCCGTGCTGACGCACCGGAACCTCGGAGCGAACGCCGCGCAGTCGCGGGCCTGGGTGCCCACCATCCGTCGAGGCGACGGCTGTGTCGTGTACGCGGTCCTCCCGATGTTCCACGCCTACGGACTCACCCTGTGCCTCACCTTCGCGATGAGCATGGGCGCTCGCCTCGTCCTCTTCCCCAAATTCGAGCCGGACCTCGTCCTCGCCGTCATGAAGAAGCGGCCGCCGACCTTCCTCCCGGCCGTCCCTCCGATCGCCGATCGCCTCATGCGGGCGGCCGACGAGAAGGGTGTCTCCCTCGCGGGGGTCGAGGTCGCGATCTCCGGCGCGATGCCCCTCGACGAAGCCATCGTGCGGCCGTGGGAGGATCGCAGCGGCGGCTTCCTCGTCGAGGGTTACGGCTTGAGCGAGTGCTCGCCCGTGCTCATGGCCAACCCCGTCGCCGAGAACCGCAAGGCCGGGACCGTCGGCCTGCCGCTGCCCGGCACCGATGTCCGCATCGTCGACCCGGAGGACCCGACGAGCGTACGCACGATCGGGGAGGAGGGGGAGCTTCTCGTCCGCGGTCCCCAGGTCTTCTCGGGCTACTGGCGGAAGCCGGACGAGAGCGCGGCGGTCTTCGTCGACGGCTGGTTCCGCACAGGGGACATCGCGACGCTCGACGGCGAGGGTTTCGTGCGCATCGTTGACCGCATCAAGGAGCTCATCATCACGGGGGGCTTCAATGTGGCGCCGAGCGAGGTCGAAGAGGCGTTGCGCGGTCTGACGGGCGTCGCGGACGCCGCGGTCGTGGGACTGCCGAGCGTGCACTCCGGCGAGGACGTCGTCGCCGCCGTCGTGCTCGAGCCCGGGGCGGACTTCTCGCCGGAGGAGGCGCGGACGTCGCTGCGCGGATCGCTCACGCCGTACAAGGTGCCGCGTCGCATCGTCGTCGTGGAGGAGCTCCCCAAGTCGCTCATCGGGAAGGTGCAGCGGCGCCTCGTGCGCGAGGGTCTTGTCGAGAAGGGCTGACGCCGCAGCTCAGCCCTGCCGCAGTTCGGTGCGCGCGGCTTCCGTTATCGCGGTCGCGGTGTCATCGAGAGCGGTCGTGAAGATCGCCCACTGCTGCCAATACAGGACGACGTCGATCGACCGACCCGGATCGAGGTCGACGAGCTCTCGGCGCCGTTCGCCGTCGCTGCTCTGGCCGTCGGGAAGCATCGCCCACCCCATGCCGAGGAGCACGGCCCGCGCGAAATCCGCGGACGAGGGCAGATAGTGCCGCGGCGGGGCGACGTCGGGCGTGACGAGTCGCAGGTATCGGTCCTGCAGGTCGTCCCGTCGGTCGAACACGATCATGGGAGCGGCCGCGAGTGCCGTCGGTGTCATTCCCCGGGGGAAGAACGTCTCCGCGAAGCCCGGCGAGGCCATGGCGCGATAGCGCATCGTGCCGAGTCGTGCCACCGAACATCCCTGTACCGCCGTCGCATCCGTCGTGATCGCGGCCATCACTCGGCCGTCACGCAGGAGTTCCGCCGAATGGTCCTGGTCCTCGCGATGGAGATCGAACGACACGCGACGCCCGAGAGTCGCGAGCGCTGGCAGCACCCAGGTCGCGAGCGAATCGCCGTTGACGGCGAGGGAGACGGACGGCGGGGAGGTCCTCTCGGGTGCGACGGTCGCGTCGGTCTCACGGGCGAGGGCGACGATCTGACGTGCGAGTCGGACGTAGGCGTTGCCGGCTTCCGTCGCCGTCGCGGGTCGTGACCGCCGTACGAGGACCGCGCCGGCGGAGCGCTCGAGCGTCTTGATCCGTTGGCTGACGGCCGACGGGCTGATGTGGAGGTCGCGAGCTGCGCTGTCGAAGGAGCCGGTGTCGACGACGGCCGCCAGAGCGGAGAGCTGCGCGAGATCGAGGTCCACATAAGCAACACTAATGGTGCTGTAAAAGGATTAGTTGGACTTGATCTGGCCGGAATCCTACTGTCGGAACGTGTCCTCCTCCCTTCTCGCCGCCGCCTCGGGCCTCGCGTTCGGTCTCTCGCTCATCGTGGCCATCGGTGCGCAGAACGTCTTCGTGCTCCGACAGGGCATCCGCCGCGAGCACGTCGGGCTCGTGGTCCTGACGTGCATGCCCGCCGACGCCCTCCTCATCGCCGTCGGCGTCGCGGGTGTCGGCGGGCTGATCCAGCGGATCCCGTGGCTCGTACCCGTCGCGACGCTCGGCGGCGCCGCCTTCCTCCTCGGCTACGCGGTGCTCGCGGCGCGGCGCGCGATCCGCCCGGGCGTGCTCGATCCGGATGCCGACGGCGAGAAGGTCGCGTGGACGACCGTCCTCGGGGGAGCGCTCGCGATCACGTGGCTCAATCCGCACGTCTACCTCGATACCGTCGTTCTGCTCGGCTCGATCGCCGCAGCGAATGGCGAGGATCGCTGGTGGTTCGGTGCTGGCGCGGCACTCGGGAGCGTGCTCTGGTTCACGGCTCTCGGTTTCGGCGCTCGCGCGCTCGCACCGGTCTTCGCCCGGCCGGGCGCCTGGCGCTGGGTCGACGCCGGGGTCGCCGCTGTCATGTTCGTGATCGCCGCGCGACTCGTCTGGGAGCTCGTCGGCTGATTGTGTAACAATCGACCGTGCCCGCCCTCCTGATCCTGCTCGCCGCCGTGTGCTTCGGCACGACCGGCACGGCTCTCGCGCTCGGCCCCGATTCCGCGTCGCCGGCATCCGCCGGCGCTGTGCGCATCGTGGTCGGCGGAGCCCTGCTCGCGATGGTCGTCTTCGCGCGCCGCTCGTCGCGGCGGGGAGCGCCGCCGCGCGCGGCCGCCCGACTCCGGGTGCCCACGGTCGTCCTGGTGCTCGTCGGGGCCGCCGCGATCGTGGCGTACCAGCCGACCTTCTTCCTCGGTACGACGCGAGCGGGTGTGGCCGTCGGGACGATCGTGGCACTCGGGAGCGCCCCGATCTTCACGGGACTGCTCGAATGGGTCGCCACGCGTCGTTTCCCCGGAACCGTGTGGATCGTCGCGACGGTCGTGGCGAGTGTCGGCGTCGCCCTCCTCGGCGGTGCTCTCGAACCCGGCTCCTCGAGAGTCGATCCCGTCGGGATCGCCGGGTCTCTCGGGGCGGGGGCCAGTTATGCCGTCTACGCCCTCGTCGCCAAGCTCCTCCTCATGCGAGGTGCTCATTCGACGTGGTCGATGGGGGCGCTTTTCGGCAGTGCCGCCGCCGTGAGCCTCCCGATCGCCCTCACGACCGACCTCTCGTGGCTCGCCCGCCCGGACGGGGTCGCGACCGCCGTCTGGCTCGGCGTCGTGACGACGGGCGTCGCCTACGTGCTGTTCGGCCGCGGGCTCTCGGACGTCCGGGCGTCGACGGCGGCGACCCTGACGCTCGTCGAGCCGCTCACCGCCGCTCTGCTCGGCGTCCTGATCCTCGGCGAGACCCTCGCGGCCACCGCCGCCTCGGGAATCGCGGTGGTCGCAGCCGGGCTCCTGGTCCTCGTCGTTCCTCGCCGTGGCGGCGCACCTCGACGGAGCGAGCGGGTCACCTCGCGAGCGGACGGGTTTTGATGGCCCGCTCCGCCGGTACCCGCGCAACCCGGGCGCACTCGGTCGCCGCGGACCTGCGCGAGCGCATCCTCTCCGGCTCGCTTCTCCCGGGGGCCCCTCTGCGGGAGGTCGAAATCGAATCGCACTACGGTGTCTCGCGTCACACGGTGCGAAGCGCTCTCGCCGAGCTCGTCTCCGAACGTCTCGCGGCGGCCCGACCGTACAGCGGTGTTTCGGTCGTCGCCCTCGACATCGACGCTGTCGTCGCCCTCCAGGACCTGCGGTCGGCCCTCGAGAGCGAGGCCGTGCGGCTCCTCCGCCTGCGGCACGGCTCCCGCTGGCCGGGTCGCGTCCTGGGTCCCGTGTCGTCGGCTCTCGACGAACTCGTCGACGCGTGTCGCCTCCCCGACGACTGGGTGGCGGTCGAGAGAGCGCACTCGGCCGTGCACCGCGCCATCGTCGACGCCGCGGACAGTACGCGGATCTCGGAGGCGTATCGCTCGCTCGACGGGGAGCTGCAGGTGTTCCTCCTGCACCTCCGACCCCGGCTCGACGCCGAGGTGCTCGCGGCGGATCACCACGACTATGTCGACGAGCTCCGCACCGTAGGGCCGGCCGCCGTGCGCGAACACCTCGACCGGTCCACGGCGCTCATGACCGCCGCCCTGTCACCGCCCGGCGCCGGGGATCGCCGTAGCGGGTGATCCGTCGGTCAGTGCGCGCCGGTGTCGTGAGGGAGATTGAGGTCGTCCGGGTCGACGTCGACGTCGCCGACGTCATCCGGTCCGCCCGTCCCGGGAACGACGGTGATGTCGTCACGCGAGATGTCGCCGTCGATCGAGTCGGGGACCGGGTCCACTTGCTTCTCGTGGGTCTCGGTGTCGCTCGCGGGGCTGTAGCTCATGTCCCTCGCGGTCTGGCGCTCGTCGTCCAGTCCGTCAGGGGCGTTCGATTCAGTCGTCATGCCGCGAGACTACGAGCGCACGGAGTCCCGTCGCACCCCCTTGCCAGCACGACGGGCGGTGCTACCGGGCGCTTCCCCGTACGATCGGAGGACCATGGAACGGCGTGCCGGAGGACTCGACCTCGTCGTCGACGTCCTCGCGTGTCCCGTGTGCGGCGAGGGGCTCGCGATCGAAGACACGACGGTCCGGTGCGTCAACGGGCACGCCTTCGACATCGCGAGGCAGGGCTACGTCTCGCTCACGAGCGGTCGGGCGACCGCCGGTGACACCCCCGCGATGATCGAGGCCCGCGAACGCTTCCTCGGCGCCGGGCACTATGACGCGATCGTCGACGCCGTCGTCGCGGCGGTCCCCGTCGACGCGCGGGGAGTGGCGGTCGACGTCGGCGGGGGGACCGGCTACCACCTCTCCCGCGTGCTCGAGGAGAGGGAAAACCTCCTGGGCCTCGTCCTCGACACGTCGAAGCCCGCGATCCGGCGCGCCGCCCGAGCCCATCGAAGAATGGCGGCCGCCGTGGCTGACGCATGGTCGGGGCTCCCGCTGCGGTCGGGGAGTGTTCCCCTCGTCCTCAGCATCTTCGCGCCGCGGAATGCGGTCGAGTCGGCGCGGATCCTCGCTCCCGGTGGATCTCTCGTCGTCGTGACGCCGACCGGCCGGCATCTCGCCGAACTCGTCGGAGCCGTCGGGCTCGTCTCGGTCGACGAACGCAAGGAGGAACGGCTCGCACGGCAGCTCGCGGGCTTCCGGCTCGAGCGCCGGACGTCCGTCGAGTACCCCGTCTCACTCGACCGGCGCGCCGCCGTCGACGACGTCCTCATGGGACCGACGGGCCACCATGCCGACGAAGCACGCATCGCGGAGGCCATCGCTGCCCTCGCCGACCCCGTCACGACGACGGTCTCGGTCACCGTCTCGGTCTTCCGGCCGGTCCTCGATGACGGCCACGACGTGGAGACCGACGTCGGCGGTCCGCGCTAACGTCTGCTGAGGACGAGCGGACGGAGCGGGAGGCGCCATGGGAGCATTCGACGAGTTCATCGGTCGTGAGACCGTCGCCGAACTGCGTGGAGTCCTCACCGCGGTACGGCCCGATCGACCGTGGTCCGCGCTCGGGGCCGTGCATGGATCGCTTCCCGGCCATGCCCTGAAGGCGCGCAGTGATCTGGTGGCGACGGCTCTCGTCGACGACCTCGACGGCGAATACGTGACGGCCGCCGCCGTGTTCCGCGCCGCTCTCGGCGATCCGGGGTTCCGCGGCTGGACCATCTGGCCGGTCACGGAGAGCGCGGTGACGCTCGCCCTCGCCGACGGCTCTGTCGCGGCTTTCGACGACGCCCTCGCGCTCCTCTCGGAACTGACGCACCGCCTCACGGCGGAGTTCGCCATCCGGCGGCTCCTCGCGGCCGACCTCGACCGCTCTCTCGAGGCCGTCGTCTCGTGGGCGACGAGCGCGGACGAGCACGTCCGCCGACTCGCGAGCGAGGGCACGCGTCCCTACTTGCCGTGGGCCGTCCGTGTCCCCGCCCTCCTGCCGCGATCGCGGGATCTGGTGCCCGTGCTCGACCGTCTCCGCGACGACGAGAGCGAATACGTCCGTCGCTCCGTCGCGAACCACCTCAACGACGTCTCACGGCACGACCCGGATCTCGTCGTCGAGGTCGCGCGCCGATGGTCGGCCGACGTCGACGCGCCGCGCACTCGCGCCTGGGTCGTCCGGCACGCGTTGCGGTCGCTCGTCAAGAAGGGGGATCCCGGGGCGCTCGAGGTCCTCGGGTTCCGGCCGCACGCCGTGTCGTTGTCGAAGCCCGCCGTGTCGGCTCCCGTCGTCGTGCCGGGAGCTGCAACGTTCTCCTTCGACGTGCGCAACGACGGCGACGAGGAGGCGCGTCTCGTCGTCGATTACGTCGTCCACTACCGGAAGGCGAACGGCTCGACGTCGCCCAAGGTCTTCAAGCTCACGACCGTGACCCTCGCGGCGGGGGAGTCGCGGTCGTTCCGCGCCGTGCACGCATTCCGACCGCTCACGACGCGGACCCACTACGCCGGCGAGCACTCCGTGCAGTCGCAGGTCAACGGCGTCCGCTCCGAGGCGACGCCGTTCGACGTCGAACTCTGAGCCGCGCCCGGTCGAGCCGGACGGTGCGAGTCAGAGCGCTGTCGTCGCGGTGTCCGTCGAAACCGCCGGGGAGGCTCCGACCGCCTCTGAGCCGCGCCCGGTCGAGCCGGACGGTGCGAGTCAGAGCGCGGTCGTCGCGGTGTCCGTCGAAACCGCCGGGGAGGCTCCGACCGCGGAGGCGTCGGCGGGGGCCGAGACCTGGGCGACGGTCTCGTAGATGCGCTTGTGATCCCGGATGGCGGCGAGCCGGAACGGTCCCGTCGTCTCGGGCGCGATGTCGTGATCCCCTCCGACGAGTCCCTCGGGGTGGTCGTGAAGCCGGACGTACGTGGAGTGGTCGATCTCCCGGCGACGCTGGATCTGCTCGCGGTGGCGAGAGGTCCGGAGCATCTCGCGGTAGCCGGGCTGAACGACGCCGGCGAAGAGCTCGGCGACGGAACCCGAACCGTAGCTGAAGAAGCCGACGCGTGCGCCGCTCAGATCGTCAGCGGCGTTCTCGAGAAGCGACAACAGCCCGATGTAGACGGAGGCCGTGTACGTGTTGCCGATCTGGCGGTTGTAGTCGAGCGTGTTGGCGATCTGCGCGTCGGCCGCGTCGTTCGACAGCTCGCCCGAGTGCTTCGCGAGGGTGCGGTGGGCCTTGACAGCGAGGCGCGTGAAGGGCTGGTGGTAGCAGAACCGGTCGAACGAGGCGAGCTCGTGGCCGCCCTGCTCGCGGTAGTCGTCCCACGCCGCGCGGAGCGCCTCCATGTACACGGACACGGAGTACTTGCCGTCGACGAGGGCGGTGCTGCGGTAGTTCGGGCGCCAGAAGTCCATGACGTCGGCGGTGTGCAGTCCCGAGACGGGTTCGATCGCGAGCACCGCGGGGTTGGCGCTCACGAGCATCGCGACGGCGCCGGCGCCCTGTGTCGGCTCGCCCGACGAGTCACGGTCGTAGCGCGCGACGTCTGAGGCGATGACGAGCACCTTCTGCTCGGGACGGCGTGCGACGAGCGCGACGGCCATCTGCAGCGCCGCCGTGGCGCTGTAGCAGGCCTGCTTGAGTTCGATCACGCGGCAGCGGGAGTCGAGCCCCAGGAGGTGGTGGACGTAGACACCGGCGGCCTTCGACTGGTCGATGCCGCTCTCGGTGGCGAACAGCACGGTGCGGATGGCCGAGAGGTCCTGGCCCTCGAGCACGGGCTGCGCTGCGGTCGCGGCCATCGTGACGATGTCCTCGTCCGCGGCGGGCACGCTCATGAGCTCCTGGCCGATACCGACGTGGAACTTGCCGACCTCGACGCCCGTCGCCTCGGCGAGGGTCGCGAGCGGGAGCACGTATTCGGAGGTGGCGAAGGAGATGTTCTCGATGCCGAGCTGCATGTGAGGCGTCCGGTTTCTCTCAGGATGTCGGCGGCCGATCGGGCCGTCGAACGACGTGGATGCCGGCTTCGCTGCCGAGCGCTGGGCGGGATCGCACCGGGAGGATCGCTGTGTGATCGCTCTCGCTCCACCTTCCAGTTTATCCGTGGAGGCTGAGCGGAGGGTGGGTCCCGGTGCCGATTCCGTTCCGATGGATGTTCGTCGGGACGGGGTCAAGCGGATTGCCGGGATCGCTCCATCTGCAGGTGCGATTGCATGAGTTCACCGGGGTTCGTCTGCGCGGCCATGAGCGACAACTCGCCGCACAGCACCGCCGCGGCGCACAGCACGGCGAGCCGTCGCGCGTTCTCGCCGGGCTCGCGGTCCTGGCGGCAGCCCAGCCGCGTGAGGTTCTCCTCGACGAAGTCGAGGCCCTTGCCGTTGCCCACCGATCCCACGATGAGGTTCGGCAGCGAGCACGAGAAGTAGAGGTCGCCGTCGCGGACCTCCGCGTGCGTGATGCCTTGCGAGCCCTCGACGATGTTGGCGGCGTCCTGCCCGGTCGCGAGGTAGAAGCCGAGGAGCATGTTCGCGTAGTGCGCGTTGCCGCTGCGGAGACCACCGGCGAGCATCGTGCCGATGAGGTTCTTCCGCACGTTGAGGTCGACGATCGCCTCGGGGGTCGTCCGGAGCCAGCGCGTCACGATCGCGCGGGGGATGAGGATCTCGGTGACGACGTTCTTGCCGCGACCGAGGATGCCGTTGACGGCCGTCGCCTTCTTGTCCGAGCAGTAGTTACCCGAGATCGAGCCGTACCGGACGCCCGAGACGTGCTCGAGCACGTAGTCCATGAGCTTGTCCGACGCCTGGGTCACCATGTTGTGGCCGGACGCGTCGCCCGTCGAGAACTCGAATCGGACGAACAGGAGGTTTCCGGCGATCTGGTGGTGCATGTCGATGAGTCGTGCGAAACGGCTCGTGGTGGCGACGACCTCGCGGAGCTCGTGCTCGTGCGAGCGCAGGTAGGCCATCGCGTTCACTGCTGCGAGCGCGTCGTCGGCCTCGAGCAGGATCGAACGCGCCATGCGCTCATCGACCAGGGTCGCGACGATGCCGGACTCGACGAGCGTCGAGATCTTCGCGCCGCGCCCGACGGAGGGCCAGAGCGGCGACTCGTAGGTCGCGAGCGGGATCTCCTGGCTGCCCGTCATGACGTTGCCGGAGATCTTGACGGGCCCGACCCATTGCATGGGGACGGGGGCTGTGGACGTTTCGCGTGTGCTCATGGTGGCTCCAGTCTAGGAACGGTCGCGGTGAGCCGGTCCGCTCGCGGTCCTAGAGCTTCGCGAGCTGCTCGCGGATGAGCGAGGCGCTGCGGAACGTCGCGCCGACGAGGGCGACGTGCTTCCACTTGATGAGCCCGTCGGATCCGACGAGGAAGACGGAGCGTCGCAGCCCGAGGCCCGGGAGCTTGATCCCGTAGGCGTCGACGACGCGGCCGTCCGGGTCCGAGAGGAGCGGGAGCGTGACCTCCTCCTTGATGGCGAACGTCTCGTGGCTCGCGAGGTCCTGGAGCCCGATCGCCCACACCTCGGCGCCGAGCTTCGAGAAGTCGGCGAGCTTCTCGCTGTACGAGCACAGCTGGGCGGTGCACGTCGCCGACTCGTCCGCCGGGTAGAAGGCGAGCACGACCGGGTGCCCCCGCTGCTCGGAGAGCGTATAGGTCTTCCTCCGGGCGTAACCGTCCTTGACCTGGACCCCCTGGAGGGAGAAGTCCGGCGCAACGGCACCTTCGTGGATCGACATGGTCAGACGATGTCGATCTCGATGGCGACGGGGATGTTGCCGCGCGTCGCGTGCGTGTACGGGCATACGGCGTCGGCCGCGTCGACGACGGCTTTCGCCTGCTCCTCGGTGACGCCCGTGAGTTCGACGTGGAGGGTCACGGACAGACCGAAGCCGCCGTCCTCGCGGGGACCGATGCCGACGTCGGCCGTCACGGCCGAGTCCTTCGTCGAGACGCCGTGCTCCCCGGCCACCGACTTGAGGGCCGAGTGGAAGCACGCAGAGAACCCGGCGGCGAAGAGCTGCTCGGGATTCGTCGCGCCACCGCGGCCGCCCATCTCCGCGGGCGTGGCGAGATCCGCTTCGAGGATTCCGTCGCTCGATCGGACGTGCCCGTTGCGGCCGTCTCCCGTGCTCGTCGCCGATGCGGTGTACACGGCCTGCGCCATGGGCTTCTCCTCATGTAGGGTAACTAGTACGTCTACATCAGTAGATCACTCATCGCGGCGGTATGCAAACGGCGCCGCGCCCGTCCTCGGGACGGTGTCCGTCCACCAGGCAGAGGGGAGTCGCGATGACGATGACCGTCGAGAGGACCGCCTCTCCGGCACGACGTCGAATCCTCGATTCCGCCTCGTCCCTGTTCTACACCCTGGGCGTCCGCTCGGTGAGCGCCGACAGGGTCATCGCGGAATCGGGCGTCTCGAAGGTCACCTTCTATCGCCATTTCCCCACCAAGGACGACCTCGTCGTCGCGTACCTCGACGAGCAGTCGGAGCGCGAGCGTGCGGCCTTCCTCGCCGCTCGCGAACGGCTCGACGACGACGGGTTGTGGCGGTGGTACGTCGAGAGCATCGTCGACGCCGGTTGCGCCCCCGGATTCCGGGGATGTCCATTCGTCAACGCCGCGGCGGAGTACGCCGACGCGACGCACGACATGCGCGTCGCGGTGGCGCGGCATCGCGAGTGGGTGCAGGAGCGCCTCGCGGAGCTCGCCGTCCGTCACGGCGTGGCCGAGCCGAAGCGCGTCGCGCAGGAGATCCAGATGTTGCGCGACGGAGCGCTCGTCCTCGCGGCACTCGACGGGCGTACGGACACGATCGCGCCCGTCCTCGACGATGCGGGGCGGCGACTGCTCCGCTCGTGATCCGAGGTCACCGTGCCCGCTCCGAGCGTTGCGAGCGGATCGAGACCTAGGGAGCCGCCGGCTCGCCGTCAGCGTCGTCCGTGTTTCCCGGCGCCGCGTCGACGATCGCATCGTCTCCCTCGACGGGCTCGGCCGGGGGAACGACGGCGTCGGCGATCGCGGCGAGCACCGTCTCCGCCGTGACTTGCGATCCGGCGGGACTCGGGTGCAGCAGGTCGACCGTGAGGAGTGTCGCGACGTCCTCCCGAGCGAGGTACGCCTCGTGCACATCAATGCCGAGGACGAACGGCCTCTCGTCGAGCCAGGACCGGACGCCCTCGAGCACGGAGTCGTGCGCGGCTGCCCAGTCGTCGAACCGCGGGTTCTCGAGGAGCGTCCCGTAACCGACGGTCCCGGCCCAGCTCTGCTCCGTCCGGGTGAGGATGTCGCTGAACTCCGGTCCGACGCGGTCGGGCCGCCGGACGTTGTTGAGGCCGTGGTTGAGGAAGAGGACGTCGGGCCGCTGGGGGACGAGTCGGTCGTAGTTCTCGAGCGAGTATGCGGCGGTCTTACCGCTCGCGGAACCGTTCCACACGACGATGGGGGCCCCGTCTCCGTCGCCGTTGACCGTGATCGGATCGGCGTACCGCGCGGTCTGCAGATTCCAGGGGTGCTCGACGAGCGGACGATCGAGTTCCTCCGCGAGCATCCGGAAGGCCCGGTCGACCCATTCGCCCTGCTCATTGCCCGTCGAGTCGCCGAGGACGACGACCACGAACTCCCGCTCGGGGTCGTCGATCCGCGTCCACGCCTCCTTGAAGGGGAGCAGATCCGTGTCGATGCTCTCCCGTTCCACCACGACGTCGTGGCCGCTCGCGATCGTCGCCTCGTCGACCGGCGTGTACCCGCGTACGGCGACGGAGCCGAGGGTGACCCCGAGGACGGCGGCGAGCGAGACGAACCCGAGCACGAGCCGGGGGCGTGCGCGGCGCACCGAAGGTCGCGGGTCCGGCGACATGACGTCACCGGGCTCGGGAGAGGCCGGGTTCATGGGTCAACAGTACGTCGGATTCCGCCGATCACGACGAGCGGATGTCGCACCATTTCGGGGGAGGCCGCCGCTCTCGACCGGCGCCCCGACGGCTGGGGAGGACCTGCATCGCTCGACGCGATGTCGCTAGGATGTGCTGATGGCGCCACCCGAGTCGCACGCCCCGAGCGACCGAATCCTGACGATCCCGAACGTCCTGAGCTTCCTGCGTCTCGCGCTCGTTCCGGTCTTCCTGCTCTTCCTCATCGGTGGACAGGACATCGCCGCTCTCGTCACGCTCGCCGTCTCGGGCTTCACCGACTTCCTCGACGGGTTTCTCGCCCGCCGTCTGAACCAGGTCACGCGCCTCGGGCAACTGCTCGATCCCGCGGCCGACCGTCTCTACATCATCGCCGCGGTGCTCGGGCTCGTCGTGCGGGAGCTCATCCCGCTCTGGTTCGTCGTCGCGATCCTCGCTCGAGACGTCCTCCTGCTCGTCGTGGCGCTCGTGCTCGCTCAGGCCGGGCACGGAGCGCTGCGTGTGAACATGGTGGGCAAGCTCGCGACGGCATGCCTCTTCGTCGGGCTGCCCGTCCTCATGCTCGCGGCCGCCGTCCCGGACATCTCGGCTGTCGTGCAGCCGATCGGCAATGGTGTCGCCGTGTTCGGGGCCGTCCTGTACTGGGTCGCCGGGCTCGTCTACGTCCGGGACACCGTCCGGATCCGACGAGAAAGCCGCTCGGGCGGCGGCCCGACTTCCGATACGCTGGGTCCGTAGGAGGTACACGGTGACGATTCCCGACGACAACAACCCGCCGACGGGTGCATTCACGCGAGCTCCCGCACCGGGACGGCCCGACAGGGCCGAGACGACGGTGGGCTACGGTGAAGAGTTCAGTCAGGCGCTCGGTGCCCTCGACTCCCATGTCTCGGCCGAGGAGCAGGACGCCGTCGCGGCACTGCCCTCCGGCTCTGCCCTCCTCATCGTGCGCCGCGGTCCCAACTCCGGCGCGCGCTTCCTCCTCGACACGGGGGTGACGACGGCCGGGCGGCACCCGGACGCGGACATCTTCCTCGACGACGTCACGGTCTCCCGCCGTCACGCCGAGTTCGTGCGGACGGGCTCGACGTTCGAGATCCGCGACCTGAACTCGCTCAACGGCACGTACTTCGACGGAACCCGGATCGACTCGGCGCAGCTGCGCGACGGCGCGGAGGTGCAGATCGGGAAGTTCCGGCTCACGTTCTTCGCGTCACGAGCGGATCTCGCCTCCGGCGCGGGGCGCTAAAGGGTGTCGGCACGTGCCGCGCGGAATCCGTCGGCATCGTCGTCGGAGGCGCTCCTCAGCATCGGTCAGGTCCTCGCTCGACTGGCGAACGAGTTCCCCGAGCTGACCAATTCGAAGCTCCGTTTCCTCGAGGAGCAGGGTCTCGTCCGACCGTCGAGGACCCGTTCGGGTTATCGCAAGTTCTCGGCCGCCGATGTCGAACGCGTGCGCGTCGTCCTCTCGATGCAGCGCGACCACTACCTTCCGCTCAAGGTCATCCGCACGTACCTCGCGGACCTCGACGCAGGGAAGGACCCGGCCGTGCCGGGATCGGGTGCGGGGGACGCGGTCCAGAGCATCATCCCGGTCGCTCGTCGACTCGGGCGCGACGACGTCATCGCCGAGGCGGGCGCGACGCCACACCTCTTCAGCGACGCGGTGTCCGCCTCGCTCATCGTGCCGGCGGAGTCGTACACCGACGACACCGTCCACGTGCTGAGGGCCCTCGTCGAACTGCAGCGCTCGGGCATCGAACCACGGCACCTGCGGGGGTTCCGGGCTGCGGCGGAGCGTGAGCTCGCGCTCATCGAGAGCGCGCTCATGCCGATCTCGAGGCGCGGTGACGCTGCCAGCCGTGCCAAGGCGCAAGAGCTATCGGGCGAGATCGCACGCCACTTCGAGACGGTGCGCGGGAGTCTCATCCGTCAGGCTCTCGGGCGTTTCTCGCTCTGACCCGCGCCGACGAGGCGTGCGCCGGGAGCGACGCGGTCGTAGACTGGGCCGACCGAGTCTCCTCGAGATCGACGCCGACACGCCGACGCCGTCGAGCGAATGTCGGACGGGAAGCTCTCCGTGCTCGATAGCGTAGAGGGACACGCGAGGAACACGTCGCGTTCGGACCCGATCGGAGATCGGAACCGGCGCGATGCGCGACCTGACGGAGAAGGGCAATGAGATGAGCGGACCCGGTGATACCGGTCTCACGGGACAGTCGGGCCCGACGGCTGCGACGCCCTCCTCGGGCCGATCGCAGGACCCTCGATACGAGCTCCTCTTCACCGACGGCCTCGCCGATCTCGATGACGAGGCGGGTTACCGGGGCGCGATCGCCGCGCGGGCGGCGGGCATCAGCTACCGCCAGCTCGACTACTGGGCGCGGACGGGACTCGTTGAGCCCACGGTCCGCGGTGCTGCGGGCTCCGGGTCGCAGCGGCTCTACGGCTTCCGCGACATCCTCGTCCTCAAGCTCGTCAAGCGCCTGCTCGACACCGGGATCTCGCTCCAGCAGATCCGCACGGCCGTCAACCAGCTGCGCGAGTCCGGGGTCAACGATCTCGCCCAGACGACCCTGATGTCCGATGGCGCGAGCGTCTACCTCTGCACGTCGAACGACGAGGTGATCGACCTCGTGAGCCGCGGCCAGGGAGTGTTCGGTATCGCCGTCGGCAAGGTCCTCCGCGAGGTCGAGACGACGCTCGTCGAATTCGAGCCGCAGGCTCTCGAGGCCGTCGACGAGCTCGCCGCTCGCCGCGCCGCCCGCTCCGCCTGACCCTCGGCTGATCGCGGTCCGTCTCGGAGGCTGGGCCGGCGCGCATGCTGCTGCCGACATGTCTCTGCGTCGCGGATGTGAGGTCGTCCTCGCACACGGTGCGGCGACGAGCCCGCCATCTCAGCGGAATGCGTCGCTCCATCCTGCGACGCAGGCGCGCATGGGTCGGATGTACCGACGACGCGTCAGGCGTTCTTCGGAGCCGTGAGTTCGGCGTACTCGCCGACGCGCCCCGTGCGGAGGACCCGGTCGAGCAGGAGGTCGAAGTTCTTCGCCATCTCCTGGGCGCTCTCGCCCGGCCAGATGTGAACGGGCTTCGCCGCCCCCTGCGCCTGCTGCAGCGCGGTGCGCTCGGGAAGCTGCGGGGACAGGACGAGAGGACCGAACATGTCCCGCAGTTCCTTGATGCGGAACTGGTGCTCGAGCGACTGGGCGCGAACGCGGTTGACGATGATGCCGAGCGGCTGCAGTCGCGGGGACAATCCGCGACGGATCTCCTCGATGGCACGGAGCGCACGGTCGGCCGCCGCGACGGAGAAGAGGCCCGGCTCGGTCACGACGCTCACACGGTCGCTCGCGGCCCAGGCCGTGCGGGTGAGGGCGTTGAGCGACGGAGCGCAGTCGATGAGCACGAGGTCGTACTCGGACTCGACGTGCGCGAGTGCCTCCTCGAGCTTCCAGATGTCGCGGATCGACGGGTGCGGGCCGTCGAAGTTGATGGCCGACGGGCTTCCGATCATGACGTCGACGGTGCCCGCGTGGGTCTTGGTCCACCCGGAGGGGGTGATGGCCTGTCGGACCGTCTTCTCCTTGGGGGAGGCGAGGACATCGGCGACGCTCAAGCGACCGGACAGCGAGATGTCCATCCCCGTGGAGACGTCCGACTGGGGGTCGAGGTCGACGACGAGCGTGCGGATGCCCTTCGCGAATGCGGCGGAGGCCAGGCCGAGGCTGACCGTCGTCTTGCCGACGCCTCCCTTGAGGCTGCTCACGCTGAGTACATGCACAATCAGATACGTTACCTTTACAACGGTTGAGGAACCTAACCGTTGCCTGTGCGCTCCTCTCCTCCCGAAAGGCCCTGCATGTTCACGAAGATCCTGGTAGCCAACCGCGGGGAGATCGCCATCAGGGCGTTCCGCGCCGCATACGAGCTCGGTGCCCAGACTGTGGCCGTGTTCCCGTATGAGGACCGCAACTCGTTCCATCGGCTCAAGGCCGACGAGGCCTACCAGATCGGCGAAGAGGGACACCCGGTCCGCGCCTACCTGTCCGTTGAGGAGATCATCCGCGTCGCGAAGGAGAGCGGCGCCGACGCGATCTACCCCGGCTACGGCTTCCTCTCGGAGAACCCGGACCTGGCCGAGCAGGCCGCCGCTGCGGGGATCACCTTCATCGGACCGCCGTCCCACGTCCTCGAGATGGCGGGCAACAAGGTGACCGCGAAGGAGCACGCGATCGCTGCGGGAGTCCCCGTCCTCCGGTCCACGCCGGCTTCCGCCGACGTCGACGAGCTCATCGCCGGTGCAGAGTCGGTCGGCTTCCCCCTCTTCGCCAAGGCCGTCGCGGGCGGTGGCGGTCGCGGCATGCGCCGTGTCGAGCGGATCGAGGATCTCGCCGACGCCCTGGCCGCAGCCATGCGCGAGGCCGATAGCGCGTTCGGCGACCCGCGCATGTTCCTGGAGCAGGCCGTCCTGCGTCCGCGCCACATCGAGGTGCAGATCCTCGCCGACGCGACGGGCGAGACGGTCCACCTCTTCGAGCGCGACTGCTCGGTGCAGCGACGGAACCAGAAGGTCGTCGAGATCGCGCCGGCCCCGAACATCTCCGACGAGCTCCGGAACGCGCTCCACCGCGACGCCGTCGCCTTTGCCCGGTCCATCGGCTACGTGAACGCCGGAACCGTCGAGTTCCTCGTCGACACCGTCGGTGAGCGGGCAGGCGAACACGTATTCATCGAGATGAACCCGCGCATCCAGGTCGAGCACACCGTCACGGAGGAAGTGACGGACGTCGACCTCGTGCAGTCGCAGATGCGCATCGCCGCGGGGGAGTCGCTCGCCGACCTCGAGCTGCACCAGGAGAACATCCACTTGCGCGGCGCCGCGCTGCAGTGCCGCATCACCACGGAGGACCCGACCCAGGGCTTCCGCCCCGACACGGGGAAGATCTCGACGTACCGGTCTCCGGGCGGCGGCGGCATCCGGCTCGACGGCGGTACCGTCGCGTCGGGGGCGCAGATCAGCCCCCACTTCGACTCCATGCTCGCGAAGCTCACGTGCCGTGGTCGGGACTTCCCGTCGGCGGTCAACCGCGCACGCCGCGCCCTCGCCGAGTTCCGCATCCGCGGCGTCTCCACCAACATCCCGTTCCTCCAGGCGGTGCTCGATGACCCGTCGTTCGTCGTAGGCGACCTGTCGACGTCGTTCATCGAGGAGCGTCCCGAACTGCTCAAGGGGCGGGTCTCGAAGGACCGCGGGACGAAGATCATGTCCTGGCTCGCCGACGTGACCGTCAACAAGCCCAATGGGGACCGCCCGGCCGCGGCCGATCCCCGCACCAAGTTGCCGCAGCTCGACCTCTCGGTCGAGGCGCCAGCCGGATCCCGCCAGCGTGTCCAGGAGCTCGGCCCCGAGGGCTTCGCCGCGGCGCTGCGTGCGCAGACGGCTCTCGCCGTCACCGACACCACCTTCCGCGACGCACACCAGTCCCTTCTCGCGACACGCGTCCGCACGAAGGAGCTCCTCGCAGCGGCACCGTACCTCGCCCGCATGACGCCGCAGCTGCTCTCGGTCGAGGCGTGGGGCGGCGCCACGTACGACGTCGCTCTCCGCTTCCTCGGCGAGGACCCGTGGGAGCGACTCGACTCGCTGCGATCGGCGCTGCCGAACGTCGCGATCCAGATGCTCCTCCGTGGACGCAACACGGTCGGTTACACGCCGTATCCCACGGAGGTGACGTCCGCCTTCATCGACGAGGCGGCGCGCTCCGGCATCGACATCTTCCGGATCTTCGACGCGCTCAACGACGTCGAACAGATGAGGCCGGCGATCGAGGCCGTACTCGAGACGGGCACAGCCGTCGCCGAGGTCGCCGTCTGCTACACGGGCGACCTCCTCGACCCGACCGAAGACCTCTATACGCTCGACTACTACCTGCGACTCGCCGAGCAGATCGTCGGAGCCGGCGCCCACATCCTCGCGATCAAGGACATGGCCGGACTGCTGCGCCCGGCGGCGGCCGCCACCCTCGTGTCGGCTCTCCGCAGCCGGTTCGACCTGCCGGTCCACGTGCACACGCACGACACGGCAGGCGGCCAGCTCGCGACCCTCCTCGCCGCGAGCCAGGCCGGCGCCGACGCCGTCGACGTGGCGTCGGCCGCGATGTCGGGGACGACGAGCCAACCGTCGGAGTCGGCTCTCGTCGCCGCTCTCGCGCACACCGAGCGCGACACGGGACTCTCGCTCGAAGCGGTGAGCGACCTCGAACCCTACTGGGAAGCCGTCCGTGCGCTCTATCGTCCGTTCGAGTCCGGCCTGCCCGGCCCGACCGGTCGCGTCTACAAGCACGAGATCCCCGGCGGCCAGTTGTCGAACCTGCGGCAGCAGGCCATCGCGCTCGGCCTCGCCAACGACTTCGAGCTCATTGAGGACATGTACGCGGCCGCGAACAACATCCTCGGCCGTGTGCCGAAGGTGACGCCGTCGTCCAAGGTCGTCGGAGACCTCGCCCTGCACCTGGCCGCCGTCAAGGCGGACCCCGCCGACTTCGCCGAGAACCCGCAGAAGTACGACATCCCGGACTCGGTCGTCGGGTTCATGGCCGGCGAGCTCGGTGACCTCCCGGGCGGCTGGCCGGAGCCCTTCCGGTCGAAGGTCCTCGAGGGTCGGCACGTCGACATCTCCGTCACCCCCGTCGGCGAGGAAGACCTGCAGTCGCTACGCGAACAGGGCTCCGAGCGTCGATCGACCCTCAACCGACTCCTCTTCCCCGCCCCGACCAAGCAGTTCCTCGAGACGCGGGATCAGTACGGAGATCTGTCGGTGCTCGACACGGCCGACTACCTCTACGGACTCGAGAGCGGTCGCGAGCATGTCGTCGAGATCAGCAAGGGCGTCCGGCTGTACCTCGGTCTCGAAGCGATCGGCGAAGCCGACGACAAGGGGATGCGCACCGTCATGACGACGCTCAACGGTCAATTGCGGCCGTTGTCCGTTCGGGACCGCTCGATCAAGGTCGAGAGCAAGGCCGCGGAGAAGGCCGACAGCTCCCACCCCGGGCACGTCGCGGCGCCGTTCTCCGGTGTCGTGACGGTCAAGATCGAGGACGGCCAGTCTGTGTCCGCCGGCCAGGCCGTGGCCTCGATCGAGGCGATGAAGATGGAGGCGGCGATCACGTCGCCCGTCGACGGCGTCGTGGAGCGCATCGCGATCGGAGCGACGCAGCAGGTGGAGGCCGGCGACCTCATCGTCGTCGTTCGCGCCGAGAGCTGACCGCGGAGGAAGCCCGTCGGCGCACAGCTGACCGCTGCCGCCCGTTCGGGCGGTCACTACACTGGATCGCGCCCGAAAGAGCACATCGAAAGGGGGCACTCCCGTGTCCGACACACCTCCGTCCCGTCCCGGCGGCCGACCCTCGTCCGTGAGGGCGAGACGCAGCGCGATCGACCACATCGCCGACCACGACACGCGCGAGTTGCCCGGACTGCTCGAGGAGTCGACGGTGGACGCCGCGTCCATCCCCCTGTCGACGTTCTCGATCGTGCCCCAGACGGCGCCGATCGGCGTCGACGAGGACCTCGTCGACGACGGTGACGTCGTGGCCTCCGAAGTCGCTCCTGACGAAGCCGCGACGGCGACCCTCGACGAGGTGCGCACCCCCGTCACCGAGGCGGGTCGCGAGATGCCGGTCGTCGTCGCTACCGTCGACCCGACGCCGACGGGGCCCGCGGTCCGCCCGAGTGCGCCGAGCGCGGATCGGACCTCGCTCGTCGCCGGACCCGTGAGCACCGAGCCGGTCGACGAGACGCCGGCAGGTGCCGGTTCGGATGTCGACGAACCGACCATTGCGAAGCCGGTGGCGCAGAAGGGTGGTCCGCGCACGCCGACCGCCTCGACGCCCGCCGCGAGGAAGACTCGCGCCTCCTCGTCGACGTCATCGCGGAAGCCGGCATCGCAGAAGCCGGCCACGAAGACCCCGGAGTCGCAGAGGCCCGCTCCGCAGGGGTCGGCATCCGCCGCACCGTCACAGAAGCCGACACCTTCCACAGGGAAGGAGCGCGCGTCGGCCACGAGCGGCTCGCGCACGGCGGCGAGCACGAACACGACTGCCGTCGCGTCGAGCGGAGCCGAGCAGGCCCCGACGGGTTCGACCGCCCGTGAGAAGAACTCCGCCCGGACGACGACGCCGCGGAAGAAGCCGGCAGCCAAGCGCACGCCGCCGGTTACACGACCGGGGACTGCGGCGAAGCCGAAGAGCGAAACCGGTGCCGTGCCGACCATCGACGCCGAGCCGCCCGTAGCGATCGGCGGAGCATCCGGCGAGGACACACTCACCGGGGGCGCACCGCGTCCCGACGTCCCCGAGGGTGCGGCCGCCGAGCCGCGCTTGACGCTCGCCGATCCTGCGGTCGTCGTCGATCTCCCGCCCGCAGAACAGCAGGAGGTCCCGGAGGAGGAACTCGCCGTCGCGATCGAGGAGGCGCCCGTGACTCCTGAGCGCCTCGAGCCCCGCACGAGTTCCGTCCCCGTCATCGCCGAGCCGGTGCCGGCTGCCGAACGGGACGAGTCGATCGAGGAGCCTCAGGGTGCCCCCGCCTTCACCGGGATGAGCGTCGCGCGGGCCCTCGCCGGTGCTCCCGAATCGTCGTCGATGCTGACGGCCGAGCGCCTGCTCGACGACCGACGCGACACACGGCGCGTCCCTGAAGGGTTCTGGCAGAAGCTGCTCTACGACGTCTCCGGGCATCGTATCCGCGCGAAGGACTCCCGCGCGGCCCGCGAACGGAACGCGCTCACCGCACGCATCGCGAAACCGCTGAGCGGCAGCGCACGATTCGTCCCCGTCCTCACCCGCAAGGGCGGCGTCGGCAAGACGACCGTGACGACGCTCCTCGGGATGGCTCTCGCCGACGCCCGGGACGACCGCGTCATCGCGATCGACGCCAATCCGGATCGAGGGACGCTCGCGGAACGGATCGCGCGGCGCAACGACCACACCGTCCGCGACCTGGTGCGCACGGCTTCAGCGGTCACCGGGTACACGGAATTCTCGAACCTCGTCTCACGCGATGCGACGCGCCTCGACGTGCTCGCCTCGGACACCGACCCCCACCTGTCGCAGGCGTTCGACGAGGACGACTACGACATCGTCGCCCGCCTGGCGTCGCAGTACTACTCGATCGTGTTGACCGACTGCGGCACGGGGATCGTGCACTCCGTGATGGGAGCGACTCTCCGCCATGCCGACTCGCTCGTGATCGTCTCGGGCACGAGCGTCGACGAAGCGCGCTCCGCAGCGGAGACGGTCTCGTGGCTCGAGGCCAACGGCTACCCCGAGCTCGCCGCGAGCGCGGTCGTCGTCATCAATTCCACGGCGCCGGGCACACCGGCCGTGCGTCTCGACGAGATCGAGAAGCACTTCGAATCACGAGTGAGGAGCATCGTGCGCGTCCCGTTCGATCCCCAATTGGCGACCGGTGCGGCGATCTCCTTCGCCGACCTGCGTCCCGACACCCGGAAGGCGGCGCGAGAGCTGTCCGCCCTCGTCGTCGAGGGTCTGCCGGCGCGGCGATCGACCCGGGAGCCGGCCGATGGCTGAGCGCGAGATCCGGATCTTCGGCGACCCGATCCTCAAGACGGCGTGCGAGCCCATCGGCGAGATCACCGACAAGGTGAGGGGCCTCGTCGAGGACCTGCTCGACTCCGTCGCTCTCCCCGGGCGGGCCGGCGTCGCCGCCAACCAGATCGGCGTCGGCCTGCGTGCCTTCAGCTACAACGTCGACGGCCAGATCGGCTACGTCATCAACCCGGTGCTCGTCGAGACGCGTGGGGAGCCCGAGCCGGTCGACGAGGGCTGCCTCTCCGTCCCGGGCCTCTGGTACCCCACGGTGCGCTATCCCTTCGCGCGCGTCACGGGTGTCGATCTCGAGGGGAACGCGATCGAGGTCTCCGGCACCGGGGTACTCGCGCAGGCGCTCCAGCACGAGACGGACCACCTCGACGGCACCCTCTACCTCGACCGCCTCGACAAGGAGAATCGTCGAGCCGCCATGAAAGAGGTTCGAGAGTCGTCCTGGTTCTGATACGGCGGACCGGTGCGCCGGCCGAGGCCGCGCACCGAACGTCGGTCAGCCGACGGTCGTGAGGCCTTGCGTCGGCGGCGGGTTGAGGGCGTAGATGCCCTCGATGTCGTCGGCGAAGTCCGACAAGATGACGTTCCGCTTGATGCTCATCTTCGGCGTGAGGTGCCCGGACGCCTCGGTGAACTCGATGGGCAGGACCACGAACTTCCGAACGGACTCGGCTCGCGACACCTTCGCGTTCGCGGCGTCGATCGCGCGCTGGATCTCGGCGAGGACGGCGGGGTTCGTCGCCGCGTCGGCGAGCGATAAGTCGCGATCCTGGCCGTTGTTCTCGAGCCACGTCGGGAGCATCTCCGAGTCGAGCGTCACGAGGGCCGAGATGAAGGGCTTCTGGTCGCCCACGACGACGACCTGGCCGACGACGGGGTTGGAGCGGATCGGATCCTCGAGTGCCGCAGGAGCGACGTTCTTGCCGCCGGCGGTGACGATGATCTCCTTCTTGCGGCCCGTGATCGTGAGGAAGCCCTCCGAGTCGAAGGAGCCGATGTCACCCGTCTTGAACCACTCTCCGTCGAACGCCGCGCTCGTCGCCTCGGGGTTCCTCCAGTACTCGCGGAAGACGTTGATGCCGGACACCTCGACCTCGCCGTCGTCCATGACGCGGATGCCGACGCCCGGGAGAGCGGGACCCACCGAGCCGATCTTCGACCGGTTCGCGAGGTTGACGCTCGCCGGCGCCGTCGTCTCGGTGAGGCCGTAACCCTCGAGGATGACGATCCCGAGGCTGTGGAAGAAGTGCCCCAGCCGTGGCCCGAGGGGCGCGGAACCCGAGACGGCGTACTCGACCCGCCCGCCCATCGCCGAACGGAGCTTGCTGTAGACGAGGCGGTTGAACAGGGCGAACTTGACCCGCAGCGCGAGAGGCACGCTGCCGGTCTCCGCCGCCTTGCTGTGCTCGACGGCGACCTCGGCCGCCGCACGGAATATCTTTCCGCGCCCGCCGGCCTCGGCTTTCTGCTCGGCAGAGTTGTAGACCTTCTCGAACACGCGCGGCACGGCGAGGAGGAACGTCGGCTGGAAGGTCCCGAGCGAGGGGAGGAGCTGCTTCGTGTCCGGCTGGTGACCCGTCTTGACGCCGCCGTGCACCGCGAGGATCGAGATGAACCGGGCGAAGACGTGGGCTGTCGTGATGAACAGGAGCGTGGATGCGCCGGTGTGCACGACCTCGCTCATGGCGACCGCGGCGTTTCGGGAGAGCTCGACGAAGTTCGAGTGCGTCAGCACGCAACCCTTCGGCTTCCCCGTCGACCCCGACGTGTAGATGAGGGTCGCGATGTCGGTGCCGACCGCGATCGAGCGCCGTCGCTCGATCTCCTCGTCGGAGACGGCGGTGCCGGAAGCCGCGAGCTTGTCGAGGTCGCCGAGGTCGACCTGCCACACGGAGCGGACGTCGGGCAGGTCCCCGTGGACCTCGTCGAATCGGGCGAAGTGCTCCGCCGTCTCGACGATCATCGCGATCGCCCCCGAGTCTGCGAGGTTCCAGTGGACCTGACTCGGCGCGCTCGTCTCGTAGACGGGCACGAGCACGGCTCCGGCGAACCACGTCGCGAAGTCGACGAGCGTCCACTCGTAACGCGTCTTGCACATGAAGCCGATCTTGTCGCCCGGCTCGATGCCGGCGGCGACGAGGCCCTTCGCGAGGGCGATCACCTGACGGTGGAACTCACGCGCGGACACGTCGACCCATCCACCATCGTGCGGAAGGGCGAAGAGCGCGGCGTCCGGAGTGGCCCGCACACGATCGATGAGCAGGTCCGTCGCGTTCGCGTCGGGATCGGCCGGCACGACGGCCGGTACCACGAACTGTTCCACGTCAACTCCTTTGATGGCGCGAGAAAGATTGTCCCCCTACTCTAAGCGTTCGGGCGGGGAAGCACGTCGCGCCGGGCCGCCCTTCTCGCGCCCGTGCCGTCGGCGGCATACACTCGTTGAGGTCGTTCGCCCGAGAGAGGCGTCCCGACCTCGGCACTCAGGAGGTACACGCGCGTGCTCGCGATCGGAATCGACATCGGTGGCACCAAGATCGCCGGAGCCCTCGTCGACGAGGACGGCCAGATCCTCGCCGAGAAGCGCGTCCCCTCGCCCGCTTCGTCCGCGACCCTCATCGAGGACGCCGTCGTCGCCATGGTGCAGGAACTCGCGGTCGGTCATGACGTCGCGGGTGTGGGAGTCGCCGCCGCCGGCTTCATCGACGCCGCCCAGTCGACCGTCTATTACGCCCCGAACCTCAGCTGGCGGAACGAACCCTTCGAGGCCAAGCTCACGGCCCGGCTCGGCCTCCCCGTCGTCATCGAGAACGACGCGAACGCGGCGGGCTGGGCGGAATTCCGCTTCGGAGCTGGCCGGCTCGTGAGCGACATGGTGGTCCTCACCATCGGAACGGGAGTCGGCGGGGCCATCGTCACGGGCGACGCCCTGTTCCGCGGCGGCTTCGGCGTCGGAGCCGAGATCGGGCACATGCGCGTCGTGCCCGGCGGACTCCCATGCGGATGCGGGCAGCGCGGCTGCATCGAGCAGTACGCGTCCGGTCGAGCCCTCTTGCGTTACGCCAACGAGCTCGCCGACGCCGGCGGCATCGGGCAGACGCTCGCTGCGCGTCGCGCTCACGCACCTCTCGACGGAGCGGTGCTCTCCGAACTCATCCTCGCGCAGGACGGCGGCGCTCTCGCGGCGCTCCGGCAGCTCGGGAGCTGGATCGGGCAGGCGAGTGCGAGCCTCGGAGCGATCCTCGACCCGCAGATCTTCGTGATCGGGGGAGGTGTCGCGCAGTCCGGGGACCTCCTGCTCGATCCCATCCGACAGGCATACATCGAGCACATTCCGGCCCGCGGGTATCACCCGGTGCCCGAGTTCGCCATCGCCGAGCTCGTCAACGATGCCGGCGTCGTAGGTGCGGCCGACCTCGCCCGCATCAGCGCCGAGCGCCGTGTCCGCGGCGCCCGGCTCTGAGGCGAGACCGAGAAGAGGACGACAGTGTTCTACTGGTTCATGAAGCACATCGTCGCGGGCCCGCTGCTCAAAGCGCTGTTCCGACCGTGGGTGGTCGGCGCCGAGAACGTCCCGAAGACCGGCGGAGTGATCCTCGCGAGCAATCACCTCTCGGTCATCGACTCGATCTTCCTTCCCCTCTACCTCGACAGGCCGATCTCCTTCCTCGCGAAGAGCGAATACTTCACCGGAACGGGGCTCAAGGGCTGGGCCACGCGGATGTTCATGCGCGCGACGGGGCAGCTTCCCATCGACCGCTCCGGAGGGAAGGCCTCCGAGGCGTCGCTCAATACGGGGCTCGGGGTGCTCGGCCGCGGTGAGTTGCTCGGCATCTATCCGGAGGGCACGCGTAGCCCCGACGCCCGCATGTATCGCGGCCGCACCGGCGTCGCGCGCATGGTGCTCGAAGCGGGAGTCCCGATCGTCCCGGTGGCCATGATCGACACCGAGAAGGTCATGCCGATCGGCACACGGCTCCCGAAGATCCGCCGCCCGGGGATCATCATCGGCGAGCCCCTCGACTTCTCCCGCTTCGACGGACTCGAGGGCGATCGCTTCGTGTTGCGCTCCGTGACGGACGAACTCATGTACGAGCTCAACCGTCTCAGCGGGCAGGAGTACGTCGACGTCTACGCGACGACCATGAAGGGAAAGGCCCCCTCGGTTTCGAGATAGTGTGGTGGGCCTACACCCATTCACTCGTGGGCACCGGTGTGCCCGCTCGACGATCAGGAAACAACTCTCGTGACCCAGCTGACGGAACCAGTCGTGACGCCTGACGATTCTGTGATCGCCGGTCTCGACTATTGGCGTCAGCTTCCGATCAAGCAGCAACCGCAGTGGGACTCGTCGACCGAGGCCTCGGCGGCATCCGCCGAGATCGCGTCGCTTCCGCCCCTCGTCTTCGCCGGCGAGGTCGACATCCTGCGGGAACGCCTCGCCCGAGCCGCTCGCGGCGACGCCTTCCTCCTCCAGGGCGGCGATTGCGCCGAGACGTTCGCGGGTGCGACGGCCGAGCAGATCCGCAACAGGGTCAAGACGATCCTGCAGATGGCGGTTGTCCTCACCTACGGTGCGTCCATGCCCGTCGTGAAGATGGGTCGCATGGCCGGTCAGTTCGCGAAGCCGCGCTCGAGCGACACGGAGACGCGGGGCGGCGTGACGCTCCCGGCGTACCGCGGCGACATCGTCAACGGCTACGACTTCACCCCGGAATCGCGACGAGCCGACCCGTCGCGTCTCGTGAAGGGCTACCACACGGCCGCCTCGACGCTCAATCTCATCCGTGCGTTCACGCAGGGCGGTTTCGCCGACCTCCGCGAGGTGCACTCGTGGAACAAGGGCTTCGCGGCGAACCCGGCGAACCAGCGCTACGAGCAGCTCGCGAAAGACATCGACAAGGCGATCCGCTTCATGGAGGCGGCCGGTGCCGACTTCGACGAACTGAAGCGCGTCGAGTTCTACACGGCGCACGAAGGCCTGCTCATGGACTACGAGCGGCCGATGACGCGCATCGACTCGCGAACCGGGACGCCGTACAACACGTCGGCGCACTTCGTGTGGATCGGGGAGCGCACGCGCGAGCTCGACGGCGCTCACGTCGATTTCCTGTCCCGCGTCCGCAACCCGATCGGTGTCAAGCTCGGTCCGTCCACGACGCCCGACGACATGCTCGCTCTCGTGGACAAGCTCGACCCCGACCGCGAGCCGGGCCGCTTGACCTTCATCACCCGCATGGGTGCCGGCAAGATCCGCGAGGCGCTGCCTCCGCTGCTCGAGGCCATCAAGGCCTCGGACGCGAGGCCGCTGTGGGTCACCGACCCGATGCACGGCAACGGGCTCACGACGCCGACGGGCTACAAGACGCGTCGTTTCGACGACGTCGTGGACGAGGTCAAGGGCTTCTTCGAGGCCCACCGCGCGGCGGGCACGCACCCGGGCGGTATCCACGTGGAGCTCACGGGAGACGATGTCACCGAGTGCCTCGGCGGCTCCGAGCACATCGACGAGGCGACCCTCGCGACGCGCTACGAGTCGCTGTGCGATCCGCGCCTGAACCACATGCAGTCGCTCGAACTCGCGTTCCTGGTGGCGGAGGAACTCGCACAGGTCTGATCCGACAGGCACGATGATGACGCCCCCGCGAGTGGATCGCGGGGGCGTCATCATTCGTGCTCCGCGTCGCGGCCCGGAACCGCTCCTACAGGTTCGCGGCGATCGTGACGGTCGAGCCGCGTTTGATGAAGGTGCGGGCCTCGGCGTCCTGCGACACGATCGAGAAGACGTCCTCGGCCCAGAGGTTCTCCGGGACGACCGTCTCGAGTTCGACGATGAATCCGCGCTCCTCGAGAGCGGCCTTGGCGTCGGCGATCGTCAGTCCGACGACGTCCGGGACCTCGACGACGTCTGGACCCTTGGAGACCACGAGCGTGACCGTGTCGCCGGGGCGCAGGGGGCCTTCCGGAACGATGACGCGAATGACCTGACCCTTCTCGAAGTCGTCGCTGAACTCCTGCTGGTTGTCGTCGGCGACGTCGAGTCCGACGGACTCGAGATCGTTCCGCGCCGTGCTCTGGCCCTGACCGACGACGTCGGGGACGCCGCCGACGGAGACGACGACATCGAGAGCAGCCCCTTGGAGGACGGACCCGGCCTCCTTCACGAAATCGGCGCCGTTCGCATCGGTCACACTCAGGACGACGTCCTTCGGGACGTCTCCGGAGTACTGTTCCGTCGGCTCGTTCACCGTCAGTCGATTGGCTTCGGCGAACTCCCTGACCTCTGCGATGGTCTTGCCCTGCAGCATCCCGATCGAGACGGGCTGCCGCCCCTGCGAGACGTAGAGGGTGACGGTGCCGTTCTTGTCGATGAAGGTGCCGGGCTCCGGATCCGTCCGGGTCACGAGACCCTCGGTCACGTCGAAGCTGTACTCCTGCACTCCGGCGACCTCGAACCCGAGCTCCGTGAGGCGCTCGGTCGCGGCTTCCGGCTCCGCACCGGCGAGGTCGGGCACCTGGACCTGAGACCCGGGGCCGGACCCGAAGTACCAGCCGGTGCCGCCCGCCAGCCCGGCGAGGAGGAGCACCACGAGGAACAGTGCGAAGCCCTTCCGCCGACGTCGTGCCGTGCGCACGGTGAGGCGGGTCGCCTCGTCATCGGAGGCGTCGGTCGATGCCGTCGTGGGGCTTGCGAGCACGTTCGTGAGCTCGGAACCGCCCGGCAGCGGCAGCGGAGGGAGGAACATCGTCGATTGCGTGCTCGTCGAGACGCTGAAGCCGAGCCTGCCCTCGATCTCGTGGAGACGCTCGAGCAGTTCGCCGGCGTTCGACGGGCGCTGCTCCGGGTCGCGCTCGGTGGCCCACAGCACGAGGTCGTCGAGCTCGTCGGGGACCTCGGGGTTGCGAGCGCTCGGACGAGGAACCGAATCGTTCGCGTGCTGGTAGGCGATCTGCATGGGCTGCTCGCCCTTGTACGGCTGCTCGCCCGTGAGCATCTCGTACATCATGATGCCGAGCGCGTAGATGTCGCTGCGCGTGTCGGCGATGCCGCGCGTCACGAGCTCGGGGGAGAGGTATGCGATCGTTCCGAGGAGAGCCTGCCCCGTCGCGGTGTTGGCGCTCGCGGCGCGCGCGAGCCCGAAGTCGCTGATCTTGATGCGGCCGTCGTCGGCGAGCAGCACGTTCTCGGGTTTGACGTCGCGGTGGACGATCCCGGCCCGGTGCGCCGCGGCGAGGCCCGTGAGGACCGCGTCCATGATGTCGACGACCTGTTGTGCGGAGAGCGTCCCACGCTCGGAGAGCAGCTCACGGAGCGTGATGCCGGGAAGGTACTCCATGACGAGGTAGGCCATGTCGCTGTCCTGGCCCTGATCGAAGACGCTCACGACGTGCGGGTTCGCGAGTCGGGCGGCGGAGCGCGCCTCCTGGACGAATCGGTTCTTGAAGGTCGAGTCGTCGGACAGGTGGCCGTGCATGATCTTGATCGCGACGCGGCGCTCGAGGCGCTGATCCGTGGCGAGATAGACCGTCGCCATCCCGCCCCTGGCGATGCGAGAGCGCACGAGGTATCGACCGTCGATGAGACGGCCGATCATCGGGTCGGTCTGCTGGCCAGTCGTCACAGTCAGATTCTAGGGAAGGGCGTCGCCGGGTCGCGGAAGGAACACGGGCAAACGGCGCATCCGACGCGATCGTCACTCGATCGTGAGCTTGATGCCGCCCCGGTGCGGGAGTCGACGCGGGTTGCCGCGTTCAGAGCTCGGCGAGCCAGGACCGCGCGGACTGCTCCCACTTCGCGTAGGCATCGGGATACGCGGAGATCTGGACCGCTTGTGCGGCTTCCGTCACCGACATGTCCCGCCATCCCGAGACGTCGAGGAGGCCGAGCGTCTTGCCGCGCACACCGACGAAGAACGCCGTGGACGAGTAGGTGGCGTCCTGGATCTGCTCGGGAGAACCCCAGCCCTGGCTCGGGCGCTGCTGGAAAATGCCGAGGGAGTCGGCGTGACCGTGGTCGAGGTTGCGCAGTCCCGACTCCTGCATGGCGGCGGCGAGAGCCACGACGAGACCCTGTTCGTCCACGCCGAGCGACCGACCGACGGCGACGATGACAGCCGCGTTCGATCGCATCTCGGAGGTCAGGGGAGTCGTCTCGGCGGTCGGCGCCGGCGAGGGGACCGGTTCAGGGGCTGGAGCGGGAACGGGGGCCGCCGCTTCGCCCGGGATGGCGATCGTCTGTCCGGGGTAGATGATGCTCGACCGGGTCAAGCCGTTCGTCTCGAGAATCGAGCTGACGGTCGTGCCGTGCTTCTTCGCGATCCCGATGAGCGTGTCGCCCGCGACCACCTCGTAGGCGCGCTCGGCGGGCTTCTCGGTCGGCGCGGGTGCCGGTGCCGGCGCGGGGCTCGACTCGGCCGCTCCGCCCAGGACGAGGGACTGCCCCGGATAGATCACCGACGACCATTGGAGGCCGTTCGCCGTCAGCACCGCGGCGACCTCGAGCCCGAAGCGGCCAGCGATGGCCGAGACGGTATCCCCGGAGACGACGGTGTACGTGGCCGGCGCGCTGACCGCCGTCGGGACGATCGTCGTCGTCGGAGCGACGGTCGGCGGTGCCGGACGGGAGCGGTGCCCGCCGAGAGGCTCTGGAGATGTCCGAACGTCGGCGGTCGCGGCCGACGTCGGTTGCAGCGCTGCGGTGAGCGCGGCGACCACGGCGAGGGGAATCCCCATGGTGGTCCGGCGGATGACGGGCATCGTGTCCCCCAAAAGTAGGTCAAGAACGTGGCCACGGTGCCACACATGGAGAGGGGAGTCAACAGGTGTGACTGCTGTGACTGATGTGATGAGGCGAGGAAAGAGGCCCACGATCGGCGGGCTCTCCTCGTCTGATGGAGTTGGCCCGCGCTCGGCGCCGTGGCAGACTCGTGCCGTGAACGATGTCTACTCCGCTCGTGAATGGCTGACCGTTCCCGACGTCGCCGAGCGCCTCGGCCTCACGCCGAGCCGCGTGCGCCGACTGATCGAGGACCGTCACCTCGCGGCCATCCGTCGTGACGGCGTCCTCCAGGTACCGAGCGTCTTCCTCGTCGGCGACGAGCCTCTCGGGGAACTTCGCGGAACGCTCACCGTGTTGAGCGACAACGGGTTCTCCGACGACGAGGCCGTGCAGTGGCTCCTCGAGACGGAGGATGCGCTCGGCGCCGCTCCCATCGACGCCCTCCTCGCCGGACGCAAGGCCGAGGTCCGCCGCGTCGCCCAATCGCTCGCCTGACGTGCCGCGCCCGCGCCGGCGGGCCGAGGGTCAGGACGTCCGGGCGGTCAGGACTTCCTCACCGTGACGGCGGTCGCGAGGGTCCGGAGCGACGAGCGCGCCTCGTCGTCGATCGGGAGCCGCTCGAGGGCCGCGAGCGCCTCGTCGGTGTAGGAGCGGATGAGATCTTCTACGCGATCGAGCGCGCCGCACTCGCGCATGGTGGCCTGGAGCGATGCGACGGACGCCGCATCCAGATCCGGGTCCCCGAGCAGCTCGTCGACGAGACGCACCTGGGTCGCGGGGAGCGCCGCGCGCGTGAGTGCCACGAGCACGGTCCGCTTGCCCTCACGCAAGTCGTCACCGGATGGCTTCCCCGTCACGCTCGAGTCGCCGAACACGCCGAGCACGTCGTCCCGGAGCTGGAAGGCGATCCCGAGAGGCAGGCCGAAATCGCGCATGGCGCGGAGCTCATGGCCGCCGGCGCCTGCGAGGGAGGCCCCGAGTGCGAGCGGGGACTCGATGCTGTAGCCGGCGGACTTGAATCGGATGACGCGCCAGGCCGCCTCGAGCTGTTCGTCGTCCGTGCGCGTCACCCATGCCTGCTCCTCGAGGATGTCGAGGTACTGGCCCGCCGTCACCTCGCTGCGCATGCGGTTGAACTCGAGGCGCGCGACTCGGCCGGCCAGCGGGTCGGCGAGGGCGAGGACGGCCTCGTCGAGCAACTCGTCGCTCCAACCGAGCAGGAGGTCGCCGAGAAGGACGGCGGCCGACCGACCGAACGCGTCGGCGTCCCCGCACCAGGATGATCGCGTGTGTCGGGATCGGAACAGGACGTGTGCGGCGGGCGCCCCCCTGCGCGTGTCGGAGTTGTCGATGATGTCGTCGTGGACCAGGGCCGCAGCGTGGAAGATCTCGAGCGCTGCGGCGGCGGAAACCACGGCGTCGACATCGGCAGGGCTCATCGCGACGTCGCCGCGGAAGGCCCGCCATCCCCACCAGCAGAAGAGTGCCCGGAAACGCTTGCCACCCCTGAGAAACTCCCGGGAAACCGCGGCGAAGCCGAGGGCGTCCGGGCCGAGCGGAGCGAGAATCGATGTACGGGAATCGAGGAAACGGTCGATCCGCTCTTGCACAAGTCCGGGCAGCCGTCCACTCTCGATCACGTGCCTAGCCTAGCCACCGCTCGACGGATAGAATCTGAGGAACACCTCGGCGACGCCGTAGCTCAAAAGGGGAACATCATGCCGCTGTCTGAACAGGAGCAACGCCTCCTCGACGAGATGGAGCGAAACCTCTACCGGAACGACGCGGACTTCGTGTCGACGGTGGGTGGCAGATCGGGTAAGCCGAGCTACCGGGGCATCGCGATCGGCGTCCTCGTCGCTCTTCTCGGCGTCGTGGGCCTCGTCCTCGGTGTGATCCTCCGCGTCCCCGTCGTCGGCATCATCGGCTTCGCCGTCATGCTCGCGGGTGTCATGGTCGCGATCTCGCCGTCGAAGGGCGGCTCGAAGAACGTCCCGAGCGACGCGCGCGACATCTACTCCTCGCCCAGCCGCTCGACCGGGAAGACCTCGTCGACCGGGTTCATGGACAAGCTCAACTCGCGGTGGGAGCGCCGCCAGGACGACAGCAACGGCTGATCCCGGCGGGCACCGCCTGCCTCCACTTCTCTCCCTCTCGGGGTCGATCTTCGGATCGACCCCTTTTTTTGTGCCGTGAAGCACACTTGGGCGCGCCCGGGATGTGCCTGGGTCATCCCGATCCCTCCACACCCCTCCACCACCGACATCCCCGGTGTGACGCGGAACAAGACCCCCATATCGGGGCATCTGGCGTCTTTTTCGTAGGTTTGTGGATGGTTGTGGAGTAAAGTGGAGGCATTCAGAGATCGGCCGGATCTGACAGGGGGTGCGCCATGTTCCTCGGCACCTACGCCCCCAAGCTCGACGACAAAGGGCGCATCATCCTGCCGGCCAAGTTCCGGGACGAACTCGCAGGGGGTGTGGTCATGACTCGAGGGCAGGAGAACTGCATCTACGTGTTCAGCACGCGCGAGTTCGAAGCTCTTCACGAGAAGATCCGCCAGGCCCCCGTCACGAGCAAGCAAGCGCGCGACTACCTGCGTGTCTTCCTCTCGGGTGCCTCTGCCGAGACGCCCGACAAGCAGCACCGCGTGACCATCCCGGGTTCTCTGCGTTCCTACGCATCCCTCGAGCGCGACCTCGTGGTGATCGGCGCGGGAACCCGCGCCGAGATCTGGGACGCTGCGGCGTGGGAGACCTACCTCGCCGAGCAGGAAGCGGCGTTCTCCGAAACGGCGGAGGAGGTGATCCCGGGCCTCTTCTAGCACCTGTGGTCCGACTCCCAGCCGTCGGCCCTGACTCCACTTCCCCGGAGCCAGGTCAAACGGATGGGGATCAGATCCCAGGAGCACGGCCCGTCATCATGGAAGCCCGCGACCTCCACACCCCCGTCCTCCTCGAGCGCTGCATCGAGCTCCTCGCTCCCGCCATCGGTTCAGGCCGTCGCATCGTCGTCGACGCGACCCTCGGCATGGGGGGCCACGCCGAGGCGATGCTCGAGCGATTCCCCGAGCTCCACCTCGTCGGCCTCGACCGGGACACGGACGCCCTCGCGATCGCGGGGGATCGGCTCGCCCGGTTCTCCGACCGGCTCGACCTCGTCCACACCGTCTACGACGGCATCGGAGACGCGATCGAGTCCCTCGGTCTCGACTCCGTCGACGGCATCCTGTTCGACCTCGGGGTCTCGTCGGTGCAGCTCGATCGCTCCGAGCGCGGATTCGCGTACTCGCGGAACGCTCCGCTCGACATGCGCATGGACCAGACGTCGGGGCGTACGGCGGCCGACGTGATCGCCACGTACGACGAAGCGCAATTGCGCCGAATCTTCCACGTCTACGGCGAGGAACGGCTCGCGGCCCGGTATGCGCAGCGCATCGTACGGGAGCGCGAGGTCGCCCCGATCGAGACGTCCGAGCGGCTCGTCGCGATTCTGCAGGAAGCCACACCCGCAGCGCTGTCTCGTGCCGGTCATCCCGCGAAGCGCGTCTTCCAGGCGCTGCGCATCGAGGTCAACCGTGAGCTCAGCGTCCTCGAGAACGCGATCCCGGCGGCTCTCGACGCCGTCGCCATCGGCGGACGCATCGTCGTCATGTCGTACCAGTCGCTCGAGGACCGCATCGTGAAGCGGTCGCTCCAGGCCGTCACGACCTCGACGGCCCCTCCCGGGCTTCCCGTGGAACTGCCGGAGCACCGGCCGGAGTTCCGCCTGCTCACTCGCGGCGCGGAAGTCGCGAGCGACGAAGAACGCGCTGCGAATCCGCGCGCGACACCGGTCCGGTTGCGGGCCGCCGAACGAACGAGGGGGAGATCATGAGCTCACCGGCGATTGCACGACCGACGATCGCTCCCGACCGGCGTCGCCCGGCGGTACGACCGCCTCTCACCGTGGTGCCGGCCCGCGAGGCCCGTAAGGCGCGCCCCAAGCTGGCCTACGCGCTCTGGACCGTCGGGGGAGTGGGAGCGATCCTCATCGCCCAGTTGCTCATGAGCGTGGCCTTGAGTCACGGTGCCTATGAGGTGTCGAGTCTCAAGACGCAGATCACGGAGCTCGGCTGGCAGAAGGAGTCCATCGGGGAGCAGCTCGAGACGCTCTCGTCGCCGCAGAACGTCGCCGCGGCGGCTCATGAACTCGGCATGGTCATCAACTCCTCGCCCGCATATCTGCGGCTCTCCGACGGTGCGGTGCTCGGTCAGCCGGGGCAAGCCGGAGACGCGTCGTCGATCCCGCTCGGGCCGGCCGACGTGGTCGGCAATTCGTCAGCCGACGCTCTCGCCGCCGACAACGCCCCCGTCGCGGAGGAGGATGGCGCGCCTGCCGAGGATGCCGCGCCGACGCCCGTAACCTTCGAGAACGGACTCCCCTCGCCGAAGACCCACTGAGTCGCGCGACGGAATCGGAAGGAACACCAGTGCTCAACCACTCCCGATCGAGCCGCCGTCGGATGGCCCTCGCGATCGTGTGCGTGCTCGCCGTCGTCGGAGCGTTCATCGTCCGACTCGTCGACATCCAGGTCGTGCAGGCCGACCAACTGCGCGCCGTCGCCGCGTCGAAGACCGCCGACCGGTCGACGGTCTACGGTGCCCGCGGCGAGATCGTCGACACGAACGGCAACGTCCTCGCGGGGAGCGTCACCCGCTACGACATCGTCCTCGACCCCCTCAACGCGAAACCCTTCAAGCGGACGGACGACGGGGGAGCGACGGCGACCGTGAGCGTCGAGCAGGCTGCCGCCGAGATCGGCGCCATCACGGGGGTCACGGGGGCGGACATCCTGAAGATCATCGCGGACGCTCTCGCCGTCAACCCGGAGTCGCGCTACGCCGTCGCGGCGAAGACCCTCGACGTCGACGACTTCCAGGCCGTGAGGGCACTGAAGATCCCGTGGGTCGGCTCGCAGAAGCACCCGGGACGCATCTATCCGAACGGGGCCGTCGCCGGCAACGTCATCGGCTTCGTCGGATCTGACGGCACCCCGCTGCAGGGGCTCGAGCAGGCGCAGAACGATTGCCTCGCCTCGATCAACGGCACGCAGTCGTACAAGAAGGGCAAGGACGGCGTCGTCCTGCCCGGTACCACCCAGACGATCGTCGACGCCAAGAACGGGGGCACGCTCAAGCTCACGATCGACCGGGACCTGCAGTGGTTCGCCCAGCAGCGCATCGCCGAACAGGTCATCAAGACGGGGGGCGACTCCGGAACCGTGACGATCATGGACGCGAAGACCGGGAAGATCCGGGCCGTCGCGCAGTACCCCTCCGTCGACCCCGGCAACGTCGGCGGCGTCGACGAGTACTTCCGACAGGCGTTGTCGTTCACCGCCCCGTTCGAGCCGGGTTCGACCTTCAAGGCACTCACCGCCGCGATGCTCCTCGATGCGGGGCTCGCGACGCCGGAGTCCAAGGTCGTCGCCGACGGGTGGTACTACCCCGACAACGGCGCGCGCATCAAGGACTCGTTCCCGCACGGCCCCATGAAGCTCACCCTCACGGGCGTCCTCGCAGAGTCCTCGAACACGGGGATCTCGCAGATGGGCGAGGCGCTCACGCCGCAGCAGCGCTACGACTACCTGAAGAAGTTCGGAATCGGTGACGTGACCGCCATCGGCTTCGACGCCGAGTCCGGCGGGATCCTCTCCCAGCCAGATGTGTGGGACAACCAGACCTACTACGCGACCATGTTCGGGCAGGGTCTCTCGGCGACGCCGATCCAGATCGCGAGCGCCTATCAGGCCCTCGCGAACGGCGGCGTGCAGGTGGCTCCCTCCCTCATCGAGGGCTGCGAGCACGACGACGGCACCGTGACCGATGTCCCGAGCAGCAGCGAGAACCGCGTCGTGTCCGAGCAGGCGGCCGACCAGGTGGTCCAGATGCTCGAGAGCGTCGTGACCGACGGCCACTTCGGTGACACCCTCGAGATCCCGGGCTACCGGGTCGCGGCGAAGTCGGGAACGGCGGAGCAGGGAGACGGCTCCGGTGGGCTCAAGGACACCTACGTCGTATCGATGACGGGGATGGCCCCTGCGGAGGACCCCGAGTACGTCGTCTCGGTCCACATCTCGAACCCGACTAAGATCAGATCTTCGGCAGCCGCGGCTCCGACGTTCCAACAGATCATGACTCAGGTGCTCAAGACGTACCGGATCGAACCGTCGACCGAACCGTCGCCCGACCTGCCGACGACCTACTGATGCTCCGCGCGAGGTCCGCTCGGAGCCGATCGAGGAGGACCGACCGGTGATCAGCATGACCCTCGAGGAGATCGCGACCGTCCTCTCCGGACGACTCGTGGTGCGAGGCGACGGAGCGGTGACGGACGTGATCGACGGCTACGTCGAGACGGACTCACGGGAGATCGTCGATGGCGGCATCTTCGTGGCGAAGCCCGGGGAGACGACCGACGGGCACAACTTCGTCGGGACCGCCCTGAGCCGCGGCGCACGGCTCGCCATCGTCGAACACGAGGTCGACGAGGAGATCAGCCAGGTCGTCGTCGCCGACGCCGTCGCCGCACTCGGCGCTCTCGCCGCCCACGTCGTCGCCTCGGTGCGCGCTCGCGGCGTCCTGCGCGTCGTGGGCATCACGGGGTCGAACGGCAAGACGACGACGAAGAACCTCCTCGCCGCCATCCTGTCGGCTCGCGGCGAGACCGTCGCGCCCAAGAACTCCTTCAACAACGCCGTCGGCGCCCCGACGACGATGCTGCGCGTCACGGAGGACACCGAGTACCTCGTCTCCGAGATGGGCGCGTCGAGCCGTGGCCAGATCGCGCGCCTCGTCGCGATGGCGACGCCCGACATCGGCGTCGTGCTGAAAGTCGGTCTCGCGCACGCGGGCGGCTTCGGCGGACTCGATCACACGTTCACGGAGAAGTCCGCGATGGTGACGACGCTTCCCGCGTCCGCCGTCGCCGTACTCAACAGGGACGACGAGCGGGTCGCCGCCATGGCCGATCTGACGGCGGCGCGCGTCGTCTGGTTCGGGCTCGGCGAGAACGCACACGTTCGCGCGACGGACGTCGAGGCCGACCGCTCGGGAACGCGTTTCACCGTCACCGTCCCCTCCGGGGAGAGCAGGACCGTGCGTTTCAAGGTCCTCGGCGAGCACCACGTGTCGAATGCGCTGGCCGCTGCCGCGGTCGCGACGGAACTGGGCGTCCCGCTCGATTGCATCGTCGCGGGGCTCGAGTCGGTCACGCGGGCGGAGCGCTGGCGGATGGAGGTGCTCGGCGGACGCGACGACGTCACGATCATCAACGACGCCTACAACGCGAGCCCCGACTCCATGGCGGCCGCGCTCAAGACACTCGCCCTCGTGACGCCGCCGGACGGTCGCCGCGTCGCCGTGCTCGGCACGATGGCCGAGCTCGGCGAGTTCGCGGGCGAGGAGCACGACCGGATCGGTCTCCTCGCCGTGCGCTTGCGCGTCGACCGCCTCGTCGTCGTCGGTGCCGACGCGCGCCGGCTGCACATCTCGGCCATCAACGAGGGGTCGTGGGACGGTGAGTCGGTCTTCGTCGAAACGGCCGACGAGGCGTACGCGTACCTCGCGGACGAATTGCGCGCGGGCGACACCGTGCTCGTGAAGTCCTCCAACTCGGCGGGTCTCCGTCATCTCGGCGATCGACTGGGAGAATTGTTCTCGTGGTAGCACTCCTCACCGCCGGCGCCCTCGCGCTCGCATTCTCGCTCTTCCTCACTCCGCTCTTCATCCGGCTGTTCAAGCGGCTCGGTTGGGGCCAGTTCATCCGCGACGACGGCCCGCAATCGCATCACGCGAAGAAGGGCACCGCCACGATGGGCGGGATCATCATCATCCTCGGGGTGCTCTTCGGGTACTTCACGGCGATGCTCATCACGGGGGACCGCATCAGCACGGCCGCGCTCCTCGTGCTCGTCATGATGGTCGGGCTCGGAGCTGTCGGCTTCGTGGACGACTTCCTCAAGACACGCAAGCAGCGATCCCTCGGCCTGCGCGGCTGGGCGAAGGTGGTGGGGCAACTCATCGTCGCCGCGGCGTTCGGGGTCCTCGCGATCAGCTTCCCGAACCCCGAGGGAATCACGCCGGCGTCGACGGCCGTCTCGTTCGTGCGCGATCTTCCGCTCGACTTCCTGCTGCTCGGTCCCGTCATCGGCGTCGCCCTCTACCTCCTCTGGACGGCGCTCATCGTGACGGCCGCGTCGAACGGCGTGAACGTCACCGACGGTCTCGACGGGCTCGCGACGGGCGCATCGATCTTCGCGATCGGCTCCTACGTCGTCATCGGCTTCTGGCAGTACAACCAGTCGTGCTTCGGCGTCGTCAACGACGACGTCGCGTACAAGTGCTACGACGTCGTCGATCCGCTGGGCCTCGCCATCGTCGCGGCCTCGATCGTCGGAGCCCTCATCGGCTTCCTCTGGTGGAACACGACCCCGGCCCAGATCTTCCTCGGCGACACCGGATCGCTCGCCCTCGGCGGTGCGATCGCCGCCCTCGCGATCCTCACCCACACCCAGCTCCTCCTCGTCTTCATCGGCGGCCTCTTCGTCATCGAGACGGGTTCCGTCATCGTGCAGCGCGCTTACTTCAAGGTGACGCACGGCAAGCGCATCTTCCTCATGTCGCCGATCCACCACCACTTCGAGTTGAAGGGCTGGGCGGAGGTCACGGTCGTCGCGCGGTTCTGGATCATCGGAGGCCTTCTCGTCGCCGCGGGCGTCGGCACCTTCTACCTCGAGTGGATCCTCCGATGACCGATCCGGCGCAGCGAGACGAGCGGCTCGCGACGCTCACGAGCTGGCACGCCGACTGGTCGGGGCTCCGCGTCGCGGTCCTCGGTCTCGGGTCGACCGGCTTCTCGGTCGCCGACACCCTCGTGGAGCTGGGGGCCGAGGTCCTCGTCGTCACCGAGCACGCGGATCCCGACCGGAGCCGTCTCCTCGAGGTCATCGGCGCGAGACTCCTCCTCGGCGGAGGTGACGGCGCGCCGGAGGGACTCGAATCGTTCGCCCCCGACCTCGTCGTCGCGTCGCCCGGGTACCCGCCCCACCACCCTCTCGTGCGGTGGGCCGAGGAGTCGGCTGTTCCCCTGTGGGGAGACATCGAGCTCGCGTGGCGGGTTCGCGACAAGACCGGTAGACCCGCCGAGTGGGTGCTCGTCACGGGCACGAACGGGAAGACCACGACGGTCCAGCTCACCGCGTCCATGATCGTGACGGCCGGGCTCCGCGCGGCGCCGTGCGGCAACATCGGCGTGCCGGTGCTCGACGCCGTCCGGGACCCGGGCGGGTTCGACGTGTTCGTCGTCGAGCTCTCGAGTCATCAGCTGCATTACCTCGCCCGTCAGTCCACGCCCGAACCCGTGATGCCGCTCGCGAGCGTCTGCCTCAACCTCTCGGACGACCACCTCGAGTGGCACGGCTCGGCCGAGGCCTACCGCGACGCGAAGGCCGGGGTCTACGCGAACACACGTGTCGCTTGCGTCTACAACCGAGCGGACCTCGCGACGCGTCGAATGGTGGAGGAGGCCGACGTCGTGGAGGGTGCACGCGCCATCGGCTTCGGTCTCGACGTCCCGGGCCCGAGCGACCTCGGCATCGTCGACGGCATCCTCTGCGACCGTGCCTTCCTCGAGGACCGCTTCAGCAGCGCCCTCGAGCTCACCACGATCGATGCCCTCGCGGCCCGTGGGCTCGCAGCCCCCCATGTCGTGGCGAACATCCTCGCAGCGAGCGCTCTCGCACGCGCCGTGGGGGTGACTCCCGAACAGATCCGCGACACCCTCGACGGCTTCTCACTCGATCACCACCGCATCGAGACGGTCGCCGTCGCGGACGATGTGACCTGGGTCGACGATTCCAAGGCGACGAACGCGCACGCCGCCGACGCTTCCCTCTCGGCCTACCGCTCCGTCGTGTGGATCGTGGGAGGGCTCCTCAAGGGCATCGACATCGCCGGGCTCGTCGAGAAGCACGCCGACCACGTGCGGACGGCGATCGTCATCGGCGAGGACCGGTCGGCGGTGCTCGCCGCGTTCGAGCGACACGCGCCACACGTCCCCGTCATCGAGGTGTCCGCCGCCGACACTGGAGAGGTGATGCCGCGGGCCGTCGAGGCGGCGAGCGGCGTCGCGGCCGCTGGAGACACCGTTCTCCTCGCTCCGGCAGCGGCTTCGATGGACCAGTTCACCGACTATGCGGAGCGCGGACGACTGTTCGCCGCCGCCGTCGACGATCTCGTGGGAGGAGAGGCCGATGAGCGCCCCACCACACCACCGACGACGGACTGAGGCGGAGCGACCGGCATCCGACCGAACCGGCCCCGGGCCGACGGCGGACTCCAGCCGTCCGGCGTCCGCCCGGATCTCGCTCGGCCGGCTCGCCCTCGCCGACTCGTCGAATTACCTGCTGCTCCTCGGGACGACGCTCTTCCTCGTCATCTTCGGCCTCGTCATGGTCCTGTCGTCCTCCTCCATCGAATCGTGGACCGACGACAAGGGGTTCTTCGGCGGCTTCTGGAAGCAGGCGACGTACGCGATCATCGGCGTGCCGCTCATGCTCGTCATGTCGAGGATGCCGTTGAGCTTCTGGAAGAGGATCGCGTGGCCCGCCATCCTCCTGGCGATGGCGCTCCAGGCCCTCGTGTTCTCTCCCCTCGGCATCGAGGACTACGGCAACCGGAACTGGATCAAGATCGGTTCGATCTCCGGTCAGCCGTCGGAATTCGTCAAACTCGCGCTCGTCGTGTGGCTGGCGTTCGTCCTCTCGCGGAAGCGCGAATTGCTGACGGACTGGAAGCACGCTCTCATCCCGGTCATCCCGGTCGGCGGCGTCGCGATCGGGTTGGTCTTCCTCGGGCGCGACCTCGGTACGGTCCTCATCCTCGCGTCGATCGTCTTCGCCGCGCTCTACTTCGCCGGCGTACGATGGCGGATCCTGCTTCCCGTCATGATCGTGTCCGGCGTCGCCGCGGCAGCGGCCGTCGCGACGAGCTCCAACCGGATGCGGCGCCTCATGAGCTTCCTGGACCCCACGTGCGCCGACTACGAAGGCGTGTGCTGGCAGCCGCTGCACGGGACGTGGGCCCTCGCGAACGGCGGCCTCTTCGGCGTGGGACTCGGGAACTCCGTCGAGAAGTGGGACTGGCTCCCCGCCGCCTCGAACGACTACATCTTCGCGATCGTGGGCGAGGAGCTCGGTCTCGTGGGAGCCGTCGTCCTCCTGCTCATGTTCGTCCTGCTCGCGGTCGCGCTGCTCCGCGTCATCCGCTCGTCGACGGACCCCTTCGTCCGCACGGCGACGGGTGCTGTGCTCATGTGGCTCATCGGGCAGGCCTTCGTCAACATCGGCGTCGTGCTGCGGGTGTTTCCCGTGCTCGGTGTGCCGTTGCCCTTCATCTCCGCCGGTGGCACGGCACTCATCACATCTCTCATGGCCGTCGGCGTCGTCTTGTCGTTCGCCCGTCATGAGGCGCGGCGGGCATCGCTCGTCCAGCAGGGAAGAGGAATTCTCCGATGACCACCTATCTCTTCGCCGGCGGCGGTACCGCCGGCCACGTGAACCCCCTTCTCGCGGTGGCGGACGCCCTCACGGCCCGCGACCCCGACGCGACGGTCATCGTCCTCGGAACCGCCGAGGGTCTCGAGGCCCGCCTCGTGCCGGCCCGCGGCTACGAGCTCGAGACCATCCCGAAGCTGCCTTTCCCTCGCCGCATCAACGGCGCGAGCCTCTCCTTCGGCCGACGCTTCCGCCGTGCCGTCGCCACGACGAGCGAGATCATCGCTCGCCGCGGCGTCGACGTCGTCGTCGGGTTCGGCGGCTATGCGGCCGCCCCCGCCTACGTGGCCGCGCGCCGGGCGAAGCTCCCACTCATCATTCACGAGGCGAACGCCAAGCCGGGGCTCGCGAACCGCCTCGGTGTGCTGTACACGCGCTACGTCGGCGTCGCCTTCCACGGCACCAAGCTGCGGCACTCCCGGTTCGTCGGCATGCCGCTGCGTCGGGAGATCGAGTCGATCGAGCGCGACGCGGCCCGCGCGGAGGGCATCGAGTTCTTCGGACTCGACCCCGCGCGGAAGACGCTGCTCGTGACGGGAGGCTCCCTCGGGGCCCGTCGTCTCAACACGACGATCTCGGAGTCGGCGACCGACTTCATCGCGAGGGGGTGGCAGATCGTCCACATCGTCGGACGGTCGAGCGAATTCACGGATCCCGGCCTCGAGCACTACCACGTCGTCGAGTACTGCGATCGGATGGAGCTCGCCCTCGCCGTCGCGGACTTCGCCGTCTCGCGCGCCGGTGCCGCGACCGTGAGTGAGCTGAGCGCACTCGGAATCCCCGCCGTCTACGTCCCGTACCCGGTCGGGAACGGCGAACAGCGCTACAACGCGAGCGACTCGGTGCACGCCGGCGGATCGGTGCTCGTAGCCGACGCCGACTTCCAGCCGACGTGGGTAAGCTCTGTCCTGCTTCCCCTCCTCGATGACGACGTCCGCGTCCATGACATGGCCGTTCAGTCGCGTCACGCCGGCACCCTCGACGGGAACGCTCGCATGCTCGACCTCATCGACGAGGCCTCCCGCGCCGTCCGTGCTCGGCGCCGCTAGGTCCCCTCGCATCCGTCATCAGAAAGAAGAACGTCGTGATCAAGCCTGACTTCTCGATCGAGATCCCCGACGACCTCGGCGCCGTCCATTTCGTGGGCATCGGCGGATCGGGCATGAGCGGCATCGCCAAGCTCTTCATCGAGTCCGGCGCGACCGTCACGGGTTCGGATTCGCGCGAGTCCGCGGCGACCGAGGCGATCCGCGACATCGGAGCCACCGTGTCGATCGGTCATGACGCCGCCAACGTCGGCGACGCCGACACCCTCGTCGTCACGGGAGCCCTCTGGCCCGACAACCCCGAGTACCTCCTCGCGAAGGAGCGAGGCATCCCCGTGCTCCACCGCTCCCAGGCACTCGCGTGGCTCATCCGATCCCGTCGGCTCGTCTCGGTCGCGGGCGCGCACGGCAAGACGACCTCGACGGGCATGATCGTCACGGCTCTCCTGGCTCTCGGCGCCGACCCGAGCTTCGTCAACGGCGGCGTCATCGAGAAGCTCGGCACGAGCTCCGCGTGGGGGGCCGACGAGCTCTTCGTCGTCGAGGCCGACGAATCCGACGGGTCGTTCCTGCTCTACGACACGGCGGTCGCCCTCATCACGAACGTCGACCCGGACCATCTGGACCACTACGGGTCGCTCGAGGCCTTCCAGCAGGCCTTCGTCGACTTCGCCGACGCCGCGAACGAACTCGTCGTGATCTCCTCGGACGACGCCGGCGCGGTCGCGGTGACCGAGCGCTTGTCGCACTCCCGCGTCGTGACGTTCGGGGAGTCCGAGAACGCCGACGTGCGCGTGCGCGACATCCTCACCGACGGTCCGGTCCGCTTCACGGTCGAGGCCGGGGGAGCGAGCTACGCCGGGTCGCTCGCCGTCCCGGGCCGCCACAACGCGATCAACGCCGCCGGGGCCTTCGCGGTCCTCACGGGTCTCGGCTTCGAGCCGCAAGCCGTCCTCGACGCGATCGGCGATTTCGGCGGGACGAAGCGTCGCTTCGAACTGCACGGGACGGTCGACGGAGTGAGCGTGTTCGACGACTATGCCCACCACCCGACCGAGGTGGACGCGGCCCTGTCGGCGGCGCGCACAGTCGTCGGCGACGGCCGCATCATCGCCGTCCACCAGCCGCACCTCTACAGCCGCACGCGCTTGTTCGCACGGGAGTTCGCCGAGGTCCTCGAATCGCGCGCCGACCACACGATCGTGCTCGACGTCTACGGGGCACGCGAGGACCCGGAGCCGGGCGTCACGGGAGCCCTCGTCTCGGAGCGCTTCGCGGATGCGGGAAGCGTCGATTTCATCGCGGACTGGCAGGCCGCCGCCGATCGCGTCGCCGAGATCGCCCAGCCCGGCGACTACGTCGTGACGCTCGGCTGCGGCGATGTCTACCGCATCGTCCCCCAGCTGCTCGGTTCTCTCGAGAAGGTGCACACCGGGACGTCGCGGTGAAACGCCCCTCCGGGGTTCCCCGTCCGTCGTCGGAGCGACCCTCCAGACCGGCCGGGGCGCCGGAGCCTCATCCGGACCGTGACGAGCGGTCGGACGACGGCGGAGCACGTCGGCTTCTCGCGCGATTCGGATCGACGCCGTCCTCGACGCCCTCCTCGCCGGGCGACGCCACGACGGGCCCAGCGCCGATCCCGTTGCCGGTTGCGGGGCCGGACTCGGCACCGGTGCCGTCCGATGCCCGGTCGACCGACGGTTCCGACCCGCTCGACCTCTCCGGTGGAGAGCGATTCGGCGTCTGGCGCGCAGCGCGAGCCCGTCGCCGCCGGGAGCGCGAGGAGGTGCGGCGGTTCACGGCCGTCTCGCGACGGCGTCGCATCACCTGGATCGCATCGGTCGGTGGGGTCCTGACGCTCGCCGTCGCTTGCATCGCCGCCGCCTACACGCCGGTCATGGCGGTTCGCGAGATCCACGTCGAGGGCGCGCGGCTCGTGAGCTCGGATCTCATCGTGCGCGACCTCGACGGCGAGTTGGGCACGCCGCTTCCCCTGGTCGACCGGAGCGCGATCAAGGCCGCACTCGTGAAGTACCCGCTCATTCAGAGCTACTCGGTCGAATCGCGCCCGCCGAGCACTCTCGTCGTCCGCATCGTCGAGCGTCGTCCCGTCGGGGTCATCACCGACGGGGACGCCTTCGATCTCGTCGACGTCGCAGGCGTGGTGCTCACGTCGAGCCCCCGGCGTCCGGACGGTTACCCGCTCATCACGTTCGAGGGCGGCTCCGGATCCTCCGGTTTCGCGGCGGCGGCCGCCGTCGTCCGATCCCTGCCGACCGAGGTCCTCGCGACGGTCGACGAGGTGACCGCATCCACGGTCGACGACGTCACCCTGACGCTGGCGGACAGCGGCGCGGTCGTCGCGTGGGGGAGTTCGGAGGACTCGGCCGCGAAGGCCGTCGCCCTTCAGACCCTCATGGCCGCCTATCCGCCGGATGCGGTCGCCCGCTACGACGTGTCGAGCCCCGAGTCCGTCGTCGTCGACCCGCGCTAGTCCCGTCTCGACGCTCGAGCGACTCTTTGCGAGCGGATTCCGCTCCGCATCTCGCGACACGCTGTGGCGCGTCCGAGTGGTGCGCGCATCCGCCCCTAACGTCTGAATCAGGAAATGCATACTGAGCATAACTTTAACCCTGAACCTGAGGTTGAAAGTTCTCACCGGAGGCGGACGTGACGACAAACCAGAACTACCTTGCAGTGATCAAGGTCGTCGGTATCGGCGGTGGCGGAGTGAACGCCGTCAACCGCATGATCGAGATCGGGCTCCGCGGAGTCGAGTTCATCGCGATCAATACCGACGCGCAAGCGCTCTTGATGAGCGATGCCGACGTCAAGCTCGACGTCGGTCGTGATCTCACGCGCGGGCTCGGCGCCGGCGCGGATCCCGAAGTGGGCCGTCGCGCCGCTGAGGACCACGCCGAGGAGATCGAGGAGGCCCTCGCGGGCGCCGACATGGTCTTCGTCACGGCCGGGGAGGGTGGCGGAACGGGAACGGGAGGCGCGCCCGTCGTCGCGCGCATCGCGAAGTCCATCGGCGCCCTCACGATCGGTGTCGTCACGAAGCCCTTCGGCTTCGAGGGCCGGCGCCGTCAGGGGCAGGCCGAAGCGGGCGTCGCTCGACTGAAGGAAGAGGTCGACACCCTCATCGTGGTGCCGAACGACCGCCTCCTGGAGATCAGCGACCGCGGTATCAGCATGCTCGAGGCCTTCGCCACGGCCGACCAGGTCCTCCTCGCCGGTGTGCAGGGCATCACCGACCTCATCACGACTCCGGGTCTCATCAACCTGGACTTCGCCGACGTCAAGTCGGTCATGCAGGGAGCGGGATCGGCGCTCATGGGCATCGGCTCCTCCCGCGGTGCGGATCGAGCGATCAAGGCGGCGGAGCTCGCCGTCGCGTCACCGCTCCTCGAGGCGAGCATCGAAGGTGCGCACGGTGTCCTGCTCTCCATCCAGGGTGGATCCAACCTCGGCATCTTCGAGATCAACGATGCCGCGCGACTCGTCCAGGAGGCCGTGCACCCCGAGGCGAACATCATCTTCGGAGCGGTCATCGACGACACCCTCGGCGACGAGGTCCGTGTCACTGTCATCGCCGCCGGATTCGACGGCGGCGAACCGCCGACCCGCGCCCTCGAGGGGGCCGCGGCTTCCGGGATCCTCACCTCGGGTGGCGTCATGACGGCCGTGGAGCCCGAGAAGGCCTCGTCGACGCCCGCCCCGTCGACATCGTCGGCTCCGGTCGCGTCGACCCCCGAGCCGCAGCGCGAGCCGGAGCGTCCGTCGACCGGCGCGTACGAGCGCGTCCACGTCTCCACCCCGGGGAACGACGCCGCCTTCGCCGACGAGGACGAGCTCGACATCCCCGACTTTCTGAAGTAGGAGGATGTCCGGGATCGACGAGCGCGTCGCGGCCGTTCGGGAGCAGGTCTCCCGGGCGGCCGCGCGCGCTGGCCGCGCCGTCGAGGAGATCACGACGATCGCGGTCACCAAGTTCCACCCGGCGAGCCTCGTATCGGATCTGTATGCGGCCGGGATCCGCGACGTCGGGGAGAATCGCCACCAGGAGGCCGAGGCCAAGGCGGCGGAGCTCACGGGCCTCGACGATCTGACCTGGCACTTCGTCGGCCAGCTCCAGTCGAAGAAGGCGCGACGTGTCGCACGCTACGCGAGGGTGGTGCACTCCGTTGACAGGGACTCCGTCGTCGACGCGCTCGACAGCGCGGACCTCCCGGTCGGGTGCTTCGTCCAAGTCGCCCTGAGTTCCGACGAACACCGGGGAGGGGTGTCCGTCGACGACGTCGAGCGCCTCGCCGAACGGGTCGTCGCCTCGCGGCACCTCTCCCTCCTCGGTGTCATGGCGGTCGCGCCGTTGGGGGAGGAGCCCCGAGCCGCCTTCGCCCGGCTGCGCACCGTCTCCGAGCGCATCACGACGATCGAGCCGTCGGCGTCGTCCATCTCGGCCGGCATGAGCGGCGATTTCGCCGAAGCGATCCTCGAAGGCGCGACACACCTGCGAATCGGAACCGCAATCACGGGCAATCGACCCGCGACACCCTAACCTCGAAGAGGAAGCAACCGCACGACGGAGGTACTGATGTCAAACCCGCTGAAGAAGACGATGGTCTACCTCGGACTCGCCGACGAGGAGCTCGACTACGACGAGCCCGCCGCCGAGCAGAAGCCCGCGAACGAGACCCCTCGCCCCCAGCAGCACCAGGCCCCGGAGGTAAAGGCTCCCGTGACTCCTCTCCGTAAGGCCCCGGCTCCCGTGCGTCAGCCGGCCCCGAGCGAGCTCAACGAGATCCTCACCGTGCACCCCAAGCAGTATCGGGATGCCCAGGTCATCGCCGAGAGCTTCCGTGACGGCGTCCCCGTCATCATCAACCTCTCCCAGATGAGCGACGCCGACGCGCGTCGCCTCATCGATTTCGCGAGCGGTCTCTCGCAGGGCCTCTACGGCAAGATCGAGCGCGTGACGAACAAGGTCTTCCTGCTCTCGCCGTCCCACGTCTCGATCTCGGGCGACCAGGACGTGCAGCCGGCCGAGACCGACGCCACCTTCTTCGCTCAGCGCTGACGGCGGGGTGGGCACGATCATCCCCTTCATCGGGAACATCCTCTACGCCGCCCTGCTCATCTACCTGCTGGCCATGTGGGCGAGGTTCATCCTCGACCTCGTGCGGACGTTCAACCGCTCCTGGCGGCCGTCAGGAGTCGGGCTGGTCGCTGCTGAAGCGGTCTACGTCGTCACCGACCCGCCGATCCGGTTCTTCCGCCGGGTGCTTCCTCCGGTGCGTGTCGGCCGCGCTGCCCTCGACTTCGGTTGGACCCTGACGATGCTCTGCGTCCTCGTCGCCATGATCCTGGTCGGTTTCCTCCGCTGACCCTTGGCCCCTGTATTCTGGAGTCGACCGCACGCCACGCGGCCCTGCGCGGCGTCGAGCCGTGTCAGGGTTTGCTACCGTTGCAAGGTCATTCCGATCGAAACAAGTGAAGGTGGTACGCCATGGCGCTCACGCCCGAAGACGTCGTCAACAAGCAGTTCCAGCAGACCAAGTTCCGCGAGGGCTACGACCAGGACGAGGTCGACGACTTCCTCGACGAGGTCGTCGTCGAACTGCGCCGCCTGATCCAGGAGAACCAGGACTTGCAGGAGCGCCTCTCGCAGGCGGAATCCGGTGCCCCGGTGTCCGCCCCCGCGGAGTCGACGTCCACGCCGGAGCCCGTCGCCGCTGCGCCGGTCGCCGAGCCCGTGCCCGCTCCCGTGCAGGCCACCCCGGTCCCCGACGAGTCGGAGAGTTCGAACAGCCTCCTCGTTCTCGCCCGTCGCCTCCACGATGAGCACGTCCGTGAGGGCGCCGAGAAGCGCGACCAGCTCATCGCCGAGGGCAACGCCACCGCCGCGCGGGTCGTGGCCGAGGCCGAGGCGAAGCAGCAGGAGGAGCTCCAGAAGCTCAACGAGCAGCGTTCGGTTCTCGAGCGCGAGATCGAAGAGCTCCGCACCTTCGAGCGTGAGTACCGCGAGCAGCTCAGGAGCTACATCGAGGGTCAGCTGCGCGACCTCGACAGCGGCGCTGCTGCGTCGACGGGCGGCATCGCCGCGACCGTCGGCGACAACCACTGACGCTTCGGGACTTGACCACTCGATCGACCGACACAGCCACGCGGCGGACGCTTCTCGTCCTCGCCGTCGTGGCTGTGTCGGCGTTGGTGCTCGATCAGCTCTCGAAGTACCTCGTCGTCTCCTCGATGACGGAGGGCGAGCGCATCCCCGTGCTCGGCGAGTTCCTCGTCCTGTTCTACGTCCGTAACCCCGGCGCGGCGTTCTCCTTCGCCGAGGGGGCCACGTGGATCTTCTCGCTCCTGGCTGCGGCCGTGAGCATCACGATCATCGTCCTGGCTCGACGGATCCGGTCGAAGCTCTGGGCCGTCGTGTTCGGACTCCTGCTCGGCGGCGTCCTCGGCAATCTGACCGATCGGCTCTTCCGCGAACCGTCCTTCGGTCTCGGGCACGTCGTCGACTTCATCTCGACCCCGTGGATGCTGCCGGCGATCTACAACGTCGCGGACATCGCAATCGTCGTGAGCATGGCGATCTTCATCCTGCTCACGATCCTCGGCGTCGGTATCGACGGCACGCGGGCCAAGAACTCCGACGACGCCGAGGTCGGGACCGGCAACGCCGACGACGTGACCGAGGGCGACGATGCCGCGAGCGACCGGCGTGATCGCAATCCGGCCACGACGTCCGCGACCGATCCGAGCGTCGATCCCCAAGAGCCGAAGGCGTGACGTGAGCGAGTCCCGATCCCTCTTCGTCCCCGACGGTCTCGAGGGCAGCCGGGTCGATGCTGCGCTCGCGAAGATGCTGGGATTCTCGCGCAGCTTCGCGGCGGAGATCATCGAGGCTGGCGGCGTCTCCGTCGACGGCCGCGTCGCCGGGAAGTCGGACCGGTTGTCCGGAGGTGCCTGGATCGAGGTCGTCTGGCAGCCGCGCGCTGAAGCGACGATCGTGCCGATCGCCGTCGACGACCTCGGTATCGTGCACGACGACGACGACATCGTCGTCGTCGACAAGCCGGCCGGAGTCGCGGCACACCCGTCGGTCGGCTGGAACGGCCCCACCGTCCTCGGAGCCCTCGCAGCGGCCGGTTTCCGCATCTCCACCTCCGGTGCTGCCGAACGTGCGGGGGTCGTGCACCGCCTCGACGTCGGGACGAGCGGCCTCATGGTCGTCGCGAAATCCGAGCGCGCCTACACCGAATTGAAGCGGGCCTTCCACGACCGCGAGGTGAACAAGATCTACCACGCCCTCGTGCAGGGCCACCCCGATCCCTTCGCGGGCACGATCGACGCGCCGATCGGCCGTCATCCGAAATCCGACTGGAAGTTCGCCGTCACCGCGGCGGGCAAGCCGTCCGTGACGCACTACGAGACCCTCGAGGCCTTCCGGAGCGCGACGCTCCTCGAGATCCATCTCGAGACCGGCAGGACCCACCAGATCCGGGTCCACATGGCTGCGCAGCGCCACCCCTGCGTCGGCGACCCGCTGTACGGCGCCGACCCGTCGTTGTCGGAGCGGCTCGGTCTCACACGGCAGTGGTTGCATGCGGTCCGGCTCGGATTCGTCCACCCCGGCACCGGCGAACCGGTCGAGTTCAGCTCTCCGTACCCGACGGACCTGCAGCACGCACTCGATGTCGTGGGTTCCGATTAGCCTGGCATTCCTCACGCACTTTAGTTCGGAGAACCCGTGACTCGAACCTCTGACTCCTTCGTCCACTTGCACGTGCACAGTGAGTACTCGATGCTCGACGGCGCCGCTCGCGTCAAACCGCTCATCGAGGCGGCCGTCACCGAGGGCATGCCGGCAGTTGCGATCACCGACCACGGCAACGTCTTCGGCGCGTTCGACTTCTGGAAGACGGCGACCGACGCCGGTATCAAACCGATCATCGGCACGGAGGCGTACCTCACCCCGGGCACGCACCGCACCGATCGCACACGCGTGCGCTGGGGCGACGGGGGAGGAGACGACGTCTCGGGCTCGGGCGCCTACACTCACATGACCCTGCTCGCGGAGAACACCGAGGGCATGCACAACCTCTTCCGGTTGTCCTCGAAGGCCTCCATCGAGGGGTACTACTTCAAGCCCCGCATGGACCGCGAACTGCTCTCGACCTACTCGTCCGGTCTCATCGCCACGACGGGCTGCCCGAGCGGTGAGGTGCAGACCCGGCTCCGGCTCGGTCAGTACGAGGCGGCGCGCGACGCCGCAGCGGATTTCCGCGACATCTTCGGCGCCGAGAACTTCTTCTGCGAGATCATGGACCACGGGCTCGGCATCGAGCGCCGCATCATGACCGATCTGCTCCGGCTGGCCAAGGAACTCTCCCTCCCGCTCGTCGCCACGAACGACCTTCACTACACCCACGCCCACGACGCCACGTCGCACGCTGCCCTGCTCTGCGTCCAGTCCGGCTCGACGCTCGACGATCCCAATCGGTTCAAGTTCGATGCCGACGAGTTCTACCTCAAGTCGGCGGCCGAGATGCGGCAGATCTTCCGCGACCACCCCGATGCGTGCGACAACACCCTCGCGATCGCGGAACGCTGCGATGTGAAGTTCAACACGAGCGCGAACTACATGCCCCGCTTCCCCGTCCCCGAGGGCGAGACGGAGGAGTCCTGGTTCGTGAAGGAGGTCGACCGCGGGCTCGACGTGCGCTACCCGGACGGCGTGCCCGCCGAGGTCCGGGCGCAGGCGACCTACGAGGTCGGCGTCATCACGCAGATGGGATTCCCCGGCTACTTCCTCGTCGTCGCCGACTTCATCAACTGGTCGAAGAACAACGGCATCCGCGTCGGTCCCGGGCGCGGATCCGGAGCCGGCTCGATGGCGGCGTACGCGATGCGCATCACCGATCTCGACCCCCTGCGCCACGGCCTCATCTTCGAGCGCTTCCTCAACCCGGATCGGGTCTCGATGCCCGACTTCGACGTCGACTTCGACGAGCGTCGTCGCGGCGAGGTCATCAAATACGTCACCGAGAAGTACGGCGACGAGCGCGTCGCCCAGATCGTCACGTACGGCACCATCAAGGCGAAGCAGGCCCTCAAGGACTCCTCGCGCGTGCTCGGCTTCCCGTTCGGCATGGGCGAGAAGCTCACGAAGGCGATGCCGCCGGCCGTCATGGGCAAGGACATCCCGCTCACGGGCATCTTCGATCGTGACCACCCCCGGTACAAGGAGGCCGCCGACATCCGGGCGGTGGTCGAGAGCGACCCGGAGGCGAAGACCGTCTTCGACACCGCTCTGGGGCTCGAGAACCTCAAGCGCCAGTGGGGTGTGCACGCGGCCGGCGTGATCATGTCGTCCGACCCGCTCATCGACATCATCCCCATCATGAAGCGCGAGCAGGACGGCCAGATCGTCACGCAGTTCGACTATCCCGCATGTGAGTCCCTCGGGCTCATCAAGATGGACTTCCTGGGGCTGCGCAACCTCACGATCATCGACGACGCGCTCGACAACATCGAGGCGAACCGCGGTTTCCGCCCCGTCCTCGAAGACCTCGAGCTCGACGACCCCGAGGCCTACGCGTTGCTCGCCCGTGGGGACACCCTCGGCGTCTTCCAGCTCGACGGCGGCCCCATGCGGTCGCTCCTGCGCCTCATGAAGCCCGACAACTTCGAGGACATCTCCGCCGTCATCGCGCTCTACCGTCCCGGGCCCATGGGTGCGAACTCGCACATCAACTACGCGCTCCGCAAGAACGGTCAGCAGCCGATCACCCCGATCCACCCGCAGCTCGCGGAGCCGCTCGAGGAGATCCTGTCCACGTCGTACGGCCTCATCATCTATCAGGAGCAGGTGATGGCGATCGCGCAGAAGGTCGCCGGCTTCTCGCTCGGACAGGCCGACATTCTCCGTCGAGCCATGGGCAAGAAGAAGAAGTCTGAGCTCGACAAGCAGTTCGAGGGATTCTCCGGCGGCATGCGCGCGAACGGCTACTCGGACGATGCCGTCAAGATGCTGTGGGACATCCTGCTTCCGTTCTCCGACTACGCCTTCAACAAGGCGCACTCGGCGGCCTACGGCGTCTTGAGCTACTGGACCGCGTACCTAAAGGCGCACTACCGCGCCGAGTACATGGCGGCTCTCCTCACGTCCGTCGGCGACTCGAAGGACAAGATGGCGATGTACCTCAACGAGTGTCGTCGCATGGGGATCAACGTCCTGCCTCCGGACGTCAACGAGTCGATCGGCTTCTTCACGGCCGTGGGTGAGGACATCCGCTTCGGACTCGGCGCGGTCCGGAACGTCGGAAGCAACGTCGTCGACGGCATCCGGCAGGCGCGCGAGGCGAAGGGGCGCTTCGAGAGTTTCCACGACTTCCTTCGCAAGGTCCCGCTGCCCGCCGCCAACAAGCGCACGATCGAGTCGCTCATCAAGGCCGGGGCTTTCGATACTCTCGGCGCCACCCGGCGTGCCCTCGTCGAGGTGCACGAATCGGCCGTCGAATCGGCGGTCAAGATCAAGCGAGACGAGGAGAACGGCAACATCGGGTTCGACTTCGACTCATTGTTCGAGGAGGTCGGCGTCACGCCCGAATCGCACGTGCCGTCCCGCCCCGAGTGGTCGAAGCGCGACAAGCTCGCCTTCGAGCGCGAGATGCTCGGCCTGTACGTCTCCGACCACCCTCTCGCCGGGCTCGAGGCACAACTCGCGAAGCACTACTCGACGACCATCACCGACCTCACGTCGTCCGAGCACACGCAAGACGGCGATCAGGTGACGATCGCGGGACTCGTCACGAGCGTGCAGCACCGCGTCGCCAAGGCCTCCGGCAACCAGTACGGCATCATCACGGTCGAGGACTTCAGCGGCGAGATCTCCGTGATGTTCATGGGGAAGGCGTACCAGGAGTTCTCGCCGTCGCTCGTCGGCGACTCGATCGTCGTGGTCCGCGGGCGCGTGAGCATGCGTGACGACGGCATGAATCTTCACGCGTACAGCCTCATGGCGCCGGACCTCGGTCAAGCCGACGCGTCCGGACCGCTTCACCTGAGCGTGCCGGACTTCCGAGCCACGACCGACACGATCACCGAGCTCGGCGTCATCCTCGACCGGCACCGTGGCGACACCGAGGTGCGACTGAAACTCATCAAGGGAGACGCGGCTCGCGTGTTCGAGGTGCCGTATCCGGTCTCGGTGACGGCGGATCTCTACGGCGAACTCAAGTCCCTGCTCGGACCGAACTGCTTGAGTTGACGGCTCGACCGAGCGTCGGTCGACCTGCGGAGCGCGGACCGACCGGACGGGACGACCGCCGGCGAACGGGGCCGTGGCGATCATGCCGCCGCGACCCCGTTCGTCTCTCGTACGTCGATCAGCTCGTCGCGTCTCCCTGGACGGCGTGACGGGCGCTCTGCGCCTCGTCCTTGACGTCGGACGTGGCACTCTGGGCCTCGTCCTTCACCGTCTGCGCCGCGTCGGTCGCCTCGCCCTTGACCGTCTGGGCGGCGTCGGTCGCGTCGTCCTTCACAGCGTTCACGGCGTCCATCGCGGGATCCTTGAGGTTGGCAGCAACCTCCTTGCCGAGGGACTGCGCACCCTCGACGAGAGGCTGAGCGGCATCCTTCACGTCGGCCGCGAGCTCCTTCTCCTTCTCGCTCGCGGGGACGAGCGAGGAGACGAGGAGCCCGACTCCGAAGGCGATCAGACCGACCGCGAGGGGGCTGCCCTGCGCCGTCGAGACCGCCTTGTGCGGGAGATCTCCGGCGGACGAGCCGAGGGAAGACGCGTGACCCGAAACGGAGTCCTTCGCGCCGTGCGCAGCATCCGAGACGGAGCCCTTGACGTCGGAAGCGACCCCGAAGACGCGGTCCTTGACGGAGCTGATGGCGCCCTTGGCCTTCGCCTTCTCGCGGTCGACGATCTTCGACGGCGTCACTTTGTCGGCGAGAGCGTCGACATCGCTTCCGAGCGAGCTGCGTGTGCGCTCGATCTCCGCGCGGATGGCGTCCGGGTTCTGGGAGGAGGTGTCAGTCATCGGTTTTCCTCGTTCTTCTTGAGTGTTTCTGGAATCTTCTTGACGGAGTCGACGGTGCGGGGCATGCCCTGCACCTCCTTCATCGCCTTGCGGCCCGACGCGAACAGGATCGCGCCGATGATGGCCCAGATGACGGCCACGACGACAGCGGACCACCCGTTGTCGATGAGGTGGCCGAGTCCCCACCACAGCGCGACGGAGAGGAAGAAGACGGCCATGAGGCCGGCGTACCCGGCGGCTCCCATGAGCCCGGCTCCCTTACCCGCGCGAGATGCGGACTGCTTCAATTCGGCTTTCGCGAGCTCGACCTCCTGCCGGAACAGGGTCGAGATGTCACGTGAGACCTCCGAGAGCAGATCACCGAGCGAGGTGTTCGCCGCCTTCTGCTCGGAGGGAGTGGTGGACGGATCGGTCATGATCAGTACGCTCCGCCGGCCGGGTTGCCCGCGCCGGTGCCCGGAGTCCCGTAGACGGGCGCACCCGCGACGCCGCCGACCGAGTCGGTCGAGGTGGGGGGAGTGTAGGACGTCGGCGTCGCGTGGGCCGTCGTCGCCGTCGCGTCGTAGCCCGGCGTGGCGGTCGAGGCGTCCGGTGTCGACGAGCTCGACGTGGCCCCATCGGCGGCCGAATCCTTCGCCTCGCTCACGAGGCTGCGCGTCAAGCGACCCGCGAGGACTCCGGCCACGGCGGCGACGGCGATGAACGTGCCGGGCTTCCGGCGCGCGTAGTTCTTGACCTCCTCGAGGAGCGACCCCGGGTCGCGGTCCTCGAGCCACGTGGCGACGCCGCTCGCTCGCGAGGCGGCCTGCGAGACGAGGTCGGCGGCGATGCCGGGCTCGGTCGACGAATCGGCCATGCCGCGCAGCTCGTCGCTCAGGGCGTGAAGGCCGCTTGCGACCTTCTCCTGCTGGGCGCCCGCCTGCTCCGTGAGCTGCGCGCGCGTCTCGTGGACGAGGTCCTTGGCCTGGCGCTTCGCGGTCGAGGCGACGTGGCCGGCCTCCTCCTTCGCCGTCGAGGCGACTCCCTTCGCGGAGTCGGCTGCCGTGCCCCCGACGTTCTTCGCCGCGTCGGCTGCGGAGCCGCCGACGTTCTTGGCCTGCTCCTTCGCGGTGTCGGTCATGCTGCCCCCCGTGGAGGACGAGGAGTCCGAGCCCGTGTCATGGCTCGTTCCGGTGACAGGCGGCGCACCGACGACGGGCGGAACCGGGGTGGACGGAATGCCCGTCGACCCCGAGCCGCCCACGGGGTACGGCTCGGACGGATAGTTGTCAGTCATGGCGAATCCCTCTCGATATTCCGATGAGTAGGTTCGCTCGACGCAGCGAGCGACCTCTGTCGAGTTTTCGCTCTCTCGACGACCTGCGACAAGCACTCGCAAAGTGACCCGTTTGGGGCTATATTCGTGCGCCCGCGTGATATTCGGGGATGGCGACGGGTTGTGGCCGTGCTAGAAGGGCCGCATGAGGCGCTCGAGGAAACGCCGGGTGCGCTCCTCGCGGGGGGCCGTGAAGATCCGCTCGGGTGCTCCGCGCTCGAGGACGACGCCGTCGTCGAGGAAGAGCACCTCGTCCGCGACGTCGCGCGCGAAGGCCAGCTCGTGTGTCACGACGGCCATCGTCCAGCCCTCGTCCGCGAGGTCCTTCATGACGGACAGGACGTCCCCGACCAACTCGGGGTCGAGTGCCGACGTCGGCTCGTCGAACAGCAGGAGGCGGGGGCGGAGCGCGAGCGCTCTCACGATACCGACGCGCTGCTGCTGGCCGCCAGAGAGCTCCGAGGGGTAAGCGTCGCGTCGGGCATCGAGTCCGACGCGCTCGAGCAGCGAGCGGGCCTCGGCGATCACCTCTTCGCGCGGACGCCGCTGCACGCGCATGGGCCCCTCGATGACGTTCTGCATGACCGTGAGGTGCGGGAACAGGTTGTGCTGCTGGAAGACCATCGCCGAGAGGTCGCGGAGCCGGTTCCGCGTCGCGTCATCCACCGGTCCCGAGAAGTCGATGTCGAGGCCGGCTCCCGGTGCGCGCACGACGCCGCCGTCCGGCCGCTCGAGCCCGTTGAGGGAGCGCAGCACGGTCGTCTTGCCGGAACCCGACGGGCCGATCAGACACACGACCCGGCCCGCCCGCAGTGTGAGGTCCACCGACGTGAGGACCGCCGTCGACCCGAAGGACTTCGCGAGCCCCGTGACGTCGAGGACCGTCTCGGCCTCGGACGGCGGGGGAGTGATCGGATCAGGCGACATGGCGTTCGAGCCTCCGTTCGAGGGTGCCCTGCCCCGCGGACAGCACGAGGCAGATCACCCAGTACAGGACCGCGGCCTCGATGTAGAGGAGCAGGAACTCGTTGGAGAACGCGGCGATCTGCTGCGCCTTCCGGAACATCTCGGTGACGAGGATGAGAGAGGTGAGCGCCGTGTCCTTGACGAGACTGATGAACGTGTTCGACAGCGGGGGGACGGACACGCGTGCCGCCTGCGGCAGGATGATCCGTCGGAGCGCGAGCCAGCGAGGCATGCCGATCGTGTAGGCGGCCTCCCACTGGCCGCGCGGGATCGACAGGATCGCGGCGCGGATGATCTCCGCAGCGTAGCCGCCCACGTTGAGCGAGAGGACGATGATCGCGCTCGGCCAGGAGGGGATCGTGACGCCGACGGACGGCAGCCCGAAGAACACGACGTAGAGCTGCACGATGAGCGGTGTACCCCGGATGACGGAGATGTAGAACCGGGCGATCCCCGACAGCCACCACCGGGGTGACAGCCGTGCGAGGGCGGCGAGCAGCGCGACGGCCAGCCCCAGCACGAACGATACGAGCGCGAGGGGGATCGTGCCGGTGACCGCACCCTGGATGAGAGGCCAGAGCGACGAGAGGATGAGTTCCACGTCCATCGAGAGCCTCCCTCCGATCGCGATTTGCCCTACTCGCTCACGTCCTCCCCGAAGTACTTCTCCGAGATCTCCGCCAGCGTACCCTCAGCCCGAAGATCGGCGAGGGCCTCGTCGACGGCCTCGACGAGGTCGTCGCTGCCCTTACGGAACGCGAAGGCGTTCTTCGAGGCGTCGTCGGTCTCGTCGACGATCTTGAGGCCCGTCTCGCCGCCCCTCGTCTGCTCGTAGTCGAGGAACGTGAGCTCGTCGTTGACGGTCGCGTCCACGCGGCCCTGACGGAGCAGTTCCGCCGCTTGCGCCCACCCTTCGACGGCCTCGACGGAGGCGCCGTAGCTCTCCGCGACCTCGAACCAGTTGCTCGTGAGCGATTGCGCCGACGTCCGTCCCTCGAGGTCCTCGAGGGACGTGATGTCCGTCGTGTCCTCCGCTACGACGAGCACGCCGGGGGAGACCGTGTACGGCGTGCTGAAGTCGTAGTCCTCGAGGCGTTCCTCATTGATCGAGACCTGATTGGCGATGACGTCGAAGCGCCCGGCGTCGAGACCGCCGAAGATGCCGTCCCACTGGGTCTCCTCGAACTCGACGTCGACGCCGAGTTCGTCGGCAACGGCCGTGATGACCTCGATGTCGTAGCCCGTGAGATCGCCGGAACCGCCCTCGTGGAAGGAGAACGGTCGGTAGGTCCCTTCGGTTCCGACGATGAGGACCCCCGCGTCCTGGACCTCCGCGAGGGTCAGCCCGCCCACCTCCGGCGATGCGGATGAGCCGGCACCCGAGCCGCCGGACGAGCACGCGGAGAGCGCTGCCGCTGTGATGAGGACGGCCGACGCGACGACGGAGCGACGGAGAGGGGTTCGCGAGGTGCTGGACATGACGTTCCTTCGGTGTGACGGGGCCGGGAGGACGCGGGTTCGCGGCGCTCTCGGACGAGCGGATCGGGGGTGACCACGACTGATGAATGCTAGGCCAGGAAGCGCTTCGGTCCGACATCGTGTGACCGATCGTGACGCCGACGGCGCCGACGTCATGGTCGAGGGTCGCACGCGGGGACGTGACGAACGACACGGGTGGTGTTCCTCAGGATCGTGCGGCATAATCAACGGTGTCGGTGGTGTCGTGTATACCACCGCCGCCAACCGAATAGCACCGCTCATCCACACCTGGTCGTAGGGGAAGACGTATCAGGATGATGGAGGATGAAATGGTGGCATCTGCTGCACGAGGGATGATCTTCATCCACTCGTCACCACGCGCGCTCTGCCCGCACGTCGAGTGGGCGGCCGGGCGCGCCCTCGGTCGCGCCGTGAACTTCTCGTGGACCGAGCAGCCGGTCCTCGCGGGCTCGCAGCGCGCGGAGTTCTACTGGGACGGGCAGCAGGGGATGGGCGCGGCGATCGCGTCATCGCTTCGCGGGTGGGAGCACCTCCGCTTCGAGGTGACCGAGGATCCGAGTCCCGGGTCGGACGGCGGCCGATGGCTGCACACTCCCGACCTCGGCATCTTCTACGCGCAGACGGACAGCGCCGGCAACGTCGTCGTGCCAGAGGACCGGATCCGCTACGCGATGGACGTCGCGGGGTCCGACCCCGTCGAACTCCAGCGCGAACTGCGCGTCGCCCTGGGCCAGGCCTGGGACGACGAGCTCGAGGCGTTCCGGCACGCGAGCGACGACTCGTCGGTCATCTGGCTGCATAAGGTCGGCTGACCGCCCCACAGACCCGGTCGTCGCCCTGGCGTGGACCGTGACCGTCGGACGGCTTCCCGGCGGCACGAGTGGCGAAACGACGACGATCGAGAAACGAGAGAACCCCCGGCGGAAGGCTTCCCGCCGGGGGTTCTCCGCGTCCTGCGTCAGCCGGCGAAGGTGCGGAACGCCGCGACGGCATTGTGCCCGCCGAAGCCGAACGAGTTGCTGATCGCGATGTGCTCGCCGGTACCGAGATCACGCGGCGACGTGACGACGTCGAGGGGGATCTCCGGGTCCGGGTTCTCGAGGTTGATCGTCGGCGGGATCGTGTTCTCGTGCAGCGTCTTCACGACGAAGAGCGCCTCGATCGCGCCGGCCCCGCCGAGGAGGTGGCCCGTCGACGCCTTCGTGGCGGTGACGGGGATCCCCTCGAGGCGGTCGCCGAAAACCCTCTTGAGGGCGTTGTACTCGGCGATGTCGCCGACGGGGGTCGACGTCGCGTGGGCGTTGATGTGCGCGACCTCGTCGAGGCCGTAGCCGCTGTTCTCGACGGCGGCTCGCATGGCGCGGGCCGCCGCGGACCCTTCCGGATCCGGAGCAGTGATGTGGTACGCGTCGCTCGTCACGGCGCCGCCGAGGAGCTCGGCGTAGATGCGGGCGCCGCGCGCCTCGGCGTGTTCGAGCGTCTCCACGACGAGCGCCGCCGCGCCCTCGCCGAGGACGAAACCGTCGCGGTCGACGTCGTAGGGACGTGAGGCGGTCGCGGGGTCGTCGTTGCGCTTCGAGAGCGCCTGCATGGCGGCGAAGGACGCGAGGGGCAGCGGGTGGATCGCCGCCTCCGAGCCACCGGCGACGACGATGTCGGCGAGACCTGCCTGCAGGTGGTCGTACGCGTTGGCGATCGACTCGGTGCTCGAGGCGCACGCGGACACGACGGTCCGCTCGCCGCCACGGGCGCCGAGATCCATGCCGATCGCCGCGGCCGGTCCGTTCGGCATGAGCATAGGGACGGTCATGGGCAGGACGCGGCGGGGGCCGCGCTCGCGCAGCGTGTCCCACGCGTCGAGCAGGGTCCAGACGCCGCCGATGCCGGTGGCCCAGTCGACGAGGAGCCGCTCGGGGTCGACCTCCGGCGTTCCGGCGTCGGCCCAGGCTTCACGCGCCGCGATGAGCGCGAATTGGCTCGAGGGGTCGAGTCTCTTGGTCTCCTGCCGCGCGAGGACGTCGACGGCGGGGACGGTCGCTTGCGCCGCGAACGTGATGGGAAGCGACAGTTCCTCGACCCAAGGCTGCTCGAGCGGCCGGGCGCCGGAAGCACCCGAGAGGAGGTTCTCCCACGACTCCGTGGCGGTGCCTCCGATCGGCGACGTCGCGCCGATCCCGGTGATGACGATTCTCTTCGTGGTCATGACGACAACTCCTTCTTCGGTCACGGTCCGTTCGCGGTTCCGCGACGGTGGTGCCCGGGGCGACCGTCAGACCGCCGGTGCGCCGACAGGATCACCCTGTCGGCGCACTCTCGCGGTGCTCCGGGTACTACCGGGAGGAGGGACGATCGTCCCGCTCAGCCCTGCGCCTTGACGATGAAGTCGACGGCGTCGCCGACCGTCTTGAGGTTCTTGACCTCTTCGTCGGGGATCTTCACGTCGAACTTCTCCTCGGCGTTGACGACGATCGTCATCATCGAGATGGAGTCGATGTCCAGGTCGTCCGTGAACGACTTGTCCAGCTCGACGGTGTCGGCGGCGATCCCGGTTTCGTCGTTGACGAGCTCGGCGAGGCCGGCGAGGACTTCTTCGGTGGACAGTGCCATGGTGGGTTTCTCCTTGAGTGTCGTATGACCGCGAAACAGTCTATGGGGGTGGGTGCGCCGCCGTCGCGCGGCGGCGCGGGGGATCAGGGGAGGACGACGACCTGTGCGCCGAAGACGAGCCCGGCACCGAAGCCGATCTGCAGCGCGAGACCGCCGCTCAACTCGGGGTGCTCCTCGAGCAACCGGTGCGTCGCGAGAGGGATGGACGCGGCCGACGTGTTTCCGGTGGTCGCGATGTCGCGGGCGATCTCGACGTGCTCAGGCAGCTTCAGCTGCTTGGCGAACTCGTCGATGATCCGCATGTTGGCCTGGTGCGGGATGAAGGCCGCGAGGTCGTCCGCCGTGATGCCGGCGGCGTCGATGGCCTGCTGTGCGACCTTCGCCATCTCCCAGACGGCCCAGCGGAACACCGTCGGGCCCTCTTGACGAAGCGTCGGCCAGACGGCCTTGCCGTCGCGATAGTCGACGAGCGTCCCGCTCATGCTGACCGCATCGGCCTTCGAGCCGTCCGAACCCCATACGGTGCCCGAGATGCCGGGGAAGTCGCTCGGGCCGATGACCGCGGCGCCCGCGCCGTCGCCGAGGAGGAACGAGATGCTGCGATCGGTCGGGTCGACGATGTCGGAGAGCTTCTCCGCGCCGATCACGAGCGCGTAATGAGCGCTGCCGGCCCGGATGAGCGCGTCGGCCTGTGCGACCGCGTAGGCGTACCCCGCGCACGCGGCGTTGAGGTCGTAGGCCGCGGCGGGGTTTGCGCCGACGCGGTCGGCGACGACGGCCGAGATCGACGGCGACTGGATGATGTTGCTGATGGTCGCGACGAGCACGAGGTCGATGTCGGCGGGGTCGACTCCGGAGCGTTCGATCGCCTCGCGGGACGCCTCGGTCGCGAGATCGACGGCGCTGATGTCGGCCGACGCGCGCGTACGGGTGATGATGCCGGTGCGCTGACGAATCCACTCGTCCGACGAGTTGATGGGGCCGACGAGGTCGTCGTTCGGGACGACCCGGTCACCACGAGCCGCGCCCATGGCGAGGATCCGGGTGAACTGGGCGCCCGTCGACTGACGGAGAACTGGGCGTGTCATGGTGTCCTTCGGTGTCTCAGGCTGCGATGAGGTCCACGGCGGCCTGCAGGTCGTCGGGTGTCTTGACGGCGACGGTCGGGACTCCTTTGAGCCCGCGTCGTGCGAGGCCCGTGAGGGCACCGGCCGGTGCGACCTCGATGAGCCCCGTGACGTCGGCGTCTGTGAACGCCGCCATGCACGCGTCCCACCGCACGGGGGAGGCGACCTGGGTGACGAGGAGGTCGAGGAAGCGGGCGCCGCTCTCGACGCGGGACCCGTCGTTGTTGGTCCAGAGAGGCATCGTCGGGTCGGACGCCGTCACGTCGGCGACGACGCCGGCCAGATCGGTGCGAGCGCTCTCCATGAAACGCGTGTGGAAGGCGCCGGCCACCTGGAGCGGGATGACGCGCGTTCCGCGAGGCGGCTCCGCGGCGAAGGTCGCGAGATCGTCGAGCCGACCGGCGAGGACGATCTGGCCGCCGCCGTTGTAGTTCGCGGGGAAGAGGCCCGCGGCCTCTGCCGCCGCCTCGACGTCGGAGGACTCGCCACCGAGGACGGCGCTCATGCCCGTCGCCTCCTCGCCCGCAGCCCTGGCCATGGCGAGAGCACGTGCACGGACGAGCCGGAGCGCCGAGGCGTCGTCGAGGACGCCAGAGATCGCCGCGGCAGTGAATTCCCCGACGGAATGACCGGCGACACCGCCCACTCCCGCGAGAGCACCTCGCGCCGACAGTGCGTGAGCCGTGACGAGACCGGCGGCGACGATGAGCGGCTGGGCTATCGCGGTGTCACGGATGGTGTCGGCGTCGGACTCGGTGCCGTGTCGAACGATGTCGATGCCGGCCGCTTCCGAGTACTCGCCGAGGAGCTCGGGGATCCCGTCGAGGTCGAGCCAGGGACCGAGGAAACCGGGGGTCTGTGAACCCTGTCCAGGGCACGCGAGGATGATCACCTGAACAGTCTGCCAACACACGGGGGCATCGTGCTGTCGACATGCCACGAACATTCACCTTGAGCGTTGGTGGTGTCGCACAAGCTGGACGTCATCCGCCCCGGCGCGAGGACCGGCCGTCCTGATCGGCGATCGACCCGAGAATGAGGGCCGACTGCAGGATGAGCGACTCCCGGGCCCCCGTCGCGTCCCAGCCGATGACCTCGGAGATGCGCTTCAGGCGGTACCGCACGGTGTTGGGGTGCACGAACAGCTCGCGAGCGGTGGCTTCGAGGGACCGCCCGCTGTCGAGGTAGCTCCACAACGTCGTCGCGAGCTCCGCGGAGTGGGCCATGAGAGGACGGTAGATGCGTTCGACGAGCGTCGCTCGCGCGAGAGGATCGCCCGCGAGAGCCCGTTCGGGGAGCAGATCGTCTGCCGCGACGGGTCGGGGCGCATGCCGCCACGAGCGCGCGACGGCGAACCCGGCGAGAGCAGCACGGGCGCTGCGGGAAGCGTCGACGAGACTCTGCACCTCATGACCGAGCACGAGGTGACCCGGGCCGAACCCGGGCTCGAGTCCCGCCGCGATCTCCAGGAAGGACAGGACCGGTGGAACCGCCGAGCCGTCCTCCGGGTCCTCCACTCGCGGTTCGGCCCGTCCGATCACGAGCACGAGCCGTTTGCCCTGCACGCCGATGAGCACATCCGCGGCCATGTGGCGAGCCGTGCGGCGGAGCTGGTCGACGTCGAGCAGGGGAGGCGTCGTGCCGACGAGCACGGCGACCTCGCCGTGACCGTGCCACCCGAGCGCTGCGATCCGACTGGGGAGCTCGTCGTCGGTCTCACCGGTGAGGATCGAGTCGACGACGAGGGCCTCCAGGCGCGCGTCCCACAGGCCCCGGGCCTCGGCTGCTCGCGCGTACACGTCGGCGGCCGCGAAGGCGATCTCGCGCGAGTAGAGCAGGATCGCTTCGCGAAGGTCCTCGCCACGGCCGGCAACGCGTTCCTCGACGACCTCCACGGTCACGCGGATGAGCTGCAGCGTCTGCGTGAGGCTCACCGATCGGAGGAGTTCGCGAGGAGCCGCGCCGAAGACGTCCGCTGCGATCCACGGCGTCGCGCGCGGGTCGTCGTACCACGCGATGAACGAGCTGATTCCCGCCTGGGCGACGAGGCCGACGGCCGATCGTCGCCCAGGAGGCATGTCCGCGTACCACGGCAGTGTGTCCTCGAGGCGACCGAGGGTCACCGTCGCGAGCTCACCGGAGATCCTGCGCAACCACGCGAGGGTCTCGACCTTGGTCCTGGGCACGGAGGACGGGAGCGTCAGGACTCGCCGCCGGCGTTGCCGGTGGTTCCCGCCGTGACGTCGTGCAGGTTGTACTTGTCGATCGCCTGCGAGGCGAGCGACGCGTCGACCGCGCCTTGCGCCGCGAGTCGCTCGAGCACCTTCACGACGACGGACGGACCGTCGATCTTGAAGTAGCGACGGGCCGCCGCACGCGTGTCCGAGAAGCCGAAGCCGTCGGCGCCGAGCGTCGCGAAGTCGTTCGGCACGAACTGACGGATCTGGTCGGGAACCGCGTGCATGTAGTCCGTGACCGCGACGACGGGACCTTCGGCGCCTTCGAGCTTCGTCTGCAGGTACGGGACCCGCTTCTCCGACTCCGGGTAGAGGAAGTTGTGCTCGTCGGCGGCGAGACCGTCGCGACGCAACTCGGACCAGGAGGTGACGGACCAGACGTCGGCCGACACGCCCCAGTCCTGCTCGAGCAGGTGCTGCGCCTCGATCGCCCACGGCACCGAGACGCCGGAGGCGAAGATCTGCGCCTTCGGTCCGTCGTGCTCCGAGGTCTTGATGCGGTGGATGCCCTTGACGATGCCGTCAACGTCCACGTTCTCCGGCTCGGCAGGGTGGACGATCGGCTCGTTGTACACCGTGAGGTAGTACATGACGTTCGGGTCGGAGTGCTCTCCGCCGTACATGCGCTCGAGGCCCGCACGCACGATGTGACCGATCTCGTAGCCGTACGCCGGGTCGTAGGTCACGACCGCGGGGTTCGTCGACGCGAGGAGCGGCGAGTGCCCGTCGGCGTGCTGGAGTCCCTCGCCGGTGAGCGTCGTGCGACCGGCGGTCGCACCGATGACGAAACCGCGCGCCATCTGGTCGCCGGCGGCCCAGAGGGCGTCGCCCGTTCGCTGGAATCCGAACATCGAGTAGAAGACGTACACGGGGATGAGTGCTTCGCCTTGCGTGGAGTACGTCGTACCGAGGTTCGTGAAGGCGGCGAGGGCGCCGGCCTCGTTGATGCCGACGTGCACGATCTGGCCCTGCGGGCTCTCCTTGTAGGCGAGCAGCAGCTCCCGGTCGACCGAGGTGTAGTGCTGGCCGTTCGGGTTGTAGATCTTCGCCGACGGGAAGAACGCGTCCATACCGAAGGTGCGCGCCTCGTCCGGGATGATCGGGACGATGCGGTGGCCGAAGTCCTTCGATCGCAGCAGGTCCTTCAGCAGTCGGACGAACGCCATGGTCGTGGCGATCTCCTGCGTTCCGGAGCCCTTCTTGCTGATCGCGTAGGCGGAGTCGTCCGGCAGGTTCAGCTGCGTGTACTTGCTGCGACGCTCGGGTAGGTACCCGCCGAGCGCGCGGCGACGCTCGTGCAGGTACTGGATCGCCTCGTCGTCCTCTCCCGGGTGGAAGTACGGCGGGAGGTACGGGTTCTCCTCGAGCTTCTCGTCCGTGATCGGGATGTGCATCGCGTCGCGGAAGGTCTTGAGGTTGTCGAGCGTCATCTTCTTCATCTGGTGGGTCGCGTTGCGACCCTCGAAGCTCGGGCCGAGGCCGTAGCCCTTGACCGTCTTCGCCAAGATGACCGTCGGCTGGCCCGTGTGCTCGGCCGCCGCCTTGAAGGCCGCGTACACCTTGCGGTAGTCGTGTCCGCCGCGCTTGAGGTTCCAGATTTGGTCGTCGGAGTAGTCCTCGACGAGCTTGAGTGCCCGCTCGTCCTTGCCGAAGAAGTGCTCGCGGATGAACGCGCCGCTCTCCGCCTTGTACGTCTGGTAGTCGCCGTCGGGCGTCTGGTTCATGATGTTGAGGAGGGCGCCCTCGGTGTCACGGGCGAGAAGGTCGTCCCACTCGCGGCCCCAGACGACCTTGATGACGTTCCAGCCGGCGCCCCGGAAGAAGCTCTCGAGCTCCTGGATGATCTTGCCGTTACCGCGGACGGGGCCGTCGAGGCGCTGAAGGTTGCAGTTGATGACGAAGTTGAGGTTGTCGAGCCCCTCGTTCGCCGCCACCTGGAGTTGACCGCGGCTCTCGACCTCGTCCATTTCGCCGTCGCCGAGGAAAGCCCAGACCTGCTGGTCCGATGCGTCCTTGATTCCGCGGTTGGTGAGGTACTTGTTGGCGTGCGCCTGGTAGATCGCGTTGATCGGCCCGAGACCCATCGACACGGTCGGGAACTGCCAGAAGGACGGCATGAGGCGCGGGTGCGGGTACGAGGAGAGCCCGCCGGCCTGGTGCGACTTCTCCTGGCGGAAGCCGTCGAGCTGCTCCGTCGAGAGGCGACCTTCGAGGTAGGCGCGCGCATAGGTTCCGGGGGAGGCGTGGCCCTGGATGAAGATCTGGTCGCCGCCGCCCGGGTGGTCCTGACCGCGGAAGAAGTGGTTGAAGCCCACCTCGTAGAGCGCGGCGGAGGACGCGTAGGTCGAGATGTGACCGCCGACACCGATCCCGGGCCGCTGAGCGCGGTGCACCGTCATCGCGGCGTTCCACCGGATCCAGGCGCGATACTTGCGCTCGAGCTCCTCGTCACCGGGGAAGGCCGCCTCGTTCTCCGGGGCGATCGTGTTGATGTAGTCGGTGGTGGGAACCATCGGCACGCCGAGGTGGAGTTCCTTCGACTGCTTCAGGAGGCTCAGCATGATCTCGCGAGCGCGGCCGCTGCCGCGTGCTTCGACGAGTGCTGAAAGCGACTCCTGCCATTCGGCCGTCTCTTCCGGATCGGAATCGCTGTGGCCTACCGAGTACGGGTCCTGATCGTGAACAGTCACCGTCGACCTTTCTGTGTGGGGCAGATCGTGCCGGGTTGAGCGGGCTGACCCGCCGTACGGCGCCGCCCGCATCATGGGGGCGCGCCCTTCGCTTCCAGCCTACCCAGTCGTGCGCGGCTGCGCGTCACGCACCATCCGCGTCCTGCGGGGTTAGGATGGCTGACCGAGCCCGCCAGCGTCCGCGACGGGAACGCGCCGCTTCTGAAAGACGAGGACAATGGCACTCGAGAACGACACGAGGGCTCCCGACTTCGAACTCCTCGACCAGTACGGGGAGTCGGTCCGCCTCTCCTCGTTCCGTGGGAAGCGGACCGTCGCGGTCGTCTTCGTGCCGTTGGCGTTCTCGGGCATCTGCACGAACGAGATGTGCGCCCTGAGCGAGAACCTCGAGATGTTCGCCGACGCCGGGGTCGAACTCCTTGCCATCTCCGTCGACTCGACCTTCTCTCTGCGCGCCTGGGCCGAACGGGAGAAGTTCCCCTTCCGGCTGCTCGCCGACTTCTGGCCGCACGGCCAGGTCGCGAAGGAGTACGGGGTCTTCCTCCCCGAGCGGGGCCAGGCCAACCGGGCGACGTTCCTCATCGACGTGGAGGGGATCATCCGGGCGAGCTTCATCACGGCCCCTGGCGAGGCGCGGGACATCGCCGCGTACCGCACGGCCCTCCGCGAGATGCAGCGCGTCCCCGCCTGATCTCAGGTCGTCTCGCATGAGCCTGAGGCGCGACGCGCGCGGTCGCGTTACCCCGACGTCTCCGGACGCACCACGGGAGACGGCTCGCCGCCACGCCGCCTCGGCGCCAGGACGGCTGCGGCGATCCCGGCGAGCATGACGGCTCCTCCGCCGAGTTCGAGCACCGTGGGCACCTCGCCCTGAACGAGCCACGCCGCCAGCAGCCCGATGATCGGCACGAGCAGCGTGAACGGCGCGACGCGGCTCGCGGGATAGATCGCCATGAGCGAGTTCCAGATCCCGTAACCGACGAGCGACGCGGCGACCGCCGTGTAGAGCGTCGAGAGGATCGCGACGAGCGACAGGTTCGCGAGGGCATCGAACACGACGGCAGGGCTTTCCACCGCGAGGGCGAGCAGGAAGCTCGGGAGCGGGACGACGAGAGCCGACCACACGACGATCGAGAGGCCCGACGACACCCGCGCGTACCGCGTGACGACGTTGCCGATCGCCCACGAGAGCGCGGCGGCGAGGATCACGACGACGGGCAGCCACGCTATGGCTCCGGCCTGACCGGAGATGACGACGCCGAGGCCCGTCGTTCCGATCACGACACCGACGATCTGGCGCCGCCTCGGTCGCTCCTTCAGGGCGACCGCCGCGATGAGGACCGTGAAGATGACCTGGACCTGCAGCAGGAGCGACGCGAGTCCCGACGGCATCCCGAGGTGGAGGGCGACGTAGAGCAGCGAGAACTGCCCGAGGCTCATGAACGCACCGATGAGGACGACGACGCGGACGGGAGCCGTCGGCGGCTTCACGAAGAAGACGGCGGGGAGAGCGACGAGCACGAACCGCATCGCGAGGAACAGCAGGGGAGGGACGCCTTCGAGTCCTTCGTCGATGACGGCGAAATTCGCTCCCCACAGCACCACGACGAGGAGGGCGAGCAGCGTGTGGCGGAGCGTCATGACTCCCACCCTGCCAGGCGGCGGGCGCGAGCGGCGGACGGCCGGACGCCGACGCGCTACCATTGTCGAGCGCCGCGCGCGCGGGGGCCTTTAGCTCAGTTGGTAGAGCGCCACGTTTACACCGTGGATGTCATCGGTTCGAGCCCGGTAGGGCCCACCCTCGAAGCGTCACGAGCGGGGCCTTCCGTCTCAGACCCCAAGGCTCCGCTCGTACCAGGCCTGCGTCACCGCGACCTCGTGGTGACCGGCCGCGTCGTCGGTGACGTCCACCGTCTCGCCAACGCGGACGAGGACGTACTCCCCGTTGTTGGTGGTGTACGTCTCGGGCGGCGTCTCGCCCTCGAAGTTCACATCGTTCTCATCGGGCAGGATCAATCGGATGTAGGACATACGTCAACGCTTCCAAAACCGGGCACGAGCGTCCAGGGATGGCGCGATCGGCGATCGAGGCGTATCGCGTTTGGCAGCGTCGTGGACGACCTCACCCGCGACGCGCGATCGCCTCGCTGACCCAGCGAGCGTGGCGGAGCCACGGATCGTCGACGCCCGCGGCGAGAGCGGCGACGTGCTCGCCGAGTTCGCGAGACGGGGAGAACCACTCGGAGCGGCCGAGCCGGTCCGCGGCGAACTGCTCGTGGCGACGGCGTTCCACGATCCGGTCGCCTTGCTCGAAGGCGAGGACATCGTGATGCCAGAGCCGTGCGAGACGCTGCCTCGGATTCGCGGTCGTACCGATCTTGATGCGGTCCTCGAAACGGATGTAGTAGACGACGTCGACACGCGGCGGCGGCAGCTCTCCGTCGAGGACGTCGCCCGCGCGCCACTCGCAGACGGCGCACGACCAGCCTGCGGGGTGTCGTACTCCGAGGCGCGACCCGCAGAGGCTGCACGGTGTCGGGAGGAGATCGGTCCGCCCGATCTCGCCATCGGCCCACTCGAGGACGATGGCCGCATGGGCGTCGCACAGTCCGAAGGGTGCCCCGGTTCCGAAACGAGAGCACGCCGGACCATCATCGTCCCGCGCAGGACAGGGGGTCGACGTCGATGCGTAATCGAACATGTGTTCGATCGTGCTCCCATTCGGTCCCCGAGGCAAGCGTCCCCGACGGTGAGTCTCAGACCACACGGCCGCCCGACTCGAGGCCGATCGGCGCGATGAGCTCACCCACGGGCTGCCGCACCCAGTAGAGCCCCGTCCGCCGCCGCTCCTCGTGCGTCGCGAAGCGGTACAGGAACAATCGCGCGCGGACTCGAGCGGGGCGCCGTCCGTCGAACGGATCCGTTCGGAGGAGACGCAGCGTCGCGCTATCCGCCTCGAGCAGCCGCACGAGGAAGACGAGGAACCACGGCTCCAGTCGGCCGAGGGCGAGGAACCACATGAGCCAGTCGAGGCGCAGATGGTACGGCGCGAACTGCCGCGGACGCCTCGTCGGATCGCCGGGCTTCCCTCGGAATTCGTACTCCCGCCATCCTGCGTCCGCGTGCTCCTCGACGGTCCCCTCCACGATCACCTCGAGGCGCTCGGTCGTCACGCTCCCGAAGGCCCCGTAGGCGTTCACGAGGTGGAGGGGGTCGAAGCTCGCGTTCATCAACTGGTGCCGGGAGAAGAGATTGCGGAGAGGACGCCAACTGAGCACGAGCAGGGTGGCGCTCGCCGTCGCGACCACGACCACGAACCAGACGGGTGACGTCGGATCCCGCGATCCGTCGTCGATCCAGGCGGGATCGGCCACGGCGCTGAATGCGAGGATCATCGTCAGCACGTTGAGCCACGCGAAGTTGCCGGTGAGCACGAGCCAGGCCTGTGTCGCGACGACGATGAGCCCGGCCGCCGTCCCCACCGGTCCGGGGACGAAGAGCAGGAACGGCACGACGAGCTGCGAGACGTGATTCGCCAGCACCTCGAGGCGATGGAACCACCGCGGCAGGAGGTGTGCGGACCGGCTCAGGGGATTCGGCATCGGCTGCGTCTCGTGGTGGTAGTACAACGCCGTGAGGTCGCGCCACGACGCGTCGCCGCGCATCTTGATCATGCCGGCGCCGAACTCGAGCCGGAAGACGAGCCACCAGAACAGGATCATGACCGGAAGCGGTGGGGGAGCGTCCCGCGAGCCCAGGAAGGCCGCGAGGAAGCCCGCCTCGAGGAGGAGGGTCTCCCAGCCGAAGCCGTAGAAGGTCTGCCCGACATTCACGATCGACAGGTAGAGCGCCCAGATGACGAGGAACGCGAGGAGCGGCAGCCACGGCGGCCCCGTTTGCGGCAGCCCGAGGACGAGCGAGATCGCGACGATCGATCCCACGATGGTGACGGCGAGCAGGAGACGGTCCGAGTAGGCGAACCGGAACAGGCTCGGGGCTCGCGACCACGATGTGCGTCGCACGAAGTCTGGGACGGGCAGCAAGCCGCGCTCGCCGAGGAGTACGCGGAACTGGGCCGCCGTCGACAGGAAGGCGACGAGATAGATCGCCGCGATGCCGCGTTGCAGCACCTCGCGAGCGAGTTCGTAGTCGTCGGCCGAGAACCACTCCATGCCTCGACGCTAGGACCACCCGCTCGCGTCGCGAACGGGATTGCCTCACGCCTCAGGGAGTGGGATGGTCTGCGTCGTAGGTCCGGAAGCTCGGTGTGAGGCGGAGGCACAGAGCGATGAGCGCGACGATGAGCACACCGCCGAGGAGCGGCGGCACCCATACGCTCACGAGGAGGGCCGCGGCGCCGACGTAGAGGTCGCCGACCCGCGGGCCGCCCGTCACGACCACGGTGAAGATGCCCTGCAATCGTCCGCGCATGTTGTCGGGCACGGCGGTCTGGAGCATGGTGTTGCGGAAGATCGAACTCACGTTGTCAGCGGCGCCGGTGCCCGCGAGCATGACGGCGGCGATGCCCAGGGCGACGAGGTCGGCGCCCTCGATCGAGGTCGTCGGGCGCGTCGATCCCGAGAGCACGAGAACCGCGAGCACCGCGCCGAATCCGGCGACGAATGCGCCGTACACGCCGATGGACCAGCCGATCGCGACACCGTGACGCCGGACGAGACCGATCCGCCCCGAGAAGAGGCTGCACACGAGGGTGCCGACGGCACCGGCCGCGGTGAGGATGCCGACCGTCACGGCCCCACCGCCGATGACGAGCGAGCCGACCGCGGGAAAGAGGGCGTGCGGTCGACCGAACGTCATCGCGACGATGTCGACGATGAAGGACATCCGGATGTTGGGGGCTCCGCGGAGGAACCGCAGTCCCGTGCGCACGGATTCGAGTCCCGGCCGATGGGTCTCGCCCTCCGGCCGGATCGGCGGAAGCGTGACGATGCCGAGGAACGCAGCGGTGAAGAGGATCACGTCGACGGTGTACGTCCATCCGAAGCCCACCGATGCCACGAGGACGCCCGCGATGGCCGGGCCCACCGTGACCATGACGCCCATGCTCACGCCGCCGAGCGCCGAGGCGGCGGGCAGGAGTTCGCGCGGTACGAGGCGCGGCGTGATGGCGGCGCGAGCGGTCCCCGTGATGGTCGCGGCGACGGACGTGAGGGTCGTCAGCACGTAGAAGGGCCAGACGGCCTCGACCCCCGTCCAGGCCACGAGCGCGAGCCCGATCGTCGAGAGCCACGCGACGGTCGCGGAGGCGAGGGCTACGCGGCGCCGATCGAAGGCGTCGGCGAGCATGCCGCCGTAGAGTCCCGCGGCGATCATGGGGATGAGCGCGATCGTCCCGACCATCGCGACGGCGAACGTCGAGCCCGTGATCTCGTAGATGTGGAGACCGACGGCGACGATCGTCATCTGGCCGCCGATGCCGGCGACCGCGCTGCCCGCCCACAGACGCGCGAACGCCGGGCTCTGTCGCAGGGGGGAGAGGTCGATCAGGTGACCACGTCGCGTGCGCGAGGCCGGTGGGACTGCTGGTGGCACTCGAGGAGTCTACGTGCCCGACGCGCCGACGAGTCGGGCTACCGGCTCGCCCGCGTCGCGGAGGAGCAGTGGGGTCATCAGTGCGCGCCGCGCTTCCGGGCGGCCTCGACGGCCGATCGGATTCCGTCCGGCCACGGCTCGCCGTGTCCCGGGAGGACGGTCGTCGCACCGGTCTCGACGAGGGCGTCGAGCGAGCGCAACGCCTCGGGACTGTTCGCCGTCGCCGCTCGCGCCACGATCTGGGGGCCGGCCTCTCCCGTGTACGGATCGAGGGTCACGATCGCGTCGCCGACGATGAGGGCGTCCTGCTCCGGGAAGTGGAGCGCGACGTGCCCGGCCGTGTGGCCGGGCGTCGGTACGACGGCGGGCATCCCGGGGAGGGGGAACCCGGGGGAGAGGATCGTCGCATCCTTCACCCCCGGTACCAGGAGCGCTCCGGCCGCCGCCATCGCCGCGAGCGGACGCAGACCGCCCGGGTGCCGAAGCGGGTAGAGCAGCCGGGCGGTCTCCGGGCGGTAGGAGTACGGGTGGGCAGCGAGCCGGAGGTCGGCGATGTGCACCCACACGGGTACGCCCCATTCCTCGCGGATTCGCTTCGCGACGCCCACGTGGTCGAAGTGCGCGTGCGTCAGGGCGACGCCGTCGACGTCGGCTGGGCGGCGGCCGATCTCGGTGAGAGCATCGACGAGGGGGCGCCAGAACGACGGGAGCCCGGCGTCGACGATGAGGACCCTGTCGTCGTGCTCGACGAGGTACACGTTGGTGTGGGCGATGCAGAGTCGGTGCACGCCCGGTGCCACGTTCCGCTGGAACATGCCTTCCCCTCGTCGAACGGCAGGTGGATTCTCGACGTTAGCCCGTCGGAGGGGCGCCGCAGGAAGGGCTTGCCTGCCGGAGGTCGGCCGTGTCAGGCGCCCGTGCGCTCCAGGCGGAGGAAGCGGTACGGCACGCCCGTCCGCGAGGTCGACCAGCCGGAGTCGGGTTCGACGGCGACGGTCGTCCATTCCGGCCCGATGGCGGGGGCACGAGTGTCTCCGTCGACCTCGAGGTCGAGTTCGGTCAGTTCGATGACGTCCGCTCGATGGATCGCCTCCGCGTAGAGCACCCCGCCACCGATGACCCAGACGTCATCCGACCCGGTGAGCTCGAGAGCCTCGTCGAGGGACGCCGCATGCTCCGCCCCGTCGGCCGCCCACCCGGCGTCACGCGTGAGGACGATGTTCCGCCGATGGGGGAGGGGCCGGAACCGGTCCGGGAAGGACTCCCACGTGCGTCGGCCCATGACGACGGTCGTGCCGACCGTCACAGCCTTGAAATGCGCCATGTCCTCCGGGACGTGCCACGGCATGCCGCCGTCGCGGCCGATGACCGCGTCGCGGGCCTGCGCCCAGATGAGCCCGAGCACGCGGCGTCAGACCGCGACGGCCGCGCGGATCGCCGGGTGGTGCTGGTAGTCCTCCACGACGAGGTCCTCGAAGGTGTACTCGGAGATGTCGGCGTGCTCACCCGTGATGTGCAGACGCGGAGCCGGGAACGGCGTGCGGGAGAGCTGCTCCTCGACCTGCTCGACGTGGTTGTCGTAGATGTGGCAGTCGCCGCCCGTCCAGATGAAGTCGCCGACTTCGAGCCCCGTCTGTGCCGCGACGAGGTGCGTCAGCAGGGCGTAACTCGCGATGTTGAACGGCACTCCGAGGAACATGTCGGCGCTGCGCTGGTAGAGCTGGCAGGACAGCTTGCCGTCCGCGACGTAGAACTGGAACAGGGCGTGGCACGGGGCGAGCGCCATGTTCGGGATGTCGGCGACGTTCCAGGCGGAGACGACGAGCCGGCGGGAGTCCGGGTCGCGCCGGATGGTGTCGATGATCTGCTGGAGCTGGTCGATGTGCTGGCCGTCCGGCGCGGGCCAGGACCTCCACTGCACGCCGTAGACGGGTCCGAGATCGCCGTTCGCGTCCGCCCACTCGTCCCAGATGGTGACGCCGTGGTCCGTGAGCCACCGGATGTTGCCGTCGCCGCGCAGGAACCACAGAAGCTCGTAGGCGATGGAGCGGAAGTGCACACGCTTCGTCGTGATGAGGGGGAAGCCCTCCGACAGGTCGAAGCGGATCTGGCGTCCGAACACGCTTCGCGTGCCGGTGCCCGTGCGGTCCGACTTCGGCGTCCCGTTCTCGAGCACATCCCGGAGGAGGTCTTCGTACGGCGTGGCGATCGGCGTCTCGTTCATCCCCACGATGCTACGCCGCCGGGCGTCCGAACGGTGCGGCGCCACTCCCATGTGCGAGTGCGGCCGTCCCGAGACCCTGGAACCGGCCGCTCCCGCGGATCGGGGCATCCCGTAGGGTGATTGTCGTGCCGTACGCCCTCGCCGAAGTCCTCGAGACCACCGAACGTCTGTGGCCGGCCGCAGGCGCTTCCTCGTGGGACGCGACGGGCCTCGTCTGCGGTCACCCCGACGACGAGATCTCCCGCGTGTCGTTCGTTGTGGACGTCGTCGCCGACACCGTCGACGAGGCCGTCGCCGAGAAGAGCGACCTCCTCATCGCGCACCACCCGCTCCTCCTCCGTGGTGTCACATCACTAGCGGGCGACACCGTCAAGGGAGCACTCGTCTCGAGGCTCCTCCGCGCGGGTTGCGCGCTGGTCTCGGCGCACACGAATGCCGACGTCGTGACGGACGGCACCTCCGGCGTGCTCGCCTCGCTCCTCGGACTGTCCGACGTGCGCCCCATCGAGCCCGACGCCTCGGGAGCCCACGGCATCGGACGCGTCGGGCGGCTCGCGCATCCGACCACACTGGGAGCGCTCGCCGCGGCCCTCGCGCAGCTGCTTCCCGCCACGGCCGGGGGAGTCCGGGCGGCGGGCGCGTACGAGACCTCCGTTTCGGAGATCGCCTTGTGCGCCGGTGCCGGCGACTCCCTGCTCGAGCACCCTGCGGTCCTCGCCGCGGACGTCTACATCACGAGCGACCTGCGACACCACCCCGCGTCCGACGCGAGCCAGCGTGCCGCTCTCGGCACCGGCCCCGTCCTCCTCGACACCTCCCACTGGGCGAGCGAGTGGCTGTGGTTGGAGACCGCCGCCGACCAGCTCCGCCACGAACTCCCCGACCTCGACGTGCGCGTGAGCGACCTCCGCACCGACCCGTGGGACTTCGTCGTCACGCAATGACCTCCTCTCGAACACCGAAGTGAGAAACCGATGAAAGCCACCGCAGCAGCCCAACGCTCGCTCCTCGACCTCCAGACCGTCGACACGAACGTCACCCGGGTCGCCCATCGCCTCAGCCACCTGCCGGAGAACGCGGCGATCGCCGCCGTCGTCGCGGAGCGCGACGCGCTCCGCGGCCGCCTCGCGACCGAACTCGGCGTCGTCGAGGACGCGCGGACGGAGCTCTCGCGCATCGAGTCCGACGCGACCGTCGTCGACACCCGTATCGCTCGCGACACGGATCGTCTCTCCGGATCCGTGTCGGCGAAGGACGCGACGGCCCTCGAATCGGAGCTCGTCTCGCTGCGGCGGCGCAAGGAGAATCTCGAGGACGCGGAGCTCGAGGTCATGGAGCGTCTCGAAGCGGCCGAAGCCGCTTACGGGGAGACCGCGACGTCCGACGCCGCCCTGCGCGACCGCATCGCGGAGCTCGAGGCGGCGCGCGACGAGAGCCGCGCGGGACTCGAGCGGGAGCTCGATGCGCTGAAAGCCTCCCGCGAGAGCGTGATCGCCACGATCGAGGAGTCGCTCCTCTCCGTCTACGAGCGCTCCCGATCCCGGAGCGGATTCGGCGCCGCACTCTTCCGTGCGGGCACGTGCGGCGCGTGCACCATGACGCTCACGGGGAACGACTTCGCCGCGGTGCGAGCCGCAGCGGCTGACGAGGTCGTCCTCTGCCCCGAGTGCGGTGCCGTACTCGTGCGCACCGAGGAGTCCGGACTCTGAGAGGCTCGCGCCCGAGGCGCGGACGCGCCACCCGGTAGGATCGTCTCTGTGAACGGGTCGGCAAGACGGCCGCGTCGGTCGCACGGGTCCGCCCGTCGTCCGCCGAGGAACGTCCGGGCTCCGCAGAGCAGGGCGGTGGGTAACACCCACCCGGGGTAACCCGCGAGACAGTGCAACAGAGAACAGACCGCCACCGGCGTGCGCGTCGGGGGTAAGGGTGAAACGGTGGTGTAAGAGACCACCAGCGGCCGGGGTGACCCGGCCGGCTCGGTAAACCTCGCCCGGAGCAAGGTCAGACAGGGGACCATGGGGCTGCTCGTCCCGTCCTCGGGTAGACCGCTAGAGGGTTGCGGTGACGCAATCCCGAGAGAGATGGCCGTCAGCGGCATTCATGCCGCGACAGAACCCGGCGTATCAGCCGGCCCGTTCACCTCGACCGCCGGGGTCGGCCGACGCCCGATCGTCTCGAACGCCGGCCGGGCTCAGGCTCCCGTCGTCGACTTCTCGGGAACAGCGGGGTGGCCGCGATCGGCCATCGCCGCGGCTCCCAGGATCCCCGCCTTGTTGCGGTGGGTCGCCGGGATGATCGGCGTATCGATGTCGATGAGCGGGAGGAAGTGCTCGTGGTGCTTCGAGACACCACCGCCGACGATGAACAGGTCCGGCGCCATGAGCCGCTCGAGCCGCTTGTAGAACGTCGTCAGGAGGGCGGCCCACTCCTCCCAGCTGAGATCGTCCCGCTCCTTCGCGCCGTAGGACGCGACGGTCTCGATGTCCCTGCCGTCGATCTCGAGGTGACCGAGCTCGGCGTTCGGGACGAGCACCCCGTCGAAGAGAAGGGCGGTCCCGATCCCGGTTCCGAGCGTCGTCACGAGGGTGACGCCCTCGACGTCCTTCGCCGCGCCGAAACGGGCTTCGGCGAATCCGGCGGCGTCCGCGTCGTTCACGAACGTGATGTCGCGTCCGATCGCCTTCTCGAACTTCTTCTCGGCCTCGAGTCCGATCCACTCGTCGGAGACGTTCGCGGCGCTGAGTGTCCGTCCGCGCTTGACGATCGCGGGGAAGGCGACGCCGATCGCGATCGACTCGTCATCGGAGGACGGGAGCTGCGAGACGATGTCGGCGACGACGGAGACGATGTCGTCCGGTCGACCGCCCTCGGGAGTGGCGATCTTGATCCGATCGCTCACGAACACCCCCTTCTCGAGGTCGACCGTCGCGCCCTTGATGCCGGTCCCCCCGATGTCGATGCCGATCGCGACCGAGGAAGTGTGCTTCGTCATGTCTCCCAGCGTAGCGAGGCCGGGTCGGGCCCCGCGCGCGGCGCTAGGATCATGGCAACGCGACGAAGGAGCCGAGATGTCGACCGACGACGACAAGAAGTACTGGTACAACCTCCGCACCGGGGCGGTCGAGCACGGTTTCCTGTCGCCCTCCGTGGATCGAGCGGGCCCGTTCGACACCGAGCAGGAGGCCGCCGCGGCTCCCCAGAAGCTGCGCGAGAACAGCCGCCGTTGGGCCGAGGAAGAGGCCGCGGAGGACGCGTGACGCGCCTGCCGTCCACCGCTCACGTACAGCGCCGAGACGGTAGCCTGGGATTCGCCCGGCCGACTGAAAGAGGAGTGGATGGACAAGCAGCGTGACTTCGTGCTTCGGACGATCGAGGAGCGCGGTGTCAAGTTCGTCAGGCTGTGGTTCACGGACGTCGTCGGCACGCTGAAGTCGGTCGCGATCGCGCCGGCGGAGGTCGAAGGTGCGTTCGCCGAGGGCCTCGGTTTCGACGGTTCGGCGATCGAGGGGCTGTCCCGCTCGTACGAGTCCGACCTCCTCGCGCTTCCCGACCCGTCGACGTTCCAGATCCTGCCGTGGCGCGGTGAGATCGACCCGACCGCTCGCATGTTCTGCGACATCACGACGCCCGACGGCCAGCCGGCGGTCGCCGATCCGCGCAACGTGCTCAAGCGCACGCTCGCGAAGGCGGCCGAGGCCGGCTTCACCTTCTACACCCACCCCGAGATCGAGTTCTACCTCCTGAAGTCGGCGCAGTACGGCTCGGACGGCCCGGTGCCCGTCGACAACGCCGGCTACTTCGACAACGTGCCCGGCGGCACGGCTCACGACTTCCGGCGCCGCTCGGTGCGCATGCTCGAGGACCTCGGCATCTCCGTGGAGTTCAGCCACCATGAGGCCGGTCCCGGTCAGAACGAGATCGACCTCCGCTACGCCGACGCCCTGACGACCGCCGACAACATCATGACGTTCCGCACCGTCATCAAGGAGGTGGCGATCGAACAGGGCGTGCACGCCACGTTCATGCCGAAGCCTCTGGCGCAGAAGCCCGGCAGCGGCATGCACACCCACATGTCGCTCTTCGAGGGCGACTCGAACGCGTTCTACGAGGCGGGGGCGCAGTACCAGCTCTCGAAGATCGGGCGGCAGTTCATCGCGGGCCTGCTCACGCACGCTCCCGAGATCACCGCCGTGACGAACCAGTTCGTCAACTCCTACAAGCGACTCTGGGGCGGCGTCGGCACCGGCATGGTCTCGGAAGCACCGAGCTTCGTCTCCTGGGGCCACAACAACCGCTCGGCGCTCGTGCGCGTTCCGCTCTACAAGCCCAACAAGGGCCAGTCCGCTCGGGTCGAGTATCGGGCGATCGACTCGGCGGCCAACCCGTACCTCGCGTTCTCGCTCATGCTCGCCGCGGGCCTCAAGGGCATCGAGGAGGGCTACGAGCTTCCCCCGGAGGCCGAGGACAACGTCTGGAGCCTCACCGACACGGAGCGCCGCGCTCTCGGCTACGACAGCCTTCCGGCGAGCCTCGATCGAGCCACGAGCCTCATGGAGCGCTCGGAGCTCGTCGCGGAAACGCTCGGCGAGCAGGTGTTCAACTACGTGCTGCTCAACAAGCGTCAGGAGTGGCAGCAGTACCGCGCTCAGGTGACGCCGTTCGAGCTCGAGACGAACCTCCAGATCCTCTGAGCCGATGAGACGCGAGTTGGCGACCCTCAGCGGGCTCGCCAGGGTCGGATTCATGTCGCTCTCGGAGGCGCGAACGCGGCTCGACGAACTCGACGCGCTCTCGGTCGTCGGCGACGTCGAGATCGTCGGCGACTTCACCGACGTCGCGGACCCCGACGCCGCACTGAACGCTCTCCTCGCCCTCGCGCGGAGTCACCCGGACGAGGTCAGGCAGGCGTGCGTCCCCGCCTCCTCACGGCGCACGATGCTCGCGGTCCTCGGGGCGTCGAGCGGCCTCGCGGAGTTCCTCGAGCGCCATCCGGACTGCCTCGAGGTCTTCGACACGCCGCTCACGGCCCTGCCGTCGGTGGAGGCGCTGCGGTCGTCGCTGCTCTCGTCGGTGGAAGCGACGGACGGCACGTCCGCGGAGGGGACCGAGGCGGAATGGACGGCGCTCCGGGTCTGCTACCGGCGGTGGCTCACCGCGATCGCGGCATTCGATCTCACCTCCCGCTCTCCCGTCGACGTCGTCGCACGGGTCTCGGAGTGCCTCGCCGATCTCGCCGCCGCCGCGCTCGACGCCTCCCTCGCCGTCGCGCGCCGCATGGTGTCCTCGGACGTCGCCGGTCCCGGTCGCTTCCCGCCGCACGAGGTCGCCGCCACGCGGTTCGCGATCATCGGGATGGGGAAGGCCGGCGCGTCCGAGCTCAACTACGTGAGCGACGTCGACGTCATCTTCGTGACCGAGCCGGACGGTGACGTCTCCTCGGCGCGCGCCGTCGACATCTCCACGCGACTCGCGATGCTCACGATGAGGGGTATCGCGGAGCACGGCGTGGAGCCGCCGCTGTGGGAGGTGGACGCCAACCTCCGGCCCGAGGGGAAGGCGGGTGCGCTCGTCCGCACCCTCGAATCCCACCTCGCCTACTACGACCGATGGGCGAAGAGCTGGGAGTTCCAGGCCCTTCTCAAGGCGCGGTCCTTCGCGGGCGACCGGGAACTCGGCGACCGCTACGTGGCCGCGGTCGCGCCGCGCGTGTGGTCGAGTTCGTCGCGCGAGGGCTTCGTCGAGAGCGTCCAGCGCATGCGCGAGCGGGTGACCGAGCACATCCCCACGGAGGACGTCCACCACCAGCTCAAGCTGGGCCCCGGCGGCCTGCGCGACATCGAGTTCACCGTGCAGCTGCTCCAGCTCGTGCACGGCTCCACGGACGACGCCGTCCACCAGCGCGGGACGCTCGCGGCGCTCGATGCCCTCGCCGGCCGCGGGTACATCGGCCGGGCCGAGGCCGCGGACTTCGCCGCCGACTACCGGCTGCTGCGCGTCCTCGAGCACCGACTGCAGTTGACCAGACTGCGGCGAACGCACCTCATGCCACGCGACGAGGATGCGCTCCGCGCGCTCGCGCGCGGCTCCCGGCTCGCGGCCACGGCGTCGCAGCTCGTCGAGACCTGGGAGCGCACGAAGCACAGCGTCCGGACGTTGCACGAGCGGCTGTTCTACCGCCCCCTGCTGAGCGCCGTCGCCGCGCTCCCTGACGACGAGTTCGTTCTGACGCCCGACCAGGCGGCCGCACGCCTCGCAGCCATCGGCTTCCGCGATCCCGCCGGCGCCTTCTCGCACATCGCCGCGCTCACCTCGGGAGTGTCCCGCTCCGCGACCATCCAACGCCTCCTCCTGCCGGTGATGCTCCGCTGGTTCGCCGAGGGCGCGGATCCCGACTACGGGTTGCTGACCTTCCGCCGTGTGAGCGAGTCGCTGGGGGAGACGCACTGGTTCCTGCGGATGCTGCGGGACTCCTCCGGCGCGGCCGAGAGGCTCACGCGCGTCTTGTCGGGTTCCCGTTACATCGGTGAACTCATGGACCGGTTTCCGGAGGCGGCCGCGTGGCTCGCCGACGACGACGAGTTGCGCGCGAAGCCGCGTGCCACCCTCGACGAGGAGATGCACGCGATCCTCTCGCGGCACGAGGACCTCGAACGGGCGGCGGCCTCGATTCGTCGGGTCCGCCGACGCGAGATCCTCCGGCTCGCGATGTCCTCGGTCCTCGGCGTCAACTCGCTGCGCGACATATCGGACGCCCTGTCGGACGTCACGACCGCGACCCTCACGGGCATGGTCGGGGCGCTGCGGGACGCCGCCGTCGACGACCCGCCCTTCGAGTTCGCGGTCATCGGTATGGGACGGTACGGCGGCAGCGAGCTCGGTTTCGGCTCGGACACCGACGTCATCTACGTCTACCGGGCGACGGGGGCGCGGGCGGACGAGGTTCCCCGAGCCGCCACCCGGATCGTGCACGAGCTCACTCGGCTGACCGACGATCCCCGGTTGCCGCTCGATCTCGACATCGGTCTCCGGCCCGAGGGGAAGAACGGCCCGGTCACGCGATCTCTCGACTCGTATCGCGCATACTACGAGCGCTGGTCGCTCACGTGGGAGGCGCAAGCGCTGCTCCGCGCGCGCCCCGTGGTCGGGGACCCCGCCCTCCTCGACGACTTCGCGCGACTCGCCGACTCCGTCCGCTACCGGGACGACGTGAGCGAGGCCGACGTCCGCGAGGTCAAGCGCATCAAGGCGCGCGTCGAGAGCGAACGCCTCCCGAAGGGGGCGGATCCCGCCCGACACGTCAAACTGGGGCGCGGCTCGCTGAGCGACGTCGAGTGGCTCGTGCAGCTGCTTCAGCTCGAGCACGCCGCGACCATTCCCCGTCTTCGCACGACGTCGACGCGCGAGGCGCTCGAGGTCGCCCGTCAGGAGGGTCTCGTGAGTGATGAGGACGCGCAGACGCTCGATGCGGCCTGGGTGTTCGCGTCCCGCGTCCGATCGGCGATGACGCTGTGGCTCAACAAGACGATCGACGTGCTTCCGTCCGATCGTCGCCAGCTCGACGGCATCGCGCGCATCCTCGACTACGCACCCGGCTCGGCGAGCGAGCTCGAGGAGGACTATCTCGCCGTCACACGCCGAGCGCGCGCCGTCTTCGAGCGCCTCTTCTACGGCATTCCCGAGGCCGACTGACCGCGAGGACGCGCCGCGCGCGTTTCGGGCAGGTTAAGCGTTCGTTCCGGCGTCGTGAATTTCCACCGGAAGCCGTCCGCTCCTCTGGACCAGCCATAAGCCGGTCGCGACCCCCGATCCGGTAGTGAGATGCTTCATTTCCCTGATCAGCCCTCGGATTCCCTCAGGCTTACCGGTGACGTGCCTCCGTTTGCGGATCCGGACTGTGACCGGGATATTTGCCTCGGGGATCGAGTCGGAAGCGCTGACAGGCCTCGGATCTGGCGTCGTTCGAACCTGCGCGCGGCCGTCTCAAGCTCCGTCCCCCGGGGAAGTCGGCGCTCCACCGGTCGCCCGCCGACGCGACGGTATGTCCCCCATTCGGCCGGGTTGTGACGCCCGAAAGAGGGGTGTTAGACATCACTCACCCGAGTCCCCCTCCCCAACGTCGTGGATCCGTTCTCTCTCCACCGTCTGTGGTTTTCGAGGAGTCGTTCGTGTTCATCGTCATCCTGCAGTTGAGGCACATGCTCGGAGGTCATCCCGAGCTCTACATGTTCGTCGTCTACTCCGCCTTCATCTGGGCCCTGTGGCTCATCAAGGTCGTGCTGTCCTCTCGCTACCGGCCGTACACCGGAACGTTCACCGGTACCACGAGCGTCGTCGTCCCGGTCGTCGACGAACCCCTCGATCTCTTCCGCGAGGTGCTCGGCCGGATGGTCGAGCAGCGCCCCGGAGAGATCATCGTCGTCATCAACGGCGCTCCGAACGCGGGCCTCGTGGAGGTGTGCGAGGAGTTCGCCCCCCTCGTGCGCTGGGTCCACACCCCGATCCCCGGGAAGCGCAATGCCGTCCGCGTGGGAACGGAGCTGTCGAACGGCGAGATCACCGTCCTCGTCGACTCCGACACGATCTGGACGGACGGCACACTCACCGAACTGGTGAAGCCGTTCGCGGAGGCACGTGTCGGAGGGGTGACGACGCGTCAGCGGATCCTCGATCCCACTCGCAGCTGGATCACCCGCTGGGCTGACTGGCTCGAGAATTCGCGGGCGCTCTACTCGATGCCGGCGCAGAGCGTGCTGGGCCAGGTCGGTTGCCTGCCCGGACGTACGATCGCGTTCCGGCGCTCGATCCTCATACGCGTGATGGACCGCTTCATGACCGAGAGGTTCATGGGCGTATTCCTCGAGGTCTCCGATGACCGGACGCTCACGAACCTCACGCTGAAGGAGGGGTACAGCACCGTCTACCAGTACACGAGCCTCGTCTACACCGACGCACCCCTGCAGGTGAAGAAACTGTTCAAGCAGCAGCTCCGCTGGGCTCGGGGGAGCCAGTACAACACCCTACGGATGTTTCCGTGGATGGCGGTGCACGCTCCGCTCCTGTGCTTCTTCTTCGTCATGGACATCGTGCTGCCGTTCCTGCTCGCCGGGGTGATCATCGGCTGGGTCTACCGAGCGCTCACGGGGCAGGGCCAGGATCTCTACGAAGGCTTCCTCGCCGAGTTCGGTTTCAGTACCGGCCTGCTCTACGTGCTCGGACTCATGGTCGCCTCGACCGTCGTGAGCATGGCCATCCGGCAGATGCGCCACCTCTCCGAAAAGCCGACGGACTTCTTCCGCCTCCCCGTGTTCATCATCGTGTCGACGTTCTTCCTCATGCCCATCCGCATCATCGGGTTCTTCCGGATGGCCCACGCGAGCGGTTGGGGCACGCGGGCCGGCGCATACGGCGGTGCCGTCGACGACCCGGACGCACTCGAACTCGCGAGCTCCCCGACCGCCGTGATCGACGATGCCTCGGTCGCGGCTCCGGAGTTGACGGCGATGGCGGAGTCGTCAGCGGACGGAGCGGCGACGGTGCCGAGCGCACCGGGCACGGCCCTCGCCGTCCTCGAGCGCTCGACCACGGAGGTCGCCGTGCGGCGGGTCCGGTCCGCGCGGAAGCCGCGCCGTCGCCCGAACCTGTACGCGGGTATCCCGTACCTGATCGGCGCGACCATCTTCGCTCTGCAGGTGGTGTTCATTGTCTAGCGCGGTCTCGGCACACTGGTGGGCGCCGACCACCTCGAAGTCCCGGCTCACGACGCTCGCGTCCGTCGCGTTCGTCACGGCGTTGTCGATCATGACCTACGTCGTCTGGACGTCACCCGGCGGACAGAGCACCGTGCAGGCGATCCAGGAGGCGTTGTCACCCACGCATCTCCAGGCGGAGAACGCGCAACTGACGGCGACGATCTCCGGCCTCGAGCAGAAGGTCGCCGATCTCGAGTCGACCGTCTCGCTGCAGTCCGACCAGGTCGAGGCGCTCCTCGCGGAGCAGCTCGAACAGAAGTCCTCCTATACGGCGCTGCTCGCCGAGGCGCAGCAGGAGCTCGTCGACGTGAGGGCCGAGCTCGACCGCGCCAACGCGTCACTCGAAGCGGCGCGCGAGTCCGGCGGCGGGAGCGGCTCGGCTCCCGCTGCGCCGTCCTCGCCCGGCGCACCCGGCGGTGGCGGCGGTGCCGGCGGTGGCGGCGGCTCGGGGGGAGGGGCCGGCGGCGGATCGGGTGACAGCCCGGACACGCCCGCGATCACGGCGCCGTCGCTCGCGTCGATCCTCGACCCGGACTACCGGTACTTCGGCATGTACACGGAGCAGGCGCCCTTCAACTGGGCGACCCTCGACAACACCGCGGCGAAGATCGGCGCGTCCCCGAACCTCGTCGGCTACTTCAGCGGCTGGGACGAGGAGTTCCGAGCGAGCGCCGTCACGCGTGCCTGGCAGCAGGGTCGCGTCCCGATGCTCACGTGGGAGTCGCGGCCGATCGAGTCGAAGAACGACGTGATCGACGAGCCGGAGTACTCGCTCCCCGTCATCATCGAGGGCGGATTCGACGACTACCTGCGGCAGTACGCTCGCGACATCATCGCGACGGGACTGCCACTCGTGATCCGACTCGACCACGAGATGAACGGCGTCTGGTACCCCTGGAACGAGGTCACGTCGAAGGGCGCGTCGATCAACGGCAATTCGCGCGGCGACTTCGTGAAGATGTGGCGGCACGTCCACGACATCTTCGAGGAGGAGGGTGCCAACGAGTACGTCGGGTGGCTCTGGTCGCCGAACATCGTCAACAACCTCCCGGCGCTGCAGAAGGACCCGGCCTTCCTCGCAAGCCTCTACCCCGGGGACGAGTACGTCGACTGGGTCGGACTGTCCGGATACCTTCGACCCGCCTACAAGCCGGATCAGGTGTTCACCTTCGACTACAGCTTCGGAGCGAGCCTCGACCAGCTCCGCGCGCTCACCGACAAGCCGATCATGCTCTCGGAGGTCGGCGCGTCGGAGACGGGCGGCCATAAGCCCGAGTGGGTGACGAGCTTCTTCGAGTCGTTCCGGCAGGAGGAGAACGCCGACGTGATCGGCTTCGCCTGGTTCAACCTCGCGGTGACCACCTACGTGGAGGGCGAACGGTCGACGAACGACTGGCGGATCGATTCCCGAGCGGACTCGCTGCTCGCCTTCATCACGGGGCTCTCCGATCCGGCGGCCGAGTTCCGCCTCATCCCGGTGGCCGGGCCGTGACCCGCGCGAGCCGGCGGCCGGGCGTCCGCACCGCATCCACTCCCACCGCACACACCGTCTCGGAGGACATCATGACGAATCAGAACATCCTCGCCGTCGACGACGCGACCGACCGTCCGCGCATCAGTGTCATCGGCACCGGCTATCTCGGCGCCACCCACGCCGCCGCCATGGCGGAGATGGGCTTCGACGTCGTCGGTGTCGATCAGGACCCGCGCAAAGTCGAGGCGCTGAGCGCCGGGCGCGTCCCCTTCTTCGAGCCGGGGCTGCCCGAGCTCATCGAGAAGCACGTCGCCACGGGTCGGCTGCGATTCACCACCGACATCGCCGAGGCGACGGCCGTCTCCGATGTGCACTTCATCTGCGTTGGCACGCCGCAGCAGGCGACGAGCTTCGCGGCGAACCTCAGTTATGTGGAGGACGCGACCGCCGCCGTCGCGAAGAACCTCACTCACCCCGGACTCATCGTGGGCAAGTCGACCGTACCCGTCGGGACCGCCGCGCGACTGCGTCTCCTCGTGGCGCGCCACGTCCCGGCCGGCGTCGGCGTCGAGCTCATCTGGAACCCGGAGTTCCTGCGCGAGGGCAAAGCCGTCGACGACACGCTGTCGCCGGACCGCATCGTGCTCGGCGGCGCGAGTCCCGCTGCGGAGGCGACGATGCGGGAGCTCTACGCCCTCCCGATCGCCGCGGGAGCGCCCGTGATCACGTGCGACCTGCCGACGGCCGAGCTCGTGAAGGTGAGCGCCAACGCCTTCCTCGCGACGAAGATCTCGTTCATCAACGCGATCGCCGAGGTCTGCGAGGCGGCGGGTGCCGACGTCTCGGTCCTCGCGGATGCGCTCGGGCACGACGTCAGGATCGGGCGGCAGTTCCTGAACGCGGGCCTCGGATTCGGGGGAGGGTGCCTGCCGAAGGACATCCGCGCCCTCATGCACCGCTCGAAGGAGCTCGGTGCGCATCAGGCGGCCGGGCTGATGCAGCAGGTCGATGAGATCAACATGGCGCAGCGGCAGTCGGTCATCGACAAGACGGTCGTGGCGGCGGGCGGCTCGGTGCTGAACAAGCGGATCGGCGTACTCGGCGTCGCCTTCAAGCCTTTCACGGACGACGTGCGCGATTCGCCGGCCCTCAACGTCGCGGCGGCGCTCCACCTCCGCGGCGCCCAGGTGACCGTGCACGACCCCGAGGCGAACGGGACGGCGCGGGCGAACTTCCCGACCCTGAGCTACGCCTCGAACCCGCTGGACGCGGCGATCGGCGCGTCGGCGCTCCTCGTCCTCACTGAGTGGCCGGAGCTCGTCGACGTCTCGCCCGAGAGCCTCGGGGAGATCGTCGAGAACCGCGTCGTGATCGACGCCCGCAACTGCCTCGACCCCGAGCGCTGGGCGGCCGCGGGCTGGCGCGTCGTCTCCCTCGGCAAGGAGACGGTAGTCCCGGCTCCCGCCGTTCGAGTCGCCGCGCTCGTCTAGCGGGGGACATGGCGAAGGGCCCGCCACCGGAAACCGGTGGCGGGCCCTTCGACGTGCGATCCGAGGATCAAACGCCGTAGTAGAGCTCGAACTCGAAGGGGTGCGGACGCTGCGCGAGCGGCTTGATCTCCTTCTCGCGCTTGTACTCGACCCACGTCTCGATGAGTTCGGGCGTGAAGACGCCGCCCGCGAGCAGGAACTCGTGGTCGGCCTCGAGGGCGTCGAGCGCCTCACCGAGCGACGCCGGCACCTGCGGGATGAGCTTGGCCTCCTCGGGCGGGAGCTCGTAGAGGTCCTTGTCGACGGGCTCGTGCGGCTCGATGCGGTTCTTGATGCCGTCGAGGCCCGCCATGAGCTGAGCGGCGAACGCGAGGTACGGGTTGCCCGAGGCGTCGGGAGCACGGAACTCGATGCGCTTGGCCTTGGGGTTGGTACCGGTGATCGGGATACGGATCGAGGCCGAGCGGTTTCCGGCCGAGTAGACCAGGTTCACGGGGGCCTCGAAGCCGGGGACGAGGCGGTGGTAGGAGTTCACCGTCGGGTTCGTGAACGCGAGGACCGCCGGGGCGTGCTTGAGCAGGCCGCCGATGTACCAGCGCGCGACGTCGGAGAGTCCGCCGTAGCCGTTCTCGTCGTAGAACAGCGGCTTGCCGTCGTTCCAGAGCGACTGGTGCGTGTGCATGCCCGAGCCGTTGTCGCCGAAGAGCGGCTTCGGCATGAACGTGGCCGTCTTGCCCCACTGCTCGGCCGTGTTCTTCACGATGTACTTGAACTTGAGGATGTCGTCCGCGGCGTGGACCATCGTGTCGAAGCGGTAGTTGATCTCCGCCTGGCCGCCCGTGCCCACCTCGTGGTGTGCGCGCTCGAGGATGAGGCCGGCGTCGATGAGCTTGAGGCTGATGTCGTCGCGGAGGTCGGCCTGCTTGTCGACGGGGCTCACGGGGAAGTAGCCGCCCTTGTACGGCGTCTTGTTGCCGAGGTTTCCGCCCTCTTCCTCGCGGCCGGTGTTCCAGGCGCCCTCTTCCGAGTCGACCGAGTAGAAGGCCTGGTTCTGCGTGACGGAGTAGCGCACGTCGTCGAAGATGTAGAACTCGGCCTCGGGGGCGAAGAACGCCGTGTCGGCGATGCCCGTGGAGGCGAGGTACTTCTCGGCCTTCTTCGCGACCTGGCGCGGGTCCTTCGCGTAGATCTCGCCGTTGCGCGGGTTGTAGATGTCGAAGACGACGATGAGGGTGCGCTCGACGCGGAAGGGGTCGATGTAGGCGGTCGTCACGTCGGGGATGAGCTGCATGTCCGACTCGTGGATGTTCGCGAAGCCGCGGATCGACGACCCGTCGAACAGCTGGCCGACCGTGAAGAACTCCTCGTCGACGGTGGAGGCGGGGATGTTGAAGTGCTGCTGGACACCGGGGAGATCGGTGAAGCGGATGTCGAGGAATTTGACGTCCGTCTCTTTGATGAACTTGAGAACTTCGGAAGAATCACTGAACATGTGACGATCTCTCCATCGTTGGTTGCGTCGGATCCGGCTGCATGGCGCAACCTCGCCCAAGCGTATGCAGCGGGGATTTCCCGACCGTGACACCCATGTTTCCGGCATGTTACGGGCGCGGCGGCTAGGATCGGATGGTGCCGTCAGACTCCCGGGATTCCGCGCCGAACGGTGCATCAGCCGACTGGCCGGGTCGGCGGCTCGGTCTGCCGGAGAGCGGTTCCCTCAGCATCGCGCGACCCGGCCGACGCATCGTCGCCCTCCTGATCGACCAGACGCCCGCCTACCTCCTGGCCTTCGCGTTCTTCCGGTCGCCGGAGGGCTTCATCGACGGGCTCGCGATCACCGTCATCTTCGCCGCGCTGCAGATCCTGTTCATCCCGACGATCGGCGGCAGCATCGGTCATCGGCTCCTCGGTATGCGCGTGATCGCGATCGGCGGCGGTTGGGTGGGCGTCTGGCGCCCGATCGTCCGCACACTGCTCCTGCTCCTCGTGATCCCCGCGCTCATCTGGGATGCGGATCAACGGGGGATGCACGACAAGATCGCCGGGACCGCTCTCGTCCGCTTCTGAGCGTCGAGCGCGACGCCGCGCATCGCTCCGGCGCCCCGCACGAACGACTGCGCCCCTCGTCCCGGTCGGGAGAGGGGCGGAGTCGTCAGCCTGTGAGTCGCGTCAGCGGGCGCGCTGAGGGCGGACCTTGTAGGGGTCGACGCCCTTCGGGATCGGAAGCGCAGTACCGAGCGAGCTGAGACGGTTGCTCACGGCGAGGACCTCGGGCTTGGTGAGCTGCGGCTTGACGCGGCGGAGCTCACGTGGCACCCGGTGGAGTGGGACGGCCGAGTCGTCCGGTCCGACGAAGAGCGTCGTCACGGGCACGTTCGGGAGGACGCGCGACACCTTGCGCTTCTCGTCTTCCACCATGCGGCGGGTCCGCGACTGCGGGCCTTCACCGACGAGGGCGATACCGCCGCGTCCGATCGCCCGATAGACAGCGTCCTGCGTCTTCCCGTTCACGGCAACGGGCATCTCGCTTCCCGCCCAACCGCGCGGGAGCGAGCCCTTGAAGACGGCGCCGACGGCGCCGGGCTGGCCGGCGATCTGGCCGTAGGCCGCGCGTTCGGCACGACGGCCGAGGATGATCATGGTCACGAGGACGCCGGCGAGGAGACCCGCGACGCTCCACAGCACGACGCCGACGATGCTTCCGCCGGAGAAGAAGACCGCGGCGAGCACGAAGACAGCCACGCTCCCGACGAATCCGAGGACCATCCACCAGACGACTGAGGGGTCGTAGCGGCGGGTCATGTGGAAGACCTGAACCATCTGCCGGATGCGACCGGGTTCCTTCGGCGCCTTCGCTGCGCGTTCCTTGCGTGCCATGTCACCAAGAATACCCTTCCGCCGAGTCCGATCGGGCGCGGGATGAGCCACTCCGCTCGGTCCAGGATGTGGAGGAGGGAAGCGACCACACATCGGCTCGGGGAGGCCGCGAAGGACGGGGCACTCGATCAGGATCGTCGCATGTCACCGCCGTCCAGCGATCCGCCCTCCACTCCCGTGTCACGCAGCTCGAGAGCTCCCATCACGCCGATCCCCGGTGGGACCGAACTCGTCGCGGGATACCGCGTGCTCAGACGATCCGGCGATCGGCACGGGGGCCACGTCCGCACGGCCGCGTTGGAGGCGGCGGGCGGAGGCCTCGGCGACGCCGCGTCGCGGACCGTGGTGTCGATCGTGACGTTCGACACGGCCGTCGCGGAGGAACGCTCCATGCGACTCATCGATCGGCTCGAGCGTCTCGCGGCGCCCGGTGTTCCCCGCGTCCTCGACGTCGTCGTGGAGGACGGAGGCGGCCCTGCCGTCGTCCTCGAGTTCTGCGGCGACTCGATCGCGTCGATCCTGGCCGGTGGCGCCGAGATCACGGCGGGGGAGGTCGTGACCCTGGTCGCTCCGATCCTGACGGCGCTCGTGACCCTCCACGATCGGGGGTTCGCCCACGGCGACGTCTCCATCGCCAGCATCGCGGTCGGCGGCCGTGGGCGGCCGCTGCTCGTCGGTTGCGAGCGAGCGGTCGAGCTTCCCGACGAGCACGCGCAGGCTCGTGAGGTGGCGGCGGACGACCTGCGCCGACTCGCCGACTCCCTCACCGAACTGTCCAGGGAGGTGCGCGACCCGAAGGCCCGGGCTCGGGTGGTCGCGAGCGCGGCTGCGATCCGCTCGGGTGCCGTCACGCCGTTCTCGCCGGCCTTCCGCGCCGCAGCCGAAGTGCGGCTCTTCGAGATCGCGGAGCCGAGCCCGCTCGCCTTCTCCGCCACCGAGGAGCGCGAACTCCTCGACGCGGAGACCATCCCGCCCCTGGTGCGTTCGGCGGGCGCTCTCCGTCCCCGTTCTCCCGAGCGACGGTCGGGTCTCCTCGATGCGGCCGGGGGACTGATCGCTCGAGTACGTGGTCGGCTCGAGTCCCGCGCCCGGGTCGAGCGCCGGCATCCGAGTGACCGGGAGGACCGGGCCGGTCAGGGGGGCCGGGTCGATAAGGGGGGCCGGGGCGATCAGGGGGACAGGACTGGACGACACCGCGGCCTCGGGCTCCGAGGGCGTCGCGAGTCGGGGCAGGGCTCGGCGAGGTCCCGGCGGCGGGGTCCGCTCATCGTGGGTGCCGCGATCGTCGGTGTCACCATCGCGTTCCTCGTCGTGGTTCCGGCATGGGAGTCGGCGCGGTCCACGGGCGCCACCGATGACGCCGCGGCGACGCGAGCGAGGCAGGCGTCGTCAGACCCGGCGAGCGGGTTTCCAGCACCGTCTGCCTCGCAGACGTCGACGGCGGGTCCGGCATCCAGCGGTAGGGCTGAACCGGCGGATGATGCCGTCGTCGGCGCTCGCGCCGCACTCGACGCCATAGCGAGCTGCGCGGCGGCCTCCGACGATTCCTGCTGGCGGTCCGTGATCGAACCCGATACGGCGCTGCTCGAGGAGGTGTCGGCGTCGAAGGACCCGCTGTCCGCACTGCCGGCAGCGCTCGCGCTGCCCGTCGATGCCGTGGAGATCACACCCCGCGACGACTACGGGGATCTCCGTGTCGTGCTCGTCGCGCCGGTGGACGAGACGCGTCCGGCCTCCGTCCTGATGATCAGGACGGAGGCCGGATGGCGTGTTCGCGACGCGTTCGACGCCTAGATCCCGAGGGAACCCTCGAACGCTCCACCTTCGAGGCGGTTCTTCACCGCGACGAGGAAGCGGGCGGCGTCGGCACCGTCGACGATGCGGTGGTCGTACGACAGCGCGAGGTACACGACGGAGCGGATCGCGATGGCGTCACCGGAGTCGGTCGGCACGACGAGCGGCTTCTTCGACACGATCCCCGTGCCGAGGATGGCGCTCTGCGGCTGGAACACGAGCGGGGTGTCGAACAGGGCGCCACGCGAACCGGTGTTCGTGAGGGTGAACGTGCCGCCGGCGAGCTCGTCGGGCTTCAGCTTGTTGTCACGCGTGCGTGCAGCGAGATCGGCGATCTGCGTGGCGAAACCGGCGAGGTCGAGATCGGCGGCGTTGCGCACGACGGGGGTGAGGAGCCCGCGCTCCGTGTCCACGGCGATGCTGATGTTCTCGTGGTCGGGGTACACGATCTGGTCGCCGTCCACGACGGCGTTGATGATCGGGTACGTCCGCAGTGCCTCGGCGGCTGCGAGGGCGAAGAACGGCAGGAACGAGAGCTTCACGCCGGTCTTCTCGAGGAAGCGGTCCTTGACCTTCTGGCGGAAGGCCGCGACCTTGGTGACGTCGACCTCGACGACCGTGGTGAGCTGAGCGGTCGCCTGCAGCGAGGCGACGGCGCGCTCGGCGACGACCTTGCGCAGACGAGACATCGGCTGGGTCGTGCCGCGGAGAGGCGAGACCTCGACGACCGGAGCGGCCGCGGACGAAGCAGCTGCGGGAGCGGACGACGACGCCGCCTCGGCAGCGGCGAGCACGTCCTCCTTTCGGATGCGCCCACCGACGCCGGTACCGGCGACCGATGCCAGGTCGACGCCCTTGTCGCTCGCCAGGCGGCGAACGAGAGGGGTCACGTAGCCGGCACCGCCGGAGGACGCCGGAGCCTCGGTCGGAGCAGCGGCAGCCGGGGCTGCGGCTACCGGGGCAGCGGCGGGGGCGGACGGAGCAACCGCGGGCGCGGGCGCAGGGGTGGCGGCCGGAGCGTCCTCGGGCTCGTCGACGTCCTCGGAGACGGCCTCCTGGGCGATCTCCTCGGCCTCGCTCTGCGGAGCAGCGTCGGGGGAGGCGGGCGCCTCGGTCTCCTGCTCGCGCGACGTCTGGTCCGGCGTCTCGTCGGTGGGAGCCGGGGTCTCCTCCGGAGCGGACTCGGAGGGAGCCGCCTCAGCAGTGGCCTCCTCTGCCGGTGCGTCCGCCGGTGCGTCGTCGCCGGCACCGGAGCCGTCGCCGATCACGACGAGATCGGTGCCGACCTCGACGGTCTCGTCTTCCTGGACGAGGATCTTCTCGATGACTCCCGCGACGGGCGACGGGATCTCGGTGTCGACTTTGTCCGTCGAAACCTCGAGGAGCGGCTCGTCCACCTCCACCCTGTCGCCCACGTTCTTGAGCCAGCGGGTGACCGTGCCCTCGGTGACGCTCTCGCCGAGCGCCGGGAGGCTGACGGATTCGCTCATGACCTTGTCTCCTTCAAAACCGTACTTCGTATGACAACTCTATCGACCGGAACACCGGTCGTCGTGAATCAGAGGGCGTGCAGGGGCTTCCCAGCGAGAGCGAGGAACGCCTCGCCGAGCGCTTCGCTCTGCGTGGGGTGTGCGTGGATGAGCGGCGCGACGTCCTCCGGGTACGCTTCCCAGTTGACCGCGAGCTGCCCCTCCGTGATCAGTTCGCCGACGCGAGCACCGATCATGTGGACGCCGACGACGGGTCCGTCGGCGACGCGGACGACCTTGATGACGCCGCTCGTGTCGATGATCTCGCTCTTGCCGTTGCCCGCGAGGTTGTAGTCGTAGGACACGACCTTGTCGTCGCCGTGCTGCTCCTTGGCCTTCGCCTCGGAGAGGCCGACGGACGCGATCTCCGGGTCGCTGTAGGTGACCTTCGGGATGTTGACGTCGGGGACGACGACGGGGCTCAACCCGGCGATCTCCTCGGCGACGAAGATACCCTGCTGGAAACCGCGGTGTGCGAGCTGCAGGCCGGGGACGATGTCACCGACCGCGTACACACCCGGGACAGACGTCTCGAGCCGGTCGTTCGTCGTGACGTAGCCGCGATCCATCGCGACGCCGACCTCCTCATAGCCGAGGCCGGAGGTCGAAGGGCCGCGGCCGACGGCCACGAGCAGGATGTCGGCGTCGATCGTCGTGCCGTTCTCGAGTGAGACGTGGACGCCGTCGTCGTCCTGCGTGACCCCCGCGAACCGGATGCCGAGCGAGAACGTGATCCCGCGGCGGCGGAAGGCGCGCTCGAGGAGCTTGCTGATGGCCTCGTCCTCGGCCGGCACGAGGTGGGGGAGGGCCTCGATGATCGTCACGTCCGCGCCGAAGCTCTTCCAGACGCTCGCGAATTCGACGCCGATGACGCCGCCGCCGAGGACGGCGACGCGCTGGGGGACGTGATCGAGCTGGAGGGCGTGCTCACTCGTCATGACGCGGCCGCCGACGTCGAGCCCGGGGAGCGAGCGGCTGTACGAGCCCGTCGCGAGGATCACGTTCTTCCCGGTGATCGTCTGATCGCCGACCTGCACGGTCGTGGGCGACGTGAGCCGCCCCTCGCCCTCGATCGTCGTGATGCCGCGGGCCTTCACGAGGCCCTGCAGGCCCTTGTACTTCTTGGCGACGATGCCCTCGCGGTACGCGGTCACGCCCGCCATGTCGATGCCCTCGAACGACGTCTTCACGCCGAACTTGGAGGAGTCGCGAGACACGTCGGCGACCTCGGCGGCGTGGAGGAGGGCCTTGGTCGGGATGCAGCCGCGGTGGAGGCAGGTGCCGCCGACCTTGTCCTTCTCGACGAGACCGACGGAGAGCCCGAGCTCGCTCGCGCGGAGCGCCGCCGCGTAACCGCCGCTTCCACCCCCGAGCACGACGATGTCGAAATCCTGCTCTGACACTGAGCTTCTCCCTTGTACGTGTCGATGGTGCTGTGGGGCGGACTTCCGCTCAGGCGTTGCGGCTCGGACCGGGACGCCCGATCCGTGCACGTTTCCCGCCTCTTGAACCCTACTACGGGCGTGCGAAGGTCTCCGCGAGAGCGAGCAGCGTCCGCACGCCGACGCCCGTCGGTCCCGATCCCGTGAATCCGTAGGGGGAACCCTCGTTGTTCGCGGTCGCAGCGATGTCGATGTGGGCCCAGGGGATCGGGGTGCCGTCGACGGTTCCGACGAACTCCTGGAGAAAGACGCCGGCGAGCAGCATGCCGCCGTTGCGGTTTCCGATCTTCGCGTTCGCGATGTCCGCGACGCTCGAGGTGAGCAGAGCTCGCAGCTCGGACGGCAGCGGCATGTGCCAGAGCTTCTCGCCGACGGCCTCGCCGAGCTCGACGAGCCGCTTCGACAGTTCCGCGTCTCCCATGACCCCCGAATAGCGTGAGCCGAGAGCGATAGACGCGGCGCCCGTGAGCGTCGCGATGTCGATCAACGCGTCCGGCTGTTCCTCGCTCGCCGCCACGAGACCGTCCGCCATGACGAGGCGGCCCTCGGCGTCGGTGTTGAGCACCTCGACGGTTCGGCCGCCGCGGATCGTGATGACGTCCTCCGGCCGCATGGCCGTTCCGGACGGCATGTTCTCCGCGAGGCACAACCACCCCGTCAGGCGGACGGGGAGGTCGAGCTCCGCCGCCGCGGCCACGACGGCGAGGACCGTCGCGGCACCCGTCATGTCGTACTTCATGCCCACCATCGAACCGGCGGGCTTGAGCGACAGACCCCCGGTGTCGAATGTGATCCCCTTGCCGACGATCGCGACGCGCCGTTCGGCTGACGCCGGCGAGTAATCGATGCGCACGAGGCGTGGGCCCCTCGACGATCCCGCGCCGACGCCGAGGATGCCGCCGAACCCGTCGCGCGCGAGGGACTCCTCGTCCCAGACGGTGACCTCGACTCCCGTGTCCGCGAGCAGTGCGACGGCGTGGTCTGAGAAGGACTCGGGGTACAGGTCCGAAGCCGGGGTGTTGACGAGGTCCTTCACGGTAGAGATCGCCGTGGCGGTCGTCACGGCCCGGCGGGTGATGTCCTCAGCGTCGTCCTGAATCGTGTCGGGCACGTGCACCGACACCGAGGCCACGGGAGCACGGAGGTCGTCCGCCGAGCTGCTGCGATACCGCGTGAAGGCGTACGACCCGAGCACGGCGCCGTCGACCGCCGCGATCGCGACGGCGGGAACGAGCGTGGATGCGTCGATCGACACGTTCGACGTCCCCGCGAGTCGCCGCACTGCCGCTCCGACGGCGTTCCGAACGGAATCAGCGTCGAGGGTCGACCCCACGCCCGCGACGGCGAGCGACGCCGCTCCCGGGAACGGCGAGGGCAGTCGCACGAGCTCCTCGGACGCGCCGGTGGCTCCGACGGCGGCGAGAGAAACCAGGATGGTGCCGTCGAGAGCGGGATCGGGACCGACCAGTTGCACGCCGTCCGGCGTCTTGGTCGAGAGCAGAACGAGGACGTCGGCTTCGGACTCTGCGGGGGAATCGGTCGTGAGCTGGAGGGAGGGGATCGCCATGACGGCCATGCTAACGGGCGGTTCCCGCCCCGCCGGTGCCGGGCCGAGCGCACCGACATCGAGGTGTTCGCCCTGAGCGCACCCCGGGCGGCACTCGGCGATCCGGGCGCGATTAGCATGATTCCATGCCCAGTTCCGAAGCACTGTACGAGTTGACGCCCGAGGCCCGCGAGGTGCCGGGTGGACTCCCGCTCGTGGTCGGGCTCACCGGGTTCGCCGACGCCGGTTCGGCTGTCTCGCAGGTCACCGAGCACCTCCTCGAGTCGATCTCGCACCGTGTCGTCGTGCGCTTCGACAACGACGTCCTCCTGGACTACCGCGCCCGTCGACCGATCATCACGTTCGAGCAGGACCGCCTGACCGCATACGCCCCGCCGCGGCTCGAGTTGTCGCTCGCCGAGGACGACATGGGTCAGCCGTTCCTGCTCCTGTCCGGTTACGAGCCCGACTTCGCCTGGGAGGCCTTCATCCAGGCGATCATCGACCTCGTCGACCGCTTCGCCGTGTCGACCATCACGTGGGTCCACGCGATCCCCATGCCCGTCCCGCACACGCGGCCGATCGGCGTGACCGTGAGCGGCACGCGCGCCGAGCTCGTGGAATCGCTCTCGGTGTGGCGTCCGCGGACGCAAGTGGCGGCGAACGTCGCGCACGTCCTCGAATACCGGCTCGCCGAGCACGGTGCGGACGTCGCCGGCTTCGCACTCCTCATCCCGCACTACCTCGCGGACACCGAGTACCCCGACGCCGCCGTGGCGGCTCTCGACAGCATCGCGGCCGCGACGGGACTCATCCTCCCGAGCGACGAGCTGCGTGGAGCGGGACGGGAGTTCGTTTCCCGCATCGACGAACAGGTCGCCGGCAACGAGGAGCTCGGCCGCCTCGTCACCACGCTCGAGGAGCGGTACGACGCTTACATGGAGGGGACCTCGGTGCGTTCGCCCCTCACGGACGAGGATGGGGAGCTCCCCTCGGCCGACGCGATCGCCGACGAGCTCGAGCGGTTCCTCGCGGGTCAGCGCTCGGGCGACGACGACTTCCCCGGCTCCGTCTGACTCCGTCGTCGACCGCAGGCCCGACCGTCGGGGACGCTTTTCCGGGCGGTAGGATCGTCGGGTGAATTCGCGTCGTTCCTGGGTCGTCTTCTGGGTCGGGATCGCCGCCTACATCGTCGCGATCCTGCAACGCACGAGCCTCGGTGTCGCGGGAGTGGATGCGGCGGACCGATTCGACGTGTCGGCCGCGGCCCTCTCGAGCCTCGCGGTGGTCCAGCTCATCGTCTATGCGGCCGCGCAGATCCCCGTCGGCGTGCTCATCGACCGGCTCGGACCGCGCGTGCTCCTCATCTCGGGGCTCGCTCTCATGGCGGCCGGGCAGATCGTGCTCGCGATCGCGCCGGACATCACGATCGCGATCTCCGGACGCGTCCTCGTCGGGCTCGGGGACGCCGGCATCTTCGTGTCCGTCATGCGACTCGTCGGCTCGTGGTTCTCCGGGCGCACGGTGCCGCAACTCTCGCAGTGGGTCGGCAACCTGGGTCAGCTCGGCCAGATCCTGTCGGCCGTGCCGTTCGCCGCCCTGCTGCATTCCATCGGGTGGACTCCGGCCTTCCTGTCGATCGCCGCCCTCGCCGTGCTCGCGACCGTCGTGGTCATCGGCGCCGTCTCCGACCGCCCGGCGGACTCCATCGAGGGGCCGAGGGCCTCGAGCTGGGGCCAGTCGCTCGATCTCCTCGTCTCGAGCCTCAAGCGGCCGGGTACCCGGCTCGGCTTCTGGGCCCACTTCGTCTCCCAGTCGAGCGGGACGGTCTTCTCGCTCATGTGGGGGTTCCCCTTCATGGTCTACGGCCTCGGGCTCGACGAGCACGTCGCGGCGGCGATGCTCCTCGTGATCGTCGCGGCCGGGGTCGTCTTCGGCCCTCTGCTGGGACTCCTGAGCGCGCGCTTCCCCTACCGACGGAGCAACCTCGTCCTGCTCGTCGTCGGACTCGTCTTCTCGGCGTGGACGGTCCTGCTCCTCTGGCCGGGCACGCCACCTCTCGCCGTGCTCGTCGTGCTCCTCGTGTTCCTCGGCATCGGCGGCCCCGGATCGCTCATCGGCTTCGACTACGCGCGGACCTACAATCCCGCTCGGGCGCTGGGGTCGGCGAACGGCGTCGTGAACGTCGGCGGCTTCCTCGCGAGCTTCGTGATGATGTTCCTCATCGGCCTCGTGATCGACCTGCTCGGTCACGGCGCCACCACGAACCCCGAGCTCTATCGGCTCGACTCCTTCCGCACGGCTTTCACGGTGCAGTACGTCGTCGTCGGCATCGGCGTGGTCTTCCTGCTCCTCACGAGGCGGACCGTGCGCTCGCGTCTCTCCGACGACGAAGGAATAAACGTCGGCCCCATCTGGGTTGCACTGCTTCGGAGGCTCAGGCGGTCGAAGGGATGACGGCCGGTCGGGGATCCGTGGGTATAATGGTGTACGGACCCGTTCGGGCCCCGGGATCGTCGGCTTCGACTCGATCATCGTTCGCTTCGGGAGACTGAGGTGGCCAGGTCGGGACGTACCGCGATCGAAGCGGAAGCTGATCGTACGATCGGCGCGCGCCGCCCGGGACTTGACATGGGTCCTCGTACTGCCCGAAATCTCGTCGTGTCCCGCACGGCGAGGCTCGGACGGTGAAGCTCGACGATTCTGTCCGACAACGCAACCCGAGCCCGGTAGGCGCACATCTCACGCCGCTCGGACCGAAAGGTGTTCGCAATGGCAACCAAGACCGCTCCGACGAAGGCTGACGCCGCCGTCGACGAGGAGCAGACGACCACACGGACGACGACGACCAAGACCGCCGCCACGAAGAAGGCCGCCGCCACGAAGGCCGCGCCGAAGACGAAGGCGGCCCCCAAGACCAAGGCCGCCGCGGCGAAGAAGACCGCGGCGCCGGCCGGCGACGACGCCGAGCCCGATGACGTCGAGGCCGTCGACGAGGCCGACGTCGCCGATGTCGTCGACACGCCCGACGTCGCAGACGACGCCGCTCCCGAGGCCGTCGTCGCCGAGGACGCGGACGAGGACGCGGCTCCCGTCGCCGCGGTCGAACCGCTCCCGCAGGGAGCCCTCGTCCTGTCGATGACGGACGACGAGGACGAGGTCCCCGTCTACTCGTCGGCCATCACCGGTGCGACCGCCGACCCCGTCAAGGACTACCTCAAGCAGATCGGTAAGGTCGCGCTCCTCAACGCGGCCGAAGAGGTCGAGCTCGCCATGCGGATCGAGGCGGGACTGTTCGCCGAGGAGAAGCTCTCGCACCTGAGCGAGCAGGAGAAGCGCACCCAGCTGGGCCGCGAACTCCTCTGGGTCGCGAAGGACGGGCAGCGCGCCAAGAGCCACCTCCTCGGGGCGAACCTGCGCCTCGTCGTCTCGCTCGCCAAGCGCTACACGGGTCGCGGCATGCAGTTCCTCGATCTCATCCAGGAAGGCAACCTCGGTCTCATCCGTGCGGTCGAGAAGTTCGACTACACCAAGGGCTTCAAGTTCTCGACGTACGCGACGTGGTGGATCCGTCAGGCGATCACGCGTGCTATGGCCGACCAGGCGCGTACCATCCGCATCCCCGTGCACATGGTCGAGGTCATCAACAAGCTCGCCCGCGTTCAGCGGCAGATGCTGCAGGACCTCGGCCGCGAGCCCACGCCGGAAGAGCTCAGCCGGGAGCTCGACATGACCCCGGAGAAGGTCATCGAGGTCCAGAAGTACGGCCGCGAACCGATCTCCCTCCACACGCCCCTCGGTGAGGACGGCGACAGCGAGTTCGGTGACCTCATCGAGGACACCGAAGCCGTCGTGCCGGCAGACGCCGTCGGGTTCACGATGCTGCAGAAGCAGCTCGAGAGCCTCTTGGACTCCCTCTCGGAGCGCGAGGCCGGTGTCATCCGGATGCGCTTCGGTCTCGGCGACGGCATGCCGAAGACGCTCGACCAGATCGGCGACACCTTCGGCGTCACGCGCGAGCGCATCCGGCAGATCGAGTCGAAGACCATGGCGAAGCTGCGGCACCCGAGCCGGTCGCAGTCGCTGCGGGACTACCTCGAGTAGATCGATGGGTCTCCGCTACACCGTTCCCATCCTCATCGGTCGGTTGGCCAGGACAGCCACGCGGGCACGCGGCGGCGGCTCCGCCTATCCCGGGCACCTCGTCAACCGGCTCGCGCCGAGCTACCTGCCGAGCCTTCCCGACCAGTTGCCCGGCGGCGTCGTGTTCGTGCTCGGCTCGAACGGCAAGTCGACGACCACGCACATGGTCTCCGAGCTGCTGCGCGCCCATGGCCTCAAGGTCTTCACCAACCCGACGGGCGCGAACCTGCCGCAGGGCGTCACGAGCGCACTGCTCAGCGAGGTGAGCCTCACGGGGAGGCTCTCGGCCGACGTCGCGGTGCTCGAGATCGACGAGGCGTACGCCGTCAAGCTGGCGCAGACGCTGCGCCCGTCGATCGTGCTCATGCTCAACGTGCAGGTCGACCAGCTCTTCCGCTTCTACGAGACGGAGCGCGTCGCCGACATGATGATCGACACGGGTGTCCTCGCGGAGTCCCACGTCGTGACGAACCGCGAGGACCCGTACCTGAGCAAGGTCGGGCGGAAGATCACCGACGATCGCCCCGCGGTGTCCTACTTCGGAGCGAGCTCCGACGTCGTGGCTTCGTCCGCCCACGGTCTCGTGAACGCGGAGGACTTCCGCGACCCCGAGGCCGTCGGCGATGTCGACGCAGCCTCCGAGGTCGTCGCGTGGTCGGGGACGACCGCGCGGATCGCCATCGGGGGTGACGAGCTCGACATCGTGCTGCCCGCCCGCGGTCTTCACTACGCGGTCGACGCCGCAGCCGCGCTGCAGACGGCACGGCTCGTGCTCGAGTCGCAGTTCTCGGCGTCGCGAGCGGTCGAAGCGTTCCGCGTCATGAGGCCTGCTTACGGTCGAGGCGAGCTCTTGCGCTTCGGCCAGGAGGACGTCGAGATCACGATGTTCAAGAACGGGGCGAGCCTCCAGCTCAACCTCGACGCGTTCGACACGCCGCCGGAGCAGGTGTTGCTCGCGATCGACGAGGGTACTCCCGACATCTCCTGGATCTACGACGTCGACTTCTCGGCTCTCGACCACGTCGACGTCATCTCCGGCGCGAAGGGCTGGCAGGTCGCTTTGCGTCTCGAGCACGCTGGTATCCCCGTCCACCACGTGGAGCCGGAACTCAAGAAGGGCATCGAGATCATGCGGGGCATGCCCGCGCCGACGTCGGGCCGGAAGGCCTGGATCGTCAACTACGAACAGATGATGTACGCGCGGAAGCTCGTCGGTCAGGGTGACATGGAGATCGCACGATGAGCATCGACGCGGAGAACCTCGACATCCTGCAGGTGTATCCGGACGAGCTCGGAGTCACGGGTGACAGCGGCAACGTCCTCGCGATCGCGACGCGTGTCCGACGTGCCGGCGCGACAGCGACGGTCCGCCACCATCGAATCGGTGACGCGACGCCGGAGCGTCCGGACGTCGTCGTGATCGGCAACGGCCCGCTCTCGGCCGTGCGCTCGGTACTCGATGACGCCAGACGGCTCGGTCCGGTGCTCGGCGATTGGGTCGCCGCCGGGGTTCCACTCCTCGCCGTGGGTGCCGGGATGGAGCTGCTCGGTCAGCGCATCCTGACACCGGAACGCGAGTCCATCGACGGTCTCGGGATCTTCCCGATCACGACCGATCGCGCAGGCTCGCGCCACGCCGGCTACCTCGTCGTCGAGTCGCCCGTCGGACCGATCGTCGGCTTCGAGGACCACCGCACGACTACGACGTGGGCGGACGGCGCCGTTCCGTTCGGCCGAGTGACCGCAGGAGTCACGGGCACCGCGGGATCCGCGGACGGGATCCGGGTCGCCAACGCGATCGGAACCCGCGTTCAGGGTCCCGTCCTGCCCCTCAACCCCGTATTGACCGACTTTCTCATCGCTCGTGCGCTCGAGCGCCGCGGCGTCGACTGGTCCGCGTCCTCGGCGCACGACGAACTCGACCGGCTCGCGTCTGAGGCCCGCGCGGTCATCCTCGCGAACATCGATCACGTCTTCAGCACGATCTGACGTCCCGGTCATGGGCCCCGTTCGTGAAGCGCGCGTCCTCGTGGACGCGCTGACGGAGAACATCGCCGTACTCGACCGGGCAGGCGTCCTCATCGACGTGTCGGCCGACGCGTACGGTCACGGCGTCGTCCGGGTCGCGGAAGCGGCTCGGACGGTCGGCGTCCGCTCGTTCTTCGTCGCGACGGCGGACGACGCGTTGCGGACGGCATCGCTCGTTCCGGACGCCGACCTCGTCGTGGGCCGGGTCGCCGAGGGGCGACGGGACGAGATCGCGGCAGCCGGAATCGCCGTGTCCTCGGAGCGGGCCGGCGAACGGGTCGAGCGTGACAGCGTCTACGGTTTCGACGGACGAGCGTCGGCAGCCATGTCGTTGCGGTCCCGGGTGCTGGCGACGAAAGCGATCCGCGCCGGCGACGGCGTCTCGTACGGATACACCTACCGAGCACCCCGGGACGGGCGCACGGCGCTCGTGGGGATCGGGTACGGCGACGGAGTGCACCGACACGCGGGGAACACAGCCTTCGTCCTCCTCGACGGGGCCATGCTTCCCGTCGTCGGTCGAGTGGCCATGAACGTCTTCGTCGTCTTCCTCGGAGACCGGCGTGTAGACGATGGCGCCGACGTCGTCCTGTTCGGGGACGAGCGCTCCGGTGAGCCGCCCCTGACGCGGTGGGCCGCGGCCCTCGGCGTTCAGCCCGCCTCCGTCACCGCGGGCATCGGCGCTCGAGTCGAGAGGACGGTTCGATGAGCGCGGACGTCTGGGCGGAGATCGATCTCGACGCCTACCGGCGGAACCTGCGACTCGTGCAGCGGAGGGTCGCTCCGGCTGAGGTCATGACCGTCGTGAAGAACGACGCGTACGGGCACGGCATCGCCGCCGTCGTGGCGACCGCCGTCGGGGAGGGGGTGCGGTTCGTCGGAGTCCTCGACGCAGCCGTCGGCGTCGGACTCCGTGCGTCGGGGCTCCCGCGCTCCGTCCGCCTCTTCGCGTGGCTCTTCGCTCCCGACGAGGACTACAGAGCGGCCGCCGCCGCGGGCGTCGAGCTCGGTGTCTCGAGCGTCGACCAGCTCCGGCGGATCGTCTCCACGACGTCGACCGGTGCGTCGGGTGCCGTTCCGCGCGTGCACGCGAAGATCGACACGGGACTCGGCCGTGCCGGAGCGCGCCCGGAGGACTGGCCGGCGCTCATCGCGGCCATCGACGCCGAGGCCGACGCCGGACGCGTCGAGTTCTCCGGCATGTGGACCCACATCGCCGAGGCGTCGGACGCCGAGGACTCCGCGTCGATCGCCGCTTTCGAATCCGCGACGCTCGAAGTGCCACCGCGGCGGCGCGATGGCCTCGTCCGACACCTTGCGGCGAGCGCCGCGTCCTTCGAGCGTGCCGACAGCCGCTTCGACCTCGTCCGGGTGGGGGCATTCGGCTACGGGATCGCGCCAGGGGGAGGCGTCTCGCCGTCATCGCTCGGTCTCACGCCCGTGATGTCGCTGCGCGCGCGCGTCATCGATCGTGTCGGCGACTCGGCGGTGATCCCGGTCGGCGCGGCGGACGGCCTCCCCGACGCCGTGCACGGGCTCGAGGGCGCGGCCGCGGGACGTCGTGTCGCGTTGAGCATCGGTCTGACCGAGACGCTCGTCGCCGACCCGACGCTCGATCCCGGCGACGTCGTCACGCTGTTCGGTCGCGAGGACCGCGGCGAGCCGACGCTCCAGGAGTGGGCGGACGCGCTCGGGACGATCGGCGAGGAGATCGTCGTCCGGCTGTCGCGTCGGATCGAGCGACGGGTCTCGGGGGAGTCATGACCGTCACGCCCCGGACATGACGAACGGCCGCCACGAGATCGTGGCGGCCGTTCCGTCGTCTCGTCGGCGGAAACCGATCAGGCGCGCTGGTCTTCGAGGAGTCGGGCGGACTCGTCGTGGAAGCTCTGAGCGACGCTCGTGAGCTTCTCCTGGTACTTACGGCCGTGGTGAGCGCAGAAGAAGAGTTCTCCCGAGTTCATCTCGACGCGGATGTACGCCTGTGCACCGCAGCTGTCGCAGCGGTCGGCGGCCGTGAGCTGGGGAGCGCTCGACTCGAGCTGCTCGCCCTGGCTTGTGGTGTATTCCATGGGGCTCCTCCTGTTCGACCTACTACGTTCTGCGTGGTCTTCCAATACAACCACGGCACCGCGGGCTTTCTGCCCCATTGCGGGGCATTTCGCTGTGCGCGTACCAGGGTCGCTCGCGGTCGGGAAGACCGTGTCGAACGGTGTTCGGAGCGGAGCCCGAACTAGGCTGGACATCCGTGACCGACTACTCCGCACGCCACCTCTCCGTCCTCGAAGGCCTCGAAGCCGTGCGGAAGCGTCCGGGCATGTACATCGGCTCGACGGACTCCCGTGGTCTCATGCACTGCTTGTGGGAGATCATCGACAATTCGGTCGACGAGGCCCTCGCCGGTCACGGCAGCGAGATCGGCATCGTCCTGCACGCCGACGACAGCGTCGAGGTGCGCGACACCGCACGCGGGATCCCCGTGGACATCGAGCCCAAGACGGGGCTCTCGGGAGTCGAGGTCGTCTTCACCAAGCTCCACGCCGGCGGCAAGTTCGGCAGCGGCTCGTACGCCGCGTCGGGAGGCCTGCACGGCGTCGGCGCCTCGGTCGTCAACGCGCTGTCCGAGCGCCTCGACGTCGAGGTCGACCGCGGCGGCAAGACCTGGGCCATGTCCTTCCACCGCGGCGAGCCCGGCGTCTTCGACGACTCCGCCGGCCGCAGCCCGGACTCGCCATTCACGCCCTTCGAGAAGCGCAGTGAACTGCGCGTGGTCGGCAAGGTCGCCAAGGGCGTCACGGGAACCCGGGTGCGCTACTGGGCGGACCGGCAGATCTTCACCCCGGGGGCGGCCTTCAACGTCGACGACCTGCACGCGCGGGCGCGACAGACCGCGTTCCTGGTGCCCGGGCTCGGGATCCGCATCGATGACGCCCGAGCGACCGCCGCGACGGGGGAGGCCCCCGCCGTGTCGGAGTTCCGCTACGACGGCGGCATCTCCGAGTACGTCGACTTCCTCTCGAACGATGCTCCGGTGACGGACACCTGGCGGCTCACCGGCGAGGGCACGTTCTCGGAGACCGTCCCGGTGCTGCAGGACACGGGGGCGATGATCCCGACGGCCGTCGAGCGGACCTGCTCCGTCGATATCGCCCTGCGCTGGGGATCCGGCTACGACACGACCGTGCGCAGCTACGTGAACATCATCGCGACGCCGAAGGGTGGGACACACCACGCCGGCTTCGAGCAGGGCCTGCTCAAGTTCGTGCGCGCGCAGGTCGAGCAGAACTCTCGACGCCTCAAGGTGGGCAACGACAAGCTCGAGAAGGACGACGTTCTCGCCGGTCTCACGGCAGTCGTCACGGTGCGTGTCCCCGAGCCGCAGTTCGAGGGGCAGACGAAGGAGGTCCTCGGCACTCCAGCGGTGCGCGCGATCGTGGCCAACGTCGTGGGGGAGCGGCTCAAGGAGCGCTTCGCCTCGACGAAGCGCGACGACAAGGCGCAGACGGCCCTCGTCCTCGACAAGGTCGTCGCCGAGATGAAGTCGCGCATCTCCGCGCGAGCGCACAAGGAGACCCAGCGACGGAAGAACGCGCTCGAGAGCTCGACGCTCCCGGCGAAGCTCGTCGACTGCCGATCGAGCGACGTCGCGTCGACCGAGCTCTTCATCGTCGAGGGGGATTCGGCCCTCGGAACGGCGAAGCTCGCCCGCAACAGCGAGTTCCAGGCGCTCCTACCCATCCGGGGCAAGATCCTCAACGTGCAGAAGTCGTCGGTGAGCGACATGCTCTCGAACGCCGAGTGCGCCTCGATCCTGCAGGTGATCGGCGCGGGGTCCGGTCGCTCGTTCGACATCGACGCGGCCCGCTACGGCAAGGTGATCCTCATGAGCGACGCCGACGTCGACGGAGCACACATCCGCACGCTCCTGCTGACGCTCTTCTTCCGCTACATGCGGCCGCTCATCGAGGCCGGCCGGGTGTTCGCCGCCGTCCCGCCGCTGCATCGGGTCGTCGTCGTGAATCCCGGTTCGAAGCCGAACGACATCCTCTACACCTACTCGGAGCAGGAACTCCAGGGCGTGCTGACGGGGCTGAAACGCAGCAACAAGCGCTACCAGGAGCCCATCCAGCGTTACAAGGGCCTCGGCGAGATGGACGCTGAGCAGCTCGCGTCGACGACCATGGAGCGCTCGCACCGCACGCTCCGTCGTGTGCGCATCGAGGACGCCGAGATGGCCGGCAACGTGTTCGAGCTCCTCATGGGCAACGACGTCGCCCCACGCAAGGAATTCATCATCGACAGTTCCGACCGGCTCTCGCGCGACCGCATCGACGTCTGACGGGGAGATCGGCCGACGTTGGTAGACGGGCGGCGGCCCATCGGCTCGCGGGTCCCCGTGAGCGGCGTGGGTCCCGATCGAGCGACCCCTCTGCCGCGTGCTCAGGCGATCGGGGCGCCGATCGAACCGACCGCGGCGTCGAGCGTCGTTCCGGAGGCGTCGCGCTTCGCGCCCGCGTCGGGGAGCGTCCGGAGGGCGCCGTCGGCGCCGAGCGCGCGAGCGGGCGGGACGCCGACCCAGGCGAGGGCGAGCCGATCCTCGCCCCGGACGAAGCGCTGCGCGCGGACGCCTCCCGTCGCGCGACCCTTCGGTGGGAACTCGGAGAATTCCGAGACCTTGCCACTGCCGGGATCGGTGCCGTCGAGGGTCGTGGAGTTGTGCGCCACGGTCACGACGACGGCCTCGGAGCCGGCGGGGACGACACCGAAGTGGACGGCGGTGGCGTCGCTCGCGAGCTTGATGCCCGCCATGCCCCCGGCGGAGCGGCCCTGCGGGCGCACGGAGGACGCAGCGAAGCGCAGCAGTTGCGCGTCGTCCGTCACGAATACGAGTTCGTCGTCGTCGGCGGCCGTGGCGGCGCCCACCACAGTGTCACCGGGCTTCAGGGAGATGACCTCGACGTCGGGACGCGCGGGCCACTCGCCCGGCGCGACGCGCTTGACGATGCCGGCGGCGGTTCCGAGGGCTATGGGGCGCTGCTCGTCGAGGGCGACGAGCGCGAGGACCTTCTCGGCGCGATCCGTCAGGGCGAGATAGTCGGCGACCTTGACGCCGGCGCCCAGCTGCACGCTCTGCGGCGGGACGACGGGGAGGTCGACGGGGCTGAAGCGAACCATGCGCCCGCGTGACGTGATGGCCCCGATCTCCGAGCGGCTCGTCGTGTCGAGCGCCGACCGGATCGCGTCATGCTTGGACCGCCGAGAGGGCGGGACGATGGCGTCGGACCCCTCCGCGAGGTCGACGCGCACGATGCGCCCCGTCGTCGAGAGGAAGACGCGGCACGCGACGTCGGCGACCTCGAGGACGGGCGCGTTCTTCGACCGCGAGGTCGACGCGATGCTCGGGCGGGCCGCGGTGAGAAGAGTCCGCCGCGGTGTACCGAATCGCTCGGCGATCTCTTCCAGCTCGGCGGAGACGAGGGCGCGCAGGGCGGCGTCGGAGCCGAGCAGCGCCTCGAGCTCGTCGATCTCGCGGAGGAGGGCGTCCCGCTCCGCCTCGAGCTCGATGCGCGAGAACTTCGTGAGACGGCGCAAGCGCAACTCGAGGATGTACTCGGACTGGATCTGGGAGAGGTCGAAGACCTCCATGAGCCGGGTCCTGGCCTGCTCGGTGTCGTCGCTCGCGCGGATGACCTGGATGACCTCGTCGATGTCGAGGATCGCGACGAGGAGTCCCTCCACGAGGTGCAGACGCTCACGGCGTCGGTCGAGTCGGTAGCGCGAACGACGCGTGACGACGGAGAGTCGGTGCGCGACGTAGACCTGCAGCAGCTCGCGGAGGCCGAGTGTCCGCGGCCCGCCGTCGACGAGGGCGACGTTGTTGATGCTGAACGAGTCCTCGAGGGGTGTGTAGCGGTACAACTGCTCGAGCACGGCCTCGGGGCTGAACCCCGTTTTGATTCCGATGACGAGCCGGAGCCCATGCGTGCGGTCGGTGAGGTCCGTGACGTCGGAGATGCCGCTCAGCTTCTTGGAGCCGACACCGTCCTTGATCTTCTCGATGACCTTCTCCGGACCGACGAGGTAGGGGAGCTCCGTCACCACGAGACCCGCCTTGCGGGCCGTGATGTTCTCGACGCTCACGCGAGCCCGCGTCTTGAAGGCGCCTCGACCGGTCGCATACGCGTCGCGGATGCCGTCGAGACCGACGATGGTGCCGCCCGACGGCAGGTCGGGGCCGGGGACGTATTCCATGAGGTCCTCGAGGCTCGCATCGGGATGCGCGAGCAGGTGGCGGGCCGCTCCGATGACCTCCACGAGGTTGTGCGGGGCCATGTTCGTCGCCATGCCGACGGCGATGCCGCTCGCGCCGTTGACGAGCAGGTTCGGGAAGGCGGCCGGCAGGACGTCGGGCTGCGTGAACTGGTTGTCGTAGTTCGGGATGAAGTCGACGACGTCCTCGTCGAGGCCCTCCGTGAGCGCGAGGGCCGACGAGGCGAGTCGCGCTTCGGTGTATCGGGGAGCGGCCGGGCCGTCGTCGAGCGAGCCGAAGTTGCCGTGGCCGTCGACGAGCGGCACTCGGAGCGTGAAGGGCTGGGCGAGACGGACGAGGGCGTCGTAGATCGCCGTGTCACCGTGCGGGTGCAGCTTCCCCATGACCTCGCCGACGACGCGAGCCGACTTGACGTGTCCCCGATCGGGACGGAGTCCCATCTCCGTCATCTGGAACAGGATGCGCCGCTGCACCGGCTTGAGTCCGTCGCGGGCATCGGGGAGAGCCCGGGAGTAGATGACCGAGTACGCGTATTCGAGGAAGGACCCTTGCATCTCGGTCGAGACGTCGACGTCCTCGATGCGCTCGGCGATCTCGTCGCCGGCGGGACTCGCCGGGCGAGTGGAATCGGTGTTTCTGGGCGTCATTCCTTGCTTCCGTGCGGGAGCGGGTGGGGGAGAAGGGGCCGGACGGGTGTGGGAGACTGGCCCGGATGCCGACCATGCTACCCATCGTGAAACCCGGCGCCGTGAGCCTTGCCGACGTTCTTCCGGATTCGGTCTCGGCTCTCGACGGTCGACGCGGGCGGCTGGGCCTGCCCGCCGCCCGGGCCGTCGTCGTGATCGTCGTCGACGGCCTCGGAGCCCAGGCCCTCGCGAATCGCGCCGGTCACGCGCGTACGCTCGTCGCCGCACGGGCCCGTTCGATCGACTCGGTGGTGCCGAGCACGACCGCCGCCGCCCTGACGACGATCCTCACGGGAGCGTGGCCAGGGGTGCACGGCCTCGTGGGATACCGCGCCATCGACCGCCGGAACGACCGCGTCGTCAACCAGCTGTCGGGCTGGGACGACCGGATGCTCCCCGAGACCTGGCAGCGAAGCCCGACCGTGTTCGAGGGCATCGCCGACGGACCCGTCTCGGCCGTCGCGGTGGGGCCCACGAAGTTCGCCGGCTCGGGACTCACGCGCGCGATCCTCCGCGGAGCCCCGTACGTCGGTGAGGACGACGTCGCCCGGCGCTTCGCGATCGCCGCCGAGCGCGCCCGTGCCGAGCGCACCCTCACTTACGTATACGTCCCCGAGCTCGACAAGGCGGGCCACAAGGGGGGCGTCGAGAGCTCCGAGTGGATGACGGCTCTCGAGTACCTCGACGCGGAGGTCGCGGTCCTGGAGTCGGCAGTGCCCCGGCGGACGGGGATCATGATCACGGCCGACCACGGCATGCTCGACATTCCGCACGACTCCCACGTGCTGCTCTCGCAGCACACCGACGTCATGGCGGGAGTGCGTCACGTCGCGGGGGAGCCGCGCTTCCTCCACCTCGGGCTCGAGCACCCCGACGACGCGCCGAACGTCGTGGCGGCGTGGGAGGAACGTTTCGGCGATTCCTCCTGGATCACGGCGCGGGACGACGCGATCGCGGCGGGATGGTTCGGGACCGAGGTGTCCGTCGAAGCGCGCGAGCGGATGGGTGACGTCCTCGTCGCGCCACGCCGGAGGATCGCCTTCTATGACGACCGCCACGCGGACGACCCCGGACGCGGAATGGTGGGCCAGCACGGGTCTCTCACTCCCGAGGAGCGCTCGGTCCCCGTCATCCGTCTCGGCGCCTGGCGCCGATGACACGACACGGCCCGCGTCCGATCGCTCGGACGCGGGCCGTGGGTCTCCCGGTGCCTTCAGTCCTCGTCGGTGCGCGCGCCGAAGACGATCTCGTCCCACGACGGCATCGATGTGCGGCCCTTGCGGGCCGGCGGTGCCGGAGGCTTCGTGAGCTCGGGAGTGGGCGCGGGGGTCTCGTCGGCGTCGTCCAGCGGGATGTCGAAGAGCTGTGAGGGCGTGGCCGTCGGAGACGGAGCGTCGGAACCGCGGTAGTCGGCGGGCTCGCGCTCTCCGCGGCGCTTCCTCAGCGCTTCGAGGAGGTCGGCCGTCTGCGTTGAGGACGGCGTTCCGTCCTCTCCTCGATTGACGGCGGCCGCTGCTGCCGCCTTCGAGGAGGTCTGCGGACGACCGAACGCGAGCGGCTCGAGGACCGCGACGAGCTCGTCGTCACCCGTCGTACGCTCCACCTTGAACGCTCCGCTGTCGAAGCGTGAGTCGTCGTGCGTGTGTCGGTCCGGTTCGACGGCGCGGAGCCGGGGGATCAGGCCGTTCGGCATCTCGCCCTGCCGCGAGAGGGTCATCGCCTCCGAGTTCTGCGGCGAGAGGGTCTGACGCTTGGGCTCGAACGTCCAGCGGGCGTCGTGGTCGACCTCGCCGGAGGTGAAAGAGACCTTCACGATCCAGCCGTGCTCGGCGTCCTTCCAACTCGTCCAGCGCTCGCCCGTCGCCGAGAGCGACTCCAGTCGGGCTCGGATGGCGGCCCCGAACGTGGCTTCCTCACCGTCCGCCGCCTCGATCGGCGCGATGACAGGGACGCTGAGCGCCTGACCGACGATGTGCTCGCGTTCGGCGAGGACCGGGCGCTCGAAGCGACGGACGTAGTCGAGCGTCGCGCCCGTGAGTTCGGCGACCTCCTCGGCCGACATGCCAGACCGGATGTGGGCCTGGATGTCCTTCGGGCTGATGCGCGGGCCCGTGTTCTGCTCGAGACGCGGGGGACGCACGTACGAGTGCAGTACTTCGTCGATGACGATTCGGTACCGTTCGCCGTTCTCCGTCGCGGCGACGAGGGCCCCGTCTTCCACTCCGACGACCTTCAAATCCTGCATGTGCCTGCCTTCCAGGATCAGTTCCGGACGCCTCATACTCACACGGGATGACGCGGATTTCAGGGAATAGCGATGGCGTGCCGGAAGTTGATCAGGAAGCGCGGTCGGAGGCCGGCACATCGGTTTGCTATTCGCAGTCGATTGATGCAGACTGACGCCGCGATTTCACTGGACTACACAGCAGATTTGGACGGGTATGGCAACCGATTACGACGCCCCGCGGAAGACCGAAGACGACTCAGAGTCGATCGAGGCCCTCAAGGAGCGCGTTCCTGACAAGATGTCGGGCGCCGTCGACGTCGAGGATGCGGACAACCCCGGCGGTTTCGACCTGCCGGGCGCGGACCTCTCCGACCTCGACCTCGACGTGGTCGTCCTCCCGCCGCAGGCCGATGAGTTCACGTGCGTCAACTGCTTCCTGGTCAAGCACCGATCGCAGTTCGACCACGAGACGAAGCTCGGCCCGATGTGCGCGGAGTGCGCCGCCTGACGTCACTCTCTCGAAGCGACAGCCCCGATCAACTCGGAAACGAGCCGGTCGGGGCTTCTCGTTGAGACGAGCCAGTACGGCGTCGGGTCGGCCGGATCCGACAGGTGGACACGCACGAGCCCGTCGACTCCGCCCCGCAGGAGGAGGAACGCCCGGGCATCGAGTCGCGGTCCGCGTTCGGCCGTCGCCTCGGCACCCGTGAAGGCCGTCGCACCCGCGACGTAGCGCAACTCGATACTCGCTCGACCCGCTCGGAACGAGTCGTCGCTCACCTCGACCGGGGCGCCCGCGACCACGTAGAGCACCACGCACGCAGCGTAGAGGGCGACCCCGACGACGATCCCGACGGTCCACGAGAGCGGCGCGAAGACGAGCGCACTCGCGGGGATGACGAGGAGAGCCGCGATCAGGATCCATCGCGCCGGCCAGAGTCTTTCGCGATACCGCACCGCACCCACTTCGTTCGATGTTCTGCACTACCCTCGACACGTGACCGAAAGCGTTGACGTTCTCATTATCGCGCCGGAACTCCCGAGCTACGCACATCCGGGCGACGCGGGGGCGGACCTCCGCTCGGCCGAATCGCTCCGGCTCGAGCCCGGGGAACGGGCGCTCGTGGGCACGGGTGTGTCGATCGCGTTGCCCGACGGCTTCGCCGCGTTCGTCGTCCCGCGCAGCGGGCTCGCGACGAAGCACGGCATCACGATCGTCAACTCGCCCGGTACGGTCGATGCCGGATACCGCGGCGAGATCAAGGTCACGCTGCTCAACACGGACTCCCGAGAACCGTATGACATCGCCGTGGGTGACAGGATCGCCCAGATGATCGTCATGCCGGTCACCCGGGCACGCTTCGTTCCGGTCGAGACCCTCCCGGGCAGCGCCCGGGGTGAGGGCGGTTTCGGCTCGAGCGGGTACGGCACGCAGACAGGAGCAACACGGTGAAGCGCAAGAAGAAGACCACGGAACTCGACGCCACGAGCGTCGAGACGGTGGAGCCGACGGATGACGTCGTCGACGAGATCGCCGCGTCCGGCGACGAGCCCGACCCCGAGCTCGATGCGAAATCGGGTCCGGAGGACCGCGCCGAGAACGGGCCGTTCGACGAGGCCGAGGCCAATGCGGTCCGCCCCTACATCGACCTCGGCGGCGTGAAGATCCTGCCGAGGGAGGGCCTGAACCTGCGCCTCGAGGTCGAGGAGAGCTCGAAGCGCATCGTCGCGGTCGGACTCGACTACGCGGGATCCACGCTGCAGGTGCAGCCTTTCGCTGCGCCGCGTTCGACGGGCCTCTGGCACGAGACGCGCACGCAGATCGTCGATCAGATCACCCGGCAGGGCGGCACGGTCACCGAGGTCGACGGCCCCTTCGGGCCCGAGTTGCGCGCTGAAGTGCCGGTCGCGTCGGCCGACGGCACGGGCGCGACGAGTCGCACCGCCCGGTTCGTCGGCGTCGACGGGCCGCGCTGGTTCCTCCGCGGTGTGATCGCGGGTGCCGGCACGACGTCTCCCGATGCCGCCGAGCAGATCGAGGACCTCTTCCGCAGCGTCGTCGTCGTGCGCGGTACGCAGCCGATGCCTCCGCGGGATCTCATCCCGCTGAAGATGCCGGCATCGGCCGACGCCGCCGAGAAGTAGCGGTGGCCGAGCAAGCGGATGCCGCAGAGCCGCGGTCTGAGGACGACGCGCGTAAGCGACTCGAGGGCGCAGCGCGAGCCTCGGGGATCGGGCGGCTCTCGGAGTCGGAATCCCTCGACGGTCGTGCCGTGCTCGCCGCCATCGGGGGCCTGCGTGGCATCGCGGAGGCGATGCTCCCTGGTCTCGTCTTCCTCGTGGCGTTCACGCTGACGAAGGATCTCGTCCTCTCGATCGTCGTGCCCGTCGTCGTCGGTGTCCTCTTCATCGCCGTCCGGGCGATCCAGCGTCAGCCGGCGGCGCCCGCGATCGGCGGCCTCCTCGGGATCGCCCTCTCGGCGGTCCTCGCGCTGCTCAACAATCGTCCGGAGGACTACTACGTCCCCGGCTTCTGGACGAACGGCGCGTACCTCGCCGTGCTTCTCGCCTCCGTCCTCGCGGGCTGGCCCCTCATCGGCGTGATCGCCGGTCTGCTCGCCGGCACGGGTTCCACCTGGCGCTCCGACGTCCGGTTGCGCCGGATCTACGCTGCCCTGACGCTCGCGTGGTGCGGCCTCTTCGCCCTCCGCCTCATCGTGCAACTCCCTCTCTACTTCTCCGGATCGATCGAGGCCCTCGGCACGACGCGCCTCGTCATGGGGGTCCCGCTCTACGCCCCGGTGCTCGTCGTGACGGTGCTCGTCATCCGTTCGGTCCTTCGTCGGAGCGCGAGTCCGACGGACCGGGCGGGGTCGGACCTGCGGTAGCATTTATCTCGACATCGAGATAAATCGCGGTTCGATCGAGCGGCACCGGAGTCGGCACGGAAGTTAGGTCCTCCTTGCTAGCCGGGGGCGCTCGGGGAATCCAAGATTGACATGAGCGCGCCGACGGCGCCGACGAAGGAGAGGCATCGTGTCAACGGTCAACAGCTTCGGAGCGAAGGACTCGCTCCACGTCTCCGGTACCGACTACGAGATCTACCGCATCGACGCGGTCGAGGGGCACGAGAAGCTCCCGTTCAGTCTGAAGGTCCTGCTCGAGAACCTCCTCCGCACGGAGGACGGGGCGAACATCACCGAGTCGCACATCCGTGCTCTCGGCGGCTGGGTTCCCACCGCCGAGCCCGACACGGAGATCCAATTCACGCCGGCCCGCGTCGTGATGCAGGACTTCACCGGTGTGCCCTGCATCGTCGACCTCGCCACCATGCGCGAGGCCGTCGAGGCGCTCGGCGGAGACGCCAACAAGATCAATCCGCTCGCCCCGGCCGAGATGGTCATCGACCACTCGGTCATCGCGGATCTCTTCGGCTCGGAGAACGCCCTCGAGCGCAACGTCGAGCTCGAGTACGAGCGCAACGGCGAGCGCTACCAGTTCCTGCGGTGGGGCCAGACGGCCTTCGACGACTTCAAGGTCGTCCCGCCGGGAACCGGAATCGTCCACCAGGTCAACATCGAGTATCTCGCGCGCGTCACCATGACGCGCGAGGTCGACGGCGTCCTCCGCGCCTACCCGGACACGTGCGTCGGCACCGACTCCCACACCACGATGGTCAACGGACTCGGTGTTCTCGGCTGGGGCGTCGGTGGTATCGAGGCCGAGGCCGCCATGCTCGGTCAGCCCGTCTCGATGCTCATCCCGAAGGTCGTGGGCTTCAAGCTCACGGGCGCGATCCCGACGGGCGTGACGGCGACGGACGTCGTGCTCACGATCACGCAGATGCTGCGTCGCCACGGCGTCGTCGGCAAGTTCGTCGAGTTCTACGGCGCCGGTGTCGCGGAGGTCCCTCTCGCGAACCGCGCCACGATCGGCAACATGAGCCCCGAGTTCGGCTCGACCGCCGCGATGTTCCCCATCGACGACGTGACGCTCGACTACCTCCGCCTCACGGGACGCAGCGAGGAGCAGATCGCTCTCGTCGAGGCCTACGCGAAGACCCAGAAGCTCTGGCACGACCCCGAGGTCGAGCCCGCGTTCAGCGAGTACCTCGAGCTCGACCTCGCGACCGTCGTCCCGTCGATCGCCGGCCCGAAGCGTCCCCAGGACCGCATCGAGCTCTCGTCCGCGAAGTCGCAGTTCGAGATCGACCTCGAGAACTACACGACGCCCGGACACTCGCAGGTCGACGCCGCCGTCGAGGGGACCTTCCCCGCCTCCGACCCGATCGGCTTCACGCCGCAGGACGAGGAGAGCGCTCACGCCCCCGCGGAGCAGGACGTCAGCCACCACCATCAGTTCGCCGCGCACAGTCACGCGCCGCGCACGGCGTCGAAGCCCACGAAGGTCGAGTTGGCCGACGGTCCCGAGTTCACGATCGACCACGGCGCCGTCGCGATCGCGGCGATCACGTCGTGCACCAACACGTCGAACCCGTCGGTGATGCTCGCCGCAGGCCTCCTCGCTCGCAACGCCGCCCAGAAGGGCCTCAAGGTCAAGCCGTGGGTCAAGACGACCCTCGCCCCGGGATCCAAGGTCGTCACCGACTACTACGAGAAGGCCGGCCTCACCTCGTCCCTCGAGGAGCTCGGCTTCTACACCGTCGGCTACGGCTGCACGACGTGCATCGGTAACTCCGGCCCGCTGCTCGACGAGATCTCGACGGCCGTCCAGGACAACGACCTGGCCGTGACCGCGGTGCTCTCGGGCAACCGGAACTTCGAGGGTCGCATCAACCCCGACGTGAAGATGAACTACCTCGCGAGCCCGCCTCTCGTCATCGCATACGCCCTCGCCGGATCGATGAATTTCGACTTCGAGGTCGACGCTCTCGGTAAGGACAGCGACGGCAACGACGTGTTCCTCAAGGACATCTGGCCCGAGGCGAGCGAGGTCCAGGACACCATCGACTCGTCGATCAACAAGGACATGTTCACGCACGAGTACAGCGCCGTCTTCGACGGTGACGAGCGGTGGCGCTCGCTCTCGACGCCCGAGGGTGCGACCTTCGAGTGGGACTCGGAGTCGACCTACGTGCGGAAGCCCCCGTACTTCGACGGCATGACGATGGAGACGACGCCCGTCTCGGACATCTCCGGTGCCCGCGTCCTCGCGAAGCTCGGGGACTCGGTCACGACCGACCACATCAGCCCGGCCGGTTCCATCAAGGGCGACAGCCCCGCCGGCCGTTACCTCGACGAGCACGGCGTGGCCCGGAAGGACTACAACTCCTACGGATCGCGTCGCGGCAACCACGAGGTCATGATCCGCGGCACGTTCGCGAACATCCGCTTGAAGAACCAGCTGCTCGACGGCGTGGAGGGCGGCTACACGCGCGATTTCACGCAGCCGGACGCCCCGCAGTCGTTCATCTACGACGCCTCGCAGAACTACCAGGCGCAGGGCACCCCGCTCGTCGTCCTGGGCGGCAAGGAGTACGGCTCCGGGTCGAGCCGCGACTGGGCCGCGAAGGGCACGAGCCTCCTCGGCGTCAAGGCCGTCATCACCGAGAGCTTCGAGCGCATCCACCGCTCGAACCTCATCGGCATGGGTGTCGTCCCGCTGCAGTTCCCGGCGGGGGAGTCGTGGGAGTCCCTGGGACTCGACGGCACCGAGTCGATCTCGATCACGGGTCTCGAGGCTCTCAACGACGGCGTGACGCCGTCCACGGTCCACGTCGTCGCCGAGCCGACCGAGCACTCGCCCGAGGGCAAGTCCGTCGTGGAGTTCGACGCGGTCGTCCGGATCGACACGCCTGGCGAGGCCGACTACTACCGCAACGGCGGAATCCTCCAGTACGTCCTCCGCAGCCTCGTCTGACCCCGGGTCCGTCGAGTACCACGGCGACCGGTTCCGCGCGAGCGGGGCCGGTCGCCGTTTCGTTGTCCGCCGCTCTGCGTAGAGTGGAGGGACCGACCGACGAGTGGAAGCGAGGGACGGCATGGCACTTCTCGACGGCATCGGCGGTCCGCGCGACCTCGACCGGCTGAGTCCCCGTCAGCTGGACGAGCTGGCCCGGGAGATCCGACGCTTCCTCGTCGCAGAGGTGTCGAGGACGGGCGGCCACCTCGGACCCAATCTCGGAGTCGTCGAGCTGAGCATCGCCCTCCACCGTGTGTTCGACTCGCCCCGGGACGCGATCGTTTTCGACACCGGTCACCAGTCGTACGTGCACAAGCTGCTCACGGGACGGCAGGACTTCTCAGCCCTCCGTCAGCGCGGGGGGCTCGCAGGGTACCCGCAGCGCTCCGAGTCGGAGCACGACATCGTCGAGAGCTCGCACGCCTCGAGCTCCCTCTCCTGGGCCGACGGCATCTCCCGTGCCTTCACCATGACGGGCCAGGACGACCGCACGGTCGTCGCGGTGGTGGGAGATGGTGCCCTCACCGGCGGGATGACGTGGGAAGCGCTCAACAACATCAGCGACGACAACACCCGTCGTCTCGTCATCATCGTCAACGACAACGGTCGCTCCTACGCCCCGACCATCGGCGGCATGGCGCGCTTCCTCAACGACGTCAGGGTGCGGAAGACGTACCGATCCCTGCACCGATCGAGCGAGCAGGTCTTCGCGCGGTTCGGCGCTCCGGGTCGGGCCATCTACCGCGGCGTCCGCGGCGGTGCCCACGGCTTCCTCTCGCGGTTCGCCAACAACGAGGCGCTGTACTCCAACCTCGACATCAAGTACCTCGGCCCGGTCGACGGGCACGACATGACGGCGCTGCAGGAGGTGCTCACCCAGGCTCGCGACTTCGGCGGACCGGTCATCGTGCACGCGATCACGGAGAAGGGGCGCGGTTACGAGCCGGCACGCCGCGACGTCGCCGATCAGTTCCACGCCGTCGGCAAGATCGATCCCGAGTCCGGAGAGCCGCTCGACACCGGCGCCGGGCTGTCGTGGACCGACGTCTTCGGCGAGTCGCTCGTGCGCCTCGCCGCGTCGAACGAGCGTCTCGTGGGCATCACCGCCGCGATGCTCAGGCCGACCGGGCTCCACCGGATGGCCGAGCGCTTTCCCGAACGCGTCCTCGACGTCGGGATCGCCGAGCAGCATGCCGTCACGTCGGCGGCCGGGCTCGCGTTCGGCGGGATGCACCCGGTCGTCGCCGTCTACGCGACCTTCATGAACCGAGCGTTCGACCAGACCCTGCTCGACGTGGCCCTTCACAACGCCGGCGTCACCTTCGTGCTCGATCGTGCCGGCGTCACCGGTCCCGACGGGCCGAGCCACCACGGTGTGTGGGACCTCGCGCTCCTCCAGTCCGTTCCCGGTATCCGCATCGCCGCTCCGCGTGACGGTGCACGCCTCACCGAGGAGCTCGGCGAGGCCGTCGCGATCGATGACGGCCCCACCGTCCTGCGGTTCCCGAAGGGGGAGGCGGGGGAGGACATCCTCGCTGTCGAGAGGATCGCCGGGGGCGTCGACGTGCTCGCGCGGTCGAGCGGTAAGGACGTGCTCATCGTCGCCGTCGGCCCGTTCGCCCGATTGGGGCTCGACGTCGCCCGTCTTCTCGAGGCCCACGGCATCGGGGCGACGGTCGTCGATCCGCGCTGGGTCGTCCCGGTCCCGGAGGCGGTTGTCGAGCTCGCCGCGGCGCACCGGCTCGTGATCACGCTCGAGGACGGCATCCGGGTCGGAGGAATCGGCACGAGGGTCCGGCAGGATCTGCGTGCGGCCGGCATCGATACGCCCGTCGACGAGCTCGGCCTCCCGGACCGTTTCCTGTCGCACGCGTCACGCGGTGAGATCTTGGAGGAGGTCGGTCTCTCCGCTCGAGCGATCGCGCGCGGGGTCGTCTCTCAAGTCCTCGGGACCCGCATCCCGGTCGCGCGTCCCCTCGCCGACGTGGGCGACGACGGAGAGGTCAACGCCGACCGGTTCGACGGCATCGGGGCGTCCCCGGACGAGCAGCACTCCTAGCGGTTCGGTCGCCGCCGAGACGGGGCGGCGGAACGACGAGGGGCCCGGCCGTGGCGGCCGGGCCCTCGTCGTTCAGGCGGTTCGATCGCTCAGCTGACGCCGGCGATGCGCGGGGAGTGGAAGGTGCCGCCGAAGACGCGCTCGCTCGCCCCGACCCGGTCGAGGTAGGGCGTGACTCCGCCCATCTGGAACGGCCAACCGGCACCGAGGATCATGCAGAGGTCGATGTCCTCGGCCGCGTGCACGACGTCGTCCTCGAGCATCCGGTGGATCTCGTCGGCGAGCCCGTCCTGCAGTCGGCGCAGGATGTCGTCGCCGGGTGTCGGCGTGCCGCCGCCCGACACGATCTTGAGCGCCCCCTTGTCGAAACCGGTCACCTTGCCCGACTTGTCCCGTTCCAGAAGGGTGCCGTGTTCAGCGAGCTTGTGGAGGTTGTCGGATCGGTAGAACCGGTCGGGGAAGGCCGCGTGATGGGTGTCGAGGACGTGTGCGCCGACCGTGAGCCCGACGAGGTCTAGGAGGGCCGACGGGGCCATGGGGAGGCCGAGCGGTGCCATCGCCGCGTCGACGTCGACGAACGACGTTCCCGTGTCGACGGCCCGCATCGCTTCTCCGAGCACCTTGGCGAGGACCCGGTTGACGACGAAACCCGGGGTGTCGCGCGTGATGACGGCGTTCTTCTTGAGTGCTTTCGCCGTCACCATCGCCGTCGACAGCGCGACGTCGTCGGTGGCCGGTGCGGAGACGACCTCGATGAGAGGCATGACGGCGACAGGGTTGAAGAAGTGGAAGCCGACGAGTCGCTCCGGGTGCTCGAGCTTCTCGCCGATACGCTCGACCGAGAGCGACGAGGTGTTCGTCGCGAGAATCGTCTCGGGACCGACGTGCTTCTCGATGTCGGCGAAGACCTCCTGCTTGACGGAGAGCTCCTCGAAGACGGCCTCGATGACCCAGTCGGCGTCGGCGAAGTCGGCGCGGTCGGTCGTTCCCGTGACGAGGGCGCTGAGCCGGTTGGCCTCGTCGCTCGAGATGCGTCCCTTCGACCGCAGCGTCTCGATCTCCGAGCGGATCGAGGCGACGCCCTTGTCGACGCGTGCCTGGTCGAGGTCGGTGATGACGACGGGCACCTGCAGACGGCGGACGAACAGGAGCGCGAACTGACTCGCCATGAGGCCCGCGCCGATCACGCCGACCTTGGTGATCTTGCGTGCGATCTTCGGGTCCGGCGCTCCCGCTGGACGCTTCGCGCGCTTCTGCACGAGGTTGAACGCGTAGACGCTCGCGCGGAACTGATCGCCCGAGATGAGATCGGTGAGAGCATCGTCCTCGCGAGCGAATCCCTCGGCCTTCGTCCCCGACTTCGCGGCCTTGAGGAGGTCGAGAGCGACGTACGGTGACTTCTGCACGGTGCCGAGTCGCGAGGCGACCTGCTTGCGGGCGATGCTCACGGCGGCGTCCCACTTCACGGCCCGTTCGATGCGGCCGGGAACGTGGGGACGCTTGACGACGATCGAGCCGGAGATGACGGCGTCGGCCCACCGGATGGACTCCTCGAGGAAGGTCGCGGGGGAGAAGGCGACGTCGGCGATGCCGAGCTCGAGCACGTCGGCCGGCTTCAGCATCCGGTTGTTCTTGAGCGGGTTCTCGATGACGACCTTGAGCGCGTTCTCGATCCCGATGAGGTTCGGCAGGAGGTACGCGCCACCCCATCCGGGGATCAAGCCGAGGAAGACCTCGGGCAGAGCGATCGCCGGGGCCGAGAGATCGAGCGTCCGGTAGTCGGCGTTGAGCGCGATCTCGAGGCCGCCGCCGAGCGCGAGCCCGTTCACGAAGGTGAAGCTCGGCACGCCGAGGTCGCCCAGACGACCGAGCACGTCGTGACCGAGCTTCGGCAGGAGGGCGGCGGTCGCGCGGTCCGGGATCCGGTCGACCTGGCTGAGGTCGGCGCCGGCTGCGAGGATGAACGGCTTGCCCGTGACGGCGACACCGTGGATCTCGCCTCGGGCGGCGCGCTCGCGCAACGCGTCGAGCACATCGCGCAGCTCGAGCAGGGTCGTCGGGCCGAGCGTGTTCGGTCGTGTGTGGTCGCGCCCGTTGTCGAGCGTCACGAGGGCGAGGGTCCGCCCACCGGAGAGGGGCACGTCGCGCACGAAGGAGTGCGTCACGACCTCGTCGTCCGAAAGGGCGACGAGAGGCGCGAAATCGATCGATTCGTAGTCGTTCATGCTGCTACTTCTTTCCCTTCCAGTTCGGGTTCTCCCAGATGACGGTGCCGCCCTGCCCGAGGCCGACGCACATCGCCGTGATGCCGTAACGCACGTCCGGACGCTCGGCGAACTGACGGGCGAGCTGGATCATGAGCCGGACGCCGGAGGCCGCGAGCGGGTGGCCGATCGCGATGGCGCCGCCCCACGGATTCACGCGGGGGTCGTCGTCGTCGATCCCGAAGTGGTCGAGGAACGAGAGCACCTGGACGGCGAACGCCTCGTTGAGCTCGAAGAGACCGATGTCCTCGATCGAGAGCCCGGCCTTCAGCAGGGCCTTCTCGGTCGAGGGCACCGGACCGAGGCCCATGACCTCGGGCTCCACGCCCGCGAAGGCGAACGAGACCATCCGCATCTTCGGGGTGAGGGAGAACTCGGCGACGGCGTCGGAGGACGCGAGCAGGCTCACCGTTGCGCCATCCGTGAGGGGAGAGGCGTTGCCCGCCGTCACACGGCCATGGGGGCGGAACGGCGTACGCAGCGTCGCGAGGCCCTCCATCGTCGTCTCGGGGCGCATGCCCTCGTCCGTCGTCGCGAGGCCCCACCCGGCCGCGCCGCGGACGGCGACGGGCACGAGGTCCGGCTGGATCTTGCCGGCCTCGTAGGCCGCGGCGACGTTCTGCTGGCTGCGCATCCCGTAGCGGTCGGACCGCTCCTTCGTGAGCACCGGGAAGCGGTCGTGGATCCGTTCGGCCGTGACGCCCATGTTGAGGGCGTCGCCGCTCACGAGTTTCTCGGAGAGAAAACGCGGGTTGGGGTCGGCGTCGAATCCCATCGGGTGCCGTCCCATGTGCTCGACGCCGCCGGCGATCGCGAGATCGTAAGCGCCGAAGGCGACCCCCGAGCCCGTCGTCGTGACGCTCGTCATGGCACCGGCGCACATGCGGTCGATCGCGAAGCCCGGCACCGAGCGGGGGAGTCCCGCGAGGAGCGCAGCGGTGCGACCGAGCGTGAGTCCTTGATCGCCCACTTGAGTGGTCGCCGCGATGGCGACCTCGTCGATCCGTTCCTTCGGCACGCTGGGATTGCGTTCCATGAGCCCGATGATCGCCTTGACGACCAGATCGTCCGCTCGCGTGTCCCAGTACACGCCCTTCTCGCCAGCTCGCCCGAAGGGCGTGCGTACTCCGTCGACGAAGTAGACGTCGTTGTTCCCGGCCACAGTGCCTCCTTTTCGGATTACGCCCCGATCTTAGGAAGGCGTCGGTGAGCGACCCAATCCTTTGACTCTTTCTACGACGGGTCGGAGTGCGTGTCGTCCGGCGATTGGTGTGCTTCGACAAAGGCGTCGGCGATCGTTTGCGCAGTCGCCTCGATCTGCCACGGCCGTGCGCCCAGTTGGACGAGGACCTCCGCGATCGTCTCGGCTGTCACGGGGTCCGGAGGGGTCCACGCGAGCCGACGCAGGAAGTCGGGGGCGAGGAGGTTCTCGACCGGGAGGTCGAGTTCCTCGGCTATCGCGACGACCGCGGGGCGGGCGCTCTTCAGTCGGGCATCGGCTTCCGGGTTGCGCTCGGCCCACGCACGAGGCGGGGGCATCGTCTCGCCCGTGCCGCGGGGCACCGGTGGGTCGACGAGGGTACGGCCGCGCTCGATGGCCGCCCACCAGCGCTCGAGTTCCGATCGGCTCGCGCGACCGGAGAAGTCCTTCTGCGCCGCGAGGGCCCTCATCGACGTCGGCTGGGACCGTACGGCTGCGACGATCGACGCGTCGGGGATCAGACGGCCGGGGGCGACGTCGAGTTCACGGGCGAGGGCGTCGCGCGTCTCCCACAGCTCGCGGGCGACGGCGAGGCCGCGACCGCCCCGCACGGCATGGATTCCGCTCAAGCGGCGCCAGGGGTCCACACGCGCGGCGCGTTCGGGACGAGCGATCGTCGCCTCGAACTCCTGCCGGGCGATGTCGGTCTTCCCGGCCGTGACGAGGTCCGCCTCGAGGGCGTCGCGGACGTCGACGAGGAGCTCGACGTCGAGGGCCGCGTACTCGAGCCACGACTCCGGGAGCGGTCGCGTCGACCAGTCCGCCGCCGAGTGCTCCTTGCGGAGGACGACGCCGAGCTTCTCCTCTACGACGGTCGCGAGCCCGACGCGGGGCATCCCCAGCAGTCGAGCGGCGAGCTCCGTGTCGAAGATCCGCTCCGGGTCGAGTCCGACCTCCCGCAGGCACGCGAGGTCCTGACTCGCGGCATGCAGCACCCACTCCTCGGGGCGCATGACCGCCTGCAGTTCGCCGAAGTCGCCGATGGCCGGGGGGTCGAAGAGGAACACGCCGGACCCGCGGCGGAACACCTGGATGAGGTAGGCGCGCTGCGAGTAGCGGAAACCACTCGCCCGTTCGGCATCCACGGCGATCGGTCCGTTCCCGGCCGCGATTGCGTCGACGGCGGAGAGGTAGGACTCGCGGGTGTCGATGACCGTGCGCTCAGTCACGCGTGTTCCTCCGGAGGTCGAGTGAGGCGACACCCTCGGCGCCGAGCGGCGGAAGTCCCGCGAGCAGGCACAGCAGCTCGCCCCATCCCTCGATATGAGCCGTCATGTCGCCGTCGCCGGGCGACCACGACGCCCGCAACTCGATCTGCGCGCCGTCGCCGTGCTCGGCGAGCTCGCCGAAGCCCGAGGAGAGGATCTTCGTCGCGGTCCCGGACGCGGACGAATACTGCGCTCCGAGGGCGTCGAGGGAGTCGACGAGCCACGACCAGGCGACGTCGGCGAGGAAGGGGTCGAGCCCGATCTCCGTCTCGAGCGGCGCTTGCGCGAAGCACACGACGCGGAACGGTCCGCCCCACGCCTCCGGCTCGTCGGGGTCGTAGAGCAGGATGAACCGCCCGGTGCCGAGTTCCGAGTCCACGCCGTGACGTGACGGGCGGACGTCAGCCGCGAACGCCACGGCGTGGGGAGCCAGTTGCGCGGGGGCCGGGATCTCCGAGACGACGAGCTCGTCTCTCATGCGCGCGCCGCGCACGGCGTCGCGCGCGGCGGCGAATACGGTCGGTGCGCCGTCGGCGATCGGAAACTCTGCCACGTCGGCAGACTAGAGTGATGTGACGATGAAAGCTCAGAGGCACGCCGTTCGTCGCCCGGGGGAGACCGCCGGGACGTCCCGCACCACAGCCGTACTCGCCGCTCTCGCCGTCACCTCGTCGGCGGCCGCCGCCTTCCTCGCACTCGTGTCGACGGTGTCCCGCAAGGTCGTCGTGCCGCCGAAGAAGCGCCCCGCCAACGCGCACATCGTGGCCGTCGACCGGCCAGGTCGGACCATCACGCTGCGAGCGGACGCCGACACCGTCGTCCCCGGCCGCTACGGGGTCTGGATCGATGGCTCCGAGCCCTACGTGAAGGTCGGTGACGTCCTCTCGCAGAGCGACCGGACCGTGACGCGAGAGGTCCTCTCCTCGAACCTCGCACGCGTGCCGGGCGACGTCGCCGCGGGCATGAGCGGCTGGTTCTACCGCCACCCCCGCGAGCTGGGCGTCGAGTACGAGTACGTGTCGATCGCGACTCCGCTCGGGGCGGCACCCGCGTGGGTCGTTCCCTCCGCCGACGGTGTCGGTGCGGACTGGGTGATCCAGATCCACGGTCACGGATCCCAACGGGCCGAGGGACTGCGCGCCGTACCCGTCTTCGCGCGGTCGGGGTACACCTCGCTGCTGGTGTCTTTCCGCAACGACGGCGAGGGCCCCCGCAGTATCGACGGGCGCTACGGACTCGGTTCCACCGAGTGGCGCGACATCGAATCGGCGATCGACCTCGCGATCGAGCGCGGTGCGCGACGCATCGTGCTCATGGGCTGGTCGATGGGCGGCGCGATCGCCCTCCAGACGGTGCTCCGGTCGGATCGCGCCGACAGCATCGTCGGGCTCGTCCTCGATTCGCCCGTGGTCGACTGGCACCGCGTCCTCGCGTTCCAGGCCACGGCGTCGCGCATCCCGGGGGTCCTCCGAGACGCCGCGCTGCAGGCGATCGCGCACGAATGGGGGCGGCGGCTGACCGGCCTCGAGCAACCCGTCGACCTCGATTCGCTCGACGTGGTCGCGTCCGCCGGTGCTCTCACGCACCCCGTGCTCATCCTGCACAGCGACGACGACGGCTTCGTGCCCTCCGACGGCTCGAAGGCCCTCGCGGAGGCGCGACCCGACCTCGTCTCACTCGTCACGTTCCACACCGCTCGTCACGCGCGCATCTGGAACTACGACGAGGAGGGCTGGAACTACGCCATCGCGGACTGGATCAGCGCGCTCTGAGGCGACGGTCGGCTGGTCAGGCGGTGCGCGCGGCCACTTGGCGCTTGATGCGCGCGAGCATTCCCGACATACCCGCGAGGCGGAGCGGGGAGATCGCCTTCGCGAGGCCGAGTCGATGCGCCACGTCATTGGGCGTGTCGAGGACCTGCTGAGGCGTCAAACCGTCGAGCCCCTGAACCAGGATGCTCGCGAAGCCGCGCGTCGTCGGAGCCTGCTCGGGCGCCGTGGCGTGCAGGTGCACGGCCCCGTCGGTCACCTCGGCCACGATGAACACGGGGGACTGGCACTCGGCGACGCGCTCCAGGAGCTCGGGGTGCTCCTCGAGCCGCGTCGGCAGCGCGGGCAGCTCTCGCGAGAACTCGAGCAGGAGTTGGAGCCGGTCCGGCTCGCCGACAGCGAGGAACTCCTCGCTGATCTCCGCGAGCACGGGGGGAAGGGTCTGTTCGGTCACCCGATCGATTATCCCTCGACCGTGGACCATGGGTGCGTCAGACGGACGGTACAGACCCGGGTTCGGTGCCCGTGGCGATCGGTACCCGCACGGCGCTGCCCCACTCGGTCCACGAGCCGTCGTAGTTGCGCACGTTCTCGAAGCCGAGGAGGTGGGTGAGCACGAACCACGTGTGGCTCGACCGCTCACCGATGCGGCAGTACGCCACGATGTCGTCGCCGTCGGAGAGCCCCGCTCCGGCACGGTACACCTCCTCGAGGTCGACGACCGGCTTGAACGTCCCGTCGTCGGCGACGGCCTTCCCCCATGGCACGTTGCGCGCGCTCGGGATGTGGCCGGCGCGGAGGGCGCCCTCCTCCGGGTACGCGGGCGCCGTCGTGCGTTCGCCCGAGTACTCCTCCGGGGAGCGCACGTCGATGAGCGGGTTGCCGAGGTGGGTGAGCACGTCGTCCTTGAAGGCGCGGATCGCGGTGTCGTCGCGTTCGACGACGGGGTAGGTCGTGCGTCGGGGTTCTGGCTTCTCCGTCGTGACGGCACGGCCCTCCGCGATCCACGCGTCGCGACCCCCGTCGAGCAGCCTGACATCCTCGTGCCCGAAGAGCGTGAACACCCAGAGGGCGTACGCGGCCCACCAGTTGTTCTTGTCGCCGTAGATGACGACGGTGTCGGTGCGCTCGATGCCCTTGCGCGCCATGAGACGAGCGAAGCCTGCGCCATCGATGTAGTCGCGCTGCACGGGGTCGTTGAGCTCCGTGTGCCAGTCGACCTTCACAGCCCCGGGGATGTGGCCCACCTCGTAGAGCAGCACGTCCTCGTCGGACTCGACGACGACGAGACCGTCCGACCCCAGGTGTTCTTCGAGCCACGCCGTCGTCACGAGGCGTTCGGGGTGCGCGTAGCCGGCGAACTTCTCGGTCGAGTCGATTTCCACGGGCATCGCTGTCCTCCTCAGGATCGGAACGGGGTCACCCTCGACGTTACCCGGCACCGCTGACGGATAGGCTGGGGACGGGCCACGAGCGAATCTACGGAAGCTCCGTCGGGCGTGTCACCGTGGCCGTAAGACTTCGACACACGATCCCCCACCGAAGGTTCAGATGGCCTCCTCCTCGACGTCCCCCGTGAGCCTCGCGGCGCGCTCGCCTCAGTTCAGCGGAACGGAGCTCGCGGAGGGTCTCGCCCCGCCGCGCCAGTTCTCCAGCGCCTCCTTCGACAACTACCGTCCGGACCCGGAGTACCCCTCGCAGGAGGACGCCGTCGAGAGGCTGCGCGCCTTCGCCGGATCCTGGTCGGCGCCGGCTCGCTCCGGCGGTCTCTTCTCGCGGAAGAAGAAGGTGCCGGAGACGCGGCCGGGCCTGTACCTCGACGGCGGCTTCGGCGTCGGCAAGACGCACCTCCTGGCCGCGCTCTGGCACGCCGCACCGGGACCGCGGAAGTACTTCGGCACCTTCATCGAGTACACGGCGCTCGTCGGCGCCCTGGGTTACGCCAGCACGGTGACGCTGCTCACGGGCTCGACCCTCCTCTGCATCGACGAGTTCGAGCTCGACGACCCGGGTGACACGATGATGATGACGCGTCTGCTCACAGAGCTCGTCTCGACGGGCACCCGCCTCGCGGCCACGTCGAACACGCCGCCGAACGCCCTCGGCGAGGGCCGCTTCGCCGCCGCGGACTTCCTGCGCGAAATCCACGCGCTCTCGGGGAACTTCGACACCCTCCGGATCGACGGCACCGACTACCGGCGCCGGTCTCTCGAGGGTCACGCGCTCGTCACCGACGGCGAGGCCTACGACGAGCGGGTGCGGTCGGCGATCGAGGCGGGCGAGACCGTGAGCGACGACACGTTCGACGGCATCATCGCCCACCTCGCGAACGTGCACCCCTCCCGCTACATCGGGCTCATCGACGGCATCGACCGCATCGCGCTCTCGGGAGTCCACGTGCTCGAGTCGCAGACGGAGGCGCTTCGCCTCGTCGCATTCGTCGACCGCGTGTACGACGCGCAGATCCCGATCATCGCGAGCGGGGTCCCGCTCGACGAGGTCTTCGGTGGCGACATGCTCTCGGGCGGTTACCGCAAGAAGTACTTGCGGTCGATGTCCCGCATGATGGCGCTCACCTCCGCCGACTGACCGGCCCCGGTGGCGCGTCCGTCACTCGAGCGCTGCTTCTTCTGGCGAGCGCTGCTGCAATCGGCGCGGCGCTCGCCGAGCGATGCAGTGCCGGCGTCGTGCACAGCCCGCCTTCCCCGCGGCAGCAGCGTCGGTAGTCTGCCGGGATGGCTCGTTCCTCCGGCTTCCTCATTTCGCTCCTCGGTGCCTTCCGTCCGACGGCACGGGCGCGTGCCCGACTGAAGAACGGACTTCCGCCTCGCCTGAAGGTCGTCGGCTCCGTCACGACCGAGGAGATCGACCCGCGTGCGCTCGGCCGTGTTCTGCTCGAGTACACGCCCTCGGCCGACGGAGTGCCGGACCCCGGCGAGATCGTCTGGACGTGGGTGCCGTACGAGGAGAACGACGGGCGCGGGAAGGATCGGCCGGTGCTCATCGTCGCGGCTGGACTCGACGGGTTCGCGCTGGCCGTCCAACTCACGTCGAAGGACCACGCCGGCGACCGGGATCACCTGGCCGTCGGGTCGGGGGACTGGGACGGTCAGCACCGCGAGAGCTGGGCACGACTCGACCGCGTCTTCCGCGTGCACGCCGGGAGCGTGCGGCGCGAGGCGTCCTTCCTGCCGGAGATGGCCTACCGCCGCGTGGCCGCTGCGCTCGCCACCCGGTACGGCTGGCACCTCGGCTGACGCTCCAGGAACAGCAGAACGGCCGCTCCGAGGAGCGGCCGTTCCGGTGTGACGCTGTCGTTCCGTCGCTGGAACGAGGGTCAGTGCTTCTTGCCGACGTTCGAGACGACGTCACCGGATCCGGAGTTCGAATCCTTCTTGTTCTTCTTGTCGAGTCGCTTCTCTTTGAGCGATCGAACGGCCGTCTTCGCGACCGCCTTGCGTGATGACTTCTCCGCCATGGTCCTGCCTCCGTCGAGAGCCGGGGTGACCCTGTAGGGCCGACCGTACGCCATCCGAAGGTGAAGAGCAGCATTCACGGTGAATGAGCCAGGAGGTGACGCCGGGCGCGCATGACATGGAGTCGCGGATGCGGACGTGATCGTCGGAGGGTGGGCGATACCGGACTCGAACCGATGACCTCTTCCGTGTGAAGGAAGCGCGCTACCAACTGCGCCAATCGCCCATGCGGCTTCCGGGAGGTCGCCGCGGTACACGATCCTAACCGACGCCGAGGGCTCGCGCGAACCGAGCCCGCGCGACTCGTTCCGACACCGCCGATCGGGCCCGGATCGGACATCGGCGGTTGAAATCTCCGGCGCCGATGCCAGCCGCGTACGTCGCTTGCGGGGTGCGCGGGGCCGCCGCGGGCTGTGTGACGCCCGAAATCACGGGGCGGCGTGTCTCGGTTTGGACTTGCGGTTGTGTTTCGGTTAGAGTTCCTAGGCACCCGGAAACGGGAGCGAAATGCGGATGTGGCGCAGTGGTAGCGCATCACCTTGCCAAGGTGAGGGTCGCGAGTTCGAATCTCGTCATCCGCTCGAGTGTTGGTGGTCGGCTTCGGTCGGCTACGGCATGTGGGCAACCACACGCGGTGGCGTGGCCGAGAGGCGAGGCAGCGGCCTGCAAAGCCGTCCACACGGGTTCGAATCCCGTCGCCACCTCAATCATCAGGATCGAGACACGCTTCCGGATGCACTCAGCAGTAATTGAACAATGGGCGATTGGCGCAGCGGTAGCGCGCTTCCCTGACACGGAAGAGGTCACTGGTTCGATCCCAGTATCGCCCACCAGAGTCTGAGACAGAACGACGAAGGCCCCCGGCATGAGCCGGGGGCCTTCGTCGTTCCCGGCGATACTCATCGCGGCTGGGCAGGGTTCGTCGGGTCGCCGTGCGACGGCGGGTTCATCGGCGGACCGGACGTCGCCGGACTCACGGGCGAACCGGTGGAGCCCTGCTGGACCTCGGGGAGGTCTGTGGGCAGCGATCCGCTCGGTTCCGCGCCGTTTCTCAGCGCCTCGAGTCGGCGCTCGAGGACCTGGACGACGGGCAGTCTGTCGCCATGCGTACGTTCGTACGCGAGCACGTCGGAGAGGTCGGCTTCGCTGAGCGCGGCGATCCGCGACGGCAGCATCCCCACCGGGATGTGGTCGTAGTCGGGCAGTGCGAGTTCTCGTCGTTCGGGTGAGTCGGTCATGAGCTCCTCCTTCGGTCGTCGGACCCCCACGATGACCGGCGCTGCGGATGCTCCTCAACAGCTTGATTTCCGGTGCCGCGTCGTCGTATCGGTCGGACGACCGACCTCCGGCGCGGCGATAGAGTGAGAGGCCAACGCACTCGACTCGAAGGAACAGCTGTGTCAGACGGTTTCGCCAGGTTCACCGACCGATCCGTTGTCGCCATGCGCGTCAACGGCGACCTGAAGGACCTCGCGACGACGCTCACGGTCGACGACGTCGTCGAGCCCGTCACGATCGACTCGGCCGACGGCCTCGCCATCCTGCGTCACTCGACGGCGCACGTGCTCGCCCAGGCCGTCCAGCGGATCAACCCGGAGGCCAGGCTCGGCATCGGGCCGCCCGTCACCGACGGCTTCTACTACGACTTCGACGTCGCCGAGCCGTTCACGCTCGAGGATTTCAAGCCGCTGCAGAAGGAGATGGACCGCATCATCCGGCAGGGCCAGCGCTTCGTCCGCCGCGTCGTGACCGAGGACGAGGCGCGCGCCGAGCTCGAGAACGAGCCGTACAAGCTCGAGCTCATCGGACTGAAGGGCGGATCCGACGCGGGCGACGCGGGCGAATCCGTCGAGGTCGGCGGCGCCGAGCTCACGATCTACGACAACGTCGACCCGAAGTCGGGGGAGACGGTCTGGAAGGACCTCTGCCGCGGTCCGCACCTCCCGAGCACCCGCATGATCGGCAACGGCTTCGCGCTCATGCGCGTCGCCGCGGCGTACTGGCGCGGCTCCGAGAAGAACCCGCAGCTGCAGCGCATCTACGGCACAGCCTGGCCGACGAAGGACGAGCTCCGCGCCTACCAGGCCCGGCTCGAGGAGGCCGCGAAGCGCGACCACCGCAAGCTCGGTCGCGAACTCGACCTCTTCAGCTTCCCCGAGGAGATCGGTTCTGGTCTCGCGGTGTTCCACCCGCGCGGCGGCATCATCCGCAACGAGATCGAGAACTATATGCGCGAGCGGCTCATCGCGAACGGTTACGAGCTCGTCAACACGCCGCACATCACCAAGGGTCACCTCTTCGAGACCAGTCAGCACCTCAACTGGTACAAGGAGGGCATGTTCCCGGCGATGCACCTCGACGCCGAGTACGACGCCGACGGGGAGCTGACCCGCCAGGGCCAGGACTACTACCTCAAGCCGATGAACTGCCCGATGCACAACCTGATCTACCGAGCTCGCGGCCGCAGCTACCGCGAGCTCCCCCTGCGGCTCGCGGAGTTCGGCACCGTGTACCGCTACGAGAAGAGCGGGACGCTCTCGGGTCTCACGCGTGTGCGCGGCCTCACGCAGGACGACGCGCACATCTACGTCGCGCCGGACCAGGTCAAGGAGGAACTCGCCCGTCAGCTCGAGTTCGTGCTCGAGACGCTGCGCGGCTACGGCCTCAACGATTTCTACCTCGAGCTCTCCACGAAGGACCCGGAGAAGTTCGTCGGGACGGACGAGATGTGGGAGGAGGCGACCGAGACGCTCCGCCAGGTCGCCGTCGACTCCGGTCTCGAACTCGTCCCCGACCCGGGCGGCGCCGCCTTCTACGGTCCGAAGATCTCGGTGCAGGCGCGCGACGCCATCGGCCGCACGTGGCAGCTCTCGACGGTGCAGCTCGATTTCAACCAACCCGAGCTCTTCGAGCTCGAGTACGCCGCGGCGGACGGCTCCCGGCAGCAGCCCGTCATGATCCACCGCGCTCTGCTCGGGTCGATCGAGCGGTTCTTCGCCATCCTCCTCGAGCACTACGCGGGTGCGTTCCCGCTGTGGCTCGCACCCGAGCAGGTCGTCGCGATCCCCGTCGCCGACGAGTACGCGCCGTACCTCGAGGAGATTGTCGCCCGTCTCACGTCCGCGGGCGTGCGCGCGAGCGTCGACCGGAGCGACGACCGCATGCAGAAGAAGATCCGCACCCACACGACCGGCAAGGTCCCGCTCCAGCTCATCGCGGGGGAGCAGGACGTCGCAGGCGGCTCCGTGAGCTTCCGCTTCCTCGACGGCACGCAGCTGAACGGCGTCCCGGTCGACGAGGCCGTCGAGCGCATCCGTCGTGCGATCGCCGAGAAGGAGCTCGTCCTGACGGCGTGGGCGGAATGACGGACGACGCCTCCCTCGAGTCCGCCGCACACCTCGTCGGCGTGCCCGACGAGTTCCAGCGGTTGTGGACGCCGCACCGGATGGCGTACATCGAGGGCGGCCCGAAGCCGCACGTCGACGAATGCCCGTTCTGCTGGGCACCGCAGCAGGACGACGAGTCGGCGCTCATCGTCGCCCGCGGGACGCACGCGTACGTGCTGCTCAACCTGTTCCCGTACAACTCGGGGCACCTCCTCGTGTGCCCGTACCGCCACATCCCGCTGTACGACGACGCGACGGTCGACGAGGTCGCGGAGATCGGTGCTCTCACGCAGAAGGCGATGCGCGTCGTCCGTGCCACGTCGAACAACGACGGCTTCAACATCGGCATGAATCAAGGCGCCGTAGCCGGAGCGGGCATCGCCGGACACCTCCACCAGCACCTCGTGCCGCGCTGGGCGCAGGACGCGAACTTCTTCCCGATCATCGCCCGAACGAAGGCGCTTCCGCAGCTGCTCGGAGACGTCCGTCGAACGCTCGCCGAGGCCTGGAACGCCGCTGAGAGCCACTGATCGGGAATTGGCTCCCGCCTCGAGCCGCCCCGCGAGCCACCCGTTGCGAATTGGCTTCCCGTCGGCCTGATCACCGGCTCGCGGTGTCCCTAGACTCGGCCGCATGACCGAGACATCTTCCCCCTCCACCGTCGGATCGAGCCGCGTCAAGCGCGGACTCGCCGAGATGCTGAAGGGCGGCGTCATCATGGACGTCGTCACGGCCGAGCAGGCCAGGATCGCCGAGGACGCCGGAGCCGTCGCCGTCATGGCGCTCGAGCGCGTGCCGGCGGACATCCGTGCGCAGGGAGGCGTCGCGCGCATGAGCGACCCGGACCTCATCGAGGCGATCGTCGCCGAGGTGTCGATCCCCGTCATGGCGAAGGCGCGCATCGGGCATTTCGTCGAGGCACAGGTCCTTCAGGCGCTCGACGTCGACTACATCGACGAGTCCGAGGTGTTGAGCCCGGCCGACTACGTGAACCACATCGACAAGTGGTCCTTCACGGTGCCATTCGTGTGCGGTGCGACGAACCTGGGAGAGGCTCTCCGGCGCATCAACGAGGGCGCCGCCATGATCCGTTCGAAGGGCGAGGCCGGCACGGGCGATGTCTCGGAGGCCACGAAGCACATCCGCACGATCGGCGCCGAGATCCGTGCACTCTCCGCGATGTCGAAGGACGAGCTCTACGTCGCGGCGAAGGAGCTGCAGGCGCCGTACGAGCTCGTCGCCGAGGTGGCCGAGCGCGGCGCGCTCCCCGTGGTGCTCTTCACCGCCGGCGGCGTCGCGACGCCGGCCGACGCTGCTCTCATGATGCAGCTCGGGGCCGACGGGGTCTTCGTCGGGTCCGGCATCTTCAAGTCGGGGGAGCCCGAGCGGCGGGCCGCGGCGATCGTCAAGGCGACGACGTTCTTCGACGACCCCGCCGTCATCGCCGATGCCTCGCGTGGGCTCGGGGAGGCCATGGTCGGCATCAACGTCGCGGACCTTCCGGCTCCGCACCGGCTCGCCGAGCGTGGCTGGTAGCGGCTCCCCGCTCCGGGTCGGCGTCCTCGCGTTGCAGGGCGACGTCCGTGAGCACGTCAGGGTGCTGACCGGGCTCGGCGCTGAGGCGACTCCCGTCCGCCGGGCGAGTGAGCTCACCGGCGTGGACGGACTCGTCATCCCCGGCGGGGAGTCGACGGTCATCGACAAGCTCTCGCGGGGTTTCGGGCTCGCGGAACCGATCCGCGACGCACGACGGCGCGGTATGCCGATGTTCGGGACCTGCGCCGGCCTGATCCTGCTCGCGGACCGCATCGTGGACGGCATTTCGGGGCAGGAGACGTTCGGCGGTCTCGACGTCACCGTACGCCGGAATGCGTTCGGCTCACAGCTCGACTCCTTCGAGACGGATCTCGACGTTCCTGTCGTCGGGCCGGAACCCGTGCACGCCGTCTTCATCCGTGCTCCGCTCGTCGCCGAGACGGGGCCGGGAGCGACCCCGCTGGCCGCGCTCGGGGACGGCACGGTCGTCGCCGTCGAGCAGGGCGCCGTAATGGGAACGTCGTTCCATCCCGAGGTGACGGGGGAGTCGCGCTTCCACCGGTACTTCCTCGAGAAGGTCGCCGACGCGGCAGGCTGACCCGCCGCTCAGAGCGAGCCGCCGCGAGCCGTGTGCGAGCTCGTTCTAGAATGGGTGCGATCAACACGCTGCAGTAAGAGGAGCACATGTCCGGGCATTCCAAGTGGGCGACGACGAAGCACAAGAAGGCCGTCATCGACCAGCGTCGTGCGAAGTCGTTCGCGAAGCTCATCAAGAACATCGAGGTCGCCGCGAAGATGGGCGGCGCCGACCTCAGCGGCAACCCGACCCTCGTCGACGCCGTCCAGAAGGCCAAGAAGACCTCCGTCCCCAACGACAACATCGATCGCGCCATCAAGCGCGGCGCGGGACTCACGGGCGAGGTCGTCGAATACACGACGATCATGTACGAGGGCTATGCGGCGAACGGGGTCGCGCTCCTCATCGAGTGTCTGACCGACAACAAGAACCGGGCGGCCGCCGAGGTCCGCACGGCGATGTCGCGCAACGGCGGCGCCATGGCAGACCCGGGAAGCGTCGCCTACAACTTCGCGCGCAAGGGCCTCATCGTCGTCCCGGCCGAGGGCACCACGGAGGACGACATCCTCACGGCCGTCCTCGACGCCGGTGCCGAGGAGGTCGTCGCGGAGGACGAGACGTTCGAGGTCTTCACCGAGCCGAGTGATCTCGTCGCGACGCGCACCGCGCTGCAGGACGCCGGAATCGATTACGACTCGGCCGACGTCGCGTTCGTCCCGAACCTCAAGATCGACGTCGACGCGGAGACGGCCCGGAAGGTCTTCCGCCTCATCGACGCCCTCGAGGACTCCGACGACGTCCAGAACGTCTACAGCAATTACGCCGTCAGCGCCGAGGTCCAGGCGGAACTCGAAGAAGAGGACTGACGGTGACGATCCGGGTGCTCGGGATCGACCCCGGTCTCACCCGGTGCGGCATCGGCGTCGTCGACGTCGAGCCCGACCGTCGCGTGACGCTCGTCTACTACGGCGTCGTGCGCAGTGAACCCTCTGCTCCCATCGAGGAGCGCCTCTTGACCGTGAACGCCGGTCTCGAGGCGCTCATCGACGAGCACGAACCGCACGCGATGGCGGTGGAGCGCGTCTTCGCGCAGCACAACCTGCGGACCGTCATGGGAACGGCGCAGGTCAGCGGACTCGCGCTGCGTGCGGCGGCGGCACGATCGATCCCCGTCGGCCTCCGCACGCCGAGCGAGGTCAAGGCCGCGATCACGGGCTACGGTGCCGCTGACAAGAAGCAGGTGCAGGCGATGGTCGCCCGGGTGCTGCGGCTGGCCGAGCCACCCCAGCCCGCGGATGCCGCCGACGCCCTCGCACTCGCGATCTGCCACGCGTGGCGGGGCGACGCTCCCGATGCGCGCGCGACGGGCGCGTCGTCGAGTCTCACGCCCGCCCAGCGAGCCTGGCTCGCCGCCGAGCGCGGCACCAAACGCTGAGGCGGCCGCGTGCCGATGTCCGACTGTCGGAGGTCACGCCTAGGCTGACGGGGTGATCTCCAGTATTCGCGGCCGCGTCCTCGCCGTCAGCGGCGGTACCGCTCACATCGAGGTCGGCGGCGTCGGTTACGCGGTGTTCGTCACGCCCGAACACGCGATTGCGCTCACGGTCGGGCACGAAGCCTTCCTCTACACGACGCTCATCGTCCGCGAGGACGCGATGACCCTCTTCGGCTTCGAGACGATCGAGCACCGCGAGGTGTTCGACCTCCTGCTCGGAGTCTCGGGAGTGGGGCCGAAGTCGGCGCTCGGGGTGCTGTCACACCTCGGACCTGGCCAGATCGCTGCCGCCGTCGCAGCGGACGACGATGCCCCGTTCCGCAAGGTGTCCGGCATCGGTCCGAAGACGGCGAAGCTCATCGTCGTGTCGCTCGCGGGCAAGCTCCTCGGCATCACGATCACGAGCGACGCTCCGGTGGTCGAGATCTCGGCGGGTGACGACGTCGTGAGCGCTCTCGTCGGTCTCGGATGGCCCGAACGGGTCGCCGCGGCCGCCGTCAACGACGTCGCGGTCGCGCACCCCGATGCCGCGTCGGCGCCCGTGCAGACCCTGCTGCGCCTCGCGCTCGCTCAGCTCGGTCCCGCACCGCGGAACGGAGCGTCGGCATGAGCGAGGACCGCACGCTCGACCCCACTCCGGAGTCCGAAGCGGAACTCGCGTTCGAGGGAGCGCTCCGTCCGAAGACGCTCACGGAGTTCATCGGACAGCCGAAGGTGCGCGGGCAGCTCGAGCTCCTTCTCAGGGCAGCGGCGATGCAGAACCGGACTCCGGACCACATCCTCCTCGCCGGTCCTCCCGGTCTCGGCAAGACGACACTCGCGATGATCGTCGCCGCCGAGAGCGGCCGGCCGCTCCGGCTCTCGAGCGGACCGGCCATCCAACACGCCGGCGATCTGGCCGCCGTGCTGTCGAGCCTCCTTCCAGGTGAGATCCTCTTCATCGACGAGATCCACCGGATGGCGCGGTCGGCGGAGGAGATGCTGTACCTCGCGATGGAGGACTTCCGCATCGACATCATGGTCGGCAAGGGGGCAGGCGCCACGTCGGTCCCTCTCGACCTCGCGCCCTTCACGCTCGTCGGTGCCACGACGCGGTCGGGACTGCTGCCGAACCCGCTCCGTGACCGCTTCGGCTTCACGGCTCATCTCGAGTTCTACGACGACGCCGATCTCGAGCGCGTCCTCACGCGAGCCGCCCGACTGCTCGACCTCGACATCTCGTCGTCAGCGGTCGCCGAGATCGCGGGGCGCTGCCGCGGCACCCCGCGCATCGCGAACCGACTGCTGCGACGCGTCCGCGACTTCGCTCTCGTCCACGACACGGGAGCGGACCTGGATGCGGTCCGCGGTGCGCTCGAGCTGTACGACGTCGACCCGCTCGGGCTCGATCGACTCGACCGAGCGGTGATGGACATCCTGTTGACGCGCTTCGACGGTGGCCCCGTGGGTCTCGGAACCCTCGCCGTGTCGGTGGGGGAGGAAGCCGAGACGATCGAGAGCGTCGTCGAGCCCTTCCTCGTCCGGATCGGCCTGCTCACGCGCACGCCGAGAGGGCGCGTCGCCACCCCGCTCGCGTTCCGGCACTTCGGAGTGGAGCGCGCTTCAGGTCCGTTCCTCACCGATGTCCTATAATTCAAGCTGGCCCTTCGGCTCACCTCCCCGGAACTGAATTCTCCACACAGCTCGTGCCCTCGAACGGCGCTTCGGCGCGGCATCAGGTACGGTGCACCACAACAGCGGCTCTCGGCCGCGAAAGGTATCTCCCCCCCTCATGGATCCGTTGACTCTCGGCATGCTGGCCATCCTGGCCGTGCTCATCTTCTTCATGTTCCGCAACGGACAGAAGCGCAAGCGCGACCAGGAAGACCTCCAGTCGAAGGTCGTGCCGGGCGCCGAGGTCATGACGAACTTCGGTCTCTTCGGAACGATCGTGTCGATCAACGAAGACGACAACAAGGTCGAGCTGGACATCGCGCGGGGCACCGTGGTCACCGTGCACCGTCAGACCATCGCCCGCGTCGTCGACGACGTCGAGCCCGTCATGGCCGCCACGGAGTCGGTCTCGGAGGACTCGGCCGTCGCGGCCGATCCGATCATCGCTTCAGAGCCCGTCATCGACGTTCGCACCGAGTCCGAGAAGACGGCTGATTCCGACAAGAAGTCGGACGACTAGTCACCACCCCTCCTCGTGCCGCCCCACCGTGGGCGGCACGGTCGTAGAAAGCTGAGCACCGCGTTGGCACGATCCGCACCGGTCAGAAATGCGTCACGCGCTCTCGCGTGGCTTGGCGCCATCCTCATCGTTCTCGGCGGCGTTCTCGCCGGCGGAGTGGTGTGGGGAGGCGCGACCGTCGAACCGAAGCTCGCCCTCGACCTCGAGGGTGGAACGCAGATCATCCTCGAAGCCCAGCTGGAGGACGGTCAGGAGGTCTCTCAAGAGCAGTTGAGCCAGGCCGTCTCGATCATCCGTCAGCGCGTCGACGCCTCGGGCGTCTCCGAAGCCGAGGTGAACACGCAGGGTGGGCGCAACATCGTCGTCTCCATCCCCGGCGAGGCCGACGAGGAGACCAGGGCTCGCATCGAGGCGTCCGCCCAGCTCGAGTTCCGTCCCGTTCTCGCGACCTCGGCACCGACGAACCAGTTCGTCGGCGAGGACGGCGAGGAGACGCCGTATCCGTCGCCCGACCCCGCGCTCCCCGCCGAGCCGAGCGTCGCGCCGAGCAACGCGAGCGACCTCTCGTGGGTCACTCCCGCTCTCCAGGCCCAGTTCCAGGCCTACGACTGCGCGAACCCGCCGGCCGCCGCAGCCGACGCGCCGAAGGATCAGCCCGTCGTCACGTGCGAGACGGACGGGAGCGTCAAGTACATCCTCGGCCCGGTCGAGTTGAGCGGTTCGGCCATCACCGACGCGTCGAGCGGTCTCGAGCAGACCCAGTCGGGCGGAACGACCGGCCGCTGGGTCGTCAACATCACGCTCGACGGCCAGGGCACGGACGTCTTCGCCGACATCAGCCAGCGGTTGTACGGCGCGACGTCGCCCCTCAACCAGTTCGCCTTCGTCCTCGACGGCGCCGTCATCTCGGCCCCCTCGATGAACGGCCTCATCACCGACGGCCGCCCGAGCATCTCCGGAAGCTTCACGGAGGAGACGGCGAAGACGCTCGCCGACCAGCTCAAGTACGGTGCGCTTCCCATCAGCTTCGAAGTCTCCTCGTCCGAGCAGATCTCAGCGACGCTCGGGTCGGCCCAGCTCCAGATCGGTCTCATCGCCGGTCTCATCGGTCTGATCCTCGTCGTCATCTACACGCTGTTCCAGTACCGGCTGCTCGGCTTCGTGACGATCGCCTCGCTCGTCGTGGCCGGTGTGCTCACCTACCTCGCGATCGCCCTGCTGTCATGGCGTCAGGGCTACCGGTTGTCGCTCGCGGGCGTCGCCGGCATCATCGTCGCGATCGGCTTCACCGCCGACTCCTTCATCGTGTACTTCGAGCGCATCCGCGATGAACTGCGCGACGGTCGAGGACTCGAGGCGGCCGTCGAGGCGGCGTGGAAGCGCGCGAAGCGCACCATCTACGCGTCGAAGGGCGTCAACCTCCTCGCGGCGGTCGTGCTCTACGTACTCGCCGTCGGCAACGTCCGCGGATTCGCGTTCACCCTGGGTCTCACGACCATCATCGACGTCCTCGTCGTGATCCTCTTCACGCACCCGATGCTGCAGCTCCTGGCCCAGACCCGGTTCTTCTCGAGCGGGCACAAGCTCTCGGGTCTCGACCCGAAGGCGCTGGGCGCCGTCTATCGGGGACGCGCACAGTTCCGCGCGCCCACCGAGACCGTCCGTCAGGCGAAGCTCGCATCGTCGAGCCGCGAGGCCCAGCGCCGCCAGACGATCGCCGAACGCAAACTCGCGGAGTCGCAGCAGACCTCGTCGTCGACCTCGACCGCGACCAAGGAGAAGGACTCCTGATGGCCAACCTCACCCAGTTCGGTAACGACCTCTACACCGGCAAGCGCTCGATCAATTTCGTCGGCAACCGGCGGATCTGGTTCACGGTCGCGCTCCTGCTCGTCCTGGGGTCGATCGCCGTCCCGCTCGTCAAGGGCGTCACGACCGGTACGTACTTCAACTTCGGTATCGAGTTCACGGGCGGATCGCAGTTCACGATCGAGAACGCCGAGTCGACCGACCAGGAGATCGCGACCGAGGCCGTCGCCGCCGCGGCTCCGGACGCCGTCGCGCGCGTCTCCACGGTCGGAGAGTCCGCCATCCGCGTCCAGACCGATCAGCTCACTCCCGACGAGACGACGGCGGTCACGACATCGCTCGCGGACGCCTACGGGGTTACGACGGGCGAGGTCAACACGTCCTTCATCGGCGCCTCGTGGGGCCAGGACGTCACGCGCCAGGCCCTCACGGGTCTTGTGATCTTCCTCGTCCTCACCTTCGCGATCATGGCGATCTACTTCCGCACGTGGAAGATGTCGGCCGCCGCGATCCTCGCCCTGCTCGACGTGCTCATCATCACGCTCGGCGTGTACTCGTTGAGCGGGTTCGAGATCACCCCGGCCGCAGTGATCGGATTCCTCACGATCCTCGGCTACTCGCTGTACGACACGGTCGTCGTCTTCGACAAGATTCGTGAGAACACCTCGGAGGACGGCGAGGACTCGCCGCGCACCTTCGCTGAGTCCGTCAACCTCGCGGTGAACCAGACGCTCGTGCGGTCGATCAACACGTCGGTGGTCGCGGCACTGCCCGTCGCGGCCATCCTCGTCATCGGTGACTTCGTGCTCGGTGCCGAGACGCTCCGCGACATCTCTCTCTCGCTCCTCGTCGGAATCCTCGTCGCGACCTATTCGACGATCTTCGTGGCAGCCCCGCTGTACGCGCTCTTCCGCGAGAGCGAGCCGGCGATCTCCAAGCGCGACAAGCGGATCCTCGCGGTTCGTGCGCGTTCCACGTCGGCCGTTCGACCGGCGGTGGCCGGAGAGCCTCTCAGCGCAGAGTAATCTCGGTAGCAGGAGGTGGTGCGCGCGATGACAGAGACGACTCCGTCGCAGACCGCCTCCCTGCGACGCCTCGTGCCGCGAATCTTCTCGCGGGCACAGCCGGCCGGTGCGGTCGACCGCCTCGTCCGCACCGTCCGGATGCACGAGCCCAAGGCCGACGTCTCGATCATCGAGCGCGCCTACGCCGTCGCCGAGCGGGCGCACCGCGGGCAGAAGCGGCAGAGCGGCGAGCCGTACATCACCCACCCCGTGGCGGTCGCGCAGATCCTCGCCGATCTCGGCATCGGGTCGAAGACGATCGCCGCGGCGCTGCTTCACGACACGGTCGAGGACACGGCCTACTCGCTCGACGAGCTCCGAGCCGATTTCGGCGACGAGATCGCGATGCTGGTCGACGGCGTCACCAAGCTCGACAAGGTCAAGTACGGCGACAGCGCGCAAGCCGAGACCGTCCGCAAGATGATCGTCGCGATGTCGAAGGACATCCGGGTCCTCATCATCAAGCTCGCCGACCGTCTGCACAACGCCCGCACGTGGGGTTTCGTGAAGCCTGAGTCGGCCGTGCGGAAGGCCACGGAGACACTCGAGATCTACGCGCCGCTCGCGCACCGTCTCGGAATCCAGACCATCAAGTGGGAGCTCGAGGACCTCTCCTTCGCCGTGCTCCACCCCAAGATCTACGCCGAGATCGAGAGCCTCGTCCGCCAGCGCACGCCGCAGCGCGAGGAATACGTGCAGAACGTCATCGACTCTGTCGGCGAGGATCTCAAGGGCCTCAAGATCCGTGGCAAGGTCGTCGGTCGACCGAAGCAGTACTACTCGATCTACCAGAAGATGATCGTGCGCGGCCGCGACTTCGACGACATCTACGACCTCGTCGGCATCCGTGTCCTGGTGGGCAGTGTCCGCGACTGCTACGCCGTGCTCGGATCGATCCATGCGCGGTGGACACCGTTGCCCGGTCGCTTCAAGGACTACATCGCGACGCCGAAGTTCAACCTCTACCAATCGCTGCACACGACGGTCATCGGGCCGGGCGGCAAATCGGTCGAGATTCAGATCCGCACCCACGAGATGCACCAGCACGCCGAATACGGTGTCGCGGCGCACTGGAAGTACAAGGAGCGGATGAACGGCACGAAGGGCGGGGGAGCGCCGTCCGAGAGCGATCTCGCGTGGCTCGCGCACATCTCCGACTGGCAGGCCGAGACGGCCGACCCGGGGGAGTTCCTCGACTCACTGCGGTTCGAGATCGGTGCGAAGGAGACGTACGTCTTCACCCCGAAGGGACGCGTGATCGGCTTGCCCGCCGGAGCGACGCCCGTCGACTTCGCGTACGCCGTCCACACGGAGGTCGGTCACCGCACCATGGGTGCCAAGGTCAACGGTCGCCTCGTGCCCCTCGAATCGGAGCTCAACAGCGGCGACGTCGTCGAGGTCTTCACGTCGAAGAACCCCGACTCGGGGCCCAGCCAGGACTGGCTCAACTTCGTCAAGAGCCCGCGTGCGCGCAACAAGATCCGCCAGTGGTTCACGAAGGAACGCCGCGACGAGGCGATCGAGCAGGGCAAGGACGCGATCGCCCGCGCGATGCGCAAACAGAACATGCCGCTGCAGAAGCTCATGAGCCAGGATTCCTTCGCCGAGGTGGCGTCGCAGCTCCGCTACGAAGACGTGTCGGGCCTGTACGCCGCGGTCGGCGAGGGGCACGTCTCGACGCAATCGGTCCTCGAGAAGGTCGCGGCCCTCATCCAGGGCGAGAGCGACGTCGACGACCCGTCGGCCCTCGACTTCCCCGTGCGGGGACGAACGCGACCGCTTCCCGACAGCGACTCCGGCGTCCTCGTCCGTGGAGCCCCCGACATCCTCGTCAAGCTCGCCAAGTGCTGCACGCCGGTTCCCGGTGACGAGATCGTCGGTTTCGTCACGCGCGGGACGGGCGTCTCCGTGCACCGCTCCGATTGTCACAACGTCCAGTCGCTCCTGCAGGAGCCGGAGCGGATGATCGACGTCGAGTGGGCTCCCACCTCGAAGAGCCTGTTCCTGGTGCAGATCCAGGTGGAAGCGCTCGACCGGGCGGGGCTGCTCTCGGACGTGACCCGCGTTTTGAGCGAGCACCACGTCAACATTCTGTCGGCCACCGTGTCGACCTCGAACAACCGTCTCGCCATCAGTCGGTTCGTCTTCGAGATGGGCGACACGACGCACCTCGAACGCGTGTTGAACGCCGTGCGACGGATCGACGCCGTGTACGACGTGTATCGCGTCAACGGCGGCTGAGCTCGAAGCAGGTCCGTAACCGGGCCTCCGCCTCGCGCTTTCCGGGGAGATGCGCCCAGTCGTCGAGTGCCGACAGGACGTCGGCCGCGGGGATGCCGCGTCTCGACGCGACGGCGCGGAGGAGAGCGTCGTCGCCGCGGCGTCGTGGCATCCGAGCGAGGTCGATGATCGTCGCGACGGGGGAGAGGGTGAGGACGGCAGCCGTGCCGATGCCGACGATCTCACGGTGCTCGGGGCGGATGCGCATCGATCGTGCCGAGCGGTGAGGACGGCTCCAGCGCGACGTCGGACCCGACACCCCGATCTCGAGGGGCAGCGGAACCTCACCGCTCCCACTGTGGAGCCAAGCGGCGCTGCGACCCACGACCGTGCATCCCGGTGGGACGTCGGCCGCGATGGCGGCAGCGCGATGCCGATGGTCGACGGGTGTGCCGGCGGCCGCGAAGGCGGCTCCGACGACGACGAGGTCGCCGTCGAGCCGTGCTGCGGAGAGTTCGGCGATCGAGAACTCGTGGCCACCGATGAAGAGGGCGGGAAGCAAGGGAGTGGTCATGCCCGACAGGATGGGTCCCGCGCCTGCTCGCTCGCGTCTCGCAGGGACGATCTGTGGAGGAACGGCAGGACCGACCCCGTGGGAGTCTCAGTTGCGTCAGCCCACGGAGCCAGCCAACCGAGCCAGCCAACGGAGTCGGCCCGCGAAGTCGGTCGACGGCGTCAGCCGATCGCGTCGAGCCAGGCCTTCCGCGTCTCGAGAGCCTCGCGCGCCTCGGCCTCTGCCCGTGCGTCACCCGACGCCTGCGCGGCCGCGAGGTCGGCCTCGAGCTTCTCGATCGCCGAACTCAACTGCGAGGCGAGTCCCTGCGTGCGGGCCTTCGTCTCGGGGTTGTTCTTCCGCCACTGCTCCTCCTCGAGGGCCCGGACGGCCTGCTCGACCTTGCGGAGCCGGTCCTCGATCGGGCGGACGTGGTCACGCGGGACCTTCCCGGCCGCGTCCCATCGGCGTTGGATGGAGACGAGCACCTTCTTGGCGGCCTCGACGTCGGTCTCCTTGAGGAGCGGCTCGGCCTCCTCGAGGAGCGCGAGCTTGACCTGGAGGTTCGCCGAGTACTCCTCGTTCTCCGCCGCATCGATCGCGGCCTTCGCCTGGTAGATGGCGTCGCCAGCAGCTTTGAAGCGCGCCCACAGCGCGTCGTCGGTCTTCTTACCCGCTCGGCCGGAACGCTTCCACTCGTCGAGGAGGTCGCGGTAGCCGGGAACACCGTCGCTGCCCTTCGGGACGAGTGCTTCGGCCTGCTCGATGAGACGCGTCTTCTTCAACTTCGCGTCGCGGTGCACGGTGTCGAGCTCCGCGAAGAACGTCCGTCGGTGCTGCTCGATGGTGGTGCGAGCCGTGCGGAACCGCTTCCAGAGTTCGTTCGCCTCGTTCTTCGGGAGCTTCGGACCGGACTGCTGATGCGTCTGCCAGCGGGCGAAGAGGTCGTTGAGCTTCTCCGTGGCCTGCTTCCATTGCACCTTCGCGGGGTCGAGAGCCGCGAGCGCCTCGGCCTCCTCGACGATCGCCGTGCGCTCGGCGATGGCCCCGGCGAGCTGGGCGCTCGCCTCCTCTGACTGCTGCTCGGTGAGCTCGGTCACGGTCGTGTCGAGCGCTGCGACGCGAATGCGCAGCGACTCGATGTCGCCGACGGCGTTGGGGGACTCGAGTTCCGAGCGGAGCCGTGCGACCCCGCGTGCCACGTCCGCGGCGGGAGCGCCGCGTTTCGCGCGCTGCTCGAGGAGCACGACCTGGCCGGCCAGATCGGTGTACTTGCGCTGGAAGTAGGCGAGTGCCTCTTCCGGTGAGCCGTCCGGGAACTGACCGACGCTCCGCCAGTCGTCGCCCTCGCGGACGTAAACGGTTCCGTCGTCGTCGACGCGGCCCCACTCCTGCTGACCAGTCGTTGTCACGTGCATCACCCTTGTCGCTTGCGTTCGCACAGAGGTGCGACCGTCGAGAATCGTGCCCAGCCTATTACGGAGGGACTCCACGCCGGAGACAGTGCTACTGAACCGTTACCGACGTGATCGTCGTCGGGACGGCGGGAGTGCTCTCGGTGCCTTCGGCGATGCCCGCGTCCGTGACGGTCGACTTCAGCGCGTCGAGTCCATCCGTGACCGTTCCGAGCACGGTGTAGCCACCGGCGTCGTCGGCCGGGATGGTCGTGTCCTCGTAGCAGATGAAGAACTGGCTCCCCATGCTCTCGGCGTCATTGCTCTGCCGAGCCATGGCGATCGTGCCGGCGGGGTACACGTCGTCGGCCGGAGCGTTCTCGATCGGACCGTAGGAGAAGCCGGGGCCGCCCTGACCGGTTCCCTCGGGGTCGCCGCACTGCAGGACCGCGAAGTTCTCCGACGCCGTGAGGCGGTGGCACGAGAGTCCGTCGTAGAAGCCGGCCTGCGTGAGGGCGACGAACGCCGAGACGCCCTGCGGTGCCGCGGCGCCGTCGAGGGAGATCGCGAGCGGCACGTCGTTGATCGTCATCGTCCCGGTCCATGTCCGGTTCTCGGCGAAGTCGGGTGAGGGGAGGTCGACGGCTGGAGGAGCGTCGGCGTCCGTGCTCGGGCTCGCAGACGCGCTCGGCGTCGCCGCGGCCTGGAACGGACCTGCCTGGAGGAAGGCGAGCTGACCGAGAGTGACGGCGGCGCCGACGACGACCACGAGGATCGCGGCGATCCAGTTGTCGCGTACCCGCCGCGACGTGCGGTGCTCGTGCACGGCCTGCCGGGCCTTATACGCCTTCAACCGCTGACGTGCTTCTCTCGACGCGCGTTCCTCGTACTTGCTCGGTGCCACGTGTTCCTCCGCTGTCGACCGGACGGTGCCCGGGGGGTGGGGCCGGACGCGGACCCCATAGAACTGTACGGGTCGCGCCGACGGCGCCGCAAAAGAGGACCCGGCCCGGGTGTCAGACGTGCCCGCTAGCCTGGAGGCATGCCCACCTCCGCGCCCGGATTGCACCCGGGGTCGTCGCCGCTCGCCGTGCGCATGCGCCCGCGCAGCCTCGACGAGGTGGCCGGACAGCGGCACCTGCTCGGTCCCGGTTCCCCGCTGTGGAGTCTCGCGAGCGACACCGAGGGCACGAAGGGTTCCGTCTCGGTCATCCTGTGGGGGCCTCCCGGCACGGGGAAGACGACGATCGCCCAGGCGATCGCGCACTCGTCCGGTCGCCGTTTCGTCGAACTCTCCGCCGTCACGGCCGGCGTGAAAGACGTGCGCCAGGTCATGGAAGAAGCACTGTCCGGTCGCGACCTCTACGGCCTGTCGACGGTGCTCTTCCTCGACGAGATCCATCGATTCACCAAAGCGCAGCAGGACGCACTGCTCCCCGGCGTGGAGAACGGCTGGGTCATCCTCATCGCTGCGACCACCGAGAACCCGTCCTTCTCCGTCATCTCCCCGTTGCTGTCCCGGTCCCTCCTGCTCACCCTCGAGCAGCTCTCGGACGAGGACCTGCGGATCCTGGTCGACCGTGCCATCGAGGATCCGCGCGGTCTCGGCGGTCGCGTCGACGTCGACGACGCCGCGAAGGACGCGATCGTCAGGCTTGCATCGGGTGACGCGCGTCGGGCGCTCACGGCACTCGAGGCTGCGGCGTTCTCCGCGGCCGCCGTCGCCGACGAGGACGCGAGGCCCGTGGTCACGGACGACATCGTCTCGACGGCCGTCGATCGCGCTCTGCTGCGGTACGACAAGAACGGCGACGAGCACTACGACGTCATCAGCGCCTTCATCAAGTCGATCAGGGGCTCCGACGTCGATGCGGCCCTGCACTATCTCGCTCGCATGATCGAAGCGGGGGAGGACCCGCGCTTCATCGCCCGGCGCCTCATCATCTCCGCCGCGGAGGACGTGGGCATGGCCGATCCTCAGGGGTTGCCGATCGCTGTCGCCGCCGCCGACGCCGTGCAGCTCATCGGTATGCCGGAGGGGCGCATCCCGCTCGCGGAGGCGACGGTCTACCTCGCGACGGCAGCGAAGTCGAATGCTGCGTACAACGGCATCAACGCCGCGATCGCCGACGTCAGGGCCGGGGCGTTCGGCCGCGTTCCGAAGCACCTCCGCGACGCCCACTACGCCGGCGCGAAGAAGCTCGGTCACGGCAAGGGCTACAAGTATCCGCACGACGCGGACCTGGGCGTCGTGCAGCAGCAATACCTGCCGGACGAGTTGTCCGGAGCGCGGTACTACCAGCCCACGACGCACGGCAACGAGCGCGACGTCGGTTCGCGGCTCGAGAAGCTCCGACGCATCATCCGCGGCATCACGGGTTGAGGCCGGTGGCGTGCTAGGATTGTCGGCGGCCTAGGTCCTGTCCGAGCGTGCGGCTGCGCGACGACGACCGATGGGATGCGCTCTGTAGCCGAGCGACCCTGGCACGAACCCTCTTACAACCGAACACCGATCGTCCTGTGTCGATTCGTCCTGTGTCGATGACGTCCTCTGTCGATGACGTCCTCTGTCGACCACTCCGTGCCGTGAGGCATGGGCCGTGAGGCGCGGACGACTCGATGTGTTCGGAAAGGTTCCCCGTGGACTTGTGGAGCGCGCGTACGCGCTCCGACCCACGACGTCGACGGCGTCGTGGAGACGTCAGAGAATTCCATCCGAAAGGAAACCGTGTCTACCAAGTCACGTACCCGTAGCAAGACCCGGCTGTCGCGTTCGCTCGGCATCGCGCTCACCCCGAAGGCCGCCCGCTACCTCGAGAAGCGTCCGTACGCCCCGGGTGAGCACGGCCGCTCGAAGCGAAAGGCCGACTCGGACTACGCCGTCCGTCTGCGCGAGAAGCAGCGTCTCCGTGCCCAGTACGGCATCCGCGAGAAGCAGCTCCGCATCGCCTTCCAGGAGGCTCGTCGTACGAAGGGCCTGACGGGTGAGAACCTCGTCGAGATCCTCGAGCACCGCCTCGACGCGCTCGTCCTCCGTGCCGGCTTCGCCCGCACGACGGCCCAGGCGCGGCAGATGGTCGTGCACCGTCACATCCTCATCGACGGCAAGATCGTCGACCGCCCCTCCTTCCGTGTGAAGCCGGGTCAGCTCATCCACGTCAAGGCGCGCAGCGAGGGCACCGAGCCCTTCCAGGTCGCGGCTGCCGGTGGCCACGCCGACGTCCTTCCGAAGGTTCCGGGCTACCTCGAGGTCGAGCTCGACAAGCTCCAGGCGAGGCTCGTCCGCGACCCGAAGCGCGCAGAGGTCCCCGTGACCTGCGAGGTTCAGCTCGTCGTCGAGTACTACGCGGCTCGCTGACGACCAGCACGCATCACCCGAAGGGGGTCACGGTTCGCCGTGGCCCCCTTCGGCGTTCCGACGGCGCCGTCACCGAGAGCAGGGCGGCCGTCGCCGACGACCGGCGGACTAGGATGGCTTCTTGGTCACCTGTCGCCGAGCGGCCCCCCGGAGGAGCACACCATGAAGTCCGTTTTCTGGCTCATCGTCGGTATCGTCGGCGGTTTCGCCGTCGCCCACCAGATCAACAACACGCAGCGCGGCGGCGCCTTCTTCGCTGACCTCGACGACAAGCTCCGGGAGTTCGGCGACTCCATCGCCGATGCCTACAAGGAGCGCGAGGCCGAGCTCCGCGCGTCGCTCGAGAGCGTCACCCGCGAAGCGGAAGACGCGATCGACAAGCTCTCGAAGGACTGACGATCCCCGTCGTCCCCACCGAACACCGGGCGCCCGTCGCCCCCGTACGACTCGAACGGAAACATGCAGACAGCTGACATCCGGCAACGCTGGCTCGACTTCTTCGGCTCGCGAGGCCACACCGTGGTCCCGTCGGCCTCGCTCGTGAGCGACGACCCCACGCTCCTCTTCACGGTGGCCGGCATGGTTCCGTTCATCCCGTATCTCACGGGCCTCGTCCCTGCACCGTACCCGCGTGCGACGAGCGTGCAGAAGTGCATCAGGACCAACGACATCGAAGAGGTCGGGAAGACGCCGCGACACGGCACGTTCTTCCAGATGAACGGCAACTTCTCCTTCGGCGACTACTTCAAGGAGGGGGCCATCGGGTACGCCTGGGAGCTCCTCACGAGCCCCGAGTCCGCCGGCGGATACGGCTTCGACGAGAAGGACCTCTGGGTCACCGTCTACGAGGACGACGACGAGGCCATCCGCCTCTGGAAGCAGATCGCCGGACTGCCGGACGAGCGCATCCAGCGCCTCGGCAAGGACACGAACTACTGGTCGACGGGCCAGGCCGGACCGGCCGGCCCGTGCTCGGAGATCTTCTTCGACCGCGGACCGGCGTACGGCGCCGACGGCGGGCCGGCGACGGACGACGACCGTTACGTCGAGATCTGGAACCTCGTGTTCATGCAGTACGCGATCGAGGACGTCCGCAGCAAGGTCGACTTCCGGATCGCGGGCGACCTCCCCCGCAAGAACATCGACACGGGCATGGGGCTCGAGCGCGTCGCGTTCCTCAAGCAAGGCGTCGAGAACATGTACGAGATCGACCAGGTGCGTCCTGTCCTCGATGAGGCCGCCCGGTTGTCCGGGCGCCGCTACGGAGCCGTCCACGAGGACGACATCCGCATGCGCGTCATCGCTGACCACGTCAGGTCCTCCCTCATGCTCCTGAGCGACGGCGTCACGCCGTCGAACGAGGGTCGCGGCTACATCCTGCGCCGACTCCTGCGACGGAGCGTCCGTTCGATGCGTCTCCTCGGCGTGGACGGCGCGACGTTCCCCGAGCTCTTCGCCGCTTCCCGCGACGCGATGAAGGCGGCCTACCCGGAGGTCGAGACGGAATACGACCGGCTCTCCGCTTCGGCGATCGGCGAGGAGGAGGCGTTCCTGCGCACCCTCGCCGGCGGCACGACGATCCTCGACCTGGCCGTCGACAAGACCAAGACGTCGGGTGGCGCCGCGCTTCCGGGCGACACGGCGTTCCTCCTCCACGACACGTACGGGTTCCCGATCGACCTGACCCTCGAGATCGCCGAGGAGGCGGGGCTCTCCGTCGACCGCGAGGCGTTCGACTCGCTCATGACGCAGCAGCGGACCCGAGCCAAGGCCGACGCGAAGGCGAAGAAGTCCGTCCTCGCCGACCTCTCCGCCTACAGCGAGTTCCGTCGCGCCGGCGAGACCGTCTTCACGGGGTACGACGAGCTCGAGACCGGTTCGCGAGTCCTCGGGATCATCGTCGACGGTGAGTCGGTCACGCGAGCGACCGCCGGCCAGACGGCCGAGGTCATCCTCGCGGAGACGTCGCTCTACGCCGAATCCGGCGGGCAGGACGCCGACAAGGGCGTCATCGTCGGCCCCGGTTACGAGCTCGAGGTGCTCGACGTGCAGAAGCCCGTCAAGGGCCTCATCTCCCACACCGTCCGCGTGTCGAGCGGCGAGGTGTCCGTCGACGCCGAGGCGACGTCGATCGTCGACGCCGAGTACCGACGCGGTGCGCGCCAGGCGCACTCCGGCACCCACCTCATCCACGCGGCGATCCGCCAGGTGCTCGGACCGAATGCGCACCAGTCGGGCTCGTACAACAAGGCGGGCTACTTGCGACTCGACTTCTCCTGGAACCAGGCGCTCTCCCCGGAAACGCGCACGGAGATCGAGGAGATCGCCAACAACGCGATCCAGGACAACCTCGAGGTCGTCACGCGGGAGCTCCCGCTCGATGAGGCGAAGTCGCTCGGCGCCATGGCGCTCTTCGGTGAGAAGTACGGCGACGTCGTGCGCGTCGTCGACATCGGCGGTCCCTGGTCGCGCGAGCTGTGCGCCGGAACCCACGTGCGCACGAGCGCCGAGGTCGGGATCATCAACCTCGTGAGCGAGTCCTCGGTGGGTTCGACGAACCGTCGTGTCGAGTCGCTCGTCGGTCCGCAGGCCTTCCGCGACTTCGCCGTCGAGCGGTCGATCGTCTCCCAGCTCTCGAGCAGCCTGAAGACGCCGCGCGAGACGTTGCCCGAGCGGATCTCCGAGCTCGTCTCGAGCCTCAAGCAAGCGGAGAAGCGCATACAGGCGTTCGAGTCGCGCGCTCTCGCCGAGCGTGTCCCCACCCTCGCGAACGCGGCGAAGCGCGTCGGCCAGCACCTCGTCGTCGCCGAGAACCTCGGCGCCATCGGGTCGGGCGACGAACTGCGCTCGCTCGCGACGCAGGTCCGGGCGAAGCTCGCGGCCGAGTCGGCCGTCGTCGCGCTGGCCGCGGACGTCTCCGGTCGTCCCGTCGTGATCGTCGCGACGACCGACTCGGCCCGGTCGAGCGGTGTGAAGGCCGGTGCCCTCGTCCGCACGGCAGCCGGTGTCCTCGGCGGGGGCGGCGGCGGCAAGGACGATCTGGCGCAGGGCGGCGGGAGCGACGTGTCGAAGATCGACGCGGCTCTGTCGGCCGTCGTCGGCGCGATCGGAGCCTGAGGCGTGCCTCACGACGACTTCCGGCCGGGCGTCCGGCTGGGAATCGACGTGGGGAAGGCGCGCATCGGCGTCGCGCGGTGCGACCCGCACGGGATGCTCGCGACCCCGCTCGAGACGGTGGCGCGACGCCGCGACGGATCGGACGTCGCCCGCCTCGTCGAACTCGCGAGGGAGACGGACGCGTTCGAGATCGTCGTCGGTCTCCCGCTCGCGCTCTCCGGCCGGGTGACCGAGTCGACCGAGGACGCTCGGCGGTTCGCCGTGCGGCTGGCGTCCGCGGCCGACACGGGAGTGCGCCTCGTCGACGAGCGGCTCAGTACCGTCTCGGCCCACTCGGCGTTGCGCGCGTCGGGCAGAAGTCAGAGATCGTCCCGTACAATCGTGGACCAGGTCGCCGCCGTCGTCATCTTGCAGCAAGCGCTCGACTCCGAGCGCAGCACGGGACGGCTCCCCGGAGCGTCCGTCGAAGCAGAGGAAACGCCCACCCCCCATGAGTCGACCCCCCATGAATGACGTCCCGCCCGAGGATCAGGATCCTTTCACGTCCCTCCTGAGGGGCGGCGGCACACCGGAGCAGGGCTCGAGGTCCACCCCGCCGCGACCCGCCGGTGGAGACGCCGGATCGGATGGGCCGCTCTCACGACGGGAAGCACGCGAACGGGCGACGTCGGCGGGAGGGGACGCCCCCGTCGTCGACGAGGACGTCCCTCCGCACGTGTTGCTGGGCACAGCGACGGCGGAGCAACCGACGGTCGCCGCCGACAGGTCCTCACGACGGGCGTCGACGCGCAGCGCGGAATACCCGCCGAGGGACAAGCCGTCCCGACGTCGTGGCGTCGCCGTGGGCATCATCATCACTCTCCTCGTTGTCGTAGGGGTCGTCGCGAGTGGTTCCTACGTCTGGAACACCTTCGAGCCCCAGATCCGGTCGGTCATGGGCTGGGAGGAGCCGAACGACTTCGACGGTGCGGGCAGCGGCGAAGTGCTCATCACGATCGCCGACGGCGAGACGGGGTCCGACGTCGCCGACACCCTCGAGACCGCTGGCGTCACGAAGACGGCAGAAGCCTTCTACGAGCTCCTGCTCGACCAGGACGAAGACGTGGTCTTCCAGCCGGGCGTCTACAGCCTCGCGAAGGGGATGAGCGCCCGTTCCGCGCTCGACGCGCTCCAGGACCCAGCGAGCAAGATCGAACGCACCGCGGTGATCCGCGAGGGCATCACGGGACCCACGATCATCGCCGAACTCTCCGCGGCGACCGAGATCCCCGTCGAGGAGTTCGAGGCGGCGATCGCCGACCCGACCGTCTACGGGGTTCCCGAGAACGCCGTGTCGATCGAGGGATGGCTCTTCCCCGCGACGTACACGTTCGACCCCGGTCTGACGGCCCAGCAGGTCGTCCAGACGCTCGTCGACCGCACGATCGCATCGCTCGACAGCGCCCGGGTGCCGGTGGAGGACCGCGAGCGCGTGCTCACGATCGCGTCCATCATCCAGAGGGAGGCGCGTCAGGCCGACGACTTCTACAAGGTGTCGCGTGTCATCCAGAACCGTCTCGACGACGGCATGCGGCTCGAGATGGACTCAACGGCGCAGTACGGCGTCGACGAGGCCACGGGGTCGGTGTGGTCGTCAGCCGAGGCGCTCGGGTCCGACAACCCCTGGAACACGTATCAGCGGGACGGACTCCCGGTCGGCCCGATCTCGAGCCCCGGCGACGTCGCGATCGATGCGGCCATGCACCCGGCCGACGGAAGCTGGTTGTTCTTCGTGACCGTCGACCTCAACACGGGGGAGACCGTCTTCTCGAACACCGTCTCGGAGCACGACGCCGCCGTGCGGCAACTCCGGGCCTGGTGCGCCGACAACCCCGGCAGCGGCTGCTGAGCCGGGCCGTGCCGCTCGAGAACCCGTTGTTCGGCGTCGTCGGTTCGCCGATCGCGCATTCGCAGTCACCGGCCCTGCACCGGGCCGCCTACGCGGTGATCGGGTTCGAGGCGCGCTACGACCGGACGGAGATCGGCGACGGCGGTCTCGCGGACTTCCTCCGGGGTGCCGGTGTCGAGCGTCGCGGGCTCTCGGTGACGATGCCGCTCAAGCGCGAGGCGTGGTCGATCGCTGCGACACGTGATCGTGCGGCCGAACTCACGGGAGCCGTCAACACGCTGTACCGGAGTGGTGGCGACGAGGACGCCCCGTTCGCCGGTGCGAACACCGACGTCGGCGGGATCGTCGATGCCGTCCGGTCGGGCGCTGCACGGGAGCCGCGGCACGTCCTCGTCCTCGGCGGCGGTGCGACGGCGTCCTCCGCCGTCGTGGCGGCCGCGGACCTCGGAGCGTCGGCCCTGACGCTCGCCGTGCGGACGCCCGAGCGCGCCGAGGGTGCAGCGCGACTTGCCCGGTCGATCGGTCTCGCCGTCGACGTCGTCACGCTCGACCGCATCGCGAGCATCCGCTCCGACGTCGTCGTCTCGACCCTGCCGGGCGGAACGCCGCTCGCCGGTCTCCCCACGGCGGCGTGCGACGACGGCGCTCTGCTCCTCGACGCGGCCTACGCGCCGTGGCCGAGCGAACTCGTGAGGTACTGGATCGCCGGCGAGGCTCCGGTCGTGCACGGGCTCTCGATGCTCGTGCGCCAGGCGGCCCGGCAGGTGCGGCTGTTCGCGAGCGTCGACGACGCCGAGTGGGCGACCGTCGCCGATCGAACGACTGCTGCGATGTTCGACGTCGTCGGTCTCGACCGCTCGGGAATCGTTCGGTCCCTCCCCGACGCCTGACGTCGGACAGCGTCACGCGGCGTCGGCGATCCCCGCCGCTATGGGAGGATGGGGGAATGCTGCGTTGGCTCACCGCCGGGGAATCCCACGGCCCAGAACTCGTCGCGATCCTCGAGGGGCTCCCGGCAGGAGTGCCCGTCTCGCTCGCCGCGATGCGCGAGGATCTCGCGCGTCGCAAGCTCGGCTACGGTCGCGGCAGCCGGATGAAGTTCGAGGAGGACGAGCTCACACTCTCCGGTGGAGTGCGCCACGGGCTGAGCCTCGGTGGTCCCGTCGCCGTCCGCGTCGGCAACACCGAGTGGCCGAAGTGGAGCGAGGTCATGAGCGCCGAGCCCGTCGAGGCGACCGAGCGCTCCCGTGGACGCAGCGCTCCGCTCACGCGACCCCGACCCGGCCACGCCGACCTCGTCGGCATGCAGAAGTACGACTTCGACGAGGCCCGACCGATCCTCGAGCGCGCGAGCGCGCGTGAGACCGCCGCGCGCGTCGCGCTCGGCGCCGTCGCCCGCTCCTTCCTGTCCGAGCTCGGCATCCGACTCGTCAGCCACACGCTCTCGATCGGACCCGTGCGCGTGCCCGAGGGGGCGGAGCTCCCGGGACCCGACGACGTCGATCGCCTCGACGCCGATCCGCTCCGGTGCTTCGACCCGGAGACGAGCGCGGCGATGGTGCGCGAGGTCGACGAGGCGAAGAAGGACGGCGACACCCTCGGCGGCATCGTCGAGGTGCTCGCCTACGGCCTGCCGCCGGGGCTCGGATCGCACGTGCACTGGGACCGCCGACTCGACGGTCGGCTCGCGCAGGCCCTCATGGGCATCCAGGCGATCAAGGGTGTCGAGGTCGGCGACGGCTTCGAGACGACGCGTCGCCGGGGTTCGGCCGCGCACGACGAGCTCTTCATCGGCCCCGACGGGATCGCGCGCGCGAGCGACCGTGCGGGCGGCACCGAGGGGGGCATGAGCACGGGGACGGTACTGCGCGTGCGTGCCGGCATGAAGCCCATCGCGACCGTGCCGCACTCCCTGCGGACCGTCGACGTCTCGACCGGCGAGCAGGCGACCGCGCACCACCAGCGCTCGGACGTCTGCGCGGTCCCGGCGGCCGGCGTCGTCGCAGAGGCGATGGTCGCGCTCGTGCTCGCCGACGCCGTGCTCGAGAAGTTCGGTGGCGACTCCGTCGGCGAGACGCGGCGCAATCTCCGGTCCTACCTCGAGGCGATCCCCGAGGAGCTCCGCACGGCGGTGCAGTCGGACGCGAAGCTCGGATCCGCGACGACCGGTGTCTGAGCAGGCGGTCCGCGCCCTCGTCGTGATCGGTCCCATGGCCGCGGGCAAGTCCAAGATCGGCCGCCGAGTCGCACGGAACCTCGGCGTGCCGTTCGCCGACACCGACCGGTCGATCGTCGCGCAGCACGGTCCGATCCCGCAGATCTTCGAGCGAGAGGGTGAGGCCGTGTTCCGCGAGTACGAGCGCGAGGCCGTCGCCCGTGCCGTCTCGCGGCGTTCGGTCGTCTCGCTCGGCGGTGGAGCCGTCATGCACCCCGACACGCGGGCGCTCCTCGCGCGAGCCACGGTCGTCTACCTCACCGTGAGCAGCGCCGCCGTCCGCTCCCGCATCGCGGGATCGAACCGACCGCTCCTGACCGACGGGATCGAGTCGTGGGAGCGCATCTTCGCGGAGCGCGCACCCGTCTACGAGTCGCTCGCGACCGAGACCTGGGACACCTCCACGCTTCCCATCACCCGATTGGCCGACGACATCGCCGCGTGGGCGAAAGGACGAGTATGACCGAGATCGTGAATCCCGCGCCGGGCGGCGCACCCATCCGCGTCGGCGGAGACTCAGGCTACGACGTCGTCGTGGGGCGCGGCGTCCTCGACCGCGTCGCCGACGCGCTCGGCCCGGGCGTCCGCAAGGTGCTCATCGTGCACGCCCCGACCCTCGGCGCCGAGGCCTCCCGTCTGCGGGAGCGACTCCTCGATTCCTCGTTGGAGGTGCTCCTGGCGGAGATCCCGGACGCCGAGTCGGGCAAGCGCGTCGAGGTCGCCGCGTTCTGCTGGCAGATCCTCGGTCAGGCCGACTTCACGCGCAGCGACGCGGTCATCGGCCTCGGAGGAGGCGCCACGACCGACCTCGCGGGATTCGTCGCGGCGACGTGGCTCCGCGGGGTGAGGCTCGTGCAGATCCCGACGACCGTCCTCGGCATGGTCGACGCGGCCGTCGGCGGGAAGACCGGCATCAACACGAACGAGGGCAAGAACCTCGTCGGCGCCTTCCACGCGCCGGCCGCGGTCGTCGCCGACCTCGATCTGCTGTCGACGCTGTCCCGCAACGAGATCCTCGCGGGATTCGCGGAGGTCGTGAAGTGCGGCTTCATCGGGGACCCGCGCATCCTCGAGGTCATCGAGGCCGACGTCGCGCGCGTCACGGACCCTGGCACGGACGAGTTCCTCGAGGTCGTGCAGCGCTCGATCGCCCTCAAGGCCGCCGTCGTGAGCGAGGACTTCACCGAGCAGGGCCGACGCGAGATCCTCAACTACGGTCACACCCTCGGCCACGCGATCGAGCACGCCGAGCGGTATCAGTGGCGGCACGGAGCGGCCGTCGCGATCGGCATGGTGTTCGCCGCGGAGCTCGGCCGGCTCTCCGGTCCGCTCTCGGACGCCGTCGTGGACCGGCACCGCTCGGTGCTGTCGTCGCTCGATCTGCCGATCGACTACCCGGTCGGGCGCTGGAACACCCTGCTCGCGACGATGCAGCGCGACAAGAAGGCGCGAGCCGGGCTGCTGCGTTTCATCGTCCTCGACGACATCGCTCGCCCCACCGTGTTGACCGGGCCGGACCAGTCGCTCCTGTTCACGGCCTGGCAGGAGGTAGGTTCGTAGCCATGCCGACAGTCCTCGTCCTCAACGGCCCGAACCTCGGTCGACTGGGCAGCCGGGAGCCGGACGTCTACGGCTCCGCCGACCTCGACGCGCTCCGCGCGGAACTCACGGCGACAGCACCGGCCGGCTGGACGATCGACCTCCGCCAGACCGACGACGAGGGCGAGCTCATCGGCTGGTTGCACGAAGCCGCGGACAGCGGCGCGCCCGTGATCCTCAACCCGGCCGCCTTCACCCACTACAGCTACGGACTCCGAGACGCGGCGGCCCTCGTCACGAAACCCGGGGGCACGCTCATCGAAGTGCATCTCTCGAATCCCCACGCGCGGGAGACGTTCCGGCACACGAGCGTCATCAGCGGCGTCGCGAGCGGTGTCATAGCGGGCTTCGGCTTCGACTCCTACCGGCTCGCGCTCCTCCAGGTGGTCGGTTCGTCCTGAGGCCGCGTTGGTCCGGGGGAGGTCGTGCCGGTAGACTCGGCAGCTGGCCGACTCCGGCCCTTCCGCGGTTCACGACCGCAGCCTCCTGACCGCGTATCGAACGGACATCCCCATGGCCTCTACCGCTGACATCAAGAACGGCGTCGTCATCAACATCGATGGACAGCTGTGGTCCGTCATCGAGTTCCAGCACGTCAAGCCGGGTAAGGGCGGCGCGTTCGTCCGCACGAAGCTCAAGAACATCATGACGGGCAAGGTCGTCGACAAGACGTACAACGCCGGCGCGAAGATCGAGACCGAGAACGTCGACCGCCGCGACTACCAGTACCTCTACAACGACGGCTCCGGCTTCGTCTTCATGGACACGAGCGACTACGACCAGATCACCGTTCCGGCGGAGATCGTGGGCGACGCCGCCAACTTCATGCTCGAGAATCAGATGGCCACCGTCGCGATGAACAACGGCAACCCGCTCTACGTCGAGCTGCCCGCGTCTGTCGTCCTCGAGATCACCTACACGGAGCCGGGGCTCCAGGGCGACCGCTCGACCGGAGGCACGAAGCCCGCGACCGTCGAGACCGGTTACCAGATCCAGGTTCCGCTGTTCCTCGAGACCGGCACTCGCGTCAAGGTCGACACGCGGACGGGCGACTACCTGGGCCGGGTCACCGACTAGTGGGAGCCCGCACGAAGGCGCGCAAGCGCGCTCTCGACATCCTCTACTCGGCGGACGTCCGCCGCATCACGCCGGCCGAGGCTCTCTCCGCCGAGGCCGGTCGGGCCGCGAGCGAACCGGATCGAGCCGCGTCGTGGCTGTACGCGCGCGACATCGTCGACGGGGTCATCGAGAATCAGGTCGAGATCGACGAGCAGATCGAGACGTTCTCGCAGGGCTGGTCCCTCGAGCGCATGCCCGCGATCGACCGGGCCATCCTGCGCATCGGGGTGTGGGAGGTCCTCTTCAACGTGGAGATCCCGACGGGCGTCGCCATCGACGAGGCTGTCGAGGCCGCCAAGGAGTATTCGACGGACGACTCGCCCGGTTTCGTCAACGGGCTGCTCGGCCGGATCGCGCAACAGGCCTCCTGACGACAGAGCTACACCCGAACGAGGGCGACATGTACGACGGGCGCCCTCGCCGCGGAACTGCCGCCTTCGACCGGTGGACGGGGCACGCGGCTGAAGCGGGGAAGCCGTCCTCCTGATCCTGATAGGGTCGGAGACAGCAACGAGACAACCTTTAACACCGTCCGGAGAGGCGGAGAAGGGAGTCGGACATGAGCGCACGGGTCGTGCTGCAGCATGCTGACATCTCGCGGGCGCTGACCCGCATCGCTCACGAGATCCTCGAGTCCAATCGTGGACCAGACGATCTCGTCATCCTCGGCATCCCCACGCGGGGAGTCGTCCTCGCGCGACGCGTGGCCCGTCTCGTCTCGGAGATCTCCGGGACCGGCGTCCCCGTCGGATCGCTCGACGTCACGATGTACCGCGACGACCTCTCGCGGAACCCCACTCGCGCGCCGTCGCCCACGTCCATTCCGGCTCGCGGCCTCGATGGTGCGACGGTCGTCCTCGTCGACGACGTCCTGTATTCCGGACGCACCATCCGCGCAGCGCTCGACGCGATCGGCGACATCGGTCGGCCCCGCGCCGTCCGACTCGCCGCGCTCGTGGATCGGGGCCACCGGGAACTGCCGATCCGGCCCGACTTCGTGGGCAAGAACCTCCCGTCGTCGCCGAGCGAGCGCATCTTCGTGCGCCTCGAGGACGTCGACGGCGAGGAATCCGTGACGATCGAGCAGGGCGGCGTCTGATGCGCCACTTGCTCTCGACCCGCGACCTCTCGCGCGACGCCGCCATCCACATCCTCGACGTCGCCGAGGACATGGCCGACACGCAGACGCGCGAGGTACGGAAGCTCCCGACCCTCCGCGGCAAGACCGTCGTCAACCTCTTCTTCGAGGACTCGACGCGCACGCGCATCTCGTTCGAGGCCGCGGCGAAGCGGCTCTCGGCCGACGTCATCAACTTCAGCGCCAAGGGCTCGAGCGTGTCCAAGGGCGAGAGCCTCAAGGACACCGCGCAGACGCTCGAGGAGATGGGGGCGGACGCCGTCGTCATCCGCCACGGCGCGTCCGGCGCCCCGCACACCCTCGCTGCGAGCGGATGGATCGACGCCGGCATCGTGAACGCAGGCGACGGGACGCACGAGCACCCTACCCAGGCGCTCCTCGACGCGTTCACCATCCGCCGCTGCCTGCACGGATCGGCGAGCCGCGGGCGTGCCCTCGATGGCGTGACGGTCGCGATCGTCGGCGACATCCTGCACTCGCGCGTCGCGCGCTCGAACGTCTGGCTGCTCTCGGCCCTCGGGGCGCGGACGGTCTTCGTCGGTCCGCCGACCCTCGTGCCGAACCACCTCGAGGGGTGGCCGGCCGAGGTGTCGTTCGACCTCGACGCGACCCTCGCGACGGGTCCCGACGTCGTCATGATGCTCCGCATCCAGTCGGAGCGCATGAACGACGCGTTCTTCCCGAACCCGCGCGAGTACTCGAGGCGGTGGGGACTCGACGACGAGCGCCTCGCCCGTCTCGGCCCGGATACGATTGTCATGCACCCCGGACCGATGAACCGCGGACTCGAGATCTCCTCGCGCGCCGCGGACTCGCCTCGATCGACGGTACGCGAGCAAGTCGCGAACGGTGTCTCCGCGCGAATGGCCGTGCTCTATCTCCTGCTCTCCGGCGAACGTGAGGACTGACATGTCGAACTCTTCCTTCCTCCTCAGCGGAGCGACGCTGCCCGACGGATCGACGGCCGACATCGCGATCGCCGATGGATTCGTCGTGGGAGTCGGAGACGGTCTCGATTCCGTCGATGCGATCGTGATCGACGCGGCCGGCCTCCAGGCGCTCCCCGGGCTCGTCGACCTGCATACCCACTTGCGAGAGCCCGGTTACGAGGACAGCGAGACCGTGTTGACGGGAACCCGCGCCGCGGCCGCCGGCGGTTTCACGACGGTCTTCGCGATGGCGAACACCTCTCCCGTCGCCGACACCGCCGGCCTCGTGGAACAGGAACTCGCCCTGGGCGAGGCCTCCGGCTACGCGACGGTGCAGCCCATCGGGGCCGTGACGACGGGACTCGCGGGGGAGCGGCTCGCCGAGCTCGGCGCCATGGCGTCGTCGCGGGCGCGCGTCCGCCTGTTCTCCGACGACGGCTTCTGCGTGAGCGATCCGCTGCTCATGCGCCGCGCGCTCGAGTACGTGAAGGCGTTCGACGGCGCGATCGCGCAGCACGCCCAGGAGCCGCGCCTCACCGTCGGCGCCCAGATGAACGAGGGCGAGGTGTCGACGCGCCTCGGCCTCGCCGGCTGGCCCGCCGTCGCCGAGGAGGCGATCATCGCGCGCGACGTGCTCCTGACCGAGCACGTCGGGAGCCGGTTGCACGTGTGCCACGTGTCCACGGCCGGTTCCGTCGAGATCATCCGGTGGGCCAAGGCACGCGGCATCGCCGTCACGGCCGAGGTCACCCCGCATCACCTGCTCCTCACGGACGACCTCGCGGAGAGCTACGACGCGCGGTTCAAGGTCAACCCGCCGCTGCGCTCCGCCGAGGACGTCGCCGCCGTGCGCGAGGGCCTCGCCGACGGCACGATCGACATCGTCGCGACCGACCACGCGCCGCACCCGGATCAGCACAAGGACTGCGCGTGGCCCGAGGCCGCGAACGGCATGGTGGGTCTCGAATCGGCGTTGAGCGTCGTGCACTCCGCGATGGTCGAGACGGGCCTGCTCGACTGGGCGGACGTCGCCCGAGTCCTCTCGTCGGCCCCCGCGCGCATCGGACGGCTCGACGGCGTCGGTGCCCCGATCACGGTCGGGTCCCGCGCCGACGTCGTGCTCTACGACACGACGGCCTCGCGGACCTTCGACGTCGACGACCTCGCCGGGAAGAGCGCGAACTCGCCGTACGTCGGTCGGCAGTTGCCCGGTCGTGTCGTCGCGACGTTCCACCGGGGCGTGCCGACCGTGCTCGACGGCGCGTTGCGGCCCCACGACGAGGTCCTCGCCGGGCAGCGGGCGGTGGTCGGTCGTGGATAAGGTCCTACCGGGCGTCATCGTCGTCGTCGTCCTCGCGGCTCTCCTCTCCCTCATGTGGTTCGCCTGGCGAGCGCGCGTCCGTCGCGACGCGGGGCTCGGCGTGCCGCAGGTCCCGGAGTCGTACGTCCCGGCGGAGTCCGTCGACGTGCTGTACGTCGCGACGACAGAGGCCGGTCGGCCGCTCGAGCGGCTCGCCGTCCGAGGCCTCGGCTTCCGTGCGCGTGGGGTGCTGTCGATCGCCCCGTCCGGGCTCGTCCTCGCGATTCCTGGCGAGCGCCCGGCCTTCATCCCCTCCGAGAGCCTGACGGCCGTCTCGACCACGAACGTCGCGATCGACCGCGTCGTCGAGTCCGATGGCCTCGTCCGACTCTCCTGGAGCATCTCCGGCGTCGCGTGCGACTCGTTCGTCCGCGTCCTCGACGCCGATCAGCGCACCGTGGTCGCCGACCTCGAGCGCGTCATCGTCCCCCGTCCCCCAGTACCCACCGAGAGTGAGTCATCATCATGAGCGACAACCGCTTCGTCCCCGGCCCACCGGCCGTCCTCGTCCTCGAAGACGGCACCCGCTTCTCCGGCCGAGCGTACGGCGCCGTCGGTCGCACCCTCGGCGAGGTCGTCTTCGCCACGGGAATGACCGGCTACCAGGAGACGCTCACGGATCCCTCCTACGCGGGCCAGATCGTCATCCAGACAGCGCCGCACATCGGCAACACGGGCGTCAACACCGAGGACCGCGAGTCCGCCCGCATCTGGGTCGCCGGCTACGTCGTGCGCGACCCCTCCCGCGTGGTCTCCAACTTCCGCGCCCAGGGCTCGCTCGACGACGAGCTCGAACGGGACGGCGTCGTCGGCATCGCCGGCATCGACACCCGCGCGGTCACGCGACACATCCGCGCTGCCGGAGCCATGAAGGCCGGCATCTTCTCCGGCGACGAGGCGACGCTCTCGACGGCCGAGCAGCTCGACCTCGTGCGCCGCGGCGTCGACATGCGCGGACGGAACCTGTCGGGCGACGTCTCGACGGGGGAGCCGTACCGGGTCGCCGCGTCGGGCGAGCGGATCGGAACCGTCGCCGTCCTCGACCTCGGCGTCAAGAAGTCGACGCTCCACTACCTCTCGGAGCGCGGCTTCGACGTCGAGGTGCTCCCGCAGAGCGCGACGGCCGATCAGGTCAAGGCGCTGAACCCCGACGCCCTGTTCTTCTCGAACGGCCCGGGAGACCCCGCGGCGTCCGACGCCCACGTCGAGCTCCTCCGCGAGTCGTTGCGGGCCGGAGTGCCGTACTTCGGCATCTGCTTCGGCAACCAGCTCCTCGGTCGCGCGCTCGGCTTCCCGACCTACAAGCTCCCGTTCGGCCACCGCGGCATCAACCAGCCGGTGCTCGACAAGACGACGGGACGCGTCGAGATCACCTCTCAGAACCACGGCTTCGCCGTCGACCTCGCGGTGGAGGGTGTGCACGACTCGCCTGAGGGCTTCGGCCGCGCAGAGGTCAGCCACTACTCCCTCAACGACAACGTCGTCGAGGGGCTGCGGTGCCTCGACATCCCGGCGTTCAGCGTGCAATACCACCCGGAGTCGGCTGCCGGACCCCACGACGCCAACCACCTGTTCGACCGCTTCCGCGACCTCGTGATCGCACGGCGGGACGAAACCACTTCAACGGGAGAGCAGAACTAATGCCCAAGCGCGACGACATCAACAGCGTCCTCGTCATCGGATCGGGCCCGATCGTCATCGGCCAGGCCGTCGAGTTCGACTACTCGGGGACCCAGGCGTGCCGTGTCCTGCGCGAGGAGGGCGTCCGCGTCATCCTCGTCAACTCCAACCCCGCGACGATCATGACCGACCCGGATTTCGCCGACGCGACCTACGTCGAGCCGATCACGTGGCAGGTCATCGAGACGATCATCGCGAAGGAGCGCCCTGACGCGATCCTCCCGACGCTCGGGGGCCAGACCGCGCTCAACGCCGCTATCCAGCTCCACGACCACGGCATCCTCGAGAAGTACGACGTCGAGCTCATCGGGGCGAACTTCGAGGCGATCCAGAAGGGCGAGGACCGCCAGGTCTTCAAGCAGCTCGTGCTCGACGCGGGTGCCGACGTCGCCCGCTCCTACATCGCGCACTCCGTCGACGAGGCCGTGTCGTACGCCGAGGACCTCGGCTACCCGCTCGTCGTCCGCCCGTCCTTCACGATGGGTGGCCTCGGCTCGGGCTTCGCGTACACGGAGGAGGAGCTCCGCCGGATCGTCGGCGACGGCATCCACCAGAGCCCGACGAGCGAGGTCCTCCTCGAGGAGTCGATCCTCGGTTGGAAGGAGTACGAGCTCGAGCTCATGCGCGACACCGCCGACAACACGGTCGTCGTCTGTTCGATCGAGAACGTCGACCCCGTCGGCGTGCACACGGGCGACTCGATCACGGTCGCCCCGGCGCTCACGCTCACGGACCGCGAGTACCAGAACCTCCGCGACATCGGCATCGACATCATCCGTGCCGTCGGCGTCGACACGGGCGGCTGCAACATCCAGTTCGCCGTCGACCCGTCGAACGGCCGTGTCATCGTGATCGAGATGAACCCGCGCGTCTCGCGCTCGAGTGCCCTCGCCTCGAAGGCGACGGGCTTCCCGATCGCGAAGATCGCCGCGAAGCTCGCGATCGGCTACCGCCTCGACGAGATCCCGAACGACATCACGAAGGTGACCCCGGCGAGCTTCGAGCCGACGCTCGACTACGTCGTCGTCAAGGTGCCGCGCTTCGCGTTCGAGAAGTTCCCCGCCGCTGACCCGACGCTCACGACGACCATGAAGAGCGTCGGCGAGGCGATGGCGATCGGACGCAACTACGCCACGGCGCTCCAGAAGGCACTGCGCTCGCTCGAGAAGAAGGGGTCGAGCTTCCACTGGGGCGACGAGACGCGATCGGCCGCCGAGCTGCTCGAGCTCGCGAGCACGCCGACCGACGGCCGGATCGTGCTCGTCCAGCAGGCACTCCGGCTCGGGGCGAGCGTCGAGGAGGCCTTCGAGGCCACGAAGATCGATCCATGGTTCCTCGACCAGATCGTGCTCATCAACGAGGTCGCGGACTATGTGCGATCGGCCCCCGTCCTCGACACCGCCGTCCTCACCGTCGCTAAGGACCACGGCTTCTCCGACGTGCAGATCGGCCAGTTGCGCGGCTTCGGAGAGAAGGAGGTGCGCGAGGTCCGGCACATCCTCGGCGTCCGCCCCGTCTACAAGACGGTCGACACGTGCGCCGGCGAGTTCCCCGCCCTCACTCCGTACCACTACTCGAGCTATGACCAGGAGACGGAGGTCGCCCCGAGCGACCGCCGGAAGGTCGTCATCCTCGGGTCAGGACCGAACCGCATCGGTCAGGGCGTCGAATTCGACTACTCGTGCGTGCACGCGTCGTTCGCCCTCTCCGAGGCGGGCTTCGAGACGATCATGATCAACTGCAATCCGGAGACGGTCTCGACCGACTACGACACGAGCGACCGGCTCTACTTCGAGCCGCTCACGCTCGAGGACGTCCTCGAGGTCATCCACGCCGAGAGCCTCTCGGGCGAACTCGTCGGCGTCGTCGTGCAGCTCGGCGGCCAGACGGCGCTGGGTCTCGCGAACGGTCTCAAGGAGGCCGGTGTCCCGATCCTCGGCACCCAGCCCGAGGCGATCGACCTCGCCGAGGAGCGCGGCGCCTTCTCCGCGATCCTCGATGCGGCGGGCCTGCTCGCCCCGAAGAACGGCACGGCCGTCGACTTCGCCGGAGCCGTCGCGATCGCCGAGGGGATCGGCTACCCCGTCCTCGTGCGCCCGAGCTTCGTGCTCGGCGGGCGCGGTATGGAGATCGTCTACGACAGCGCCTCGCTCGAGGACTACTTCCACCGCATCGCGGACCAGGGCATCGTCGACTCGGCGCACCCGCTCCTCGTCGACCGCTTCCTCGACGACGCGATCGAGATCGACGTCGACGCTCTCTACGACGGCGAGGAGCTCTACGTCGGCGGCGTCATGGAGCACATCGAGGAGGCGGGCATCCACTCGGGCGACTCGAGTTGCACGCTCCCGCCGGTCACCCTCGGTAAGGCGCAGATCGATCGCGTCCGCGAGGCGACCCTCCAGATCGCGCAAGGCGTCGGCGTGCGTGGCCTGCTCAACGTGCAGTTCGCGATCGCGCAGGGCATCCTCTACGTCCTCGAGGCGAACCCGCGCGCGTCCCGCACGGTCCCCTTCGTCTCGAAGGCCCTCGGCATCCCCCTCGCGAAGGCGGCGTCGCTGCTCATGACGGGCTCCACGGTGCGCGAACTGGTCGGATCCGGTCTCCTGCCGGCCGTCGACGGCTCGCGCGTCCCGATGGACTCGCCGATCTCCGTCAAGGAGGCCGTGCTTCCCTTCAAGCGCTTCCGCACGAAGAACGGCGACATCGTCGACTCGGTGCTCGGACCGGAGATGCGTTCGACGGGTGAGGTCATGGGCATCGACCGCGACTTCCCGACGGCCTTCGCGAAGAGCCAGGAGGCGGCATACGGCGGCCTCCCGCTCGAGGGCACGGTCTTCGTGTCGGTGTCCGACCGTGACAAGCGGTCGATCGTTCTCCCCGTGCTGCGGCTCCAGGAACTCGGGTTCACGATCCTCGCGACGGAGGGCACCGCCGAGGTCTTGAGTCGGAACGGCATCACGACGCGGCAGGTGCGCAAGTTCAGCGAGGGCGACGAGTCCGTCGTCGGCGAACCGTCGATCGTCGACCTCATCAACCGCAACGAGGTCGACATCGTCATCAACACCCCGTCGGGGCGGTCCGCGCGCGCCGACGGCTACGAGATCCGCGCGGCCGCCGTGGCCGCGGACAAGCCGCTGTTCACGACGATCGCCCAGCTCACGGCAGCCGTCGCGTCCTTCGGCGCCATCCGCGACGGCTTCCAGGTGACGAGCCTGCAGGAGTACCAGCTCGAACGCGAGGCCCGCGTGTGACGTTCGGTGATCGACTGACCGCGGCCTTCGCGTCGAACGGTCGGCTCTGCGTGGGGATCGACCCCCACGATGGCCTGCTCGCTGCGTGGGGTCTGCCCGTGTCGGCCTCGGGCGTGCGCGACTTCGGTTTGCGCGTCGTCGAGGCGACGACGGGGGCCGCCGGCATCGTCAAGCCGCAGGTGGCGTTCTTCGAGCGCTTCGGCTCGGCGGGATTCGCGGCACTCGAGGAGGTGATCGCCGCGGCGCGGGCGGCAGGCCTGCTCGTGATCGGCGACGTCAAGCGCGGCGAGATCGGCTCGAGCATGCCCGGGTACGCCGGCGCATGGCTCGAGGTCGGCGGCCCGCTCGAGGTCGACGCGCTCACCCTCAACCCCTACCTCGGCGTCGCCGACCTCGCCGACACCTTCGCGGCGGCGGCTCGTGTCGGGAAGGGAGCATTCGTCCTCGCCGCGACCTCGAACCCCGCCGGTGCCTCGGTGCAGGCGGCGCGAACGGCCGACGGTCGTCCGGTCTCGCGCCGCGTGCTCGACGACGTCGCCGACTGGAACGCGACGACGGGCGACCCGTTCGGACCCATCGGTGTGGTCATCGGCGCGACCGTCGATCTCGCAGCTGCGGGCCTCGGCGACGTGGCGAGGCCACTACCCGTCCTCGCGCCGGGCTTCGGTCATCAGGGCGCCGACACGGCCAGGGCGCGGGAGATTTACGGGAACCTCTCCGAGGGCGTTATCGTAAGCGAATCACGAAGCCTGCTGTCGAGCGGTCCCACGGGGATCGCACACGCGATCTCCGAGCGGGCGGCAGAGGTGAGAGGAACGTTGTGACGCAGGACTCGGGACGTCGACCGCCGGAAGTCGACCGCACCGCCGCCTCTCGTGCCGCCGTGGCGGCGCGGCGCGCTCGCGCGACGGTCAAGGCCGCCGTGGCGGGAGGGACGCGTTCGGCCGTCGACGTCCTCGACGCCGCGGTCTCCGATCCGGTCGGCGTCGAAGGCCGCTTGCGTGTCACCGACCTGCTCCTGAGTGTTCCCGCGATCGGTCAGACGAAGCTCCCGCGCATCATGAGCGAGCTCGGCATCTCGCCGTCGAAGCGGCTCGGCGGCCTGGGCGTGCACCAGCGCCGCAAGCTCAAGGCCTTCCTCGCCGATCGCGAATCCGTCAATCGCGCGCGTCGCCGCAGCCGCCTCGTCGTGCTCGCGGGTCCCACGGCCGTCGGCAAGGGGACCGTCGCGTCGTACATCCGAGACAACTACCCCGACGTCCTCCTGAGCGTCTCCGCGACGACGCGCAAGCCGCGGCCGGGAGAGGTCGAGGGCGTCAACTACTACTTCGTCACCGACGAGGAGTTCGACCGCATGATCGCGCAGGACGAGCTCCTCGAGTACGCGACGGTGCACAACTCGCACCGCTACGGCACGCCGAGGGGACCGATCGACGAGGCGCTCTCGCGCGGAGACAGCGTCCTCCTCGAGATCGACATCCAGGGCGCCCGTCAGGTCCGGCGGCATATGCCGGAGGCCACGCTCGTCTTCCTCGTGCCGCCGTCGTGGGACGAACTCGTACGCCGGCTCATCGGTCGGGGGACCGAGGACGAGGCCGAACAGGCGAGGAGACTCGAGACCGCGCACATCGAACTCGCCGCGCAGGACGAGTTCGATCACCGTGTCGTGAACTCCGACGTGGGCACTGCGGCCGCCGAGGTCGTAGACTTGTTGGTGACCCGCGGATCCGCGACCTCGCGTTGATCGCTTCCGAGCACGCTTCTCCTCCGGAGAACGCTCGATCCATCCGCTCACGAACAAGCGCACCAGGAGTGTGAAAGAACCATGGCCGATCGCCAAAAAGGAATCATCGACCCGCCCATCGACGAGCTTCTCTCGAAGGTCGACTCGAAGTACGCTCTCGTGATCTTCGCCTCCAAGCGAGCCCGTCAGATCAACGACTACTACGCCGACCTGCACGAGGGCAGCCTCTTCGACAACGTCGGCCCGCTCGTGGACTCGAACGTCGACGACAAGCCCCTCTCGGTCGCCATGCGCGAGATCAACGAGGACAAGCTCACCGTCCGCCAGCTCGCGGAATAGCATCACCGGAACGGCCGGCCCCATCGGGAGCCGGCCGTTCGTTCGTCACCACCCCGCGTGATCCGGACGGCGTCGGCCGGGCCGCGGTGTCGGCGGTCCGGTGCAGACTGGGGCCGTCGATCAGATCGTCGAGCATCGAACCTTTCACTCTGGAGTCCTCCATGACCGTGCGTCGCCTCTTCACGTCCGAATCCGTCACCGAAGGACACCCGGACAAGGTCTGCGACCAGATCTCCGACAGCATCCTCGACGCGCTCCTCACGGTCGACCCGGCGAGCCGCGTCGCGGTCGAGACGCTCGTGACGACGGGACTCGTCCACGTGGCGGGAGAGGTCTCGACCGACGGGTACGTCGAGATCCCCCAGATCGTGCGCGACGTCGTCACGGGCATCGGCTACGACTCGTCGGAGACCGGATTCGACGGCGCCTCGTGCGGCGTCTCTGTCTCGATCGGGCAGCAGTCGCCCGACATCGCGCAAGGCGTCGACTCCGCCTTCGAGTCGCGCGAGCAGTCGAGCGTCGACGCTCGCGACGCCCAGGGCGCCGGCGACCAGGGCATCATGTTCGGGTACGCCACGAACGAGACCCCCGAGCTCATGCCGATCCCCATCTGGATCGCCCACCGCCTCGCCGAGCGCCTCTCCGCGGTCCGCAAGAGCGGCGAGCTCGAGTTCCTGCGGCCCGACGGCAAGACGCAAGCGACGATCGGGTACGAGGGCGCGGTCCCGCGATCCGTGGAGACGATCGTGCTCTCCACCCAGCACGCGGCCGACGTCTCCACGGCCGACGTGCGTGCCGCCGTCGCCGAGCACGTCATCCGCCCCGTGCTCGAGCAGCTCGACCTCGACACGTCCGACACGCGGTTCCTCATCAATCCGACCGGCACGTTCGTCATCGGCGGCCCCAAGGGCGACGCGGGCCTGACCGGCCGCAAGATCATCATCGACACCTACGGTGGAGCGTCCCGTCACGGCGGGGGAGCGTTCAGCGGCAAGGACCCGTCGAAGGTCGACCGTTCGGCGGCCTACGCCATGCGGTGGGTCGCGAAGAACGCCGTCGCCGCGGGTCTCGCCGAACGCCTCGAGCTGCAGGTCGCGTACGCGATCGGCGCCGCCGCTCCCGTCGGTCTGTACGTCGAGACGTTCGGAACGAACGCCGTCCCGGAGGAGCGCATCGTCGAGGCCATCCGTTCGGTGTTCGACTTGCGGCCCGCCGCCATCATCGAGGACCTCGACCTCCTCCGCCCGATCTACGCCCAGACGGCTGCCTACGGTCACTTCGGTCGCGAGCTGCCCGATTTCACCTGGGAGCGCACGGACCGCGTCGACGACCTGCGGGCCGCAGCGGGACTCTAGGGGGCGGTGTGGCCGCCCCGGTCGCGCGCGTCGTCATCGATTCGCCCCTCCCGCAACTCGATCACCTCTTCGACTACGCCGTCCCCCGCGAGATGGAGGGGGTCGTCCCCGGCGTCCGGGTCCGCGTGCCGCTGCGCACCGCCGGCCGCGTCGCCGACGCTTTCGTCGTCGAGGTCGCCGACGAGTCGGAGCACGGCGGCGCCCTGAGCCCCCTCGATGCCCTCGTCTCGACGGTCCCGGTGCTCTCGACCGAGGTGTGGACGCTCGCGCGAGCCGTCGCCGATCGGGTCGCGGGCACCGCGAGCGACGTGCTGCGGCTCGCCGTCCCGAAGCGACAGGTGCGCGTCGAGAAGGCCTATGTCGCCGCCGGTTCTCCGTCCGTGCCGCCGTCGCCCGTCGGAGCGGTGCCGACCGCGGGCTACGCCGGAGCTGACCTCGACGAGGGGATCGCTGGAGGAGGGCGCTTCGCTCTCGACGCCGTGCCGACGCTCGCCCGCCTGCCCGACGGCGGTTCGGTCGGGTCCTGGGCCGTGACGGCGGCTCGTCTCGCCGCCAACACCGCTGCGCGCGGTCGGCAGACGATCGTGTCGGTCCCCGACCATCGCGACCTCGACCAGCTCGAGGCTGCCCTCTCCGCGATCGGTGTCGCCGACATCGTCCTGCGCTTCGACGCCGCCCAGCCGCCCGCCGAGCGCTACCGCGCCTTCCTCGCGTCCCTCGGGGACGGGCCCCACATCGTGATCGGCAACCGCTCGGCGCTCTATGCCCCGGCGTCACGGCTGGGTCTCGTCGTCGTCGTCGACGACGGCGATCCGCTCCACCGCGAGCCGCTCGCGCCGTACGCCCACTCGCGGGACGTCGCCCTCGTCCGACAGTCCCAATCGGGAGCCGCGCTCGTGCTCCTGTCGCACGCGCGCAGCGTCGACGCCGAGCGGCTCGTCGAGCTCGAGTACCTGACGCCCGTCTCGCCGTCGCCGTCGGTCCGTCCGCGCGTCGTGCTCGCCGAGGACCCGCCGGGGGAGGCGAGCTCCCGCATCCCCGCAACGGCGTGGGCGCTCGCGCGGGAGGGGCTCGCGGCGGGCCCCGTGCTCGTCCAGGTCGCCCGCCCGGGCTACGCTCCCGTGGTCGCGTGCGCGTCGTGCGGCACGGCGGCCACGTGTGCGCGCTGTCACGGCCCGCTCGGCGTGCGCCGGCGCGGTCAGGCGCCGCAGTGCGGCGTCTGCGGCGCGGTCGCGGCGCCGTGGCGATGCGACGTGTGCGATGGCACGTCCCTCCGGCTCGTGTCCCGAGGCAGCGGCCGGACGGCCGAGGAACTCGGGAGGGCGTTCCCGGGCGCCCGCGTGATCGTCGCCGACGGCGAGCACCGGGTGCTGACACTCCCCGACACCCCGGCCCTCGTCGTCGCGACGCGTGGTGCCGAGCCCGTCGCGGCCGGCGGATACCGCGCCGTCCTGCTCCTCGACGGCGAGCGCATGCTCGCGCGTGAGTCGCTCACGATCGCCGAGGACGCCTTGCGGTGGTGGTCGAACGCCGCGGCCCTCGCCGCCCCACGAGCTCCCGTCGTCCTCGCCGGAGTGTCCGGCCCCCTCGCCCAGGCCTTCGCCGGGTGGAACCATGCGAGCTTCGCCGCTCGCGAGCTCGCGGACCGGCGCACGCTCGGTTTCCCGCCGTCCGTCCGTACGGCGACGGTGACGGGGCCGGTGGACGCCGTCGCCGCGGCCGTCGAGGCGCTCGACGGCATCGCGATCCGCGACGTCCTCGGCCCGACGCCGGTCGACGAGGGCGGCGTACGATCGATCGTGCGCTTCGACTACCGCGTCGGGGCGGACGTCGCCCGCGAGCTCCGCGCCGTCCTCATCCGCAACGCGACGGCGCGGCGGCGCCCCGTCGCGGGGCGACCCCAACGTGCCGTGCCGTCGCTGCGGCTCCATTTCGACGACCCGGAGGTGTGGACGTGAGGATCGTCTTCGCTGGAAGCCCGATCACCGCTGTGCCGACGCTCGACGCCCTCGTCGCAGCCGGACACGAGATCGCGGCGGTCGTGACCCGCCCTGACGCGCCGGTCGGCCGGCGGCGCGTGCTCACCCCGTCGCCCGTCGCGGCCGCAGCGGAGGAGCGCGGCCTCGCTGTCGTTCGCGCCGCGCGACTCGACGCGGCAGCGACCGAGCAGATCCTCGCGACGAGACCCGAGCTCGGGGTCATCGTGGCGTTCGGGGGCCTCGTGCGGGAGCCGCTCCTCAGCGGGCCGGACCACGGGTGGATCAATCTGCATTTCTCGGCGCTCCCCGCGTGGCGTGGTGCCTCTCCCGTCCAGCACTCGATCGTGCACCGCTCCGGTGCCGGAGCGACCGTGTTCCAGCTCGTCCCCGAACTCGATGCCGGCCCGGTGTGGTCGCGTCGGGAGCGCCCGCTCACGGGGGAGGAGACGACGGGAGACCTGCTCGACGAGCTCGCCCGTTCCGGTGCGGACGACGTCGTCTCCGTCGTCGCCGCGATCGCCCGCGGCGAGCGCCCGACCGATCAGACCGGAGAGCCGAGCTTCGCCCCGAAGCTCGGGGTCGACGACGCTCGCGTGGACTGGCGGCTCCCGTCCGAGGACGTCGTCGCGCACATCCGCGGGATGACCCCCGAGCCGGGTGCCCACACGACGGTCGGCGGCGTGCGCCTGAAGGTCACTGCGGTCGGTGACGCGCCGGCTGACGCGCCGTCGCTGGCGGTCGGCGCGATGACCGCCGTCGGAAGGAACGTCCTCGTCGGCACCGGCTCGACACCCGTTCGACTCGTCAGGGTCCAGCCGGCGGGGAAGAAGGACATGGACGCCGCCGACTGGTGGCGCGGTCTCACGACCGTGGAAGGACTGATCGCATCATGAGCGGCGACATCCGGCGGCAGCGCCCCGACGAACGGATCCAGCCCGCGCGGGTCGTCGCCTTCGAGGTGATCTCGTCCGTGAGCCACGAGGACGCGTACGCGAACCTCCTCCTCCCGGGGGCGATCACGTCAGCGGGACTGGATCGGGCCGACGCGGGCCTCGCGACCGAGCTCTGTTACGGCACCTTGCGGATGCGCGGCTACTACGACCGGGTGATCTCGATCGCGGCCGGCCGCAGCGTCGACCGGATCGACCCCACCGTCCTCGACATCCTGCGGCTCGGAGCGCACCAGATCCTCGGGATGAGGGTCGCCGACCACGCGGCCGTGAACGAGTCGGTCGCGCTCGCGCGGCGCTACGCGTCCCGGTCGGCCGTCGGCTTCACGAACGGTGTCCTCCGGGGAATCACGCGCCGTTCCCCCGAGGAGTGGCTGCGCGACGTCGCGGAGTCGGCGCCGGACGCGGACGAGCGCCGCGCTGTCCTCGCCTCCCATCCGGAGTGGGTCGTCCGGGCCTTCCGCCGCTCACTCGCAGCCGAGGGGCGGGAAGCCGAGCTCGACGCCCTCCTCGACGCCGACAACCTCGCGCCCGCCGTCAACTTCGCGGCGCTCCCCGGCCTCGCCTCGCGACCGGACGACGCGTCTCCGAACCGGTTCTCCCCGGTCGGCTTCACGGGCGACGGCGGAGACCCGGAGCACGCCGTGACCGCCTCCGGCGGCCGGATCCGTGTGCAGGACGAGGGGTCGCAACTCGTCGCGCTCGCCCTCACGCGCGCTCGGCCCGTGCGGGCGGGAGAGCGGTGGCTCGATCTGTGCGCAGGGCCCGGCGGGAAGACCGCCATCCTCGCGGCCGAGGCCCTCGCGGCGGGTGCAGGGCTCGAGGCCAACGAGCTCGTGCCCGCGAGGGCCGAACTCGTGCGTCGTGCTCTCGCAGCGGTTCCGCTCGACGTCCCCGTGCGGGTCGGTGACGGCACGACGATCGGCGAATCCCATCCCGGCCGGTACGACCGCGTGCTCCTCGACGCTCCGTGTACGGGCCTCGGGGCGCTGCGTCGTCGTCCGGAGGCGCGCTGGCGCAAGCAGCCGCGTGACGTCCCGGAGCTCGCGGACCTCCAGGCCCGACTGCTCGACGCCGCGATCGCCGCGACGAAGCCGGGAGGGCTCGTCGCCTACGTCACGTGCTCTCCGCACCTCGCGGAGACGCGAGCCGTCGTGTCGACGGCCGTGCGGCGGTCCGCCGGTCGCGTCACCGAGCTCGACGCCGGAGCGGTGCTCCGCGGGATCGCGGGGGATGATCTCGACCTCGGCGGGGACGACTCCCGCCTCAGCGCCCAATTGTGGCCGCACCGACACGCGACCGATGCGATGTTCCTCTCGCTCCTCGCCGTCGAGGCGTGACGATCGCCGCGCGACCCCGCAGGGTGAGCGCAGCGACGATCGCGCAGTTGCGCTCGCAGTGACGATCGCCGACGAGGGAGCCGTTTAGGCTGGGACGCATGACGGCCCGCATCAACCCGAGCATCCTGTCTGCCGACTTCGTCAACATGGAGGCGGCGCTCGCGACGATCGCGACCGCCGACTCCGTGCACGTCGACGTCATGGACAACCATTTCGTCCCGAACCTCACGTTCGGTCTCCAGATGGTCGGTCGCATCCAGGACGTCTCGCCGGTGCCGCTCGACGTCCACCTCATGATCGACGACCCCGATCGGTGGGCTCCCGAGTACGCCGCGACGGGCGCGGCCGGTGTCACCTTCCACGCCGAGGCCGCTGCCGATGCCGTCGAACTCGCTCGCGAGCTGCGGGCGCGGGGTGCTCGCGCAGGCATCTCCCTCAAGCCGGGGACGCACATCGAGACGATCGTCGACGACCTCGCCGAGTTCGACCTCGTCCTCGTCATGACGGTCGAGCCGGGCTTCGGCGGTCAGTCCTTCATGCCCGAGGTGATGCCGAAGCTCCGCTCGCTCGCGCACATCCGGGAGCGCCGCGGCCTCGCGTTCGACCTCCAGGTCGACGGCGGGATCTCCACAGACACCATCGGGATCGCCGCCGCCGCCGGTGCCGACGTCTTCGTCGCCGGATCCGCGGTGTTCGGGGGCGACGATCCCGCCGCGCGCATCGCGGAACTGCGCCGCCTGGCGGACGACGCCCGCGCCGAGGAGTCACGTTCTGCCGGTAGGCTGGCGGAGTGAAATCCTTCGACGACCTCTTCGCCGAGCTGAGCGAGAAGTCGCTGTCCCGACCGGAGGGCTCCGGCACCGTCCGCGAGCTCGACGCCGGCGTGCACGCGATCGGCAAGAAGATCGTCGAGGAGGCCGCCGAGGTCTGGATGGCCGCCGAGTACCAGTCGGACGAGGAGACGGCCGAGGAGATCTCCCAACTGCTCTACCACCTGCAGGTGATGATGCTCGCGAAGGGGCTCACGACGGCGGACGTCTACCGACATCTGTGACGAGGTCCTCGCCGTCACCCGTTGTCCCCGATGAAAGTTCTCGAATGTTGCGAATCGCAGTGCCCAACAAGGGCTCGCTGGCCGAGACGGCCGCCCTCATGCTCGACGAGGCCGGCTACGCCGTCCGGAAGGACCCGAAGGTCCTCCACCTCATCGACTCCCGCAACGACGTGGAGTTCTTCTACCTCCGACCGCGTGACATCGCGACGTACGTCGGCTCCGGCGCCCTCGATGTCGGCATCACGGGCCGCGACCTGCTCCTCGACTCGCACAGCGAGGCGACGGAGGTCGCCGAGCTCGACTTCGCCCGCTCGACCTTCCGGTTCGCCGGCCCGACCGGTGTGTTCTCCGACCTGAGCGACCTCGAGGGCAAGCGACTCGCGACGAGCTATCCGGGTCTCGTCGGCGACTTCCTCGCCGAGGCCGGCGTCACGTCGACTCTCGTCCGGCTCGACGGCGCCGTGGAGTCCGCTGTCCAGCTCGGCGTGGCCGACGCGGTCGCCGACGTCGTCGAGACGGGGTCATCGCTGCGCAACGCCGGGCTCGAGATCTTCGGACCGGTGATCCTGCGATCGAGTGCCGTCCTCATCTCGTCCCCGTCGGCGCCCACGGGCCTGCCGACGCTGCTGCGCCGCCTCCAGGGCGTGCTCGTCGCGCGTCAATTCGTGCTCATGGACTACGACCTCCCCGTCGCGCTCCTCGAGCAGGCCACGGCGATCGCCCGCGGGATCGAATCGCCGACGGTCTCCCCGCTCCGCGACCCCGAGTGGGTCGCCGTGCGCGTCATGGTCCGTCGTGAGGACACGAACAGCGTCATGGACGAGCTCTATGAGCTCGGTGCGCGGGCCATCCTCGTGAGCGCCATCCACGCGGCGCGGTTGTAGGGAGCGAACGCGATGTCTCTCGCCGTACGCGTCATCCCCTGCCTCGACGTGGCGGACGGCCGCGTCGTCAAGGGCGTCAACTTCCAGAACCTCGCCGACGCCGGCGACCCCGTCGAGCTCGCCGCCCGGTACGCCGAGCAGGGCGCCGACGAACTCACCTTCCTCGACGTCACCGCGACCGTGGAGAGCCGGGGTACAACGTACGACGTCGTCACGCGCACGGCCGAGCAGGTCTTCGTGCCCCTCACCGTGGGCGGAGGTGTGCGCTCCGCCGAGGACGTCGCGAGACTGCTCGGATCGGGAGCCGACAAGATCGGTGTGAACTCAGCCGCCATCCGTCGACCCGACCTCGTGGGCGAGATCGCCGACCGGTTCGGGGCCCAGGTCGTCGTGCTGTCGCTCGACGTCACGCGGGCGGGGAGTGCGCCGTCCGGATTCGTCGTGACGACCCACGGCGGTCGCACCGTCACGCGCATCGACGCCCTCGAGTGGGCGCGAGAGGCGATCGAGCGGGGTGCCGGCGAGCTCCTCGTCAACTCGATCGACGCGGACGGGACCAAGAACGGGTTCGACCTCGAACTCATCGAGGCGATGCGCGCCGTCAGCACCGTGCCGGTGATCGCCTCGGGGGGCGCCGGCGAGCCGGCGCACTTCGCGCCCGCGATCCGGGCGGGAGCCGACGCGGTGCTCGCCGCGAGCGTCTTCCACTCGGGGCAGTTGTCCATCGGGGACGTCAAGTCCGCCATGAAAGACGAGGGGATCGGAGTCCGCTGATGACCGACGTGCAACCCGTCATCGACCGAGTGAGGTTCGCGCCCGACGGTCTCGTTCCGGCGATCATCCAGCAGTGGGACTCTCACGAGGTCCTCATGCTCGGTTACATGGACGCCGAGGCGCTCCGCCGAACGCTCACCGAGGGCCGCGTGACGTTCTGGTCGCGCTCACGCCAGGAGTACTGGCGGAAGGGCGACACGTCCGGCCACGCGCAGTACGTGCGCTCGGCCGCGCTCGACTGCGACGGCGACACCGTCCTCGTCCAGGTCGAGCAGATCGGCGCTGCGTGCCACACCGGCACGCACACGTGCTTCGACGGCGATCCCGTCGAGGTCGTGGAGGGATTCCCGGGGGCGCTCTCATGACCGCGACGATGAGCGGATCGACGACACGCGAGGCCTTCGACGCGCTCGTGTCGACCCACCGGGTCGTCCCCGTCATCCGCGAGGTCTTCGCCGACGGCGAGACGCCCGTCGGCATCTACCGGAAGCTCGCAGCGGGGCGACCGGGCACCTTCCTGCTCGAGTCCGCCGAGCAGGGCGGGATCTGGAGTCGGTTCTCGTTCGTCGGCGTCCGATCGTTCGGAGTGCTGACGCAGAGCGGCGATGACGCTGTGTGGCTCGACCTCGGGCTGTCGGCGTCGCGCGCGCTCGGCGACGACGCCCCCCGGGAGCCGCTCCGGGCGATCGAATCCCTCCACGCCCGTTGGGAGACCCCGAAGATCGCGGGGCATCCGCCGCTCACGGGCGGCCTCGTCGGCTTCATCGGCTGGGAGGCGATCCGGCAGATCGAGAACCTCCCGAACCGTCCCGTCGACGAGATCGGCGTGCCCGGTCAGGCCGTGAGCTTCGCGGCCGACCTCGTCGTCCTCGACCACCGGCGGGGCACCGTCATGCTCATCGCGAACGTCCTGAGCGACGGTCCCGACGCCGACGCGCTCTGGTCTGAGGCCGCGGGTCGGCTCGACCGGATGCAGGCCGAGCTCTCGGGACCGTCCGAGGCGTGGCTTGCGAACGTCGATCTCGACGCGCGTGCCCAGCCGCATCACCGCACCGATCGGCAGGACTTCCTCGACGCCGTCGTGACGTCGAAGGACTACATCCGCGAGGGTGACATCTTCCAGGTCGTCGTCTCGCAGCGGTTCGAACTCGAGACCGACGCGTCCGCGATCGATGTCTACCGGATCCTCCGGAGCCTCAACCCGAGCCCCTACATGTACCTCTTGAGCCTCGAGACGCCGGAGGGCGAGCCGTTCCACATCGTGGGGTCGTCGCCGGAGGCTCTCGTGAAGGTGCAGGACGGCCGCGTCTTCACACATCCGATCGCGGGTTCGAAACCACGGGGTGCGACCCCGGAGGAGGACGCGGAGCTCGAGGCCGAGCTCGCCTCGGACGCCAAGGAGCGGGCCGAGCACCTCATGCTCGTCGACCTCGCGCGCAACGATCTCCTCAAGGTGTGCACTCCCGGAACTGTCGAGGTCACCGAGTTCATGAGGGTCGAGCGGTTCAGCCACATCATGCACCTCGTCTCGAGCGTCGAGGGCGATCTCGCACCGAATACGTCGAGCCTCGACGTGTTCCGAGCGACCTTCCCGGCCGGCACCCTGTCGGGCGCCCCGAAGCCGCGCGCGCTCGAGATCATCGACGAACTCGAGCCGGCGCAGCGCGGCGTCTACGGTGGCGTCGTCGGGTACTTCGGGTTCTCGGGCGACGTCGATCTCGCGATCGCGATCCGCACCGCGACGATCATGCGGGGGACCGCGTTCGTCCAGGCCGGTGGTGGGCTCGTCGCCGACTCGGACCCGGCGAGCGAGTTCCTCGAGTCGCAGAACAAGGCGGCAGCCCCGCTCCGGGCCGTCGCGGTCGCCAACGCCATGACGCGGATCCGGTGACGCGGTGACAGCTCGCCGTTTGAAGTCCCTGTCGATCGTCGCCGTCCTGGCGGTGTCAGGCCTCGTCTTCCTCACCTGGACGCGCGAGTGGTTCGTGCTCGAGGTGACGGCCGGCGGCGCGACCGACGTGCCCGTCGTCGTCACGGGGGAGACGGCGGCACCCGCGCTCTCGGCCCTCGGCCTCGCCGGGCTCGCGGCCGGTGCGGCCCTCAGCATCGCCGGTCGCGGCTTCCGCGTCGTCCTCGGCCTGCTCACGATCCTCATCGGCGCCTCCGTCGTGCTCTCGGGGATCCTCGCGCTCACAGACCCCGTCGGCTCGTCGACGTCCGCTGTCAGCACCGCGACGGGGATCGCCGGTCGCGAATCGGTCGCGGACGTCGTCGGTTCCGTCGCGGTGTCCGCCTGGCCGGCCGTCGCCGCGGGCGTCGGTGTCCTCCTCGCCGTCGCCGGGGTTCTCGTCCTCGTGACGTCGTCCCGGTGGCCGGGGCCGTCGCGCAAGTACGACGCCGTGCGGTTCGAGCACGCGGACGACGGTGCGCCGCTCGACGCCGTCGACAGCTGGGACGGCCTCAGCCGCGGCGAGGACCCCACCCGGTGACCCGGTAGACTTCCACACGAACCACTCACGAAGGAGAGCAATGAGCGACATGTCGACCGAGCCGGGACACGGACACTCGCCCGCAGCCTGGACCGCCGTCGTGGTCATGCTCGTGGCCACAGCCCTCGGCACGTTGTTCTTCTGGCTCGACATGCCCGTCCTCGTCTGGGCGAGCGTCGGTCTCCTCCTCATCGGTGCGATCGTCGGCTTCATCATGTCGAAGGCGGGCTACGGCGCGTACGGCGACAAGTACTCCGCGAAGGAGCACTAGCCACATGCTGGCCGATCTGACGGCCGGCGCAGCCCAGGACGCACTCGCCCGCCAGGAGGCGGTCTCGCTCGCCGATGTCGAGGCGCAGGCACTCGCTGCCCCACCCGCCCTCGACGCTCTGTCCGCGCTGTCCCGTGGCGATCGCGTCAAGGTCATCGCCGAGGTCAAGCGTGCGAGCCCCTCACGCGGTCATCTCGCGGAGATCGCCGATCCGGCGGGCCTCGCCGCCGACTACGAACGTGGGGGAGCGAGCGCGATCAGCGTGCTCACGGAGGGACGCCGGTTCAAGGGTTCGCTCGACGACCTCCGGAGCGTGCGCGACCGCGTCGTGCTGCCCGTCCTCCGCAAGGACTTCGTCTCGATGCCGTACCAGGTGTTCGAGGCGCGCGCTGCGAGAGCCGATCTCGTCCTCCTGATCGTCGCGGCGCTCGATCAGAAGACGCTCTCCGAACTCTTCGTCCTGTCGACCGAGCTCGGCATGACGACGCTCGTCGAGACGCACAGCGCCGACGAGCTCTCCCGCGCTCTCGACCTCGGGGCCCGCCTCGTGGGCGTCAACGCGCGTGATCTCAGCACCTTCGAACTCGACAAGACACTCTTCGCGCAACTCGCGCCCTCCATCCCCGCCGACGTCGTGAAGGTCGCTGAGTCGGCGGTCTCGCAGCCGAGCGACGTCGCGGCGTACCGCGAAGCGGGTGCCGACGTCGTCCTCATCGGTGAGGCCCTCGTGACCAACGATCCCGTTTCCACCCTCGAATCCTTCCTGGCGGTGTGACCCCATGGCTCTACGCGACGAAACCGGTCCGTACTTCGGCGAGTTCGGAGGACGATACGTCCCCGAATCCCTCGTCGAGGCGCTCGACGAGCTCTCGGAGGCGTGGGAGCTCGCGAAACTCGACCCGGCGTTCCACGCCGAGCTCGACGCGCTCCTGAAGGACTACGTCGGTCGCCCATCGGTCATCACCGAGGTGCAGCGCTTCGCCCGTCATGCCGGCGGCGCGCGCATCATCCTCAAGCGCGAGGACCTCAACCACACCGGCTCGCACAAGATCAACAACGTGCTCGGTCAGGCGCTCCTCACGAAGCGCATCGGCAAGACGCGCGTCATCGCGGAGACGGGCGCCGGCCAGCACGGTGTCGCGACCGCGACGGCGGCCGCGCTGTTCGGCCTCGACTGCGTCATCTACATGGGCGAGGTCGACACCGAGCGACAGGCTCTCAACGTCGCGCGCATGCGCCTCCTCGGGGCCGAGGTCATCCCCGTCACCACGGGATCCCGTACCCTCAAGGACGCCATCAACGAGGCGATGCGCGACTGGGTGACGAACGTCGGCGACACGAACTACATCTTCGGCACCGTCGCGGGGCCTCACCCGTTCCCGGCCATGGTGCGCGACCTGCAGAAGGTCATCGGCGAGGAGGCGCGCGAGCAGGTGCTCGCCCTCACGGGTCGCCTGCCGGACGCGGTCGCCGCGTGCGTCGGCGGCGGGTCGAACGCGATGGGGATCTTCCACGCCTTCCTCGACGACACCTCCGTCGGGCTCTACGGCTTCGAGGCCGCGGGCGACGGCGTCGACACACCGCGTCACGCCGCAACGATCTCGAAGGGTCGCCCCGGCGTCCTCCACGGCGCCCGCAGCTTCCTCCTCCAGGACGAGGACGGCCAGACCGTCGAATCACACTCGATCTCCGCGGGACTCGACTATCCGGGCGTCGGCCCCGAACACTCGTGGCTCTCGAGCATCGGGCGCGCGACGTACCGAGGCGTCACCGACGCCGCGGCGATGGACGCACTCCGCCTGCTCAGCCGGACGGAGGGCATCATCCCCGCGATCGAGTCGTCGCACGCCCTCGCGGGAGCCCTGGAACTCGGCCGCGAACTCGGGCAAGACGCCGTCATCCTCGTGAACCTCTCCGGTCGCGGCGACAAGGACATGGAGACCGCCGGTCGGTACTTCGATCTCATCGACGCCGGGGCGGAGCAGTCGTGAGCGCCGTCGCGGACGTCATCCGCACGCGCGTCGACGCGGGCACAGGTGCGCTCGTCGGGTACCTGCCCGTCGGCTTCCCGACCTTCGACGAGTCGGTCGACGCCGCCGTCGCGATCGCGCAGAGCGGCGTCGACATCATCGAGCTCGGGCTGCCGTACTCCGACCCGGTCATGGACGGACCGGTCATCCAAGCAGCCACCCAGCAGGCGCTCGCGCGCGGCTTCCGCTTGAGCCACGGCTTCGAGGCCGTCCGCCGGATCACGGATCAGGTATCGGCGCCCGTGCTGCTCATGACGTACTGGAACCCCGTGCTGTCGTACGGCGTCGAGCGCTTCGCCGACGACCTCGTCGACGCCGGGGGAGCCGGACTCATCACTCCGGACCTCATCCGGGACGAGGCCGAGGAGTGGCTCGCAGCCTCCGAACGCACAGGACTCGACCGCGTCTTCCTCGCTGCGCCCTCCTCGTCGGACGCCCGCCTCGTGCGCGCCGTCGAGGTCAGCAGGGGCTTCGTCTACGCGGTCTCGACGATGGGCATCACGGGGGCGCGCAGCGACGTCGACTCCGCGGCCCGCGGTCTCGTCGCGCGACTGCGCGACGCCGGAGCCCAGAGCGCCTGTGTGGGCCTCGGGATCTCGACGGCCCAGCAGGTGCGCGAAGTCCTCGACTACGCGGACGGCGCCATCGTGGGTTCCGCTCTCGTCTCCGCGCTCTCGAGCGGCGGTGTCGACGCCGTCGCATCCGTCGCGGCCGAGCTCGCGACCGGCGCCGCTCGACGCGGCTAGACTCTCCCATCGGACGGAGGTCGACTCCGTCGTATCGAAAGGTGCGTATCCGACGTGTTGCACGCGAGCATTCCCAGCCCAGACGTCAGCAGCATCACGCTGGGGCCGTTCACGATCCACTTCTACGCGCTGTGGATCCTGCTCGGCATCATCGTCGCCGCAGCCGTGACGTCCCGCCGCCTCACGGCGCGTGGCGCCGAGCCCGGTGTCATCTTCGACTTCATGCTGTGGACCGTCCCGCTCGGCATCGTCGGGGCCCGGATCTTCCACGTGCTGACCCACCCGGACGACTACTTCTTCGAGGGTGCAGAACTCTGGAAGGTCGTCGCGGTCTGGGAGGGCGGCATCGCCATCTTCGGCGCCCTGATCGGCGGGGCCGTCGGTGCGTGGCTCGCGAGCCGCCAGACCGGCGTGAGGTTCTGGACGTTCGCCGACGCCCTCGCGCCGGGTCTCCTCCTCGCGCAGGCGTTCGGTCGGTTGGGCAACTACTTCAACCACGAGCTCTACGGCCAGCCGACGACGCTCCCGTGGGGCCTCGAGATCGAGGAGTCGAACGCGGCGTGGCCCGTCGGACTGCCGGCCGGCACTCTCTTCCACCCGACGTTCCTCTACGAGATCGTGTGGAACCTCGTCGGCGTGGCCGTCATCCTGTTCCTCGACCGCCGCTTCCGGCTCCAGTGGGGCCGTCTCCTCGGCGTCTACCTCATCTGGTACGGGCTCGGTCGCATCGTGTGGGAGTCGATCCGCATCGACCCGAGCGAGATCATCCTCGGGTTGCGCGTCAACGTCTGGGCTGCCATCGCGGCCGTCGCCCTCGGCGTCATCATCAACGTCGTCCAGCGCCGTCGACACGTCGGCCTCGAGCCTTCGCCGTACCGCCCGGGTCGCGAATGGGTCGATCCCGACGCACCGACGGGAGAGCTCGTCGACACGAGCGACCCCGACGTCGATGTCGACGAGGACGAGCGTCTGAGCGCAGCCTCCTCATCGGCACCGGAGGCCTCCCGACGCGCGTGAGACGCCCTGTCGCGGCGGGGGACGACTCCCCTCGACGCTGGGGTAGACTCTCACTCGCGGTGACGACGATCTCGTCGACATCGGCGAGACGACGACGGAGACGCCTCGACCGGTCCCGCAGCCCCCTGCCACAAGCACCAGCCATCACGCACCACACGCATCGATACGAACGGTGTCGCCCCGGTGTCGATCACCTCACCGGTGAGAACATCACGGCCCGATCATCTCGGGTCGGGCGACATTCGAGCCCGATCTCGTCGGGCGCCCGGAACTCTCCGGGCTCACGGGAGCCGACCGGCACGGACTTCCGACCGGCGCACGCGACGCTCCCGATCATCGGCGGGGCGACACTCCGCCACCTCGACACGGGCCAGCGACGTCCCCCACTCCCCTTGACCTCGTGAGGACGGTTTTCTCCATGGCTCCACGCCCTCCGTATTCCCAGTTCAGCCTCGTCCCCGAGGCGCAGGGCCTCTACGACCCCGCTGCCGAGAAGGACGCGTGCGGTCTCGCGATGGTCGCGACGCTGCGCGGCACGGCGGGCCACGACATCATCGACGGCGCCCTCGACGCGTTGAGGAACCTCGAGCACCGAGGCGCCATCGGTTCCGACGCCGGCACGGGCGACGGCGCGGGTATCCTCACCCAGATCCCCGACGACTTCCTGCGTGCTGTCACCGACTTCGAGCTGCCGCCCGTCGGCCGGTACGCCGTCGGCATCGCCTTCCTCCCGACGGACGACGACGAGCGCAAGACGCTCAAAGCGCGGATCGCCGAGCTCGCCGAGGACGAGAGCCTCCGCGTGCTCGGCTGGCGAGAGGTCCCGACCGCTCCCGAGAACCTCGGCAAGCTCGCGCGCGCCGCGATGCCCGTCTTCGAGCAGGTGTTCCTCGCGAGCGAGCTCACGGGCGACGACGGCGAGTCGCGAGCGGGCATCGCGCTCGACCGGCAGACGTTCCGGCTGCGCAAGCGCGCCGAGCGCACCCTCGGCGCCTACTTCATCTCCCTCTCGAGCCGCACGCTCGTCTACAAGGGGATGGTGACGACGCTGCAGCTCGAGCCGTTCTACCCAGACCTGTCCGACGAGCGGTTCGCCTCGAAGCTCGCGATCGTGCACTCCCGCTACTCCACGAACACCTTCCCGTCGTGGCCGCTCGCGCAGCCTCTGCGCATGATGGCCCACAACGGGGAGATCAACACCGTCGAGGGCAACAGGAACTGGATGCGCGCGCGCCAGTCCCAGCTCGAGTCGGAGCTCATCGGCGACATCGATCCGCTCCTGCCGATCATCACGCCCGGCGCGAGCGACTCGGCGTCGTTCGACGAGGTCCTCGAACTCCTGACGCTCACCGGCCGCTCACTGCCCCACGCCATGATGATGATGGTCCCCGAGGCGTGGGAGAAGCAGCCCGGCATCCCGAAGAGCCGCCGCGACTTCTACGAGTTCAACTCCCTGCAGATGGAGCCGTGGGACGGCCCGGCGGCCCTGACGTTCACCGATGGGACGCTCGTCGGGGCGACACTCGACCGCAACGGGCTCCGCCCGGGACGCTGGCTCGAGACGCACGACGGCTTCGTCGTCGTCGGCAGCGAGACCGGTGTCCTCGACATCGATCCCGCGCGCGTGAAGCGCAAAGGACGGTTGCGTCCTGGCCGCATGTTCCTCGTCGACACGGAGGCCGGGCGCCTCATCGAGGACGACGAGATCAAGGACTCGCTCGCGGCGTCCCAGCCGTGGGGGGAGTGGCTCGAGTCGGGTCGCATCCGCCTCGCCGATCTGCCCGAACGCGAGCACATCGTGCACACCCCCGCGTCCGTCTCGCGTCGTCAGCGCACCTTCGGCTACACGCAGGAGGAGGTGCGCATCCTCCTCATGCCCATGGGGCAGAACGGTGCGGAGCCCCTCGGTGCCATGGGATCCGACACGCCCATCGCTGTCCTGTCGAAGCGCCCGCGCCTGCTCTTCGACTACTTCGTGCAGCAGTTCGCCCAGGTGACGAACCCGCCGCTCGACTCGATCAGGGAAGAGGTCGTGACCTCGCTGTCCTCCGGGCTCGGACCGGAGCGCAACCTGCTCTCGTGGGGACCGGAGCACGCCAAGCAGGTCATCCTCGACTTCCCGGTCATCGACAACGACGAACTGGCCAAGATCCAGCACATCGACCCGCGCCCTGGCGCGCGCACGACGACGACGATCCGCGGTCTCTACCGCGTCGACGACGGTCCCGAGGCGATGCAGAAGCGTATCGCGGAGATGTGTGCGGAGGTCGACGAAGCGATCGCGGCCGGCAGCCAGTTCATCGTGCTGAGCGATCGCGACTCGACGAAGGAGCTCGCTCCGATCCCGTCGTTGCTCATGCTCGCGGCGGTCCAGCACCACCTCATCCGGGAGCAGAACCGCATGAAGGTCGGCCTCGTCGTCGAGGCCGGTGACGTGCGGGAGGTCCACCACGTCGCCGTGCTCATCGGTTACGGCGCCTCGGCGGTGAACCCCTACCTCGCGATGGAGTCGTGCGAGGACCTCGTCCGCGCCGGCATGATCACGGGCGTCACGCCCGAGAAGGCCGTGAAGAACCTGATCTACGCGCTCGGCAAGGGCGTCCTCAAGATCATGTCGAAGATGGGCATCTCCACCGTGTCGTCGTACGCGGGCGCCCAGGCGTTCGAGGCCATCGGCCTCAGCCAGGATTTCGTCGACACCTACTTCACGGGCACCGAGACGAAGCTCGGCGGTGTCGGGATCGACGTGATCGCGCGGGAGAACGCCGAGCGTCACCGCGCGGCGTACCCTGAGGACGCCGCCGTCGTCGCACACGAGCGGCTCGCGAGCGGCGGCGAGTACCAGTGGCGCCGTGACGGGCAGCCGCACCTCTTCAACCCCGACACCGTGTTCCGTCTGCAGCACTCCACGCGGACCCGTCGGTACGACATCTTCCGCGAGTACACCGCGATGGTCGACGGCCAGGCGGAGGAGCTCATGACGCTTCGCGGGATGTTCGCGCTCAAGAAGGGCGCACGGCCCTCGATCCCGCTCGACGAGGTCGAGCCGATCGAGTCGATCGTCAAGCGGTTCTCCACGGGAGCGATGAGCTACGGCTCGATCTCGAAGGAGGCGCACGAGACGCTCGCGATCGCGATGAACCGCCTCGGCGCGAAGTCGAACACGGGAGAGGGCGGTGAGGACGTCGACCGTCTCCTCGACCCCGAGCGTCGCAGCAGCATCAAGCAGGTCGCATCGGGACGCTTCGGCGTCACGAGCATGTACCTGACGCACGCCGACGACATCCAGATCAAGCTCGCACAGGGTGCGAAGCCGGGGGAGGGCGGACAGCTGCCGCCCGGCAAGGTCTACCCCTGGGTGGCGCGCACGCGGCACGCGACTCCGGGTGTCGGCCTCATCTCGCCGCCCCCGCACCACGACATCTATTCGATCGAAGACCTCAAGCAGCTCATCTTCGATCTGAAGCGCGCGAACCCGAAGGCCAGGATCCACACGAAGCTCGTGAGCCAGTCGGGCATCGGAGCTGTCGCGGCCGGGGTCGCGAAGGCGCTCTCCGACGTCATCCTCGTGTCTGGTCACGACGGCGGCACGGGTGCGAGCCCGCTCAACTCGCTCAAGCACGCCGGCACCCCGTGGGAACTCGGCCTCGCGGAGACGCAGCAGACGCTCATGCTGAACGGCATGCGCGATCGCGTCGTCGTCCAGGTCGACGGCCAGCTGAAGACGGGACGCGACGTCATCATCGGTGCGCTGCTCGGAGCCGAGGAGTTCGGCTTCGCGACGGCCCCTCTCGTCGTCTCCGGCTGCATCATGATGCGCGTGTGCCACCTCGACACATGTCCTGTGGGTGTCGCGACGCAGAATCCCGAGCTGCGCGCCCGCTTCAACGGCAAGCCGGAGTTCGTCGTGAACTTCTTCGAGTTCATCGCCCAGGAGGTGCGCGAGTACCTCGCCGAGCTCGGCTTCCGGTCGCTCGACGAGGCGATCGGTCACCACGAGGTCCTCGACGTCGATCGCGCCGTCGAGCACTGGAAGGCGTCGGGTCTCGACCTCGCGCCCATCCTCGTCGGACCGCGATTCGACGACGACGAACCTCGCCGCGGTGCTCGCGAGCAGGACCACGAGCTCGAGAAGCACTTCGACGTCGCCCTCATCCACCGCAGCCGTGACGTGCTGGAGCACGGCGGAACGGTCTCGATCGAGCTTCCCGTCCGCAACACGGCGCGCGCCGTCGGGACGATGCTGGGCCACGAGGTCACCGTCCGGCACGGCGAGCACGGCCTGCCGGCAGGATCGATCGACGTGACGCTGCACGGCTCGGCCGGCCAGTCGTTCGGCGCCTTCCTCCCCAACGGGATCACGCTGCGCCTCGAGGGCGACTCGAACGACTACGTCGGCAAGGGCCTCTCGGGCGGACAGATCGTCATCCGTCCGGCGAAGGGCAGCGGCTTCGTCGCCGAGGAGAACGTCATCGCCGGCAACGTCATCGGGTACGGCGCGACGCAAGGGACGATGTTCCTCCGCGGCATCGTCGGCGAGCGGTTCCTCGTCCGCAACTCGGGCGTCACGGCGGTCGTCGAAGGGGTCGGCGATCACGCGCTCGAGTACATGACGGGCGGTCTCGCCCTCATCCTCGGCGGGACGGGACGCAACCTCGGCGCCGGGATGTCCGGCGGCACGGCATACGTCTACGACCTCGACGAGGAACTCGTGAACACGCAGTCGCTGCAGTCGGGAGAGCTGACACTCCTCCCGCTCGGCTCCGGCGACGTCGAGATCGTGACGGACCTGCTCGAGAAGCACATCGCGGAGACGGGCTCGACCCTCGCGCGACGGCTCCTCGACGACCCCGCGACAATGGAACGATTCGTGAAAGTTCTCCCGCGCGACTACGCGGCCGTCCTGGAGACGCGCCGCAGCGCCGTCGACGAGGGGCTCGACCCCGACGGCGACGTCGTGTGGAGACGGATTCTGGAGGTGACCGGTGGCTGATCCCAAGGGTTTCTTGAAGGTCAGGGAACGAGAGCTGCCCCCGCGGCGCCCGGTCCCCGTCCGGATCATGGACTGGAAAGAGGTCTACGAGCAGGGCGACCCGTCGCAAGTGCGTCGCCAGGCCGGCCGCTGCATGGACTGCGGCATCCCGTTCTGCCACCAGGGCTGCCCTCTCGGGAACCTCATCCCCGAGTGGAACGACCTCATGTGGCGCGGCGAGGGCCGCCAGGCCATCGAGCGCCTCCACGCGACGAACAACTTCCCGGAGTTCACGGGTCGGCTGTGCCCGGCGCCGTGCGAATCGGCGTGCGTGCTCGGCATCAACCAGCCGGCCGTGACGATCAAGCAGGTCGAGGTCTCGATCATCGACCAGGCCTTCCAGAACGGCTGGGTCGACTCGCACCCGCCGGAGCGTCTCACGGGTAAGACGGTCGCCGTCGTGGGATCCGGTCCCGCCGGTCTCGCGGCCGCCCAGCAGCTCACGCGCGCCGGCCACACCGTCGCCGTGTATGAGCGCGACGACCGCATCGGCGGACTCCTGCGCTACGGCATCCCGGACTTCAAGATGGAGAAGCGCCACCTCGACCAGCGCCTGCGGCAGATGCAGGACGAGGGGACGCGATTCCGCGCCGGCGTGAACATCGGCGTCGACATCTCGTGGGCCGACCTCCGCAGCCGGTACGACGCGGTCGTCGTCGCGACGGGCGCACTCGTCCCGCGCGACCTGCCGATCCCCGGCCGCGACCTCTCCGGCGTGCACTTCGCGATGGAGTACCTCGTCCAAGCGAACAAGGTCGGCGCCGGCGACTCCGTGCCGTCGCAGATCACGGCGGAGGACAAGCACGTCGTCGTCCTCGGTGGCGGCGACACCGGCGCCGACTGCATCGGGACCGCGCACCGCCAGGGCGCGGCGTCGGTGACGAACCTCGCGATCGGGCGCCAGCCGGCTTCCGACCGGACCGACGCGCAGCCGTGGCCGATGACGCCGACCCTCTTCGAGGTCGCGAGCGCCCACGAAGAGGGCGGTGACCGCGAGTTCCTCGTCTCGACCGTGGAGTTCATCGGCAATGACGCGGGAGAGGTCGTCGCCCTGCGCGTCGCCGAGACCGAGTTCGTCGACGGTCGCCGCGTCCCGAAGAGCGGCACCGAGCGCGAGATCCCCGCCGACCTCGTCCTCCTCGCCCTCGGGTTCACGGGCCCCGAGTCCGAGGACCTCTCGTCGCAGCTCGGCGTCCCCTTCGACGGCCGTGGCAACGTCCAGCGCGACGGCGATTACCAGACGTCGGAGCCCGGCGTCTTCGTCGCGGGTGACGCGGGACGCGGTCAGTCCCTCATCGTGTGGGCGATCGCGGAGGGCCGCGCGGCCGCCTCGGCGGTCGACCGCTACCTCGAGGGCGAGACGAGCCTGCCGTTCCCGGTGCGACCGACGGACCGTCCCATCAGCCTCTAGACTTCCCGAGGAGCGGCCGTTCGGCTCTCCGTCCCGCCACCACAGTGCGCCACCGCGCAGAACCATGGAGAAGACCTCACCCATGAGACGTGCAAAGATCGTCGCGACCCTCGGTCCGGCGACCTCCAGCTACGAGAACATCCGGGCCATCATCGATGCCGGTGTCGACGTGGCTCGGATGAACCTCAGCCACGGCAGTTACGACGTCCACGAGGGCGTCTACGCGAACATTCGCAAGGCCGCAGACGACTCCGGGAAGGCCGTCGCCGTCCTGGTCGACCTCCAGGGGCCGAAGATCCGTCTCGGCAAGTTCGCGGACGGCCCCCACGAGCTCGCCGTCGGCGACATCTTCACGATCACGACCGAGGACATCCTCGGTACCAAGGACATCTGCGGCACGACCTTCAAGGGCCTGCCCCAGGACGTCGCTCCCGGCGACTTCCTGCTCATCGACGACGGCAAGGTGCGCGTCAAGGTCGTCGACTCCGACGACACGACCGTCACGACCGAGGTCGTCGTCGCCGGTCCGGTCTCGAACAACAAGGGCATCAACCTTCCGGGTGTCGCCGTGAACGTCCCGGCCCTGTCCGAGAAGGACGAGGCCGACCTCCGCTGGGGCCTCCGCCTCGGCGCGGACATCATCGCGCTCTCGTTCGTCCGCAATGCCGACGACATCACCCGCGTCCACGAGATCATGGCGGAGGAGGGCCGGAAGGTGCCCGTCGTCGCGAAGATCGAGAAGCCGCAGGCGGTCGAGAACCTCGAGGACATCGCCGAGGCGTTCGACGCCATCATGGTCGCCCGTGGCGACCTGGGTGTGGAGCTGCCTCTCGAGGCGGTCCCGATCGTCCAGAAGCGCGCGATCGAGATCGCGCGTCGACTCGCGAAGCCCGTCATCGTCGCGACCCAGATGCTCGAGTCGATGATCTCGAGCCCCGTTCCGACGCGCGCCGAGACCTCCGACGTCGCGAATGCCGTGCTCGACGGTGCGGACGCCGTCATGCTCTCCGGCGAGACGAGCGTCGGCAAGTACCCCGTCGTCACCGTTCAGACGATGGCTCGCATCGTGTCGTCGACCGAGGAGCACGGCCTCGAGCGCGTACCCGCCCTCGGGACGAAGCCACGCACCCAGGCCGGGGCCATCACGCTCGCGGCGGTCGACATCGCGAACTTCGTCGAGGCCAAGTACCTCTGCGTGTTCACCGAGTCCGGTGAGTCCGTGCGCCGGATGAGCCGCTTGCGCAGCGCGATTCCGATCCTCGCCTTCACGCCAGACCCGGCCATCCGCCGTCGGATGGCGCTCAACTGGGGTGTCGAGTCCTTCGTCGTCTCGCGCGTCACGCACACCGATCAGATGGTGGCCCAGGTCGACGAGGTCCTCTCCGCGACGGGCCGCGCCCAGAACGGCGAGAAGGTCGTCATCATCTCGGGTTCCCCTCCCGGGATCCCCGGGTCGACCAACGACGTGCGCGTGCACAACGTCGGAGACGTCCTCTAGGGCGTCCCATCGCACACGACCGAAGCCGTCGCCCGCACGATCCCGTGCGCGCGGCGGCTTCCGTCGTCTGCGGGACGGGCCGACGCCGGTCGGTCTCGTGGGCTCGACCCTCGCGCTCGCGTACGCGCTCGAACACCGCGGGGCCGTGTCGGAGCTCGTGCTCACCGCCGTCACCTCCGGGAGCCGAGCCGAGATCGACTGGATCAGCGACGGTGTCGGGGTGCTCTTCCCGGAGGCGCATGAGCGGCTCACAGCGGGCGGAGTCGCACGGGAGCGGGTGATCGAGTCGTTCGCTCGGCGACTCCGGGACCCGGACCCCGCCGTCCGGGCCGCGGCGGCCGTCGCGTGGGAGGAGTGGGAGACCACCCACGTCTCCCTCGATCCGGGCTTCACTCCCGGACCGATGTTCGACGACGACCGGACGCGGGAGAACTTCGCGACCCTCGTGACGCACTACTGGGCGCACGACTGCTTCCTTCCGGCGGGGCGCAGCGTGCTCGACCGCGTCGGCGAGCTCGCGACGATCCCGGCGGTGCTCATCCACGGGCGTCACGACGTGAGTAGTCCCGTCGCCACCGCCTGGCGCCTCCACCGCGCGTGGCCGGCGAGTCGTCTTCACATCGTCGAGACGGAGGGACACGGCGGTCCAAAGGAGATGGAGCTCGCACGAGCCGCGATCGACGGCTTCCTCCCGGCTCTGTGAGCGGGACCGCTCAGTCGACGAGGGCCGGCGACGACGTCTCGCCGCGCTGCCGGTCGTAGTCGTCGCGCAATCGGCCGGCCATCGCGCGCGTGACACGACCGTCGGGGGAGCGGGTGAGGCGACGCCAGACCAGGTGGAACGTGAGGAGGAGAGGAAGGGCAGCCGCGGTTCCCCAGAGAAGCTGATGTGCGAGGCCCTCACGCCAGGGGAGCCCGCTCGCCTCGAGCACTCCGATCCCCACGAGGATCGCCACGGCGCGCAGCAGGAACGCCCAGAGGCCGCGCACGCTCAGGATGAAGGCGCGGTCGAGATCGTCCCCGCTCGCCATCTCGATCTCGTCACCGATCGAGAAACGGTGGGAGCCCGCGACGATCGCCGCCGGCGACGCGCCCGGCGTGGGAGTGCCGCGCTTCGGATTCTCGGGCTCCGCGTCATCGAGGCGCACCACGTCGCCGTCGATGACGTACCAGCCATCGGGGATGTCCTCGGGGGAGGAGACGATTCGTGTACCCACCGCGCCATCTTTCCTGATTCCTCGCCCCGTGGAGCGCCCCACAACGGGGCCGCGACCCGCGCTGGCGGTCGTCGGCGGTGCCGGTTATCGGGTTGCGAGCGTGCCGGTGGTGGGATTCGAACCCACACGCCCTCTCGGACAAAGCATTTTGAGTGCTCCGCGTCTGCCGTTCCGCCACACCGGCTCACAACACCGCGACCACGTTACCGTAGGATTGATCCGTGACCGAGCACGAAGCAACCGCATCAGCACCACGACGCGTCGTCGTCGCTGAAGACGAGTCCCTCATCCGCCTCGACATCGTCGAGATCCTCCGGGACAACGGATTCGAGGTCGTCGGCGAAGCCGGCGACGGCGAGACGGCCGTCGCCCTCGCGACGGAGCTGCGTCCCGACCTCGTGGTCATGGACGTGCGCATGCCGCAGCTCGACGGCATCGCGGCCGCACGCCGCATCACGGAGGCGCAGATCGCGCCCGTCGTGCTGCTTACGGCCTTCAGCCAGAAGGAGCTCGTCGAGCAGGCGGCCGACGCCGGCGCTCTGGCCTACGTGGTCAAGCCCTTCACGCCCAACGACCTGCTCCCCGCGATCGAGATCGCGCTCAGCCGCTACCAGCAGATCATCACGCTCGAGGCCGAAGTCGCCGACATGGTCGAGCGCTTCGAGACGCGCAAGCTCGTCGATCGCGCGAAGGGCCTCCTCAACGAGAAGATGGGCCTGTCCGAGCCCGAGGCATTCCGATGGATCCAGAAGGCGTCGATGGACCGCCGCCTCACGATGCACGACGTCGCCCAGGCCATCATCGAACAGCTCGGCGCCAAGAAGTAGTCGAGCCAACTCCACGAGGAAGCCCCCGGCGGATCGCCGGGGGCTTCCTCGCGTTCGGGGCTCGGTCGTGAACGGTCAGCGATCCTTGATGAGATTCGTGATGCGGATCGTCGAGCAGCGCCGCCCCTGATCGTCGGTCACGGCGATCTCGTGGACGGTGAGCGAGCGGCCGAGGTGGATGGGTGTGCAGACGCCTGTGACGAGGCCGGACGTCGCCGATCGGGTGTGCGTCGCGTTGATGTCGATCCCGACGGCGAGCCGATCCGCCCCGGCCCAGAGGTTCGCGGCCATCGAGCCGAGCGATTCGCCGAGGACGACGTAGGCGCCGCCGTGGAGGAGCATCGCCGGTTGAGTGTTGCCCTCGACGGGCATCGTCGCGACGGCCCGGTCGACACCGAACTCCACGAACTCGATCCCCATCTTCTCGGCGAGGGCACCGGCCCCGCGCTTCGTCACATACTCGAGCGAATCGTCGTTCTCGGCCATCGTCGCCTCCCGGTGGGGGCCCGCCGGGCAGCGTCGGAGGTGGCTTGTAGGCTGGGCGTGTGTCGGACAACGAAAAGCCTACCCTCCTCGTCATCGACGGCCACTCTCTCGCATTCCGGGCGTTCTACGCCCTTCCGGTCGACAGTTTCCAGACGCGTGACGGCCAGCACACGAACGCCATCCACGGCTTCATCGCGATGCTCATCAACCTCCTGAAGGCCGAGAAGCCGACCCACCTCGCCGTGGCGTTCGACATCTCCCGCTTCAGCTTCCGCACCCGCGAATACCCCGAGTACAAGGGCACGCGCGGTGAGACGCCGTCGGAGTTCATCGGTCAGGTGCCGCTCCTGCAGGACGCGCTCAAGGCGATGAACATCTCCACGATCTCGATCGAGGACTTCGAAGCGGACGACGTCCTCGCGACGCTCGCGGTCCGCGGCCGCGAGCAGGGGTATCGGGTGCTCCTCGTCTCGGGCGACCGCGACACGATTCAGCTCGTCAACGACGACGTCACGCTCCTTTACCCCTCACGTCAGGGTGTCTCCGACCTCACGCGCTACGACCCGGACAAGGTCCGTGATCGTTACGGCATCGAACCACACCAGTACCCGGAGGTCGCGGCGCTCGTGGGCGAGACGAGCGACAACCTTCCGGGCGTTCCGAAGGTGGGGGAGAAGACCGCCGTCAAGTGGCTCGGCTTGTACGGCAGCCTCGACGGCATCCTCGAGAACGCCGACAAGATCTCCGGCAAGGTCGGCGAGAGCCTGCGCGAGCACAAGGAGAACGCCATCCGCAACAGGCGCCTCAACCGTCTCGTGACCGACGTCGAGGTGGGTGTCGAGATCGAGGCCCTCGAGAAGCGTCCCATCGACGAGCAGGAGGTGCGCGACGTCTTCGGCCGCCTCGAGTTCCGGACGCTCCTCGAACGCGTGCTCAAGCTCGAGGGCATGGACGGCGGCGAGCCCGCCGTCACGGCGCGCCGGATCTCGGCGCCGGCTCCCCAGCGACTGCTGGACGAGGAACTGCGCGGCTGGCTCGCGCGAGCCGGTGCGGCCAACCCCGCGGGACTCGGCCTCCGGATCGAGCTCCTCGACGGTCGCCCGGTCGCCGCAGGCATCGCGAGCGACTCTGAGACCGTCCTGCTGTCGTGGCAGCCGGGCGGCGCAGACTACGCGCCGTTCGAGGAGTGGCTCGCGAGTGACTCGCCGAAGCTCATGCACGACGCGAAGCCGCAAGTGAAGGCGCTCGCGCGCGTCGGCGTCGCCTTCGCGGGCCTCGCCTTCGACACGCAGATCGGCGCGTGGCTGCTCGCGCCGGGCGCCAAGGAGGCGAGTCTCGCCGATCTCACGACGAAGCTCCTCGACGAGGAGCTCCCCGTCGCCGACCCGAATCAGCTCGTGCCGGCGGACGACGCGCCGTCCGTGGCCACCGAGGCGTGGTTCACCGGTCGCATCGTGTCGCACCTCGAGACGGCTCTCGACGCCGGTTCGCTCGGCGTCATGCGCGACATCGAGATGCCCACGCTGCTCGTCATCGCGGCGATGGAACTCCGTGGGGTGACGGTCGACCACGTTTCGCTCGCCGATCTCTCCGCGGGCCTCGGTGCGCGCGCCGCCGACCTCGCTCAGCGCGCTTTCGCCGAAATCGGTCGAGAGGTCAACCTGGGCTCTCCGAAACAGCTGCAGGAGGTCCTCTTCGACCAGCTCGGCATGCCCAAGACCCGGGCGAACAAGACGGGGTACTCGACGGACGCCGGCGCCCTCGCCGACCTCCAGGCGAGCAACCCGCACCCGTTCCTCGACCTGCTGCTCCAGCACAGAGACGCCACGAAGCTCCGCCAGATCGTCGAGACGCTCGACGCCTCGATAGCCGACGACGGTCGCATCCACACGCGCTACGTCCAGAGCGGCACGACGACGGGCCGCATCTCGTCGACGGATCCGAACCTCCAGAACATCCCGATTCGCACGGAGGAGGGGCGCCGCATCCGGCAGTCCTTCCGCGTCGGCGAGGGGTACGACACGCTTCTCACCGCGGACTACTCGCAGATCGAGATGCGCATCATGGCTCACCTCTCGGGCGACGAAGGGCTCATCGAGGCGTTCCGGTCGGGGGAGGATCTGCACCGGTTCGTCGGCTCGCGGATCTTCGGGGTCGACCCCTCCGACGTGACGCCGCTCATGCGCACGAAGGTCAAGGCGATGTCCTACGGCCTCGCCTACGGCTTGAGCGCCTTCGGGTTGTCGAAGCAGCTGCGCATCGAGCAGTCGGAGGCGAAGGTCCTCATGGCCGACTACTTCGAACGATTCGGGGCGGTGCGCGACTACCTGCGGAACGTCGTCGTCCAGGCCAAGGTGGACGGATACACGACGACGATCTTCGGTCGTCGGCGCCCATTCCCCGAGCTCTCGAGTGCCAACCGCGTCCTGCGCGACAATGCCGAGCGAGCCGCGTTGAACTCGCCGATCCAGGGCTCCGCCGCCGACATCATGAAGTTCGCGATGATCCGCGTCGAGAATGACCTCGTCGAGCAGGGGCTGCGGTCCCGGATGCTCATGACGGTCCATGACGAGCTCATCTTCGAAGTGGACAGCGCGGAGGCCGACACCGTCGAGGAGATCGTCCGCACGCGCATGGCCGGCGCGGCCGAGCTGTCCGTTCCCCTCGAGGTGCAGCTCGGTCACGGCCAGAACTGGGACGCGGCGGCCCACTGACGCCGGTTTTCCCCCCGGATTGCCCACTCGTCTGCTCCCGGCATAGGCTCGCGAGCATGACTGAAAACGCACAGCCGTCCGCGACGGACGGAACCACGCAAGCGGGTCATGAGCCCGTTCGCACGCCGACCGCGGTCGATGCCGTCGCCGAGCAGTGGGTCACGACTCTCGCGGAGCTCGACCCCCTCGTCGCGGTGTGGATCGGGGGGATGCCGGACTCGGGCGGGTACGGCGACTTCTCGCCGGCCGGCCACGAGGCCTACGCCGAGGCGGCGAAGAAGACGATCGCAGCCCTCGATGCGCTCCCGGCCGTCGACGCCGTCGACGAGGTCACGAAGACCGATCTCCGCGCCTCGCTGGCTCTCGATCTCGAGGAGTTCGACGCCGGCCTCCACCTCCGCGACGTCAACGTCATCGCCTCCCCGGCCCAGGGCATCCGTGAGGTCTTCGACCTCATGCCGTCGTCGTCGGTCGACGATTGGGAGACCGTCTCGACGCGTCTCGGCAACGTCTCGGGCGCGGTCGACGGCTACATCGAGTCGCTCCGGGAGGGAATCCGGCGCGGGGTCGTCCCCGCAAAGCGGCAAGTCCGCGAGGTCTTCGAGCAGGCCAAGAAGCTCGCCGACGGCGACGGCTTCTTCTCGAGCCTCGCGGCCAACGCCACGCCCGAGGCCGGTCAGCTTCCCGCCTCACTCGCCAACGAGTTGACGCGTCGAGCCGGCGAAGCCGCCGTGGCGTACCAGGAGCTCGCGGACTTCTTCGCGCGCGAACTCGAGCCGGTGGCTTCGGAGAAGGACGCCGTCGGGCGCGAGATCTACGCGATCCAGTCGCGCAAGTTCCTCGGGGCGACGATCGACCTCGATGAGACGTACGAGTGGGGCGTCGAGGAGCTCGCGAGGATGGTCGCCGAGCAGGAGTCCATCGCCGATCTCATCAAGCCCGGAGCCGGCGTGCTCGAGGCCATCGAGTTCCTCGACGGGGACCCGAGCCGCAAGCTCCAGGGTACTGACGCGCTCCGGACCTGGATGCAGGAGACGAGCGATCGCGCGGTGGACGAACTGTCGCGCTCACACTTCGACATCCCGGACCCGGTCAAGCGCCTCGAGTGCATGATCGCTCCGACCCAGGAGGGCGGGATCTACTACACGAGCCCGTCCGACGACTTCTCGCGGCCCGGGCGGATGTGGTGGTCCGTGCCCGAGGGCGTCACGGAGTTCGACACGTGGCGCGAGCTCACGACGGTCTATCACGAAGGTGTCCCCGGCCACCACCTCCAGCTCGGCCAGGCCGTCTACAACCGCGCGATGCTCAACACGTGGCGCCGCCAACTCGCGGGCACGTCCGGGCACGCCGAGGGCTGGGCGCTCTACGCCGAACGCCTCATGCAGGAGCTCGGCTACCTCGACGATCCGGCGGACCGTCTCGGCATGCTCGACGGACAGCGGATGCGCGCCGCACGCGTCGTCCTCGACATCGGAGTGCACCTCGAGAAGCAGCTGCCCGACGGATCGGGGCCGTGGACGGCCGAGTACGCCTTCGACTTCATGGGTCGCAACGTCAACATGAACGACGGCTTCGTGCGCTTCGAGGTCAACCGTTACCTCGGTTGGCCGGGGCAGGCCCCCTCCTACAAGGTCGGCCAGCGCATCTGGGAGCAGATCCGCGACGAGTCACGAGCGCGAGAGGGAGCGGCCTTCGACATGAAGGCGTTCCACAAGCGCGCCCTCGACCTCGGTGGTGTCGGCCTCGACACCCTGCGGACGGCTCTGCTCGGTTGAGACGGTCGGGTGTGACGGGTCCGGCCGATGGCGCTCGTCACACCCGGAAATCCGCCGTCCGCGGCGCTTGGAACCCGGTCGGGGAAAAGCTATGATGGAATGTCGCACTCGCGACGCCTATCCGCCTGCCCTGCACACCGAACACCCTGGTTCACGTGCGGGGCCCGATATCCATCCAATACTGGAGCACCCACTACATGACAACCGCAACGACCGAAAAGGCAACCAAGCAGGTCGCTATCAACGACATCGGCTCTGCTGAAGACTTCCTTGCCGCGGTCGAGAAGACTCTGAAGTTCTTCAACGACGGTGACCTCATCGAAGGCACTGTTGTGAAGATCGACCGCGACGAGGTCCTCCTCGACGTGGGATACAAGACCGAGGGTGTCATCCCCTCGCGCGAACTTTCGATCAAGCACGACGTCGACCCCTCCGAGGTCGTCAACGTCGGCGACACCGTCGAAGCCCTCGTCCTCCAGAAGGAGGACAAGGAAGGCCGCCTCATCCTCTCCAAGAAGCGCGCGCAGTACGAGCGTGCCTGGGGAGACGTCGAGAAGATCAAGGACGCCGACGGTGTCGTCACCGGCTCGGTCATCGAGGTCGTCAAGGGCGGCCTCATCGTCGACATCGGCCTTCGTGGCTTCCTTCCGGCTTCGCTCATCGAGCTCCGCCGCGTCCGCGACCTCACGCCGTACCTCGGCCAGGAGATCGAGGCGAAGATCCTCGAGCTCGACAAGAACCGCAACAACGTCGTCCTGTCCCGCCGCGCCCTGCTCGAGCAGACGCAGTCGGAGAGCCGCACGACCTTCCTCAACAACCTCCAGAAGGGCCAGGTCCGCAAGGGCGTCGTCTCCTCGATCGTCAACTTCGGTGCGTTCGTGGACCTCGGCGGCGTCGACGGTCTCGTCCACGTCTCGGAGCTCAGCTGGAAGCACATCGAGCACGCGTCCGAGGTCGTCGAGGTCGGCCAGGAGGTCACCGTCGAGATCCTCGAGGTGGACCTCGACCGCGAGCGCGTCTCCCTGTCGCTCAAGGCGACGCAGGAGGACCCGTGGCAGGTCTTCGCCCGTACCCACGCGATCGGTCAGGTCGCCCCGGGTAAGGTCACGAAGCTCGTCCCGTTCGGTGCGTTCGTCCGGGTGGCGGACGGCATCGAGGGCCTCGTCCACATCTCCGAGCTCTCGGGCAAGCACGTCGAGCTCGCGGAGCAGGTCGTGTCGGTCGGCGAAGAGGTCTTCGTCAAGGTCATCGACATCGACCTCGAGCGTCGTCGGATCTCGCTCTCGCTCAAGCAGGCGAACGAGGGCGTCGACCCCGAGGGCACCGAGTTCGACCCGGCGCTCTACGGAATGCTCACGGAGTACGACGAGCAGGGGAACTACAAGTACCCCGAGGGCTTCGACCCCGAGACGAACGAGTGGAAGGAAGGCTTCGAGGCCCAGCGCGAGAAGTGGGAGCAGGACTACGCTGCAGCCCAGGCTCGCTGGGAGGCCCACAAGCGCCAGGTCGCCACGGCCGCTTCCGAGGAGGCCTCGAACGAGGGCGCCTCGACCGGATCGTCGTTCTCGAGCGAGTCGACCGGAGCCGGCACGCTCGCCGACGACGAGTCGCTCGCCGCTCTCCGCGAGAAGCTCTCCAGCAACTCCTGAGCACGGACGATTCCTCCTGAGAACGTCGGGACCCCGCCGCATTTGGCGCGGCTCCCGGTGATTTGAGCAACACGAACGGTGCGGTACCCCGAGGGGTGCCGCACCGTTCGACGTTGTGCGGCGATGTCGAGCTCCGACCGCCGTCATCTCGCCGAAGATCGACGGCGTCGTGGGCGTGTCGCACGAGCCGGTCGGGTTACCTGCTGATGCTAAGGTGAGCCTGTACCGCCGTCCCACACCCAGAGGTCTCCGTGCTCACCACTCGAACCAACGAGAAGGACCAGAACCTAGTGAATGTCGATCCATTGCGACGGTTCCTCGCGCTCGATTACGCGGAGTCCGCGGATCTCCGGAACAGCCCGCAGCAGGAGCGAAGCCGGCTGAGTCTCGAGAACATCCTCCGCGTCTGCGGCGAGATCATCGACGAGACGGGTCACGCCGGCGTCACGACGGCCGAGGTCGCCAAGCGCGCGGAGATGGCGATCGGAACGGTCTACCGCTTCTTCCCCGATCGTGTCGCGCTCATGCTCGGCGTGTACGACTACATGATCAAGCGCTACGTGGAGATGTGCATCGAGGCACTCGACGCGGCAGAGCCGACGTCCTGGAAGGAGACGTTCGAGATCCTCACGGACACGAATGTCGTCGCGCGCCGGACCGTGCCCGGTTATCGCGCCACGCAGTACCGCGTGCTCGCGGACGAGGAGAGCCAGGAGAAGTACAACCTCCGGTCGACCTCGTACATCGACGCCGTCGTCGGGCAGCTCGCGCAGTTCGGTCTCCCCGAAGACGCCGAGTGGAACGCCCGTGTCGCCGTTGCGATCGAGCTGTCCCGCGCCCTCCAGCGGCTCGCGTTCGACGCGGAGCCGGATGGTGACGAGTGGCTCCTCGACGAGGCACGCAACGTGGCGATCACGTACCTCGAGACGCAGCTCGCGGCCCGCTGACCCATGAGGGTCATCGCCCTCACCGGGGGCATCGCCTCCGGGAAGTCGACCATCTCGCGTCGGCTCGCGGAACTCGGCGCGTCCGTCGTCGACGCCGACGTCCTCTCACGGGAGGCGGTCGAACCGGGCTCTCCCGGACTGCAGGCGATCGCCGAGCGCTTCGGGCCGTCCGTCCTCACGGCGGATGGGGCTCTCGACCGCCCAGCGCTCGGAGCGATCGTGTTCTCCGACGACGCGGCACGCGCCGCGCTCAACGCGATCGTGCACCCGGAGGTGCGTCGGCTCGCGGCGGCTCGGCTCGCCGAGATCGGACGATCCGAGCCTGACGCGATCGCGATCTACGACGTGCCGTTGCTCGTCGAGACGGGAGTGGACCACTCGTTCGACCTCGTGGTCGTCGCGGACGCCGACGCCGCGACGCGAGTGGAGAGACTCGTGACGTTGCGCGGGCTCGAGAGGGTCGAGGCGGAGCGCCGTGTCGCCGCTCAGGCGAGCGACGAGGCGCGGCGTGCGATCGCCGACGTGCTGATCGACACGACGGGCGCCATGGCGGAGACGATCGCGCAGGTCGACGCGCTCTGGGACGACGTGCGATCGGGCCGACGGTGACCGTCGTCCTCGTGACCGGTTTCGAGCCGTTCGGTGGTTCAGCGGTCAACGCCTCCGAGGAGGCGGTCAGGCTGCTTCCTCGTCGAATCGGCGAGGTCGACGTGGTGACGGCGATCCTCCCGTGCGTGTTCGGCGATGCTCCCCGCGAACTCGAGGCGCTCGTCGGCGAGCACCGCCCCGACATCGTGATCGCCGTGGGTGAGGCCGGGAGTCGATCGACCGTGGACCTCGAGCGGGTCGCGATCAACATCGATGACGCCCGGATTCCCGACAACGCCGGGAACCGGCCGATCGACTCGTCGGTCGTCGACGGCGCACCCTCGGCCTACTTCTCAACGCTGCCCGTGAAGGCGTGCACGGCAGCGGCGGAGGGCGCCGGCGTGGCGACCTCGGTCTCCAATTCGGCCGGCACGTTCGTGTGCAACCACGTCTTCTTCGCCCTCATGCATCTGATCTCTGATGCCCCGGATGTCAGGGGCGGTTTCGTCCACGTTCCCACGGTGGATGCGCTCCCCACGGTCGAGGCGGTCAGAGGTCTCACCGCCATTCTCGAGGCGGCCGCACACACCGCGGTGGACCGTCACGAGAGCCGCGGCACGGAGCAGTAGCCGACCGGACCCCGTGTCGGTGGCAGGATTTAGAATCGGAGTATGCAACCGACACGCTCCGTGAACCCCTTCGAGGTCGTCAGCGAGTACAAGCCGAGCGGCGACCAGCCCGCGGCCATCGCCGAACTCGCAGGACGCATCAACGCGGGCGAGACCGACGTCGTGCTTCTCGGGGCCACGGGTACCGGAAAGTCCGCGACGACCGCGTGGCTCATCGAGGCCACGCAGCGCCCGACGCTCGTCCTCGCCCACAACAAGACCCTCGCGGCCCAGCTCGCGAACGAGTTCCGCGAGCTGCTCCCGAACAACTCCGTCGAGTACTTCGTGTCCTATTACGACTACTACCAGCCGGAAGCGTACGTCCCCCAGACGGACACCTTCATCGAGAAGGACTCGTCGATCAACTCGGAGGTCGAGCGGCTCCGGCACTCCACCACCAACTCGCTGCTGTCGCGGCGCGACGTCGTCGTCGTGTCGACGGTGTCATGCATCTACGGCCTCGGGGCGGCGGAGGAGTACCTCGAGGCGATGGTGGCCCTCCACGTCGGCGACTCGATCGGCCGCGACCGGCTCATCCGTTCGTTCATCGGCATGCAGTACAACCGCAACGACGTCGATTTCTCCCGCGGCAACTTCCGGGTGCGCGGCGACACCATCGAGATCATCCCCGTCTACGAAGAGCTCGCCATCCGCATCGAGATGTTCGGCGACGAGATCGAGGCCCTCTACGCCCTGCACCCGCTCACGGGAGACGTCGTCAAGAAGCTCGACGCCGTCTCGATCTTCCCCGCCACGCACTATGCGGCGAGCCCCGCCACGATGCAGCGTGCCATCGGGACGATCCAGATCGAACTCGAGGAGCGCCTGGCCGAACTCGAGAAGCAGGGCAAGCTCCTCGAGGCGCAGCGGCTGCGCATGCGCACGAACTTCGATCTCGAGATGATGCAGCAGATCGGATTCTGCTCCGGCATCGAGAACTACTCGCGTCACATCGACGGTCGCGCACCCGGCCAGGCGCCGAACTGCCTGCTCGACTACTTCCCGGACGATTTCCTCGTCGTCATCGACGAATCCCACGTCACGGTTCCGCAGATCGGCGCGATGTTCGAGGGAGACGCGTCGCGCAAGCGCACGCTCGTCGAGCATGGTTTCCGGCTCCCGAGCGCGATGGACAACCGTCCCCTCACGTGGGACGAGTTCAAGTCGCGTGTGGGCCAGACCGTGTACCTCTCGGCGACTCCCGGACGCTACGAGATGGGCATCGCGGACGGCGTGGTCGAACAGATCATCCGCCCGACCGGTCTCGTCGATCCTCGGATCGTGGTCAAGCCGTCGAAAGGCCAGATCGACGACCTCCTCGAGCAGATCGTCGCTCGAGCGGAACGAGACGAGCGCGTCCTCGTCACAACCCTCACGAAGAAGATGGCGGAGGAACTCACCGACTTCCTCACGGAAGCGGGCGTCCGGGTCCGGTACCTCCACTCGGACGTCGATACGCTCCGCCGCGTGGAGCTGCTCTCCGAGCTCCGGGCCGGCGTCTACGACGTCCTCGTCGGCATCAACCTGCTGCGTGAGGGTCTCGACCTTCCCGAGGTGTCGCTCGTGGCGATCCTCGACGCCGATAAGGAGGGCTTTCTGCGCTCGTCGACCTCGCTCATCCAGACGATCGGCCGTGCCGCTCGAAACGTCTCGGGAGAAGTCCACATGTATGCGGACGTCGTCACCGACTCGATGAAGCGCGCGATCGAGGAGACCGATCGTCGCCGCGATCGCCAGCTGGCGTACAACGCCGAGCACGGAATCGATCCCACACCGCTGCGGAAGAAGATCGCCGACATCACGGGCATGCTCGCGCGCGAAGGCGAGGACACGGCACGAATGCTCGCGGGTCGAGAGGGCAAGAAGAAGAGCCCGACGCCCAACCTGCGCCGTGAGGGCCTCGCAGCAGAGGGCGCCAACAACCTCGAGGCGATCATCGCCGACCTCAACGGTCAGATGCTCGCGGCGGCGGCCGAGCTCAAATTCGAGCTCGCAGGGCGCCTGCGCGACGAGGTCGCGGAGCTCAAGCGTGAGCTGCGGCAGATGGAGAAGGCGGGGCACGCGTAGTCGTTCCAGCGCCGTCCGTGGCGGGAACGCAACAGCAGTGCCCGCCGCGTGACGGTCTGCCGGGCGCGCTGTTCGCGGACGGCGAGAGCTCGGCGGGACCCAGTGTCAGTGGGTCCCCGTAGACTTTTGAGGTGTCGATTTCCCCAGTAGAACAGAGCGCGCAGCTCAGCGTCCGTGGTGCCCGTGTCCACAATCTCCAGAACGTCGATCTCGACATTCCGCGCGATTCCCTCGTCGTGTTCACGGGGCTCTCCGGATCGGGCAAGTCGTCGCTCGCCTTCGACACGATCTTCGCCGAGGGCCAGCGCCGCTATGTGGAGTCGCTCTCCGCCTACGCTCGCCAGTTCCTGGGCCAGGTGGACCGCCCCGACGTCGACTTCATCGAGGGACTGAGCCCCGCGGTCTCGATCGACCAGAAGTCGACGAACCGCAATCCGCGGTCCACTGTCGGAACGATCACCGAGGTCTACGACTACATGCGACTGTTGTGGGCGCGCATCGGCGTTCCGCACTGTCCGGTGTGCGGCGAGCCCATTCAGCGGCAGACCGTCCAGCAGATCGCCGACCAGCTCATGAACCTCGAGGCCGGCACCCGCTACATGGTGATGAGCCCCGTCGTCTCGCAGAAGAAGGGCGAGTTCGTCGACCTCTTCCAGGAACTGTCGGCGAAGGGCTACGCGCGCGCCGTGGTCGACGGCGAGACGGTCCAGCTGAGCGACCCTCCCACCCTCAAGAAGTCCTACAAGCACGACATCTCCGTGGTGGTCGACCGTCTCGTCGCGGGCCCCGACGCGCTCACGCGCCTCACGGACTCGCTCGAGACGGCTCTCTCGCTCACCGACGGCGTCGTCCAGATCAACTTCGTCGACGAGCAGGGCCCGGAAGCCACGACGACGTTCTCCGAGAAGCTCTCCTGCCCCAACAACCACCCGATCCAGCTCACGGAGATCGAGCCACGCACGTTCTCGTTCAACGCGCCGTTCGGCGCATGCCCCGAATGCTCGGGACTCGGCACGAAGATGGCCGTCGACGACGAGCTCCTGCTCGGCGACGTATCCCTGAGCATCGACGAGGGCGTCATCGTCCCATGGACCACACAGGGCAAGGGGCTCTACCAGTACTACGAAAAGCTCCTCGAGGGCCTCGCTCGCGACCTCGATTTCTCCCTCAGTACCCCGTGGAAGGACCTGCCGAAGCGCGTCCAGGAAGCCGTGCTCCGGGGTGAGAACTTCAAGGTCAAGGTCAAGTGGCGCAACCGCTACGGCCGTGAGATGAGCTACTCGTCGGGCTTCGAAGGCGTCATGCCGTACATCGAGCGGCAGTATCTCCAGGCCGAGACGGACGTGCAGCGCAGCCGCTGGGCCGAATACCTCCGCGAGGTCAACTGCCCCGTCTGCCAGGGCAAGCGGCTCAAGCCCGAGGTTCTCGCCGTGCTCGTCCACGGGGAGAACATCGCCGACGTCTCGCTCCTCAGCCTCGAGGACGCGCGGGCCTTCATGGACAGGCTCGAACTCACCGACCGCGAGGCCAAAATCGCCGCCCAGGTGCTGCGAGAGATCAAGGTCCGCCTCGACTTCCTCAACGAGGTCGGCCTCGGCTATCTCGACCTGGCCCGTTCGGCGGGGTCGCTCTCGGGCGGCGAGGCGCAGCGCATTCGGCTCGCGACGCAGATCGGTTCGGGGCTCACGGGCGTCCTCTACGTGCTCGACGAGCCGAGCATCGGTCTCCACCAGCGCGACAACCGGCGCCTCATCGAGACTCTCGTCAAGCTGCGCGACCTGGGCAACACGCTCATCGTCGTCGAGCACGACGAGGACACCATCCGCACCGCCGACTGGATCGTCGACATCGGACCGGGTGCCGGCGTCAACGGCGGCACCGTCGTGCACTCGGGCGACTACGACTCGCTTGTGAAGGAGCACGCGTCGCTCACGGGAGACTACCTGTCCGGCCGCAAGTCCATCGAGACGCCCGAGCGCCGCCGCCCGATCGACCCCGCTCGCATGATCTCGGTCGTCGGTGCGTCGGCCAACAACCTCCGCAACGTCACGGTCGACTTCCCGCTCGGCGTGTTCACGGCCGTCACGGGAGTGAGCGGCTCGGGCAAGTCGTCGCTCGTCAACGACGTCCTCTACCGCGTCCTCGCGAACAAGCTCAACGGCGCCCGCAAGGTCCCGGCCAAGCACACACGCGTCACCGGTCTCGAACAGCTCGACAAGGTCATCCACGTCGATCAGGCGCCCATCGGTCGCACTCCGCGCTCGAATCCCGCGACCTACACGGGCGTCTTCGACCGCATCCGAACGCTCTTCTCCGAGACGGTCGAGGCCAAGACCCGCGGTTACCAGCCGGGTCGGTTCAGCTTCAACGTCAAGGGCGGGCGCTGCGAGGCCTGCTCGGGCGACGGCACGATCAAGATCGAGATGAACTTCCTGCCCGACGTCTACGTCGCGTGCGAGGTCTGCGGCGGCGCGCGCTACAACCGTGACACCCTCACTGTCCACTACAAGGGCAAGAACATCGCCGAGGTCCTCGACATGCCGATCGCCGAGGCTGCGGAGTTCTTCGAGCCCATCTCGTCGATCCACCGCTTCCTCAAGACCCTCGTGGATGTCGGGCTCGGGTATGTCCGTCTCGGTCAGAGCGCGACGACCCTGTCCGGTGGAGAGGCGCAGCGCGTCAAGCTCGCCACGGAGCTCCAGCGCCGTACGAACGGCCGCAGCGTCTACGTCCTCGACGAGCCAACGACGGGCCTGCACTTCGAGGACGTGCGGAAGCTCCTGCTCGTCCTCGGCAGCCTCGTCGACAAGGGCAACACGGTCATCGTGATCGAGCACAACCTCGACGTCATCAAATCGGCGGACTGGCTCATCGACATGGGTCCGGAGGGCGGTGCCGGGGGAGGACGCGTGCTCGCCACGGGAACACCCGAGAAGCTCGCGACGGTCAAGAAGAGCCACACGGGACTGTTCCTCAAGGAGATCTTCGACGCCGAGCGGGAACTGACCCGCAAGGCCGGTTGAGGATGGCGGATCCACGGTCCTATCGGCCGAAGGCCGGTGAGATCCCGACGCAGCCCGGCGTCTACCGGTTCACGGGCGATGGCGGACGCGTGCTCTATGTCGGGAAGGCGAAGAACCTCCGCGCAAGGCTCTCCAACTACTTCGCACCGCTGCACACTCTGCACGAGCGCACGCGGAGGATGGTCACGTCCGCGACGGGCGTGATGTGGACGGTCGTCGGCTCGGACATCGAGGCGCTCCAGTTGGAGTACACCTGGATCAAAGAGTTCGACCCGCCCTTCAACGTCAAGTTCCGCGATGACAAGACGTACCCGTTCATGGCGATCACTCTCGGCGATGAAGCACCACGCGTCATGGTGACGCGGAACACGAAGATCCGAGGCGCCAAGTACTTCGGCCCGTACCCGAAGATCTGGGCAGTGCACGACACGATCGACCTCATGATCAAGGCGTTCCCCATCCGCACGTGCTCGGACTCGAGCTACAAGAGGGCGATGCAGTCGGGGCGGCCGTGCTTCCCCGGTCAGATCGGACGATGCGGAGGACCGTGCTCCGGCCGAGTCACGATCGAGGAGCACCGCGCGATCGTCGACGACTTCGTCGCGTTCATGTCCGGACACGACCGTCGGTTCACGACCGACGCGACCAAGAAGATGAAGGCCGCGGCCGAACGCCAGGACTACGAAGCAGCGGCGCGCTACCGGGATCGGCTCCTCGCTCTCGAGGCCGTCCTCGAGAAGAGCGCCGTCGTACTCGCGGACCGCGTCGACGCCGACCTCTTCGGCTTCGAACACGACGAGCTCTCGGCGGCCGTCCAGCAGTTCATCGTGCGAGGCGGTCGCGTCCGGGGTGTCCGCTCGTGGACGGTCGACAAGGAGCTCGACATCGAGACGCCGGAACTCGTCGAGCGCACCCTCTTGCGCGTCTACGCCGACGCCGGCAGCGAGTCGATCCCGAAGGAGATCTACGTTCCGGCCGTGCCTGACGATCTCGTCGAACTCGAGGCGTTCCTCAGTGAGCGGCGAGGCCGCGGCAAGGTCAAGGTCCAGGTCGCGAAGCGCGGTGAGAAAGTCGCTCTCATGGAGACGGCCGTGGTCAACGCGAAGCACTCGCTCCAGCTCTACAAGACGCGGAGGAGTGGCGATTTCGTCGCGAGATCGTCGGCTCTGGGTGACATCAAGGACGCGCTCGGCATGGACGAAGCCCCGCTCCGTATCGAGTGCTACGACGTCTCGCACCTGTCGGGCACCAACATCGTCGCCTCCATGGTCGTGTTCGAGGACGGACTTCCTCGGAAGGACCAGTACCGACGGTTTTCGATCGCCTCGTCGACCGACGACACCGACTCGATCCATCAGGTGCTCACCCGTCGCCTCGCCTACCTGCGGGGTGCTCCCGATCCGGACGCGCCCGAGGCGCCGGCGGATCCTCTCGCCGACGGTGAGGTCGAAGCCGTCGCGAAGCCGAAGAAGTTCGCCTACCCGCCTCAGCTCCTGCTCGTCGACGGCGGCGCACCGCAGGTCGCCGCCGCGCAACGCGCACTCGAGGAGTCCGGCGTCGAGGGCATCACCCTCGCGGGCATCGCCAAGCGGCTCGAGGAGATCTGGGTGCCAGACAGCGACTTCCCCGTGATCCTGCCGCGGGGGAGCGAGGCGCTCTTCCTCATCCAGCGCGTGCGTGACGAGGCCCACCGGTTCGCGATCAGCTATCAGCGCCAGCGTCGGCGGCGCGACATCTCGTCGGTGCTCGGCGAGATCCCCGGGCTCGGGCCGTCGCGTGTGAAGCAGCTCCTCACGGCGTTCGGGTCCGTCTCGCGGTTGAAAGCGGCGACCACGGACCAGATCGCCGAGGTCAAGGGCATCGGTCCGCAGCTCGCGTCGGCCGTCCACGACCGGCTGAGGAATGACTAGGCTGGGTGACGTTCAGACCTGAGCTGAAGGAACGAGGTGACGGATGGTCGAGGAGCCTCCGACGCCGCAGCAGGTACTGATCGTCACGGGCATGTCTGGCGCCGGCCGATCCACCGCTGCGAACGTCCTCGAGGACCTCGACTGGTACGTCGTCGACAACCTGCCGCCACAGATGCTGCGCCCCCTCACGGATCTCGCGGAGCGGGCCGAGGGTGCGATCCCACGAGTGGCCGCCGTCGTCGACGTCCGTGGTCGTGACTTCTTCGCCGCCCTGCAGGACATCGTGCAGAGCATGCGTGGGGGAGCGCACGTGCGCATCCTCTTCCTCGACGCCTCGGACGCCGTGCTCGTCCGGCGCTTCGAGGCCGTTCGGCGTCCGCACCCCCTGCAGGGATCCGGAACGGTCGTCGACGGGATCCGGATCGAACGCGGGCGACTCGCGGCCATCCGCGAGTCGAGCGACATCGTCGTCGACACCTCGGACCTCAACATCCATCAGCTCGCGACGAAGATCCGCGACCTGTTCTCGGAGGAGGGAGCGCCGTCGCTCCACCTCACGATCATGAGCTTCGGCTTCAAATACGGCTTGCCGCCCGACGCGGACATGGTCGCGGACGCGCGGTTCCTGCCGAACCCCTTCTGGGTGCCGGAGCTCAAGGCGCTCACGGGTCTCGACGAACCGGTGAGCGAGTACGTCCTGAGCCGCGACGGCGCGACGGAGTTCCTCGATCACTACCTCGAGGCACTCGTCCCCGTTCTCGACGGCTACCAGAGGGAGAACAAGCGGCATGCGGTCCTCGCCCTCGGCTGCACGGGCGGCAAGCACCGTTCCGTCGCGATGACGGAGTACCTCGCGAGTAAGCTCTCGGAGCTCGAGGGAGTCGCGGTGACGCTCAACCACCGTGACCTCGGGCGGGAATGACGGTCGCTCGAAGCGACCACACGAACACGGAACGAAGGACGAAGATTGGCCCTCACGACGGACGTCAAAGCGGAACTCACCCGCGTGCGCGAATCGCGCACCTCGGTGCGCGCCGCGGAACTCGCGTCGATCCTGCGATTCAGCGGCGGACTCCATGTCATCTCGGGTCGTATCGCGATCGAGTCGGAACTCGAGACGCCGGAACTGGCGACGCGAGTGCGGCGTGACCTCGTCGAGCTCTACGGGATGCGCAGCGAGGGGTCCGTCGTGTCGCCGTCCGGATCGCGACGCACGCCCTACTACCTCGTGCGTGTGATCGAAGGGGGCGAGACGCTCGCACGCCAGACCGGTCTTCTCGATGCGCGCCGTCGGCCCGTACGGGGCCTCCCGAACCGACTCACGACGGGGTCGCGCGACGAGATCGCCGCCGTCTGGCGCGGTGCGTTCCTCGCCGCCGGTTCCCTCACCGACCCCGGCCGTTCGTCGGCTCTCGAGGTGACGTGTCCCGGCAACGAGTCGGCGATGGCGCTCGTCGGAGCGGCCGGACGCCTCGGCGTCACGGCCAAGGCACGTGAGGTGCGTGGGGTCAACCGCGTCGTGATCCGCGACGGCGAGGCGATCAGCACGATGCTCTCGCTCATGGGTGCAGCGGAGACCGTCGCGTCCTGGGAGGCGATGCGGCAGCGCCGTGAGGTCCGTGCCACGGCGAACCGCCTCGTCAACTTCGACGACGCGAACCTGCGCCGCTCGGCGCAAGCCGCCGTCGCCGCGTGCGCGCGCGTCGAGCGCGCGATGGAGATCCTGGCAGACGACGTGCCCGAGCACCTCGCCTACGCCGGTCGCCTCCGGCTCGCCCACCGCGACGCGAGCCTCGACGAGCTCGGCCACCATGCGGACCCGCCGATGACGAAGGACGCCATCGCCGGTCGCATCCGGCGGCTCCTCGCCATGGCGGACAAGAAAGCGTCCGATCTCGGCCTTCCTGGCACGTCGGCGAACCTGCCGGCGGACCTCGACGACCTGTGACCGGTCGGTCGTCGCGGGAGTTTCAACCCGGCAGCGGCGACCACACGCGCGAGTAGACTCGACTCGTCGCTCAAAGGCCCTCCGCCGACTCGGGTGAAGGGCGGGAAAGAGGAGATATCGATGGCTGAATACACACTTCCCGATCTGGCTTACGACTACAGTGCGTTGGAACCGAGCATCTCGGGACGCATCATGGAGTTGCACCACTCGAAGCATCACCAGACCTACGTCACGGGGGCCAACACGGCCCTCGCCCAGCTCGCGGAGGCTCGCGAGACCGGAAACCTCGCGAACGTGAACAAGCTCGAGAAGGACCTCGCGTTCAACCTCGGCGGACACGTGAACCACTCCATCTTCTGGACGAACATGTCCCCGAACGGCGGAGACAAGCCCACGGGCGAGCTCGCCGCGGCGCTCGACGACTCGTTCGGCTCGTTCGACGCCTTCCAGGCCCACTTCACGGCGACCGCTCTCGGCGTGCAGGGCTCCGGCTGGTCCGTCCTCGCCTGGGACGTCATCGGACAGCGCATCAGCGTCTTCCAGCTCTTCGACCAGCAGGGCAACGTCCCGCTCGGTCTCGTCCCGCTGCTCATGCTCGACGTCTGGGAGCACGCGTACTACCTCGACTACCAGAACGTGCGGGCCGACTATGTGAAGGCCTTCTGGAACATCGTCGACTGGTCGAACGTTCAGGCGCGCTTCACCGCCGCTCGTGAGAAGACGAACGGCCTGCTGGTACTGTCTTAATCGATCGGGCCGTCTCCGGGCTCCACCGTGGAGACGGCCCGATCCTCTCCGCCCGCCCCACGCGGCGCTCGCGGAGTCCCGAACTCACCACCGTCCATCCCGGACAGCACAACAGCGCATTGCGCCTCATAAACAGGAGTCACTCTTGTCAGTAAAGATCGGTATCAACGGGTTCGGCCGCATCGGCCGTAACTACCTCCGCGCGGCCCTCGCCAAGGGCAGCGACCTCGAGATCGTCGCGGTCAACGACCTCACCGACAACAAGACGCTCGCCCACCTGTTGAAGTACGACTCGATCACCGGTCGACTGAACGCCGAGGTCGACTACGACGGAGAGCAGATCACCGTCGACGGCAAGTCCATCAAGGTCTTCGAGGAGCGCGACCCCGCCAACCTCCCGTGGGGGGAGCTCGGTGTCGACATCGTCATCGAGTCCACCGGTCGTTTCACGAACGCCGAGGATGCCCGCAAGCACATCCAGGCCGGCGCGAAGAAGGTCCTGATCTCGGCTCCCGCCAAGGGCGAGGACGCCACCTTCGTGATGGGCGTCAACGAGGACTCGTACGACCCCGCGAACCACCACATCATCTCGAACGCCTCCTGCACGACGAACTGCCTCGCGCCGCTCGCGAAGGTGTTCAACGACAAGTTCGGCATCGAGCGCGGTCTCATGACCACGGTGCACGCCTACACCGCCGACCAGAACCTGCAGGACGGCCCCCACAGCGACCTCCGTCGCGCGCGCGCCGCCGCTGTCAACATCGTCCCGACCTCCACGGGTGCGGCGAAGGCCATCGGCCTCGTCCTCCCCGAGCTCAAGGGCAAGCTCGACGGTTTCGCGCTCCGCGTGCCCATCCCCACCGGTTCCATCACCGACCTCACGGTCGAGACGAAGACGCCCGTGACGGTCGACGAGGTCAAGGCCGCCTACAAGGAGGCCGCCGAGGGACCGCTCAAGGGCATCCTCAAGTACACCGAGGACGAGATCGTCTCGAGCGACATCGTCACCGACCCGCACTCGTCGATCTTCGACGCCGGTCTCCTCCGCGTCCTGGGTAACCAGGTCAAGCTCTCCGCGTGGTACGACAACGAGTGGGGCTACTCCAACCGTCTCGTCGACCTCACCGAGTACGTCGCAGACCGTCTCTGAGCTCCTCGTGACTCTGCGCACCCTCGACTCTCTGGGATCGCTCGCAGGCAAGCGCGTCATCGTCCGTTGTGACCTCAACGTTCCTGTGAAGGACGGGCTCATCACGGACGATGGCCGTGTGCGGGCATCCCTCGCCACGATCAACGCGATCGTCAACCAGGGAGCTCGCGTCGTCGTGATCTCCCACCTCGGGCGACCCGACGGCGAGCCGGACGAGAAGTACACGCTCGCTCCCGTCGCCCAGAGGCTGAGCGAACTTCTCGGGAAGCCCGTCGCCTTCGCTATCGACACGGTGGGGGACTCCGCCGCCGAAGCCGTCGCCGGTCTCGGTGACGGCGACGTCGCCCTGCTCGAGAACCTCCGGTTCAACGCCGCCGAGACGAGCAAGGACGCGGACGAGCGCCGCGCGTTCGCCGAGCGTCTCGCCGCGTTCGGAGACGTCTTCGTCTCGGACGGCTTCGGTGTCGTCCACCGCAAGCAGGCGAGCGTGTTCGAGCTCGCATCGGCCCTGCCGAGCGCCGCCGGGCTGCTCATCGCCGCCGAGCTCGAGGTCCTCGATCGTCTGACCGAGAACCCCGAGCGTCCCTACACCGTCGTGCTCGGCGGATCGAAGGTGTCCGACAAGCTCGGGGTCATCGGCCACCTGCTGCCCCGCGTCGACTCACTGCTCGTCGGCGGCGGCATGCTGTTCACGTTCCTGGCTGCGCTCGGCCACCCGGTGGGGTCGAGCCTCCTCGAGACCGATCAGATCGACACGGTCAAGGGCTACTTGGCCGAGGCGAAGGAACGGGGCGTCGAGATCGTGCTCCCGACGGACGTCGTCGTCGCGGAGAAGTTCGCGGCAGACGCCGCTCACGAGGTCACGGCGGCCGATGCGATCGAGTCGACGTCCTTCGGCTCGTCCGGACTCGGCCTCGACATCGGTCCCGACACGGCGGCGGCGTTCGCGGAGCGCATCGCCGCATCGAAGACGGTGTTCTGGAACGGGCCCATGGGCGTCTTCGAGCTCGAGCCGTTCGCGGCCGGAACGAAGGCGGTCGCTCAGGCGCTCACCGAGGTCGACGGGCTCGGTGTCGTCGGGGGAGGCGACTCCGCTGCGGCCGTTCGCTCCCTGGGCTTCTCCGACGACCAGTTCGGTCACATTTCGACAGGCGGTGGCGCGAGCCTCGAATTCCTCGAGGGCAAGCGTCTCCCGGGACTGGAGGTCCTCGGATGGCAGTGAACAGGGTCCCGCTCCTCGCGGGCAATTGGAAGATGAACCTGGACCACCTCCAGGCCATCGCCTTCGTGCAGAAGCTCGCCTGGACGCTCAAGGACGCCTCACACGACTTCGACGCTGCGGAGGTCGCGGTGTTCCCGCCGTTCACCGACCTCCGCTCCGTGCAGACGCTCGTCGCCGCAGACAAGCTCTCGATCGCCTTCGGCGCCCAGGACCTGTCGATGCACGACTCGGGCGCCTACACGGGTGAGATCTCGGGGGCTTTCCTCGCGCAGCTCGACTGCACGTACGTCATCATCGGGCACTCCGAGCGTCGTACGCTCCACGCGGAGGACGACACCGTCGTGGCGGCGAAGACCGCTGCGGCGGTCAAGCACGGGCTCGTGCCGGTCGTGTGTGTCGGCGAGACGGCCGAGGATCTCGAGAAGCACGGCCCGAGCGCGGTTCCCGTCGCTCAGCTCCGGACGGCACTCGAGGGACTCGACGCCGGTGCCGACATCGTCGTGGCCTACGAGCCCGTCTGGGCGATCGGTTCCGGTCAGGCGGCCACGCCGGATCAGGCCGAGCAGGTCGCGGCCGCCCTGCGTGACGTCGTCCGTGAGATCCTCGGCGACGAGGCGGCGACCCGCACCCGGATCCTCTACGGCGGCTCCGTGAAGTCCTCGAACATCGCGGGCTTCATGCGCGAGCCGAACGTCGACGGTGCGCTCATCGGCGGCGCGAGCCTCGATGTGAACGAGTTCTCGAGCATCGTCCGGTTCCAGAAGCACGTCGGCGTCTGATCACGGGGGCCGTCCGGTTATACTTGACGGCGGCCCTCGGATCACCGCGCCCGTCGAAGAAAGGTCCTCCGTGGATATTCTGCAAGTCGTCCTCCAGGTCGTGCTGGGCATCACCAGCCTCCTGCTGACCTTCCTGATCCTGCTTCACAAGGGTCGCGGGGGCGGGCTCTCCGACATGTTCGGCGGAGGCATGGGCTCGAACCTCGGCGCTTCCGGAGTCGCGGAGCGCAACCTGAACCGCATCACGGTCGTGCTCGGCCTCGTGTGGTTCGCAAGCATCGTCGTCCTCGGGCTTCTCACGAAGTTCGCGACGGCCGTCTAGGAGGAACGAATGGCTGCAGGAGGAAGTGCCATCAGGGGTTCGCGCGTCGGCGCGGGACCCATGGGTGAGCAGGACCACGGCTACCACGCCGATCGCATCGCGATCTCGTACTGGGACGCCCTCGGCAACGAGACCGTGAAGTACTTCGCGGCGAACCTGCCGGACGAGGAGATCCCCGACGTCATCGACAGCCCCTCATCGGGCCTGCCCGCCGGACGGGACCGCAACAACCCGCCGGAGGTCACGAAACTCGAGCCGTACAAGACCCACCTCGCGTACGTGAAGGAACGGCGCACCGAGGAGGAGGCCGAGCAGCTCCTCGACGACGCTCTTCGTCAGCTCCGCGAGCGCCGCGGCACCTCCGCGTGACGACCCGCATCGCCTGACGCCTTACCACGAAGAAGGCCCCGACCGCTTCCCGGTCGGGGCCTTCTTCGTTGCTCTCGACTCAGTAGTCGCGGGCGATGAGGTGCTCCGGCACCTCGGAGGCGGCGGCGTTGTCCACGAAGAACACGGTGCGCTTGCGGCCTTTGACACCGGCGATCGGGACTTCAGTGTATGCGGCGCCGGCCAGAGCGAGTCCGAGGACGGAGGCCTTGTCGGCCCCCGACATCTCGACCCAGATGCGCTGGGACGAGTTGAGCACGTGCCGTGTGAGCGACAGCCGCTCTGGAGGCGGTTTCGGTGCGTTGCGGACGGCGACGACGCACGCGTCGCGCTCCGAGACCTCGGCGCTGTCGGGAAAGAGCGAGGCCGTGTGTCCGTCCGGGCCGACGCCGAGGAACGTGATGTCGAAGACCGGCAGCGAAGAGTCGCCTTCGGCGTGTGCCGCGAGATCGTCCGAATATGCGGACGCGGCTTCATCGAGCGTCAAGCCCTCGTCGGAGGCGGCGAATGCATGGACGCACTCCGCCGGCTGGTCGATGTGATCGAGGAGCGCGCGACGCGCCTTCGTGTCGTTGCGATCGTCATGACCCGCCGGCGCCCATCGCTCGTCACACCACCAGAAGTGGACACGGCTCCAATCGACGCCGTCGCGCGCCGGCGAGGCGTTGATGGCCTCGAGGACGCGGACGCCGACGCGACCGCCCTCGAGGACGACGTTGATGCGCTCGCGCTCATCGAGCAGGTCGATCACCTTTGTGAGGAACCGAGCCGTGATCGAAGCCGCGAGGGCCTCAGCGTCCGCGTGGACGAGTACGCGCCGTTCGTTGCTCATTCTCCGGAGCGTCCCTTCACCGGGGTCGTCTGCGCGAGGAACTGCGGGAGACCCCTCGTCATGACCTCACCGAAGAGAACGTCGGGGTCGAGTCTGCGGAGTTCTTCCGCGAGGCAGTCGCGCAGTGTGCGTCGCGGAAGCGCGATGTCGTGCGTCGGCTGGTTGGGCTGCTGGAGCGACGCGATGGTCGACTCGGGCCGCTCGAGCGAGATCTCGCCGCTCGCTCGCGTCAGTGTGACGCCGTGGATGCCGCCGATGCCGGACCGTCCCGTGGTCAACTCGTGCTCGACCGGGACGTCGAGTGCGAGTTGCAACCAGGTCGCGAGCAGGATGGTCGACGGAGAATCGGACGCGCCCGACACCGAGACGGCCGTGACCTGCTCGTACGGCGGCTGGTCGAGCACGGCGGCGAGCTGCGCCCGCCAGAGCGTCAGTCGCGTCCACGCGAAGTCCGTGTCGCCGGGCTTGTAGTGCTCGGCGAGACGGAGCAGCGCGGCCTCCGGGTCCTCGTCGGTCGACGAGTCCGTGATGCGACGCTGGGCGATGGCGCCGATCGGGGAGTTGGCGACGTCCTGCGGCGGCTTGCTCGGCCACCACGCGACGACGGGCGCATCCGGCAGGAGCAGCCCCGTCACGAGGCTCTCTTCGTTGCTCGCAGCGTCACCGTGGGCGCGGAGGATGATGACCTCGCTCGCTCCGGCATCGCCGCCCACCCGGATCTCCGCGTCGAGCCGCGGGTCCGCCGACGAGGCGTCGACGCGACACACGACGATGACGCGCATGGGGTGCTCGCGCGACGCGTCGTTCGCGGCCTCGATGGCTTCCTCCTCCTCGCCGTCAGACGAGACGATCACGAGGGTGAGGACGCGGCCGAGGGCGACGGCGCCGCCGTCCTCCCGCAGCGTCACGAGGGTCTTGGACACCGCGCTGATGGTGGTGTCGGGAAGGTCGACGATCACGGACGTCTCCAGCTTCTGCCGTCGCGCTCGATGAGAGCGTCGGCGGATGACGGACCCCAGGAGCCCGGGGCGTACTGTTCGAGCGGACCGTCCTGAGCGGCCCAGAACTCCTCGATCGGGTCGAGGATCTTCCACGAGAGTTCGACCTCTTCGTGGCGGGGGAAGAGAGGCGGGTCGCCGAGGAGAACGTCGAGGATGAGTCGCTCGTACGCCTCGGGGCTCGCCTCGGTGAAGGCATGGCCGTAGCCGAAGTCCATCGTGACGTCGCGGACCTGCATCCCCGCACCGGGGACCTTGGAGCCGAACCGGATCGTGACGCCCTCGTCGGGCTGCACGCGGATCACGAGGGCGTTCTGTCCCAGCTCGGACGTCTGCGAGTCGGCGAAGAGGTGCTGCGGGGCCCGCTTGAACACGACAGCGATCTCGGTCACGCGGCGACCGAGACGCTTGCCTGTGCGCAAGTAGAAAGGAACCCCCGACCAGCGGCGCGTGTTGATGTCGAGGCGCATCGCGGCGAATGTCTCCGTCGTCGATTGCGGGTCCATGCCCTCCTCGTCGAGGAAGCCGGGCACACGCTCACCGCCCTGCCAACCTCCGGCGTACTGACCGCGAGCCGTCGCCGACCCGAGGTCCTCGGGCAGGGAGACGGCCCCGAGGACCTTCTCCTTCTCGGCACGAAGAGCGGCCGCGTCGAACGCGATGGGCTCCTCCATCGCCGTGAGGGCGAGGAGCTGGAGGATGTGGTTCTGGATCACGTCGCGCGCCGCGCCGATACCGTCGTAGTAGCCCGCCCGGCCGCCAACGCCGATGTCCTCGGCCATCGTGATCTGCACGTGGTCGACGTAGTTGGCGTTCCACAGCGGCTCGTAGAGCTGGTTGGCGAAGCGCAGCGCGAGGATGTTCTGGACCGTTTCCTTGCCGAGGTAGTGGTCGATGCGGAAGACGCTGTCCGCCGGGAACACCGATTCGACGACCGCGTTGAGTTCACGAGCGGTTCGGAGGTTGCTCCCGAAGGGCTTCTCGATGACGACGCGTCGCCACTGCCCCTCCTTCTGCTCCGCGAGCCCCGAGCGACGCAACTGCTCGGTCACCTCCGGGAAGGCCTTCGGCGGGATCGAGAGGTAGAACGCGTGGTTGCCCATCGTCCCGCGATCGGCGTCGAGCTCCTCGATCGTCTCCTTGAGCTGTTGGAACGCCGCGTCGTCACCGAATTCGCCGGGGACGAAGCGGATGCCCTGAGCGAGCTGCTCCCAGACCTCCTCGCGGAACTCCGTGCGCGCGTACTTCCTCACGGACTCGTGCACGACCTCCATGAAGTCCTGGTCCTCCCAGTCCCTCCGGGCGAACCCGACGAGCGCGAAGCCCGGTGGGAGCAGGCCGCGGTTGGCGAGGTCGTAGACCGCGGGCATGAGCTTCTTGCGCGACAGGTCTCCGGTGACACCGAAGATGACGAGCCCGCTCGGTCCCGCGATGCGGTTGAGGCGCCGATCGGATTCGTGCCGGAGGGGATTGGAGTCCGCTGTGATCTGGACAGGCATTCAGGTTCTTTCGCTGGAGAGCGCGAGGCTCAGTTTGCGGCTTCGAAGAGCGCGGTGATGTCGTCGGCGGAGCCGCTCAACGTGAGCGTCAGCACGGGACGGCCGTGGTCGGCGAGCACGCTCGCGTCACCCGCGGCCTGGGCCCGGATGAGCTGGCCGAGCGTGAACGGGCGACCGGGCACCTCGATGTCTGAGTCCGACTGCTCCGCGATCTGGAGGAAGACGCCCGTCGCGGGCCCGCCCTTGTGGTATTGACCGGTGGAGTGGAGGAAGCGGGGGCCCCAGCCGAACGTGACCGGTCGCCCGGCGCGCGCTGCGAGAAGGTCGCGGATGCCGTCGAGCTGCGGCGTCGCGACCCGATCGACGTAGGCCTGGATGGAGACGTAGCCGTCCTCGCCGAGCTGCGCGAGGAGGGCGTCGATCGCTCCACGGATGGTGGACTGGCCGTCGGCGAGACCACCTGTCGCACGCACCTCGATGCCGCCCTCGACGAACGCCGGGGGAGTGGGCTCCGGCGTGCTGTCGAGGAGGCCGCGCGTCGCGACCTTGGCCGACTCGACGTCTGGCTGGTCGAACGGGTTGATCCCGAGAAGGCGTCCGGCCACCGCCGTCGCGTACTCCCACACCATCATCTGGGCGCCGAGTGTGCCGCTCACGTGGATCTCGCCGTCGTGACGGTCGTCCGAGAACAGGTGACCGTGCTCGTCGGCGTCGTCGACGATCCGGACGACCTGCACATCCGGGTAGCCTGCCGTGATCTCGGTCGCGAGGGGCTCGAGCACGACGGGCAGGATGCCCGTGCCGAGCTTGCCGGTCGACTCCGCGATGAGTTGTTCCGCCCAGTCGGGGAAACCGACGATGTGGGTCCCGTCGGCGACGATCGCGAGCTTGTCCCGACGGGGGGACGTCGCCGCGATGGCCGCACCGAGGACGAGACCCGGGTTGCTCTCGTCATCGACGGAGAGTTCCACGAGAATGGCCTCAGCCTCATCGAGGAGTTCCGCGATGTCCACGCCCGCGAGTCCGCTGGGAACGAGACCGAAGGCGGTGAGCGCGGAGTAGCGCCCGCCGACGTTGGGGTCGGCGTTGAAGACGCGATATCCCGCCTCGCGAGCCGACGCCTCGAGCGGCGAGCCGGGGTCGGTCACGACGATGATGCGCTCGGCGGGGTCGATGCCCGCGCCGCGGAAGGCGTCTTCGTAGATGCGACGCTGGCTGTCGGTCTCGACCGTCGACCCCGACTTCGAGGAGACCACGATCGCCGTCTCCTCGAGGCGGTCGGCGAGCGCCGCCGCGACCTGGCCGGGAGCCGTGGAGTCGAGCACGGTGAGCTCTGCCCCGACGGTCCGCGTGATGACTTCGGGCGCGAGCGACGAACCGCCCATGCCGGCGAGCACGATGTGCGTCACGCCGCGAGAGCGCAGGTCGTCGCGGAGGGCGGTGATCTCATCGACGAGCGGACGGGAGATGCTCGGCGCCTCGACCCAGCCGAGGCGCTTCGAGGCCTCCTCGACGGCGTCGGGGCCCCACAGGTCGGGGTTCTGGCCGGTGATGCCCGACGCGACGAGATCGGAGACGAGTGTGGGCACTGCGGTCGCGACGGCCTCGGCCGCCGCGCCGCTCACCCGGATCGCGAAGCTCACTTCGCACTCTCCAGCGCGGAGGTGACGGTGTCGAGAAGCTCGTTCCAGCTCACGACGAACTTCTCGACACCCTCTTTCTCGAGGAGCGCGGTGACCTCGTCGTAGGAGATGCCGAGGTCGGCGAGCGCGTCGAGGACGCTGTTCGCCTCGTCGTACGCACCGGTGACGGTGTCTCCCGTGACCTCGGCGTGGTCGAAGGTGGCGTCGAGCGTCTTCTCCGGCATCGTGTTGACGACGCCCTCGGCGACGAGCCCCGTGACGTACAGCGTGTCGGGGAGGTTCGGGTCCTTCACGCCCGTCGACGCCCAGAGGGGACGCTGCGGGTTCGCGCCGGCGTCCGTGAGCGTCTTGGCACGCTCCGAGCCGAACGCCTGCTCGTACACCTGGTAGGCGAGTCGAGCGTTCGCGAGTCCGGCCTTGCTCTTGAGTGCGAGGGCTTCCTCGGTACCGATGGCGGTGAGGCGCTTGTCGATCTCGCTGTCGACGCGGGAGACGAAGAAGGACGCGACCGAGTGGATCGTCGACAGGTCGATTCCGGCCGCGCGGGCCTTCTCGAGGCCCGTGAGGTAGGCGTTGATGACCTCGCGGTAGCGCTGGAGGCTGAAGATCAGCGTGACGTTGACGCTGATGCCGGCGCCGATCGTCTCGGCGATGGCCTCAAGACCCTCGACGGTCGCCGGGATCTTGATCATGACGTTCGGGCGGTCGATCTTCGCCCAGAGGCGCTGGGCCTCGGCGATCGTCCCGGCAGCGTCGTGAGCGAGGCCGGGCTCGACCTCGATGGAGACGCGGCCGTCGAAACCGGCCGACTTCTCGTAGACGTCGCTGAAGATGTTCGCGGCGTCACGGACGTCGTCCGTCGTGATCTCGAACACGGCGTCGGTCACGTTCGTGCCCTGCGCGGCGAGTTCGCCGACCTGCTTGGCGTAGGACTCGCTCTGCGAGAGCGCACCGGCGAAGATCGTCGGGTTGGTGGTGACACCGACGACGTTCTTCTCGGCGATGAGCCGCTCGAGGTTGCCGGAGCCGATGCGCTGGCGGGACAGGTCGTCGAGCCAGATGCTGACACCGGCGGCGGAGAGTGCGGTTGTGGGGTTGTCGCTCATGAGATGTACCCGTTCTTTCTTCCTGCCCGGTCAGCGACCGAGCGACTCCTTCGCGGCGGCGACGGCTGCTTCCGTCGTCATCCCGAACTTCTTGTAGAGCGTCTTGTAGTCGGCGGAGGCGCCGAAGTGCTCGATGGAGACGCTGCGGCCGGCGTCGCCGACGATGCCTCTCCAGGACAACGCGAGACCGGCCTCGATCGATACCCGGGCCGTGATGGACGACGGCAGCACCGACTCACGGTACGCCTCGTCCTGCTCGGCGAACCACTCGAGGGACGGAACCGACACGACGCGAGCGCCGATGCCCTCCTCCGCGAGCGCCTTGCGCGCGTCGACGGCGATCTGCAGCTCGGAGCCCGTGGCGAGCAGGATGACGTCGGTCGATCCGGTGTTGGACTCGGCGAAGACGTATGCACCCTTCGACACGTTCGCGGCGGACGCGAAGGTGTCGCCGGAGGCCTCGCCGTCACCGCGCTCGAAGACGGGGATGTTCTGGCGCGTGAGGGCGATTCCAGCCGGGCCGCCGCGGCGCTTGAGGATCTCGAGCCAGGCGTGGGAGACCTCATTGGCGTCACCGGGACGGACGACCGCGAGGTTCGGGATGGCACGGAGGGTCGAGAGCTGCTCGATCGGCTGGTGCGTCGGGCCGTCCTCGCCGAGGGCGACCGAGTCGTGCGTCCACACGAAGATCGAGGGGATCTGCATGAGGGCGGCGATCCGGACGGCCGGACGCATGTAGTCGCTGAAGATGAGGAACGTGCCGCCGAAGGCCCGAGTGGGGCCGTGGAGGACGATGCCGTTGAGGATCGCCGCCATGGCGTGCTCGCGGATACCGAAGTGGAGTACGCGGCCGTACGGGTCGCCCGTCCACATCTCGGTCGAGCGGCTCGCGGGGATGAAGGAGGTCGCGCCCCCGATCGTCGTGTTGTTGGACTCGGCGAGGTCGGCGGAACCGCCCCACAGCTCCGGAACGACCTCGCCGAGGGCGGTGAGGACCTTGCCGGACGCCGCGCGCGTCGAGACGGTCGTGCCGGCCTCGAAGACGGGCAGGACGTCTTCGACGCCCTCGGGCAGCTCGCCCGTGAGGAGCCGGTCGAGCAGCTGCTTGCGCTCGGGGTTCGACTCGGCCCACGCGTCGAAGGACTTCTGCCAGTCCGCGCGCTCCGCCTCGCCGCGCTCGACCGCGCCGCGCGTGCGCTCGAGAACCTCGGGGGCGACCTCGAAGGTCTGCTCCGGGTCGAAGCCCAGTACCTTCTTGACGCCCGCGAGCTCCTCGCCGCCGAGGGCTGAACCGTGGATCTTGCCGGTGTTCTGCTTGGTCGGGCTCGGCCAGCCGATGATGGTCTTGAGCACGATGAGCGACGGCTTCGTGGTCTCGGCTTTCGCGGCCTCGATCGCGTCGAAGAGCTCCTGGACGTCCTCGACGTAGTCGCCGGTCTTCTTCCAGTCGACCGTCTGGACGTGCCAGTGGTAGGCCTCGTAGCGGGCGGCGACGTCCTCGGTGAAGGCGACGTCGGTGTCGTCCTCGATCGAGATCTGGTTCGCATCGTAGATGACGACGAGGTTGCCGAGCTGCTGGTGTCCCGCGAGGGACGATGCCTCGCTCGTGATGCCCTCTTCGAGGTCGCCGTCGCTCGCGATGACGTAGACGAAGTGGTCGAACGGGCTCTCACCGGCCGGCGTCTCGGGGTCGAACAGGCCGCGCTCGTAGCGGGAGGCGTAGGCGAAGCCGACGGAGGAGGCGAGGCCCTGACCGAGTGGTCCCGTCGTGATCTCGACGCCGTCCGTGTGGCCGTATTCGGGGTGGCCGGGCGTCTTCGAGCCCCAGGTGCGGAGGGCCTTGAGGTCATCGAGCTCGAGTCCGTAGCCACCGAGGTAGAGCTGGACGTACTGCGTCAGCGAGCTGTGGCCGGCCGACAGGATGAAACGGTCACGGCCGAGCCAGTCCTGATCGCGCGGATCGCGGCGCATGACCTTCTGGAACAGCAGGTAGGCGGCGGGCGCCAGGCTCATCGCCGTTCCGGGGTGGCCGTTACCGACCTTCTCCACCGCGTCGGCGGCGAGGATGCGGGCCGTGTCGACCGCCTTCTCGTCGATTGAGTCCCATTCGAGAACTGCCACGTGACTGATCCTTCCCAATTCGGACCAGCGAACCGCGTTCGCCGGTCAGGCAATGGCGCGCTCGCGGCGCCGCCGTCGTCATCGGGACGCGCCACAGCTTCGACGAGCGAAAGTGGGAGGTGCCCGACGCGGGGCGTTCCCCAGTATAGGGACGCGTACGGTCCCCGGTCGCGATGTTGCGTAGCCCGATCGTGAGGAGTAATGGAGTCCTACGGCTTCGACATCGCGTAGAATCGCCCACGGACGAAAACGGGTTAGAGGAGCGATGAAGGCAGCCGTAGAAGAACGTGTCGGAACCGAGCAGATCGGATTCCGCCGGAAGGCGAAGGCCTACGTCGCTCTCACCAAGCCCCGTGTCATGGAGCTCCTCCTCGTCACGACGATCCCGGTGATGATCCTCGCCGAGGGCGGGCTGCCGCACTGGTGGCTCATCGTGGCGACGGTCCTGGGGGGTGCGATGAGCGCCGGCTCCGCCGCCTCGTTCAACATGTACATCGACCGCGACATCGACAAGGTCATGAAGCGGACGAAGAATCGTCCGCTCGTGACGGGGGAGCTGTCGCCGCGCGAGGCCCTCGTGTTCGCCTGGACGCTCGCCGTCGTCTCGACGGTCTGGCTCCTCGTCACGACCAATCTCCTCGCTGCTTCGCTCTCCGTCGCCGCGATCGCTTTCTACGTCTTCGTCTACACGCTGTGGCTCAAGCGGCGCACCTCTCAGAACATCATCTGGGGCGGCATCTCCGGTTGCTTCCCTGTGCTCATCGGGTGGGCCGCCGTCACGAACTCGCTCGGCTGGGCTCCCCTCATCCTCTTCGGTGTCGTCTTCCTCTGGACGCCTCCACACTACTGGCCGCTGTCGATGAAGTACCGCGACGACTACAAGTCGGTCGGTGTCCCGATGCTCGGCGTCGTGCGCGGCCGCGCACAAGTGGGCCTGCAGGTCATCCTGTACACGTGGGCGACGGTCGCGTGCTCGCTCCTGCTCATCCCCGCTGCGGGAATGGGTGTCGTGTACACCGTCACGGCGATCGCGGTCGGCATCTGGTTCATCTACGAGACCCACCGCCTGTACAACCTCGCGATCCGCCATGAGGCCGTCTCGCCCATGCGCGTGTTCCACGGCTCGATCAGCTACCTCACGGTGCTGTTCCTCGCGATCGCGATCGACCCGCTCCTGCCCTTCTAGCGACGCGCCTCAGCGGACGACGTTGGGCGGCGTCCGCCATCGCCCGTGTGCAACACGCCCGACCGAGCGCGACACGAGCCGCCCAGACGCGCTGTGATCGGGAGCGTCGACGTCGTCCGAGCCGACCGCGGATCGGCGGTCAGCCGGCGGCGCTCCCGGAGACGGGCTGGCGCTCCGCCTCGCCGACCGTCGTGGGCACCGGGCTCTTGAGGGAGAGGACGACCGTCGTCATCGCCGCCGTCAGGAGGCACGCGAGGACCATGTGGATCCCGACGAGGATCTCCGGCAGCCCGAGTCGCGCCTGGGTGACGCCGACGATGATCTGGACGATCTCGACCGCGAGCAGCCAGAGGACGAAGGTCCGTGTCCGCGGCCGCGGCGGGAAGCGGACGGCGCCGACGACGAGGACGACGGTGAGCGCGAGTGTCGCGTAGGCGGGCCAACTGTGGACGTGCTGGAGCAGTTCGGGGTCGAGTCCGTTGCGCTTCGCGCCGCCGTCGCCGGCGTGCGGGCCGGAACCCGTCGTCAGGATGCCCACGATGACCGTGACGGCCACGAAGAACGACGTCAGGTGGGTCACCCCGGCGTACCAAACGGGAGCGACTCGGGCCCGCTCGCCGGGCGCCTCGTAGACGCGGTAGACGAGGACGGCCGCGAGGACGACGAGGACGACGCTGAGCACGAAGTGCAGGCCGACGACGTAGGGGTTCAGGCCCGTGAGCACGGTGATGCCGCCGACGATGGCCTGCAGGAAGACGCTCGCCGCGGGGATGATCGTGAGGACGAGGAGGTCGCGGCGCTGGGCGCGGTACTTGATCACGTACAGCACGGCGAGGATCGCGATGATCTCGACGACGAAGAAGAGTGTCCGGTTGCCGAATTCGATGATGCCGTGGATGCCCATCTCGGGAGTCGTCACGAACGAGTCGGCGGTGCATCGCGGCCACGTCGGGCACCCGAGACCGGCACCCGTCAGGCGCACGGCTCCTCCGGTGCCGACGATGACGGTCTGCGCGACGAAGTTCGCCCACGCGATGAATCGGACCCGACGATCGATCCCGGTTGGCAGCCAGTGCCAGAATCGCTGCAGTGTTCGCGTGGCGGCGCTCATCTCGACTTCTTCCTCGGCTCTTTTTGCTGAAAGCCAGCCCGGACATCGCCCCGTTCGGATGCGTCACCCTGTAGAATCAGGGGGTTGAGGCCGGGACCGGATCGGCTGGTGTTCGCGGAGAGGGCTCTCTCGAACGGCGACGGTCCGATCGGTGCTTCCACACTCATTCTACGGAGACGACGGCGTCTCTCGAACCATGCCCCGCACGGATCGGCCCCCGGGAACGGGGGTCCGGAGTCGGGGCGACCGCGCTCATCGCGCGGCCATGCTTGGCGGCTCGGGAATGCGTGATCGCACGCGCCTGTTGCCGACTAGAGGAGAGAAAGGTAGCCATGTCTGACGTCCTGATCGATCGCCCAGAGCTCGAGAGCCTCGGCGTGTACGAATTCGGCTGGTCCGACTCGGACGTCGCGGGAGCTTCCGCGCGTCGTGGAGTGTCGCCCGAGGTTGTCGCAGACATCTCGCGGCTCAAGGACGAACCGGAGTGGATGCTGAAACGGCGCATGCGCGGTCTCGACCTCTTCGGTCGCAAGCCCATGCCGACGTGGGGCGCCGATCTCTCCGACATCGACTTCGACAACATCAAATACTTCGTACGGTCGACCGAGCGCCAGGCGGCGACGTGGGAGGAACTCCCCGACGACATCAAGAACACCTACGAGCGGCTCGGCATCCCCGAGGCCGAGCGTCAGCGTCTCGTCGCCGGTGTCGCCGCCCAGTACGAGTCCGAAGTGGTCTACCACCAGATCAACGAGGAACTCGAGCGTCAGGGCGTCATCTTCATGGACACGGACACGGCTCTCAAGGAGCACCCCGAGTTCTTCGAGGAGTACTTCGGCACGGTCATCCCGGCCGGCGACAACAAGTTCGCCGCGCTCAACACGGCCGTCTGGTCGGGAGGTTCGTTCGTCTACGTGCCGCCCGGCGTTCACGTCGAGATCCCGCTTCAGGCTTACTTCCGCATCAACACGGAGAACATGGGCCAGTTCGAGCGGACGCTCATCATCGCCGACGAGGGCAGCTACGTCCACTACATCGAGGGCTGCACGGCCCCGATCTACAAGTCGGACTCGCTCCACTCGGCCGTCGTCGAGATCATCGCGAAAAAGAATGCCCGCGTGCGGTACACGACGATCCAGAACTGGTCGAACAACGTCTACAACCTCGTCACGAAGCGTGCGATCGCCCAGGAGGGCGCGACGATGGAGTGGATCGACGGCAACATCGGATCCAAGGTCACGATGAAGTACCCGTCCATCTACCTCACCGGTGAACACGCCAAGGGCGAGACGCTTTCGGTCGCTTTCGCGGGTCCCGGTCAGCATCAGGACGCCGGCGCCAAGATGATCCACATGGCTCCGTACACGCAGTCGTCGATCGTCTCGAAGTCGATCGCCCGCGGTGGTGGTCGTGCAGGCTACCGTGGCGAGGTCCGCGTCGACGCGAACGCCCACCACTCGGCCAACACGGTGCGGTGCGACGCTCTGCTCGTCGACACGATCTCGCGCAGCGACACCTACCCGGCGATCGACATCCGCGTGGACGACGTCCAGCTCGGTCACGAGGCGACCGTGTCGCGTGTGAGCGAGGAGCAGCTCTTCTACCTCATGTCGCGCGGTATGCCGGAGGACGAGGCCATGGCCATGATCGTCCGCGGTTTCATCGAGCCCATCGCTCGAGAGCTGCCCATGGAGTACGCGCTCGAACTCAACAAGCTCATCGAGATGGGCATGGAAGGATCCGTCGGCTAGTGACGACAGCAGTGCCGGCTGGGGCTCCCAGCCAAACCCTCGAGACCACCGGTCAACACGGCTTCCGCGCGCACAGCGACGGTGCCGGCGCATTCGTGCCGGTCCAGACGCGCTCGGAGCGTTTCACCTCCACGAACGTCGACGACTTCGACGCCGTGACCGGACGTGAGCAGTCGTGGAAGCTCACCCCGGTCGCACGCGTCGCCGACCTCATCGACGGTGACCTGGACGGCTCGGCGTATCGCGTCGACGCCGACCAGGTCGACGGCGTATCCGTCACGTGGGGAGCCGTCGATGCCGTCGAGCGCGGCCGCGCCGGCATCCCCGAGGAGCGCGCAGCGGCCAACGCCTGGACGCAGACGCGGGAGGTGCTGCGCGTCGAGGTGTCGGGTGAGGAGATGAAGCGCGCGAACATCCGCCGGACCGCCCTCGGAACGACGGCTCGTGCCGCTCACACGGTCATCAACGCGGCTCCCTTCAGCCGTGGCCTCGTCATCCTCGACAGCGCAGGCCAGGCCAAGCTCACGGAGAACGTGGAGATCGTCGTCGGTGACGGCGCTGATCTCACCGTCGTGAGCGTGCAGGGCTGGGACGACGACGCTCTGCACCTCGCTGCACACTTCGCGACGGTGGGTCGCGACGCGAAGCTGAAGCACGTGGTCGTGTCGCTCGGCGGCTCGGTCGTCCGCGTGAATCCCTCGACGCACCTCGGTGCGGAGGGTGGCGACGTCGAGGCCCTCGGCCTCTACTTCTCCGACGCGGGTCAGCACCTCGAGCAGCAGGTGTACGTCAACCACGATGCCCCGCACACGCGGAGCCGGGTCACCTACAAGGGTGCGCTCCAGGGCGAGGGCGCCCGATCCGTCTGGATCGGCGACGTCCTCATCGGCCAGAAGGCCACGGGCACCGACAGCTACGAGCAGAACCGCAACCTCGTCCTCACGGACGGCACGCGCGCCGACTCCATCCCGAACCTCGAGATCGAGACGGGCGACATCGCCGGTGCCGGGCACGCGAGTGCCACCGGGCGCTTCGACGACGAGCAGCTCTTCTACCTCCAGGCTCGCGGCATCGGCGAGGAGGAGGCGCGCCGCCTCGTCGTGCGCGGATTCCTCACCGAGGTCGTACAGCAGATCGGCGACCCGGAGCTGCAGGAGCGCCTGGACCGCGCGATCGAGGCGGAGCTCGCGGGTACCGACCTGCTCTCCGCGAGCGAGCGCTGATCGTGCAGGAGAAGGTCTGTCCGGTCGCCGAACTGGCCCCGAACCAAGCACGCCGCGTCGTCGTCGGGGGAGCGCCCATCGCGCTCGTACTCGACGGAGACGGCGCAGTCCACGCGATCGGCGACACGTGCACCCACGGCGACATCTCCCTCTCCGAGGGGTTCGTCGAGGACTCGGCCCTCGAGTGCTGGGCGCACGGCTCGAAGTTCGAGCTCACGACCGGCAAGCCCCTGACGCTGCCGGCCTACGAACCCGTTCCCGTCTACGAGGTCGAACTCCGTGACGGCGACATCTACATCGACCCGACCGTAACGAAAGTGATCTAGCGACATGGCTGTACTCGAAATCCGCGACCTGCACGTGAGCGTGGAGACCGACCAGGGAACGAAGCCCATCCTGAAGGGCGTCGACCTCACGATCCGCGAGGGCGAGACCCACGCGATCATGGGGCCGAACGGTTCCGGCAAGTCGACTCTCGCCTACACGATCGCCGGCCACCCCAAGTACACCGTCGAGTCGGGCACCATTACCCTCGACGGTGAGGACGTGCTCGCGATGAGCGTCGATGAGCGCGCTCGTGCCGGACTCTTCCTCGCGATGCAGTACCCCGTCGAGATCCCGGGCGTGACCGTGACGAACTTCCTCCGCACGGCCAAGACGGCCGTCGACGGTGAGGCTCCCGCGGTTCGCAGCTGGATCAAGGACGTGCGCGAGTCGATGTCGAACCTCCGCATGGACTCCTCGTTCGCCGAGCGCAACGTCAACGAGGGCTTCTCGGGCGGCGAGAAGAAGCGCCACGAGATCCTGCAGCTCGAACTCCTCAAGCCGACGTTCGCCGTGCTCGACGAGACCGACTCCGGCCTCGACGTCGACGCGCTCAAGATCGTGTCGGAGGGCGTCAACCGTGCGAAGGAGAACACCGGACTCGGCGTCCTCCTCATCACCCACTACACGCGCATCCTGCGGTACATCAAGCCGGACTTCGTCCACGTGTTCGTCGCGGGCAAGGTCGCGGAGCAGGGTGGACCCGAGCTCGCCGATCGCCTGGAAGACGAGGGATACGATCGCTATCTCTCCGACGCTCCCGTAGCATAACGACATGGTAACGACGCTCGCTCCCGACAAGTTCGACCAGGTCGAGGAAGCTCTCAAGGACGTCATGGATCCCGAGTTGGGGATCAACGTCGTCGACCTCGGTCTCATCTACGACCTGGGATGGGACGAGGAGAACGACGCCCTCGTCATCCACATGACGCTCACCTCGGCGGGCTGCCCGCTCACCGACGTGCTCGAGGAGCAGACGGCCGAGGCGCTCGACGGCGTCGTGGACGCCTTCCGCATCAACTGGGTCTGGATGCCGCCGTGGGGCCCGGAGCGGATCACCGATGACGGCCGCGACATGATGCGAGCTCTCGGCTTCGCCATCTGACGACCGAGGAAGCCGACCGGAACACTCCGGTCGGCTTTCGCGTATCCGGAGGAGACCATGAACGAGTTGCCCGCGGCGCCGCTCCATGTCTTGCGCTCGCGCACGAGCGAGAAGTGGCGCGAGTACCCCTCCGACGTCATCCCCATGTTCGTGGCCGAGGCGGACTTCCCCCTCGCCGAACCGATCGCCGCGGCTCTCCACTCGGCGGTGGAGCGCGGCGACACCGGCTATGTCGCGTCGCACACGGAGCTCCCTCGGGCCTTCGCCGGATTCGCGGAGCGGCGGTGGGGCTGGTCCCTCGATACCGCTCACATCCAGACGACGGCCGACGTGAGCATGGGCATCGTCGAGATCCTCCGGCGCATCGACGTCGGGACGGGCCTCGTGATCACGCCGCCCGTGTATCCGCCGTTCTACATGCTCGCGGCCGAGGCGGGCGTTCCCGTCGTGGACGTCGCCCTCACACCGGAGGGAACCCTCGACCTCGGGGCGATCGAAGCGGCGCTCCACAGGGGAGCGCGGGCCGTCCTGCTCTGCAATCCGCACAACCCGTTCGGTCACCCTCACGACGCCGCGTCGCTCTCCGCGCTCGCGACGCTCGCCGACGCCGCGGGTGCGATCGTCGTGAGCGATGAGATCCACGCGCCGCTCACGCACTCCGACGCGCGCTTCACCCCGTGGCTCTCGGTCTCGGATGCCGCACGCCGGATCGGTTTCGCCCTGCACTCGGCGAGCAAGGCGTGGAACATCGCGGGACTCAAATGCGCCATGATGATCGCCGACGATCCCGACCGCACCGCCTTCCTGCGGTCGCTCCCCGACGAGGTCGCCTGGAGGACAGGCCAGTTCGGCGTGATCGCGAGCATCGCGGCCTACGACGACGGCGAGGAGTGGCTCGATCGTGCGGTCCTGACCATCGAGCGCAATCGCCGCACCCTCGTCTCCCGGCTGGCCGACGAAGTCCCCGACGCACGGGTGCACGAGCCGCACGCCGGATACCTCGCCTGGGTCGACCTCGGTGCGCTCGGCTGGGACGCCGACCCCGCCGACGTGATCCTCGAACGTGCGAAGGTCGCGCTCCGCACGGGCGCCGACTTCGGACCGGGTGGTGCGGGACACGTCCGCGTCAATCTCGCGTGCGATCCCGCCCTGCTCGAGGAAGCCATCGTCCGCATCGTCACGGTCGCGCGGGGCGATCGCGTCACTTCCACGTCGTAGACTGGGGGGCTGACCCCCTCTTCTCCACCACACCGTCCAGTGCGGCGCCGACGTGCGCCCGGGCGAGAAACGGATACACCGTGCTGAGCGTTCACGACCTCGAGATCCGCGTGGGAGCGCGCGTACTCATGGAGGGCGTCGACTTCCGGGTGTCGGACGGCGACAAGATCGGTCTCGTTGGGCGCAACGGTGCCGGGAAGACGACGCTCACGAAGGTCCTCTCCGGTGAACTGATGCCGAACTCCGGCTCGGTCGAGCTGAGCGGGGAGCTCGGCTACCTCCCTCAGGATCCGCGCTCCGGAGACCCGGAGGAACTCGCCCGCACGCGCATCCTCAACGCCCGCGGCCTCGGCGACATCGTGCTCGGGATGCAGGAGTCGACGATCGACATGGCCTCGTCCGACACGGCTGTCAGTAACGCCGCCATGAAGCGCTACGGCAACCTCGAAGAACGCTTCCACATGCTCGGGGGCTACTCGGCAGAGGCCGAGGCGGCGTCGATCGCGAGCAACCTGAACCTGCCGGACCGCATCCTCGATCAGCAGCTGAAGACGCTGTCGGGCGGCCAGCGTCGCCGCATCGAGCTCGCCAGGATCCTCTTCTCGGACGCTCGCACCATGATCCTCGACGAGCCGACCAACCACCTGGATGCCGACTCGGTCGTCTGGTTGCGCGAGTTCCTCAAGAACTACACGGGTGGATTCATCGTCATCAGCCACGACGTCGAGCTCGTGGGGGAGACGGTCAACCGCGTCTTCTACCTCGACGCGAACCGCCAGGTCATCGACACCTACAACATGAACTGGAAGAACTACCAGAAGCAGCGCCAGGCCGACGAGGAGCGCCGCAAGAAGGAGCGCGCCAACGTCGAGAAGAAGGCGACGACCCTGCAGCTGCAGGCCGCCCGGTTCGGCGCGAAGGCCTCGAAGGCCGCAGCGGCGCACCAGATGGTCGCTCGCGCCGAGAAGATGCTCGCCGGCCTCGACGACGTCCGTGCCGTCGATCGGGTCGCCAAGCTGCGGTTCCCGCAGCCCGCTCCCTGCGGTCGGACCCCGCTCATGGCGTCGAACCTGTCCCGCTCGTACGGATCGCTCGAGATCTTCACGGCCGTCGATCTCGCGATCGACCGGGGCTCGAAGGTCGTCATCCTGGGTTTCAACGGCGCCGGCAAGACGACGCTCCTCCGCATCCTCGCGGGTGTCGACAAGCCCGACACGGGGCAGGTCGAGCCGGGCCACGGGTTGCGCATCGGGTACTACGCGCAGGAGCACGAGACGCTCGACGTCAAGCGTTCGGTGCTCGAGAACATGGTGTCGGCGTCCCCGAACATCACGGAGACCGAGGCCCGCAAGGTGCTCGGATCGTTCCTCTTCACGGGAGACGACTCGATGAAGCCGGCCGGCGTCCTCTCCGGCGGGGAGAAGACACGGCTCGCCCTCGCGATGATCGTCGTGTCCGGGGCGAACGTCCTCCTCCTCGACGAGCCCACGAACAACCTCGATCCCGCGAGCCGCGACGAGATCCTCGACGCCCTCGCGCACTACGAGGGCGCGGTCGTGCTCGTGAGTCACGACGAGGGCGCCGTCGAGGCCCTCAACCCCGAGCGCGTCCTCATCCTCCCCGACGGCGTCGAGGACCACTGGAACAAGGACTACGCGGAGCTCATCAGCCTCGCCTGATCCGGACGGGCGGGCTCGTCGGTCCCTCAGGGGCGGGGGGCACCCGCATCGAGCAACTCGTCTTCGATGTCCGCGTCCGTGCGCTTCTGCTTGCGCTTCGCTTCGCGCTCCTCGGCTCGCCGACGCTCGTCCGGGTCGTCGGCGTTGAGCGCTCGGTACTCCTGGCGCACGGCGTAGCCGAGGAAGACGAAGCCGAGGATGCCGAAGATGAGCCACTGGAACGCGTAGGAGAGGTGAGCACCCTCATCGGGGACCGGGCGTTCGACGGACGCGGGGCGCGGTTCGGCGGGAGCGGGTGTCTCGTCCGCGAGAACCCCGTATGCGCCCGTGTAGGTCGGCTCACCGATGCGTTCGGCGAGATCGGGGAGGTGGATGGTCGCGATCTGGCCTTCGCCGGCTCCACGGTTCGCGACGGTCGGTTCTCCCGGGCGTAATCGGACCGTGACGGTGACATCTCCCGTCGGCGCGTCGGGCACGACGTCGGGGAGGTCCTGCTCGCTCCCCGTCGGGAGCCACCCGCGGTCGACGATGAAGACAATTCCGTCGTCCGTGCGGAAGGGCACGAGGACGTCGAAGCCCGGCTGACCGCCGCGCGGACGATTGCGGACGAGGGTCTGCTCGTCAGTGAGATAAGTGCCCTCGAGGAGCACCGGTCGCCACTCGTCGTCGGGGTCGAACGTGTCGAGTGCAGGCAGCACGTCGGCCACGTCGACGGGTTGGGCGTCGAAGTTGCGGTCGACGAGGTCGATCTCCGCGGTCTTCTCCGCACGGCGGGCGAGCTGCCAGTTGGACAGCAGCACACACACCACGGCGAAGACGATCGCGACGGCGAGGTAGCCGAACCACCGCCGGCTGATGGCGAAACGCCACTTGTTCACGGTGTCGTCTCCTCCTCGAGCGGACGCACCGCGACGGGGAAGTCGCGAGCGGAGAGGAACTCGCTCAAGTAGGCGACGTGCTCTTCGCATGCGAGCCAGATCTTCGTGCGCTCGGGCCCGTGGATGCGCGGGTTGCGCCACTCCACGCGCGATGTCGCGGTCTCGGAGCACCCCGCTCGAGAGCACGTGTGCCGATCGGGCACGGAGCCGAGGCCGATCACCGTCCGTCTCCGGCGGACCGATCCGCCGCGGGCGGCGGCTCGACGAACCCTCGATCGATCGCGAGGGATTCCCGCGGCCCCGGTGCCTCGACCCGGCCGGCGCGGTTGTCACCGACGTTCGCGAGGACCACGGCGATGTAGGGAAGGACGATCGCCCCGAGAGCGAAGACCCACATCCACCAACCGGGAACCACGAAGACGAGCAGGATGCACGCCATCCGAACGCTCATGGCGATCGAGTACTTGCGCATCCTGCTGCGGCGTTCCTCGTCGGGAGACGCCGGGAGAGAGGTGATGGAGGGTTGTTTCATCGTCACGAACAGCCTACGTCCATCTCCTAGGCTGTAAGGCGGCCGGGGCGACCTTCACGGCCCCCTCGCATTCTCCGGCCGGGTACCCGGCCGCCGAAGCCCGCACTCGCACGACCGCTCGGATTGGATCTCATGACTACAGCACGCACCGTTCTCATCACCGGAGGGAACCGGGGCATCGGCTACTCCATCGCGGAGGAATTCATCGTCGCCGGGCATCGCGTCGCGGTGACCGCCCGCTCGGGTTCCGGACCGGAGGGCGCGCTCACGGTCCGGGCCGACGTCACCGACACGGCTTCCGTGGATGCTGCGTTCTCCGAGGTCGAGCGCGAGCTCGGACCGGTCGAGGTCCTCGTCTCGAACGCGGGCATCACCGCGGACACCCTCATCATGCGGATGGCCGACGACGACTTCGACCGTGTCGTCGACACGAACCTCGGCGGATCGTTCCGCGTCGTCAAGCGCGCGTCGAAGGGCATGCTCAAGGCCCGCTTCGGTCGCATCGTGCTCATCTCGAGCGTCGTCGGCCTCTACGGTTCGCCCGGCCAGGTCAACTATGCGTCGTCGAAGGCCGGCCTCGTCGGGATGGCTCGATCGATCACGCGCGAGCTCGGTGCGCGAGGGATCACCGCGAACGTCGTCGCCCCGGGCTTCATCGAGACCGACATGACCGACGCCTTGCCAGAGGAGCAGCGGGCCGAGTACCTCAAGTCGATCCCGGCCGGCCGCTACGCGACGGCGTCGGAGGTCGCGAAGGTGGTGACGTGGCTCGCAGGTGACGACGCCGGATACATCTCGGGCGCCGTCATCCCCGTCGACGGCGGCCTCGGCATGGGGCACTGACCCCCTGCACATCAATTTGGCGATGGTGCACGCAGTTACGCGCACCATCGCCAAATCAACCACCTCACGGGCGGAGGCGGGGGAGTCCGAGCAGGGGGAGCACCGAGGTAAGGTCCCGCTCGCGTAGGACCACGTCGGCTGCGGCCCGCACGGCGGGCTTCGCGTCGAACGCGACGCCGAGTCCCGCCGCGGACATCATCCGCAGATCGTTGGCGCCGTCACCGATCGCGACCGTGCGCTCGAGCGGGATGTCCCAGTCGGCGGCCCACTCCCGCAGGGTCTCGGCCTTCGCCTCGGCGTCGATGATCGGGCCGTCGACCTCGCCCGTGAGAATGGAGTCGGTGACCATGAGGCGGTTCGCCCTCCACCCGTCGAGGCCGAGCCGGGTCGCGAGGGGGTCGAGCAGTTCGTGGAACCCGCCGGAGACGACGCAGACGACGCCGCCCGCGCCGTGCACCCCGTCGATCAGCTCGGGCACACCGGTCGTGACGACGATGCGCGGAGCGACGGCGTCGAAGACCGCGCTATCGAGGCCGCGGAGGGTCGCGACGCGCTCGACGAGGCTCGCGGAGAAGTCGAGTTCGCCCCTCATCGCCCGCTCGGTCACCCGCGCGACGTGTTCGAGTGTTCCCGCTTCTGCGGCGAGCAGTTCGATCGCCTCGTTCTCGATGAGCGTCGAGTCGACGTCGAGGACCACGAGGAATCGCGGCGCCGAGGAGCCTCCGCCGGTCGAGCGTTCACTCACGGGACGACCCTGACCCCCTTGCCGACGACGGTGAGCCCGGAGTCGGTGACGGTGAAGCCGCGAGCACGGTCGCGATCGTGATCGACGCCGACCTGCGCGCCGGACTCGACGACGACCTCTTTGTCGAGGATCGCGCGCTGAACGACGGCGTCCGGCCGGATGGTCACCCGGTCGAAGAGCACCGAGTCGACGACTTTCGACCCCGACTCGACGAGAGCCCAGGAACCGAGCACGCTGCGCTCGATGTGAGCGCCCGAGATGAGCGACCCGAGTGACACGATCGAGTCGATCGTCTCGCCCAGATTGCCGCGCGCATCGCGCACGAACTTCGCGGGGGGCGAGTTGAGCTGCTGCGAGAAGATCGGCCAGTGGGCGTTGTAGAGGTTGAAGATCGGGAGCGTCGAGATGAGGTCCTGGTGGGCCTCGAAGAAACTGTCGATCGTTCCGACGTCCCGCCAGTAGGCGCGATCGCGGTCCGTCGATCCGGGGACGTCGTTGCGCTTGAAGTCGTAGACGCCCGCTTGACCCTTGTTCACGAAGTAGGGCACGATGTCGCCGCCCATGTCGTGGTTCGAGGTCGTCGACTCGCCGTCGACCGTGACGGCCTCGATGAGGGCGTCGGCGTCGAAGACGTAATTGCCCATCGAGGCGAAGACCTCGTGCGGCGCGTCCGCGAGGCCCGTCGCATTGATCGGCTTCTCGAGGAACTCCCGGATCGCAGTCGGGTCGTCCGGCTGCACGTCGATGACGCCGAACTGGTCGCTCAGTTCGATCGGTTGCCGGATGGCGGCGACCGTCGCGGGCTTCCCCGAGGCGATGTGGGCCTCGATCATGTCGTTGAAGTCCATGCGGTAGACGTGATCGGCGCCGACCACGACGACGATGTCGGGCTTCTCGTCGCGGATCAGGTTGAGGCTCTGGAGGATCGCGTCGGCGGACCCAGAGAACCACCGCTTCCCGAGGCGCTGCTGCGCCGGGACGGAGGCGACGTACGAGTTGAGCAGACCGGAGAGCCGCCAGGTCTGGGAGACGTGGCGGTCGAGGCTGTGCGACTTGTACTGCGTCAGGACCACGATCTGGGTCAGTCCCGAGTTGATCAGGTTCGACAGGGCGAAATCGATGAGCCGGTACTGACCGGCGAAAGGCACCGCGGGCTTCGCCCGGTCGGCCGTGAGGGGCATGAGACGCTTGCCCTCACCGCCGGCGAGGACGATTCCGAAGACCTTCTTCGTTGCAGGCATGCCCCCACCCTAGAGGAGGAGTTGGAGGTGTACTACCGTCGGAGAATGCGAGTCGACCTGCTGACACGGGAGTATCCACCGGAGATCTATGGGGGAGCGGGGGTGCACGTCACCGAGCTCGTCAAAGCCCTCCGAGCCGACATCGACGTCTCGGTGCGGTGCTTCGGCGCGGATCGCGACGCTCCCGACACCTTCGCCTACCGAGTCCCCACGGAGCTCGCGTCGGCGAACGCCGCGATCGGGACGCTCGGCGCGGACCTCCAGATGGCACAGGACTGTGCCGGCGCGGATCTCGTGCACTCGCACACCTGGTACGCGAACGGCGCCGGTCACGTGGCGAGCCTGCTGCACGGCGTCCCTCACGTCGTCACGGCGCACAGCCTCGAGCCTTTGCGGCCGTGGAAGGCCGAGCAGCTCGGTGGCGGTTACCGCGTGTCCAGCTGGATCGAGAAGACGGCCTTCGAGTCGGCCGCCGCGGTGGTCGCCGTGAGCGGCGGCATGCGCGCTGACATCCTGCGGAGCTATCCGGGGCTTGATCCGGCGAAAGTCGAGGTGATATACAACGGCATCGACCTCGACGAGTGGCGTCCCGTCGACGACCCCGACTTCGTTCGCGCGGCCGGAATCGATCCCGACAAGCCGTCCATCGTCTTCGTCGGGCGCATCACGCGGCAGAAGGGACTCCCGTACCTGCTCAAAGCCGCGAAGTCGCTTCCGGACGACGTTCAGCTCGTGCTGTGCGCCGGCGCGCCCGATACTCCGGAGATCCTCGCGGAGGTCGAAGCAGGCGTGCGGGAACTGCAGCACTCGCGCGCCGGCGTCGTCTGGATCGACCGCATGCTCGCGCGTCGCGAGCTCTGCGCGATCCTCACGAGCGCGACGGCGTTCGTCTGTCCCTCGGTCTACGAGCCGCTCGGAATCGTCAACCTCGAGGCCATGGCGTGCGGCGCCCCCGTCGTGGGGTCGGCCACCGGCGGCATTCCCGAGGTCGTCGCGGACGGCGAGACGGGGCTCCTCGTCCCGATCGAGCAGGTCACCGACGGGACGGGTACACCCGTCGACGCCAATCGCTTCGTGGCGGATCTCGCGGACGCGATGACACGGATCGTCTCGGATCCGCGAGCGGCGCAGATGGGTGCTGCAGGACGCAAGCGGGCGGAGGAGATGTTCAGTTGGCAGCGCATCGCGGACGACACGCGCGCCCTCTACGCTTCGGTCTTGGGGCGTTGATCGGGCGCTATCGTGCCCGTGCGGCCGATAGGCTAGAGACCATGTCGTCGGTTCTCGATCTCTCAGCTGTGTCCGTCGTCCGTAATGGCAACGCCATCCTCCACGACGTGGACTGGACCGTCACCGACGATCAGCGATGGGTCATCCTCGGCCCCAATGGTGCGGGGAAGACGACGCTTCTGCAGCTCGCGTCGAGCTTCATGTTCCCGACCTCGGGGACGGTCGAACTGCTCGGCAACCGGCTCGGGCGCGTGGACGTGTTCGAGATGCGCTCACGCGTCGGCTTCGCGTCCACCGCGATGTCCCGTCGGATCCCGGCGACCGAGAAGGTCATCGACGTCGTGCTGACAGCGGCCTACGCCGTCACGGGGCGATGGAACGAGTCCTACGAGGACATCGATCTCAAGCGCGCTCACCGCGTCCTCGCCGAGTGGCGACTCGACGGTCTCGCAGACCGGCGCTTCGGTTCGCTGAGCGACGGCGAGCAGAAGCGTGTTCAGATCGCCCGCAGCGTCATGACCGATCCGGAGCTCCTCCTCCTCGACGAGCCAGCAGCGAGCCTCGACCTCGGCGCCCGCGAAGAGCTCGTCGGCCTCCTGAGCGGCTTCGCGCAGGCCGACGACTCACCGGCGATCGTCATGGTCACGCACCACGTCGAGGAGATCCCGCCGGGATTCACACACGCACTCCTCATCGCTCGCGGCGGCATCGTTGCGAGCGGCCCGATCGCCGAGGCGCTCACCTCCGAGAGCCTCACCGCGACGTTCGATCTCCCCATCGAGCTCGACGAGCGCGACGGCCGCTTCTCCGCTCGCGCGGTCTGATCGGCGCGTCGCGCCTCCCATAACGGCGCGGGATTCTGGTAAACTCGACAGTCGGCTCGCACGCCCGCGTGGTTTCGCGTCGTGCCCTGCGGGTCGAACAGACATCCGACACCGATTCGATCGTCGGCGAGCGTCGTTCTCCACGACCGGCACTCGACCCCAACAACGTATGAACAAGGACCTCCGATGAAGACTGACATCCACCCGACGTACAACGCCGTCGTGTTCCGCGACCTCGCCTCGGGCGCGTCGTTCCTCACGCGTTCGACGGTGTCGAGCGACAAGACGGTCGAGTGGGAAGACGGCAACACGTACCCCGTGATCGACGTCGAGATCTCGTCCGAGTCGCACCCGTTCTACACGGGCAAGCAGCGCATCATGGACTCGGCCGGTCGTGTCGAGAAGTTCAACCAGCGCTTCAAGAGCTTCGGCAAGTAGTCATCGCGCGGCGATCGCCGCGAGCATCGAGACGGTCGGTTCCTCCGGGAGCCGGCCGTTTCGTCGTCTGCGAGCATCCTCGTGGGGCGCGGGAACGCGGGCGGGCCGGTTCGCAGGTGGGGCCTCAGCGGACGGGCCAGAGCCCCGAGGTCACGAACTCCGGGTCCTTCGTGCGCCGCATGTAGTCCTGGAAGCTCTCGGCCTGCGAACGGCACCAGTCGACCTGGAGACCATGGAGGTGGTGCGGGGCGACGTCGAGGGCCTCGGCGTAGACGCGCGCGATCGCCTGGGCGACCCGTCCGGCCGCGATCGCGTCCGAGCTCGCCTCGTGGGCCGAGAGGAGATCGACACCGTAGTAACCCGCGGCCGCTGCGAGGGTGCGCTTGCCGCGACGGTACCGGTCGACGGCCTTGTCGATCACGAGCGGATCGATGATGGGAGCCGGTTCGTGGATGGGCTCGTGACCGTGCCGCCGGGCTTCCGCAGCGAGCAGGGACAGGTCGTACGGCGCGTTGTAGACGACGACGGGGATGCCGGCATCGAAGAGGGCGTTGAGTTCGTCGATGATCTCGGCCACCACCTCGGCAGCCGGGCGACCCTCTGCCTGTGCGCGTTCCGTGCTGATGCCGTGCACCGCCGTGGCCTGCTCGGGGATCGGTACTCCCGGATCGGCGAGCCAATCGCGACTGCGGACGACGCGTCCGTCGGCGTCGAGGAGACCGACGTGGGCGCTGACGATACGCGCCGTGCTGGTGTCGAGTCCCGTCGTCTCGAGGTCGAAGACCCCGAGCGTCGACCACCAGGGCGTTGCTGTTCCGATGTCCACGTTGTCACGATAGACGCGACCACCGACGACGACCCGTCACTCGGTGGGCGAGTCGGCCGCCGGGACGGTGAGGCTCCTCGTGCCCCCTAAACTGGAGGTCTCATGGTCGCGACTTCCCCCTACGAGGCGCTCCTGCGCCGCGTCCCCGTCCGAGAGCACGCGACGCCGGTGCTGGGCACCTCCACGGCGTGGTGGGAGTACGGACCGAGCGACGCCGCGGTCACTCTCGTCCTCGTGCACGGGTTCCGCGGCGACCATCATGGACTCGAGCCCGTCGTGGCCCACCTGCGCGGCTATCGGCTGATCGCCCCCGACCTACCCGGTTTCGGCACGTCCGAGCCCCTCGTCGACGGACATGACATCGAGGGCTACTCGCGCTGGTTGCGAGCGTTCGTGGAGACCGTCGCCCCCGGCGGCCGGGCCGTCGTGCTGGGGCACTCCTTCGGCTCGATCGTGGCCGCGACGGCTGTCGCGGACGGTCTCGAGACGCCGTCGCTCATCCTCGTGAACCCGATCGCCGCGCCGGCCCTCGCCGGACCGCGCGGTGTCCTGACCCGACTCGCGGTCTTCTACTACTGGGTGGCCGCTGCGCTTCCCGAGCGTCTCGGCTTCGCGCTCCTGCGCAATCGGCTCATCGTGCGCGTCATGAGCGAGGCCATGGCCAAGACGCGGGAGCGGTCCCTCAGGGCTTGGATCCACGCGCAGCACCAGTTGTACTTCTCCGGTTTCGCGTCCCGCCGTGTCGTGCTCGAGGCGTTCAGGGCCTCGGTCTCGAACGACGTGAGCATGGTGGCCGGAAGGATCAGGGTGCCGACGCTCCTCGTCGCGGCCGAGCGCGACGACATCACGCCCGTGACCGCCCAGCATCGGTTGACGACGCTCTTCGCCGACGCCGAACTCGAGATCATCCCGTCGGTCGGGCATCTCATCCACTACGAGGTCCCCGAGGCGGCGGCCGGATACATCGAGTCGTTCCTGACGCGGAGACCGGCGTGAGGATCCTCGTCGACTGTCGCTGGGCGACCGACGATCCCGACGACCGATTGTCGACGGCCACGCGGGGCATCGTCGCCGCTCTCGCACGGCGGCGGCCCGTCACGATGATCATCTCCGACCACCGACAGCTAGCCCTCCTCCCGGACGCTCCCTGGCAGCTCCTCCGCAGCCCGGACGACCCTCGTGAGCTTTTGACGGCGCTCGGGCTCAACACGGTCGATCCCGACGTCGTCTTCTCGCCCGCGCCGATGTGGGGGAGCGCGGGCCGTCGCTACGCCCTCGTGACGGGCGTCGGAGCCGATGCCCGTCGGAGTCTGTCCCGTCGGCGGACGTCGGGTCCGGCCATCGGGGTACTCACCTGGCTACGGATGATCCCGTTGCTCTCACGGCTGCTCATCGCCCGCGCCGACGCGATCGTCACGACCTCGTCGTCGTCGCAACGGGAGGCGATCGGCGCGAGCCGGACGCGTCAGCCCGTCGTCGCTCTCGGGGCGCTCGATGTCGACTCGACCGACCCCGGCGCGTGGGCTGAGGCGGCGGAGCGGCTCCTCGAAGTGTTCGCGGCCTTCGCGACGCGACGGCGAGTGTCCTGACCGACGGTCAGGACAGGAGCCCGTCGGCGATCGCACTGAGGGTCTCGGATGCTCCGGCGTCGATCCTGACCGTCGCGCGGGAATCGCCCTTCGTGACCCCTCGGTTCACGATGACGACGGGCTTGCGGGCGCGCCGCGCCTGCTCGAGCAGGCGGATGCCCGAGTTCACGACGAGTGACGAGCCCGCGATCACGAGGACGTCGGCGCTCGAGACGAGTTGTGTGGCCTCCTCGAACTTGTCGCGAGGGATGAACTCCCCGAAGAACACGATGTCGGGCTTCAGTATCCCGCCGCACACCGTGCACGCAGGGATGTCGAACGAATCGATGCCCGACACGATGGCGTCGCCGTCGGGACCGAGCTCCTCGTCCTCTGCGAGGTCGAAGCCGGGGTTCTGCTCGACCATGCGCTCGGCGATGCTCTCACGACTGAACATCTGGCCGCACGTGAGGCACCGCACCTGTTCCATGGAACCGTGCAGGTCGACGACGCGTCGGGACCCCGCGCGGACGTGGAGACCGTCGACGTTCTGAGTCACGACGCCGACCGACAGATCGGCGGCCTCGAGGCGGGCGATAGCGCGGTGGCCGTCGTTCGGCGTGACGGAGGCGAAGCGCCGCCAGCCGCGATGCGATCCCGCCCAATACCGTCGCCGGAACGCCTCGTCGAGGAGGAACTGGCCGACGTTCATCGGTGTGCGCTTGGGCGCGCCCTCCCCGCGGTAGTCGGGGATCCCGGAGTCGGTGCTGACACCGGCTCCCGTCAGGAAGACCGACACGCGGCCGTCGAGCAGTTCGATCGCTCGTTCGACGCCTGCGATGGACGTGTCGTCCGTGGATGATTCGACGAGTGCCGACATGGAACCTCCCGACTCTCGAACCTGACACGATGGTAAACGCATCGTCTTACGGTTTTGTTTCCGACGTCTGTCGCGGGGTGCAGCGACGGAGAGGTTCTGCATGCTCGTCGAACGGATCTCCCGTGACCGACTCGACGGACTCGTCGACTACTCGCGGCTCACGGACGTGACGTTGCGCAAGAAGACCGAACCAGCCGGCGGCCTGTACATCGCCGAATCGACGAAGGTCATCCGCCGTGCTCTCGCGGCCGGTCATCGTCCGCGCAGCGTGCTCCTGCAGGAGAAGTGGTTGCCCGACGTCGAGCCGCTCCTCGAGGGCTTCCCGGAGGTCCCCGTCTACGTCGGGGAGCCGGACGTGCTCGAGGCCCTCACGGGTTTCCACCTGCATCGAGGCGCCCTCGCCGCGATGCACCGCCCGCCGCTCCGATCGGTCGAGGAGGTCATCGACGGTGCTCGGCGTGTCGTGATCCTCGAGGACATCGTCGACCACACCAACGTCGGCGCCATCTTCCGATCGGTGGCCGGCCTCGGCGCCGACGCCGTGCTCGTGAGCGAGCGGTGCGCCGACCCGCTCTACCGACGGAGCGTGCGGGTCAGCATGGGAACGGTGCTCCAGGTCCCGTGGACGCGGCTCCCGGACTGGACGACGTCGCGCCGCATTCTCGACGACGCCGGATTCCATGTCGCCGCCCTCGCACTGTCCGATCGTGCGATCGGCCTCGACGAGTTCGAGAACGACCCGCCGGAGCGGCTCGCGATCGCACTCGGGACGGAAGGCGACGGGCTCAGTCGAGCAGCCCTCGACGCGGCCGACACGGTCTTGACGATCCCCATGCTCCACGGTGTCGATTCGCTCAACGTCGCCTCGGCGAGCGCCGTGGCGCTGTGGTCGCTCCGCGTGCGCGCCGACGACGGACGGGCGTCCCGGGTCAGTCCTCGCGGAGGTCCGCCGGTTGCACCAGCGGACCGGCGATCGGCCGCTTCGCGCTGATCGTGTCGCCAGAGGACTGGTGGCGGATGCGCCGGACGACCCACGGGACGAGGTACTCCCTGGCCCACTGCATGTCGTCGCTCCGCACGTCGCGCCGCGTCCTCTCGGGGAAGGGCTCGGGCTTGAGCGGTTCGAGCGAGTTCTCGACCCCGAGGGCGTCGAGCACCATGCGCGCGACCGTGTGGTGGCCGATCGCGTTGAGGTGCAGCCGGTCGGGCGCCCACATGCGCTGGTCCTGGATCTCGGTGAGAGCCCACTGATCGGCGACGATGCAGTCGTACTTCGCCGCGACGCTGCGGATGTTCTCGTTGTAGATGGCGACCTTGCCGCGGATGCTGCGGAAGACGGGCGAGAAGCCGACGTCGACCCCGGTGAAGACGACGATCGTCGGACGGTCGGCGGCGAGTCGTTCGATCGCCGTCTCGAACTTGGCGGCGATCTCGTCGGGGTCCGTGCCGGGGCGGATGACGTCGTTGCCGCCGGCCGAGATGGAGATGAGATCCGGGCGCAACTGCACCGCCGGTTCGATCTGCTCGTCCATGATCTGCTGGATGAGCTTCCCGCGCACCGCGAGGTTCGCGTAGGCGAACGCCGGGTTCCCCGCCGCGAGCACCTCAGCGACTCGGTCCGCCCAGCCGCGGTGACCGCCGGGCGCATTGGGCTCCGGGTCTCCGATGCCCTCCGTGAACGAGTCGCCGAGCGCCACGTACCGCGACCAGGGGTGCAGTCGTTCGTCTTCCGTCTCCGCCACGCGAACCTCCTCTGTGGACGTCCTCCCAGCGTAGCGAGGTCGTCACCGGGTGTCGGAAGAGTCGTCTAAGGTACTGCGAGTGGATGCGGACAGGGTGACGGAGGGCGGGGAGTCGGGCCCTCGCATCGGAACCGCCGCAGCAGAGCACCTCTCGCCTGCATTCCCCGAGCGCGCGGCATGGGGAACCGTCAGCAAGCTCCGCGCGTGGCAGGCCGAGGCGATCGACGCGTACTTCGCGTCGGAGCCGCGTGACTTCCTCGCGGCGGCGACGCCGGGCGCCGGCAAGACGACGTTCGCCTTGCGGCTCGCGGCGGAGCTGCTGTCGCGGCGCACCGTCGATCGCGTGACGGTCGTCGCGCCGACGGAGCACCTCAAGAAGCAGTGGGCCGAGGCGGCGCACCGCGCGGGCATCCGCCTCGATCCCGAGTTCAGCAACCGGGCGGGCGCCGTCGGTCGTCACTTCCACGGTGTCGTCGTCACCTACGCCCAAGTCGCCATGCGCGCGTCGCTCCATCAGGACCTGACGGCCTCCTCACGCACCCTCGTGATCCTCGACGAGGTCCATCACGGCGGCGACGCCTTGAGCTGGGGCGACGCGATCCGCGAGGCCTTCTCACCGGCCGTCCGGCGTCTGTCGCTGACGGGAACGCCGTTCCGGTCGGACACCGCGCCCATCCCGTTCGTGACCTACCTCCCCGATCGGGAGGGAATCCGCACGTCGGTGACGGATTACGACTACGGCTACGGACGCGCTCTCGCCGATGGCGTCGTCCGTCCCGTCATCTTCATGGTCTACGCGGGCCACATGCGCTGGCGCACGAGCACGGGCGACGAGATGGAGGCCCGCCTCGGCGAGGGGAACACGAAGGACATCACCTCGCAAGCGTGGCGAACGGCGCTCGATCCCGCCGGGGAATGGATCCCGTCCGTCCTGCGCGCCGCCGATCGTCGCCTCACGGAGGTCCGGCACGGGATCCCCGACGCCGGCGGGCTCGTGATCGCGACCGACCATTTCGCGGCGAAGGCCTACGCGACCATCCTCGAGAACATCACGGGGGAGGCCCCGACCGTCGTGCTCTCGGACGACGCGGAGGCGAGCTCGAAGATCGACTCCTTCTCGAGCGGGACGACCCGCTGGCTCGTGGCCGTGCGGATGGTGAGCGAGGGCGTCGACGTGCCACGGCTCGCAGTGGGCGTCTACGCGACATCGGCGTCGACGCCGTTGTTCTTCGCCCAGGCGATCGGTCGATTCGTGCGCGCGCGCCGTCGTGGAGAGACCGCGAGCGTGTTCCTCCCCAACGTGCCGCAGCTCATGACCCTCGCGTCGGAGCTCGAGCGGGCCAGGGACCACGCCCTCGATCGTCGCCAGGACCCGGACGCCGAAGGCGACCTCTGGAATCCCGAGGACGCCATGGTCGACGCCGCCAACAGATCGGACAAGGCGTCGGACTCGCTCACGGGGGAGTTCAGCTTCGAGGCGATCGGCTCCGACGCGACGTTCGACCGCGTCGTGTTCGACGGCGACGAGTTCGGGTCCTACGCGGTGCCGGGCACGGAGGAGGAGCTCGACTTCATCGGGATCCCCGGCCTCCTCGAACCGGAGCAGGTCCACGAACTCCTCACGCAGCGCCACCAGCGGCAGGCGAGGCGCATCGATGGGAAGCGGAGACAGCAGCCCCGGCCCCCGGAGGCGGAGCAGCCGCCGCCGGCGCTCTATCGCACGCTCAAGGAGCAGCGGAGTCTCCTCAACAGCCTCGTCGGCCTGTATGCGAAGAACACGAACGAGCCGCACGGCCTCATCCACGCGGAGCTGCGGCGGGTATGCGGTGGTCCGGCCGTCGCCCAAGCGAGTGTCACGCAGCTCCAGGCCCGCATCGACTACCTCCGGAAGCGCCTCGGCAGTCACTGACCCGCCGGATCCGGTGCCCAGCCCGCCCTTCGACAAGCTCAGGGACCTACCCCGCACGCCGCGGAAGACGGCGATGTTCCCGGTCTTGGTCGAACCCGACCATCGGACGCGTATCCAGTACCTGCCGTCGGGCAACTGCTCCACGGTCTGCCGCGGCGCTAGAAAGCACAGAAGGCCCGGATCTTCCGATCCGGGCCTTCCAACTCACGTGCGCGAGGGGGGACTTGAACCCCCACGCCCATTAATAGGGCACTAGCACCTCAAGCTAGCGCGTCTGCCAATTCCGCCACCCGCGCGAGTTGTTCCGGCTCTCTATTCGAGCGCCGAGAAACGACGATAGCACGAAAATCGGACGGTGTTTTCACACGCCGCGAACCAGCGGGTAGCGTTGTCGCATGCCCGCTTCCTCCGAGCCCCTGTCGACCGCCCAGCTCGAAAGCGACGAGACCGTTCGTGTCGCACGGGACCTCATCCGCTTCGACACCACGAACTACGGGGAGGGGAAGGCGAAGCCCGAGACGGAGGCGGCCGAGTACGTCGCGGCGTACCTCCGCGATCTCGGGCTCGAGCCGGAGCTGATCGATTCGGAGCCCGGCCGGACGAGCGTCGTTGCGCGCGTGACGGGGAGCGACGCCGCGAAGCCGGCGCTCGTCGTGCACGGTCACCTCGACGTCGTCCCCGCCGATCCTCGTAACTGGTCGGTCGACCCCTTCGCCGGGGAGATCCGCGACGGAATGCTGTGGGGCCGCGGGGCGGTCGACATGAAGAACATGGACGCGATGATCCTCACCGCGGTCGGCGACCTGCTGCGCGGCGGTCGCCGTCCCGAGCGCGATCTCGTGCTCGCGTTCTTCGCCGACGAGGAGAACGGCGGCGTCTACGGCTCGCAGCACATCGTGAAGACCCGCCAGGAGCTCTTCGACGGGGCGACGGAGGCGATCAGCGAGGTCGGGGGTTATTCGATCACGCTCGGCGGCAAGCGCGCGTACCTCATGCAGACCGCGGAGAAGTCTCTCGTCTGGATCCGCCTGCGTGCCCGCGGTGTCGCGGCGCATGGTTCCCGGGTCATCGAGGACAACGCGGTGACGAAGCTCGCCGTCGCCGTCGCCGCCATCGGCCGGACCGAGTGGCCGATCCGGCTCACGGAGACGACATCCGCGCTCATCGGCGAGCTCGCCGGGATCCTCGGTGTCGACCCGGAGACGACGGGTCCGGACGAGATCGCGATCGCCACGGGTACCGCTTCGGGGTTCATCCGCGCGTCCCTCCGCACGACGAGCAACCCCACCCTGCTCGACGCCGGTTACAAGCACAACGTCATCCCCGATGAGGCGACGGCCCTCGTCGACATCCGCACGTTGCCGGGCGAGGAGGACGATGTCCTCGACACGGTTCGGAGCATCGTCGGCGAGGACGTCGAGATCGAGATCGTGCAGCAGGACATCGGTCTCGAGACGCCGTTCGCGGGGCCGCTCATCGATGCGGCCGTCGCGACGCTGCGCGAGCACGACCCGGAGGCGTCCGTGCTGCCGTATATGCTCTCCGGGGGGACCGACAACAAGGCGCTCTCGCGGCTCGGGATCACCGGCTACGGGTTCGCTCCGCTCCGCCTTCCGGAGGACGTCGACTTCCCGGCGATGTTCCATGGCGTCGACGAGCGGGTCCCGCTCGAATCGCTCGTCTTCGGTCGCCGCGTCCTCGAGGACCTGTTCACCACGTACTGACCGTCAGGAGAGCCCAGCAGTGGACTTCGTCAACGCGATCATCCTCGGGCTCGTCCAGGGCCTCACCGAGTTCCTCCCGATCTCGTCGAGCGCGCACTTGCGCATCGTCGGCGAGTTCCTCGGAACGGGGGAGGACCCGGGTGCGCGGTTCACCGCGATCACACAGATCGGCACCGAGCTCGCCGTCGTGATCTTCTTCTGGCGCGACATCGTCCGCATCATCAGCGCCTGGTTCGGTTCGTTCTCGGGCCGCGTCCCGCGCAACGATCCGGACGCGCGCATGGGGTGGCTCATCATCATCGGCTCGCTCCCGATCGTGATCCTCGGTCTCCTGTTCCAGGACCAGATCGAGACGACGTTCCGATCGCTGTGGTTCATCGCGGGAACACTCATCGGTTTCGGCATCCTGCTCGGCGTCGCGGACTACGTCGGCGCGAAGCGTCGCGAACTGCCGGAGATCACCTACCCGCACGGCGTCGTGTACGGGTTCGCCCAGGCTCTCGCGCTGATTCCCGGTGTCTCGCGCTCGGGCGGCACGATCACGGCCGGACTCTTCCTCGGCTACAAGCGCGAGGCGGCCGCGCGCTACGCGTTCCTGCTCGCGATCCCGGCGGTCTTCGGCAGCGGGCTCTACCAGGTCGCGAAGTCGATCGTCGACCCGTGCGTCGAGGGGGCGACCGGGTGCCTTCCCGAGGTCTACGGTCCACTCGAGACGCTCGTCGCGACCGTCGTCGCGTTCGGCGTCGCCCTCGTCGTCATCACGTACTTCATGCAGTACATCTCGAGGCGTTCCTTCCTTCCGTTCGTCGTCTACCGCATCCTGCTCGGCGTCGTACTCGTCGTGCTCCTCGCGACGAACACCATCCAGCCCTGAGACGCGGTCGGCGAGGCGTCCGCCCGGTCAGGGAGCCGCTCGCGCTCGCTTAGGCTGGAGGGATGCAGGCCTGGTCCCGTCCCGTCGTCCCCTCCGTCCCGGGGTCGCCGTGCGCTCCCTTGCTGCACGACACGGCGAGCGGTGGTCTCGTGTCGGTGCACACGGGTGAGCGCGCTCGGCTCTACGTGTGCGGCATCACTCCGTACGACGCGACGCATATCGGACACGCCTCCACGTATCTCGCATTCGATACCCTGCAGCGGATGTGGCTCGACGCGGGGATCAGCGTGCACTACGCGCAGAACATCACGGACGTCGACGATCCGCTCCTCGAGCGCGCGACCGAACGCGGTATGGATTGGCGGGCTCTCGCCGACGATCAGATCCAGCTCTTCCGCGACGACATGACCGCGCTCCGTGTGCTCCCTCCCGATGATTACGTGGCGGTGACGGAGGTCGTCGAGCCCATCGCGGACGCCGTCGTCCGTCTGCTCGACGCCGGGGTCGCCTACCGGGTGGACACTCCCGATTCGGCAATGGGAGACGACGTGTACTTCGACATCGCCGCGGCCGAGGCTCAGGGCGTCTGGTCGCTCGGGCAGGAGAGCAACTACGACCGCGAGCTCATGGAGCGGCTGAGCGCCGAACGCGGCGGGGATCCGGACAGGGCAGGCAAGAAGGACCCGCTCGATCCGCTCCTCTGGCGCGCTGCCCGCGAGGGCGAACCGCGTTGGGAGACGGCTGCGGGGGCCGGTCGTCCCGGCTGGCACATCGAATGCTCCGTCATCGCCCTGGATCGCCTCGGCACCGACTTCACCGTCCAGGGCGGTGGCTCCGACCTGATCTTCCCCCACCACGAGATGAGTGCCGGTCACGCGGCGGCACTGTCCGGTCACCCGCTCGCGGCGGTCTTCAGCCATGCCGGCATGGTCGCGTACGCGGGCGAGAAGATGTCGAAGTCGCTCGGCAACCTCGTCCTGGTGTCGGAGCTGCGGGAACGGGGCGTCGATCCCCGCGCCGTCCGCCTCGCGATCCTGGAGCACCACTACCGCTCGGACTGGGAGTGGACCGACGCGCGTCTCGACGCGTCGATCGTGCGCTTGGCCGAGTGGCGCGAGGCATTCGGCGCGGACGACGCGGCCCGCTCGAGCGCGCTCTCGGCAACCGTCGTGCTCGAGCGCGTCCGCGACGCCCTCCGCAACGACCTCGACACGCCCGCCGCGATCGCGGTCCTCGATGAGGCCGCGGCATCGGGGGTGGACGACCGGCGACTCCTCAGGAACGCGATCGACGCCCTCCTCGGCATCGATCTCGCAGCGGACTAGTCGGTCGCCCCCGGTCGCTGCGGCGGCCTGACCGGCGTCAAGACTTGCCCCACGGCTCGTCGCCGCTCCGGCCATCGGGCTTGTCGCCACGACGGCGCAAGTAGCGCTCGAACTCCTGGGCGATCGCCTCGCCGCTCGCGTCCGGGGACTCTACCGTGTCACGGGCCTGTTCGAGCTGCTGGATGTAGGTCGCCATCTCGTCGTCCTCCTCGGCGAGGGCGTCGATGCCCTGCTCCCACTCGGCCGAGTCGGAGATGAGCTCGCCGCGATCGATCTCGATGCCGACGAGCTCCTCGAGCTTGTCGACGAGGGCGAGAACCGCCTTCGGCGACGGCGCGTTGTGCACGTAGTGGGGGACGGACGCCCAGACAGAGACGGTCGGCAGACCGAGTGCCTCTGCGGCGTCGGAGATCACGGTGAGGATGCCGACCGGTCCCTCGTAGGTCGACCGCTCGACGGCGAGCGCCCGGCGGACGTCGGGATTCTCGCTCGTCGTGAAGATGGAGATGGGGCGTGTGTGCGGGACGTCAGCGAGCATCGCGCCGAGCAGCACGACGGCGGTGACGTCGACGGCGAGGGCGGCGTCGAGCACCTCGGCCGTGAAGTTCTTCCAGCTGCGCGACGGCTCGATCCCGAGGAGGAGATAGACGGACGGTCCCTCACCGGCGTCGACGGCCGGTCCGTAGAGCGTCGATCCGGGCCACCGGAGCACCCGGCGTCCGTCGTCGTTCGCGGCGATCGTCGGTCTCGTGAACTGGTAGTCGTAGTAGTCCTCGGGGTCGACCGACGCGAGGGGCACGAGTTCGAGCTGCTCCCGGAGCAACCGGACGGCACCCGTCGCCGCGTCGCCGGCGTCGTTCCAGCCCTCGAACGCGACGACGAGGACGCGCCCCCGCGAGAACGCTTCGACTTCAGCCGTCACGTGCACCAGCCCTTCCGCAGCCGTCTGGCCGATCGATCACTCCAGGATAGGCGCATTCGCTCAACCGGTAGCATTGAACCCCGTGACTACTCTGCTGCCCGATGCCGTCCTCTGGGACATGGACGGGACCCTCGTCGACACCGAGCCCTATTGGATCTCGGCCGAGACCGATCTCGTCGAGTCCTTCGGGAAGACCTGGACGTACGAGGACGCGATGTCGCTCGTCGGCGCCGGGCTCTGGGACTCCGCCGAGACGCTCCGCTCGCACGGCGTCGACATGCTCGCCGACGACATCGTCTCGCACCTGACGGGTGTCGTGATGGCGCGCATCACCGCCGAGGGCGTCCCCTTCCGCCCGGGTGCCCGCGAACTCCTCACGGACCTCCGGCGGGCCGGTGTTCGGACGGCCCTCGTCACGATGTCGGTGCGGGCGATGGCCGAGCACGTCGTCGAGCGCATCGGCTTCGACTCCTTCGAGACGCTCGTGACGGGAGACGAGGTCACTCGTCCGAAGCCGCATCCGGACCCCTACCTCGAGGCCGCGTCACGGCTCGGTGTGGACATCGAGCGCTGTGTCGCGATCGAGGACTCCCGCACGGGGCTGGCCTCGGCCGTCGCCTCGGGCGCCGTCGCGATCGCGGTACCCCACGCCGTCTCGATTCCGGAGTCGATCGAGCATGTGACGTGGTCGACCCTCGCGGGTCGCACCGCCGAGAGCATCGCCGAAGCATTCGGGTCGCGTCCCGCGTCGGCGGGCCGGCGATGACCGCCCTCGAGGGTGAGCGCGTCCGCAACTCGGGACCCTTCCGTGTGGGTGACCGCGTCCAGCTCACCGGACCGAAGAACAAGCTCCACACGATCAGCCTCGAGCCGGGCAAGGTGTTCCACACGCACCGCGGCATGATCAACCACGACGATCTCATCGGGCTCGACGACGGTTCCGTCGTCACCAACACGGCGGGGGTCGAGTACCTCGCCTTGCGGCCGCTGCTCGTCGACTTCGTCATGTCGATGCCGCGCGGGGCCGCGATCATCTATCCGAAGGACGCCGCCCAGATCCTCGCCCAGGCGGACATCTTCCCCGGCGCGCGCGTCGTCGAGGCCGGCGTCGGTTCCGGAGCCCTCTCCATCTGGCTGCTCCGTGCGATCGGGGAGCGCGGGCACCTCACGTCCTTCGAGCGGCGCGAGGAGTTCGCGGACGTGGCGCGCGACAACGTCGCGAGCTTCTTCGGCTACGACCCGACGTCATGGGATGTCGTGGTCGGCGATCTGGTGGAACGGCTCCCGTCCGTCGTGGGAAGCGGCACGGCCGATCGTGTCGTCCTCGACATGCTCGCGCCGTGGGAGTGCGTCGACGCCGTCGCCGACGCCCTCACACCCGGGGGCGTGCTCCTCTGCTACATCGCCACGGTGACGCAGCTCTCGCGCGTCGCCGAGGCGATCCGCGCGACGGGTCGGTTCACGGACCCGGCGTCGAGCGAGACCATGGTGCGGGGCTGGCACGTCGAGGGACTCGCTGTGCGTCCGGACCACCGCATGATCGGCCACACGGGGTTCCTGCTGACCGCTCGACGGCTCGCCGACGGCGCTGTCCTTCCGGAGCTCAAGCGCCGCCCGTCGAAGACCGACTTCTCGGACGAGGACGTCGAGTTGTGGACGCCGGGAGCACTCGGCGAGCGGGTCTCGAGTCCGAAGAGCTTGCGGAAGCGCGTCCGCGCGGCCGCTGCGAGCGCCGATCTCATCCGTTCTCGCGACGGCGTGTCCGAGCGCGACTCCGACGCCGACTAAACTGAACCGCGCATCCCGGGGCCGTCGGCCCGTCCGCACCGAATCGAGGTACCGTGCGTAAGGCACCCATCCTGCTCCTGTCCGTCGGACTCGCAGCGATCACGCTCACGGCCTGCAGCTCGCCGGCCGAGTCCTGCGAGCCCGAGGCGTCGTCCGGCCGCATCTCCGACGTCATCACGGCGTCCGGCGACTTCGGAACGGCTCCCACGGTGGACGCTCCGCGCGGACTCAACGCCTCGACCACCGAACGCTCGACCCTCATCGAGGGCGATGGCGAGGTCGTTCTCGAGAACGAGCTCGTGGTCCTCGACTACACCTTGCTCAACGGTCGCACGGGGGAGGTCGTCAACCAGTCGGCCTACGACGCCGAGGCCCCGACGATCTTCGCCCCCGCGAACCTGCTTCCGGGCATGGCCAAGGGCCTCGTCTGCGCCACCGCCGGCTCCCGGGTCGCGGTGGCGATGTCGCCCGAGGACGCGTTCGGACCGTCTGGCGGCAACCCGCAGTTCGGCATCGAGGAGGACGACACGATCCTCGCCGTCATGGACGTGCGCCGGAGCTACCTCGCGAAGGCGAACGGCATCCCCGTCCCCGTGACGACGCCCGGTCTCCCGTCGGTGGTCACCGCGGCGGACGGAACGCCCGGCCTCACGATCCCGACGAACGATCCCCCCGCCGACCTCCGCAAGGCGACCCTCCTGCAGGGCAACGGTGAGACGGTCGAAGAGGGTGACCTCGTCACCGTGCAGTACACGGGCGCGCTGTGGGACGAGCGCACCATCTTCGACTCCTCGTGGGACCGCGGCACGCCCGCCCAGTTCACGACGGACCAGGTCGTGCCGGGCTTCGCCGAGGCGCTCGTGGGAGCGCAGGTCGGCTCCCAGGTCGTCGTGGTGATCCCGCCGTCCGAAGGGTACGGAGACGCCGAGACGGGTCCCGTCCCGGCAGGCTCGACCCTCGTCTTCGTCGTCGACATCCTCGGCATCGGCTGAGCGGGGGAGCGGCACGCCGCCGTCATAGGATGTGAGCGTGCCTGAACCGTCGAGCCCGTCCGTCGTGCGCGTACCCGTGGAGGAGCGTCTCTTCTCCCTCGTGCTCGCTCTCGTCGCGACGGAGACCGGACTCACGAAGAACGAGATCCTGTCGACCGTGCAGGGTTATCGCCAGCGCTACAAGCCGGGCGGCGACAACGCGAGCCTCGAGCGTCAGTTCGAGCGCGACAAGGACGACATCCGCGATCTCGGCATCCCGATGGAGACGGTCGAATCGCCGGGGGAGCAGGGGAACAACCAGCTCCTCCGCTACCGCATCTCGAAGGGCGAATACGACCTGCCGGCGGACATCACGTTCTCCGCTCAGGAGATCACCCTCCTGGGCCTCGCGGCGACCGTCTGGCGACAGGGCTCCCTGTCGGCGGAGTCGCAGCGCGCGCTCCTCAAGCTCCGCTCCCTCGGCATCCCGTCGGACGATCCGGTCATCGGTTACGCGCCGCGCCTCCGCACGAGAGAGAGCTCTTTCGAACCGTTGCGGACGGCTCTCGAGCGCCACTCGATCGTGACCTTCACCTATCTGAAGCCGGGCGACGCCGCTCCTCGCCTCCGGTCGGTGTCGCCCCTCGCCCTCGTCCAGCACCGCGGTCGCTGGCACCTGTACGGGATCGACAACGACCTCGGCGCCCGCCGCACCTTCCTTCTGGCTCGCATCGTCGGGACGCCGCGATCGACGTCACGGACCTTCGCGCCTCCGGAGGGCGGCGGCTTCGCGGATCGCGCCCTCGCCGAGCTCGACGCGTTGTGGCGGTCCCAGCGTGCGACCGTGCGCGTCGTCGCGGGGTCCGACGCCGAGACCCGACTGAGCAAGCGGCCCGACTCGAGCCGTGACCTCGACGGGGTTCTCACCCTGCACTACACGGACGTCGACATCCTGGCGGACGAGCTCGCATCGTTCGGACCGGAGGTCGAGGCGCTGAGCCCCGGCGACCTCCGAGCAGCGGTCATCAAACGCCTGACGATGCTCGTCCACGCCCACTCGACCGGATCGCGGGAGTGAACGTGGCCGACTTCCAGCCGGTACAGGCCCAGGACAAGCTCGCCTTCCTGCTGTCGCTCGTACCGTACCTCATGGATCACGATCGCGTGTCGGTCGCGGACGCGGCGGCGCACTTCGGCGTTCCGCCGGAGCAGATCAGGCAGGCCGTTCGCCTCATCGCCGTCTCGGGCGTACCGGGCGAGACGACGCAGTACCAGCACGACGACCTGTTCGACATCGACTGGGACGCCTTCGAGCAGGACGACGAGATCGCGATCACCCACCTCGTCGCGATCGACGAGTCGCCCCGGTTCTCCGCTCGAGAGGCTGCGGCTCTCATCGCCGGGCTCCAGTACCTCTCCGGTCTGCCCGAGCAGGCCGACCGCGACGTCGTCGGAGCCCTCATGGCGAAGCTCGCGCTCGGCGCGTCGGCGGCGCCCAGCGAGGTCGCCGTCGGTTCGGGGGACGCAGACACGGCTCTCGCGACGGTGCGCGAATCGGTGTCGACGGGGCGGTCGCTCTCCTTCGACTATCTCAACGCTCGCGGCGAGAGGGAGCGCCGGATCGTGGATCCGCTGCGCGTCGAGTCCCTCGACGCCGATTGGTACGTGCGCGCGTGGGACCACGGCCGGACGGCGGTCCGGACCTTCCGACTCGACCGCATGTCGGACCTCGCGGTGACGGACGAACCGTCGAGCGCCGAGGCGCGCGACGTCGTGCTGCCCGAAACGCTCTTCCAGGCCTCGCCGGACGATCTGAGCGTCGATCTCGACGTGACCGCCGCCGCGCTCCCGCTCATCGACGACTGGATCGGGTCGAGCGAGAAGCGTTCCGTGGGAACCGACGTGGTGCGCGTCACCGTTCGGCTCGCCCATTACGGCACGCTCAAGCGACTCGTCGCGGGGCTCGCCGGGCTCGTGACCGTCGTCGATCCGGACGAGGCCCGTGCGGCCGTGGCGTCCTGGGCGTCGTCCGCCCTCGACAACTACCTCGATGTCGGCGGTTCTCACAGTGATCCGCCCGATTCCGCGGGGTAGACTCGTCGTACTTCGACCCTCTGGAGGATCGCGCATGTTCGCAAACCTGACCGGGTGGCATCTCGTCATCATCCTCGTGATCGTGCTGCTGTTGTTCGGTGCGACCCGGCTTCCCGCTCTGACGCGGAGTATCGGGCAGTCCGTGCGCATCTTCAAGAAGGAGGTGCGTGACGACGACCCCTCGGCGACGACCGAGAACGGCACCGCAGCGGGAGTCCGCACCGACGACGGAGCCAGGACGACCGCCGCCTCGGCGCGGCGCGATTCCGACACGACCCCGTAGTCGGCCGTGCCTGCGAAACAACGCCGGCCGAAGAACAGCGAGGGGCGCATGTCCCTCGGGCAGCACCTGCTCGAACTGCGCAAGCGTCTGTTCATCTCAGCCCTCGCGATCGTCGTCGGGATGATCGTCGGCTTCATCGTCGCCGAACCGGTGATCCGTGCGATGTCGCGGCCCATCGCCGAACTCGCCGAGCGGATGAACGCGAGTCTCAACTTCGAGACGGTCACGTCGGGCTTCGACCTCTACATGAAGATCGCTCTCACCGTCGGCATCGTGGTCTCCGCTCCCGTCTGGCTCTACCAGATCTGGGCCTTCCTCGTTCCCGGACTGAAACGGCGCGAGATCGGTTACGCCCTCGGTTTCCTCGGCGCGGCGCTTCCCCTCTTCTTCGGCGGTGCCTTCGCCGGTTGGGTGGTCATGCCGCACATCGTCGAACTCCTGGCCGGGTTCATCCCGGAGGGCGCGAGCGGCATCTACACCGCGAGCTACTTCTTCGACTTCGTCCTGAAGCTCGTCCTCGCCGTCGGAATCGCGTTCGTCCTGCCGGTCTTCCTCGTGCTCCTGAACTTCGTCGGTGTACTGTCGGCCGCCTCGATCATCAAGTCGTGGCGCTGGGCCATCCTCGCGATCATGGTGTTCTGCGCCCTCGCCACGCCCGCTGCCGACGTCATCTCGATGTTCCTCCTGGCGATCCCGATGATCATCCTGTATTTCGCGGCCTACGGGGTGGCGTGGATCCATGACAAGCGGGCCGGTCGTCGGGTGAGCGCCCCCGACCCCGAGTTCGCCGTATGAGCGACGGCCTCAGCCCCGCTGAGCGCTACGCGGCCTCGCGCCGTCGGACCGCGCTCGTCCGCCAGTTCCGAGACGGGCTCTCCTTCGACCTCGACCCCTTCCAGGAGGCCGCGTGCGAGCGTCTCGAGGCAGGGCGGAGCGTGCTCGTCGCCGCGCCGACCGGGGCAGGGAAGACGATCGTCGCCGAATTCGCGGTCTTCCTCGCGATGCGGCAGGACCGTGCGAAGGTGTTCTACACGGCGCCGATGAAGGCGCTGAGCAATCAGAAGTACGGCGAGTTCGTCGACGCATACGGCGCGGAGAACGTCGGACTGCTCACGGGCGATACGAACGTCAACTCGGGCGCCCGCATCGTCGTCATGACGACCGAGGTGCTCCGCAACATGCTGTACGCGGACTCGGATCTCCTCACCGACCTCGCCTTCGTGATCATGGACGAGGTGCACTACCTCGCCGATCGGTTCCGCGGGGCCGTATGGGAGGAGGTCATCATCCACCTCCCCGAAGCCGTCCGGCTCGTCTCGTTGAGCGCGACGGTCTCCAACGCGGAGGAATTCGGAGACTGGCTCCACACCGTGCGGGGTGACACCGACGTGATCGTGTCGGAGGAGCGACCCGTTCCGCTCGACCAGCACGTCCTGATCGGTGGGCGGTTGCTCGACCTCTTCGACGCGAAGACGTCGGCTGACGACCCGAACGTCAACCCCGAACTCGTGCGACTCGCGCAGTTCGGCGGGCGCTCGCTCACCACGAAGCAGTACGACGACGTCAGCCGCTACAACCGGCGCCGCGGCCCGCAGCGCCAGGAGCGGACGTCGCGAGCGGGAACCGTCGAGCTCCTCGGCGAGCATCACCTCCTTCCCGCGATCTTCTTCATCTTCAGCCGAGTCGGCTGCGACGGAGCGGTGCGGGAGGTCGTTCGCGCGGGCGTGCGCCTCACGGAGCAGCACGAGCGTCGCGAGATCCGGGCGATCGTCGACGAACGCACGAGCGCGCTGCAGGACGAGGACCTCGCCGTCCTCGGGTTCTGGGAGTGGCGGGACGGCCTCGAGCGGGGCGTCGCTGCGCACCACGCGGGCCTGCTGCCCGCGTTCAAGGAGGTCGTCGAGGAGCTGTTCCAGCGCAAACTCCTCAAGGTCGTGTTCGCGACCGAGACCCTCGCCCTCGGCATCAACATGCCCGCGCGCACCGTCGTGCTCGAGAAGCTCGAGAAGTTCAACGGCGAGGCCCGCGTCCCGATCACGTCGGGGGAGTACACGCAGCTCACCGGTCGCGCCGGCCGCCGGGGGATCGACGTCGAGGGTCACGCCGTCATCCAGTGGGTCGAGGGGCTCCACCCGCAGGCCGTCGCGTCTCTCGCCTCACGGCGCAGCTATCCGCTCAACTCGAGCTTCCGGCCCACCTACAACATGGCCGTCAACCTCATCGACCGGTTCGGCAGACGGCGCACGCGCGAGATCCTCGAGTCGTCCTTCGCCCAATTCCAGGCGGACCGCGCGGTCGTCGACCTCGCACGGAAGGTGCGCGACCAGGAGGCGTCGCTCGAGGGGTATGCGGACGCCATGCGGTGTCACCTCGGCGACTTCGCGGAGTACGCGTCGATCCGCCGCGAGCTCGGCGATCTCGAGAAGCAGCGTCCCGATGCCGGATCCGCTGCGAAGCGTGAGCGTCGGGTGCGACAGATCACCTCCCTCAAGAAGCGTCTCAAGGCCCATCCGTGCCATGGTTGCGCCGATCGCGAGAAGCACGCGCGGTGGGCGGAGCGCTGGTTCCGCCTCCGGCGTGAGACAGACACGCTCCGTCGCCAGATCAACACGCGAACGGGCGCGGTCGCGAAGGTGTTCGATCGCGTCGTCGACGTGCTCGTGGAACTCGGCTATCTCGTCGAGGGCGACATGCCGGGCGGCATCGAACTCGCCGCCCCCGGCCAGGCGTTGCGCCGGATCTACGGGGAGCGCGATCTGCTGGTCGCCGAGTGCCTGCGGCGCGGTCTCTGGGACGGTCTCGACGCGCCGAGCCTCGCCGCTCTCGCCTGCTGTCTCGTGTACGAGCCGCGGCGCGATGACACAGACGTTCCCGAGCGTTATCTCCCGAGGGGAAGATTCCGTGATGCGCTCACGGCCACCCAGGAGGTCTGGAGCGTGCTCGACGACGTGGAGCACGCTCACCGGTTGCCGGGGAGCAACATCCCCGCGAACGGACTCGCCCTCGCGATGTACAAGTGGGCGTCGGGCGCGGCCCTCGACGTCGTCCTGCGCGACGCCGATCTCGCGGCCGGCGACTTCGTCCGCTGGTGCAAGCAGACGATCGATCTCCTCGACCAGCTCTCGAGCGTCGCCGACCCGCCCGTCGGGGTGACCGCCCGGCGCGCGCTCGACTCGGTGAGGCGCGGCATCGTCGCCTACAGCTCCGTCTGAGGGACCGACCGTAGGGTGGACAGGTGACCCGAAACCCCCCTCGTCCGGTCCGTTCCCGACCGAGCGACGTCCTCGCGCGCGCCGACGCGCCCGTCGTCCCGCTGTGGGCGGCCGTCCTCCTGGCGCTCGGAGCGGGCCCCGTGCTCGACGCGGGCTTCCCCGACATCGGATTCTGGCCGCTCACCTTCGTGGGGATCGGCATCGTGCTCGTCGCGGCGATCGGCCGACGAGCCGGTCCCTCGTTCCTCGTCGGCTTCCTCGCGGGGTTGTCCTTCTATCTCGTCCATGTGTCGTGGACCGCGCTGTACCTCGGTCCCGTGCCGTGGGTCGCTCTCTCCGTGCTCGAGTCGCTGTTCTTCGGACTCGGCACCGTCCTCATCACCCTCGCGTACCGCTGGTTCCCGCGTGTGTGGGGCGGTCCCGTCGCGCGGCTCGCCGTCCTCCCGGTCCTCGTCGCGGCGCTGTGGACCGCGAGGGAAGGACTCGTGAGCACGTGGCCGTACGGCGGATTCGCGTGGGGTCGCGTCGCCCTCAGCCAGTCCGAGAGCCCCTTCGCGCCGCTCGTCGCCTGGATAGGGATCTCCGGTCTCAGCTTCGTCATGGTCGCGATCATCGCCATCACCGTTCAGGTTCTGCGTGAGCCTGCGCCCGGGCTCGTCCGTCGGCTCGCTGTGCCGGGCATCGTGATCGTCGCCGTCCTCGCCGTGCCCGCCTGGCCCACGTCCGAGTTCGGTACGAGCCGCATCGCCGCGGTCCAGGGCAACATCAAGGCCGGCTACTTCGACTCCGCCACGCGCGATGCCGGTGATCTGATCGACGGCCAGCTCGACGCGAGCCTCGAGGTCATCGGCGAAGGCGCGGACATGATCGTGTGGCCAGAGGGATCGAGCGAATACGATCCGGCTACGGTCGCGAGCGCCGCGCGTTCCTTGGACTCGCTCAGCGGCCTCGCGGGAGGCGCGCCCATCATCCTCGGGGCGATCCAGGAGCGGGAGGACGGCGTTTTCAACACCTCGATGCTGTGGCAGAACGGGGGAGTTGAGGACTGGTACGACAAGAAGCACCCCATCCCGTTCGGCGAATACGTCCCCGATCGACAGTTCTGGCGACCGTTCGCGCCCGACCTGATCGACCTCATCGCGCGCGACTACACGCCGGGTACGCGTGACGGGGTCATCGACGTCAACGGTGTCATCACGGGCATCAGCATCTGCTTCGACATCGTCGACGACGCCGTCATGCGCGACTCCGTCGATCGAGGGGCGCAAGTGCTCCTCGCGCAGACCAACAACGCCGACTTCGGCACCACCGACGAGAACCAGCAGCAGCTCGCGATCACGCGTCTGCGGGCGATCGAGACGTCGCGGAGCGTCGTCAGCATCTCGACGGTCGGCCTGAGCGCCATCATCGGGCCGCGTGGAGAGACGATCTCGACGGTTCCGGCGTACGAGCCCGGGGCGCTCATCGAGGACGTTCCCTTGTCCCGCGGCCTCACCCCCGCCGTGCTCGTCGGCGGTCAGGTCGAGGGGCTCATCGTCTGGTGGGGACTCGGAGCGCTCGTCGTGTCCGGGGTGCTCGGCCGGCGGCGTCGTCCCTGAGCCCGACGGGCGCCTTCGAGAACGACGAAGCACCGGACGACGAATCGTCCGGTGCTTCGGTACGTGGGTGGTTCGGTACTGCGAGATTCAGCGAGAGGAGATGAACCTCACGCGCCGATCTTGTGCTGGCCGCGACGAGCGCGGAGGAAGTCGAGTCGTTCCTGGAGGAGCTCCTCGAGCTCGGCACGCGTGCGCCGTTCGAGCAGCATGTCCCAGTGGGTTCGGGGCGCCTTGACGTCGCCGTGGTCGATGTCGACGGGCTTGTGGTCGACGAGGCGGACGGCCTCGGCCCCGCACGTCTTGCATTCCCAGGTGTCGGGTGCCTCGGCGTCGGCCGCAAAAACGAGAACGGTCTCGTTTCCGCAGGTGGCACAGGAATACTCGTGAGCGATCCGCTCCGAGAACACGACGCCTTCTTCGCTCTGCAGGCTCTGGGATCCGAGGCGCATTCCGCGCAGGCTGCGATCTGCCATTGTGTGGTCTCCTCTCGCAAATGGTGGTCTGTATGTTATAAACCGCCAACCTGGGTTTTCTCTTCCAACGATTGTCGGCTTCCCAGGTCCCGCTCAGGTGCGACCCCGTCCGACGTCACGTGCGCGTCCGTCTCCAGGTACGGGGCTCCACGCGGAGATGGCGGCCGCGAAAGCTCCGAGCGTGTTCTCTGGGTGGTTCGTCGCGAGACCGCGATGGGCGGGGATCCGGGGGAGGGGACCGGCGAGGTACGGCGATGTCACGGGCGTCCCTTCCGCCGGACGCGTCGCCCCATGGCGTCCGCGCGATGAGCCCCTTGGTATTCTCGGGGCTGGCCCCAGCTTGGCACGACCGTTCGTCGTCCCGGCGCGTGACGGCCGATCGTCCACTGAGAGGAACCACCGTGTCCAACCCGCTCGCTCCCGGATCGCTCGAGGGCAAGAACGTGCTCGTCACCGGATCGTCCCGCGGCATCGGTGCCGACACGGTCCGCTACTTCGCCGCCGCGGGTGCCCGCGTCGTCATCAATTTCCGGAACAAGGAAGCACGAGCCCTCAAGCTCGCCGACGAGATCCGCTCGTCGGGCGGCACGGCCATCACGGTGGGCGCCGACCTCACCGACCCGACGTCGGTCCAGGCGATGGCCAGCACGATCGCCGAGGAGTACGGCTCTCTCGACGTCCTCGTCCTCAACGCCTCGGGCGGCATGGAGAGCGGCATGGCAGAGGATTACGCCATGGTGCTCAACAGGGACGCTCAGGTCGGCGTTGTCGACGCGATGCTCCCGCTGCTCGCCACGGGCGGACGCATCGTCTTCGTGACGAGCCACCAGGCCCACTTCATCGGCACCGTCGCGACGATGCCCGAGTACGAGCCCGTGGCACGGTCGAAGCGCGCCGGTGAAGATGCTCTGCGCGCTCGAATCCCGGAGTTCGACGCCGCGGGGGTCGATTTCGTCGTCGTCTCGGGCGACATGATCGAGGGGACCATCACGGCGACCCTGCTCGAGCGTGCGAACCCGGGGGCGATCTCGGCGCGCAAGGAAGCCGCTGGTCGCCTTTTCAACGTCTCCGAGTTCGCCGCCGAGGTGGCTCTCGCCGCCGTCGAGCCGATCGGCGCCGACCACACGCGTTACGTGGGGGACGTCTCCGACTTCGGCGTGTAGCGGATCGATTCCCCGGGGCGTTCTCGCCCCGGGGAATCGATGTCACGCGAAGCGGCGCGGGTAGTCCGTGTAGCCGACCGGTCCGTCGGTGTAGAACGTGCCCGGGTTGGGCTCGTTCTCGGGGTGGCCGTCCTTCCAGCGTTCGACGAGGTCGGGGTTCGCGATGGCCAGTCGACCGATCGCGACGGCGTCGGCCGCGCCCGCGTCGAGCAGCTCCTCGGCCTCCACCTTGCTCGTGACGCTTCCGAAACCGCTGTTCGCGATGAGAACGCCGCCGAAGCGTCGGCGGAGATCCTGGACGAGTCCGCCGAACGGATCCGCGTGGAGCACGCTCAGGTAAGCCAGACCGAGCGGGGCGATGCCGTCGACGACGGTCTCGTACGTCGCTCGCACGTCGTCGGGGTCGATCTCCTCGATGTCCTGGATGTTGTGGGCGGGGGAGAGGCGGAGGCCGACGCGTCCCGCTCCGACCTCCGCGGCGACGGCGCTCACCACGTCGACGACGAAGGCGGCCCGTGCGGCGGGCGAACCGCCGTAGGCGTCGTCCCGGCGGTTCGCCGAGGGCGAGAGGAACTCGTGGAGGAGATAGCCGTTGGCTCCGTGGATCTCGACTCCGTCGAGTCCCGCGTCGACGGCCCGTCGGGCGGCGGCGACGAAGGCGTCCCGAACCGCGATCAGCTCGTCAGCGTCCAGGGCGTGCGGGACAGGGTACGGCAGCTTGCCGACCGGTGTGCGAACGTCGCCCCGGATCGCGATGGCGCTCGGACCGACGATCCGCGGAGTGCCGGTGATCTCGGGGTGTGACACCCGACCGCCGTGCATGAGTTGCATGACGATTTTCCCGCCGCCGTCGTGGACCGCGGTCGCGACGCGCGCCCAGCCCTCCGCTTGCTCCGCGGTCGCGATACCGGGCTGGCCCGGGTACGCCTTCGACTCAGCGGTGGGGAACACGCCTTCCGTGATGATGAGGCCGAGGCCGGCCCGTTGGCCGTAGTGTTCGACGTTGAGGGCGCTCGGCACGCCGTCGGCGTGCGACCGCGTCCGGGTGAGGGGAGCCATCACGACGCGATTGGCGAGTTCGAGGTCACCGGCGCGAAGAGGGGTGTAGAGGTTCATGCTGTCCTTTCTGGGAAGGCGCATAGCGCCTCCCAGCCGAACGGGCGTTCTCGCGACCGTATTCCCCGTGGATGCCGAGCCGCCGTTTTGGCCCGGGGGAGACGAACACGTTGAATGGAGTCGTGAAGGCAAACGATCTCGATACTCTGCAGGCGCCCGGGCGACCGAGCGTCCACCCCACCGACGACGTCGCCGTCGTCTCGGTCACGCGGCCGGACCTCGGCGCCGACGCCTATGTCGGACAGTTGTGGACCGTGCCCCTCGACGGCGGCGCGCCGCGCCGATTGACCCGGGGCTTCCGGGACTCCGCCCCGCGGTATTCGCCGGACGGCGCCGTCATCGCCTTCCTGCGATCGTCTCCCGGCGAGCCGGCCCAACTGCACGTCGTCGCATCGACGGGCGGCGAGCCGATCGCCATCACCGCCGAACGGCTCGGCGTGTCCGCGTTCGCCTGGTCCCCGGATTCGTCGTCGCTCGCATTCACGACACGTGTGCCGGAGCAGGGTCGTTATGGGACGGTCCCCGAGATCTCCGCCGACGCCGAGGCGCCCCGGCGCTTCACGACGCGCACCTACCGGGCCAACGGTGTCGGCTACACCACCGATCGCCGCTCGTCCCTTTTCATCGTCGAGGTCCCCGACCTCGATGCGGAGCCCGTCGTCAGACCACTTCCCGAGCGGTCGGGCGAGGAGGCACCCGAGACAGCGCTCGTTCCCGTGGCCACGCGACTCACCGATCTCGACGCCGAAGTGTCCGGTCCGGTCTTCACGCCGGACGGAAGCGCCATCGCCGTCGTCGCGGCGCTTCACGACACGCGCGATGTCGACCGGGTGTCGGCCGTCTACGCCGTGCGTGTCGACGGTTCTGGGGAACCCGAGCGGCTCTCGAGCGACGACGCCCCGCGATCGATCGCCGCGGCCGCCTTCTCACCGGAGGGGCAGCTCCACGTCCTCGCGCAAGAGCTCGGCCCCGCCGGCGTCGACTTCGTGGCACGCAACACGTCGCTCTACCGGATGTCGTCGCCCGACGCTCCCGCCGTCGTGCTGACCGATGTCGCCGACACGGACATCGGCGAGGTCGCCGACATCGCCTTCACGACCGACGGATCCGTCGTCTTCCTCAATCGGTCGAAAGGAGCTGTGCGGGCGGAACGGCTCGGTTTCGATGGCACGCGGACGCCGTTGACCTCGCACACCGATGTCGTGACATCGATCGACGCCGCGGGCGAGCGCATCGTCGCTGTCGTCGCGGGGGAGTCGGACTCCGGAGAGGTCGCCGTTCTCGGAGGACCGGATCCAGTGCGGCTCACTGATTTCTCGCGATCCGTGCGCGACGCCGGAGTGCTCCCGATCGAGCGGCACGCCATCACGGGGCGCTCCGGTCAGGTCGTGGAGGGGTGGCTCGTGAAGCCAGCCGGCGACGGTCCCTTCCCGACACTCCTCATGATCCACGGCGGCCCGTTCGCTGCGTACACCGGAGCATTCTTCGACGAATCCCAGGTGTACGCGGACGCGGGATACGCCGTCGCCTACTGCAATCCGCGCGGAGCCGCCGGCTTCGGCGAGGATTTCGGACGGTCGATCAAGAACGCGATGGGAACCGTGGACTTCGAGGACGTCATGGACTTCTTCGACGGCGTGGTGGCGGCCGACGACGCACTCGACGCGGACCGGGTCGGTGTGCTCGGCGGGTCCTACGGCGGCTATCTCACGGCGTGGATCACGGCGCACGACCACCGATTCGCGGGCGCGATCGTCGAACGCGGTTTCCTCGACCCCGAGCTCTTCGTGGGCACGTCCGACATCGGTGACTTCTTCGGCGACGAGTACGTGGGGACATCGGCTGAGGACATCGCGCGCCAGAGTCCTCAAGCCCACGTGCGCGACGTGCGCACGCCGACGCTCGTGCTGCACTCGGCCGACGACCTGCGGTGCCCGTTGTCTCAGGCCGAGCGGTATTACGCGGCGCTCAAGCGCAACGGCGTCGAGGCCGAACTCGTCGTGTTCCCGGGCGAGAATCACGAGCTCAGCCGTTCGGGCCGTCCGCGTCACCGTCGCGATCGCTTCGACGTCATCCTCGACTGGTGGGCACGCGTTCTTCCCGTGTGAGCGCGGGGCCGTTCGCGCCGACGCGGGAACGGCCATCACGCCATAGCCGGGGCGCATTCGGCAACGCTGATAATGCACATTATGTCAGATTGAAGCTGGCAGGTTTGCGTTGGATGCACTCTCCCGCGGTGATCCGCGGGTCCACGGATAACGATCGCTTGTGAGCGGATGAGTGATCCGGTGCAGGCCTGCAAGCGTGGATGTGGTTTCCCGTGCCCGCGTCACTCAACCGGACGGCGGCGGAGCTGAGCCGTCGAGCCGCGTACGACGAGGCGCGTCTCCAGCTCGATCCGGGGCGCTGAGGGCTCGGCCGCCTCGCCTCTCCGGCCGCCGAGCCGCCGCAGCATGCGGAAGGCGGCAGCCCCCATCTCGGTGATCGGCTGTTGGATCGTCGTCAACGCCGGCGCCGCCCACGCGGCCTCGCGGACGTCGTCGAAACCGACGACGCTCAATTCCTCGGGGATGCGGAGATCGAGGCGGGCCGCCGCATCGTAGACGCCGAGGGCCATGAGGTCCGAACATGCGAAGACGGCCGACGGTCTCGTCGTGCCCGCCCCGAGGAGCGCCGTCGCCGCTTCTCGCGCCGCTCCCCTGTCCCACCCGCAATGGATGACGCGCTCCGGCGGCACCGGGTGGCCTGCGTCGCGGAAGGCGGTCGAGAAGCCGTCGATCCGTGCGCTGCTGTAGAGGTGTGGGCGCGATCCGCCGATGACGGCGACGTCGGTGTGCCCGCCCGCGAGGAGGTGTTCGGCAGCCAGGCGACCCCCCTCCCAATTGGTGGCGCCGATGCTCGCGATCTCCCGCGGCGGCCGCGTGCCGGGATCGACGACGACGACCTGCACACCCGCCGCCGCGAGCGTGTGCAGCTGGGCGGCCGTCGCCTCGACGAGCACCACGATCGCTCCGATCGTCGATCGGCGGAGCAGGCGGCGTACCCAGTCGCCCGCCGGGTCCGCGACTGTGAGGACGAGGTCGAGATCGGCGGCCGCGGTCTCGCGCTCCACGCCTTCGAGCACGCGACTGATCCACGAACCCTCGAGGTGTCCGACGATCACGTCGACCATGCGAGACTCCCCCGCCTCCTCAGCCCGATGGCGCCGAGGGTGCCGCTTGTAGCCGAGACCGTGGGCCGCTTCCATGACCGTGCGGCGGGTCCCCTCCGACACGTCGGTACCGCCGTTGAGGACCTTGGAGACGGTCGGCACGCTCGTTCCCGCGGCCCGGGCGATCTCGGCCATCGTGACTCTCGCGGGTCGCGACGGCTCGGGTTCTCGTTCGACCATGATGAGACGATACCGCAAGTTGCGAAACTTGCATCGACAACTTACGGCACCGAATCGTGGTGCATGCCTTGTCTTCGCAGAGCTGCCGGTTCACAATAGAGCGACATCACCCGCTTTCAGAGTCGAAATTGCGCAACTGCGTATGCCAGTCTTCGCCTCTCCGACTCTTCGAGGACGATGATGACCGACACCAGCACCACCACCGCGACGAGACGGGCGCTCGTCGTCCGCGGCGGGTGGGACGGGCACCAGCCGGTCGAGGCGACGGAACTCTTCATCCCCTTCCTCATCGACAACGGCTTCGACGTCACGATCGAGGACTCCCCCGCGATCTACGCGGATGCCTCCTTCCTCGCCACGGTCGATCTCATCGTCCAAAGCAACACGATGTCCACGATCGAGACCGAGGAGGTCGCCGGACTACGCACCGCTGTCGAGAAGGGCACGGGGTTCGCCGGCTGGCATGGCGGCATCGCCGACTCCTATCGCAACTCCTCCGATTACCTCCAGCTGGTGGGCGGCCAGTTCGCCGCGCATCCGGCGAAGCGCCCGAGCGAGCGCAGTGCCGATACGGCCGACAACGACGTGCGTCACACGATCCGGATGACACCGGCGGCCGCAGACCATCCCATCACGCGCGGGATCGGTGATTTCGAGCTCGTCACCGAGCAGTACTGGGTGCTCCACGACGACTACAACGACGTGCTCGCGACCACGACACAAGCCGCTCGAGAGGGTGATCCCTGGACCCGGCCCGTGACGTCACCCGCCATCTGGACCCGGCGTTGGGGCACCGGGCGCATCTTCGTGTCGACCCCGGGTCACCGCGTCGAGATCCTCGAGGATGCCCGCGTGCGGACCATCATCGAACGGGGCCTGCTGTGGGCCTCCCGCTGAGGGTCGGCATCGTCGGGGTCGGGAAGATCAGCGAGCAGTACCTCGCGACCCTCCCGTCGCTCCCCGTCCTCCGTCTCGTTGCCGTCGCCGACCTCGACGCCGAACGCACGGAACTCGTCGCGGCGGCGCATGGAGTCCGCGCCTCGACCGTCGACGAGCTGCTCGCCGCACCCGACGTGGATGTCGTCCTCAACCTCACGATCCCCTCCGCTCACGTGGAGATCGGCACGCGCGCCCTGCGAGCAGGTAAGCACGTGTTCGCGGAGAAGCCGCTCGGGCTCGAGCCTGCATCGGCTCAGGCGATGCTCGACCTCGCCGACTCGCTCGGGCTGCGCGTGGGAAGCGCGCCGGACACCGTCCTCGGGACGGGCGTGCAGACCGCTCGCGTGGTGGTGGATTCGGGTGCCATCGGCACACCGATCGCCGCGTCCGTCTTCTGGTCGGCTCCCGGTCACGAGCGCTGGCATCCCTCGCCCGCCTTCTACTACCAGCCGGGAGGAGGTCCGCTCCTCGACATGGGACCGTACTACCTCACGGCTCTCGTCCACCTCTTCGGTCCCGTCGTCCGGGTGTACGGTCGGTCGACGCGGTCCGACCGGGTTCGAACCATCGAGACCGGTCCCAACGCCGGCACGACGCTTTCGGTCGATGTCGACACTCACGTCAGCGCCGTTCTCGAACACGCCGGCGGAGTCACATCGACGATCACGGTGAGTTTCGAGATCCGGCGGACGCGCGCCCCACTCTTCGAGGTCTTCGGCACGGGTGGAACGGTCGCGGTACCGGATCCGAACATGTTCTCGGAGTCGGTCGAGATCGCCACGGACGAGGACCCCGAGTGGCGCAAGGTACCGGAGTCCGCCGGCTATCGGGACGCCACCCGCGGAATCGGACTCGCCGATCTCGCGGAATCCGTCGCCGACGGCCGACCTCATCGGGCGAGCGGCCGGCTGGCCCTCCACGTGCTCGAGATCATGGACGCCGTCCTGCGCTCGAACGCCGCGCACACGGCGATCGAGCTCGAGAGCCGCGTCGAGCGGCCCGAGCCCGTGCCCCTGCGAGCGCCTGACGGCGTCGAGCCGCTCCCCTCCCCCGCTTCGAATAGGACGACATCATGATTCACGCCTCCGTCTCGGTCGACCGCAGTGCGATCGTCGCTCCCGTCCATCGCCGGCTCTTCGGTTCATTCGTCGAGCACTTGGGGCGATGCGTCTACGACGGGCTCTACGAGCCGGGCCACCCGACGGCCGACGCTGACGGGTTCCGGCTCGACGTCGTCGAGCTCGTGAAGGAACTCGGCACGAGCACCATCCGATACCCGGGCGGCAACTTCGTCTCGGGGTACCGCTGGGAGGACGGCGTCGGTCCTCGATCCGAGCGCCCGCGACGACGCGACCTCGCATGGCACTCCCTCGAGACGAACGAGGTCGGTCTCGACGAGTTCGCGCGATGGGCGCGGCTCACGGGAAGCGAGGTCATGTACGCCGTCAATCTCGGAACGCGCGGGGTGATCGAGGCTCTCGACGTGCTCGAGTACGCGAACGGACCCGCCGGCACGACCCTCGCCGACCTGCGGATCGCCAACGGAGGGACCGAGCCCTACGACATCCGCATGTGGTGCCTCGGCAACGAGATGGACGGGCCCTGGCAAGTGGGCCACATGAGCGCCGAGGACTACGGCAAGCTCGCGTCCCGCACGGCCAAGGCGATGAAGATCGCTGACCCGGGCCTCGAACTCGTCGTGTGCGGGTCGAGCGGATCGGGGATGCCGACGTTCGGCGACTGGGAGCGCACGGTGCTCGAGCACACGTACGACGACGTCGAGTTCATCTCCTGCCATGCCTACTACCAGGAGTCCGGCGGCGACCTCGGGTCATTCCTCGCCTCGTCGCTCGACATGGAGTACTTCATCTCGACCGTGGTCGCGACGGCCGACCACGTGAAGTACAAGCTGCGGCACGAGAAGACGATCATGCTGTCGTTCGACGAGTGGAACATCTGGTACCTGGAGGAGCATCAAGCGCGGGAGGCGGAGCTCGCCGCGGCCGACACGGACGGCTCACGGGAGTGGCCCTATGCGCCGCGCCTCCTGGAGGACGTCTACACCGCGGCCGACGCCGTCGTTCTCGGAAACCTGCTCATCACGCTCCTGTCGCACGCCGACCGGGTCACCTCGGCGTCGCTCGCTCAGCTCGTCAACGTCATCGCGCCGATCATGACGGAGCCCGGGGGTGAGGCGTGGCGTCAGACGACGTTCTTCCCCTTCTCGGTGACCTCACGGCTGGCGAGGGGTGTCGTCCTTCGCCCTCGCATCGAGGTCGGTTCGTACCCGACGGCGAAGCACGGCGCGGCGCCGCTCGTCGACGCCGTGGCGACGTTCGACGAGGAGACCGGCACCGCGGCCGTCTTCCTCGTGAACCGGTCCCTCTCCGAGGCCGCGACGGTGACGGTCGACCTCTCGTCGCTCGGCGTCACGGCGATCACGGAAGCGCTCGTCCTCCACGACGACGACCCGTACGCGAAGAACACGCGCGACGATCCGGAACGAGTCGCCCTGTGCGCCGTCGACGCCGCGATCGCCGCGGGTGTCGTCACGGTCGAACTCCCCGCCGTCTCCTGGGTCGCCTTGGCCGTGAGCTGAGCTCGGCCGGGATCCGGTACCGGGCCTACCTCGCGGTCCCGGTCTCGTAGAGCGACAGCGGCTTCGTGATCGCCTCGAGCGACTGCCGCTCGGCGTCGACCCCGAAGATCTTCGCGACGATGCCACCGACGATCATGATCGCCGCACCGAGGAAGTACCCGATCGTGAGCGGTCCCCGGTCGGTTCCGTCTCCCACGAGGATGCCGTAGATCGTCGGCGCGAAAGCGCCCGCGAGCTGGCCGATGATGAAGAAGTACGAGATGGCCTGGCTGCGGAGCTCGAGCGGGAAGATCTCGCTCACCGTGAGGTAGGCGGACGATGCGCCCGCCGAAGCGAAGAAGAAAGCCACGCACCAGAAGATCGTCTGCGTCGTCGCGGTCAGCATGTCCGCCTGGAAAAGCACGGCGGAGATGGCCAGCACGACGCCGGAGACGCCGTAGGTCAGCAGGATCATGTTGCGCCGCCCCCAGACGTCGAAGAAGTGACCGAGCACGAATGGACCGACGAGGTTTCCGATCGCGAAGGGGAAGAAGTACAACTGGGTCGTCGACGAGTCGAGGCCGTAGAAATTCTGCAGCACGAGAGCGTAGGTGAAGAAGATCGCGTTGTAGAGGAACGACTGCGTGATCATCATCGTCGCTCCCACGAGCGTGCGCTTCGGATAGTCCTTGAGGAGGACCCGCGCGATCACGCGGAAGGGGATCGATCCGGTCGTCTTGAGTTCGATGGCCTGCGAATCGTCCACCTTCTCGAGGGTCCCGCCCTCGCGCTCGACACGGCCCTCGATGTCGTCGACCGTGCGCTCGGCCTCCTCCTCGCGCCCGTGCGTCATGAGCCATCGCGGGCTCTCCGGGATGTGGCGCCGCAGGAAGATGATGAGGATCCCGAGGACGGGGCCGATGAAGAACGCGAGACGCCAGCCGACGTTCTCCGCGAAGATCGACTCGTTCAGGAAGAAGAAGTTGAAGGCCGTACCGAGAGCCGCCCCGCCCCAGTAGGTGCCGTTGATCGCGATGTCGACGCGCCCGCGGTACTTCGCCGGGATCAGTTCGTCGATCGCGGAATTGATGGCGGCGTACTCGCCGCCGATACCCGCTCCCGCGATGAATCGGCACACGAGGAGGATCTCGTAGTTCGGCGCGAGACCGGCGAGGCCCGACGCGATCAGGTAGATCGCGAGGGTGAGGAGGAAGAGCTTCTTGCGTCCGAGCCGGTCTGAGAGCCGACCGAAGACGAGGGCGCCGATGACCTGGCCGATGAGGTAGACCGTCGCGGTGATCCCCACCTCCGCCGCCGCGAGGCCGAATTCCTTCTGGAAGCCGGCGGACGCGACGATCTGGATCTCGAGACCGTCGAGAACCCACGAGAATCCGAGGCCGACGACGATCGACCAGTGGAACCGGGTCCACGGCAACCGGTCCATCCGGGCGGGCACGAGGCTGCGGATCGGTGCGGTGTCCTCGTGTACATCAGTGGTCGACATTGCGCCTCCTCGGCGTTCACCCTAGACCCGCGATCGAGGCGGGCGGCGAACCCCGGTTCGCCCCTTGCCCGGCGAGCGGTCGGAGGAGTATAAATCGCCCGGTGCGGTCGATTCCGGCGAGTGCCGGAGCGTCAGCGGCCGCGCAGGCGCTCGAGATCGCGTCGATCGCGCTTCGTCGGGCGACCGCTCCCCCGGTCGCGCGTCACGTCGGTCGGCGTCTCGGCGCGCGGCGGACGCGGCGGGGTCAGGTCGCTGTAGCTCTCCGCAGCGACCACGGCCGAGACACGCTTCACCAGGAGCGCACGCGCGACGACGATCCTCTCGTCGCCGATGCGGACGCGTACCTCGTCCCCCACGGAAACGGGTTGAGCCGGCTTCGCACGCTCGCCATTGACGCGGACGTGCCCTGCCTTGCACGCGGCCGTCGCCGCCGATCGGGTCTTCGTCAGCCTGACGGCCCAGATCCAGCTATCGACGCGAACTGTCACCATCGGCCGTCGACACCCGCTACTGGTTGCCGATCTTCTTGTCGGCCGCCTTCTTCGCGTTGTCGATCTGGTCCCGATACTTCCCGCCGGTCGCCTTGTCGGCGGCCCCCGCGATGCCGTCGAGGATCTTGTCGCTCGTTCCCTCGGCCTTCTCGCTCTTGAGCGCCTTCGTGACGCGCTCGTCCTTCAGGAACTCCTGCGCCTTCTTCGAGATGTCGTCGATGCCCATGTGTGTATCCGATCTGTCGTCGTTGTCGTCCGCTCGCCGGTTCGCGTCCGACGGACGTGGTGGGGTGGTTCAGGTCAATGGGTCGGGCGTCGTCAGGTCTCGCCGAAACCGGACTCGATGAGTTCCGCGAGCGCGTCGACCGCCGGTCGTCCGGCCGGGTCGGGCGTCGAGAGCGTGACCGTGGAACCGGCCGTCAGGCCGAGGCCCATGATCGCCAGCAGGCTCCTCGCATCCTTGCCGTTGACGGTGACCGGCGCGTCCTGCCGCGAGGCGAGCTTGACGAACTCGGCAGCGGGTCGCGCGTGCAGACCGTCACGGTTGACGAGTACGACGGAGCGTTCATACGGACCGCTCGTCGTCGCGTCGGCCGGCGACGTCGGCGCGTCGGCGACCGCGGTCTCCCCGTTCGCCGTGCGGGCCGCGGCCGCGACGTCGGCACGCGCCGATCCGGACGCGGCGGCCACGGCCGCGGCGACGGCGCCCTCCACGAGGGGCGCATCCACGATCTCGACTCGCGCTCGTGCCTCATCGTCGAGGAAGTCGAGGGCCGTCTCCGCCGTCAGGACGGCGGACCCGAGGTCGCACAGCACGACGACGCCGTCGCCGGAGTCGGTCGCTGCGAGGCCTGCCGTCACGCGGTCGAAGCTCGTCCCGATGCGCCCGTCATCCGTTCCGCCTGCCGGCGTGATCGTCACTCCAGACGCCATCTGTCCGGCCAGATCGACGACGCCCTCGGCGATCTTCTCCGAGTGGGAGACGATCAGGATCCCGACCGTCACCTCGCCGCCTCCACAGCGGCGCGGAGGATCAGCGCGCTCGACTGAGCGCCCGGGTCGCGGTGACCGACGGCCCGCTCACCGAGGTAACTCGCGCGTCCCTTGTGCGCGACGAGCGACTCGGTCGCGACGGCGCCGGCCTCGGCGGCGGCCGCGGCGGCCTCGAGGACCTCGCGTTCGTCGGAGCCCGACTCGGCGGCGGCCGCAGCGGCATCGACGGCGGGCGTCCACGCGTCGATCATCGTCTTGTCGCCGGCCTCGGCCTTCCCACGCAGGACGACGCCGTCGCGAGCGGCGGTCAGGAGCTCGACGAGGCCCGTCGCGTCGATCTCGGCTCGACCCGCGATCGCTCCTGACGCCTTGAGGTAGGCCGTTCCGAAGAGCGGGCCGGAGGCGCCGCCGACGGTCGAGATGAGCGTCGTCGCGACGACCTTGAGCACATCGCCGGGAGTCGAGTCGCCCGGGAGCGCGTCGAGCTTCGGCAGGACGGCGGTGAAGCCCCGGTCGAGGTTCTCGCCGTGGTCACCGTCTCCGATCTCCCGATCGAGCGTGATGAGTTCGACGCGGTGTTCCGCGATCACCTCTGCTGCCCGCCGCACCCACGCGACGGCCCAATCAGTCCCCAGCGTCATTCGTCCACTCCCTTCCGGACGCGTCGCTCGCGCCCATCGTCCCTCAACGTCAGCCGCACCGGCATCAGCGACCCCATCGGAGCGCCGCCGTCTGAACGGGTGCGTCCCAGAGCTCGGTCATCTCGTCGTCGAGCTTCAACACGGAGATGGATGCTCCCTGCATCTCGAGGGCGGTGATGTAGTTGCCGACGAGGTTACGGACGACCGTGATGCCCCGTTGCGCGAGGACCTCGACCGCATGGCGGTAGACGATGTAGAGCTCGACGAGAGGGGTCCCGCCCATCCCGTTCACGAACAGGAGGACCGACTGACCCGACTCGAAGGGAAAGTCGTCGAGGATCGGTGCCAGCAAGCGGTCGACGATGGCGTCGGCAGGCTCGAGGGCGATGCGCTCCCGACCGGGCTCGCCGTGGATACCGATGCCGATCTCGATCTCGTCGTCACCGAGCGTGAAGCTCGGCTCGCCCGCGTGCGGGACGACGCACGGCGTGAGGGCGACACCCATCGTGCGGACATTCGCATTGACCCGCTCGGCGATCGCGGCTACCTCGTCGAGGGCGTCCCCCCGCTCGGCGGCCGCTCCCGCGATCTTCTCCACGAGGACGGTCCCGCCGACACCGCGGCGTCCCGCCGTGTAGAGCGAGTCCTGTACGGCGACATCGTCGTTCGTGACGACCGAGCGCACCTCGATGCCGTCGGCGGCGGCGAGATCCGCGGCGGTCTCGAAATTGAGCACGTCGCCCGTGTAGTTCTTGACGATGTGGAGGACGCCCGCCCCGCCGTCCACGGCCTTCGTGGCCGCGACGATCGGATCGGGCGTCGGCGAGGTGAAGACGGGTCCCGGCACTGCAGCGCCGAGCATGCCGTGCCCGACGAACCCGCCGTGGAGGGGCTCGTGGCCGCTTCCCCCGCCGCTCACGATCCCGACCTTGCCGGCGACGGGCGCGTCGGAGCGGACGATGAAGAGAGGGTCGGTGGACGCGGTGACGATGTCGGAATGCGCGGCTGCGAAGCCCGCCACGGACTCCTGCACCACATTCTTCGGATCGTTGATGAGCTTCTTCATTGAAATCTCCGGGGTCGTCGGGAGGGTCGGGTCAGGTGGCCGCGGGAGGCCCGCCTCCACACACCGTACGCCGGAAAGGGCTCGGCGGGAAAGGAGTCGACCGAGTCAGGCCGCCGGTGCTCGCGTCGCGGCGATCCAGGCGTCGAGAGTGCGCGTCGCCGCCCCGGAGTCGACCGTCTCGGCGGCGACGGCCAGAGCCTCGCGGAACCGCGTGACGAAGCTCTCCTGCACACGCGACGGGTCCTCGGCCAAACGGTAGGACACGATCCCCGCCGCGGCATTGAGGAGGACGATGTCGCGCACGGGACCGGTCTCGCCGTCGAGTGTCCGCCGCACGATGGCGGCGTTCTCCTCCGGCGTTCCTCCGACGAGGTCCTCGATCCTGGACCGCGGGATGCCGAGGTCGCGCGGATCGAGGTCATGCTCGGTGACGAGTCCCCTGCTCACCTCCCACACGTGCGAGTGGCCCGTCGTCGTGAGCTCGTCGAGCCCGTCGTCGCCGCGGAAGACGAGGGCAGTGGCACCCCGCGTCTGGAACACGCCGACGATGAGGGGGACGCGGTCGAGCGAGGCGACGCCGACCGCCGAGGCCTCCGGACGCGCCGGATTGCAGAGCGGGCCGAGGAAGTTGAAGACCGTCGGGATGCCGAGATCGGCCCGGACGGGACCGGCGTGGCGGAACCCGGGGTGGAACGCCGAAGCGAATGCGAAGGTGATCCCCACATCGTCGACCGTCGCCGCGACGCGTTCCGGCGAAAGCGTCAGATCGAGGCCGAGAGCGGCGAGCACGTCACTCGATCCGGACTTCGAGCTCGCGGCCCGATTTCCGTGCTTGATCACCGGGATACCCGACGCGGCCGCGATCACCGACGCCATCGTCGACACGTTCACCGTGCCGAATCTGTCCCCGCCCGTGCCCACGATGTCAAGGGCCATGGAGTCGGCCGGTAGCGGTATGGCGTGTTCGAGGATGGCGTCGCGGAAGCCGACGATCTCGTCCACCGTCTCCCCCTTCGCGCTCAACGCGACCAGGAAGCCGGCGAGCTGAGCCGGGGTCGCCTGGCCCGTCATGACCTGCTGCATCGCCCAGGTGGCCTGCGCCACGCTGAGGTCTTCGCGGTCGAGGAGAGTCGAGATGAGCGCTGGCCATGACGGGGTGGAGGTCATGGTCCGATTCTAGTGAGCGGCGTTCTCGCACCGGATTCACGGCGCCTTCCCGGCGTCGACTAAGGCTCGCCTAAGTTCGACAACTTGTAGAACGAGCTCCGTGGTGCACGAATTCGGACTCGGGATCGGCCATAATGGAACGGTGACGAGCACTCCAGTGAACTTCGCGGCCGCAGCGCAGCGACTCAACAGACCGAACCCGGTGATGGTGGGGACGATCGTGTGGCTCGGCAGCGAAGTGATGTTCTTCGCCGGCCTCTTCGCGATCTACTTCTCCCTCCGATCGATGGCGCCCGAGCTCTGGGCCGAACAGTCCGGCCTCCTCAACGTGCCGTTCTCCTTGGTCAACACGCTGATCCTGGTGTCGTCCTCCGTGACGTGCCAGATGGGCGTGTTCGCGGCGGAGAAGTCGAAGGCGCGCTCCACCTCGGGCAATCCGAAGGACTGGGGCATGGTGGAGTGGTTCTTCCTCACCTACGCCCTCGGTGCGATCTTCGTCGCCGGTCAGATCTGGGAGTACGCGACCCTCGTGAGCGAAGGCGTCACGCTCAGCTCCGATTCGTACGGCTCGGTGTTCTACTTCACGACGGGCTTCCACGGCCTCCACGTGACCGCCGGACTCATCGCCTTCCTCCTCGTGATCGGACGCGCCTACGCGGTCAAGTCCTTCGGGCATCGTGAAGCCACGAGCGCCATCGTCATCTCGTACTACTGGCACTTCGTCGACGTGGTCTGGATCGGCCTCTTCTTCGTCATCTACGTCCTGAAATAGCACCGGAGCGCACACACACATGTTCAGAACTTCCCGGAAGCCACGAGCCGGCCGTAAGACCGGACGCCGCTCCCCTCTCGCGAGTGTCTCGCTCATCGCGCTCGGCCTCCTGCTCTCCGGCGGCGCCTACGCCCTCGTCAGCTCGTCCACCGCCGTCGCGGACACGTCCTCGACGGCGACCCAGGCCACCGTCGAGGAGGGCGAGAAGCTCTTCCAAGCCAACTGCGCCACGTGCCACGGTCTCGACCTCGAGGGCAGCGACGACGGCCCCAGCCTCATCGGCGTCGGTTCGGCCGCCGTCGACTTCCAGGTCGGCACGGGTCGAATGCCCCTCCAGGCCCACGCTCCTCAGGCCCCCGTCAAGCCGGTCCAGTTCACCGACGACCAGGTCAACGCCCTCGCGCAGTACGTCGCGTCGATCGCTCCCGGCCCGTCGATTCCCGAGGATCAGTACCTCGATGCCGAGGGCGACGCCGCTCGGGGGGCCGAGCTCTTCCGCGTCAACTGCGCCATGTGCCACAACGTCGCCGGCGCCGGTGGAGCCCTCACCGAGGGCAAGTACGCTCCGGCCCTCACGGGTGTCACGCCGTCGCACATCTACGAGGCGATGCTCACGGGCCCGCAGAACATGCCGGTCTTCAACGACGCCAACCTCACCCCAGAGGACAAGCGCGACATCATCACCGCCCTCAAGTTCCAGGAGAACTCGACCTCCGTCGGTGGCCACCCGCTCGGAGCCCTCGGCCCCGTCGCGGAAGGTCTCTTCCTCTGGATCGCCGGAATGGGCATCATCGTGGCGCTGACCGTGTGGATCACGGCTCGGTCCAACTAGTCGCCTCCGCGACCCCACAGCATCGACGAACGCAGTACGGAAAGTAGAAGGAGCAACATGGCACAGGACGGTACAAGCGGCACGGAACTCGCCGCTGCCGGCGACCACGACGAGGCGCATGCCGTCTCGCCGGGCACGGCCGTCGTGTCCTCCGACGCCGTCCGCGACCCGGGTCTGCCTCCGCACCGGTTGCGCGTCACCGACACGAACCCCAAGAAGGCCAAGACCGCCGAGCGCGCCGTCTACACGCTCTTCTACCTCTCGCTCGCCGGCAGCATCTTCGCGGTCGCCGCCTACATGGCGTTCCCGATCGTCCCGGAGGACCTCCTCTCGGTGCGCTTGAACAACATGTTCATCGGTATCGGCATGACCCTCGCCCTCCTCGGCATCGGGATCGGCGCGGTCCATTGGGGCAAGGCGCTCATGGCGGATCACGAGGCGATCGACATCCGCCACCCCGTCCGCGGGACGGACGAGACGCGTGCCCGTGCCGTCGAGATCTTCGACGAGGCGAACCAGGAGAGCGGTTTCGGGCGCCGGTCGCTCATCCGCAACACGCTCATCGGATCGCTCATCGCGTTCCCGCTTCCGGCCGTCGTGCTCTTCCGCGGCCTCGCTCCCGAGGGCGAGGACCCGGTCGAACTCCTCAGCCACACGATGTGGGAGGCGGGCACCCGCCTCGCCCGCGACCCCGACGGAACGCCCATCAAGGCCTCCGATGTCACCATCGGCTCCGTCTTCCACGTCATCCCCGAGAACCTCCCGGGTTCCGAGCACATGCTCGAGGAGAAGACGAAGGCCATCGTCCTCCTCATGCGGTTGAAGCCGGAAGACCTCGTCGAAGAGGAATCACGTAAGGACTGGTCGTACAACGGCATCGTGGCCTACTCCAAGGTCTGCACACACGTCGGTTGCCCCGTCGCCCTCTACGAGCAGCAGACCCACCACCTGCTGTGCCCGTGCCACCAGTCGCAGTTCGACGTGGCCAACCACGCAGCCGTCATCTTCGGGCCGGCAGCACGACCCCTCCCCCAGCTCCCGATCGCCGTTGACGACGAAGGTTACCTCGTCGCGCAGAGCGACTTCCGCGAGCCCGTGGGACCGTCCTTCTGGGAGCGTCACTGATGAGCACGTCAACCGCTACGCGGCCCGAGACGTCCGTCGAGAAGAAGTCCGGCGGCTTCACGGCCGCCGCGTCGAACTATCTCGACGAGCGCACCTCGATCTCCGCCGTCGTCAAAGAGTTCGGCCGCAAGGTCTTCCCCGACCACTGGTCGTTCCTGCTGGGTGAGGTCGCCCTTTACAGCTTCGTCGTCATCCTCCTCTCGGGGACGTTCCTGACGTTCTTCTTCCAAGCATCGATGGCAGAGGTGCACTACGACGGCTCCTACGTCCCTCTGAAGGGTGTGGAGATGTCGGCCGCCATGGCGTCGACGCTCGACATCTCGTTCGACATCCGCGGTGGCCTGCTCATGAGGCAGATCCACCACTGGGCCGCACTGCTGTTCGTGGCGTCCATCGGCCTGCACATGATGCGCATCTTCTTCACGGGTGCCTTCCGCAAGCCGCGCGAACTCAACTGGGTGATCGGCTTCGTTCTCTTCATCCTCGCTATGGCCGAGGGCTTCACCGGTTACTCGTTGCCCGACGACCTGCTCTCGGGCAACGGCCTGCGGATCATCGACGGCATGATCAAGGGCATCCCGCTCGTCGGCACCTGGATCTCGTTCCTGCTCTTCGGCGGCGAGTTCCCCGGTACCGCGATCGTCGGACGCCTCTACACGCTGCACATCCTGCTCCTCCCCGCGCTCGTGCTGCTCTTCATTGCGCTGCACCTGGTGTTCGTGGTCGTCCACAAGCACACCCAGTTCTCGGGCCCGGGAAAGACGCAGCAGAACGTCGTCGGCTACCCCGTGCTTCCCGTCTACGCCGCGAAGGCCGGTGGCTTCTTCTTCATCGTGTTCGGCGTGATCGTGCTGCTCGCGACGTTCTTCACGATCAACCCGATCTGGAACTACGGTCCGTACGACCCGTCACCGGTGTCGGCGGGAACCCAGCCCGACTGGTACATCGGATTCGCCGACGGCGCCCTCCGATTGATTCCTCCGCACCTCGAGTTCGTGCTGTTCGACCGCACGTGGTCCTTCAACATCCTCATCCCGCTCGGCGCGCTCGGTCTCTTCATCGTGCTCGCCATGATCTATCCCTTCATCGAGGCATGGGTCACGGGTGACAAGCGCGAGCACCACATCCTCGACCGGCCGCGCAACGCCGCGACCCGGACGGCGATCGGTGCCGCCGGCCTCACGTTCTACGCCGGCCTGTGGGCGGCTGCGAGCTCGGACATCATCGCGACGCACTTCAAGCTCACGATGGAAGGTGTCATCCATGCCCTCCAGTTCGTGGTGATCGCCGGGCCGTTCATCGCTTACTTCATCACGAAGCGCATCTGCCTCGCCCTGCAGAAGAAGGACCGCGAGATCGTGCTCCACGGCTACGAGTCGGGCCGCATCATCCGGCTCCCCGGCGGCGAGTACATCGAGAAGCACGAGCCGATCGACGAGTACCAGCGCTGGAAGCTCGTGAGCTACCACGACTACAAGCCGCTCATGATCCGTCCGAACTCGCGAGGCAAGATCTCGGTGGGCCAGCGTGCTCGTGCCGCACTGTCGCGATGGTTCTTCGAGGACCGCATCGCTCCCCCGACGCGTGGCGAGATCGAGGCCTCGCACCACCACGAGGACCACGTCGAGATCGAGTCGTCGCACCAGAACCACTGACCGCCGCAGTCTGAGTCGGTCGAGCGAACGGCCCCTCTCCTCGGAGCTCGTCGAGTAACATCGATGGCGCCGAACAGGAGAGGGGCCGTTTCGTATGTCCGAGGATCGTTCCCGCACCGCCGACCACGCCGGGGTGGCACTTCCCCGGCGCATCCTCGTCGCGGGCTCCGCCGGCGCGGGTAAGAGCACTCTCGCGCGGGAACTGTCGGCGCGGCTGGGACTCCCCTACACCGAACTCGACGCGCTGTACCACGGACCCGATTGGATCCCTCGGGAGGGCTTCGTACGCGACGTCGAACAGATCGTCCGGTCCGACGCGTGGGTGTCGGAGTGGCAGTACACGCCCGTCAGGTCGCTGTTGCTCGAGCGTGCCGAACTTCTCGTGGCCCTCGACTACAGCAGGGCGCGTGTCATGACGCGCGTCGTCCGGCGAACGCTCCGTCGTCGCATTCGCCGGGTCGAGCTCTGGAACGGGAATCAGGAGCCGCCGCTCCGAACGATCATGACTGATCGGGAGCACATCGTCCGGTGGGCATGGACCATGTTCGAGCTCAACCGCCAACGAATGAGGGCTCTCGAGAAGACGTCGACGGCCGCGCTCGACGTGCGTCGCTTCACGTCGCCGCGGCAGACCGAGCGGTGGCTCGACGATCTCGGGGCTCAGCCGCCGGGTGGTAGGACCGCGTCCGTCTCGACGACCCTATGACGTTCGGGCGCGGGAGCGCGAGTCCAGATATAGCGCCGGCCGACGGTAGCGAGGATGGACGTGAGCGCGATGAGGAGGGCGCTGTACCCACCGATCGCGGCGAGTGGGTGAAGTGGCCCGACGCCATCCAGCTCGAGAGGTTCGGACGCGTACCATTCGAACGGAAACTGGGCGACGGCGAGGACGCCGACCACGCAGAGGGCCGAGATGGTGGCCGTCGACCAGATCTGCAGCGACATGCGCCCTCGCCGCGAGAGCCCGATTGTGGCAAGCCCGGCGAGCGTGCCCATGACGCAGGCCGGTCCGACGAACACCGCCGCCAAGGCGTGAGCATACGGCAGGAAGAGGGCTGTTCCGATTCCGATTCCTCCGGCATCGGAGAGAGACACGACGAGGGCGTAAAAACCGCACGTGACGATCAGAACGAGAGTCATGACCGCGAGGTACCGACCGATACTGACACGGGGACGAAAGCCGCCTACACCGCGATCGGGCTTCGGGCTGCCTCGCCGACCTGTGGCACCTGTCACGCCGCAAGCCTCGACTCGCCGCACGGTTCGGTCCTGACCGCTCGAGGTCAGCCGCCGAGCGGCAGGATCTTCTTGTAGAACTCCGCGGTGACCTCGTACCCGAGCCGGCGGTAGAACTCCCCGGCTCGCGAGGTGGACATGGTCAAGCGCCGCACTCCGCGCTCCATGGCGTAGAGCTCGTTCGCGTAGACGAGGTCCGAACCCACGCCGTGGCCCCGAGCGGACTCGTCGACGACGAGCTCTTGCAGGTGAGCCGTGAGGCCAGCGACGTGGAGAAGTCGCGACACACTCATCAGGGTGTAGCCGATCACGGCGCCCTCGTCGCTCTCGGCCACGTGCAGGACGTTCGTCTCGTTCTCGCGCCACCGGATGACGTTGTTGAAAGCCACGGTGAAGCCGTCGAGATCGATACCGGCCTTCTCCGTCACGAACTGCTGGGCGAGGTGGAAGACCGCGTCCAGGTCGTCGAGGGTTCCCCGTCGGATGAGCGTCACAGCGGCTCCTAGCGCGCGAAGAATCCGCGGTAGTACTCGTAGCACCAACCGACGATGGCGATGAGTACGAGCGGCAAGCCGATGAAGGCGATCCAGGGGCCGATCGCGACGCCGAGGAACACGAGTGCGAGGGCTCCGGCCAGGAAGATGGGCCACCAGCTCCACGGGCTGAAGTGCCCGAGCTCGGGGTCTCCGTCGTCGATGTCCGCCGTGAGCGTGTCCTCGGGCAACTCGCCGCCCTGGTGGCTGCGCACGCGACCCAGGTAGAACGCCAGGAAGGCGCCGAGCGCGGCGCTCAGGACGAGCGCGACCGTCCCGACCCACTCGACGATGTGCTTGTCGTCGAGCAGGTTCCAGCCGGTGTAGACGACGGCCGAGAGACCGAAGAACGCCGAAAGCAGCCAGAAGAGATTGGTATTTGCTTTCACGTCACTTCACTTTCTCGTCGCCGGCATCGTACACCGGGGCGTCGGGGGCGTCCTTGGCCGGACCGACGCCGACAGGCATCGCTTCGGGGTGGTTGAGGTCGAACGCAGGGCGCTCCGAGCGGATGCGCGGGATCGATGTGAAGTTGTGCCGCGGGGGCGGGCACGAAGTCGCCCACTCGAGCGATCCCCCGTAACCCCACGGGTCGTTGACGGTGATCTTCGGAGCCTTGCGGGCGGTGATGAAGACGTTCAGGAAGAACGGGATCATCGAGCTCGCGAGCACCATGGCCCCGATCGTCGACACCTGGTTCATCCAGGTGAAGTCGTCCTCCGGCGCGTAGGTCGCGTAGCGACGCGGCATGCCGACGACGCCGAGCCAGTGCTGGATGAGGAACGTCATGTGGAATCCGATGAAGAGGATCCAGAAGTGCCAGTATCCGAGCTTCTCGTTGAGCATCCTGCCGGTCCACTTCGGCCACCAGAAGTAGAAGCCCGCGAACATCGCGAACACGACGGTGCCGAACACGACGTAGTGGAAGTGCGCGACGACGAAGTAGCTGTCGGAGACGTGGAAGTCGAGCGGCGGCGAGGCCAGGATGACACCCGTGAGGCCACCGAACGTGAACGTGATGAGGAATCCGATGCTCCAGAGCATCGGCGTCTCGAACGTGATCGAGCCACGCCACATCGTGCCGATCCAATTGAAGATCTTCACGCCGGTCGGGACCGCGATGAGCATCGTCATGAGCGCGAACCACGGCAGCAGCACGGAACCCGTGACGTACATGTGGTGGGCCCACACCGTGACGGACAGGGCGGCGATCGCGATCGTCGCGTAGATGAGGGTCTTGTAGCCGAAGATCGGCTTGCGGCTGAACACCGGGAAGATCTCGGAGACGATGCCGAAGAACGGCAGCGCGATGATGTACACCTCGGGGTGGCCGAAGAACCAGAACAGGTGCTGCCAGAGGATGGCGCCGCCGAGAGCCGGGTCGTAGATCTGGGCGTCGAAGACACGGTCGGCACCGAGAGCGGTCATCGCCGCGGCGAGGACCGGGAACGCCAGGAGCACGAGGATCGACGTCACGAGGATGTTCCACGTGAAGATCGGCATGCGGAACATCGTCATGCCGGGAGCGCGCATCGTGATGATCGTGGTGATGAAGTTCACAGCGCCCAGGATCGTGCCGAAACCGCTGAGAGCCAGTCCGAACACCCAGAGATGACCACCGAGGCCTGGAGTGAACGTCGTACTCGACAGGGGCGTATAGGCGAACCATCCGAACGCGGCAGCGCCTCCCGGCGTGAGGAACCCGGCGACGGCGATGCTGCTGCCGAAGAGGAACAACCAGAAGGCGAACGCGTTGAGTCGCGGGAAGGCGACGTCGGGAGCACCGATCTGGAGCGGCATGATGACGTTCGCGAAGCCGGCGAACAACGGGGTCGCGAACATCAGCAGCATGATCGTGCCGTGCATCGTGAAGAGCTGGTTGTACTGCTCCTTCGTCGCCACGACCTCGAGGCCGGGCTCGAAGAGCTGCGCGCGGATGATGAGGGCCATCACGCCGCCGATGCAGAAGAAGATGAACGACGATATCAGGTACATGTACCCGATCGTCTTGTGGTCGGTCGACGTGATCCAGTTGACCACGACGTTGCCCTTGCGCTCGACGCGGGTCGTGTTCACGACCTTGGCCTGGCCGGTGGGCAGGTCGACGGTACTCGTCATGACTCCGCTCCCTCTTCCGATTCGCCGCCGGTCAGACCGGGCGTGTAGTTCCTGTCGTACGTGTCGCCGTAGTCACCGACGTTGCCGGCGTCGACGAGCGACTGGATGTACTCGTCGTACTCCTCCTGGGAGACGACCTTGACGTTGAAGAGCATGCGCGAGTGGTACTCGCCGCAGAGCTCGGCGCACTTGCCGGCGTACGTGCCCTCGCGGAGGGGCTGGACCGACATGTGGTTGGTGATGCCCGGATAGAGGTCCTTCTTGTAGAGGAAGTCGATGACCCAGAAGGAGTGCTGCACGTCGCGCGAGTTGAGGTCGAAGTTGACCTTGGCGTCGACGGGCAGGTAGAGCGTCGGGAGCTGTTCCTGGTCGACCGAGCCGTCCTCCGAGGCGCCCTCGATGTCCTGAGCCTGGACTCCGGCCGACCAGACGTCTTCGCCGTCAGCCGCGCCCTCGTACACGAAGTCCCACGCCCACTGCTTGCCGTACACGTCGATCTCGACGTCCGGCTGCTCGAACTGGGTCTCGATGATGGCCTGGTCGCGAGCGGTGAAGGCGAAGAAGCCGAGGACGAGGATGAGGGGCACGACCGTGTAGAAGATCTCGATCGGCATGTTGTACCGGAGCTGGAGCGGAAGGCCCGTCTGGCCCTTGCGGCGACGGTAGACGACCACGGCCCACAACGTGAGGCCCCAGGTGATGACACCCACGACGAGGAGCACGATCCAGGAGTTGGTCCACAGACCCGCCACCATCTCGGTGCGGTCCGTGACGGGCGCCTCACCCTCCGTGAAGCCCGGCAGATAGCCGTGCAGTTCGGCTTGGGTGCAGCCGGCGAGCACTACCGCGAGGGTGAGAGCGACCGGAATTGCAGCCCAGCGGAGTCGTCTGTTCGAGCGCACCTGGGGACCTTTCGCAAGACACTGTTGGTTCCCTGACAGTCTAGCCCGAAGACAGCGGGAGCCGATGACCACGGAGCTGTGTTTCTACGATCTGTCGAAATCCTGTATAACCCGCGTGGATACACGGAAGCGGGGGCCGACCGGACGGTCGACCCCCGCTTCCGACGAGCCGGATGATCAGTGGAAGCTGTCTCCGCATGCGCAGCTTCCCTGGGCGTTCGGGTTGTCGATCGTGAAGCCCTGCTTCTGGATGCTGTCTTCGAAATCGATGGATGCCCCGTCGAGGTACGGGACGCTCATCTTGTCGACGATGACCTCGACGCCGTCGAAGTCCACTGCGGCATCGCCGTCGAGGAAACGCTCGTCGAAGTACAGCTGGTAGATGAGTCCTGAGCAGCCGCCGGGCTGGACGGCGACGCGCAGACGCAGGTCCTCGCGGCCCTCCTGGGCCAGCAGGCTCTTGACCTTCGCTGCCGCGGTGTCGCTGAGGGCGACGCCGTGGGCTTTCTTCTCCGCCTCGCCGGCGAGATCGGTTGCCGGCGCCGGCGTCATCGTGTCCGTCATGACTCTCCTCGGATGGTCGGTGGACCGGCGTTCACCGGTCGCGTCGATTCTACCGCGCCGATCCGGAGGTTGGGCCGAAGGCGCGTCACCGGGACGAGAGACGCGCGAGCAGGAGTGCCTCGGAGAGCACAGCGCGGTGGAACACACCGAGATGGAGGGACTCGTTCGGGCTGTGCGCACGCGAATGCGGGTCCTCCACGCCGGTCACGAGGATCTCGGCGTCGGGAAAGGATTCGACGAGACTCGCGATGAACGGGATCGATCCGCCGACGCCGAAGTCGACCGGCTCGACGCCCCATGCGTCCGCCATCGCCCGCTTGGTCGCCGCGACGATGGGTCCGGACGTGTCGACGAGGAAGGGGTTTCCGGTGTCGATGTCGTCGATCGTCGGCACGACGCCGAACGGCGCGTTGGCCTCGAGGTGTCGCACGATGGCGTCCGCGGCCTCCGCCGCGCTCTGGCCGGGAGCGATCCGCGCGCTCACACGCACCGAGACCTCGGGGATGAGCGTGTTCGAGGCGTTCGCGACGGTCGGCGCGTCGATTCCCGTCACCGTGATCGACGGCTGCCACCAGATCCTGCTGAGGAGCGAGCCCGCGCCGATCGGCTGCACGCCGTCGATGAGCCCCGTCTCCGAGCGCAATTGCGCTTCGTCGTAGTCCGGCGTCATGCCCTCACGGGACGTCAGTCCTTCGACGGCGACGGAGCCGTCCTCGTTCCAGAGAGAGGAGAGGAGTCGGATCATCACGAGCATCGCGTCGGGCACCGCTCCCCCGAACATGCCGGAGTGCGACGCGTGCTCGAGCGGACGCACCGTGAGGCGGAAGGTCACGTTGCCCCGCAGGCTCACGGTGAGCGCCGGGGTCACGTCGTCCCAGTTGCCGGAATCGGCGACGACGATGGCGTCGGCTCGCAACTCGTCCGCGTTCTCCGCGAGGAAGGTCTCGAAGGAGCGCGATCCGAACTCCTCCTCACCCTCGATGAAGAGAGCGAGACCGAGGTCGAAACCGTCGCCGAGCACCTCGGTGAGGGCACGGATGGAAGCGATGTGCGCCATGACACCGGCCTTGTCGTCGGCGGCGCCACGCCCGTAGAGCCGGTCTCCCACGACGGTCGGCTCGAACGGGAGGGTGTCCCAGTCCTCGTCGCGGCCGGGGGGCTGGACGTCGTGATGGGCGTACAGCAGCACGGTCGGCGCGCCGTTGCGGGCAGCTCGATGTGCGAGCACGGCTGGCTGGCCGAGCTCCTCGGTGTCACCGATCGCGGCGCGGGCTATCCGCACGGAATCGAACACGCCGGTGGCTTCGGCGAGGGCCGCGACGGCCTCGGCGCTCGACTGGACGTGCGCGGGATCGAAGGCCGCCCACGAGACCGACGGGATGCGGACGAGCGCCGACAGATCGGCGATCGTGGACGGCATTCCGAGCTGGACGGCGTCGATGAGAGCACGGTCGACGGCGGTCTGGTCGGGCGTGGAGGGAGAGGAATCGCTCATAGAGGTAATCTTAAGAGGCAGTGGGTGGAGGAACCGACGTGACCAGGAACAAGACAGACAACCCGACGACGACCTCGACGACCGCCGAGGCGGAGATCGAGGCGCGCATCGCGGCCGGCAAGGGGCGTCCGACGCCGACGCGCAAAGAGCGCGAGGCGGCGAACAAGCGACCGCTCGTCCCCGGTGATCGCAAGCTCGCCGCGAAGGAAGCCCGCGCCAAGATGGCGGAGGCCCGCGAGAAGGCCCGCGTCGGCTATGCGGCCGGTGACGAGCGCTTCCTCCCCGCGCGGGACCGCGGCCCGCAGAAGAAGTTCATCCGCGATTACGTAGACGCCCGCTTCAACGTCGGCGAGTTCCTCATTCCGATCATGTTCGCCGTGATTCTCCTGACGCTCATCCCGAGCGCGGAGGTCCAGGTCTACGCGATGCTCGTGATCTGGGCGTTCTTCCTGCTCGCTCTCGTCGACGTGTTCCTGCTCGGACGGCGTCTCCGCAAGCGGCTCGCCGAGAAGTTCGGCGAGTCGAAGGTCGAACGCGGGGTCCGGTGGTACGCCGCCATGCGCTCGCTTCAGCTGCGTGTGCTGCGCCTGCCGAAGCCGCAGGTCAAGCGTCGGCAGTTCCCGGAGTAGACGAGACGCTCCTGCTTCTCTGGCGCGCGAGTCCTCGGTTCACCGATCGCGCCCAGAGCGGCCCCGAGTAGACGAAGCCGGTGTAGCCCTGAACCAGGGTCGCGCCGGCTTCGAGTCTTTCCCGGACGTGTTCGGCTGTCTCGACTCCCCCGACGGAGATGACGCACATCCCGGTGGGAAGCTCGCGCCGGAGGAGAGCGAGGACCTCGAGCGACCGAGACCGCAGGGGCGCTCCGGAGAGCCCTCCATCCCCGGCCTTCTCGACGATGTCGGCGGACGTGCGGAGACCTGCTCGCGAGATGGTCGTGTTCGTGGCGATGACTCCGTCGAGCCCCGTGCTCACGACGAGTTCCGCGATCCGTACGACCTCGTCGTCGGCGAGATCCGGCGCGATCTTCACGAGGAGAGGGGTCCTGCCCGCGGTCGCCTTGACAGCGGCGAGCAGCGGAGCGAGCCGGTCGATCTCCTGCAGCCCACGGAGTCCCGGCGTATTCGGCGACGACACGTTGACGACGAGGTAGTCCGCGAGCGGAGCGAGGATCCGGGTGCTCTCGAGGTAGTCGTCGACCGCGTCGTCGACGTCCACGACCCGGCTCTTCCCGATGTTGACACCGATGACCGGCCGGTCTTCACGTCGACGAAGGGCCACGAGCCGCTCGGCCGCGAGGGCCGCGCCCCCGTTGTTGAAGCCCATTCGGTTGACGACCGCACGGTCGGCGACGAAACGGAACATGCGTGGCTTCGGGTTACCCGGCTGCGCGACGGCCGTGAGCGTTCCGACCTCGACGTGCGAGAAACCGAGCGCGCCGAGTCCCATGACGGCCTCGGCGTTCTTGTCGAAGCCGGCCGCGACGCCGAACGGTGAGGAGAACCGCAAGCCGAGGGTCGAGACGGCGTCCTCCGGGGACGGCTTCGTGAACCGACGCACGAGAGGAGCGAGACCAACGGCGGGGATCGCACGGATGACCGAGAAGGCCAAGTGGTGCGCCCGCTCCGGGTCGAGTCGCTTGAGGACGAGGGAGAAGAGAATGCGATACATGCCGGCTCCAGAATAGCGGGGCCGCTATTCACTCCGTCGCGGTTGTTCGTCGCCCGCGTGCTCGACGCGCAAGAGCGTGATCGCCTCTTCGAAGTCGTCGAGCGAATCGAAGGCCTGGTACACGCTCGCGAACCGCAAGTAGGCGACCTCGTCCAGCTCCCGGAGCGGCTGCAGGATGGCGAGTCCGATGTCGTTGGCGTCGATCTGCGACGATCCGGTCTGTCGAATAGCCTCCTCGACGCGCTGCGCGAGGACGGCGAGATCCGAGTCGGTGACGGGACGGCCCTGGCAGGCCTTCCGGACGCCGCTCACGACCTTATCGCGGCTGAACGGCTCGACCACGCCGCTGCGCTTGATGACGTTGAGACTCGCCGTCTCCGTCGTGCTGAAGCGGCGCCCGCACTCGGGACACTGGCGTCGACGTCTGATCGACAGACCATCGTCGCTCGTCCGCGAGTCGATGACGCGGGAGTCGGGGAATCGGCAGAAGGGACAGTGCATGAAACGTCCTCAGTCGACGGGTCGCGGCGCGAACCGTGCGGTGACGGCCTCACCGTGGGCGGGAAGGTCTTCGGCGGTGGAGAGCGCGACGATGTGCGGGGCGACCGTCTCGAGGGCGGTCTCGGAATACGTGACGATCTGCTGCGGTCGGAGGAACGTGAACGCTCCGAGACCCGAGGAGAAGCGCGCGCCGCCCCCGGTGGGGAGCACGTGGTTCGAGCCCGCGAGGTAGTCGCCGAGGCTCACCGGCGAATGCGGGCCGACGAAGACGGCACCGGCCGAGTGGATGAGCGGGAGCAGCGCCGCGACGTCCTCGACCTGGAGTTCGAGGTGCTCCGGCCCGTAGACGTTGCTGAAGTCCGCGGCGGCTTCGAGATCATCGACGAGCACGACGGCGGACTGGGGGCCGCCGAGGGCAGTGGCGACACGCTCCGAGTGCGCCGTCGAGGCGACGATGGCGGGAAGCTCACGCTCGACGGCCGCAGCGAACGGAGCCGAGTCCGTGACGAGCAACGAGGCGGCGGCTTCGTCGTGTTCCGCTTGGCTCACCAGATCGGCGGCGACGAGACGGGCGTCCGCCGACGCGTCGGCGATGACGAGGATCTCCGTCGTGCCCGCTTCCGAGTCGATGCCGACGAGCCCCTTCACGAGGCGCTTCGCCGCGGCCACGAAGATGTTGCCGGGACCGGTGACGACGTCGACGGGCTCGAGCCCGATGGACGGGACTCCATGGGCGAACGCGCCGATCGCTCCGGCGCCTCCCATCGCGTAGACCTCGGTGATGCCGAGCAGGCCGGCGGCAGCGAGGATCGTCGGGTGGACGGCGCCGTCGTACTGCCGCTGAGCGGGAGAGGCGAGGGCGATCGATCGGACACCGGCAACCTGGGCCGGAACGACGTTCATGACGACGCTCGAGGGATAGACGGCCTTGCCGCCCGGGACGTAGAGACCCACTCGCTCGACGGGGTGCCAGCGCTGCTCCACGAGCGCGCCGGAGCCGAACTCGGTGCGCGTCGCGACGGGTACTTGGGCCGCCGACGCGGCGCGCACGCGCCGGATGGCCTCCTCGAGAGCCGCGCGAACGGCGGGATCGAGCGCCGCGAGGGCCGCGTCGATCGCGTCGGCGTTCACGCGGACGTGCTGCGGTCGGACGCCGTCGAACCGCTCCGACTGCTCGAGGAGCGCGCTCTCCCCGCGCTCGGACACGTCGCCGATGAGGTCACGAGCGGAGGAGCTCGCGACGTCGATGTCGAGGATGGGACGCGGGATCAGACGGCGGAGGGTCGCCCGGTCCCGGGCGCGGCCGCGAAGGTCGATGGTCTGGATCATGTCGTATCCAGCCTACCGGCCGCACGACCGCGCCTTCCCCGGGGCTCCTCGTCCGGGGAGAGTCAGCCTCTCGTCAGACCGTCGACGGCCCGGAGCAGGCCGACGCGTCCGTCGTCTGCGCGGATGACGAGACCGCCGTCCCGCTCCCCCACGGCGAGCGACCACGCCGTCGGTCCGACCTCGAAGAGCGGCGTGCCCGAGTGGAGATCGACGACCTGGCGCTGTTCGGGGGCGAGGACCCAGTACGGAGCGAACGGCTCGGGCTGCGGAACGGCGGGAGGGGCGGTCTCGGCGACAGTCGGCTCCCCACGCTCGGAGGACAGCGATTCGGCGACCTGCTCGACGTGCGTGGTGTTCGCGGTCGACTCGTCGTGCGTGGTGTTCGCGCTCGGCTCGTCGCTGAAGGCGACGATCGGCTCACGCGCCGCGAACGGATCGTCCGTCCTGATGTCCTCCTCGAGGGAGGAGGTGTCGACGGACGAAGACGCCGTGGGAGCGACCTGCTCGTCCGGGCGGTACGCGTACGCCGCCGTCGCGGGAGCGGCGTCGACAGGTGCCGCCACGTCGCCGTGATCGGGCTCGGCCGCGGATGCGACCGAGCCGGGCCACTGCTCAGCGGGCGCTGCCGTGGCGGTGTTCCACCCGGCGTTCGGATCGGCGTATCCGGTGGGAGCGGGCTCGGCCGAGGAATCGGGCGTCCACTGCTGCTCGGGTGCAGGAGCAGGCTTCGGACGCTGCGGAACGGGCTTCGCGGAGCGCGCGTAGCGGTGTGCGGGCGCCTCGGGACGGTCCCGGAAGTCGGCGGCGAACGGTGGGATGAATGTGGCGAGCGTCGTGAGGGCGATCGCTACGAGCGAGACGAGCAGGCCGACGATGGGGCCGGCGCCCGGTGCGAAGCGGTCCTCGAGGCCGCCGAACCAGGCGCCGAGGCTCGAGATGAGGAGGATCGCACCGAGGTGGAATCCGGCCGTCACGATCGCCGCAGCCGACGCGAATTGGTCGACCGAGAGGGAGCCGACGCGCCACCGGAGTTTCGGGACGACACGACGCAGCACGAGGAGTGCGGCAGCGGCGATGAAGAGGAGCGCGCCCGGGATCACCAGCCAGGGGGTCGGACCCCAGAGGTTGGTGTACCCGACGAACTCGGCGTAGTCGCCGCCCACGAGCGGCAGGAAGGAGGCGATGAGGAGGAGCAGCCCGAGCCCGGCGATGACCGCCTCGCGGAGTGAGAACGGCCCGACGCCGTACCGCTCGCCGTTCTCGTCCGTGCTCTGCCGCGGCCCACGCGACTGCTCGGTGAACGCGGCATGGCCGAACGGGGAGTGCTCCGACCCGCCGAACTGTCCGGTGTCCTGCTGCGGTGCGGTGTACTGCCCGCCGAACGGAGCGCCGGGATACTGGCCGGTGGCGTTCTGGTCGGGTGTGACGTCACCGCCCGGAGCGCCGTACAGAGGCGCGGGAGGTCCGTACGAGGGTGCGGGACGACCCACGTGATCGTCGGCCGTGGGAGCGCCGGCGTACTCGCCGGGCTGACCGAACTGTCCGCCCGATGTGGCGGCGTCGCGCCCGGCGTACTCGCCGGGCTGGCCCGTGGGGTACTGGCCCCCGGATGCGTTTCCGGCCTCCCCTGGCGTGCTCCCCCATGCCGGGGCTGCGCCCTGCCGGTTCGGGTCGTTCCGATCCGAGGGGTTCTGGTTCTGATCGGTCATCGTCATCCCTTTACTCGCGTATCGCTCGGTCGATCCGTTGAGGGGCATCGCGGGGATGCTCCGGCGTCCATCGGAATATCGCTCCGATGGGACGGTCATCCACCCTAACCCGACGGTATGACGCCGGCCTGTCACCGCCGCCCTAGCGCGATCGTAGCCCGAGCTCCTCGGCGCGCACCGGGGGTGGCGCTCGCTCGGCCATCGGCTCTCGCGACATCGACGCGTCGCAGTGATGAACCGGCCGCGGCGACGAGCGGAACCCAGTAGGGCGGGTGGGACTCGAACCCACGCATGACGGTGTTATGAGCACCGAGCCTTAACCAACTTGGCGACCGCCCCGCATCGAGATTACCGGCAACGCGGTCTCTGCGGCGAGAAGACGCTCCAGGAGGGGCGGATCAGGAGGATGTCCGGTCGGTCGGTCAGGCGTCGTCGCGCGCGGGCTCGGCCGGGATCTCCGACACCGGGTCCATGACGGGCTTCCCGCGGTACAGACGCTCGAACGTCGAGAGCGTGCGGTTGATGTCGTGCGCCTGGATGAGCCGGAGTGATTCGTTCTTCATGGCGTCGAGGCGATCGCCGTCGGCCTCGAAGACGTCCGTGAGTCGAGCCGCGAGTTCGTCGACATCGCCCGGCGTGAAGAGGAAGCCGTTCGCACCGTCGTGCACGAGGTGGGGAAGAGCCATCGCATCGGCGGCGACGACGGGCAGGCCGGAAGCCATGGCCTCCATGGTCGCGATCGACTGCAGCTCCGCGATCGACGGCATCGCGAAGACGGTCGCACGCGTGTAGCTCTCGCGCAGCTCCTCCTCGGTGACGTACCCGCTGAAATCGACCCGATCGGCCAGACCGAGCTGCTCGGCGAGCAGCTCCAGGTTGCGCTTCTGGTCGCCGCCTCCCACGATCGTGAGCTTCGCGTCGAGGTGCTGCGGAAGCCTGCCGAGCGCTCGGATGAGCACATCGATCTGCTTCTCGCCCGTGACACGGCCGACGAAGAGGATGCGGTTCTCCGTGCGGGGGGTGAAGCTCGGCGTGTAGAGCTCGGCATCGATGCCGCACGAGATGGGGTGCACGCCGGACAGACCCGTGTTCTTCTCGAGGAAGTCGGCGGCCCGACGGGTCGGGGTCGTGACCGCTTCGGCGAGGCTCAGGATCTTCTTCGTCTGGCCCCATGCCCAACGGAGCAGCGCCCCGCGGGTCCACTTCGGGACGACCGTGAACTCGATCATGTTCTCGGGCATGATGTGATTCGTCGCGATGACCCGAATGCCCCGCTTCGCCGCTTGGACACTCAGGCCCCGGCCCACGATGAGGTGCGAGTTGGAGTGCACCACGTCGGGCTTGACCTCGTCGAGGATTCGAGCGGCGTGGCGCTGGATGACGACGGGGAGTGCGAAGCGCAGCCAGTCGTGGGGCAGCCACCGGATGCTGAAGAGCCGGTGGACCGTCATGGTCGCGCCGTCGTGGGTCTCCTGCCACGTTCCGTTCTTGCGTGAGGCTGCGGGAGCGACGATATGGACGGTGTGGCCGCGCCGGACGAGACCGGCGGCGAGGCGCTCGACGAATCGGGCTGCGCCGTTGACGTTCGGGGGAAAGGTGTCGGCGCCGATCACGATGGTGAGGGGCTTCTCGACCGCCTCACCGGGGGTCGCCGGGGACGGACTCGAACTCGGGGAGTCGGACAAGATGAGGTGTTCCTCCGGTGTCGGCCGGCGTGCTGCGGGTGGGTCCGCCGACGGTGTCAGGCGCTGCCGGTCTTCGGTCGGATCAGTCTAACCGGCGGAGTCCGCGGTGCGTCGAGCGGCGCGCCCAGTCGAGGTCGAGCGGCGCGCCCAGTCGAGTGAGCGCGATCAGGTCTGCAGTTGCGGGTGGTGTCGCGCGAGCTGGAAGACGCCCCAGACCGCGAGGAGCCCCGCCGCGATGAAGCCGAGGACGGCCCAGAGCGGAGCCCCGGCCGCTTCGCCGAGGACGACGATCCCGATCCCGATCGCGACCATCGGGTCGATGACGGTGAGGCCCGCGATGACGAGGTCCGGCGGTCCCGACGAGTAGGCGTTCTGGACGAAGTAGGCACCGAGCGCGGTGCCGACGAGCAGCGCGACGCCGCACAGGATCGTGAGCCACTCGACGTTGCCGTTCTGGACGCGGTTGATGATGACCTTCGCGAGCGTCGCGACGAAGCCGTAGATGAAGCCGGCGGCGATGATGAAGAAGACCGCTCGCGTACGGTGGCGGCCGATCGCGAAAGCCGCGCCGAAGAACACGAGCACAACGGCGAGCAACCCGAGGATGACGACGAGGTTCGCGTCGGTCACGGCCTTCTCCCCCGCCACGAGTGCTGCGACGGTGACGAACAGCCCGACGCCGCCGACACACGCGACGACCGCTCGGACGGACGCACGGTTCAGACGGACGCCGTGCGTCCTCGCGTTGATGATCGCGGTGAGAACGAGGGCGATCGCGCCGAGCGGTTGCACGATGATGAGGGGGGAGAAGGCCAGGGCACCGAGCTGGAACACGATCGCGAGCCCGAGCATGAGGGTGCCGAGTACCCAGGAAGGCCGAGTCAGGAGAGCGGTCAGCTGGCGGACGCTCAACCCGGAGGTCGACGGGGCTCCGCTCGCCTCGACCTTCGTCACCCCGCGATGCTGGAGCTGAGCACCCACGGAGAGGAAGACGGCGCCGATGACGGCGAGAGGGATCCCGGCGAGCTGCATGGGGTCTCTGACGAAGTCGTTCGTGATGTCGGAGAGGTCGTCGAGCGGGGCGAGAAACACCCCCAGAGCCTACCCGCGGCCCTCGCCCGTTAGGCTCAACGAATGGCCGTTCTCCCGATTCTCATCTCCGGTGACCCCGTCCTCCACTCCCCCGCTTCGCCCGTCGAAACCGTCGACGACGATCTCCGCCGGCTCGTCGCCGACATGTTCGAGACGATGGACGCCGCCCCGGGAGTCGGCCTCGCGGCGCCCCAGGTGGGGGTGCCGCTCCGACTGTTCGTCTACGGCTACGCCGACGACGAGGGCAATCCGTGGCGCGGCGTCGTCATCAACCCGGAGCTGCTCGTCTCTCCGACCGAACCCGGTGACCCAGACGAGGACGAGGAGTCGGAGGGGTGCTTGTCCTTCCCGGGTGAGCGCTTCCCGCTCCGTCGCTCGGACCGCGCGGTCGTGACGGGCACCGATCTCGAGGGGGCTCCCGTGCGCCTCGACGTGCGCGGATGGCGAGCGCGCATCCTGCAGCACGAGTACGACCACCTCGACGGCACCCTCTACGTGGATCGGCTCCAGCACGCGTACCAGCGGACGGCCGACAAGATCGAACGGAAGCGAGGCTGGGGCAAGCCCGGCCTCGCTTGGCAACCCGGAGTCGACGACCTCGACGCGTGAGGCCCGGCGACGTTCTCCCTCGACACGGAGACCGTCAGGACGGTGACATGCAGAAAGGCCCCCGCGTGAGCGGGGGCCTTTCTGCATTGCTCCTCGACTTGGACTCGAACCAAGAACCTATCGGTTAACAGCCGATTGCTCTGCCAATTGAGCTATCGAGGATCATCCGTGAGGACTCGACTACTCTAGCAAAACTTCGGTGGAGTCCAAATCACGCCGGCGACCGACGAGCGGCGCCACCGCCCTCCCTCTGCGACGGCGCGACGGCGTGAGCGAGCGCGGTCAGATAGGGATGCTCGGCAGACTCGAGCAGCCCGTCGACGGAGCCCACGCCGACGACGCTCCCCGCGTGCAACGCGAGGACACGCCCGCCGACGGCCCGCAGCAGACCGATGTCGTGCGTGACGAAAACGGCGGCGAAGCGGCCGGCATCGCGCCTGCGCTCGACGACCTCGGCCACGGCGGATCGGACGGAGATGTCGATCCCCGCCGTCGGTTCGTCGGCGATCAGGATCTGCGGGTCGAGGGCGAGGGAGCGAGCGATGGCGACCCGTTGTCGCTGACCCGCCGAAAGCTCGTACGGGTACTTCGACATCGTCCCGAGAGGCAGCATCAGCTCGTCGAGGAGGGTCGCTACGCGGACGTCGAGCTTCCGACGGTCGGAGCGGCGATCGCGCTCGAGGATCGGAGCAGCCACGATCTCGGCGACGGTGCGTTCGGCGTCGAGAGTGTCGGCGGCGTCCTGCCGGAGGAAAGCGACGTCGAAGTCGAACACGGGGAGGGATCGTCGGCGCAGGGACCGGACGGCCCTGCCGTTCACTCGGATGGTGCCCCCCACGATCGAGGGAGCCACGTTCTGACCGGCCGGCCGCACGTGGTCGGCCGCGAGCACGCGAGCGACCGTGGACTTGCCGGACCCCGACTCCCCCATGAGCCCGAGCACCTCGCCCCAATCGACGGAGAACGAGACGCCGTCGACGGCGCGGTGGGCTCCGCTGATGCCGTGGGCGGGGAAGTCGACGCTCACATCGTCGGCGACGATGGCGCGGGAGTCAGGAGAAGCTGTCACACGGTCCATCCTGCACCGACACGGCCGCTCGCGTCACGCCGCGCCGCTCTGCAGGCGTCGCCGTTCGTCACCGATCGCGACGAGTCGGCGCTGCAGTTCGCGCGAGGCGTCGCGGTCGTTCGGATCGCTGCGCTGGATCATCCGGCGCAGTTCCGCCTCTCGCTGGAGCAGATCCCGCTCGATGAGCGAGATCGTGATGCCGCGGACGTAACCGCTCAGCCGTTCCCCGTCTCGCTGCGGGATGGGGGCGACCGCGAGTTGCCGCACGAAGGGGCGGAAAAGCTCCGGGAGGGCGTCGCCCACCCGCAGGAACCACTCCGGGCTCCCGAACACGTCCATGCTCGCGGCGAGAGCGTCGCGCACGAGCGCGAGGGTCGGATTGTCCACTCGAGCGTGGATGGCCGAATCGACGAGGTCGCGGCCGACGAGATCAGGGTGCTGCACGATCGCCATGAGTGCGTCGCGCTCGAGCCTCGTGGCGGGATCGGCGGGAAGATCGCGCAGCGACGCGGCCCGCTCGGCCACCGGGGCGACCTCGAGCGGTGCGCGCGTGTCGGACGGCGACGAGCGGCGTGATGCCGCCGTGACCGCACGAGCCACCTCGTCGAGGTCCATACCGAGACGGCCGGCGAGCACGCGCGTGTAGCCCGGTCGGATGGAGGGGTCGCGGATGTCCGCGACGATCGGCGCCGCCTTCCGGAGAGCCGAGACGCGCCCCTCGACGGTGTCGAGGTCGAAGCCCGCGAGCGTCTGCCGGATCACGAACTCGAACATCGGCTCCTTGGCGTCGATGAGACCGCGGACGGCGTCATCGCCGTGGGCGAGCCGCAGATCGCAGGGATCGAGACCGTCGCGGCCGATCGCGACGTAGGTCTGCGCGGCGAACCGCTTCTCCTCGCTGAACGCCCGGAGCGCGGCCTTCTGACCCGCGGCGTCCGGATCGAAGGTGAAGATGACCTCTCCCCCCGTCGAGTCGTCGCCCATGACGCGGCGCAGCACCTTGATGTGATCGACGCCGAAAGACGTTCCGCACGTCGCGACGGCCGTGCCGACACCCGCGAGGTGTGCGGCCATCACGTCGGTGTAGCCCTCGACGACGACGACCCGATGACCGCGGGAGATCTCCCGCTTCGCCAGGTCGAGCCCGTAGAGGACCTGTGCCTTGTGGTAGACGGGCGTCTCCGGCGTGTTGAGGTACTTCGGCCCTTTGTCGTCCTCGAGGAGCCGGCGGGCGCCGAACCCGACGGTCTGCCCCGTCACGTCGCGGATCGGCCACACGAGTCGGCCTCTGAAGCGGTCGTAGGCCCCCCGGTCGCTCACGGACACGAGGCCCGACGCGTTGATCTCGTCGCGCGTGAATCCGCGTCCCGTGAGCATCTTCGTGAGCTGATCCCAGCTCTGCGGGGCGAACCCGACACCGAATCGGGCGGCGGCGTCCGCGTCGAAGCCGCGTTCCCCGAGGAATCGACGGCCCGGCTCAGCCGCGGCCGTGTGAAGCTGCTCCTGGAACCACTGCTCGGCCGCCTGGTTCGCGGCCAGGAGGCGTGCGCGATTCGGCCCGTCCGTGTCCGGTCCGCCCCCGTCCTCATACGTGAGCGTGAAGCCGATACGGCCGGCGAGCCGCTCGACCGCCTCGGTGAAGGTCACGTGGTCGATTTTGCGCAGGAACGAGATGACGTCACCCGATTCGCCGCAGCCGAAACAGTGGTAGAAGCCCACCTGGGGGCGGACGTGGAAGCTCGGGCTGCGTTCGTCGTGGAAGGGGCACAGTCCCTTGAGCGAACCGACTCCGGCGCTCTTCAGGCTGACGTGATCACCGACGATGTCGGCGATGTTCGTGCGCGACTTGACCTCGTCGATGTCGCTCTGTCGAATCCGCCCCGCCATAGTCGAATTCTAGCCGCGCGAGAGGTCGCCCGGTCCCGATGCCGCCGTCCCCAGTGGACGTCCGCGTTCGATCCACGCGATGACCGCCTGGTCGGTGAGGCTCGCGACCTGATCCACGACCACGCGGCGCCGCGCCGTGTCGTCGGGGGCGAGTTCCCACTCGTGACGGTGTCCCGTGTCGAGACCCGCTCCCCCGGTGTCGTAGAGCGCATCGGCGATCGTCGCGAGCATCTCTCGCTGCTGGGCGTACACGGGTTGCCGAGGCTCGCTCGTCATGACGTACGCACCGACGACGCCCTTGAGGACGGCGATCTCGGCCGCGATCTCGTCCGGCACCACGACATCGGCACCGAAGCGCGCGATCGACTCCTGCGGGAAGGCGGCTCGCGTCGCGGAGACGGCGGACCCCGCGAACCGGCCGATCATCTGGCTCGTGAAGTTCTTGAGCTTCGCGAGGTCACGGCGTGACGCGTCCCAGCTCGTGACCCAGACGGAGAAGCCCGCGAGCCGGTCGAACGCGGCGGCGAGCTCATCGGTCGAGAAGCGGGGGCCGTTCCAGTCCCGGATCGCGAGGATGAGGGCGTCGTGCCCGGCCCTCGCGTTGAGGAACGCCGGGTCGATGAACTGACCGACGACCGCGTCCTCGAAGTCGTGGACCGAGTAGGCGATGTCGTCGGACAGGTCCATGACCTGGGCCTCGACGGAGGGCTTGCGCTCGGGTGCTCCGATGCGCACCCATTCGAACGCCTCGCGGTCGTCCTCGTAGAACCCGAACTTCTCGCGCCCGCCGGGCTCGAGCACCGGAGCCGACGCCGACCACGGGTACTTGCAGCTCGCGTCGATGCTCGCACGCGTGAGGTTGAGACCGTAGCTGCGGTCATCGGGTCCGAACACCTTCGGCTCGAGCCGAGTCAGGATGCGCAGGGTCTGGGCGTTTCCCTCGAAGCCGCCGACGTCACGAGCCCATTCGGAGAGAGCACGTTCGCCGTTGTGCCCGAAAGGCGGGTGGCCGAGGTCGTGGGCGAGGCACGCGGTGTCGACGATGTCGGGGTCGAGTCCGAGGCTCGTCGCGAGTTCGCGGCCGACCTGCGCGACCTCGAGCGAGTGCGTGAGCCGGTTGCGGGCGAAGTCGAGCCCCGCCGTCGGAGACAGGACCTGCGTCTTGGCTGCGAGCCGACGGAGCGAACTGGAGTGGAGCAGCCGCGCCCGGTCGCGGGCGAAGTCGCTGCGGCGCGACGAGTGGTCCTCTGGCAACCAGCGCTCGCTGTCGAAAGCGCTGTACTGCCCTGTCGTGTCAGCCGCCACTCGTGTCGAGCTCCGCCTCGGTGAGGTTCGTGGCCTCCTGGACGTCGAGGGAGCGTGAGGAGAGCCAGTTCTCCGGCAGAACGGGCCGCTTCGGCGTCCCCGCGCGACCGCGGGGCCCCTCGGCGTCGGCGCCGGGGTACGGGGCGTCGAGCGGGAGCGAGGCGATGAGCTCGTCGAGCTGGTCGAGCGACTCGACGAGGGCGAAGCGCGTCCGGAGATCTCCTCCGACGGGGTAGCCCTTGAAGTACCACGCCACGTGCTTGCGGATGTCGCGGCAGCCGCGTTCCTCGCTCTCGAAGAACTCCGCGAGCAGCTCGGCGTGACGACGGAACGTCGCGGCGACGTCGGCGAGCGACGGATGGTGGCGCTCGTCGGATCCGGCGAAGGCGGCGGCGAGGTCGCCGAACAACCACGGCCGACCGAGGCAGCCGCGGCCGACGACGACCCCGTCGCATCCCGTCTGCTCCATCATCGCGACGGCGTCCTCGCCCGACCAGATGTCGCCGTTGCCGAGGACGGGGACGGAGCCGATCGTCTCCTTGAGCGTCGCGATGGCGTCCCAATCGGCCTGACCGGAGTAGAACTCGCTCGCCGTGCGCGCGTGGAGCGCGATGCTCGCGACTCCCGCGCCCTCGGCGATACGACCGGCCTCGAGATACGTCAGGTGATCGGGGTCGATGCCCTTGCGCATCTTGATCGTGAGAGGGACGTCGCCTGCCGCCTCGACGGCGTTCTCGACGATCGCTCGGAACAGGTCGAGCTTCCATGGCAGCGCCGCTCCCCCGCCCTTCCGCGTGACCTTCGGAACGGGGCAACCGAAGTTGAGGTCGATGTGGTCGGCACGGTCTTCGGCGACGAGGATCGTCACGGCCTCTCGGACCGTCGTCGGGTCGACGCCGTAGAGCTGGATGCTCCGAGGCGTTTCGGACTCGTGGTGCGTGATGAGACGCATCGTCTCGGGGGTTCGCTCGACGAGGGCGCGAGACGTGATCATCTCGCTCACGTAGAGCCCCGCTCCGAATTCGCGGCAGAGCCGACGGAACGCCGTGTTCGTGATACCCGCCATCGGTGCGAGCACGACAGGGGTGTCGAGCTGCAACGGCCCGATGCGGAGCGCCGATCGCCCGCGCGCGGTCGGCCGCTCGCTTATCGTTGAAGTCGTCATGTCCGTCCCATTCTCCCAGATCGGAGCGCACCAATATGCCGGACGCCACGGAACCGCAGCCGAGCGGCAGCACCCCGATCGGGACGGACGTCCGCGGACCGTCGTCGGACGTGACCGAACCGCAGCCGAGCGGCAGCGCTCCGACGGGCACCGACGCGATGAAGGCGCACGCCGCGGCGCTCGGCCTCGACGTCGAGGTCGTCTCCCGACCGCCGGCCCGCAGCCTCGCAAAGGCGGCCGACCTGCTCGGTATCGAGCCCGGGGACATCGTGAAGTCGCTCGTCGTCCGTCGCTCGGACGGGGAGTACCTCTTCGCGCTCGTCCCTGGAGGCCGGAAGATCGATTGGGCCAAGCTCCGTGGCGTCGTCGGGACGAACCGGCTCTCGCTTCCGGACGCCGGTCAGGCGAAGGACGCCACGGGCTACGAGCGCGGCACGATCACCCCGCTCGGAAGCACGACGGCGTGGCCGGTGTTCGCGGACGAACGGATCCGCGGGCGGCGCGTCGGGCTGGGCGGTGGAGCGCACGGCCTCAGCACGTTCGTCGACGGGGACGCTCTGCTCTCAGCCCTCGACGCGACCGTCGCGGACATCACCGCGGAGGAGTGACGCTCCCCCGGCTTCTTCCGCTCCTTCCGAGGCGCCGGGGATGACGCACGCGTCGCCCTCGCACGCATCCTGAGCGGGCGCGAAGAACGTGAAGCCTCCGACGGGGACCGTGGTCCTGTCGCTCGTCGTCACGACGCCGCTCCGTCTATCGGTGCGATATCACGCTCGCGTTCGGCGTGGGCGAGAGCAGCAGCGAAGGTCGCGGGTTCCTGGGCGCCCGAGAGCGCCCACTTCCCGTCGATCACGAAGAACGGCACGCCGTTGATGCCGAGTTCGGTCGCCTGGCGCTCGTCCGCTCGGACGTCGTCGAGGAACGCGTGCGTCTCGAGCGCGGAGGCGGCGGCAGCGGTGTCGAGCCCGATCTCGCCGGCGAGGGCGACGAGCTCCTCCGGACGACCGAGGTGGCGGCCCTCCGTGAAGTACGCGCTCATGAGGCGCTCGGTCATCTCGAGCTGCTTGCCGTTCGCCTTCGCGAAATGGATGAGCTCATGCGCGAGGACCGTGTTGGTGTGCTGCAGGATGTCGAAGCGGTACCCCAACTCGACGGAGGCGGCGATACCCGTCACGTGGTCGAGCATCTGCCGGGCCTGCTCGGGTGCGATGCCCTTGTGGCGGGAGAGGTAGTCGATCTCGTCGCCCGCGAAGTCCTCCGGAGTGTCCGGGGCGAGTTCGAAGCTGTGGAAGACGAGTTCGACGTCGGGGGCATCGGCGCCCTGACCCTCACGCCACACCGTCTCACCCGCTTCGAACCGGCGCTTGCCGATGTAGCACCACGGACAGGCGATGTCCGACCAGACGTCGACACGGAGCGATTCAGTCACGATGAGCGGAACCGGGGCGAGCGCCGGCCTATTCCCCGGCGGTCGCCTCCGCGGTCGGCTTGTCGATCGCACCGCCGAAGCGGCGGTCGCGGGACGCGAAGATCTCCGCGGCCCTCCACAGGTCGGTGCGGGTGAAGTCCGGCCACAGCGTGTCGAGGAACACCATCTCGGCGTATGCGCTCTGCCAGAGCAGGAAGTTGCTCGTGCGCTGCTCCCCCGAGCTGCGGACGAAGAGATCGACGTCGGGCATGTCGGGCAGGTAGAGCGCCCGCGCGATGGTCTTCTCCGAGATGCCGGAGGGCTTGAGGCGACCGGCCTTCACCTCCTCCGCGATCGACCGGACCGCGTCGGCGATCTCCATGCGGCCGCCGTAGTTCACGCACATCGTGAGGGTCAGCGTCGAGTTGTCGGCCGTGAGACGCTCCGCGAACTCGAGCTCCGAGATCACCGAACGCCAGAGTCGCGGTCGACGTCCGGCCCAGCGGATCCGCACGCCCCACTCGTTGAGCTGATCGCGACGACGGTGCAGGACATCGCGGTTGTAGCCCATGAGGAAGCGGACCTCGTCCGGCGAACGCCCCCAGTTCTCGGTGGAGAACGCGTAGACGCTGAGGTGCTGGACCCCGAGTTGGATCGCGCCCGCGACGACGTCGAGCAGCGCGGCCTCTCCGGCGCGATGGCCCTCGATGCGGGTCTGGCCGCGCCGGTTCGCCCACCGACCGTTGCCGTCCATGACGATCGCGACGTGCTTCGGGACGACGCGCTTCGGGAGGTGGGGCGGATAGATCCCGGTCCAGTCGATCGGACGGTACGGGACGGCGTCCTTATGCGTGAACGGCTTCGGCGTCATGTCGTGAGTTGCTTCCGATCCAGGTGGGCGAGGGAGCGGAGCCCGCGCTCGAGGTGCCATTGCGTGTACGCCGCCGTCACGCCACTCGCACGGCGCCGGACGTCTTCCGGGCTCTCGTCGGCGAGGTCCCAATCGCCCGTGAGCAGCGCGGAGAGCAGCCCGAGCGTGTCGGCGTCGAGTCGAGGGCTGCCCGACGGCGCGCACTCGTCGCACACCACGCCGCCGAGTTGGACGACGGCGTGCGAATGAGGGCCGGGCTTCTGGCACCGGGAACAGTCGAAGAAGCTCGGGGCCCATCCGGCGAGGGACAGCGCCCTCAGCAGGTACGCGTCGAGAACGAGGGCGGCGTCGTGATCGCCGCGTGCGAGTGAGCGAAGGGCGCCGACGAGGAGGAGGTACTGCTGGAGTTGCGGCTCAGCGTCGGTGAGTCGCTCGGCGGTCTCGACGATCGCGTTCGCGGCGGTGTAGCTCGGGTAGTCGGCGACGATGTCCGCCCCGTAGGCACCGAGGGTCTCGGCCTGCGTGATGATGTCGAGGCTGCGGCCCTCGTACAACTGCACGTCCGCGACCATGAAGGGCTCGAGTCGCGCCCCGAACTTCGACGCGGTGCGCCGGACGCCCTTCGCGACGGCCCGGACCTTGCCGTGCTGCTTCGTGAGCATCGTGACGATCCGGTCGGCCTCACCGAGCTTGGTCGTGCGGATGACGACGGCTTCATCTCGGTACAGGGGCACCATCCGATTATCCCCGCTCACACCCGGTCCGGTCCCGTCTTCGACGGTGTTCCGCCGGACTCGCCGCCGGGGCGACCCGTCGGTCACCGCCCTGATGGTCGGCCGCTTCCCCCTCGTCCGTCGGTCGCTTCCCCCTCGTCCGTCGGTCGGGACCCGCGTGGCACGATGGACGGGTGTCCCCCCTCTTCACGATCCCGCTCTGGGTCGATCTCGCGGCCGTCGCCGTCGGAGGCGTTCAGGGCGCCATGTTCGCGGCCAGATTCACGGACAACCGGCTCGACCTGCTCGGGGTCGGGATCATCGGCATCGTCGTGGGACTCGGCGGCGGTTTCGGCCGCGACATCCTGCTCGGTCTGCCGCCTGCCGCGCTGCAGTCGAACGGTTACCTCCTCGTCGCGACGGCCGCCGCCCTCCTCGGCATGCTGCTGTTGCGCGTCTTCTCGCGCCTCGGCCCCGTCATCATCGGGCTGGACGCCCTCACGATCGGTCTCTTCGGGGCGATAGGATCGTCGAAGGCCCTCGCTATGGGCCTGCCGGAGGTGCCGGCGATCTTCGTCGGCGTCGTCGCGGCGGTGGGAGGGAGCGTCGTTCGCGACATCATGCTGAACCTGCCCGTCGCACTCATGCACGTCGGCTCGCTCTACGCGATCGCGGCGGCGGCCGGCACGACGACGCTCGTGGTCGCGGCAAGCCTCGGACTCGACATCGGGGCTGCGGCAATCGCGTGCGTCGTCGTGACGACCCTCATCCGCGTCCTCGCCATCAGTTTCGGGTGGAGTCTCCCGGAGCAGCGGGCGCTCGCGGGGTGGCGCTCCTGGCGCCGTCGCCGCTGACGGGCCACCCGAACGCCCGTGAGCGGTGGCGCCGATCGACACCACCGCTCACAGACGGCTCTCGGCTGGATCCGTCTCAGCCCTCGGTCGGCTCATCGGCAGCGTCGGGCTTGCCTGCGCGGCGAGAGCGGAGGCCGATGGCCGCGGCTCCCGTCGCGAGGAGAGCGGCGGCCGCAGCGATGATGCCACCGGTCTCCGCACCGGTCGCGGCGAGCCCGCCCCCGTTGCCGGTACCGGCTCCGTTGCCCGTTCCCGGGCCGGCGGCGCCGCTCGGCGTCGGTGCGGGAGCCGTCGGGCTCGCGGTCGGCGACGCCGTGGGCGTCGGCGTCGCGGTGGGCGTCGCGGTCGGCGTCGGGGTGGGGGTTGGTTCCGCCAGCTGCACGGACGGCAGCACCTGGACGACGGAGGGGCGCGGTGCCGCGACGGCACCCACGAGGCGGGCGGCCGGGCCGGCGTAGTCGGGGAAGTAGGAGCTCGGCTCGGCGTACGAACCCTCCTCCCCCGGGTGCTGCACGGAGACGAAGACGTGCTGGTCGAGGTCACGGATGATCGGACCGCAAGTCTCGGCCTCACGCGGCACCGACAGGAACTGCTCGACCTTGCCCCGCTCGGCGCCGTCGAGCGCGACCTTGAAGAGACCGTCGTTGTAGCCGATGCCGTCGGGAGCGCCGTCTGTCGAGATCCAGAGGTTGCCGACCGAGTCGAACGCGAGGTTGTCCGGGCACGAGATGGGCGAGACCTGGTCCTGCGGGAAACCGGAGAAGTACACCACGTCGCCTTGCGTGTAGTCGCCGCACAGCATCAGGAGGTTCCACGTGAAGGTCGTGGCGGTCTGGTCCCCGCCCGTCTCGGTGATCTCGACGATGTGTCCGTCGCGGTTCTGCGTGCGCGGGTTGATCTCCGTCGGTCCCTCGGTGCCGGGGTTGCCGCGGTTCGAGTTGTTCGTGCAGGCGACGTAGACCTTGCCGGTGATGGGGTTCGGTTCGACGTCCTCGCAGCGGTCCATCTTCGTCGCGCCCGCCAGGTCGGCCGCGACGCGCGTGAAGACGAGGACCTCTTCGACCGTCATGCCGGGGATGGCGGACGCACCGCCGACCACGAGCGGGATCCACTCCCCCGTGCCGTCGAACGAGCCGTCGGAGGGCACGGCGCCGGTTCCGGTGATCTCGCTCGCGGGTGAGTCGCCCGCGAACCGCGCGACGAACAGGTCGCCCTCCTCGAGCAGTGTCTTGTTGTGGGCGCGGTCGCCCTCGACGTACGTCCCCCGCGACACGAACTTGTACAGGTAGTCGAAGCGCTCGTCGTCGCCCATGTAGGCGACGACCTTGCCGTTCGCGGCGATGGAGACGTTCGCGCCCTCGTGCTTGAGACGGCCGAGAGCCGTGTGCTTGACGGGCGTGGAGTCGGGGTCGAAGGGATCGACCTCCACGATCCAGCCGAAACGGTTCACCTCGTTCTCGTACCCCGGCGTGCGTGCATCGAAGCGAGGGTCGTCGAGTTCCCACTGCCGGGTCGTCGCCGCGTCGGTGAGGCCATAGCGCTTGTCGGTGGAGCTCGTGCCCGTCGCTCGGAAGTAACCGTTGAAGTTCTCCTCGCCGGAGAGGATCGTGCCCCACGGCGTCGTGCCGCCGGCGCAGTTGCCGAGCGTGCCGAGGACGGAGCGGCCCGACGGGTCGTCGATCGTCTGCAGCAACGCCGATCCGGCAGCGGCACCGGTGACGGCGTACGGGGTGTCGATCAGGAAACGGCGGTTGTGCTCGCCGCCCCGCACGTAGCTCCACGGGCGGTCGACGGCCGTGCGCTCGAGCTCCACGACCGTCAGGCCGTGCGCCGCCCGGCCGACCGCACGGACGCGCTCCGCGTCGTTCGCGATCTCTTCCTCCGAGAACATGATGTTCTCGTTCGTGTACTCGTGGTTGGCGAAGAGCAGCGCGCGGAGCCGATCGGAGCCGGGGATCTCGACGATGTCGGTGTAGTCGTTGTTGTAGCCGAACTGTCCGGCCTGCGACTCCGGCGTCTGGTTCGTGATGTCGAACGCGGCGCTGTCCGAGAAGAGCGGGTCGCCCCAACGGATGATGGGCTGCCACGAGAAGCCCTCCGGGACGGTGAAGGCGTCGACCGTGTACGGAACGGGGTCGATCGGCGAGAACGCGAGGGCCGAGGGGGCGGCAGCCGCGAAGGGACCGCCGGCTGCGGCGACGGCCGGGGTGGCGCGGGTGAGGCCGAAGGAACCGGCCGCGACGGTGACGACGCCGGCGAGACCGAGACCGAGAGCGGTGCGTCGGGACACCTGCGCGCCGACGATGTCGCGGAAATAGCCGTTCGACGACGTGTTGCACACCCCGGAGGCGCACGCGTTCGAGCACTTGAGCGCGCACGTCACGGCGCTGCGCTTGCCCTTCACGTGTCCGGCCATGGGGAGGAGTTCGATGCGGCGTTGCGACGTGGTCATGACCCGACTTTCCGTGAGGTGGTGAGTGCGCACCACTCAAACAGGTCACATCGAACGACCCGTCGCCCGCACGTGTCCCTGTGGAGAATCCGAGGTGAACAGACGGTGACGTGGACGGGACGTACCGGCCGTCCGCGCGCGGGACGGCGCCGCCCCCCTTCACGGGGACGGCGCCGTTCCGGCTGACAGGATCAGACCGAGGCGAGCTCGCGGTCGACGTGTCCGGTGCGGATGCCGCGGTTGACGGCCGAGACGATCGCCTTGAGCGACGCGACGGCGATGTCGCTGTCGATGCCCACGCCCCACAACCGCTTGCCGTCCACCTGGAGCTCGACGTAGGAGGCGGCGCGGGCGTCGCCGCCCTCGCTCATCGCGTGCTCGACGTAGTCGTAGAGCGTCACGTCGACGCCATGGCCGCGGAGGATGTCGAGGAACGCGTCGATCGGGCCGTTGCCCGTCGACGTGCTCTCATCGATCTCCTCACCGTCACGCAACTGCACGATGAGGTCGACGACGCCCGAGAGGTCGCTCGACGTGCGCGCGTGGCGCAGCTCGAAGCGGCCCCAGCGCGCCTCCTCGACGGCCGACGGGAGGTACTCGTCCTCGAAGATGCGCCAGATGGCCGCGCTCGTGAGCTCGCCGCCCTCCGCATCGGTCTTCGCCTGGACGACCGTCGAGAACTCGATCTGCAGCTTGCGAGGCAGGTCGAGGCCGTAGTCGCTCTTCAGGAGGTAGGCGACGCCTCCCTTGCCGGACTGCGAGTTGACGCGGATGACCGCTTCGTAGCTCCGACCGAGGTCCTTCGGGTCGACCGGCAGGTAGGGAACGGCCCATTGCAGTTCGTCGACCGAGACGCCGCGCGAGGCGGCATCGCTCGCCATGCGCTCGAAGCCCTTCTTGATCGCGTCCTGGTGCGATCCGCTGAACGCCGTGAAGACGAGGTCTCCTGCCCAGGGACTACGCTCGGGTACCGGCAGCTGATTGCAGTACTCGACGGTGCGCTTGACCTGGTCGATGTCGCTGAAGTCGATCTGCGGGTCGACCCCCTGGGTGAACAGGTTGACGCCGAGGGCGACGAGGTCGACGTTGCCCGTACGCTCGCCGTTGCCGAAGAGGCAGCCCTCGATGCGGTCGGCTCCGGCGAGGTACCCCAGCTCGGCTGCGGCGATGGCGGTGCCGCGGTCGTTGTGCGGGTGGAGCGAGACGATGACGTTCTCACGGTGCGCGAGGTGGCGTGACATCCACTCGATCGAGTCGGCGTAGATATTCGGCGTCGCCATCTCGACTGTCGAGGGGAGGTTGATGATGACCTTGCGGTCCGGCGTCGGCTCGAAGACCTCGATCACCTGGTTGCAGATGTCGACGGCGAATTCGAGTTCGGTGCCCGTGTAGCTCTCGGGCGAGTACTCGTAGTACACGGTGGTCTCGGGGATGCGCGATTCCATCTGACGGCACAGCCGCGCTCCCGCGAGGGCGATGTCGATGATGCCCTGCTTGTCGGTGCGGAAGACGACGTCGCGCTGCAGCACGCTCGTCGAGTTGTACAAATGCACGATCGCCTGCTTGGCGCCGGCGATCGATTCGTAGGTGCGCTCGATGAGGTGCTCCCGCGCCTGCGTCAGCACCTGGATCGTGACGTCCTCCGGGATCGCGTTCTCTTCGATGAGGCTGCGCACGAAGTCGAAATCGGTCTGCGAGGCGCTCGGGAAACCGACCTCGATCTCCTTGTAGCCCATCGAGACGAGCAGGTCGAACATGACGCGCTTCCGTTCGGGGCTCATCGGGTCGATGAGGGCCTGGTTGCCGTCGCGCAGATCGACCGCGCACCAGCGGGGGGCCTCCGTGATGCGCTTGCTCGGCCATGTGCGGTCCGGGAGGTCGACGCGGATCTGCTCGTGGAACGGGCGGTACTTGTGGATCGGCATGGCCGAGGGCTGCTGGGTGTTCTTCACTGCTCTTCTCCTTGCGAAACGTCTACGTAGGTCACGACGGACTCCGCGACGAGGAGAAAGCGGCTAAGCCTCGTCGCGGCAGCTAAGGAGGAGCGAACCGAACATCACCTGAGCAGGCTAGCACGGCGCGACCGGAGCGTTCCAGGTCGCGCCGTGCTCCCGCGGGCGGTCCGCCGCCGTTCAGTCGACCGCGAGCGCGGCGACGGGACTCACCCGGGTCGCGCGTCGCGCGGGGGCGACCGACGCGGCGGCGGCGAGGACCGCAGCGACGAGGACGGCGCCGCCGAGGACGAACCACGGCATGCTCGGCGCCACGAGGCCCCCACCGAGCATCGAACCGAGGAGCGCCTGGGCACCGCACCAGCCGTACACGACGCCGAGGACGAGCCCGAACAAGACCGAGGCGACGGACATCTGCGCCGCCTCGGCGAGCACCATGCGGCGGACCTGACCGGCAGTGAATCCGAGCGCGCGGAGGAGTCCGAGCTCTCGTTGCCGCTGGAGGACGCTCAAGGAGAGGGTGTTGACCATGCCGACGGCGGCGATGACGGCGCTGAATCCGAAGAGCACCGAGAAGACGCCGATCGTCATCGCGAGCGTCTCGTCGACGCCCGCGAAGTCGTCCGGGTACTGCTCGCTCGCGCGGACGATCATGTCGTAGTAGCTCGACGTCGCGACGGCGAACATCGTGACGAGGGTCACGCCGATGACGAGACCGATCGTCGCCCGTGAGCTCCGAGCGGGATTCCGCACGGCGTTCTCGGCGGCGAGACGGGCCGTCGGCGACGATCCCATCGCCCGACCGACGAGGCGGAGGACGGCCGGCATCACGAAGGGAGCGGCGAGGACGATGCCGGAGAAGGACAGGATCCCCCCGAGCATCCCCACGAGGATGCCGAGCATCGTGACGAGGCCGATGACGACCCCGGCGGCCAGGAGAAGAGCGCCGACCGCGACGAGGGCGATCGCAGTGATCCGACGGCCCGTCGCCGACCGCACGGTGTCGGCGTCGGGTTCGACGGCCGCGGCCGACGCCTGGATCGGGCTCACCGCGAGAATGCGGCGCGAGCCGACCCAGGACGAGAGCCACGTCACGAGAGTCACGGCGACGACGGGCGCGACGAGCATCGGGGTCACGAGTTGCGGCGTCGTCTCGGGGAGGTCGCCAGTCGACCGACCGAGCGCGACCAATCCGACCATGATGCCGATGCCCACGACGGTGCCGATGAGCGAGCCCACGAGTCCGACGAGGATGCCGTCCCGAGCGGTACTCGCTCGCAAGCGACGTGCGTCGGCGCCCACGAGCCGGAGGAGGGCGATGTCGCGTGTCCGACCCGCGATGACCGTTCCGACGGTGTTCGCCGTGACGATCCCGCCGACGAAGATCGCGATCGCGAAGAAGACGACGGCCACGAGCCCGAGCGCCAGCTGCACGGACTCCTTCTCCCCGATCGAGTCGCCCGCGACGAGTGCGGTCAGCAGGACCGTGCCCTGCAGCAGCAGCGCACCGAAGGCGCCGGAGAGGGCCGCGACGAGGATCGTGGCGCGGTACTCGCGCCAGCGCATTCTCATCGCGTCGCCTCCATCGCGAGCATGATGGCGGAGATCTGCTCGGGCGTCGACCGCTCCCGCTCGTCGACGATGCGGCCGTCGGCGAGGAAGAGGATGCGATCGGCGTAGGACGCCGCGACCGGATCGTGGGTGACCATCGCGATCGACTGCCCGAATCGGGAGCACGCCTCGGTGAGGAGCGTGAGCACCTCGCGGCCGCTCCGGGAGTCGAGGTTCCCGGTCGGCTCGTCCGCGAAGACGAGGTCGGGGCGGGTGGCGAGGGCACGAGCGATGGCGACGCGCTGCTGCTGACCACCGCTCAGTTCGTGCGGGCGGTGGGTGAGCCGGTCGGCGATCCCGAGCGTCGTGACGAGCGAGTCGATCCAGCGGCTCTCGTCGACGTTGGGCTTTCGACCGTCGAGGTCGAACGGGAGGAGGATGTTGGAGCGGGCGTCGAGGGTCGGGACGAGGTTGAACGACTGGAACACGAATCCGATGCGACGGCGTCGGAGCAGGGTCAGGTCCCGGTCCGGGAGTCTCGTGATGTCGGTGTCCCCCACCCACACGCTGCCGTTGTCGCTCGAGTCGAGTCCGGCCATGACGTGCATGAGGGTCGACTTGCCGGAACCGCTCGGCCCCATGATCGCGGTGAACTGTCCGCGGCGGATGCCGACGGAGACGTCGTCGAGCGCGACGACGGCGCCGTGCCCGACTCCGAACCGCCGGGAGACGCCGGCGACGCGGGCCGCGAGGCCCATCTCTGTAGTGGTGATCGTCATGCTTCCACGCTAGGAAGCGGACCCCGTCCGCCGCGTCGGCACCCGGTCGGATCGACCGTCATCCCCGAGGATGAAGCCTGCCGCGATCGACGAGTCCGTGCTCGTACGCGTAGATCACGAGCTGGACGCGGTCGCGGAGCCCGAGCTTCGCGAGCACGCGGGAGATGTGCGTCTTGACGGTGGCTTCGCTCACGAATTCCTGAGCGGCGATCTCCGAGTTGCTGAGCCCCGACGCGGCGAAGAGGAAGATGTCGTGCTCGCGCGACGTCAGCGTGGCGAACTGCGCGGGGACGGGGCTCGTCGACCCGCCGCCGACGTGGCGGAAGAGTTCGACGGTCGCGCTCGGGGCGATCACCGCGTTACCGGCATGCACCGTGCGGATCGCGGCGAGGAGGAACTCGGGGTGGGTGTCCTTGAGGAGGAAACCGCTCGCGCCGCGACGGAGCGCCGTCGCGGCGGCCTCGTCGAGGTCGAAGGTCGTGAGGACGATGATCTTCGGGGCCGAGAGGCCGGTGGCGTCGAAGCGCTCGAGGATGGCACTCGTCGCCTCGATCCCGTCCATGACGGGCATACGGACGTCCATCAGGACGACATCGGGCCGCAGCTCGACTGCCCGTGCGAGACCGGTTGCGCCGTCCTCGGCCTCGGCGACGATCGTGAGATCGGGCTGGGAGTCCACGAGCATGCGGATGCCCGCACGGAAGAGGGACTGGTCGTCGACGAGGAGGACGGAGATCGGGGCGTCGGTCACGGATGGACTTCTCTCATGGGCTGTGGGAAGGGGATGAGGGCTTCGATGAGGAAGGCGTCGGTGCCGATGGACTCGGCGATGAGGCGACCGCCTGTGAGTTCGGCGCGTTCGCGCATCCCGGCGATGCCGTGACCCGGTGACGAGGACGCCGGAGCGGGGAGAACGCTGTTCTGCACCCGCACGACGACGCCGTGCGGCACCCAGATGACGCTGAGGGCCACGGGGCGCGAGCGGTCGCCGTGACGCAGCGCGTTCGTGAGGGATTCCTGCGCGATCCGGTAGACGGCGATCTGGTGGCTCGCCGGCATCGGGCGGGCCTCCCCCGTTTGCTCGAAGCGGATGTCGAGCCCGGCTGCGCGCATCTGCTCGACGAGGCGGCCGAGGTCCGCGATCATCGGCTGAGGTCCGCCCGACTGACTGTGCCGGAGCTCGGCGAGGAGGACGCGGACGTCGACGAGAGCCTCGCGCGCCGTCTCGGAGATGGTCTCGAGAGCGGCCTCGCCGACCTTCGGGGAGGTCGCCATGGCGTAGCGGGCACCGTCCGCTTGAGCGATCACGACGGCGAGCGAGTGCGCGACGACGTCGTGCATGTCGCGTGCGATCCGGTTCCGCTCCTGTTCGACGACGATCGTGCGTTCCGCGAGTCGTCGCTCCTGCTCGAGCCGGAACTGCTCGGCGCGCGAGGCTCGAGTGGCTGCGGCCTGCCTCATCAGCACGCCGAGTCCCCACGCGATGGTGAGGACGAAGATCGCGGCGGCCGACGCCGTGACGATGCTGAAGATCGCGACGGAGAGGTTGGCCGGGTCCACCATGGAGATGACGGTGCCGCCGCCGTAGACCTGTGCGACGGTGTAGACGGACGCGACCACTCCCCCGCCGATCGCCGAGATGAGGCCGTACCAGCGCACCCAGCCGTCCCCGTAGCGACCGACGGCGTAGAGGATCCCGAGGATCATCGCGTCGTAGACGTTCGCGGGCTGTTGCGCGGACAGCTGGACCGCGACGGCGAACCACGCGACCGACAGCGCGCCCGCCGGGGAGTACCTCCGGACCGCGAGCCCCACGGCGAGGAGGACGACGACGACGATGCTCACGCCCGGCGCCGGCGAAAGCACGACGGACGGGAGCAGGAGCGCACCCACGACGCTCGCGACGACGGTGTCGGCGACGAGTTGCGTGCGCGTGAGGTCCCGGGTCATCCGTCCACGGTAACGCGAGCGGGAACCCGCGCGACGTACGGGACGCGCCGGTCCGCCCGTCGAGCGACGAAGATCATCCTCCGGTCTGACGGTGTCAGAAGCCGAGGCGCCGCAGTTGCTTCGGGTCGCGCTGCCACTCCTTGGCGACCTTCACTCGGAGCGAGAGGAAGACCGGCGAACCGACGAGCGGTTCGATCTCGGCGCGGGCCCGCGTTCCGACGTCCCGCAAGCGGGATCCGCCCTTCCCGATGATGATCGCCTTCTGACTGTCGCGTTCCACGAAGACGTTCGCGTAGATCTCGACGAGGTCCTTGTCCTCACGCCGCTGGATGTCGTCGATCGTGACGGCGAGCGAGTGCGGCAGCTCGTCGGTCACGCCCTCGAGCGCGGCTTCGCGCACGAGCTCGGCGACGCGGTCCTCGAGGGACTCCTCCGTGACGGCCTCGTCGGGGTACAGCGCGACGGATCGCGGCAGGAGCGCGAGGATCTCGCTCGCGAGGACGTCCAACTGGATGCCGGCGGTCGATGACACGGGGATGATCGAGTCCCACTCGCGCAATTGCGACACCGCGAGGAGCTGATCGCCGACGCGGTCCTTCGCCACGTCGTCGATCTTCGTGACGATGGCGATCTTCTTCGCGCGGCCGTAGCGGTCGAGCTGCTCATTGATGAAGCGGTCGCCGGGACCGATCTTCTCATCGGCCGGGATGCAGAGCCCGATGACGTCGACGTCGCCGAGCGTCGACTCCACGAGGTCGTTCAAGCGCTGGCCGAGCAGGGTGCGCGGCCGGTGGATGCCGGGGGTGTCGACGATGACGATCTGACCGTCGGGACGGTGCACGATTCCACGGATCGCGCGCCGGGTCGTCTGCGGCTTCGAGCTCGTGATGGCGACCTTCTCGCCTACGAGGGCGTTCGTGAGGGTCGACTTGCCCACGTTCGGCCGACCGACGAACGAGACGAAGCCCGCTCGGAATGCCGGTGCCGCGCTCGTGGTCTCGCCGTCGTCCTGTTGTTCGTCGGTCATTCCGTTGCCTCTCGTGCGAGCGCTGCACGAATCTCGTCGAGCGCCTCCGTCGGTCGTACGACGACGGTCACGAGTCGCTTCCGTCGCCCTTCCACGCGTTCGGCGACGAGTACGAGCCCGTTCGCCGTGACCTCGTCGCCCGCGGTGGGGAGTCTGCCCAGATGCTTCGTGAGGAGGCCCCCGACCGTGTCGACGTCGTCGTCCTCGAGTTCGATGCCGTACAACTCGCCGAGCTCGTCGATCGCGAGCCGGGCGCTCACGCGGTACGCGTCGACCTCGAGGGCGACGACCTCGTCGAGCTCCGTGTCGTATTCGTCGGAGATCTCTCCGACGAGCTCCTCGATGAGGTCCTCGATCGTCACGAGACCCGCCACGCCGCCGTACTCGTCGATGACGATGGCGAGGTGGTTCGATTCGGCCTGCATCTGAGCGAGGAGGGAGTCGGCCTTCTTCGACTCGGGAACGAAGAGCGCGGGCTTGGCGATCGCGCCGGCCGTGAGTCGACCGGCCTCGTCTGGCGTCTCGTAGCCGATGCGCGCGACGTCCTTGAGGTACAGGATGCCGACGACCTCGTCGATGTCGTCGTCGATGACGGGGAGACGCGAGACGCCCGTGCGGAGGAAGACCCCCGTCGCCTCCTGGATGGTCTCGCCGGCGTCGATGACGATCATGTCGGTGCGCGGGACCATGACCTCGCGGATGACGGTCTGATTGAACTCGAAGATGGAGTGGATGAGCGCGCGTTCGTCCTCCTCGAGCACGGCGAGCTCCGTCGCCTCGTCGACCATGCTGAGGAGCTGCTCTTCCGACGCGAAGGCCGAGTTCCTCGAGACACCCGGAGTGACGCGATTGCCGAACGTCACCAAAGCGTCGGCGAGTGGACCGAGGACGACGCGCACAGCATGCACGATCGGTGCGCTCACCTGGAGGATGACGTCGGCGTTGTTGCGGCCGAACCCCCGGGGACTCGCTCCGACCAGCACGAAGGACACGGCCGTCATGAGGAGCGCGGAGAGGACGAGCGCGAGCCAGAGGGACTCGAGCGAGAACGAGAAGGCGAGGGTCACGAGGACCGCGGCCGTCGTCTCCGTCGTGATCCTCACGAATGACAGCGCGTTGACGTGCGTGCCCGTGTCCTCGGCGATGCGCACGAGCGCCGTGCGCGATCGCGACTCGATCGCGAGGGCGAGGATGTCGGCGCGCGACTTGACCGAGATGGCCGCCTCGGCAGCCGACATGAGGCCGGCGAAGGCGACGAGGAGCAACGACCCGGCGATGAGCCAGACGAGGAGCATGTGTCAGCCGCGCCGCTCGCGCATCGCGAACCCGAGGAGGATGTCGCGCTGGATCCCGAACATTTCCTTCTCCTCGTCGGGCTCGGCGTGGTCGAAACCGAGGAGGTGGAGGACCCCGTGCGTCGTGAGGAGGAGGAGCTCGTCGATCGTCGCGTGGCCGGCGGTCTCGGCTTGCGACTCCGCGACCTGCGGGCACAGCACGATGTCGCCGAGCAGACCCGGAGGGGTGGGGTCGTCCTCGGTGCCGGGCCGCAGCTCGTCCATGGGGAAGCTCAAGACGTCCGTCGGTCCGGGCTCGTCCATCCACTGCACGTGGAGCTGCTCCATAGCGGCCTCGTCGACGAGGACGATGTTGAGCTCGGCCTCCTCGCTCACGTGCATGACGCCGAGGGCGAAGTCGGCGATGCGGAGGATCTTGCTCTCGTCGACCTCGACGCCGGACTCATTGTTGATCTCGATGCTCACGCGCGGCCCCCACGCGGCATCCGGTCGCGCGGAGCCGCACCGCGACGTTCCGCCCGGTTCGCGAACTCGCGCGCCTGCTCGCGCTCGAAGTGGTCGGCCTGCTTGCGGGCGTCGTACTCGCTGTACGCGTCGACGATGCGTCCGACGAGCGTGTGACGCACGACGTCCTCGCTCGTCAGGCGGGCGAAGTGGATGTCGTCGACGTCCGCGAGCACACGCGTCACGAGACGGAGTCCCGAGGCGTTGGTCGGGAGGTCGATCTGGGTGATGTCACCCGTCACGACCATCTTCGATCCGAAGCCGAGTCGCGTGAGGAACATCTTCATCTGTTCGGGTGACGTGTTCTGCGCCTCGTCGAGCACGATGAAGGAGTCGTTGAGGGTGCGCCCACGCATGTAGGCGAGCGGCGCGACCTCGATCGTTCCCGCGGCGAGGAGCTTCGGCACGAGCTCGGGATCCATCATCTCGTTGAGCGCGTCGTAGAGAGGGCGGAGGTACGGATCGATCTTGTCGGTGAGCGTACCCGGGAGGAAACCGAGCCGCTCACCGGCCTCGACGGCTGGTCGCGTGAGGATGATGCGGTTGACCTCTTTGCGTTGGAGAGCCTGGACGGCCTTCGCCATCGCGAGGTAGGTCTTCCCGGTTCCCGCCGGGCCGATGCCGAAGACGATCGTGTTCTCGTCGATCGCGTCGACGTACGCCTTCTGGCCCGCGGTCTTCGGTCGGATGCTCTTGCCCCGGGAGGTGAGGACGGCCTGGCCGCCCAATACGTCGGCGGGACGGCCGTCGCTCTCGATGATGCGAGCGGACGACCGGACCTCGGCAGGATCGACGTCCTGCCCGTTGCGGATCATGATGAGGAGCTCCTCGATGAGAGTCGTGGCGGCGGCGACCTGATCGGGGTCTCCGCTGAGAGTGATGTCGTTGCCGCGCGTCTGCACCTCGACGAGCGGGTATTGGGTCTCGATCGTGCGCAGGAGTCGGTCCTGCGGGCCGAAGAGTCGGACGAGGGCGATCCCGTCGATGTGGAGGTGCGATACCGCGCCGCCGTCAGGCTCCGCCAAGCGATGCCTCCTCGAGTCCACCCGCGAGCACGTGCGCGTGGACGTGGAAGACGGTCTGGCCGGCGCCCGCGCCGGTGTTGAAGACGAGGCGGAAGTGCCCGTCGGCGAGTTCGTCCGCGAGGCGCGACGCCGTGGCGACGAGTTCCGCGAGGAGGGCAGGGTCGCCCGCCGCGAGCTCCGCGACGTCGCGGTACTGTTCGGTCTTCGGCACGACGAGGAGGTGGACGGGGGCCTGCGGGGCGATGTCGCGGAAAGCGATGACCGCGTCGGACTCGAACACGACGTCTGCCGGGATCTCGCGCGCGACGATGCGGCTGAAGATGCTCGGTTCGGTGGAGGTCATGACATCCATTCTACGGCGGCCGGCGCTCGCCGGGACCGTCACCAGCGCTCGAGGACGACGTTCGCCACGGCGATCGCGGCGGGGCCGGCCGTCGACGTCCGCAGCACGGTGTCGCCGAGCACGACGGAGACCGCTCCCGCAGCCGTCATGCGGTCGATTTCCTCGCCGGCGAACCCGCCCTCCGGGCCGACGACGAGTACGATCCGGCGCGTCTCCGTCGGCGTCGAGGCCACGGCGTCCGCGAGACGGATGACGCCGCGGGGGTCGAGCACGAGCACGTGGTCGCGGGGGTCGACGAGCGTCCCCGGTGTTGCGGGAGCCGCGACGTCGGGTACCCAGCCCCGGATGGCCTGCTTGCTCGCCTCCCGGACGATGCTCTCCCACCGGGCGACGCCCTTCTCGAGCTTGGGGCCGCTCCAGCGCGAGACGCTCCGAGCGGTCTGCATCGGGATGACGCCGGACACACCGACCTCCGTCGCCGCCTGGATCGCGAGCTCGTCCCGATCCCCCTTGGCGAGGGCCTGCGCAAGCCAGATCTCGGGCGTCGGACGGTTCTCGGTGCGAACCGATCCCACGCGGACCTCGATCGCGGTGCTCGAGACCGACTCGACGGTGACCTCCGCGAGCGTGCCGTGACCGTCTCCCACGAGGAGGCTCTCTCCCGCCCGCACCCGGTTGACGGCCGCGTGGTGCGCCTCACGGCCGTCGAGGGTGATGACGCCGCCGACCACGCTCTCCGGGAGGGCGTCGACGAGATAGAGCGAGGCCACGGATCAGCCGAGGAAGCGGTCGCGGAGCTTCGCGAACAGACCCTGGTGGAAGTGCGCGAGCTGGGGACCGTGCTGCTTGCGCCCCTTCGCGAACCGCTGGATGAGCTCGCGCTCCTTGTGATCGAGCTTCGTGGGGGTGACGACCTGGACGCCGATGCGGAGGTCGCCGCGACCGGAGCCACGGAGCCGCGTGATGCCGCGGCCCTTGATCGTGATGATCTCGCCGCTCTGCACACCGGCGCGCAACTCGACGTCGACGTCGCCATCGAGCGCCGGGATCGTGGCTTCGGTGCCGAGAATGGCGTCGGTCATGGGCACCTCGAGCGTGCAGAGGATGTCGTCGCCGTTGCGGCTGAAGTCGTCGTTGCTGCGCACGGAGATCTCGAGGAAGAGGTCACCGTTCGGGCCGCCGGCCTGGCCGACCTCTCCGCTGCCCGGCATCTGGAGGCGGAGCCCGGAGTCGACGCCGGCGGGGATGTCGACGGCGACCGTGCGTCGGGCGCGCACGCGGCCCTGGCCGCCGCACGTCACGCAGGGGTGCGGGATGACGGTGCCGTAACCGCGGCACGTGCCGCACGGGGACGCCGTGACGACGTTGCCGAGGAGCGAGCGCACGGTGCGCTGGATCTGGCCGGTGCCACGGCAGACGTCGCACGTGACGGGGTTGGTGCCCGGCTGGCAGCACGACCCGTTGCAGGTCTCGCACAGCACAGCCGTGTCGACCTCGAGGTCGCGGTGCGTTCCGAAGATGACCTCGTCGAGGTCGACCTCGACGCGGAGGAGGGCGTCCTGGCCGCGCTCGCGGCGCGACCGCGGTCCGCGCTGGGCTCCGCCGCCGAAGAACGAATCGAAGATGTCGCCGAACCCGGAGAAGCCCGCGCCTCCTGCCCCGCCGAATCCGCCGGCGTCGCCGAGGTCGTACCGCTGACGCTGGTCGGGGTCGCTCAGGACGTCGTAGGCGTGCGTGACCTCCTTGAAGCGCTCGGAAGCGTCGGCGCCCGGGTTCACGTCGGGGTGGAGCTCGCGTGCGAGTTTCCGGTAGGCCTTCTTGATCTCGTCGACGCTCGCATCGCGCGAGACGCCGAGGACGTCGTAGTGGTCAGCCACACGGGGCCTTTCGTCTGGAGTGCGCCGGCATCGGGGAATCGCCGACGACGTGGATTACGGGTTGGTTCGTCCGCCGGAGCGGACGGCGGGTGGTCATGACTCTCCGAGGAGCCTGGTCAGGTAGCGGGCGACCGCTCGAACGGCCGCCATATTGCTCGAGTAGTCCATGCGGGTGGGACCGAGGACGCCGAGCCGCGCCGTCTCCCCCGGTGCCGTCGTGTAGTCGCTCACCACGAGGCTCGTCTCGGACAGCCCGTACGCCGCGTTCTCTCGACCGATGCGTGCCGAGACGCCGAAGGCGTCCGACTGCATCTCGCCGAAGAGCCGCAACAGGACGACTTGCTGCTCGAGCGCCTCGAGCACGGGGAAGATGCTGCGGAAGTCGTCCTCCGTGCGCGCGAGGTTCGCGGATCCGGCGAGTACGAGGCGATCCTGGCGGTAGTGGCCGAGCTGTCCGATGACCGCGTCCGCCACGAAGCGCGCGAGCTGCCGGAGCGGGACGTCGAGCCCGTCCGGCAGCGACTCGAGCGCGGCGGCGGCGTCGGCGATCGAGCGCCCGACGGTCGCGTCGCCGATCGCGGTCTTGACACGCTCGACGTCCGACGGGTCGACGGCTGTCACCGTCTCGACGATACGCTGCTCCACGCGCCCGGAATCCGTGATGAGGACGGCGAGGAGGCGCGACGGTGCGAGCGTGACGAGCTCGACGTGTCGGACCGAGGCGTTGGTGAACGACGGGTACTGCACGAGCGCGACCTGATTGGTCAGTTGCGAGAGGAGCCGGACCGTTCGGGAGAGGACGTCGTCGAGGTCGACGGATTCGCCGAGGAACTGCTCGATCGCGAGGCGTTGTGCGCTCGACAACGGGCGGCGGTCCGCGAGCTGGTCGACGAAGAGCCGGTACCCCTTGTCGGTGGGGACCCGCCCGCTCGACGTGTGCGGGGCGACGATGAGCTCCTCCTCCTCGAGGAGAGCCATGTCGTTGCGGATCGTCGCGGCGGAGACGCCGAAGGCGTGCCGCTCGACGATGGTCTTGGACCCGACGGGCTCACGGGAGGCGACGTAGTCGTGCACGATGGCCTTGAGGACGTCCAGTCCGCGTTCCGAAACCATCAGCGCCCTCCCATCGCTCGTTGGCACTCACCTGCTCTGAGTGCCAATAATACTCCCTCCGCCGGCCCGGCCGCCTGCCGGGCGCCCGTGTCGGCAGGCCGCGTTAGGGGCCACCGTCGGGACAAGCGGTAGGCGGCCCGGTAGAGGCCAGCCGCGCGAAGCGGACGAGCGCGACGACGGCGGCTCCAATGGCGACCACGCGTCGTGGCGATTGCGGCTCGTTCGGCGGGACCGATACCGTGATGCTGTGCCCGGGCGGGTTCGTCCTGAGCGGTCTCGTTCGACGGGGCCGTCGTAACGCACGTCATCCGATCGAAAGGAACGGCGATGACCGACCCCTCCTCCCCCCAGTCGGGAGATCAGCAGCCGAACTCCACGAACGGGCAGCCGCCGTACGGCGCTCCCCAGCCCCCGGTTCCCCCGCAGCCGCCGTACGGAGCTCCCGCCCAGGGTGGTCAGTCGGCGTACGGTGCTCCGGCACCCGGCCAGCCGCCGTACGGTGCTCCGCAGGGCGGGCAGCCGTACGGTGCCCAGCAGGGGGGCCAGCCGTACGGCGCTCCTCAGGGCGGTCAGCCCTACGGGGCTCCGCAGGGCCGGCAGCCCGGATACGGCGCGCCCCAGGCCGGTCAGGGCGGCTACGGCCAGCAGCCCCCGTATGGACAGCAGCCCTACGGCCAGCAGGGTGGCGCAGCACCCCTCTCTCCTGCCGAGGACAAGCAGTGGGCGATGTGGTCGCACTTCGGCGGCGTCATCGGCTTCCTGCCATCGCTCATCATCTTCCTCGTCTTCAAGGACCGCGGCGGGTTCACCCGCCAGGAGTCGAAGGAAGCGCTCAACTGGCAGATCACCTGGATCATCGTCAACATCGCCTTCCAGATCCTCACGGGGATCATCGGAGGAATCGTCGGCTTCAGCATGGGCTACAGCTACGGCTACGGCGGAATCTCCCTGCTCCTCGGGCTCATCGGCTGGCTGCCCTACCTCGCGAACCTCGTGTTCTCGATCATCGGCGGAGTCAAGGTCAACGGCGGCTCCGCCTACCGCTACCCGGTCAACTTCCGGTTCATCAAGTAGGACGGCCGTCGGTCCCGTCGCATGGCGACGGGACCGACGTCACGCCACGAGTCGACGCACGACGGCGTCGGCGAGAAGCCGCCCGCGCAAGCTGAGGACGACCCTCCCGCGCAGGGCGGCTTCTCCGTTCACGAGGCCGTCGGCGATGAGACCGGCGACGGCCGTCCGCCCGTCGGCCTCGAGCGCGTCTATCGCCAGGCCCTCAGCGATACGCGTCTCGAGCAGGACACGCTCGACGAGCCGGGTGGAGTCGTCGAGCGTCTCGCGACCGTGGGCCGGCGACGCGTCGTCGGCGATGAGCCCAGCGTAAGCGGCGGGATGCTTGACATTCCACCAGCGGACGCCGCCGACGTGGCTGTGCGCTCCCGGCCCGACGCCCCACCAGTCCGAACCCCTCCAATAGGAGAGGTTGTGACGCGACCGGAACTCGGGCGCCGCCGCCCAATTGCTCACCTCGTACCAGGAATAGCCGGCTCGACCCAGGAGGTCGTCGGCGAGCTCGTACATGTCGGCCTGCAGGTCGTCCGACGGCGCGGCGAGCTGACCCGAGCGGATGCGGCGGGCGAGCCGGGTCCCCTGCTCGACGATGAGCGCGTAGGCGGAGACGTGGTCTGGCCGCTGGGCGGTCACGGCTTCGAGCGACCGCCGCCAGTCCTCGATGGTCTCACCCGGCGTCCCGTAGATGAGGTCGAGGCTCACCTGGAGTCCGGCCTCCCGTGCCGCCGCGACGACGACGGGGATGCGCTCCGGGTCGTGCGTCCGGTCGAGGGTCGCGAGCACACGCGGGACCGCGGACTGCATCCCGAACGAGACGCGCGTGAATCCCGCCGCCGCGAGCTCGGCGAGGTACTCCACGTCGACACTGTCCGGATTGGCCTCGGTCGTGATCTCCGCGCCCTCGGCGATGCCGAAACGCGTCCGGACGCCGTCGAGCATCCTGACGAGGTCGCCAGCGGGCAGCAGGGTGGGGGTGCCGCCGCCGAAGAAGACCGTCTGCGCCGGTCGGTCGGGAAGACCTGCGCGCTCGAGCACCGCGGCGGCGAAGTCGATCTCCGCGAGGGCTGTGGAAGCGTAATCGGCTTGCGAAGCGCCGCGCAGCTCTGTCGCGGTGTAGGTGTTGAAGTCGCAGTATCCGCAGCGGACCGTGCAGAACGGAACATGCAGATAGACGCCGAACGCGCGCTCGCCCGCTCCCCGCGCGACGGACGCGGGGAGGGAGCCGTCTCGTGGGGCCGGGTCGGCGAGAGGGAGCGGACCGCCCACGCGTACTACTCCGAGACCTGACCGCGAGAGCGGGCGGCCCACAACGGCGAGAGCGTGCGCGAGAACCGCGTGGACAGCGCCGTCCAGCGCCGCTTCGCCAGCCAGCGCATGATGCGGTAGTGGAAGGCGCGCGGCCGGAACACCGAACGCTGCCGGAAGTGCACGCTGTCGTCGTCGGCGAGCTCGACGATGTACGCATCCTCGCCGCTCACGACGCACCCACCGAGGGTGCCGAACGTCACGCTCACGCGGCGCTCGTCCTCGACGACGGAGACGACACGCACGCGGCTCGTGACGCGGTAGACGCCGACGCGGCCGCTCAGCCGCGCCGAGGCGCCCGAGGAGACGTACGGGATGCCGTCGGCGGTGAACCGCTCCTCGGCCGAGAGCGTCGCGGGAGCGATGGGCGTGCCGTCGTCCGCGAAGCGCACGCCCGTGTACGCGCCCGGCTCGCCGTGCGAGAGTACCTGGACGGCGATGCCGGAGCCTCGGTAGAGATCCCACGACATGATCGCGTCGACCGCTTGCGTGAACCGCTCGACACCGCTGCCCAACCGGACCTCGACCTCCGCGGAGCGGAAACCGCGGGGCGGGTACTGCATCATGTCGGGCGCCGCCGTCGCCCCGACGGAGCCGTAGTCGACGTGTACGTCCTCGAAGGTCTCCCGGCGCATGGCTCTACTTCTTGTCCTTCTTCGTCTCGGTGTCTCCGGAGAGCGCCGCGATGAAGGCCTCCTGCGGCACCTCGACCTTTCCGACCATCTTCATGCGCTTCTTGCCCTCCTTCTGCTTCTCGAGCAGCTTGCGCTTGCGGGTGATGTCACCGCCGTAGCACTTCGCGAGGACGTCCTTGCGCATCGCACGGATGGACTCGCGCGCGATGATGCGGGCGCCGATCGCGGCCTGGATGGGAACCTCGAACTGCTGACGCGGGATCAGGTTCTTGAGCCGCTCCGTCATGAGCACACCGTACGCGTACGCCTTGTCGCGGTGGACGATGGCACTGAAAGCGTCGACCTGTTCGCCCTGCAGGAGGATGTCGACCTTCACGAGATCGGCCTCCTGCTCGCCGGCCGGCTCGTAGTCGAGGGACGCGTAGCCCTGTGTGCGGCTCTTGAGGTGGTCGAAGAAGTCGAACACGATCTCGCCGAGCGGCATCGTGTAGCGCAACTCCACGCGATCCTCACCGAGGTACTCCATGCCGAGCAGGGTGCCGCGCCGGGACTGGCACAGCTCCATGATCGTGCCCACGTAGTCCTTCGGCGCGAGGACCCCGACCTTCACGACGGGTTCGGAGACCGCCTGGATCTTGCCGCCGGGGAACTCGCTCGGGTTCGTGACGGTGACGGTCTTCTTGTCCTCCGTCGTGACCTCGTACGTCACAGACGGCGCCGTCGCGATGAGGTCGAGGCCGAACTCGCGCTCGAGCCGTTCGGTGATGATCTCGAGGTGGAGGAGACCGAGGAAGCCGCAGCGGAAACCGAAACCGAGGGCCACGGAGGTCTCGGGCTCGTAGTTGAGTGCGGCGTCCGAGAGCTTGAGCTTGTCGAGGGCCTCGCGGAGGTCGGGGTAGTCGGCACCATCGATCGGGTAGAGCCCCGAGAAGACCATGGGCTTGGGATCGGTGTAGCCGGGGAGGGCTTCCGTGGCCGGTTTCGACGCGGTCGTGACGGTGTCGCCGACCTTCGACTGGCGAACGTCCTTCACACCCGTGATGAGGTAGCCGACCTCGCCGACGCCGAGGCCCTTGGTCGGGATCGGCTCGGGAGACGAGACGCCGATCTCGAGCAGTTCGTGCACGGCCCGTGTGGACATCATCTGGATCCGCTCACGCGGACTGAGGGATCCGTCGATCATCCGGACGTACGTGACGACGCCACGGTACGTGTCGTAGACCGAGTCGAAGATCATGGCGCGCGCCGGCGCGTTCGCGTCCCCTTGTGGGTTCGGAATCCGATCGACGACGCGGTCGAGGAGTTCCTCGACCCCCATGCCCGTCTTGCCGGAGACGCGGAGGACGTCGTCGGGGGACCCGCCGATGAGCCCGGCGAGCTCGGCGGCGTACTTGTCCGGGTCCGCGGCCGGGAGGTCGATCTTGTTGAGGACGGGGATGATCTCGAGGTCGTTCTCGAGCGCGAGGTAGAGGTTCGCGAGCGTCTGCGCCTCGATCCCCTGAGCGGCGTCGACGAGGAGGATGGCTCCCTCGCACGCCGCGAGGGACCGCGAGACCTCGTACGTGAAGTCGACGTGACCGGGCGTGTCGATCATGTTGAGTGCGAAGGTCTGACCGTCCTTCGACCACGGCATGCGCACGGCCTGGCTCTTGATCGTGATGCCGCGCTCGCGCTCGATGTCCATGCGGTCGAGGTACTGGGCGCGCATGTCGCGATCGGCGACGACTCCCGTGATCTGGAGCATCCGGTCGGCGAGCGTCGACTTGCCGTGGTCGATGTGCGCGATGATGCAGAAGTTGCGGATCGACGCCGGTGGTGTGGAGGCGGGCTGGAGTGCCGTAGTCGCTCGGGGGCTCACGCGGTCCTCACGTCAGGGGTGGTTCGGTGGACATCACATTGTCCCACGGTGCCGGTCGCCTCGCGCACGGTCCGCGCGTCGACCGAGCGGATCAGCGTGCCGGGCGCACGATCGCGTCGATCGCCCCGGCGAGTTCGGGGTGACGGAACTCGTAGCCGAGCTGCGTCAGTCGTTCCGGGACGACCCACCGGCTCTTGAGGAGCAGCTCGGATTCCGTCCGCATGCCGAGCGCACCGAGCTCGATCATCCACCGTCGGAGTGGCACGCCGACAGGCATCCCGACGGCGCGGCGGACGGTCGCCATGAGCGTCGCATTGTCGACCGGCTTCGGGGCGCTCACGTTGACGGCGCCCTCGACGGCCGGATCGTCGATGGCCCGTCGCACGATCGCGAGCACGTCGTCGAGGTGGACCCAGCTGAACATCTGGCGCCCGTGCGTCGGACGGTACTCGTGGAACGCGCCGGCGGCCCGCTTCTCGCGAGGAGCCCACCAGCGGCCGTCGTACTGACGTCCGCCGAATCCGACGCGCGAGAGGCCGAGGAGGGGTGCGAGCGCCGAACCATGACCGAGCACGATCGCCATCCGCAGGGCCACACGGCGGGTGCCGCGCAGATCGGGCGAGAAGAACGCCGCCTCCCACGCGGTCGCGACGCCGACGGAGAAGCCCTCACCGATCTCTCCCGTCGACTCCGTCATCGGTCGGTCCGTAGCGTGGCGGTAGATCGTCGCGGTGCTCGCGTTGATCCAGACGGGCGGGGGCGTCGTCGCGCGGGAGATGGAGCGCGCGAGCGCCGACGTCGTCGCCGTCCGCGATATGAGGATCTCGCGCCGGTTGCGGGCGGTGTAGCGGCAGCTGACGTTCTTGCCCGCGAGATTGATCACGACCGCTGCGCCGTCGACCGCGGCGTCGAGCGCGGCAGTGTCGCCCCACGAGACGTGGGACGGGTTCGAGACGGACCGGCCGATCGTCACGACGTCGAATCCCTGGGACTCGAGGTCCGCGCGCAACGCGGTGCCGACGAAACCGCCGGCACCGGCGACGACGGCGCGCGGCGCCCCCTCCCCCGCCACGGGACTCACCGGCCCGAGGGGAAGAAGCGATCGGCGACGACGGGCGCGCCGTCGACGACCTCGAACTGGAGCCGACCGCCGATGTAGACGCGCTCGGCGACGCTTGTGATGTCGAGCGGATCGCCCGACCAGATCACGACATCGGCATCGAGCCCAGGGGCGAGGGAACCCACCCGGTCGTCGAGGCCGAGGAAGCTCGCCGGATTGACCGTGAGGGCCTCGAGCGCGACAGCGGGGTCGAGACCCTCCTTCACGGCGAAGGACGCCTGATGCACGAGGAAGTTGACGGGGACGACCGGGTGATCGGTCGTGATCGCGACCCGGACGCCCGCTCGCGCGAGGATCGCGAGATTCCCGATCGCGCGGTCCTTGAGTTCGACCTTGGATCGAGACGTGAGCATGGGACCGAAGATGACCGGGACGTCCCGCTCGGCGAGCACGTCGGCGATCTTGTGCGCCTCCGTCCCGTGGTTGATCACGAGGCGGTAGCCGAATTCGTCCTGGAGCCGGAGCGCCGTCGCGATGTCGTCGTGACGGTGGACGTGCTGATCCCACACGAGCTCGCCGTCGAGGACGCGCACGAGCGTGTCCTTCGCGAGGTCGCGCGAGAACGGCTTCCCGTCGCGAGCCGCGGCCGCTCGCGCCTCGGCGTAGTCCTGAGCATCGATGAAGGCCTGACGGATGACCGCGGCGACACCGAGCCGCGTGCTCGGCGTCTTGCCCTTCTCGCCGTACACGCGCTTGGGGTTCTCGCCGAGCGCCGACTTCACGCTCACGGCGCCCGAGACGAGCTGCTCGTCGATCGTGCGCCCTCCCCACGACTTGATCGCGACCGTCTGGCCGCCGATCGGGTTGCCGGAACCGGGCTTCACGACGACCGTCGTCACGCCGCCCGAGAGCGCGTCCACGAAGCCGACGTCCTCGATGTTGACGGCGTCGATCGCCCGCACGAAGGACGTGTCCGGATCCGTCATCTCGTTGGTGTCGTCGCCGGCCTTCCCATTGGCCTCCTCGTGGATGCCGACGTGTCCGTGCGACTCGACGAAGCCCGGGACGACGACCTTGCCGCTCGCGTCGACCACATCCCAGCCCTCGGGGACGGCGAGCGACTCGCCGACGGCGCTGATGAGACCGTCCTCGACGAGCACGACACCGTTCTCGAGGGGAGCGGAGGACACGGGCAGGACACGACCGCCGACGATGGCGAACGGGGGATGTGGGATCGACATGGAACGAGCGTATCCCCGTCCGCTCCCCGTCGGCGGTCTCAGCTCGCCGACGGAACGTCGCCCACCCGGGCAGCGGAACCCGGAGCGGGAAGTCGACGCAGGCCGTCGAGCAGTCGTGCGCGATCGGCCGCGAGGCACACGCGGACCCAGCCCTCCCCCGACCGGCCGAATGCGCTGCCCGGCGCGACGGCGACACGCTCCTCGAGAAGGAACCTCTCCGTCCACGAGGCGACGTCCCCGCGCGACGCGTGCGACATGTCGATCCACAGGTAGAAGGCGCCGTCGGGTTGGAGGTACGCGATGCCGCGCTCGTCGAGGAGCGCTGCCGCCGCAGCGGCGTTCTCGGCGTAGTGCGCGAGCGCGACGTCCACGGGTTCGCGTGGTCCCGTCAGGGCTGCGACGGCGGCGCGCTGATCGGGCGTCGGCACACAACTGATCATCGCCTCCTGGACGGTCCGCATGACGCCGGCGAATCCCGGAGGGGTGACGAGGTAGCCGACGCGCACTCCCGTCATGGCATAGGTCTTCGAGAGGGAGAACACGCTGAATACGCGGCCGTCCGGGTCGAGCGTCGCCGGGCTCACGTGCTCACCGCGGAACGTGAAGTACTCGTACACCTCGTCGGACAGCACCCAGAGGTCGTGGCGTGCGGCGAGACCGACGAGCCCCTCGAGCACCTCGGTCGAGAACACGCGCCCCAGCGGATTCGACGGCGAGTTGATGAGGAGCACCCGGGTCTGCGGTGTGATGAGCGACTCGAGCTGCGCGAGGTCGGGGATGAAGCCGTCCTCGGGTGCCAGACGGTACGGAACGGGCACGGCCTGGAGCATGCGGGCGTTCATCCCGAACGTCGTGTAGCCCGGGTCGGGCACGAGGATCTCGTCGCCCGCATCGAGGAGAAGTCCCATCGCCTGGAAGAGCGCCTGCGTCGCACCGATCGTGACCCAGACCTGCTCGACCTCGGCGGTGATGCCGTTGTCGCGCGCGAGCTTGTCGACGATCGCGCGACGGAGGTCGGGGATGCCGCCGTTGGCGGTGTACCGCGTCTCGCCCGCCCTCCATGCGGAGACCGCGGCGTCGGTGATGTGCGAGGCGACCGGCTGATCCGGCTCACCGACCGCGAGGATGTTCACGTCGTCGAGGGTCAGGGCGATCTCGAACAAGCGACGGATGCCGGACTCGGGGACGGACGACATGTGGGCGGCGAGCTGAGGCATGAGCCAACGCTAATACTCCCGGCGGGCACGGATTGCACGGTCGGGAGGGCGTCGTCGTCCGCCTAGCATGACGGTATGAGCCGACCGCCCATCCTCTTCGTGCACGGCATCCGTACGTCGGCGTCGATGTGGCGGGGGCAGCTCGAGGCCGCACGATCGGCGGGTTTGATCGCCGAGGCCGTCGACCTCCCGGGCCACGGCACGAGGATCGGCTCGTCGTTCACGATCGAGGCCGCGATCGAGGTGATCGACGAGGCCGTCGCGGCGCTCGGCGGGCGCGTCGTCCTGGTCGGACTCTCATTGGGCGGCTATGTCGGGATCGCCTATGCCGCACGACGGCCCGATACCGTTGCCCTCCTCGTCGCGTCCTCGTGCTTCACGCTGCCCCGTGGCGCCGGACTCCTCGGTTATCGGGTGCTCGCCCGCGCGATCCACCGGCTGCCGGACCGGGGCCGGTGGCTCAATGACACGATGGCTCGGCTGGCCGTCGGCTCGGATGCGGCCGCGGACATCGGGAGCGGCGGAGTCGCGCTCGACGTCATGGACGAGACCCTCACCGCCATCGGTCGGACACGGCCGCTCGAGGATCTGTCCGCCTATCCCGGCCCGGTGTGGTTCGTGACGGGAGCGCTCGACCACTTCCGGCTCGACGAGCGACGATTCCGCGCGGCGCGTCCGGAGGCGCCCGTGGTCGTCGTCCCACGGGCGAGTCACCTCGTCTCGCTCGTCGCGCCGGAGCCGTTCGCGCGGATCGTGCGGGACGCCGCTGCAGCGGCTCCGGATCTCGACCCGGAGCCGGACGTCGCCGATTGACCCGCATCCGCCGATCGCCGACGCGCGGGTGGAGATTTCCCCTGCGACCCGCTAACTGGTATCGTTTCCTGTTGGCTTGCGTGTGGGTTTTTCCACACGAATCGCCGGACGCGACCCTCTCTCGCAACCGGCATCTCCTCAATCAATCGACGAAAGCGTACGTACACGTGGCAAACATCAAGTCGCAGATCAAGCGAATCGGCACCAACAAGAAGGCTCAGGAGCGCAACAAGGCGGTCAAGAGCGAGCTCAAGACGGCCATCCGCGCGACGCGCACGGCCATCACGGCCGGCGACAAGGAGAAGGCTGTCGCATCGCTCAAGGTCGCGGGCCGCAAGCTCGACAAGGCCGTGAGCAAGGGCGTCATCCACAAGAACCAGGCCGCGAACCGCAAGGCGGCCATCGCGAGCAAGGTCGCCGCGCTCTGACCCTCAGGTCTCCGTGAGGGAGCGCTCCGCTCCTCTCGACACGAATGCCCCGTCCTCCGACGGGGCATTCGTCGTTTTCCGACGGGGCATTCGTCGTTTTCCGGGGTGCTCGCCGGCTCGCTGAGGTGATGGGACGAAGCGGCTTGTCGCGATCAGTGCGGGTGTCGTCACCAGGGGTCTGGCGTCGCCACGAGGGTTCCACGCGATGCGACGGTCGCGACCATGCGTTCGAGCGCGAAGACGGGGTCGCGGCCTGCGCCCTTGACGTTCGCGTCCGCTTCGGCGATCGCCCGGATGACCACGCCGAGTCCCTCGTCGGTCCACCCGGAGAGGTCCCGGCGCGCGCGGTCGATCTGCCACGGAGCGAGACCCAGGGACGAAGCCGAGGATCCACGGGATGCACTCACCTTGGCCATCGTGCGCACCTTCATGGCGAAGGCCGCGACCATCGGGACCGGGTCCGCCCCGGAGTCGAGGGCATGCCGCAGCGCGACGAGAGCCTCGCCCGCCCGCCCGGCTATCGCCGCGTCGGCGACCGTGAAGGCCGACGTCTCGACCCGACCCGCGTAGTAGCGCGTGACCGTGTCCTCCGTGATGTCGCCTTCGATGTCGGCGATGAGCTGCTGACACGCGGCGGCGAGCTCCGCGACGTCGTCCGAGAACGCGGCGACGACCTGACGGAGCGCGCCGGGGGCGATCCGCCGACCGGCCACGCGGAACTCGCGCGACGCGAAGTCCATCTTCTCGGCGTCCTTCTTGAGATCCGCGCACACGACCTCGACGGCGACTCCGGAGGCTGCTCTCACCGCATCGAGCAGCTTCTTGCCGCGTACTCCGCCGCCGTGCCGGAGGAGCACCGTCGCGCCGTCCGCCGGTTGAGCGAGGTAGGCGACGGCGTCCTCGATGAAGGCGTCCGTGCACTTCTCGACGTTCGAGACGCGCACGAGGCGGGGTTCGCCGAAGAGCGAGGGACTCGCGAGGGAGATCAGTTCGCCCGATGTGTACGCGTCCGCCTCCACGTCCGAGATCTCGAGACTCGGGTCCTCCGCGCGGAGGAAGTCGCGGTACCCCGAGACGGCTCGCGACGCCAGGAACTCCTGCGCGCCGGAGATGAGGACGACGGGAGCCGGTCGTACGTCGTGCCACACGAGCTGCGGGATCGCGACCTTCGCAGGAGACCGTGATGCACCGGCCTTCGACCCCGCTGCCTTCGACCCTCGACGTTCCGCCACTCGACCTCCTCAGCCGACCCCAGTCTAAAGCGGACCGCCGACGGCATCCGCCGGGGACGATGCACTGGCCGCGCTCACCCGGGCTCGAGAGGGCCGCTGGACCAGGTCGCGAGCGCATTGCCCCGCACGGCGACGAGTGTCGTGCCGTCCCGATCGGATCGCGCGACCGCCGTGCCCTCCTTCCTGAGCAGGTCGAGGGCCGTGACGGTCGGGTGACCGTAGTCGTTCTCGCGCCCGCACGAGACGAGCGCGAGACGAGCCCCGATGTGTTCGTAGAGCGCCGGGTACTGATCCGCCGAGCCGTGGTGGGCGAACTTCACGACGGCGTACCCGGTGCCGACGTGCCCGTCAGCGAGGAGCGCGAGCTCGGAGTCCTTGCCGAGGTCACCGAGGAAGATCGCATCGAGCGCTCCTCGGAACTCGATGACGACACTGCCGTCGTTGCCGGTGTAGCGGGGACGATCCGGCGGAGGCCACAAGGCGCGCCACGGGACGTCGCCCAGGACGCCCTGATCGCCCGCCGTGGTCTCGACGAGGCTCGCCCCTCCCGCCTCGAGTCTCCGGAGGAGCGCGGCGTCGGCGGCCTCCACGACGGGTTGGTGCAGGACCTCCGTCGTGCGACCGGTCACCGCTGCGACGCCTCCCACGTGGTCGAGATCGAAGTGACTGAGGACGAGGAGATCCACGTGGGCGATACCGAGATCCCTGAGACAATCGTCGAGCATCTCAGGGTCGGGGCCCGTGTCGACGAGAGCCGTGCTGCCCCCGCTGCGGACGAGCACGGCGTCGCCCTGGCCGACGTCGCACATCGCGATGGCCCAGTCCCCGGGGCGCGACCACACCTCACCCGATCGTGCACCCGACAGACCGACGCCGGACACGACCGCGGCGGAGACGAGGAGGACGACGGCCGCGCGACGGACTCGGACCGCGCGAGCGCCGACTCCGACGGCGACGGTCGTGAGAACGGCGAGCCACACGGCGGCGCCAGCAAGACCGGACGGCCAGGGCACCGTGCCGACCGGCGCCGTCGCCGCAGCCGTCGCGACTCCGGCGATCCACTGCGCCGGTAACCACGCGAGCATCGCGAGGCCGGCCGCGAGGGACGGTGCGATCGGGACGAGGAGACACGAGAGCATGCCGAGCACGGTCGCGACAGGAGCGGCCGGAGCCGCGAGCATGTTCGCCGGTACGCCCAGCAGGGGGACCGCGGGGTCGAGCAGGACGATGATCGGCTGACATGCGAGCTGAGCCGCGATCGGGAGCGCCAGGGCGAGGGCCAGGGGCGCGGGCAGCACGCGTTCGAGCGCGCGCGCGAGCGGGCCGGACAACAGCAGGAGTCCCGCGGTCGCCGCCGCGGACAACGCGAACCCGAATGATCGGCACAACCAGGGGTCCGTCATGAGGACGAGCACGACGGCGAGCCCGAGCACCGGCACACCGGCCGATGGCCGACCGGCCGCGATGCTCACGAGAACGATCGCGGCCATCACGGCCGCGCGGACGACGCTCGGTTCCGGCGTCACGAGCGCGACGAAGCCGGAGAGGGCCAGCAGCGCCGCCGCCACGCGGAGCCAGCGGGGAGCGCCGATGAGACCGAGGAGAGCGAAAACGGCACCGACCACGAGCGCGCAGTTCGCGCCCGACACGGCCGTGAGGTGGCTGAGGGACGCCGACGTCATGCGGTCGTCCAGGGCATCGTCGACGAGCGAGGTGTCGCCGACCGCGAGACCGGGAAGGAGCGCTCCCCCGTCGCCGGGAAGATCACGAGCGAGTTCCGCGAAGCCCGAACGGAGGACGCTCGCCGGGTCGAGATCATGGCCTGCCGACTCGACCGCCGGTTCACCGATAGCACGCAGGACGAAGGACTCACGATCACCCGCACGGCCGTCGTCGACGCGAGCGGACAGCGTGAGGACCTGAGCGTCTCCGACGGCCCGATCCGGCTGCGTCATGAAGAGCACGGCGGGCGCACGGAGACCGTCGATGCTTCCTCCGTCGTTGCGGACGGCCGTCACGTCGACGTCGACGACCACGAGGTTCGAGGGAGAGTCGAGCGGCCTCGGCGTCGCTGCGAGCTCGACCCGGACGTCGATGGTGCGACCCGACGCCACGGCCGCCTCGAGCGCGACAGGACGTCTGTCGGATGACGAGACCGATACCGAGAGGCAGACGGCGAACGCGACGGCCATGGAGACGGCGGCGGTCGCGATGGCCTCGATGAGTCTCGGGCGTCGAGTCGTTCCGCGGCCGACCGCGAGGAGCACGCCGACGACGAGCCCCGCCGTGAGCACCCCGAGTCCGATGGGTGCCATCGTGGGAAGGTCGCGCGCCTGGGTGCAGGCGAACGCAGTGACCCACGCCGCGACGGCCGGCGCGACGAGCCTCAGATCGGTCACGTCGTCACGAGCCCGTCGAGACCCGCGAGGATCGCGTCTCCGATCCCCGGGACGTCGAGCAGCTCGTCGACGAGGCGGAAGGGGCCGTTGTCCGTGCGCCACGCGACGATGCGTTCGGCGAGAGCGGGCCCGATGCGCGGCAGGGATTCGAGTTGCTCGGTCGTCGCCGTGTTGAGGCTCAGCGGGGTGCCTGGCGCGACGGCCGCGGCGCCACCCCCGGTACCGGTCGGCGCGACGGCTCCACCGGGGTCGACCGGCGTTTGACCCTTCTCGAGGACCACGAGCTGTTCGCCGTCCGTCATCGTGCGCGCGAGGTTGACCGAGGCGGGGTTCGCGGCGTCCGAGAAGCCACCGGCCGCGGCGACGGCATCGACGACCCGCGCGTCCGACGGCACGGAGTACAGGCCCGGTTCGGCGACCGCCCCGAGCACGTGAACGTAGATGTCGGACGTTCCCGCTTCGACGGCCGCGTCGGTCGCGGAGGTCGAGAACCCGGTCGGCGGAGCATCGCCGAGCGGGATCGTCGCCGCTCCCGAGCTCGACGCCGAGCGGACGGCAGCACTCGCGGCGGCGATTCCCAGCACCGCGAGCACGAGGACCACGGCCGCGGCGGCGCCGATCCGCACCCGACGCGTCACCGGCCGGGAGCGACGCCGTCCACTGCGCTCGCGTGGCCGTGATGCCGACACGTCGGAGAGCGGCGACGCCCGCGCGGAGTGCTCTGTCGACGTCCGGCCGTCACTCTCGTCTGGAGCACGGTCAAAGGAGTCGGGGTCATGGAGGTCTGGCACCCCAAGACGCTAGGTCGTCGCTCTCGCGACGTGCGGCCGTGAACCGGCGGACGGAGGTTCCCGAGTATCCACACGTCAGCCGTGTACGAGTGGTCGATGCCGCCGTCCCCCGAGAGAGGACGGCGGCATCGGCTCACCGCTTGGTGACGAAGTTGACGAGCTTCGGCGACCGGACGACGACCGTCGCGATCTCCTTGTCGCCGACCGCCTTCACGACGGAGGCTGACGCGCGAGCGAGCGATTCGAGCGACGCGTCGTCGATGTTCGGCGCCACCTCGAGGCGGTCTCGCACCTTGCCGTCGACCTGGACGACGGCCGTGACGCTCTCCTCGCGCAGCAGCGTCCGGTCGGCCTTCCGCCACTGCACGAGGGCGACGGTCGGCTCGTAACCCAGGGCCTCCCACATGTCCTCCGCCGTGTACGGCGCGAAGAGGTTGAGGGCGACTGCCGTGACCTCGGCGGCCTCGCGGACGGCGGGGTCGGCGGGGCCGGCTCCGGAGTCGATGACCTTCCGGGTGGCGTTGACCAGTTCCATGAGCCGGGCGACGACGACGTTGAACTTGAACGACTCGACGAGGCCCGGCGCATCCGCGAGGAAGCGGTGGGTGATCCGCCGCAGCTTCGCGTCGCCGTTCTTCCACACCACGTCCGGTGCGCTCGTGACGTCGTGGGCGACGCGCCAGGCGCGCGCGAGGAACTTCGCCGAGCCGGCCGGCGAGACGTCGGCCCAGTCGATGTCGTCCTCCGGCGGTCCGGCGAACGCCATCGTGAGGCGGATCGCGTCGACGCCATGCTCGTCGAGCTGGTCGCTCAGCTTCACGAGGTTGCCGCGCGACTTGCTCATGGCGGAGCCCGCCATGAGCACCATGCCCTGGTTGAGCAAGGCGCTGAACGGTTCCGTGAAGGACACGAGGCCCATGTCGAACAGGACCTTCGTCATGAAGCGCGCGTAGAGCAGGTGGAGGATCGCGTGCGTGACGCCGCCGATGTACTGGTCGACGGGTGCCCACTTCTCGGCCTGCTTCGGGTCGAACGCCTGCGTGTCGTCGCCGACGCTCAGGAAGCGCAGGAAGTACCACGAGCTGTCGACGAACGTGTCCATCGTGTCCGAGTCGCGCTTGGCCGGACCGCCGCATGACGGGCAGTCGACGTTGATCCAGTCCTCGGCCGCGCCGAGCGGGCTCGTGCCTTTCGGCTGCAGATCGAGCCCCTCGGCGGACGGCAGCTCCACGGGGAGCTGGTCCTCCGGCACGGGCACCTCGCCGCACGACGGGCAGTGGATGATCGGGATGGGCGTGCCCCAGTAGCGCTGGCGTGAGATGAGCCAGTCGCGCAAACGGTAGTTCTTCGCCGGAGCGCCGAGTCCCGACGAACGCAGCGCCTCGGTGATCTTCGTGATCGCGTTGTTCTTGCTCAGGCCGTTGAAGGGCCCCGAGTTGATGAGGCGACCTGGTCCGGTGAGCGCTTTGCCGTCGGCGAGGGGGTCGAGCTCCGGCAGGTCCTCGAGGTCCGCGCCCTCCGGGATGACGGGGATCATCCCCGTGACGGGCTGATTGACGTCGACGACGACGCGCACGGGCAGGTCGAAGCGACGCGCGAAGTCGAGGTCGCGCTGATCGTGTGCTGGAACGGCCATGATGGCGCCGTGCCCGTAGTCGGCGAGCACGTAGTCGGCCGCCCAGATCGGGAGCCGCTCCCCCGTCAGCGGGTTCACGGCGTACCGCTCGAGGAAGACGCCCGTCTTCTCCTTGTCGGTCGCGAGTCGCTCGATGTCGGACTGCGCCTTCACCTCGGCCAGATAGGCGTCGAAACGCTCTCTGAGCTCGTCGGAGCCCTCCGCGACGAGCTCCGCCGCGAGCGGCGCGTCCGGCGCGACGACCATGAAGGTCGCCCCGTAGAGCGTGTCGGGGCGCGTCGTGTAGATCGAGACGGGCTCGTCGCGTCCCTCGATCGCGAAGATCACGTCGGCGCCGCTCGAACGGCCGATCCAGTTGCGCTGCATCGTCAGGACCTTCGACGGCCACGTGCCCTCGAGCTGGTTGAGATCGTCGACCAATCGGTCGGCGTACTTCGTGATTCCGAAGAACCACTGCGTCAGGTCCTTCTTGACGACGAGGTTGTCGCAGCGCTCGCAGCGGCCGTCGATGACCTGCTCGTTCGCGAGCACGGTCTGGTCGTACGGGCACCAGTTGACGAGGCTCGCCTTGCGGTACGCGAGGCCGCGTTCGTGCAGCTTGAGGAACAGCCACTGGTTCCACTTGTAGTAGTCGGGGCTCGCCGTGACGAGCGTGCGGTCCCAATCGAACGACGCCGCGTAGCGGCGCATGCTCGACTTCTGCTGTTCGATGTTGTCGTACGTCCAGCCACGCGGGTCGAGTCCGCGCTTGATGGCTGCGTTCTCCGCCGGCAGGCCGAAGGCATCCCAGCCGATGGGGTGGAGGACGTTGAAGCCCTGCTGGCGCCAGTAACGGGCGATGACGTCGCCGAGGGCGTAGGCCTCCGCGTGGCCCATGTGCAGGTCGCCGGACGGGTACGGGAACATGTCGAGCACGTATTTCCGCGGACGCTTGTCGTCAGGATCGTCCGTCGCGAAGGGGCGGAGTTCCTCCCACACCGGAAGCCACTTGGCCTGGATGGCGGCGGGGTCGTACTTCAGCGTGGGCCGTGGAGAAGTGGCGTCGGTCACGTGACTCTCATTCGTTGCGGGGAGATCGGGCGAGGCGCGGGGAGAACCGCACACACCACCTCTCTACGTTACCGGGTCAGTGGGAGCGGTCGGTCAGTTCCACCGGGAGCCCGAGCGCCTCGAGGAGCGGGGCGGCCTTGAGCAAGGTCTCGGCGACCTCGTCATCGGGACGGGACAACGCCGTGATCCCTCCACCGGTGCCGATACGCGCCTGTCCGTCGGCGAAGACGATCGTACGGATGACCATCGCCAGGTCGAGTGCACCGTCAGCCCCGATCCAGCCGAACGCTCCGGAGTACACGCCGCGCGGTCCGTGTTCGAGGTCGTGCAGGATCGACATGGCCCTGTGCTTCGGAGCGCCCGTCATCGAGCCGGCCGGAAAGGCCGATCCGACGAGGTCGAGCGAGTCCATCGCCGGATCGAGTTCCGCCTGTACCGTGCTCACGAGCTGATGCACGCTCGAGAACGACTCGACGGCGAAGAGCGCTGTCACGTCGACGGACCCCAGACGCGCGACACGACCGAGGTCGTTTCGCATGAGGTCGACGATCATGAGGTTCTCGGCGCGTTCCTTGTCGTCGGAGGCGAGTTCCTCGGCGAGATCCGCGTCGATCGCGGGATCCGGGTCGCGCCGCCTCGTGCCCTTGATGGGTCGGGTCACGATCGTCCCGGCCGCGTCGACGCGGAGGAACTGCTCCGGCGAACAGCTCGCGATCGTCACGCCTCCGCCCCGGACGAAGCCGCCGTAAGGCGCGGGATTGTCCTCGCGAAGACGGAGATACGTCTCGAGCGCGTCGCCGGGGGCCGAGATGCGGGCCTCGTTCGTGAGACAGATCTGGTACGCGTCCCCCCGAGCGATCGCGGCCTGGCTCGCGGCGATCGCGTCGAGGTACGACCGCCGATCGTGTCGCCAGGTCACCCGGGGGACTCCCGCCTCGCGGGTGACCGGAGGAGGTCCGACCGGGGCTCGCCGCGTCGCGAGGATCGACTCGACGGCGCCGGTCGCATGGTCGAAGGACCAGAGCCGGTCGCACTCGAGGAAGACCGCGTCCGGCAGGTCGCCCGGCGCTCGCGGTGCGCCGACGAGATCGGCGCCGTACTCGTACGAGAACCACCCGACCCATCCCCCGCGGAACGGGTGACGCCCTGGCCCCGTCTCCACCGACGGCAGCGACTCCCGGAGCACGGCGAGGAGGTCGGAACCGACGACCTCGCCGTCGAGAACGACGCGTCCGTCCGAGACCGTGAGGACACGGGATGCCGAGCCGAGGTAGCTCACACCCCTCGTGGCGCGGGGGCCGGCGTCGAGCCAGAAGACGTTCGACTCCGTCTCGATGAGCGAGCGGGCCTGCGCGGCGAAAGCCCGTGCGGCCGTCGCCGTCATGGTGCCCTCGGTAACGGCGAGACGCGGTCGAGGACCCCGGCAGACATCGTCGCGCGCGGGACGTCGAGGTCGGCGGGGACATCCGCGTGCGAGATGAGGACGACGGTACGCCCCGAGCTCGCGTCGAGGAGATCGCGCAGCAGACGGTCCGCGAGGTCGGACTCCACGCTCGCCGTCGGCTCGTCGAGCACGACGATCGGGAAGTCCCGGAGGAGAGCGCGGGCGAGCGCGATGCGACCGGCCTGGCCGCCCGAGACGAGGGCTCCCCGCTCCCCCACGCGGGCGTCGAGTCCGCCGCGCGAGGCCACCCAGTCGCGCAGTCCGACCCGGTCGAGGACGTCGAGGAGGAGGGCGTCGTCTGCGTCATCACGTGCGAAGAGGAGGTTCTGCCGGATCGACTCGTCGAAGAGGAACGGACGCTGCTCGACGAGTCCCACGACCCGTCGGACGGCGTCGGGATGGAGCGTGCGGACGTCGACTCCGCGCAGTCGGTACTCTCCGCAGTGGTCGAGGAATCGGACGAGTACGTGGGCGAGCGAGGTCTTCCCCGAGCCGCTCTCGCCGTCGATCCAGACCCGCTCCCCCTCCCGGAGAGACAGGTCGACGCGGGACAGTACCGGTGACTGGGCGCCCCAGCGTGCCGTCACGCCCACGAGTTCGAGCGCCGGTGCATCCGAGGCGATCGGCACACGATCGAGTCCCGATTCCTCGGGGACGTGGGATGGCCGTTCCGCCGGGGCGGTCGCCGCCACCCGATCCGCCGCGGCCGCGACCTGCCGCGAGACGCCGAGGGCCTGCGGGACCGTGGCGACGATCTCGAAGACCGCGAGAGGCACGAGGACGATGACGCCGAAAGCGGGACCGCCGATCCCCCCGGACGATGCCGCGGGGATCGACACGAGCAGAGCGAGCGCGACGGCGAGACCGCCGAACAGCGAGAGCGCCGCCGTCCCGATCGCCGTCCCGGCCGCGCGACGCACGACGGCGCGCGTGAGGACGTCGTCGGCCGCTCGGACGCGAGCGAGCGACCGGTCCGCCGTGCCGTAGGCGATGAGGACGTCGAGGGCGCGCATGTGCTCGACGACGGCGGAGACGAGCGAGGCCCGCAACGGCGCGATCGACCGTTCGGCCCTGGCGGCCACCACCGTCGACGCGACAGCGGTGATGACGACGAAGGCGACGAGACTCACGAGCAGTGTGAGAGCGGCGAGTGGGGAGATCGTCGCGACGAAGCCGACAGCGAGCACCGCGACTCCGAGCGAAGTCGCGAGAGGCTGCACCACGCGCAACGGATGATCCTGCAGGTCGTCGATGTCCGAGACCATCGTCGCGAGGGCGCTCCCCCGACTCGTGCGACCGAGCCCGTCCGGCGCGAGCGGCACGAGCCGCTCGAACACGTGCACGCGGACGCGCTCGAGCGAACGGAAGGCTGCGTCATGACTCAAGAGGCGCTCGAGGTAACGGAAGAAGGCGCGGCCGAGGGCGAAGGCCCTCACCCCGACGACCGCCATGCCGAGGAACATGACGGGAGGGCTCTCGGACGCGCGCACGATGAGCCAGGCGCTGCACGCGAGGAGAGCGACGGTGCTCGCGGCGGCCGCGAGTCCCGTGAGTACCCCTGGCGCCGAGGCCGCGGCGCCAGGTCGAGCCAGTCGGAGGACCTCGGCGCGCTCCTCGTCCAGGTTCCGGAGCCGGCTCATGCGAGCACGACCGTGGAGGACGGTGTGGTCGCGCCGTCGGAGACCGGAGGGACCGACAGCAGGACGTCCGCGGCCTCCGCGAAGGCCGTGCGGTGCGAGACGACGAAGACGGCACGACCGTCGTGGGCGAAGGCGCTGAGACCGTCGATGACCCGTCGCTCGGTCTCATGGTCGAGAGCCGAACTGGGTTCGTCGAGGACGAGGACCCGACGGTCGTCCTCGAGCGCGCGGTAGACGGCGCGCGCGATCGCGACACGCTGCGCCTGGCCGCCGGACAGACCCGCCCCTTCCTCACCGAGTCGGGTTTCCGGGTCGAGCGCGTCGAGAGCGGCGGTCCGCATCGCTCGAGCGACGCGCTCGGGGTCCGCTTCATCCACGCCCAGCGCGACGTTGTCCGCGATCGACCCGGGGAAGAGCGTCGCCGATTGCCCGCTCCACGCGAGAGCGTCGCGACGAGCCTCGACGTCCGTCCGGTCGGTCGCTCCGGCGCTGACCTGGCCCGAGAACGGAACGAACCCGAGCGCTGCGGCGACGAGACTCGACTTGCCGGAGCCGCTCGGCCCTCGCATGACGGTGAGCGCACCCGGGCGGACATCCGCCGTGAACGAGTCGATCACGGTGCGTCCGTCGTACGCGATGCTCACCTCGCGGAACCGCAGCGCCGACGGCAGTCCGGAACCGCCGACTTCCGGCTGCCCGAGGGCACGAGCCTCGGGGGCCACGGCCGTAGGGGCGGCGTCGAGGATCTCGAAGACGCGCTCGGCGGCCTCGACCCCCTCGGCGGCGGCGTGGTAGTTGACGCCCACCTGACGCAGCGGCAGGAAGACCTCGGGGGCGAGCAGGAGGATGAACAGTCCGGGCACGAGGTCGATCTCCCCGGCCACGAGGCGGAGACCGATCGTGAGCGCGACGAGAGCGACCGAGAGGCTCGCCGCGAGTTCGAGGGCGAAGCTCGACAGGAACGACACCCGGAGGACCGCCATGGTGCGTTGGCGGAACCGCCGCGTGATGAGCCGGAGCCGCTCCACCTGCCGGTGCTGCCGGCCGTACGCCTTGAGCGTCGCGAGGCCCCCGATCATGTCGTCGAACGACGTCGACAGCGCGGTGAGCTCGCTCCATTGACGCTTCTGCGCCGCCTGGGTCGCCCAGCCGATGAGGATCATGAACACGGGGATGAGCGGCAGGCAGACACCGAGGATGACGGCCGAGAGGACGTCTTGCGTGAACACGGCGAGCAGCAGCGCCGGCGTGACGATCGCCGTCAGCAGCAGCTGGGGCAGGTATCGAGCGAAGTAGCCGTCGAGGGCGTCGATTCCCCGACCGACCACGACGGCGATCTCCGCGGAACGCTGGCCGCCGAGCCACCCCGGTCCGAGTACGGTCACCGTGGCGAGCACGCGGTCGCGCAGTTGCGACTTCACGCGTGCTGCTCCTCGCGCGGCGATCGTGTCCTGCGCGAGTGCGAGCAGTGCGCGAGCGGCCACCACGAGACCGAGCACCGTGAGGGTGGGAGCGAGGTCGGTGAGCCCGCGCCCGGCGATCGCGGCGGTGACGGCTTGAGTGACGAGCCAGGCGAAGGCGATGATGCCCGCCGCTTGGGCCACGGCGACGACGCCGCCGAAGACGAGGAACACCCGTGCCGCGGATGCGTACCGCACGAGGCGGGGGTCGAGGGGGCGCACGATTGTAAGGCTAGTGCGCGGCGGCTTCGATGTGAGCGCGTGTGATCCGCTTCCGGAACGTCCAGTAGGTCCATCCCTGGTAGGCGAGCACGAGCGGCAGGAAGACGAGCGCCGTCCACGACATGATCGTGAGCGTGTACGTGCTGCTCGACGCGTTCTCGATCGTGAGCGAGTTCGCGATGTCGTTCGACGCCGGCATCACCGCCGGGAAGAGGCTCGTGAAGAGCGTGAGCACCGCGGCGGCGATCGTCGCGGCCATGAGAGCGAACGCGATCCCCTCCCGCCCCCGTACGTTCGCCAGGGCGCTCCCGACGAGCGCGAGGGCGGCGACCGCCGCGAACCCCGTCGCGACGAGGGTTCCGTGCGCGAGCACCGTCCAGACGAGGAATGTCGCGGCCACGGCGATCGTCACCGCGCTCGCGCGGACGCCCAGTCGTCTGGCGCGCTCGCGGATCTCCCCGTCCGTCTTGAGCGCGACGAAGAAGACGCCGTGCGTGAAGAACAGCAGGAGGGTCGTGAGGCCACCGAGGAGCGCGTACGGGTTGAGGAGCGCGAAGAACCCGCCGACGTAGTTGTGATCGGTATCGAGCGGCACGCCCTGCACGATGTTCGCGAACGCGACCCCCCAGAGGAACGCGGGCAGTGCCGATCCGATCGTGATCATGAGGTCGAAGCGCCGCTTCCACGACTGCTCCGGCCGCTGGTGGCGGTACTCGAACGAGACGCCCCGCACGATGAGCGCGAGCAGGATGACGAGGAGAGCCAGGTAGAAGCCGGAGAACAGCGTCGCATACCACTCGGGGAAGGCCGCGAAGATCGCCGCGCCAGCGACGATGACCCAGGTCTCGTTGAGGTCCCACACGGGACCGATCGTGTTGATGAGGACGCGGCGGTCGGTGTCGTCACGCCCGAGGAAGGGCAGCGACATCCCGACGCCGAAGTCGAAGCCGTCGAGGACGAAGTAGCCGACGAACAGGGCGGCGACGATCCAGAACCAGAGGGTGGACAGATCCATGACGGTTCTCCTAGTAGACGGTGGTCTGGACGCGGGCCGGCACGGTGTCGGGGTCGGCATCGGTCTGGTCGTCGTGCGACGCGATGGGCTGCGGTCCCGTGCGGACCGCCCGGAGGATGAGTCGGAACTCCACGACGGCGAGGCTGCCGTACACGAGCGTGAACGCCACGATCGAGATGAGCACCTCGAGACCGGAGACGTTCGGCGAGACGCCATCGGCCGTCTTCATCAGGGAGAACACGATCCAGGGCTGACGCCCCATCTCCGTGAAGACCCATCCGACGCTCATGCCGAGCAGCGAGAGCGGAAACGCCCAGATCGCCACCGTCCACACCCAGTCCTGCGTGGGGACGCGGTTCTTGCGGGTGAGCCACAGGCCGACGACGGCCACGAGGGCGTGGGCGGCACCGAGACCGATCATCCAGCGGAAGGCCCAGTACGTGACCCAGATGACGGGCGTGTAGTCGCCGGGGCCGTAGAGGGTCGTGTACTGCGCCTGCAGGTCGTTGATGCCCTCGACGGTGCCGTCGAAGGTGTGAGTGGATAGGAAGGACAGCAGGTACGGGATGCGGATCGAGAACAGCTCGTGGACTCCGTCCGGGGTGCCGAGCGTGAAGATCGAGAACGACGCGTCATAACCCGTCGAGGTGTTGTACATCGCCTCGGCCGCGGCCATCTTCATGGGCTGCGTCTCGACCATGACGAGGCTCAACTGGTCTCCCGACAGCGCCGTGCCACCGAACGCGCCGACCATGAGCCACAAGCCGAACTTCAGGGTCGGACGCATCGTCTCGATGTTCTGCTGCCGCTTGAGGTGCCACGCCGCGACCGCGATCATGAGGCCGGCCGTGACCATGAAGGCGCTCAGTATCGTGTGGGGGAAGGCCGCGAGGGCGACGGGGTTCGTGAGCACGGCGCCGATGTCGACGAGCTCCGCGCGCTCCTTCGCCTCGTTGATCGTGTAGCCGACGGGGTTCTGCATGAAGGCGTTCGCCGCGATGATGAAGTACGCCGAGAGGATGGAGCCGACGGCGGTCGCCCAGATCGTCGCGAGGTGGAGCTTCGCGGGCAGCTTGTCCCACCCGAAGATCCAGAGGCCGATGAAGGTCGCCTCGAGGAAGAACGCGAGCAGCCCCTCGAGCGCGAGCGGGGCCCCGAAGACGTCGCCGACGAAGCGGCTGTAGTTCGACCAGTTCATGCCGAACTGGAACTCCTGGACGATGCCCGTCACGACGCCCATCGCGAAGTTGATGAGGAAGAGCTTGCCGAGGAAGTGCACCAGCTGCAGGTACACGGTGTTGCCCGTGCGGACCCACATGGTCTGGTAGATGGCCACGACGGTCGCCATCCCGATGGTGATCGGGACGAAGAGGAAGTGATAGACGGTCGTGAGGCCGAATTGCCATCTCGACAGTGCGAGCGGGTCCAGCAGCTCCTCCACGGAGTCCTCCATTCGGCGACTTCTACGCCGTGTAGAAGTCGCTCTTCTACGAAGTGTAGAACACAAACGGAATCGGCGGTACTCTTATCGCATGGCACAGCTCGGCGATCTCGAACGCAGCATCATGGATGCCCTCTGGGCGTCGGACGCGCCCCTCACCGCGACCGAGTTGCAGGACACTCTGGAGGCCGGATCGGCGGGCGTCTCAGGGAAGCAGCTCGCCGTCACGACGGTCCTCACCGTGCTCTCGCGGCTCGAGCACAAGGGCCTCGTCACGCGCGACCGCTCGGTCCGCCCGCACCTCTACCGCGCCTCCTCGAGCCACGCGGACCACACGGCCGAACTCATGCACGAGATCCTCGGTGCTTCCAGCGACCGCTCGGAGGTCCTGGCGCGATTCCTCGGCCAGGTCAGCCCGGAGGAGGCCGCTACGCTCCGCGGCCTGCTCGACTCGCCCCCGCGCGACTCCGGCTTGTCCGCGTGATCGCGGCGATGATCGCCCGCTCCACGTCTCCCGTCTGATCCCGGTCCCCAGCGTGATCGTCGCGTCCATCGTCCTCGCCGTGCTCGCGGTGGCGCTCGCCTGGCCCGTCCCGGCACGACTCTCCCATGCTCAGTGGACCGCGAGGGCTCCGGGCACGGCGCTCGTCGTCTGGCAGTCCATCGCCCTCACGGGTGGACTGTCCATGATCGGCTCGCTCCTGCTCTTCGGGTTGTCCGCCTACGGCGACTCCCCGTTCCCGGCGCTGGGCGACCTCGTCTCGGAGACGCTCGACGGTCGGGTCCCCGACGGCGCGACGATCTTCCAGATCGGGTCCCTCACCTTCGCCGTGCTGCTCGCCGGGCACCTGGTGCTCAACCTGGCGGCGACCTTCATCCGCACCGAGCGGCAGCGTAGGCGTCACCTCGACCTCGTGGCGCTCCTCAGCGATCCCGTACCGGGCGAGCCGCGCACGCGGCGTCTCGATCACCCCGCGCCGGTGGCCTATTGCCTTCCCGGTGCGTTCCGCTCGGTCACCGTCCTGTCGGAAGGCCTCCTCGAACTGCTCGACCGGAACGAGCTCCGCGCCGTGATCGAGCACGAGCGCGCCCACCTGCAGCAGCAGCACGCCCTCGTCCTGTTGAGCTTCCGGTCCTGGGGCAATGCGCTCCCGTGGTTCCCCATCGCGCATCTCGCGGAGATCGCCGTCGAGGCACTCGTCGAGTTCATCGCCGACGACAAGGCGCGCGACGTCGTCGACGGACGGCAGCTCGCGAGTGCGATCGCGATCATCGGCTCGTCGGGCGCGCCGACGGGTCCCCTCGACGCCGACTCCCCAGCCGGCGACCTCCGGGTCGACACACGCGTCGCGACGACGCGCATCAAACGACTCGTGGACGGGCCGCCGCCCCTCTCGTCGTCCGTACGACTCGCCATCCGGACGGCCGCCGCCGCCCTCGTGATCACCCCGGCCGCGGTTCTGCTCACGCTCATGGTGGTCGCGTAGGCTCGCAGCGTGAACGACGCGCTGACCTGGGTCCTCGACGTGGTGAACGGCGTCGACCCGGTCGTTCGGACCATCATCGCGGCCGTGGGGATACTGCTGGAGACGTCGATCCTCGTGGGTCTCGTCGTCCCGGGCGACACCGTCGTGATCGTCGCCGCGACGGGTGTGGGCTCGCCCGTCGAGTATTGGGCCCTCGTCGCCGCGGTCATCGTGGGCTCGCTGAGCGGCGAGAGCATCGGCTTCGCCCTCGGCCGGTTCTTCGGCCCGAGGATCCGCGCCTCGCGATTGGGGCGCCGGATCGGCGAGTCCAACTGGGTGAGGGCGGAGACGTACCTCGCTCGACGCGGTGGCATCGCCGTCTTCGTCTCGCGTTTCCTCCCCGTCCTGCACTCGCTCATCCCCCTCACCGTCGGCATGAGCCCCATGAGCTACCGTCGCTTCATCAGTTGGACGGCGCCGGCGTGCGTCATCTGGGCGTTCGCGTACGTGTCCGTGGGTTCGGCCGCCGCCGGCGGATACCGTGAACTCGCCGACCAGCTCCACTACGCCGGGTACCTCTTCGTGGGGGTGATCGTCGGGTTCCTCCTGATCGTCCTCGTCGTGAAGAAGCTCCTGGGGCGCGCGGAGGCCCGACACATGCGGCGGAATGCGCGCGGCGATGGCGTCTCTCGGGAGGGCGACGACGCTGCTAGCTGGCCTCGTGACTGATGGCGAGGGGTTCCGGACTCCCTCCGGCCTCATGAAAGACTGAGCACGTGGCAGAGATCACCGAAGCAGGACCCACCACCGCCCTCGCGAAGCGACTACATCGCGCAGCGCGCATCGACGACAGCATCCTCGCGTGGCGGTACACGCGGGGCGTCAAGCGCGGGCTCGTGCCGACCGTCGTGCCCTTCGCCGGGTACGGGTCGACGACATGGGTGCGAGTCCTCTGCCGCGTCGTCCTCGGGAAGCCCGAAGAGGAGCAGGAGCCCGAACGCTCCGTACGGGGGTGGCGCAGCTTCACGAGCATCCCCGTCGTGTCGAGCACCGTCACCGTGCGGATCGGTGACATCGAGAGCCGGGTGGTCGCCGATCGCGGCGGTCTCGTCGACGCGGTCGTCGACGCCGACCTCGCGCCGGGCTGGCAGGAGATCTCTCTGAGCGCCGACGGATCGGAGCCGATCGCCGCTCCCGTCTTCATCGTCGATCCGTCGGTGCGTTTCGGCATCCTGTCCGACATCGACGACACCGTCATGGTGACGGCGCTCCCCAGGCCGTTCCTCGCCGCGTGGAACACCTTCGTGCTCGACGAGCACGCCCGGACGCCCGTCACTGGAATGGCGGTCATGTACGACCGCATCATGCGCCAGCACGAGGGCTCCCCGATCATCTACCTCTCGACGGGGGCCTGGAACGTCGCCGCGACGCTCACCCGCTTCCTGTCGCGCAACCTCTACCCGGACGGATCGATCCTCCTCACCGACTGGGGGCCGACCCCTGAGCGCATCTTCCGTTCCGGGCGGGAGCACAAGCGCACGAATCTCCTCCGACTCGCTCAGGAGTTCCCCGACATCGAGTGGCTGCTCGTCGGCGACGACGGTCAGCACGACGAGGACCTCTACGGCGACTTCGCCGCGAACCACCCGGAGAACGTGCGTGCCGTGGCCATCCGACAGCTCTCGCCCTCGGAGGCCGTCCTCGCCGGTGGCCGTTCGAAGGCCGAGGAACACGCCGGCGATTCCCCGCCGTGGTTCTACGCTCCCGACGGGGCCGGGCTGCTGGAGCAGTTGTCGCGCCACGGGATCGACTGAGCCATGTGCGGTCGTTTCGTCGTCGCCAAGGAGTCGAACGAGCTCCTCACGATCTTCGACGTCGACCGGGCGGCGGACGACCTGCCCGAGCCGAACTTCAACATCGCCCCGACGACGCAGATTGCCGTCGTCGTCGAGACCGCCGACGACGACGGCACCATCGTGAAGCGCCTCGAATCGGCGCGCTGGGGACTCGTGCCCTCGTGGGCGAAGGACCCGTCCGTCGGGTCGCGCATGTTCAACGCGCGCATCGAGTCCGCGGCCGAGAAGCCGGCCTTCCGGCAAGCGGTCCGAAAACGGCGCGCGATCGTGCCCGCCACGGGCTACTACGAGTGGCGGACGAGCGCAGCGGGAAAGCAGCCGTACTTCATCCATCCCGAGGACGGCGCACTGTTCTCGTTCGCCGCGTTGTACGAGTGGTGGCGGACGCCCGGGGCTACTGACGACGACCCGAACCGCTGGCTCCTGTCGACGACCATCATCACGCGACCGTCGGCCGGGCCCCTCGCCGACATACACGACAGGATGCCCCTCATGCTGAGCGAGGACGTCGCCTCGACGTGGCTCGAACCGAGTACGTCGGGCGACCATGCGCTCCTCGACCGCGTGCTGGACGCGAGCATGACGGTCGTGGACGGCACCCGCTTCCACGCCGTGTCGAAGGCCGTCGGCAACGTCGCGAACACCGGGCCCGCGCTCATCGAGCCGGTGGAGGACCCGGCCGCACCATGAGGCGGCTCGCCCTCGCGAGGTCCGTCCGATCCAGTACGCGGATCCCGCTCCTCCAGGCTGTGAAGACGTCGATCGCGACGGTGCTCGCGTGGGTCATCGCCGGGGTCGCCCTCCCGGGCGAACTTCCGGTCTTCGCAGCCGTCGCCGCTCTCATCGTCGTGCAGCCGAGCGTGAACCAGTCCCTCACGAAGGCGCTCGAGCGCAGTGTCGGCGTCGTCGCGGGCGTCGCTATCGCCACGGGCGTCTCCCTGGCCTTCGGCGCAGCCGGCTGGATCGTGATCGTCGCGATCGTCGTGGCGATCTTTGCCTCGTGGGCGCTCCGTCTCTCGCCGACGTCGGCCAACCAGGTCGCCATCAGCGCGATGCTCGTGCTGGCTCTCGGGGCGGCGACTCCCGAATACGCGGCCCTGCGGATCGTCGAGACTCTCATCGGAGCGGCGACGGCCGTCGTCGTCAACGCGCTCGTCGTCCCGCCCGTGGCCATCGCGCCGGCACGGTCGTCCGTCCAACTACTCGGAACCGCGATCGCCGACCACCTCGAACAGCTCGGGGCCGCACTTCGCGGGCCGATCGAGCGGAGCCGACTCGAGACGCTCATGATCGAGGCGCGACTCCTGCGCCCCATGCGCGAGTCCGCTTTCGCCGCTGTGACGGACGCCGAGGAGTCGCTCGCACTCAATCCCCGCCGCGGGGCGGTCGGTCCGGCAGTCGAGGAGACCTCTGCGCTCCTCGCGCGGCTCACTCCGCTCGTCCATCGGGTCGTGGGGATGACACGCAGCATCCGCGACGGGTACGAGCCCGATCTCCTCGACGACCCTGTGGTCGGAGAGATCGCGTCGCAGCTCGAGCGTGCCGGACACGATCTCCGGATCATCGTCGACACCGGGCTCGGGACGGTACCGGAAACCGCAGCGGAACCGCCTCTACTCACCGCACCCGTCGCGGTCCCGAGGGCGAACCCGGATCACTGGATCCTGATCGGTTCGCTGCTCGAAGACCTGCGACGGGTGCGCGAGGAGATCGTGGGCTCGGACTGAACCCACGCGGGGCCGTTCGGCTCAGGCCTGGTGGACGGCCTGGAGGTCGAGCGTGATGGTGACCTTGTCGCCGACGAGCACGCCGCCGCTCTCGAGGGCGGCGTTCCACGTGAGGCCGAAGTCCTCGCGGTTGATCACGGTCGTCGCGGTGGCGCCGCCCTTGTAGTTGCCGTAGGGGTCCTGGCCGAAGCCGCCGAACTCGAAGTCGAACGTGACGGGCTTCGTGATGCCCTTGATCGTGAGGTTGCCGTCGACCTTGAGGTCGCCGTTCTCGTCACGCGCGCCCGTCGAGACGAACTCGATCGTCGGGTAATTCTCGACGTCGAAGAAGTCGGCCGAACGAAGGTGCGCGTCGCGACCCTCGTCCTTGGTGTTGATGGAGGCGACGTCGACGGAGGCTGTCGCGGTCGAGTCCGTGGGGTTCTCCGTCGTCGTGAAGGTTCCGTTGAACGATCCGAAGGTCCCCTTGACCTTGCTGATCATGAGGTGGCGGACGCTGAAACCGACTTCGCTGTGCGAGGGGTCGAGGGTCCAGGTGCCGACCTTGTAGCCGGGGATGTCGATCGTCGAGGATGCAGTCATGTCAGGATCTCCTTCGTCGCCGCGGGACTCTCCCGGGCACAAAGGATTCAAGTGAATAGATGTCTCAGGTATTCCCGATCGGTGCGACGAATTTCCGGAAGAGCATCGTCGACCCGACGACGGCGGCGGGCATCGCGACGACGGCCGCGAACGGCACGAGGAAGACGACGTAGACCATGAGGCCGAACCCGAGGACGAGGGGCCGGTTCGCCGCCCTCATGGCCCGCTCGGCGCGCCGGTCGAGGTCCCGCGCGTCGACCGGGCGACTGAGCAATTCCCTCGCCACGGCCCAGCCGCCGACGAGCCAACCGCACGCCGGACCGAGGACGGCTCCGACGACGGGGATGAGCCCGATGCCGAAGACCAGGACTCCCGTGATGAGCGTGAACCCGACGAGCCGCAGACCTGATCCCGTCGCCCGACGGACTCCGGCCCAGAACGGGAGCTCCACGGGAGCCTCGAACGCTCCGAGATCGCGCTCCGCGCGCAACCAGATCCGTTCGTAGACGGGATCGCCCACCGCGAGCGTCGCGGCCGTGAAGGTCACGACGACGAGCAGCACGGCCGCGACGAGGATCGCAGCCCCGACGGCCAGCCGGAGGGTCTCCCGGTAGATCGCTCCCCAGGGATCGGCGAACGGTGTCACGAGGACCGCGAGTTCGTCGAGGAAGAAGCCGAGGGCGACGAGCGCGGCGACCATCACGAGGCCGACGATGAGTGCCGGGACGGCGCCGAGTGCCATGAGGCTCGGCCGTCGGCCCCAGTAGGCGAAGCCCTTCCAGAAGTATCCGACGCCGGTGAAGAACCGGCCAATCACGCTCGGTCGCGACGCATTCTGCACGCTGCAACGCTAGCGTGCGCTCGGCGTGCCGCACGTCGTGGCCCGCCGGACGGACACGACGGAACGGTCACGGGGATTCGACGGGATCCGATGTGGACGCCACCTGCTTCACCGAGTAGACGAGCCGGGCGAACTGACCGACGGCGGTGGCGGACTCGAGACGTAACCGGTCGGACTCGACGCGGCGCGGGAAGAGCGGCGCTCCCCCGGTGAGCGCGACGGGAGCGACGGAAAGTGCGATCTCGTCGAGAGCTCCGGCGTCGAGGAACTGCCCCGCGAGGTCTCCCCCGCCGACGACCCAGATGTCGCCATCGCCCGCGGCGACGCGAATCGTCGGCAGCGCATCGGCGACGGAGCCGGACAGGAACCGGATGTCCGCCCCCTCCGGCACCGGGAGGTCTCGGGAGGTGAACACGAACGTCGTACGTTCGCCGTGGAACTCCGCCCACTTCTCGGGATTGGCGAGGATGTCCTGCTCGGCGAGGAGCCATTCGTAGGTGGTCGACCCCTCCACGAGGACGACGGCGTCCGTGGGGAAGAGCCCCTCGTCCGGATGCTCACCGCCCTCGACCGCGAAGAGCCACGCGAGCGAGTCGTCCTCGTCCGCGATCCACCCGTTGATGCTCGTTGCACTGTCGAAGATGATGCGTCCCATGACGGGCACACTAGAGGACGCGACCGACATCGGCCCCCGACGGCGTCAGGCCCAGGGCAGGTCGGACTCGACCGTGGCCGCACCGGTCTCGGCGGCCTCGTCGATCGCGAGGGCGATCGCGTGGTCTCGACTCGCGTCGGCGAGTGAGTAGGGACCGTCGCCCTCGCCCCGCGCCCACGTGCCCGCTCGGAGCATCACGGCAGCCATCGCGATCTCCTCGTCCATGAACCGGGCGCCGAGGACGGGGTTCCGCCAGACGATCGACCCGTCGAATGCGAGGTGTTCGGTGTCGTGCCCGTCGAGGTTCAGATCGTGACCGAGCTGCGATCGGCTGATGCTCGACGTCAGAACCGTCTCGTCGCCCGCCAGTCGGACCACGGCATCTCCGGAGATCTCGCCCCTGCTGCCGCGCACGAGGATGCGCCGGAAGCGCAGCCGGTTGTGCCACTGGTTGTCGGTGAAATCGTAGAGACCGGAGCGATCGTCACCGAAGTCGAGCGTCGCGAGGATCGTGCGGGCCCGCTTCGGGCGGTCGTCGTGGCTCCATCCGGCGCGGCTCAGCGGATCCACGAGCGGGGCGTCGAACGTCGACGCCCGTACGGTCACGGCTCCGTGGCCGGCGTATCCGAGGAACGACCGCATGAGCGCCACCGCGTGGTACCCATGGGTGGAGGAGACCTGGACGCTCGACACATCGCCGATGGCGCCGCTCGCGACCACCGCCCTCCGCGCGGCATGGCCGGGCAACTCGGGATACTGCTCGGCGATGTGCACGAGACCGCCCGCACCGACGCGATCCCACAGGTCGACGAGGCCGGCGAGCGTCGGGGCCGGCGGCGTCTCGGCGAGCACGTGCGCGCCGAGGTCCACGAGGTCGCCGATCACGTCGGGGTTCGCGGGCACGGGAACGCTCGTGATGACGAGTTCGGGCCGACCGGCGCCCACGAGGTCGCCGACCGAGTCGAACGGCCTGGTCCTCCACGAGCGGGCGAAGCGTTCCCGGTTCTCCGGCGTGCGGCTCGTGACCCCCACGAGTTCGAACCTGTCCGGGAGTGCCACGGCGATCCGCGCGAAGTACTCGGCCCTCCACCCCGTCCCGACGATGCCGACCCTGAGCGGTGTCGTTGTCACGTGTCCTCCTCGTCACCGGGCCGTGCGGCCCGTGCACCCATCCCACCATGGCGACGCGGCCGACGAGGCACGGGTGCAGCGCCTGTCGCGCGTCGATTCGAGCAACACCCCGTCCGAGAGCCCCGGCGCGCTCCGCGAGCGACATCGCCGACGGGAGATCATCCCGGTCGGAAAACGACGAAACCCCGCACCGTGACGGTTGCGGGGTTTCGACTCCTATATCGGTGGATCTGAGGGGACTCGAACCCCTGACCCCCTGCATGCCATGCAGGTGCGCTACCAGCTGCGCCACAGACCCAGATTCGTTCCCTCCCGGGGGAGGCAACTCATCGATCCTACAACAGGATCAGGCGTCGGTCGAATCGACAGCCGAGGCTCCGGACACCGTCGCCGTCTCGGGGATCGGAACGACCGGGCAGTCCTTCCAGAGGCGCTCGAGCGAGTAGTAGATGCGCTCCTCCTCGTGGAAGACGTGGACGACGAGGTCGCCGAAATCGAGGAGGATCCACCGCCCCTCGGCCTTGCCTTCGCGACGGACCGCCTTCGTCCCGGACGCGATGAGGCGGTCCTCGATCTCGTCGGCGATCGCCACGACGTTACGCTCGCTTCGTCCCGTCGCGAGGAGGAAGATGTCGACGAGCGGGAGCGGCTCGGACACGTCGAGGGCGACGAGGTCCTGCGCGGCCTTCGACGTCGCGGCGTCGGCCGCGATCGCGAGCATGTCGCGCGATTGTTCGGATGCAGTCATGCGGTTCTCCTGAACCTAGAGGGCGCCCGTGAGCAGGCTCGTCACGATGACGGCGATGACGGCGACCATGAGGACGCCCGCCGTGATCGCGAGGATCGGGACGATGCTGGGCTTCTTGGATCGTGCGGGCGGAGCGATGATGTCGCGCGCCGAGGTGTGCGTGCTCACCGCGCGGCTGGCGGACACGGGAGTGCCGGCGGTCGGCGGGGCGGGTGGCTCGTGGTCGAGCGAACGATCGTAGTCGGCACGGTCGTGCGTGTCGGGGTCGGCCGTGCCCGACATCGTGCGCGGCAGATCGATCGATCCCGTGACCATGATCTCGCCGGTTCCGCCGATGGGGCCCGTGAACGTGGCCATGGGCGATCCGAGGATGAGGGTGCTCGACGTGGTGGGCGTCCGATCGGACTCCGCGTCGGCGATGCCCGTGGCGATGAGCGTGTCGAACGCCTCCTCCTCGGCGAGGGGATCCGTGTCCGTCGTCAGGGCGGCTTCGCCGAAGCCGTCGGCGACGGTGACCGACTGGCCGTGGTCCCCCGAGTCGGCGTCGTCCGCCGTCGATTCCGCGTCGATGACGACCTCGGTGAGGTCGCCGGTCTCGGAGGCGTTGTGTTCCACGACCTCGAGCTCCGTATCGGGCTTCTCCTCGGTGACGGGAGCGTGCGCACCGGTCGAGTCGATGGGCTCGGCCGTGACGATCTCGCCCGTCTCCCCCGGTGTTGCTCCGGCGCCGGCCGGCACGACGGTGATGGATGCCGTGCGCGCACGCTCGAGCTCACGAGCCTGGCGGCGGGTGAGCGGTACCCCGTTCGTCGGGATGACCGGGACGATGACCTCGGAGCCCTGCGACGTCGGCGCCGGGAGCGGGGACACGATCTCCGCGGTCTCGATGACCTCGTCGGTCGGCGCGACCTTGGCGTAAGGCGTCTCGCCCCGATCGGAGCGGGAAACGGCGCCGTCTGCGATATCACCGTCGCTCGAGTCGATCTCCTGGCCCGAGAGAGGGCTCTCCGACTCGGTCGACGCAGCTTGGGAGACGTTGGAATCCTCGGGGGCTTCCGCGGCGGGCGAGGTCGGAATCTGTCCCGTTCTCTGCAGCTCGCGCAGCTGCCGACGCGAGAGCGGTTGCTGCTCAGCGGGCGGGGTCATGTGCTACTCCGATACAGGTGGTGTTTGGTGATGTACTGGACGACGCCATCTGGAACCAAATACCAAACCGGAAATCCCCGGCTCACCCGGCTCCGACAGTCCGTCGACGAGATCGCCAGGGCCGGAACTTCCAACAAGCTTACGCGTCGGCTCGGCAATCCTGAAACGGACAGCGTATGACCCGGCCGCGTGACGGCGACGAAGTGCGCGAGCGACCAGAGCTCCTCGACGTTCTTCCAGCTCAGGATCTGAGCGATGGCGTCGGCTCCCGTGATGAAGAAGAGTTCGGCGTCGGGCTTGGCGCGGTGCAGATCGCGCAACGTGTCGATCGTGTAGGTGGGTCCGTCGCGGTCGATGTCGACCCGGCTCACGGTGAAGCGCGGGTTGGCGGCCGTCGCGATGACGGTCATGAGGTAGCGGTGCTCGCTCTCCGTGACGACCGTCTTCTGCCACGGCTGACCGGTGGGGACGAAGACGACCTCGTCGAGATCGAACGACGTCGCGACCTCGCTCGCGGCAACCAGGTGCCCATGATGGATCGGATCGAACGTTCCACCCATCACCCCGATGCGGGGTCGGCGCTTCTGGTCAGCCACGCGGGGTCGCGTCAGTGGCCGGAGGCGGTCGCGTCGTGTCCGTGCGGGTCGGAACCACCGGGCCGGGCGGCCGCGTTCGAGGAGTGCGGCTGACGATTGGCGACGTCTCGGTAGGAGAACATGACGAAGCCGAGGATCGCGAAGATCACAGCGGCGACGACACCGAACATGAAGGCCGGCATCGGCAACTCGGTGTGGTGCGCTTCGGTCTCTGCGACCACTCGCGCCACCAGCGACACCGCGTCAACTGACGCTGCGACCATCGACATCCGTGCTCCGTTCGTTCGTGCGCGACAAGCGCTCCTCCAGTCTATCCGCTGATACCGGCAGCGGACGAACCCACGCCAGGCCGGTCAGGCGCGACTCTGGCCGTTCCCGCGCACGATCCACTTGGTACTCGTGAGCTCGGTGAGCCCCATCGGACCGCGCGCGTGCAGTTTCTGCGTCGAGATGCCGACCTCCGCCCCGAAGCCGAACTCGCCGCCGTCCGTGAAGCGGGTCGACGCGTTGACCATGACGACGGCCGAATCCACCTCGGAGAGGAAGCGCTCCGCATTCGCGAGGTCATCCGTGATGATCGATTCGGTGTGACTCGTGGAGTAGCGACGGATGTGCTCGATCGCCTCGTCGAGGTCGCGGACGACGCGCACTCCGATGTCGAGGCTCATGTGCTCAGTGGCCCACTCCTCCTCGCCGGCCGGAACGGCGCTCGGCCAGATCTCGCGTGTCCGATCGTCTCCGTGCACGGTCACGCCGGCGGCTGAGAGTCGGTCGAGGACCGCAGGGAGCAGACGCTCGGCCGACGCCTCGTGGACGAGCACGGTCTCGACCGCGTTGCAGACGCTCGGCCGCTGGACCTTCGCGTTGTGGACGATGTCGACGGCCCAGTCCTCGCGGGCCGATTCGTCGAGCACGATGTGCACGACGCCGGCGCCCGTCTCGATGACGGGGACCGTGGACGATGACACGACGGTCTCGATGAGACCCGCACTCCCCCGCGGCACGAGGACGTCCACGAGCCCGCGCGCCTGCATGAGCGCCGTCGCACCCGCCCGCCCGAAATCGTCGACGGTCTGGACGGTCTCGCGCGGCAATCCGACGGAGGAGACGGCGTCCTGGATGAGAGCGACGAGGACGGCATTGCTCCGCTCGGCCGCCGAACCGCCACGGAGGACGCTCGCGTTACCGCTCGCCAGGGCGAGCGCGGCGATGTCGACCGTGACGTTGGGGCGCGCTTCGTAGATCGCGCCGACGACGCCGAACGGCACCCGCACCTGATCGATCTTCAGCCCGTTGGCGAGCCGTGAACCGCGGACCGTCTGACCGAGCGGGTCCGGCAGAGCGGCGATCTCCCGGACGGACGCTGAGAGGGACGTGACGCGTTCGGGTGTGAGGGTCAGCCGATCGAGAAGGGCCACGGACAGGCCGTTCTCTCGACCGTTCGCGAGGTCGAGCCCGTTCGCACTGACGATCGCACCGATGTTCGCATCGATCGTTTCGGCGATAGCGGCGAGGGCGCTCGCGCGTTCGGCTCCCGTCGTGGTGGCGAGGCGGACGGCGGCGGCGCGTCCGGCCCGGAATCGCTCGAGGACGGGCGTGGCGACGGCGGTCTCGGTCATCGTCCGATTCTACCGACCGACCGGCCTTCCCGGTCGGTCGAGGACGACGGTGCGCACGTCGCGAAGCGGCGGGAGCGGGACGGGAGGTCAGTGGCCTTGATCGTGCTCCGCGACGCTTGGAACGAACCAGGTCCCGATCTCCCCACCCGCGAGGGCGTCGGCGACCCGCTCGACGGACGTCACGAGGACGCCCGTACCGGCGGCTGCGGCGAGGCGGGCGGCGCTGACCTTCGTGGACGCTCCACCCGTCCCGACACCGCTCGTGGAGGCGCCGAAGGTGACGGCGTCGAGCTCGGAGCCGTCGGTCACGATGGCGATCCGTTCCGCGCCGGGCTCGGCGGGCGGGCGTGTGTAGATGGCGTCGACGTCGCTCAGCAGGACGAGCGCGTCCGCCCGGATGAGGACGGATACGAGCGCGGCCAATCGGTCGTTGTCGCCGAAGCGGATCTCGTGGGTCGCCACGGTGTCGTTCTCGTTGACGATCGGGAGGATGCGGAGGGCGAGCAGCCGCTCCATCGCGCGTTGGGCGTTGGAGCGGTGGGTCGGGTTCTCGAGGTCGCCGGCGGTGAGGAGCACCTGCCCCGCGACGATGTCGTGACGGTCGAGGCTCTCCTGATACCGGTAGACGAGGAGGTTCTGGCCGACCGCGGCCGCGGCCTGCTGCGTCGCGAGGTCCGTCGGTCGTGTCGACAGCCGGAGGTACGGCATGCCGGTCGCGATCGCACCGGACGACACGAGCACGACCTCGACACCCCGGGCGCGGGCCGCCGCCATCGCGTCCACGAGATGCTCGATGTTGCGGGCGTTGGCACCGCTGATCGACGACGAGCCGACCTTCACGACCACGCGGCGCGCGTCGCGCACCGCGGACCGGTCAGCGGCCGTCGCCATCGTCGACGAGCTCGTCTTCGTGCACGAGTTCGTCACCGGACCGCCACAGTCCGGCCGTGCGCTCGCGCTCGAGTTCCTCGCGCGCCTCGGCCTTGGCGTCCATCCGCTCGAAGTACGCGTCGCGACGCTCCCCGCGCGTCGGGCGGGCGTTCGTGTCGAGGCGGGCGTCGACGCCGCGCGGAGTGGTGATGAGTTCGGCCGTCGAGGTGAGCGTCGGCTCCCAGTCGAACACGATGCCGGAACCCGGGCCGATGACGACGGTGGACCCGGCGACGGCGCCCTTCTTCATGAGCGCCTCCTCGATGCCGATCTTCGCGAGCCGATCCGCGAGGAAGCCGATCGCCTCGTCGTTCGTGAAGTCCGTCTGCGCCACCCAGCGCTCCGGCTTGGCACCGAGGATGCGGTAGACGTCGCCGTAGGTGCCGCCCTCGACACGGATCTCGAAGTCCTTCTCGTCGACGGCCTTCGGACGGATGACGATGCGCTCGGGGGCCGGAGCCTCGGCCTTGCGGGCACGATCCTCGGCGACGATCTCAGCGAGCGCGAACGTGAGCGACCGCAGTCCCTCGTGGCTCGCGGCCGAGATCTCGAAGACGCGGAAGCCGCGGCTCTCGAGCTCGGGACGGACGAGTGTCGCGAGGTCGCGGGCATCCGGCACGTCGACCTTGTTGAGGGCGATGAGCTGCGGACGCTCCGTGAGCGGCGTCTGACCCTCCGGCACGGGGTAGGCGGCGAGCTCGCCGAGGATGACGTCGAGATCGCTCACCGGGTCCCGCCCGGGTTCGAGGGTCGCGCAGTCGAGCACGTGCAGGAGTGCAGAGCAGCGCTCGACGTGGCGGAGGAACTCGAGACCGAGCCCCTTGCCCTCACTCGCTCCCTCGATGAGACCGGGCACGTCCGCGACGGTGAACCGCACGTCGCCTGCCTGGACGACGCCGAGGTTCGGCGCGAGCGTCGTGAAGGGGTAGTCCGCGATCTTGGGCTTGGCTGCCGAGACGGCGGCGATGAGGCTCGACTTGCCCGCTGAGGGGAAGCCGACGAACGCGATGTCCGCGACCGTCTTGAGCTCGAGGACGATGTCGCCCTCCCAGCCGGGCGTGCCGAGCAGGGCGAAGCCGGGGGCCTTGCGCTTGGAGCTCGCGAGGGCGTTGTTGCCGAGGCCGCCCTGGCCTCCCGGGGCGACGACGATGCGCATGCCGGGCTCGACGAGGTCGACGAGTTCGTTGCCGTCGGCGTCCTTGACGACCGTACCGACGGGCACCGGGAGTTCGAGGGTCTCACCCGTCGTGCCGTTGCGGTAGTCGCCCATGCCGAAGCCGCCGCTCTGCGACGAACGGTGGGGAGCCCGGTGATACGCGAGGAGCGTGGTCGTCTGCGGGTCGGCCACGAGGACGATGTCGCCACCGTCTCCTCCCGCACCGCCGTCCGGACCGGCGAGAGGCTTGAACTTCTCTCGACGGATCGAGACGCAGCCGTTGCCGCCGTTACCGGCCTTGAGATGCAGAGTCACCTCATCGACGAAGGTGACCATCGAACCACTTCCTTAATTGTCATGCGGTTGCGGGCCCGCCGGTCCGTCCGAGTGGACGGGGCCCGGAGGCGGACCCGGAGAAACGGCAAGGGCGAGCCGAAGCTCGCCCTTGCCTGGAAGACCACCGACTATTCGGCGGCCGCCACGATGTTGACGACCTTGCGGCCACCCTTGCGGCCGAACTCGACCGCACCGGCGGACAACGCGAAGAGCGTGTCGTCGCCGCCGCGACCGACGTTGACGCCGGGGTGGAAGTGTGTGCCGCGCTGGCGGACGATGATCTCGCCCGCGAGGACGACCTGTCCACCGAAGCGCTTCACGCCGAGGCGCTGGGCGTTGGAATCACGACCGTTGCGAGTAGAGCTCGCACCCTTCTTGTGTGCCATGTCTGTCTCTCCTCTGGCTACTTGATTCCGGTGACCTTGACGCGCGTGAGCTCCTGACGGTGCCCCTGACGCTTCTTGTAGCCGGTCTTGTTCTTGAACTTCTGGATGACGATCTTCGGTCCGCGGAGGTTCTCGATGACCTCGGCCGACACGACGACCTTCTCGAGGGCCTTGGCGTCGGACGTGATCGTCTCGCCGTCGACGAGGAGGACCGGCGCGAGCGTGAGCTTGCCGTCCTTGTCCGCCTTGACGCGGTCCATCGTGACGATGGTGCCGACTTCGACCTTCTCCTGGCGACCGCCGGCTCGCACTACTGCGTAAACCACTTCGTACCTACTTCTCCCGGGAGCTCGCGCTCACTGGCTTCGATTTGGAAAGGATTGTCACTGCCCTCGCCAGACCTCGTGGGATGAAAAGTCTGTCCGGTCAGAAAACCTCGGTTCGGACGCAGGGATAAGCTGCGCGCACCAAGGGTCGAGTTTACGCCATGGGAGCCTCTTGCGGCAAATGACACCCGGCGCGGCGTGCCTCGTAGACTCGGCAGCATGACGGTCCTGATCGATCCCCCGCAGTGGCCGGCTCACGACACGCTCTGGTCGCACCTCGTGAGCGACGCGTCGATCGACGAGCTCCACCGCTTCGCGCGAGCCGCTGCTCTGCCGCCCAGGAGCTTCGATCTCGACCACTACGACGTGCCGCGCCACGAGTACGACCGACTCGTCGCGTCCGGCGCCGAGCCCGTGTCGGCCAACGAGCTGACCCGACGACTCATCGCATCGGGCCTCCGCGTCCGGGCGAAGGACCGCCCGCGGCACTGAGCGAGTCCGTCGCGGGACGAGGACGGGCCGGACCCGAGGTCTCCCCGGCGATCCGACCCGTCCCGAGATGTCCGGCGTCAGGACGTCGAGTCGTCGTGCGAGATCGGCGTCCCGGTGAGGGCTGCCGTCGTGACGCGGCGGCTCCGGCCGCGCCCTTGACCGGGACGCTTCGGTTCCGGCAGCGCGTCGAGCACGGAGCCGAGGAGGTCCTCGGCCGCACGCTTGTCGACCTTCTGGCTCCCGCTGGCGCCGGTCGGCGCGATGGGGATGTCGAGGATCGCGAGCGGCGACTCCGTCGGCTCACGACTCTCGATCGGCCCGAGGACGCTCTCGCTCGACGCACGGCCGCCGCGGCGTCCCTTGCGCCCCTCGCGGCTGCGCTCCGGTCGCTGCGCCACGACGGGGGCGGCTTCGACGGATTCCGTAGCGGTCGTCGGCTCGTCGACGGGAGACTCCGGAGCGGACTCGGTCTCCGCGTCGTCGCCCGACGCCACGAGCGACGCGTCGACGACCGACGAGAGCGTCTCGACGGTCTCGAGGGTCTCCGTGATGTGCACGTGCTCGCCATCGGACTCCGCCGAGGTCGTGTGGTGGATGGTGCTCGCGGCGATCTGGGCGAGCGCGTTCTTCGCGTCGTCCGTGATGGCGTGCGGCGCGGCCTTCGGTGCCGGCGGTTGCGGCGTCGACTGGCCGTTCTGACCGCCCTTGCGACGACGTTCGGAGCCACCCGCGGTCGAACCGGCGACGTGCTGCGGTCGACCGCCCTTCGCGACGGGCTCGTGGTGCACGATGACGCCACGACCGGCGCACGTCTCACACGGTTCGCTGAACGACTCGAGCAGCCCGAGGCCGAGCTTCTTCCTCGTCATTTGGACGAGCCCGAGCGAGGTGACCTCGGCGACCTGGTGCTTCGTCCGGTCGCGGCTCAAGCACTCGACGAGCCGACGGAGGACGAGGTCCCGGTTGGTCTCGAGCACCATGTCGATGAAGTCGACGACGATGATCCCGCCGATGTCGCGAAGGCGCAGCTGCCGGACGATCTCCTCCGCGGCCTCGAGGTTGTTCTTCGTGACGGTCTCCTCGAGGTTGCCGCCCGATCCGACGAACTTCCCCGTGTTGACGTCGACGACCGTCATGGCCTCGGTGCGGTCGATCACGAGCGAGCCGCCGGACGGGAGCCACACTTTGCGCTCGAGCGCCTTCTCGATCTGCTCGCTGACGCGGAACTCGTCGAAGACGTCCCGCTGGCCCTCGTAGCGCTCGATGCGGTCGACGAGGTCCGGCGCGACCTGCCGCACATAGGACTCGATGGTCTGGAGCGCGTCCTGCCCGGAGATGACGAGGCGCTGGAAGTCCTCGTTGAAGACGTCGCGCACGATCTTGATGAGGAGGTCGGGTTCCGAGTGGAGCAGCGCCGGCGCTTGAGCGGATTCGGCGTAGTGGCTGATCTCCGCCCACTGCGAGGTGAGACGGTTCACGTCGACCGTGAGCTGCTCCTCCGTCGCGCCCTCGGCCGCGGTGCGCACGATGACGCCGGAGCTCTCGGGCAGCACTTCCTTGAGGATGCGCTTGAGGCGGGCCCGCTCGGTGTCGGGGAGCTTCCGAGAGATTCCGTTCATCGAGCCGTTCGGCACGTACACGAGGTAACGACCGGGCAGGGAGACCTGGCTCGTGAGCCGGGCGCCTTTGTGTCCCACGGGGTCCTTCGTGACCTGCACGAGGACCTTGTCGCCGGGCTTGAGCGCGAGCTCGATGCGCCGGGGCTGGTTCTTGCCTTCGCTCGAGTTCTCGGCGGCGGCGTCCCAGTCGACCTCGCCGGAGTACAGCACGGCGTTGCGGCCACGCCCGATGTCGACGAAGGCCGCCTCCATGCTCGGGAGCACGTTCTGCACACGACCGAGGTAGACGTTCCCGATGAGGGAAGCCTCCTGGTTGCGCGCGACGTAGTGCTCGACGAGGACGCCGTCCTCGAGGACGCCGATCTGGATGCGGCCGTCCTTCGAGCGGACGACCATCGCTCGGTCGACGGACTCACGACGTGCGAGGAACTCGGCCTCGGTGACCACGGCGCGGCGGCGACCGGCGTCGCGACCGTCGCGACGGCGCTGCTTCTTCGCCTCGAGCCGTGTGGATCCCTTGACGCGCTGCGGCTCGGTGATGAGCTCCGGCTCGCGCTGCTGGCGGCCGCGCGACGACGGCTGGTCGCTCCCGCGTCCGCCCTCGTCACCGCGTCGGCGACGTGAGCGGCGGCGCATGCTCGACCCGCGCTCGTCCTCGTCCTGCTCGTCGTCGTCCTCGTCGTCCATGCGCTCGTCGCGCTGACGCGGCGGCAGCGGAGCGATCGTCGGAGCGTGGAAGATGAGCGTCGTGGTGCTCATCGCGACGCCCGCGAACGGATCATCGCCGCCCGCGGAGTCCGCCTCGCCGGATACGAGAGCCGGAGCATCCGACTCCGCTGTCGCTTCCGCCTCCGAGTCGTCCACGTCCGGCGCCGTCTCGTCGGGGGCGGCGCTGATGTCGGCGTCGGTGGGCTCGGCGGCCTCGTCGACGGTGACGTCCGCGGCAGTCGCCGCCTCGTCCCGTCGAGGCTGGGCCCCGGCCGCCTCGCGCGTGCTCGCGTCGGACGTTTCCGCCCCGTTTCCGGCTGCGCCGGCTGACTGTTCGTTGTCTTCCACCATCGCTGGTGCACTCCTCGTCCGGGTGGGCCGCGCCCCGTCCCGGGAATCTTCCCTGCTCGTGCCGCCGAGGCGGTCACGAGCGAATCCTGTGTCCATGGCGACCCGGGTGGCTCTCTCGCTCACTCTGGTCGCGCACCGTCGGCCTTCGTGACCGACTACTTCAGGCAACTGCCTGAAAAACCGTGACGACGATGTCCGACGCGCGGGGCCGAACTCGTCTGCTGGCCATTATCGCACGGACCCGCTCTTTCGCATGATCGGCACCGGGAGCACTCGGCCTGCGGTGACATAATCGACCCGTGATCCCGACCTCACAGGGGCGACGACCGGTCGCCATCGCCGTGCTGCTCATCGTCGCCGGACTCATCGGCTGGTGGGCGGCATTCTCGCTCACGGTCGAGAAGTTCGACGCGCTCCAGAACCCCGGTCAGGCCGCCGGCTGCGACTTCAGCCGGCTCGTGCAGTGCTCGGCGAACCTCGATTCTCCACAGGGCGCGGTCCTCGGGTTCCCGAACCCCCTCATCGGACTCGCGGCATGGATCGCTCCGATCGTCGTGGGTGTCGCCCTCCTCGCCGGGGCACGTTTCGCGCGTTGGTTCTGGGTGCTGTTCTGGCTCGGGTTCGTCGGAGCGGCAGCCTTCGTGGTCTGGCTGATCTCTCAGAGCATCTTCGTGCTCGGCACGCTCTGCCCGTGGTGCATGGTGACGTGGTCCGTCACCATCCCGGGCTTCCTCGCCGTCACCGCATACGTCCTCATGGAGGGAGCGATCCCCCTCGGCGCCGCGGGCCGGCGTTTCGGTCGCACGATGCTCCGCTGGGTCCCGCTCGCGACCGTGCTGTGCTTCGTCGTGATCGCCGTCATGGCGCAGTTGCGTCTGGACGTGCTCGCGAGCTTCTGAGCCCTATGCCCTGTGGAGAGCGGCGCCCGGAAAAAGCCCGGTCGCCTACGGTGGCTGCCGTGGGGGAATCACGACGTAGGAGACGGTGGACGGCGCTCGCGCTATTCAGCTTCGCACTGCTGGCGAGCGGTTGTGCGGTCAACGGCATGCCACCCTCTTCACCTGCCACTACCAGCACGGTGTCAACGCCTTCCATCAACGATGCGACGGAGGCGTTCACCCGATTCAACAGCGTCCTCGACGGCTATTACAGCGGAACGGCGGTCGCCGATGATTTCGCCCCGGTCGCGACATCAGGATTCCTGAATGAGCTTCGCGAGGCGGAAAAGAACTCAGATCGGAGAACTCGAACGGTCGGCGTATCGACCTTCGATAGCGAGAAACTTGTCGACCCAACTCAGTGGGGAGGCTTCGGAGAGTTGGCACTCGTTGTCTGCCGCGATGTCTCCAAGACGCAACTCATTGATGAACACGGAAACCCTTCGACAACGAAGCGCGCGCGCACGCGGATTCCGATGATCGTCTTTTTCGAGCCCGGGGCCGCTTCGCAATCAGAACTGGTCGTAACGAAGGTGGAGCAATGGAACGAAACCGACTATTGCTCGTGACCTTGGTGATAGGCCTTCTCGCCGTGTCCTCGCCTGCTGCATCGGCTAGTGCGGACTGCGGTATCGACTGGGGTGATGGCCGTTGTGTTACGGCAGGAATGGGGCCGAGTTCAGTGGACGTCGGGGCACGGTCGTCTTCCGGCGCGCCCGACCCCGTGCCGACGAACGAGCACGGAGGGGATAAGCGCGAACCGACTACCAGGGACGATGACCCATCACCTCGAGACCCTCGGGAGATCACCGACATGCTCGGCACATGCCAGGACCCGGGCCTGTGTGGCGGGCCGACCCGACCGGCCATCACGCTGAGTGATCTCGCGAGTTTCGCGCCGACGGCGCCGTCGATCGTGATGGAACCGGACGGATTCTTCCTTCGTGGGCTGCCGGCGAACTTCGTGGCGGTGTCGACCACGAACGTGCACGATGGCACTCTGCTCGAGCGCCCCGTATCCGTGCGATTCAGCCCGTCCTCGTACTCGTGGGACTGGGGCGACGGCTCGAGCGACACGTTCTCGACGGCGGGTTCGACCTGGGAGGACCTCGGCGTGCCGCGTTTCACCGCGACGAACACGTCACACGTCTTCGAGGACCGCGGTCCCACGACCGTCGCGCTGAGCGTGGCATACGCGGTCGAGGTCAGCGTCGAGGGCGGCGAATGGATCCACGTGGCGGGAACGGTTGCCGCGACGACGACGGTGGACGGATACGTCGGAACAGCGAAGACGGTGCTCGTCGACGGGGACTGCATGGAGGACCCGACAGGGCCCGGTTGCTGACCCCTGGACGGTATGAGCCGCTCCCCCGAAAGGTACCGAGGGAATGTCAGTGGTCGGGTGTTCACTTGTCCCATGGGGCAGAGAACGCAGGCGCCGACGAGGTGATCGAGAGGGCCATCGGGCTGCTGTCGTCGCTCGTCGCGACGGCAGCCCCGGCACATCTCTCGGCGGCCCACTATCTCGCGCGTCTTCCCCGGGTCGAGCAGCTCGGGCGCCTGGTCGACGCGTCGCGCGTCACGCACGCCGCCGAAGCCGAGAATCGCATCGCATCACCGGTCGACTCCATAGGCGCCGCCGGTTACGCCTCCGCGAAGCACGCGGTCGCTCAACTCACGAGCGTCTCCGAGTTCGAGGCCGCTCGTCGCATCCGGGTCGGCGGAGCTGTCTCCGACGGCGTCTCGCTCAGCGGCGCGCCGACCTCCCCGCGTTACCCGGAGATCGCCAAAGCCGTAGTGGAGGGCCGCACCGGCATCGAGGCCGCCGACATCCTCGTCCGCGAGCTGGACGCCGTCGCGCGCCGTGTCGATCCGGTCGCCCTCCACGCGGCGGAACAGAGTCTCGTCGAACTCGCCTCGGGTTCTCAGACGGCTCCGCCGCTCCGCGTCGAACTCGTACGCGATCAGGTCAAGGCGTTCATCCTCGCCATCGATCCCGACGGTGCGCGGCCGGCCGAGGTCCGGGCACGTCGGCAGCGCAAGGTGAACCTCGGACGAGAGACGGAGGACGGCCTCATTCCGGTGAGCGGCCTGCTGACGTGCGAGGTCGGAGCAACGCTGAAGCGCCTCCTCGATGCGCACTCGCGACGCGTCGCCTTCCCGGACATCGATGCCGACGACGCCGCGCACGTCCCCCCGGACGACCGCACCCCGGAGCAGCGCCGACACGACGTCCTGGCGGACGTGCTCAGCGCGGCGGTGCGCGTCAAGGACGCCCCCGAACTCGCCGGCTCCTCCCCCGCCATCACCGTCACCGTGACGGCCGAGGCTCTCGAATCGGAGAACGGCGTCGGCTACATCGATGGACAAGCGACTCCCGTCTCGGTCGACACCATCGAGCGCCTCATCGACTCGCGAGGGCTCCAGAAGGTCACGCTCAACGCGGCCGGTCGGATCCTGTCGCTCGGATCAGCCCAACGCTGTTTCACCGCATCGCAACGCCGCGCCATCGTCGCTCGCGACGGAGGCTGCGTCATCCCCGGCTGCACGACGCCCGCCGGCTGGTGCGAGGTGCACCACGTCATCCCATGGAGGAACGGCGGCACCACCCACACGGACAACGGCGTCCTCCTCTGCTGGGGACACCATGAACGCATCGATTCTGGGCCGTGGCGATTGTCCATGCCGGACGGCGTCCCCCACGTTCGCGGCCCCGGCCACCCCGAATGGACACCGACGGCTCCGGCGCGAACACGCCGACCACTTCCGCGCACCGGCTGACGCCGATTCCGCAGCACGACGACGCCCTCGGAGAGCGAGCGATGCCAGGCGTGGTCGCCCGTCGAGAACACGAACGGCCCGGATCACAAGGATCCGGGCCGTTCGCCGACAATACGAGGGTCCACTCAGGCGGCGAACCAGAGCGCCAGCTCTCGCGCGGCCGACTCGGGGCTGTCGGAGCCGTGGACGAGGTTCTGCTGCACCGCGAGGCCCCAGTCGCGGCCGAAGTCGCCGCGGATGGTGCCGGGAGCCGCGGTCGTCGGGTCCGTCGTGCCGGCGAGAGCGCGGAAGCCCTCGATGACGCGGTTGCCGGCGACCCGGAAGGCCACGACAGGTCCCGAGAGCATGAACTCGACGAGCGGCTCGTAGAAGGGCTTGCCCTCGTGCTCCGCGTAGTGCGCTGCGAGAAGCGCGCGGTCGGGCTCGATCATGCGGACATCGACGAGGGAGTACCCCTTCGCCTCGATCCGGCGCAGGATCTCGCCCGTCAGGTTTCGGGCGACGCCGTCGGGCTTGACGAGAACGAGGGTTTCTTCGACGTCCATGGGTTTCTCCTCAGATTTCCGTGCTGGTGTCTGTCGCGGCCGCATTCCTCCGGTCGATGCCGGTGCCGACGACGAGGCAGTACACCCACACCGCGGCGAACGTCCCCCCGATGAAGAACATGATCGGGACGAGGAAGCCGGTAGCAACGATAGCGGCTTGGACGACCGTGCCGATGACGGCCCCGATCGGGAATCGGACGAGCCCGAGCGTGACGATCATGACGAGGACGAGCACGCCTCCGCCCACGAATGCCGTCGTCGGCTCGAGAGCGTCGAGACCGAACGCGACGAGGGCGCCGAGAAAGACCACGATGATCTCGAAGCCGAGGACGATCGAGAGCAGCGACCCGCGGACGGAGCGGGGCCGCCCGCCGGAGCGCACAGCGCTCACGGCTTCCACCCCTGGTCGTCGGCGAACGCGGCGGCCTCTCCCCCGAGGACGATCGAACCGGTGACGACGACGATGCGCTTCTCGCCCGCCGCCGCCCACGTCCTGGCGTCCTCGAGCGCGTCCTCCATGCGCTCGTAGCCCTCGGCCTCGACGCCGCCGACCGCGCGCGCGATGCTCGTCAGGTCCTCCCACGGGATGGACCGGTCCGATTCGGGCTGCGTGAGGTGGAAGCGAGCGGCGATCGGCGAGAGCGTCGCGAGGATCCCCGCGGCGTCCTTGTCCGCGAGGACGCCGATGACGAAGGCGATCTCCTCCGCGTCGAAGTAGCGCCCGAGAGCCGCGACGAGCGACTGCGCGCCGTGCGGGTTGTGGGCGGCGTCGACGAGGATCGTCGGATCCGTGCCGATGAGTTGCAGGCGACCGGGCGACGTCGCCGTTCCGACACCGTCACCGAGTGGCTCGGCAGCCAGGGCCACCGCGCCTCCCCCGATGAAACTCTCGACCGCGGCGATCGCGACCGAGGCGTTGACGCCCTGGTGGTCGCCGTAGAGCGGCAGGTACAGCTCGTCGTAGGTTCCGGCTCGCCCGCGCACCGTGATGAGTTGACCGCCGACGGCGACGCGGTCGTCGACGAGCTCGAACTCGGAGCCCGAGCGCACGAGGGTCGACTCGCTCAGCCCGGCCGCCCGCTCGATCTCCTCGAGCGCCTCCGGCGCCTGCGGAGCCGTGACCACGACGGAACCCGGCTTGACGATCCCGGCCTTCGTCCGGGCGATCTCGCGAACCGTGTTGCCGAGCTGGGCCGCGTGGTCCATGCCGATGGGGGTGAAGACGGCGATGGCCGCATCTGCGGCGTTCGTCGAGTCCCACTCCCCGCCCATACCGACCTCGATGACGGCGACGTCGACGGGAGCGTCGGCGAAGGACGCGAAGGCGAGCACCGTCAGAGCTTCGAAGAACGTCAGCCGCTTCTCCCCCGCCTCCTCGAGCTCGGCGTCGACCATCTCGACATACGGCAGGATGTCGTCCCAGTTCGCCGCGATCGCCTCGTCGGCGATGGGCTCGCCGTCGATCGCGATGCGCTCCGTGAACGAGACGAAGTGCGGGCTCGTGAAGAGTCCGGTCCGCAGCCCGAACGAACGCAGAATGCTCTCGGTGATGCGACTCGTGCTCGTCTTCCCGTTCGTCCCCGCGATCTGGATGATCGGGAACGATCGCTGCGGGTCACCGAGCAGCTCGAGCACACGACGCGTGGGTTCGAGCCGGCGGCGCGGAGCACCCTCGCCGATGCGCCCGAGCAAAGCCTGGTAGACGGCCTCGGCGTCCTCGGTCATCGTTCGCTCCTCTCCACGCGGCTCACGGCGATGGTCGTCGTCCCGAGGTTCGCATACCGACCGGCGGCCACGACGGCCACGTGCTCGGCATCGTCCGGAACCGCCACGTTCTGATCCCACCCGGCGATGAGTTCCGACGCGAGGGTCTCACGGGCGATCTCGTCCGTCCACCGCTCGACGGCGGCCTCGTCCTCACGGTCGGCGAAGACGAGGTGGAGTCGGATGCGGTCGCTCACGTCGAAGTCCGCAGCCTTGCGTGTGTCCTGCACGGCGCGGATCATGTCGCGCGAGAGTCCCTCGGCTTCGAGCTCGGGCGTGAGCCGCGTGTCGAGCAGGACGAAGCCGCCCGTCGGAAGCACGGCGACGGCCGATCCCTCGGCCCCAGACGACGCCTCGAGCACGAGGTCGTACTCGTGGGGCTCGAGCTCGATACCACCGGCGGTGACGACGCCGGTGGTATCGCTCCAGTCCCCGCTCTTCGCCGCCCGGATCGCCTCCTGCACGCGCTTGCCGAGCCGGGGGCCGGCGGCACGCGCGTTGACGGTGAGTCGCGACGTGACCCCGAAGCGCTCGGCGCTCGACGCGTCCATCTCGACGACCGACACGGTCTTGACGTTCAACTCGTCCCGCAGGATCCCCTCGAACGGCGAAAGCCCCTCGGCATCGCGCGTCACGACGGTGAGCTCCGCGAGCGGCAGCCGCACACGAAGACCCTCCTTCTTGCGCAGCGACAGGACGGAACCCGTGATGACGCGGATCGAGTCCATCGCGGCGACGAGGGCGTCGTCCTGCGGAAGCGCGTCGACGTCCGGCCAGTCCTCCAGGTGGATGCTCCGTCCGCCCGTGAGGTCCTTCCAGACGCGTTCCGTCGTGAGCGGAAGGAGCGGTGCCGCGAGGCGCGTCAGGACCTCGAGCACCGTGTAGAGCGTGTCGAACGCGTCGGAACCGGCGTCTCCCGATTCGTCGGTGCCCTCCCAGAAGCGGTCGCGCGACCGCCGTACGTACCAGTTCGTCAGCACGTCGGCGAAATCCCGGAGGGCGTTCGCCGCGAGCGGCGAGTCGAGTGCGTCGAGGTGACGCGTGACCTCGTCCGCTACCGTTCTGAGCTTCGCGAGGATGTAGCGGTCGAGCACGTCGGTCGAGTCGGTCCGCCACGTCGCCTCGTAGCCGCCGGGACGCGCCGAGTTGGCGTAGAGCGCGAAGAAGTACCACGAGTTCCACATCGGCAGGATGAACTGGCGGACGCCCTCGCGGATGCCCTCCTCCGTGACGACGAGGTTGCCGCCGCGGATGACGGAGCTCGACATCAGGAACCACCGCATGGCGTCGGCGCCGTCGCGGTCGAAGACCTCCGAGACGTCCGGATAGTTGCGGAGGCTCTTCGACATCTTCTGACCGTCGCTGCCGAGCACGATGCCGTGGCTGATGACGTTCGAGAACGCGGGCCGGTCGAACAGAGCCGTGGCGAGCACATGCATGACGTAGAACCAGCCGCGCGTCTGACCGATGTACTCGACGATGAAGTCGGACGGGTTGTGCGAGTCGAACCACTCCTGGTTCTCGAACGGGTAGTGCACCTGGGCGTAGGGCATCGACCCGGAGTCGAACCACACGTCGAAGACGTCCTCGATGCGGCGCATCGTGCTCCGCCCTGTGGGGTCGTCGGGGTTCGGCCTCGTCAACTCGTCGATGAAGGGGCGGTGCAGGTCGTCCGGCCGCACGCCGAAGTCGCGCTCGATCTCGTCGAGCGAACCGTAGACGTCGACGCGGGGATGGGCCGGGTCGTCGCTCTTCCACACGGGGATCGGCGATCCCCAGTAGCGGTTCCGCGAGACGGACCAGTCGCGTGCGTTCTCGAGCCACTTGCCGAACTGACCGTCCTTGACGTTGTCCGGCACCCAGTTGATCTGCTCGTTGAGCTCGACCATGCGGTCCTTGATCTCCGTGACACGGATGAACCAGCTCGAGACGGCCTTGTAGATGAGCGGGTTGCGGCAGCGCCAGCAGTGCGGGTAGCTGTGCTCGTAGCTCTTCACCTGCAGGAGCCGGCCTGCCGCGCGGAGCGACTGCGTGAGCGGCTTGTTCGCGTCGAACCAGCGCTGCCCCGCCACGTCGGGGACGGTCGGGAGGAAGCGTCCCGCGTCGTCGAGCGACAGGATGACGGGGATGCCGGCCGCTGCGCACACGACCTGATCGTCCTCGCCGTATGCCGGAGCCTGGTGGACGATGCCGGTGCCCTCGCCGGTGGCCACGTACTCGGCCACGAGCACCTGCCACGCGTTCTCGGTGCCGAAGGCCTCGGTGTCCGCGTAGTAGTCCCAGAGCCGGCCGTAGTGGACTCCGCCGAGCTCGGCGCCCGTGATGGTGCGTTCGACGGCGGCGAGGGCCTCGTCGGCGCTCTCGTAGCCGAGATCCTTCGCGTACGCGCCGACCGTGTCGTGCGCGAGCAGGTAGCGCGCCGCGCCGCCCTCGCTGCCGTCGGCCGCGCCGTTCGGTCCGGCGGGAAGCACGGCGTACTCGATCGCGGGACCGACCGCGAGTGCCATGTTGGTGGGAAGGGTCCAGGGCGTCGTCGTCCACGCGAGGGCGTTCACGGCGGTCAGCCCGAGCGCTTCGGCCCGCTCGCCGACGAAGGGGAACGTGACGGTCACCGACTGGTCCTGGCGCATCGTGTAGACGTCGTCGTCCATGCGGAGCTCGTGGTTCGACAGCGGCGTCTCGTCGTTCCAGCAGTAGGGCAGGACGCGATAGCCCTCGTAGGCGAGTCCCTTGTCGTACAGCTGTTTGAAGGCCCAGAGGACGCTCTCCATGAACGTGATGTCGAGAGTCTTGTAGTCGTTCTCGAAGTCGACCCAGCGCGCCTGGCGCGTGACGTAGTCCTGCCACTCCTGTGTGTACGCGAGCACGGAGTCGCGAGCCTTCGCGTTGAAGGCCCCGATGCCCATCTCCTCGATCTCGTCCTTCGTCGTGATGCCGAGCTGGCGCATGGCCTCGAGTTCGGCAGGGAGACCATGCGTGTCCCATCCGAAGCGACGGTGCACTTGCTTGCCGCGCATCGTCTGGTAGCGCGGGAAGAGGTCCTTGGCGTACCCCGTGAGGAGGTGACCGTAGTGCGGGAGCCCGTTGGCGAAGGGAGGGCCGTCGTAGAAGACCCACTCGGGAGCACCCTCGCGCCGTCGGATCGACTCCTCGAAGGTTCCGTCGGCCTTCCAGAATGCGAGGACGGCCTTCTCGACGTCGGGAAACGCCGGGTTGGGGGTCACGCCGAAGGCCGCGCCGGGCGTCGACGACGAGTCGGCCTGGTCGGGGCTCTCATGGGAGGAGGATCGGGGGTAGGTCATCGTTCTCCTGCGGATCGATCTCGTTCCGCAAGGACGCCGGGACTCCGACGCGGTACCACCCTGCTTGCCCGAGCGCGGGCGACGTCTCGCGATCGTCGTTCCGACTCCGTCCGGTTGGACGGCCGGGCCTCTCTCCAACGGCTGTGACGGGCCTGCCCCGTCCGGTTCTACTGAGGTCGTTCGACCTGTTCTTCCGGAAGCTCCCCGGTGATGCCGGATCGATGCTCGTCCGGCCAGTCTACCGCGCCGATCGCCGGTGCGCGCAGTCGTCGTCGCCAACCGTCGAGGACGGGTCCGACGGCGGCCGAGAGCGCGTCGGCGAGGGAGCCGCGGGAGGTCCCCGCCTCGATCCAGGACCCTGCGCCGGCCATCGCTCCCCCGGCGATCGCGGCGGCCGCTGCCCGGACGTCCTCCCGCCGAGCGTCGGGTTCCCGGCGCGCGAGGAACCGCTCGACGATGTCGACCACCGCGAGCAGTCGGGCCAGGCCGGAGGAGGCGAGCTCGGACCCCGTTCCCATGAGCGCTCGGTGAGCGACCGCCCACGGCACGCGGGAAGCGGGGATGTCGGCGGCCGCGGTCCGCAACGCCGCTTCGACGGCCGCGAAGGACCCCTCGTCTTCCGGAGCGTCCTCGAGTGCGGAACGCAGTCGCGGGATGGCCGCATCGAGCTCGACCCACAGCACGTCGCCTTTGGTCGTGAAGTAGTTGAAGAATGTCGTCCGGGCGACTCCGGCTCGAGCGGAGATCTGATCGATCGTCGTGCGGTCGTATCCCTGCTCGAGGAAGAGTTCGGCCGCCGCCTCCTCGAGCATGACCGGCGACGATCGACGCGGTCGGCCGACGCGGGGGTTCTCGGGACTCATGCCGCCATTCTGCCGGTCGAGACCCGTGCACCCGTCGCCGAAAGCTGTACTACGCTATTTCCGTACTCAGTACATTAACCCGCGAGCACGGCATAAATAGCCGCGGCAGCGGACTCCCCCGAGCATCAAGAGGACTATCGTGCGCTCCCGACTTCGTCGTTCACTCGCCCCCGCGGCCGCCATCGCGGCGTCGGCCCTCCTGCTCGCGGCATGTGCCGGCGAGCCCGAGCCCGCCGCGACCGGCCCGACCGAGGGCGGCACTCTCGTGTACGCGAGCGGCGACGCGGAGCCGACGTGCCTCGATCCGCATGTCGGCGGCAATTACCCGCAAGCGCTCCTCGCGACACAGTTCCTCGAGTCCCTCGTCTCGCGCGACGCCGACGGCGCCATCGTCCCGTGGCTCGCGGAGTCCTGGACCGTGTCGGAGGACGCACTCACGTGGGAGTTCACACTCGCGGAGGGTATCGAGTTCACCGACGGCACGCCGTTCGACGCCGAAGCGGTCAAGGCCAACATCGAGCACCTGCAGGATCCGGCGACACAATCGTCCACCGGGTACCTCGCGGTCCAGAAGGTCGAATCCGTCGAGGCGGTCGACGAGACGACGGCGCGGTTCACGTTGAGCGCGCCGGACAGCGCGCTCCTCGAATCGCTGTCGCAGCCGTGGCTCGCGATCGAATCCCCCACAGGCATCGCGAGAGGCATGGAGGAGAACTGCGAGAGCCCCGTCGGAACGGGTCCGTTCGTCGTCGACTCCTGGGCGAAGCAGGACCGCGTTACCCTGACCCGCAACGACGGCTACGCCTCGGCACCGGGCGACGCCGCGCACGACGGCCCGGCGTTCCTCGACGGGATCGAGTGGCGTTTCATCCCCGACTCCGCCTCGCGCTATGCGGCACTGCAGGCCGGTGAGGTCGACGTCATCGACAACGTCCAACCCGACGTCCTGGTGCAGGCCGAGCAGTCCGAGGATCTCGTCGAACTCGACGCACCGCGACCGGGATCCTCGAACCGGATCGAGCTCAATTCGGGCAAGGCGCCCTTCGACGACGTCGCCGTGCGTGAAGCCTTCATCCGGTCGGTCAACGTCGACGACGCGGTCGCGTCGCTCTTCCAGGGCACGGCGGAGCGGTCCTACTCGCCGCTCGCGAGCGTCGAGCCCGCCGCGTACTCCGACGACTCCCTGTTCTCCTACGACATCGACGAGGCGAACGATCTCCTGGACGAGGCGGGATGGAGCGAGAAGGACGCCGACGGCGTCCGCATGAAGGACGGCGAGCGTCTCACCCTGACCTTCCCCGTCAGCACGAACCAGTCCATCCCCGCCGAGGTGTCGCTCTTCGAGCAGCTGCAGGCCGGGGCGAAGGAAGCCGGTTTCGACGTCCAGCTCGACCTACTCGACCTCGCGAGCTGGTACTCGGCCCTCGGCGCCAACGAGTACGACCTCGTCAGCGCCCCGTACACGAAGGTCGGCCCCGACGTGCTCCGGATCCTGTACCACTCCGACGGCATCGTGCCGGCCCCGAGCGGGTACTTCGCCAATCACTCGCAGATCGACGACCCCGCCGTCGACGCGCTGCTCGACGAGGCGAGCGCGACGCTCGACGAGGCCGACCGCGCCGCGTTGTACGAAGAGGCGCAAGCCGACGTGCTCGAGGGCTACTACATCCTCCCGCTGTACGACCAGCAGAACCACTTCCTGCTGTCGACCTCGGTCCACGACGCTCGAGCCCTCGGCACGGTCTCGACGCCGAGCTTCGCGGCCGCCTGGCTCTCCTGACGACGGTGCACGGAACCCGTGCTCGTTCCGTCGCGCGGTGGGCGGCTCGTTCCGCCCTCCGCGCGGCCGTCGTCCTGTGGGCGTCCGCGACACTCGTCTTCTTCATCACCCGACTCGTGCCGGGCGATCCGGCGGAGGCCGCGCTGGGTGGACCCGGATCCCAGGCGTCGGAGGAGGCTCTCGCCGCCGTGCGCGAGCGATTCGGTTTCGATCAGCCCCTCATCGTGCAGTACGGGATGGCGATGCTCGCACTCCTCCGCCTCGATCTCGGAACGTCCTACTCACTCCGGCAGCCCGTCGCGCAGATCCTCGGGGACACCGTCCCGGGCACGGTGATTCTCGCCGTACTGGCTCTGCTCCTCGCGTGGGTCCTCGCCCTCGCGCTGACCCTCGCGCAATCGCGCGGATCCCGCGTGGGAGCGGCGGTCGGCGACACCGTCGAGATCGTCGCCTCCGCCGTTCCGCATTTCTGGCTCGGCACCATCCTCATCGCCGTCTTCAGCACGGGATTGTCCTGGTTCCCGCCCGTGTCGACGGGCACACCCGCCGGACTCGTGCTCCCCGTCGTGACTCTCGCGATCCCCATCGCCGGCTTCCTCGCGCACGTGATGCGGGGTTCCCTCGACGAGGCGCTCCGCTCCCCGTTCGCCGTCTCCGCGCTCGCCCGCGGTGAGACGGAGACGGGGCTGCGCTCGCGGCACGCGCTCCGGCACGCGGCGCTCCCCGCTCTCGGTCTCTCCGCGTGGGCGTTCGGCTACCTCGTCGGCGGCGCCGTCGTCGTGGAGACCATCTTCGCCCGACCGGGTCTCGGTCGGTCGTTGCTCCAGGCCGTGACCGTCCGCGACGTCCCCGTCGTCACCGGTGTCGTGCTCGTGTCGGCGCTCGTCTACGTCGTGCTGACGATCGTGACGGACGCTCTCACGCGACTCGTCGACCCGCGCATCGCGACGGAGGTGCGATGACTCTCGACGCCGCGACGATCGACCCGCTCCGCCCGCCCCCTCGACCCGAGCGGCGACGGAGACGCGTTCGGGTCGGAGAGGTCGTCGCCGTCCTGTTCACCGTCGCGCTCGTGATCGCGAGCGTCGCTCCCGGGCTGCTCGCTCCCCTGGATCCCACCGCCGTCGCCCCGCTCGAGGCCTTCCGACCGCCGTCACCCTCCCACCCCTTCGGGACGGACGAGTCCGGCCGCGACGTGTACACCCGACTCGTGCACGGCACGGGGGCGTCATTGCTCATCGGCCTCGCCGCGACGGCGATCGGTCTCGGCACGGCCCTCGTCCTCGCGCTCGTGGCGGTCTTCGGCGGCCGAGTCGCCGACGGGATCGTCGGGCGGACCATCGAGGTGCTCTTCGCGTTCCCCGCCCTCCTGTCGGCCCTCCTCGTGATCCTCGTGCTCGGCCCCGGGCCCGTCGCCGCGACGGTCGCCGTGGGCCTGTCGACGGCCCCCGGTTACGCCCGGATCATCCGGACGAGCCTCCTGACGGTCCGCGCCTCGGGATACGTCGAGTCGGCGCGGCTGCTCGGCCACTCCCCTGCCCGCGTCGTCCTGCGCACGATCCTCCCGAACGCGCTCGCGCCCTTGCTCGCGCTCGCGACGCTGGGAGTGGGGCAAGCGGTGGTGTGGGCGTCGTCGCTGAGCTTCCTCGGGCTCGGAGCGCAGCCACCGGCTCCGGAATGGGGCGCGATGCTCGCCTCCGCTCGCGTCTACCTCACGACGGCCTGGTGGCTCACCGTCTTCCCCGGCCTCCTGATCGTCGCGACGACCCTCGCGGCGACAGCCATCGGCCGGTCGCTCGATGCACGGTCGCGGAGGTCCTCGTGAGCGCCCGTGACGTCTCTGAGACGAGCACGGGGCCGCTCCTCGAGCTCGACGGGCTGACCGTGTCCTTCGGCTCGGGCTCGTCTCGGACGACCGTCGTCCGAGACGTGTCCTTCTCGATCGCCGCCGGCGAATGCGTCGCGATCGTCGGCGAATCCGGGTCCGGTAAGAGCGTGACGGCCCGATCGATCCTCGGTCTGGCGGGCCCGGGAGCGATCGTCGAGGCACGCCGACTCGCGGTCGACGGCCACGACGTCTCTCGCGCGGGCGGCCGGGAACTCCGGCGCCTCCGTGGTGACGTCGTCGGGCTCATTTCGCAGGACGCTCTCGTCTCACTGGATCCGCTCCGCCGCGTGGCCGCCGAGGTCGGCGATCCTCTGCGCCTCCATCGCGACGCCTCCCGGCGCGAGAGGGACGGCGCGGTCATCGAGCTCCTCGACCGGGTCGGGATCCCCCGTCCCGAGGTCCGGGCCCGCCAGTACCCTCACCAATTGTCTGGAGGGCTCCGCCAACGTGCGCTCATCGCGTCGGCGATCGCCGCCGGACCGCGACTCCTCATCGCAGACGAACCGACGACGGCACTCGACATGACCGTTCAGGCCGGGATCCTCCGACTGCTCGGCGCCCTGCGGGACGAGGACACGGGCCTGCTCCTCATCAGCCACGACCTCGGCGTCGTCGCCGCCGTGGCGGATCGCGTCGTCGTCATGCGCAACGGTTCCATCGTGGACGAGGGAGCGACCGCCGCGATCCTCGCCGGCGGGTCCCACGCCTACACGCGGCAGCTCGTGCGTGCCGTGCCGGCAGGCGTGCCGAGGGGAACGGCGTTGCTCTCGCGGGAGCCACTCCCGACGGCGACGACGATCGCGGGACACACTCCGGCCAGAGAGGGACGCGGCGGCGCCTCCCTCGATCGAGAGGGCCGCGCCGTCCTGAGCGCCCGCGGTGTGGCGAAGACGTTCGGACACGGCACGGATGCGACCCACGCCGTGCGCGGGATCGACCTCGATGTGCATCCGGGAGAGACGATCGGTGTCGTCGGAGAATCCGGAGGCGGCAAGACCACTCTCGGTCGGATCCTCCTCGCGCTCACGGAGCCCGATGTCGGAACGGTCCTCCTCGACGGCGAACCGTGGTCGGGGATCCGGGAGCGCGAGCGGCGGAGCCGTCGTCGGCTCGCCGGTCTCGTCTCCCAGGACACGTCGAGCTCCGTCGACCCGCGGTGGAGCGTCGGACGCGTGATCGCCGACGCCCTCCCACCCCGCCTCACGTCCGACGAGCGTCGGCGGCGAGTGCGCGACGCGCTCGCGGACGTCGCTCTCGACCCGGACCTCCGCACGCGCTCGCCTCGAACGCTCTCGGGAGGACAACGGCAGCGCGTCGGGATCGCGCGAGCCCTCGCGGCGGAGCCCCGTGTCATCGTGCTCGACGAACCGGTGTCCGCGCTCGACGCGACCGTGGCCGCCGGGGTGCTCGACCTCCTCGACGCCCTGCAACGCGATCGCGGTCTCGCCTACGTCCTCATCTCGCACGACCTCTCGGTCGTCCGCCATATGAGCGACCGTGTCGCGGTGATGCTCGACGGCGTCGTCGTCGAGACGGGGCCGACCGAGGCCGTGTTCTCCTCTCCCTCCCACGAGTACACCCGGCGACTCCTGGCCGACGTCCCGGTGCTCCCTCCGGCCTGACGCCGGACGATAGGATGGGCGCATCCACATGAGGCACGTTGACACGGTGCCGCCCACATCGATCCGGAGTTCCCATGAGCAACGCCCTGCCCGACAAGCCCGCATTCGAAGGTCTCGAAGACAAGTGGGGCTCGACGTGGGAGTCGGACGGCACCTACCGGTTCGATCGCGACGCGGCCGTCTCCCGGGGCCACGACTCCGTGTACTCGATCGACACCCCGCCTCCGACGGCCTCAGGGTCGCTCCACATCGGCCACGTGTTCAGCTACACGCACACCGATGTCGTCGCGCGGTACCAGCGCATGCTCGGACACACGGTCTTCTACCCGATGGGCTGGGACGACAACGGTCTGCCGACCGAGCGCCGGGTGCAGAACTACTACGGCGTCCGCTGCGAACCGAGCCTCCCCTACGTCGCCGACTTCGTGCCCCCGCACGACGGCGGTGAGGGCAAGAGCATCAAGGCGGCCGACCAGGTCCCCGTGAGTCGTCGCAACTTCATCGAACTGTGCGAGCGCCTGACGGTCGAGGACGAGAAGCAGTTCGAAGCACTGTGGCGCACGCTCGGACTGTCCGTCGACTGGACACAGAGCTACCGCACGATCGACCAGGACTCGCTCCGCATCAGTCAGAAGTCGTTCCTCGCCAACCTGGAGCGCGGCGAGGCCTACCAGGCCATGGCACCGACGCTCTGGGACGTCACATTCCGCACCGCGGTCGCGCAAGCGGAGCTCGAGGACAAGGACCAGCCCGCCGCCTACCACCGCATCGCGTTCCACCGCCCGGACGGCGGCACGATCGAGATCGAGACGACGCGCCCCGAGCTCCTCCCCGCGTGCGTCGCCCTCGTCGCCCACCCCGACGACGAGCGCTTCCAGCCGTACTTCGGGACGACCGTCACGACGCCGGTCTTCGGCGTCGAGGTTCCCGTTCTCGCGCACCACCTCGCCCAGCCAGACAAGGGCGCGGGCATCGCGATGGTGTGCACCTTCGGCGACGTCACGGACGTCGTGTGGTGGCGCGAACTCGACCTCCCCAACCGTACGATCGTCGGTCGCGACGGGCGAATCGTCGCCGACGCCCCAGACGTCATCGTGGGCGAGGAGGCGCTCGAGGCCTGGTCGGCTCTCGCCGGAAAGACGGTGTTCAGCGCGAAGCAGGCCGTCGTCGAGCAGCTCACCGCGTCCGGCGACCTCATCGGCGAACCCCGCAACATCACGCACCCCGTCAAGTTCTTCGAGAAGGGCGACCGCCCGCTCGAGATCGTCTCGACGCGGCAGTGGTACATCCGTAACGGCGCCCGCGACGAGGAGCTCAGGGCGCGACTGCTCGATTTCGGCCGCGAACTCGAGTGGCACCCGGACTTCATGCGCGTCCGGTACGAGAACTGGGTGAACGGACTCAGCGGCGACTGGCTCATCTCGCGACAGCGCTTCTTCGGCGTTCCCATCCCGCTCTGGTACCCGCTCGACGCCGATGGCGAAGTCGTCTACGACTCCCCCATCGTGCCGAGCACCGACACCCTCCCCGTCGACCCCTCGAGCGATGTCCCGCCGGGCTACGAGGAGTCTCAGCGTGGAGTCGCCGGCGGTTTCATCGGCGAGGTCGACGTCATGGACACGTGGGCGACCTCGTCCCTGACCCCCCAGCTCGCCGGCAAGTGGGACACGGACCCCGAGCTGTGGAACGCGGTCTTCCCGTTCTCACTGCGTCCCCAGGGCCAGGACATCATCCGCACGTGGCTGTTCTCGACGATGCTGCGCTCGACTCTCGAGTTCGATCGGAAGCCGTGGGAGCACGCGGGTCTCTCCGGGTGGATCCTCGACCCCGACCGTAAGAAGATGTCGAAGTCGAAGGGCAACGTCGTGACGCCGGCCGGCATCCTGGAGCAGCACGGCTCCGATGCCGTTCGCTACTGGGCGGCGTCCGCTCGCCTCGGCACCGACGCGGGCTTCGACCCGCAGAACCCGACCCAGGTGAAGATCGGTCGACGCCTCGCCATCAAGGTCCTCAACGCGTCGAAGTTCATCCTGTCGTTCCCCGCGGCGGAGAACGCGACCGTCACCGAGCCCGTCGACCTCAGTATGCTCGCGACGCTGCGCTCCGTCGTGGCCGACGCGAGCACCGCCCTGGCGGCGTACGACCACGCCCGCGCCCTTGAGATCACCGAGAGCTTCTTCTGGACGTTCTGCGATGACTACCTCGAGCTCGTGAAGGAGCGCGCGTACGCGGAGGGCACGCCGGGTCAGGCGTCTGCCGCTGCGGCGCTCCGGCTCGCGCTCGACACGCTGCTCCGACTCTTCGCACCCGTCATCCCGTTCGCGACCGAGGAGTCGTGGTCGTGGTGGCACGAGTCGTCGATCCACACGGCGGCCTGGCCCACCGTCGACGAGCTCGCCGTCGCCGAGTCGGGCGACCCCGAGCTGCTGGCGCTCACGAGCCTCGCGCTCACCTCGGTGCGTCGCGCCAAGACCGACGCGAAGGCGTCGCAGAAGACGCCCGTCTCGTTCGCGGCGATCGAGGCCCCGGCCGCGGCCGTCGATCTGCTGAAGGCCGTCGCCGACGACCTCCGCGCGGTGGGCAGGATCGCGGAGCTCGCGATCGCCGAGGGTCCACAACTCGCCGTCACGCGCGTCGAACTCACGCCCACGGAATCCTGAGGTCCACCGCATGACCGACATCCGGCAGGCCCGTTCCGACGACTTCTTCCCGTGGCTCACGCTCTACGAGGGCTACGCGTCGTTCTATCGGCGCCCCCTCACGGACGAACGCTCCGTGCAGACCTGGCAGTGGATCACGAACGGCGAGCACGGCCTCCGCGCATTCGTGGTCGAGGGTGACGACTCCGACGGCTCACTCGTCGGCCTCGCCCACGTCCGAACGATCGCCCGGCCGCTCGAGGGCACGACGGGGCTGTATCTCGACGACCTCTACATCGCCGAGCGCGCCCGTGGCCGCGGGCTGGCGACCGAGCTGCTCGCTTTCCTGCGGACGCTCGCCGCGTCGGAGGGGCACTCCGGGGTCTCGTGGATCACGGCCGAGGACAACGAGACGGCTCAGCATGTCTACGACCGGGTCGCCACCCGGACGACCTGGGTGACGTACGAGATGGCCGCGACCCCGGCTCCGGCGGGCACGACGGGGCAACAGTGAGGCTCGGTACGCGCTGGAGCGTTGGAGCGACGCCACCGGACGCCGTCCCGACCGAGCTCGTCGACCGCGTGCGACTTGCGGAGGCCGCTCTGGTGCGCGAGGCCGCCGACCAGACGTGGACTCTCACATGGCTGGAGGGTCGCCCCATCGCGACTCTCGACGACGGGACGACGGTCACTCTCGATGACGCCGCCACATCGGCCGGTGCCGAGGAGTCCGACGACGACTGGTAGGAGACCGACGACGACTGGTAGGAGACCGACGACGCACGAGGTCGAGGTCACACCCGCGCGATGATCTCCCCGTGCGGCATGGAGAACCACGCGTCGTCGTCCTCGACCCACGCCGACCAGGCGGATGACACCGTCTGAAGCTCGTCACGGGTCGCTGCACCCGACTCGATGGACTGCGGGGCGAAGCTCGACGCCACAGCGCGTTCCGCCCAGGCTCCGCCCCACCATTCCCGGTCGGCGCGCGACGAGAAGCACCAGATCGATGCCGTGCTCTCGACGTCGGCGAGTCCGGCCCGGTGGGCGAGCGCCTTGAGGGCACGACCCGCGTTCGGATCGCCGCCGTTCGACCGCGCAACGTCCTGATAGATACGCATCCAGTCGTCGAGACCGGGCAGGAGCGGGAACCACGCCGCCGACACGTAGATGACGTCGCGCGCGGCGATGATGCCGCCGGGGCGCGTCACTCGGCGCATCTCTCGCAGTGCCGCGACCGGGTCGGCCAGGTGCTGCAGGACCTGATGGGCGTGCACGATGTCGAAGCTGTCGTCCGGGAAGTCGAGCGCGTAGGCGTTCCCCGTCGTGAACTCGACGTTCGAGACGCCCTCCCTCGCGGCGAGAGCGGTCGCCTGCTCGACGACGTCCGCCGAGGAGTCGAGCCCGACGACACGACCGGGCGACACGCGCCGGGCCAGATCGATCGTGATGGTGCCGGGTCCGCTCCCCACGTCGAGGATCTCAAGGCCGCCCAAGAGATGGGGGGCGAGATACGCTGCGGAGTTCTCGACGGTGCGCCAGGCGTGCGCCCGCAGGACACTCGCGTGATGCCCGTGGGTGTAACGCTCGGTGGGCGGTGGTGCGGAGGTCATGGAACCACCCTACTCGCGCCGTGCAGACGGAGACGCCGTGTGACGACGCCGTAATGTGGAGGCATGTCGACATCGGACAATCCCTTCTTCCAGGCCAGTACGCTCCCCTACCAGCTCCCGCCATTCGACCTCATCACCGACGAGCACTACCTCCCGGCGATCGAGCGCGGCGTCGCCGAACAGAAGGCGGAGGTCGACGCGATCGTCGGGTTGGACGCGACGCCGACGTTCGAGAACACTCTCGAGGCTCTCGAACGTTCCGGGGTGCTGCTCGCCCGTGTGCTGCACGTCTTCTACAACAAGAGCTCCGCCGACTCCAACGACGTCACCAACGCCGTCGAGGAGCGGATCGCCCCGATGCTCGCGGCTCACGAGGACTCCATCCGCCTCGACAGTCGCCTCTACGCACGCATCCGCACGCTCTGGGAGTCCCGCGACGAGCTCGGACTCGATGCGGAGCAGAGCTACCTCCTCGAGCGCTACCACACGGAGTTCACCCTGGCGGGCGCCGGCCTCTCCGACGAGGAGAAGTCGCGGCTGACGGAGTACAACACACGCTTGTCGAGCCTCACGACGCGGTTCGAGAAGAACCTGCTCGCCGATACGAACGACCTCGCCGTCGTCGTGGACGACGTCGCCGAACTCGACGGCTTGAGCGCCGGTGAGATCTCCGCCGCGGCGGAGGCCGCCAGCCAGCGCGGGCTCGACGGCCGCTACGTCATCACCCTCGTGCTGCCCACGGGTCACCCGACCCTCGCATCGCTCACCCACCGCCCGCTCCGCGAGCGCATCATGACGGCGAGCCGCTCGCGCGGCACTCGCGGCGGTGACTTCGACAACCGCGAGGTCCTCCTCGAGATCGTCAGGTTGCGAGCCGAGCGCGCCCGTCTGCTCGGCTTCGCGGACCACGCGTCGTTCGTGACGGCAGACCAGACGGCGAAGAACCCGCAGAACGTCGCCGACATGCTCGAGAAGCTCGCGCCCGCAGCCGCACGCAACGCGCGACGGGAGCAGGCGGAGCTCGAGCGGGTCTCCACCGACGGCTCGGTCGAGAGCTGGGACTGGGCGTTCCTGACCGAGAAGGTCAGGCAGGAGCGCTATGCCGTCGACACCGCAGCCATGCGGCCCTACTTCGAGTCGGAACGCGTCTACCACGATGGGATCTTCGCCGCCGCGTCGAAGCTCTACGGTCTCTCGTTCGAGGAACGCCCGGATCTCGTCGCGTACCACCCGGAGGTGCGCGTCTTCGAGGTCTTCGACGAGGACGGTTCGGCGCGCGGCCTCTTCCTCCTCGATCTCTACACGCGCGATTCGAAGCGAGGCGGCGCGTGGATGAACTCGCTCATCGCGCAGAACCGTCTGCTCGACCACCCGACCATCGTCGTGAACAACCTCAACGTGCCGAAGCCCGCGGCCGGCCAGCCGACGCTCCTCAGCTACGACGAGGTCGTCACAGCGTTCCACGAGTTCGGCCACGCGCTGCACGGTCTGCTCGCAACCGTCACGTATCCGCGCTTCTCGGGCACGAGCGTGCACCGCGACTTCGTCGAGTTCCCGAGCCAGGTGAACGAGATGTGGATGCTGTGGCCCGAGATCCTCTCCGGTTACGCCGTTCACGTGGAGACGGGCGAGCCCATGCCTGCCGACCTCGTCGAGAAGCTGCACGCCTCCGCCGCCTTCAACGAGGGGTTCAACACGAGCGAATACCTCGCGGCGGCTCTCCTCGACCAGGCCTGGCACCGCGTGACGGCCGACGAGGAGATCGACGACGTCGCCGCCTTCGAGGCCCGGGCTCTCGCGGCCGTCGGCCTCGACAATCCCGCCGTCCCGCCACGCTACGCGAGCACGTACTTCGCGCACACCTTCTCGGGCGGATACGACGCGGGGTACTACTCGTACATCTGGAGCGAGGTCCTCGACGCCGACACCGTGGAGTGGTTCCGCGAGAACGGCGGGCTCACGCGGGCCAACGGCGACCGGTTCCGTCGGTATGTGCTCGGCATCGGCGGCTCGGCCGACCCGATCGACTCCTACCGTGAGTTCCGCGGACGTGACGCCGAGATCGCACCGCTGCTCAAGCGCCGGGGTCTCCTCGACGAGTGATCGTTCGGGCGGTTCGCCTCACGCGATGAAAACACGCAGAGCGCCACTCCGTATCGAGTGGCGCTCTCGCATTGTCGGTCGTAGCCATCGAGCTCAGCGCTGAGACGATACCTCAGCGCTGAGACGATACCTCAGCGCTGAGACGATACCTCAGCGCTGAGACGATACCTCAGCCGCTCGCCCGTGAAGCGTCAGGCGGACTTCTCCTGCCGACGCGGGGCGTGAGGCACGATCGTTGGCGCTGCGTTTTCGAGGACCGACTCCCGAGTGACGACGACGCGGGCGACTTCATCGGTCGACGGCACCTCGAACATGATCGGTCCGAGCACCTCCTCCATGATGGCTCGAAGTCCGCGAGCGCCCGTCTTGCGGAGCACCGCCAGGTCGGCGATCGCTTCCAGCGCGGCCGGTTCGAAGTCGAGCTCGACCCCGTCGAGCTGGAACATACGCTGGTACTGCTTCACGAGAGCGTTGCGGGGAACCGTGAGGATCTCCATGAGCGCATGCTGGTCGAGAGGCGTCACCGTGGTGACGACGGGAAGGCGGCCGATGAATTCGGGGATGAGGCCGAACTTGTGCAGGTCTTCCGGCAGGACCTCCGTGAAGAGGTCGATCTCGTCGAGCTTGGAGTGCAGCGGGGCGCCGAAGCCGATGCCCTTCTTGCCGGCGCGGGAGGAGATGATCTCCTCGAGCCCCGCGAAGGCGCCGGCCACGATGAACAACACGTTCGTCGTGTCGATCTGGATGAACTCCTGATGCGGGTGCTTGCGTCCACCCTGCGGCGGGACGGAGGCGACCGTGCCCTCGAGGATCTTCAGGAGCGCCTGCTGCACGCCTTCGCCCGAGACATCGCGCGTGATCGACGGATTCTCCGCCTTGCGCGCGATCTTGTCGACCTCGTCGATGTAGATGATGCCCGTCTCGGCCCGCTTGACGTCGTAGTCCGCGGCTTGGATGAGCTTCAGCAGGATGTTCTCGACGTCTTCACCGACGTAGCCGGCTTCGGTGAGCGCCGTGGCGTCGGCGACCGCGAAGGGAACGTTCAGACGCTTCGCGAGGGTCTGCGCGAGATAGGTCTTGCCGCAGCCGGTGGGTCCGATGAGCAGGATGTTGCTCTTGGCGATCTCGATGTCGTCGCCGAGGGCGTCGGCGCTCGTGAGACCGGTCTTCGCCTTGACGCGCTTGTAGTGGTTGTAGACGGCGACGGAGAGTGCCTTCTTCGCGGCGACCTGACCGATCACGTACTCCTCGAGGAACGAGAAGATCTCCTTGGGCTTCGGGAGTTCGAAGTCTCCTGTGGGCTCCTCCCCCGCTTCCGCGAGGCGCTCCTCGATGATCTCGTTGCACAACTCGACGCATTCGTCACAGATGTAGACGCCGGGGCCTGCGATGAGCTGCTGGACCTGCTTCTGGCTCTTCCCGCAGAAGGAGCACTTCAGGAGGTCGGCGCTTTCGCCTATCCGAGCCATGCGGTTACTCCCTCTTTGCGGTCAATCGGCACTGTTCTGTCAGCCTAGTCTCTCCCTCTGACAACGCTGCGCAACCGCCTCGGCTTTTCGAGGTCGATCGCGCAGCGTCGTTCCGGAGGCGGAGGTCAGCCCTGCGTCAGAGCCAACGGGTTCTTGCGGGTGGTGAGCACCTGGTCGATGAGCCCGTACTCGAGCGCCTCGGCGGCACCGAGGATCTTGTCCCGATCGATGTCCTTGTTGACCTGCTCCTGCGAGCGGTTCGAGTGACGCGCGAGCGTCTCCTCGAGCCACGTGCGCATGCGGAGGATCTCCGCGGCCTGGATCTCGATGTCCGACGCCTGGCCGTGCCCGGACTCGCCGACGGCGGGCTGGTGGATCAGGATGCGGGCGTTCGGCAGTGCCAACCGCTTGCCCGGTGTGCCGGCGGCGGTGAGCACGGCGGCGGCGGACGCCGCCTGACCGAGCACGACCGTCGAGACGTGAGGGCGGATGTACTGCATCGTGTCGTAGATCGCCGTCATAGCGGTGAAGGAACCACCGGGCGAGTTGATGTACATGATGATGTCGCGGTCCGGATCCATGCTCTCGAGCACGAGGAGCTGGGCCATGATGTCGTCTGCCGAGGCGTCGTCGACCTGCACGCCGAGGAAGATGATGCGGTCCTCGAAGAGCTTCGCGTACGGGTCCTGGCGCTTGTAGCCGTAGGCCGTGCGCTCCTCGAAGCTCGGGAGGATGTAGCGCGCTCCCGGCATCTCCATGGAGCGGCCGGCTGCGGCGAACGTGGGGGTCTGCATGGGGTTCGTCCTGTCTTTCGTTCTGTCGCCGGCGCTCAGACCGCGGGGTTTCCGGTGCCGCCGTTGGCGACCTCCGTGCCGCCGCCGCCGATGACCTCGGTCGCGGACTCGCGGATGTGATCGACGAAGCCGTACTCGAGGGCCTCCTGCGCCGTGAACCAGCGATCGCGGTCGCCGTCGGCGTTGACCTGCTCGAGCGTCTTGCCCGTCTGGTCCGCCGTGATCTGCGCGAGGCGGTTCTTCATGTCGATGATGAGCTGCGCCTGCGTCTGGATGTCGCTCGACGTTCCGCCGAAGCCGCCGTGCGGCTGGTGCAGCAGGACGCGGGCGTTGGGGGTGATGTACCGCTTGCCCTTGGTGCCGCTCGTCAGGAGCAGCTGCCCCATCGACGCGGCCATTCCGATGCCGACCGTGACGATGTCGTTCGGTACGAACTGCATCGTGTCGTAGATCGCCATACCCGCGGTGATCGATCCACCGGGCGAGTTGACGTAGAGGTAGATGTCCTTATTGGGGTCCTCGGCCGCGAGAAGCAAGATCTTGGCGCAGATCTCGTTCGCGTTCTCGTCCCGGACCTCGGAGCCCAGCCAGATGATCCGGTCCCTCAGAAGTCGATCGAATACACTCTGGGCCATCAGAGGCTCTGCCATGTGCCGCTCCGTTTCAGTTGTCGCTTGCGATATCGAACTTATCGGGTGCAACGCGGCGCGGTCGCCGTGTTCGCCGTGGGCGCACCCCGCGGTCGCAGACACGAGAACGGGCCCCCGACCGAGGTCGGGGGCCCGTTGCGTCACGTGCGGAAAAAGCTACTTGGCGTCCGCCGTGGCCTCGTCAGCGCTCTCCGCGGCGTCGGTCTCGTCGGACTCGACCGACGCGTCCTCGTCCTCGTCGTCCGAGGGGATGAAGCCGCTGAGGTCGACAGGCTTGCCGTCGGTGTCGACGACCGAGACCTTCCCCAGCGTGATGGCGATCGCCTTGTTGCGCGCGACCTCGCCCATCATCTGCGGGATCTGGCCGTTCTCGTCGAGGACCTTGATGAACTCGCCCGGCTCCATGCCGTACTGAGCCGCGCCCTGGATGAGGTAGGAGGTGAGCTCCTCCTGGCTGACCTGGACGTTCTCGGCCTCGGCGATCTGGTCGAAGAGGATCTGCGTCTTGAACGTCTTCTCGCTCGACTCGGTCACCTCGGCGCGGTGCGTGTCATCCTCGAGACGACCCTCGCCCTCGAGGTGGCGGTGCACCTCGTCCTCGATGAGCTTCGGCGGGACCGGCACGTCGACCTTCTCGAGCAGGGCGTCGACGAGCTTCGTGCGCGCCTCGTTGCCCTGATCGAAGGTCTTCCGACGCTCGACCTGCTCGGTGAGGCTCTCCCGCAGCTCCGCGATCGTGTCGAACTCACTCGCGATCTGGGCGAAGTCGTCGTCGGCCTCGGGGAGCTCGCGCTCCTTCACTGCTGTGAGGGTCACCGTGATCTCGGCGGTCTCACCGGCGTGCTCGCCACCCAGCAGGTCGGACGAGAAGGTCGTCGTCTCACCGGCGGTCAGGGACTCGAGGGCCTCGTCGATGCCTTCGAGGAGCTCACCGGAGCCGAGCTCGTAGGAGATGCCGGAGGCGTTGTCGACCTCGTCGCCGTTGATCGTCGCGATGAGGTCGATCTGAGCGAAGTCGCCGGACTTCGCCGGACGGTCGACCGTGACGAGCGTGCCGAAGCGCGTGCGCAGCCGCTCGAGCTCCTCGTCGATGTCCGTGTCGGAGACGGCGGCCGGCTCGACCTCGATCGTGATCTGGTCGAGAGCCGGGACCTCGACCTCGGGACGCACGTCGACCTCGATGGTGACGAGCAGATCTCCGGAGAAGTCCTTGTCGCTCGGCCACTCCGTGATGTCGGCCTCGGGGCGTCCGAGGGTGCGGATGCCCTCGCTCGTGACGGCCTGACGGTAGAACTTGTCGAGGCCCTCGTTGACGGCGTGCTCCAGCACGGCACCCTTGCCGACGCGCTGGTCGATGATGGGCGGCGGGATCTTGCCCTTGCGGAAGCCGGGCACGTTGATCTGCTCGGCGATGTGGCCGTATGCGTGCTCGATGCTGGGCTTCAGTTCGTCCGGCGTCACGGCGATCGCGAGCTTGACGCGCGTCGGGCTGAGCTTTTCGACGGTGGTCTTCACGTTTGTACGTTCTCCTGTTTGGTGGATCCGAAGTCGGTGGTCGTGGTCGGGGCGACAGGATTCGAACCTGCGACTTCCCGCTCCCAAAGCGGGCGCTCTACCAAGCTGAGCTACGCCCCGGCTCGGCGAGCCGGTGGTCGCACGACCTCGCGTAGCAGGCGTCGTGCCGATGGACCTCCAGCAGTCTAGCCGACAAGATGCGAGCCGGTCGGACCGTCGTGCACGGGGCACCCTCGGCGATGTAGTAACCTTGCAAGGCGCTCGTGGCGGCACCACGCTCGGGCCTCGGGGATGTAGCTCAATGGTAGAGCCTCAGTCTTCCAAACTGATGGTGCGGGTTCGATTCCCGTCATCCCCTCCGTATCGGCACCGCTCCGCGCTGCGCCCACCTGCATCGGATCACGGACTCGATGTCGTCCTCTTCCCCACGGCGAACCACACGATCGGTCCTGCGATCGGAAAGACCAGCGCGACCAGAACCCAGATCGCCTTTTCGGTCCCCGTCGCCGTCGCTCGCGCGATGCTCACGATCGCGGCGACGAAGAGCACGAGCAGCGGGATCGACGCGAGGATCACGAGATGCCATCCGGTGAGGTTGCTGTACATGCGTCGACTATCCCAGACGATCGTCGCCGAGGATACGAAGGACCTCGGCGCGTGCCGCCGCCGCCCACGATCCGAACTGGCTCGTGATGCCGGCCCTCGTCGCCGGGTCGTACGGAGCCGCGAGCCCCAACGCGCGTTGCGATCGCAGATTCGACTGGGCTGCCGCGTAGAGAACCATCCCTCGGACGTGCTCGTCCTGCAGCCATGCGACCATCGGCGCATCCGTGTCCGACGCCACAACGGCGAGGTTCCGGATCTCCTCCTTGAGACCGGTGAGCTGGTCGAGCACGAAGTCGAACTCGAGATCCTCTTCCGAGAGCGTCAGGACGGCGAGCCGATCGGCGATCTCCCGCAGCGAATCCTCACGGTCCATGCGGACACGGTACGCCGACGCCTCGAGGAGGACCAGACCGTCGCGGGGCCGCGCCTAGGCTGGAGCGATGACGCCGGACATCCCCTCCTCGCGCGAGTTGCGACGATCGAAGCGCGCGAGGACGTTCTGGTCCCTGCTCGGCATCGCTTTCGTCGTCGCGTCCCTCTTCTCCCTCATCGTGGGACGCCCGGCACTCGGCCTCGCCTTCCTCGTCGGGCTCGCGATCTGCCTCGCGGCCCTGACGCGGAGCGGTCGTCCCGCCCGCCGTAGCTGACGGCACGGGGCTCAGGAGCTCAGGCCTCGACCGCTCCGCCATGGAGGTCGATGTAGCGGACGTACGTGTCGGCGTTCCGCCTCAGCCCGTCGACCTCCTCGTTCGTGAGCGGGCGGCGAACCGCCGCCCGGACCCCGGCGACGAGGCTGCGGGGAGGCACGACCGTTCCGCCGAGTACGACCGCTCCTGCAGCCACGAGACTGTGCTCGCCGATGACGGCACCGCTCAGGATCACGGCTCCCATCCCGATGAGCGAGCCGTCTCCGATCCGGCACCCATGGACGACGGCGTTGTGGCCGATGGAGACGTCGCGGCCGATCGTCACGCCGCTGTCGGCATCGACGTGGAGTGCCGTGCCGTCCTGCACGTTGCTCCGCTCCCCGATGATGACGGGCGCACGTTCCGCCCTGATCACGGCGTTGTACCAGACGCTCGCGCTCGCGCCGATCACGACGTCGCCGACGACGCGCGCACCGGGGGCGATGAACGCGTCGTCGTGGATTCGGGGAGGAGTGAGCCCCGGCAGGGCGAGCACGGTTGCGGTGGCGGAGACGGTCATGCAGCCACCGTAGCCGCGGGTCGTCGACCGTATGTCCCGCGAACTGGGGAGAGTCCGTTCACCACATGCACCTGAGCCGAGCACGGACGGGCAGGCGGCGTCTGGCAAAGTGTGCGGCATGACCTCTGAGCAGGGCCACCGCACGCCTGCCCCGGCGACAGTCTGGCCGGCAGCGCCGACCGATCTCATCGACACTTCACTGTGTCCGTGGTGCTTCCGACGTCTCGCCGGCCCCGTCTGCGGCGTCTGCGACCTCGATCTCACGTCACCTCGGGCATCGACGGTGCTCGAACTGGGGCGGCGGATCGTCGACACCGAGGCGGCCAGGAATGCCCTGATGGTGCGCATGCGTGCCGAGTCGGCGGCGATCGCGATGACGGGCGCGCCCGCTGTCGCACCACTCCAGGTGGCTGCGGGGCTGGAGCAGTCACGAGCCGCCGCCGCACTGTCCACGCAGACGCAGCCCCAGATTCGGACCCAGGCGCCGCCGGCAGGGCCACCGGTCGCGCTGAGCGCATCCGCACTCGCGTATCCGCCTCCGACCCTGGTGAGGTCGGGAACGTCGGGAGCGCCGAGCGGCGGACAGCTTCCCCCTGACCCCTCTTCCCGGCGACGGCCCAGCGCCCAAGTGGTCCTCCTCACGACCGGCGTCGCCCTCGTCTCCGTGTTCGCGGTCTTCTTCGCCGTCCTCGCCTACGTCGTCGCGAGCGTCGAGACGCGCTCCGTCCTCACGGCCGCCGCGAGCCTCGTCGTCCTCGCCATCGCCTGGGTGCTCCGCCGACGTGGACTCGACGGCACGGCGGAAGGTGTCGGCGTGATCGGTGTGGTGCTGTTGCTCCTGGACGTCTGGATCGTGCGGGTGAATCGACTCTTCGGCGCCGACCGACTCGACCTGAGCATGTACACCGGTCTCGCCCTCCTCGTCGTCACGGTCGTGCTCGTCGGCGTCTCGCGGCTCACGTCGCTGCGGTCCCCCTCCGTATGCGCAGCAGTCGTCGGACCGATCGGCCTGTTCGCAGCCGTCCTCGGGACGACTCGGTCCGGTGCCGCCGACGCGGACGGCACGCTCGTGGCCGCCGCCGTGACCGGACTCGCGGTCCTCCTCGACCGTCTGCCCCGACTGCCACGCGCTGAGCGCGTCGTCCTGCGGGTCGTGTCGGTCATCGCCGGACTGTTGACGCTTGTCGCGGCCGTGGCGGCGTTCCCGCAGCTCGTCGCCGGCCAGGCTCTCGGCTTCGCGCTCGCGGCGCTCGTCTGGGCCGTCCACCTCGTCGTGGTGGTGCGTCCGACCCGCACCGGATCGGTCGCACCGGGTCGAGCGTGGGGCGTCATCGGCGCGGTCGGTCTCGCATTAGCCACCTCGGGCGTCGCAATCGGGGTCGTCGACGCTGTCGCGCCCGCCGAGGCCGCCGATGGGTTCCAGCCTGCAGCCGTCATGCTCGCCGCGACCCTCCTCACCGCCGTCGCACGAGTCGTCTCGGGGACGTTGGCGCGTCCGCTTCGGCTGAGCGCTGCAGTCGCTGCGGGCGCCGGTGCTCTGCTCCTCCTGCCCGGCGCGACCCGCATCCTCGTCGCCGTCCTCGACGTCCTGAGCGCGCGGTCCTTCCGGGCCGCCCCGCTCGCGACCGTCGGTGACGTGGACCCGGCGATCGGGTGGCTCGTCCTCGGGGTGGCCGTCACGGGCGCCGCCCTCTCCGGTGGACTCGTGCTCGCCCGCTCTCCTCGCGTCGTGTCGGCGTTGGCCTGGGCACCCCTCGCTCTCGCGACTCTCGCCGTCGCGGGCTGCGCCGTGATCGCACCGTCCGTCCTCGCGACAGTGGCCGTCGACATCCTTGGGGCCATCGTCCTCCTGGTCGCCGCTGCGTGGCGTCGAGCAGCAGCCGCCGCCCGGATCGCGGCGTTCGCGGGCGGCATGCTTACGGCTCTCGCCGCCGCGGGTTTCGCACTCGCGAGTTCGGGGGTGTGGCTCCTCGCCACCATCGTCGTCCTCGCGGTCCTCGTGAGCGCCCGTGTGGTCGCCCTGAACTCCGAACGCGCATGGTCGACCGGCGGAGCCGTCACGGCCTCGGGGCTCGCCGTCGCGGTCGCGCTCGCGGCCGGCGGAATAGCCCCGTCGTGGGCCGCCGGAGTCTCCCGATCGCCGGACGACTCCCCCGGCGGCTTCGGCGCAGCGATCGTCGGTCTCGTGATCATCGGGGCACTGGCCTTCGTCGCGCACCGTCTCCCGCGAGCGGAGTCCGCGACCGTCGGTGGCATCACCGCCCTCGCCGTCGCCCCCGCGGCAGTCATCGTCTGGGCCACGGGTGACGTCGTCGCGGACGTCGGGTGGCGACTCGCGCTCGTCGCCCTGGCCGTCGGGGTCGCCACAGCCTGGGCCGTCGTCGGCCGCGCACCGTCCGCACGATCGGCGGGCGGCGCATCGTCGATCCCGCTCCTCGCGCTGCTCGCGGCCGACGCCTCGATCGTCGCGAGCAACGAGCCCGGCGCACTTCCGGGAAGCTTGGCCGCCGCTCTCCTGCTCGTCGTCCTCTCGGCTCTCCTCGTCGCGGTCTCGGCGAGACGGTCGACACGGTCGGCACCGACGACCTCGATCGTGGCCGAGATCGCCATCGCCGTGACCGCGGCGGCCACTCTCGTTCTCTCTCTCGTCGACGGGGGACCTCTCACTCGGCTCACGCTCCTCGTGATCGCTGCGATCCCGACGCTCCTCGCGTTCCGACCCGGTACAGCGCCCTCCCGTCGCCCCGTCGCGTGGATCGGCGCAACTCTCGCCGTGGCCGCTCTGTGGTGGTTCCTCCTCGATGAGAGAGTGACCGACATCGAGTACTACTCGTTGCCTGTGGCCGGCCTGCTCCTGCTCGTGGCGGGCGTCGTCGGGTGGCGTTCACGGCACTCGGGTCCTGGCGCTCCGCCGTCTCGGGCACAGGCGGCCTCCACCGGTCTCGACGCGCTCACCGCGGTGTCCCTCGCCGTCGCGATTCTCCCGAGCGCCTTCGTCGCCTCCGCAGGCGACGCCGGTCGCGCGATCATCGTCACCGCTGCGGGCGTCGTGTTCCTCGCGCTCGCACTCGTGGTCCTCCGCGATGGCCGGGTACTCCACCTCCGGTCGATCACGTGGAGCGCGGGAGTCGTCGCCGTGGGCCTTCCGGCGATCGTGCGGGCCGTGGTACCCGATGGCGGATCGAGCGGGGCCCTCGCGGACGGTGCGACCGCGCAATACTCGTGGATGGGCGCCGTCGCATTCGTCCTGATCGGCGCGGCTCTCGCGATCACCCGTGTCCGCCGGTCACCTCTGCTCTCCGACGTGGCCGCCTCCGGCGCCGCCGCTGCACTCGGCGTCCTCGTGTCCCGGTCGCTCCTCGGAGGCTCGATGACAGGCGCCGAGGCGAGCCCGTGGCTGATCATCGTGTGCGGCATCGCGGTGTCGGCATTCGCGCTCGACGACGACCCGCGCGAGGACGCGTCACGATCCGAGCGCACGGCCCGGCGCTCGAGTGCCCGTGTCACCGCGATCGTCGGTCTCGTCGCGGGCCTCGCCATCTCCGTCAACGCGCTCGCCTCGGTCGAGGACGTCGAATGGATCACCGTCCCCGTCGCCGTCGCCGCGCTGTCGGCCGGTTACATCCGGCTCCTCCGCGATCCGCGCAGCGGTTCGTGGCCGACGCTCGCCTCCGGCCTCCTCATGCTCCTTGTTCCGTCTCTCGCCTACGACCTCGGGGAGTCGACGCTGTGGCGCGTGACCGCGCTCGGCGTCGTCGGTGTAGTCATCACCGTGGTGGGCGCACTCCGGCGTCTGCAATCGCCGCTCGTCATCGGTGCCGTCGTCACGATCCTGCACGGGCTCGCTCAACTGTGGCCCTGGCTCTCGGGGCTCTACGAAGCCGGCTACTGGTGGGTCTGGGCAGGCGTCGGCGGCGTCCTGCTCATCGCCTTCGCGGCCCGGTACGAGCAACGCATGCAGAATCTCCGCGCCGTCGGACGAGCTCTTCACGCGCTTCGGTGAGGCTCACCTCACATGAAAAGACCCGATCAGGGCCGAGTAAGCCGAGCCTTCTCTTCCTTGCGGAATGCATGGCGCCGAGTACGGTTGTACCCACCAGAAGATAAGGAGAGCACATGACCGACATCACCGTTTCCTCGACCTCCGTCAGCCCTGACATCGCCGCCGGTGTCGCCCAGTTCCTCAGCCCCGTCGTCATCGACCTCACGGCCATCGTCGTGAACGGCAAGCAGGCGCACTGGCACGTCCGCGGGGCCAACTTCATCGGCGTCCACGAACTCCTCGACGACGTGGTCGCACACGCTCAGGAGTGGGCGGACCTCGCCGCCGAGCGGATCGTCGCCCTCGGCCTGCCGGTCGACGCCCGACTCACGACGGTCGCGGCCAAGACGACGACCGGCACCCTCACCGCCGGCTTCCAGCAGTCCGATCGGACCATCGCCGAGGTCGTCGCCCAGATCGACGCTGCACTCACCGGTGTCCGCGCAGCTGTCGACGAGCTCGGCGAGATCGATGCCGCGAGCCAGGACGTCGCGATCGAGATCGCCCGCGGCCTCGAGAAGGACCGCTGGTTCCTGGTGGCGCACGTCAGCAAGTAGTCGTCAGCAGCTCTCCGAAGGGCCCCGTTCCGCCGCGCGGAACGGGGCCCTTCGTCGTGCCCGTCGACGTCAGGCCTGGCAGACCGGGCACCAGTAGAGCTTGCGCGCACCCATCTCCTCGAGGAGGATCGACGTCCCGCAGACGCGGCACGGGAGCCCCTCTCGCTTGTACACCCAGTGGCGGTCGGCACGACTCGCCATCGCCTTGACGTAGTCGTCCCCCTCCAGGCCGTCCATCGTCATCATCTGACCGGTCTCGACTCCCGTGCGGAGGAGGATCACCCAGTCGCGCCACAGAATGCGGAGGACATCCGCCGGGACGACCTTGCCGGGCGTGTGAGGGTTGAGGCGAGCGCGGAAGAGCAGTTCCGCCCGGTAGACGTTGCCGATACCGCTCACGACGGATTGATCCATCAGCAGGAGACCGATGGCCGTCTGCTTCTTCCCCGCCCGTTCGACGAAACGCCGCTCCCCCGTCGCGGCGTCGTCGACGAGAGGGTCGGGACCGAGTCGCTCGATGACCGCTTGCACCCCGATCGCGTCGAGTAGTTCGCACGCCGTCGGGCCCCGGAGATCCGCGACGGTCTCATCAGTGAGGAGCCGGACGCGGACGGCACCGACGGGTGGAGGGGGGAACTCCTCGGCCTGTTCGGGCAGGTCGCTCGTCTGCTCCGACATCCGCACGCGCGCGCGCCGAGGCGCGCCGATGCTGGAGAGGGAATCCTCGAAAGCACCGTCCGCGAGGGAACCGGGAGTCACCACGGTGCCGCGCTGGTTCGTCTGACCCATCCGGCCGCCGGCCGAGGCGATCGTCGGATCGGAGTCGATCCGACCGGCGAAGTCCCACGCTCCGTAGAGACCGAGGTGGACCCGCAGGAACACCCCGCCGTCGAACTCGAGGAACATCTGCTTGCCGACGGCGATCGCATCGATCACCTCACGACCGTCGAGGACGGCTGCCCCCTCTGCGAATCGGCCCTGCGGAGACGAAGTGGTCACACGGCGACCCACGAAGTTGTGACGGAACTGGCGAGCGATCCGATGGACGGAATGACCCTCAGGCATCAGCGGAGTGGCGCGACCGTTCGTAGTCGGCGATCTGGCCGATCCTCCGCACGTGCCGCTCGTCGTGCGAGAACGGCTCGGCGATGAAGCTGTCGATGAAACCGATGGCCTCCTCCACGGTGTGCTGGCGCGCACCGATCGAGATGACGTTCGCATCATTGTGCTGCCGGGCGAGAAGCGCCGTGCTCTCGTTCCAGACGAGCGCCGCTCGCACGCCCACGACCTTGTTGGCCGCGATCTGCTCGCCGTTGCCCGACCCGCCGAACACGACCCCGAGCGCGTCGATACCCGCCGACCGGTCGCGGACGACGGCCTCGGCGGCGGCGATGCAGAAACCGGGGTAGTCGTCGAGCGGCTCGTAGGTCTCCGGGCCGTGATCGACGACCTCGTGACCGGCTTCCGTCAAGTGGCTCTGGAGCGTCCGCGAGAAGTCGAGCCCCGCGTGATCGGTGGCGATGTGGATGCGCATCTGCCCAGTTTAGAGCGCGACCGAGCGCTCCGACCGGCCGTCGACGCCCTCGTCAGTCGAAGATCGGGTCGGCCGTGCGGGAACGCTTGAGCTCGAAGAATCCCGGGTACCGAGCGGCCGCTACCACACCGTCCCACAACGCGAGAGCTTCGTCGCCCTTCGGCGCAGGCGAGATGACGGGACCGAAGAACGCCACGCCGTCGACCGAGAGCACGGGGGTTCCGACGTCCTGGCCCACGCGCTCGATACCGTCGAAGTGGCTCGCACGCATCTGCTCGTCGAATTCCTCGGAGTCGGCGTATCGCGCGAAGTCCGCATCGAGACCCACCTCGGTCAGTGCACCGGTGATGACCTCGTCGGAGTCGATGCTGCCACCCGGGTGGATTCGGGTACCGAGCGCGTCGTAAAGCGGCTTCACGATCGCGTCCCCGTGCAGTTCCTTCGCCGCCGCCACGAGTCGCGTGTAGCGGAGAGCACGCGGGAAGAAGGCCCGGTACTCCTCGGAGACGTCGTTGTTCTCGTTGAGGACGGCGAGGCTCATGATGTGCCACGTGACGTCGAGCGAACGGTGCGCGGCGACCTCGTCGACCCATCGTGAGGTCATCCACGCCCACGGGCAGGAGGGATCGAACCAGAAATCGACGGAGACGGTGTCAGGTGAAGTCATGACGAGACTCTAACGCCGACTGGTGCGCCGAACGCCCAGCAGTAGGCTGGCGAATGGACAGAATCCGACCACATCACAGGAGGCACTGTTGCCCGGAGAGAACCTCACCAGAGCCGAAGCGATCGAACGTGCGGCCATCGTCTCGACGTCGAGCTACGACGTCACGCTCGATCTGACGACGGGTCCCGAGACGTTCCTCAGCACGACGACGGTGCGCTTCACGGCGACGCCCGGAGCATCGACGTTCATCGACGCGATCACCGCTGCGGTCCGCTCGGTCACCCTCAACGGCCGCGAGCTCGACCCCGCCGTCGTGAGCGACGGCGTGCGGATCCAGCTCGATGATCTCGCCGCCGAGAACGAACTCACGATCGTCGCCGACGCTCGCTACACGAACACGGGAGAAGGCCTGCACCGGTTCGTCGACCCCGTCGACGACGAGGTCTACCTCTACAGCCAGTTCGAAGTCCCCGACTCGCGCCGCATGTTCGCGGTGTTCGAGCAGCCCGATCTGAAGGCGACGTTCGCCTTCACCGTCACGGCGCCCTCCTACTGGAGCGTCGTCAGCAATTCACCGACACCCGAGCCCGTCGAGGTGCGGGATGGTGTCAGCACCTGGTCGTTCTCCCCCACTCCCGTGCTCTCGTCGTATGTGACGGCGCTCGTCGCCGGCCCCTACGTGTCGACGCACAGCGAACTCACCTCGAGCGACGGCCGCACGATCCCCCTCGGCATCTACGCACGGAAGAGCCTGTCCGAGTTCGTCGATTCCGACTACATCTTCGAGAAGACCCGCCAGGGCTTCGCCTTCTTCGAGAACGCCTTCGGTCTCGCATACCCGTTCGAGAAGTACGACCAGCTCTTCGTCCCCGAATTCAACGCCGGTGCGATGGAGAACGCCGGAGCCATCACCTTCACCGAGACCTACGTCTTCCGGTCGAAGGTGACCGATGCCGTCAAGGAGCGTCGCGTCGTGACGATCCTCCACGAGCTCGCGCACATGTGGTTCGGCGATCTCGTCACCATGAAGTGGTGGAACGACCTCTGGCTCAACGAGTCCTTCGCCGAGTACGCGTCGACGCTCGCCGTCGCCGAGGCGACCGAGTGGACCGAGGCCTGGACGACGTTCACCGCCATGGAGAAGTCGTGGGCCTACAAGCAGGACCAGCTGCCATCCACGCACCCCATCGTCGCGGAGATCCGTGACCTCGAAGACGTGCAGGTGAACTTCGACGGCATCACCTACGCCAAGGGTGCCTCCGTGCTCAAGCAGCTCGTCGCGTGGGTGGGCCAGGAGGACTTCCTCGCCGGCGTCTCCGCGTACTTCGCGAAGCACGCCTTCGGCAACACCGAGCTCACGGACCTCCTCGACGAGCTCGAGCGGACGAGCGGACGCGAGCTGCGCTCGTGGTCGAAGCTGTGGCTCGAGACCGCTGGCGTCAACACGCTCCGGGCGGCCATCGAGACGGACGACGACGGCGTGATCGCGTCCTTCGTCGTGGAGCAGTCAGCTCCCGCCGACTACCCGACGATCCGTCCTCACCGGCTCGCGATCGGCTTCTACTCACTCGAGGGCTCGTCGCTCGTCCGAACGCACCGGGTCGAGATCGACATCGACGGCCCCGCGTCGCCGGTTCCCGAGCTCATCGGACTCACACGGCCGGACCTCGTTCTGCTCAACGACGACGACCTCGCCTACGCGAAGATCCGCCTCGACGAGACGTCGCTCGCGACCGCGATCGCGCACCTCTCCGACATCGAGAGCCCGCTCGCGCGGTCGCTCGTCTGGGGCTCGGCCTGGGACGCGACGCGTGATGCCGAGACGCCCGCGAGCGACTACGTCGCCCTCGTCCTCGGGAACATCGCGAGTGAGACGGAATCGACCACGATCCGCACGACGCTCAACCAGCTGCTGCTCGCGGTCAGCGCATACGTGGCACCGGAGAAGCGCGACGCCGTCAACGCGACGGCGGCGGCAGCGCTGTGGGAGCTCGCGAAGAACGCGGACGCGGGGAGCGACGCCCAGTTCCAGTTCGTGAAGTTCTTCGCGGCGCTGGCATCGAGCGACGAGCACCTCGACATCATCGAGACGCTGCGCGACCGGTCGGAGACGCTCGAGGGTCTCGACATCGACACCGACCTCGGCTGGGAACTGCTCATCGCGCTCGCCGCCGGAGGCCGGGCCGACGAGTCGGTCATCGACGCGGAACTCGCCGCGGACAACACGGCGACGGGTCAGCAGTCGGCCGCTCACGCGCGCGCGGCCATCCCGACGGCGGAGGGCAAGGCGGCCGCGTGGTCGTCGGTCTTCGACTCGGACAGGCTGCCGAACACGATCGTCCGTTCGACGGGGCTCGGTTTCCAGCGTGCGACCGACACAGATGTGCTGCGCCCCTTCGTTGAGCGGTACTTCTCGGCCCTCGAAGGAATCTGGGAGACGCGCAGCTACAAGATCGCCGAGTACCTCGTCGCCGGCATGTATCCGTCGGCTCTCGCCGACCGGGAGCTGGCCGATGCGACGAGAGCCTGGTTGGACGCGAACCCCGAGCAGCCGGCGGCTCTCCGTCGTCTCGTGCTCGAGAACCTCGCGGGCGTCGAGCGGGCGATCGCCGCGCAGGAGCGCGACGCCTCCTGACACCCGTGTGACCGAGGGCCGGACGTCCGTGAGCACGTCCGGCCCTCGGCTCGTCGTCAGAGGGTCTCGATAGACTGGGGGCGATGAACCTCACCGAGATCACCAAGGCATTGGACGCGTTCTTCGCGACGTTCCTCGGCAAGATCACGGCAGTCGTTCTGATCGTGATCTTCGCCTTCGTCGCCGTCTGGCTCCTGCGGCTCGGCATCCGCCGAGTCGTGGACCGCATCGTCAACGGCGTCAAACGCTCCAATAACGCCGACGACACGAAGGAGCTGAGCGTCTCGCCGCTCGCGGCCGTGCGATTGGTCCAGCGCACGCGGACGATCGGGACGGTGCTCTCCAACATCGTCAACGTCGTCGTCGGCATCGTGGCCGTCGTCGCCGTCGTGAACACCGTGAGTCCCGACTTCATCGGCTCGCTCGCTCTGCTCACGGCCGCGCTCGGCGCCGGACTCGGTTTCGGCGCGCAGAACATCGTCAAGGACGTGCTCAACGGGCTGTTCATGGTCATGGAGGATCAGCTCGGCGTGGGCGACGTCGTCGATCTGGGCCCCGCGACCGGAGTGGTGGAGGCCGTCGGCATCCGCATCACCCAGGTGCGAGACGTCAATGGAACGCTCTGGTTCGTGCGCAACGGCGAGATCCTCCGCGTCGGCAACATGTCGCAGGGCTGGGCGCGCGTCATCGTCGATCTCGCCGTACCCTACGACGTCGACGTGGACGCCATCCAGGATCGCCTGCTCGACACCGCGACGACCTTCGCCAAAGAGCCGAAGTGGCGGACCCGCATCATGGAGAAGCCCGAGTCGTGGGGGCTCGAGTCGATCTCCGAGGACGCCCTCGTGGTCCGCCTCGTCGTCAAGACACGCACGAGCGCGAAGGACGATGTCGCGCGCGAACTGCGCGCCCGGTTGAAGACGGCGATGGACGACATGGACGTCAGACTCCCGTCGCTCAAGAGCGTCGTCCTCTCCGGATTCGACGGCGCGGCGAGCATCGCGGGAGCGCGACCCCCGCGGACGAAACCCGTCGGCGTCGTCGAGCAACCCGCGACGACGAAGAAGACCCTGCGCACGACGAGACCGAAAGCGAACCCCGGCGAATGAGCGATCTCCTGGCGAAGAGCTTCTACGACGACGTCGGCGGGCGACCGACGTTCGAGAAGCTCGTGACCGAGTTCTACCGTGGCGTCGCGGACGATCCCGTCCTGAAGCCGATGTATCCTGAGGAGGATCTCGGTCCTGCTTCCGAGCGCCTGCTGCTCTTCCTGGAGCAGTACTGGGGCGGCCCCTCCACCTACGGCGAGACACGCGGACACCCGCGGCTCCGGATGCGGCACATGCCCTTCAGGATCAACCCCGATGCGCGCGACCGCTGGCTCCTTCACATGAGAGCAGCCGTCGACACCCTCGGGCTCTCGCCACTGCACGAGGCCGAGCTGTGGTCGTACCTGGAACGGGCCGCTCACGCAATGGTGAACACCTTCGACGAATAGCGTTCGTCGCAGTCGTCCTGTGCGCGTGCCCGGCGGGCGGACATCGACGGAGTGACCGACACGCATCATCTCGAAGCGGCTGCGGGGTCATACGATCGATTGCATCACGACGCGACGAAAAAGACCGCTCATCGCTGTCAAGCTCCACGTCCTGAGCAGGAAGACCCTCGGCGGCATCGAGACCGACCTCGACGGCCGCGTGCTCGGAGACGACGGCGTCCCGATCCCGGGCCTCGACGCCGCGGGTGAGGTCGCAGGCTTCGGTGGCGGTGGCATGCATGGCTACCGCGCGCTGGAGGGGACCTTCCTCGGCGGGTGCCTCTTCTCGGGTCGCGCCGTCGGCGGGAGCGTCGCGGCGGCGATCTGAGCCTGCCCGCCGTGCGGGCAGCTGCGGCTCAGGCGACGCCGCGTCGAGCGAGGATGTGTCCGCGTCGCGGGCTGAGACGCACCCAGGGCCCGCTCACGAAGAGGGGGACCTCCTCGAGGGGATCGGCCAGGAACCCGAAGGCGTCGGCGGCGAAGGCCGCGCCGGCCGGAACGTCGTCGCGCCCCTCGATGGAGCGCGTCCACACCGCTTGCCTCACCGAATGCACGATGTGGTCCCCCGCCGCGGTCGGCACCGCCTTCGCGACCTCGATCGCTCCTCGTCTCGCGTGATCCGCGAGAACGGTGGACGAGACCGAGCCGACCGGCAGCCATCCCGAACGAGGCGGCGAGATCCCCGCCCACACCGTGGTCATCTGCTGAGCCGGGAGAACGACTGCGAGGCGGTCCCCCGATGCCATCTCAGGAGTCGCGAGGCGATCGAGCACGCTCCGGAGGGGCACAACGAGATCGAGGTCGCCGGTCGCGACCACGCGCACCGTCCGCAGGCCGAGGACGGTGAAACCCCGATCGAGCAAGCCCTTGGGCGAGAACGCGGCCACGTAGACGGCCAGGACGTCGCCCCGCACGACGAGTCGGGCGGCGGTGTCGTCGACGCGAGCGGCACGGGACAGGAACGTCCGCATGTCCGCGACGGCGTCGGCTGTGGTGAAGGAGATCGTAACACTCATGTGCTCATAAACTTACGGGACGGACGCCGCCGATGGTGCCGTGAGGAGGCCCTACGTGAACCCGATCGAATCGCTACTGGAGACCCTCGACCTCACCGACACGGGCGCCCGCACCGAGGAGGACATCTTCACGGGGCCGTCGCAGCGCATGCCGCACGGCCGCGTCTACGGCGGGCAGGTGCTCGCTCAGGCCCTGACCGCGTCGATGCGCACCGTCGATGCAGACCGCTCGGTCCACTCGATGCACGGCTACTTCCTCCGCGCCGGCGACTCCGAACTCCCGATCACGTTCGCCGTCGACAGAATCCACGACGGTCGGTCGTTCTCGACGCGGCGAACGCAGGCATACCAGAAGGGCGTGCCCATCCTCTCGCTCATCGCATCGTTCCAGGACGAGGACCCGGGGCTCGAGCACCAGAACGCCATGCCCGAAAACCTGCCGATGCCCGAGGACCTCCCGTCGGCCGCCGAGGTCCTCGGAGACATCGACCATCCGGTGGCGCGCACGTGGGCGAGAGACCGTCCCTTCGACATGCGCCACATCCCCTCCCCCATCTACCTGTCCGTCGAGGGCGAACGCACCGATCGGCAAGCGATCTGGATCCGCGCGACCAGCCAGCTCCCCGACTCGCCGCTCATCCATCAGGCGGCCCTCGCCTATGCGAGCGACTACTCGATCCTCGAACCGGTGCTCCGGCGGCACGGCGTCCCGTGGGCGACTCCAGGCGCGAAGATCGCGAGCCTGGATCACGCGATGTGGTGGCACCGGCCGGCTCGCGTCGACGACTGGTTGTTGTACATCCAGGACTCACCGAGCGCATCGGGAGGACGCGGCCTCTCCCGCGGCTCGTTCTACACGCGCTCCGGCGTCCTCGTCGCGAGCGTCGCCCAGGAGGGCATGATCAGGATTCCGACGCTCCGCTGACGGGAAGACTCGTCGCGAGGGTCACGACCGTCGGCGGCTCAGCTGGAGCGGCTCACCGAGGTACTCGGACCACGCCTTTCGTTCCTCATCGGTGATTCGGCGCGGTCGGCTCGAAGCGGCGTCGACGAGCACGATGGTGCTCACGGCCTGGGCGTAGAGCTCCGAATGGCGGTCGCCGGTGCCGCGGACGTCATAGCTCACGTCGAGGCTCGCGCCGCCGAGATGGGAGATCCACATCTGGACATCAAGCGGCGACCGCCGGTACTCGATCGGTGCGTGATAGACGATCTCGTTGCGGGCGATGAGCGTGATCGTGTCGGAACCGGCTTCGGCTTCGATGAGGGCCATGCCCTGGTCGACGCCGCCGGCGTCGTCGCTGCTCCGCCAGAACGCTCGGACCCGCGCCTCTTCGAGCAGACGCAGGACCTCCACGTTGTTGACGTGGTTGTACGCGTCGAGGTCGCCCCAGCGGAGATGGACCGGGACGTGGACCCGCATCAGTCCCTCGTGAGCTTCCGGTAGGCGGAGCGGTTCGGCTTCGCCGCGTCCGGACCGAGCCGCTCGATCTTGTTCTCCTCATACGCCTCGAAGTTGCCCTCGAACCAGTACCAGTTCGCCGGGTCCTCCTCCGTGCCCTCGTAGGCGAGGATGTGGGTCGCGATGCGGTCGAGGAACCACCGGTCGTGTGTGATGACCACGGCGCAGCCGGGGAACTCGAGAAGCGCGTTCTCGAGGCTCCCGAGCGTCTCGACGTCGAGGTCGTTGGTCGGCTCGTCGAGGAGCAGGAGGTTGCCACCCTGCTTGAGCGTGAGCGCGAGGTTCAAACGGTTGCGCTCACCACCGGAGAGCACTCCGGCCTTCTTCTGCTGGTCCGGTCCCTTGAAGCCGAACTGGGACACGTACGCGCGGGACGGGATCTCGGTCTTGCCGACCTGGATGTAGTCCTGGCCGTCGGAGACGACCTCCCACAGGTTCTTGTTGGGATCGATGCCGCCGCGGCTCTGGTCGACGTACGAGATGTCGACGGTCTCGCCGACCTTGAGGGTGCCGCCGTCGAGAGGCTCGAGACCGACGATGGTCTTGAACAGCGTCGTCTTTCCGACGCCGTTCGGGCCGATGACTCCGACGATGCCGTTCCGCGGCAGCGTGAAGCTCAAGCCATCGATGAGCTTGCGGTCGCCGAAGCCCTTCTGCAGCTTGGACGCGTCAATGACCTGGCTGCCGAGTCGAGGACCGACGGGGATGACGATCTCCTCGAAGTCGAGCACCCTGGTGCGCTCGGCCTCGGCCGCCATCTCCTCGTAGCGGGCCAGTCGCGCCTTCGACTTCGCCTGGCGGCCCTTGGCGTTCGACCGGACCCACTCGAGTTCGGACGAGAGACGCTTCGCGAGCTTCGCGTCCTTCTTGCCCTGGACCTGGAGCCGCTCCTGCTTCTTCTCGAGGTACGTCGAGTAGTTGCCCTCGTAGGGGTAGAGGTGACCGCGGTCGACCTCGGCGATCCACTCCGCGACGTGGTCGAGGAAGTACCGGTCGTGGGTCACGGCGAGGACGGCGCCCGGGTACTTCGCGAGGTGCTGCTCGAGCCAGAGCACGCTCTCGGCGTCGAGGTGGTTGGTGGGCTCGTCGAGGAGGAGTAGGTCGGGCTTCTGCAGCAGCAGCTTGCAGAGGGCGACGCGGCGCTTCTCACCACCGGAGAGGTTGGCGACGCTCGCATCTCCCGGCGGCGTGCGTAGAGCGTCCATGGCCTGCTCGAGCTGGGAATCGAGATCCCATGCGTCGGCGGCGTCGATCGCCTCCTGGAGCACACCCATCTCGGCGAGGAGCGCGTCGAAATCGGCGTCGGGCTCGGCCATCGCGAGGGAGATCTCGTTGAAGCGGTCGATCTTGCCCTTGATCTCGCCGACGCCCTCCTGGACGTTCTCGAGAACGGTCTTCGTCTCGTCGAGTTCGGGCTCCTGCATCAGGATGCCGACGGAATACCCGGGGGTGAGCTTCGCCTCCCCGTTGCTCGGGGTGTCGAGCCCCGCCATGATCTTGAGGATCGTCGACTTTCCAGCGCCGTTCGGGCCGACGACGCCGATCTTGGCACCCGGCAGGAACGCCATGGTGACGTCATCGAGGATGAGCTTGTCTCCGACCGCCTTGCGGGCGCGGACCATCGAGTAAATGTATTCGGCCATATCCCTACCAGTCTATGGGCCGCGTCTCCCCGATCAGGCACCGATCCGTTCCGAGAGCGGGCTGGATCGTCGAGTGGTAGCCGCCGACCGCTGGACCGAACTGTCCGATGAGGCACGAATCGCCCCAGCGGACGCTGAACTGGATGGACTCCGCTCGGTCACCGAGCGTGGTCGCGTCCTTCGTCACCTCCATGGCCGCCTTGTCGAAGCCGGACGCGACGAGGGCGTCGACGAAGTCGCGGCCTCCTGCATCCTCGTTCTGCGCCGTCGCGGCATTGACCTGGTCGAAGAACGGCTTGTTGTCCTCCGCCGAGCCCTCCGGAACGAGTGCGACCGCGGGGACGGGTGCTGTCGTCGCGGGCGCCGGAGCAGTCTTCTCGTCCGAGGGTGCTTGCGTGCACGCGGCGAGGATCGCGACGATCGAGAGTCCGATCAACACGCTGACGGAACCTCTTCGGCCGGATGATCGACGCCGCTCGTTCTCCACACCGACGGGCTCCACGACTGCTTCCTCTCCCGGACCGTGCTCCGGCGGCGCAGTCCACATCGAGTCTAGGAGGGGAGGATGCGCGAATCGTGACAGCCCACAGGGCGGCGGTCACCACGACGTCGTCGAACGTCGAGGCCCACGGCATCGGCGTGGAGCTCGGCGACGACGAAACCGCTCTCGCTCGTCGGCGCGAGATGAAGAGAGCCGGCGATGACGACGTGGTCGCCGCTGCGGACACCGGTGGCGACGGCATCGGCGAGGGCGTCGAGCGCCGTCACGACGAACGGGCCGAACTCGCGGCTCGCTGAGATGCGGATGCGCGACGAGACATCGGCCGTCGCTCGGATGGCGAACGTCGCGATCGCGAGCCCCTCGACGGTCGTGAGGGACCGCGGGTCGGTCTGGACGACGCCGCTCACCGTGATCCTGCCGTTCATGGCGGCTCCCTTCCGCTCGGATGAGGTGGACGTGACGGTCGCCGCTCCGGAGCGAGTGCCGGGTCACTGTCGGAGCGGCGACCGCCCTACGGAGTGTCCCGTCCCCGCTTCTCCTCACGGGCGGTCGCTCGCTGGTCTGTGCGGTCCGAGGCGGTCTCGTCGCTGAGGACGACAGGTTGTGGTTTCTCCGGAATGTCGGTGGTCGTCCGTAGATTCGAGACATCACCAGAGCGGGGCCGGCCGCCGACACGAGAGGACAGCAACATGCAGAGCACGACGACCACGCGCACCGCGATGGACGAATCACGCTCGGCCTCGGCCTCGGCCTCGGCCGCGGTCGTAGTTCCGGCTTCGGCTCGGCCCAGCGCATCGTCGCCCCGAGCGTTCGGCGGGCGTGTCCGCGTCGATCCGCGCGGCGAACGGTTGTGGCGGGTCTCGACCGACTCGTTCGCCGTCCTCGGCCACGTCGAACTGCTCGACACCGCTGGCGGCGAGGTCTACCTCGCGAAGCGCTACTCCCCCGATCACGCACGCTTCATCGACCGAGGGCGCTTCTGGTCCATGGACGACGCCCTCGAGTGCCTCTGGTACAGCGCGTGAATGACGCCAGCTTCAGAAGAAGTCGACGCCTGGACACGTCGGCACCTGAGCACGTCGGCACCTGAGCACGTCGGCGCCCGGACACGTCGGCGCCCGAGCAAGTCGGCGCCTGCGAAGGCTCAGCCCGCACGAGAATTGAGCGCGTGCGACAGCACAGCGTCCGATAACGCACTGCACCGAACCGTGACCCACCGCGGGTGAGGGCCTCGCGAGAAGACTTGGGGTGAGTAACGGGGCTTGAACCCGCGACCTCCTGGACCACAACCAGGCGCTCTACCAGCTGAGCTATACCCACCATGTCCGTCCCGCCGTCGGACGGCGAGAGGCAACTCAAAGAGTGTATTACACGTTTGAGGCGTACGCGTTCACGGTCGCCTCGGCTGCCGCTTTCGCCTGGTCCGAGGTGGGGCCGGGCATGGGGACGAACACCGCGGCACGGTAGTAGGCCAGCTCGCGGATCGATTCGAGGATGTCGGCGAGAGCGCGATGGCCGCCGTCCTTCGACGGGGCGTTGAAGTAGGCACGCGGGTACCACCGACGGGCCAGCTCCTTCACCGAGGACACATCGACGTTGCGGTAGTGGAGGTGGGCGTCGAGCCGCGGCATGAACCGAGCGAGAAACGCACGATCCGTGCCGATGGAGTTACCGGCGAGGGGCGCCTTCTGGGCTTCGGGGATGTGACTCACGACGTACTGCAGAACCTGGAACTCGGCCTCGGCGAGATCGACGCCGCTCGGGATCTCCTCGATGAGACCCGAACTCGTGTGCATGTCGGTGACGAAGGGGCCCATATTGGCGAGCGCGGCATCGCTCGGCTTGATGACGACGCTGAGACCCTCGTCGACCGGAGTCAGCTCGAAGTCGGTGATGACGACCGCGATCTCGACGAGTTCGTCGACGGACAGGTCGAGTCCCGTCATCTCGCAGTCGATCCAGACGAGAAGGTCCTTGCCAGTGCTCATGGTTCGATCCTATCCGGGGCGCGCAGAGGGTCCTCCGCCGCCGATTAGGCTGTGGGCATCATGCTCGTCGCACTCGCCGTCGCCCTCTTCGTCAACGCCGCCTACAACGTCATCGTCTGGCCGCGATTCCTCGGCCGGATCGCGAAGGACCCCCGGTCACGCGCCGCCGACGGTTCCCGCACGACGTTCTACCGCGTTCACCTGGTGCTCATCACGATCGCCCTCGTCATCGCCGCCGTCTCGGCGATCCTGGGAGTCGTCGCCCTCGTCGTCGGCACCTGACGGCGCGGTCGTTCCGCCTCTCGGCGCCCGAGCGCCGTGGGCTATCCTGTAAGGCGGTCGGCCCCCATAGCTCAATGGATAGAGCAACGGCCTTCTAATCCGTAGGTTGCAGGTTCGAGTCCTGCTGGGGGCACCGTGACGGTCGCCAACCCGGAACCGCGCGGGCGTCGAACCTCCCGCAGCACAACCGGGCGGCAGCGCCATGCTCACCCCGGTACAGTCGTGAACGGCGAGCGAACGGACGCGCCCGGACGCATCAACGAGAGGCAGTGGCAGTGGAACGACGTGGCACTGTGCTCGGCACCGGGCACACCCGCGCGAAATTCATCCTCATGGGTGAGCACTCCGTCGTCTACGGGCACCCGGCCATCGCGCTCCCCCTCCCGGCTCTCTCGATGGATGTCGAGGTGTCATCCGCTCCTGGGGCGCCGCGCATCCGCTCGGAGTACTACTCCGGCGCCCTCGCGGACGCGCCCCCGACGCTCGCCGGTCCCCTCGCAGCGATCAGCGCCGCGAGCGACGCATTCGAGGTGCCTCTCGACGGCCTGCTCGTCGACATCGAGAGCTCCATCCCGGCCGAGCGGGGTCTCGGCTCGAGCGCCGCGACCGCCGGTGCCGTCGTGCACGCCTTCGCCGCAGCAGCCGGCCGCTCGCTGAGCGATCGAGAGCACTTCGACCTCGTCCAGATCGCCGAGCGCGTCGCACACGGCACGCCGAGCGGTCTCGACGCCGTCGCCACGAACTCCCGTGTACCGGTCTTCTTCCAGGGCGGGTCCACGAGCACGCTGCCCATGAGCCTTCAGGGCAGTTTCGTCATCGCCGACACCGGCGTCCGGGGTCGGACGCGCGTCGCGGTGTCCGATGTCCGACGATTGCGGGACGAGCGCCCAGGATGGGCGAACGGCCGCATCGATCGGTTGGGCGTCCTCGCCCGCGAGGCGGCTGAGGATCTGCGGCTCGCCCGTACCGAACCACTCGGTGCGCGGATGACGGAGGCGCACACGATCCTCGGCGAACTGCACGTGAGCTCCGAGGACCTCGATGCGCTCGTCGCCGCCGCCATCCGCGGGGGGGCGCTCGGAGCCAAGCTCACGGGCGGCGGTCAGGGCGGCTGCATCGTCGCGCTGGCCTCGACTCCGTCGGTCGCCTCCGAGGTCGTCTCGGCACTGCACGCCGCCGGTGCGGCCCGGTCATGGGTCTACGACACGATGGTGCCGGTCCCGTGAGCGAGCGCGCGACGGCCGTCGCCCACTCGAACATCGCCCTCATCAAGTACTGGGGCAAGCGCGACGAGGGTATCGCACTGCCTGCGACGAGCAGCGTCTCGTTGACCCTCGATGCCTACAGCACGCGCACGACCGTGGAGTGGGGGCGCGACACCGACACCGCCGAGCTCGACGGGGCACCGCTGGCGGGAGAGGCCGGCGCTCGTGTGACCCGCTTCCTCGACCTCGTCCGCTCCCTCGCGGGCCGGTCGGACGGAGCGTCGGTGATCTCCCGCAACACGGTCCCGACCGCGGCCGGCCTCGCCTCCTCCGCGTCGGGCTTCGCCGCGCTGGCCGCCGCCGCGTCGTCGGCCGCCGGTCTCGACCTCGCGCCGCGCGAGCTCTCGATCCTCGCGCGGAAAGGCTCCGGATCGGCGGCCCGCAGCATCTTCGGTGATCTCGCCGTCTGGTTCGCCGGCGACGATGACGCGTCATCGTTCGCGGAGCCGGTCACGGACCCCGGTCTCGACCTCGCCATGGTCGTCGCTGTCGTCGATGCGGGTGTCAAGACCATCTCGAGCAGGGCCGCCATGCGGCTGACGGCGGAGACGTCGCCGTATTTCCCGGCCTGGGTCGACGCGTCGCGCACCGACTTCACGGACATGCTCGCGGCGATCGCCGCGAGCGACTTCACGCGGGTCGGGGAGCTCACGGAGTCGAACGCGATGCGCATGCACGCCTCGATGCTCGGGGCCACTCCCCCCGTCTCGTATTGGCAGCCCGACAGCGTCCGCGTACTCCACCTCGTCCGCGACCTGCGCTCAACGGGAATCGAGTGCTACGCGACAATGGACGCCGGCCCGAACGTCAAGATCCTCTGCCAGCGCCGACGGATGGAATCCGTCCGCGACGCGGTGACCGCCGCCGGGATCACCCGCGTGACGACCTCGTTGCCCGGGCCGGGCGTGGCCGTGAGCCGAGACGACGAATGATCACGGTCTCCGCGCCGGGCAAGCTGTTCATCGCCGGCGAGTACGCCGTCGTCGAGCCCGGTTACCCGGCCGTGCTGATCGCGGTCGATCGATTCGTCACCGTGAACCTCGAACCGACGGCCGACCGCGGCCGGCTCATCTCGGACCAGTTCGGGCACCGGCCCGTGCTCTGGCGTCGCGAAGGTGAGCGTCTCGTCATCGATCGCGATCAACGCCCGTTCGACTACGTTCTCGCCGCCATCCGAGTGGTCGAGGAGTACGCGATCGACCGGGGCCGCGACCTCGCGTTCTACGACCTCGCCATCACGAGCGAACTCGACGATCGGTCCGGACGCAAGTTCGGGCTCGGCTCGAGTGCAGCCGTGACCGTGGCGACGGTCAGCGCGCTCGATCGCTTCTACGCGCTCGGTCTCGACGACCTGTCACGCGTCAAGCTCGCCTTGCTCGCGACCGTCACGGTGAACCCGCTGGCCTCGGGCGGCGACGTGGCCGCGAGCATGTACGGCGGGTGGATCGCATTCTCCTCCCCCGATCGGGCCTGGATGACGCGACGGCGCGACGAGGTCTCGATCTCCGACCTGCTCGACGAGGACTGGCCCGGTCTGTCCGTTCGCCGCCTCCCCGAGCTGAGCGGTGGCCGGCTCGTCGTCGGGTGGACGGGGGAACCGGCGTCCACGGCGCACCTCGTCGACTCGATCCAGAAGCGCAAGCTCAACGAGGACAGCCACTACGAGACCTTCCTCGACGACAGCAGGGCATGCGTCGAGGCGCTCGTCGCATCGTTCGACGCCGATGATCTCGCCGCCGCGCAGAGCCAGCTCCACCGCGCCCGCCGACTCCTCGTCCGACTCGGTGTGAGCGCGGGCATCCCGATCGAGACCCCGGACCTCACCCTGCTGTGCGACTCGGCCGAGTACGTCGGAGCCGCCGCGAAGTCCTCGGGCGCGGGCGGAGGAGACTGTGGCATCGTCCTCGCCGACGAGAGCACCGATCTCGACCCGATGTTCCGGCAATGGGAACTCGCCGACATCCGTCGACTCTCCTTGCACGTCTACCCCGGGCAGGACGAAACCCGGTCGTAACGCCTCGTGGCTAGGCTGGTCGTATGCGTGATCTTCACAGGGACATCATCGAGGAGCTCGGCTCGAAAGCGAGCATCGACGCCGCAGAGGAGATCGAGAGCCGCATCTCGTTCCTCGTCGACTACGCCACGACGACCGGTGCGGCCGGCTTCGTCCTCGGCATCAGCGGCGGGCAGGATTCCTCGCTCGCCGGGCGGTTGTGCCAGCTCGCCGTCGAACGGCTCCGCGACGCCGGGCGGACGGCCGAATTCATCGCCGTCCGTCTCCCGTACGGTGTTCAGCACGACGAGGACGACGCGCAGTTGGCGCTGACGTTCATCCAACCGGACCGCACCGTCACCTTCAACGTCAAACGCGGAGTCGACGGCGTCTTCGAGGAGTATCAGGACGCCGTCGGCGACCGGATGACCGACTTCACGAAGGGCAACGTGAAGGCGAGGGTGCGCATGATCGCGCAGTACGCCATCGCGGGTCAGCGGTCGCTGCTCGTCGTGGGCACCGACCACGCCGCGGAGGCACTCACCGGCTTCTTCACGAAGTTCGGCGACGGCGGCGCCGACATCCTCCCCCTCAGCGGGCTCACGAAGCGGCAGGGCAAGGCGCTCCTGCGTGAACTCGACGCGCCCCCGCGCTTGTACGAGAAGGATCCGACGGCCGACCTCCTCGACGAGACGCCAGGCCAGACGGACGAGGCCAATCTGGGACTGACCTACGAGGACATCGACGACTACCTCGAGGGGCGTGACGTACCGACCGAGATCGCCGATGCGATCGAGGCACGGTTCTTGTCGACGCGGCACAAGCGCACTGTTCCCGTCGCCCCGAGCGACGACTGGTGGCGCGCGGGCTGATCCCGACCCACACAGATGAAGGCGGCGGGTCCCGATACGATTCGGGACCCGCCGCCTTCACTGTGCTGCCGAGCATCCGGTCAGGCGGAGCGCTCCTCCGACTCGCGCGGCTTCGAACTCGCGGCGATGCGCTGATCGATCGCCGCCACGTCCTCGATGAGCTTCTGGGTCTGCGTGTCGGTGCTCGGCTCGGGGAGCCGACGTTCCGTCGCGACGACCTGCGTCGTGCGGTCCGAGACGTCCTCCTTCGACGGCGTCTGAGGAAGCGGTGTCGTCTCGTGGGCCTTCTTGTGCTGCGACGCGACCCACGTGTCCTGGCGACGGACGAGCTCCTTCTCGGAGTCGTCCGAGCTGAAGGACCAGCGCTCGATGTCGTTCTGGAAGAGGCGCTTGGCCTTGGAGGGCCGCTGCTGCCAGTCGAGCAGTCGATCGCGGAACTCCACGAGCGCCGGCTCGAGCTCGTAGCCGAAGGTGGCCGAGTTGCGCTTCATCTCGGTGAGCTGATGCGCCGCCCAGTCGGCCGCGAGCGGCGCCGTCTTGATCGGGAGGAGGCGGAGCTGGATGTCGGCCTGTCCGACAGCGCGGTCGGCGAGGACTTGCTCCCCCGGGGTCAGCGAGTGCCACACCGACGCCTCGGTCGCGGCGTCGATGAGAGCCGCGATGGCCACGGTCTTCTGCTCGCGCTCCCTCTGATCGACGAGGCGACGAACGGCCGCCTTCGCGATCGACGCCGACACGAGGCCGGACACGATGATCGCGAGCACGATGGTCGCCGCGGTGAAGAGGACCGGGCGGGTTTCCGCCGCGGTCAGCCAGGTCGTGAGATCATTCCACCAGTCCATGCGCCGAACGCTACCGCGAGGGAGCCCGCGGTTCCGTCATTCGGAGCGGGTGTCGCGAGATACCGACTGGCCCCCGTTCGGGCTCGCGGACGCTGCCCGCATCGGCTGTCAAGGCGTCGCGACGACGCGCGCGAGAGGCCAGACTTCGTGATGAGGGAGTGTGCGGTCTTTCGGCCGTGCTCTCCCGGTACCCGGATGTCCACTCGAGGAGAACGAATGACCGACGGCCTCGTTCGCGGCAGAGCCGCAATCGGCGACGTGCTCGGCGGTCGCTACCGCCTCGATGCACTCATCGGTCGTGGCGGTATGGCGAGCGTCTATCGCGCATCCGACCGCGTTCTCGGCCGCAACGTCGCGATCAAGCTCTTCGGAGACACCTCGGACGACGAGGCCCACGCCGCTCGTGCGGCGACCGAGGTGCGCGTGCTCGCGTCGCTCAATCACTCGGCGCTCGTGACCCTCTTCGACGCCCAACTCGGGACCATCGAGGACGCCTACCTCGTCATGGAGCTCGTCGACGGACCGACACTCCGCGACCGGATCGCCACGGGTCCGATCGATCCGGACGACATCGCCCTCATGACCGTCGACCTCGCCGAGGCCCTCGCGACCGTCCACACCGCCGGCATGGTGCATCGCGACGTGAAGCCCTCGAACGTGCTTCTCGCGCCCGCCGGCCCCTCGTCCCGCGAGTTCCGGGCGAAACTCGCGGACTTCGGGATCGCGCACCTCGTCGACTCCGCTCGGCTCACGACCCCGGGGACGATCATGGGGACCGCCGCGTACCTCAGCCCCGAACAGACCCGCGGGGTCGCCCCCGCGCCGGCGGGTGACGTCTACTCCCTCGGTCTCGTGATCCTCGAGAGTTTCACGCGGGAGCGCGCGTTCCCGGGCGGCATGACCGAGTCGCTCGTCGCGCGCGTCCAGCGCGATCCGTACATTCCGGGTGACGTCGGCTACGGCTGGAAGTCGCTTCTCACGGCCATGACGAGTCGGACGGCCGAGAATCGCCCGACGGCCATCGAGGTCGCCGATGCGGCCCGCCAATTGCTCGGCCCGAGCGGCCCGGTGGCACTGGCGCGAACGGGCGCCGTTGCTGTGCCCGTGACGCAGAGTACGGCCATCGACGTGCCGGAAGACGACAAGACGGTTCTCGCTCCCGTGAGCGAGGCGGCCTCGGACGACGCCGTGACCCTCGGGCTTCGTCGGCGTCGGCCTGCCGTCACCGCGCCGCGCCGTGGAGCGCGCCGCCGACTGGCTCTCGCGGGCGCAGCCGTCATCGCCATGATGGGCCTCGGAGCCGGGTTCGCGTCGGTCCTCGCGGGCGGCGACCGTGCCGTGGTCGCCGACGGTGAAGACGAGGTCGGGCGGCTCTCCACGCTCGTCGCCGACTTCCAGATGGAGTTCGACATCCACATCGCGGCCCGCAAGGCCACCATCGCAGCGGAGACGGCCGAGCAGGAAGCGTCCGAGCAGGAAGCGTCCGAGCAGGAGACGGCCGTCGACACGGGTACCGATCCGAGCCCGTCGCCTGATCCGGTCGAGGTCGTCCCGGCGCCCGAGCCCGAACCGGAACCAGCCCCCGACGTCGAGCAACCCGCCGACCAGACCCCGGCTGAGAACCCCAACAAGGGACCCGGGAACAACAACGGCAACAACGGCGGCAACGGCAAGGGCAAGAACGGCTGAGTCGGGAGCAGCCATCCCCGCAGGAGGCGCGGCTAGGATCACCACCGTGATCGACATGCCGTCCGACGACTTCGAGGACCTCGTCGAAGAGGTCTTCGACACCCTTCCCGACGACATGGTCGATGATCTCGACAACGTCGCGATCATCGTGGAGGACCGCCCGGAGGACGGTTCTCTCGACCTTCTCGGCCTCTACCACGGCGTCGCCCTCACCGAGCGCGGACAGTACGGTTTCGGCGAGCTGCCCGACACGATCAGCATCTACCGCGAGCCGCTCCTCCACCACGCCGAGGATGTCGTCGAGCTCCGCGAGGAGATCCGCGTGACGCTCGTGCACGAGATCGGTCACTACTTCGGGCTCGACGACGCCGAATTGCACCGACTCGGGTGGGGCTGACGGCAGGTCGCCGATCGTCGGGTTAGCCTGATCGCATGCCCGACCTGACAGGACCATCGTCGTGGGCGTAGGCCGGGGTATCGGGATCGCCGCGGGTACGCTCGCGATCCTCGCCGTCGGCCTGTACGGGCCGGCGACCCTGCTCGGGCCTCTCCCCGACGCGACCGCGACGGCCATCGAGCCGCCCGCCGAGGCAGGCTCGGCTCCCGTGCTCCCGGAAACGGGAGCGAGCGCGGTCACCGAAGGAGCAGAGGCGCCGGCCATGGCGCTGAGCGGGGACACCGAGCCCGTCCCCATGGCCGCAGCCACGAAGGTCGTCACCGCTCTCGTCGTCCTCGACGCTCATCCCCTCGCCGCGGACGAGGAGGGGGACGTCGTGCCCATCACGTCGTCGGACTTTCTCTCCTACCGGGACTACCGGGCCGCCGGCGCCCGGACCGTCACCGTCTATACCGACGACGAGTGGACCGAGCGCGGAATGCTGCAGGCGCTCCTCCTCGGGTCGAGCAACAACCACGCCGACACGCTCGCCCGGTGGGCGTTCGGTTCAGTCGACGACTACCTCGTGGCCGCCCGCGCGTGGCTCGACGAGCGCGGGCTCCGCGGCATCCGCGTCGCCGACGCGACGGGCCTGTCGTCCGAGAGCGTCGGGACCGCGGCCGATCTCGCCGCCGTCTCCGCTCTCGCGCTCACAGATCCCGCCGTCGACTCGATCCTCGCGAGCGAGGTGACGGGTCTCCCCTCCCGTCGCGGCATCGAGAACACGACAACCTATCTCCCGGACCTCGGCGTCACGGGGGTGTCGCGCAGCTACACCGACGCGGCGGGCATCTGCTTGCTGTTCCGGCTGTCCGTCGATGTGGGCGAGGAGACGTACGACCTGTACGGCGCCTTCCTCCGCCAGCCCGATTGGGAGACCCTCGAGGCGACGGTCACGGCGCTCGCGCAACAAGCCGGCACGGCCGTCGTCGATGCTCCGCTCGTGGCGGAGGGCACTCCGCTCGTCCGATTCGAGACTGAATGGGGTGAAACCGTGACGGCTTCCGTCGGCGCATCCGTCACGAGACCGCGCTGGCTCGCCGCCCCGCCGACGATCGAGACGACGCTCGAGCCGCTCGTCGCCGGAAGCCCCGGACGAGTGGTGGGTAGCGCGACCATCTCGGCAGGGGGGCGAACGACGACGGCTCCCCTGAAGCTCGACGAGCGCCTCGACGATCCCGGGGTGCTCTGGCGGATCAGTCACCCGATCCCCGTCATCGCCGCATTCCTCGACGACCTTCAGTGACGCCCGTGGAACGCCTTCGCGATCCACGCGGCGGCCTCGCCGTCCGTATTGACGATCACGACGTCCGCGAGTGAGCGCGGGTCCTCGCGCCGCTCGAAGTCTGCGACCTGGTCCGCCCACATGTCCCAGTGGGCGTCGAAGGCTCCGTCATCCCGTTCGAGCGCGCGTCGCTTCCTCACGTCCACGGGCGCATCGATCCAGAAGCGCACATCGGCGAGGGGGGCCGTATCCCGCGAGAGCGCTCCGCAGCCCTCGAGAACGAGAGTGACGTCAGCGGGCACGGTGTGCCATTCCGCCGCCCTCCCCGTCACCCAGTCATGACGTCGCCAGCGCCCGGCAGCCCCCGACGCGCGCGGCGCGAGCAGGTCCTCGTGGACTCGTGCGCTCGCCGCATCGAGTCCCGACCATCCAGGGTAGATGTCGTCCATCCGGACGAGCACGGGCCTCTCGTGCCCCGGCCAATGCGCCACGAGCCGAGTCGCGAACGTCGACTTCCCCGCCCCGCTCGGTCCGTCGATGAGGACGACGGCCCCGGCTCTCCCGATGGCCTCGACGGCGGACACGTCAGGACCCCACGAACCGGAAGGACCCCACGGCGACCGCGGTCCCGGTCGCGGCGGCCATGATGCAGACACAACCGAGAAGGAAGACACCGTCGCGCCAGGACAGACGCGACGGCCGGGCCCAGGTCCGTTCGACGTCGGCGCCGAAACCGCGCGCCTCCATCGCGGTCGCGAGCTTCGACCCTCGACGCACGGCGAAGACGAGAAGCACGAACGCCATCGAGAAGAACCTCCGGATCACTCCGGCGTCACCGACCCCGCGCGCGCGACGGGCGAGCTCCATGCTCCGCCAGTCATCGACGAACAACCCCAGCAGGCGGACTCCGGCGACCACTCCCAGCACGAATCGCGACGGGAGGCGCGCGACCTGAGCGAGGCCGTCCGCGAGTTCGGTCGCATCCACGCGGGAGAACAGCAGGATCGTCGGGAGGCCGAGGGCGAAGACGCGGAGCGCGACCGCCACGGCGAGGGCGATCGAGTCGTCGCTCACCGTCGCGAGGAGGAACTGGGCGTGAATCCGCCCGCCCGGTTCCGCATAGAGGAGCATGCTGATGCCCGCGATCGGAGCGAAAGCGAGCAGTGGGATGCTGCGCCGGAGAACGTCACGAACGGCAACTCCGCAGAGGGGGACGAGAGCGAGTTCGATCGCGACGGCCACGGTCGAACTGACCCAGTCGATCGTCGCGAGCAGCGGGATGGACAGAACCACCATCGCGAGGATCTTCGACACCGGATTCACCCCGTCGAGGAACGCGGTCCGCTGTGCCGCAGCGGAGATGTCAGGCGTCGTGACGCTCATGCGGCACGCCCTCGCAGCGCGACACCCTGCGACGCGCCCGTCAGCTCGACGACCGACTCCCCGAGGTGCGCCACGACGCCGGCATCGTGCGTGACCGCGACGACCGTCGTGCCTGCGGCGACCTCCGCCCGGAGGAGCTCGACGAGGCGGATCCAACTCACCCTGTCCTGCCCGAACGTGGGCTCGTCGAGCACCATCACGGCGGGCCGTGACGCGAGCACCGTACCGACCGACAGCCGCCGCTTCTGTCCGCCGGAGAGGGTGAAGGGGTTCGCGAGAGCGAGCGCGCCGAGACCCAGAGCAGCGAGGAGCGCGTCCACGCGCTCCTCCGTCTCCGCGGGACCGAGCCCGAGCGCCTTCGGCCCCACCGCGAGCTCGTCCCGCACGGTCGCGGTGATGAACTGATGCTCCGGGTCCTGGAAGACGGTGCCGATCCGGGTCAGCAGTTCCCGGGAGGACCACTGCGCCGGTCGTTGGCCACGCCGTCCCGCGAGGCTCGGAGCGCCGGTGAGCAGGCCTTCCCGCTCCGGGATGAGCCCGGCGAGCGTGAGTGCGAGGGTCGACTTCCCCGCGCCGTTCGGGCCGACGACGACCGTCGCATGGCCTTGCGGAATCGAGAGGTCGATCGCGCTACGCACCACCGGAGCCCCGGGTCGCCCGATCGCCAATCCATCGGCTTCGAGGACGACGGCCCCCGCTGGAGCGTCGAGGGCGAGCGGCATGCCGATCGGATGACGCGGGACCCAGACGCCTGCGGCCGCGAGCCGGTCGCCCTCCTGCGCGAAGACCGCGTCGGGCTCACCGTCCGCCAGGACGCCGCCGCTCGGATCGAGGACGATGACGCGCGTCATGAGGTCCGCCCAGATCTCCGTGCGGTGCTCCACGACCACGAGGGTCGTGCCTTCTCGCACCACGGTCCGCTCGATCGCGTCCCGCACGTCGAGCACCCCGGCCGGATCGAGGTTGGCCGTCGGCTCGTCGAGCAGGATCACGCGAGGCTCCATCGCGAGGACACCCGCGATCGCGAGTCGCTGCTTCTCCCCGCCCGAGAGCTCAGCGGTCCGCCGATCGAGGTCGACGCCGAGCCCGACGGCGTCGAGCGAACGACGGACCCGGCGCCAGATCTCCTCCCGCTCGATCCCGAGGTTCTCGCAGCCGAAGGCGACGTCGTCGCCCACCCGGGAGAAGACCGCCGCGGCGTCGGGATCCTGCAGCACGAGCCCCGAGCGACCACGGGCCGAGCGTGCGTCGACGCCGTCGATGCGCAACTCCCCCGTCGTCTCCCCCTCGTCGTCGCCGCCGAGCAGGCCCGCGATGCCTGCGAGGAGTGTCGACTTGCCGGCCCCGGACGCACCCAGCACGAGGACGCGCTCACCGGCTTCGATGTCGAACGACAGCTCGGCGACGGCCCATGCCTTGCGACCGGCATGGCGCCAACCCCATCCCGAGGCGACGACGCGGGCCCCTCCCGCCACGGTCAGACCTCCCGTCGGGCTTCCCGACCGACGGCGAACCGGCTGAGCGCCCCCGTCGCCGCGAGGGCGCGGACGAGGAACCATCCGAGCACCCCCGCGAGGAGAGCGCCCGAGACGACGATGGAACCGAGGTACAGCAGGTTGAAGACGGCGCTCTTCTCGATGTTCCCCGTGAAGAACTCGAAGATCCACGCACCGACGCCCGCTCCGATACCGGCGAGAGCGGCGACGACGATGCCGAACCGGCGGTAGAAGAAGGCGGCGAAGACGAGTTCGGCTCCGAGCCCTTGAACGATTCCCGAGTAGATCGTCGTGGGTCCCCAGATGTTGCCGATGAGCGCCGACACGATCGCGCCGATGAGTTCGACGAGGAGCGCGGCACCCGGTTTACGGATGATGAGCCCGCCGAGGACGCCGCCGAGGAGCCAGATGCCGACCGCGATGCCGCCGAACCCCGGGGTCACGGCGTCAGCAGTCTCGAACCACAAGTAGCCGATCGTGTTCCAGAACCAGAAGATGAGTCCCGTCGCGACGCCGAGCACCGCGGCGATGACGATGTCGACCACACGCCAGCGGAGCGAGCGGTCCGAGGAGTCGACGCGGGCGGACCGGTCGACGGATGACGATGTTGCGTGCACGATACGTGCCCCTCTCGATGAGTGGATAGGGCACGGGTAATGAGATGTCAGACTCCCTGCGCTGGCATGACCCAGATCAGGTTCGACGGTCGAAGGTTGAGGACCTTCCTCTCAGCCCGGCTCACCGGACTCCCGTGTTCATTCACCACGACTATAGCGCGGCCCTCGACGCTCGAAGCGTATGAGGGCCACGTCGACGTGCGTCGAGCGGGAAACGCGCGACCGGCGCGCGTTCGCGTGAGACCACGTCAGCGCTTGAGCGCCTTGATGATCCAACTGAGTGCCTTGCCGGTCACGCTGATCAGCGGAACGGCCACGATGATGAGCGAGATCACGTTGGGCTCGAATCGGACGGTGCCGCCGTCGGAGATGTACGCGCCGACGGGCCAGGAGTAGCCGCCACCGCCGCCACCGGCGCCGGACCCTCCGAGCTTGCCCGTCGTGCTCTCGCCCGCCGCGCCGTCACCCGTTCCCTCGCCCTCACCCGCACCGAAGCCATAGAGGCTCACGGCGACGGGAACGACCGTCGAGCCCCCCACATCGACGGGGTCTCCGTAGACGGACTTGACTCCGATGGAGCGGAAACGGTCGGCCAGGTCGAGCGCGGGATTCGTCATGGTGCCACGCTATCCCCGAGCGATGCGACTGCCAAGAGGGTCCCGCCGCTGCCGCGGCTCAATCCTCCGAAAACGGCTGGGTCCTCGTTCCCCCGGCGGAACCACGCGGCCCGCCGAGCAAGGAGGCGGGTGCGAGAGCCGACGTGCCGAACCGCTTGCGGACGGCGTCGACGGAGTTCTCTGCCTCACGCCAGTCCTCGTCCGGATCCCAGAGGAGCGCTCCGTCGCCGCTCGAAGCGAGCTGCTCCGCCCGGATGCCGATGAGTCTCACCGGTCGGAGCGGTCGCAGGGCATCGAGCAGCGCGACGGCCTCCTCGTGCAGTCGACGCCCGACGGAGGTGGGTTCGGGCAGCGTGTGCGAGCGAGACAGCGTCGTGAAGTCGGACCAGCGGAGTTTCAGCCCGACTGTTCGCGTCACCCAGCCCCGCTCCCGGAGACGGACGGCGACCTTGTCGGAGAGGCGCAGCAGTTCGACGCGCAGCTGCTCGATGTCGGTGATGTCCGCGTGGAACGTGACCTCGTGCCCGACGCTCTTCTCGACCCGGCTCGTCTCGACCGGTCGCGGATCGTGCCCGCGAGCGAGCTGCGACAACTTCTCGGCTCCCGCGACACCGACAGCGCTCCGCAACGCACCGATGGGCACCTCCGCGATATCGCCGATGGTCGCGAGACCGAGCCGCCGCAACGATTCCTCCGTCGCCGGACCCACGCCCCACAGCGTTCGGATCGGCAGCGGATGCAGGAAGGCGAGGGTCTGCTCCTTCGGTACCACGAGCATGCCGTCCGGCTTGGAGCGCGTCGAGGCCATCTTGGCGACGAACTTGGACGCGGCGACACCGACCGAACAGGTGAGTCCCGTCTCCGTGACGACGCGCTCGCGGACGAGGCGGGCGATCGTGGCGGGCGAGCCGAGCAGGCGTCGCGCACCGGAGACGTCGAGGAACGCCTCGTCGATGCTCAATTGTTCGACGAGCGGCGTGATCTCCGAGAAGATCCGCATGACCTCGCGGGAGAAATGCGAGTACGCCGCGTAGTTCGGCGGTACGACGATGGCGTGCGGACACAGTCGCAGTGCCTTGGACACGGGCATCGCCGCCCCGACACCGAACTTCCGGGCCTCGTACGTGGCGCTCGTGACGACCGAGCGCCCGTCGCGGTGTCCGATGATGACGGGCTTGCCACGCAGATCCGGACGTTCGAGCAGCTCGACGGACGCGAAGAACGCGTCCATATCGATGTGGAGGATGGGGGTGGCGGAATCATCGGCCGCCCCGACGGTGACCTGCCGTCCTGCTCCGTCGTCTCGCCCCATGGGTCGATTCTCCCATCCGCCACCGACATCGATGCCGGGCGGCGGTGATCCTCGGCTGCGGGGAATGCGGGGGCGCGCGACGCGTTGGTTGTCCGTAGGCTCGACTGCAGGAGGCGGCGTGTACGGATACGAGGAGTGGCTGGGATTCCAGCGGATCGCGGGCGAGGAGTTCGGTCGACGTGTCCACGGCGTCACCGACTGGAGCGCGCCGACGCCCGATGACGAATGGGATGTCCGCGCCCTCGTGGTGCACGTGACGGAGGAGCAGCAGTGGGTGCCGCCCCTCCTCGACGGTCGGTCGCTCCGGCAGGCGAAGCTCATGCTCGAGCCGCTCGGCGACGACCTCGTCGTCGCGTGGGACACCCACCAGGAGCGGGCTTCCCGCGCGTGGCGGAGCCACGACGAGCGTCAACACGTCCAGCTCTCGTACGACACCGTGACCGCTCTGCACTACTTGCGCGAGCAGGTGGCCGACGTCGCCATCCACACGTGGGACCTCGCGCGGGCGATCGGCGACGACGAGACCCTCGACGAGGCCCTCGTCGCGGCGGTCTGGACGGTGTTCGAACCGCAGCGTGAGACCCTCGAGGCGAGCGGCCTCTACGCCTCGCCCGTCGCCATCGACGACAGCGCCCCTCTCCAGACGCGGCTCCTCGCCCTCACAGGACGCGACCCGCGCTGAACGACGTCGCCGCCGTCCCGGTGTAGACCGGGACGGCGGCGGTGTCGTGTCCGACGCCGAACGGCGTCGGATGCCATCAGGGCTGGGCAGCGCGCTCGAGGATGAGCTCGCGGACACGTGCGGCGTCCGCCTGACCCCGCATCGCCTTCATGACGGCTCCGATGACGGCCCCGGCCGCCTGGACCTTGCCGTCCTGGATCTTGGCGAGAACATCGGGCTGGGCCGCGAGTGCCTCGTCGATAGCGGCGATGAGAGCCCCGTCGTCCGAGACGACGGCGAGACCGCGCTTCTCGACGACCTCTTCCGGGGCGCCCTCACCCGCGACGACTCCCTCGAGGACCTGGCGTGCGAGCTTGTCCGTGAGCGTGCCGTCCTCGACGAGTCGCGCGAGAGCGGCGACGTTCTCGGGCGAGACGAGTGATGTCGCCTCGACTCCCTGGACGTTCGCGAGCCGTGAGATCTCGCCCGTCCACCACTTCCGAGCGGCCTGCGGAGAGGCGCCGGCGGCGATCGTGAGCTCGACCTCGGCCACGAGTCCACCGTTTGCGACGTCCTGGAACTCGAGGTCGGTGAAGCCCCACGTCTCCTTCAGCCGACGACGACGGATCGCCGGGGCCTCGGGCAAGGCGGCGCGCAGCTCCTCGATGAGTTCGGGCGAGGGCACGACCGGCAGGAGGTCGGGCTCCGGGAAGTACCGGTAGTCGTCCGCATCGCTCTTCGGACGACCGGCCGACGTCGTTCCCGTGTCCTCGTGCCAGTGACGTGTCTCCTGCGTGATCGTTCCGCCGTCGGCGAGGATCGCCGCCTGGCGCTGGATCTCGTAACGGACGGCCCGCTCGACGGATCGCAGCGAGTTGACGTTCTTCGTCTCGGTCCGGGTGCCGAGCTTCTCCTGTCCCCGCGGGCGCAGGGAGACGTTGGCGTCGCAGCGGAGGTTGCCCCGCTCCATGCGCGCATCGGAGATGCCGAGGGCGATGACGATGTCGCGGATCGTCGAGACGTACGCCTTCGCGAGTTCCGGTGCGTCGTGCTCGGCCCCGAAGATGGGCTTCGTCACGATCTCCACGAGCGGGACGCCGGCGCGGTTGTAGTCGACGAGCGAGTACTCGGCTCCCTGGATGCGCCCGGTGGCCCCGCCGACGTGGGTGAGCTTGCCGGCGTCCTCCTCCATGTGGGCGCGCTCGATCGGGATCGTCCGGACGCTGCCGTCGGCGAGCTCCACGTCGACCTGACCCTCGAACGCGATGGGCTCGTCGAACTGGGAGATCTGGTAGTTCTTCGCGAGGTCCGGGTAGAAGTAGTTCTTCCGGGCGAATCGTGACGTCGGAGCGATGCTGCAGCCGAGGGCGAGACCGAGGCTGATCGAGTAGCGCACGGCTTGCTCGTTGACGACGGGCAGGGAGCCCGGCAGACCGAGGCAGACCGGCGAGATGTTCGTGTTGGGAGCGTCACCGAAGCCGTTCGGCGCTGCGGAGAACATCTTGGTCTTGGTGTTGAGTTCGACGTGGACCTCGAAACCGAGGACGGGCTCGAAGAGCTCGAGCGCCTTGTCGAAGTCCATCACGCGATCGCGCGCCATCACTTTCCTCCCAGTTCCGGTGCCTCGGCGAGGAGGCCGTGCCCCCATCGCTCGAGGAGCAGTGCTTCGAGTGTCGCGCCCGCGCGATACAAGCGAGCGTCTTCGCGGACGGGCGCCATGAACTGGATGCCGACGGGCAGCCCGTCCTCCGGAGCGAGGCCGATCGGCACGCTCATCGCGGGGACGCCCGCGAGGTTGGCCGGGATCGTCGTGATGTCGTTGAGGTACATCGCGAGAGGATCGTCGAGCTTCTCGCCGAGCTTGAATGCCGTCGTCGGGGCGCTCGGGCTCACGAGGAGATCGACGGATTCGAAGGCGTTCTCGAAGTCGCGCTGGATGAGCGTGCGGACCTTCTGCGCGCTGCCGTAATAGGCGTCGTAGTACCCGGCGCTCAAGGCGTAGGTGCCGAGGATGATGCGTCGCTTGACCTCGGGGCCGAAGCCCGCCTCGCGCGTCGCCGACATGACCTGCTCGACGGTGCCGCCGCCGGGAGGGGTCACGCGCATGCCGAAGCGGACGGAGTCGAACTTGGCGAGGTTCGAGGAGGCCTCGGCGGGAAGGATGAGGTAGTACGCGGCGATCGCGTACTCGAAGTGCGGAGCGCTGACCTCGACGAGCTCGGCACCGTTGCTTTCGAGGAGTGACAGTGCCTCCTCGTAGCGACGACGGACACCGGCCTGGAATCCCTCGCCGGTGAACTGGGAGACGACGCCGACGCGGAGTCCGGCGAACGACCCGGCGGATGCGCCGTCGCGAGCCGCGGCGGCCATCGACGGCCACTCGTCACGGAGCGACGTCGAGTCGAGCGGGTCATGGCCGCCGATCACATCGTGGAGGAGTCCGGCGTCGAGGACGGTCCGCGTGACCGGCCCGACCTGGTCGAGGGACGAGGCGAGAGCGATCGCGCCGTAGCGGCTCACACCGCCGTAGGTCGGCTTGACGCCGACGGTGCCCGTGACGTGGGCGGGCTGACGGATGGACCCGCCGGTGTCACTTCCGAGCGCGAGCGGCGCCTCGAAAGCGGCGACGGCCGCGGCGGAGCCGCCGCCTGAACCACCGGGGATACGGTCGAGGTCCCACGGGTTGTGGGTCGGACCGTAGGCCGAGTGCTCGGTCGAGGACCCCATGGCGAACTCGTCCATGTTGGTCTTGCCGATCGGCACGAGCCCGGCGGCACGCGACTTCGCGACGACGGTCGCGTCGAAGGGCGACATGTAGCCCTCGAGGATGCGGCTGCCGGACGTCGACGGCATGTCCGTCGTGACGAGGACGTCCTTCACGGCGAGTGGAATGCCGGCGAGCGGTCCGAGGGCCTCACCCTTCGAGCGACGCTCGTCGATCGAGGACGCGACGTCGAGAGCGTCGGACGACACGTGCAGGAACGCGTTGACGTCCCCGTCGACCGCGGCGATGCGGTCGAGGTGCTCGCGAGTGACCTCGACAGCGCTCACCTCGCCGGAGGCGAGGAGCTCCGAGAGCTCGCTCGCGGACTTGCGGATCAACTCGCTCACTGTTCCTCCCCCAGGATCGCCGAGACCTTGAAGCGGCCGTCGGCGCTCTCGGGCGCGTTGGCGAGGGCCTGCTCGGTCGTGAGGGTCTGGCCGACCACGTCGTCGCGGAAGACGTTCTGCAACGGGACGGGGTGGCTCGTCGCGGGGACGTCGGGTGTGGCGACCTCCTGAACCTTCGCGATGCTGTCGACGATCGTGTCGAGCTCGCTCGTGAGGCTCGAGATCTCTTCGGGCGTGAGGGCGATACGGGCCAGGTTCGCGAGATGCGCGACCTGCTGCTCCGAGATTTCGGACATGGATCTCCGTCGGATGGATGTCTGGGTGTGCGCCCATTCTAGGCGCTGGGCGACCAGCGCCCGCTCGCGCGAGCACGGGCGAGGTGAGGAGTCGAGTGTCGCGGCGACGGAGACGGCGACGGCGACGCCGACGCCGTCGGCGACGTTCGCGCTCGTGACGGCGGCAGCGACCCTGTCAGTCGTCGAGCGCCGCCGGACCCTCCGTCACAAGTCGGGCGAACTGTTCGGCGTCGATGATCCGCAGCCCGAGTTCCTCGGCCTTCGCGAGTTTCGACCCGGCGCCCGGACCGGCGGCGACGAAGTCCGTCTTCTTGGACACGCTCGAGGCCGCCTTACCTCCGGCCGCGATGATCGCTTCGAGAGCGCCCTCTCGGGTGAAGCCCTCGAGGGACCCCGTCGCGACGACCGTGACGCCCGAGAGCACGCCGCCCGCTTGCGCGGCCGTTCCCGGACCCGGGTGACCCGGTGTCGCGAACGGGATCCCGTCCGCCGCCCACTGGTCGATGATCTGCTGGTGCCAGTCGACGGCGAACCATTCCACGAGCGCATCGGCGATCGTCGGACCGACCCCCTCGACGGCCGCGAGTTCTTCCCGACTCGCGGAGCGCATGGCGGCGAGGGAGCCGAACCAGTCGGCGAGGGCACGAGCGGCCACGGGACCGACGTGGCGGATGCTGAGCGCAACGAGGAACCGCCACAACGGCTTCTGCTTGGCGGCGTCGAGATTCGCGATGAGTTCGATCGCGTTCTTCGACGGTACGTGGGTCTCGTCGCCGGTGAACTCCGTCGCATCGGGATCGAAGGCGCCGTCGCCCTTCCGCCGCAGGCGCCGGAAGGGCGTGTCGGTCTTCTCGCTCCCATCCTCCCGGAGCTTCGGAAGACCCGTCTCGTTATCGCGGACGACGACCTCGATGGGGAAGAGATCCGAGACGGTGAGCGAGAACAGTCCGGCCTCCGTCCGCAGCGGCGGCTCGCTCGGAACGAACGGCTGCGTGAGCGCAGCCGCCGAGACCTCGCCGAGCGCCTCGACGTCGAGGGCTCCTCGCGAACCGATGTGCTCGACGCGGCCACGGACCTGTGCCGGACAGCTCTGCGCGTTCGGGCACCGCAGGTCGACGTCGCCCTCCTTGGCGGGAGCGAGTGTCGTTCCGCACTCCGGACACTCCGTCGGCATGACGAACTCCCGCTCGGTGCCGTCGCGGAGCTCGACGACCGGTCCGAGCACCTCGGGGATGACGTCCCCGGCCTTCCGCAGGACGACGGTGTCGCCGATGAGCACGCCCTTCGCCTTGACGACGTCCTGATTGTGCAGCGTCGCCTGACGGACCTCGCTGCCCGCGACCCTCACCTTCTCCATGACGGCGAACGGGGTGGCGCGCCCGGTCCGGCCGACGCTCACAACGATGTCGAGGAGCTTCGTGTTGACCTGCTCCGGCGGGTACTTGTAGGCGATGGCCCACCGCGGCGCCCTGCTCGTCGCACCGAGTTCGTCGTGCAATGCCAGTTCGTCGACCTTCACCACGACGCCGTCGATCTCGTGCTCGACCGAGTGCCTGTTCTCACCGGTGCGCACGATGAAGTCTGCGGCGTCGGCGGCCGTGTCGACGACGCGGTAGTGCGATGACGTGGGGAGCCCCCACGAGGCGAGGAGCTCGTAGATCTCGGACTGACTCGCCACTGGCGGCTTCGACCAGGCGCCGATGCCGTGGACGAGCATGCCGAGACGTCCGAGCCGCCTCTCCATGAGGTCCATCGCCTTCGCGTTCTTGCCCTCGGCCTTCTGCCGCAAGGAGCCGCTCGCCGCGTTGCGGGGATTGGCGAACACGCGCTCCCCCGCTGCCGCCTGCTCCGCGTTGAGCTCGCGGAAGGCGTCGACGGGGAAGAACACCTCGCCCCGCACCTCGACGAGCTCGGGGTGGCCATCGCCGGCGAGCTGGGTGGGGATGATCGCGATGCGGCGCACGTTCTCCGTGACGTCCTCGCCGACCACCCCGTCACCGCGGGTGGCGGCGCTCGTGAGCCGACCGCGCTCGTACCGCAGATTGATCGCGAGACCGTCGATCTTGAGTTCGCAGAGCCAGCGGACGGGACGACCGCTCGACGCGACGACCTTCGCGGCCCACGCGTCGAACTCCTCGGGCGAGAAGACGTTGTCGAGGCTCAGCATGCGCTCGGCGTGCGTCACAGGTGTGAAGAGAGTGGTCTGGGCGCGACCGCCGACTGTCTGAGTCGGGCTGTCCTGACTCTGGAGCTCGGGGAACAATCGCTCGATCTCGTCGAGCCGGCGGAGCATCGCGTCGTACTCGGCGTCGCTCACGAGGACCTCGTCGCGTTCGTAGTACGCGTCGCGCAGCTCGAGGATGCGGGTCGTGAGCCGCTGCGACTCGTCCGCCGCCGCTTCGGCCGACAGGTCGCCGGGCGGCGGGAGCTCCTCGGTCGTCGTGCCCTCGGGCGAGGAACCGGTGGTGGGAGCAGCAGCGTTCGCGTTCACGCCATCAGTCTAGAGACGACCCCCGACACCATCCGAGGGGTCGACGAGCGCGAGAGAATCGGTCCGTCGATGCCTATGCGTCGACGGTCACGGGCACGGCGCTCACGGTCCGGTCGATCGTGAACTGACCGAGCACACGCGTTCCGAGGTAGACGACGGCCGTCTGCCCGGGCGCGACCCCGTCGAGCGGCCGGGCGGGGACGACGACGAATTCCTCGCCGTCCGAGGTCGGCGCGATCCGTGCCCGCGCGGGCACGGGGTCGGCGTGCGCGCGGATCTGCACGTCGCAATCGAACCAGTCGCCGGGCTCGTCGAGCGGCTCGCCCGCCCACGAGAACCGGGCACCGGCGATCTCCGCGATCGCGAGGGCCTCCTTCGGTCCGACCACGACCTCGTTCGTCTTCGGACGCACCTCGAGGACGAACCGCGGCTTGCCGTCGTCCGCCGGCACGCCGAGCCGGAGCCCGCGACGCTGCCCGACCGTGAAGGCGTGTGCGCCGTCGTGGTCGCCGACGACGTTACCCGCGCGGTCGAGGATCGAGCCCGTCTCCGCGCCGACGCGCTCGGCCAGCCACCCTCGGGTGTCGCCGTCCGGAATGAAGCAGATGTCGTGGCTGTCGGGCTTCGACGCCACGCTCAGCCCTCGCGCCGCAGCCTCGGCGCGGACGACGGCCTTCGACGGCGTCTCACCGAGGGGGAACATCGAGTGCGCCAACTGCTCGGCCGTGAGAACGCCGAGGACGTAGGACTGGTCCTTCGCCTCGTCGCTCGCTCGGTGGAGTTCCACCGCCCCGGACGCCGAGCGGTCGAGCCGCGCGTAGTGTCCCGTGCACACGGCGTCGAAACCGAGGTCCACCGCCTTCTCGAGGAGCGCGGCGAACTTGATCTTCTCGTTGCAGCGCATGCACGGATTGGGGGTGCGACCCGCGGAGTATTCGGCGACGAAGTCGTCGACGACGTCGAGCTTGAAGCGCTCCGAGAAATCCCACACGTAATACGGGATACCGATGAGGTTCGCCGCGCGCTGGGCGTCCATCGAGTCCTCGATGGTGCAGCAGCCCCGGCTCCCGGTCCGAAGCGTGCCGGGCATCCGGCTGAGGGCGAGGTGCACCCCTACGACCTCATGACCGGCGTCGACGGCGCGCGCCGCCGCGACGGCGGAATCGACGCCACCGGACATCGCTGCGAGAACCTTCATACCGACCAGTCTACGGTCGGGCGCGCGGCGGGGTCCGTCAGCGCACGGCGACATCGCGTTCGGAGAGCCCCGCCTTTCGCGCCGATCGGATCACTCCCGGGATCGCCGCGAGGAACGCGTCGACGTCGTCCTGCGTCGTGGTGTGCCCGAGCGTCACGCGGAGGGCCGAGCGGGCGACCTCCTCCGACCGCCCCATCGCGAGCAGCACGTGCGACGGCTCGGGGACCCCGGCCTGGCAGGCCGACCCGGTCGACACCGAGATCCCCGCCATGTCGAGGAGGAACAGGATCGAATCGCCTTGGCAGCCCGGGAACGAGAAGTGCGCGTTCCCCGGGAGACGTACGGGCCCGTGCTCGTCGTCCGCCGACAGTGACACGCCGTTGAGAACGGCATCGGGAACGGCGTCGAGCACTCCTCTGACGAGACTCTCCCGCAGCGACGAGATCCGGGCGTCCTCCCCGGCCATCTCCTTCACCGTCACCTCCGCCGCACGAGCGAAGGCGACCGCCGACGCGACGTCTTGCGTTCCCGAGCGCAGACGACGCTGCTGTCCGCCGCCGTGGAGGAGCGGCTCGATGGTCGTGCTCCGGTCGAGCGCCAGGGCACCGATTCCCTGAGGGCCCCCGATCTTGTGCGCAGAGACCGACAGCGCGACCGGCCCCATCGCCCCCGTCGCGCCGGCCGAGGACCGCAGCGCTCCGAGGTCGAGGCGAACGTGGCCATAGGCCGCCACAGCGTCGATGTGGAGCGGAACGCCCGCGACCGTCGTGAGGCGAGCGATCGGCTCGAGCGACTCGACCGTCCCCACTTCGTTGTTCGCCGCGAGCACCGTCACGAGCGCGACCCGCCCGGCGTGGGCTCGGAGCACGCGCGCGAGGTCGTCGACGTCGATGGAACCGTCGTCCGACAGCCGCACCCAGGCGGCCTCGGCCCCCTCGTGCTCGGCCAACCACTCGATCGTGTCGAGGGTGGCGTGATGCTCTCCCCGCGAGGCGACGACCACGGGCCGACCGCCGTCCGCATTGCGGGACCAGTACAGCCCCTTGATCGCGAGATTGATCGCCTCCGTCCCTCCCGAGACGAAGAGCACCTCGATCGCGTCGACGCCGAGCGTCCGCGCGACGGTCTCCCTCGCCTCCTCGAGGGCCTGTCGCGCGGACTGCCCGTGGCTGTGGATCGACGAGGAGTTGCCGATGGCGCGCGACGTCGCGAGCCACGCTTCCGCGGCTTCCTCCCGCATCGGCGTCGTCGCCGAGTGATCGAGGTAGATCGCCATCCGTTTCCTCCGCTCACATGCCGTCACTCGACGGACTCCGGCCCCCTTTACTGTAGAACGCATGACACCGGCTGATCCCCTCCGCGACCTGGGCGTGCGACTCACCTCGTCGGGGGGCGAGATCCGTGTGTGGTCGGAGAACGCGACCGCAATCGACCTCGTGATCTTCGACGACACCGACCTCGACTGGATCGTCAAGACCGTGCCGCTCCAGCCGGTGGGTGCCGGCGTCTGGTCGGCCCGGACCCGGAGCCTCAAGACGGGTACCCGGTACGCACTGCGCGCGGACGGCCCCACCGGTCCCCGGCATGCGTTCGACCCGACGCGGTTCCTCCTCGATCCGTGGGGAACCGGTCTCGTCCGGCGCTCCCCCGGCGTCTACCGCTCCGCCGTACCCGATCACTCCTTCGATTTCGGCGGCGCGGAGAAGCCACGGGTACCTCTCGACCGCACCGTCATCTACGAAGCTCACCTCAAGGGCCTCACGCGGTTGAGCCCGCACCTCCCCGAGGAGTTGCGGGGCAGCTATGCGGGTCTCGCGCACCCCGCGACGATCGACGCCTTGCGCGACCTCGGCGTGACGACCGTCGAACTCCTGCCCGTGCACGCCTTCGTGTCCGAACAAAGGCTCATCAAGCAAGGACTGTCGAACTACTGGGGCTACAACACGCTCAACTTCTTCACCCCGCACTCGGCGTACGCCTCGAAGCGTGCGCAGGCGGACGGTCCGTCCGCCGTGCTGCGCGAGTTCAAGGGAATGGTGAAGCTTCTCCACGAAGCGGGTCTCGAGGTCGTCCTCGACGTCGTCTACAACCACACGGCGGAGGAGGGCCCCGGTGGTCCCACCACGAGCCTCCGCGGCCTCGACAACTCCAGCTACTACCGGCAGATGGACGACGGCCGCTACATCGATACGGCGGGCACCGGCAACACCGTCGACTTCTCGCGCGACGCGGCCCGGCGGCTCGTGCTCGATTCGCTCTCCTACTGGGCCAACGACGTTCAGGTCGACGGCTTCCGCTTCGACCTCGCGCCGGCGCTCGGCCGCGACGACAGGCACGAGTACCGGCGCGATCATCCACTCATCCGCTCCATCGTGGAGGCGCCGGAGCTCGCGGGCGTCAAGATGATCGCCGAACCGTGGGACGTCGGGATGGGCGGGTGGCAGACCGGCAACTTCCCCGACGGCTGGCACGAGTGGAACGACCGCTATCGCGACAGGGTCCGGAACTTCTGGTTGAGCGACGTCGACTACATGCGTCGCGCGGACCACGCACCCACGGGCATCGGCGGATTCGCGACGCGGCTCGCGGGTTCCTCGAACACCTTCTCGGGCGAGCGCGGTCCACTCGCCTCCGTCAACTTCATCACGGCCCACGACGGGTTCACGCTCGCCGACCTCGTCTCCTACGACGTGAAGCACAACGTCGGCAACGGCGAGTCCAACCGCGACGGGAGCGACAACAACCGATCGTTCAACCATGGCGCCGAGGGCGACACCGACGATCCGGCGATCCTCGCCACACGCAGGAAGGCGATGCGGAACCTCCTCGGGACGCTCCTCCTGTCGGCCGGTATCCCGATGATCACGGCGGGCGACGAGTTCGGTCGCTCCCAGCGCGGTAACAACAACCCCTACTGCCACGACTCCGAGCTCACGTGGTTGACGCACTCGCTGTCGTCGTGGCAGGTGCAACTCCGTGACCACACACGGCGGCTCATCCGGCTCCGCGCGGAGAACGCGGCTCTCCGCCCGACCCGCTACGGCCGTCCGGGCGAGACCACCCCGGGGGCGTCCCGGATGGACTGGTATGACGTCGACGGCGGGACCATGAGCGACGAAGACTGGCTGCGCGCAGACCATCGGACGCTGCAGTACCTCGCCGAGTCGACGCCCGAGGCGTCGACGGAACAGTCCAACCGCGTCCTGCTCATCGTTCACGGCACGGAGTCGCCCACGCGCGTCGTCCTCCCCCGGCACGACGGCGTCATTCGTTACGAACTGCTGTGGTCGAGCGTCGACGAGGAGCCGCTCGTCGAATCGTCGCAGCACGAACCCGGAGAGACAGTCGACCTCGCGGGCACGTCGATGCTGCTCTACCACGCGGTGTCGTGAATCGCTCGGCCCGACGCCCGCCCGCGACACCGGCGACGCGGCTGCTCGACACCACCCGCACACCGTGGACCGGCCACGTCTACACGCACGACCCGGGCGCGGCCTCGTTCGGAATGGAGGCGGCGGACGCCCTCGGCGTCGCGGCCGAACGCGTCTTCAAGACCCTGATCGTCGAGATCGACGGCTCGATCGTCGTGGTCGTCATCCCCGTCGCCCATCGCCTCGACCTCGGTGCGGCCGCCCGAGCCGTCGGAGGCAAGCGCGCCGTCCTGGCGGATCCGGCCGTCGCGGAGCGCCGGACCGGTTACGTCGTCGGTGGCATCAGTCCACTCGGTCAGAAGCACGCCCACCGGACGGTCGTCGATGCGTCGGCGGATGCCCTGGCGACCGTTTTCATTTCCGGTGGCCGACGCGGTTTCGAGATCGAGCTCGCGCCCGCCGACCTGCTCCGGCTCACCGCGGGCACGACCGCCGCGTTGACGGCCGACTGACCCACCTCACTGGGCGACGGCGACGAGTCCCATCTCCACGTCGCTCGCGACATCCGCGTGGTGCGGCACGACGCGGACCGTGTAGCCGAAGTTGCCGGAGCGCTCCAGCCGCAGTTCGCCACCGTAGACCGTGCCCCCGTCGTCGGTGCCGCGCCCCGCGCTGACGCCGGGATCGACAGGCTCGAGCGGAAGAATCGACGCGTCGGTCAGCTCCCCTTCCGCCGAGCCCGAACCGTACACGAGCTCGACACTGACGTCCTCGGATCTGAGGGCGCCGAGGTCGACGTACGCGCGCAGTCGCAACATCTCGCCGACCTGCGGTGTGACGTCGAGGCCACCCGATTCGACGTGGGTGATGGCCACGTTCGGCCAGGCCGACACGACGCGTTGTTTCCATGCGGCGAGCTCGCGCGCCGGACGGTAGCCCGACTCCGAGAGCCGCGCCGCCGCTCGAGCTGCCGGCACGTAGAGCGCCTCGACGTACTGGCGGAGCATGCGATCCGCGCTGAGGGTGGGAGACAGCGTCGCGAGCGAGTGCCGCACCGACGTCATCCAGCTACGCGGGATGCCCGCGTCGTCGCGATCGTAGAAGCGCGGAACGATGTGATGCTCGAGGAGCTCGTACAGCGACGACGCCTCGATGCGGTCACGTTCCTCCGGAGGGACGTTCGCCGCCGCGGTGGGAATGCCCCAGCCGTTCGCGCCGTCGTGGAACTCGTTCCACCAGCCGTCGAGGATGGACAGGTTGAGCGAGCCGTTGAGGGCGGCCTTCATGCCCGAGGTGCCGCACGCCTCGAGAGGGCGCAGCGGGTTGTTGAGCCAGACGTCGGTGCCCGGGAACAGGGTCTTCGCCATCGCCATGTCGTAGTCCGGCAGGAAGACGATGCGGGAGCGCACGTCCGGGTGCGCCGTGAACTCGACGAGCTGCTGGATGAGCCGCTTCCCCTCCTCGTCGGCCGGGTGCGACTTACCGGCGACGACGATCTGGATGGGGCGCTCCGGGTCGAGGAGGAGTGCTCTCAGTCGCTCCTCGTCGTGGAGCATGAGCGTCAGGCGCTTGTATGTGGGCACGCGCCGGGCGAAACCGATCGTCAGGATGTCGGGGTCGAGGACGGAACCGATCCAGTCGGGCACCACTCCCCCGGGGTTCTGCGACACCCATGTGGCCTCGACCCGACGACGCGCATCGGCGACGAGTTCGGCGCGCAGACGGCGCTTGGTCTCCCAGAGCGCCCCGTCGCTCACCGCGTCGTCACGCCAGTCGACGGCCGTGGTGTCGCGCGTCCCCCACGCGCGTTCGGCGAGCTCGGCGAGGTGGGGGCTCGTCCACGTGGCGGCGTGCACTCCGTTCGTGATGGAACCGATGGGGACGTCGTTCTCGTCGAACCCCGGCCACAGCGACCGGAACATCCGGCGCGAGACCTCGCCGTGCAGACGAGAGACGCCGTTGGCCCGCTGCGCGAGACGAAAGCCCATGATGGCCATGTTGAACGGACCGACGACACCGCTCGCATCGACCTCCTGGCCGAGGGAGAGCACGTCGTCGGCGTCCACCCCGGGGAGCAGATCCGTCGAGAAGTACCGGCGGACGAGCGCCGGGTCGAAGCGATCGATGCCGGCGGGAACCGGCGTGTGGGTCGTGAATACGGCGCCACCGCGGACGACCTCGTGAGCCTCGGCGAAGCTCAGACCGGCACCCACGAGGTCGGAGATGCGCTCGAGACCGAGGAACCCGGCGTGGCCCTCGTTCGTGTGGAACACGGCCGGGAACGCCGAGCCCGTCAGCTCGCACCACTGCTTGATCGCCCGGACCCCTCCGATGCCGAGCAGCAGTTCCTGTCGGAGGCGATGCTCCTCTCCCCCTCCGTAGAGGCGGTCCGTCACCTGGCAGAGGTCGGCGTCGTTCTCGGGTACGTCGGTGTCGAGGAGGAGCAGGGTCACTCGGCCGACCTTCGCCGTCCAGACCCGCGAGTTGAGCGAACGACCGTCCGGCAGGGCGAGCACGACGTCGACGGGAGTGCCGTCGAGGTGACGCAGCACGGAGAGCGGGAGTCCGTCCGGATCGACGATGGGGTAGGTCTCCTGCTGCCAGCCGTCGGCGGACAGCGACTGACTGAAGTACCCCGAGCGGTAGAACAAGCCGACCGCGACGAGCGGGACGCCGAGGTCCGACGCGCTCTTCAGATGGTCGCCGGCGAGGATCCCGAGGCCGCCGGAGTACTGCGGGAGCGCCGCGGTGATGCCGTACTCGGGAGAGAAGTAGGCGATGGACTCCGGCTTGTCCCCCTCGAGGTGCTGGTACCAGCGCGGCTCGGCGAGGTACCGCTCGAGGTCGTCGCGCAACGCATGTGCCCGGTCGACGAAACCGTCGTCGGCGGCGAGCTCGTCAAGGCGCGACTGGGAGACGGAGGCGAAGAGCGCCGTGGGATCGCGTTGCGCGTGTTCCCACGCGCCGGGCGCGATCTCCGAGAACAGCTCCCTCGTGGGCTCATGCCACACCCACCGGAGGTTGCCGACGAGAGTCTCGAGAGCGGCGAGCCGCTCCGGGAGAGCGGGGCGGACGGCGAAACGACGAATGGCCTTCACGCGCTCAGCCTACGGGAGGGGGAGGAGTGTAGCGCGTCGGGCCCACAGGGCGCGGACGTGCCCCGGACCCTGCCGCGGGATGGCCCGACGGGGTACGGTCTGAGGGTGGCGAAGAAGACGGCCGACCTTCAGTCGGCGCAGAAGGCTCAACCGACGACGACGACTCCGGACGGGTCTCTCCCGAGCCCCGGATCCCCAACGATCGGGCGCATTCCCATCCTCGGGGTCTCCCCGGAGGTCGAAGGCGGTCGATGGCCGGCGAAGGCCTTCGCGGGCGAGATCGTCCCCTTCCGAGCGACGGCGTTCCGTGAGGGCCACGACCTCATCGGTGTCCGCGCGCTCCTCACGTCGCCGAAGGGAGCGGAGTCGACGGTCGTGCTCGACCCGGGCGCACCCGGTACCGACTCGTGGGAGGGCGAGGCCCGCCTGGACGAACTCGGGACCTGGTCGTTCCGTATCCTCGCCTTCGCCGACGAGTTCGCGACGTGGCACCACAACGCCGAGATCAAGATCGACGCCGGGATCGACGTCGAACTCATGTACACGATCGGAGCGCAGCTGCTGGCCGCCGCCTCGGCCGACGCGTCCCGTCCCGCGTCCGAGCGCACCTACTTGTCACGACTCGCCAAAAAGCTGTCCTCCGTCAAGAAGACCGACGACCGGCGTTCCATCCTCGATGACCCGAAACTCGCACGCATCGCGCGAGAACGCCCCTTCATGGGGCTGCGCTCCACCTCCGAACCGCGGACGATCCGTGTCGAGAGGACCAGGGCCGGCTTCGCCTCGTGGTACGAGTTCTTCCCCCGATCGGAGGGCGCGCGGAAGCTCGAGGACGGGTCCTGGGTCTCCGGTACCTTCGCGACCGCTGCGAAGCGCCTCCCCGCGGTCGCCGCTATGGGCTTCGACATCGTCTACCTCCCGCCGATCCACCCCATCGGGCGCGCCTTCCGGAAGGGACCGAACAACTCGCTCGACGCGGGGCCAAACGACCCCGGCTCCCCCTGGGCGATCGGATCCGCCGAGGGCGGCCACGACGCGATCCACCCCGACCTCGGAACCGTCGAGGACTTTCAAGCCTTCCTCGGTTCGGCGTCGGAGCTCGGCCTCGAGGTCGCGCTCGACCTCGCCCTCCAAGCATCCCCCGACCACCCGTGGGTGACGGAACACCCAGAGTGGTTCACGACGCTCCCCGACGGGTCGATCGCGTACGCCGAGAACCCTCCCAAGAAGTACCAGGACATCTATCCGATCAACTTCGACAACGATCCGGAGGGTATCCGCGCCGAGGTGCTCCGCATCGTGCGGTACTGGATGTCGCTCGGCGTCCGCACCTTCCGCGTCGACAACCCGCACACGAAGCCCGTCGAGTTCTGGGAATGGCTCATCGGCGAGATCAACGCGACGGATCCGGACGTCGTCTTCCTGGCGGAGGCGTTCACCCGCCCGGCGATGATGCGAGCGCTCGCGAAGGTCGGCTTCCAGCAGGGCTACTCCTACTTCACCTGGCGGAACACACGCGAGGAGCTCGAGGAGTTCTTCATGAGCATCTCGACGGAAACGGCCGAGTACTACCGGCCGAATCTGTTCGTGAATACGCCGGACATCCTCACCGAATACCTGCAGTTCGGCGGACCGGCGGCGTTCACCATCCGGGCGGCGCTCGCCGCGACGGCCGGGGCCCTGTGGGGCGTCTACTCCGGATTCGAATTGTTCGAGAACGTCGCGCGGCCCGGTTCCGAGGAGAACATCGACAACGAGAAGTACGAGTACAAGGTCCGCGACTATGCGGCTGCGGAGGCAGCCGGCGCCTCCCTCGGTCTCTTCATCGGCACCCTGAACCGGATCCGTCGAGAGCACCCGGCTCTCGGCCAGCTGCGCAACCTGCGCATCCATGCCTCAGACGACGAGAACATCCTCGTCTACTCGAAGCACGTCTCCGCCGAGCTCTCCCCGACCGGTGCCTCCGACACGATCATCGTGGTCGCGAACGTCGATCCGCACTCGGTGCGCGAGACCGTCGTGCACCTGGATACGACCCTCTTCGGCATCACGCGCGGCACCACCTTCCGCGTGCACGACCTCGTCACCGACGCCGTCTGGGAGTGGGGCGCGGACAACTACGTCAAGCTCGACGCCTTCACCACGCCCGTGCACATTCTCGAGATCCTGGAGGACTGATCGTGACCACGATCCCCCCGAACACTCCCCCCGCCCCGGGCGACACCGTCTCGACCGAGAGGCAGCGCACGGCGCCCGACAAGGTCGCCATCCCCCCTCTCGACGACGTCGTCCTCGATCGCATCGCCGCGGGTGAGCACCACGACCCGCACTCGGTCCTCGGCAGCCACCCGGTCGCCGCCGACGGCGTCTCCGACGCCCTCACGGTGATCCGAACGCGACGTCCGCTCGCGACACGCGTTTCCGCGGTCCTCGACAGCGGCGCTCGCGTCGAGCTCTCACACGTGCGTGCGGGCATCTGGCAGGGGGCGCACGTCGCCGGTCACCAGCCGTATCAGATCGAGGCGAGCTATGACGGCGGGCCCGACTGGATCGCGGACGACCCGTATGCGTTCGCCCCCGCGATCGGCGAGCTCGATCTCCATCTCATCGGCGAGGGCCGCCACGAGCGCTTGTGGGACGTCCTCGGCGCCCACCGTCGCACCCTCGGTACCGCCGAGCGTCCCGTCACCGGCACGTCGTTCACGGTGTGGGCACCCCACGCGAGTGCCGTCCGAGTCGTCGGAACCTTCAACGACTGGAACGGCGAAGGTCACGCACTGCGCTCGATGGGCGGCTCCGGCGTCTGGGAGATCTTCGTCCCCGGAGTCGAGAGCGGCGCGCTCTACAAGTTCGCGTTGCGCGGCCGCGACGGCAACTGGGTCTCGAAGGCCGACCCCCTCGCGCGGTTCTCCGAGACTGCCGGTCTCACGGCGTCGATCGTCACCGAGTCCCACTACGAGTGGAACGACTCCGAATGGATGACGGCCCGTGCGGCGCGCGATCCCCACAACGGCCCGATGAGCGTCTACGAACTGCACGCCGGCTCGTGGCGGCTCGGCCTCGGCTACCGTGAGCTCGCCGACCACCTCATCGAGTACGTCACCGAGCTCGGCTTCACGCACGTCGAGTTCATGCCCCTCGCAGAGCATCCCTTCGGCGGCTCATGGGGCTACCAGGTCACGGGCTACTACGCCCCCACGAGCCGCTTCGGCGACCCGGACGACCTGCGCTACCTGATCGACCGCCTCCACCAGGCCGGGATCGGCGTGCTCGTCGACTGGGTGCCCGGTCACTTCGCGACCGACGCGTGGGCGCTCGCGCGCTTCGACGGCGAGGCCCTCTACGAGCACCCCGACCCGCGCCGAGGCGAGCACAAGGACTGGGGAACGCTCATCTTCGACTTCGGAAACCCGCAGGTGCGGAACTTCCTCGTCGCGAACGCGCTCTACTGGCTCGAGGAATTCCACGTCGACGGTCTCCGCGTCGACGCCGTCGCCTCGATGCTCTACCTCGATTACAGCCGCCAACCGGGCGAGTGGCTGCCGAACATCCATGGTGGCAACGAGAACCTCGAGGCGATCAGCCTGCTGCAGGAAGCCAATGCCACGGCCTACCGTCGCAACCCCGGCGTCATCATGATCGCCGAGGAATCGACGAACTGGGGCGGTGTGACAGCGCCGACGAGCGGCGGCGGACTCGGCTTCGGTCTCAAGTGGAACATGGGCTGGATGCACGACTCCCTCCAGTACATCGCCAACGACCCGATGTGGCGCTCGTACCACCACGGCGAGATCACCTTCTCGTTCCTCTATGCGTTCAGCGAGAACTTCCTGCTGCCGATCAGCCATGACGAGGTGGTGCACGGCAAGGGCTCGCTCATCGGCAAGATGCCCGGCGATCACTGGCAGAAGCTCGCCAACATGCGCGCCTTCCTCACCTTCATGTGGGCGCATCCCGGCAAGCAGTTGCTCTTCATGGGCCAGGAGTTCGGTCAGTTGTCCGAATGGTCGGAGGCGCGAGACCTCGACTGGTGGATCCTCGACCAGCCGGCGCACCGCGGGCTCCACTCGCTCGTCACACAACTCAACCGGGTCTATCGCGAGAACTCGGCTCTCTGGGAGCACGACAACGACTCCTCGGGGTTCGAGTGGCTCGACGGCGGCGATTCGACGCGCAACATCATCTCGTTCCTCCGCCGGGACGGCAACGGAGACGAGATCGCCGTGTTCATGAACTTCTCGGGCACGACCGTCGGCCCGTACCGCGCGGGCTTCCCGCAATCGGGCGTCTGGGACGAGATCCTCAACTCGGACGCCGCCGAGTTCGGCGGCTCCGGCATCGGGAACCTCGGGAGCGTCACGGTGAAGGACGAGCCATGGGCCGGCCGGCCGGCCTCCGCGGACATCACGCTGCCGCCACTCGCGGGGCTCTGGCTGAAGCGCCGCCGCTGACACATCGACCGCCGGCACGACGAAGCGCCCCGTCATGGAGACGGGGCGCTTCGTCGTTCGCCGCGGCGAGGTGTCGGCGGACCCTAGTACAGCAGCCCGGCGAGCCGAGCCCGCGCGGACGTGACGAGGGGGTCGCCGACGCCGACGATCTCGAAATAGTCCAGCAGGCGCTCGCGCACGCGGTCGCGTCCGTCGGAGTCGAGCACGGGGAAGAGCGCGAGGAGACGGTCGAACGCGTCGGCGACGTGGCCCCCGGACAGATCGAGGTCTGCCACGTCGAGCTGCGCGTCGACGTCCTCGGGCCCGGCTGCTGCCGCCGCTCGGATCGCGTCGAGCGTCTTGCCGTCGAGCCGGTGCAGCAGGCTCACCTGGGCGAGGCCCGCGACGGCCTCGCGGTCGTTCGGCGCCTGGAGTATCTGCTTCTGGTACGCCGCGATGGCGGTCGCGTAATCGCGGCGTGCGATCGCATCGTACGCTTCCTGGTGCAGCGGCGGGAGCTCGGGTTCGGGCGTCGGCTCGGCCGCACCGCCCTCGACGACGACACGGCCCGAGACGCCGCTCTGGGCAGCCGCCTCGACGACGCGACCGAGGACCTGCGACAACTGGGCCTCCGGCACCGCGCCCTGGAAGAGCGGCATCGGCTGTCCGCCGATCAGGACGACGACCGTCGGAGCGGTCGTCGCCTGCAGGCCCTGCACGAGCTGCGGGTTGGCATCGGCGTCCACCCGCACGAGCAGGAGTGCGCCCGCCTGCTGCGTCACGAGTCTCTCGAGAACGGGAGCGAGCGCGGTGCTCGCCTCCGAGCGGTCCGAGTAGAGCTCGACGACGACGGGCACCCGCGTGGAGAGTTCGATGAACTGCCCGAAGTTCTCGTCGGTCCCTCCGAGGACGAGGGAGGGGACGCGTACGGCCTCACCCGCATTCGGTCCGGCGGCGGCCCCCGGCGCCGCCTGCTGGGGCCGCGACGCGAGACCCGAGAGGTCGACGGCGCCGCGGAGGTTGGCGCCGGGATTCATGGGGATGCTCATGGCAATTCCTTCGCAGAGATGAGGGCCTGACTGAAGCCGAGCAGCACGACCCTGTCGGTCGAGTCGGCGGGCGGAACGTAGAAGAGCAGTTGGTCGGCGTAGGTGGCAGTGGTGCCCTTCGCCGTCTCCTCGAGGCCGACGAGGGCGGCGATGGCTCCCGTCGGTTTGACGACGGCCCCGGTCTCGACGGGCTTCGCGGTCTCGGTCTCCTGGATGCTCACGGCGACGATGGCTCCCGACGAGATCGTTGCGAGACCGAGCGGCTCCGTCTCGCCCGGCGCCGAGGCGAACTCGAGCGTCGCGGTCTCCTCGAGGGCTTCGTCCCGCGCCGTCCGGTCGCTCGCGATGAACTCGCGGAACGGGTCGCTCTCCGTGAACAACGGCGCGGACTCGCTCTCGGCGCCCTTCGCGATGAGGTCGGAGTAGGACGCCGCGATGTTGTTCGGCGCGACGAGCATGAGCGGGGAGTCCGGCGGGATGAACGCGGCACCCACGGAGGCCGGAGCCGATTCCGGGATCGTCGCATTGGGCTCGAGCGAGACGGCGTAGTCGACCATGTAGTTCGACCGCGGCGTCTCCTGGCGGAGCATGAGCGCGATGAGTGGCGTCGCGGTGTCCTCCTGATCGCCGACGACCGTGAAGACGGTACGCGGCCAGACGTCGGTCGCTTGCGGAAGCGACAGCAGCAACGGGGACGACGGAATGGCGTAGGGGACGTCGTAATCGGCGACCTTGCCGCGGATCGAGTAGTTCGACTGCCTCTCCTGGAGAGCGGCCCCGGAGAAGCGCGTCGCGGCGAGCTCACTGTTCCGGTCGGCATCGGCTTCCGTGGCGACGGCCGAGATCCGGGAGATGATGCGCTCGAGTTGCGGGACGGTCACCGCGGGCGCCGCGGCGTCGTCCGTCGTCTCCGGGACGACGGCGGCACTGTCGGTAGGCTCGGGGGTCTCGCTTGCGGACGAGAGATCCGGCCAGTAACTCGCCGAACAACCGCTCAGCAGCAGCCCGGACACGAGGAGCACCGGTACCGCTGCCCGCATGCTCGTGCGCGAACGACGCGCCCGTCGGCGACGACGCGGCGGCTTCGCCGTCTGCTCGAGACCGGGGCCCGCCGTGATGCCCTTGCGTCGGGGACCGCGCGACTTGCGGAGGTGGTTGAGCCCGAGGAGGTACAGGACGAGGCCGACGACGAGCAGGAGGATCCCTCCCGCGATGAGCGGCCCGGCCCACGGAGTGGCGTTGCTCACCGGCCATGAGAGCCGGACGCTGCTCGGGGCGGCGTCGTCGCCGTTCGAGGCGATGAGCACGCTCACGTCCTCCGGCACGCTGATCGGCGCGATGACCGCCTGCTCCTCGACGTACTCGCTCAACCACAGGTCGGAGCCCTGCGGGTTGCGGACCGATTCCGCCTCAGCCTGCTCGGCAGGAGGCTCCTCGGCGGCGTCCGACTCCTCGTCGCCTTCCTCGTCGGGAGCGGCCGGCTCGGCCGAGTCCGTCGGGGCCGCAGGATCCGTCGGAGTCGCGGAGTCCGTAGGAGCCGCCGACGGTGTCTCGGACGGGTCGTCCGGGTTCTCGCCTCCGCGGAGAGTGGTCGTGAGCGCGCCGGTCTCCTCGTCGACGGAGAGTTCGGCGTATTCGCTGTCGCCGAGCCAGGCCATGACGTCGCTCGTGCGACCGTAGGCGACGAAGACCTGGTCGGAACCCGTCACGGTCACCGTCTGGGAGCCGTCTCGCGAGTTCAGGACCGCGCCGCTCACGAGCGTGTACGGGAGCCCGCCGTCGACGGTCCCCTCTGCGGCGACGGTGGACGGCGGGAGGAAGACCGTTCGCTGGGCGATGCCCAGGACGATCATCGCCGCGGCGACCACGAATGCGGCGATGGCGAGAACGAAACGCACGAACACTCCTTCTACGTTGCCGATTGACGGCCGGAACGGCACGTCGAGGGGGATGGACACGGCGCGGCAACGGACACGGGACGCTCCAGAATATCGGAAAAAGACTGAGCGCCGGCTCCGACGCCCTCCCCACGGCCATTCCCGGTCGCGGCGGCCGTCGCCCCTAGGATTGTCGAGTCGAGCTACGAGGAGGTCGGATGAGGATCCAGAACGCGTTCCGCGTCGGACTGGTGGGCACCCTCGGCGTCGGGCTCGGACTCCTGATCCTCTTCTCCATCGTCACGCTCCAGACGATCCTCGTGTACATCGGGGCGGCCCTCTTCCTCGCCCTCGGTCTCGACCCGATCGTGACGTGGCTCGAGCGCCGCGGGCTCCCCCGCTGGGCCGCACTCGTCATCGTCGTCGTCGTTCTCCTCGCCCTGTTCGGCGGACTCGTGTGGATGGTCGTCCCGATCATCGTCGACCAGATCGGGGAGCTCGCCCGTCTCGTACCGCTCCTCCAGCGTCAGGTCAGCTCGAACGAGTTCATCGAGAACCTGCGCGACCAGTTCCCGTTCCTCAACGTCGACCTCATCATCACCGAGGCCGGATCGTTCATCACCGAGAACATCACGAACATCGGCAGCGGCGCGATCCAGGTGGTCTTCGCGATCGGCTCGGGATTCTTCGGAGCGCTCATCGTTCTCATCCTGACCATCTACTTCACGGCGTCGCTGCCGGCGACGAAGCGAGGCCTGTACCAGCTCGTCCCGGCGACCAAGCGTGCGCGGTTCGCCGACCTCGCGGAGCAGATCACGGACTCGGTGGGTCGCTACGTGACGGGGCAGGTGACCATCGCGGCATGCAGCGGCATCCTCAGCTACATCGCCCTGTCGATCATCGACGCCCCGTTCCCCCCGGTGCTCGCGTGCCTCGGCTTCTTCTTCTCCCTCATCCCGCTCGTCGGGACCCTGACGGGCTCCATCATCATCTCGCTCGTGTGCCTCATCCCGGGGCTCGGATCGCCCCTCACCGCGTTCGTCGCGGCGATCTACTACCTCGTCTACATGCAGATCGAGGCGTACGTGCTGAGCCCGAACATCATGAAGCGCGCCGTCGCCGTCCCGGGCGCGGTCGTCGTGATCGCTGCGCTCGCGGGCGGCTCCCTCCTCGGCATCCTGGGCGCGCTCATCGCGATCCCCACGGCCGCCGCCGTCCTGCTCATCATCAAGCAGGTCGTGATCCCGCGTCAGAACGAACTCTGAGCGACGTCCCGCTCGAGGCGGTCCGACGGGTTCAGCCCCCGTCGGACCAGCTGGTCGGAAGCGGGAGGGCTGCGGGATTGACGACGGCGACGATCTCGGAGAGCACGCGGCGCGTGAGCTTCTCCCCCACCCAGAGGTGCTTGCCCTCCTCCACGGGGATCAGCGTGGCCGACGGCACGGACGCGAACCGCTTCGTCGCCTCCGAGGGCCGCAGGTAGTCGTCGAACTCCGGCACGAGGACCACGAGCCGGCGGCGATCGCCCTCCCACGCCGCGACCTCCTCGTCGCTCGTGCGGTGCAACGGCGGCGAGAGCAGGATGGCGCCGTCGACGGGATGAGCGCGCCCGTACTTCAAGGCGAGCTCCGTCCCGAACGACCAGCCGAGCAGCCACGGCCGTGCGAGGCCGCGTTCCGTCACGAATCGCATCGCTGCGGCGACGTCCGCTTCCTCCGTGATCCCCTCGCCGAAGGCGCCATCGCTCGTGCCACGATCAGAGGTGGTGCCGCGCGTGTTGAAACGCAGGACGTTGAGCCCCGCGAGGGCGGGGAGGCGCGCCGCGGCCTTCCGCAGGATGTGCGAGTCCATGAAGCCACCCGCCGTCGGGAGCGGATGCAGGGTCACGAGGGTGGCGACCGCCGGGGTCTCGAGCGGCGACGCCAGCTCGCCGACGAGGGTGAGGCCGTCGGCCGTCTCGAGTTCGACGTCCTCGCGCCGGGCGGGAAGCTCGACTGCTCCGCGGATCTCCATGGTCATTCCTCTTCTCTCCGTGCCCTGCCGGTCATCCGATCCGCCAGCAGTGCGAGTGCCAATGCCGACGTGCGGCGAGATCGGCGGCGTCCCCGAGCGGACCATCGGCGCGCCACGCGACGACGTGGGCCGTCCCGGCGTCCACCCTCCGACCGCAGCCCGGGCAGACATACTCCTTCTGCGACTGGCTCGATGAGACGGGCTGCACCCACCATGTGACCCCACGACGGACCTCCGTGCGCTTCCATCCGTTGAGCAGCGCGGACAGGTCGGATTCGCCGCGATCGTTGTCGCGTCCCCCGCGCCGCGGTCGATTGCTGCGTGGCATGGTGCTTCGTTTCCCGTCCCCGACGCTCGTGGAGCGATCGGCTGTCGTCAGTAGGAGCCGACGGCCTCGGAGTGGCTCCACGCACCGCACGGCGATCCGTACCGAGCGCTGATGTAATCCAAGCCCCAGGTGATGTGGGTCGCCGGGTTCGTCTTCCGGTCAGCGCCGACCGACGCCATCTTGTTCCCCGGGTAGGACTGCGGGGGCGACGAAGGCGAGGGCACCGAGCAACCGCCGTGCCGACGAGCGCGTCGACTCGACGGCCGGTGCGACGACGACCGCGCCGATGCGCGCACGACCACTGCATGTCTACCCACGATGAGCCGATGCTATCGGAGATCGCTCGCGGCACCCACGGGTCGACGGCCTCTCGTCAGTACCAGCCGACCGACTGCGAGTGTCCCCACGCCCCGCACGGCGTTCCGTAGCGGCCGCTGATGTAACCGAGGCCCCACGAGATCTGCGTGGCGGGATTGGTCGCCCAGTCCGAGCCCGCGGATGCCATCTTGCTGCCCGGGAGTGCTTGCGGAATGCCGTACGCGCCGGAACTCGTGTTCTCGGCGTTGACACGCCAGCCCGACTCCTTGTTCCAGAGCGAGACGAGGCACGAGTACTGGTCCTCGCCCCAACCACGTGCCGCGACCATGTCGTACGCGATCGCCTGAGCAGTACCGGGGTCCGGAACCGCAGCCTTCGGGGCAGAGAAGCCCGACCCACCCGAATCGGAAGAGTCCTCGTCCTCGTCCTCCTCCTCCACGGGAGGGGGCGGGGGCGGCGGAGGCGGCGGAGCGGCCTCCGCGCCGTAGACGTCGCGCGTGAAGGTGGTGTCGTAGTCCCCCGCGAGAGTTAGGGTCTGCACGTCGGAGCGTTCGTAACGCGGCACGATCTCGAAATAGGGCGACGCTGTCGCACCGGAGTAGGGATCGACGATGTTGACCGCGATCACTCCGAAAGCGGCGAGGAACCCGAGGAGCGCGACCGGCAGGCTCTTCCCGGACCGCGATCGCTGCGGCCGAGCGTCCGTTTCCGTACGACGAGCGTCCCGCTGCCGAATGCTGGCCGGGACGGGAGACGTTGAAAGTGCGAGATGCTTACCCACGATTCAACGATTTTAGCTCAGATCACGAAAATGTCACGAACCCCGCTCGTGAGTCAGCGAACAGCGAGCATCACGTCGACCACCGCGTCGAGGACGCGGTCGACCTGTTCCTCCGAATAACCGCCCCGCTGCGGCCGGAAGATCGCCGTCCTGACCGTCTCCACATCGATGGCCGCGCCCGTCTCGAAATAGGCGACGAGGCGCACGGCGAGGGTGTCGACGTCCGTGATCCGATACCCCTGTGTGAAGCGGCCGGAGCGCGAGAACTTCTCGCCGGCGGGCCGTGACAAGCGGTTGAGCAGCACCTGCGCGGTCTCGCGTGTCTCGGCCAGCCAACGTCGCCGGCCCATCGTGTCGAGCGAGCGTTCGCGCTCGCGCAAGGCGAACGCGTCCTCGAGACGCTCCAGGGCGGCATCGACGTAAGACGTGGAGTATCCCTTCCTCACGAGAGGGAACGAGACCCGGCGGATGTCGTCGGCGCTGAGGATCGGGTCGGCGGACGGATCGAGGTCGTACGCCGTCCGCGCGTCGCGGAGGAAGGCGTCCACGTCGGCGGGCGCGTAGCCGCGACCTCGACGGACGATGGGAAACGGGGAGGTCGACACGGTTCCATTCTCTCCCGGGCGCGGGCTCCGCGTGTTGGGGACTCTCGTGGCGGTCATGCGAAGATCACGAACAGGAGGTAGGCGACGGGGGCCGACGGCAAGATGGAGTCGAGACGATCCAGGAAGCCACCGTGCCCCGGCAGCCATGAACTCATGTCCTTGATGCCGATGTCGCGCTTGATCATCGACTCGGACAGATCCCCGATCGTCGCGGAGAGCACGATGACCGCGCCGAAGATCATGCCGACCCACCACGGCTGCTCGAGGAGGTAGAGGGCGAAGAGCACACCGGCGACCTGGCTCAGGAGGACCGCTCCCGCGAAGCCCTCCCACGTCTTGTTCGGGCTGACCCGGGGAGCCATCGCGTGGCGGCCGAGCGACAGGCCGGAGGCATACGCTCCGACGTCCACGACGATCACGAGGGCGATGAACGCGAACACCCAGAGCTCGCCGCCGTCGCGAGCGACGAGGATCACGGCGAAGCTGCCGAGGCCCGCGATGTACGCCTGCGTGAAGACTGCGGCAGCGATGTCGAGGACGACCTCGAGGGGCGCCCGCCCGTCGGCAGCCGCCATCTGCGCGATGAGTCGCCACACGACGACGAACGTCACCGCCGCGATCATCACGGCCCACCGTGTGGGTCCGTCGGTGAAGTACGCGGCGGCGACGAAGACGAGTCCGGCGCCGGCGGCCGGCCACCTGTCGGTTCGCCGGTCCGCGTGCTGAAGCGCCGTGGCGAGTTCGAGCGAGGTGAAGACCACGACCGCCGCGCCGAACAGCACGAACAGCTCCTTGAGGAAGAAGAGGCTGACCACGAGCGTGACGACGAGCGCGACCCCGATGGCCGTCGCCATGAGGAGGTTGCGTCCCACGCGGGCCTCGACACGTTCGTTCGCCTGGTCGAACTGCGTGCGGACGTCCGTCACCCGACCTTCGAGATCGGCGCGCGTCGATCGGACGCGCTCCTCGATCTCGGCACGCTTCGCGTTGAGCTGAGCGTGCAGGTCGGGTCGCGCGTCATTCGCTCGGCGATGCGGCGGCGGATCGCCGTCCGCGTTCGGACTGGTCATGCGACGGACCACCCTGTCGTGGAGCTCCTCATGGCTCAGACCTCGAGCAGCTCGGCTTCTTTACGCTTGAGAGCCTCATCGATCGCGTCGATGCGCGCCTTCGTGATGCTCTCGAGTTCCTTCTCACCGCGCGCGACGTCGTCGTCGCCGACCTCGCTCTTGAGGGCGTCGAGCTCGTCCTTCGCCTTGCGGCGAATGTTGCGGACGGACACCTTCGCGTCCTCGCCCTTCGTGCGCACGAGCTTCACGAACTCCTTGCGGCGCTCCTGGGTGAGCTCGGGCAGACTCACCCGCACGAGGTTGCCGTCGTTCGTCGGGTTCGCTCCGAGGTTCGGCATGTCGCGGATCGCCTGCTCGATGTCGCGGAGGGCGCTCTTGTCGTACGGCGTCACGATGAGGGTCCGCGCCTCCTGGTTCTGCAGGGACGCGAGCTGCCCGAGCGGCGTCGGCGTGCCGTAATAGTCGACGAGCACCTTCTGGAAGAGCTGCGGGTTGGCCCTTCCCGTGCGCACCGTCGCGAAATCGTCCTTCGCGACCTCGACGGCCTTGTCCATCCGGCTCGATGCATCGGCCAAAACTTCGGCGATCACTCGCTACTCCTCACGTTGGAACTGCTGATCAAAGTCTAGTTGCTGACGAGGGTCCCGATTTCCTTGCCCTCGATGGCCGCCGTCACGTTGCCCTCGGGCTCCATCCCGAACACGCGCATCGGCATGCCGTTGTCCATGCACAGGCTGAAGGCCGTCGAGTCGACGACCTTGAGGCCGCGCTGGAGCGCCTCCTGATAGGAGATGTGGTCGATCTTCGTCGCGTCCGGGTCCTTGCGCGGATCGGCGGAGTAGACCCCGTCGACGCCGTTCTTCGCGAGCAGGACACTCGACGCACCGATCTCGAGCGCTCGCTGCGCCGCGACGGTGTCCGTCGAGAAGTAGGGAAGCCCGGCGCCAGCGCCGAAGATCACGACGCGGCCCTTCTCGAGGTGCCGCTCGGCACGGCGCGGGATGTAGGGCTCCGCGACCTGCGTCATCGCGATCGCCGACTGGACACGTGTCTCGGCGCCGGCCTGCTCGAGGAAGTCCTGCAGCGCGAGCGCGTTCATGACTGTGCCGAGCATGCCCATGTAGTCGGCCCTGCCACGGTCCATCCCACGCTGGGACAACTCCGCCCCGCGGAAGAAGTTCCCACCACCGACGACGATGGCGACCTCGACGTGGCGAGCCGCCGCGGCGATCTCACGTGCCAGTTGGCTCACAACATCGGGATTGACCCCGAGGGCCCCGGCGCCGAAGGCCTCCCCCGAGAGCTTCAGGAGTACGCGTCGTTTTTCCGGTGCTGTCATGAGGTGCCCGTTCCTTCCCGAGGGTCTTGCATAAAACTAGTGGTCGGCGATGCCCGCCGTACACATGAAAGAGTCCGGATCGCCATGAGCGATCCGGACTCTTCATACATCGGTTACGCGCCGACCTTGAACCGCACGAAGTCGGTGACCGTCAGGCCCGTGGCCTCGAGGATCTTGCCGACCTGCTGCTTGTTGTCGCGAGCGTAGTCCTGCTCGAGGAGAGCGACCTGCTTGAAGAAGGCCGTCAGTCGCCCCTCGACGATCTTCGGCAGCGCCGCCTCCGGCTTGCCCTCGCCGCGGGAGATCTCCGTGACGATGTCGCGCTCCTTGTCGACGGCGTCCGTGGGGACGTCGCCGCGCGTGAGGTACTGCGGCGCGAACATGGCGATGTGCTGGGCGACACCGCGAGCGGTCTCGGCGTCGGAGCCGGTGTAGGCGACGACGACACCGATCTGCGGGGGAAGGTCCTTCGACGTGCGGTGCAGGTAGACGGCGAACTGGTCGCCCGTCACGAGCGCGACGCGGCGGAGTTCGACCTTCTCGCCGATGACGGCGGCCTGGTCGTCGATCGCCTGAGCGACGGTGCCGCCGTCGACGGGGGCCGCGAGGGCCTCCTCGAGGGTCCTGGCGCCGGCGGCCGAGACCGCCGCGACGACCTTCTCGGACAGGGCGATGAACTTCTCGTTCTTCGCGACGAAGTCGGTCTCGCACGCGAGTTCGATGATCGTGACGCCGGCGTCGCTCTGGACGGAGGCGACGAGGCCCTCGCTCGTGGAGCGGTCGGCACGCTTCGCGTTGCCCTTCGCACCCTTGAGACGAAGGATCTCGGTCGCCTTCTCGACGTCGCCGTCGGCCTCGACGAGTGCGTTCTTGGTGTCGCTCATGCCCGTTCCGAGCTGCTCGCGCAGCGCTTTCAGGTCGGCGATGTTGAAGTTTGCCATGCGGCGGTTACTCCTCTGGTCGTCAGTTGTTGTCGGCGTCAGCGGCGGGGACCTTCTCGTCCTCGGTCGCCTCTGCTTCAAGTCGCGCTTCGGTCTCGGCGTCGGTCTCCGGAGCCTTGGGGTCCTCGACGGGAGCGTCGTCGCCGATCTCCGCGTTCTTGGCGGCGACGGCGGCGTCAGCGTCGTTCTCCTCGGTCGGGAGCTCGGCTGCTGCAGCGGCGTCGGCCTGGCCTGCCTGGAGAAGCTCCTGCTCCCACTCGGCCATCGGCTCGGCGGGCTCAGAGCCCTCCTCGGGCTTCTGGTGGCGCTGGATGAGGCCCTCGGCTGCGGCGTCGGCGACGATGCGGGTGAGGAGGCTCACCGAGCGGATGGCGTCATCGTTACCCGGGATCGGGTACTGGACCTCGTCGGGGTCGCAGTTCGTGTCGAGGATGCCGATGACGGGGATGCCGAGCTTCTTGGCCTCGTCGATCGCGAGGTGCTCCTTCTTGGTGTCCACGACCCACAGCGCCGAGGGCGTCTTCGTGAGGTTACGGATTCCACCGAGCGACTTGTGGAGCTTGTCCAACTCGCGCTTCTTGATGAGGAGTTCCTTCTTGGTGAAGCCGGACTTCGAGCCGTCCTCGAAGTCGAGCTCCTCGAGCTCCTTCATGCGAGCGAGTCGCTTGGAGACCGTCTGGAAGTTGGTGAGGAGGCCACCGAGCCAGCGCTGGTTGACGTAGGGCTGGCCGACGCGCGTCGCCTGCTCGGCGATGGACTCCTGAGCCTGCTTCTTCGTTCCGACGAAGAGGATGGTGCCGCCGTGGGCGACCGTCTCCTTGACGAAGTCGTACGCCTTGTCGATGAAGGCGAGCGACTGCTGCAGGTCGATGATGTAGATGCCGGAACGCTCGGTGAAGATGAATCGCTTCATCTTCGGGTTCCAGCGGCGGGTCTGGTGCCCGAAGTGCACGCCGCTGTCGAGCAGCTGGCGAATGGTGACGACGGCCATGAGCCGTTCTCCTTTTCCGGCGCGCGAGCGCCATTCGGTTCGCTCCGATCGGTCGATCGGATCTCCTGGTGCCCTGGCGCACGTCCGCCACTCCTGAATTCGCGAGGGAACGCGAGAGAGTGGACCGGTGGATGTCCTGCCGCGAGTGGGCACGCGTAGTCACCCCGCGGAGCGAGGTGCTCCCGTCAGGATACACCACCGCCGTCCACAACCGGGTGTCGGCGCCCCGCGTCCCCGGGCCGAGCGTCGCCTCCGCGGCCGCAGCCTCGGCGGTGTTCCCTCGAACGATGCACCCGCTCCCCCGACGTCGGACGCCGACCGCCCCTCGCCCGTGCCACCGGCCCACTCACCGAGGACCGTCGCTCCTTCGCCGACCACGCCTCCGCGCCGCAGCTCTGGCGCTCGTGATCTCGTTCGGCGCCGCCGCCCCCACCGCGGCCGCGGGGGGCCGCTCGACGTCTTCCGCCGCCTCGCCGGTGACGGACCGCGCGTCCACCGCGGTCGCCGCGGCACGAGCGGACTGGAGCTGGCCGACGGCAGGTCGACGCCACATCGTCGACGCGTTCGACGCCCCCGAGCACCGATTCGGCGCCGGGCATCGCGGTATCGACATCGCTGCTGCCGTCGGTGAGACGATCACGGCCTCTGCGAACGGGACGGTGATCTTCTCCGGGCCCGTCGCCGGACGCTCCGTGATCACGGTCGATCACGGAGGAGGTCTCGTGTCGAGCTACGATCCCATCGTGCCGAATGTCCGCTCGGGCGCTCCCGTCAGCGCCGGACACGTGCTCGGCACGCTCGGCCCCGGGCATGCGATGCATTGCCGATCGGGGTGTGTGCACCTCGGCGTTCGGTTCGAGGGCGCATACGTCGATCCGGCCCCGTTCTTCCGCCCTCCCCGGCGGTCCGTCCTCCTCCCGCTCGACGGGTGAGCGAAGGGCGCGAGCCGGGCGGCGCTGCACCGCGCGAGCCGCCGTCGGAGCGATTCCACGGGCGTCCGGAACCACGGTCAGGCGCGAGGATGCGCCCGACGATAGCTCTCGGTGAGTCGCTCGGTCGAGACGTGCGTGTAGATCTGCGTCGTCCCGAGACTCGCGTGACCGAGCAACTCCTGCACGCTCCGGAGGTCGGCGCCGCCGTCGAGGAGATGGGTCGCCGCCGAGTGGCGCAGACTGTGGGGCCCTTTCGCCGTGATTCCGTCGACCCGCGACAGGACCCGATCGACGATCGCATACGCCGTCCGCGTCCCGAGCCGACTCCCCCGGGCGCCCAGGAACACGGCCGTTTCGACGCCTCCGCCGGGCTTCCCACGGGAGGACCGAGCGAGGAGGCCCGGGCGGGCCGCCGTCACGTAGTCGACGATCGCGTCGCGGGCGGGCACACCGAATGGCACGACTCGTTCCTTGGAGCCCTTGCCGAGCACGCGCGCGGTGAGTCGATCGAGGTCGATGTCGTCGAGGTCGAGGCCGCACAGTTCCGAGACACGCATGCCGGACGCGTAGAGCAGTTCGACGACGGCGCTGTCACGACGCGCGATCGGGTCGCCGTCTGCCGCCTCCTCAGCGAGCGCCCCGAGGAGCTCGTCGATCTGTCCCCTCTGAACCACGGCGGGGAGATGGGATCCGCTCTTGGGCGATCGGAGGCGGCCGGCGACGTCGTGCTCCGTGAGCCCAGACGAGGCGAGCCAGCGGCAGAAGCTCTTGATCGCGGCCGAGCGGCGCGCGATCGTGCGTGTCGCGAGACCATCGTTCGCCGACGACCACAACCAGTCCCGGAGGAGCGCGAGGTCCACGTCGTCGACGGTCGTCACGCTCCGGCGCGCCGCCCACACCGCGAACGTCGTGAGATCGGATCGGTACGCCCTGACGGTCTCGGCGGAGAAGTGGCGGTCGACGCGGAGGTGCTCGAGGAACTGTCCGACAGCGGCCTCGAGGTGCATGCTTCCAGCATGCCCCCGATCGTGGTCGCGGGCGGCCCGGCACGCCCCTCGTCACGATCTCGGCGCCCCTGGCTCGCTCGAAAACGTCCCTCACCGGAGCCCGGTGCCCGGTGCCCGCCGCAGCCTCGCGGAGAACCGCTGGCCGCCTGAGCTGCCCAACCACCGCGGGCTGTGCTGGAATCGACTCATGGTGCAACCGGATGGACTCACGGCCGCCGCCGACGAGTTGTACACCGTGCCCCTCGACGACTTCACATCGGTCCGCAATGCACGGGCCTCGGCCGCGAAGAAGTCGGGCGAGCGCGAACTCGGTGCCGCCGTCGCAGCGCTCCGGAAGCCGTCGGCGGCTGCCTGGGCGAGCAATCTGTTGTTCCGCTCCTCCGACGACGTGGCCCGTGACCTCGATCGACTCCGCGAGGACATCTCGGCTGCGACGACCGCCGGTGACCGGGACGCTCTCAAGAAGTTCGCAGGCCTGCGGCATTCGCTAATCGGCGACCTCGTAGACGAGGCTCGCTCCCTCGCCGAGGCCGCCGGACGGCCGCTGAGCGCGGCGGCCGCTGACGAGTTGTCCGAGGCCCTGAGCGCCGCTCTCGCGGACAGGCTCGTGGCCACGGCGATGTCGACCGGGCGCCTGATCCGCGCACCCGAGCCGGGTGGCATGTCCCGCGGCGATCTGACGGCCATCGTCGAGCTGCCCCCGGACGAGCTCACCACCGCCGACGCCGACGACGACGGGTCCGACCCCGACGGGTCCGACGACGGCTCGACAGCGTCGAGACAATTGCGCGCAGCACGATCGACGACGACCCGGACCTCGCAGCGCTCGGTCGCGCGCGAGCGTCGTGCGACTCCCGACGGGCCGTCGCCCGCGGAGAGGCGACGCCACGAACGCGACCTCCGCGCCGCCGAGTCGCGTGCGGAAGCGGCACGAGCCGACCGCGAACGACGTGAGCGGGAACGAGACGCCCTCGCGAGTCGCCGCGACGAGCTCGCCGCCGAGGCGGCGCGGCAGCGAGACGTTCTGCGCGGCCTCGAACGTCGCTTGGATGACGCTGACGATGCGGTGGACGCTCGAACCGCTGACATCCGCGCACGCGAACTGGATTGGAAGCGCGCCGAGGCCGAGGCGAGAGCCGCCCGTCGTGTGGTGGACGAGGACCGATCCTTCGCGGGCGACGGGCAGGAGGACGGCGACCGCGGCGACGGCGAGTGACCCGCGGCCGCCCGATCCGACGTCACGGCCTGCTCCACCCCGACGCGGTCTCGACGACCGCCCCCTCCAGGTCGAGCAGCCCGAGGGTCGACTGCACTTCGCTCGATGTGAGCCCCGTCCGGTCGGCGATCTGACCGACGGTCGTCGCCGAACGACGGTTGAGAACCGCTAGGACGGACCGTGCCGCATCACCTGTCGAGGCGCTTCCTCCAGCGGATTCCGCCTCCGACGCTGAAACCGGTTCGACGAGTTCCGCCATCTCGGCCGCCGTCGTGACGCACGTCGCGTCGTATTCGCGAAGCAACCGGTGGCAACCGGCGGACGCGGCGGAGGTCACGGGACCGGGGACGGCGCCGAGGGGGCGCCCGAGCGATGCAGCATGACCGGCGGTATTGAGGGATCCGCTCCGGCGACCGGCCTCGAGCACGACCGTTGCCGCCGACGACGCGGCGATCAATCGATTGCGCTGGAGGAATCGCCACTTCGTGGGCGCGGCACCGCACGGCACCTCCGAGTACACCGCCCCGGTCGTCGCGATCCGGTCGATGAGCGAGGCGTGTCCGCTCGGGTACGGCCGGTCGAGTCCTCCGGCCAGGAAGGCGATCGTGCGGCCACGACCGGCGAGAGCCGCTCGGTGGGCCATGCCGTCGATGCCGTAGGCGGCGCCGGAGATGATCGTGAATCCTCGGTCGACGAGCCCGCTCGCGGCGTCGAGCGTGACGTGCTCCCCGTAGCCCGTCGCCGCCCGTGCACCGACGAGCGCGATCGATCGCCCGAAGGCAGCGTCCTGCTCATCCACTCGCGAGCGCATCCAGAGCGCTACGGGTGCGTGCACTCCGAGGTCGACGACACGCTCGGGCCATCGCGCGCCGCCCGGCACGACGAGCCGTACTCCCGTCCTGGACGCGAGATCGAAAGCAGCAGCGACGTTCGCCCCATCGAGGCGGGAACGCCACCGGGTCGCTCCGGACGACCATGCCGCCGCGACAGCCTCGGCGACCTCCGCGATATTCCTCGACTCGCACCGTGCCCTGACCCGCTCGGCCGACCACCTCTCGGTGATGGCCCGCAGCGCAACGGCCGGACCGAGTGCAGCCACTACTCCCCCTGCGGCACCGTCGCCCGGTTCCGCCACGGTGGTCCACGCACCGCGAGCGAAGACCGACACGAGATCCGGTACCGTCTCGGCGTCCGACACCCGACGAGCACGATCGACCATCTGCGCCTCCGACAAACCGAGCAGCCTCATGCGGCGATCCCCTTGCGCAGGAACAGCGCGCGGCAGACGTCGTCGTGATCGGGCGAGGCGGTACCCCGGAGGTCGGCGAGCGTCCACGCGACCCTGAGAACGCGGTCGTAGCCGCGCATGGTGAGCGCTCCTCGCTCGAGACCGCGATCGAGTGGGCGTACGGCCTGCGGATCGAGTGCGATGGGAGACGATCGGAGGAAGGCACCGGGCACCTCCGCATTCACCGCCCACGGTGTCTCGCGGAGACGACGCTCGGCGCGGGACCGCGCCTCGAGGACTCGCGAACGGGCGGCCTCCGAGGTCGACACCGTTCGCTCCCCCGCGATCCGGTTCGCTGCGCTCGACACGCGGCGGACCGTCACTTGCAGGTCGATCCGGTCGAGCAGAGGGCCCGAGATGCGGGAGAAGTACCGCCGGATCGCGGAGGGCGCGCACTGACACGACGACTCCGGCGCGCCGTACTGCCCGCACGGGCAGGGGTTCGCCGCCAGGATGAGTTGCACCCGGGCGGGGAAACGAGCGACCGCGTTCGCCCGATGAATCGTGATCCAGCCCGTCTCGAGGGGCTGACGGAGACAGTCGAGCACGACGCGGGCGAATTCCGGGGCCTCGTCGAGGAACAGGACGCCGTGACTCGCTCGGGCCACGGCGCCCGGACGGATGACTCCGCTCCCACCGCCCACGACGGCGGCGGCCGTAGCCGTATGGTGCGGGCTCTCGAACGGAGGCACGGTGTCGAGGGAATCGCCGACCCGCTGCCCGCCGAGGGACCGCACGGACGACACATCGAGCGCCGCCTCCGTCGAGAGGGGTGGAAGGATCCCGGGCAATCGCTCCGCGAGCATCGTCTTGCCCGAGCCTGGCGGACCCAGCAGGAAGAGGTGATGGCCGCCCGCCGCAGCCGTGACGAGCGCTTCGACGGCGTCGTCCTGCCCGAGCACGTCGGCGAGTTCGAGCGGCGGAGACGTTCCGAGGGCCGGTGGGTCCGGAGTCTCGACGACCGGGTCTGCCATCTCGAGCTCCGCCCCGTGCCAGATGGCCGCGGCGCGAAGGGAGTCGACTGCGACCACACGGATACCGGGGACCAGGGACGCCTCCGCCGCGTTGGCCGACGGCACCATGATGGTCTCGCGCCCCGCTCGCCGCGCCGCTCTCACGATCGGGAGTATCCCCGGAGTGGGACGGAGCCTCCCGTCGAGACCCAACTCACCCGCGTGGACGACACGGGCGATCGACGCGGCCTCGACGTCGCCGATCGCCGCGAGGCACGAGAGCGCGATCGCGAGATCGAATGCTGTGCCGTTCTTCGGCAGTCCGGCCGGAGACAGGTTCACCGTGATGCGGTGCGGCGGAATGAGGCAGTCCGAGTTCGTGATGGCTTGCCGCACCCGCCCTTCCGCTTCGGAGATGGCACGGTCCGCGAGGCCGATGATGATGAACCGTGGCAGGCCGGAGGAGACGTCCGTCTCGACCTCGACGAGGGCGCCCTCCAGTCCGAGGAGGCTCACGGCCCATGTCCGCGCGACCGCCATCAGAGCACGCCCGTGAGGTGCTCGATGACGGCCGGCGCCCCGGGCGGGGCCACGACCCCGACGACGTCGATGCGGACCACGCGACTCGGGCGTTCTGCTGCAGCACACCACTCGGCGGCGAGCGAACGCAGTCGACGCAGTTTCGAATAGGTGATCGCCTCGAACGGATGACCTGAGCCCACGCCGGAGCGCGTCTTCACCTCGACGATCGCGATGACGCCCGTGCCGCGAGCGACGATGTCGATCTCACCCGTCGGGCTCCGCCAATTGCGGTCGAGGATCTCGTATCCCGCTCGCTCGAGGAATCCGACGGCGAGGTCTTCCCCGCGCCTACCCAGTTCGTCCTTCGTTGCCATGTGCGACCTCCGCACACGAGCATGCGCGGCGGTCGACGGCGGTGGCCGTGCCTTCCGCCCGATCGGGGATCGCGTGGCTCATCGCCGCTTGTGGACGACGGTCGCGCTATTCGTCGAGCGCGAGTTCCTTCGGCAGTTCGAAGTCGCGGCTCGACAGCTCTTCGATGTTGACGTCCTTAAACGTGAGGACTCGCACCGACTTCACGAAACGGTCGGATCGGTAGACGTCCCAGACCCAGACGTCGCGCATGGTGATCTCGAAGTAGAAGTCGTGCTCGGTGTCGCGTCGCACGAACTCCACCTCGTTCGCGAGGTAGAAGCGGCGCTCCGTCTCGATCACGTAGGCGAACTGCCCGACGATGTCCCGGTACTCGCGGTACAGCGCGAGTTCGACTTCCCTGTCGTAGTCTTCGATCTCTTCGTCGTCCATCGATCCCATCCTAAGCGGTCGCGTGCAGCCAGGTACGACGGTGATGCACGGTCGCGCCGGCCGTACCGATCGCCTCGAGATGAGCGGAGCTGCCATAGCCCTTGTTGCCCGCCCACCCGTAGTCGGGGTGCTCGGCGTGACGGGCGATCATGACGCGGTCACGCGCGACCTTCGCGACGACCGAGGCCGCCGCCACGGAACCGCAGTCGCGGTCGGCCTTCACGCGCGTGACGACGTGGAGCGGGGTCGCCAATGACGCGCTCAGATAATCATGGTTGCCGTCGAGCAGGAGAGTGCTCGATCGGACATCGACGCCCTTCTCGTGAAGCGACGTGAGAGCGCGCTTGCCTGCGAGACCGAGGCACCTCATGATCCCGAGTTCATCGATCTCGTGAGCCTCGGCGAAACCGACGGCAGTGGCCACCGCCCACTCGATGACGATCGGTTCGAGTTGCTCGCGGCGCTTCTCACTCAAGAGCTTCGAGTCGCGCACACCGTCGGGGAGCGTGCTGCAGGACACGTCGATGGCCGCGACGCCGACCGCGACGGGACCGGCGATCGCCCCGCGACCCACCTCGTCGATCCCGATGATGACGTGCGACCCGGCGGCGAGCAGTTCGCGCTCGACATCGAGGTGTGGCAGGACGATCGTCATCGTTCCTCTGCCGGGGAGGGGACGGCGTCGAAGACGGTCGGGTAGGCGTCGAGCCAGGACCAGTGCGCGAACGGCCAGCTCACGACGAACGCGCGGCCCACGACGTCGTCAACGGGCACGTAGCCGCCTCCCGGGGTCTCCGTGTTGTAGCGGGAGTCCTTCGAGTTGTAGCGGTTGTCGCCCATCACCCAGAGCGAGTCCTCGGGCACCACGACATCGAAATCGTCGGCGGAGACGGGCGAGGACGGGTCCGGCTTGACGACGTACGGCTCATCGAGGGGCACGCCGTTCACGCTCAGCTGCCCGAGCGAGTTGCAGCAGACGACGTGGTCCCCTGGGAGGCCGATGACCCGCTTGATGAGATGCTCATCGCTGTCGGGCGACGTGAGCCCCACGAGGCTGAGCGTCCAGTCGATCGCCTCGACGATCACCGGCTGCTCGGGCTTCGGCGCGCCGTCGAGCCAGCCGCCCGGATCGCGGAACACGATGACGTCACCCCGTGACAGCGGGACCACCTCGGGCACGAGCTGATTCACGATGATGCGGTCGTCGATCTGCAGCGTGTTCTGCATCGACCCCGACGGGATGTAGAACGAACGGATCAGGAACGTCTTCACCAGGAAGGAGACGAGCAGCGCGACGACGAAGATCACGAGCAGATCGCGCAGAAAGTACAACGCGCCGCGCTTGCGGTTCTGGGTACGTCTCGGCCGGGTGGACGCGTCGTCCACCGAGAGAGTGTTGTCTGTCATTTAACCGCCCGGAGCTCCCCACCAGCATAACCGGGGGGAGCTCCGTGGAGATGACGCGCGAGGCGTCGGTGGACGCGATCAGGCGTCGCGCTTCTCCTTGATCTTCGCCTTCTTACCGCGCAGGTCGCGCAGGTAGTACAGCTTCGCGCGACGCACGTCACCGCGGGTGACGACCTCGATGTGGTCGATGTTCGGGGAGTGCACGGGGAACGTACGCTCGACACCGACCTGGAAGCTGACCTTGCGGACCGTGAAGGTCTCGCGAACGCCTTCGCCCGAGCGGCCGATGACGACGCCCTGGAAGACCTGGATTCGGGAGCGGTTGCCCTCGATGATGTTCACGTGCACCTTGACGGTGTCGCCGGCGCGGAAGTCGGGGATGTCCGACTTCAGGGATGCTGCATCGACGGAGTCGAGGATGTGCATGATGATTCACTCTCTGCGACCGCCTCTGGTCGATCGCGCGTTCGGTTGTCAACGATGAGGTGCGCCGCATCAGAACGCGGATTCCCCAGGGGCAGAACCCGTGCGCGGCACAATCGTCTATTGTGGCACGCCGACACGCCCGACCGCAAAAGGGTCAGCGGTTGCGCTCGTCGCTCGCTTCGGTGACGACATACACGCCACCATCGACGACAGGAGGACGTCGGGAGGCGTCGGGTCGCGCCGCCATCTGCTCGAACTCACGGAACGCGGCCTTCGCTTGCGCCCGGGTCTCGGTCACGAGCTGCCAGACGGCGGCCCAGAACGATCCGAGCGCGAGCAGGACGCCGAGGACGGCGATGGCCGAACTCGCCTCCGTGAAGAAGCCGAACGCGACGATCGTGGCGTGCCAGGCTCCGATGAACGCGACGTCCCACCACGAGATGGCATTGTTCCGGCGCACGCTCGACCGCATGTAGACGACGACGCTCACAACGAGCATGAACACGAACAGAACGGGCGCGAGGACGAGCAACCCCACGAAGGACCACCCGCTGCCGCTCGAGAAGCTCCACCCGACGAACAGCCAGATCGGCAGCACGAGCGCGGCGATGAACTGCCAGTAGTAGAACGCGCGGCGCAACAGCATGCGTCGATCCTACGATCGGCCGCTGGGAGTTCTCAGGGCGAGGGCTGTGCGCCGTCGACCCGCTCAGGCCTGCGAGAATGGACAGGGAGGAACCATGATCGAACTGCGCACACCGGCCGAAATCGAGGAGATGCGGCCCGCCGGTCGCTTCGTCGCCGACGTCCTCACCCGTGTGGCGTCGGAAGCCGCCGTCGGGGTGAACCTGCTCGAACTCGATGCCCTCGCTCACGAGATGATCCGCGAACGCGGTGCCGTGTCGAGCTACATCGACTACCACCCGTCGTTCGGGGCGATGCCCTTCGGCAAGGTGCTCTGCACGTCGGTCAACGACGCCGTGCTCCACGGACTCCCCTACAACTACCGCTTGCGCGACGGCGACCTCGTGAGCCTCGACTTCGCCGCGGCGGTAGACGGCTGGGTCGCCGACTCCGCGGTGAGCGTGATCGTCGGGCGCAAGCGCCCAGAGGACGTCCGACTCATCGACGTCGCGACGCAGGCACTCGACGCCGGGGTCGCGGCGGCGAGGGCCGGGTCCAAGGTCGGCGACATCTCCGCGGCGATCGCCGCCGTCGCGACGGCGGCCGGCTATTCCATCAACACCGATTTCGGGGGCCATGGTGTCGGCCGCACCATGCACGGCGATCCTCACGTCCCGAACGACGGCCGCGCCGGCCGCGGCTACCCGCTGCGTCCGGGTCTCGTCATCGCGATCGAGCCGTGGTTCCTGCAGTCGACGGACGAGATCGTGACGGACAAGGACGGCTGGACCCTGCGCAGTGCCGATGGCTCACGCGGCGCCCACATGGAGCACACGATCGCGATCACCGACGACGGGCCCATCATCCTCACGGCTCGCGACTGATCCGTCCGGACGATCCGGTCAGGCGTGGGGCGTCTCGTCCGGCGGCAGCAGGTCGGGGCGTACGCGCTTCGTGCGTTCGAGACTCGCGCGGTGACGCCACTCCGCGATCGCACGGTGGTTGCCGCTCAAGAGCACCTCGGGTACCGGGAGCCCCCGCCATTCCTGCGGCTTCGTATACGACGGGTACTCGAGGAGTCCCGCTTCGTGCGATTCCTCGACGAGGCTCTCGGGGTTGCCGACGACCCCGGGGACGAGCCGCACGATCGCCTCGAGCATCGCGACGACGGCCACCTCTCCCCCGTTGAGGACGTAGTCACCGATGCTCACGAGCCGAGTGCGGGCACGCGCAGCGGTGTGGTCGACGACGCGCTGATCGATGCCTTCGTACCGTCCGCAGCCGAAAACGAGATGCGACTCCGCACTCAGTTCGCGCGCCATCGCTTGAGTGAACACCTCACCGGCGGGCGAGGGGAAGATGACGAGCGGATCGTCCACGGGATCGTCGAGGATCGCGTCGAGCGCTTCGCCCCAGGGCTCCGGCCGCATGACCATCCCCGCGCCGCCCCCGTACGGCGTGTCGTCGACCGTGCGATGGCGGTCGTGCGTGTGATCCCGGAGGTCGTGGATCGCCCACGAGACCGTTCCGCCCCGGCGGGCTCGGCCGAGGAGCGAGATGTCGAGGGTGTCGAAGAACTCGGGGAAGATCGTGACGACGTCGAATCGCACGGCGGACCTCAGGCCTCGTCGTGGGGCTCTCGGGCAGCGACGCCGTCGCTCTCCGCAGAGACCTCCGAGGCGCCGACGTCCGCCACGACCTCGTCCGGCGCGGTCTCCTCCGCAGGCACGTCATCGGCCGGCGAGTCCGTATCGGTTCGTGCGTCGTCGCCGAGCTCGAACAAGCCCTCCGGCGGGGTGATGGTCACGACTCCCGCGACGACGTCGACCGACGGCACGATCGCCGAGACGAATGGAACCATGACCTCGCCGCTGGCCGTCGAGACGATGAGGAGATCCTGAGCCGGGAAGTGGTCGACGCGAGCAACGCGACCCACGTCCTGCCCGTCACGGACGACGCGGAGACCGACGAGCTGGTGGTCGTACCAGGCGTTCTCCTCCTCCGGAAGCGCATCGGGATCGAGGGAGACCCAGAGGATCGCCTTGACGAGGGTCTCGGCGGCTGTGCGGTCCTCGATACCGACGAAGAAGGCCACGGGCTGCTGGTTGTACCAGCGCAGCTCCGCGAGCTCCACCGTCTTCCCCGCCCACGGGGAGTCCTCGGGGACCTGCAGGGTGAAGACGGCTCCCGGCACGAATCGCGATGCGGGATCGTCGGTATAGAGTTCGACCTTCAGGGCGCCCTTGAGGCCGTGCGCCTTCGTGAGCCGACCGACGCGCAGTTCGGTCTTCCTGTTCGACGCCGCCACGTCAGGCGTCGGTGTCGACGACGTCGACGCGCACGCGTCGGCCGTCGGCGAGGGCGGTGATGAGGGTGCGAAGTGCCTTCGCCGTGCGACCGGAACGACCGATCACGCGACCGAGGTCCTCGGGGTTCACATGAACCTCGAGGACCTCGCCGCGAGCGGTGTTCTGTTCGACCACGCGGACGTCGTCGGGGTTATCGACGATCCCCTTCACGAGGTGTTCGAGCGCGGGTCCGAGCAACGTCAGGCCTTGTCTGCGTCAGCGGCGCCGGCGTCGGACGCCTCAGCCTCTGCGGGAGCCTCGACCGGAGGGGCCTTCGGCTCGGACTTCGGCTTGAGAACGGGCTTCTTCTTCTCGTCGGCGACGAACGCGACCTTGGCCTCGCGCGTCTTCACGGTCGAGACGGCGTCCTTGTCACCCTTGTGCTTGCCCCAGTCGCCCGTGAGCTTGAGGATCGCGGCGACCTGCTCGGTCGGCTGGGCGCCGACGGAGAGCCAGTACTGCGCGCGCTCGGAGTCGACCTCGATGAGCGAGGGCTCCTCGGTGGGGTGGTACTTGCCGATCTCCTCGATGACGCGGCCGTCACGCTTGGTGCGCGAGTCGGCGACGACGATGCGGTAGTAGGGCGCGCGGATCTTGCCGAGGCGCTTGAGACGGATCTTGACGGACACAATGCTCCTGATGTGTATGGGTTTTGTCGAATGAACTGCCGCCGTGAGCGTGGGGGCACACTCGGCATGAGCTCGAGGGGACGCAGTCGGACCTGATAGAGGGTCGGGCGCGACGCATCCAACTCTCTATTCTGTCATGAGCCGCGCGCTCCTCCTAATCTCCGCAGCACGGGGCGACGCACGACGTCACACCCGTGCGATCAGGCCGCACGCTCCCGGGGTGCGTGGAAGGATGGCGAGGACGCCAGCCCACGGAACGGAAGGGGCACGACGTGCAGATCGACTTCTCGCCGTCAGAACGCTCGACGATCGGTCTCGAGTGGGAACTCGCCCTCGTGGACGCGCAGAGCGGAGAACTGCGCTCGATCGCGCACGAGGTGCTCGAGGAGCTCAAGGGCCCCGACGGATCGGAGCATCCGAAGATCACGGGCGAGCTCCTTCTCAACACGGTCGAACTCGTGAGCGGAGTGCATCACGACGTGCCGTCGGCGATCCGTGACCTCGAGGATCAGATCGCGGAGGTGCGCGAGATCATCGATCCGCTCGGAGTCGAACTCATCGCGAGCGGCTCGCATCCATTCGGTCAGTGGTTCGACCAGCCGGTCACGGACAAGGCTCGCTATCACAAGCTCATCGACCGCACCCAGTGGTGGGGGCGGAACATGATGATCTGGGGCGTACACACGCACGTGGGTGTGGAGGACCGTGCCAAGGTCATCCCGTTGCTCGACGGTCTTCTCACCTGGTCTCCTCATGTCCAGGCGCTCTCGTCATCGAGCCCGTTCTGGGCGGGCGTCGACACCGGTTACCCGTCGAACCGTGCGCTCATGTTCCAACAGCTCCCGACGGCGGGGCTCCCCTACCAGCTGGAGGACTGGGAGGCGTTCGAACGGTACGTCTCCGACATGACGCGCACGGGCGTCGTCGAGGACGTGACCGAGGTGCGCTGGGACATCCGTCCGGCACCGCGCTGGGGCACTCTCGAGTTCCGGGCGTGCGACAGTGCCTCGACCACGACGGAATTCGGTGCTGTCGCCGCTCTCATCCACTGTCTGACGGAACACCTCTCGAGCGCGATCGATCGCGGGGGGAGTCCCACGACGCTCGCACCCTGGTACGTCCGCGAGAACAAGTGGCGCGCGGCGCGCTACGGGCTCGACGCGGAGCTCATCGTGGGAGCCGACGGCGCGGAGTCGCTCGTCACCGACGATCTCCGCCGCCTCATGGTCAGGCTCGAGCCGACGGCGGAACGCCTCGGCTGTTCGGCGGAACTCGCCTCGATCGGCGACATCCTCGACAACGGCGCGAGCTACCAGCGTCAACTGCGCGTCGCCGAGGCGAACAACGGCGACCTGACGGCCGTGGTTCGATCACTCGCCCACGAGCTGCGACACGGCATCGCCGCCGGCTGACGACTGGAGAGTCGCCCGAGGGAGCGACTCGACAACCTCGGCAGTCTCAGCCTCGACCGAGGAACTTCTGCAGCGCGGCGAGTTCGTCCTCGGAGGGCGCGTCGACCGAGCGTGCCGCCCCTCCTCCGAGGCCGAGTCCGAATCCCGAGCCCGCAGGCACCGCGGCGCCCGACGTCGCGGCGCCGGAGTTCTCGGCTGCACGCTTCGCCGGGTTGCCCGAGCGCGACCCGCTCTTCTTCTTCGACTTGGCCGCTTGCTTGCGCGAGGCACCGCCGTGAGCGCCGGGGATCGGTCCCATGCCCGGCATCTGAGGAACGCCACCGCGAGCGACGGTCTTCATCATCTTGGCGGCCTGTTCGAACCGCTGCACGAGCTGATTGACCTCGGTCACAGTCGTGCCGGCGCCTCGAGCGATGCGGAGTCGCCGCGAGCCGTTGAGGAGTTTGGCGTTGCGGCGCTCGGCCGGGGTCATCGACTGGATGATCGCCTCGGTGCGGACGATCTCCCGCTCGTCGAACGAGTCGAGCTGTTCGCGCATCGCGCCGGCGCCCGGCAGCATGCCGATCATCTTCTTGATCGAGCCCATGTTGCGCAGCTGCTGCATCTGCTTGAGGAAGTCCTCGAGCGTGAACGAGTCGGTCGCGAACTTCTCCGCGACCTTGCGCGCCTCCTCCTCGTCGAAGGCCTGCTGCGCCTGCTCGATGAGCGTGAGGATGTCGCCGAGGTCGAGGATGCGCGACGCCATGCGGTCCGGATGGAAGGGCTCGAAGTCGTCGAGGCCCTCCCCCGTGGAGGCGAAGATGATGGGACGACCCGTGACGGAGGCGACCGAGAGGGCGGCACCACCGCGGGCGTCGCCGTCGAGCTTCGACAGCACGACGCCCGTGAAGTCCACTCCGTCCTGGAAGGCCTTCGCCGTGTTGACCGCGTCCTGGCCGATCATCGCGTCGATGACGAAGAGGACCTCGTCGGGATCGACGGCCTTCCGGATGTTCGCGGCCTGCTTCATGAGCTCGGCATCCACGCCCAGCCGACCGGCGGTGTCGACGATGACGGTGTCGTACTGGCGCGAGCGCGCATACGCGACGCCGTCCTTCGCGACCTTGACCGGGTTGCCGACACCGTTGCCCGGCTCAGGAGCGAAGACGGCGACGCCGGCCTGCTCCGCGACCACCGAGAGCTGCGTGACGGCGTTCGGGCGCTGGAGGTCGGCAGCGACGAGGAGTGGCGTGTGACCGTCCTTCGCGAGCCACTTCGCGAGCTTGCCGGCGAGCGTCGTCTTACCCGCACCCTGGAGACCGGCGAGCATGATGACCGTCGGCGGCGTCTTCGCGAACTCGAGCCGACGCTGCTGCCCGCCGAGGATGCCGACGAGTTCCTCGTTGACGATCTGCACGACCTGCTGCGCCGGGTTGAGCGCCTTGTTGACCTCATCGCCGAGCGCCCGCTCCCGCACGCGCGAGGTGAAGTCCTTGACGACCTCGAAGGCGACGTCGGCCTCGAGGAGCGCCCTCCGGATCTCGCGGACCGTGCCGTCGACGTCGGACGCCGAGAGCGAGCCCTTCTTGCGGAGGTTCTTGAATGTATCCGCGAGGCGGTCGGAGAGATTTCCAAAGGTAGCCATGAGACCTCCAGTTTAACCGTTCCCGTCGCCCTGGATCTCCGTGTCGACCATTTCACCGCTGCGATTCAGCGAGGCGACGAGGTAGTCGTCGCTCAGGTCCTCGCCGAGGGTGTATTCGAAGACCGCGAAGACGTCGTCGTCTCCCCGCGAGAGCGGCCGGAATTCGATGCGCGTGACGAGCAGCGAACGGAGGATGTCGATCGGCAGGTCGCCGGACGAGACGGCGAGGATGTCGTGGATCGACTCCCCGAGTTCCTCCACGAGGGCATCGACGTAGGCGACCGTGACGGAGGACCGATCGCCCAACTCGACGACCATCGACTCGCGGGTCTGGCGGTCGATGCCTTCGAGCGTGACGATCATGGCCTGGACGAGGTCGAGGTCGTCCTCGCGGAGCTCCTCCGCGTCGTCAGCCAGAAGGGAGACGTCGACCGAGCGGTCGCCGAGCTCCACGTTCTCGGACCAGTACGCGCTGCCGTCGCCCGACGCCTCGACGACGCCGAAGAAGTCGTGTTCGATCGCCATGTCAGCCCACCAGCTTCTGTGCGAAGACGTGCGGCGTGAATCCGGTGAGATCGCCGATCCCCTCGCCCTGGCCCACGAGCTTGATCGGGATGCCCGTCTGCTCCTGGACCGCGAGGACGAAGCCGCCCTTCGCCGAACCGTCGAGCTTCGTCACGACGAGGCCGGTGACCCCGGCGTGCTCGATGAAGGCCTGCGCCTGAGCGAGACCGTTCTGCCCCGTCGTGGCGTCGAGGACGAGCAGGACCTCGGACACCGGCGCCTGCTTCTCGACGACGCGGCGGATCTTCGTCAACTCGTCCATGAGCCCGCCCTTCGTGTGAAGCCTGCCCGCGGTGTCGATGATGACGATCTCGGTGCCCGTGCGCTTCGCGAACTCGACCGTCTGGAAGGCGACGGACGCCGGATCCTGACCCTGCTGCTGCGGCCGGACGATCTGCGCTCCCCCGCGCTCTGCCCAGGTCGCGAGCTGGTCGACCGCCGCGGCGCGGAACGTGTCGGCCGCCCCGACGACGACCGAGCGGCCGTAGGTCCCGAGGAAACGGGCGAACTTGCCGATCGTCGTCGTCTTCCCGACGCCGTTGACGCCGACGACGAGGACGACGGCCGGTCGCTCCGTGAGTCGGAGTGTCGTGTCGTACTTCGACAGGCGCTCCTCGATCGTCTCGCGGAGCATGCGCTGGAGGTCGCGCGGATCCGTCGTGCGGTACCGCTCGACGTTGGCGCGCAGCTCGTCGATCACGGCCTCGGTGACGTCGGGGCCGAAGTCGGCTCCGACGAGAGCCGTCTCGAGGTCGTCCCACGTGTCCTCGGTGATCGTGGGTCGTTGGAACATGCCGCGCAAGGCCCCGCTCAGGGACCACGGAGTGCGTTCTGCCATCCCCCCAGCCTACCGGCGAGGGCACCGCCCGATCGCCGGGCGGATCAGGATGCGCGTTCCTCCACGACCCGCTGACCGACGACGGCCGAGACCCCGTCCTGGCGCATCGAGACACCGTAGAGAGCGTCCGCGATCTCCATCGTGCGCTTCTGGTGGGTGATGACGATGAGCTGGCTCGACTGCCGCAGATCCTCGAAGATCGCGAGAAGTCGGCCGAGGTTCGCATCGTCGAGAGCGGCCTCGACCTCGTCCATGATGTAGAACGGGCTCGGCCGCGCCTTGAAGATCGCTATGAGGAGCGCCACGGCCGCGAGTGAACGCTCGCCGCCCGACAACAGGGAGAGCCGCTCGATCTTCTTGCCGGCGGGCTTCACGCTCACCTCGATACCCGTCGTGAGGAGGTTGTCGGGATCGGTCAGCCGGATGCTGCCCGTTCCGCCGGGGAAGAGCACGGGGAAGACCTCTGTGAAGGCTGCACGCGTGTCCTCGAACGCCGACTCGAAGATGACCTGCATCTTCTCGTCGAGCTCCTCGATGATCGTCACGAGGTCCGATCGCGTCTTCGCGAGGTCGGAGAGCTGCTCCGTGAGGAAGGTGTGGCGCTGCTCGAGCGCCGCGAACTCCTCGAGGGCGAGCGGGTTCACGCGGCCGAGCTGAGCCAGTTTGCGTTCGGCACGCTCGAAGCGGCGCTGCTGTTCGGCTCGATCGAATGCGACGGTCGGTCGTCCTCCCCCCTCACCCGGCTCGGCGTCGGCGTCCGGGATCGGCACGTCGGGGCCGTACTCGGCGATGAGGACGTCCTCGACGAGGCCGAGCTCGGAACCCGATCGTTCGAGGAGTCCGGACAAGTGCAGCTTCTTCTCGTAAATCTGCAGTTCGAGCCCGTGCACGCTCTCGGTGATCGCTTGCAGTCGCTCCCGGAGCGCTTGCTCCTCACGACGCAGCCGGCCGAGCTCCTCGTTCTGGCTCGAGCGTTCCGCCTCGGCCGTCGCGAGCACGACGCGGGACTCCGAGACGGACCGGTCGAGCGACGCGAGGACAGCGGGGAGAGCGTCGACGACGCGCTGGGCCGTCTCCATCTGACGACGGCGGATGACCGCGCGCCGAGCTGCCTGTTCCGCCGCCTGCCGCTCCGCCTCGCGTCGCCGTTCGAGCGCGACGACGCGCTCCTGCTCGGCGCGGATGCGTTCCCGAGCGGTCTCGACCGCGAGTCGCGCCTCGACCTCGCGTTCGCGCGCCTGCTCCATCTCCGCGGCGAGCGAGTCGCGAGCCGAGACGTCGAGGATCGGTCGAGGGCGCGAGCGGGCGGTCTCGAGCTCAGCCTTCGCCTTGTCGGCCGCCGCCTCGGCAGCAGCGAGTTGACCGGCGGACTGGTCGAACGCCACGACGAGCCTGTCGAACTCTGCGGCGGAGGCCTCGGCCTGCACACGTGCTCGATTGACCTTCTCGGTCTCGGCGGCGAGCTGCGCGTCGTACTCGCGGAGCGCCGAGAGGGCGAGCTGGGAGCGTTCCTTCGCCGCAGCGACCGCTGCGCGCTGCTCGGCGAGCTCGAAGCGTTCGTCGTCGATGAGACGCTCCACCTCGGTGAGACGCTCGGCCGCGGAATCGCGTTCCGCGACGAGCTCGATGCGACCCTGCTCCCCGCCGGATCCGCCGCGCAGGAGGTGGTCGGTGAGCACCTCTCCCCCGCGGGTCACGAGCGTGACGGGCCCACCGAGATCCGCACCCCGCAGGACGGGAGCCGCCTCGCGAGCGGCTTCGAGGTCGTCAGCGATCGCGACGAACGCGAGCAGACCCATCACGCCGTCGGGCGCCGACACGACGCTCGTGGCCGCCGTGACGCCCTGCACCGACGGCCACTCGGGGCGCGGAGCGCGGGAATCCGCGATCACGACCTCGACTCGACCGAGGTCGTCGCTCGTGGCTCGCCCAACGGCGGCGATGGCCGCGTCGAGATCCTCCGCGAGGACCGAGTCGGCGGTCGAACCGAGGGCGGCGGCGACAGCGGCCTCGAAACCCGCCGAGACCTGCACCGAATCGCCCACGATGCCGCGGATGCCCGGAAGCGAGGAGCGGATGAGATCCGACGCGCCGTCCTTGACGTCGAGGGCACGAGTGAGCGCACGGACCTGCGCGGTCAGCGCATCACGCTCACGCTCGTGTCCGTGCAAGCGCTCACGGAGACCCTCGATGAACGACTCGGCCTCGAAGACCTCGCCCTGGGCGATCTCGTAGGCCTCGTCGAGCCCGCTGTCGCCCAGGTCTCGCAACGGCGATTCGTCCTCGATGCGCGAGAACACCATGGCGGCTTCGTCGCGGCGGGCCTCCGCCTGGTCGATGGCGTTCTGCTGGCGCAACCGCTCGCCGCGGACGGCGGCGAGGCGGCTCGCCGCCGCTTCGGCCTGGCCCGTCAGTTTCGAGATCTCGAGGTCGTGTCGCGAGACGAGTGCGCTCTGCGCGGCGATCTCGACGTCGATGGCGTCGAGTCGCTCCCGAGCAGCTGCGGTCACGGCACGGGCGCGCTCGAAGCCGGCCTCGGCGTCGGCGAGGGTCGACTGCAGTTCGCGGACGAGAGCGGCCGCCTCGGCGATGGTCTCGGCGCTCACTCCGTCGGTGAGCTCACTCGGTTCCGCCTCGGCTCCGAGCAGCGCGAGCTTCTGCGTGGCGAGCGTGTAGAGACTGCGCGCCCGCTCCTGCACCGACTCGAGTGCGAAGCTCGTCCGCCTCGCACCGTCTACGGCGTCGCCCTGCTGCTCGCGCTCGATGCGCGCGATGCGAAGACCCTTCTGCTCCAGCTGCTCCTGAAGCACGATGCGCTCGGTGTGACGCTCCGACTCGCTGCGGGAGAAGTCGTCGAGCTCTCTCCGCAAGGCGACGACGTCATCGGCGAGGAGGCGTGCTCGCGCATCCCGGACGACGGCGGCGATGGTCTGAGCCTCCCGCGCGACTTCGGCCTGACGTCCGAGCGGCTTGAGCTGGCGCCGGATCTCCCCGGCGAGGTCGCTCAACCGGGTGAGGTTCGTCTGCATGGCATCGAGCTTGCGTACGGTCTTCTCTTTGCGACGCCGGTGCTTGAGGATGCCGGCGGCTTCCTCGATGAAGCCCCTTCGCTCCTCGGGGCTTGCGTGCAGGACGGCGTCCAACTGGCCCTGACCGACGATGACGTGCATCTCGCGGCCGAGGCCGGAGTCGGACAGCAGTTCCTGGACGTCGAGGAGTCGACAGCTCTCGCCGTTGATCGCATACTCACTGCCGCCGTTGCGGAAGAGCGTACGGCTGATCGTCACCTCGGTGTACTCGATGGGAAGGGCGCCGTCGGAATTGTCGATCGTCAGGGTCACCTCGGCGCGGCCGAGCGGTCCGCGCGTCGACGTGCCCGCGAAGATGACGTCCTCCATCTTGCCGCCGCGGAGGGTCTTGGCTCCTTGCTCCCCCATGACCCAGGCGAGAGCGTCGACGACGTTCGACTTGCCGGAACCGTTCGGCCCAACGACACACGTGACACCTTGCTCGAACGCGAAGGTCGTCGGGGACGCGAACGACTTGAAGCCCTTGAGAGTGAGGCTCTTCAAGTACACGGACGGGTCCCTTCGGCCGATCGGGTCGGGCGATCGTTCGGCTCTACGGTAGCGGAACGCGGCGCGGCCGCCCCGCTCCCACGCGGTCGGCCGCCCGCCCTCGTCCTCCCCGCTCTCGACGCGGGCCACCAGCCCGTCGTATCCTGGCGGGCTGTCGACCTCCGGCAGCGGGAGGATGACGAGATGACGGAGCGAGTGACGCTCGAGGAACTGGCGATCCCCGAGACGCTGGACGGCGCCGGAGGCGCTGCCTTCCGCGAGATGGTCGGGGTGCGCAACACGATCGAGTCTGCCGCCATGGGCTCCGACGATTTCGCCCCCACGGCCGAAGAGCTCCTCCCCCTGTGGAGGAACACGGTCGACGAACCGAAACGTCTGCTCATCGCCCGGGTCGACGGAGTCATCGTGGGCCGCGGCGTGCTCGAACTCCCGACGGAAGAGGGGTCGACGACGGCTTTCGTCTCCGTCGAGGTCCTCCCCGACTACCGCGAAGCGGGCATCGGGACGGCCATGCTCGAGGCGATCGAATCGTGGGCGACGGCCGCCGGACGGTCGATCCTCGAATCGTTCGTGACCCACGGCCCGCTTCGCGGCGGCCCCGAGCTCGCACCGCCGACCGGATTCGGCGCGGTGCCCGCCGATTCGCCGGAGGTCCGTTTCGCGCTCGGCCGCGGCTACCGTCTCGAACAGGTCGCGCGGATGTCCATGCTCGACGTCGACGACGTGCTCCCGACGATCAGGGACGTCCTCGACGCCGCCGCGGCGCACGCGGCCGGATACGTCGTCGAGACCGCAGCCGGTATTCCCCCGCAGGAGTGGTGGGAGGACCTCGCTCTCCTGCAGCGGCGGATGTCGACTGATGCCCCCGCTGCGGGGCTCGAGCTGGACGAACAGGACTGGGATGCCGACCGCGTCCTCAGAACCGCGACGGACCGTGAGGAGGGCGGCCGCACGGCGCTCACGGCCGTCGCCCGCGACACCGCCGACGGACGCATCGTCGCCTTCAGCGAACTCCTCGTTCCGAGCGACCCTGAGCGCGCCGTCGTGCAGGACTCCACACTCGTGCTCTCCGAGCACCGGGGGCACCGCCTCGGCATGCTCGTGAAGGCCGCGAACCTGGTGTTCCTGCACGACGTCTCTCCCGCCTCGCGGGCCGTGACGACGTTCAACGCCGAGGAGAACCGGCCAATGCTCGACGTGAACGAGGCCCTCGGTTTCCACGCCGTCGGCGCGGAGGGCGCATGGCGGAAGGACCTCTGAGACCGAGCGCGCCGTCCGGTGCCGTCACCGGAGTGGTTGGCATACCGCGCAGTAGTGCGACGAGCGATTGGCGAAGGCGACGCGGACGATCGGGGCGCCGCACCGGCGGCAGGGCTCGCCCTGACGGCCGTACGCGTTCAGGCTGTGGGCGAAATAACCGGCCTGACCGTTCACGTTGACGTACTGCGCGTCGAAACTCGTCCCGCCTCCCGCGAGAGCGCGGCTGAGGACGGCCCGCACCTCCTCGAGGAGCAGCGTCAGCTGCGCGCTCGAGAGCGAGTCCCCCGGCTGCTCCGGTGCGATCATGGCCGCCCACAGCGACTCGTCGGCATAGATGTTGCCGATGCCCGAGATCGCGGTCTGGTCGAGGAGGATCCGCTTGATCCCACTCCGGCTCGACCGGACCCGCCGGTCGAGCGCCTCGGCGTCGAGATGCGGGTCCAGTGCGTCGCGCGCGATGTGCGAGACACGGTCGGGCACGAGGGGGTCGGCCACTGCGTCACCGGCGAAGCCGCCCGGCCGGGCGTCGACCGTCGTGACGAGGGGATCGATCGCGAGCCCGCCGAAGATGCGCTGGTCCGCGAAATTCACGAGCAACTCGCCGTGCTCGGGATGTTCGATGCCGACGGCGACGCGCGTGAAGCGGTCGACATCACCGGGGCGACGCAACAGCATCTGGCCGCTCATCCCCAAGTGCGCGACGAGAGCCCGGCCGTCGTCGAGCGGGAACCACAGGAACTTTCCCCGGCGCACCGCGGAGAGGATCGTCCGTCCTGTTAGCTCGTCCTCGAACCGACCGTCGGTGTGTCTCCGCAACGACCGGCGGTCGAGGACGTCGATTCCCGTGACGGTCGCGCCGGTCACGGCGGGAGCGAGCCCGGCCCTGACGACCTCGACCTCAGGGAGTTCGGGCATCGAGTTCGTTCCACGCCGCGAGGGCCGCCGCCATCTCGGCGTGCTTCTTGCTGGACCCTGTGCCCTCCGCAGAGACGAGGTCGCCGACGGAGACCCGGGCGACGAAGGTTCGCGCATGGTCGGGGCCGGAACTCGAGATCACGTAGTGCGGGGCGGGACCGCCGAGCGCCGCAGCCGCCTCCTGCAGGCTCGTCTTCGGATCCATGGTGGCTCCGAAGCGATCGATCTCGCCGATGAGCGGTGTGAGCAGACGCAGGACGAGGTCCTTCGCGACCTCGGGACCCGAGTCGAGGAAGACGGCCCCGAAGATGGCCTCCATGGTGTCCGCGAGGATCGACGACTTGTCGCGGCCGCCCGTGAGCTCCTCGCCGCGGCCCAGCCGCAGGTAACGCCCGAGCTCGATACCGCGAGCGACGACCGCCAGCGCAACCGTCGACACGACGCTCGCGCGCATCTTCGCGAGCGATCCCTCCGGCAGATCGGGATTCTCTCGGAAGAGCTTCTCGGTGACCGCGAGCCCGAGCACCGAGTCGCCGAGGAATTCGAGGCGCTCGTTGTGAGGCACTCCGCCGTTCTCGTACGCGAACGAGCGGTGGGTCAGCGCGAGCTCGAGAAGCTCGGCACTCACGGGCACGCCAAGAGCCACGACGAGCGAAGCGCGCTCATCGTGGCTCATGACGGAAGTACTGATCGGCTGGAGACCGGAATCAGACGTCGGCGACCTTGCGGCCCTTGTACTCGAGGAAGAGCGGGGTGCCCGCGGAGTCCTCGACGACCTTGGCACGGTGGGGGAGGCTGTAGGTGACCTTGCCGTTCTCGACCGTCTTCACGAGCGTGGGGACCTCAGCCTTCCACTGCGAACGACGGGCGTGCGTGTTCGCTCGGGATTGCTTCCGCTTGGGAACAGCCATGATTCAACCTTCTTCTTTGTCTGCAGCATCCGAGGTTCCGGTGCCTGGCCTGGGGGCGAAACCCGCGAGCGCAGCCCACCGAGGATCGGATGCTTCACGGGATTCCGGTTCCGGTCGTCTCTCCAGGCGCTCTCCGGTCTCGGGGTCGAGACCGGGGCAATCCGGAGTGCACACCGGCTGAAACGGCAGTGACAACACCACTGCATCTCTGACGGGAGATTCAAGATCGACGTGATCGTAGCGAACCTCGTACTCAGACGCTTCCGAACCAGCGTACGCGAAAAGCTCTTGAATCTCGACTTCGACAGGCTGAGAGATGTCACGGAGGCATCGCCCGCACTCCCCGTCCGCAGTCGTCTCGACCTCCGCGGTCACGAGGATACCCTCGTGGACGGACTCGAGACGCACCTCGGCGTGCATCGGTGCGCCCTCCTTCACGGCCAGGAGACCCTCGCCGAGGCGCGCGGGGACGTCGAAGTCGTAGGAGTGCTCGCGCATCTCTCCCGGGCGGTTGATGAGATCTCTGACTCCGACGGTGTACGGAGTCCTCTGCAGTCCAGTCACCCCTCGATTCTACCGTGGGGGTCTCGAGCGAGGTCCGCTAGGACGTGCGCGCAGGGCGAACGGGACCGGCACTCCGCCGTGAGAGGACGGACGCCGGGACGAGCGCTCCGCGCACGCGGCGCGAGGTCGGCACCGATGCCGCGAGCGACGCGACCACGACCTCGACATCCGTCCGGAGCGTGAAGCCGGGACCGCTCGCACCGTCGGAGTACCGGCTCCGCTCACGAGAATCGAGCACCCGATCGAGCGCGGCCGACGCTCCCCCGTCGAGACGACCCGTATCGCGGAGGCGGCCCGCGAGGTCGCGTTCCGAGTCCCCCTCGCTCACGACGAACCCGAGATCCGTCGCCGAGTCGACGATCTCGTCCCACGCGTCCTCGGCACCGGAGGGTCCCTCGATACGTGACCATCGTCGCCGACGCCGGAGCACGCGCATGGCCGCGGGCGTCAGGAGGCTGAGGACGACGAGGAGCAGGAGAACGCTCCCGACGGCCGCCGTCTGCCGTCCCGTCTCCTCCCCGCGCGCGGCCGACCGGGCGGCGGCCGGATCCTCCGATGCCGTCGGGCTCGGCGTGGCGGTCGGGGCCCGACTGACGGTCGGGTCGGGGACGTCGCCGGTGTCGGGAGTCGTCGATGGCTCGAAGGCGTAGGACGGGACCGTTCCGCGGCCGGGGGTGGGCTCGAAAGGCACCCAGCCGACGCCGGCGAAGTACAACTCGGGCCAGGAGTGCAGGTCATCGCTCCCCACCCGATACGCGAGGAAACCATCGTCGTCCGATCCGACGCGATCACCGGGAAGATAGCCGAGCGAGACACGAGCGGGAATACCGGCCATCCGAGAGAGGATCGCCATCGCCGAGGCGAAGTGGACGCAGTAGCCGCTCTCGGCCTCGAGGAACTGCGCGATCGCCTCGAAGCCGTCGCCGTCGTAGCCGTCGTTCACGGGTGTCGCGACCGAGTACGCGAAGTCTGTGCGCAAGTACTGCTGAATCGCGTAGGCGGCGTCGTACCGCGTGTCGGTGTCGGCCGTGACCGCCTCGAAGACGTCACGGATCCCATCCGGGATCTCGTCGGGCAGCTCGAGGTAGGGCGCCACTCCCCCGGGCACGTCCTCGGGAGCGTCCCGCAACTGATCGGCTGTCGGCTCGATCACGAGGGACGTGACCGAATACTCCTGGCCCTCGACGGACGACGACCGGCTCGACACCGTCAGCCCGTCGGTGTCCCATTCCCACTGGCCGCGCAGACCCGACACGGCGACGGCGGGGAACGGGACGGGCAGGAGTTCGCCCACGAGCCCGGTGATCTCGACGTCGACCGTCGCCTCTTCGACCGTGACACCGCTCGTGAGTCCCGGGACGGCGAGCCTCTCACCGTCGGACTGCTCGACGACGGGATGCTCACCGCTCGACGTCCACTGCGTCCCCTCGAACCGATCGAGAGTGAGCATCCGGAGGTACTGGGAGGACGTCGACGTCGTCCGGTAGGAGAAGTGCGGCGTGTTGCCGGGGCGCTGCAGATCGCGGCCCAGGTCGGCGAGAGCGCTCACGCCCGAGCCGAACGACGACGGACCGTCGGGCTGGACGACGCTCCGGGTGGAGAAACCGGGGACGAGCGTCCCCGCGGCGATCGTGACGGCGACAACGGCGGCCCCGATCACCAGCGCGCCCGTCCGGACGAAGGCGCGTGCGCCGACCGACAGCGGCATCCTTCGGTTCGATCGGAGGACGAACAGGTAGGCGGCCCCCGCCGCCAGGTAGGCCACGAGGTCGAGCGACCCCGTGAAGATGGACGGCGGCACGAGAAGACCGAGGGCGAAGACGCCCGTGATCGCGGGCGAGCGCAACGTCACACCGATGACGTCGACGAGGACCGTGACGGCCCCGATCCCGACGGCGAGGAGGAAGAGCAGCGGCGTGATGGGGTCGACCGGGACGCTCTGCACGTAGATGGACTGACCGGCCGCGACGGCGAGGTCCTGGACAGCCGCGATCGTGTCCGGCGTCGGCACGATGCCGAGGATCGCGGATTGCGGGACGAAGAGGACGACGAGCACCACGACCCACGCGGCGGCACCGACGACCGAGCCGACCCACGCGGCCCCGCCGAGCGAACGGACGACACCCGCAGGGACGACGACGCTCGCGATGGCGACGACGGCCGTTACCCACCAATCCGCCCCCTGGATGACGGAAGCGAGCGGGAGGAGCGACACGAGCAGCAGCATCGAGAGCGCGAGAGACGTGCCCCATCGGGCGCCCGGAGGGACGCCGTCGACGTCGTCGTCACGTGCCGTACCCCGACTGTCGGCGCTCACTCAGCGCACCCCCGCCTCGCCACGATCGACGAGCACCGTGGCGTTCCAGATGTCGGGTACGGCCTGCCTCGGGTCGGCCACGCCGACGATCCAGCCGGCTGCCCGCAGCAGCCCCGCACCCTCGACGGATCCGTCGCCCGGGGGGACGAAGGCGATCGCGGGATCGGCGAGTCGCACGAGGGGAGCCAGGCGACGGGCCGTCGCGACGCCGATCTCCGCGAGCAGGACAACGAAGGGCACCGGCGCTCCGACCCGGTCGAGCACCTCCCGACTGACGACGGCCACGTCCGGGGCGTCCGTCGATGGCCGCGTCGGCGTGACGAGTGCGAGTCGTCGGAGGACGTCCGCGGCTTGAGCCGGTTCGAAACGTTCGCTCAGCGCCGTACCGCGCGGTACCGATTCGACGAGCGTCAACCGGAACCCGCCGGCGAGCACGTGCGTCGAGATCGACGCGGCGAGGTCGACCAGGTGCTCGAAGACGGCGTCGGACGCCGTGCGGGAGCCGTCCGACGCCGTCGCGGTGTCGAACAGGAGGACGACCGCCGGGTCGATTTCCTGCTCCTCCTGGCGCACCATGAGCTCTCCACGACGCGCCGTCGCGCGCCAATGGATGCGGCGCATCGGGTCTCCGGACCGGTACTCGCGCGCGATGAGCTCATCGACGCGCGGATGGTTGGACATGCGGTGCTCGTGACGGGCTCCCTCTCCGCTCGCCTGCACGAGGTCCGAGCGGACGAGGGGGAAGACGCTCGGAGTGACGATGACCGCGTTCCGGGCGTCGGAGGAGCGCTCGGCCTCCACGAGACCGAAGGGATCCTCCCGCGTCACGACGAGAGGCCCGAGAGGGAATTCCCCGCGCCGCTCCGGACGGATCGAATAGGTCGCGCGTACGACGCCGGCGACGCTCGCCTCCGCGAGTTCGTCCGCGAGGCCCTCCGGCGGTTCGCCGAAACTCGCCGGGACGCGATCGCGCCATCGCGTGATCGACGGGTCCCACGACTCCGTGCGGACGTCGAGGACCACATCGGTCCGCTCGCCCACGGCCAGAAGATCAGACGGGGTCCGCCGCGCGACCGAGAGCCGCGCGCGGCGGACCTGCACGGACACTGCCGCGACGACGAGCAGGGTCACGAGGAACACGGCGACGACGAAGCCCTCCCGTCGATCCGTCACGACGGCCGCCGCGGCGACGAGGACGGCGACGACGAGCACCCCCCACCCCCTCCGAGTGAGGCGGAACCACCGCGATCGAGCGAGCAGGGGATGCCGGAGCATGGTCAGCGCGGGGATGGGGCGATCGCGGGGACGGGGGTCGCGGCGACGATCTCCTCGAGGAGACCGGACATGAGCGCGGCAGAATCACCGGTGTGACCGAGAGCGCGGCTCGTGGCCACGAGACGGTGCCCGAAGACGGGCACGACGAGCCTGTCCACGTGATCCGGGAGCACGAACTCATAACCGTCGATGACGGCGAGGGCACGGGCGGCGCGCACGAGCTGCAGCGTCGATCGCGGGCTCGCGCCGAGTCGGAGGTCCGGATGCACCCGGGTGGCCCGCGCGATCTCGACGGCATAGTGCGTGACCGCGGGCGACACGTACACCGAGGCGACCGTGTCCATCATGGCGACGAGCTCGTCGTTCGAGACGACGGCGCCGAGGGTGTCGAGCGGGTTGGCGGACTCGCGACGCGTCAGCATCGAGACCTCGGCGGCGGCGGACGGATAGCCCATGGAGATGCGCACCATGAAACGGTCGCGCTGGGCCTCGGGAAGGGCGTATGTGCCCTCCATCTCGATGGGATTCTGCGTCGCGACGACCGTGAACGGCGTGGAGAGCGGGTAGGTCGTGCCGTCGACGGTGACCTGACGCTCCTCCATGCTCTCGAGGAGGGCCGACTGGGTCTTCGGCGACGCCCTGTTGATCTCGTCGCCGATGACGATGTTGGCGAAGATCGGCCCCGGCGAGAACTGGAAGCGGCGCTCGACCTGGTCGTAGACGGACACCCCGGTGACGTCGGACGGGAGCAGGTCCGGCGTGAACTGGATGCGGTTGACGCGGCTGCCGACCGTCGTCCCGAGTGCGCGAGCGAGCATCGTCTTGCCGACGCCCGGAACGTCTTCGAGGAGGAGGTGGCCCCCGGCGAGGACGACCGTCAGTGCCATCCGGACGGCGTCGGGCTTCCCCGAGATGACACTCTCGACGTTCCGGATGATACGAGCGGCGAGATCGTGGACCTCGGCGAAGGAGAGCGAACGAGCGCCGTCGGCCTGGGGCTGCGGCGCCTGCGTGCTCGTCTCGGTCATGAGCGTTGGATCCGCTCCGCGACGGCGGCGGGCACGTACGGCGAGACGTCGCCGCCGAGTGCGGCGACCTGGCGCACGAGTGAGCTCGACACGTGACCGTGCGCAGGGTCCGGCAGGAGGAACACGGTCTCGACGCCGGCGAGATTGCGGTTCACGATCGCCATCGGGGTCTCGTACGCGACGTCGACCTGCGACCGGATGCCCTTGACGAGGACCTGCGCGCCCACGTCCGTGCAGTAGTCGACGAGCAGTCCCATGCTCCACGACGCGACGACGATGTTCCCGTCGAAGCCCGCGTCGGCGATCGACTGTTCGAGCAGCGCGACCCGTTGGGCGATGGGGAGCATCGCCTCCTTGTCGGGATTGTGGACGACGACGACGTGCAGTTCGTCCCAGAGTCCTGCAGCACGCTCGATCACGTCGAGGTGTCCGAGGGTCACCGGGTCGAAGGACCCGGGAATGACGGCGATCCTGTCAACCATGGGGCCAGCTTATCCGGCGGGCCAACGCGAGCGGTCGGGTCGACGACACTCTCTCAGTTCTTCGCCAGGGCTGCTCGCGTGTCGTCGTCGAGCCGGCGATCGAGTGCCGATCGCAGCGCGGGGTGACCCTCGAGTCGCGGGTCGCCTCTCAGCAGGTCGAGGGCGGCGTCGCGAGCGCGTTCGATCACGTCGGAGTCGGAGACGACGCGCAGCAACTTGAGCGAGGACCGGCCGCCCGACTGGGCGCTGCCGAGGACGTCGCCTTCCCGGCGGAGCTCGAGATCCACCTGGGCGAGTTCGAACCCGTCGAGGGTCGCGGCGACGGCCTCGACCCGATCGCGCGCGAGCGTCTGCTCCTGCGCGTGCGTCACGAGGAGACACAGCCCCGGGAGGCCTCCACGTCCCACCCGGCCGCGAAGCTGATGGAGCTGGGACACCCCGAAGCGGTCGGCGTCGAGCACGACCATCATGGATGCTCCCGGGACGTCGACCCCGACCTCGATGACCGTCGTGGCCACGAGCACGTCGATCTCTCCCGCGGCGAAGCCCCGCATGACCGTGTCCTTCTCCTCCGACGTCATGCGACCGTGGAGCGGTTCGATCACCCGGCCTGCGAGGGCGGGATGAGTTCGAAGCTCGGCGAGCACCTCGCTGACCGTCGCGATCGGCGGCCTCTGCGCCGTCTCGCTCTCGTCGTCACCGTCGCCCGATGCCGTCTCGACGCCGTCCTCCGCGGCCGGTTGCTCGCCCGGCTCGATCGCGGGGCAGACCACGAAGGCCTGCCGACCGGCCTCGAGCTCCTCCGACAGGCGTTCCCACGCGCGTCGGATCCACAACGGCTTCTCGGCGAGTGGCACGACGAAGGACTCGATGGGCTGCCGACCGGCGGGGAGCTGGCGCAACGCGCTCACGTCGAGGTCGCCGAAGACCGTCATCGCGACGGTGCGAGGGATCGGCGTCGCCGTGAGGACGAGGACGTGCGGCGGCACCGTTCCCTTCCGCCGAAGGGCCTCGCGCTGTTCTACGCCGAAGCGGTGCTGCTCGTCCACGACGACGAGCCCCAGGTCGTAGAACTCGACGCCGCTCGACAGCAGCGCGTGGGTGCCGACGACGATGCGGGCCTGCCCGCTCACGATCCGCAGGAGTGCGCGGCGGCGCTCCGCCGTGGAGAGCTGCCCCGTGAGGAGCACGGGTGCGAGTTCGGCCGAGAGGTCGGGGCCGAGTGCCGCGACGATCGACCGCACGTGCTGGGCCGCGAGTACCTCGGTGGGCGCGAGCAACGCCGATTGGCCGCCGGACTCCGCGACCGCGAGCATCGCCCGGAGGGCCACGAGGGTCTTGCCCGAGCCGACCTCGCCCTGCACCAGTCGGTTCATCGGCGTCCCGGAGGCGAGCTCGACCGCGATCTCCTCACCGACGGCACGCTGGTCGTCCGTGAGTGAGAACGGCAGCGATGCGTCGAGCCGTTCGAGGAGCCCGCCGGGGGCCGCCGAGCGCTCCGTCGCGTGCTCGGCGCGCTCGGATAACCGTCGCTCGAGCAGACCGGCCTGCAGGACGAAGGCCTCGTGGAAACGCAGGGTGTCGCGGGCCCGTCGCCAGTGCGCGTCGTCGATGGGACGGTGGATCCATTCGAGGGCCTCGCGGAGCCCGATGAGTTCTTCGGCCTCCGCGACGGCGGCGGGCACCGGATCCTCGAGGTCGCCGAGCCCGTCGAGGACGAGAGCGATCGACTTCTGAATGACCCAGCTCGTCACCGCCGAGGTCGCGGGGTAGATCGGGATGGGCGTCTCCGCCCAGACCTTCGGCGAGATCCCCCTCGGCGCGTCGGGTTCGAAGAGCTCGTACGTCGGGTGCGCGAGCTGGTTGTGACCCTTGTACGAGCTGATCTTGCCCGCGAACACGCCGGCTCGACCGGGAGTGAGCTCGTTCGCGCGCCACGACTGATTGAAGAACGTGAGTGTGAGCGCGCCGTTCCCGTCCGAGATGAGCACCTCGAGGATGGAGCCGCGACGCGCGCGCATCGACCGCTCGTTGACCTGGACCACCTGGGCGACGATCGTGACGTTCTCGTCCATCGGTAGTTCCGAGAGGACGGTCAGGTCTCCTCGCCGTGCGTACCGACGCGGGTAGTGCGCGAGCAGGTCTCCGACGGTGCGGAACCCGAACGCACGGGCGAAGACGCCCGCCGTCTTGGCGCCGAGGACACGATCGAGCCGATCGTCGAGTCCGAGCGCGTTCATGCCCCGATTCTACGGGCGACCCCCGACACTCCTCCGCCGTCCGCTCCTCGTCATCCGCGGGCCCGCTACGCTCGACGGGTGACGAGGATCATCGCGGGACGTGCTCGGTCCGTTCGACTCTCGGTGCCGCGATCGGGCACGCGACCGACGAGCGAACGCGTCCGCGAGGCGATCTTCTCCTCCCTGGATTCGTGGGACGCGATCGCCGGAGCGCGCGTCCTCGACCTCTACGCGGGTTCCGGTGCCCTCGGCCTGGAAGCCGCATCGCGCGGAGCGTCGTCCGTCGTCCTCGTCGAGCGGAACCCGAAGGCCGCTGCGCTCTGTCGCGCGAACGCCGCCGCCGTGCAGCGCGCCATCGGCGGGGAAGCGACCATCGCGGTCGCGCCGCACGCCGTGCGCTCCTACCTGTCGTCGCTCGCGTCTCCCGTCGACCTCGTGCTCGTCGACCCGCCGTACGACCTCGGCGAGGACGACCTCGAGCACGACCTCGACGCGATCGCCCGCAATCTCGCGGACGACGGCGTCCTCGTCGTGGAGCGCAGTTCCCGCTCGCCCGAGCCGCGGTGGCCCGACGGGATCCGGTTGTTGCGCAGTCGCGACTACGGCGAGACGCGCGTGTGGTTCGCCGGTGCCGACACGGGCGACGACGACGCGGCTACGTCGGGCGGCGGCCCGGCGCGACCCGCCGTCTGATCCTCCGGACGACGACGCAGACGACAGCGCAGGTGACGACGCCGGCCACCGCGCAGACGTGGACGCGACCGACAACGATGATGTCCCCGTCAGCCCCTGGCGCCGTCCCACCCCGCGTACGGGTCCCACCCGCTCCGTTCCACCGGCCGCCCGTCCGCGAGGACGAGGCCGACCGGCTCTCGGACGACGACACCGATGGCGCGGAAGCCGCCGGGGAGCGACGTTGTCGGAGGGAAGGTCGCGAGCAGCGAGTGGTCCTCTCCCCCTCCGAGCGCCATCGCCCGGTCGGGTCCGAGAGACGCGCCGTCGAAATCGATGCCGACACCGCTCGCCGTCGCGAGCCGCGCCGCATCGATCGCGAGGCCGTCCGAGAGGTCGAGCATCGCCGTGGCACCGGCGACGGCCGCGAGGACGCCGTCGGCGATCGGCGGCCGCGGCGCGAATTGGGCCGACAGGACGTCACCCGACCGCTCGCGAAGAGAGACCGCCCTGTCCGGATCGGGGACTCCCGCATCGTCGACCGCTTCCGTGAAGAGCAGCCGGAGACCGGCTCCCGCGCGGCCGAGTTCTCCCGAGACCGCCACGACATCGCCGGGGCGCGCACCCGATCGGAGGACGGGAGCCCGACCGCCGAGGTCGCCGAACGCCGTGACGGCGATCGTGAAGGTCTCCGATACGGAAAGGTCCCCTCCGACCACGCCGCACCCGGGCGCCAGCTCGGCGCACGCGTCACGTACCCCCTCCGCGAACCGCTCGAGAGAGCTCACGGGCAGAGACGGTGGAGCGGCGATCGCGATCACGAGCGCCGTCGGCCTGGCACCCATCGCTGCGACGTCCGACAGGTTCGTCGCGGCCGCCTTCCAGCCGAGCTCCCACGGCGACGACCACGCGAGGCGGAAGTCCGGCCCGTGCACCATGAGATCGGTCGTCACCACGAAACGGCCGTCGGTCGTGCCGACGACCGCGGCGTCGTCGCCCGGACCGATGCTCGCGGCAGCGGCAGCGGGGAGGAGCGGCAGGATGCGCGACAGAAGCTCGGCCTCGCCGATGTCGGCGACGACCGTCCGCCCATCCGACGACGGCATCAGCGTGCGCCGCGTGCAGCGCCGATCTCGAGCAGCTCCGTGATGAGGTCCGGATAGGCCAGTCCGGACGCGAGCCAGCACTTCGGGAACATCGAGATGGGCGTGAAACCGGGAAGAGTGTTGAGCTCGTTGACGACGAAGCCGTCCTCGGTGAGGAAGAAGTCGACGCGAGCGAGGCCCTCGGCGCCGACGGCCGTGAAGACCTCCTGCGCGATGCGGCCCATCTCCGCGAGCTCCTCGTCCGTGAGCGATGCCGGGCAGACGAGGTCGATTCCCGGCGCGTCGAGGTACTTGGCGTCGAAGTCGTAGAAGCCCCGTCCGGAGACGACGATCTCCCCCGCCACCGACGTCCGCGGTTGTGCCCCGGCGCGTCCCTCGAGCACCGCGATCTCGACCTCGCGACCGATGACGGTCGACTCGATGAGGACGCGGTCGTCGTGCTCGAGCGCGTCACGGATCGCACCGTCGAGACCCTCCGGTGCCTCGACCTTCGAGACGCCAACGCTCGAGCCCGCGCGAGCCGGCTTCACGAAGACGGGGAAACCGAGCTCCTCCGCGCTTCGCAGCGCCGCCTCGGGATCGGCGCGGAAGCCCGCCGCCGACACGGTCGCCCACGGGGCCACGGCGATTCCCGCGTGCTGCAGCACGGTCTTGGTGAAGTGCTTGTCCATGGAGACCGAGGAGGCGAGGACACCCGAACCCACGTAGGGAAGGCCGACGAGCTCGAAGAGCCCCTGGACGGTGCCGTCCTCGCCGTACCGGCCGTGCAGGATCGGGAACACGACGTCGACGACTCCGAGGGAGGCGATGCTGCCGTCGGCGTGGGTCACCGAGAGCTCGCGGCTCGTCGAGTCCTCCGGCCACCGCACGCGCGATCCGTTGTCGAGGACCTCCGGCAGGTGCTCGGGGTCGAGACCGAACTTCGTCGGATCGTCGTCCTCGAGCACGAACACGCCCTCGCGGGTAATCCCGACGGGGACGACCTCGAAGAGCTCACGATCGATCGCCGACAGCACTCCCCCGGCCGTTGCGCAACTGATCGAATGCTCGCTTGAACGCCCGCCGAAGAGGACCACCACTCGTCGCTTCACTGTCATCCCCTGTCCTCTCGCCTTGCGGCTCGTCACTGTCGGTGGTCAAATGCGGCGCGATGTCCTTCGGGTCGAGCGTGCCATCGAGGACCTGCTTGACCTGTTGCACGATGGGCATCTCGACACCGATCTCGCGCGCGAGTTCGAGAACGGGAGCAACCGACGCGAGCCCTTCCGCCGTCTGCTGCATCTGCTTGACGACGGCACCGAAGCTGTAGCCCTGGCCGAGTAGTCGCCCTGCCGTGTTGTTGCGGGAGAGCGGTGACTGGCACGTCGCGATGAGGTCACCGAGACCCGCGAGCCCCGCGAGGGTCTCGGCCTTCGCCCCTCGCGCCACCGCGAAGTCCGTCATCTCGACGAGCCCGCGCGTGATGATCGACGCCTTCGTGTTCTCACCGTATCCGACGCCGTCGACGATACCGATCGCCACGGCGATGAGGTTCTTGAGCACTCCGCCGAACTCGGTCCCGATGACATCGGTGTTCACGAAGGTGCGGAAGTACGTGTTCCGAGCGAGCGTCGCGACGGCTTGAGCCGTCTCGAGCCGGCTCGAGGAGACGACCGCGGCCGTCGGCTGCTCCCGCGCGATCTCGAGAGCGAGGTTGGGTCCGGAGGCTACGGCGACGAGACCAGGATCGATCGCGAGGGTCTCGACGATGACCTCGCTCATCCGGAGACCAGTGCCCTTCTCGACGCCCTTCATGAGCGAGACGACGATGGCGTCGGGAGCGAGGAGGGGGCGGATCGCGAGGAGGTTCTCCCGCAGGGTCTGGCTCGGGACCGCCACGAAGACCTGCGTGGCCCCCGAGAGCGCGGCACGGAGATCGGAGGTCGCCGAGAGGTTCGGCGGGAGCGTGATGCCCGGGAGGTAGTCGCTGTTGCGGTGCGACCGGGAGATCTCGCGAGCGACTTCCTCGCGACGCGCCCACATCGTGACCGAGGCGCCTCCGTCGGCGAGGATCTTGCCGAACGTGGTCCCCCAGCTGCCGGTGCCGAGGACGGCGACCTTGGCCTGTTGTCTACGACTCAAAACGACCCGTTTCACTCTGCCCGCGCTTCGACGGGTCCCACCGCGTCTCTGGGGCCTTCTCACCCCTGAGCTCCTCGAGCTCGCGGGTGATGGCGGTCATGACGACATCGGTGGCTGCGGCGAGGGTCGAGCCGTCGAGCGGCTTGCCCTCGAACGCGGAGAGGTCGACCGGGTCACCGAATCGTACCCGGACCTTCTTCGGCGGGAAGAAGGAGATCTTCTTCGAGTAGCGCGCCATGACCTGCTGCGTACCCCAGTGCGCGACAGGCACGACCGGGATCCCGTGCTGGAGTGCCAGTCGGACGGCCCCCGTCTTGCCTCGCATCGGCCAGATCGCGGGATCGCGCGTGAGCGTTCCTTCGGGATACACGACGAGCACCTGCTCGCGCTCGGCGACCCGGGCCGCCGCCGCCATGGGGTCCTTGTCGCGGGTCGACCCGGCGCGCTCCACCGGGATCTGGCCAGACGAGCGCAACAGCCAGCCGAGGCCCGCGACGTCGAAAAGCGAGGCCTTCGCGAGGAACCGCGGTGCCCGGCCGAGCTTCCATGCGGCCAGACCGATGACGACGGGATCGATCTCCGAGTAGTGGTTCGGGGCGAGGATGACAGGGCCGAACCGCGGCAGCTTCTCGCCGTTCTCGATCCGGATCACCATCATCATCCGACTCAGCGGCAGCGCGACGCCCGCGAGGAACCAGAAGAACGACGGTCTCGACTTCTCAGGATTGGAGCGACGCGGTCGACCGCTCGATGGACTCAGAGGCACGAGACCATTATCCGACGGACTCCAGCGGAGCCCGAGACGACCGGCCCGTGTCCGCACAGCGGCCGGGCCGGCCGTTCGGATCTCACAGGCTGCGAGCGGGGATCGTCTTCGGACGCCACCCGGCCCGCGACTGCTCGAACCGCGTGATCGCCTCTTCGTCGCGCAGCGTCAGGCCGATGTCGTCGAGCCCCTCGAGCAGGCGCCACCGCGTGTAGTCGTCCACCTGGAACGCGAAGCTCTCGTCACCGACGACGACGGTGCGCGCGACGAGGTCGACGGTCGCCGCGATACCGGGCTCGGCGTCCATGATCGCCCAGATCCGCTCGACCTCCGCCTCCTCGACCTGGGCGGCCAGCAGCCCCTGCTTGCCGCTGTTCCCGCGGAAGATGTCGGCGAAACGGGCGCTCACGACGACCTTGAAACCGTAGTCGCGCAGCGCCCAGACGGCGTGCTCGCGGCTCGATCCGGTGCCGAAGTCCGGTCCGGCCACGAGGATCTGCGCTCCCGCGTACTGCGGCTGGTTGAGCACGAATTCCGGATCCTGGCGCCACCCGGCGAAGAGCGCATCCTCGAAGCCGGTCTTCGTGACCCGCTTGAGATAGACGGCGGGGATGATCTGATCGGTGTCGACGTTCGACCGCTTGAGCGGCATCGCGACTCCGGTGACGGTCTCGAACTTGTCCATGGCTCAGTCCTCCAGGTCCGACGGGCTCGACAGCGTTCCCCGGACGGCCGTCGCCGCAGCGACGAGGGGCGAGACGAGGTGCGTACGGCCACCCTTGCCCTGCCGACCCTCGAAGTTCCGGTTGCTCGTCGAGGCGCAGCGCTCACCGGGGGCGAGCTGGTCGGGGTTCATGCCGAGGCACATCGAGCACCCCGCGAAACGCCACTCGGCGCCGAAGTCGAGGAAGACCTTGTCGAGGCCCTCGGCTTCCGCCTCGAGTCGCACTCGAGCCGATCCGGGGACGACCATGACGCGCACGTTCTCGGCCTTACGGCGCCCCTGGATGATGGAGGCGAAGGCACGGAGGTCTTCGATCCGGCTGTTTGTGCACGACCCCATGAAGACGGCGTCGACCGGGATCTCCTTCATCGGCGTTCCCGCCTGGAGGTCCATGTACTCGAGGGCACGCTCCGCGGCGGCGCGCTCGTTGAGGTCGACGATCGCCTCCGGGTCCGGGACGTTCTGGCTGAGGGACACACCCTGGCCGGGGTTCGTCCCCCACGTGACGAAGGGCTCGAGTTCGTCGGCGTCGAGGAACACCTCGGCGTCGAAGACCGCGCCATCGTCGGTGGGGAGCGTGCGCCAGTACGCGACCGCCTCGTCCCAATCCTCGCCCCGCGGGGCGTGGGGGCGGCCCTCGAGGTACGCGAACGTGGTCTCGTCCGGCGCCACCATTCCGGCGCGCGCACCCGCCTCGATCGACATGTTGCAGATGGTCATCCTGCCCTCCATGGAGAGCTGACGGATGGCCGAACCGCGGTACTCGAGCACGTAGCCCTGGCCGCCGCCGGTGCCGATCTTCGCGATGACCGCGAGGATGATGTCCTTCGCGGTGACGCCGGGCTTCAGGGTCCCGTCGACGTTGATCGCCATCGTCTTGAACGGCTTGAGCGGCAGCGTCTGGGTGGCGAGGACGTGCTCGACCTCGCTCGTCCCGATACCGAACGCCATCGCGCCGAATGCGCCGTGCGTCGAGGTGTGCGAATCGCCGCACACGACCGTGATCCCCGGCATCGTGAGACCGAGCTGCGGACCGACGACGTGGACGATGCCCTGCTCGACGTCTCCGAGCGAATGCAGGCGCACGCCGAACTCCTCGGCGTTGCGACGCAGGGTCTCGATCTGCGTGCGACTCGTGAGGTCGGCGATGGGCTTGTCGATCGCGAGCGTCGGCGTGTTGTGGTCCTCGGTCGCGATCGTGAGGTCGAGGCGACGCACGGGCCGATCCGCGAGGCGCAGGCCGTCGAACGCTTGCGGGCTCGTGACCTCGTGCACGAGGTGCAGGTCGATGTAGATGAGGTCGGGGGTACCGTCCTCGCCCTTGACGACGAGGTGGTCGCGCCAGATCTTCTCGGCGAGCGTGAGCGGGCCCGTCGTAGTCTCGGCCGGAACGGCGGGTCGTTCCGCCGTGTCCGACACGAATGCAGCGCCCGTGGTGGATGTACTCATGGTTTCGGTCCTTCTTCGATCGGGTCCGGCCATAGCAACCTCCGCGACGAGGGAGGCCAGGTAGTCAAGCCTCGTCGCGGCGACGAAGAAGGAGGGACCGATCGAGCAGCATCCCCACAGAATAGCACCGCGTCAGCGGACGTCGCCCTCGCCCCGCGTGCCAGGCGCCGGCGGCGTCTGCTCGGACGCGGACGCGTCGACGGCGGACTCGACGCGGTCCTTCTCCCCCGCATCGGTCGCGACGCCGTTGCGGCGCTCGTGCGCGGAATGGACGAGGCTCGCGACGGTCGCGACGGTCATCGCGACGACGATGACGGCGAGCGACATCCACGTGCTGATCTCGGGCGCCCACTCGATGTGCTCACCGTTGTTGATGAAGGGGAGCTCGTTCTCGTGCATGGCGTGGAGGAAGAGCTTCACGCCGATGAAGGCGAGGATGAACGCGATGCCGTAGTGGAGGTAGCGCAGCCGGTCGAGCAGTCCGCCGAGGAGGAAGTAGAGCTGGCGGAGACCCATGAGCGCGAAGACGTTGGCCGTGAACACGATGAACGGGCTCTGCGTGATGCCGAAGATCGCGGGGATCGAGTCGATGGCGAAGATGAAGTCGGTCGTTCCGATCGCGATGAAGACGATGATCATGGGAGTGAACATGCGCTTGCCGTTGACCGTCGTGCGGAGCTTCGAGCCGTCGAACTCGTCGTGTACGCCGAGCTTCCGACGGAGGAAGAGCGTGAAGCGCGTCTCGCCGTCGTCGGCGTCCTCGTTGTTCGCGAAGGCCTGGCGGTAGGCGGTGACGAGGAGGAAGAGGCCGAAGATGTAGAACACGAACGAGAAGTTCGCGATGATCTGGGCGCCGAGGAGGATGAAGATGCCGCGGAGAACGAGCGCGATGACGATGCCCACCATGAGCACTTCCTGCTGGTACTTCCGGGGGACCGAGAAGCGAGCCATGATGATGACGAACACGAACAGGTTGTCGATCGACAGGCTGTACTCGGTGAGCCAGCCGGCGAGGAACTGCCCCGCGAACTCACCGTCGGTGAACGCCCACATGAGCCCCGCGAACGCGAGGGCCAGCGTGACGTAGAAGACGACCCACAGCGTCGATTCGCGGAACGAGGGGATGTGGGGGCGCTTGACGACGTAGAGCAGGTCGAAGAGCAGGATGAGCCCGAGACCGACGTAGGAGCCGATTTCGAAGACCAGGGGAAGCTCGGGGTGCACGGCGTGCCTTTCGTGAACGAGGGTGCCGGGGTACGGCGGAATCACGAAAGTCTCTCCCGCGCTCGAGTCGCGCTGCCACGACCGGGATCTCGTCTTCGTGACCCGTACTGACGACCGTGGCGATTGAGGGATACTCCCCTTCGGCTGGTCAAGTGTACAGCCGTCGAGCATTCTCTCGACGACCGCTTGCCGTACGCGAGGCGACGCTTCTCGACGCGGCGTCGCGCCGTCGCCGAGGGGACCGGGTGCCCAGCAACGCTGAGCACCCGGTCGGCGTCAGACGGACTGCGCGCGCTCCGCAGCGACGATGAGCGCGAGTTCCTCGCGGCGTCGGCGCTGGGCGTCGGGGTCCGGGACGGGCAACGACGCGAGCAACCGCCGCGTATAGTCGTCCGTCGGCGCGCCGAGCACCTCGTCGCCCGTGCCCTCCTCGATCAGGCGACCGCGGTAGAGCACCGCGATCCGGTCGGAGAGGATGTCGACGACGGCGAGATCGTGACTGATGAACAGCGCGGCGAACCCGAGCTCGGCCTGGAGCTCCGCGAAGAGCTCGAGGACGCGCGCCTGCACCGACACGTCGAGCGCGCTCGTGGGCTCGTCGGCGATGAGGAGCTTCGGCTCGAGGGCGAGAGCGCGCGCGAGGCTCGCGCGCTGACGCTGACCGCCCGAGAGTTCGTGCGGGAAGCGATCGCCGTACGATCGAGGCAGCTGCACGGCTTCGAGGAGCTCGTCCACGCGCTTGCGCGCCGCCGTCTCGTCGAGGTCCGAGCGGTGCACCGCGAGCGGCTCGGAGACCGCCTCGGCGATCGTGAGGAGGGGATTGAAGCTCGACGCCGGATCCTGGAAGACGAAACCGATGTCCTTGCGGACAGGGCCGAACGTGCGCTCCTTGACGCCACGCATCTCCACGCCCAGCACCGAGAGGGAGCCGCCCGTCACGGGCGTGAGGCCCGCGATCGCGCGACCGATCGTCGTCTTGCCGGAGCCCGACTCCCCCACCAGGCCGACGACCTCGCCGGCACCGATCGTGAGGTCGACGCCGTCGACCGCGACGAATCCGGGGCGCCCGAAGCGGCCGGGGTACTGGATACGCAAGTCGCTCGCGACGACGATCGGCTCGGCCGCCGAGGCGACGGGGGCACGGCGTTCCGCCGCCTCGAGCTTCTGCCCGATGCGCGGAACGGCCGCGAGCAGTCGCTTCGTGTACTCGGCCGTCGGCGCCGAGAAGAGCGTCTTGACGTCCGCCTCCTCGACGAGCTCACCCTGGTACATGACGGCGACGCGGTCCGCCAGGTCGGCGACGACACCCATGTTGTGCGTGATGAGGACGATCGACGCCCCGAACTCGTCGCGGCAGCGCCGCAGGAGATCGAGGATCTCGGCCTGAACGGTCACGTCGAGCGCCGTGGTGGGCTCGTCGGCCACGATGAGCCCCGGGTCGAGCACGAGCGCCATGGCGATGACGACGCGCTGCTTCTGTCCGCCGGAGAACTGGTGGGGGTAGTAGTCCACGCGGGACTCGGGCTCCGGGATACCGACGCGGCGCAGGATGTCGATCGCCTGGGCGCGCGCCGCCTTCCGGCCGAGCCGGGAGTCGTGTGCTCTGAGCCCCTCGGCGATCTGCCACCCCACCGTGAAGACGGGGTTGAGCGCCGTCGAGGGCTCCTGGAAGACCATCGAGACATCGGAGCCGCGAAGCCGACGCAGCGTCGATCCGGACACCGAGATGACGTCGTTCTCGCTCGCGCCGTCCTTGCTGCGCAGGACCACCGCGCCCGAGGACGTCGCCGTGTCGGGGAGGAGGCCGAGGATGGTCTTGGCCGTGACCGTCTTCCCGGACCCCGACTCCCCCACGATGGCGAGGACCTCGCGCTCGCCGACGCGGAGCGTCACGCCGTCGACGGCCTTGACCGCTCCGGCGTCGGTCGAGAAGGAGACGTCGAGGTCGGAGATCGTCAGTACATCGGTCATGCTCGTCCGTCCGTTCCATCGATGATCGAGGGGTCGATGCTGCCACCGGGTACCACGGAGGTCTCGGCGACGGCGCCGGCGTCGGCCGCAACGGCGCGTCGGCCACGCAGGCGCGGGTCCGACAGGTCGTTGAGGCTCTCGCCGACGAGGGTGACTCCGAGGACCGTCAGGACGATCGCGAGGCCGGGGGGCACCGCCGTCCACCAGATACCGCTCGAGACGTCGGCGATCGCCCTGTTGAGGTCGAAGCCCCACTCGGCGGCGGCCGTCGGCTCGATGCCGAAGCCGAGGAACCCGAGTCCCGCGAGCGTCAGGATCGCCTCCGAAGCGTTGAGCGTGAAGATGAGCGGCAGAGTGCGGGTCGCGTTCCGCAGGACGTGGCGGAACATGATGCGGCGGTTGCTCGCGCCGATGACGCGAGCCGACTCGACGAAGGCCTCGGCCTTGATGCGGACCGTCTCGGCCCTGATCACCCGGAAGTACTGCGGGATGAACACGACCGTGATCGAGATGGCCGCGGCGAAGATGCCGCCCCAGAGGCTCGACTGTCCGCCCGAGATCACGATCGACATGACGATCGCGAGCAGGAGGGAGGGGAAGGCGTAGATCGCGTCGCACACGACGACGAGGACCCGGTCGAGCCATCCGCCGAAGTATCCGGAGACGAGACCGAGCAGGACGCCCGCCACGATCGAGAGCGCGACCGCGATCACGACGACGCCGAGAGCCGTCTGGGCTCCCCACACCACTCGCGAGAAGACGTCGAAACCGCTCACCGTCGTACCGAGGATGTGCTGGGGGCTCGGGGCCTGCTGAGTCCCGAACGTGCCGCTCTCGTCGCGGATCTGGCTGAAGCCGTAGGGTGCGATGAGGGGCGCGAGGAACGCGGAGAGCACGAAGACGGCCGTGAGCACGAGTCCCGTCACGAGCATGCCGCGCTGGATGCCGACGCTCTGACGGAGCTGCTTCAGCACGGGGAGACGGTCGACGAGGCGTCGGCGCGGGGCGCGCGTTGCTGTCGTGGTCATGTCAGTACCTCACCCTCGGGTCGATGAGCGCCGCGACGATGTCGACGATGAAGTTGGTGACGGCGACGATCACCGCGAGGAGGACGACGATGCCCTGCACCGCCACGAAGTCGCGCGCCTGCAGGTACTCGGAGAGCTGGAACCCCAGCCCCTTCCACTCGAACGTCGTCTCCGTGAGCACGGCACCGCCGAGGAGCATCGCGACCTGGAGTCCGATGACCGTGATGATCGGGATGAGCGCCGGTCGGTACGCGTGCGTGCGGACGAGTCGGAATTCGCTCACCCCGCGGGAACGTGCCGCGTCGACGTAGTCGGTGCCGAGCGTGCCGATCATGTTCGCCCTGACGAGGCGGAGGAACACCCCGGCGGTGAGGAGGCCGAGAGCGAGTCCCGGGAGCACGGCGTGCGAGAGCACGTCGCCGATGACCTCGGGGTCGCCCGTCCGGAACGCATCCACGATGTAAAGACCGGAGCGACCGTCGAGGAGTGCGAATTGCAGTTCCGTGCTCGTCGACGCACGCCCCGACACGGGGAGCCACTTGAGGGTGACCGCGAAGACGAGCTTGAGGAGGAGACCGGCGAAGAAGACGGGCGTCGCGTAGAACAGGATCGCGAGGATGCGCAGGATCGCGTCCGGCGCCTTGTCGCGGAAGTACGCCGCGACCATTCCGAGCGGGATGCCGACGATGAACGCGACGATGAGTGCGTAGAAGGCGAGCTCGGCGGTCGCGGCACCGTAGACGACGAGGACCTCGAGCACGGGTCGGTTGTCCGAGAGCGTCGTGCCGAAGTCACCCGTGAAGATCTGGCCGATGTACTCGACGTACTGCACGAAGAGCGGCCGGTCGTAGCCGGCGGCCGCGACGCGCTCAGCGAGCTGGTCTGCTGTGAGCCGGCCACCGAGGGCCGCCGTGATGGGGTCGCCCGTCGTGCGCATGAGCAGGAACACGAGGGTGACGAGGATGAAGATCGTCGGGAAGATGAGGAGGAATCGCACGAGCATGTAGCGCCAGAGACTGGAGCCGGACTGTCGTGCCTTCCGCGGAGTGGCCGCCGTCGCCGGCGCTGTCGCCGGGTCGTCGGTGCGGGCAGGGGCGTTCAGGGGGACCTCCGAGGTGGGAGCGGTGAAAATGCCGGGGTGACCTGTGGAGGTCACCCCGGCACTTTAGTTCACTTCTGAGCGTCGCGACGCGGGGGTCGTTCGGCCCGAAGGGGCGTCAGCCCTTGGTGATCGGCGCGAAACGGAACTTGAACGACGCGTCGAGCGTGACGCCGCTGACGTCGGAGCCGACGACGGCGACCTGAGCACCCTGGAGGTACGGGATGGTGGAGAGGTCGGACGCGACCATCGTCTGGATCTCCTCGAGTGCGGCCTGGCGCTCAGCGGGATCGACGATCGACGCCTGCTCGAGGATCTTGTCGTTGACCTCGGCGTTGTCGTAGTGGTTGGCGAGGAAGTTGTCCGTGAGGAAGAACGGCGTCAGGTAGTTGTCTGCGTCCGAGTAGTCCGGGAACCAACCGAGCTGGTAGAGCGGGTACACGTCGGACGTGCGGTCCTTCGAGTACTGGACCCACTCGGTGGTCTGCAGGTTGACCGTGAAGAGACCGGACTCCTCGAGCTGCGACTTGATGGCCGCGTATTCGTCACCCGACGTCGGACCGTAGTGGTCGTTCGAGTACTGCAGGTTGAGTTCGACGGGAGCGTCGATCCCGGCGTCCGAGAGGCGCTTCTCCGCGGCCTCGGTCGAGGGTCCGCCCTCCCCGTCGCCGTAGAGCTCCTTGAGGGGCTCGATCGCTCCGGTCAGTCCCTCGGGGACGAAGGAGTACAGGGGCGTGTAGGTGCCCTTGTAGGTGTCGTCGGAGAGCGCGTCGCGGTCGATCAGGTCGGCAACGGCCTGGCGGACGGCGAGGGCCTTGGCCTCGTCGGCCTCCGGCGTCTGCGCGCCGAACGGCTGCGTGTCGAAGTTGAAGACGATGTAGCGGATCTCGCCACCGGGGCCCGTCTCGACGCTCACGTCGTCGTTGCCCTCGAGGTCGGCGATGTCTGTCGCGGAGAGGCTGCGGTGGGCGACGTCGATCTCGCCCTCCTGGATGGCGAGCTTGAGGTTCGAGGAGTCGGCGAAGTACTGCAGCACGACCTGCTCGTTCTCGGCCGCACCGAGCACGCCCTGGTAGTCGGGGTTCGCGGTGAACGAGATCAGGTTGTTGAAGTCGTAGCTCTCGATCGAGTACTGGCCGGCGAAGGCCTTGCCCTCGACGATCTCGTCGTCGCTCGTGAGCTCGGTCGCCGAGAAGACGTCCTCGTCGACGATGGGTCCGGCCGGGCTCGACAGGATCTGCGGGAAGATCTGGTCGTTCTCGCTCTTGAGGTTGAAGACCGCGGTGAGTTCGTCAGGGGTCTCGACGCTGTCGAGGTTGTAGAGGAGCGACGACGGGCCGTTCTCGTCCGCGATGGCGAGCTGACGGTCGAACGTGAACTTGACGTCGGACGAGGTGAGTTCGTTGCCGTTCGCGAAGGTCAGGCCCTCCTTGAGGGTGACCGTGTACTGGGTCGGCGCGGTGAACTCGGCGGACTCGGCGATGTCGGGCTCGACGTCGGGGCTTCCGTACGGGGTGTTCATGAGGAACGGGAAGACCTGGTTCATGACGGCGAAGGAGCCGTTGTCGTACGAGCCGGCCGGGTCGAGGACCGTGACCTTGTCGGTCGTTCCGACCGTGATGGCGCTCGAGCCGCCCGAGTCGCCGTTGTCAGATCCTCCGGCGGCGCAGCCCGCGAGGATGAGGGCGGCGCCCGTGGCGCCGGCCGTGATGGTGAGGAGGCGCACTCGACGCCTGGATGCGGATGTCATCGATCCGTCATTCCTTCCTGGTGGGGGATGGCGTGAACGCGCGGCTGAGCCGCGGCGGACGCCGCTGTGATGTTCCAGTCCTAACACACATCGATCACCCGGATTCCCTGTGGCGTCCCGCGATCGCGCTATTTAATCGGATCGCAACGAAACGACTCCCCCGGTGCCGCCTGCGCCCAGAGTGGCGGCCCTGTACGCAGGAGGGTGCGGCCTCCCGGAAACGAGAGAAGCCCCCTGGACGCATGAGTCCAGAGGGCTTCTCTCGTGCTGTTCTTCATGTCTCCACGGCGAGGAGATGAATCCTTGCCGCTACGTGACCCCAGCGGGATTTGAACCCGCGCTGCCGCCGTGAGAGGGCGGTGTCCTAGGCCGCTAAACGATGGGGCCGGAAAACAACGAGTTCGAGTATTGCACACGCCGTGGAGTCCGCCAAATCGACTCTCGCGAGGACGGCGAGGGCCGCGAAGCCGACGGCGAGACAGGCGATTTCAGTCATCGTCGCGCGTACCCCTTGCCGAAGACCCTCCGCGCGTATTGGCTTGCACCCATGGAACTCACGAAGCTCGAACATGCCGCCCTCATCCTCGAGGAGGCCGGTCGTCGTCTCTTCATCGACCCGGGTGCCTTCACCACGGCGATCACCGACGGTACGAGGGCCGACGCCATCGTCATCACACACGAGCACCCGGACCATTGGACGCGGGAGCAGCTCGACCGCATCATCCAGGCGAGCCCCGACGTCCGGATATTCGCACCGGCGGGGGTCGCGGCGGCGATCGGGGACGGCCCCGTCACGGTCGTCGCCCACGGTGACTCGGCCGAGGTCGGTTCGTTCCGGTTGCGGTTCTTCGGCCGGAAGCACGCCGTGATCCACGAGTCGATCCCGGTCGTCGACAACGTCGGCGTCCTCGTCAACGAGAAGCTCTACTACGCGGGAGACGCCTACACGATCCCCGACGGCGTCGCGGTCGACGTCCTCGCCGCTCCCGCAGGGGCGCCCTGGCTCAAGATCTCCGAGTCGATCGACTACGTCCTCGCCGTGAAGCCGCGTCATGCGTTCCCGACGCACGAGATGGTGTTGTCGCGGGCCGGGAAGGACATGTCCAACCAGCGCCTCGCGTGGGCCACCGAGCAGGGCGGCGGCACCTATCACCCTCTGGAGCCCGGCGACACACTGTCGATCTGACTCCCGTCTGCCCCAGAGCCGCCCATTCGTCAAGGTGTGGGCCGCTCCGTGGTGCGCGCTTAGCCTGGATCCCTCGATGAGGAGGCCGGCGATGATGAACGACAATGCAGCCGCACGCTGGAGCAACCACGACATCTCCTCGGATGGACGGATCGTCGAGGAGTGCATCCGCACAGCCGCAGCGGAGCGCCGGATCACCTGGTACGACCGTCGCGGAGAAGTGATGCGTCGTGAAGACGTCGACGTGAGACCACAACAGCGCGCTCGCGGCGGCGTGTTCGACTGAACGGCACGACTCCGCGTCGATGGACGGAGACCGTCCGACCACCCGACGCACCACGGGTGGTCGGACGGCTCCGGTCGTCAGTGTGCGTCGGGCACAGCGTCGCGCACACCGGATTGACAACGGCGTGACAGACCGTCAGGTCCGCGTCCCGTCACCGTCCGATCGGCTCCGGAGGACAATCGGCGCGACGAGCCAGAGGCTCACGACGACGGCCACGACGACGGCGCCGGCGACGATCGCCGCGCGACGACTCACGACGACGTCGAAGAGGAAGAAGACCACTCCGGTCAGGAGCAACGAGATCATCGCGAGCGTCACGCGGAGGAGGACATCCCCGTAGCCGACGACCTTCTCCTTCATGAGGCGGCCGAACAGGATGCGATGTGAGCTCACGGGTGCGAGCCCGGAGACCGTCGCGAGGGCTGCGAGAGACACGAGCACGAGGTACACCGTCGTCTGGAGCGTGTCGAGGTCCTTGAACGTCGGCTGGAAGGCGAGGGCGAGCAGGAATCCGGTCAGGATCTGCGTTCCCGTCTGAGCGACGCGCAGTTCCTGGAGGATCTCGTTCCAGTGCCGGTCGAGGCGCTCGTTGGCCGATTCGTCCCGCCCGTCCGGACGGACGTCGGGGCCGTCCCCTGTGGTGCGCTCGGATGAACTGTTCACGCTGCCAACGATCCACACCGGTCCCCACCGTGTCAACCGGTGCTAATCTGATGTCCACACCGATGGTCAAACAGTGCGCCATCGCCTTCTCGATCCACGACGAGGCCATCCGTGTATTCCCCCACTCTCATCGCCGTGCGTTCCGCCCAGGTCTCTTGGGTCGCCGCGCCGTCGGAAGCTCTGGCGCCGAGCGCGCCGCTGTCCTCACTCGGCGCTTCCGCGACATTTACGCGCACCACCGGACGGTCCGACGTCTCGAACGATCTCGTGCACGCGCATCTCGCGCTCGCCGAGGCCCTCGCGGAACGCTGGTCGGGGCGCGGAAGCGACCGCCTCGACCTCCGACAGGTGGCCTATCTCGCCCTCGTGAAGGCGTCGAGGCGGTTCGACCGCCAAGCCGGATCGGCGTTCGCGGCCTTCGCGGCGGCGTACATCCGCGGCGAACTGCTCCACTACCTCCGCGACAGCGCGCGCATCGTGCGGATCCCCCGGGCATTCGTCGGCACCGGGGACACCTCGGCGGGATCGCTCGCCGCCCCGCTCTCGCTCGACGCCGCCGTCGTCACCGCCGACGACGTGGTTCCGCTGTCGAGCACGGTCGGGGACTTCGACAGGCGACTCGACGAGGCGGACTCACGCATCCCCCTGGTCCAGGCCCTCCGCACGCTTCCGGACGACGCGAGACTCGTCGTCTACTTGCGGTATTTCGAGGACCTCACGCAAGCCGAGATCGCTCGTCGGACGGGCTCGACGCAGAAGGCCGTCTCCCGTTCGCTCGACGGCTCGCTCCGAGCTCTTCGACGGGAGCTCGATCGGCCTCACCAGCATCGGGAAGCGCAGGGAACAGTCCACCGCTGATGACGTCCTGCGCCACGACGACGAGCTTCGTGTTGTGGTGCTGCGAGTAGCGTCGGAGGAGCGAGAACGCTCGACCCTCGTCGATCCTGAAGCGCTCCATGAGGATGCCTTGAGCCTGCCCGATCGCCTTGCGACCATCGAGGGCCTTCTCCAGGTTGTCCTCTGAGCGGGCGTTCGCGAGAGCGATGGACGCGTGCCGGGCGAAGATGCGTGCGACGGCCTCATCGGTGGCGTCGAGTGAATGCGGCGCGACGGAGAAGAGGTTGAGCGACCCGATCACGCTGTCCTTCGTCACGAGCGGAACGCTCACCATCGATCGGTAGCCGAGACGTGCGAGACGCGGGCCGTAGACCGGCCAGCGCGGATCGTTCGCGGAGTCGGGGACGACGTAGCTGCCGAGGGACTCGATCGAGGAGAGGCACGGCCCCTCGCCGAGTTCGTTCTGAAGGTCGTCGGCCTGACGCACGAGCTCGCCCGTCGACGCCGCGGTCCGGATCCGTTTTCCCTCGAGGAGATGCACGCCCGCGCCGTCGCACTTGACGGCATCGCGCGCGTACTCCACGACGACGTCGACGGTCGCCTCCGTGTCGGGTTCCGCCTGCAGGTCGTAGGCGAGTCTCGCGAAGTACTCCGCGCCGGGTTCACTCATGTCCCTCATGATGCCGCACGACCGCGCCCCGAGCCACTCCGTCGCGATGATCGCGGCGCGGCGTCCTCACCCGGCGGCACTTCGGGCACCTCCTCGAGGTTGAGCCCCATGACCGAATGGCTCGCCGACATCATGCGGTCGAGCCAGTCGCGGTCGAGATTGGCCTGACGGCTGCCGAAGAACGTGAAGGCGAGCAGTACGCCGTCCGTCACCCAGAGCGAGGTGCGGCCACCGCCGTTCACGGCGTGATGGTCCCACGAGAGCAGGAAGCTCTCCCGCCGACGGAGCTTCTGAACGATGACGACTCGCAAGTGCGCGAGGACCCGATCGTCGATCTCGTAGTCCGCCGTTCCGTACTTGAGCGTTCCCATCATGTTCTCCTGGAGAAGTCGGGACGCGGCCTGACCCGCGTCCTTCCCCCAGTACCCGGGCGTTCCACCTTTCAGACCGATTCACCGAAGAAATCGTCGGAATCTCCGTCCCGTCCTTTAGGACAGGGTCGACCGTCCTCGCGGCCGGGGCGCGCACGGCGGTCCGCCGCGACGCTGGAGACATGAACACGAATCCATCCCCCGCCCTCGAGGCGGTCCACCTCCGGAAGTCGTTCCGTGGACGCATCGGTTTCACCGGCGCGGTCCTCGACGCCGCGGCGACGGAGGCGGTATCGGCTCAGGTCGCGATCGTGCTCGTCGTCGTGACGACGGGGACACTGGCCGTGAGCCTCGCGGTCTCCGGCGTGCCGTTCGCCGCCGACGTGCTCGTCGGCGACTCCGGAGCGGCGTGGTCGGCATCTGAGTCCGCCAGCTGGCGGTCCAGCGCGACCACGTCGCCGAGGACTTCGCGTCAACGCAAGAACTCCCCCGATTCCCTGGAATCGGAGGAGCGATGTTGCTGGGGTACCTGGACTCGAACCAAGAACAACTGAACCAGAATCAGCCGTGTTGCCAATTACACCATACCCCACCGGTTTCGGACCCGAAGCCCCGACCGACATCCAACCCTAGCTCACCGAGGGAGCTCCGTCCAAACCGGCGGACGGGCTCTCACGACGAGAAGTCGATGCGGAGGCTCAAGGCCGTGCCGTCGCCGCCGAGGACGGCGACGGTCGCCGTCGCCGGACGTCCGAATCCCGCGCCGGGGCCGACCGCGTACTCCGTCGCCGCTTCGTCGCGGACGTCCTGCGCCACGTTCTCGTCGAGGTCGACGAGGGACGCCGGGTCCATCCCGAACCGCTCGGCGACCTGGGCCAGGAGCGCGCTCTGTTCCTGGTAGCCCTGGGCCGAGACGGCCAGGTCGAGGGCCACGAGTCGTCCGTCCTCCGTCGTGAGCGTGATCGTGGCCGACGGGATCCGGATCGACTCCTCCCCCACGTACAGTCCGACGCTCATGGAGAAGTCGTTGCTCTCCACGACGGTGTCGCCGTCCGCCGGCAGACCGAGTTCGGCGGCGTCGGGCTCGGTCTCCGAGAGATCGATGCGCGCCTGGAGGGAGTCCCGGATGTAGGCGATGCCGTCATCGGAGAACCGGGAGAAGCCATCGGTGGTCACGGCCTCCGACACCTCCGGCGGTGCAGCGCGACCGATCGACCCGCTCGACACCTGCCATGCGAGCACGCCGGCCGCGGCGATCAGGACGAGGATGACCATGGACGGCAGCCACACGAGCCACCGCGGCCGTCTGCGGGAGAAGGCGCGGTCCGACATGTCAGACGATCTCGCTCTCGGACGGCCTCGTCGCGGCGGACGCCGACCGGCGTCGCTCGTCCGTTATGTCGGCGAGGATGCCTCCCACGACGACGGCGGCGTGACCGGCGGCGACCACGAGCTGCTGAGGCCCCGGCGGCGTGACATCCCCCGCCGCGTAGAGCCCGGCGACGCTCGAGCGCCCGAGCTCGTCCGTGCGGATGAGTCCGAGCTCGTCTCGGTCGAGGGCGTCGTCCACGCCGGCGAGGTAGCCGAGCGCTGCAGCCCACACCGGGCGGACGAACCCTCCAGACCGCTGGATCGTCTCACCCGACTCCAGGGTCACGCCCGTGAGACCGGAGCGGTCACCCTCGAGGGCCGTGATCCTCTCCTCGACGACGCGCACACCTGCGCCCTCGAGTTCTGCGCGGTCCGCTCCGGAGACGGCTGAGATCCCGTTGGTGAAGACGACGACGTCGTCGCTCCATTGCAGCGTCCGCCATGCGATGTCCGCGACGTCGTCGGTCTCGCCGATCACGGCGAGGGGCTGGCCGCTCTTGTCATAGCCGTCGCACGTGAGGCAGCTGTGGAGGCTCGTGCCGTAGTAGGCGCGGAGCGCTGGCACGCCGGGAAGCGTCTCCGTGAGGCCCGACGTGACGAGGATGCGCTCCGTCGTCACGTCGCGGTCGGGAGCCCCGCGGACGCCCGTCGCGCGGACACGGAACCCGTCATCGGTCCGTTCGACCGACGTGACGAGGGCGAAGGCGACCTCCGCGCCCTCGTAGCCGTCGACCTCCTCCCGGCCGAGTGCCCGCAGGTCGAGTGGCGAGACGCCGTCCCTCGTCAGGAAGCCGTGCGACACGAGCGTCGCCGAGTGCCGGGGCCGGTTGCTGTCGAGAACGAGCACACGGAGCCGTGCCCTCACGAGGTTGAGCGCAGCGGAGAGGCCGGCCGGCCCCCCGCCGACGACGACCACGTCCCATTCGGTCATGCCGTCGCCCGAGCCTGCAAACGCTCGATGCGGGCGAGCGATTCGGCCCGGCCGAGCAATTCGAGCGACTCGAAGAGCGGCGGGGATACGCGGCGGCCCGACACGGCCACGCGGACGGGGCCGTATGCGACACGGGGCTTGAGCCCGAGGCCCTCGACGAGCCGTTCGGCGAGTGACGACTGGATGTGCTCCGTCGCCCATTCCTCCTCGGACAGTCCCTCGAGCGCGTCTCTCGCGGCCGCGAGCACGTCCGGGGCGTTGACGGGGAGTCCCGCGACGGCGTCGTCCGCGTACTCGAGTCGATCGGCCGTCGTGAAGAGGAACCCGAGCATGCCGGGGGTCTCCCCGAGAAGCCCGACGCGCTCCTGCACGAGCGGCGTCGCCGCAGCGAGCACGGCGCGCTGCTCCTCGGTGGGTTCTCCGTCGAAGACGCCCGCCGCCGTCAGGTACGGGATCGTACGCTCGGCGAAGTCCTCCGGTGCGAGCAGACGGATGTGGTCGCCGTTGATCGACTCGGCCTTCTTGAGATCGAATCGTGCCGGGTTCGGGTTCACGTTCACGACGTCGAAGGCCGCGACCATCTCGTCGAGGGAGAACACGTCGCGGTCGGCGGCGAGGCCCCACCCGAGGAGCGCGAGATAGTTGACGAGGCCCTCGGGGATGAAACCGCGGTCCTTGTGGTGGAAGAGGTTCGACTCGGGGTCGCGCTTGGAGAGCTTCTTGTTCCCCTCGCCCATGACGTACGGGAGGTGACCGAACCGCGGGACGACGTCCGTGAGTCCGATGTCGACGAGGGCGTGGTAGAGCGCGATCTGACGCGGGGTCGACGACAGCAGGTCCTCGCCGCGCAAGACGTGGGTGATGCCCATGATGGCGTCGTCCACCGGGTTCACGAGAGTGTAGAGCGGCTGACCGTTGGGACGGACGACGACGAAGTCCGTGAAGGAGCCGGCGGGGAACGTGATCTCACCGCGGACGAGGTCGTCGAAGGAGAGGTCGGCGTCCGGCACACGGAGGCGGAGGGCGGGCTCCCGACCCTCCGCGCGGAACGCGGCGCGCTGCTCGTCGGTGAGATCCCGATCGAAGTTGTCGTAGCCGAGCTGCTTGGGCCGACCGGCGGCCTCGTTGCGCGCGTCGATCTCGGCCGCGTCGGAGAAGCTCTCGTACACGTGGCCGGCGGCGACGAGTCGATCGATGACGTCTCGGTAGACCTCGGAGCGCTGCGACTGCCGGTAGGGACCGTGGGGCCCGCCGACGTCGATGCCCTCGTCCCAATCGAGTCCGAGCCACCGCAGCGCCTCGAGGATCTGCTGATAGCTCTCCTCGCTGTCGCGCGCGGCGTCGGTGTCCTCGATGCGGAACACGAACGTGCCGCCCGTGTGACGGGCGTACGCCCAGTTGAAGAGGGCCGTGCGCACGAGTCCGACGTGAGGCGTCCCCGTGGGGGACGGGCAGAAGCGGACGCGAACATCGGAGCCGGTCGCGGTGGAGAAGGGAGGAGGCGTGAGGGCTGACATCGGCTCCATCCTACCGGCGCGGCTCCGCCCGATCAGGGACGGTCGACCGAGCCCTGGGCGGACGCGATCGTCGCTTCGGGCCGCCCCGACCGCGCGGTGAGGGCGGCGGCGACGACGACGGCGACGACGACCGCGAGTGCCGTGAGCGCGAGCCCCGCATAGCCGAATTGCGACAGGACGACCCCGGCCAGCGCTCCGGCCGCCGCTCCCCCGAGGTTCATGAACAGATCGGAGCGGCCCTGCGTCCGCGGCCGGTCGACGCGCGCCGTGGATTCGGTCACGAGGGCGGAACCCGCGATGGTCGAAGCGCTCCATCCGAGACCGAGCAGCACGAGGCCGACGCTCACCGCAGCCGTGTCATGGGCACCCAGCGCGGCGACGACGAGCGCCGCGGCGAGAGTCGCCTGACCGCCGAGGACGACGACGATCCTGCCCGACCGGTCCGCGAGCCAGCCGAAGACGGGCGACAAGGCGTACATCCCGGCGATGTGGAGACTCAGCGTGAAGCCGACGACGGCGTCGGCGTTGCCGTGGTGGTGGAGCTGCACGGGAGTCATCGCCATCACGGCCACCATGACGGCGTGGCTCGCCGTGACCGCGAAGACCGCGAACCGCCGTCGACTCGCCGACGGCTTCTCCTCCGCACCGCCGACGACGACACGGGACGTCCCCCGCCGACGGCTCTCGAGGAGCGGATCGGGGCGGAGCCCGACCAGGTACACGATCGCGGCGAGCAAGCCGCTCGCGATGCTGAAGAGGAACGGACCCGTGCGGTCCGGAAGACCGAATGCCCCGCCGACGATCGCCCCGGGCCCGACGAGGTTCGGACCGAGTACCGCACCGATCGTCGTCGCCCAGACGACGACGGCGAGGTCGCGCGCGCGCGACGACGGACCGGAGAGGTCGGTCGCCGCGAAGCGCGCCTGGAGCCCGACGGCCGAACCGACGCCCACGAGGAGGAACGACACGAACAGGAGCACCGCCGACGACACCGCGACCGCGCCGATCGTCGCGGCGGCCCCGATGGCGCTCACGAGCACGCCGGAGGCGAGGGCGATACGGCGGCCGGATCGGACGGCGAGCCGTGAGAGGGGGACAGCGGCGATCGCGGCACCGAGGGTGAGGAACGTGGAGGCGAGGCCAGACAGCGCCTCGTCGCCCGTCACATCGGAGGCGAGGAGAGCGCCGAGCGAGATCGTCGCTCCCGCCGACACTCCGCCGAGCACCTGCCCGGCGACGAGCACGGCGATCGTGCGGAGACGCGCCCCGTCGCGGGACCCGTCTCCCGCTCTCACGACCGTGCGGCGGCGACGGGATTCGAGAGCGACCCGATCCCCGAGATCGACACCTCGACGACGTCTCCCGCGACGATCGGCCCGACGCCCGCCGGGGTGCCGGTGAGGATGACGTCGCCCGGAAGCAGCGTGAAGACCGACGACGCGTACGCGACGATGTCCGCGACGCCGTGCACCATGTCGCTGAGGGGCGCCGATTGCTTCACCTCGCCGTTGACGGTGGTCGTGAGCGTCGCGCTCGACGCGTCGAATTCCGTCTCGACGACCGGTCCGACCGGGCAGAAGGTGTCGAAGCCCTTGGCGCGCGTCCACTGGCCGTCCGAGCGCTGGAGGTCACGAGCGGTCACGTCGTTCGCGACCGTGTAGCCGAAGACGACTTCGGCGGCGCGTTCGGGAGCGACGTTCTTCGCGATGCTCCCGATCACGACGGCGAGCTCGCCCTCGAACTCGACCTGCGACGATTGCGGCGGCGTGATGATCCGGTCGCCCGGCCCGATCACCGATGTGTTGGGCTTGAGGAAGAGCAGCGGCTCCGCCGGAGGCGTGTCTCCGCCCATCTCCGTCACGTGGTCGACGTAGTTCTTGCCGACGGCGACGACCTTCGATCGCGGGATCGACGGCGCGAGCAGCGCCGCCTCCGCGAGCGGGACACGCTCCCCCGTGGTGTCGAACCCCTGGAACATCGGGTCTCCGGACAGGACGACGAGCTCCTCGCCGTCGAGGACGCCGAAGTGGATGGCTCCCGCTGAGCTGAATCGTGCGATCTTCATGCCGTCAAGCCTAGGCGTCGAGGCGCGTCAGCCATCCGTGCCGGTCGGCGACCCGCCCGTACTGGATGTCGGTCAACTCGCCGCGGATCGACATCGTGAGTTCGCCGGCCGGCGCGCCGGGGTCTCCGACCGAGAAGCCTGCGCCCTTGAGCTCGCCGATCGGGGTGATCACGGCGGCCGTTCCGCATGCGAACACCTCGGAGATCTCGCCGGACGCGACGCCTTCTCGCCACTCGTCGATGAAAACCTCGCGCTCCTCCACCTCGAGCCCGCGGTCACGCACGAGCTGGATCACGCTCTCGCGCGTCACCCCCTCGAGGATCGTGCCGGACAGCTCGGGCGTCACGACGCGGCCGTCGCGGTAGACGAGGAACACGTTCATGCCGCCGAGCTCGTCGACGCGCGTCCCGGTCGCCGCATCGAGGAACAACACCTGAGCGCAGCCGTTCGCGGCCGCCTCGTTCTGCGGAAGAAGCGACGCGGCGTAGTTGCCGCCCGTCTTCGCGGCTCCCGTCCCACCCTTTCCGGCGCGGGAGAACTCCGTAGACAGCCAGATGGAGACGGGCTTCACTCCGCCCGTGAAGTACGCGCCGGCCGGACTCGCGATGACGTAGTACCCGACGCGCTGGGCGGCTCGCACACCGAGGAACGACTCGTTCGCGATCATGAAGGGGCGGAGGTACAGGCTCTGATCCTCACCCGACGGGACCCACGCTCCATCGGCAGCGATGATCTCGCGGATCGAGTCGAGGAACACGGGCGTCGGCAGTTCGGGCAGCGCCAGACGGCGGGCGGAGCGCTGAAGCCGCTCGGCGTTCTTCTCCGGGCGGAACGTCCAGATCGATCCGTCGGCGTGACGGTACGCCTTGAGGCCTTCGAAGATCTCCTGCGCATAGTGCAGGACGGAGGCCGCCGGGTCGAGCAGGAGCGGACCGTACGGCTGAACGCGCGCGTCGTGCCAGCCGCCGTCGATCGTCCAGTCGATCGCGACCATGTGGTCGGTGAAGTGCTTGCCGAAGCCGGGGTCCGCGAGGATCTCGGCGCGCTCGGCGTCACTGCGCGGCGACGGTGCGTCGGTGCGGGAGAACGTGAGTCGGTCGGCTGCGGGAGTCGTGATGGTCATGAGAGGTCCTTGGGTGCATGAGCTGAGGGAAGGGAGAGCGCCGCGACGATCGCGTCGCCGATCTCCGCGGTGCGGCGCGGTGTCCCCGTGCGGGTCGCGATGTCCTCGGTGACGGCTCGAGTGACGGACGCGGCGGCGTCCGCGAGCCCGAGGTGGTCGAGGAGGAGGGCGACCGAGAGGATCGCCGCTGTGGGGTCCGCCTTCTGGGTGCCCGCGATGTCCGGAGCGGAACCGTGTACCGGCTCGAACATGCTCGGAGACGTGCCGTCCGGGTTGATGTTGCCGGAGGCCGCCAGACCGATGCCGCCGCTGATCGCGCCGGCCAAATCGGTCAGGATGTCACCGAACAGGTTGTCGGTGACCAGGACGTCGAATCTACCAGGATTCGTGACGAAGAAGATCGTCGCCGCGTCGACGTGGAGGTAGTCGACCGTGACATCGGGGAATTCTATCGCGACCTCGTCGACGATCCGCTTCCAGAGCGAGCCGGCGAACGTCAGCACGTTCGTCTTGTGCACGAGCGTGAGCCGGCCGTGACGGGACCGCGCGGCGGCGAATGCGTAGCGCACGACACGTTCGACGCCGTAGGCCGTGTTGACGGACACCTCGTTGGCGACCTCGTGCGGAGTACCCGTTCGGATGCTGCCGCCGTTGCCGACGTACGGGCCCTCGGTGCCCTCGCGCACGACGACGAAATCGACATCGCCAGCGTCGGCCAAAGGACTCGGCACGCCGGGGTAGATGCGCGTCGGCCGCAGGTTCACGTAGTGGTCGAGGCTGAAACGCAGCTTCAACAGCAACCCGCGCTCGATGTTCGCTCCCGCGAGGCGGGGGTCCCCTGGCGCACCACCCACGGCGCCGAGCAGGATCGCATCGTGCGACGCGATCGCCTCGAGGTCCTCCTCCGTCAGCACGTCGCCCGTTTCGAGGTACCGCTGGGCGCCCAGACTGAACGTGGTGCGCTCGAACGACACGTCCGTGCCCGCTGTGACGGCCTCGAGCACCTTGACGGCTTCCGAGACGACCTCCGGTCCGATTCCATCCCCGGGGATGACGGCGAGTTTGACGGTGCGCGACATGGGACTCCTGTAGGCGATGCGGGTCGTCCCAGCCTACTGCGACCGCCGTCGGTACCCCGGCACCGTACCCACTCGTCAGCGCGCGTTGCGGAGGGCGAAGCGCGCGACGACCATCGCACCGATGATGAGCGCCGCTCCGATGCCGGCGGCCGTCTCCACGCCACTGTCGAACGCGACCCTGGCGGAGTCGAGGAGTGTCTCCCCGACGTCCCCGGGCACCTGCTCGGCCACGGAGACGGCACCACCGAGGGTCTCCCCCGCCGCCGCTCGTTGAGCGGCGGAAAGCGACTCCGGGAGCACGACGTTCGCCCGGTACGACGCGGTCAGGATCGTCCCGAGGACCGTCGTTCCGAGGACCGCGCCGAGCTCGTAGGCGGTCTCCGACACGGCCGAAGCTGCTCCCGCCTTGTCCGCCGGCGCCGTCGCGATGATGAGTTCGTTCGACACCGTCTCGGCGGCGCCGATCCCGAGACCCAGCCCCACGAAGATGAGCGCGAGCTCGAGGGCCGACAGCCGCCCGCCGGACATCGCGACGACGGCGTACGCGATCGCCGAGACGCTGAGACCGACGGGGATGACGATCGACGGCCGGACGCGCTTCGCGATCGGGACGATGACGAGTCCAGAGGCGATCATGACCACGAGGCCGGGCACGAGCACGAGTCCCGCCTCGAGCGGCGACATGCCGAGGACGAGCTGGAGGTGCTGCGATACGAAGAGGAGGCCGCCGACATAGGCCGTGACGCTCAGGAGATTCACGCCGACGGCCCCGCTGAACGTCCCTCTCTCGAAAAGCGCCATGTCGAGCATCGGGGTCGCGCTCCGCCGCTGCCGGCGCACGAAGGCGATCCCGCTCGCCACGCCGATCACGATCCCCACGGCCGTGTCGATCCCGAAGCCGTGACTCGCGACGCTCTTGATCGCGTAGACGATGGGGAGCGTCGTCGTGAGCGAGAGGACGATGCTCACGGGGTCGACGCGGCCGGGCGCCGGGTCGCGCGATTCGGGCACGAGGAGCGGGAGCAGGACGACGAGCGGAAGGAGCACCGGCACGGCGAGCAGGAAGACCGATCCCCACCAGAAGTGCTCGAGCAGGATGCCGCCGACGAGCGGTCCGAGTGCGCTCCCGCCGGCGAAGCCCGAGGCCCAGACCGCGATGGCGAGCCGACGCTGCTCCCGGTCGATGAAGATGCTGCGCAGGAGAGAGAGCGTCGACGGCATGAGCATCGCGCCGAACACGCCGAGCAGCGCGCGAGCGGCGATGAGCAGCTCGGCCGATGGCGCGAACGCCGCCCCGGCCGACACGATCGCGAAGCCGATGGCACCCATGAGGAGGAGTCGTCGCCGCCCGTACCGGTCGCCGAGGCTGCCCATCGGGACGAGCAGGCCCGCGAGCACGAGCGGGTACACGTCGATCGTCCACAACAGCTGCACCCCGCTCGGGCGGAGCGCTTCGGAGATGGCGGGGAGCGCGAAATTCAGCACCGTGTTGTCGACCGACACCAGGAGGACGGGCAGCATGAGCACCACGAGCGCGATCCACTCGCGTGCGCCCGCGCGACGGCGCGCGCCGTCGACCCTCGTGCGCTCGTCGGTCGCCGTGTCCGTCGTCATTCCATCCTGTGCCACCGGAACACTATACCGTCCGGTCGGTACAGTGCGCCCCGCCCCACCTCGGCGCGGCTACGATGGCCGCATGCCGAGACCCGATTCCGCACGCGACAGGATCCTCGACGCCTTCCAGGGGCTCCTCATCGCGAGCGGCGAACGCGCTGCGACGCTCGATGCCGTCGCTGCGGCCGCCGGCGTCTCGAAGGGCGGGCTGCTCTATCACTTCGCGTCGAAGGATGCGCTCGTGGACGGACTGATCGAGCGGCTGGAAGCCTTCGCCGCGGCGGACGACGAACGCATGCGTGCGGCGCCAGAGGGCACCGTCGACTACGTCATCCGGACCTCCGTCGAGGAAGGCACACCCTTCGACGAGGCGCTCATCGCGGTTTCGCGACTCGCACAGGGCTCGCACGAGAAGGCGCGAACGACTCTCGCCGCGGTCCGAGCACGCTGGGAGACCGCGATAGCGGCCGACGTCGGCGACCCGGCCGTGGCGCGCGCCATCATGCTCGTGAGCGACGGCCTCTACTACAACTCGACACTCCTCGGCGCGTTCGGAACGACGGACAGCCGCGACGGCGCGATGGACGAGCTCCTCGCCGTGCTCGCGCGGCTCACTCCCACGGCCTCCCCCGGACCGGCCGCCGCGTCCTGACGCACCTCTTGCCTCCCGGAGCCGCCACCGGCATGCTCGACGCATGACCGACGTCATCCTGACGCGTCGCCTGGACGCCCCCGTCGATTCCGTGTGGCAGGCGTTCACCGACCTCGACGCGTTCTCCGACTGGTTCTGGCCCCGACGCCTCGAGCCCCGTTACGACCTCGAGGCGCGCGTCGGCGGCACGTGGCGCGTGGAATCGTCCGTCGCCTCGATGGCGGTAGGCGGCGACTTCTCCATCGTGTCGCCGCGCGAGCTCCTCGTGTTCTCGTGGCGCTGGCACGGCGAGAGCGACGAATCACGTGTCGAGATCCGTTTGGTACGGGCGCGCGAGCGATCAACGCTCCTCGAGGTCACCCACTCCGGCATCCCGACCGATCAGGCCGCAACCGATCTGCGCCAGGGGTGGAACGACTGCCTCGATCGGCTGCCCGCCGCGCTCGAGGAGCGCGACGGGTGAGCCGGACTAGTTGGTGATGTCGATCGAACGGAGGACGCGGGCTTCGATCTCGCGGGAGATCTCATCGAGCAGATCGTCCGACACGCGGGAGTCGACCGTGAGGACGCTGAGCGCCTCTCCCCCGGCCTCGCGACGGGCGATCTGCATGCCGGCGATGTTGATGTCGGCGCGTCCGAACCGCTGGCCGTAGACGGCCACGATGCCCGGGCGGTCGCGGTAGAGCATGACGATGTGGTGCTCGGCGATCGGCACCTCGACGTCGTAACCGTTGATCTCCACGATCTTCTCGATCTGCTTCGTGCCCGTGAGCGTGCCGGAGACCGAGATCTGCGAGCCGTCGCTCAGCGCGCCCCGCAGTGTGATGACGTTGCGGTACTCCTCGCTCGTCGCGTCGACGATGAGGCGCACCTCGATACCGCGCTGCTCCGCGAGGAGCGGGGCGTTCACGTAGGACACGGTCTCGCTGACGACGTTGCTGAAGATGCCCTTGAGAGCCGCGAGGCGGAAGACGCTCACGTCGTAGTCGCTCAGGTCGCCGTGCACCTCGACGTCGACGCTCGTGAGCGGAGAGTGTGTGAGGCCGGAGAAGACCTGTCCGAGCTTCTCGACGAGCGGGATCCCGGGACGCACGTACGGGTCGATGACACCGCCTGCGACGTTCACGGCATCGGGCACGAGTTCCCCGCCGAGGGCGAGGCGGACCGACTTCGCGACCGACACGCCGGCCTTCTCCTGCGCTTCGTCCGTCGAGGCGCCGAGGTGCGGCGTGACGATGACGTTGTCGAGGGCGAGGAGCGGCGAATCCGTCGGAGGCTCCGACACGAAGACATCGAGCCCGGCTCCCGCGATCGACTTCGCGACGAGGGCGTCGTGCAGCGCCTCCTCGTCGATGAGCCCGCCGCGCGCGACGTTGACGATGAATGCGCTCGGCTTCATGAGCGCGAGCTGCTCCGTGCCGATCATCCCCGTGGTCTCGGGGGTCTTCGGCATGTGGATCGTGATGAAGTCGGACTGCGCGAGGAGTTCGTCGAGCGAGAGGAGCTGGACGCCGAGTTGCTGGGCCCGCGCGCTCGTGACGTAGGGGTCGTACGCGACGACGTTCGTGCCGAAGGCCTGCAGACGCGCCGTGATGAGGGCGCCGATGCGGCCGAGTCCGATGATCCCGACCGTCTTCTCGTAGAGCTCGACGCCCGTGTAGGCGGAGCGCTTCCACTTGCCCTGCGCGAGCGCGTTGTGCGCAGCCGGGATGTGGCGGGCGAGGGAGAGGATGTGACCGACGGTGAGTTCGGCGGCCGAGATGATGTTCGACGTCGGCGCGTTGACGACCATGACGCCCGCCGCCGTCGCGGCCTTGATGTCGACGTTGTCGAGGCCGACACCCGCACGAGCGACGACCTTGAGGTTCGGCGCAGCGGCGATGGCCTCGGCATCCACCTTCGTCGCCGAGCGGACGAGCACGGCGCTCGCGTCGGCGAGTGCGGCGAGCAGGGCGGGGCGATCGGTCCCGTCGACGGAGCGGACGTCGAAGTCGGGCCCGAGGGCGTCGACGGTTGCGGGGGAGAGTTCTTCTGCGATCAGGACGACCGGTTGAGGCACGAGAGTGGTTCCTTCGGGAGGCGCTGGGAGTCGACACGGTGCGCCACGGACAGCTGGGCGCGGACGCGACCAGCTTAGTGCAGGGCTCCAGGCGACCCCGTCCGTGTGACGTAGTGTGAGTCGCCATGAGTTTCGAGGTCGCCTCCCTGGTGCTGCGCGCCGTCCTCGCCGTCGCCTTCGTCGCGATGGGCGTGCTGCATTTCGTCCCCCGGATCGCGACGGGGATGGCGTCGATGATCCCGCCGCGATGGGGCGGGGCCGACCGGACGACGGCTCGTCGGCTCGTCACGTTCACGGGCGTCTGCGAGATCGCCGGGGGCCTCGGCCTGCTCGTGCCCGCGACGCAGCCGCTCGCGGGGATCCTGCTGGCCGTCTTCCTCGTGGCGGTCTTCCCCGCGAACGCCTACGCCGCCGCCCGTCCGGAGCGCTTCGGCAGCATCACGGTGCCGTTCTGGCCGCGCCTGATCGCTCAGATCGTGCTCATCGTGCTGTGCCTGCTCGCGGCCGTCCGAGCCTGAGAACCGCGGCCGTCCGCCCGTGAGCCTCGTGGCTCCGGCGAGCCGTCCGCAGACGTCAGCACTCAGACGATGAGCGTGCCGATCCCGTAGATCGCGAGGAGGTCGAGGGAGAGGGCCGCGACCACCGTCGTGACCGTCGCGAACGCGATGAGGAGCGTGGCGGGGCGAGCGTGCCGTCCGAACCAGAGCACGCCGACGAAGCCCGCGATCGGAAGCGCGACCCCGAAGCACAGGACGATCCACCCCGTCGGAGAGACGCTCGTCCCGAGGGCGACGGCGGTTCCCGTCACCCCGAGGAGGTTCCCCACGGCCTCCCAAGCGTCCCAGGCGAGCAGGAGACCGAAGACGACGACGATGACGGCCCGGGCGACCGGGCGTGCGACGGGGCGACGCGTCTCGACGTCCTCGCGCGCCGTCACCGCAACCCCACGAGGTACGGCCACGGCACGAGCAGGACGGTCCCGATCGCGAGGGCCGCGACGCGGTGCCATGCGGGACGGGAGCGCGTGAGCCAGATGCTCGCGCCGAGCCACACGAAGGGAGACGCGACGGCGAACACGAGTCCGAGCGAGAACATCGTGGTCCCGAGCAGGTCGATCGGTCGGAACGCCGCTTGCAGCGGGCCGATCGAGAGTGCCCAGCCGATACTGGAGAGGACGAGGAGACCGCCGAGCAGGCTCATGACGACGAGGGCGACGGGACCGGTCTGCCGGACCGTCTCGACGCCGTCGCCGGTATCGGTCGACTCCCCCTCGTCGTCCTTCCCTGTCTCTCGCGCGGAGCGGGACCGACGACTGGTCACGGGGGCGGAGGACGCGGTGGGATCGGAATCGTCACCGGCCCACGAGAGGGCCTCGTCGTCGTCCGAAATCATTCCCTCAGGGTACCGCGACGACGAAGGGCCGCCCGGTCGCCCGGACGGCCCTTCGTCGTCAGTCGACGGAGATCAGCGCGCTGCGCTGCCGTCGGTGTAGTCGTCGTCCTGCTGCTTCCACGCGAAGAGGGCGCGGAGCTCCTTGCCCGTCGCCTCGATCGGGTGGGCCTCGGCCTTGGCGCGCAGCTCCTTGAACTCGGGGGCTCCGGCGTCCTGGTCGTCGATGAAGCGCTTCGCGAACGCACCCGACTGGATGTCGGCGAGAACGGCCTGCATGTTCTCCTTCACGTGCGGGTCGATGACGCGGGGACCGGAGACGTAGTCGCCGTACTCCGCGGTGTCGGAGACGCTCCAGCGCTGCTTGGCGATGCCGCCCTCCCACATGAGGTCGACGATGAGCTTGAGCTCGTGAAGCACCTCGAAGTAGGCGATCTGCGGCTGGTAGCCCGCTTCGGTGAGGGTCTCGAAGCCGTACTGGACGAGCTGCGAGACGCCGCCGCACAGCACCGCCTGCTCGCCGAAGAGGTCCGTCTCGGTCTCCTCGGTGAAGGTCGTCTTGATGCCACCGGCACGCAGGCCGCCGATCGCCTTCGCGTAGGACCAGGCGAGATCCCACGCCGAGCCGGACGCGTCCTTCTCGACGGCGACGATGACGGGGACGCCACGGCCGGCCTCGAACTCGCGGCGCACCGTGTGGCCCGGTCCCTTCGGGGCCACCATGAACACGTCGACGCCCTCGGGGGCCTCGATGTAGCCGAAGCGGATGTTGAAGCCGTGGCCGAAGACGATCGCCTTGCCGTCGGTGAGCTGGTCCTTGATGGACTCGGCGAAGATCGTGCGCTGGTACTGGTCGGGAGCGAGGATGACGATGACGTCGGCCCACGCGGACGCGTCGGCGACGTTCTTGACCTCGAAGCCGGCCTCTTGAGCCTTCGGGATCGACGTCGAGCCGTCCTTGAGCCCGATGACGACCTCGACACCGGAGTCGCGGAGGTTGAGCGCGTGGGCGTGACCCTGCGACCCGTAGCCGACGACGGCCACCTTCTTGCCCTGGATGAGCGAGAGGTCGGCGTCCCGGTCGTAAGCGATTTCAGTCACTGCTTGTTTCTCCTTGTTGTTGAGGTTCGTCGATCAGTTCTTGAAGACGCGCTCGGAGATCGACTTCGATCCGCGTCCGATGGCGAGCAGGCCCGACTGGGCGATCTCCTTGATGCCGTAGGGCTCGAGGACACGCAGGAAGGCCGTGGTCTTTCCGGAGTCGCCCGTGACCTCGATCACGAGGGCGTCGGTCGAGACGTCGACGACGCGGGCCCTGAAGAGGTTGACGGCCTCGAGCACCTGGGAGCGCGTCGTGTTGTCGACGCGCACCTTGATGAGCAGGTGCTCGCGCTGGACCGACTGCGCGGGGTCGAGCTCCACGATCTTGATGACGTTCACGAGCTTGTTGAGCTGCTTCGTGACCTGCTCGAGCGGGAGGGTGTCGACGTCGACGACGACGGTGATGCGCGAGAGTCCGTCGATCTCACTCACACCGACGGCGAGCGACTCGATGTTGAAGCCGCGGCGGGCGAAAAGACCGGCGACGCGGGTCAGCAGACCCGGTTTGTCCTCGACGAGGAGGCTCAGCACGTGGGTCGACATGTCAGATCTCCTCCTCGAACGCGGGGCTGTGGTCTCGCGCGTACTGGACGTAGCTGTTGCTGACGCCCTGCGGCACCATCGGCCACACCATCGCGTCGGCGCTCACGACGAAGTCGATCACGACGGGGCGGTCGTTCGTCTCGAGCGCGAGCTTGATCGCGGCGTCGACCTCCTCCTCCTTCGTGACGCGGATGCCGAGGCAGCCGTAGGCCTCGGCGAGCTTCACGAAGTCCGGCACCCGGATCGTGTCGTGTCCCGTGTTGAGGTCGGTGTTCGAGTAGCGGCCGTCGTAGAAGAGCGTCTGCCACTGACGAACCATGCCGAGCGACGAGTTGTTGATGACGGCGACCTTGATCGGGATGTTGTTGATGGCGCAGGTCGCGAGTTCCTGGTTCGTCATCTGGAAGCAGCCGTCGCCGTCGATCGCCCATACGTCCCGATCGGGCTCGGCCACCTTGGCGCCCATGGCCGCGGGGACCGAGTAACCCATCGTGCCGGCACCACCGGAGTTGAGCCACGAGTTCGGTCGCTCGTAATTGATGAACTGCGCCGCCCACATCTGGTGCTGGCCGACACCGGAGGCGTAGACGCCCTCCGGCCCCGTGATCTCGCCGATGCGCTGGATGACGTACTGCGGAGCGAGCAGCCCGTCGGTCGTCGGGGCGTATCCGAGCGGGAACTCCTCGCGGAGGCCGTTCAGGTAGGTCCACCAGTCGGCGATGTCTGGTGTCGTCTCCGTAGCGGCCGAGAGGTACGCGGCCGTGAGGTCGACGATGACGTCCTTCGCGTCGCCCACGATGGGGACGTCGGCGAGGCGGATCTTGGAGATCTCGGCGGGGTCGACGTCCACGTGCACGACCTTGGCGTTCGGGGCGAAGAGTTCGGCCTTGCCCGTGACCCGATCGTCGAAACGCGCGCCGAGAGCCACGATGAGGTCGGACTCCTGCAGCGCGAGCACCGCGGGAACCGTGCCGTGCATGCCCGGCATTCCGAGCTGCTGCCGGTGCGAGTCGGGGAACGCGCCGCGCGCCATGAGCGTCGTGACGACGGGGGCGCCCGTGCGCTCGGCGAGTTCGAGCAGCTCGTCCGATGCCTTCGCACGGATGACTCCGCCTCCGACGTACAGCACGGGCTTCTTGGCCTCGACGAACAACTGTGCGGCAGCCTGCACCTGCTTGCCGTGCGCCTTGGTGACGGGACGGTAGCCCGGGAGATCGATCTTGGGCGGCCAGATGAAGGGCGCCGTCGCCTGCTGCGCGTCCTTCGTGATGTCGACGAGCACGGGGCCGGGGCGTCCGGTCGTCGCGATGTGCGCTGCAGCGGCGATCGTCGACGGGATGTCCTTCGCGTCCTTCACGAGGAAGGAGTGCTTCGTGACCGGCATCGTGATGCCGACGATGTCCGCCTCCTGGAAGGCGTCCGTGCCCATGAGGGTCGAGAACACCTGGCCCGTGATCGCGAGGAGCGGTACGGAATCCATGTACGCGTCGGCGATCGCCGTCACGAGGTTGGTCGCACCGGGGCCCGACGTCGCGATGCAGACGCCGAGGCGACCGCTCGAGGCCGCGTAGCCCTCGGCGGCGTGGCCGGCGCCCTGCTCGTGACGGACGAGGATGTGGCGAACCTCGGTGGAGTCCATGAGGGGGTCGTAGACGGGAAGAATCGCCCCGCCCGGGAGTCCGAAGATGTCGTCGACGCCGAGGAGTTCGAGCGTACGCACGACGGCGGCGGCTCCCGTGATCTCCTCGGGCTGCGCGCCGGCAGCATGCGGCCTCCGCGGCAGCGGAGTGGGGATGGGATCGGAAGACATGAACGTTTCCTTGACGATTGAGATCGGGTGTTCCGGCAGACCAGCCGACGCACGACTACCCCGTGATCGCGCCTTCCGCGGCGGAGTGCACGAGCTTGGAGTACTTCGCGAGGACGCCGCGGGTATAGCGCGGAGGAAGAGGGGCCCAGCCTTCTCGGCGGGCAGCCAGCTCAGCGTCGTCGACAAGTAGGTCGAGGGAGCGAGCAGCGATATCGACCCGTATCAGATCACCATCGCGCACGAAGGCGATGGGACCAGCGTCCACCGCTTCGGGTGCTATGTGGCCGATGCACAGGCCGGTTGTGCCGCCTGAGAATCGTCCGTCTGTCAATAGTAATACATCTTTGCCGAGGCCCGCGCCCTTGATGGCGGCGGTGATCGCGAGCATCTCGCGCATGCCGGGCCCGCCCTTCGGACCCTCGTATCGGATGATGACGACATCGCCCGCGGCGATCTTGCCCTCCGTGAGCGCGTCCATCGCGGCACGTTCACGTTCGAAGACGCGAGCGGGTCCCTCGAACACCTGCGCGTCGAAACCGGCCGTCTTCACGACGGCGCCCTCCGGCGCGAACGACCCCTTGAGGATCGTGAGCCCGCCAGTCGCGTGGATGGGGTTGTCGAGAGTGCGGAGGACCGTGCCGTCGAGCGGGTCGGGATTGATGTCGGCGAGGTTCTCGGCGACCGTCTTGCCCGTCACCGTGAGGCAGTCGCCGTGAAGCAGCCCGGCGTCGAGCAGCGCCTTCATCACGACGGGGACGCCGCCGTGACGGTCGACGTCGTTCATGACGTACTTGCCGAAGGGCTTGAGATCACCGATGTGGGGCACCTTGTCGCCGATGCGGTTGAAGTCGTCGAGGGTGAGATCGACCTCGGCCTCGCGCGCGATGGCGAGGAGGTGCAGCACGACGTTCGTCGACCCGCCGAAGGCCATGGCGACGGCGATCGCGTTCTCGAACGCCTCCCGCGTGAGGATCTGCCGCGCCGTGATGCCCTTCTTGAGCATGTTCACGACGGCCTCGCCAGAGCGGTGCGCGTAGTAGTCGCGACGACGGTCGGCCGAGGGCGGCGATGCCGATCCGGGGAGGCTCATGCCGAGCGCCTCGGCGACGGAAGCCATCGTGTTCGCGGTGTACATGCCGCCGCACGCGCCTTCGCCCGGAGCGATCGCGCACTCGATCCGCTTGAGGTCCTCTTCGCTCATCGTGCCCGCCTTGCACGCGCCGACGGCCTCGAAGGAGTCGATGATCGTGACTTCCTTCTCCGTGCCGTCGGTGAGCTTGACCCAGCCGGGAGCGATCGATCCCGCGTAGAGGAAGACGGACGCGAGGTCGAGACGCGCGGCGGCCATCAGCATGCCGGGCAGCGACTTGTCGCATCCGGCGAGGAGCACGGTGCCGTCGAGGCGCTCGGCCATGACGACGGTCTCGACGGAGTCGGCGATGACCTCACGGGAGACGAGGGAGAAGTGCATCCCCTCGTGGCCCATCGAGATGCCGTCGGAGACGGAGATGGTGCCGAACTGCAGCGGGTACCCGCCGCCGGAGTGGACGCCTTCCTTGGCGCCCTGGGCGAGACGGTCGAGCGACAGGTTGCACGGGGTGATCTCGTTCCACGAGCTCGCGATCCCGATCTGGGGTTTGTCCCAGTCCTCGTCACCCATGCCGACGGCGCGGAGCATCCCGCGGCTCGTCGTGGCTTCAATCCCGTCGGTGACCGCGCGCGACCGCGGTTTCACATCGATTTCTGGCATGTGTCGAGTCTAGAACGCGCGCGATGCCGGCTCGGCCATTCCCCGCGGACGCGTCGGCACTCGCTCGGACGACGCCCGGCTCTGCCTCACTCCCCGCCGACGACCGCTCCCCGCAGCTCGACGAGTCGGGTCAGCACAGCGGCGATCGCGTCGGGAGACGGGACGCGGAACGGAGCGAGCGTGTCGCCGGCGCCGACCTTGACCCCGACGTCCCCGTCGAGCAGGACGCGGAAGGCGTCCTCGTCCGTCAGATCGTCACCGGAGTAGAACACGCCGGTGGCACCGACGTGGTCGCGCAGTCGGGCGATCGCGTCGCCCTTGGTCGCCGCCAGCACGGAGAATTCCTCGACGTCCTTGCCCGGTCGCGCCGTGATGCCCGAGAGCTCGTTGAGGACGCGTCGCCGCACGACGTGCTGGGCGTCGATGGCCGTCTCGGCGTCGGCGTTCCGAAGATGCAGCGCGTGACCGGCGGGCTTCGACTCGACCTCGGTGCCCGGATGCTGCGCCGCGACCTCACGAAGGATGTCGCCGAGCCGGGCGACGACCTCGAGCTCCTCATCGCTCAAGGACAGGGGCGGAGCACCGACCTCCATGCGGTACTCGCCACCATGCGAGCCGGAGAGGAGGACGTCGTCACCGACCCCCGACACCTCGACGAGCGAGTCGATCGCGCGCCCCGACACGAGGGCGACGGACGTGCGGGCGAGCGACGCGAGCTGCTCGATGGCCCGAGCGGCCTCGGGCAGCGGTCGTGCACCCGCCGGATCGTCGACGTGCGGCGAGACGTTCCCGTCGAAGTCGAGGGCGACGAGGAGGACGCCCGTCCCGGCGAGCCGGGAGAGTGCCGTGTCGAGCGGCCGCTCGAGGGTCATTCGGCGTCCTCGCTGTCGGTGTCGCCGTCGCGGTCGGTGTCGCCGTCGGCGGCGGTCTCGACGACGGCAGCCGCCTTCCCCGCATCGGCGTGGGACGCCCTCCGCAACTCGTCGAGGAAGGTCTTCGACCACTTCGCGACGTCGTTCTCAAGGACACGCCGGCGGAGCGCACGCATGCGCCTCTTCCGTTCGCGCGGGTCCATGTCGACGGCCGTCATGATGGCCTCCTTGACCCCCTGGATGTCGTGGGGGTTGATGAGGAGGGCCTGGCGCAGGTCGTCGGATGCTCCCGCGAACTCGCTCAAGATGAGCACGCCGTCGCCGTCGATGCGCGAGGCGACGTACTCCTTCGCGACGAGGTTCATCCCGTCTCTGAGAGCGGTCACGAGCATGACGTCGGCCGCGAGATACAACGCGACCATTTCCTCGCGCGGGTAGCCGTGGTGCAGGTAGTGGACGGGGGCCCGGCCGATCGAGCCGTAGTCCCCGTTGATGCGGCCGACCGTCAGCTCGATGTCGTCGCGCAACTCCATGTAGGCGGCGACTCGCTCGCGCGACGGGCTCGCGACCTGGATGAGGGTCGTCTCCTCCGCGTCCAGGCGCCCGTCCTGGAGCAACTCGGCGAAGGCCTTGAGCCGGTGTCGGATGCCCTTCGTGTAGTCGAGCCTGTCGACGCCGAACAGCACGGTCTTCGGGTTGCCGAGGTCCTCGCGGATCTGACGCGCGCGCTCGATGACGTCGGGGTCCTGGGCGAGCTCGGCGAACGACGCGGAGTCGATCGAGATCGGGAAGGCCCGCGCGACGACGGTCCGCGACTTCTCGGGTCGCCGCTCCCCCGTCTCCTCGAGCGGCACGCGGATCGACGACCCCTTCGTCTCGTAACCGAACAGACGACGCACGGCGCGCTGGAAGTTCCCGGCGTCGGCCGTGCGCTGGAAGCCGATCACGTCGGCACCGAGCAGCCCCGCGAGGATCTGCCGACGCCACGGCAGCTGCGAGTAGAGGCCGTAGGCGGGGAACGGGATGTGGTTGAAGAAGCCGATCGTCAGGTCGGGACGCGACTCACGGAGCATGCCGGGGACGAGCTGCAGCTGGTAGTCGTGGACCCACACGACTCCCCCGTGCGACGCGAGGGCCGCTGCCCGTTCGGCGAACCGCCGGTTGACCGAGACGTAGGCGTCCCACCACTCGCGGTGATAGCTCGGCTGCGCGATCACGTCGTGGTAGAGCGGCCAGAGGGTGTCGTTCGAGAAGCCTTCGTAGTAGCGCTCGACCTCGGTCTCGTCGAGGGCGACGGGAACCATCGTGATGCCGTCGTGCTCGAACGGGTCGATGTGGGTGTCCGGAGCGCCCGGCCAACCGATCCATGCTCCGTCCGCCGAGCGCATGACGGGCTCGAGCGCCGTCACGAGGCCGCCGGGCGAGAGCTTCCAGCCCTGCGTGCCGTCCGGTTCCGTGACGCTGTCGACGGGAAGCCTGTTGGCGACGACGACGAAGTCGTAGCTCTCCGCTTCGAGAGTCACCGCGTCGTCGTCGTGCTCTGTCTCGGTGTGGCTGGCGATGATGATGTCCTTCCGCCCTGACGGGCTCTCAGGCTATCAGCGGCCCGTATCGGCCCCGAAGGGGTGGACGACTGTGCTAGCACTGGTCGGCCCCTGCCTTGAACACTCCCCTACCGTGACCGAACGCGTCGTGCAAACCCCGATCGGCGCGAGTGCGATCCACTAGCGTTGGCGGCGAGCGAAAGGACCCCTCATGCGGAAATACATCATGAACTCGGCCATCATCGGCGCGGTGTTCGGCGGCTTCCAGACGCTGCAGGCGACCCGCAAGGGGCCGCGCGACTGGCGCCTCGTCTTCATCTGGATCTCGTGGATCGCCACTCTCGCGCTCGCGATCGGATCGGTCGCCGACGAGGCGAACGACACCCCCGCGGAGAAGAAGCGCAAGAAGATCCAGGACCGCCTTAAGTGACGACTCGGCGTGTCCACCGGGCACGGACCGTCCCCCGCGAGATGATGAGCGCACTTCAGCTCTGAACGGGGGACGCTCCATGTTCGGTCGCCGCCGACGCGCACAGGTTCCGGTCGATCCTCCGACCCCGGTGCAGCACGATTCCCTCACTCCCGACGAGGTGTACGCCCGCGTCAACAAGCGCGTCCTCGACGCCCTCGGCCCGGACGGGCGGTATTCGCTCGTCCTTCGCAGCGCCGCCGACACCGACGCGATCTTCTCGCAGCTCGCGGCCCGCTCGCTGTCGCTCTCCATCACCCGGTCGATCGTCGGTACGGAGACACTCGCGTCGCACCCGTCAGCACACGGCCGCTCGGCCGTCGAGGCGGCTCAGCACGAGCATCGCACGATCGCGGTGTGGGCGGATCCGCAACGGCACGATCCCGACGCGATCGACCCGTCGATCGTCTCGCCCCCCGCACGCGGCCGCGGCGCGGGAGCCGTTCTCGGTCTCCCCGCCGACGCCTCCTGACGCTCCCGCAGAACATGACGACGAGCGTCCTCCTCCTCGCCGACACGCATCTCCCGAAGCGGGCGAAGGTCTTACCCGACCCCGTCCTCCGCGCGATCGACGACGTGGACGTCGTGATCCACGCCGGTGACTGGGTCGATGTGGCGACCCTCGACCTCCTCGAGTCGCGAGCCCGCCGACTCGTCGGCGTCGCGGGCAACAACGACGGCCCGGATCTGCGTACCCGGCTCCCCGAGATCGCGCGACTTCGCCTCGACGGTGTCGACCTCGCCGTCGTGCATGAGACGGGGTCGGCGACGGGCCGAGAGAAGCGCATGGACGTCGCATTCCCCGATACCGACCTCCTCGTGTTCGGGCACAGCCATATCCCGTGGAACACGACCTCGACCGCGGGCTTGAGACTCCTCAATCCCGGGTCGCCGACCGACCGACGCCGGCAGCCGTACGCGACGTTCATGCGCGTCGTGCTCGACGATGGCCGGGTCGACTCCGTCAGCCTGGAACGGCTCCCGCCGCGCTGAACTACTGCGAGTCGACGTAGGCGATGAAGCGCGATCCGATCCCATACACGGCCTCGCGCGACCGGCCGTCCCGCGGCGCCGGCACCTGGGACGCCTCATGGTCGTCGCAGGCGAGGACCGTCCACTCCGGCCACCATTTCTTGGGTCGGTCCGTCTCCGTGAAGCGACACACGGCGCACGTGAGCTCGACCCAGACGGGTTTCCCCGTCCGGTTCGACCGCGACTGCACGAGCCATGCGGGCGGCTGCGCCTCGATGGCGGCGAGTTCGTCGTCGGACACGAGCTTGGGGATTCCGTGCTTCGTCGCCATCTCGAGCGGGATGTCGAGCCGGATGGCGGCGTCACGTCGGGAGATCATCCGCTCAACGATAGTCGCTCGACACGCGCGCCGGGACGCACCGACGGCCGCCCCACGAGGTGGGACGGCCGTCGGCGAGAAACGGGATCAGGCCTGGACGTCGCCGCGCCAGCCGCCTTCTTCCACACCGCGGGACTCGATGAACTCCTTGAAGTTCTTCAGGTCCTTCTTCACGGCGTGGTTCTCCACGCCGAGCGTCGAGCCGAGCTTCTCGAGCAGGCCGGTCGGCTCCCAGTCGATCTGGACCGTGACACGCGTCTCGCGGTCGCCCAGCTTGTGGAAGGTGACGACGCCGGCGTGGTCGACCTCGCCGCCCGTGCTGTTCCATGCGACGCGCTCGTCCGGGTGCTGCTCGGTGATGTTCGCCTCGAACTCGCGCTCGATGCCGCCGACCTTGACCTTCCACACCGTGAGGGTCTCGGTGACCTGCTTGATTGACTCGACCTCGTCGAGGAACTTCGGGAACTCCTCGAAGAGGGTCCACTGGTTGTAGGCGACGGAGACGGGAACGTCGACGTCGATCGTTTCGATGACCTGGGGCATGCTGATCTCCTTTGCGTTGGTTCCGGTGTGTCTGCGACGTTACCCACGGCACCTGGACGGAACCGGATTCGGCGGGAGCCTCGCGTTATCGACGATGAGCCCCTATCATCAGCACCGATGCGCCAAGACGTCCATTTCGTGACCCTGTCGACTCCGGATCTCGACGCCGCTCGACGCTTCTACGTCGACGGGCTGGGTTGGGAGGCGCTCCTCGATGTGCCCGACGAGATCCTCTTCTTCCAGGTCGCTCCCGGGCTCGTGCTGGGACTCTTCGACGCGGAGAAGTTCGCCCAGGACGTGCGCGCGGACGCCGCCATGCCCGCTTCCGGCGTCACCCTCGCCCACAACGTCGGCAGCGAGGCGGAGGTCGTCGAGATCGCGCAGCGCTTCGTCGCGCTCGGCGGTCGGGAGGTCGTCGCTCCGGAGCCCGGGGCGTTCGGCGGCATCTTCCACGCGATCGTGACCGATCCGAACGACGTGCTGTGGGAGATCGCGCACAACCCGGGTTGGCACGTCGCCGACGACGGTACCGTCTCCTTCGGCTGACGCGACCGGCGCCTCGTCTGAGGGCGGAGCACCGGGGACGTGAACCCACGGACCGCGATCCCGACCCGACCCACCCACCCACGAAATGAAAAAGCCCCGAAGACTGGCGAGAGTCTCCGAGGCTGTTCCGTGCACCCCCTGGGACGTGAACCCACGG
>NZ_RZNB01000011.1 GCF_004078635.1 Labedella phragmitis
ACATGACGATCCGCCACGTCATACACGAGCGACTGATCCGCGAGGGTCACCGTGTTGCCGTGAGCGTCGTACCCGATCGACGCGAGCGACGAGCTCACACCCGACGCACCCTCGGGTGCACCCGTCACCGTCGTCGACGTCAACCGGTCCTGTCCTGCGTCTAGCGGCGGGATTCCAGCTCGGCGATCTCTATCGTGATCGCGTCAACGAGCTCGTCATCCTCTGCGACCTCCTTCGCCCCACGGACGGCATACAACGCGGCGATGGCGCGCTCGAGGTCGTCGTCCAAGTTCTCGATTGGCCAGACGTATGTGCGACCCAGCTGAATGAAGAGCCACGCGCCCGCGCGCACGACCTCGAACTCCTCCTCGGGGTCCGCCGATATCCCCGCGAGCCATTGCTCCCGAAGCGACGTCGAATCCATCAGATCACCGAACCAGTCCGCCGCCGAGTCATTCGCCCAAGGCTCCCTATCCCATGCACCCATGATTTGACTCCCCTCCGTTGTCTCGTTCAGCCTCGCGAGCCGATGCTTCGTTCGGGGCGACGACACCGTATGTCGGCGTCGTCCCGGGCGCGATGCCGACTGACCGCACCGTCCGCCGTTCCCACCGTCTCGATTCCGGGATCCGATCAACGACGCTCGCTCTCGGATAGCGATGGCTCGAGTTTCGGCCAGGCGCCTTCGTCGGTTGTGCCATCAGAAGGCTCCGGCGCCCCCGTGCTGCCGTGAAAGCAGTGTTCGAAGCCCCCGCGATGTTGAGTTCTAGGCCTTCCGCCCCCGGAACGCCGCACGAGTCCCAACACACGACGACGGGCTCAATGTGAGCAAGATCCACAGTCTCATCCTCCTTACCAGCGACGCGCACCACTCGGCGGCCGACCACCTCAAGGTCGTACGACAACGTGAGGACTATCTCTTCTTCCGCGCTATTGCGTGCCGCCCCCATCTTCATCCGAGGCGAAGACCCGACTGACACCTCGGCGAGCACTACGACGATCGCGTAGCTCTTGGAACGCGTCGAGCAGTTCCCAAATACACCCACTTCGCTGACGCCTTCGCAGCCCGCTCACGGAATGCGAGATCGAACGGGTTCTTGTCAACGATGGCGATTCTCTCGACCTCGAGAGACAGCAAGATGTCTGGCTCGTCGAGCAACCTACAGTTCTCAAGCACCAAGACACGCAGACGGCCCAGGGAGGCGAGGGCGCTCAGTCCGACGATTTCAGTACAGTCAGCCAGTTCCAGCACCTCCAGACCGCTCAGCTCTTCGAACTCGGCAACGTCAATTCGTTTCGCCGCTGTAACAGCAAGGCTTCTCAGCTTTGCGGGTTCACTGAACCGTGGCTTGAGCGGAGTTGACTTCATATCGACCAACTCGAGAGATTCGAGCGGAGATGCGATGACGGGGAGAATCCCCTGGCCAGCGTTTTGGAATCTTGCCGTCTTCAGCTTGGGGGCGGACAGCACCGACTCAAATCCTTGGAGCTCCCCGCCAAAGTCCATCAGGTTCGGCATCGAGCTGAGGTCGAGAGATGCATTCGCGGATAGCTGTAGAGCGAGCTCCTCAAGTGCATTCAACTGGAGAATCGGATGACCGTCTACGACGTTGGGCGACGACACCGCCAACCTCGTGAGAAAACTCGCGTACTCTCCCAAGAACTCAAGATCAGCATATCGATCTGGCACGTTGATCAAGTTCAGCATGTACTTCCGCCGTCGAATGACCGAACGCTCCCATCTCGACGGGATCCGCCCCTCAAAAACGGCAATCGACTCGACGTCATCGTCATCGGTCTCAATGTCGATAGCTACCATGGCCGCATCGATCCCCTAATCCCGTGACTTGCCCAGTGACGAGGCGCAATCTCGTTCCGCTTGTTCGCCAATTTAGTGACGCCACCCTTTCGGTTGATCATTCGCTGTTCAGCGATGCGTAAACTCCGGGTTCCGCCCTTGACCTTGGACACTTTCGCGGCTCGCGCCGCGGCCGGAGTCACCTTTCCCGACCGAACGTGCTCGGCCAGCCGCCGCTGCACGTTCACCGAGCGCCCAACGTACAGTTTCCCCTTTCCTCCGTTCGCCGCAACGGTTCTCACCACATAGATCCCTTTGACGGCTTTCGAGGCTGTGTTAGCTCGCGATAGGAGGCTGATGCCCTTCGAGATAAGGAGCGCGGCTTTCAGGCTCGCCCCTACAACCTGCAAGCCAGGCACAAACATCGCAACGGTGCTGACAATGCCCACAACATCCCCTACGAGACCCCAGTTGATCTCGAACTCACCCGTCAGATCGAACCGGTTGATCGGGTCCTGCGGATACACATACGCGTTCTCGACCCCGCCTTCCACCGGGTCGACCTCGAGGAAGCGGCCGAGCGCGGGCACATACTGGCGCGCGCCCATCTCGATCGTCGCGACGAAGCCCTGGTGCTCGTACAGCTTCTGATGCTGACCCAACCAGCCATAGTCCGCGTCCGTCTCCGACACCGTGTCCGGCACCGCATCATCCGCCGCGGCCGTTCCCACCGCCCCGGTCACCGGATCCACCGGCTGACCGAACGGGTCATACACCGCCCGAACACCCTGCCGCGCCCCGGCACCGTCCGTCGTCACGACGATGTCGCCGTGGAGGTTCGGGAACGACCACGTCTCCGACCCGTCCGGACGGAACGATGCCAGCACCCCACCGGGCAGGCCGAGCGTCCGCTCGATCACGGCACCGTCACCGTCCAGCACCAGATCCGGGCTGTCAGACGCGCCGCTGAACCCGAACCGCGTCACGACGTCCGGGGTGTTCGCCTTCGACACCCGACGCTCCACGATCCGATCCGACGCATCCCGCGTGTACCGGATGCTCGTGCCGTCCGCGAGGTCTGTCTCCACGTGACGACTTCCGTGTCGTCGATGACTTCGACGGAACGAACTTCAGATCCGCGCCCTTGCTGAGAGAGACAACGCGCAGCGAACGTTATACATGCGCAAAAGACAGGCTCTGCAGATCGCTACGCTCATTTGCGTAGGCGATCATGGAATCCCAACTCGCGTCGTAGACCTCGAAGACAAGCTGCCGCCGCACGAAGGCGCGAAGCTGAACGACGGGGATGTCGATCAAGGGGAGAAGGCGCTCTTTCACCCTTTTCGGCTCCGCCGACAGCGATGCCGGACCGCACAGAGCTGGCGAGAGAAACTTCTGAATCACGGTGCGATGGGGAATAGTGAAGCCCCTTTGCGTCAAGATATCGTTTCCGGAGCATGAGAAGGAATCGATAAGGACTTCGTCGACGCCTCGATCTTCGCCCCACTCGCACAGCGAGAACCACATCTCGCTCAATCGTGCGAGCTGATGAGTCTCCGTAAATGACGCCCACGATTCAGGCAGGTCCCTGACTACCAATCCGGCCCCTACTTCGGACCCGATTTCCAGCGGACCTGTGAACGCGGGATGCACATGGAACGCGCGAAGTTCTTCCGCCATGTCCGACCGATCGCCTCCCATCAGAAGATCTTCCTTCCACCGATTGTGTAGTGCTGTTTGGCTCGCATCGACCCGTTCGATTTGTATGATCCTTTCACCCAGTGCCAGTAGGGGCGCAGCTTGTCGGGTTTGTCGAGCTTGACGTATCTATGGTTCTGCGCCCCCGGCTTCGAATAACGGAGGATGACGGGGCTTCCTGCCTTGGGTCGAATGTAAAGAGCCTTCGGCTTGTAACCGCTCTTGACCGCGTTAACGAGCATCGGTGTCGCCCGTTTGACCGCATTGACCACTTTCGGCGCATACTTCACTGCAGTGACGATCGCACGGGTTGCTAGTGATGCCACCTTGAGTCCCGCGCCTACTACGTTCACTCCGGGAACGAACATCATCACGGTAGTAGCGACATCGAACGCCAGTAGCGCGCCCGCGCCGACGACTGCCCAGTCGACCTCGAACTCACCCGTTAGATCGAACCGATTGATCGGGTCCTGCGGATACACATAGCTGTTCTCGACACCACCTTCGACCGGGTCCACCTCGAGGAAGCGGCCCAGAGCGGGAACGTACTGGCGCGCGCCCATCTCGATCGTGGCGACGGACCCCTGG
>NZ_RZNB01000012.1 GCF_004078635.1 Labedella phragmitis
ACATGACGATCCGCCACGTCATACACGAGCGACTGATCCGCGAGGGTCACCGTGTTGCCGTGAGCGTCGTACCCGATCGACGGCAGAGACGAGCTCACACCCGACGCACCCTCGGGTGCACCCGTCACCGTCGTCGACGTCAACCGGTCCGCGTTGTCATAGCAGTACGTCGTCGACACACCATTCACCACCGAGGAGGTCCGGTTGCCGTTCGCCCCCGCCGTCGGCGCCGCACCACACCCACCCGTCTTCGCGAACGAATACGACGCGTCCACGACACCACCGGTCGCGGTCAGGAGACGACCCGCACCGTCATACGTGTACGCCGTGGTCTCCGAGGCGCTGCCGTCGGTGATCGTGTTGGCCACGATCCGGCCCGATTGCGAACGCACCACGGTGTCCCGCACGGCCGCCTCGCCGTTCGGGAACGCCCACGTCACGCCCGTCGAGGCACCCGCCTCGTTCCGCGTCACGTTGGTCAGCGACACACCGTTCCCGGCGTCGTCCGCTCCACCCGGAAGTCCACACCGGTCACCTCACCGGCTGTGTATGACGGGTCGGCGATTGGCTTCCCGTCGAGGAGCACCCGCTAGGTCTTCCCGTCCGCGTCGTACTCGAACGACTGGCCGCCGACAGACGATTACAGACGACGGGCCGCGAACGGGAGAAGTTCGCTGACGACCCTTCCCTTCGTGGACTGTAAGGTCTTAGATCGCTCCTGGTCCGATTGCCAAATGTGAAGTCTGTTGAACGAGTTGGGTAGCCATCTATGGTGAGTCAGCCTCGTTGCGCCGTACCTGCCTAAGTTCATCACCATCTCTGAAGCCCACGAGGCCCGATCTACGTCGGGACCCAAGTCGTCTGACTCTTCGCTGACAACGTTCTCGTCGGTGATGTGTATTTGTCCTCCGTTCACGTAGAGCCACAGCACCGGCGTGCTGACATCGGGACCGAACACCGAGAGTTGAAAGTAGCCGTCAGGAGCGCGACGACTCTCGATTCGAACTGCATCCCCTAATTCGCTGATGATCTGCGCATTGACGCGCTCAACCAGAACCTCATCATCAAGATCGCGCGCACTATTCAATAGAATCGCAAATTCCTTCCAGGCACGAGATTCCAGTGACCGTCACCTCGTTTGTTGACGTTCCGTGTGATGTACCGAGATGAGACCCGGAACCATTCGGATCCATTTCCCTTACTCCAGCCGACTTTCACCTTCGATCCAGACTGATTGAACCTGCCGCCCCGTACAGATGGAACGTTCCGTGTTCCCATAGAGCTGTTGCCAAAGTACTTGCTGTCGACACCGAAGTGCTTGCTGTCGCGCATCTTCAAACCGATGAACGAGCGAGCCTTTGAGCTTCCCCGTTGCACCAGAGAGGTCGCCTTCATAACAGCCTTGGTGCTGCGAACGACATTTGACGCTCGCATCAGCAGTGTTACGCCCTTGGTCACTAGCATCGTCGCCTTCAGCGCGACCCCGACCATTTGAAGGCCCGGCACAAACATCGCGACGGTACTGACGATGCCCACCACATCACCTACGAGCCCCCAGTCAATCTCGAACTCTCCACTGAGGTCAGCCCGGTTGATTGGGTCCTGCGGGTACACGTAGCTGTTCTCGACGCCGCCCTTGACCGGGTCCACCTCGAGGAAGCGGCCCAGAGCGGGAACGTACTGGCGCGCGCCCATCTCGATCGTGGCGACGGACCCCTGG
>NZ_RZNB01000013.1 GCF_004078635.1 Labedella phragmitis
CGCTCACGCCGATCGGGCGTCTGCTCGTCTCGAAGTCGGTCGAGGCCTCGGCCGATCCGATCGTCCCGGGCACGACGTTGACCTACACGCTGACATTCGAGAACGCCGGCGCCGGCCCCGTGTCCGTGAACAAGTCGGACAACCTCACGGGTGTGCTCGACGACGCGACGCTCACGACCGCGCCGGTCGTGTCGGCCGACGGTGGTCTGACCGCCACTCCCGTGGTCGATGGCATCTTCTCGGTGACGGGCGAACTCACCGCTCGACAGACGACCACGGTGACCTACACGGTCACGGTCAACGAGGAGGACGCGCGCGGCGACAACAGGGCCGCGAACTTCGTCGTCGACGACCGCTCCACGCCGCCGCCCACCGACTGCGTTCCGGGCAGCACGGAGTGCACGGTGACGGACCTGCCGCGTGTGACCTCGTCGAAGTCGGTCGATCCCGCGTCCGGCGCGTCCGTCGATGCCGGCGACGTGCTCACCTACACGCTGACCTTCACGAACGACGGCACCGCCGAGGGACCCGTCGACTTCACGGACCACCTCTCGCGCATCCTCGACGACGCGACGGTGACGACTGCTCCCGTCGCCTCGGACTCCGCGCTCTCCGCCGTGCTCGGTGCCGATTCGATCGTGGTGACCGGTTCGCTCGCGGCCGGTCAGACGGTGACGGTCACCTATGCGGTGACCGTGTCGCCCGACGGATCGCGGGGCGACAACCGGCTCGGCAACGTTCTCGTGGAGACGGGTGAGGACCCGCCGGCGGAGTGTGTCGAGGGCAGTGCGA
>NZ_RZNB01000014.1 GCF_004078635.1 Labedella phragmitis
TGGTCTACGGGGCCGTGCCGTCGCGCGGTGTCGAGGTGCTCGACGCGGAGACGGGCGCATCGCTCGGAGTCGTGAACGGCACGACGGACGCCTATTACGTGGCGGCTGATCCCGTCAACGGGCTCGTCACCACGGTGTACTTCAGCGACGTCGCCGATGCCAAGAACATCGAGTCCTTCGATGTCGACAACGACTTCGCCTCGCTGTGGTCGTCGACCTCGCGCGCCAATCCGCGTCAACTCGATGCGGATTCCACGAACGGTCTCCTCTACGTGGGGTACACCGGCACGGCGGAGGGCTCGGGCGGATTCAGTGTGCACGACCCGAAGACTGGCAGGATTCTCGGCGACTTCGACGACCCGTCGTTCGGAAAGGACGGCTACGGCATCTCCGTCGATGAGGAGGAACAGCGGGTGTTCGTGTCGAATCGCGACTTCCGGCTGAACCCGCCCGGCTCCGAACTCGACCCGGTGGCGGTCACCGTCTCCACGCGCATCCTCGAGGCCGGCTTCGACTACGAGGCCGTGTCCTCCCTCGACTCCGTGAACAAGTCGAACGCGGCGCTGCCCGCCGGTTCCGCGTTCTCCCAGTCGAAGGATCGCCTCTACCTGGGAGACCAGAACGGTCGGAAGATCTTCGAGATGAATCCCGATACGGATGAGGTGACGCGGACGATCACGTTGCCTGAGAACATCCGTGATGTGGGGATCGATGATGAGGAGGAGCTTCTC
>NZ_RZNB01000015.1 GCF_004078635.1 Labedella phragmitis
GCTGACTTCTTCCCTGGTAAAAACTGAACTGAAATACTCATTCAGACTTTCTGCCATTAAAAATCCCTCTGATATTATTTTTCCAGCACTGTCCTCTAGTGGACCGACCTTATCCTGAACTTTCTGTTTGCTCCGGACATATGCATAAAAACTCTTGCTGTCATGTTTTATGTTACATGCTAATTTCTGTTCATAATTTCTCTTTGAGTTTCTAATTTCTGCTGTAGCTTGATTAAGTGCTTCTTTGTAACTGTTGTAGCTGTCTTCATTTCCAGTAAGTCTGTATAATTTCCACATTAATTGTTTATACTTTATTTTTCTAATGGCTTCTTTTGATAAATGTTTCTTTCTGGACCGTCTTCCTATTTTCTTCAATGGAATAAATTTATCAATGATGCATTCAATTTCACCCTTTAAAATATTCCAGCATTCTATTGCTGTCTTGTTCTTCAGTGTGTTATCCCAGTCTATCTTTGCTAAATATTTCCTCATATCCTTATATCGTCCTTTGTGGAAGTTTCTCCTGTACCGCTTTTTATTATTCCCTTCTGATTTTACTGTAATGGTAAAATGTACCTGGTTATGATCACTACTTCCCAGTGGCTCACATATCTT
>NZ_RZNB01000016.1 GCF_004078635.1 Labedella phragmitis
ATTTAAACTAGATGAGCAGGGGGGATTCACAGAGAAGTATGATAATGGAGGCATAGGAAATGTTAGCACAAATAAACCAGCAAAGGTCAGCCTGGAAAACTGTACTGAAGCCGGGTATAAATGTGTTTGCTTAAATGCAAGGAGCATAGTAAACAAAAGAAATGAACTAAACATTATGGTAGAAGATACTGACCCTCACATTATAGGGATAACTGAATCATGGGCCAACAAAGAGATATCAGATGCCGAACTGGGACTGCCTGGCTACGTAATGTTTAGGAAAGACAGAATAGGAAGAAGGGGAGGTGGAGTTATTTTGTATATTAAAGAATCCATTCAGGCTTATGAAATAATATTAGAAAAAGAAGCAGATTGTGAAGAAGCTGTTTGGTGTAACATAGTTACCGGAAACTCAACGTTAACAGTAGGGTTAGTATATCGAAGTCCAAACATAAGCATAGAAGATAATGAAAAAATACAAACGGCTATAAAAGAAGTGAGCAAACGGGACTGCATTATTATGGGAGATTTTAACCATGGACATATACAATGGGAATCTCTACAGAGTAC
>NZ_RZNB01000017.1 GCF_004078635.1 Labedella phragmitis
TGACATAACAAGCAAGGTGCTGACATTTGCAGATGATACAAAGGTGTTCAGAAAGGTTAAACATGATGGCGATAAACAGCGTTTACAGGACGATTTAGACAAGTTAATCAAATGGTCTGAAAAATGGCAGATGTTATTTAATTTTGGTAAATGTAAATGCCTCCACACTGGACATGGGAACAAAGATGTACACTATAAAATGGGGGGTACTGTTCTTAGCACTACCACAACAGAAAAGGACTTAGGGGTAATAATTAGTGCCGATATGAAGGTTTCAGAGCAGTGCGGAATTGCAGCATCAAAGGGAAATCAAATGCTTGGGTTAATTAGGAGAAATATAGCGTATAAGGAAAAAGAACTAATAATACCACTGTATAAAGCAATAGTTAGGCCTCATTTGGAATACTGTATACAAGCGTGGAGACCTTATCACAAGAAGGACATAGATATGCTAGAAAGAGTACAGAGGAGAGCAACTAAAATGATTACAGGACTGAGAGACCGTAGTTACATGGAACGCCTAAAGGAGTGTGGAT
>NZ_RZNB01000018.1 GCF_004078635.1 Labedella phragmitis
GTAGTTACATGGAACGCCTAAAAGAGTGTGGATTGACAACACTAGAGACCAGGAGATTAAGAGGAGATCAGATTGAAGTTTTCAAGATATTGAATGGTTACGAAAATATTGACAGAAGTATATTTTTTTCAATTAAGAAAGATCGAAGGACTAGAGGACATGAAGTGACATTAGTAAAGGACCAGTGTAGATTAGATATCAGAAAGTATTCATTTTCACAAAGGACTATAAATGAATGGAACAGATTATCTATTGATTGTGTGGGTGCTAATAGTGTGAATATGTTTAAAAACAACATCGACAAATACCTCAGAAGGGCGGGATATACATAGATAATAACGGTTGGACTCTCGATAAGCCGGAGGCTTCCTTGTCCACTTGCCATCTAGAGTTATTCTCAGGTGGCAATCTTGTTAAATCTTGTTAAATCTTGTTAAATCACATGGGAATTAACAGCCCAGAGCCAGATATCGCAGTGGAGCAAGCCGATGTCGAGGTAATGAGCCACAGTGGAGCAAGCCGATGTCGAGGTAATGAGCCAC
>NZ_RZNB01000003.1 GCF_004078635.1 Labedella phragmitis
CATCGGCGATCAGTGCCCGGCGTGCGTGTGCCCTCCATCTACTGCGTGGTCATGGTGTGCGCACGATGCTGCGACCGACTCCGGAAGGTCGAGGGCGGGATTGCCGTCGAAGAAGCCGCTCGGCTTCAACGAGAAGCCGGTCCGGTGCACGGGCATGACGGGCCAGTCCTCCGTGCGGGTGATGTGGTGCACGCCGAACGTGTACCAGACGACGACGTCCTCCTGCTCGAGGGGACGATCCTGCGCGACGTAGCTGGGGAGCCCCTCGCCGCCCGGGCTCTGATAGGGATAGTCGCCCGCGGCGAACCGCTCCTTCTCGTCGTACTGCGTCACCCACAACTGGTGCTTCAAGAAGCCCGCCCGGGAGAGGACCGGCGCGTCGGGATGGAGGAGGTGCTGGGCGTTCTCGCCGGGCATGACTTTGTAGGAAACGGCGTCTCCGGCGACATTGACTCGCTCGGGGTTCACGATCTTCCACGCACGAGCCGCGGCGAAATCGAGGTCCCGACCCGAATTCGCTTCGCTCACGAGCGGCGTGGACACCGTCTCCCACGCGTTCCCATAGGGGTTCTCTGGGCCCAGCGGAAGCGCCCGACTGTCCACCTCGACGACTGTGTTCCGGGGTCCGTCGACGGCCATATCGAGTCGTGCGTTGAAGAAGTGCTGATGATGCGGAGCATAGAGCCCGGGGGCGATACGGGCGCCGTGCCGCGGCGTTTCCCCCTCGACGAACGCACCCATGGACATGATCCCCGTCAGCTTCACCTCGCACTCGATCGTGCCGTCCTGGTAGAGGTACCAGTAGAAGCCGTAGTCGTAGTTGGCGAGCGTCATGAACTGGGAGATCACGAGCCGCCGGGAACGCCGGACGATGCTTCGTCCGGTGCGCAGGTCGGTGTGTTTCCACATGACCCCCGCGTCCTCCTCGTGGAGGCAGATCGCGTTGGTGACGACTTCGCCGGTGCCGGAGGAGTCCGCCAGAGCGACATCGAAGTAGCGGATCTCGCCCAGGCAATCGCATCCGAGTTCGAGACTGTTTGCATTCTTGCCGAGGCCGTCCTCGCCTCCGTCGAAGACGGCCTTACGGATCTGCGTCGGCGCTGTGTCGGCGTAGGGCACGACCATCTCGGAGATCGAGATGCGGTGGGCGATCGAACGGAGACGTCCCTGGTCCTCGTATGCGACTTGGTGCAGGACGAGACCCTCTCGGGGCGTGAAACCGACCCGGAAGCGCCACTTCTGCCAGGACACCTCGTGACCGTCGACCGAGAAGCTCGGGCCCTCGGGCTGGGTGATCTCGAGCGGCTTCACATCCGTGCGGGCTCCGGGGAACGTCGGGATGTTCTCGGGGTTCGCGATCTCCTCCGGCGTCCAGAACTCGGCGGGACGCTCGGGGATGGGGACGATTCCGTGATCGGTGACCTCCAGGACCTCCCTCGCGTCGAGATCGACGAGGACCGTGAGGTTGTCCACCGGGTGTGCGTACGCGTTCTCGTCCTCGGTATAGCGCACGTAGGTCAGTGGTCGGTTGAGGCGACGTCGGGGCGCGTCCTCTTCGCCGAGGTAGGCGCACGGCCACGGCTCGATCATCACGTGGTCGAAATCCGTGACTCCACGCTCGTGCATTGCCTTCTGCCACCGGGGGTCCGACCGGACGAGCTCCTCGACCGCGACGAAGTCCTCGAAGAGCAGACCGGGTTGAGCGTCGGGGATATGCTCGAGGGAGACCACCGAGGAGGAGGCCAAGGAGACGACCGCTTCGAGTGTTCGGGCGCCCTCGACGTCACGGATGACGAGGAATGCGCGCCTGTCGACGGGCCGCCCGTCCTCGAACGCGAGCAGTTCGGCCTTCGTCGGTTCCTTTCGTTCGACGCTCACGAAGCGGGCGGTCGACGGGAATCCCTCCGACCGTCGTACCACGGCGGACGCCGCCGTGATCTCGTCGGCTGTGAGTGGATCGAGCGGGTGCGACGCGGAGGGCGTGTTCATGGTCATTCCTGCTTTCGTGTTCTCGGTGGGGTCGGTGGTCGAAACGGGGACGAGGACAGGGGCACTCAATGGGGGGCCGCCAACATCGTCACGAGGGAGCACAGCATGCACACGCGCGCTGCGAGAGGGTGGCTCGAACGGTCGAGCGAGCGAGTGGACCGGAGGATTCGGAGCGCGAGAGCGACGACCACCGTGACGAGCGTCGCGGTGAGGAGTCCTCCGTCGGCGGAGGAACCGTGCGCGCCATGGGAGTCGGCGGGGACCCCGGGAGTCCCCGGCGAGATGAACGGGATGAACGCCATCACGATCAGTCCGAGCGGAACTTCGAGGGCGCCGTGCCCGGTCGCCGCGACCGCACCGGGGTTTCGCCGGAGGCGGCCGGCGAACGCGAGCCCGATCGCCATCGCGACGAGGACTACAGCCCAGACGACGGCCCGACGGGCGGTCCCGCCGAACAGCAGACCGTCGACCATCGCCGCCGACATGGCCAGAGTGGCGAGGATCGCGGCGCCGCGGCTGATCCGATCGCGCGGATCGGTGATGACCGTGATGAAGAGATCGGCGATGGCGAACGACAGGGCGAGGCCGTGCAGGATCATGCGTCGCGGGCCGTCTCACTCATGCAGGGTCGAGGCGAGAGCCGCATAGTCCTTCGGGTGGCGTGAGCGCAGGATCGACGCCCGGACGACTCCCGCGACGGCGACGACGACGATCAGACCGACGAGCACGATGCTGACCGGACCGTACGACGGATTGCCCGCCGCGTCGAATTCCCCGGTGAGGAGAGGGAAGTAGACGGCCACGATCACGATCGTCGCCACGAGCGCCGCGAGACTCAGGACCGGAGCGACGATGGTCTTCCACGCGCTCTCGGGCCCCGCATGACGGCGGAAGAAGACGATCACACTGATCGAGACGACAGCCATGAGGGCGAGGATCGACAGCGTCGCGACGCTTGGGAGCCACGCGAACATCTGGACGACGGGGTCGAGACCGAGAAGAGCGGACAGTGCGATGATGGCGATGCTCGCGGCGGTCTGCACAGCGGCGGCGCGACGGGGGGCTCCCGTTGACTCGTGCACATGGTCGAGGAATCGCGGGAGCACACGCGCCCCCGCCATCGAACGCTGGTATCGATTGAGCACGTTGTGGAAGGACAGGACCGCGGCGAAGAGACTCGTGACGAGGAGGACCTCGATGGCGATACGGCCGGCACCGCCGAGATAGCGATCCGCCGTCGCGAGGAGCATCGAGCCGGGATCGGCGGCGGCCACCTCGATGGCTTGGTCTGGTCCCCACGCCGTGACGAGCATCCACGCCGACACCACGTAGAACACCCCGACGACGAGGACAGCGAGATACGTCGCGCGGGGAATGGTCCGCGCGGGATTCCGCGCCTCCTGCCGATAGATGACCGTCGCCTCGAACCCGATGAAGGCGGACGCGGCGAAGACCAGCCCGATGGCGGGCGAACCCGAGAAGATGGCGGAAGGGGCGAACGGCTGCAGCGACGGCCCATCAGCACCCCCGGTCACGACGACCACGGTCGTGAGCACCAGCACGACGAGGAGTTCGGCGATCAACAGGATCGACAGCACCTTCGAACTGGTGTCGATGCGCTGCGAACCGAGGAGACCGGCCACGAGGAGAGCCGCGATCGAATAGACCCACCACGGAACGGCCAGACCGAGATTGCCCTCGAACGTCACGGCGAGGACGTAACCCAGGTAGGAGGCGATACCGATGGTGAGGGCCCAGTAAGCGAGGAGGGCCACGTACGAGGCAGCCACTCCGGCCGTGCGGCCGGCCCCCTGCGCGATGAGGACGAAGAATCCTCCGGAGCGCTCGACACGGGAAGCCATCGCCACGAGGCCCACGGCGAACAGGATGAACACCGCTCCGGCGGTCGCGAACATGACCGGCATTCCGATGCCATTGCCGAAGAGGAAGCCGAGAGGCACGACTCCCGCGAGGATCGACAACGGCGATGCGGCCGCCGCGACCATGAAGACGATGGTCGCCGTTCCGAGAGTGCCGGGGAGCGGCTCGGATGAGGCGCCCGCGGCCGTGCCGACATGCTGTGGTGATGGTGACATGACTCCGCCTGTTCGATCGGGTGAGGGTGGCGTCATCACTGTGGCGCGTCCCTGTTGCGGTCCCGTTTCCGCACCGAGTCGAGTCGGCCGCTCACAACAAGACGTCCACGTGAAGCGTCTCGAACGGCGATGTGCGGCGGAAACCCGTTCGACACGCCGTCGTAACGATGACGCTCTAGCGTCGCGACATGCGAGATCTCGAGACGTCGATCCGGGAATCCGTCGTCCTCGTCCGAGCGCCCGCCTCTCGTCCGCGCCTGCGGATCCTGCGCCGGTCGCCCCTCGCCGACCTCCGCCGCCGGTCAGTCGGGCCCCTCGACCTCTTCAGCCAGTCCATCTCGGCCGTCGCGCCATCGGCGGCGGGGGCGACGATCCCGGTCGCTCTCTTCGCTGTCGCCGGCGATGCGAGCACTCTTTCGCTCGCCCTGGGTTTCGTCCTCATCGCACTCGTGGTGGCGACGGTCACCCAGTACGCCCGACGAATGGTGACGAGCGGGTCGGTCTACAGCTATGCCGCGTGGGCCGGAGGAGTCCGGTCCGCGACCGCAGCCGGTGCCGCGCTCCTGGTCGGAACCCTGGGTATCACCGTCGGCGTGCTCGTCGGTGCTGCATCCGCCGCCGAAGTGCTCCTGAGGTACGCGCTTCCGTCGGTCGACACTGCAGCCTGGACGCCCGTCGTCCTCACGATCGTGGCGCTGCTCGGTATCGCGTCCTTCGCGCTCGGAGTCCGGTCCTCCACTCGAATCACCCTCGTGGTGGAACTCGTCGCCGTGCTCGTCGTCGTCGTGATCATGATCGGCCTCGTCGTGGTGAACTGGGGGGTACTGCCCCCGATCGTCCCGTCGGACACCGATCCGGCCGCCGTGGGTGCGGGAGCGGCCGTCGCTGTCGGGCTCTTCGTGGGCTATGAGACATCGGCGACCCTGGGTGCAGAATCCCGGCGACCGTTCCGGGACGTGCCGCGGTCCTTCGTGCTGTCCGTCGGGGTCGCAGCGGTCATCTTCGTCCTCAGCCTCCTCGGCCAGTACGCCGGCGCGGAGATCATCGGCGAATTCGACTCCCTCGGGGACGCGCACCCCGCCTCACCCGGCACCTCACCGGCGCTCGTGTTGGTGCTCAACGTCGGTTTCCTGCTGTCCTATCTGGCGGCGTTCATCGCGTCGCTCAACGGTGTCATCAGACTCGTCTTCACCCTCGGCCGAGACGGCCTCCTCCCCTCGCTATTCGGTCGCGTAGACAGGCGGAACAGGCTGCCGATGCTCGCAGCCGTCGCGGTCACGGCTCTCGTCTTCATCACAGCCCAGCTCTCGACCGCGATGAGCGGGGACGTCCGATCGGTCGCCAGCGCGGCCCTCTCGACGTCGGCCGTCGGCTGCGGAGTGGCGTATGCGATCGCGTGTCTCCTCCTTCCCCGCTTCCGGCGGCGGATCGGCGAACCCCTCTTCGCAGCGAGCGTCATGGCCTACGCCGTCGGTACGCTGCTCCTCACGGTGGTCGCCTGCTTCGTCGGGTGGAACATCCAGGTCGGCGACTGGTCGATCGCCATCCCCACGGCGGGTTTCGCTGCCGTCTGGCTGTTCTTCGTCATCCGTGCACGCAGCCGCGGGATCGTCGATGTCGGCGTCTACGACCAGACGTCGATTCCAGACCTCGTCCCCGCCGACGTCGAGGCCCGATTCGGGTCGACACCGCACGACAGCTCCGCTCGGCCCTGATATGCCTCGGGAGCGATCCGTCGCCGATGTGAACAACAATCAACCGCGCGCCATCGCCCACGCGCTCGCGGTGCTCGAGGAGATCGCCACGGCGGGCCCCGGTGTCACGGCACGTGACATCAGCGAGCGGCTGCAGCTCTCGCCGGCGACCACCTATCGGATCCTCAACCTGCTCGTGAGGGAGGAGTATGTCGTCCGGCTCGGCGATCTCAGCGGGTTCGCGTTGGGCGGCCGTGTCGGCGCGCTCGCCGAAGCCCATCCGGCGGTCGGAATCACTCGAGCGGTGTCGGCTGCCATGACAGAAATCCGTGGTCGCGTCGGCATCGCCGTACATCTGTTCAGCGTGTACGGGACGCGCTTGCGACTACTCGACGAGGACGCGCGCCACCCCCTGGTCGACCGCGCTCGCAGCATCACCGATCTGAACGCATCGGCGGCGGGCCGCCTCCTCCTCGCGGAGATGGATTCGGACCCCGACGGCGACGCTCAAGACCGCGCGAGCACCCATGAGCGGCCGACGACCGTCTCACTCGATGCGAGCTCACCACGCGGCACCTCGACGATCGCGGTGGGTGTTCGAGGCCCTGCCCTGCTTCTCGTCAACGTCATCATGGCGGCGGGGGGACGTGACTATGTCGCCGCTCGGCGCGAGGACATCACGAAGGAACTCCTCCGGGCGGCGGACCACCTGGCACCACTACTCAGTTGAGCGCGCCCCCGCCCGTCGTGAGACGGTCGAGGGCGCGCTCGGTCCTCAGGCAACGGTCAGTTGAAGACCATGCCTCCGTCGACGATGATCGACTGCCCGGTGATGTAGGACGAGTCCGGACCGGAGAGGAAGGCGACGACGCCTGCGACATCCGAGGGCTCGGAGAGCCGGTCGAGCGTGATCCCGTGCGTGAACTGCTGCCAGCCCCACTCCTCCGGCTGCCCGGCGGACTCGGCGGTCTTCTTCGCCAGATCCTCCATGAGCGGCGTGCGCACGATGCCGGGTGCATAGGTGTTCACCGTGATGCCGTACTGCGCGAGGTCGCGGGCGGCCGTCTGAGTGAACCCACGGACGGCGAACTTCGTCGCCGAGTAGAGCGCGATCCCGGGGTTGCCGACGTGCCCCGCCTGGGACGCGGCGCTGATGATGCGCCCGCCGTGCCCGAGTTCGCGGAATGCCTTGGTCGCCGCCTGGGTCCCCCACACCACACCGTTGAAGTTGATCGAGAAGATCTTCTCGATGCTCTGCGGCGTGATGTCCTCGATCGGCGATTGCGGCGCGATGCCGGCGTTGTTGACGATGACGTCGAAGCCGCCGAGAGCCGAAACGGTCTGGTCGACGGCCGCGAAGACGCTGTCGCGATCCGAGACGTTCACTTCGAGGGCGATCGCACCACCCTCCTTTCCGCCCAGCGCGTCGGCGACCGCCCCTGCGGTGGCCGTGTTGAGGTCGGCGATCGCGACCTTGAAGCCGTCCGCGTGGAGCCGCTCGGCGATCGCCTGGCCGATTCCCTGCCCGCCACCCGTGATGAGGGCGACCTTGCCGTTGTCTGTTCGCGTCATGTCCCCATTCTCCTTTTTCTACTTGAAGACGACGACGGGCTTGACGACGCTCCCGTTGCGGGAGTCCTCGAAGCCGTCGTTGATGTGCTCGAGGTCGTATTCGCCGACGAGCTTCTCGAAGGGGAACTTGCCCTCTCGCCACAGGTCGATGAGGTGCGGGATGAAGACCTGCGGCACCGAGCTGCCCTGGACGACCGTCTTGAACGTCCATCCCTTCACGAGCGAGCTGCCGATCTCGAGCGAGACCTCCGTTCCCGGCTTTGCGGCACCGACGAGAGCGAGCGTCCCGCGCACCCCGAGCGCCTCGGCGGCCGTTCGCAACTGTTCGGACCGCGCCGTCGTGTCGACGGCGAAGTCAACACCGCGCCCGTCGGTGATCGCCGTGATCTGTTCGGCGACGTCCTCGCTACGCGAGTTGATCGTGTGAGTTGCGCCGAGCTCCCGTGCCAGCTCCAAGCGGGAGTCGACGATGTCGACCGCGATGATCGTCGTGCACCCCGCGACACCAGCCGCCATGATCGCGGCAGAACCGACTGCGCCGGTTCCGAAGACGATGATCGAGCTGCCCGCGGGCGGACGCAGCTCGTTGAGCACGGTACCGGCTCCCGTGTTGAGCCCGCAGCCGAGGGGGCCAAGGTGCTCGAGGGGAACGTCGCGGTCGACCTTGATGACGCTCTCCTCGACGACGTTCGCGTAGGTGGCGAAGGCCGACTGGCCGAAGAAGTGCGAGGAGACGACCTCCCCGTCGCGACTGAGCGACGTGCTTCCGTCGCGGCGACGACCCCCGAAGTCCTCGGCGAAGAGGTTCTCGCAGTACGCCATCTCCCCTGAGCGGCACCGGCGGCAGTATCCGCAGTACGCGGCACCGAGGACGACATGGTCTCCGACCGCGACGCTCCGGACGGCACTGCCGACCTCCTCGACGACGCCAGCGCCTTCGTGACCGAGCACGGCGGGGAGCGGAGTCGGGTAGACACCGTCACGGACGATCGCGTCGGTATGACAGACGCCGACCGATACCATCCGGACGCGCACCTCATTCGCGCGGAGGTCGTCGAGCTCGAGCGTCTCGATGGAGAGAGGCTGGCCGTGCTCTCGAGCGACGGCTGCGGTGATCTGCATGGATTCTTTTTCCCTTCGCCTCCACGTCGGCGTCGGGCGTCGGCGTCATCCGCGGAGGAATCTTCCGAGGAAGTATCTTACACCTAAAATAGATGCGAGAGGGAACAGCGAGGCCCGGAGCGCGAAACGCTCCGGGCCTCGTCGTCATCACCGGAGCGGGCGGCTCGCGGCGAAGTTCAGAAATCGCTACTCAGCAGCTCCGAAGGAGGCGATGACGGTAGCCGTGTCGGCGATGGTGGCAACGTTGAGGAGACCGAATCCGAGTGCACCCTCCTGCCATTCCGCGCTGAGGCTCGAGGTGGCGTCGGACACGATGGTGACCTCGAACCCGTGGTCGGCCGCGTCACGCACGGTGTGCTCGACGGCCATGTTCGTCCACGCACCGACGACGACGACCTTCGTGACGCCGAGATTGCGGAGCATCGTGTCGATCGCGGTGCCGTTGAAGACGCTCATGCGGTTGCGATCCAGCACGATGTCCCCGTCCTGCGGCTCGAGTTCGTCGACGATCTGCGCACCCCAACTCCCGACGGCGAAAGACCCGCCGGCGAGCATCTGGAAGACGGGGGCATTCGCTCCACCGACGGCCCCGGGGTACACGACGATGCGGTTGTGGAAGATCTGACTTCCCGCGGAACGCGCGGCGTCTACGACAGCCTTCGCGTTCGCGATCACGTTCTGGGATTCGGCGTGCGCCGCGGCCCCACTGTCGGCAAAAGCGCCCTGGCGGTGGATCGTGTCGTTCTGCATATCGACGACGAGGATGGCCGTCGTGCGGCTCTCGGTGCTGCTCATGGTGGAGCTCCTGTTCTATACGGGTTGTGTCATCGGATCAATTAGATTCCATGGAATATTATTCCCAAGTCACAGCCGTGCGCCTCGCCGTGCGACGAAGCGCACGAGAAGGAGGAGTCGGGGGACGAGCACGTAGACCGACAGAGGCACGACGACGATGGTGAGCATGAGCGCCCGAACCGGAATCGACCACGATGGCACGAGGAGCGACTCCACCCACATGCCGAGCATGGCAAGAGGGAAGATCGACAGCCATGTGACGGCTGCGCGCACGTGGACGGAGATGAGCCCCGGCGCCGGCGGCTGGTGGTGATGGGTCTCGTCGGCCGCGAGGGCCTTGCCTTCGTGTTCCACGCACTCTCCTTCAGACGGTCACGTCCAGAGGAGTCTATTCCACGGAATGCATCTTCCTCGCGCAAGCCACTCAGTCCGCGCGGCCCCCGAAGGCCACTCGAAGCGCGTCGAGATTCTTCGTCGTCTCTGCGAGCTCATCAGGGCTGAGCGTGTCGGTTCGTCGACCCAACTCCGCGCGAGCGGCCCTCATCCCCGCCTTCAAGGCCGCGCGCCCTTCCGCGGTCATCTCCAGCAGCGAAGACCGCCGGTCCGTCGGGTGAGGAAGACGCCGCACGAAGCCGGCCCTTTCGAGCCGATCGACGATCTTGCTTGCAGCCCCCACGGTCATCCCCGAGCCATCGGCGACGTCCTGAACACGCGCCCGATCGTCGTGCACCGCGATCTGCCGGAGGGCGCTCAGAAGACCGAGATTGACCTGCGTGGCAGCCATGACCGCCGCGTCGACGGCCGTCCACAGCGCGATCTCCGTGGCAACGAGCACATCGAAGAACTGAAGTCGGTCATCCGCGCTCGTCGCCACGGCGTAATCATATCCGCGCAAGGCGGACCGACTCCCGAGATGCGGCTCGTTCATTGACATAGAAGTATCTTCCATGTAATCCTTTTGGCATGAAGACGATACTTCGCGATTACTTCTCGGCGCTCGTCACGCACGAGACGGTGCTCTGGAACACCATCGACAGGGAGATCATCGCTCGAAGCGGCCTCAGCCTCGGTCGCCTCGAGTTCCTTCGGGCACTCTCTCGGCGACGTGAGGCCCGCGTGCAGGATCTTGCGAGCGATCTCGGCATCACCGTCGGAGCGGCGAGCAAGCTCGTCGATCGGCTGGTCGCGGACGGCCTGGTTCTCCGCTCACCTCACCCGACCGACCGTCGCAGCTCGCTCATCCGCCTGACAGCAGACGGAGAGACCTCCGTGTCGGCGAGCGAAGCCGCCTTCGACGCCGCCATCGCGGAGATACTCCCGCCCGAGAGCCGAGCGGACATCGAGAACCTGACCGCCTCCCTCGACGCTCTGACACGTGCCGTGACCAGTCGAGAGGCGGTCGGGCGATGACCGCCATGATGCGAGCCGTGCAGCTCACGGAGTTCGGTGGCCCTGAGGTCCTGCGGATCACCGACCTCCCTCGCCCGTCGGCCCGTCCCGGCTGGGTGCTCCTCCGTGTCCACGCGTTCGGCCTCAATCGCTCGGAGCTCCACTTCCGACGCGGAATGGGCAGTTTCGGCTCCCTCCCCCGCATCCCGGGCATCGAGGCGACCGGAGAAGTCGTCGAGGCTCCCGGCGGCGAGTTCGCCGTCGGTACGAAGGCGGCCGCGGTGATGGGTGGAATGGGACGGAACTTCGACGGCGGTTACGCCGAGTTCGTCCTCGTGCCCGCGTCGACCGTCATTCCCTTCACGAGCGACCTCGATTGGGCGACGCTCGGCGCGATCCCCGAGATGCTCCAGACGGCCAACGGCTCCCTCACGGTCGTCGACCCCGCTCCGGGGTCGAGCCTGCTCATCCGCGGCGGAACGTCGTCGATCGGGCTGGCGCTCGCCGTCATCGCCAAGCGACGGGGGCTCACCGTGATCTCCACGACGAGGAACGCCGCGAAGAGCGACCTGCTGCGCGACACGGGCGCTGACCACGTCGTGATCGACACCGGATTGATCGCGGACACCGTCCGCGAGATCGTGCCGGAGGGAGTGGGCGGCGCGGTTGAGCTCGTCGGAGCGACGACCCTGCGCGACACGCTACGCGCCACGGCGAAGCTCGCCACGGTGAGCTTCACGGGGATGGTCGCGGACGACTGGACGGTCGAGAACTTCTACCCCATCGACTTCATCCCGAACGGCGTGCGACTGACCGCATACAGCGGCGAGGCGAGCGACCTGCCCGCGGACGTCCTCCAGGAGTTCGTCGACGCGGTGGCCGAGGGACACGACCGTGTTCCCATCGGCAGGGTCTACGGACTGACCGACATCGTTCAGGCTCACCGCGACATGGAGGACGGCACCGTGTCCGGCAAGCTCGTGGTCGTGACGGACCGGTGATCGAATTCGACAGGGTCACCAAGCGGTACGCGGACGGGTCGCCGGCCGTCGCCGACGTCTCCTTCACGGTGCCGAGTCACAAGACCGTCGTCCTCGTGGGGTCCTCCGGCTCGGGAAAGACGACTCTCCTGCGCATGGTGAATCGGATGGTCGACCCGACGTCGGGACGCGTCCTCATCGACGACGTCGACGTCACGACGATGGACCCGGTGCGGCTGCGACGATCCATCGGCTACGTCCTCCAGTCGGGGGGCCTCCTACCGCATCGCACGGTCGTCGAGAACATCGCGATCGTCCCGCGGCTCAACGGCGCAACCCGCCCGGATGCCCGTGAGCGGGCGCTCACGATGCTCGACACCGTCGGGCTCGACCGCGACCTCGCGTCACGGTTCCCCGCGCAGCTCTCCGGCGGTCAGCAACAGCGGGTCGGCGTCGCCAGAGCCCTCGCCTCCGACCCGAACATCCTCCTCATGGACGAACCGTTCGGCGCGGTCGACCCCATCGTCAGGCGCTCGTTGCAGCATGAGCTGCGGGAGTTGCAACGCACTCTCGGAAAGACGATCCTCTTCGTCACCCACGACATCGACGAGGCACTGGCCCTCGCCGACGAGATCATCATCGTCGCCGCGCACGGAGTGATCGCCCAACGCGGAACGCCGACCGAGATCCTCACGCGTCCGGCCAACGCGTTCGTCGCGGAGTTCGTCGGTGTCGACCGTCCGGAACGTCGGCTGCGGCTCGCCGACGCCGCAGGAGTCGAGGTCGTAACGGACGCCTCCGGTCGTCCCATCGGAACACTCGAACGATGAAGTGGCTCAACCAGAACGTCGGCTCCCTCCTCGAGCTGACGGTGGCACACCTCGCGCTCGCGGTCCCCGCCATCCTCCTGAGCCTCGTGATCGCCGTCCCGATCGGCTGGACTGCGCAACGCCTGAGATGGGCACGCGATCCGGCACTCGCGCTCGTTGGCGTGCTCTACGCGATCCCCTCCCTTCCCCTCTTCGTGCTGGTTCCGGTCGTCCTCGGCATCGGCATCCGCTCGAGCGCCAACGCGATCATCGTCCTCACCGTCTATGCCACGGCGATCATGGTGCGCTCCGCTGCGGACGCCTTTTCGTCCGTCCCTCTCGAGGCGCGCATGTCCGCGACGGCCATCGGCTACTCGACGTGGCACCGCTTCTGGTCGGTCGACCTCCCCCTCGCGATTCCCGTGATGCTCGCGGGGCTCCGGGTCGTGGTCGTGAGCACCGTGAGTCTCGTCACCGTGGGTTCCGTCATCGGCATCCCGAGTCTCGGCACGCTGTTCACCGACGGATTCCAGCGCGGGATCGTCGCAGAGGTGGCTGCCGGGTTGATCGTCACGGTCCTCATCGCCCTCGTCCTCGACGGAATGTGCATCCTCGCGGGGCGAGCGCTCACGCCCTGGGCACGAGCGGCGGAGGCTCGCTGATGGAACTCCTCCTCCAGGCCTTCTCCTGGCTGCTGACGCCCGAGTCGTGGACCCAGCAGGGCGGGGCGCTGCAGCGCCTATTCGAACATCTCGGCGTGACCATCGGGGTGGTCGCCCTGTCCGCCGGGATCGCGCTTCCTCTCGGCGTGATGATCGGGCACACCCGCCGCTGGACCACCGCCGTCGCCCTCCTCGCCGGAGCCGCCCGCGCGATCCCCACGCTCGGCCTCTTGACCCTCCTCGGTCTCGCCCTCGGGATCGGACTCGGAGCGCCGGTACTCGCGCTCCTCGTGCTCGCGGCACCACCGCTGCTCGCCGGCGCCTACGCCGGCGTCCAGGCCGTGGATCGCGCGGCCGTCGACGGCGCTCGCTCCGTCGGGATGTCCGAGGCGCAGATCATCCGCTCCGTCGAACTCCCCCTCGCTCTCCCGGTGATCGTCGGGGGGATCCGGTCGGCGACTCTCCAAGTCGTCGCCACGGCGACGCTGGCCGCCTACACCTCCGACACGGGTCTCGGCCGCTACATCTTCTCCGGCTTGAAGAGCCGGGACTATCCCGAGCTCATCGCCGGGTCGCTCCTCGTGATCGCACTCGCCCTTCTTCTCGACGGCTCGTTCGCGCTCCTGATGAAACGCCACGCCAGCGCTCCTCGGTCCGACCTCAAGACCACCACCACCTCCCCCGGAAGGAACCCATCATGACCCCTCGCACCCGAAGGATCAGCCTCCTGTCCCTCGCGGCCGTCGCCGGTGTGACCCTCAGCGCCTGCGCGAGCGCCGGCGATCTCGACGGCGGCGACTCCGGTGATGACGCGATCGTCGTCGGCTCCCAGGATTACTACTCGAATGAGATCATCGCCGAGATCTACGCGCAAGCGCTCGAGCAGGGCGGATACACGGTCGAGCGCGATCTCCGGATCGGCCAGCGCGAGGTCTACGTCGAGGAGATCGAGGACGGCTCGATCGATCTCTTCCCCGAGTACACCGGTCCGCTCCTGCAGTACTGGGTGCCGGACACGACGGCGCGTCTTGAGGACGACGTCTTCGCGGCCCTCACCGAAGCCGCCCCGGATGGGCTTCGCGTGCTGGAGCAGTCAGCCGCCACCGACCAGGACGCGTACGTCGTGACGCGCGAGTTCGCGGATCGGTACGGCCTCACCACGATCGACGACCTGGCGAAGGTCACCGAGCCGCTCACGCTCGGTGGCAACTCGGAGGGAGAGGACCGGCCCAACGGCCCGAAGGGACTCGCCGCCGCCTACGGCGTCGACGTGTCCTTCACCCCCATCGAGGACGGCGGAGGCCCGCTCACCGTGAAGGCGCTGCAGGATGGGGACATCCAGCTCGCGATCATCTACACGGCCGACCCGTCGATCGAGAAGAACGACCTCGTGGCTCTCGAGGATACGAAGGGGCTTTTCCTCGCCTCGCACGTGGTGCCGATCGCGAGCGACGCGATCGACGAAGGCGCCGAGGAGATCATCGACGCCGTGAGCGCGGCCCTGACTCCGGAAGGTCTCGTCGCCCTCAACACCGAGAGTGTCGACGACGAAGCCCCGGCCGCGTCGATTGCGGAGCGGTGGCTCGAGGACAACCCGCTGCCGTGAACTCGGACAGGGGCGGACCACGCGTCCGCCCCTGCCCGCTCTGGCGTGAAAACCGAGCGATGACTATGTTTTAACACGGACCGACGCTCGCGAGCGTGAGTGCTCCATCACCTGTTCAGCGACGAGGAGGAACACGATGAGCGACATGACGACAGCAACCGAGGCTCGGACGCGAGGGTACGTGGAACCCGGATTCGAGCGCGTCCGCGACGAGTTCGAGCGCATGCTCGGCGTCGATCCCGGGTACGGCGCTCAGGTGACGGCCATCTGGCGGGGTCGTACGGTCGTCGATCTCGTCGGCGGTCGGGGTACGGAGAGCGACTCCATCACGGGGGTCTTCTCGGTCACGAAGGGGATCGCGGCAACGGTGGTCGGTCTCCTCGTCACTCGTGAGCAGCTCCGACTCGACGCGGCCGTCGCCGAGTACTGGCCGGAATTCGGAGCGGCCGGGAAGGCCGCCATCACCGTGAGGGAGGCACTCTCGCACCGGGCTGGAATCGTGGGGGTCCCCGAGCGCTTCACCGTGGACGAACTCGTCGATTCGTCGCTCGCTGCTGCGAAGATCGCCGCTCACCCCCCGCTCTGGCAGCCCGGCTCGGCGCACGGGTACCATGCGATCACCATCGGTGTCCTGATGGAGGAACTCGTGCGTCGCGTTTCAGGACGGAGCCTGCAGAGAATTTACGAGTCGGAGATCCGCGCCCCCCGCGAGATCGACTTCCATCTCGGGCTCCCCTCGTCCGAAGAGTATCGGTACCACCCCGTGCTCCCGCCCGTCGTCCCGTCGGATTCGGTGCCGCCGCCGACCCCCTCGACTGACGGTCTTCAAGCGCTCGCCTTCAACGTCCTCCACTCGTCCCTCCCTCCGACAGCCGGCGACATGGGTCCCAACAATCCGGCCGTCCGCGCCGCCGGCACCGCGTCGGTCGGCGGCGTCGGGTCGGCGAGGGGGCTCGCCGCCGTCTATGCAGCGGTGCTGGGCGACGAGGCGACGGCTCCCCTGCTCTCGACCGAGACGATCGGCGAGATGAGCCGGCAGCACGCGTTCGGGCTCGACCGTGTGCTCGGCTTCACGACGTCCTTCGGAATCGGCTTCATGAAACCCCACCCGGCCATGGATTTCGGAAGCTACCGCGCCTTCGGGCACGACGGTGCTGGCGGTGCGCTCGCCTTCGCCGATCCGCTCCACGACCTCGCTTTCGGGTACATCCCGATCCCCATGCAGCTTCCCGGAGGCGCAGACCCGAAGGCGATCACCCTGTCGCAGGCCATCCGCTCCTGCATCCGGGAGGTTTGAGTGGCCGTCGCTCCTCGGTCGCGCGAGGAGCGACGGCCACCGATCACCTCGAGATGTGGGCCGCGATTCTGTCGATGCTCGCGACGGCCTCCGGAAGCCCGGGGTGATCGAGATACCCGTGCGCGGTCCCGGGCTCGAAGATCGACTCCGCCGAGACGCCGGCATCGGCGAGCAGAGAGCCGAATTCCTCACCGGATGGCCGGAGGTCGTCGGCCTCCGCGTTGACGATGAGCGTTGGGGGGAAGCCGTCGAGGCGCGCGTGTGCAGGGAATGCGACGGGGTCGGCGGTGCTGCCCGATGCCCCGACGTAGTTCTCGGTGACCGCTCGCATGAACTGCGGGCTGAATCTGAGCTCCGGGGGCACCGCGATGGCCGCCTCTCGCGCTGCGGGTCCGGGCGGGGGCACCGTGTCGTGGAGGACGGGGTAGAAGAGCAGGAGCGATGCGGGGAGAGTGCGACCGGCATCGCGCTCGCGTACGGTGACCCCGGTAGCGAGGTTCGCGCCTGCGCTCGCTCCCCCGAGATGGAGGTCGCCGGCGGCGACGCCGAGTAGATCTGCGTCCTCCACAGCCGCCCTCCACCCCGTGAGGACATCGTCGGACAGGGCCGGATGTGACACTCCGGCGAGCGCCTTGCGATAGTCGAGCGCGAGGACCGAGATCCCGCGGGACGCGAGCTCCATACCGACCCAGTGCGACTCGGGCATGTCGAGGCTGCCCGAGATGAAGGCCCCGCCGTGGACCCACACGAGCCCGCGTCCCGGCGTCGTCGGTCCCCGGTAGACGCGACCGCTCACGACTCCGTCAGTCCCGGCGAATTCAACGTCACGAACTCGCACACCGCTGAGGTGCGGAAAGCGACGGACGAGCGATGCGGTGTCGATGTCGCGTCTCGGGTCCTCGACGGGGAGCATCCTGAGAAGCATCTCGAACCGGTCCTTGCCGTCGTCGGCCGGAGTCGGAGGTTCTTCCCTCTCGCTCACGAAATGCTCACCCTCTCGAGCTTGACCGTGATCGGAAGATCGACGGAGCTCGACCCGATGCGCAGGGTCAGCGGCCCGGACCGCGCCACCCACGTCGACAGACCGGCGTCCCATCGGGACAGAGAGCGCGCGCGCACGGGAACACGGACCGGGCCGTAGAAGCCCGACGCCTCCCGAGCGATGGCGGATCCGACGAGCCACCGGACGGGTCCGTCGGGATCCTCTTCGGACCGCTCCGCGTACACCTGCACGACGAGCTTCCCGCTTCGTCTTCCGACGTTCTCGACGTCGACGACCACCGCGAGGTCGTCATCGGCGATCGAGCCCTCGAGTCGGCTCGACCTGAAGGACCACTCGGTGTAGCCGAGCCCCCACCCGAAGGGGAACGCCGGATGACGACCGGCGGCGAGCCAGGCTCGGTAACCGATATGGACCCCCTCGTCGTACGCGAGAGTCCCGTCGACCGGTACGACGTCGAGTACGGGGACGTCGACCTCGTTCGCGGGCCACGTCGTCGGCAGGCGACCCCCCGGTTCAGAGACCCCGAGGAGGATGTCGGCGATCGCGGCTCCCATCTCCTGGCCCCCGAAGTACCCGAGCAGGACCGCGGACACCTCGTCACGCCAGGGCATGAGCACGGGCGAGCCGGCGTTCACGACGACCACCGTGCGCGGGTTCGCGCGCGCCACGGCGTGAACGAGCGCGTCCTGGTGGCCCGGCAGCGACAGAGACGTCCGGTCGAAGCCCTCCGACTCCACCTTCTCGTTCGTGCCCACGACCACGAGAGCGACGTCGGCGGCACGGGCGTTCGCCACGGCCTCCGCGATCAACACGTCAGCGCTCTGAGGGAGCGGTGCCGATCCGAGGGTCACAGACGCCGCGCCGGGCAACGGGTCGTCCGGCAAGACGTCGAATTCTCCCCTGATCACTCGCTCGATGCCTCCCCGGTTCATGATGAGGGTCGTCGCCGACGGCGGAGAGAGGAGCCCGATCCCGACATCGTCGCCGTCCACCTCGACATGCGCCTCGAGTTCGAGTACGCCGTCGACGTAGATCCGCCCGGAACGGGAGGAGGCGAAACCGATCGCCGCCTGCCCATCGGCTTCCGGCATGAGGGTGGTCTCGACGACGATGGTCTTCGCTCGCCCGAGCGGCACATCTCCGTCGAACCAGACGAGGGAGGACGAGAACCGGTCCTCGGAGAAGATCTCCGCGCCCTCATCGTCCAAGAAAGTGACGCGGAGGCCGGCCTCCCCGGTGTAGGGATTCGACAGACGGTCGAGCGGGAACGCCTCGACCCCCTCCGAGACGACCGCGCCCTGCGAGTAGGACACGGCAGCGTGCGGGAGTCCCGCGCGGACGGATTCGAGCGGCGTGGTCGAGTAGGCCGGCACGACCGTCGCGCTCCCACCGCCCTGTGTTCGCGGAGACCGCGCGTGATGACCGATGACGGCGATCGTCGAGATCGCGGAACCGTCCCACGGAAGCTCGTCGTTGTTCGTGAGGAGGACGGCCCCCTCGACCGCCGCCTCGCGAGCGAATGCGCTCACGTCGATCTCGATGGGGAAGACGGGGTCGGAACCCGCGAGCGCACCCACCCGGTGGGCGAGGCGAAGCAGTCGATGCACCTTCCGATCGACGGCGTCGGACGACACGGTACCGTCGATGACGGCGCGCGTGAGTGACTCGCTCCATGCGGGTGACGGACCCGGCATCGCCAGATCCGTGTCGGCGCGCGCAGCCTCGAGGCTGCGCACCGCCGTCCAGTCGCTGACGACCACGCCGTCGAACCCCCATTCCGTCGACAGCGGATCCGAGAGAAGGGCGTTCTCCGTCATCGTGACGCCGCCGATCGAGTTGTAGGCCGCCATCAGGGCCCAGGGGCCCGCTTCGACGGCGAGCTCGAAGGGGAGGAGGTAGAGCTCCCGCAGAGCGCTCTCGCTCAGCCGCACATCCACCGTGAAGCGATCGGTTTCGGAGTCGTTGGCCACGTAGTGCTTCGGCGTGGCGGCGACGCCGTTGTCCTGAAGACCGCGGACGTACGAGGCGGCCAACACGCCCGAGAGCAACGGATCCTCGCTGAACGCCTCGAAGTGGCGACCGCCGAGTGGGGAGCGGTGCAGGTTGATGGTGGGCCCGAGGACGACGTCGACGTCCTTCCGGCGGGCCTCCCCCGCTGCGACGGCACCGTAGCGGTACGCGAGCGCCGGGTCCCATGATGCGGCCAGAGCGGAACCGGAAGGGAGACTGGCCGACGGACGTCGTTCGTCCCAGACGGGGCCCCGGACTCCGGACGGACCGTCCGACAGGATCATCGCGCGCAACCCGATCCGCTCGATGGGCGCCGTCGACCAGAAACTCGCTCCCGAGACGAGCACGACCTTCTCATCGAGCGTGAGCTCGGCGACCAGGGACCGGATCCGCTCCTCGATCGCGCTCACAGCGCGGCCGCCGAGGTCGTCTCCGACGGCGTGCGTTGCGCGTCGATCAGTCGACGCCGCTCGACGCGGCGCACCTCCTGGCGGCGCGGGTGCGGGACGGGCGCGGCCATGAAGAGCCGCTGCGTGTACGGGTGCACCGGTCGCGCCGTGACCTGATCGCCGTTCCCCACCTCGACGATCTCGCCGTGATACATGACGGCGACCCGGTGACTGACGTGGCGGACGACGGACAGGTCGTGGGAGATGAAGAGGTACGCGACGCCCGTCCGCTCCTGGATCTCGATGAAGAGATCCAGGACTCGGGCCTGCGTCGTGAGATCGAGGGCGGAGACGGGCTCATCGCAGACGACCAGTCGCGGCTCGAGGGCCAAGGCCCGTGCGATCGCTATCCGCTGGCGCTGACCGCCGCTGAAATCACGCGCTCGTCGTTGTGCCGCGTCGCTGGGGAGGCCGACGTCGTCGAGAAGCTCGGCGACACGGCCTCGAGCGTCCGACTCGGAGACGCCCCGGGCGCTCAGTGGCTCGCTGAGGATGCTGCCGATCGTCATCGACGGGTTCAGCGAGCTGTACGGATCCTGGAAGACCACTTGGATGTCACTGCTCAGCGCTCTCCGTTCGCGGCGGGAGAGACCGCTGATTTCGCGGCCGTCGAAGCGGATGGAGCCGGACTCGACCGGCGCGAGACCCAGCACGGCTCGTCCGAGTGTCGTCTTGCCGGACCCCGACTCACCCACGAGGCCCATCGTCTCCCCCGGTCGGATGTCGAGTGAGACGCCCTTGAGCGCCCGGAAGGGAGCAGCGCGGAAGCCCTTCTTCGGGTACGAGACGACGAGGTCCTCGATCGTGAGTAATGCGGTCATCGGGTGATCTCCTTGTGGGATTCGAGCGGCTTCCGGGCGTCGCCGTCCTCGAGGATGGCTCCGAGCAGAGAGCAGGTGTACTCGTGTTCGGGGTGGTCGAAGATGGCATCGACCGGTCCGCTCTCGACGATCCGGCCGCTCTGCATGACGGACACACGGTCGCACAGGTCGGCGACGACCCCGAAATTGTGCGTCACGATGAGGACGGCCATCCCCCTCTCCCGTTGCAGATCTCGGAGGAGGTCGAGGACCTCAGCCTGAACCGTGACGTCGAGCGCCGTCGTCGGTTCGTCGGCGATCACGAGTTCGGGGTCGCAGGAGACGGCGCCGGCGATGAGCACCCGCTGCGCCATGCCACCCGAGATCTCGTGAGGATAGGCGGCGAAGGCGTGAGCCGGATCGGGGATGCCGACGCGCTCGAGGAGTGCGAGGGCACGACTCCTCGCCTCCCCTCGCGAGAGACCGAGGACGACTCTCATCGGTTCGACGAGCTGACTGCCGATCGTGAACGACGGATCGAGGTTCGACATCGGCTCCTGCGGTACATAGGCGATCCGGCGGCCACGCACCCGTGCATACGAGCCCTCCCCTCCCTCGTCGAGGCGGTCTCCGGCGAACTCGATGGAGCCGGCTTCGATGTGACCTCCGGAGGAGAGCAGGCCGAGGATCGCGAAGGCCGTCTGCGTCTTGCCGGATCCGGACTCGCCGATGAGCCCGTGGACCTCTCCTCTGCGGACCTCGAGATCCACGCCCTTCACGACCTCGGTCGACCCCTCGCCCTCTCGGTCATACGCGACCACGAGATTTCGGACGCGGAGAAGGACGTCCGTATCGAGCGCCGACGTTCTCCTGTCGTCGGGGTGCAGGATCATGGCAGGGCGGTCGACTCGAGTGTCCGACCCAGCTGCCGGTGGTCGCCGAGCGCGAGCTCGTGGGGCGGATCGCTCGAGCTCGTCACGCGCGGCGTTCGCCACGAGGACGAGAGCCATGCTCGTGAGCCCGATGGCGAGGGACGGCCACAGCATCAGGACCGGGGCCCGATAGATCTGGGCGAAGCCGTCGTTCAGCATGCCTCCCCAGGTCGGGACCGCCTGGTCACCGAGCCCGAGGAATTCAAGGCCGGACTGGACCGCGATCGCGATTCCGAGCAGGACGGCCGACTGGATGATGATGGGCGCTCGGACGACCCCGAGGATGTGACGGCCGATGATGCGCGCATCACTCAACCCTGCCACGCGCGCGGCGTCCACGTAGAGTTCGTCGCGGACCGCCCGGACGGAGACGTGCACCAGGCGGAAGAACGCCGGCGACAGCAGGACGCCGAAGATCGCCATCGATACCCAGATCGACGGCCCGAGAGCCGCTCGCGCGGCGAGGAGGACGACGATCGCCGGCAGCGCCATCACGATCGCCGTGAGCCAGGACGACACGGTATCGAAGAGACCGCCGTAGTATCCGGCGATGAGTCCTCCGACGACGCCAACGAGGAGAGCGACGACGAGGGCGAGCAAAGCTCCCGCGATGCTGATCTGGGTCGCACTGAGAAGCCGCGAGAGTACGTCGCGCCCCGCCGAATCCCCTCCAAGGGGATGCGCGGCGCTCGGGTCGGCGACGACGAGCTGCAGCGAGGAGAGCGTCGGGTCCACCGGTGCGATCCACCTCCCGACGACGGCAACGACGGCGACGACCGCGAGGAAGGCTAGAGCGGCCACCGCGACCGGGTTGCGGAGGAGGCGTCGGAAGAGGGACTGGCGGGCGAGGGTCGGTGCGACGACGGGGGCCGCGGCGTATTCGGTCACGAGAGCCTGACTTTGGGGTTGAGCGCTGCTTGCGCGAGGTCGATCACGAGATTGACGAGGACGACGAGTACGGCCGTCGCCATGACGAGCCCCATGACCATGGGAATGTCGGCCTTCACCGTCGAGCTGACGGCGAGTTGTCCGAGTCCCGGGATCGCGAAGATCTGCTCGACGATGACGGCCCCGCCGAGGAGTCCGACGAACTGGACGGCGAGGACCGCGAGCGCGGGCCCGGCGGCGTTCCGGAGGACGTGTCGCGCGACGACGCGCCGTGAGCTCAGACCGCGACTCCGCAGGGTGCGGACGTAGTCGCGCTCCCGCGCGTCAGCGACGGAACCTCTCACCTGCTGTGCGACGACGACGATGGTGCCGAGCGCGAGGGCGACAACCGGGAGCGTCACCGACGAGAGCCACCCCGCGATGGACGACGTCGGCGGCACGTAGCCCGTGGCCTTGAAGAGCCCGAGCTGCAACGAGAACACGAGGACGAGGCCGAGAGCGACGAGGAAGCCGGGGATCGCGAACCCGAGGATCGAGACGAACTGCACGAGACGGTCCACCCATCCGCCTCGCGTCGCGGCGAGGACGCCGAGGACGACCCCCACGACGGCGGAGAGGATCGTCGCACCGATGACGATCGACAGAGTGACGGAGAGTCGGCTCGTGACGCCCGTCGCGACGAGCTCGCCCGTGAACCACGAGCGGCCGAACTGGCCCTGGACGGCATGCACGAACCAGTCTGAGTACTGCTGCCAGAGCGGGCGGTCCAGGCCGAGTTCAGCGGCCTTCCGCGCCACGAGCTCTGCCGTCGCGTTCTGACCGAGAATGCGGCGCGCGATGTTGTCGCTGTTCGCATACAGCAGCGTGTAGGCGAGCGCCGACACGGCGATCACGAGCACGAGGCCTACGAGCAGCCGACGGAGGATGAAGCGGATCATGACGTGTCCCTGTTGGGGTCGATGGAAGCGGAGGAGGAGGCCGGGGACGGATGCGAATCCGTCCCCGGCCGGCGATCAGCCTGCGGGCTTGATGTCGTAAATCGACGGCACCATGTTGGTCGGATTGAGCGTCACGTCGGTTTCCGCGTCGTGCGCGAAGCCGGCGCTCACCCGGTAGTACGGCGCGAACCAGCCCTGCTCGACGATGTAGCGGTTGAGCTCCTTCGCCTTCTCGACCTGCGTCGCCTCGTCCCCGGTCTGGATCTCGGAGATGAGGGCCGCCGTCGTCTCGTCCTCGTAGTGGAACGGGTTGAACGGAGCGCTCGGCGAGATCATGAACTGGATGAGCTGCCAGTCGGCGTTGGCCTCGAGCTGCATCGGTGCGGCGGGGTATTTCGCAGCGGACATGTCGGCGATGTAGTTCTCGACGGGGGTGTCGGTGAAGGTCACATCGATGCCGACGTCGGCGAGCTGCTGCTCGATGAGGGGGAACTGAGCCGCGCCGAGGACCACCGTGCTCGGCATGGAGAGCTCGAACCCGTCCGGGTATCCGGCCTCGGCGAGCAGGTCCTTCGCCTTCTCCGGGTCGTATTCGTAGTAGCTGTCGAGCTCGGGGTCATAGGCCTCGCTCGTCACTTTGAAGACCTGGGTGGTCACGGTGCCGTTCCCGAGCTGGAGTGCCTCCAGCAGTCCTTCTCGGTCGAGCGCGTAATTGATCGCCTGGCGGACGCGCACGTCGCCCATCGCCGGATTCAGCTCGCCCCCACGGTCGAAGAGGAGAAGACCCTGGAAGTTGAGCTCGCTGGCCTGGATCGTCCAGCCGGCCCCCTCGACCTGGTCGAGGTTGTTGTTGTCGGCCAGCACGAGCGTGTTGATCTCGCCCGCCTTGAGCGCGTTCACCGCTGCCGTCGGGTCGGAGAGGACGTTCATAGTGATGGTGTCGTAGTGCTGAACGTCTGGATTCCAGTAGTCCTCATTCTTCGTGAAGACGTAGGAGGTCCCCGTTACGGTCGCGCCGAGATCGAGTACGTAGGGGCCGGATCCGACAGGGTTCGTATCGGCGTCCTCGGCGTCGAAGGTCGACGGGGCCGCGATGAGCCCGGCCTCCCGGCTCAAGTAGCTCGTGAGGGCGGGGTCGGGCGCGCTCAGGGTGAGTACGACGGTCGAGTCGTCCGTGGCTTCGATCGACTCCACGTTCGCGAGGTCGCCGGCGTACGCGCCCCCGCCGTCCTTGAACCGCTGGAGGTTCTCCCTCACGATCTCCGCGGTGAGCGCCGTGCCGTCGGTGAAGGTCACATCATCGCGGATGGTGAGGGTGAGCTCGGTGTTGTCATCGTTGTAGACGAAGTCGGACGCGAGGTAGGGGCCGACGGAGCCGTCGGACTTCCCCTCGAGGAGAGTGTCGTAAACGGCCTGGTAATAGAGCGCGCGGTTGCCCCACTCGGCTTGCGTCACATCGAACGTGCCCTGGGCGAGGATCTGTCCGAAAACGGCGGACTGGGTTTCACCGCCCGGCTCTTCGGTCGTCGCGCACCCGGCGAGGGCGAGAACGGCGACCGCGGCGACGGCGGCTGTGGCCTTCCAACGGATCATCATCGGTCCTGTTCGTCATGGGCGATCGTCGGTGACCGCCTCTGTGCGAGGACGTTAGCACCAAAACCTAGCGACCACTAGGTATTAAGAAATCACGATTTGGACACGACGCTCCGGGCGTTCGCCGCCGCCGCGTCCGGCCTCTTCCACGCCAGCCGGTAGGGTGAACGGATGGTCCGGCAGGGAGAGATCGCGTGACCGATGACATCCGCTCGAGAAGCGCCGGCAGCGCGCAGAAGCGACGACCGCGCGGGAGTTACGCGAAGTCGGTCGACACACAGGAGGCCATCCTCGACGCGGCTCTCGGCGTCTTCGCGCAGAACGGCTTCCGCTCGGGCTCGCTGCGCGAGATCGCCCAGCGGGTAGGCATCAGCGAGGCTGGTCTACTGCACCATTTCGAGAGCAAGGCGCGACTGCTGGCTGCGGTGCTCGACCGGAGGGACGAGCTCGCGCGGGCCATCGTCCCGAGCACCTCCGAGGACGGTGTGAAGACGCTCAGAGGGCTCATCGCTCTCGCACGCTTCAACGCCTCAGAACCGGCGGTCGTCGAGTTGTTCTGCACGCTGTCCGCGGAGGCGACGTCCGCAACGCACCCCGCGCACGCCTACTTCATCCGGCGATACGAGACGGTGCGCGCGACGGTCTTCGCCGCATTCTCCGATCTCGAGGGTCGAGGCCTCCTCCGGAGCGGCGTGACTCCCGACGGGGCCTCTCGAGCGACGATCGCCATCATGGACGGCCTGCAGATCCAATGGCTCCTCGACCGCGGCCTCATGGATATGGCGGAGGATCTCCACACATTCCTCGGCACCCTGACGAGCGCCGATCTGTGATCGCGGTGGTCACGCCGAGCGCGACCACCGCGATCCGCTCTCGCTCCTAGAAGGCCACGACCGGCTTCACGACCTCTCCGGAGGCCGAGTCCGCGAAGCCCTGGTTGATGTCCTCGAGCGCATAGCTGCGCACGAGCTTGTCGATGGGGAAGCGCCCCTCCTTCCACAATTCGACGAGCTTCGGGATGAATACCTGCGGTACCGAGCTGCCCTGAACGATCGTGGTGAACGTCCACCCTTTCACGAGCGACAGTCCGATCTCGAAGGACACCTCGGTTCCCGGCTTCGCGGCCCCGACCAGGGCGAGCGTGCCCCGGAGGGCGAGGGCGTCGGCTGCCTGACGGAGCAACTCCGGGCGTGCGGTCGTGTCGAGCACGTAGTCGGCACCAACACCCCCCGTGAGACGCATGATCTCCTCGGTGAGGTCCGACTCGCGCGTATTGATCGTGTCGGTCGCACCGAGCTCGCGGGCGAGGTCCAGCCGAGAGGGATGGATGTCGACGGCGATGACGCGTGAGCAGCCGGCGACCCGGCCGGCCATGATGGCCCCGGAGCCGACGGCACCGGTTCCGATCACGACGAGCGAGCTGTTGAGGCCGGGCTTGAGCTGATTCAGGATCGACCCGGCACCGGTCTGGATTCCGCAGCCCAGGGGAGCCATGATCTCGAGCGGCACGTCGTCGTCGACCTTGATGACGCTCTCCTCGACGACGTTGGCGTGCGTCGAGAACGACGACTGTCCGAAGAAGTGCGAGGAAATGACCTCTCCGTCCTTCGACAGCGCCGTCGAACCATCAGGACGCCGTCCGCCGAAGTCGGCCGCGAAGAGGTTCTCGCAATAGGCCATCTGGCCGGCGCGGCAACGAGCGCAGTGCCCGCAATAGGCGGCCGCCAGCAGGACATGATCTCCCGGCTCGACCGTTCGGACGGAGTCGCCCACCGCTTCGACGATGCCCGCGCCTTCGTGACCGAGGACGGCCGGCAACGGGGTCGGATAGACCTGATCGCGGACGATCGCGTCCGTGTGACAGACACCCGAGGCGACCATCCGCACGCGGACCTCGTTGTGCCGGAGGTCGTCCAACTGGAGTTCCTCGATGACGAGGTCGGCGTGCGGCTCGCGAACCACCGCCGCTGTGACCGTGATACTCATCTCTGTCTTCCGTTCCGCTTAGAAGGGGTAGGCCTGGTCGGACTGCTCGACCGTGATCCATTTGAGTTCCGTGAACTCGTTGATCACCGCGCGACCGTCGAAGCGGCCGAACCCACTCGCCTTCATTCCGCCGTACGGCGCCTGTGCTTCGTTCTGGACGGTCGCACCGTTGACGTGCACATGCCCGGCGTCGATCCGCATGGCTACCTGCAGCGCGCGGTGACTGTCCTTCCCGAAGACCGCCGCCGCGAGCCCGTACTCGGTGTCGTTGGCCACCTGCACGGCCTCGTCGACGCCCGAGACGCGGACGACGGTAGTAATGGGTCCGAAGGTCTCCTGGTCGTAGATCGCCATGTCCGGACGTACGTTGTCGACGATCGTCGCAGCCATCGACGCTCCATCGGCATGTCCGCCGACGACGACCGTCGCACCCTTCTCGACTGCGTCGTCGATGAGGCCGTTGATGCGATCGCCCGACTCCGCGCGGACCATCGGACCGATGATGCACGAGGGATCGGTCATGGGGTCGCCCGAGACGAGCTGCCCGGCACGTTCGGCGAACTTCGCGACGAACTCGTCGGCGATCGACTCGTCGACGACGAACCGCTCCGTCGACATGCAGATCTGCCCCTGGTACATGAAGGACCCGAACACGGCGGCGTTGACCGCTCCGTCGATGTCGGCGTCGTCGAGCACCACGAGAGGCGCCTTCCCTCCGAGTTCGAGCAGGACGGGCTTGAGGTGACGGGCGGCCTTCTCGGCGATGATGCGGCCGACAGCGGTGGAACCCGTGAAGTTGACGCGGCGGACGGCGGGGTGAGCGATGATCGCCTCGACCACTCGGTCCGAGTCCTCGGCGCTGCTCGTGATGAAGTTGAGCACACCGGCCGGGAGACCCGCGTCGTGAAGCACTTCGGCGATGATGGCGTGGGTGCGCGGGCTCGTCTCCGACGCCCGGAACACGACGGAGTTGCCGCAGACGATGGGATAGGCGATGGCCCGCGCCGCGAGGACGCCGGGACCGTTCCACGGTGCCATGCTGAACACGACGCCGGCGGCCTGCCGAACCGTCATCGAGAGTGTTCCGGGCTTGTCCGTGGGGATCGTCTCGCCCTGGATCTGCGTCGCGAGTCCCGCTGCTTCACGGAACAACTGAGCGGTCAGGAAGACGTTGAAGCCGGCCCAGAGCTGAGCCGCGCCGACCTCGGACATCATCGTCTGAATGAAGTCGCCGGCGCGCTCCTCGATGAGGTCGGCCGCCTTGAGCATGACCGCCCGCCGCTGGGTCGGGCCGGTGGTCGACCACGAACGGAACGCCGTGGCCGCCGACTCGACGGCGTCGAGTGCGTCCTCGACGCTCGCCGCCGCGCCTTCGGTGACGACCTCGCCGGTCACGGGATTGCGTCGCTCGAACGTCTTGCCTTCGCGGGCGCTACGGCCCTCGTTGTCGATGATGAGCTTGGTTTGCATCGGATCTCCTCGGTCGCCGTTGACTCGTAACCCGTCACGCCTCGGGCGTGACGGTGTAACGGTAGCACGCCGATGCGCAGAATGGTGTTATACGTTTTCGGGGACGAGAGCACCGTTGCCAATCGGCGCTCCGATCACCGACTCCACGTACTCGGTCGCCGCGGGAGCGAGTGCGCCGTGGGTCGCCAGGAATAGTCCGTGTGCGTGTGCGCCTCGCCATCCGGCTGGCCGGAGGGCCAGCGGGAGCGATGGATCGCGGAACGGGAAGTGGCGATACGTCGAGACCAGCTCGGTGCGGGCGGCGAGCGCGGCCGCCCCGTCGAGCTCCGCGACCGAGTCCCCGAGGACGGCGTGTTCGACGATGAAGCGTTCGTAGTCCGCATTCAGCGCCACGAGATCCCAACACCGGTCGGCGAGGCTGCGGTCGCCGTCGACGCTGTCGCTCCGCGCCAGGAGAACATCGACCGTCGCCGAGGGGAATTCCCCACGCAGCCGGTGCGCGCGAACGCGCTGATCACCCGGGGTCAACCATGTAGACATCGTGAGCGAGCCGAATCCGAGCCACGAGAGCCTCTTCTTGAGCTGCTCCCGCACGGAGCGGTCGCTCTCGTCGAGCTGGAAGATCACCTGTGTCCAGGCGCCGTCCCACTCGTCGGCGTACGGTTCGAAGATGCGGGATCGACCCTCATCGAGAACGACCAACAACTCGTCGCTCAGCCGATAGATCGTCTCGCGGCCCACGCGTCGCGTCGTGAACCACCCCTCCTGCCGGAGCCGGGACAACGTCACACGGGTCGTCGCCGGCTCGACGCCGAGAGCAGCCAGAAGGGTGACGAGATCGCTCGCCCTGACCTCGCTGTCGACGTAGCGCAGGTAATCCCCGAACATGTCCAGGATGAGCGCTCGCGGCTTCATCGTCGTCGTTGCCATGATCGACCGGTCCTTCCTCGCGCGCGACACCCCGCTCAGTATGTTCTCATCTCCGCCGCCTCAGACTGCCGGGGCGAGCTTGCCGGCGACGTCCTCGCGGAGGAGCTTCTTGTCGATCTTCCCGACCTTCGTGAGCGGAAGGGCATCGAGCACCTCCAGGCGCTCCGGGAGCTTGAACGCCGCAACACCCTCCTCCGTCATGAACGCTCGAACCGTCTCCAGGTCGAGATCGGCGCCCGGGCGGAGCTCGACGTAGAGGCAGAGGCGTTCGCCGAGCACGGGATCCGGCATACCGACCGCCGCCGCGAGCTCGACGGACTCCAGCCGGTACACGATGTTCTCGACCTCCTCGGCGGAGATCTTCTCACCACCCCGGTTGACGAGGTCCTTCTCCCGCCCGTGCACGACGAGGTTGCCGTCCGAACGGCGCACGACGACGTCCCCGGAGCCGTACCACCCGTCGACGAACGCGCGCTCGTTGTGCTCCGGCGCGCGATAGTAGCCACGAGGCGTGTACGGACCGCGCGTGAGGATGAGGCCAGGGGTCCCGTCGGGAACGTCCTTTCCGTCGGCATCGACCACGCGGATCTCGTCCCCGTCAGAAACGGGGCGGCCCTGCGTCGACACGATCACGTCGTCGGGGTCGTCGAGGCGCGTCATGTTGATGAGCCCCTCGGCCATCCCGAACACCTGCTGCAGCGTCGCGCCGAGCTCGGGCCGCACGCGTGCCGCGAGTTCATCGGGCATCCGCGAGCCCCCGACCTGAAGGACCTGCAGAGACGCGAGCGACTCCGCGCCCACCTCACGCTGGTGGTCTATCCAGCGCTGAGCGACGGCCGGGACCGCCGATGCGATCGTCACCTTCTCCTTCGCGATGGTCGCAAAGCCGCGGACCGGTTCCGGACTCGGGAGCATGACCGCGGTTCCACCGACGAAGAGGGTGCCGAGCACTCCGGGGCATGCGAGCGGGAAGTTGTGGCTCGCGGGAAGCGTCCCGAGGTAGACGGTGTCCGATGTCAACCCGCTGACGACGGCGGTGGCGACGACGTTGTAGGCGTAGTCGTTGTGGGTGCGTGTGATGAGCTTGGGCAGCCCGGTCGTTCCTCCGGACAACAAGAAGCATGCCGGCGAGTCCGGGTGCGGTGCGAGATCATCCATCCGCACCCGCGCGCCGGGCTCGTCAGGAGCCGCGAGGAGGTCGTCGAGGGAGATCGCAGGTGCGCGCGTCTCGCCCGTCGTCAGTATCCAGCGCACGGTGGGGACCGCTGCCACCACCTTCTCAGCGAGCGCCTGATGGTCGAAGTCTTTGATGCGGTCGGGCACCGCGATCGCCACGACCTCCGCCAGTTCCGCCAGGTACGTCAGTTCATGGTGGCGATGTGCCGGAAGCGCCATCACCGGGATGACCCCTGATCGGAAGCACGCGAGTGTGAAGACGACGAACTGCCAGTCGTTCGGCAGCTGCACGAGGACGCGGTCGTCCGGCTCCAGTCCCAGAGCGAGGATCCGCTCGGCGGCGGCGTCGGCCCGCTCCACGAGTTCTCGGTAGGTCAGTCGCACGGGTTCGCTGACGAGCGCGATCTTGTCCGGGTCCCGATCAGCCGCTTCGAGCACGTACTCCCCGATCGAACGGTCCCGCCACCAGCCGCGATCCCGGTATCGGGCGGCGTCCTCGAGTGGCCAGGGAACGACACCGTTCCTCGTCGGTTCCGTCATGAGGTCCTCACTTCCTTGTGAGCGGGCAGCACGATGGCGTCGAGGGCGACGATACCGCTCGGAGTGCTGCGGAGGGGGTTGATCTCGATCTCGTCCACGACGCCGTCTGCAACGAGTGCGCCCAATCGCACGACGATGTCGGCCAGCACATCGAGATCCACCGCGGCTCCACCTCGGTGCCCGAGAAGGAGCTCGCGTGCGACGAGGTCCTCGGTCATGGCGACGGCGACGGTGTGAGCCAGTGGAGCCGTGCGGATGGCGACATCGCCGAGGACCTCCGTCGCGATTCCGCCGACACCGACGGCAACGATCGGGCCGAAGACGTCGTCGTTGCGGGCACCGACCACCAGGTCGACGCCCGGACCCGCCATCGACTCGACGAGGAACTCGGAGGCCCCTGCGGCCTCGAGGACGTCGAGCGCACGCTCGAGATCATCGGTGGTACGCACGCCGAGGACGACTCCCCCGACCTCGGTCTTGTGGAGCACGGAGGCGTCGAGGAGCTTGACGGCGAGCGGAGCATCGAGCTCTCTCCACGCCCGTCTCGCCTCGTCCCGGTCGGCGCAGCGATACCGCGGCGGTGTGGGGACCCCGAGTGCGTCGAGGAGGTCCTTGCCTCGCGCTTCGTCCCAGCCCTCGTCGGCGACCGAAGCGACCCAGGGAGGGACGACGGGCGACGAGATGGCGGCCTCGGGGCGAACGGCCCTGGCTCTCGCGTCGTCGGTGAGAGCGGCCAGCCCGTGCGCGAGCTGGTTGGGTCCGGACAGAACGGGCACTCCCGACTCCCGGCCCGATCGACGGATGTCCGACACCTCGGAAGCAGGACCGTCGACGCCGATCACCACGGGGATTCCGTCGGAGATGTCGGCGGCCAGGACGTCGGTCACGATGTCGACCACCGGCTCGGTGATCGCGTACACCCCGAGGACGTCGGTCACCGGATCGGCGGCGACGGTCCGGACCACCGCGGGAAACGTCTCACTGGGCCGTCCCGTATCGACCGGGTTGGCCTGGAAGGTGAGAGGCGGCAGGAGGTCGGCGAGCGCCCCCTGCGTGTCGCGACCGAGCGCCGGAAGATGGTTCGCGTCGCCCAGGGCGTCGGCGATGAGCAGACCGGGGCCGGCCTGGGCCGTGATGAGAGCCACCCCCGGTCGAGCCGACGCCCGTGCCCGACGCGCGGAGAGGGCCGTCGCCGCGGCGACCGCCTGCGCCTCGTCGCCGACCAGCACGGCTCCCGCTTGTCGGAGGGCGGCACGGGTCGTCCGCCACGACGTGGCGAGCGCGCCGGTGTGCGATCGCGCGAACTCCGAGACGTCGTTGCGCCCGACGACGAGAGCCACGACGGGCTTCACCACGGCGAGTTCGGCGACGGCGGTCATCAGCGCGCGGCCATCCGGAACCGTCTCGACGTGCAGGATCACCGCACGTGTCGGTTCGTGATCGATCAGGTACTGGAGGACATCAGGAGCGGAGACGTCCTGGCCGGCGCCGATGCCCACACCGAGGCTGACGCCGGCTCCGTCGCTCTCGAGGCGGAACGAGAGCACGTGATTGATTCCCCCGCTGGCCGCCACGACGGCCACCGATCCGGCCCCCAGACGACGGACCCCCGGGACGAAGCTCGCGAAGAGCGCTGCGTCCGGGACGAAGAATCCGGACGTGTTGGGTCCGAGCAGACGAATACCCGTCTCAGCGACCACCGTGTCGAGATCCCGCGCGTAGTCGACGCCGACGCCGCCCGCCTCGGCGAATCCCCCCGCACAGACGAGGGCGGCACCGATGCCCGCCTCGGCACTCTCTCTCACCGCCGAGGCGGTGTGCGTCGCCGGAACGCACATGATGGCGAGGTCGGGGACCCCTCCCGCCGCGGCGGCTTCAGCAATCGATGAGTGCATGCCCGCGGTCGGTCGGCTGTTGACCAGACGCACGTCCCCCGGGAAGGTCTTGAGCGACGACGCCATGGCGTAGCCGAGCTTCTCCGGATTTCCGGACGCACCGACGACGACCACGCCCCTCGGCGCGAGGAGCGGCACGAGATCACGCGGTGGCATGAGAACGCTCCCGCTTCGCGACGGCGTCCGCTCGTCCGGACAGGATTAGCGTCGCCGCCGCCGCATCGTCGAGGTCGTCGTCGAGGATGACCACGACGCGGCCCGCTTCTAGCCGCGCCCGCTCGGCGACGAGAGTCCTCGTCGTCGCCGTTCCCCCGTGCACGAGCACGACCGGGGCCGCGGTCGACGGCGAGACCTCGGCAGCCGCGCGCTCATCCACAGGGGCTTCTAGCGCCTCGAGCTGCACGCCCTCCTCCAGGGTCGTGTCCGCGGCGTCGCTCAACCGGGCGGGAGCGTCGTCGACGAGACGGAGTCGTCGATCCGTCACTCGCACCGCGCCGAGGTCGAGGGGGCTCTCGAGCGGTGGGGCTCCGTGCTCCCTGCGCCACGCGTCGTCGACGGCTTCGGCCAGATGCGGGTCTCGGCGGCGGACTCGTTCGATGTCGATGCTGCGGGAGAAGAAGTGGAAGGCGAACTCGAGGGGGTCGAGCGCGTCGTAGTATCGCCCGAAGTTCTCCCACCAGCTCAGGCTCGGTCCGGCTGCGTTCTGGATGCGTTCGACCTCGGGACGGCGCTCCTCCTCGAAGCGCTCGAACGCTGCGCGGACGTCGACCTCGGGCGCGGCGAGTTCCCTCGCGAGCACGATGGCGTCCTCCATCGCCATCTTGGTTCCCGACCCCACGGAGAAGTGAGCGGTGTGCACCGCGTCGCCCAGCAGGACGACGTTCCCGGAGTGCCACTTCTCGGTGCGACGTGTGCGGAAGTTGCCCCAGCGCGAGTTGTTCCCGACGAGTTCCGCTCCGTGGATGTCGTCGGCGAAGAGCCGCTCGAGGTACCGACGGGTGACGTCGTCCGATGCTCCGGGCGGTGTGCTCATGTCGAATGCGTCGAGGCCGGCGGCCCGCCACGTCCTCTCGTCCGTCTCGACGATGAAGGTGCTCAGCTCGTCGCTGATGGGGTACGCGTGGGCGGCGAAGTTGCCGTGCTCGTTCTTCCGGTGCAGGAAGGTGAGTCCGTCGAAGAGGTGCGTCGTCCCGAACCAGATGAACTTGGCGACCGCCGTCTCGACGGTCGACCCGAGCTCGGGTTCGAACATGTCGCGGATACGGGAGTTCGCCCCGTCGGCCCCGACGACGACGTCGAAGTCGGACAGCTCGTCGAGGGACCTCACCTCCGTGCCGAATCTGAGATCAACCCCCGCATCGGCGGCAGAGCCCTGCAGCTCGCGGAGCAGCACCCTTCGATGCACCGCTGCCATTCCGTTTCCCGCGAACGTGTGAGTCTCCCCCTTGAGCGCGACGGCGATGGCGTCCCAGTGGACGCCGTAGCGCGCGAGGGCATCATGGAGAACGGGATCCGCATCGTCGATGCGCTGAAGGGTCCGGTCCGAGAACACCACCCCGAAGCCGAAAGCATCGGTCGGTCGGTTCCGTTCGATGAGCACGACCTCGATGTCGGGTCGAGCTCGTTTCAAGAGGGTGCTGAAGAAGAGGCCCCCGGGGCCCCCGCCGACACAAGCAACACGAATCGCCATTGATTTTCCGTTCCGTCGTTGCTCGTCATTATGCAACACTTAGACGCAGGCGACCAAAAAAATGTCACACAAGGATCGACCTGCTTCTTTTCAACGACGAGAGGACCATGATCATGCAGCAGATGGACGGCACTGCCGACACGCCGGAGCTGGAGCAGCTCTATCGTGATTTCGCGGCAAACGACATGGCCCCGTTGTGGACGCAGCGGGACGATCTCATGCCGATGACACCATCCCCGCAAGCGATCCCCCATGTCTGGCGGTGGAAGACCCTTTATGACATCGCTCAGCGCTCGGGCGATCTGGTGCCGGTGGGACGTGGTGGCGAGCGCCGTGCCGTCGGTCTCACGAACCCGGGCCTCCCGGGCACCGGGTACGCGACTCCCACTCTCTGGTGCGCCATCCAGTACCTCGGCGGCCACGAGACCGCCCCGGAACACCGTCACTCGCAGAACGCTTTCCGATTCGTCGTCGAGGGTGAGGGCGTCTGGACCGTCGTCAACGGTGATCCTGTCGCCATGCGTCGGGGTGATCTCCTCCTCACGCCCGGCTGGAACTTCCACGGCCACCACAACGACACCGCGAACCCGATGGCCTGGATCGACGGCCTCGACATCCCGTTCTCGAGCCAGATGGACGTCGGATTCTTCGAGTTCGGCTCGGAACGGGTGACCGACGAGGCCTCCCCTGCCGTCTCCCGAGCGGAACGACTCTGGGCACACCCCGGACTCCGTCCCCTGTCAGGTCTCGAGGACAAGGTCTCGTCACCTCTCAGCGCCTATCGGTGGGAATACACCGACGCAGCGCTGCGTGAGCAGTTGGCGCTCGAGGACGAGGGTTTCCCCGCCACCGTCGAGCAGGGGCACGCTGCGATCCGCTACTCGAACCCCACGACGGGCGGCGACGTCATGTCCACGATCCGGTGCGAGTTCCACCGACTCCGGGCCGGCGTCTCGACACCAGCACGCCACGAGGTCGGCTCGTCCGTCTGGCAGGTCTTCGAGGGCGAGGGCACGGTCGTCCTCGGCGACGTCGAGACGCGACTCGAGACGGGCGACCTCTTCGTCGTCCCCAGTTGGGTGCCGTGGTCGCTCCATTCCGACACGCAGTTCGACCTCTTCCGATTCTCGGACGCACCGATCATGGAGCGCCTCAACTTCGCCCGTACCTTCGTCCCCTCGGCGAACTGACCGCACCTCGACACGGAAGCCATCATGAGACTCGCAACACTCCGCACCCCCGCCACCACCGTCGCAGTGCGCGTCGACGAGACCGTCGCCGTCGAGATCGACGGCTTCGCCGACGTCGGTGCGCTTCTTGCCGATCCCGGCTGGGAGTCGCTGGCACGTTCCGCCGAAGGCGCCTCCCACAACCTCGACGAGATCGAGGATTCCGATTGGGAGGCGGTCGTGCCGTCCCCGTCGAAGATCGTCTGCGTCGGGCTCAACTACCGCAACCACATCCTCGAGATGGGTCGGGAACTGCCCCAGTACCCGACCCTCTTCGCGAAGTATCCCGAAGCGCTCATCGGTCCGTATGATCCGATCGTCCTACCGGAGTACGCCGCGCACGCCGTGGACTGGGAGGCCGAGCTCGCGATCGTCATCGGTTCGCGTGCGCGCCGTCTGAACGAAGCCGATGCGACGAGAGCGATCGCCGGATATTCGGTCATCAACGACGTCACCATGCGCGATTTCCAATACCGCACACCCGAGTGGTTCCAGGGCAAGACGTTCGAGGGCTCAACACCCTTCGGACCAGTCCTCGTGACCGCTGACGAATACACGCTCGGTTCGGAGCTGTCGACGACGGTCGACGGGGAGAAGGTGCAGTCGGCGACCACCGACGACCTGGTCTTCGGACCCGCGGCCCTCGTCTCCTACATCTCCCACATCGTCACGCTCAACCCGGGCGACGTGATCGCGTCCGGAACCCCGGGGGGCGTCGGCCACGCTCGCGAACCGAAGCGGTACCTCGGCGACGGCGCGGTCCTCACAACCGCGATCGAGGGCATCGGATCCATCACGAGCATCGTGACCGTCGAGGACTGATCGTGGCCGGCCGAACCGACAACGTCACCGATCCCGCCCTCGCCGCGGGCCTCCTCGTCGCGCGTCGCGGGCAGGCCTTCTACTCCCGGAAGCTCAATGAACTCACCGACGACGACCTCGACGCCCCGTCGCTGCTTCCGCAGTGGAGTCGCCGCCAGGTCGTCGCGCACGTCGGCCTCAACGCGCGCGCGTTGACCCGCCTCACGGAGTGGGCCGCGACAGGCATCGAGACCCCCATGTACGATTCGCCGGAACAACGTACGGAGGAGATCGACTTCGCTGCGACCCTCCCGGCGCAGGCGCTGCGGAATCTCTCGGATCACGCCGCCATCCACCTCAACGTCGAATGGCGGGATCTGCCGGAGACGGCGTGGGCGAACGAGGTGAGAACGGCGCACGGGCGGGTCGTCCCGGTGTCGGAGACGGTGTGGATGCGGACCCGCGAAGTGTGGATCCACGCGGTCGACCTCGGCAACGGCGCGTCCTTCCGGGACATCCCGGCGGAGGTGATCGATCGCCTCCTCGACGATGTTCAGTCGGCGTGGGCGACCCGTGCAGGATCCGACGGACGGCCGCCCATGCTCGAGGCGACGGATCGCCCTCGTGTCTCGTCGACGGCTGCGGCCGCGGTCCAGGGGCCCGCGTGGCGGCTCGCCGCATGGGCGACGGGCCGCGGAAGCGCTGATGGCCTGTCGACGAGCGACGGCGCCCCCCTGCCGTCGGCGCCGAGATGGCTCTGACGGCGACCGTCGGCTAACGCGGCGCGGCGCTACAATACTCGCGGCCGGTGATGGACGGGTCACCGACGCGAACAGGATCCGGAGCGAGGGATGATCGAGCGGAAGTCGGTCGGTCCCGAAGCCGGGGCCGTCCACAAGGTACTCAACAACAACGTCCTGATCACGATGGATCCGCTCGGCCGCGAGCAGGTGCTGATGGGACGTGGTCTCGCTTTCCAGGCGAGGCCCGGTGATCCCGTCGATCTCACGAAGGTCGAGAAGTCGTACACCCTCGACGTCGACGTCAACCGCACGCACATCCACGAGGTTCTCGCGGCTGCACCCTACGAAGTGATCGCCGCGGTGAACGGCGCCGTCGACCACGCGGAGAGGTCTCTCGGTCGCGATCTCGGTCGGCACCTTCCCATCGCGATCATCGACCACGTCCAGTTCCTCCTGGAACGTCTGCGCACCGGCGTCGACCTGCCTTCCGCGAGCATGCCCGAGGTGCGTGTGCTCTACCCGGACGAATTCCGCGCGGCGACGGAGATGTCAGAGCACCTCGCTGACGCCCTCGCCCTCGAACTCCCGACGGACGAGTCGGTGTTCCTCACGATGCACGTCCTCAACGCGACGCGGGACGAACCCAACGGGACCGCCGCGCTACTGTTCCGCCGGGTGCAGCACGTCGTCAAGACCGTCGAGCGATCCACAGGGGTGTCACTCGACGTCGAGAGTCTCGACTACGCGCGCTTCATCCTCCATGTCAAGTTCCTGCTCCAGCGCCTCGTGTCCGAGTCGATGCTCCGCAGCGCTGACACGTCGTTCTACGATTTCGCACGGGTGAAGTACCCGCGCGCTGCGGCGTGCGCCGACGAGGTCAAGGCCTACGTGCTCGCGGCGACCGGCTCCGTTCTGACGGACGAGGAGTTGCTCTACCTCATCGTCCACGTCGAGCGCCTCATCCAGCGCGTCAGTCCGGACTGACCCGTCCCCGGCGCGACCGGCATGTGTTACCGTTTCCACTGCGAGACGATGACCGTCACGCAGAAGCCAGGATTGTTACTGCACGGCAGGCAAAACCTGAGTTCACCTTCGGACGCGATCCGACGGGCGGACTCAGGTTTTTTTTATGCCCGCGAGCGGTCCGCTTCTCCTCACAGTGCCGCGAGGACGCGGCGAAGGGTGGAACGACGATGGATTACGGGAAGACCGCTGCGGGTGTCCTGGCGGGGGTCGGTGGAGGAGACAACGTCGCCTCCGTCGTCCACTGCGCTACACGGCTGCGATTCGAACTCAAGGACACGGCGAAGGCCGATCCCGACGCGATCCGCTCGATCCCCGGAGTGATCACGACGGCGGAAGCCGGAGGCCAGTTCCAGGTGGTCATCGGCAACGAGGTCCCGGAGGTCTACGCAGAGATCGCGAAGACGACCGGCGGTGCGCCGGGCGAGCGACGGTCGAAGGAGCGCGACGACGCGGCGAAGCCGAACGTTTTCAACAGGTTCATCGCCATGATCTCCGCACTGTTCTCGCCGCTGCTCTGGGTTCTCGCCGCTGCGGGCCTCCTCAAGGCGCTGCTGTCGGCGTCCGTCGCGTTCGGCTGGATCGACTCGACCACGACGACGTACGCGATGCTCAATGCCATCTCCGACGGCTTCTTCTACTTCCTCCCCGTGATCCTCGCGGTCACCGCGGCCAAGTACTTCGAGGCCAACCAGATGACGTCGATGGCGATGGCCGCCGCGCTCGTCTACCCGGCGATCGTCGCGCTCGACGGGCAGCCTGACGTCTCGTTCTTCGGTATCCCCGTCGTGATGGTGAGTTACGTCTCGAGCGTCATCCCGGTGATCATCATGGTCTGGCTGCAGTCACACGTCGAGCGGTTCCTCTACGCGAAGCTGCACTCGTCGATCAGACGGCTCTTCACGCCCATGATCGTGCTGCTCATCCTGGTCTCGCTGACATTCCTCGTCATCGGACCCCTCGCCAACGCCGTCTCGTCGGGCCTCGCCGCAGGGATCGGCTGGCTCTTCGACTACGTTCCGGCCCTCGGCGGCGCGATCACCGGTGGGCTCTGGCAGGTGTTCGTCATCTTCGGCGTCCACTGGGGGATCATCCCGCTCATGATCGTCGAGTTCCAGGAGAACGGGAACGTCGCACTGCTCGCACCGATCTTCGCCGCAGTGCTCGCCCAGGCTGGAGCCGTCCTCGGCGTCCTCATACGGACTCGGAGCAAGCAGCTGCGCGCCCTCTCCGCTCCCGCGGCGATCTCCGCCTTCCTCGCGGGCGTCACCGAACCCGCCATCTACGGCATCAACCTCCCCCTCAAGCGGCCCTTCGCGTTCGGAATCGTCGGCGGGGCCGTCGGCGGCGCGATCATCGCCGCCGGAGGCATCACGGCGAACGCCTTCGTACTCGCATCGGGGCTCTCCCTGCCCGTCCTCTTCGGATCGGGTTCGGTGTGGGTCCTCCTCATCGCGCTCGCGGTGTCCATCGTGGTGCCGTTCGTGCTCGTCCTCGTCTTCGGCTTCACCGATCGCGTCGACGACGCCCCCGTGACGGCGTCCCCCGATCTGCAGGTCGTCAGTCCGCTCGACGGAACGGCCGTCCCCCTCTCGCAGGTGCCCGACGCAGCTTTCGCCGACGGTTCGCTCGGGCAGGGCATCGCGATCGTCCCGACCGGCGGAACGCTCTTCGCTCCCGTGGCGGGCGAGGTCGTGGCCGTGTTCCCGACCGGGCACGCGATCGGCATCCGCTCCGAGGACGGCGTCGAGATCCTCATCCACATCGGCATCAACACTGTCGAGCTCGGTGGCGAGCACTTCTCGGTCACGACCGAGAAGGGAGCAACCGTCGCGGCGGGCGACGTGCTCGTCGAGTTCGACACCGCGGCCATCGCCGCAGCCGGATACGACCTCACCACACCGATCATCGTCACCAACGACGATGCGTTCCCGACCATCGGCAGCCCGGCGAGCGGTGCGATCCGCCACGGCGACCCGCTCTACCTCGCCATCGCGTCCGAGGCGGCGGCGGCACGGTGACAGACTCGGGGCGGGGCCGACGGTGATCGGTCCCGCCCCGACGCAGTTCGACGGGATCACGGATCCCGGCAGGAAGAGGAGAGACGTATGACGACGCGCGCACCGGGCTTCCCCGATGGTTTCCTCTGGGGAGGAGCGACGGCAGCGAACCAGGTCGAGGGCGGCTTCGACGAGGGCGGGAAGGGACCGTCCATCCAGGACGTCATGGCTCGCGGGTTGTCAGGTCCGCCGACGATCGCACCGACCCCCGACAACCTGAAGCACGTGGCATCGGACTTCTACCACCGCTACGTGGAGGACATAGCCCTGTTCGCCGAGATGGGATTCACCGTCTACCGCTTCTCCATCGCCTGGAGCCGGATCTTCCCTCGCGGCGACGAGGAGCAGCCGAACGAGGAGGGCCTGGCGTTCTACGACCGGGTGCTCGACGAGCTCGAGAAACACGGCATCGAGCCGCTCGTGACGATCTCCCACTACGAGACGCCACTGCACCTCGCGCAGACCTACGACGGCTGGATCAGTCGCGAACTGATCGGGTTCTACGAGCGATACGCGCGGGTCCTCTTCGAGCGGTACGGCAACCGAGTGAGGTATTGGCTCACCTTCAACGAGATCAATTCCCTCCTCCACGCCCCCCTCATGAGCGGCGGCATCCTGACCCCGCGGGAACGCCTTACCGATCAGGACCTCTATCAGGCGATGCACCATGAACTCGTGGCGAGCGCGGCGGCGACCCGGATCGCCCGCGAGATGACGCCGCAGGCGGAAATCGGATGCATGATCCTCGCGATGCCGACGTACCCCCTCAGTCCGTCCCCGGACGACGCGCTGGCCGTGATGACGGCCGACCACACGAATCTCGTCTTCGGCGACGTGCACACGCGTGGCCGCTACCCGGGCTACTTCCTCCGGACCCTGAGGGAGAGGGGGATCGAGCTCGACATCACCGACGAGGACAGGGACATCCTGACCAACACGGTCGACTTCGTCTCCTTCAGCTACTACATGAGCGTGTGCGAGACCGCGGACGCGGATAAGCGCGTCGTGGGCGCCGGCAACATCATGGGCGGCGTCCACAACCCGACGCTCGAGGCAAGCGAATGGGGTTGGCAGATCGACCCCGTGGGTCTCCGCATCGCGCTCAACCAGTTCTGGGACCGGTGGCAGAAGCCCCTCTTCGTCGTCGAGAACGGCATCGGGGCGCGCGACGAGCTCGTCGAGACGAACGGGGTTCTCACCGTGGAGGACGACTACCGGATCTCCTACCTCAACGATCATCTCGTCCAGGTGGGCGAAGCGGTCGCCGACGGCGTCGAGGTCATGGGGTACACCGCGTGGGGGTGCATCGACATCGTGAGCGCGAGCACCGCCCAGATGAGCAAGCGCTACGGACTCATCTACGTCGACCGCAACGACGATGGGACCGGCACGCTCGACCGGTACCGCAAGAAGTCGTTCGGATGGTACGCGGACGTGATCCGGACCAATGGCGCGTCCCTGACCTCGTGATGTGCCGCACCATCCTGCAGCCCGTGACAGCGGGGGTCTCGCGATGACTGCGCGGACGATCTTCCTCGACGTGGACGGGACCCTCATCGGTCACGACCAGCATCTGGCCCCGTCGGCGATCGCGGCGGTCGGCGATGCTCGTCGCCGAGGGCACCTCGTCTTCCTGAGCACGGGCCGTTCGCGGAGCGAGATCCCGGACGAAGTCCTGGCCATCGGCTTCGACGGCGTCATCTCCGCCGGCGGAGGCTTCACCGAACGACACGGCGTTCTGGTCGACAGTCGCCTCCTCACCGCGCGTGACGTCGAGGAGATCCAATCGTTCCTCTCCTCACGAGGGATCGAGTACATCATGCAGGGCTACGACGCCATCCATCCCAGTCGAGGAGCGGCGGAGCGCCTCTCCAGCGCCCTTGCCTCCGGGCGGGTCGGAAGCGAGCGGGATGGGGCGGACGATGACGAACTCCTCGCGCGGCTCTCCTATCGGGGCGCGGCTCCGACCGAGGGAATCGCCAAGGTGACCTTCCTCGGTGATCACCCGCGAACGTTCGCGACCGTCCGTGACGGGCTCGGCGACGGCTTCCACGTGATCACGGGGACGATCCCGTACCTCGGCGAGGCGGGGGGCGAGGTGAGCAGGCGCGGCGTCGACAAAGGCGCGGCGATCGAACGCCTCCTCGCCGCGGAGGGCCTCTCGCTCGACGACGCCGTCGCGATCGGCGACAGCGCCAACGATCTCGAGATGCTCGAGATCGTCGGCCTCGGGATCGCGATGGGGAACGCCGACGCGGCGGTGAAAGCCGTCGCCGACGAGATCACGCGCCCGGTATCACAGGACGGCGTCTGGCACGCCCTGCGGTCCCACGGACTGATCTGATCCGGTGCCCGCGGGAGAGTCGGGCCCGACTCCCGCGGGGACATCCCGGCGGCGGCTCCCACGTCCGTCGCGCTGTCGATCGCGCTCCATGACGAAAGTCCCCGGTCGCGCCTGAAGAATCAGGACTACCGGGGACTTCGTGGTGGCGGTGACGGTGGGATTTGAACCCACGGTAGGGGGTTACCCTACACAACTTTTCGAGAGTTGCACCTTCGGCCGCTCGGACACGTCACCGCCGTCGAGTGTAGCCGAGCGAGCGGGTCGGCGCGAATCGGGACCGCAGTCGAGTGCTGCTCGACCGCGGCGGTTTCTCCCCACGCCCTCAGTCCGGCGCTCCACTGTCGGGGGTCGCCACTAGCCTCGACCCATGCCCAAGAACACCGCAGCCTTCCAGTGCAACGAGTGCGGGTGGCAGGCAGCCAAGTGGGCCGGCCGCTGCCCGGAGTGCCAGCAGTGGGGCACCGTCGTCGAGGCCGGAACGGCCACGGGCATCGTCACGCGCATCAAGCCGTCCGTCGTCGCCGACGACCGCGTCGCGCGCCGCATCACCGAGATCGACGACGTCGAGGTCAGCCACTGGTCGAGCGGCATCGACGAGTTCGACCGCGTCCTCGGAGGCGGATTCGTTCGCGGCGCCGCCGTGCTTCTCTCGGGCGAGCCTGGGGTCGGCAAGTCGACCCTCCTTCTCGAGGTCGCCGCTCGCGCCGCCCGACGCGGCATGCGTGTGCTCTACGTGAGCGCCGAGGAATCGGTCGCGCAGGTTCGCATGCGTGCCCAGCGCACCGACGCCCTGTCGGACAACCTCTACCTCGCCTCCGAGACCGATCTGGCGACCGTGCTCGGCCAGGTCGACGCCGTCGTCCCGCAGCTCCTCATCGTCGACTCGGTGCAGACGGTCGCGAGCGCGAACGTCGACGGACTCGCGGGGCAGCCGAGTCAGGTGCGCGAGGTCGCATCCGCCCTCATCCGCATCGCGAAGGACCGGGCACTCCCCCTCGTCCTCGTCGGCCACGTCACGAAAGACGGCACCATCGCCGGCCCGCGTGTCCTCGAACACCTCGTCGACGTCGTGTGCCACTTCGAGGGCGACCGCCACACCGCGCTCCGTTTCATCCGAGCGCTCAAGAACCGCTTCGGTCCCACCGACGAGGTCGGCTGCTTCGAGATGACAGGCGACGGCATCGCGCAGGTCGCCGACCCGAGCGAACTCTTCCTCAGCCGCCAGAAGTCGGTGCCGGGAACATGCGTGACGATCTCCATGGAGGGCAAGCGCGCCATCCCCGTCGAGGTCCAGGCCCTCGTCACGAGCACGCAGTCGCCCAATCCGCGTCGCGTCACGAACGGTGTCGACCCGTCGCGCGTCGCGATGCTCATCGCCGTGCTCGAACGCCGTGGCGGCATCAAGCTCGGCGAGTTCGACGTCTACGTCTCCACGGTGGGCGGGGTTCGCCTCACCGAGCCGGCGGCCGACCTCGCGATCGCGATCGCGCTCGCCTCCACGGTCAAGGACTGGCCCATCCCGGAGACCCTCGCCGCCTACGGCGAGATCTCCCTCGCCGGGGAGGTGCGCCCGGTCGGTTCCGCGACGCATCGCGCGTCGGAGGCCCGGCGTCTCGGCTACCGCAGCATCGTCGACTCCTCCACGGGCACGCTTCGAGCGGCACTCGGCATGGCGAGAGCGACAGCCGAGCCCGTCGTCGTGCCCGACTTCTGATCGACGACGTCTGCGTCACACCGAATCACCCATGCCCAACCCCGTCACGCGGGCTCTCGCTCTCGCACCCCTCATGTCCCGATTCATCGAACCGACAGAAAGCCCCCCTAGGGTCGGAAGCGTGACCGAATCGTCCTCACAGAACCCGCCAGCAGACGACACGCACACCTCCACCCGTTCACGGGGGCCCGGCACGAGGGAGGCAGGCCGGGTCGGCGACACCCTCGCAGCCCTCGATCCCACGGCGCTCGACCCGGCCGCCGTCGCCGAGGCCCGGCGACTGCGCACCGAGTTCACGCGCTTCATGATGCAGTACCAGTTCGCGATCGACGAGGTGCTCACGAAAATCTCGATCCTCCAGGACGAGTTCACCCACCTGCACTCGTACAACCCGATCGAGCACGTCAACTCGCGCGTGAAGAGCCCCGAGAGCATCATCGAGAAGGTCGCGCGGAAGAACTGCGACCCGTCCTTCGAGGCCATCCGCGCCACGATCACCGACATCGCCGGTGTCCGCATCACGTGCAGCTTCATCGCCGACACCTACCGGGTGCTCGAGATGCTCACGGCGCAGAGCGACATCACCGTGCGCGGGATCAAGGACTACATCAAGGAGCCGAAGGCCAACGGCTACAAGAGCCTCCACGCGATCATCGAGATCCCCGTGTTCATGTCGAACGGCGTCGTCCCGGTCCTCGTCGAACTGCAGATCCGCACCATCGCGATGGACTTCTGGGCGAGCCTCGAGCACAAGATCTACTACAAGTACAGCGGCGAGGTCCCCGGGCACCTCGTCTCGACCCTCACGGAGACAGCCCAGATCGCTTCCGAGCTCGACCGCCGCATGGAGCACCTCCACGCCGAGGTGCGCGCGCTCGACTCCGAGACCGACGCGTGGGGCGACGACTCCACGACCGTGCCGGAACCCGCTATGCCCGAGCAGATCGTCACGCAACTCCAGGAGCTGCGGCGGCGGGGCGGCACCCAGCAGGTCTGAGCGCCACCAGCGCTCAGTCCCCCGCAGCGGTCAGGCGTCCGTCGCGGGGGGCTCCTCATCGGCGGCAAGACCGAGGACCCGCTGCACCTCCGCGGGCGTCGCCTGCATCGCGTGCGGACCGGCGATGTCGAAGAACACCGTCTCGATGTCGTCGCCGTACGTGCGGAGGAAGGCGGAGAGCCACTCTCCGTCATAGAGGCCGACGAACGGCGGCAGTGCCTCGGGCTTGTTCTTCGCATCCGAGAACAGCAGGAGCGCGAGACGGGCCGTCTCCGGCTGGCGGTACATCCACACGTCGGGTGTCGCCGTCGGCTTGTCGCGGTCGATCGCCGTGGCGAGCGGCACGACGACGGGGTGATTTCGGAGCGCGAACGCGACGGCCGCCATGTCCTGCTTCTCGAGAGCGTCCGCGAGGACCGGGGATGAGAAGTCGGGCTTCTGCTTCTTCGCCATGCCCCCAGTCTGCCAAACCTCCGCGACGTGTCTGCTCTCCGGCTTGCGCATCCACGGAGACGAGTCAAGTACGCGATGTGGTGCCCGCACTGTGAGGGAATGGAACCATGAAGCATGTCACGTACGCACAGAAGTCCCTCCTCATGGGTGATGACGTTGCGGACGCGTTGCTCGCCTATGCTGCGCTGCTCGCCGATGCCGGGTCCGCGGACAACGTCGAGGTCAGCGGCGTGGGCGTCGACGGCGAGGAGGTCGTCGCGACGTTGGTCCTCGGGAACGGTATCGACCTGATGGCCGAGACCACCCGGTCCGGCCTACCGGAGCCGGACAACTTGTCAACTCTCGCGTACATCCGCGACCGCTCACAAGCGATCACCAACGTCAAGACCCACGTGCCGGTGGCGACCACACCGTCGGACTTCGGCAACCTGGACGAATCGTGATGCACGCCTCGCGGCGAATGAATGCCGACGTCTGGACCGAGCGGCTCGGAGTGTCTAGCGTGGACGCGGGAGAAAGGACACCCGTGATCCGTCACACGTGCACCATCGGCTCGACCTCGTACGTCCTCGCCCAGGGACTGGGCATCGACCACCTCAAGACACAGATGGTCGAGGCGATCCGCTCAGGCGGCGGCTTCGTCGACTTCGTGGTCTTCGGCAACCGCGGCATCTCCGTCCTCGTCTCCCCCGGAACGTCCATCGTCTTCGAGACGGCCGAGGTGGACCTCGACGACCGCGACACGGGTGACGTCGCGCGTCCGTTCACGACGATCGACGAGTGGGCGCTCTGACACCCCACCACGGGAGCACCGGCGTTGCAGCCCACGCCCTCGCTCCTCAGTAGAGCAGGAACTGCGCCGACTCCGCGGAGGCGATCCCCGCGACCGAGGTGGAGAGGTGGTACGAGGCGCCGCCCGCCGGCACGCCGGGGCGCTCGTCATCGCACGTGTCGGCGGTCGAGCGCGTGCGGTCCCACGAGATGGCCGGATTCGACGTGATCGTCTTCCGGGGCTCGAGGAGCATGATCGCGTTCGTCGGCTCCACCTGGCAGTCGGTCGACGTCCAGTACGTGTCCTGGCCGCTCGTCACAGTGAAGACCTGCTGGCTCGTGCCGACGTCGATCGTGCAGGCGACGTCGCCCGTGTTCGTGAGCGACAGGGACAGTTGCGGCAACTCCCCCACCTGGTAGGTCGACTTGTCCGTGTGCGCCTCGACCGCGACGGTCTCGGCGGTGCACTGCGGGTCGCCCTCCTGCGCCGATGCCGACGGCGACGGCGACACCCCCGGGGGAGCTTCCGTCGGTGACGCTGGCGTGCTGGCGCTCGCGCTCGGCGTTCCCGACGCTCCGGGTTCCTCCTCCTGGCCGGACGAGGAACCGGGGCGGAAGACGACGAGGGCAATGACGGCCACGATCGCGAGGAACCCGAGCAAGACCACGATCCGTCGTCGCCGGTAGACGGCCTTCGACGGACGCCGGGATCTCTCACGCGTCGACATACCCCCAGAATACGTCGACGTCTGGGCGATTCCGCGGCGGCGCGCTGCGGTCCGTGTGGGCGGCCACGCTCCCGTTCACGGCGCGCTCCCAGCTTCGAAGGAACAGCATGCGCCCACCATCCGTTGCACCGGATGACGCCGAACGCTCGGTGTCGGAATGGGTGCCGCAGCCAGCGGTATCCGGAAGGAGGACCAGGTGGCACAGGAGTACCGCAAGACCCCGGAGGCGCTCGCTCGCCTCACCCCCACCCAGTACCGGGTCACGCAGGAGGAGGGCACCGAGCCCGCCTTCCGCAACCAGTACTGGGACAACCACGAGGACGGCCTGTACGTCGACGTCGTATCGGGTCAGCCGCTCTTCAGCTCGCGCGACAAGTACGACAGCCGGTCGGGCTGGCCGAGCTTCACCCGGCCCATCGCTGCGGACGTCGTCACCGAGAAGGTCGACCGCTCGCTCTTCATGAAGCGCGTCGAGGTCCGCTCCTCGGCAGCGGACAGCCACCTCGGGCACGTCTTCGACGACGGCCCGCGCGAGGCCGGTGGTCTGAGATACTGCATGAACTCGGCCGCCATGCGCTTCGTGCCGGTCGCCGAGCTCGAGGAGCAGGGATACGGCGAGTACCGCTCGCTGTTCGAGACGAACGGGACGCCCGCCGCGTCCCAGAAGGAGGACGCATCATGACCACCGAGACCGCCATCCTCGCGGGAGGATGTTTCTGGGGCATGCAGGAGCTCATTCGCTCCCGCCCGGGCGTCGTGTCGACGCGTGTCGGCTACGCCGGCGACGACAACACGCCCAACGCGACGTACCGCGCTCACGGCGACCACGCCGAGGCGATCGAAATCGTCTTCGATCCCGAGCAGACGTCGTTCCGCGAGCAGCTCGAGTTCTTCTTCCAGGTCCACGACCCCACGACGAAGGACCGTCAGGGCAACGACCGCGGTCGCAGCTACCGGTCCGCGATCTTCCCCCAGAGCGACGAGCAGGAGCGGATCGCGCGCGACACGATCGCGGACGTGAACGCGTCGGGCATCTGGCCGGGACCCGTCGTCACCGAGATCGCCCGTGTGCGTGATTTCTGGGAGGCGGAGCCGGAGCACCAGGACTACCTCCAGGTCTACCCCAACGGCTACACATGCCACTTCGTTCGCCCGGGCTGGAAGCTCCCGAAGCGTGAGTCCCAGCCCGTGAGCTGACCTCTGCTACCGCACCTCCGGCAGCATGAGACCGCCGGAGCACTCGATCGTTCGAGTGCTCCGGCGGTCTTTTTCGTTTGTCGACGAGGTCGGCGTCAGGACGACAGCTCGACGGCCGGCGGGGTGTCGAGCAGCTTGAGCATGCGCGTATTGCCGAGGGTGTTCGGCTTGACCCGCGCGAGCTCGAGGAACTCCGCGACGCCTTCGTCGCTCGAACGCACGAGCTCCGCGTAGACCTCCGGCGAGACGACCGTCTCGCCGATGGGGTGGAAGCCGTGCCCGGCGAAGAAGTCGACCTCGAACGTCAGGCAGAAGAGCCGCTTGAGCCCGAGGTCGACGGCGTCGCGCTGCAACTGCTCGAGGATCGCGTGCCCCACGCCGTGGTGCAGCCAGCTCTCCGACACCGCGAGGGTGCGGACCTCGCCGAGGTCCTCCCACAGCGTGTGCAGGGCTCCGCAACCCACGAGCTCCCCGCCGGGCGCCTCGGCGACCTCGAACTCCTGGATGGACTCGTAGTACGCCACGCGTTCCTTGCCGATGAGTATCCGTCGTCGGACGTACGGCGCGACGAGGGACTCGATCGCGGGGACGTCGGAGGCACGGGCACGGCGGACGGTGAAAGGCGAGGCCATCCCCCCACCCTAGATCGCCCTCCCCCCTCCCCCTCCCGACACCCCACCACACCACCTAAAAATCCCCTCCGTGCATGAAGCGCGCGCACAGAGGGGATTTTTAGGGGGGAAAGCGAGGGGCGGAAACGAGGAACGCCCCCCGGCCGGTGGCCGAGGGGCGTTCTCGTGGTGCTGCTGTCGCGTCGAGCCGGGGCTAGATCGCGAGGTCCGGCGTGGCCGGCCCCGTGCCGAGCGAGCGGCCGGAGTTGATTCCGGCACCGACGGCCTCCGCACGCGTCGAGGTCGTGATGAGGAACTCACCACCGATGAAGTCGACGTGCACGTGGTCACCGGGGTTGAGCTCGCCGTGCAGGATCTTCTCGGAGAGACGGTCCTCGACCTCGTTCTGCATCGCACGACGCAGCGGACGGGCGCCGAGCGTCGGGTCGAAGCCGACCTCGATGAGTCGCTCCTTGGCGGAGAGCGTGAGCTCGACGGTCATGTCGCGGTCGAGGAGACGGTCCGCGAGACGCTTCACGAAGAGGTCCACGATCTGGAGCAGCTCGGGCTTGCTGAGCTGCGGGAACACGATCGTGTCGTCGACGCGGTTGAGGAACTCGGGCTTGAAGTGCTTCTTGAGCTCCTCGTTGACCTTGCCCTTCATGATCTCGTACGTGATCGACGAGTCACCTTCGACCTGGAACCCGACGGGCCCGCCGGAGATGCCCTTCGAACCGAGGTTCGTGGTCATGATGATGACGGTGTTCTTGAAGTCGATGACGCGGCCCTGGCCGTCGGTGAGACGACCCTCCTCGAGCACCTGCAACAGCGAGTTGAAGATGTCGGGGTGCGCCTTCTCGATCTCGTCGAAGAGCACGACGCTGAACGGCTTGCGGCGGACCTTCTCCGTGAGCTGGCCGCCCTCTTCGAATCCGACGAATCCGGGAGGGGCACCGAAGAGGCGTGAGACGGTGTGCTTCTCGCCGTACTCGGACATGTCGAGCGAGATCATCGCGTCCTCGTCGTCGAAGAGGAACTCCGCGAGCGCCTTGGCGAGCTCGGTCTTTCCGACACCCGTGGGGCCGGCGAAGATGAACGAGCCCGAGGGACGCTTCGGGTCCTTGAGTCCGGCGCGCGTGCGGCGGATGGTGCGGGAGAGGGCCGCGATGGCCTCCTCCTGACCGATGACGCGCTCGTGCAGGGCCTTCTCCATGAAGACGAGCCGCGAGGACTCCTCCTCCGTGAGCTTGAACACGGGGATGCCGGTGGCCTGCGCCAGCACCTCGGCGATGAGACCCTCGTCGACCGTCGCGGTCGTCTTGACCTCTCCGCTCCTCCACTGCTTCTCGAGGCGGAGTCGCTCCCCGAGGAGGTTCTTCTCCTCGTCGCGCAGGCTCGCGGCCTTCTCGAAGTCCTGGTCCTCGATCGCGGTCTCCTTCGCGGCGCGCACGACGGAGATCTTCTCGTCGAACTCGCGCAGCTCGGGCGGGCTCGAGAGGATCGAGAGACGCAGGCGGGCGCCGGCCTCGTCGATCAGGTCGATCGCCTTGTCCGGGAGGAAGCGGTCGGCGACGTAGCGGTCGGCGAGGTTCGCCGCCGCGACGATCGCGCCGTCCGTGATCGACACCTTGTGGAACGCCTCGTACTTGTCGCGGAGTCCCTTGAGGATGTTGATCGCGTGCGGCAGGCTCGGCTCCGCGACCTGGATGGGCTGGAAGCGGCGCTCGAGGGCCGCGTCCTTCTCGAAGTGCTTGCGGTATTCGTCGAGCGTGGTCGCACCGACGGTCTGCAACTCACCGCGGGCGAGGAGCGGCTTGAGGATCGACGCGGCGTCGATCGCGCCCTCTGCGGCACCCGCACCCACGAGGGTGTGGATCTCGTCGATGAAGACGATGATGTCGCCGCGCGTGCGGATCTCCTTCGTGACCTTCTTGAGGCGCTCCTCGAAGTCACCGCGGTAGCGGCTTCCGGCGATGAGCGACCCGAGGTCGAGGGAGTAGAGCTGCTTGTCCTTGAGCGTCTCGGGCACTTCGCCCTTGACGATCGCCTGAGCGAGCCCCTCGACGACGGCGGTCTTGCCGACGCCGGGCTCACCGATGAGGACGGGGTTGTTCTTCGAGCGGCGCGACAGGATCTGCATCACGCGCTCGATCTCCTTCTCGCGCCCGATGACGGGGTCGAGCTTGTTGTCGCGGGCTGCCTGCGTGAGGTTGCGGCCGAACTGGTCGAGGATCTGCGATCCCCCCTGGGCCTGCTGCTCGCTCTGGTTGCCGCCGACGGCTGCGGCCTCCTTGCCCTGGTAACCCGAGAGCAATTGGATGACCTGCTGACGCACCTTGTTCAGGTCCGCGCCGAGCTTGACGAGCACCTGAGCCGCGACCCCTTCGCCCTCACGGATGAGGCCGAGGAGGATGTGCTCGGTGCCGATGTAGTTGTGGCCGAGCTGGAGAGCCTCACGGAGGCTCAGCTCGAGAACCTTCTTCGCGCGGGGCGTGAAGGGAATGTGACCGGTGGGCTGCTGCTGGCCGGTACCGATGATGTCGGTGACCTGCTCGCGCACGGAGTCGAGGGAGATGCCCATCGACTCGAGCGCCTTGGCGGCAACACCCTCACCCTCGTGGATCAGACCCAGCAGGATGTGCTCGGTGCCGATGTAGTTGTGGTTGAGCATCTTGGCCTCTTCTTGGGCCAACACGACGACACGACGAGCTCGGTCGGTAAATCTCTCAAACATCAGGGCTCCTTCCGGCGCGTGGGCAAGGTTCGCGCCGATATAGAGAGAGTAACCGCGCAGCGGCGCGGATAATCCGTTGTTCGCCGTGGGCGCACCGTCTGCGGATACGACACGGGACGCGGCCATTTCCGTCGATGATCAACACATCGGAGCGCGGCTACCGATGGCAGCTGGATCGCCGCGGAGACGTCAGGCGAGGGCGTGGACCGCGAAGCTCGTGAAGAAACCGAGCACCGCGAGCAGACCCGTGAACGCCTTCGTGTCGCGGAACGCCTCGGGGATCATCGTGTCGCACAGCATCGCGAGGATCGCCCCCGCCGCTATGGCGGTCACGTAGACGACGGCTCCCGCGAGGAATCCGGCCATCGTGGGAAGGAAACCGCCGAGATCCTCGGCCTCCTCGTTCAGATCGAAGGCGAGGGCGGAGATGAGCACGCCGCAACCGAACGCCATGACGGCGGTGACGACGGGCGTCGGCACCCGGACGAACCACGCGATGACGGCACCGACCACGAGAGCGCCGCCCGCAAGGAGGCCTGCCCCTGCGGCGCCCCAGATCTGAGAGCCCATGCGACCATCCTGGCCCTCGACAGGCCCTCCCTCACCCGCTTGCGCCCGCCGTCTCCTCTCACCCCCTGAACACTTGTCTTGCGCACGAAAGCGCGTGCACAAGAGAAGTGTTCAAGCACTCGAACGGGGCGGGGTCACTGGAGGGCGGAGGTGAGACGCGCGAGGTTGTCGAGGACGGTCGAGCGCAACGGCTGCTCGAGCCACTCGTCGAGCGTGAGTTCCTTGCTCACGGCCCGGTACTCGTCCTCGACGTCGCGCATGTCGTCGACGAACGAGGCGCCGCGGACGAGCATCGACACCTCGAGGTTGAGACCGAACGAGCGCTGGTCCATGTTGCTCGAGCCGATCACGGCGACGTCGTCGTCGATCGTGAAGAACTTCGCGTGCAGGATGTACGGCGCCGGGTAGAGATAGATGCGGACCCCCGCCCGCAAGAGCTGCTCGTAGTAGCTCCGCTGTGCGTGGTAGACGAGGGCTTGATCCCCGATCTCCGACACGAACAGGTCCACGGGGACGCCGCGCATGACCGCGGTCGTGACCGCGTACATGAGCGACTCGTCCGGCACGAAGTACGGGCTCGTGATGACGATGCGCTTCTGCGCCCCGTAGAGCAGGCCGAGGAAGAGACGCAGGTTGTTCTCACCCTCGAATCCCGGCCCGCTCGGGACGATCTGGCAGTCGAGGTCGCCGCGATCGGGGGTGGGGTCGGTCACGTCGATGTCGCGGAGCAGGTTCTCACCCGTCTCGCTGTACCAGTCGGTGAGGAAGATCGCCTCCATCTCTCCGACGACGGGGCCTTCGACGCGCGCGACGAGCTCCTTCCACTTGAGCCCGCGACGCTCGTTGGCGCGCGTGTTGTAGCTGCGGTCGATGATGTTCTGCGAACCGAGGAAGCCGATGAGGCCGTCGACGATGAGGAGCTTGCGGTGGTTTCGCAGGTCGGGGCGCTGGAACTTCCCCTTGAGCGGCTGCAGGGGCAGCATGAGCTCCCATCGCACCCCGATCGCGTCGAGCTTCGCGATGGTCCTCTTGTAGCCGGTCCGGCGGAGGCTCGCCCAGTGATCGAGCAGCACGTGGACGACGAGGCCGCGATCGACGGCCCGTTCGAGCGCGTCGAAGATCGGCGCCGTCGCGTGGTCGTAGGACAGGATGTACGACTCGACGTACACGTACTCCGTGGCCGCGTCGATCTCGTCGGCCATCGCGATGAGCGTGTCGTTGTAGTCGCTCATGAGGCGCGCCTCGTTGCCTCCGAGGATCGGCATCGCGCCGAGGCCCTCGTTGAGCTGCACGAGCGAGCGGAACCACGTCGGTCCCTCGAACTCGAGGTCCTGCTTCGGCAGGTTCTGGACCGCCCGCTCGATGGCCGTGTTGACGCCGTCCTGGATCTTACGGCGCTTGCGCGGCAGCTTCGGGTTGCCGATGAGCAGGAAGAGCAGGATGCCGCCATACGGGATGAAGAAGACGGCGAGCAGCCACGCGGTCCCGGCCGAGGGTTTGCGGTTCCGCGGGATGACGATGACGGCGACGACGCGGACGACGAGGTCGACGGCGATGCCGAACCAGACCAGCCAGAGCGTCAGGGTCTCATTCATGCATTCCCCCGGCTCGGCGCGGCTCTCGTCACGTTCGCTCTCACCCTATCGAGAGCGACATGCCTCCGACGTCACGCGCGAGGCCCGGAAGCAGGGGTCACGCAGAGGGCGTCGGCTTCGGCGGGAGTCCCCGCTTGGCACGCTCCTCCGCCTCGAGCTCCGAATACGCGCGGCGCTCGTTGCGGTCGACGCGGATGACGGAACGCATCACGATGTAGAAGATGACGCCGAGAACGATGGTCGGGAACAGCGACCAGATGGCGTTCAACCAGAAGTTCTCGATCATGATGACGCCAGTCTACGCGAGCGCGGCCGAGTGCTCGCCGGAACGAGCGCGCTCATTTGACGAGCGGGAAGAGGATCGTCTCGCGGATGCCGAGACCCGTGAGGGCCATGAGCAGCCGGTCGATACCCATCCCCATGCCGCCCGTCGGCGGCATGCCGAACTCGAGAGCGCGGAGGAACTCCTCATCGAGCCGCATGGCCTCGACATCGCCCCGTGCGGCGAGCTTCGCCTGCTCGACGAAGCGCTCGCGCTGGATGACGGGGTCGACGAGCTCCGAGTATCCGGTGGCGAGCTCGAAGCCGCGGATGTAGAGGTCCCACTTCTCGACGACGCCGGCGATCGACCGGTGCTCGCGCACGAGGGGGCTCGTGTCGACGGGGAAGTCCATGACGAAGGTCGGCCGTTCGAGACCGCCCTTCACGAAGTGCTCCCACAGCTCCTCGACGTACTTCCCGTGGATCGGGTGCGGCACCTCGACGCCCTCGCGCTCGGCGAGAGCCGCGAGCTCCTCGATGGGGGTCTGCGGCGTGATCTCGACGCCTGCTGCCTGCGACAGGCTCTCGAACATCGAGATCCGGTCCCACTCGCCCCCGAGGTCGTACTCGGTGCCGTCGGCCCACGTCACGACGTGGCTTCCCGAGACGGCCTTCGCCGCCTCCTGGATGAGGGTCTGAGTGAGGTCGGCGATCGAGGAGTAGTCGCCGTACGACTCGTACGCCTCGAGCATCGCGAACTCGGGGCTGTGCGTCGAGTCTGCACCCTCGTTGCGGAAATTGCGGTTGATCTCGAAGACGCGGTCGATGCCACCGACGACGGCGCGCTTGAGGTAGAGCTCGGGGGCGATCCGCAAGTAGAGGTCGGTGTCGAAGGCGTTCGAGTGGGTCACGAACGGACGGGCGGACGCACCGCCGTGCATCACCTGCAGCATGGGCGTCTCGACCTCGAGGAAGCCGCGCTCGGCGAACGTGGCACGAAGGCTCGCGACCGCCGTCGACCGCGTGACGACGTTGCGGCGCGCCTGCTCGCGCGCGATGAGGTCGAGGTAACGCGAGCGGACGCGCGTCTCCTCGCTCAACTCGTTGTGCAGGTTCGGGAGCGGCTGGATCGCCTTGGAGGCGATGCGCCACTCCGCCACCATGATCGAGAGCTCGCCGCGACGGCTCGCGGCCACCTCGCCGGACACGAAGAGGTGATCGCCGAGGTCGACGAGGTCCTTCCACGCGGCGAGGTCCTCCTCACCCACGGCGGCGAGGCTCACCATGGCCTGGATCCGGGTGCCGTCACCCGACTGGAGGCTCGCGAAGCACAGCTTGCCCGTGTTGCGGAGGTGGACGACGCGACCCGCGACGCCGACCGTGACGCCGGCCGACTCGTCGGGGGCGAGGTGGCCGTAGGCCTCCCGCACCTGGCGGATGGTGTGTGTGACGGGGACCGAGACGGGGTAGGCGCCACCGGCAGCGTCCGTGGCCTCGTCGAGCAGCCGCTGCCTCTTCGCGAGACGGACGGCCTTCTGCTCCGTGATCTCCTGCTCGGTGGGGTCCGCCGAGGCGGTCGGTGTGGCGGGGGACGACGTGGTGTCGGACATGTGCGGGAGACTCCTCGAGGACGGCTCCCTCAAGCTTAGGCGGTGGGAGTCGGCGCTCAGGCGACGTAGAACGTGCGCGACGCGGAGCCCTCGACGCCGTCGACTGTCGCAGCGATCGTGACGCGGACCGAGCCGCTGTGCCCGCTGTCGAGCGGACCACCGGTGTCACCGTCGACCGTGGTCAGTCGCACGAGCTCGACGTGGGGCTCCCCCACCACCGCGGCCTGCCCGGCCGCGACGACGGCGTCGAGTCCGCCGTCGGCGGCCGATGCCGCGGAGTCGAGGGCGTGCGCGAGCACGGCGTCGTGACGGTCGGATGGGCGTTCGGTGGGGCTCACCCCCTGATGGTAGCCGCCGGGCGGTCCCGTCGAATGCCGAGAAGTCCACCGAGCGGCCCGACGTCCGTGGAGCGTGGCACGATGTCTCCCGTGGACGAGGCGCGCGAACCCGAGGCCGCGGGGGTCACCGTCTCCGACGTGTCGCACCTCCTGCCGGCCCTCGCCGGTCTCGTCGTTCTCCTCGGTGAAGCGCCCGTCGACGGCGATGCCGTGGAGCGGCGGCGCCGTGGCCGGCTCCTCCTGCAGGAGGCGGCCGTCAGGCTCTGGGGCGATGGAACCCGTGCCCTCGTGACGGCGCGATGCCCGCGGTGCGGTGGCGATCACGGCAGACCGGTCGTCACCGATGTCCCGTCGGGGCGGCGCCTGCGGGGAAGCGTCACGCACGCCGGGGCGATCACGCTCGTGGCTGTCGGGCCGGTCGCCGTCGGCATCGACGCGGAGCGCGTCGGCGGCGATCCAGCGCGCTTCGAAGCGATCCGTGCGGTCACGGGTGGCACGCCGCTCGACGGCCGCGATGCCCTGCGGCTGTGGACGACTGTCGAGGCCGTGCTCAAGGCGGACGGACGGGGCCTCGAGGTCGACCCGACGCGTGTGGGGATCGAGGGTCCGCCCGGTGTCGCCGGTGCGACCGCTCGCGTCGACGGCGGTCCCCCGTTCGAGGTGGCCGGCTTCGACCTGCCCCACGTGGATTCGTCCGCACCACACGGCGACGGCCTCGTGATCACCGTCGCCTGGAGCGCATCCGGCGGACGCTAGCCGGGAAAGGCGGGCAGCGCCTCGGCGTCGAGCCACGCGGCGAACACGGTGTCGACGACGGAGCGCTCGATGCCGGCCGAGGCCCCCTCGCTCGCGACGAGGTCGCGGAGATCGTCCGTCGTGACGACACCGTGGCGGTGCTCCGAGGTCCAGCGCTTGAGGACGGCGAAGAAGACGTCGTCGCCGACGGCTCGCCGCACGGCGTGCAGCGCGAGGGCCCCGCGCTTGTACACACGGTCGTCGAACATGCGTGCTGCGCCGGGGTCGCCGACGACGACGTCCTGCGCCGAGCGCGCGAGCACGACGTGGTGGTAGCGCGCGAGATCCTCCGCCGTCCGACCGCCCGACGCCTCCGACCACAACCACTCCGCGTAGCACGCGAAACCCTCGTTGAGCCAGATGTAGCGCCACGCGGCGACCCCGACGGAGTTGCCGAACCACTGGTGCGCGAGCTCGTGGGCCACGAGTCGCTCCCACTCGCCCCGACCTCCCATGTGGTTCGATCCGAAGATCGCGAGCGATTGCGCTTCGAGGGGGATCTCGAGGACGTCGGCTGTCACGATGACCGAATAGACCGGGAATGGGTACGGACCGAAGAGGCGCTGGAATGTCGCCATCATGGCGGGGACTGCACGGAGGTCGGCGTCGACACGAGCGCGCAGGGCCGGCGGGAAGACGAATCGCCCCGCGACACCGTCGAGGTCCACCTCGCGCGTCGTATAGCGCCCGACCTGCACGGTCGCGAGGTAGGTCGCCGTCGGCTCCTCCTGCTCGAACGACCACGTCGTGCGCCCCGACCTCACCGTGCGGTCGACGAGCCGTCCGTTGCACACGACCGTGTACGGTGCCTCGGTCGTGAAGCGGATCGAGAACGCCGCCTTGTCGGCCGGGACGTCGTTGCAGGGGAACCACGTCGAAGCGCCGCTCGGTTGTGACGCGACGATGACGCCGTCCGCGAGTTCCTCCCAGCCCACGGTTCCCCACGAACTCGATCGCGGCCGCGGCGCTCCCGCGTAGTCGATCGCGACCGAGAACCGCGTGCCCGCCTCGATGGGGCGATCCGGGGTGATCGTGAGCTTGTGCGCCGACTGCCGGTGACCCACGCGAGCACCGTCGAGCCGCACCGACCCGACCTGCAGCCGGGAGAGGTCGAGCGTGAAACGCGGGAGGTCGGTCGTCGCGAGGACGTCGAGCCGCGCGGTGCCGCTCAGTCGATTGGTCGCGGTGCGGTAGTCGAGGTCGAGCTCGTAGCGCTCGACGTCGACGCCGGCGTTGCCGTTCTTCGGGACGTACGGGTCTGTCGCCGCTCGAGCGGCGGCTGTGCCGCGGATCATCGGGCGGACGCGGCGACGCGGTAGTCGGCCACGACGACGTCGCGCCACGGTCCGATGGGGTTTCCGCTCCAGCGGCCACCCTCCGGCACGGTCTCGCCGCGCATGACGAGCGAAGCCGGACCGATCGTCGAGTGGTCCCCGATGACGGCGGCGGGCAGCGCCACGCTGTGGGGGCCGAGCGTCGCACCGGCGCCGAGGGTCACTTCGTCCATGCTCATGATTCGATCATGGAACAGGTGGGTCTGCACGACACACCCCCTGTTGACCGTCGAGCCGTCGCCGAGGGACACGAGGTCGGCCTCGGGGAGCCAATAGCTCTCGCACCACACGCCGCGACCGATGCGCGCGCCGAGGGACCGCAACCAGACGACGAGGGCGGGCGTCCCGGCCGCGCCGTTCGCGAACCACGGCGCCGCGACCATCTCCGTGAACGTGTCGGCGAGTTCGCTCCGCCAGATGAAGGACGACCAGAGCGGGTGCTCCCCCGCTCGGATGCGCCCGATGAGCGCCCACTTCGCGGCCGTCGTGAGCGCGGCGGCGAGCGCTCCGGCCGCGACGAGGACGGCTCCCCCGACGACGAGGGTCGGTACGAGACCGACGAGCTCGAGCAGGAGCGCGAGCGTCGACAGCACGAGCAGCCCGATGCCGACAGTGACGACCACGGGCACGAAACGCGCGAGTTCCCACGCTGCGCGCGCGACGCGCAGCCGCGTCGGCGGCGAGAACGTGAGCGCATCGTCCACCTCGGCCGGCGTCCGACGCAACCGGACCGTGGGCGAGCCGAGCCACGACGAGCCCGCCTTGGACTTCCGTGGCGCGACCGAGAGCACGGCGATGAGGCTGTCGCGCGGAATCCGGCGGCCCGCCGTCGCCATCCCCGAGTTGCCGAGGAAGGACCGACGCCCCACCTCGACGGGGGCGACGTGCACGTACCCGCCGCCGAGCTCGTACGACGCCACGAGCGTGTCGTCGGCGAGGAATGCGCCGTCGCGGATCGTCGTCATCGACGGCACGAGCAGTACGGTCGAGGCCTCGACGTTCCGACCGACCCGCGCGCCGAGGAGCCGGAGCCACACGGGGGTGAAGAGGCTCGAGTACAGCGGGAAGAGGATCGTGCGCGACAGGTCGAGCAGCCGCTCGGTCGCCCACACCTGCCAGCCCTGACGGCTCCGGACGGGATGCACGCCTTCCGTCAAACCGATCCCGAGAGCACGCGTCACGATCACCACGAGGAGCGCGAGCACGACCCCGGCAGCGGCCGTCGCGGGGACGACGAGGAGCGCGGCCCGACCGGCGAGGTCTGCGAGCGACGACGCATCGCGGATCGCCGGGACGAGGACGGCTGCTCCCGCTGCGAGCGCGATGACCGGGATGAGCGCGAAGACGATGCTCGACGCGCCGTACGCGAACCACCAGCGCCTCCCGCGCGCCGGCGGCGCGTCCGGCCACCACTGCCGCACCCGCCCGACGCGCACGGCCGGGGAACCCGCCCAGCGCTGGCCCGAGCGCACGCGCCCGAACACCGCGGAGGCCGGCTCGATCTGCGCGTTCCGTGCGATTCGCGTGCCGGGCAGCAGAACGCTCCGCGCCCCGACGACACTTCCCGCGCCGATCCGCACGGCGCCGACGCGGAGGATGTCCCCGTCGACCCACCAGCCGGAGAGATCGACCTCGGGTTCGACCGACGCGCCCTCCCCGATCGTGAGCATGCCTGTGAGCGGCGGGAGCGAGTGGAGCGTGACGTCGCGCGCGATCGTCGCCCCGAGGAGCCGACCGTACGCGGCCACGAAGGGCGCGCCAGAGAGGCCGACGCCGCCGAGCGCGTGCGTGATGGCCTCCGTCACCCAGATGCGGCGGTGCACCGAACCCCCGCGCGGGTAGTCGCCCGGCTCGAGGCCGGTGAGCAGCGTCCGGGCGGCCGCGACCGAGAGCAGCATCCTGCCGAGCGGAGTGACGAAGACGAGCACGAGGAGCACGACCGCGACCGTGTCGGGCACGGGCAACGGACCGGCGAGCCCCGCGAGGTCGAGCACCCAGGCCGCGGCGGAGAGGATGGCGAGCCAGCGCGCCGCCGCGAGAGCCGAGATCGGCAGGCTCACGAGCGTCTGGAAGACGCCCATGGCCCGCGGCGTCGGCGTCACGCGGTGGAAGTCCGTCGGACGATCACGACCACGGTCCTCGCCGTCGCGTTCGTCGAGGGCCTCCGCCATCGCCACGAGCCGCGGCAGCGCGTACACGTCGGCGACGGTGAACTCGGGATCCCGCGACCGGACACGCGTGACGAGCTGTGCGGCGGCGAGCGAACCACCGCCGAGGTCGAAGAAGTTCGCCTCGATCGACGGTACGGGTACGCCGAGCACCGCCGTCCAGTCAGCGGCCAAGGCGCGGACGCGCTCGGGAAGGGCTGCCGCCGGGGTGTCGTCGACGGGGAGGGGCCATGGCAGCGCGGCCTTGTCGACCTTGCCCGAGGTGCGCGTCGGCAACTCGTCGAGCACCGCGAGCACGGGGACGAGAGCGGCCGGCAGAGCCGCGCGCAACGCGGCGAGCGCGGCAGCCCGGTCGAAGGCGTCCTTCCCGGGCACCGCGAGGTAGCCGACGAGCACGGGAGAGCCGGAGGACGACGTCCGCACGGCGGCGGCCGCTCCCGCGACACCCGGAAGCGCCTGCAGCGAGGCCTCGATCTCCCCGAGCTCGATGCGCCGACCGCCGACCTTCACCTGGTCGTCGACACGCCCCTGGAAGACGAGTCCCGCCGCCTCGAAGCGGACGAGGTCGCCGCTGCGGTACGCCCGCTCCCACCCGAGGGTCGGTGCGGGCGCATACTTCTCGGCGTCCTTCGCCGGGTCGAGGTATCGGCCGAGGCCGACACCGCCGATGACGAGCTCGCCCACTTCCCCGTCGCCGACGCGCGTGCCGTCGGTGCCGACGACAGCGAGGTCCCAGCCGTCGAGCGGCAGCCCGATCCGCACGGGCGTCGAGCCGTCGAGCGGAGCAGCGCACGCCACGACGGTCGCCTCCGTCGGTCCGTAGGTGTTCCAGACCTCACGACCGTCGACGGCGAGGCGCTCCGCGAGTTCTGGCGGGCAGGCCTCGCCCCCGAAGATGAGCAGTCGCACGTTCTCGAGCGACTCGGCCGGCCACAACGCCGCGAGGGTCGGAACCGTGGACACGATCGTGACGCCGCGGGCGACGAGCCACGGACCGAGGTCGACGCCGCTCCGCACGAGGGATCGAGGTGCGGGCACGAGGCACGCACCATGGGCCCACGCGAGCCACATCTCCTCGCACGAGGCGTCGAACGCCACCGAGAGCCCGGCGAGGACGCGATCGTCCGGTCCGATCGGCTCCGCCTGGAGGAACAGTCGCGCCTCGGCGTCGACGAAGGCCGCGGCGGAGCGGTGGCTCACGGCCACGCCCTTGGGGACGCCCGTCGATCCCGAGGTGAAGATGATCCAGGCGTCGTCCTCCGGCGTCGGCGGCGTCACGACGGCGAGCGCCGCGGTGTCCGTCACCGGCCTGCCGGGGGTGACCACCGAGGCCTGGCCGTGAGCGTCCGTCGATCCGTCGTCGGTCGGTCGGTCCTCGCTCAATGGAGAGACGCCGGTACGCGGAACGAAGACGCCGTCGCCCTCGAGCACACCGACGACTCCCGCCTCCCCGAAGACGAGGGCGGCGCGCTCCTCGGGATCGTCCGCGTCGACGGGAACGTACGCGGCGCCCGCGACGAGCACGCCGAGGATCGCGATGTAGAGCTGGCGCTTCCCGGAGGGCATGCGCACACCGACACGGTCGCCCCGTCGTACGCCCGCATCATGCAGAGCGGCGGCGACTCGGATCGCCTGCGCGAGCAATTCTCGGTAGCTGAGCGACACGGAGCCGTCATCGAGGGCGGACGCGTCGGGGAATCGTGCGGCCGACTCCCTCAGGACGTCGACGAGCGTGCGCACGTGCGGTGCACGGTCCGACCGGGTGAGCACCGCCGTTTGAGCAGACCGCGCGTCGGCGGCGTCGACCTCAGGACTCACGTGCCGGCTGGACGAGGAGATCGAGGAGCTGCTGCTTCCGCAGCCGAGACAGCGACGTGTACCCGTGAGCGCGAGCGAACGATCGCAGTCGCGGCACGCTCCACGTCGCGTTCGGTACGGGGGTCGTCGACGCGGACGGCTGCGGCAGGGCGGCGATCGCGGCTTCGGCCTCGGCGCTGCGGCGGGCCCGCTCCGCAGCGGCCGCGGCAATGGCCCGCGCCTCGTCTCGAGCACGCTTCTCCGCCTCTCGCGCCGCGGACTTCTCGCGCGCCTTCCGCTCGGCCTTCTCGGCCTTCGCGCGCGCTTTGGCTTTCTTCTCGGCCTTCTCCGCCTTCGCGCGTTCCTTCGCCTTGCGCTCGGCCTTCTCCGCCTTCGCCTGCTCCTTCGCCTTGCGCTCGGCCTTCTCCGCCTTCGCCTGCTCCTTCGCCTTACGCTCGGCCTTCTCCGCCTTCGCCTGCTCCTTCGCCTTACGCTCGGCCTTCTCCGCCTTCGCCTTACGCTCGGCCTTCTCCGCCTTCGCCTGATCCTTCGCCTTACGCTCGGCCTTCTCCGCCTTCGCGCGTTCCTTCGCCTTCTTCTCGGAGATCGCTCGCTTCTCGGGCTTCGCCTTCTTGTCCGACTTCGTCGTCGACGCGGGCGACCCGGTGTCGTCGGCATTCCGAGCCGAAGCCTTCGCGGCCTTCTTCTTCGCCTTCACGAGCCGCGCGGCCTCCTCGAGCCGCTCCTCCTCGCGTGCGGCGCGGGCAGCGTCCGCCTCGACGGCGCGCTTGATGGCTTTGCGTTCGGCCTTGTCGACCGCTCGCTTCTCCTCCGCGGACGGAGTGCCGTTCTTCGCCATGTGCGTCCTTCTCGATTCGGGACCGGAACGACGCTCTCGCGTGCGTTCCGTCGGGCCGGGTGCGCCGACACCGTATCGGGCGAAGGTGAACAGTCGGTTCCGTCAGTCGAGCCGGAGTCCGTCGTCCGGGTCTATCGCTGCGGAGGCCGGCGAGGCGAGCGCGTTGTCGACCGCGCTGCGGACGAGCGACGACAGATAGGCTCCGGGGTTCTCGACGCCGATCCGCGAGAGGATCTCGCTCGATTGCGCGACGATCGAGCGGGAGAACGCCGTGGCCGTCGCGATCGCCTCGGCATAGGCGGGACGGTCCTCCTCGGCGACGACGACGGGCTCACCCCCCATCTCGACGACGAGCGCTTGCGCGATCGGCAGGACGGGGGCCGGAGCGGTCACGGCGAAGTAGGCCTCGCGGAGCCGGGCGAGATCGAGGGAGGTCCCCGTGAACGCGATGGCGGGGTGGATCGCGAGTGGGATCGCGCCGGCGACTTGCGCCGGCCGCAGGATTCCGGTGCCGAAGCGGGCCGACGTGTGCGCGACGAGTTGGCCCGGCTGCCACACGCCGGCGGCCGCGAGCCCGGTCACGAGGGGCTCGATCTCCTCATCCGGGATCGCGATGATGACGAGTTCGGAGCGCTCGACGAGGTCGGGGATCGACAGGATCGGCGCTCCGGGCAGGATCACCTCGGCGCGCTCCCTGCTCTCGACCGAGACGGCGGAGATGCCCACGACCGCGTGACCCGCCCCGGCGAGCGCCGCTCCGAGGACCGGACCGACGCGACCGGCTCCGAGGATGCCGACGCCGAGCCGACCCGCCCGCGCGCTCATCGCACCTCCAGTGCCCAGCGGTGACTGTGGTCGGAGGCTGCGGCCCGGACAGCCGCGGCCGACGCGCGTTCGAAGAGCACGGCGGCCTCGTCCTTCGCGATCGTCGGCAGGGTCGGGGTGACGGGGCCGAGCACGGTGTGCACGCGGGCCGACGCGAGCCGGAGCACGCGCTCGAGCGGTCCCTGCGAGATCTGGATGCTCTGGATGCGGGCGAGCGGCAGGATCGTGAGCTTGCGCCACAGCACGCCGGTGCGGAAGACGAGGAGACTCGCGCGCAACGCGTAGCCCGTGCGGCGCCAGGCGATCGGGTCGATCCAGCGAGCGCGTCGAGGGGCGAGCACGAATCCCGATTGCGCCGGGCGCATGATCGCGGACTCGACCTGCTCGAACGTCGAATCGACGTCGGCGCCCTCGAGCATGAGCTGCACCACGGCCGTCGCATCCCTCAGGGTGCCGACGGGGAGGACTGTCGTGTTGCCCTTGCCACCCATCGCCGCCTCGGCGGACAAGCCCGCCTTGTTGATCTTGACCTGCCACCACCCGAACGGACGCCACAGGAGCGGTTGCGACAGCTGGACGGCGTGGACGCGCCCCGGCGGCAGGGTGTCGTTGCTCGTCGAGAGAAGACCGAAGCCGATGCGCACGCCGCTCGGCGTGCCGGCGATCGAGTACCGCAACGACTTCGTGATCGTCGTCCAGTAGTAGCTGCCGATACCGAGCACTGCGGGGATGAGCGTGAAGATGACCCACGGCGACCCGTTCACGAGCATGACGACGCCGACGACCACGATCGCGAGCACGACGAGTGTGCCCTCGTTGACGACCGTCGAGGCGATGAGCCGACCGACAGGGATGCGCACGATCGATTCGGGCGGGGCCTGATCGGCGGGGAGCTCGGGCGAGAGGAAGTCGTTCGCCCGTTCGACGACGTGCCGCGTGATGACCCCGTCGCTGTCCGTGACGACGCCCGCAGCACTCGTCCCGGGCAACGGCGCCTCCCCTTCGGCGAGGCGGGCGCCGGAGGCCAGGGTGAGCACGTCGCGGCGGAGCTTCTCCGCCGGCTTCGTCGAGAGGTACTCGAGCTTGACGTCCGCCGATTGCCCCGCGACGTTGACGTCGAGTCGCGCCGCTCCGAACAAGCGGGGCAGGAACGGCTTCGAGAGCCCCACGCCCTGCACCCGGTCGAGCTTCGCCTTGCGGTGCGTACGGAAGAGGACGCCGCTGCGCACCTCGACGGCCTCGTCGGTGACACGGAAGCTGTGCATGCGCCACGACAGGAAGAACAGGCCGATGATCACGACGAGACCGACGGCGAGAGCGAGCAGGATCCACCCGACGTAGCCGTGCGTGACCGAGTAGGTGAGCGGGTCGTAGTCCTCGCCGTCGTATCGGAAGTCGCCGGCGAACTGCGGCAGGAACATCTCGACGAGTCTCTCGCGCAGGTTCGCGATGACGATGCCGAGGATCGCCAGGAACGCGATCCCTCCCCGCAGCAACGGAGTGGCCGGGTGGAGACGATGCCACTCGCCGTCGGCGAGCGTGTCCCCCGCCCTGACCTGCTCCCGTGCCGCCCGTCCAGCGTCGGGGAGAGGACCGTCGGGCGGCGCGGCTGCCGCCGGTCCGGTCTCGCTCACAGTCCTGTCCGCCGGCTCTCGGCGACGGACACGAGGTGGTCACGCAGGCCCTCGGCCTCCTCGAGCGGGAGCCCCGGGATCGTCACGCCGGTCGCGGGCGACGCGGTCACGAACTTCAACTCCGCGAGCCCGAACGCGCGCGCGAGCGGCCCCCTGTTGATGTCCACGAGCTGCATGCGGCCGTAGGGTACCGCGACGAAACGCTGCCACATGATGCCGCGTCGGAACAGCAGGTCGTCGTCGCGGAGGAGGTATCCGATCGAGCGGATCCGTCGCGGTACGAAGGCGAGCGTGACGAGCGTCACGAGCACGATCGCGCCGCCCACGAACCACGGCCACGGGTGATCGACGAGGAAGCCGACGAGTGCGCCCACGGCGACGACGACGACGATCATGAGCGCGTTCGTCAGGAACTCGATCGTGACGGCCTTGGGAGAGACGCGGCGCCACTCGCCCGTGATGTCGAGTCTGCCGGGTGTCTCCGGCGCCGCCTCAGGCTCCTCGGCGGGCGCCGCGAGGACCTCGCCGAGGGTCGGGACGGCGGGTGCGGAATCGCTCACGGGCGCGGAGGCGCCGACGGGCACCGCGGGATCGATGGGCGCGGCTTCGGCACGCGGCGCTGCGCCCGACGGCCTCGCGGCGGCGTGACGAGGCGCTGTCCCCTCGGAGCCGGGTGCGCTCGCGTCGTCAGCTCGCGGCTGCTCCGGCAGGTGGTTCGTCATCGTCATCCTTCGGCAGCGTGCACAGTCTCTCGGCGACGAGCCCCGCGATCGTGAGGACGACGGCCCCCAGAGCGGCCGCGGCGGCCAGCCACAACGATGCTATCCCGGGCAGCATCGAGCGGGAGAGCAGGAAGACGAGGATGCCGAGCCCGAAACCGGCGAGGAGCGAACCCGCGAGACTCGAGGCCTTCGCGAGGGAAACCACGCGCGTGGCCTGGAACGGGTCGATCATGCGATCCGACCTGCCGGACACGCGGCGGCGGATGGGGATCGCGAACCCCACCACGATCGCCCCGACGGCGACGAGAGTCAGGGAGAACGTGAGCGGCGGCACGATCGTCATCGCCCCCCGTGACGCCGTCCAGACCTCGACGAGGAATCCGACGACGAAGCCGAGCACGGCGAGGAGGAGCAACGAGCGGGGCGATGTGCGCGTCATGCCGGGGACCCGCTTTCGAGCCCGGCGAGCAGGTCGGCGACGCGCCCGTGCCCCGTGAGGGTCGCGTCGGGCTCGACGGCGAGCCAGGGCGCCAGGACGAAGTCCCGCTCCGCGGCCCGCGGGTGAGGGAGGATGAGCCGCTCGTCCGAGACGCGACGCCGGCCGACCTCGATGATGTCGATGTCGATCGTGCGGTCGCCCCAGCGTTCGGTGCGCACACGGCCGAGCTCGTCCTCGATCGCAGCCGTCGCGTCGAGCAGCCGGTGCGGCTCGAGATACGTGTGCCCCACGAGCACCCCGTTGAGGTAGGCGGGCGCGTCGGTGTCGGGCCCCGTCGTGCGCACGGCCACGGTCTCGACGAACGGCGAGACGGCCCGTACGAAGACTCCCGGGATCGCCCGGATCCGATCGACGGCTTCCGTGAGCGAGGCGTGCCGCTCGCCGAGATTGCTGCCGAGGGCGAGGACGAGGCGCTCGGGCCCGCCGCGGCGGATGGGGTCGTGCACGAGAGGGCCGGCGATCGGAGTCACGCTGCGGCCTCCCTGCTCCTGCTGATCCGCACGACGACATCGTCGAAGACCGCGTCGATCGGGGCGTCCGGCTTGTGAACGGCCACGTCCACCCGCAGGACGGCCTGCCAGGTGAGCGCGACACCCGCCACGCGTTCGGCCACCGTCTCGATGAGGTCGACGGGGTCGTTCTCCACGGCGGCGACCACGCGTTCCGCGAGCTCCCCGTAGTGGACGGTGCTCGCGAGATCGTCGGCGTCCGCCGCCGGGCGCGCGTCGAGGTGGACGACGACGTCGATCACGAAGGTCTGACCGTTCTCGCGCTCGAAGTCGAAGACGCCGTGATGGGCATGGACGCGCAGTCCCATGAGACTGATCGTGTCGAGGGGCGTGTCCACGTCACCACTCTGCCACGACCGGGCGGACGGATGCCGGGACCGGAGGGGTGCTTGCGTCAGGAGCGACGGTCGACGCGGCGGACGACGGCCCACAGCGTCGGCATCACCGAGGCGGCGACGAGCCACTTCACGATGCCGCCGACGATGAACGGGAAGAACCCGAAGGCGAGCAGCGAGCCGAGGTCGTTGGGGACGCCCATGGCCCCGAGCACGAAGCCCATGTACGGGATGCCGAAGAGGAAGGGCACGAGGCTCGCGAGGCCGAAGGCCGCGAGCGACAAGCCCGGTCGGCGGTCCCACGATCGCTCGGCGAGCCATCCGACGAGGGCTGCGGCGAAGACGAAACCGATGACGAAGCCGAACGACGGCTTCGTGAGAGCGATGAGTCCACCGGTCGCGCCGGCGAAGACGGGCAGACCGAGCAGGCCGACGCCCATGTACGACAGGAGGCTGACGGCTCCGCGCCACGCGCCGAGGCTCGCGCCCACGAGCATGACGCCGAGGGTCTGGCCCGTGATCGGAACCGGCCACATCGGGATCTCGACCTGTGCGAGCAGGGAGACGACGGCGACTCCGGCCGCGATGAGGGCGATGTTCGCGGCGGCCGTGCGGGGCACGACGCGGTCGGCGAGGGTGGGACGGCCGGCGACGGCGGTCGACGTGACGGGTGCGGTGCTCATGCGATCTCCACGGTTACGAGGTCCGATAGCGACGAAGTGTCGTGGATCACCCTACCGAGCGCACGTGATTCTCGTGGAATGCGACGGCACGAGACGACGTACGCGGCGGATCAGTCGCGGGCCGAACGCACCGCTGCGAGCACGTCGAGCGCGACCCGCGACGCCGCGACGTCGTGCACCCGGACGGCCCACACGTCGTCAGCGAGGAGCGCACTCAGCACGGCCGTCGGGAGGTCGCGGCCCTCGACGCCCCGGTCGTCCTCGACGAGTTCTCCGAGGAAGCGCTTGCGCGACACCCCCACCATGACGGGGAAGCCGAGAGACGCGAGCGTGTCGAGATGGGCCAGCAGCGCCCAGTTGTGGGGCCCTCGCTTCGCGAAGCCGAGACCCGGGTCGACGATGATTCGTGCGGGCTCGACTCCCGCCGCGATCGCGGCGGACGTCTGGGCGCGCAGCTCCCGGACGACGTCCTCGACGACGTCCGCGTACTCTGCGCGGTCCTCCATGACGGTGCTGTGACCGCGCCAGTGGCTGATGACGAAAGTGGCATCGAGCGCGGCGACGACCGCCGCCATACCCTCGTCGGCGAGCCCGCCGGACACGTCGTTGACGATCGACGCTCCCGCCTCGACGGCGGCGCGCGCGGTCGAGGCGTTCATCGTGTCGACGGACACGGTGGTCCCGTCGCCCGCGAGCGCCTCGACGACGGGCAGGATCCGCCGCAGCTCCTCGTCGAGCGCGACGCGCGAGGCTCCCGGGCGCGTGGACTCGCCCCCGACGTCGATGATGTCGGCGCCCTCGGCCACGAGCTCGCGGCCGTGAGCGATCGCGTCGGCCGTCGTGAAGTAGCGCCCGCCGTCGCTGAACGAGTCGGGCGTCACGTTGAGGACGCCCATGATGCGCGTGGCGCGCCCGCCACCGTCAGTCATCGTCTCGGGACCGACCCGCGCCGATGAGGGCGAGCACGTCCGACCGGAGCGGACCGCTCGACAGAGCTCCCCTGCTCGCGATCGTGACGGTCGTCGACCCCGTCTGGCGCGGCCCTCTCGTCGTCATGCACTGGTGACTCGCATCGAGCACGACGAGGACGCCGAGCGGTGCGAGCCCCTCGTCGATCGCGTCGGCGATCTGCTCCGTGAGCCGCTCCTGCACTTGCGGGCGCGATGCGAGAGTGTCGACGACCCGCGCGAATCGCCCGAGCCCGACGACCGCTGCGTCCGGCAGGTACGCGACGTGGGCGACGCCCGTGAACGGCAGGAGGTGGTGCTCGCACACGGAACGGAAGGAGATATCGCGGACGATGACCGCCTCCCCCGCGGTGTCGAGCTCCGTCGGCACGGTCTCCCGCAAGTGGTCGACCGGATCGTGCCCGAGTCCGCCGAAGAATTCGGCGTAGGCGTCGGCGACGCGCTCCGGGGTCGAGAGCAGCCCCTCGCGATCGGGACGTTCCCCGATCGCGAGGAGCAGTTCGGTCACCGCCGCCTCGATCCGTCGGCGGTCCACTCCCGCCATGGTGCTACGCCGTCGCCGGACGCGGCGTGATCTGCGGACCGCGAGCGGGCGCGGGCTCGGGGTCGGAGCTCACTCCGCCGTCCGTCGCATCCGGCGCGATCGGCGCCTTCTGCCGCGGGATGGCGATCGGGGGCCGGTCGCTCACGGGACGGTCGGTGCTCGAGAGCCACTGCGGGCGCTCGGGGAGCTTGCGGACGTCCTTGAAGATCTCGGCGAGCTGGTTGTGGTCGAGAGTCTCGTGCTCGAGCAGCTCTCCCGCGAGGCGGTCGAGGATGTCGCGGTTGTCGCTGATGACCTGGAACGCCTCGTTGTGCGCCTGCTCGAGGAGCGCGCGCACCTGGCCGTCGACCCGCTGCGCGATCTCCTCGGAGTAGTCGCGCTGGTGACCCATGTCGCGGCCGAGGAAGACCTCCCCGGAGGACTGACCGAGCTTCACGGGACCGACGTCCGTCGTCATGCCGTACTCGGTCACCATCTTGCGCGCGATGCCCGTGGCCTTCTCGATGTCGTTCGAGGCGCCCGTCGTCGGGTCGTGGAAGACGAGCTCCTCCGCGACACGGCCGCCCATGGCGTACGTGAGCTGATCGAGCAGCTCGTTGCGGGTCACGGAGTACCGGTCCTCGATGGGGATGACCATCGTGTACCCGAGCGCACGACCACGCGGCAGGATCGTGACCTTCGTGACGGGGTCGGTGTTGCGCATCGCGGCGGCGGCGAGGGCGTGGCCGCCCTCGTGGTACGCCGTGATGAGCTTCTCCTGGTCGCGCATGATGCGCGTGCGACGCTGCGGACCCGCGATGACACGATCGATGGCTTCGTCGAGGGCACGGTTGTCGATGAGCTGCGCGTTCGAGCGGGCCGTGAGCAGAGCGGCCTCGTTGAGGACGTTCGCGAGATCGGCTCCCGTGAAGCCCGGCGTCTTGCGGGCGACGACGTCGAGGTCGACGCTCGGGGCGAGGGGCTTGCCCTTGCCGTGGACCTCGAGGACCTTCTTCCGGCCGAGGAGGTCGGGGGCGTCGACACCGATCTGGCGGTCGAAACGACCAGGGCGCAGGAGCGCGGGATCGAGGATGTCCGGACGGTTGGTCGCGGCGATCAGGATGACGTTCGTCTTCGGGTCGAAGCCGTCCATCTCGACGAGCAGCTGGTTGAGCGTCTGCTCGCGCTCGTCGTGCCCGCCGCCCATCCCCGCGCCGCGGTGACGGCCGACGGCGTCGATCTCGTCGACGAAGATGATCGCCGGCGAGTTCTCCTTAGCCTGCTGGAAGAGGTCGCGGACGCGGCTCGCACCGACACCCACGAACATCTCGACGAAGTCGGAGCCGGAGATGGAGTAGAACGGGACACCGGCCTCGCCCGCGACGGCGCGGGCGAGCAGGGTCTTTCCAGTTCCGGGAGGGCCGTAGAGCAGGACACCCTTGGGGATGCGGGCACCCACGGCCTGGAACTTCGCGGGCTCCTTGAGGAAGTCCTTGATCTCCTCGAGCTCCTCGATGGCCTCGTCGCTGCCGGCGACGTCGTCGAAGGTCACCTTCGGCGACTCCTTCGAGACGAGCTTCGCCTTCGACTTCCCGAACTGCATGACCTTTCCGCCGCCCCCCTGCATGCCGGAGAGCATGATCCAGAAGAAGACGCCGATCAGGAGGAGCGGGAGCAGGATCGTGAGGAGCGATCCCCAGAAGCTCGGCTGAGGCACCTTGTCGCTGAAGCCGTCGGACGGATTCGCGGCGTCCACCGCCGCGACGACGTCCTCGGCGCGCGCGTCGAGGAAGTAGAACTGCACCATCGTGCCGTTCTCGCCGTCGGCCTTGTCGAGGACGAGGTCGACACGATTGTCGCCCTGCGTGAGGGTCGCCTCCGCCACCGTCTCGCCCTCGAGGAGCTCGAGACCGTGCTGCGTCGAGATCTCCTTGAAGCCGCCGATGTTGAGCAGGCTCGAACCCACCCAGAACACGAGCACCGCGAGGAGGATGTAGGGAAGCGGGCCCTTGAAGATGCGCTTGAAGTCCATAGTGTTTACGGGCGGCTGAGCCCGACACCTTTCTGACAGCTGGTGTTACGGGCGCCCTGGCGCCCACAGGCCTCAAGATTAGCGGCACGCCGCTGGGCGACGCCTCCATGTTCCCCGTGGGCGTACAGGACGCCGGCCGAACGCGTCAGGAGTACACGTGAGGCGCGAGGACGGCGACGTCGCGCAGGTTGCGATAGCGCTCGGCGAAGTCGAGGCCGTAGCCGACGACGAAGGCGTTCGGGATGTCGAAGCCGACGTACTTGCAGTCGATCTCGACCTTCGCGGCCTCCGGCTTCCGGAGGAGAGCGCAGACCTCGATGGACGCGGCGCCGCGCGAGGCGAAGTTCTCGAGCAGCCACGACAGGGTCAGCCCGGAATCGATGATGTCCTCGACGATGAGCACGTGTCGGCCCGTCAGGTCGGAGTCGAGGTCCTTCCGGATCTGCACGACGCCGCTCGACTTCGTTCCCGCGCCGTAGGAACTCACAGCCATCCAGTCCATCTCGACGTGACCGTGCAACGACCGCGCGAGGTCGGCCATGACCATGACGGCTCCCTTGAGGACACCGACGAGGAGGACATCCTTACCCGCGTAGTCCGCGTCGATCCGCGCGGCCAGCTCGCGCAGCTTCTCCTGGATCTCCTGTTCGGTGACGAGGATCTCGGTCAATTCGTCGCGGATGTCGCTCGTTTCCATGGTCCGATTCTAGGGCTCGGGTACGGCCGGAAACGACGACGAGGTGACGCCGCCTCACCCCGTCCCGACCGGGACGGAATGAGGCGACGACACCTCGCGGCGACGTGGTCAGAGCGAGAACTGGAACCCGAGGTCGTCGGGGTAGTCACCTCCCGCGGTGACGGTCTCGGCGGTGCGCCGCAGGTTGGCGAGGGCCGAGCCGAGGGCGAACGGACCGAAGCTGACACGGCTGACGCCGAGGTCGGCGAGCCGCGCGAGGGGGACGGCGCCCGGGTGGCCGATGACGGAGATCTTGCCGTCGATCTCGGCGATCGCGCGGGCGACCAGTTCCTCCGTCGAGAGCCCCAGGACGAAGATGACGTCGGCCCCGGCTTCGAGGTAGGCGTTCGCCCGGGCGACCGCGTCGCTCCACTCGCCGCCGCCGGCGAGGGTGTCGACGCGCGCGTTGATGACGAGAGGCACGCCGGTGTCCGAAGCGGCGGCTCGGGCGGCGGCGACGCGGGCGGCCGCGACCTCGATCGGGAAGGTCGGCGCCTTGTCGGCCCCGACGCTGTCCTCGATGTTGATGCCGACCGCACCCGTCTCCGTGATGAGGCGAGCGACGTTCGCTCGAACGCCATCGGTGTCCTCGGCGTATCCCTTCTCGAAATCGGCGGTGACGGGCAGGTCGACGGCCGCGACGATCCGGCGCACGGAGTCGAGCGCCTCGTCGAGGGGGATGCCTTCGCCGTCCTCATAGCCACGCGCGTTCGAGACGGAGTGGCTCGCGCTCGCGAGTGCCCGGACTCCCGGAGTACGGGCGACCGTCGTCGCGCTGATCGCGTCCCACACGTTCGTGAGGATGAGGGGATCGCCGGGTACATGCAATGAGCGGAGGAGGTCCGCCTTCTCGATCTGAGTTGTCATGCCGTCAGTGTGACAGCGACCCGGTCGCCGTGAACACGAGACGCCCGCCGTTGCGCGATACCCGGATCCCGGGTATGTCGATCGGGCCCTGGCCCTTCCACTCCGTCACGAGCGCGGCGATCGCGAGGGTGTGCGCGCGCGAGAGGGAAGTGCCGAACTCGCCGCGCGCGACGAGCCGGATGATGCGGTTCCGGATCGCCGCGGGGTTCGCCGCAAGAGCGCCGATATCGACGGACAATCCCGCCTCGGCCGGTTCGCAGATCTCCTCGATGAACTCCTCGATCATCTCGTCGAAGGCATCCGAATCCTCTCGCGCCTGCTCGGCCGTCCGCGCGAGAGCCTCGGCGATACCCGGACCGAGTTCATCCTCGAGGACGGGGAGGACGCGGTGGCGCACGCGAGCGCGTGTGAACGACGCGTCGACGTTGTGCGGGTCGTCCCAGGCATCGAGTCCGAGTTCCGCGACGGCCGCGTGCGTGTCGTCGCGGCGGACGGACAAGAACGGGCGCACGAGCCGGCCGGTCACCTCGGCCATCCCCTTGAGGCTGCCCGCGCCCGAGCCGCGCGCGAGCCCGAGGAGCACCGTCTCGGCCTGGTCGTCGAGAGTGTGCCCGAGGAGCACTGCCGAGGCCCCCGTACGCCGGAGCGCTGCGTCGAGAGCCGCGTAGCGGGCGGCACGCGCCGCGCCCTCCGGGCCGCCGTCATCCCCCACCGCAACGGTCTCGACGGTCGCCTGGAGACCGAACCGGCGCACCGTCTCCGCAGCCCGTTCGGCGACGGCCGCGGATCCGGACTGCAGGCCGTGGTCGACGATCACGGCGGCGAAGCGCACGCCGAGGACGGGCGCGGCGTGCGCCGCGGCGGCCGCGAGGGCGAGCGAGTCTGGACCTCCGCTCACGGCGACGAGCACGAGCGGCACCTCGTCGCCGACGCGTTCGAGGACGACGTCGCGATTCGAGAGGGCCCGGATGATCTCGCGGGACAACCGGTGAACCGTGCGGGGGGCGTTCCGCTGGACGCCGGAATCGGAGGCGGGGAAGGTGTCGGCCACGGTCCCCCACGCTACTCGACGCCCCCATCCTTTTCTACAAGACGTAGAAACAGGTGGGCGGTCCCGGCTTCCACTCCGGGGAGCGACGGGGAGCATCCGTTAGTGTGGGTGCCGCCGGTGTCCGACCGGAACGACCCCATCGAATCAACAAGGAGAGCGCCTCATGGCCGCATACGACGTCGTCGTGGAGATCCCCAAGGGCAGCCGCAACAAGTACGAAGTGGACCACGAGACGGGCCGCGTGTATCTCGACCGCGTTCTGTTCACCGCGTTCGTCTACCCCGTCGACTACGGCTACTTCGAGAACACGCTCGGGCTCGACGGCGACCCCGTCGACGCTCTCGTCCTCCTCGAGTATCCCGTCTTCCCCGGCGTCGGCGTCAAGGTCCGTCCCGTCGGCGTCCTCAACATGAGCGACGAGGCCGGCTCGGATGCCAAGGTCGTGTGCGTCCCCCACATGGACCCGCGCTGGAGCCACATTCAGGACCTCTCGGACGTGCCGGAGCAGACGCGCAACGAGATCGAGCACTTCTTCACGCGCTACAAGGACCTCGAGCCCAACAAGTGGGTCAAGATCGAGGGCTGGGGCGACGCCGCCGAAGCCGAGGAGATCGTCCAGGCCGGCTTCGCGAAGCTCGAGGCCGAGGGATCCCACTAGGTCACTTCGCCGGCCTCGGGCCGGTGCACGACGGGGGCGCCGCACTCACCGAGTGCGGCGCCCCCGTCGTCGTGATCCCCCGATCGACCGTCATGATCTCCGATGAACCTCCTGACGCCCGATCCGATCGGGCGTCAGGATCAGAGCGAGACGCCGCGGTTCCGCATGAAGGGCACGGGGTTCTGGGCTGCGCCGTTGACACGCGTCTCGAAGTGGACGTGCGGGCCCGTCGAGTTGCCCGTGCTGCCCATCGCCGCGATGTATTGGCCGGCGCTCACTCTCTGGCCGCTGCGCACGGCGATGCCGCCGGAGCGGATGTGACCGTACGCCGTCGTGACACCGCCACCGTGGGAGATGCGGATGAAGTAGCCGTAACCACCGTTCCAGCCGGCGTACGTCACCGTTCCCGAGGAGGCCGCGTAGAGCGGGGTTCCGGAGCCGTTCGCGATGTCGACACCGGGGTGGTTCTTACTGCCGATGCCGCCGGGGCTGTTACGGACTCCGAACCCGGAACTGATCCAACCCGACGCCGGTCGGGCCCAACCCGATCCGCCGCCACCGCCGCTGCTGCTTCCGCCACCGCCACCGCCGCCACCGCCGCCGCTGTTGTTGTTGTTGTTCTTCTTCGCGGCCTCGGCGGCTTCTCGAGCAGCCTTCTCCGCCGCGGCCTTCTCGGCTTCGCGGCGCTTGCGCTCCTCCTCGACACCCTTCTTGTACCCGTCGACCGTCTTGGCCGTCGTGTCCTCGAGGGCGGCGAGCTGGGCCTCCAGCTCCGCCTTCTTGTTCTGCGACTCCTCGAGCGCCGCGACGGCCGCATCGGCGGCCGCTTGCGCGGCGATCATGGCCTCTTCCGCGAGGGTGCGGAGGCGCTCGCGCTCCTCGCGTGCAGCTGACGCCTGGTCGCTCAGCGACTGCGCCGTGTTCCGGGCATTGACGGCCTGGTCGTACACGGACTTGTTGTGCTCGAGCAGCTTGCTCATGGTGCCGAGGGCACCGAGGAGGGCGTCGGGACTCGCGGACGAGTCGAAGAAGAGGCTGAGCGAGACGTCGCTCCCGCCGCTGCGGTAGAGCTGCGCGGCGACCTGGCCGGCCTTCGCGATCGACTCGTCGGCTTCGACCTTCTTGTCGTCAGCCTGACTCTGCAGCGAGTCGGCGCGCACGACGGCGTCGTCGAAGGCCTGCTGGGCCTCGAAGTACTCCTGGCCCTTGAGCTCGGCCTCGGCTTGCGTCGACGCGACCTCGGCCTCGAGTCCCGCGATGAGGTTTTTGATGTTCGTGACCTGGGCGGCCGCGTCCGCCTGGTTCTTCTTGGCCTTCTGGACGTCGTCCCACGAAGGGTATTTGGCGGCCCACGCCGGCGTCACTCCGGCGACGACTCCCGCGGCGGTGAACACCCCGACGGCTCCGAGGGCGAGGACCTGGCGGCGGCTCGTGTCACCGCTGCGAGCGCGACGCGAACGCCAGTGGAACACGCTGCCGCGCTTCGGCTTCTTCGGTTCGGACATCACAGACTCCGGCCACTTTCACATCAGTCACAGGGACAACATCTTCAACAGTACCGAGCGAGGCGGCGAAAGCCATCCCCCGATCACGTGGGCGGTGCCGCATCGTGCTCGAATCTAAACCGCGTCCGACGGCCCCGGCGGGACATCCGCTGGCACGTCGGAAGACCGCCAGGACCGCCGAATCCTGCGGGCCGGGCAGCGGTTTTGGCATTTCCCGCCTTCACCCGTATGCTTGTACGCCGGTAGCCCTTGAGCTTTCGAGCTCGTCGGCCCCATCGTTTAGTGGCCTAGGACACCGCCCTTTCACGGCGGCAGCACGGGTTCGAATCCCGTTGGGGTCACGTGTTCAAACACGGTGACAGCTACCGATACAATTGAAGAGCAGCGCGAGAGCACTGCAAACGTATGGCCCTGTAGCGCAGTTGGTTAGCGTGCCGCCCTGTCACGGCGGAGGTCGCGGGTTCAAGTCCCGTCAGGGTCGCCATGGTGAGGGACCCTTCCGAATACGGGAGGGTTTCTTACCAGTGGGACCGATTCATATTGAACGAGCAGCGTCCCTTCGGCTCTGTAGCTCAGTTGGTAGAGCGCACGACTGAAAATCGTGAGGTCACGGGATCGACGCCCGTCGGAGCCACTCGGCCCCTTTTCCAGGCTTCTACTGGGATCGGGGCCGTTTTTCTTTTCCCGACCGGTCCGGCGAACGGAAGTCGACATCGCCGCGTGGACCGACACGTGGTCGTGATGCGTCTCGTCGAAGCGGCCAGCGGACGTCCCACCTCCGCTTGTCCCCCTTAATGCCGACACAGCAATGCTTGCGAGAGAATTGCTAGCTCAGCTAACTTTCACATCAGATGGTTTTCCCCGTCGCCGGCGTACGAGTTCATCGATGTCGTGAGCGCATGGCCGCCATCATTTCGGGAGACAGAGGGTCGGTGTTCGGGTCACCGACCCTCTGTCACTTAACGTCTGTCCCGCTCGCGTCGAGTCGGCCGGAAGCGCCTGATCGGACCTACGTGTCGAAGCCGATGTCGAAATACGTGCTCGAGTCGTCGTAGACGAGGGCCGGGTCGATCGAGCGGACGCGCGCCATCGTCGAGACGCGGCGTCGTGCGGGTTCGAGGTCGGGAGCATCGACCGCGAGCACGGCCGTGTTCGGGCCGATGAGCATCGACGCCTGCCGCGTCGAGCCGTCCGGCTGGATGACGGGGATCTGCACGACCTCCGGGTCTCGCGAAGCCGCGATGTCCCGTGCATGCTTCATGAGATCCTCCCCCGCGCGATCATCCACGACGAACGTCTCCGTTCCGTAGGTGATGCGTTTCATGTCCTACATCCCTCGCTCTCGACCTGTCTCGATGTTCTTCCGCACCCTCGTCGCGCGAACGGCCGCGGCCCACGTGTTCGGCCGTCCCCGTCCAGCATCCGCGTTCTCGAAGTCCTGAGGGTCACCTTACGCCGGGAGCAACCGCTGCTCCCGGGGGTTGCACTCGCGAATGCTGTGGTCCGATCGGGCGGGCGAGCCTCTGCCGCCACCCCCGTGCTCCACCGGTCCACCACCCCGTTCCACCGCCGCAGCAGGGCTGTTACCGTCTGGTCATGACCGAATCGCACGAACCCACGCACGACGAGAAACGACACGAGCAGCTCACGCGCGCCGAGCACTCGACCGAGGCCGACGCCGCCCCGCGGGTCGAGGTCAGCCACCCGGAGGAGGGCGTCACACGAATCGACGTCTCCGACGACGCAGCCGTTCGACCCGGGGAGCGCGACTCCGAAACCGATGGGTCGTAGCGACTCACTCGAGAGATCGGACGGATCATGACGAGCCTCCGTATCACCGACGACGTCGACGCCGATCGGCTTCTCTCGGAGGATCCGCTCGCGCTCCTCATCGGCATGCTGCTCGACCAGCAGATCGCGATGGAGACGGCGTTCGCAGGCCCGGCGAAGATCCGGGACCGCTTCGGAACGCTCGATCCCCGAGCGATCGCCGAGGCCGACGCGGACGCCTTCGTCGAGATCTTCCGACAGACCCCGGCCGTCCACCGATTCCCGGGCTCGATGGCCGGGCGCGTCCAGGCGCTCTGCCGTTCCGTCGTCGACGAGTGGGGCGGCGACACGTCCGCGATCTGGACGACAGGCGACCCCGACGGTCGCGAGGTCCTCCGCCGCCTCACGGCACTCCCCGGCTTCGGCGACCAGAAGGCACGCATCTTCCTCGCGCTCCTCGGCAAGCAATGCGGGCTCGAGGCGGCCGGCTGGCGCGAGGCCGCCGGAGCATACGGCGAGGCGGGGTCGTACCGCTCCGTCGCCGACATCGTCGATCCCGATTCGCTCACTCGCGTGCGCGAGACCAAGCGGGACATGAAGGCGGCGGCACGCTCGACGGCCTGACGGGACCGAGACCCCCTGAGACGCCGCCGAACGGGGCGGATGCGTCGGCACCCGCCCCGTTCGTGCGTCCGGAGAACGGATCAGGCTCCGCCCTCACGAGCGCGGCTCGCGGGTGAGGACGAGACGTCCTCGCCGTACTCCTGCAGGACCTCCGTCGTGTCGTCGACCGTCGACTCCTGCACCGGCTCCTCGTTCTCGCGCAGGTACTCGGCCTCCTCGGCCGCTGTGCCCTCCGACTCAGCCGGCGTGTCGTTCGTCGTTCCGAATGTGTCGCTCATCGCGCACGTCCTTCCTGTAGCGGTCCCCCGACGATAGGACGGTCGGTGGATCGTGACCCCGGCCTTGACGCCCCCGGCTCACGCCGGTAATCACCGGTCGCCGATCCTCGTCGTCGCGGCGGTTGTCAACGGGATGTCATCCCCCGGAGGGCGGCGGTAGCCTCGCCCCATGAGCGATTACAGCAGCCCGTCCCCTGAGGACGAGACCACGGATTCCACCGTCAACGGCAACGCCGCCGACGGATCGACCGACGAGAACATCAGCACGGACCCGACGACCGAGGAGGACACCGACTCCGGCGGAGCCCCCGAAGAACCGGACGTCACGAACCCCGCCTGACAGGGCCGGCATGCCCCTCGTCACGGGTTCGAGAGATGGGACGATCGCCGACGCGGTCGTCCCATCTCGATATATGCCGCAAACGTTCAGCCACTCCCCCTAACGTGGGGAACATCCGGAGCGACAGGGCTCACTCCTCGGCTGGGAAGTCGACTGACCACAGGAGAACCTCCCCATGGACTCTACGAGCAACCCGCCCGGCGCCATCCGCCGGACCAAGCCGCGCACAAGCGCTCCCGGCGATACGACGAAGAGTTTCGCGGCGGTTTCGCGCGTCGTGAAGGAGACCCATCTCCTCGACCGCACCCGCGTCTTCTACATTCTGCTCTTCTCGGGCCTCATGCTCGCCCTCGGCGGCGCCGTCACCGGCTTCATTCTCCTCGGCGACTCCTGGTTCCAGCTCCTCATCGCCGGAGCGCTCGGCATCATCTTCACCCAGTTCGCGTTCCTCGCCCACGAGGCGTCGCACCGCCAGGTGTTCACGTCGGGTCCGGCCAACGACCGGGCCGGCCGCTTCATCGCGACCGCGATCGTCGGCATCAGCTACGCATGGTGGATGAACAAGCATTCCCGGCACCACGCCAACCCGAACAAGGTCGGCAAGGATCCCGACATCGATCTCGACACCATCTCCTTCCAGGAGAAGGACGCCGAGTCCGCTCGGGGGCTGCGGGCCCTCATCACGAGGAAGCAGGGGTATCTGTTCTTCCCGCTCCTCACACTCGAGGGCATCAACCTCCACATCCTGGGCCTTCGCGCTCTCCTCGTCCGCGAGCCCGTCAAGGGCCGCTGGATCGAGCTCTCCGCGATCGCCGTCCGCTTCGCCGTCTACTTCGGCGCGATCTTCTGGTTCCTCCCCCTCGGGATGGCCTTCGCCTTCATCGGCGTGCAGCTCGCCGTGTTCGGCGTCTACATGGGCGCGTCCTTCGCGCCGAACCACAAGGGCATGCCCCTCGTCGGCCCCGAGGAGAAGCTCGACTTCTTCGCCAAGCAGGTCCGCACGTCGCGCAACATCAGCGGCGGCGTGTGGGCGAGCGCCTTCATGGGCGGGCTCAACTACCAGATCGAGCACCACCTGTTTCCGAACATGCCTCGACCGCACCTCGCGAAGGCCCGTGAGATCGTGCGCGAGCACTGCGCGACGATCGGTGTGCCCTACACCGAGACGACGATCCTCCAGTCGTACGGCATCGTCATCGCGTACTTGAACCGTGTCGGCCTCTCGGCCCGCGACCCCTTCGACTGCCCGATGGTGAACCAGTTCCGTCGCGTCTGATCATCGGGAGATGCACGATCGGGAGGTCCGTTCTCGGGCCTCCCGATCGTCGTTCCCGCCCTTCTGAAATCCGCGCTCCCACTCGAGCGCCGGGTGCGGTAGGCTGAACACGTTATCGTTTGCCTCGTGGGTCCGTGTTTTCGTGCATCATTCCGGATCAAGCCCACTAGCAGGCCCGTTTGTCAGGGACCCTCGTCTGCACAAGAGGACTCCCAGGAGAGTTCGCGACACATCATCGTCATTGCGCCCGTCTCCGCATCACCCCTGTCCCCGCTTCTCCTCGCTGAAGCGGCGTATCCGGCCGCGACCATCCCCGGTTCGCGCGGGCGCCGCACAGGAGCAGCACTCTCATCTCTCCACGGAGCCGATCTCCGTCGGAGCGGGCTTGGTGAAACCGCCTCGCCCTTTCGTCCCGCAAGCCGGGTCGGCAACACCACAAAGTAAGGAATGATCATGGCTACTGGAACTGTTAAGTGGTTCAACGCGGAAAAGGGCTTCGGCTTCATCTCCCCCGACGACGGCTCTGCTGACGTCTTCGCTCACTTCTCCGCCATCGAGTCGACGGGTTACCGGTCGCTCGAGGAGAACCAGCGCGTCGAGTTCGAGACCGCCCGTGGACCCAAGGGCCTCCAGGCCGAGAAGATCCGCGCGATCTGAGTCGACCTCCCCGGAACGCCGGGTCGTCGGTACCGCGAAAGCGGTCCCGCCGGCCCGGCGTTCTTCGTGTCCAGCCGTCCCCTCATGAACCCGTCACCGCCCGGTAGAATCGATGCATCGGATCGCCGCCTCCACGGCGCGACCGCCCACCGGAGGGAGCGGAGATGCTCGAAGCGCTCACCGGCCTGGGTCTCGCCTCGGCCGCGGGCCTCAACGCGTACATCCCGATGCTCGCCATGGGGCTCTTGTCGCGCTTCACCGACCTTCTCTCGGTTCCGCCCGGGTGGGCCTGGCTCGAGAACGAGTGGGTCATGGTCGTGCTTGGCGTCCTCCTCGTCATCGACATGATCGCCGACAAGATCCCCGCGGTCGACAGCGTCAACGACATCATCCAGACGGTCGTGCGCCCGGCATCGGGAGGCATCGTCTTCGGCTCCGGATCCGCGTCGGAGACCGTCGCCGTCACCGATCCGGAACAGTTCGTCTCGAGCGGCGAATGGGTGCCCATCGTGACGGGAATCGGCATCGCCTTGCTCGTCCATCTCGCGAAGGCGGCCATCCGCCCGGTCGCCAACGCGGCCACCTTCGGTCTCGCGGCACCCGTTCTGAGCGCCGTCGAGGACGTCGCGAGCGTCGGGCTCGTGATCCTCGCCGTCCTCGTCCCGATCCTCGTCGTCGTCGCCATCGCGGGTCTCATCTGGGGAGCCGTGGTGTTCGTGCGGCGGCGGAGACGTGCTCGCGCGGCGAACGCCGCAGCGCCCGCGTGAGGCCGTCGCCTCGGCCGCGCCGCAGCGGTCCGGGACTGTCGGTGGCCGTGGTTATCGTGGTCGCATGAGGATCCTCCACACGTCCGACTGGCACGTCGGTCGCACCTTCCACGGTCACAGCACCACGGAAGCCCTCGGGACGGTCCTCGACGCCCTCGTCGCCGTCGTCCGGGAGCGCTCCGTCGACGTCGTGCTCGTCGCGGGCGACGTGTTCGACGGCGCCACCCCGGCAGCCGAGCACTACGGCGTCCTCGAACGCGCGCTCTCCGGCCTGCACGAGGCCGGAGCAGTCGTCGTCGTCACGAGCGGCAACCACGACTCGGCAGCGCGGCTGGGCTTCCAGGCAGAGTTCGCCCGCCTGGCCGACGTCCACGTGATCACCCGGCCGGAACAGCACGACGTGCCCGTCACTCTGCACGACGAACACGGCCCCGTCCACGTCTACGGCATCCCCTACCTCGAGCCGTCGCTCGTCCGACACCGCTACCCAGAGGCCGCGCTCAAGCGCCACGCCGACGTGCTCGGCTTCGTCATGGATCGTGTCCGCGTCGACGCCGGCCAGCGGGGCGGCCGCTCCATCGTCGTTTCGCACTGCTTCGCCACCGGTGCAGCGGGAAGCGATGTCGAGCGTGACATCACGGCCGGCGGACTCGATTTCGTCCCGCTCACCACGTTCGACGGTCCCGACTACGTCGCGCTCGGGCACATCCACGGCCGAGCGACGCTCTCCGACCGCGTACGGTACTCGGGCGCCCCACTGCACTACTCTTTCAGCGAGGCCGACAAGCCGCGCGGAGCCTGGCTCGTCGATCTCGACGCCGCAGGGCTCGGTGCCGTCGAGTGGGTTGACCTTCCCGTCCCCCGGCGGCTCGTTCGCCTCACGGGCACGCTCGACGAGCTGCTGCTCTCGCCCGACTACGCCGAATTCGAGGACAACTGGGTCGCGGCCGTCCTCACGGACGACGTGCGGCCGCTCGACGCGATGCCGCGCCTCCAGCGACGCTTCCGATGGTGCGCACTGCTCGAACACCGTCCGGCGACCACGCACGACGACGGCAGGGAGACGTACGGTGCGCGGATCGATCAGAAGAGCGACGTCGAGATCGTCGCGGGCTTCCTCGAGCACGTGCGCAACGGTCGAGGGCCGAGCGCCGCGGAGGCCGAGCTCGTGGACGACGCCTTCGCCGCGGTCGCCGCACGCGAGGTGAGCCGATGAGGATCACGCGACTCTCCTTCGCCGGTTTCGGTCCCTACCGTGATGAGCAGAACATCGACTTCCGGGCGTTCGAGGACGACGGCATCTATCTCATCGCCGGTCGCACCGGCGCGGGCAAGTCGACGATCCTCGACGCGGTGTGCTTCGCGCTCTACGCGTCGGTGCCGCGCTTCGAGAAGGGCGAGGCGCGATTGCGCAGCGACCACTGCGCGCCCGAGGACCCCACGTGGGTCGCCCTCGAATTCTCCGCCGGCGGACACGACTACCGGGTGACCCGCTCCCCCGCATACGAGCGTCCCAAGTCGCGCGGCGAGGGCACGACGGTATCGCCGCCGTCCGCCGAGCTCGCGATGCTCGTCGACGGCGACTGGCACGGGGTCGCGGCGCGGCCCAAGGACGTCGGCATCCGGCTCGCCGACATCGTCCAGTTGACGCGCGACCAGTTCCTCCAGGTCATCCTCCTCGCGCAGAACCGGTTCCAGCGCTTCCTCGCCGCCGGTCACGACGAGCGCCAAGACGTGTTGCGGTCGCTCTTCGCCACCGAACGATTCTCGTCGTTCGAGGACTACCTCGTCGAGCGACGGAAGGCCGTCGAGAACGAACTCGGCGCCGAACTCGCGACCGTCGAGCGCCTCGCCGAACGCGCAACCGACCTCGTGGCGACGATCCCTCGGCTCGACAGCTCTCGGGAGACCTCCGTCGCAGACGATCGTGCGCAGCCGACCGGAGCCGACCCGGCACGAGGGGAGGAGCCCCCGCCGGTCGCCGTCCGGCGGGATTCGCCGGACGAGACCTGGTTCGCCGAACGGGTCGCCTCCCTCCTGCCGTTGCTGACAGCCGCCGAGCGGCGCGTCGCGGCAGCCGACGCCGCAGCCGACGCCGCAGAGGAGGAGGACCGACGTGTCGAGGAACTCGCACGACGGATCCGCCGTCGCGACGCGGCGCGACTGATCCGGCAGGAACTCGACGCGCGGGCCGCCGCTGATGCCGCGGATAGTGCGGAGCTGGAGCGCGCGCGGGCCGCCGCTCCGCTGTGGCCTCTCGTCGTCGCCATCGACACCGGTCAGGATCGCGCGTCGGCCGCAGCAGAAGAACTCGACAGGGCTCGACGTGCGTTCGAGGAATCCCTCGCCGGAACGGACGTCTCCGACGTCGATGCATCGACGCCGGCGCCGATCGCCGTCGATGTCTTCACGCGCGAGCTCGGCAGCCTCACGGAGGCCGCCGCCGAGGAGCGCACCCTGCCGGGTCTCGACGACGACGTGCAACGCGCGGAAGACCGGGTCTCGGCAACACGTCGCGCCGTCGACGAGGCCTCCGTCCGCCGAGACGAGATCCCCTCCGAGTTGGAGGCCGCGAGAGCCGCCGTGACCGCGGCGCGCGCCGCGGCGGCCGAGCTCGACGCCGCGACGTCGGTCGTCGAGAGGCTCAAGCGACAGTCCGCCGCTGCCCACGACGTCCGGTCTCGAGCTGAGGAGCTGCGCCGGGCTGACGCCGCCGAGATCGCCGCACGGCAAGCGGCGCGCGACGCGAGCGCACACCTCGAGCACCTCCTTACGGTCCGGCTCGGCGCTTACGCCGGCGAACTCGCCGAGCGGTTGCTCGACGGGGAGCCGTGCGCCGTGTGCGGGTCCACGGTCCACCCTGCGCCGGCCGCTCCCCCGGCCGACGATGATCGTGTCGGTGACGACGACATCGAGGCTGCGCGCGCCGCGGATGCGGAGAGATCGATCCTTGTCGAGCGGGCGAGCCGTGCCGCTCGAGAGGCCGACACCGCTCACAAGCAAGCGATCGTCGCTTCCGGAGGCGCAACGGTAGACGAACTCGAGGCGCAGCTGGCCGACGCGGAGTCCCACCGCGATGCCTGCGCGTCAGCGAGGGCGCGGCTGCCGCGACTCGAGGCCGTCGTCGACGAGCTGGGCGCGGAGGCGGAGCGAGCCGACGCGGTACTCGACGACCTCGTCCGGCAGCGCGACGCGGCGACGGAGGCTCTCGTCGCCGCCACGACGCGACGCGACGCCGCACGTTCTCGCGTCACCGCTGCCCGAGGCGAGAGCGCGTCCGTCGCGGATCGCGTCGCGCGCACGACCGGCCGTCGCGACGCCGCCGCCGCACTCGCCGCGGCATCGAGCGCGGCCGAGGAACGCATGCGCGAGCTCTCGGACGCTCGTTCAGCCCTCGACACCGCCATCACGAACACGACGGGACGCGGGCAGGATTTCGCCGACGCCGAGGCCGTACGTGCCGCCCATCGCGACGGCGCCCACATCCGCACCCTGGAGAAGCGCGTCGCGGCCGCGGCAGACGCGCGGGTGGTGAACACGGCGACGCTCTCCGACCCCGATCTCGCCGATCTGCCGAGCGACGCCCCGGACACGGCGGCGAGCGCGGCGGCCGTCGTCGAAGCGCGAACCTCCCGCGATCGCGTCCTCGCCGACCTCCACACGCTGCAGTCGCGCGAACGCGAGCTCGCCACCGTCCGCCGGGAGGCGCTCTCCGCACTCTCGGCCGTACGCGCGCGGCGCGACGAGGCCGACGCCATCCGGGGGCTCGCTGACGCGGTCGAGGGGAAGTCGCCCAACACCCGGAGGATGGACCTCGAGACGTTCGTGCTCGCGGCCCAGCTCGAGCAGATCATCGCGGCGGCCAACCGCCGATTCCACGTCATGACGAGCGGACGATTCACGCTCGAGCACGACGACTCCGTCGCCTACCGCAACGCCGCGTCGGGACTCGGGCTCGCGATCCGCGACGAGTACACCGGCCGTGCCCGACCGACCGCTTCCCTCTCGGGTGGTGAGACCTTCCTCGCCGCCCTCGCCCTCGCGCTCGGGCTCGCCGAGGTGGTCACCGAGCGGGCCGGCGGGATCACCCTCGACACCCTCTTCATCGACGAGGGCTTCGGATCACTCGATGGCGAGACTCTCGAGATCGCGATGTCGACCCTGGACGAGCTACGGGCAGGCGGCCGCACCGTCGGGCTCATCAGCCACGTCGATGCCATGAAGGAGCGCATCTCCGCCCGCCTCACCGTCGAGGTCGACGAATCCGGTGCGAGCAGGGTGCGCCAGCACCACGCGACCGTCCCGGTCTGACTCGTCGGGCTCTGACTCGTCGCGGTGCGGGTGCCCCCGGTCACGAGTCCTCGGGGTCCGGGTGCCCGCGGTCCGAGTCCCCACTACCTGAGTTCCCCCGGCTCGAGCCGTCGGTGTCCGCGGCCACCGCGTCGCGGACGGAACGTGCGAGCGTATCCGTTCACGCCGGGTGGACGAGCGAACGAGCCTGCAAGAGCCCCGACACCGAACCGGTGCCGGGGCTCTCGTCATCGAGCCGGGTCTAGTGGGACGAGGCCTTCTCCGCGCCGTGTCCCGTGAGCGACCGCACATCCATCTCGGCGGCGAGAGCCGGGTCCTCGGCCGTCTTCTGCGGGATGAGCGAGCCGATGAAACCGAGCAGGAACCCGAGCGGGATCGACACGATTCCGGGGTTGTCGAGCGGGAACCACGAGAAGTCGACGCCCTTGAACACCGACGTCTCGGCGCCCGAGAACACCGGCGAGAACACGATGAGCAGAAGCGCGCTCCCGAGTCCGCCGTACATGCTGAAGACGGCGCCCCGCGTCGTGAACCGCCGCCAGAACAGCGAGTACACGATCGTCGGCAGGTTCGCGCTCGCCGCGATCGCGAAGGCCAACGCCACGAGGAACGCGACGTTCTGCCCCTGCACGGCGATCCCACCGAGGATCGCGACCGCCCCGATCACCACGACCGTGCGACGACCGACCTTGACCTCCATCTGCGGGTCCGCGTCCCCTCGCTTCACGACGTTCGCGTAGATGTCGTGGGCGAACGACGCGGCCGCCGTGATCGTGAGCCCCGCGACGACCGCGAGGATCGTCGCGAACGCGACCGCCGAGATGATCCCGAGCAGGATCGGACCGCCGAGCTGCAGCGCGAGCAGGGGCGCAGCCGAGTTCACGCCTCCGGCCGACCCGAGGATGGTCTCGCTGCCCACGAGGGCGACCGCTCCGTAGCCGAGCACGAGCGTGAACAGGTAGAAGACCCCGATGAGCCAGATCGCCCACACGACGGACCGCCGCGCCTCCTTCGCCGTCGGCACCGTGTAGAACCTCATGAGCACGTGCGGAAGCCCCGCGGTACCGAGGATGAGGGCGAGGCCGAGCGAGACGAAGTTGAGCGGGTTCGCTCCGTACTGCTTCCCCGGGGCGAGGATCTCCTCCGTGCCCGCCGACTGCACGGCCTTGTCGAGCAGCGCCGAGAGGTCGAAGCCGTGCAGCGCGAGCACCCACACCGTCATGACGGCGGCACCGGCGATGAGCAGGACGGCCTTGATGATCTGCACCCAGGTCGTGCCCTTCATTCCACCGATGAGGACGTACACGATCATGAGCGCGCCGACCACGGTCACGACGACTCCGGTACCGATCCGGTCGTTGATACCGAGCAGGAGGGCGACGAGGCCGCCGGCTCCCGCCATCTGCGCGAGCAGGTAGAAGAACGTGACCGCGAGCGTCGTGATGGCCGCCGCGAGACGGACGGGACGCTGGCGCAAGCGGAACGAGAGCACGTCGGCCATCGTGAACTTGCCCGTGTTCCGCATGAGCTCGGCGACGAGGAGCAGGGCGATGATCCATGCGACGAGGAACCCGATCGAATAGAGAAAGCCGTCGTAGCCGTTGACCGCGATCGCCCCGACGATGCCGAGGAACGACGCCGCCGAGAGGTAGTCGCCCGCGATCGCCGCGCCGTTCTGCGGCCCCGTGAACGAACGCCCCGCGGCGTAGTAGTCGGAGGCGGTCTTGTTGTTGCGGCTCGCGCGGATCACGACGAAGAGCGTGACCCCCACGAAGAGGACGAAGATCGAGATGTTGAGGAGGGGGTTGTTGAGCTCCTGGACGTTCATCGGGCCACCTCCTCGGCGGCGAGGTCGTCGCGCAGCTTCTCCGCGAGCGGATCGAGCTGCCGGTTGGCGTAGGACACGTAGATCATGGTGATCGCGAACGTCGTCACGAACTGCGCCAGGCCGAGGAGCAGACCGATGTTGATGCGCCCCCACACCGGCGTCGCCATGACGTCGGAGGCATAGGTCGCGAGCAGGACGTAGGCGAGGAACCAGACGACGGCGAGCGCCGCGACCGGCAGGACGAAGCGCCGGTGTCGCGCCTTCAGCTCCCGGAAGTCGGGGGAATCCTCGACGGACCGGTAGTCGATGCGCCGGACGCCGCCTCCGGCGGATGGTGGGCTGTTCGGTGTCATCATCTCTCCTTTGAAACGATTTCCCGTGCCGCCCGCGGGTGGCGGGCCGGTGGTAGGGTTCACGCTACGAACGTGTCGGGATCAAGGACTACCCCCGAAAGTTGGTATCGCGCAGATGACTCACACGGCAACGGAGCCGATGGAAACGTCCCTGATCGACTCGGCGCTCACCAAGCTCGCCTCGGTGAGCGGCATCCCCGTCGCGTTCGGCGGCGCGACGGTCGACGGCGTCGTGGCCGTGACGACGATCGCGGGGGCGCGCACGACCGCGCTCAACGGATTGTCGGTCTCGCCGCGCCGAGGTCTCGGGGGGCAGGCCCTCATCGACGCTCGGCCCCACGCGACGAGCGATTACGGGGCGTCGCGCCGTATCACCCACGACTACGACCGTCACATCCTCGGCGAGGGGATCGCCGCCCTGCTCGCGGTGCCCATTGTGGTGGCCGGTCGGACGCGCGGCATGATCTACGGCGGCTCGCGGGCACCCGGAACCGTCGGTGACCGCTTCGCGGCCTCGGCCGTCGCGGTCGCTGCTCGACTCGCCCACCAATTCGCGGAACGGGATGCGCGCGAGCGCTCGAGCGCCGGCCCGCTCGGCGGACCGACGGCTGCGACGGTGCCCGCTTCCTCCCTCGAGGACGTCCGGCTCGCCTACGCCGAGCTCCGCAGCATCTCCGGAACGATCGACGACCCCGCCTTGCGCGCCCGACTCTCGAGCGTCGAGCGGCGACTCGCGGCCCTCGGCGGTATGGCCGGTGACGTCTCGGACGATCGGCTCCCGATACGGCACGCCGACTCCGCCGTGTCGTTGTCCCGGCGCGAGCACGACGTGCTGGGGCTCGCCGCCGTGGGACTCACGAACGCCGACATCGCCGTCCGACTCGGACTCCGGGAGTCCACGGTGAAGAGCTACCTCGCGTCGGCGATGACGAAGCTCGACGCGTCGACACGGCTGCAAGCGGTGTCGGCGGCACGACCTCGGGGCCTCATCCCCTGACGCGAACGAGGAGCACGAGGTGAACGCAGCGGGACGATCGCGCGACGATCGCTGCTCTCACTCTCCGCTCCGACCCCATCGGACGACGGAGTCCGTAGGCTGGTGGAGAACCACTCGGTTCGCGCACGCGAGTACGGAAGGCACCGATGCTGTACGCCACCACGACCCCGGCAGACAAGCGCAGAGCGTTCCGCGAGCGCCTCGCGAGCGGAGAGCTCCTGCAGCTCCCCGGCGCGTTCACTCCCCTCTCGGCGAAGCTCATCGAGCAGAAGGGCTTCGACGGCGTCTACGTGTCGGGGGCCGTGCTGTCCGCCGAGCTGGGCCTGCCCGACATCGGTCTCACGACGCTCTCGGAGGTCGCCGGCCGTGCCGGCCAGATCGCCCGGATGACGGAGCTTCCCGTCCTCGTCGACGCGGACACGGGCTTCGGCGAACCGCTCAACGTCGCCCGTACGGTGCAGACCCTCGAGGACGCCGGCGTCGCGGGTCTCCACATCGAGGACCAGGTGAACCCCAAGCGCTGCGGCCACCTCGACGGCAAGGCCGTCGTCGACAGGGCCAGCGCGACGAAGCGTATCCGGGCGGCCGCCGACGCCCGCCGCGACGAGAACCTGCTCATCATGGCGCGCACGGACGTCCGTGCCGTCGAGGGGCTCGACGCGGCCGTCGACCGCGCGAAGGAATTCGTCGACGCGGGTGCGGATGCGATCTTCCCCGAGGCGATGCGCGACCTCTCCGAGTTCGCGGCGATCAGGGCGGCCGTCGACGTCCCCGTGCTCGCGAACATGACGGAGTTCGGGAAGAGCGAACTCTTCACGACTGCGCAATTGCGCGACGTCGGCGTCAATCTCGTCATCTACCCCGTGTCGTTGCTGCGCCTCGCGATGGGCGCCGCGATGCGCGCCCTCGACACCCTCAAGGCCGACGGGTCGCTCGCCGCCGAGGTGCCGAACATGCAGACGCGCGCGGAGCTCTACGAGCTGCTCGACTACGAGTCGTACTCGAGCTTCGACTCGGGCGTCTTCGACTTCACGCTCGACGACAACCTGTCGTGACGCGTACCGGCCAGACCGACCCCTCATCGATTCGAAGGAGCACGATGTCAGAGTCCGATCAGGAGATCCGCAAGGGTCTCGCCGGGGTCGTCGTCGACACCACGGCCGTCTCGAAGGTGAACCCCGAGACGAACTCCCTGCTCTACCGGGGGTACCCCGTGCAGGAGCTCGCCGCGACCCAGTCGTTCGAGGCCGTCGCCTGGCTCCTGTGGCACGGCGAACTGCCCACCCCGGAGGAGCTCGCGGTGTTCGAACGCGCCGAGCGCTCCCAGCGCGCGCTGGCCCCCGAGGTGCGCGCGGCGATCGAGCTCGCACCGAAGACGGCCCACCCGATGGACGTCGTCCGAACCGCCGTGAGCGTCCTCGGCGCCACCGACCCGAGCGCCGACGACCGCTCGCCCGAGGCGACGCTCGAGAAGTCCGTGCGCCTGTTCGCGGCGATCCCCGCGATCGTCGCCTTCGACGAGCGACGTCGGAAGGGCCACGAACTCATCGAGCCGCGCGAGGACCTCGACTACGCCCGCAACTTCCTCTGGATGACCTTCGGCGAGGTGCCGGACGACATCGTCGTCGATGCCTTCCGGGTGTCACTCGTGCTCTACGCGGAGCATTCCTTCAACGCCTCCACCTTCGCGGCCCGCGTCATCACATCGACGCTCGCCGACGTCTATTCGGCCGTGACGGGCGCGGTCGGCGCCCTCAAGGGCCAACTCCACGGCGGCGCCAACGAAGCGGTGCTCCACACGTTCGTCGAGATCGGGCTCGACGAGGCCCCCGACGGACGCGCGGCCGAGTGGCTCGATCGCGCTCTCGCGGAGAAGCGCAAGATCATGGGCTTCGGCCACCGCGTGTACAAGAACGGCGACTCGCGCGTTCCGACCATGCGCGCGGCGCTCGAGCGGCTCGTCGAGTTCTACGACCGCCCCGAGGTGCTCGCGCTGTACGAGGAACTCGAGCAGGCCATGGGCGACCGCAAGAACATCAAGCCCAACCTGGACTACCCCTCGGGTCCCGCATACCACCTCATGGGGTTCTCGACGGAAGCGTTCACGCCGCTCTTCGTGGCGGCGCGCGTCGTCGGCTGGACGGCTCACATCCGGGAGCAGCTCGGCTCGAACGCCCTCATCCGCCCGTTGTCGCAGTACGTCGGCCCCGACGAGAGGCACGTTCCCGGAGCCTGATCGGCGGTGGAGGCACGGCGTCTCGTCGGGCTCCGAGGTCAGCGGCGTGAGGTCCGGCTCTCCATGGCAGCGTCGACGCGGCCGCCGACGAAGCGCGCCAGATGGTGGAAGCGCATCTCCACCTGATGAGCGAACACGTGCGCGAGCGCCAGGGACACGGGGATCGAGATCGCGATCCCGAGCCACGGCGACGCGTCGACGAGGAGGGTGCGGACCGTCATGATGATGGGCTCGTGGATGAGGTAGAGGCTGAACGAGACGGTGCCGAGCCACTGGACGACGCGTGCCTCGAGGAGACGGCGGAAGCCGCCCCAGAACGCCGCCGAGAGGACGATGAGGCTGACACCGAGAACGCTCACGACCGACGTCCTCCACGCGGGGAACGCGGGGACGCCGACAGCGCCGAGCTCCCACCGGACGGCCGCGAGGATCACTCCGACCGCGAACACCAGGGGCCAGAACCACGTCCGCCCCGCCGCCCACGCGGCCAGATCCGCGAATCGCCCCCAGCCGATCACGATGAGAGCACCGATCGCGAACACGGGGAGGAAGCGCAGCTCGTCGCTACTGATGATCGAGGCGAGGGCGATGAGGCCGAAGACGCCGGCGAACTTGAGCCAGACCGAGCCGGGCGCCCGCGCCGCGAACCACACGTAGAGAGGGAGCAGCAGGGAGAACACGATCTCCCACCGGAGCGACCACAGCGGGCTGATCCGTCCCGAGATACCGAAGACGAGGGTCGTGTCCTTGAAGAGTCCGCGCAGCGAGTAGGCGTTGGGCAGCGACTCCATCCAGGGGCCGAAGGCCGGGACGTCGTACCGCGGGACCAGCAGGATGGTGGCGATGCCGAACAGGACGGCGATCCACACCGGGCCGTACAGGCGGATCAGGCGACGCGGGTAGTACGCGGCCCACGAGTGCCGTCGCGATCGCAGCACCGGGAGCACGAGGACGATGCCACTCAGGATGAAGAAGAGGTCCACGGCCTCCGACCCCATCCACAGCACGTGGAGCGGCGTATAGGTGAGGAACCACTCCCACGATCCCGGGGACGCCTTCTCCGCACCCGGGAAGTACGCGGCGGCGAGCGTGGGCACCGTCAAGAGCGAGTGGTGGAAGAGCACCACGAGCGCAGCGACGCCGCGGAGTCCGTCGAGGGAGTGCAACCGTTTCGGGACGCGACTGTCGACCGGATGCGAGAGCGCGGATGTGGTCACGCACTCACATTATCTGGCGAGTGGTCGGCGTCGAGCACTGCGGGGAGCCCGGGCAGCGCGGACGACGCCGTCGATCGCGTCCCATGAGGCCACGCCGAGTGCGACCGCGGCCGTCCCCACGGCGAGGACTCGACCGACGCCGTCGGCCTGCATCCAGTCGAACGCTGCGAGGAATGCCGGGTTGTAGAGCGCTCCCGCGAGCGCGAGAACCGCGACCGGAACGGCGGCCGCGAACGCGATCACGACGTTGACGACCGCGAGCGGCCACGTCGACCCTCCCGCACGGTGCTTCACGAGCGTGAACACCATCTCGGCGATCACCGTCGCGATGAGGTAAGGCAGCCAGAAGCTCCACAGTGCCGGATCGAGGACGGGTTCACGAACCGGTCCGTCGAGGTTCCACGCGATGGGGAAGAACTGCTGGAACGCGAGGAAGACGAGGACGAGGGTCAGGAGGACGAGGGACGCGATCGTGTCGCCGCGGTGCGCACGCCGCTCGGGAGCCTCGGGGAGCATGTCGAGGCTCCAGCGCACGAGCGGTCCGCTCTTCGAGGCGCCCGTCCAGTCGAGGACGGCGAAGACGAGGGTCACCCAGAAGCCGATGTGCATCGCGGCGGACAGCGCCGTGACGACGGCTGAGGCGATCACGGCGCCGACGGCCTCACCCATGAACGCCTGGACGAGGGCAGAACCCACGGCGGAGATCGGGACGATGATGGCGAGCAGCGCGATCAACGAACGGCGGTAGAAGAGGAAGTTCGTCGGACCGATGAGATAGAGCGGTCGCTCGGAGTACCGGGCGGCGAGACCCGCGGGATCACCGAGCTCGGTGAGAACGTCGCGCTCCGCCGTCTCGGCAGTCATTCCCGCCTCGCGACGGGCATCGACGTGGTCTTCGATCGACCCACGGAGTTCGCGTTCGACGTCGGCTCGTTGCGTCTCGGGGAGGCTCCGAACGGTGGCGGCGACGTAGCGGTCGGTGAGCGAGGTCATGACGACTCTCCTTCGATCAGGTCGGTGATGGCGGTGTGCAACGCGTCCCAGTCGCGACGCAGGAGGGCGGCGAGCTCGCGGCCGGTTGGGCTCGTCCGGTAGAACTTCCGGGGTCGCGCGTCGTCCGTGTTCCATTCGCTCTCGAGAAGCCCCTGCCGTTCGAGCCGACGGAGCAAGGGATAGAGCGTGTTGGCGTCGACGGCGAAGCCGGCGTCGGCGAGGGACTCGAGAAGGGCGTAGCCGTAGCCGGGTCGCTCGAGGGTGACGAGACACGCGAGGACGACCGTCCCCCGGCGGAGTTCTTGGAGATGCTGAGCCGTCGTTTCGTCCACGCCCGACACGATACTGTGCGACGCACACTATGGTCAACCACACAGTGTTCGTCCTGGGTCGACCGCCCTCGGGAGGAGGAAAGCACGAGCGCCGGTCGGACCAACGGTCCGACCGGCGCCCGACGAGGCGGCTTCAGTTCACAGGTGACGCGCCGAGAAGGTGTCGCACGCCGCCGTTCCGTTCTCGAGCCCGGTCGTGAACCACGCCTGGCGCTGTTCGCTCGCACCGTGAGTCCAGGTCTCGGGGTTCACGCCTCCACCCGCTGAGGCCTGGATGCGGTCGTCGCCGACAGCCTCGGCAGCACTCAGGGCGTCGGCGATCTGCTCCGTCGAGACGGGCTCGAGGAACACGTCGCCGTCGGCATCCGTCGTCTCCTGGGCCGCCCGGACCCACGCCCCGGCGTAGCAGTCGGCCTGGAGCTCGAGTCGGACTCCGTTCGACTCCGGCCCGGTCTGCGACATGTCGAGCCCGTCCATCCGCCCGGTGATGTTCTGGATGTGGTGCCCCCACTCGTGCGCGACGACGTAGAGCTGGGCGAGGGACCCTCCCGAGGACCCGAAGCGCGTGCGCAGTTCGTCGAAGAAGGTCGTATCGATGTAGACCATCTGGTCCGGCGGGCAGTAGAAGGGCCCGACGGCGCTCGTCGCCTGACCGCACCCGGTGTCGACGGCCTGCTCGAAGAGGATGAGCTCCGGCTGCTGATAGCCCTCGACCTCCTGCGACCAGAACACATCCAGGGAGGTCGCGGCCGCTTGCATGCGACAGTCGAGCTCCGTGTTGGCATCCTCTCCCGTGACGCACTCCGCGAGCGGGGAATCGGTCGCCGCGACACCCCCTCCCGCCCCGCCGCCCCCGAGAAGCGCCGACGGGTCGATGTTGATCCCGAACAGGGGGCCGAGCAGCACGACAGCGAGGACGAGGATGCCTCCACCGCCGGCGGCGACCCCCGCCGTGCGCCCCCGCCGCCGTGACACCTTGCCTCCGCGGATGTCCGCGCCTTCGTTGAACGTCATGCGCACACGGTAGCGAAACGGGCGACGACGAAGGCATCCCTTGCGGCGTCCGACCGCCGAACGGTAGCCCGGAAATGAACGTGAGTACCCCTCACCCCCCGCAATGGGGGTGGAGAGACTCCTGTGCCCGATTCGGTATCTGAGCTACTCTCAGATTACGGAGTTGAGGGCACCTCACATTCCGAACCCGGACGCCTCCCGCCCACTCCCGACCCGAACCGGAGTGGTCGGGAGGCCATCCGATTCCGTCGTGACAGAGGGGGGTCAACGGCCATGCATTCGCTCGTAAACAGACATCGGGAGCTCGCCTTCCGCGATCTCGCCGGGAAGGACCAGGATTCGGCATGACGGAGCTCAAGCACCTTCTGCCCGCCGACGACCTCGGCCGATTCCTCCCCACGTCCTGGGTGACGCGGCGGGGGGCGCACACGACGTCGGAGCGCCAGTGGGCCCAGTCGCACCGCGCCAGGCTGCTCGCGAACGACGTCACCGTCATCGCCGCCTCGCTCGGCCTCGCCTACCTCGTCCGTTCGCTCTTCGAGCCGGTCGCCCCTGACTCCACCTGGGTGCTCACGTACGCCGTGGCGTCCACCATCATCCTCACGGTGTGGATCGCGACCCTTGGAGCGCACCGCACTCGCGACATCCGCGTCATCGGCATCGGAGCGAGCGAGTACAAGCGCGTCACGAACGCGAGCGTCATCGCGTTCGCCGTGCTCGGCATCCTCCTCTTCGCCGTTCAGGCCGAGGTCTCCAGAGTCTTCTTCTTCACGGCGCTCGGCGTCGGGACGCTCGGTCTCGTCTCCACCCGATGGGCCTGGAGACACTGGCTGCTTCGGCAGCCGGCGCGTGACCGCTTCCTGTCGCGAGCGATCGTCGTGGGCGGCGTCGACGAGGCGGAGTACGTCGTCCGTCAGATCAACGACAAGTCGCGAGCGAGCTACAACGTCGTCGCGGCGACCGTCTCCGACAGCACCGAGTCCCACATCTCGGTCGGCGACCGCCGGGTCCCGATCGTCGGCGAACCCGCCGGGGTCGCGACCCTCGCCCGCAACCTCCAGGCCGATGCCGTGATCGTCGCCGGAGCGGCGAGCCGCAACCCGTCGTACATCCGCAGCCTCAGCTGGGACCTCGAGGGCACGGGCACCGAACTCGTGCTCGCCGCCCAGCTCACCGACGTCGCCGGGCCGCGCATCCACTTCCGCCCGGTCGACGGCCTCCCACTCATGCACGTCGAGATCCCGCAGTTCGACGGCCTCAAGCACGTCGTGAAGCGCTCGTTCGACATCGTCGCGTCCGGGATCGGCCTGCTCCTGCTCGCACCGCTCTTCGGCATCATCGCTCTGGCGGTGAACGCGGACAGCCCGGGTGGCGTCCTCTTCCGCCAGGAGCGCGTCGGCAAGGGCGAGCGCAGCTTCACCATGCTCAAATTCCGCACCATGGTGCCGACCGCCGAGCAGGACCTCGCGGCCCTGCTCGCGGCGAACGAGGGCAGCGGTCTGCTGTTCAAGATGAAGAACGATCCGCGGGTGACACGCATCGGCCGGGTCCTCCGGAAGTACTCCCTCGACGAGCTCCCCCAGCTGTGGAACGTCTTCGTCGGCGACATGAGCCTCGTCGGCCCCCGTCCGCCGCTCCCTCGCGAGGTGAGTGACTACGAGAGCCACGTCCGTCGCCGGCTCTACATCAAGCCCGGCCTCACCGGCATGTGGCAGGTCGGAGGACGCAGTGACCTCAGCTGGGAGGAGAGCGTCCGCTTGGACCTCTACTACGTCGAGAACTGGTCGCTCGTCGGCGACCTCATGATCCTGTGGCGCACCGTCAAGGTCGTCACGCAGCCCTCTGGAGCCTACTGATGAGCGACGCGACCACGATGCCGACGGCTGAGCGCACGGCGCGTCCGCTGCATATCGCGATGATCGGCACGCGCGGCGTGCCCGCGGCCTACGGCGGCTTCGAGACGGCGATCGAGGAGATCGGTCGTCGTCTCGTCGAGCGCGGCCACTCCGTGACCGTCTATTGCCGGTCGAAGGACGGCGAGAAGCCCGCAGAGCACCTGGGCATGGCCCTCGTCCACCTCCCTGCGCTCCACGTCAAGGTCGCCGAGACCCTCAGCCACACCGGACTCTCCGCCATCCACGCCGTGACGCACGCCGCGCCGGACGCAGCCTTCGTCTTCAACGCCGCGAACGCTCCTTTCGTGCCCGTGCTCCGCGCTCGCGGAATCCCGACCGCCGTGCACGTCGACGGCCTCGAATGGAAGCGCGACAAGTGGGGCGGTGCCGGCAAGCGGTACTACCGAGCCGCCGAATCCGCAGCCGTCCGTTGGTCTGACGCCCTCATCGCCGATGCCCAGGGCATCGCCGACTACTACGACGACGAGTTCGGCGTGCCGACCGAGCTCATCAGCTACGGCGCCACGATCATCGACGAACCGACGTCGACGCGGATCGGTGAGCTCGGCCTCACGCCGAACGCCTTCCACCTCGTGGTCGCGCGGTTCGAGCCGGAGAACCACGTCCGTGAGATCGTCGAGGGCTACTCGGCGAGCGACGCGCGCTTGCCTCTCGTCGTCGTGGGCTCCGCCCCGTACTCGGCCGAATACACCGCGGCGATCGAGCGGATCGCCGCGAGCGACGACCGCATCCGCATGCTCGGAGGCGTGTGGGACCAGGACCTCCTCGACGAGTTGTACGCCAACGCGCTCACGTACGTCCACGGCCACTCCGTCGGCGGCACGAACCCGTCGCTGCTGCGTGCCATCGGCGCCGGCACGGCCGTCCTCGCGTGGGACGTCGACTTCAACCGCGAGGTGACCCTCGAGGACGGGCGGTACTTCGGGAGCGCGTCAGCGCTCGCACCCCTGCTCGAGTCCTCGGAGTCCGACCTCGCGGCGACACTCTCGAGGGGTGACCGCCTGCGCGTCCGCGCTGCGACGACCTACGACTGGGACCTCGTGACCACCGGCTACGAGCACCTCGCCGCCCGGCTGGCCGCCGGGTACTCCATCCGTCCGATCGCGAGATCGGCCCGTCGCTCGGCGAGCTCGTCGCGATCCGGCGCTTCCGTCGCCTCCCCCGTCTCGTGAGGGGCGCCACCGTGGAGCGCCTCACGAAGACCGACGAGCGGGCATCGGCCACCGGAGCGGCGGCGACGTCGTACCTCGTCGCGCACCCGAGCGCCGACATGTACGGATCGGACCGAGTCCTGCTCGAATCCGTCGAGGGTTTCGTGGACGCGGGCATCCGTGTCACGGTCACCCTCCCCGACGACGGCCCCCTCGTCCGACTCCTCGAGGAGCGCGGCGCTCGCGTCGTCTTCACGCCGACCCTTGTCCTCCGCAAGAGCCTCCTCACCCCGCGGGGGCTGTTCGCCCTCGTCTCGCAGACGATCACCGGGTTGCGGGCCGGACGGCGCCTTGTTCGCGAGGTCCGTCCGAGTGTCGTGTGGACGAACACCATCACGATCCCCCTCTGGACCGTGCTCGCCCGGTTCTTCCGGATCCCATCCGTCGTGCACGTGCACGAGGCCGAGGGCTCGGCATCGAAGGTCATGATGCGAGCGCTCGCTCTTCCGCTCCTCCTCGCCGACCAACTCGTGGCGAATAGCAACTACAGCGCCGGTGTCCTCCGGGACTCCTTCGCATCGCTCGGTGAGCGCTGCACCGTCGTCTACAACGGCGTCATCGGCCCCGAGGCCGTCACCGCGCCCCGGGAGACCCTCGACGACGAACTACGCGTGCTCTACGTCGGAAGGCTCTCACCCCGGAAGGGACCCGACCTCATCATCGAGGCGACCGCCGCCCTGCGCGAGCGCGGCATCCCGGCGCGCCTCGACCTCGTGGGCGCCGTCTTCCCGGGGTACGAGTGGTTCGAGCAGCAGTTGCGCGACAGCATCGCGACTCTCGGTCTGCGCGACAGCGTGCAGTTGCGCGGCTTCCAGGACAGCCCCTGGCCGTTCCTCGCCGCGAGTGACGTGCTCGTCGTCCCCTCGCGCCTCGACGAGCCGTTCGGCAACACCGCCGTGGAGAGCGTGCTCGCCGCTCGGCCCGTGGTCGTGAGCGACACGTCGGGACTGCGCGAAGCGGCGTGGGGCTACCGCTCCGCTCAGCAGGTGGAACCGGGAGACGCCCACGACATCGCCGACGCGCTCGAGCGGGTGTGGGGCGACTGGCAGCGGTTCCGATCCGACGCGATCTCGGACGAAGCGGTCGCCCGCGAGCGCCACTCCGTCGCGACGTATCAGCGTCGGATCGCCGACGCCGCCGCGGCGGTCGCCGTCGGGCGCCGGTCGCGCGTCAGAGCCCATGCGTAACGGTCACTCGACCGGCTTCCCCGAAGCCGCGGCCCGCGCCGTGGTCGATCAGGAACCGAAGCGGGCGAGCACGGTCAGAAGGCGATCCACCGTCTCCGTGACCTCGTCGAGCGCGACGTCGTGCTGTCTGTCGCCGAGCACGTGCCCGTCGACGACGTCGAGCGGGTCGCCCCCGGCCGCACCGCGGAACCATCGCGCGAAGCTCGACCGCGCGGCTCGCGCTGCCGGAGGAGTGAGGCCGCGGCGACCGTTGAGCGTCGCGGCGAACCGCTCGAAGGCGGGAGCGGACTCGTCGATGTCCGACACCGCGACGTCGGTCTCCGCGAGGGCCACGGCCTCACGCAGGGTGAAGGTGCGCGCTCTCGCCGAGGAGTCGACCCGTGCGACAGCCGCGCGTTCCGCCTTCGACGCCGTGAGGATGAGGGCGGCTCCGCTCACGCGATCCGCGTCGAGCTGCCTCGCCGCATGGGCCTTCGTGAAGTCGGCGCCGTCCGGTGCGGTCGCCCAGATGCGAGCGTCGACGCGGGGGCAGATCGCCGCTCCGACGAGGGCACCCGCCCCGGCACTCGAAGCTGAGTGTCCCTCGAATTCGGGTATCGACCGGAGGCCGCGCATCAAGAGATACTCGGCAAGAGGCGAGCGGCAGACGTTCGCAGCACACACCACCAACAGGTTCCGGCCACGATTTTCGTCCAGGACCACCCTCCCTTCGATACCGGGCAATCCTAACCGGCCGAGCGGAGACACGATGCACGGGGCGACCGGCCCCCGAACCGGTCGAACCACCAGAGGGGGACTCGTATGACCATCCACGACTACATCGCGGCGATCAGGAAGCAGTGGATCGTCATCGCCCTGCTCACGGTGCTCGGCGCGGGCGCCGGCTTCGCCTACGCGCAGACGATGCCCGACATGTACCGGTCGACGGCGAGCGCCTACGCGTCGACCGTCAGCGGGGAGACCACGAACGAACTCGTCCAGGGCTCGACCTTCGTCCAGGGCATCGTCCAGTCGTACGCCACGGTCGCGAAGTCGCCGTACGTCCTGGAGCCCGTGATCGAGGACCTCGGCCTCGACATGAGCGTCAAGGATCTTGCGAAGGCGATCACGGCCGACACCCCGCTCAACACCGTCATCGTCGAGATCTCGGCGACGAGCGGCGACCCCGAGCAGGCCCGTCGGCTCGCTCAGGCCGTCGTCCGCTCCCTCGCCGACGCCGTCGCGGACACCGGGATCTCGCCGCGCGGGTCCGACGGCAAGCCGATGGTCCAGCTCACGGTCATCTCGCCTGCCGCCACTCCGGTCGCGCCGTTCTCGCCGGACACGAAGATGATCGCGGCGCTCGCCGGAGGCATCGGGCTCCTGCTCGGCCTCGCGTGGGCCGTCGTGCGGGAACTGGTCGACACACGCATCCGCTCGCAGAAGGACATCGAGCTCGTGACCGACTCCCCCGTCCTCGCCGAGATCGGTCGCGGCCCGCGTGATCGCAGCATCGCCCAGGTCATCCGCACGAATCCCAACGGCGCCACGGCGGAGGCGTTCCGCGGACTCACGATGAGCCTCGCCTTCGCCGACGTCGACAAGCCCGTCTCAGCCGTCGTGGTCACCTCGGCGATGCCGGCTGAGGGCAAGAGCTCCGTCTCGGTCGGGCTCGCCCTCACCCTGGCTGAGAGCATGGGACGTGTCCTCCTGATCGACGCCGATCTCCGGAAGCCGTCCGTGGCCGACTACACGGGCCTCGACGGCAGTGTCGGACTCACCAACGTCTTGCTGGGCAGCTCGACGATCGCCGATGCCGTTCAGCCCTGGGGCGCTCCGGGGCTCGACGTCCTCACGGCCGGCACCATTCCCCCGAACCCGAACCAGCTGCTCGCGTCCGACACGATGCGCGCGACCCTCGCCGAGCTCAAGAAGCAGTACGACTTCGTGGTCATCGACACGTCGCCGCTCATCCCCGTCACCGACCCGCTGTGGCTCGTGCACGAGACGGACGGTGCCATCGTCGTCGCCCGCAACAAGAAGACGAAGCGTCCTCAGCTCTCCAAGGCCATGGCGACACTCGGCTCGGTCGGCGCCCGCACGCTGGGCGTCGTCGCCAACGACGTCAAGGGTCACGAGCGACTCACCTACTACACGGAGTCGGAGAAGTCCCCGTCACGACCGTCACGGGACGCGATCGTGAGCGCCGCGACCGGCCAGGACGACGCCTGACACGCGAGGGAGCCTCGATTCCGCGAAAGGCCCTGCCGTCCCACGAACTGTGGGATGACGGGGCTTTTCGTCTTCCCGTGCACGGATCACCCTGAGCCATCCTCGATTTTCCGGTGGACCACACCCGGAGGACTTGCTAGCCTTTCGGCAATCGTGTGCCGCGTTCGGGGGACAAATCCACCGGATCCGCTCACGCTCGCCATCGCCCGAACACGTTGACGACGGTCCACCCGACCCCCCACCGGGCCGTCAGCACACCGCAGAGGACAGCAGTGACCCATCGTCGAACCACGTTCATCGCGCCGGAGACGGCCGCGCCCCCTCTTCATCCGACACGTCGAACCGAACGTCGCGCTCGTCGCTCGTCGGCGCGCGCCTACCGCGGCGCCCTCGCCCTGACGGCGGTCGCCGCGGTCGGAGCCCTCACGATCGGCAACATCGTGCAGACGACCGGCCGGGCAACAGCCGCCGGCTACGTCGAAGGCGACGTCATCGCCAGCGACAGCTTCTCCCGCACGGAGCCGACCGGCTTCGGCGCGGCGGACAGCGGCGGTAAATACGCCTCGGGTTCCACGAAGGGGCTGTCCGTCGAGGACGGAGTCGGCACCGTCGATTTCGGCAGTGGCGGCACCTCTCGGAACGCCGTGCTCACGTCGAGCTCTGCCGGTGACTCCCAGGCATCGGTGACCGTCGCGGTGCCGGAGCTTCCCGCGAGCGGCGGCGGGGTGTACTTCACGCTTCAGGCGCGCTCCGACGGGTCCTCGTTCTACGGGGCGACCCTCCGCATCACGCCGGACGGCGACGCCCTCCTGCGCATCGTCCGCGTCAACGGATCCCTCTCGGAGAAGTCGGTCCTGGCAGGGTCGAGGCACGTCGCGTCGGGCGTCACCGCCGGTAGCGCTCTGCGCGTAGACCTGCAGGTCACCGGTTCGGCGAAGGTCGCGACGCAGGCCCGTGCGTACCCCGCTGGAACGAGCGCGCCCGAGTGGCAGCGCAGCGCGACCGACTCGAGCGACTCCCGCATCGCCTCCGGCGGCGTCGGCGTGTGGACGTACCTGTCCTCAGGCTCCGAACCCGTCGCGATCTCGCTCGACGACCTGACTGCCGTCGAGCTGGTGACGGACACGAACCCGACGCCGACACCGACGCCGCCCACGCCCACGCCCACGCCCACGGCACCGACGCCGACGCCGACGGATGCGCCGAGCACGCCTGCTCCGACGCCCACGCCGACCACCCCGGCACCGACACCCACCACGCCGGCACCCACGCCAACCCCGACGCCGGAGCAGCCCGCTCCCGAGGAGCCCTCGAACTCGTCGAGCCGCGGGTCGGCGCCGGTCGGAAGCACGACGTACGCCGTGCCGACCGGTGCGGTCTTCGTCTCGGCCTCGGCGGCGACCGAGGGGAACGGATCGAAGTCGTCACCGTTCAAGACGGTGGCGAGGGCCATCGAGGAGGCTGAGAGCGGAGACACTCTCGTCCTGCGCGGCGGAACGTACCACGAGCACGTGGAAGTCCGCGGCGGCAAGCGCCTCACGATCCAGTCCTACCCGGGTGAAGCCGTCTGGTTCGACGGCGCCGAGAAGATCGACTCCTGGAAGGCGGCCGGCGGTGACTGGGTCGTCGGCGGCTGGGACTACGACTTCGATACGAGCCCGACCTTCATCAAGGGCGCTCCGGACAACGACGACGAGTCGACGAAATTCCTCGATCCCGCTTTCCCGCTCGCCGCACACCCCGACCAGGTGTGGGTCGACGGCCAGCCTCTCACCGAGGTCGGATCGCGTGGAGCGGTCAAGGAGGGCACCTTCTACGTCGATCGGGGATCGGACCAGTTGTTCCTCGGAACCGACCCGTCCGGCCGTGACGTCCGGGCGAGCACGCTGCAGCTCGGCATCGACATCATGACCGAGGGGTCGGTCGTGCGGGGCATCGGAGTCCAGCGCTACGCGACGTCGGTCTGGCAGAAGGCTCCTCTCCTCGCCCAGGCGTCGAACGTGACCTTCGAGAACGTCGTCACCCGGGACAACGCCGCCTCCGGCGTCGCCGCCGCTCGCGGTTCGGGGATCACGTTCCGCAACATGACGATCTCGAGCAACGGCCGCTCCGGCGGCGGTGCCACCTACACGGACCGTTTCACGCTCGAGGACTCGCTCGTCGAGGACAACAACGTGCAGCGGTTCAAGGGCAGCCCGTCCTCCGGCGGCTTCAAGATCGGCCGGAGCCGTGACGTCACTTTCGCCGATAACGACTTCCTCGCAAACCGGACCACGGGCCTCTGGTTCGACGAGTCCGTCTACGACGGGACCGTGACCGGTAACCGCATCTCCGAGAACGGCACGGGACTCACACTCGAGCTCTCGCAGAAGGTCGTCGTGGCCGACAACATCCTCGACAACAACGTGACCTACGGTCTGCACATCCAGAACACCGGCGACGTGCAGGTCTGGAACAACACGATCGTCGACAACGAGCGCGGACCGATCAACATCGTCCAGGACGAGCGCCGCCAGTCGAACCTGAAGTACGCGGGTCACGACCCTCGCCAGTCGCTTCCCGATATGACGGTGCCGTGGCTCACGAAGAACATCACCATCGCCAACAACGTCCTGGGCAGCGCCACGACGAGCGGCATGCTGCACGTCCTCGATCAGGAGAAGAAGCTCGCGGCGGAGGACATGCGCGTCACGACGAACGGCAACCTCTACCAGAACCCCACTCGGGGCGGTTACACCGTCGTGCGGTGGGCCGACGGCGGAGCGGGCCCGTCGTACTACCGGAGCCTCGACGCCTTCTCGGCGGCGACGGGCCAGGAGAAGCGCTCCGAGATGCTCACGTCCTCCACGGCCGTGAACGGCGACTTCACCCTCACACGTGAGGCGTCCGATCTCGCCCGGAGCATCAGCCTGCCGCTCCCCTCGTCCCTGACCGGCCTGCTCGCCGGTCTCGGCCTGCCCGCGCTGGGAGCATCACCCACCCCGTGAACGGGGGAATGTGAGCATTCGTCACCTCGACTAGTCTGAGTGTCGGTGGCCGCCCGTCGGCCACCGTCACCGGACGAAGGGAGGACGACGTGCAGACGCTCACACGCCAATCGCCGCCTCGTCCGATCCTCGATCGGGCGGGCGGCGATTCGCGTTTCCCGGTCTCCTCGCCACTCGAGCACGGCCTCGCAGCACTCGTTCCCGTTTCTCTCGCGGTCGGATACACCGTGTCGAACGGCGTGCAGGTCGGTCATCTCGTCGCCCTCCTTCTGCTCCCGGTCTGGCTCTCGTCGGTCGCGCGATTCCGCGGTGCGACGATCCTCCTCGTCCTGTGCGTCGTCGCACCCGTGTCGGGCGCCGTCCTGACACTCCTCGCGCGCAGCGACCACACGGTCAACAACGCGGCTCTCGTGACCAACAGCGTCGAGATAATCGGCCTCGGCATGGGAATCGGTGCTCTGCTCTGGTCGCGCCGGGTCCTCGGCGGGCCGTGGGTCGCCGTGCTCTTCGGTGTCGGCATGACCACGGGCATCCCCCTCGGCAGCGGACTCGGCTCGGAGAATCCCTGGCGATTCGCCTTCTCACTCCCGCTCACGGTCCTCCTCCTCGCGATCGCCTGGCTCCTCCGGAGTAGAGCGGTCGCCGTGATCGCGGCGCTCGGCCTATGCCTCGTGTCGGCGCTCAACGACAGTCGGGCCGGAAGCGCGATGCTCGCTATGACGGCCATGCTGATCCTCTGGCAGATGCGGCCGACCGCGGCAGGAGCACGTGCGTCGACCATCCGGACGCTGCTGAGCATCGGCGTGCTCGGATCGATCGTGTACACGGTCACTCAAGCCGTCATCCTCGGGGGGCTGCTCGGCGAGCGCACCCAGGAGCGCACGCAGGCCCAGATCGAAACCTCCGGAAACCTGCTTCTCGGCGGGCGGCCGGAAGCCGGTGCCACCTTCGGGCTCCTGACCGACCGACCGTGGGGCTACGGCTCGGGGATCACGCCGAACCTCGATGACATCCTCGTCGCCAAGACCGGCATGGACGCCATCGGTTACGCCCCGAACAACGGGTACGTCGAGGGCTACATGTTCGGGTCCAGCTACGAGGTGCACTCCATCGTCGGAGACCTGTGGATCCTCTTCGGGCTCGCGGGAGCCGTACTCGCGATCATCCTGCTCGTGGTCACCTTCCAGTCGCTCAGCCACCACCTCGCCCGGCGCACGGCGAGCGCCCTGCTCATCTGGCTCGCGGTCCGGATGCTCTGGAACCTGCTCTTCAGTCCCGTGCACTCGTCGATCCCTCTTCTCATGCTGTTCCTCGCGATCGGGCTCGTCGTCCGTCGGACCGACGAGACGGCCGTTCCGACGGGTAAGCACATCGGGACGATCACCCTCCCCGCTCGGACGTCACGGTGAGCGCCGTGAACCGACCCGGCCGCCACGCCTGGGTCGACGCCGGTCGCGGACTCGCCATCTGCCTCGTCGCCCTCGTCCACGCCACTCGCTGGCTCGGCGGGACCGTCGACACCGAAGCCTGGGACGCGATCAGCTCGGTGCTCTCGACGCTGCGTATGCCGCTCTTCTTCGTCCTCGCCGGGTTGTTCGCCGGGAAGTGGCTCACCGCGGCGTGGTCGTCCCTCTGGTCGAGCAAGCTCTCGCTGTTCGCGTGGGTGTTCCTCGTCTGGGGTGCCATCGGATCGGTCATCTCGGTCATCGGTCAGACGATGCAGGGCGTCTCGCTCGGCGACATCAGCGTGCCGCGGCTCGTGCTCGCGTGGCTCCGCTCCCCGTTCGAGCCGCGCTTCGAGCTGTGGTTCATCTGGGCGCTCGCGCTCTTCTTCATCGCCGCCAAACTCCTGCGACGGATCGACCCGCGCGTGCAGCTCGCCGTCGCCGCCCTCGTGTCCGCGGCAGCCTTGAGCGGATGGGAGACACCCGAGGTCATCGGGTACAGCGGCGTCTTCAAGTACTTCGCGTTCTTCCTGGCCGGCCTCTACCTCAAGGAGCACGTGCTCGCCCTGGGCTCGCGCCGTCCCGGCCCGCTCCTCGTGGCCGCCGTGCTCGCGTGGGCGTCGCTGTCCCTAGCGATCCCGGCGCTCGGCCTCCGGACGGTCCCGGGACTGTACTTCGTCAATTGCGTCCTCGGAGTGGTGGCGGGCGTCACCATCTCCCGGGCACTCGTGCGCATCCCGCGACTCGCGGCGATCGGCGCGAACACCCTCCCGGTGTACCTGAGCCACACGCCTCTCATCGTGCTCATCACCGTCGTCCTCACCGCGCTCGACGGTCTCGTTTCGCTCGACCCGATCGGCGCGATCCTCCCGCCGGCCGTCGCTTTCCTCGCGATCGTGCTGTCGCTCGTCCTCAGTGCGCTCGCCTCCCGTGGCCCGCTGGCCGTCCTCTACCGGGCTCCGCGCCGTTTCAGCGTGCCCACGCTCCGATGACGATGGTCGGGCTCCAGACCCCACGACGCACACCGACGCCTCCCCGGAAGGTCCCACGATGACCCGCACCCCCCTCAGGGTCCAGCAGTCGTTCCCCGATCCCCGTCCGACCACGAACCCGTACATCGTGATGCTGCGCGACGAACTCGCGGCGACCGACGGGGTCGATGTGCGCACCTTCTCCTGGGCGAGTGCCCTGTTCGGCCGCTACGACGTCTTCCACGCGCACTGGCCCGAGATCCTCGTCTCCGGCCATTCGCCGCTCAAGACGGCCGCTCGACAGGTGCTCACGGCGCTCCTCGTGGCGCGCTGGCGGCTCACGGCCACGGCCGTCGTCCGAACCGTGCACAATCTCCACCGCCCCGAGGGACTCAGCCGCTCACAAGGCGCACTCCTCGGCGCGATCGAACGGGCGACGGTCCACGCGATCGTCCTCAACGAGTCGACGGTCCTCGACGACTCGACGGTCCTTCCATCCGGCACCCCGACGACGCTCGTGCTGCACGGTCACTACCGTGACTGGTTCTCCCGCTTCCCGCAGCGCGAGGCCCAGCGCGGTCGGTTCAGCTACTTCGGGCTCATCCGTCGATACAAGGGAGTGGACGCACTCCTGCGTGCATTCCGAGGGTTGCCGGGCGACTACAGCCTCCGCGTCGCGGGTAAGGCACGCGCCGATGCGCTCGCCGACGAGCTGGTCGAGCTCGCAGCATCCGACGACCGGGTCGACCTGACGCTCGAGTTCCTCTCCGAGGCCGAGCTCGTGGACGTCGCCCGTCAGGGCGAGATCGTCGTGCTCCCGTACCGCGAGATGCACAATTCCGGAGGGGCACTCGCCGCCCTCTCCGTGGACAGGCCCGTGCTCGTTCCCGCGAACGAGGTCAACAGCCGCCTCGCGGACGAGGTCGGTCCCGGCTGGGTTTTGCAGTACGACGGAGAGATCGACGCCGACATCCTCGAGCGGGCGATCACGACCGTCCGTGCCGAGGGCCGGTCGCCGAGGCCCGACCTGTCGGCGCGGGATTGGGATCGCGCGGGCCGCGGGCACCTCGAGGCCTACGAGGCGGCCGTGGCCTCCCGATCAGGTCGTCGACGTGGGCGCTGAGGCTGTGCCGGGGCGTCGGTACTCCTTGTACGAGTACCCCATGAGCCCGGAGACCATCCCCGCGCCACGCGCCATCGTCCTGACCCCCTTGGCCCGATGCCGGAGTGAACGCGTGACCACCCCGAGCGCCGCGCGAAAGGCCCCGCCGGCGAGTCGTACGAGTCCCTTCACGAGACACGACGCTCGGACGCGCCAGCGCGCGGAGGCGCCCTGCGCGAGGGCGACCGAGGTGAGCGACCAGCTGTTGCCGCTCCGGAAGGCGCGGCGGACGACCCAGTCACGCGTCACCCTCGATGCGGGGACCACGTCCCAGACGATCGCCTCGTCGCACCACACGAGCGTGCCGGACCGTGCGAGGGTGCGCGAGAACATGGTGTCGCCGCCGCCTGTGATTCCGAACGCCGGATCGAACGCGAGTCCGATGCGCCGCACGACACGCAGGTCGAGGAGCAGGTTGTTGGTCGCCGCGACGTCGACGGTCGAACCGGTCGGGAGCCTCCGGCGGGAGAAGAACTCGCCGGCCGTCACCCACGAGTCGGGCTCGACGTCGAACCGCGAGATGACGGGTCCGACGACGGCGACGGCGTCGTTCGCCTCGAACGTATCGAGGAGCAGCTCGAGCCACCGTTCGGTGGGTCGCTCGTCGTCGTCGATGAAGACGAGGATGTCGTCACCGGCGGCCTCGGCTTCGGCGAGCGCCCGGTTCCGACCGGCCGTGATACCCGAGACGGGTTCGGCGTGGTACCGCACGACGACCGATGGGCGGCTCGTCGCAAACGCCTCGACGGCGCTCCTGGCGCTCTCGTCCGGATCGTTGTCGATGACGAGGACGGAGGCCGAGCCGACGCGGTCGCGGACGGACTCCGCCTGGTCGGCCAGCAGCGGAAGCGTCTCGGCGATGTCCTCGGGACGACGGAAGGTGAGGACGGCGATGGTCACTCGAGCGTCACTGAGGGCGCGCTGTGCGGGCGTGTCGGGGCTCATCGGGAATCCTTCGTGTGGCGTGTCGGCGGCGACCGGGGACCTACGGCATGTCGTCCACAACCCTACGGGCTCCGCACCCTCCGGTGTTTCCCTCCTCCACCCGGCACGACCGCCCGCCACCGGCTTCCACCAACCGCGCCCGCACCACGACCACACGAAGGACTACACCGGATGACCGCGAGAACAGCGCCGGCCCCCGCCGCTGGCGAGTTCGGTCGCCGCGCGGCGCGCGGCGCCGCCGTGACGTTCATCGGGCAACTCGTCCGCATCCTCGTCCAGGTGGGCGGCCTCGCCGTCCTGGCCCGCATCCTCGGCCCGCAGGACTACGGCGTCTTCGCGATGGTGATGGTCATCGTCGGGATCTCCGAGGTGTTCCGCGACTTCGGGCTCTCGAACGCGGCCGTGCAGGCCCCGACGCTCAGCTCCCGTCAGCGCGACGTGCTCTTCTGGGTCAACTCCGGGATCGGCCTCGCCCTCGGCATCGTGATCTTCGGCGCCGCGTACGGCGTCGCGGCCCTCTACGGCCGTCCGGAGCTCGTCGCCCTCACCCAGTTCATGGGCATCACCTTCATCTTCAACGGGCTCGCGACCCAGCACCGCGCATCGCTCAACCGCGAACTGCGGTTCTGGTCGCTCACGGTCATCGACACGACGGCCGCGGTGCTCGCCCTCGTCGTCGCGATCCTCCTGTCCCTCGCGGGCCTCGGCTACTGGGCCCTCGCCTGGCAGATGGTGTCGCTCGCGATCGTGACCCTGATCCTCAGCATCGGCGCCGCCCGCTGGCTCCCGGGCCTCCCGAGGCGGGGAACCGACATGACGGGCTTCTACCGCTTCGGTTGGAACACCGTGGCGACGCAGCTCGTCCACTACACCGCCAACAACATGGACTCGTTCGTCATCGGACTCCGGCTCGGAGCCCGCGAGCTCGGAATCTACAACCGCGGCTTCCAACTCCTCATGAACCCCCTCAATCAGTTGCGGGCTCCCGCCACCCGTGTCGCGATCCCGCTGCTGTCCCGTCTCCAGGATCAGCACGACCGGTTCGACGCGTACATCCTGCGCGGTCAGATCGCCCTCGGATACACCCTCGTCGCCGGGCTCGGGCTCGTCGCCGGCGCTGCCGAGCCCGTCGTCTCGATCTTCCTCGGCGAGCGTTGGGCCGAGGTGACGCCCGTGCTGCGCTTCCTCATCGTCGCGGGCGCATTCCAGACGCTCGCCTACGTCGGCTACTGGGTCTTCGTCTCGCGAGCTCTCACGGGTGCCCTCTTCCGATTCACCCTCATCACCGCATCGATGAAGATCGTCTTCGTCCTCATCGGCTCCCAGTGGGGCGTTGTCGGCGTCGCCGCCGGGTACGCCCTCGAGCCGGTGCTCTCCTGGCCTCTCACACTGTGGTGGCTCACTCGGTACACGCGCATCCCCGTGCGGCCGCTCGTCGCGGGAGTCATCCGCATCGCGTCCATCGCCATCATCGGCGGAACGGCCGCATTCGGCGCCGTGACGCTCACCACCGGAGCAGGTCCCGTCGTGCAGATCGTCGCAGCGGCGGTCGCCGACCTCGCCGTCTACGCGATCGCGGCCCTCGTCGTCCCGCCCGTGCGTCGCGACGTCCTCGAACTCGTCGGTATCGCGCGAGCCGCTCGACGACGTCACCCCCGCCCGACCCATCCGTCGGCGCCCGCCGACGGAAGCGGGTCCACCGCCACCGAGGAGAACCCCCTGTGAGCCGCCACGCAGCCCCCGAATCCGAGGGGACCCCGCGCAGTCGCTTCGCCGGAGCCGCGGTCGTCGTCGTCAACTACGGGTCGGCAGACCTGCTCGCCCGGAATCTGACCGTGCTCACGCGAGCCGCGGAGGGCCTGACGACCGTGGTCGTCGACAACTTCACGAGCGCCCTCGAACGCGAGAATCTCCGTCATCTCGCGGCCGACGAAGGGTGGCGGCTCGTCGAGCCGCCGATCAACCTCGGGTTCGGAGTCGGCATGAACCGTGGCGTCGACGCCGCGCGCGAATCGGGGTGCGATCGTTTCCTCCTCCTGAACCCCGACGCGGTCATCGAGGCGGAAGCGGCGGGAACGCTCCTCGAGCGGGTGGTGGCCGAGCCCTCGGCTCTCGTGGCCCCGCGCATCCTCCGCCCGGACGGATCGACCTGGTTCGCGGGCTCCGACCTCTATCTCGACGACGGTCGCATCCGGTCCAGGAGGCGACGGCTCGACTCCGTCGCGGAGGACCGCATCGAACCCTGGCTGACGGGAGCGTGTCTCGCCGTGTCCGCAGAGTTGTGGGCGACGACGGGCGGCTTCTCCGACGACTACTTCCTCTACTGGGAGGATGTCGATCTCTCGCACCGTGTCGTCGCGTCGGGAGGCGCCCTCGTCCTCCTCGACGACGTCACGGCAGAGCACGCGCAGGGCGGGACGCAAGCCGCGGGCCACTCGAGCGCTGGTCAACCCAAGTCGGCGACCTACTACTACTACAACATCCGCAACCGGATGCTCTACGCGGCACTGCACCTCGACGACGACGACTACCGGGCGTGGGCCAAGCAGTCACGCGCCGTCGCGTGGGAGATCCTCCTCCAGGGCGGCCGCCGTCAATTGGTCGAGTCGCCCGCGCCTCTCCGTGCCGCCTACCGCGGCCTCCGCGACGGCGCGCGGCTCGCTCGACGCGTCCGCCGCGCCACTCGCTGATCCCTGGACCGTCTGCGCGTCCTTCGCGACGGCCCGACGTCCCGGAATCGCCGGCGCCCGGCGCTCCCGCTCCCCGTCGATCCGCCGGTCCTCGCCGTGCGCTCGCTGGGTGCGTCCGCCGCTCGAAGCCTCGTCGCCGATCAGCCGAGATACTCAGAGAAGCGCTGAGACGGTGGTGCCGGGCCGAGGCGCGACACCACCGTCTCAGGAGGGAGGACCGGGTGCGTGTCCGTGAGGGGGGCGGACACACACCCGGTGGTCTCGATGAGGCGGACTAGATCCGCTTCACGGTGTATTCGGCGAACCGGATGGTGGCCGGTGCCGTGCTCGAACCGGACACGTAGAACACGAGTCCCGTCGTGCCGGCCGTCTGCATCGCGGCCGTCGCGTCCGTACGGGACACCTGCCACGCGGCGGGCTCGGTCTGCGCGTCGGTCCACGCCTTCGCGCGGATCGTGGTCGGCGCCGTCCCCGTCACCTGCAGCCGCACCGTGACGGTGGTGCCGGCCGCGTACGTCGTGCCCGGGAGGGTGAGCGTCTGGAGCTTGGTACTCCCGCGCGCCACCTGGAGCTGCAGAGACCCGTTCGGGTTGAGCAGCACGAGGGCCGAGTACTTGTCCGAGCCGACCTGGCGCCCGACGACGGTGACGTACTGGCCGCCGCCCGTCGCGAGGGCGGGGACGACGAACGACACGGTCGAGTCGGTCGACGTCTCCGACACGGTGTTGAGACTCGCCGACCGGGTGGATCCGGCGCCGTTGGTGATCACTCCGGCTCCCCCGCTGACGGAGAACCCGGTCGCCCCGCCGCCGACCGTCCACGGCGCACCGGATGACGTCGCGCCCCATCCGTTCGCGACCGTGCGCTGCTCGAACGTGTCCGCTGCCACCGTGAGGGCGTCGGGCGGCGTCGTCACGGTGACCGACCGTGTGGTCGTGGCCGTCGCGCCGTCGTCGTCCGTGACCGTCAGCGTGACCGTGTAGGTTCCGGCGGCGGCGTACGGGTGGGACGTGGTAGCGCCCGTGCCCGTCGTCCCGTCGCCGAAGTTCCAGGCATAGGACGCGATCGATCCGTCCGAGTCGGCCGAGGCCGACGCGTCGACGGCGACCGAGAGGTCTGACGGAGTGGCGGTGAACGAGGCCGCCGGGGCCTGGTTCGCGGGCGGCGTCACCACTCCACCACCCGGGACGACGGCCGTGAGGTCGTCGAAGCGGACGGCGATCGGTCCCGTCGTGGTGCTGCCGGAGACGTAGCCGGTCGCACCGATCTGTCCGGCGGACTGGAGGCCGGCCGTCGAGTCGGTCGTGCTCAGCTGCCAGGAGGCCGGTTCCGTCTGCCCCGCGACCCAGACCTTCGTCTTGATCGTGGTGGGCGACGTTCCCGTCGTCTCCACCTTGAGGCGGAGGGTCGTGCTCGGCGTCACGGTCAGTCCCGAGACGTTCGTCTGCGAGATCGCCGTGCCGTTGCGCATGATCTGGAGGACCACCGCACCGTTCTGGATGCGCACGCGGGCCGAGTAGTACGACGTGTCGACCTGGCGGGCGACGAGAGAGACGTATGCTCCTCCACCGTCGGCCAGGACCGGCGTCGCGATGTCGGCTTGGAGGCTGACGTCGGTGACGGACACCTGACCGAGCCGCGCGTTCCGGGTGTGACCGGCCGGCAGGGTCATGACGCCATCGCCGCCGTTGACGGAGAAGGCGGCAGCGCCTCCCGTCACCGTCCAGGGTCCGCCGGTATTGGCGATTCCCCACGCGCTCGTCGCGGTCCGCTCGAAGGCGTCGGCGGCGATCGTGGACGAGACGGGCGGGGCCGTGACGGTGACCGACCGGGTGGTCGACGCCGTCGCGCCCTTGTCATCGGTCACCGTCAGGGTGACGGTGTACTCGCCGGCCGCGGCGTAGGTGTGGTTCGCCGTCGCTCCCGTCGCCGTACCCTCGTCACCGAAGTCCCAGGCGTAGGACGCGATCGTCCCGTCCGGGTCGGTCGACGCCGAGCCGTTGACGCTCACCGCGAGTCCGGAGCCGCTCGCCGTGAAACTCGCAGTCGGGTTCTGATTCGCCGGCGCGGTCGCCGAGACCACGCGGGTCGTCGTCGCCGTGCCGCCGCGGTTGTCCGTGACGGTGAGCGTGACGAGGAAGTCGCCGGCGGAACCGTAGGTGTGGTTCGTCGTCGCTCCCGTCCCGTTCTGACCGTCACCGAAGTTCCAGGCGTACGACGCGATCGTCCCGTCCGGGTCGGTCGACGCCGACGCGTCGAAGGTCGCGGAGAGGTTGGTCGCCTCGGCGGTGAAGGAGGCGGTCGGTGCGACGTTCGGAGCCGTGACGGTGACCTCGCGGGTCGTCGTCGCGGTGCCGCCGCGGTTGTCCGTCACGAGGAGCGTGACCGTGTAGGTGCCGCCCTCGGCGTACGGGTGGGAGATCGTCGTCCCGGTGCCCGTCGTGCCGTCTCCGAAGTCCCACATCGAGGACACGATCGTTCCGTCCGGATCCGCCGACGCCGAGGCGTCGAGCGAGACGGAGAGATCCGTCGTGGCGGCCGTGAAGGACGCCGTCGGGGGCTGGTTCGGGGCGATGCCCAGACCGAGGTCGTTGTGCTGCTTCACCTGGTCGGCCGTGAGGGGAGCCGAGTACACGGCGACCTCGTCGATCGTTCCGGTGAAGTAGGGGGCCGTGCCTCCCCACGTGGTGTCGCCACCGATCCGCCAGTAGCCCGTGTAATCCTGCGCACTGGTCTGCGGGTTGGTGCCGACGGACACGCCGTCGATGAACATGTTCATGCCCGCGCTCGACTGCTGCGCAACCACGTGGTGCCACTTCCCGTCGTTGAGGGCGGTGTTCGTCGTGATCGTGTTGGTCTGGCCTGTCCACGTACCGAACGTCAGTCGCCCGTCGTTCTCCATGTACACGTGGCGGTCGTAGCCGCCCGAGCCGCCCGTCGGGCTGGCGCCGAAGCCGATGATCTTGCCGCCGCGCGTCGTCGTCGTCTTGAACCAGGCCTCGACCGCGTAGGTGGTCGGGTTGCTGAACGCCACGTTGCTCGCGACGCCGGCCTCGTTCCAGCCCCACCACTCCTCGGTCGGGGCGAACCGCGCCGCCGTGTCGGAGGTGCCGCCGACCGCACCTGTCGCACCCTTCTCCACGAGTCCGGTGTACGTGCCCGGGTTGCCGAACGGACCGGAGTCCACGGCGACCGAGCCGCCCGACTCACCGAGTCGGTAGTACAGCGTCGGCTCGAGGTTGAAGACGGAGGCGCCGTAGGCGTCGGTCGGAGCGACAGGGATCGTCGACTGACGGCCGGAAGCCACGAAGTGCTCGTCGATCTGGCGTCGGGTCAGCACGGTCGGGTAGACCGCGACGTCGTCGATCGTGCCGGCGAAGAACCTGCTGGTCGGCTGGTTCGGCCAGCCGCCGAGATTGTCGCCACCCACACGCCAGGAGCCGTTGAAGGCCTGTCCCTGGGTGGTGTCGGTACGCGCCGCGACCTTCTTGGAGTCGACGTAGAGCTGCATGCCGTCCGGGCCCATGCTCGCGACGACGTGGTGCCACTGATCGTCGTTGTAGCTCGCGCCGCTCGTCACGACCTGCGTGTTGCCGGTATAGACGCCGAAGTTGATGCGGCCCGCGTTGTCCATGTAGACGTGACGGTCGTAGGAGGACGAGTCGCCGGTCTTGTTGTTGCCGAAGCCGATGATCTTGCCGCCCGACGTGCTGGTGGTCTTGATCCAGGCCTCCGCCGTGAAGGTGTTCGGACCCGGCTGGACCGCCGTGGACACCGCGAACGTGCCGTCGCTGCCCGCGAAGGACGTCGCCGTGTTCGCCGAGGCTGCTTCCTGGCCGGCGGTACCGCGGGTGACGGTCCCCGCGATGGTCAGGTCGTCACCGGCGACCCAGTCGTGACCGGCGGTGCCGGACGACTCGCCGAGGGGCCAGAACGATGCGGGGTTGTCGTCGAGGACACCCTGAGCGTACTCGCCGATGGTGCCCTCCTCGTTGGCCGTCACCGTCACGGGGTTGCCCTGTGCGTAGTTGCCGTACGGGTCGATCGCGCGGATGCGGTAGTTGTAGGACGCGCCCGGCGTGAGCCCCGTGTCCGTGAAGGACATGATCGGCCGCGTGTAGAAGTTCGAGGAGGCCGTCGTCGTGTAGACGGGCGTCGCGGTCTGGTTGTTCCGGATCACCTGGTAGGTGAGGAGCGCGTTGTCACGGTCGTGGTTCGCCTGCCAGGCGATCCGGGCCGTTCCCCGGCTGAACGACACGACGTTGGGCATGAAGTTCGTGCTGTTGAGGCGGGGGCCGTCATCGTTCGGGGCGATGTCCTTCGCCGCGAAGCGGACGAGGCCTTGCTGACCCCTGTTGTTCACGGTCGTGAACTCGCCTCCGTACAGGACGTACTTGCCCGCCACGAGGACGTCCCACGGTCCCTGGTTGCTCCCGGACGCCGCGCCCGTGTTGAAGGTCGGGAACCAGTCGAGGAGTGTCGGGGAGGGAGTACCGGCGAAGTTGTAGTAGCCGTGCGGGTCGGCGGTGAGGGTGCGTGTCGTCGCCTTCGTGAAGGCGATGGCGCGCTGGAAGCCCCACGGCTCGGTCTGCGGGTAGCCGCCGAGGTTGCCGCAGTAGTGCGCGTGCCCGGCCGTGTAGATGACGTCGGACCCGGCGGAGACCGAGTAGGTGTCGCCGTGGCAGTCCTCGACCCACTGCAGGGTCCCGCCGTTCCAGTCGGCTTTGAAGGTTCCCTCGAGGTTCCCGCCCTCGCCGTAGTGGTAGCCGGTGCCGTAGACACTCGTGCCGTCGGACGTGAGCGAGAGGATGGCCGAGTTCACACCGCCGTTGCGAATGAGCGAGTTGATCGCCCACGGCATGAGCTCGCCGGCCGTCGCGTCCACCGCGGCGAGGCCGTAGCCGGGGTTGCTCGATCCGTTCATCGTCGTGAACGATCCGCCGAGCACCACCTTGGATCCGTCAGGAGACACGGTGAGCGCGCTGACAGCACCGTCTCCGGCGCGCGGGTTCCACGGCGTGAGCTGACCGGCGCGCGTGAAGGACGCTGCTTTGAGGCGTTCCGTGGTGCCCACGGACGAGAACGCACCGCCCGCGAACACCGTGGAGTTCGTCGCCACGAGGGCCTCGACGCGACGCGTCACGTTGGGCGCGAAGGAGGACAGCGCCTGGCTCGGGATGTCGAAGGCCGCGATGTAGGAACGCGAGACGTCGTTGACGGTCGTGAAGAAGCCGCCGACGTAGAGGCGGGTTCCGTCGGGCGATGCCGCGAGGGTACGGACCTGCTGGTTGAACCGCGGCGCGAAAGGCAGGAGGGCGCCCGTCGTCAGGTCGTAGGCGAGGAAGTTCCTGCGGACGACCGTGTTCGTGCCGGCAGCGGCGCCGGAGGGACGGGCGGTCTCGAACTTGCCGGCGACGTAGACGGTGTTGCCGATGACGGCCTGATCCCAGACGACGCCGTCGATCTGCGGAGCGGGGAGCGGATCGCTCGACACCGTCTCCGGAGTCCCGGCCGGCGGCACGGTGTCCGCGGCGGCCGGCTGCAGGGAGAGCATGCTGAGCACGATCGCGGACACCGTGACGCCGACGAGCGCGACGAGCCGCGCTCCCCGTCGGGTACCGGGCTCGGATTTTGCAGTTTCGGGGACCGACAGCGATGGGGTCATGAAAATCTCGTGTCTCTGGGGGGTATGCGGGTGCACCAGCCAGCGGGGCGGTAACTCGAGAGGAACTGAGGGCCACTCACATCGGGTGATGCTAAATGGTAGCTTTCCTCACGTTTTTTTCCTTCCCCCCCATTCGGGGCGGTTTTCGCCCCGTGTCCGGGGACGGGACCACGCCGTCGGATCCGAGGGGATCCCGCGCGTTCCCGACGACGAAGGGCGGGCGGCGTCGACGATCGTCGACGCCGCCCGCCCTTCCGAGACGGTCCTCCGCGCTACTTCGGAGCGCTTCCCTCGAACACGACGGCCGGGTCGGCGGCGGCGTAGTCGACGGTGATGCGCACACGATCGCGTTCACCGGTCGGGACGTTGTACACGAACGTCCCCGTCGCACTCTTCCCCGGGGCGACCTCGGTCGGAAGCGCCTTTCCACCCGGCTCCGCCAGTTCGATCGCGGGGATCTGGTCGTCGCCGTAGTAGACGTTGGTGACGGCAGCGACGAGCGAATACGCCTCGTCACCGTCGTTCGTGAAGGTGACGGAGAACCGCAGCGAGGGACCGGCGATCTCGCCCGGCATCGACGCCTCGCCGTCGACCGACTCGAGGTCGGACACCGCGACCGTCACACCCTCGGCGACCGGCGCCTCGTCGTCGAATTCGAGGATGTCGTCCTCGACCTCGCCGGCCTGTGCCGGCACTTCCTCGTCCGGGGTCGGCGACGCCTCGGGATCGGCTGACGCATCCTCCGAGGGCCCGGCCGACGACGTCGGTTCCGAGCCCGGGGCCGACGAGTTCGCCGACGTGACCGACCAGATGATGAGTGCGGTCACGAGGGCGAGCACCACGACGGACACGAGGATGACGAGCGCTCGGCGCCGCGAGTGCGCCTCGGGCGCATCCGCGACCTCGGCGCCGACGGGGACGGGATCGACGGAGTCGTCCACGGGGGCCTTGTCGCTCATCGCGCATCTCCGATCTGCGGGGCGTCGAGTGCCACCATGTCCTTGAACCATTTGACGGCGGCGAGCAGGAGGAAGCCCGCGTTGGCCGCGAAGAGGAGGGCGTAGACCCCGAAGAAGACGAGGGGTGCGCCGAGGAGCGCGAAGACGAGGCAGAGGAACCCGTAGTCGGTCGGGATGACGAGGAACGACCGCAGGCGGGAGCCGCCCCCCGCCTCCGCCGTTCCCTTCCGTCCGCGCACGTACTTGAGCTGATCGTTGAGGATCATCGCGAAGAACGTGACGTTCGCGACGATCGAGAAACCGATCGGGACGAGCAGCCACGCCGCGGTGGAGAGGTCGAAGAACCGGAACGCGGCGATGAGCACGGCGAGGTGCAGGCTCGAGATCTTGAGGGCGTCGACGACGTGGTCGAGCCACTCCCCCGCGGCCGAGCCGCCGCCGCGCAAGCGCGCCACCTGGCCGTCTGCCGAATCGAAGGCGTAGCCGACGGCGAGCAGCAACCAGACGAGGACTCCGGACCACCACACGGGCGGGACGGTCGCGATGATCGCGATACCGGAGAAGGTGAACGCGGCACTCACTGCGGTGACGGCGTTCGGCGTCATGCCGGCCCGGTACGCGGCCGCGGCGATCAGGCGGCCGACTCGCCGGTTGACGTAGATGGAGTAGGCGGGCGCGCCGCGGGCCGCGCCCTTCTGGGCGGAGGCGAGTCGCGCGACCGTCGCACGGTATCCCTCCACGGGTCGCTCTGTCGTGGTCATGATCGCTCCCTCATCCGTTCCGCAGCATGGTGATGCGCCGATGGAGGCCAGACTACCGGCGCGAAAAGCGGTTTAACGAGGATCCCTCATTTCATACTCCCCCCAGTTCACGGGGTTTCTTCCCCGATCGGAGCCCGCGTCGCTATCATCATGAGTGTCCCTCACCTGAGGAACACTCGACTTTCCGGTGCGCTGTCCGCTGCACCGTCGTCCCACTAGAGCAGGGGGTGCAGCGTGGTCCGAATCGGATACGCGGCCGGTGCGTTCGACCTCTTCCACGTCGGCCACCTCAACATCTTGAAGCACGCCAAGAGTGCGTGCGACTACTTGATCGCCGGAGTCGTCAGCGACGAACTCCTCATCTCCCGCAAGCGCGTGACGCCCGTCATCCCCCTCGCCGAGCGCATGGAGATCGTCGGAGACATCCGGTACGTCGACCAGGTCGTCGCCGAGGACCTGCCGTCGAAGATGGAGATGTGGGAGCGCTTGCGCTTCACGACCTTCTTCAAAGGCGACGACTGGCGCGGCACACCCCAGGGTCTCGAGCTCGAGCGCCAATTCGCCGAGGTGGGCGTCGAGGTCGTCTACTTCCCCTACACGATGTCGACGTCGAGCACCGCGCTGCGCCGCGCCCTCGCTTCGCTGGAGGCCGGAGCCATCGTGTCCGAGCCGGTCGCGGCACGCGGCTGACGATCAGGTCGCGACGCCGCCGTTGACGGCGAGCCGACCGCTTGTCGTTCGCGGTAGGCGTTGACGTTCATGCGGTTACCGCAGTTCCCTACGTCGCAATAGCGCTTCGAGCGATTGCGCGACAGGTCGATCAGGACCGCGTCGCAATCGGACGCCTCGCACACGCGCATCCGCTGCCATTCATCCGCGCGGATCACGTCGACGAACGCCATCGCCGCCTCCACCTGCAGTCGCGTCACGACAGGCGCCTCCGCCTCGGTCGCGTGGATGTGCCAGTCGAAACCGTCATGGCGCCGCAACTGCGGAAGCGCCGAGCCCTCACTCAGGAGGGCGTTGATCTCATCCACAGCGGCGTCGCGTTCGCTCGTCCAGATCGCGCGGAGCCGCGGACGGAGCGCGCGAACCGCGTCGATCTCCTCCTGCGTGCCCGACCGCGACCCCGTGAATGCCTGCCCGTCGAGGAACGCGAGCAAATCGGCGCTCGTGGCGAGCTCGTCCTCGCCGGATTTGGACGCCGACGGCACGGTGTTGACGAGCGCGGCGGCGCAACTCAACGACAATTCCGTGTCATGAGTGAAAATCATGTTGACTCCTGACAGCTCGCGGACATAGTGTCAGGATCATCATAGCTTTTGACTCCTGACAGGACCCCTCATGCGCTCGACGACAGCACCCACGGCCGGAATCCTGATCGGGATCGTCTCGGCCCTGGCGTTCGGGGCGAGCGGCCCCTTCGTCAAGACGCTCCTCGAGGCGGGTTGGTCCCCCGGGTCCGCCGTGTTCCTGCGGACCCTCGGAGCGGCGGTCGTGCTCGCGCCGATCGGTCTCCTCGCGCTCCGCGACCGCTTCACCCTTCTCCGCACCGAATGGCGCCTCATCGTCGGGTTCGGACTCGTCGCGGTCGCCGGAGCGCAGCTCTGCTACTTCGCCGCTGTGTCACGGATGCCCGTCGGGATCTCGCTCCTCATCGAATACCTCGCGCCAGTACTCCTCGTGATCTGGGCCTGGGCGCGGAGCCGTCATGCTCCGACGCGGCTCACGACGCTAGGTTCGGTCGTGAGCATCGGGGGGCTCGTGCTCGTCCTCGACATCGCCGGCGCCACTCCCGACCTCCTCGGAGTGATCTTCGCCCTCGGCGCGGCCGTGTGCCTCGGCGGATACTTCGTCCTCTCGGCGAGGCCGACCGAGCTCCCGCCCGTGGCGCTCGCGGCCGGCGGGCTGCTCGTGGCATCGCTCGCGCTCGGCACCGCCTTGCTCGTCGGCGTCCTGCCGGCGTCCGCCCCGCTCGTCGACGTCGACCTCCTCGGCACGATCGTGCCGTGGTGGGTGCCCATGCTCGTGATCGTGCTCGTCGCGACGGCCTTCGGCTACGTGTCCGGGATCATCGCGGCGAGCCGGATGGGTGAGCGGCTCGCGTCGTTCGTCGGGCTCTCCGAGGTCCTCTTCGCCGTGCTCATCGCCTGGCTGCTGCTCGGGGAGGTGCCGGCCCCCGTCCAGGCCGTCGGCGGAGCGCTCATCGTGGCGGGAGTCGTGCTCGTGCGCCTCGACGGCGGGCGGGCCGCGACGACCCGTACGGCGGAACCGGTCCCCGCCGCTCGAGCGCGCGCCTGACGCTCCCCCCGGCCGGCAGCCACGGCGACGGGCGACGTCCGATCAGGACGTGAGGCTCGGGCGGCCCGGCTTCGCGAGCGACTTCTCGTCGACCGGCGCGTCCCCCGATTCGCGCAGGGCGCGCTGGTAATCGCGCGCCTCGTTCTGGCGGTCCGCTTCCGCGCCCGACGTGATGGCGGCGCGGACATGTCGCTGCTCGTAACCGAACGCGTGGACGAGGTCGAGGGCGTGCGGGCGGAGCCTCGCCACGAGACGGTTGATGTAGGCATCGACGGCGGCGGCGCGCTGCGGCGAGAGCCGGCCGTGGATGAGGTACCACGCGAGGTGCTTCTCGAGCAGCGAGAGCCCGAACAGGTCGCGCAGCCACGTGAGCACAGTCTTCGAATCGGGGTCCTCGATCTTCTCGACCGCCTCCGTGAAGGCCTCCCACTCGAGCAGCTCACCGTGCGCGCGAGCCGCCTCGATGAGCTCGTTCTGGTGCGCGTTGAAGAGAGCGGCCGCCTCGGCCTTCCCGAGCTTGCTCGCCGGCCGGAGCTGTTGCGCGACCTCCGCGATCATCGTCTCGACGCGATCGGTGAGGAGCTCGCGCTGCACTTGCGTCTCCCGCAACTGCCCGACGGACCGACGTACGCGGCCGAAGTCCTTGAGGGTCTGTCCGAGCGACCGCAGGCCGGAGCCGTGGTACGCGCGATCGGCCGCCTGCTCGACGACGAAGCGCGCGAGGGCACCGGCGTCCGCCCCCCGGAACCGCTTGGAGTAGTCGGAGAGGAGACGCTTCGCGACGAGTTGGAGGAGCACGTTGTTGTCGCCCTCGAACGTGACGTACACGTCGAGGTCGGCCCGGAGTCCCGTGAGGCGGTTCTCCGCAAGGAACCCGGCTCCGCCGCACGCCTCGCGCGCCTCCTGGATGGTGTCGAGCGCCGCCCAGGTGGAGAGCGGCTTGAGAGCGGCCGCGAGGGTCTCGAGATCCTGTCGGTCGACGTCGGTGTCCGCGGCTCCGCTGAACACCGCGTCGAACTTCACGAGCAGTTTGTCGTGCGCGAAGGTGTGGGCGTAGGTCTGGGCGAGTCGCGGGAGCAGCCGGCGCTGGTGGCGTTGGTAGTCGAGCAGCACCTCCTCGTCCGTGCCGGATCCTGCCGTGAACTGCCGCCGCTGCGAGCCGTATTCGATCGCGATCTGGAGCGCGAGCGCCGAAGCCGCCGTCGCGGCACCGTCGAGCGAGACGCGCCCCTGCACGAGCGTGCCGAGCATCGTGAAGAAACGACGTCCCGGACTCTCGATCGGGGAGCTGTAGGTGCCGTCGGGCGCGACGTCGCCGTAGCGGTTGAGGAGGTTGGTGCGGGGCACCCGCACGCCGGAGAAGTGAAGTCGGCCGTTGTCGATGCCGTTGAGCCCGCCCTTCAGCCCATCGTCCTCGCCGCCGATGCCCGGGAGGAACGCACCGTCCTCGCCGCGGATGGGGACGTAGAGGGCGTGGACGCCGTGGTTGACGCCCTTCGTGATGAGTTGCGCGAACAGCACGGCGGCCTTGCCGTGCACCGCCGCGTTGCCGAGGTAGTCCTTCCACGCGCCACGGAAGGGCGTATCGATCACGAACTCCTCCGTCACGGGGTCGTACGTCGCGGTCGTCCCGATCGAGGCGACGTCGGAGCCGTGTCCCGTCTCCGTCATCGCGAAGATCCCCGGGACCTCGAGCGACATGATGCCGGGCAGCCACGCGTCGTGGTGCGGTCGCGTGCCGAGGTGGAGAACGGCGGCGCCGAAGAGTCCCCACTGCACCCCCGACTTGATCTGGTGCGAGGGGTCTCCGACGACGAGTTCCTCGAACCCCGCGATGTTGCCGCCGTGGTCGTCGCGCCCGCCGAGGTGGGTCGGGAACGCGCGGTGCACTTGCCCGTTGTCCACGAGACGACGCAACTGGTCGAGCGCCCGCTCGCGGTGCTCCGGATACGGGAGACCCTCGATCTTCTGCATCTCGGGGGTCGCCGCGAAGTCGCGCGAGGCGATCCGCTCCTCCGGCCACGTGCCGAGGAGCAGTCGTCGGACGGCCCCGATGTCGATGCGAACGCCGTCGCGGTCCTCGACGGGCCGCGTGTCGATGGGACCCGTGTCCACGCGCTCCGTCACGTCCGCGACCTCGGCGGCCTCGGCGTTGGTGTCCGTTCGACCGACGGTGTTCGACATCGACTCTCCCTCAGGCTCTCATCGCGCCGACGCGGCCGGATCGCGGTCGGATCGACCGCACCGTCGCCGCGTCGCGTCTCGCGTCGATTCCACGGTACGAAGCTGCGGCGTCGACGGGAAATGAGCCGTCCGCCGCTCACAAACCGTGCGCCTCGGACACCGTCGACCTTTGTGTGAAGCCACAACGCGACGCGAACGGGGCGTCAGACGGCGTCGGACACCGGCCCGTGCGCGTGGGCCTCCACTACGGCGATGAGTGCGTCTCCGAAGCTCGCGCGCTTCTTCTCCCCGATGCCCGAGATGCCGTCGAGTTCCGCGACGGATCGCGGCTTGGCGAGCGCGACGGCCCGCAGTGTCGCGTCGCCGAAGACGATGTACGCGGGGACCCCCGCGCTCTTCGCCTCTTCCCCCCGCCAGGCGCGGAGCGCCTCGAAGAGCTCGCGGTCCGCGACGTCGAGATCGGCGGCGGCGGGTCTCGCGGCCTTCGACCGCGTGACGCGAGCCGTCTCCGTGCGCATCGAGACCCTGCGCCCGCCCGAGAGCACATCGCCGCTCGCCTCGGTGATGACGAGGGTGCCGTACTCGCCGTGCGTGGCGAGCAGGCCACCCGCCAGGAGCTGACGGACGACGCTGCGCCACTGCTGATCGGAGAGATCCGCTCCGATCCCCCACGTCGCGAGCGCGTCGTGGCCGTGCTGGCGCACGCGGGGCGTCTCGTTGCCGCGCAGGATGTCGATGAGGTGGCCCGCGCCGAACTGCTGGTTCCGCTCGCGCTTGAGGCGGACGACGGTGGAGAGGAGCTTCTGCGCAGGGACGGTCCCGTCCCAGACCTCCGGCGGAGTGATGCACGTGTCGCAATTGCCGCACGGGGTCGACTCCTCGCCGAAGTAGCGGAGCAGGTTGACCCGACGGCAGTCGACGGTCTCGCAGAGCGCGAGCATCGCGTCGAGGTGAGCGGAGAGCCGCCGGCGGTGAGCGAGGTCTCCGGGGGACTCGTCGATCATGCGGCGCTGCTGGACGACGTCGTTGAGTCCGTACGCGAGCCATGCGACGGACGGCTCGCCGTCGCGCCCCGCTCGACCCGTCTCCTGGTAGTAGCCCTCGACCGACTTCGGGAGGTCGATGTGGGCGACGAAACGCACGTCGGGCTTGTCGATGCCCATGCCGAACGCGATCGTCGCGACGATGACGACGCCATCCTCGCGGAGGAACCGCGACTGGACGCGTGCCCGCTCCGACGCCTCGAGACCCGCGTGGTACGCGAGGGCGTCGACGCCGTTCGCCCGCAGGAACTCCGCCGTCTTCTCGACCGTGTTGCGGCTGAGCGCGTAGACGATCCCGGCACTGCCGTCGCCTTCGGTGCGGATGAACTCGAGGAGCTGCTTCCGCACCTCGTTCTTCGACACGATGCGGTATTGGATGTTCGGTCGGTCGAAACTCGAGACGAAGTGGCGCGCCCCGCCGAGCGAGAGGCGCTCGGCGATCTCTCGGTGCGTCGCGGCCGTCGCCGTGGCCGTGAGGGCGATGCGTGGGACGTCCGGCCACCGCTCCGCGAGCTCGCCGAGCGCCAGGTAGTCGGGGCGGAAGTCGTGACCCCACTGCGAGACGCAGTGGGCTTCGTCGATCGCGAAGAGCGAGACGCGCCCACGTTCGAGGAACCGCTTCGTCTGTTCGGACGACAACCGCTCGGGCGCGATGTAGAGGAGATCGAGCTGGCCGGCGACGTAGGCGCGCTCGACCGCGTCGCGCTCGTCTCGGCTCTGGCTGGAGTTGAGGAATTCGGCCCGGACGCCGACTGCGCGGAGCGCCTCGACCTGATCGTGCATGAGGGCGATGAGCGGGGACACGACGATGCCGGTGCCCGGACGGAGCAGCGAGGGGATCTGGTAGCAGAGGCTCTTACCCCCACCGGTGGGCATGAGGACGATCGCGTCGCCGCCGACGCTGACGTGCTCGACGATCGCCTGCTGATCGCCGCGGAACGACTCGTAGCCGAACACCCGGTGCAGCACCTCGCGAGCGGTCGGCGCCTCGGGCATGATCGTCGTCTCCACGCCCTGCACCCTACCCGCCCCCGCCGACATCGCCGAGCCGACCGTGTCCGATCGATCGCCCCGAGTCGTCACCGCTCGCGCGGTGGACGACGGATTCACGACGTCCGCGCACACCGCCACGTAGGCTCGTGCCCGTGCTCACCGTGATCCTCGGGCTCGCCGGAGCCCTCGTCTACGGCGCCGCCGACTTCCTCGGGGGACTCGCCGCCCGTCGGATCGACGTGCTGCTCGCCACGGCGATCTCCGCCGTCGCGGGACTCGCCGCCCTCGCGGTGTTCTCCGTCGTCGTCGCGGGCGAGTGGTCGATCGAGGCCGTCGTCTGGGGCGCGCTCTCCGGCCTCGCTGGCACCGTCGCGGTCGCCCTCCTCTACGCGTGCCTCGCCATCGGGCCGATGAGCATCCTCTCTCCCCTCACGGCCGTCGTCTCGGCGATCGTGCCCACGACGTGGGGACTCCTCGGCGGGGAGCGACTCGGAGTGCTCGCGATCGCGGCCGTCGCCGTCGCGCTCGTCGCCGTCGTGCTCGTGGGATTCGTCCCCGAGAAGGGCGCCGTCCGACCGTCCGTGAGGGGACTCGCGATGGCCGTCGGTTCCGGTCTCATGATCGGAACCTTCCTGATCCTCGTGGACCGGTCGCCCGTGGACTCCGGGCTCGTGCCGCTCCTCGTCAACCGCGTCGTCAGTTCGATCGTGATGTTCGCCGCCTTCGGCGTCGCCGTCCTCCTCGTCCGCGCCCGGTCCGGCTCCCGTCGGGTGGCGGGCGTCCCCGCCCGAGCCACTGCTCCGAGCGTCCGTCGCGCCGGTCTCGCGCTCGCGGTCTCGTGTGGAGTGCTCGACGCCACGGCCAACGCCGTCATCCTCTTCGGCCTGCGGATCGGCGAACTGAGCGTGATGAGCGTGCTCGTGGCGCTGTACCCGGCCGGAACGATCCTCCTCGCGGCCGTCGTGCTGCGGGAGAGGGTCGCGCCCGTCCAGTGGATCGGTCTCGTCCTGGCCCTCACGGCCGCGGGAATCCTCGCCGTCGCGTGAGCGTTCCCCCCGACACGACGCGGTGCGAGAATCGGACGACGAGGCCGACGCGGGCGTCGGGAGACGAGGACGACGTGAGCAACCACACCACCGACGCACCCGACGAACGACGCATCGTCGACGACGAGAGCGCGCGACGCTACGAGTTGTTCGTCGGCGACGACCGCGTGGGCTACTCCGCCTATCGCCGCGAACCCGGGCGCGTGACGTTCACGCACACGGTCGTCGATCCGGCCTTCGAGGGCCACGGCTACGGGAGCGCGATCGCGCGCGCGGTCGTCGCCGACGCCGTCGAGCGCGGTGAGACGATCATTCCGCGCTGCCCCTTCATCCGGTCCTGGCTCGAGAAGCACCCCGACGCCGCGACGGGCATCGAGTGGCCGGACGCGCCGTGAGAACGGCGATCGAGTCCCGATGAGGGCCGGCCGATGACGACGCGCCGACGATGACGCGCCTCGATGCAGAGGTGGAGGACGCACCGCTCGCGCACGATGGCGCACCCGGGCCGGTGCTCGAGCTCCTGGACGCCCGGGAGGTCCCGCTCGGCGGGGTGCGCGGCATCACCGTCCACCGCACGCTCCCGCAACGAGCCCTCCCGATGGTGGGCGCGTGGTGCTTCCTCGACCGGTTCGACCACGACAGCGCGGTGATGCGCGTGCTTCCCCACCCGCATATCGGGCTCCAGACGGTGACCTGGCCGATCGACGGTGAGATCCGGCATCGGGACAGTGTCGGCAGCGACGTCCTCGTCGCGCCCGGGCAGCTCAACATGATGACCGCAGGATACGGGATCTCGCACTCCGAGTTCTCGATGCCCGAGATCCCCGCCGAGATGCACGGGCTCCAACTCTGGACGGCCCTCCCGGCGGCCGACGCCCACGTCGCGCCCTTCTTCGAGCAGCACACCGACCTGCCCGTTCACCGCACGTCCGGCCTCGCGGTGACCGTCATGCTCGGAAGCGTCGCGGATACCACCTCACCCGCCACGATCTTCTCCCCCCTCGTCGGCGCCGACGCCGTCCTCGAAGCCGGTGCGCACGCCACCATCCCGCTCGATCCGGGCTTCGAGCACGCGGTGCTCGTGATCCGCGGGTCCCTCACGGTCGCGGGCACGGCGCTCGAGTCGGGTCCCCTCCTCTATCTCGGGACGGGACGGGACGACCTCGAGGTCGCGAGCGACACCGGTGCCCGCTTCGTCCTCCTCGGCGGCGAACCGTTCGACGACGACCTGGTGATGTGGTGGAACTTCGTCGGCCGCAGCCATGACGAGATCGTCGAGGCGCGCGAGGAGTGGGAGGGCGCGAGCGATCGCTTCGGCACCGTCTCGGGGCACGGCGACGCGCGCATCCCCGCTCCGCCGCTCCCCACGGTGCGACTCACACCGCGGCGTCGACGCCGCGGCTGACGGTGTCCGCGCGTCCCCGTCCGAGGACGAGGACGGCGATCGCGAGGAGGACGCTCCCGAGGATCGCGATCGGCAGGTCCATGTACCACTCCATGACCGCGAACGGCGGGACGAAGGCGAGCACGGTCGCCGCCGCGACGACGACGGTGCTCGGCGTGGCGCCGAGCATGCGCGGCGCCTCCCACCGCGCGACGACGAACGACACCGCGAACACGAGGGCGAGCACGACGACGAAGGCGATCGGACGCGACCACCACCACGCCGGGCTCGCGGGCGCCGGACTGGCCACGGGCACGAGGAGCGCCGCTCCCGAGACGATGAGGATGACGGGGAGGTGCCACAGGTACACGGTCATGAGCCGTGTACCGAGCACGAAGACGACGCCCCGCGCCGCGTGCGTGTTCATGATTCGGGCGAGCACCGGCCGGAGCAGTCGGAGGACGCACGCCTGCGCGACGGCCAGCGCGACGAGCGGGAGGGTCGGCGGGTTGAGGTTGCCGAGCATGTCGATCGAGTACGGCCCGGCGTCGGTGAGGGGGACGAGGGCGGCGTAGGCGATCGCCGCCATGAGAACGAGGGTCCACCAGCGCCGCGCGGCGAACCAGCCGTCCGCGTACCAGAATCCGATCTGCTGGACGAGCAGCCAGACGAAGAGGAGATTGAGCAGACCGATCTCGGTGACGGCCGTCGAGTACCGGGCGGCGTCCACGACGACGACCCCGACGAGGAGCACGCCGAGCGTGGCCCGAGGGGCCCGCGTGTGCCACCCGGCCATCCACGGCACGAGGGCCTGACAGAGCGTGTAGGAGGCGAGGAACCAGAGGGGCGAGGCGGCACCGACGACCGCGACGTCGACGAGCGACGGGTCGACATCGAGCAGTCGAGCGCCCCCGATGACCACGACGTAGAACACGAAGAGGGGAAGTGCCGGTTGCGCGAGCCGCAGCACGCGGTTCCGCACGTAGTCGGTGCCCGAGCCGCCCCTCCTCACGAGACTCCGCCATGCCGTGATCGAGGCGAAGCCGCCGACGACGAAGAAGAGCGGCATGATCTGACCGGCCCAGGTCGCCGGCGCGAACCACGGCTGCGCCTCGAGCGGTCGCGAGACCTCGATGGCCCCGTCGCTCCCCGCCCCGACACCGACCATCAGCAGATGGATGACGACGACGAGCAGGACACAGAAGACCCGCGCGAGGTCGAGTGTGAGGTCCCGCTTGGAGACGTCGATCGACGAGGCGCTCGCGGCGGCGGTCGGTCTGGTGGTCGACGGTCGGACGTCGGCGGCCTCGCTCATGCAGTCAGCATAGGAGGAGCGCAGGACGCTGCGCGCAGATCGCGCACCCCGTTCGGGACGGGGTCTCCCGACTCGCGTTCTAAGGTATGCCTTACTAAACTCGATACCGGACCCGCCCGAGCCGACGGACCCGGATCATCACACGAACCCGGAGTACACCGCGACATGACCTTCTTCAGCACTCGACTGCTGCTCACGTGCGCCGCGATCGGCGTCGGCGGCGGGCTCGCCTTCGGGGTCGTCGGGTATCTGCATCCCGTCGTGCTCCTCACCGCCCCGCTGCTCTACGGCGCTCTCATCGGCGTCTACTTCTTCCCCGGCGTCGTGGCGCAGAGCCTCCTCCGTCGCGGCGGCGTCGCCCTGATCACGGGCACGATCGCGGGGCTCGCCGCGTCGGCCCTCGACCCGGCGAACCTCTGGCGTCACGTCGGCGCCGGCCTGCTCATCGGCGCGCTCCAGGAGCTGCCGTTCCTCCTCACGCGCTACCGGTACTGGAAGGGGTGGATCTTCTCGCTCGCCGCGATCGTCGCGGGCGTCGTGATGGGCGGGCTCGTGCTGCTGGTGTTCGATGTCGACAAATTCGCCGCGGCGGCGAAGATCGTCTACATCGCCCTCTTCGTGCTGAGCCCGCTCCTCGTGACCTGGCTCGCGCGCCTCGTCGCGCGCGGCATCGACTCGACCGGCGCTGCGCGCGGCGTGCAGGGCGAAGTGGACCGCCGACGTCCGCGAAGCGAAAGCGGTCTGCCGCTCGTCATGGCGGCAGCATGACGGCGCCCGACACGTCGACGTCGGGATGACGGCGGAGACGACCCAGCCAGGTTCCGCCGTCCTCGACATCGACTCCCTCCGGATCCGGCACCACGACCGGGACGCTTGGACCCCTGACGGGGTCTCCTTCTCCGTCGCCCCCGGCGAGGTCGTGCTCGTCCTCGGACCGAGCGGCTCCGGGAAGTCGACGCTCGCCCTCGCGCTCGACGGACTCGTCCCCCACGTCGTCGCGGCCGACGTCGAGGGCGCCGTGCGGGTGGGCGGGATCGACACGGCCGACCGGACCGTCGCCGAGTTGAGCGAGCGGGTCTCGATCGTCTTCCAGGACCCGGATGCGCAGATCGTCACCGCAAGCGTCCTCGACGAGGTGTGCTTCGCTCCGGAGAATCGCCTGCTCCCCGTCGAGGCCGTGCTCGCGCGCGCCGAGGACTCCCTCCGCCGCGTCGGGTTGTGGGAGCGACGCCACGACGATCCCGGCGTCCTCTCTGGCGGGGGCAAGCAGCGTCTCGCGATCGCCGCGGCGCTCGCGTCGGGGAGCGATGTGCTCGTCCTCGACGAACCCACCGCGAACCTCGACTCCGCCGGTGTCGAGGACGTCTACGACGCCCTGCGCGAGGTCGTGGCCGACGGTTCGCGTTCCGTCGTCCTCGTCGAGCACGACCTGGACGCCACGGTGTCGCTCGTCGATCGCGTCGTCGTCCTCGACGGAACCGGCTCGCTCGCCGTCGACGGGCCCGTGCGCGACGTCCTCGCCGGGCGGGCCGCAGACCTCGAGCGACTGGGCGTCTGGCTCCCCACCGCGACGACCGCCGCTCTGCGGCTCGCACGTGCGGGGGTCTCATTCGACCGCCTGCCGCTCACGGGCGGCGAACTCGCGCTCGCGCTCGACGCCGTACCCGAGTTGCCACGGCCGGTCCAGCGGGCCCAGGCGTCGACGCCGGTCGAGTCGGAGGCGGCCGTCGTGGTCCGGGGGCTCTCGGTCAGCCGCGGTCGGGGACGCCGGGCGCGATCGATCCTCGCAGAGGTCGATCTCACGATCCACTCCGGCGAGTTCACCGCGATCGTCGGCACGAACGGCGCCGGAAAGACGACGCTCGTCCAGGCCATCGCCGGAGTCGTCCGTCCGCCCCGCGGCGCGGTCCGGGTCGCGGGGCTCGATCCCGCGACGGCCACGGCGGGTGTTCTCGCGGGCCGCGTCGGATTCGTCTTCCAGAACCCGGAGCACCAGTTCGTGACCCAGTCGGTGCGTGACGAGCTCGCGTACGGACCGCTCTCGACGGGGATGGATCCCGCCCTCATCGACGAGCGCGTCGACGGTCTCCTCGAACGCTTCGGGTTGACGGAGGCCGCGCACGTCAATCCGTTCCTCCTCTCGGGGGGCCAGAAGCGTCGGCTCTCCGTGGGGACGGCGCTCATCGGCGGAGCCGACGTGCTCGTCCTCGACGAGCCGACGTTCGGGCAGGACCGCGCTCGTGCCGACGAACTCGTGGGTCTCCTCAGCGACCTGCATCGGTCGGGGACGACCGTCATCGTCGTCACCCACGACATGCAGCTCGTTGCCGATGCGGCGACGAGCATCGCCGTCGTGGCCGAGGGGCGACTGCTCGCCCATTCGCCCGCTGAGACGGTTCTCGGCGACGATGAACTCCTCGAACGCGCAGGTCTGCGCCTCCCGCCCCTCGCCCAGGCCATGCGGCGCGTGCGACGGCACCCGGAGTGGCGCTCGGTGTCGCGGCTCTCCCAACTCCCGGGGGCGGCCTCGTGAGCAGCCTCGGCGTCCCGCGCCCCGGATACCTGCACGGGCTCAACCCCCTCACGAAGATCGCCGTGGTGATTCCGGCGATGGCGGCCGTGATCGTCTCGCGCGAACCCGTCATTCCGCTCGCCCTGCTCGCGCTCGCCCTCGTGACCGTATTCACGGGCACGCGGCTTCCCGCCCGGACGGTCGTGCTCCTCCTCGTGGCCCTCCCCGTCGGCGTCGCGATCGGTGCGATCGGATTCGGGTTGTGGACGGACCCCGCGCGAGTGGATCGCGCGATGGTGCTGCTCCAGGTCGGCGACTACCGGCTCTACGTCGGGTCGCTCGTCGCGGGGCTCACGGCGTCGCTGCGTCTCGCCGCCCTCCTCATGCTCGCCCTCGTCTCGGGGCTCACCACGAGCGGACCCGACTTCGTGCGCTCGGTCGTCCAGCACCTCCGCGTGCCCTACCGGATCGGGTACACGGCACTCGCGGCGTTCCGGTTCATCCCGCGCTTCCGCCATGATCTGGACCTCATCCGGCAGGCGCACCGCGTCCGGGGCACCGGGGGTCGTCGGGGGCCCCTCGCCGCGATCGGTCGACTCGCCGGCGCGATCGTCCCCCTCCTGGCCGGCGCGATCCGTCACGCGGAACGGGTCGCTCTCGCGATGGACGCTCGAGCCTTCGGCGCCCATCCGACGCGGACGGAGCGGCACTCCGTCCCCCTGCGCCGCCGGGACGCCGTGTTCGCTGTCGTCTTCCTCACCGCATCCGGGGCGATCGTCGTCGCGATCGTCGTCTCCCGCTGACCATCGGACCGACGGGTCCGGCCGTCGTCAGATCAGGTCGTCGCGGCGGTTCGCGAGAACGGGGAGCGTCCTCCTGGCGTCATCGACCGCGGTCACGTCGAGGTCGACGACGAGCAGTTCCGGTGCCGGCCCCAAGCGGTGCAGCACCTCGCCGAACGGTGAGACGACGAGACTGCCGCCGACGCCCGTGGGGGCTCCGTCGACGACGTCGACGCCCGCGGTGATCGGGTCACCCTGGCCCACAGCCAGGACGATGCTCGTCGTGTCGAGAGCGCGCGCCCGCGCGAGCAGTTCCCATTGCTCGAACTTGCCGGGACCCGCGCCCCACGAGGCAACGACGACCTGCACGACCGCGCCCGCTCGAGCGGTCGCCGTGAACAGATCGGGGAAGCGGATGTCGTAGCACGTCGCGAGGCCGAGAGTGGTGCTCCCGACGTCGACCGTGACGACCTCGTCGCCGGGCGTGACCGTGCGGGACTCGGCGAATCCGAACGCGTCGAAGAGGTGGAGCTTGTCGTACGTCGCGGTGCCGGCCGGACCGGCGACGAGCAGCGTGTTGCGCACACGACGCCCGTCTCCCGGCGTGAACATGCCGACGATGATCGTGATGCCGAGTGTCTCGGCGAGACGTCGGACGGCGGAGGCCCACGGCCCGTCGACCGGCTCGGCGATCTCGCGCAGGGGATGCCCGAAGGCACGCATCGTGGCCTCGGGGAAGACGACGAGTTCCGCCCCACGCTCCGCCGCTTCCTCGGACTGCTCGGCGACGAGCCGCAGGTTGGCCGCGGGATCCTCCGAGCTCACGATCTGAGCGAGCGCTACGCGCATGTCGACCTCCTCGTTCCTGCGGGCAACGTTACAGCGGCATCCCCGGGCGAGTGGAGATGGGGTGCACGATATTCGAACGTATGTTCTAATGGACCGCATGAGATGGAGTGAGCAGGGACTTCGAGTCGAGGAGCCGTCGACGCTACCCGGTCTGGCTCGCATCAACACGGTCGTCCGCAGTGTCACGACTCCGGAGTTTTCCGGGGTCACGTTCCACGAGATCCTCGCGAAGTCGGCGCTCAACAAGGTCCCGACGGGATCGGGCATGCCGTTCGGGTGGACCATCAATCCCTACCGGGGCTGCAGTCACGCGTGCGTGTACTGCTTCGCACGGCCGACGCACACGTACCTCGATCTCAACGCCGGCACCGATTTCGACACCCAGGTGATCGTGAAGATCAACGTCGCGGAGGTGCTCGAGCGCGAGCTGCGAAAACCGAGTTGGCAGCACCACCCGGTGGCGCTCGGCACGAACACGGACCCGTACCAGCGCGCCGAGGGTCGCTACGAGCTCATGCCGGGCATCATCGGAGCCCTCGCCTCCTCTGGCACTCCGTTGTCGATCCTCACGAAGGGAACGCTCCTCCGTCGTGACATCCCGCTGCTCGTCGAGGCCTCTCGGCAGGTCCCCGTCGACGTCGCGATGTCCATCGCCATCTACGACGACGAACTGCAGAAGTCGATCGAACCGGGCACGCCGAGCGCCGCGGCACGACTCCGCACGGTCACGGCCGTCCGCGATGCGGGTCTCGATTGTTCCGTCTTCCTCATGCCGGTGCTGCCCTGGCTCACCGATTCGAAGGCGCACCTCGACGACGCCCTCCGCCGCGTGAAGGCGGCCGGGGCGACCTCCGTCCTCTACTCAGCGCTCCATTTGAAACCCGGCGTGAAGCCGTGGTTCATGCACTGGCTCGAGCGCACGCATCCAGAACTCGTTCCGCGTTACCGCGAGCTCTACTCGGCGGGCACCTACGCCCCGAAGGCGTACCGGCAGTGGCTCTCGCACCGCATCAGACCTCTCATCCGCGCCCACCGGCTCGACGAAGGCACCGAGGCGCCCGCCACCGGCGGCGTGCGGTCGAGCGCCCTCGGCCAGTTCCGTGACGGGGACGGCGAACGACGGCCCTCCCGGTTCACGAGCGAGGATCGTCGGCCGGCGATCTCGGCAGCCCCGCCGGCCGACCGCGCGCCGACGGCCGTTCAGTTCGAAACGGCCGACGAGCCGACCCTGTTCTAGAGCATCCCCGACCTACGCTCGAGGCATGGATCGGGTGCGAGCCGCCGAATCGCGCTGACTCCGGCGGAGCAGGTCTCTTGAGCCTCTCCTCAGCACACCCTCGTAGGCTGACCCGAGACCCCAGGAGGAACCCATGCAGTGCCCCACAGACGGCTCCACTCTCGTGATGTCCGAGCGCAGCGGCGTCGAGATCGACTATTGCCCCACGTGCCGCGGCGTCTGGCTCGACCGTGGCGAACTCGACAAGATCCTCGATCGCGCCGCCTCCGAGATGGCCGGGCGACCCGCTCCGGCGACCCCGGCCGCACCCTTCGTCGGCGACGGTTTCAGCGGTCCCGCGTCCGGCTTTTCCGACAGCCGTGGCTACGACAACCGCGGGTACGACAGCCGGGGCTACGACGATCGTGGATACGGCGACCGCGACCAGCGCGACGGACGCGACCGATCGGATCGGGACGGCTACGGCCGGGGAGCGTATGGTCGCGATGGCGACGCTCGGGGCCGCAAGAAGCGCGAGAGCTGGCTCAGCGACCTCTTCGACTGAGCGATCCGCCGTCGCGCATCACGACAGCGGATCAACGACGCGTGGAGACGAGCCGCCCCTCGCGGCGGCTCTCCACCGGGAACCATGCTCGCGGCTCCAGCAGCCAGCGCAGCCGCGATCCGAGGATCCAGCCTCCGACGAGGCGACACGCGATGATCACGAGGATCGCGGCGACCGGCGGGACGATCGTTCCCCACAGCTGTGGGTTCTCGCCGAGGACGGTGTCGAGGCCGACGATGCCCACGACGCCGCTGATCGCCGAGATGGCGAAGATGTGGAAGATGTAGACGGGTAGAGTCATCCGGCCGACGGCGCCGAAGCCGCGGAGCACCGGAGTGCGCATGTCGAGGAGCGCGAGAGCGTTGAGGGACACCCACAAGGCGATCACGGCGAGCACGAACCTGCCCGGTCCGAGGAGCCCCGTCGCGGCGAGGAGCGCATAGACGGCGGCATAGCCGACGACTCCCCCGGCCAGACGAAGCACGCTGGCCCGCTCCATCGCGGCGAGCCAGAGCGGCCGGCCGACGACCCCGAGGACGAACCAGACGGCGTTCTCCGCGACCGAGCCGAGCTTGAGCGCGTCCATGGGATCGGTGAGGACCCCGAGCGTCGCGTCCTCGATCGACTGACCCTCGATCGAGAGCACGGCGAGCGGCACGAGCGCCCAGGCCGCGTGGCGACCGAGCACCTTCTGCAGACCCCACGCCAGGAGGAAGAACGCCGGCAGCGCCCAGAGATACCAGAAGGACGTCGGCAGGATGAGGCTCAACGCGAGTTCGCCGGCGGTGGGGGCGTCTCCACCGCCGCGCGCCGCGGGGAGGAAGAGACGCGAGAGGAAGAGGAACGTCCACAGCGCGTAGACGACGTAGAGCCCGATCGTGCGCGCCTGGCTCGAACGCAACGGTCGCGACAACGCCCGGACGGCGAGGAAACCGGAGAGGAAGAAGAACAGGGGCATGCGGAGCGGCGAGAGGATCTCGCTCACCGTCCACCAGATCGCGGCGGAACCGCGGTTGATCTCGCCCTCGAACCAGAGGGAGAAGTGACGAAGCACGACGAGGGCCATGCAGATGCCCTTGGCCACGTCCACCCAGAGGTAGCGCGCTCCGACGACACCCGCCTGTTGCTCGCGCATGGACCCTCCCGCCACCCGACGGTCGGGCTACCCACACGATACGCGACGATCCCTCACGTATCCAATCCCCCGCTCGGGGGCCGAGCGGGGGAACGGACGGGGTTCAGCGGGTCGCGAGTTCCTCGAGCAACTCGTCGCCCGGCTGCGTCTCCTCGAAGTCCGCGTCGATCTCCGCTCGCTCGAGCAACTCGCTCATGCGACGCTGACGACTGCGAGTGATGAGGGTGACGACGGTTCCCTCCTTACCGGCGCGGCCCGTGCGCCCCGACCGGTGGAGGTACGTCTTGTACTCGTCGGGAGCGTCCGCCTGGACCACGAGGGTGATGTCGTCGACGTGGATACCTCGCGCGGCGACGTCCGTCGCGACGAGCACGTTGACGCGACCGGAGGTCAGCTTCTCGAGGTTCCGGGTGCGGCGGGCCTGGTTGAGGTCGCCGTGGAGCGCGACGGCGAGGATGCCGGCGTCCTCGAGCTGGTCCGTGAGACGCTCGGCGTACGCGCGGGTACGGGCGAAGACGAGGGTCTTCTCCTCGCGGCTCGCGAGCCGCTCGATGACGGCGTCCTTGTCGCGGTGCTCGATCACGAGGACACGGTGGTCGATCGTCGACGACGCCTGGTCCTCTCCCGCGACCTCGTGCACGGTCGGCTCCTTGAGGAACTCGTCGACGAGCGCGGCGACGCCGCGGTCGAGGGTCGCCGAGAAGAGCAGTTTCTGGCCGCCCGACGCCGTGCGACGGAGGATGCGCTGGACCGGCTCGAGGAACCCGAGGTCGCACATGTGGTCTGCCTCGTCGAGGACGGTGAGAGTGACCTCGGAGAGATCGAGTCGCCCCTGCTCGATGAGGTCCTCGATGCGTCCCGGCGTGCCGATCACGATGTCGACGCCACGCTGCAGCGCACCGACCTGTCGTCCCTGCGGCACTCCGCCGTAGATCTGCGTCGTGAAGAGGCCGACGCTGCGGGCGATCGGCTGCACCGTTCCGTCGATCTGGAGCGCGAGTTCGCGCGTCGGTGCGAGGATCAGGGCGCGAGGCTTGCGGCCCATCTGGCGCTTCTTGCCGCCACCGTTCTCCATGAGCTTCTCGACGAGAGGAGCGCCGAAGGCGATCGTCTTGCCGCTGCCCGTGCGTCCGCGCCCCAGGACGTCGCGACCCGCGAGCACGTCGGGGATCGTCGCAGCCTGGATGGGGAACGGCGTCTCGGCGCCGAGTTCGACGAGGGCACGCGTGATGTTGCCGCCGAGGCCGAGGTCCGAGAAGGTCACTCCGTCGACGTCTGCCGCCTGGATGGCCTCGGCCTCGAGGCGCTCGAGCACGACGTCGTCGGTCGGCGTGTATCGGTGCGCGTCGTCGCGGCGAGGCACTGACGAACGGTCGGAGCGACCGCTCCCGCGGTCGTCGCGGAACGAACGGTCGTCGCGACGGGGACGCTCGGTCCGCGCGAAGCGGTCGTCGCGACGGCCCCGGTCGTCGCGACGGCCCCGGTCGTCGCGCTGGGGACGGTCGTCCGTCGAGAACCGGCTTGTCCGACCGGTCGGGCGCTCCTCGCGGCGCGAACGGTCGTCACGGGAGAAGCGGTCGTCACGACGAGGGCGCTCCTCACGGGAGAAACGGTCGTCACGAGCGGGACGCTCGGAACGACTCGGACGCTCGTCACGGGAGAAACGATCGTCACGACGCGGACGGTCGTCACGGGAGAAACGGTCATCACGCGACGGACGGTCCGAATGCGCCGAACGGTCATCCCGACGCGGACGGTCACCACGAGCGAACCGGTCGTCCCGCGCCGGGCGGTCCGAACGGGCCGGACGCTCGTCACGCGAGAAGCGATCGTCACGACGCGGACGGTCGTCACGGGAGGAGCGGTCATCACGCTGAGGGCGATCCGAACGTGCGGGACGCTCGCCTCGAGGCGAGCGGTCGTCGCGGCGGGGACGCTCATCGCGGGAGAACCTGTCGTCGCGAGCGGGGCGATCCGACCGGGAGCCGCGCTCCTCGGCACGAGCCGCACGCTCGTCGGCGTTCCACCGGACCTTCGTCGGCACCTCCTCCTCGCGGAAACCGCGGTGCTTCGGGCTGCGACTGCCGGGTCGGGCGGTCGAGCGCTTCGAGGCGTAGGAGGGATCGAAGTTGCGGGCGGGGCGACCGCCGGCGGGCTTCTTGTTCTTGGGCATCGTGTGCCTTCCAGGGTTGTTCGCGTCAAACAGCGTCGTCGCACCGTGGCGGAACGCCACGCTCGAACACCCGGGCTGCCGATGGCCGGGGACCGTTCACTCGATGTGATCTCACCAGCGTTTTCGCTGGGAACCGGTCCTCCGGACGAACAGTGACGCACGCGGGGGTAGAGAAGCCGCGCCGTCCAGAAACCGACCTCCCAACGTTACAGCATGGAGACGCGAAGGTCACGCGCCCCTCCGTATCGACATACCGCGATTCGTCCGCTTCCCGCAAGGCCCCTACCCGTGTACCCGGGTACCCCTAGGTTGGGTGGCGCGGTCGAGGTTCGACCGCTCGCGGTGGTGCCACACGACGGACCGCCGCACCAACATGGAGGTGTGACACATGGGATTCCTCGGATTTCTCCTGCTCGGATTGATTGCCGGCGCGATCGCGAAGCTCATTCTTCCCGGCCGTCAGGGCGGCGGATGGCTCATCACGCTCGTCCTCGGAGTCGTCGGAGCTCTGCTCGGTGGCTTCATCGGTAGCCTGCTCTTCGGCCGCGGTCTCGAAGAGTTCTTCGACATCGGCACCTGGCTCCTCGCGATCGGTGGCGCGATCATCGTGCTCCTGATCTACGGCGCCGTCACGGGCCGCAAGCGCGCCTGACGCGTCTGACGTAAACGACAGCGCCTCCCCGGTTCTCCGGGGAGGCGCTGTCGCGTTGTGCTCGGGGTCGACGCAGCCCGCGGGGCCGACACGACCGAGAGAGTCAGCGCGCTCCGACGATCGCCTCGACCTCTGCGGCGTCTACCTCACCGACGAACCGGGGGCTCCAGGCGGGAGCGAAGTCCTTGTCCACGACTTGAGCGCGAACCCCTTCCGCGAAGTCAGGCCGTGCGAAGAGCGCCATCGATACGGAGAGGTCGCGGGCGAGAACACGCTCGAGGTCGTCGTCGAGAGCTGCTCGTTCGATCGAACGCAACGTGACGGCGAGGGACGTCGGCGACATCCGCTCGATCGCCTCAGCGGCTTCCGCTGCTCCTGGCTCCGGCCGCGAACGCAGGTTGTCGAGGATCGTGCCGACGGAGTCCGCGTCGTAGGAGGCGTCGATCCAAGCGCGTTGCGCGGCGAGGTCGGACGCCGGAGCACCGACCGCGACTCGCGCAACGACTCTCGCCGCGTCAGGGCCGGGGACGATGAGCCCGTCGACGAGCTCCAAGAGATCGCGCGAGGGGACGAAGGCGTCGGCGAAACCCGTCGCGATCGCGTCGGCGCCCGTCATCGTCGCGGCCGTGAGCCCGAGGTGGAGACCGAGGAGTCCGGGAGCGCGAGCCAACAGAAGCGCTCCCCCGACATCCGGAGCGAGTCCGATGCGCACCTCGGGCATCGCGACGCGCGACCGTTCCGTCACGACGCGGATCGCGGCGTGGCCGCCCAGGCCGACGCCCCCGCCCATGGTGATGCCGTCCATGACGGCGACGACGGGTTTCGGGTAGCGGGCGATCTGCAGCACGGTGGCGTACTCGAGTTCCCAGAACGCTCGGGCATCGTCGGTACCGCCGTCGGCGATCAGACGCACGTCTCCACCCGCGCAGAAGGCGCGGTCGCCGGCGCCGTCGAGGAGCACGGCCTCGACGGCAGGATCGTCCTGCCAGGTCGTGAGCGCGTTCGACAGCCGGGAGAGGATCGCGGGCGTCAGTGCGTTCAGGCGCGAAGGCCGATCGAGCGTGATGTGGCCGAGGCGGCCCTCCACGCGGATGTCGACACCGTCGTCTGTCATGTGCCCAGAGTATTGCCCCGGGCCGGTGGGACGAAAACGGGCGTCGTTACCCGCCGGAAACGACCGTGCACGATGCTGGAGACATGGCACACCAACCGATCACGGTCTCGATCGAGCGAGCGGTCGATCCCGCTCGCATCACCGAGGCCACAGCATGGGTCCAGACCGGGATCCAGCTCGCGAACAAGTACCCCGGGTTCCTCGGCTCCGGCTGGGTGAGGGCCGGAGAGCAGTCCGCCACGTGGCACATGCTCTACCGCTTCACCGACGAGGCCACCCTCACGGCGTGGGAGGACTCCCCCGAACGACAGTGGTGGCTCGGAACGGGCCGCGACTTCGCCCGGGAGTCGCGCGTCGAACGCCGGACCGGCATCGAGGGCTGGTTCGACACCCCCGTCGAGCGATCTGTCGAGCTCGAGGGTGCCCCCGAACCCGTCGAGCGCATCGTCCCGCCGCGGTGGAAGCAGGCGGTGAGCATCTGGCTCGGGTTCTTTCCCGTCAACCTCGCGTTCAGTCTCCTCGTGGGCCTCGTCCCCGGCTGGGACGGGGTCGCGGTGTTCTGGCGGGTGCTCATCACGACCCTCGTCCTGACCCCGATCATGACCTTCTGGGTGCTTCCCGCGGTCACCCGGATCATCCGCCCCTGGTTGCACGCGAGCTGACCGCCACGGGCCGGGGCGCGAGCACCGTGCGGACTAGGATCGCTCCATGGATGCGATGTCGCGCACGCTCGAGCGACGGACCGTCGCGGCGTACGCGGTCGGATCGATCGCGACGGGCGGCTTCGCCACTCTCCCCGGCCTCGTCCTGGTCTATTACCTGACCGACTCCCTCGGCGTCGCGGCGATCGCGGCCGGCGCCATCGTGACCGTCGCCAAGGTGTGGGACGTGCTCATCGATCCCGTCATCGGCGCGCGCAGCGACCAGAGCCTCGCACGCACCGGCAGCCGACGGCGCTTCATGGTGTGGGGCGCTCTCACGATCCCCGCGTTCTTCGCATTGACGTTCGCGGCCCCTCCGGACATCGGCCCCGTTGCGGGCGGCTCGTGGGTGCTCGTGGCCTTCGTGCTGTGCGCGACGGCGTTCAGTCTCTTCCAGGTGCCCTACGTCGCCCTGCCGGCGGAACTCGTCGCCCGCTACGACGAACGCACGCGGCTGCTGACCTGGCGCGTCGTCGTCCTCACGGTCGCGATCGTGCTCTTCGGCGCCGGTGGTCCCGTGCTCCGCGGGCTCGGATCCGACGTCTCGTCCGGCTACCTGCTCATGGGCTGCGTCGCGGGGGTCCTCATCGGCGTGGGCATGTTCGTGGCCTCCCGCGTCGCCCCGACCGACGTCCCGCGCGCCCACGTGCGGCCGACGGCGTCGCTCGCCCAGAACTACTCCGGCGGGATCGACGCCCTCCGGCGCAGCCGGGCGTTCCGGAGCCTCCTCGCGACGTACATGCTGCAGGGGCTCGCGACGGGACTCATGCTCGCGGGAGCGCAATACGTCGCGACGTGGGTGCTCCGGTCCGAACTCGCCGTGACGCTCCTGTTCGTCGCGCTCATCGGTCCGGCCATGCTGCTCACGCCCGTGTGGGGAGCCCTCGCCCGCCGCATCGGAAAGGAACGCGCTTTCGTGCTCGCGAGCATCGTCTTCGCGATCGCGGCCCTGCTCCTGCTCGGGCTCCTGTGGATGCCGGGTCCGTGGGTGTACGGCCCGATCGCGATCGCGGGCGCCGCGTACGCGGGGATGCAAGCCCTCCCCCTCGCGATGCTGCCCGACGTGATCTCGGACGACGCGCGCCGTACGGGCGTCCGTCAGGCCGGTGTCATCGGGGGCCTCTGGACCGCCGGTGAAACGGCCGGCATGGCGTTCGGCGCGACCCTCCTCACGGTGACCCTCGCGGTCACCGGTTACGTCGAATCCACGGCAGGCGTGAGCGTCAACCAGCCCGGGTCTGCGGTCGTCGGCATCGTCGTGGCGTTCAGCCTCGTGCCCGCGGTGGTCGTCGCCGCGAGCCTCGTGACGCTCCGGCGCTACCCGCTGCGACGCATCGACGTCGACGGGCCCATGGATGACGGGGTCGACGAGACGCCGACCCCGGCACGGGAGCACGGCACGTGACGGCGGCGGACGCCCTCGACGACGGGTCTCGGGCGGTCCTCGAGCACTTGGGCCGCCTCCGATCGGCGGACGCTCCGACACACGGCGGGCATGTCCTGTCCTACGTCTACGACTCCGGTCTCGCCGAGCTCGACGCGCTGGCTCGGGAGGCGGGGGCGGCGGTCCAGCCGATCAACGCCCTCGATCCCACGACCTTCCCGTCGGTGGCCGCCCTCGAGCGCGGCGTCGTCGGGTTCGCGCGCGACATGCTGCGCGGCGGCGACGACGTCGTCGGAACCGTGACGACCGGGGGCACCGAGAGTTGCCTCCTCGTCGTCAAGACGGCACGCGACCTGTGGAGGGCGGCAGGAGGGGACGGCGTCCCGACCATCGTGGCGCCCGCGACCGTGCACGCGGCGTTCCACAAGGCGGCCCAGTACTTCGGGCTCGACCTCGACCTCGTTCCCGTGTCGGCGGACGGCAGCGTCGACGCCGGTGCCGTGGTCGACCGACTCGACGCACGGACGGCCATCGTCGTCGTCTCCGCACCGTGCTACCCGTTCGCGACGCTCGATCCGATCGAGGAGATCGCGAGCGCCGCCGCGGTCCACGGCATCGCGTGCCACGTCGACGCGTGCATCGGCGGTTGGGTCCTGCCATGGTGGGGTGACGACGTGCCGCCATGGGACTTCCGCGTCGCCGGCGTCACGAGCATCTCCGCCGACGCGCACAAGTACGGCTACGCCCCGAAGGGCGCTTCCGTCCTCCTCCACCGCGGTCCCGACCGGCTCGCGTCCCAGTTCTTCACGACGACCGACTGGCCGGGCTATCCCGTCGTGAACGCCACGATGCTCGGCTCGCGCTCCGCCGCGCCGCTCGCCGCTGCCTGGGCGATCACCCAGCGGCTCGGAGCCGACGGATTCGCGGACCTCGCCGCACGTTGTCGCCGCGCGTCCGAGACGCTCGTCGATACCGTTCGGGCCATCGACGGCTTGCGTGTCGTCGGATCGCCGACGGGCCCTCTCGTCGCGGTCGCCACCGATGACGCCGTCCCGGCGGCGCGGCGCGTCGACCCCCATCACTGGGCGGACGAGGCCCGGAGCCTCGGGTGGGTCCTGCAGCCGCAACCGGGACACGTCCAGTCGGACGGCCCGCGGCTCGCGGCGACGACCCACCTCACCGTCACGCCCGTCACGGCCGACGTGCTCCCCGAGTTGATCGCCGCACTGGTGGCCGCAGCGGACGCCGTGCGCGGCGTCCCCGCTGCCACGGCGACCGATGCGCTCGGCACCCTCTCGTCCGATCTGCTCTCGGCGGGCTCGCTCGACGCGGCCACCGCCGACGCACTCCTCGGCGCCCTCGGGCTCGGCGGCGCTTCCCCGCTCCCGGACGGGATCGCGCCCGTCATGGCGCTCATCGAGGCCGTCCCATCGTCGCTCGCGGAACGGCTCCTCATCGCGCTTCTCACGCGGCTGTCCCGCCCGTGACCTCCTCGTCGTCCCATCCGGACGACGACGACTCAACCGGCGATGGCCGTCGGCAGCGCGACCGCAGAGAGGTCCTCGACGACGCCGCGATAGTCCTCGACCATGCGGTCACGACCGAAGCCGGGGCCCGCGGCGACGGCGGCCTGGCGCAGGTCCGAGCGGCGAGCGAAGACGTCGTCCCACGCCGATGCGATCTCCCTCTCGTCATGGCTCGTGACGACCCCGATCCCCGCGACCCGACGAGCGGCGTCGCCGACGTCGGTCGTGACGGGGGTGGCTCCACACGCGGCCCCCTCGACGAGGCACAGCGGTGACGCCTCGCCGAAGGCGCTCGTGAGCGCGACGATGTCCGCGATCCGATAGAGGGAGGGCATATCGTCGCGGATCCCGAGTGCGTGGACGCGACGCGACGCGACGACACCGGATTCCGCGGCGAGCGACCGGAACGCGGCGTTGTCCCACGTCATGCCCGCTCCGCAGAGCACGTAGTGGGCGTCGGGGCGACGAGCGGAGTGCTCGGCGACCACGCGGAGGAAGAGGCCCGGGTCCTTCATCGCGTCGAAGCGGGCGGCGAAGACCACGACGGGTGCACCCGCCTCGATGCCGAGCAGTGCGCGCGTCTCGGCGACCTCGTCGGGCGTTCCCGGGCGGAAGCGCTGCGTGTCGATGCCGTTGTCGATGACGTAGCGGCTCCCGGCGCTCACGCCGGCACGAGCGTAAGCCTCGCTCGTGGACTCGGCGCAGGAAACCGTCGCCGTGACCAGTCCCGTCGCCGTGGCCTCGACGAGCCAGCCGAGCGCCGGGCCCGAGTGGAGCGGGTCCGATCGGTGCAGGCACGCCGCAACCGGCACGTCGGGCATGAGGCCGCGATCCGCGAGGGCGAGCAGCACACCGATCGGCTGCTCCTTGAGGGAGAGGACGACGTCGGCGTTCGCGACCGCCGCGCTCGCGATCCGCAGTTCGTCGTCCGTGAAGGACGAGCGCTCCGGAGCCTGAGCGCCGGCGACCCGGCCGAGCGCCTCGATGGCGACCCCGCGCTCGGAGAGCCGGCGATACCGGAGGTCGTCCTCCATGCGCTGGATCGTTCCCTCGCGCTCCGCCGCCGAGGCGATCGACAGGACGCTGTGCTCGTGACCGCCGGTTCCGTGGAGTCCGGCGACGACATCGGAGTGCAGGATTCGGGCGCCCCCCGCGAAGAAGCCTTCGTAGAGCGACAGAACGCGGAGGGGACGGGTCATCGAAGGGCCTCTCGGGTCGGGGAGCTGCGCGGCGGCGACGCCGAGTTCCCCTTATGCTCCGATCCCGCGCTTGAGATATCGATAAACGGCATGTGTGCAGCGGGTGAACAGCTCCGCGCGAGCCGCGAGCACGACGACGGAGCGCCGGGGCTCTCGAGCGACCGAGTGCCTCGGCGCTCCGGCCGCAGGATCGCCGATCAGGCGGATCGGGCTGCCCGCCGCGCGGCTCGCCGATCCCGCGCTCCCTCGACGAGGTTGTAGAGGCTCGGGAGCACGATGAGCGTGAGGAGTGTCGACGAGACGAGACCGCCGATCACGACGATGGCGAGCGGCTGCGAGATGAAGCCGCCGTGGCCCGTGATCCCGAGCGCCATCGGCACGAGGGCGAAGATCGTCGCGAGCGCCGTCATGAGGATCGGGCGGAGCCGTCGGACGGAACCGTGCTCGACGGCGTCCGGGACACTCATGCCTCGGCGACGGTACTGGTTCACGAGGTCGACGAGCACGATCGCGTTCGTCACGACGATGCCGATGAGCATGAGCACACCGATGAGCGACGGCACACCGAGCGGAACGCCGGTGATGACCTGCAGGCCGATCGCCCCGGTCGCCGCGAACGGCACCGAGACGAGGAGCAGGAGGGGCTGACGCAGCGAGCGGAACGTCGCGACCATGACGATGTAGACGATCAGGATCGCCGCGAGGAGCGCGAGGCCGAGCTGTGTGAACGCGCTCGACTGGTCGGACGCGACGCCGCCGAGGCTCGCGGACGCGCCGCCGTCGAGGTCCGCCGCGTCGACGACCTGCTGCACCTCGGCGCTCGCGGTGCCGACATCGTCGCTCGACGGCGTGACACTCACGGTCGACGAGCGGAGCCCTGAGACGGTCGTGATCGACGCGGGGCCGTCCACCTCCTCGACCGTCGCGAGCGTGTCGAGGGCCACGACGCCCGTGGGCGTCGGGACCTCGAGCGCGGCGAGCTCGTCGCGCGTCGCGGGCGGGTCGTCGCTCGCGATGTAGATGGAGAGGGTCGTCTCGTCGATGACGATCGAGCCGACGGTCTGCGGCTGCATCGCGCCCGAGACGATCGCGCCGAGCGCGACCTCCGAGTAGCCGGCCGCCGCTGCGTCCTGACGGTCGACCGAGACGGCGATGTACGGCCGCGTCTCGCTCAGGTTGTCGGTGACCTCGGACACGACGTCGAGCTCCCGGACGGCGTCGGCGATCTCGTCGGTCGCCGTGAGCAGCGCGTCCTGGTTCGGGGCCGTGACGTCGACCTCGATGTCGCTCGATCCGCCGAAGCCGCTCGAGACCTGGACGCTGATCTCCCCGACGCCGTCGATCGCGTCGAGCTCCTCACGGACGTCGGCTTGGAGGGCGTCCTGGTCCGCGTCCTCGTCGGTCGTGATCGAATACGTGATCGTGCCCTCGCCGCCTCCGCCGAAGAGCGCCTGGATGCCGCTGCCGGACGAGCCCATCGAGAGCTGCACCGTCTCGACGCCCGCGGTGTCGACGAGCACCTGCTCGACGTCCTGCGACGCCGCGTCGAGTTCCGCGAGACTCGTGCCGACCGGCAGGGTCTGCGTGACGCTGAACGTGTTCTGGCCGGCGCTGCCGAGGAAGTTCGTCTTCATGAACGGCACGGCGAAGCCGGTGCCCACGAGAACGAGGAGCGCGAGCACGAGCGTGATCGCCGAGTGCTTGAGGGTCCAACGGATGATGGGGATGTAGCCGCGCTGGAGGAGCGTCGGGCGCTCGACGTCGTCGTCCGCGATACTCTCGCCCCGGCGAGCGCGGCGGCTCACGGGGGCTGCACTGTTCCCGAGGACGGGCTCTCGCTCCGGTCGGGCCCGCTGATCCGGGGACGACGCGGTGTCGGCCGCCTCGGCCTCCGGTGCGCTCTCGTCGACGACCGCGACGGGCTCCGGGACCACGACGGCGGCCGGAGCAGCGACGGGGGCTGACCCGGCGACGGGCTCTCCACCGGCGGCCGACGAGTGCTCGGGAACCGAGTCCGAGGGGAGATCCGTCGTGCCGGCGGCGTGCGCGTCGAGCTCCGCAACGGGCTCGTCGTGACGAGCGGGGCCCACGATCCATCGGGGCTCGACGATCGCGGGCGCCGCCGCGACGCCCGCGGGCGGTGAGGTGGGGGACTCGGTGATCTCACGGTCTCCGGTCGCGGGCTCGGCGCCGTCGTCGGCGGTGCCGTCGCGCTCCTCATCGTGCTCGCGCACCTCGGGAGCCGGCTCGGCCGCGGCCGCGGTCGCATCGACGGGCTCGAAATCGGCCGCGTCGTCCGAGCGTCCGGGCTCGGGAGTCGGGCCGGTCGAGGGGAGTTCGCGGGCGCCGTGGTGCTCGTCGGAAGAGGTGGCCACGAGGCCGGGAGCCGTCGCCTCGGGGCCGACGGCCGCGGGAGCGTCGGCGGAGGCGCCGTCCGCCCCGGTGACCGCCTTCTCCTTCTTCGGCTTGGGCGCGCGCAGGAACCAATAGGCGAGCACGGGCACGATCGTGAGCGAGACCAGGAGCGACGCGAGGAGCGCGATCGTCACGGTGAGCGCGAACGGTCGGAAGAGCTCGCCCGAGATGTCGCCGACGAAAGCGAGTGGGAGGAAGACGGCGACCGTCGTGATGGTCGAGGCCGTGATCGCTCCGGCGACCTCACGGACGCCGCGCAGAATCGCGGCGGCACGGCCGTCGGCGCCGCTCTCGCGCCCGACGATCGCGAGGTGGCGCTTGATGTTCTCGATCACGACGATCGAGTCGTCGACGACGCGACCGATCGCGATCGTCAGGCCGCCGAGCGTGATGATGTTGAGCGTGTAACCGGTCGCCTGCATCCCGATGAACGTGATGAGCACCGACGTCGGGATGGAGATCGCCGTCACGAGGGTCGCGCGCACCGACAGCAGGAAGACGAGGATCACGATGACCGCGAAGCCGAGCCCGAGCAGGCCTTCGGTCGCGAGGGCCTCGATCGACTGCTGGATGTAGGGCGCCTGGTCGAAGACGATCGTGAGCGTCGCGTCGGTCCCGAGGGTCTCCTCGAGATCCGGGATGAGAGCGCGAACGGCGTTCGAGACGTCGACCGTGTTGGCGTCGGGGAGCTTCGTCACGGCGATCGTGAGGGCCGGTTCGCCGTCGACCCGCGAGATCGACGTCACCGGGTCGTCCGTGAGGTCGACGGTCGCGACATCGCCGATCGTGAGCGGCGCGCCCGCGGCCGTCTGGCCGACGAGCGGGATGCCGGAGACGTCGTCGACGCTCGAGAGCCGCGATCCGGCCTGGACGGCGAGGGTGCGACCTCCCTCGGTGATCTCGCCGGCGGGGATGAGCACGCCGTTCTGGTCGAGCGCGTCGGTGATGTCGGTCTGCGTGAGACCCGCGGCGAGCAGTTCCGCCTGGTCGGGGACGATCGTGACGCGCTTGCCCGTCTCACCGGAGAGCGAGGCGTCGCGCACGCCATCGAGTTCGCGGATGTCGGCGAGGACCGAGTTGTTGATCGCGGCGGACAAGTCGTCGGTCGTGCCGCCGCCGGTCGCGGCGATCTGGATGACCGGGAAGTCGTCGATGCCGCCCGTCAAGGTCTGGGGATCGACGTCCTCCGGCAGCTCGGACGACAGCCGGTTGATCGCGAGGGTGACCTTCTGCTCGGCGCTCGCGAGGTCGGTCCCGTAGGCGAAGGTCACGGAGACGAGGCTCAGGTTCGTGCTCGACGTCGCGGTCGTCGACTCGACGCCCGAGACACCCTGGACGGCCGTCTCGATCGGGGTCGAGACATCCTCCTCCACGACGGCGGGGGCCGCGCCGGGATACGTCGTGACGATCGCGAGCTGCGGGAACTCGACGCTCGGAGCGAGCTCCTGCTTGAGACTCGTGAGCGCGATCCCGCCGAACACCGCCGCCACGATCGTGACGAGCGCGATGAGCGCGCGGTTCTTCATGCTGAGGACGGCAAGGATGTGCACGGAGGTCCCTCGATACGGCCTGGATCAGGCGAGTGCTGTGACAGCGGTCGATGCATGTCCGCCGACGTGTGGAGGGCGGACGGCGGCGCTCGGGCCGCACGCTCCCGATTCTTCCACAGGGATCGTTCAGCCGACTGTGGAGCGGCTGTGCAGGAGCGCGCGTCAGACGACCGCAGCGAGGTCCGGCATCACGGGGACCGGATCGCGGACGAGCGACCCCCACGCCCGGCGCAGTGCCTCGACTCCGCGCTCCGTCTCCGCGAGCGAGTAGGTGATCGGGATGCGGAGGAAACGCTCGAAGGCCCCGTCGATCCCGAAGCGGGGACCCGCGGCGATCACGAGCCCCTGCGACCGGGCGGCGAGCGCGAGTTGCGAGCTGAGCGGAGCGCCGATCCCCGCCCAGACGGCCAGGCCGCCGCGCACGTGCGGGACCTCCCACCGCGGGAAGTGCTCGGCGAGCAGCTGCTCGAGGCGGAGCCGGGTGGCACCGAGTTGCGACCTGCGCAGGTCGATCACGTCGTCGAGCCGCGGGAGGAGCTCGAGGCTCACGAGCTGCTCGAGGATCGGCGTGCCGAGGTCGCCGACGGACCGCGCGACGACGAGCTTCCGGATGGTCTGCCGATCCGCCCGGATCCAGCCGACACGCAAGCCGCCCCAGACCGTCTTCCCGAGCGACCCGATCATGATGATGCGCGCGCCCTCCGAGTTGTCGGTGGCGAACGGACGGTGGGCCTCGGTGCGATCGATCGACAGGTCGGCCGTGGTCTCGTCGATCACGAGGATCGTGCCCGTGCGTGCGGCGGCCCGCCGCACCGCCGCACGCGTGCGCTCCGACATCGAGGCGCCCGTCGGGTTGTGGAAATCGGGCATGAGATAGGCGAGCACGGGATTCGTACGCTCGAAGGCCTGGGTGATCTCGGCGTCGTCCCAGCCGCCGTCGCTCGTGACGGTCACGGGGACGAGGCGCGCGCCCACCGCACGCAAGGCGTCGTGCGCGTGCGGGTAGCTCGGCATCTCGAGGAGCGCACGGTCGCCTCGGGCGACCATCGTGCGCGCGAGAAGACCGATCGCGTGCTGGGCGCCGAGGGTCACCATGATCTCGTCGGGCGACGTCGGCAACCCCTTGTCGCTGTAGCGCTCGGCGATCGCGCGGCGGAGCTCCGGGAGTCCGACCGGGTCGTAGTCGAACTCGCTCAGGTAGCGCGGGAGACGCGCGGCCGCCGCCACGGAGGCCTCCGCGACGATCGCCGAGGCGGGCATCGCCGCCTTGCTGAAGTCGAGGGCGCCGTTCTCCCGCAGTGGCACGACGTCGGGCGACGCCCCGGGGAGGCGGGCGACGCTCCCCGAGCCGCGCAGACTCTCGAGGTACCCGCCCTCGCGGAGTTCCCGGTAGGCCGCCGTGACGGTCGTGCGGCTGAGGCCGAGCCGTTCGGCGAGGTCGCGCTCCGCCGGCAGTCGCGTGTCCGTCGGGACCCGACCGTCGAGGATGAGCAGTCGCACGCGATCGGCGAGGCCGCGGTAGGCGGCGTCGGGGCCGCGCCAGTCGCCGAGGAGTGCGGAGAGGGCGCGCGCGGTGATGTGAACATCGGCCATGCGGCCACCGTAGTCCGATTGGACTCTTGATCCAATGCCAAAATCACAATTGGATACTCGATATGACCCGACGCATCGTCCAACTGCTCGTGGGGCTCGTCCTCTACGGCATCGCCGGCGCCCTCATGATCCGCGCCGTGCTCGGCGTCGACCCCTGGACGGTGCTCGCGCAGGGCCTGTCCGTCCGGACGGGACTCGGGATCGGCATCCTCACGAACATCATCGGTGTGCTCGTCCTGCTGTTGTGGATCCCGCTCAAGCAGAAGCCGGGCGTCGGCACGGTCCTCAACATCCTCATCATCGGCCCGTCGATCGAGCTCGGGCTCTGGCTCGTGCCACCGATGACGGTGCTGTGGGCGCAGATCCTCGTCTTCGCCGCGGGCCTCGTGCTGCTCGCCGTCGCGAGCGGACTCTACATCGGTGCCCGAATGGGACCCGGACCGCGCGACGGTCTCATGACCGGCCTCAACCGACGGTTCGGCGTTCCGATCTGGGTGGCCCGGACGAGCGTCGAGATCACCGTCCTCACGATCGGCTGGATCCTCGGCGGCAACGTCGGCTTCGGCACCGTCGCGTTCGCGCTCCTCATCGGACCGCTCTGCAACATCACGCTGCCGCTCTTCGCGATCCGCGACCCGAGGGACCGCGGGGCCGCCGCCGACGCGGCGGTCGACCGGACGCCAACGGCGCCCCTCCCGACGGCGACCCCACCCGGAGCCTGAGCGGGTCGCGCACCGACATCGAGTCGCCGACCCGAGCCGCTCGGTGCCGTGCGGTGCCCAAGCGTCGAGGTCGAGGTCGTCCTGACCGGCATCAGCCGGGAGTAACGCGATATATCTTGACTGCGCCCACGTCGCGACATATCGTGAGTGTCACGGCAGTGATCCGAGACGGAAGGCGGCACGACCATGGCACTCGAGAAGTGGCTCATCGGAGCAGGAGAGACGCGCGTGATCGACCTGGAGGTCGTGAGATCGCTCAAGGTGAGCCTCATCGGCGGCCAGATCGACATCATCGGGCACGACGAGCCCGGTGCTCGCGTCGAGGTCCACTCGGTCACCCACCGCGAGCTCAAGGTCGCCATCGAGGGTGATCGCCTCGAGATCGACCACCCGCAGTTGCGGTGGGACAACGTCGTGGACCTCCTCGGCGCCTTCGGGCGGAACTCCGCCAAGGCGTCCATCAGCGTGCTCGTGCCGCGCACGGTCGCCCTGACCCTCGGCTCGGTCTCCGCCGACGCCCTCGTCACGGGACTCTCGAACGACATCCGCCTCAGCACCGTGAGCGGAGAGATCCAGACGGACGGACTCGAGGGGGACCTCGTCCTCCACAGCGTCTCCGGCGAGCTCAGCGCGCAGAACCACCGCGGCCCCGTCTCCGCGGATTCCGTCTCGGGCGACATCACGCTGTCCGGCGCACTCGACCGCATCAAGGCCGACACCGTCTCGGGCGACGTCTTCGCCGACGTCGACGGCCGCTGCAACCGCATCCGCGTCAACAGTGTCTCGGGTGCACTCACCGCACGCATCGACCGTGAACTCGGCGCCGCCTACACCGTCAACACCGTGAGCGGCACCCTCCAACTCGACGGCCGGGTCATCCGCGGAATGCGCGGGCGCGGATACCAGGACACCATCCCCGGCGACGGCGACGGCGACGTCACCGTCGAGGTGCTCGCCAACACCGTCTCGGGAAACGTCTCCGTGATCCGCCGCGAGGCGCGCACCGCGAGCACACCGGCGGGCACGGCCTGGACCCCGCAGGGGACCACCGGCGACGACAGGGGCCCGATGACCGGTGGCACGACTCCCGGCGAGGACGACGCACGATGACCCCGCCCGTCTTCTCCCACGGCAGCCTGCGGCTGTACCTCTTGAAGCTCCTCGCGGAGACGCCGCGTCACGGCTACGAGATCATCCAGGCTCTGACGGACCGTTTCGGCGGCACCTACAGCCCGAGCGCCGGCACCATCTATCCTCGTCTCGCGAAGCTCGAGGAGGAGGGGCTCGTCACGAAGTCGAGCGACGGCCGGAAGACCGTCTACAGCATCACCGACGCGGGCCGGGCGGAGCTCGCGGAACGCGAGGACGAGCTCGGCCGCGTCGAGTCGGAAGTGACCGACTCGGTGCGTCGCCTCGCCCACGAGATGCGGACGGACGTGACGACCGCGATGCGGAGCCTCAAGGCCGACCTCGCCTCGGCGGCTCGCGATGCACGGCTGTCAGCGACACGCGTCCCCCCGGTGTCGACGACGCCGCCCGACGACCGCAGCACCTCGCGACTCGCGCTCCACGAGGCCGAGCTGCTGCTCAACGAGTTCCGTCACAACGCGAGGACGGCGCTGCGCACCCACATCGCCTCGGGCCGGTCGTTCACCACGGCGCAACTCGCCGAGGTCCGGACGGAACTCGATCGCGCGGCGACAGCGCTGCGCGACCTTCTCTGAGCCCCACCCCAGGAAGCGCCCGCCCCCGCGACCCTGCGAGGACGGGCGCTTTCGTTCGTTCCGGTCGGGAGCCGGCCACAGGGCGTCAGGGCGCGAGGTAGAGCTTCCGGAGGGTGGCCGTGACCGTCCAGCGCGTGCGGGTCCCCGCTGCGAGGCGGACGAGATCCCCCGGCGCGATCTCGAGCGACCGATCGGCGTCGAGCAGGTCGATCCTGCCGGCTCCCGCGAGCACGACGAAGAGTTCGTCGGCCTCCGTGTCGGTCGCGACCCCCGGCTCCATCTCCCAGACCCCGATCTCGACGGATCCGAACGATCCGAGTTCGCGGAGCCACGTCGGCGGGGCGCCGGCTCCCGCGTCGATCGCGTCGAGGGCGACGGTGTGCAGCGAGAGCACCGAATCGGGATCGAGATCGAGATGGGGCACGGGCAACCTCCGGGACCTTCGGACACGTCGGAGTAACGGTATCAGTGGCGGGATGGCACGTTCGCAAGCGTTTCCGTCGAATGGTGGCAATTCGTTTACCGTTTCGATTGTGTAAATCTCTCCGTCGGGGGTATTCCCTTTCCGGCACGCAGCCAACAGAATTCCGGTACTGCGCGAAACGCACGATCCACGCGTTCCGCCGACGGAAAGGTCTCGCATGCACCACGGTCGCACTCCCGACGCGATCCTCATCACCGGTGGGCGGGTGTTCCTGGACGGTCATGTCCAGGAGGCGCCCGTCGCGCTCGTCGACGGAAAGATCGCGGCGATCGGCGGCGACGCCGTCGACGCGCTCGCCACCACGCCGTCCGAGACGATCGACGCGGCCGGCGGCCTCGTCGTGGCCGGCTTCCAGGATTCGCACATCCACCCCCACCACGCCGGCAACACCCTCGTCACGTGCGATCTGTCGGAGGAGGACTCCATCGAGGGGTACCTCGACCGGATCGCGGCGTACGCCGCGGCCCACCCGGAGCGCGAATGGATCACGGGTGGTGGCTGGGGCATGGATCAGTTCCCCTCCGGTATCCCGACGAAGGAGCTCCTGGACCGGGTCGTCCCCGACCGGCCCGTCTACCTGCCGAACCGCGACGGCCACGGGGCGTGGGTCAACTCCCGCGCCCTCGAGCTCGCGGGGGTGACGCGCGACACGATCGACCCGATCTCGGGACGCATCGAACGGGACGCCGACGGCGAGCCCATCGGCTGCCTGCAGGAGGGCGCGATGGAGCTCGTCTCCGCTCACGTCCCGCCGCTCGGCGACGACCTCGTCGACGAGGGCTTCCTCCTGGCCCAGCAGCAGCTCTTCGCCTGGGGTGTCACGGCGTGGCAGGACGCAATGGTCGAGTCCGGCGACCGCGGTCTCGACAACCTGGCCTCGTACCGCCGGCTCGACGCAGACGGCCGGCTCCTCGCCCGCGTCGTCGGAGCGCAGTGGTGGGAGCGGGAGAAGGGCCTCGACCAGATCGAGGCCTTCGTCGCCCAGCGGGACGCGGTCACCGGCGAGCGCTTCAGCGCGGGCAGCGTCAAGATCATGCAGGACGGCGTCGCGGAGAACTTCACCGCCGCGATGCTCGAGCCCTACCTCGACGGCTGCGGGTGCTCCACTCAGAACACGGGCAAGAGCTTCGTCGAGCCCGGGATGCTGACGGAGGCGTCCGCCGCCCTCACCGCCGCCGGGCTGCGCGTCCACTTCCACACGCTCGGCGACCGCGCCGTGCGGGAGGCTCTCGACGCGATCGAGTCGACTCCCGGGATGGTGCGCCCGCTGCTCGCGCATCTTCAGGTGATCCACCCCGACGACATCGCACGCTTCGCCCCGCTCGACGCCGTGGCGAGCATCCAGCCGCTGTGGGCGCGCCACGAGTCGCAGATGGACGAGCTCACGATCCCGTTCCTCGGAGCGACCCGCTCCGCGTGGCAGTACCCCTTCGCGAGCCTGCGTCGCGCCGGCGCGACCCTCGCCCTCGGCTCGGACTGGCCCGTCAGCACGGCGAACCCGCTCGAGATCATCCACACCGCCGTCACGCGCTGCCCTCCCGGCCTGAGCGCGAACCCGCTCGGCGGTGAGCAGGCCATCTCCCTCTCGGACGCCGTCGTCGGGTACACCGAGGGCAGTGCCTATGCGAACGCCGACGAGCACCGGACGGGACGCATCGCCGTCGGCTACGACGCCGATGTGACGATCCTCGACCGCGACATCTTCTCCGCCTCGACAGCGGAGATCGCCGACGCCTCCGTGGCGTACACGATCGTCGGCGGACGCGTGGTGTTCGAAGCACCCACGACGGGCGGGAACGCCTGATGGAAGGACGACGATGACGACACACCTGGTCGACGAGGCCCGAGCCGGAGAGGTGACCCTCCGCGGCGTCTCCCGCGTGTACGGGAAGAACTACGCGGTGCGCGACCTCGATCTCCACGTCGAGGCCGGCGAGTTCATCTCGCTGCTCGGACCGAGCGGGTGCGGCAAGACCACCACGCTCCGCATGATCGGCGGCTTCGAGTACCCGGACACTGGCTCGATCTCGATCGCGGCCAAGCCCGTCGAGGCGCTGCCCCCGTACAAGCGCCCCGTCAACACGGTCTTCCAGGCCTACGCGCTGTTCCCGCACCTCTCGGTCGCGCAGAACGTCGCCTACGGGCTCCGCTATCAGAAGACGCCGAAGAACGAGGTGCGCGAGCGGGTCTCCGAAGCGCTCCAGATGGTGCGCATGGGCTCCTTCGCGGAGCGGATGCCGGCACAGCTCTCCGGTGGGCAGCAGCAGCGCATCGCCCTCGCGCGGGCACTCGTCAACCGCCCGGCCGTCCTCCTGCTCGACGAGCCGATGTCGGCGCTCGACCGCAAGCTCCGCGAGGAGATGCAGATCGAGTTGAAGCTCCTCCAGCAGCAGCTCGGCACGACGTTCGTCTTCGTGACGCACGACCAGGAGGAGGCCATGACGATGAGCGACCGCATCGCCGTCATGAACCAGGGTCGCCTCGAGCAGATCGGTCCGCCCGACGCCGTTTACGACGCCCCGACGAGCGCGTACGTCGCCGGCTTCATCGGCCAGCAGAACTTCTTCACCGGCGAGCTCTCCGGCGGGCCGGGCGCGTGGAGCGTCACGATCCCCGGCGGCACGGTCGTCTCGACGCGTGAGCCCGCCGGCTCCCCCGTCGTGGGCGGCGTGACGGAGGTCGCCGTCCGGCCGGAGCATGTGACGGTCTCGGCAACCCCCACGGGTGGACCGAACGAGGTCCGCTCCACGCTCATGAGCGTCAGCCAGCTGGGCTCCGCCCTCCAGATCGTCACCATCACGCCGGAGGGCCTCAAGATCATGGCCCGCTCACCGCGCGGAATCGACCTGCCGATGACGCCAGGAGTCGACGTCTACTGCTCGTGGCCGTCCGACGCCGTTCACATCTTCCCGACCACCACAGCAACCGAAAGCGAGTGACCATGTCCGACAAGCCCGTACGTGTCCTCCTGCCAGAAACGATGGCGAGCGCCTTCTCGAAGGGCCTCTCGCGCCGAGCCCTCCTGGGCGGTGCACTCGGCCTCGGCGTCACCGCGACGCTCGCGGCGTGCTCGACCGGTGGAGGCGGAGGCGGAGGCGGCTCCGCCAGCGGCCTCAACATCTACACGTGGGGCGAGTACGACGACCCCGCCGTCCTCAAGGACTTCACCTCCGAATTCGGGCCCTCGATCACGATCGACAGCTACGGATCGAACCAGGAGATGATCTCCAAGCTCGTCACTGCGAGCGGCACGAGCGGCTACGACCTCTGCGTCCCGACCCACCAGTACATCCCACAGATGGCCGCGTCGGACCTCCTCGAGGAACTCGACCACTCGAAGCTGCCGAACATGAAGAACCTCGACGCGGCGTACATCGACCAGGAGTTCGACCCGGGCAACACGTACTCGGTGCCGAAGGACTGGGGTTCCACGGGCTACGTCTACGACACGACGGTCATCACCCGCGAGCTCACGAGCTGGGCGGACTTCTGGGACGCTGCGCAGAACGAGGCGAGCGGCAAGCTGTCGCTGCTCGAGGACCCGGGCGAGATCGCCTACTCCTACTTCCTCGCGAACGGGATCGACCCCAACACGACCGACGAGGGACACCTCGAGGACTACCGCGTCTTCATCACGGAGACGATCGCTCCGCACGTGCAGGCGTTCGAGTCGTACCCGAGTGGCACGATCGCGCAGAACGGCCGCGTCCTCGCCCACGCGTGGAACGGGGACGCCCGACAGGGCATCCTCAACAACGAGGACCCCGCCCGCTACAAGTACGTCACGCCGACCGAGGGCGGCAACCTCTGGCAGGACAACTGGGCCATCGTGAAGGGCGCGCCGAACGCCGACGCCGCTCACGAGTTCATCAACTACGTCCTCGATCCCGAGGTGTCTCTGCAGGAACTCATCTACATCGGCTACCACACGGCCGTCCAGGGCATCGAGGAGGCGGCGACGGAGGCGGGCGTCGAGCTGCCCGAACTCATCTTCTTCACGCCGGAGCAGGTCGACAAGCTCGTATTCGCCAAGCTCACCGACGCCGAGCAGACGATCGTCTCGATCTACGACGAGCTGACGGCGGCGGCGGGACAGTGACGGCGGTCGCCACGGCTCCGCCGCGTGCGCGACGGCGGTTCACCGGATCGGTGGGGCTGCTCGCCCTGCCGATCGCGGCGTGGCTCGTCTTCTTCTTCATCGTGCCGTTCGGCCTCATCCTCTGGTACAGCTTCGGGGAGAAGCCGAGCCTCTACGTCACCCACTCGAACGACGTCCTGTCTCTCGCGCGCTACGTCGAGGCCCTCGATCCCGCGTTCCTCACGACGTTCTGGCGGACGACGCAGATCGCGATCGTCGGCACCGCACTGTGCCTGCTCATCGGCTTCCCGATCGCCTATTGGATGGCCGTGAAGCTCTCGCCGCGGGCGCGAGGGATCGTCCTCGCCCTCGTGCTCGTGCCGTACTGGACGAACTTCCTCGTGCGCACGATCGGGTGGCAGATCACACTGAGCCCCGAGGGCTTCCTGTCGGACTTCCTCAACGGCATCGGCGTGCTGAACGGACCGCTCCAGGTGCTGTACACGCAGCAGGCCGTGCAGCTCGGTGTCGTCTACAACTACCTGCCGCTCATGATCCTGCCGCTCTACGTCGCGCTCGAGCGGATGGACCACCGCTTGCTCGAGGCGAGCCGCGATCTCGGCGGCAACTGGTGGTCGAGCTTCTGGCGCGTCACGATCCCGCTCGCCCTCCCGGGGATCATGTCGGGACTGCTCCTCGTGTTCGTCCCGCTCATGGGCGACTACATCACACCGAGTGTGCTCGGCGGGGCCTCGGGCAGCATGGTCGGTCAGATGGTCGCGGGCCAGTTCCAGCGCGCGCAGAACTGGGCGCTCGGCTCGGCGATGGCGATCTGCCTGATGCTCGCGATCCTGCTCGTCGTGATCCTGTTCGGCGTGCTCTTCAAACTCATCGGCGTCGCGCTCGCGCGATTCCGTCATCTGGGCGACCTGGACAGGGCGGGGGCGATCTCATGACCACGACGGTGGACCGGCCGACGGAACGCGCGGCGGAGACGCGCGACGAACCCGTGGCGCGCAAGCACCGGACTCCGCTCGGCGATGTCGTGCTCGGCATCTGGGGTGTCGCGGGGCTGCTGTTCCTCTTCTTCCCCGTGCTCGTCATCGTGGCGTACTCGTTCAACACCGGGCGGCAGTTGCAGTCGTGGGACGGCTTCGGCCTGGACTCCTACGCGAATGCCTTCAACAACCCGACGATCGTCGCGACGATCCAGGTCTCGTTGATGGCGGCGGCCGGTTCGGCCGTCGTGTCGACGATCCTCGGCTCGTTCGCCGGCGTCGCGCTCGCGCGTCGCGGTGGGCGGTGGGCCGTGTGGCTCGTCGCGCTCCTCGGTCTCGCGATGGTGACGCCCGAGATCGTCAACGCCGTGTCGCTCCTGCCCTGGTTCGTCACGCTCGGCGCCGATTGGGGGCTGTCGATCTTCAACCTCGGCCAGGTGCGGCTCGTGATCGCGCACTCGCTCTTCGCATGCGCCGTCGTGACGTTCATCGTCCGGGCGCGGATGGCGGGGCTCAACGAGTCGCTCGAGGAAGCGGCTGCCGATCTCGGCGCTCCGCCGGTCCAGCGGTTCTGGACGATCACGTTCCCGCTCATGCGGCCCGCGGTCATTTCGGGTGCCCTGTTGTCGTTCACGTTGAGCCTCGACAACACGGTGCTCTCGAGCTTCGTGTCCGTCGCGGGCTCGACGCCGTGGCCCGTCTACGTGTTCGCGTCGCTGCGCTCGACGCTCAGGCCGGAGATCGCGGCGATGTCGACCGTCATGCTCCTGCTGACGCTCGCGGTGCTCGCCCTCGTGGCGATCGTCCTGAGCCGGGCGAGCAGGAAGACGGGCGACGGCAGCGGACTCGCCCAGACCCTCGCCGGCGGCTGACCTCCCCCTCCCCCCATTAATTTGGCGATGGTGCACGCAACTACGCGCACCATCGCCGAATTGATGGGGTCAGGAGTCGAAGCCGAGGCCGAGGGCGTCGAGCGTCTTGAGGAGGACGTTGCGCCGGCCGCCGTTGTGGTCAGCGCGGTCGAGCGACCATCGCGTCGCATTGACACCGATCGCCGCAGCGGGCTCCGGGGGGAACGGGAGCGGCTTGCGGCGCACCATCTCGAGTCGCGTGCGGTCGGTCTCCTCGCCGGAGAGCAGGTCGAGCATGACGTCGGCGGCGAATCGCGTCGCGCCGACTCCGAGACCTGTGAAGCCCGCGGCGTATGCGACACGACCGCCGTACGCGGCTCCGAAGAACGCGGAGAACTGCGTGCTCGTGTCGATGACGCCGGCCCACGTGTGCGAGAACCGGATGCCCTCGAGCTGCGGGAACGTCGTGAGGAAGTGCGACGCGAGCCGCTCGAACGACTCCGGGCGGCGCTCGTACTCTGGGCGGATCCGACCGCCCGCGTGGTACACGGCGTCGTACCCTCCCCATAGGATGCGGTCGTCGGCCGACTGCCGGTAGTAGTGGAACTGATTGGCGAGGTCGCCGACGCCCTGACGACCGTCCCAGCCGATGTCGGCCTTCTGAGCCGCGGTGAGCGGCTCCGTCATGAGCACGTAGTCGTAGACGGGAACGGTCATGAGCCTGTTGCGCACGAGGAGCGACGGGAACGCGTTCGTGCCGAGCGCGACCTGCTGCGCACGGATCGTGCCGCCGGCCGTCCGCACCTCGACGGCATCGGTCGAGCGTTCGAGCCCTCGGACCATGGTGTGCTCGTGGATCGTGCCGCCGAGTTCCACGACGACGCGGGCGAGTTCGGTCGCGAGCTTCGCCGGATTGACGAGCGCCGAGTCACGCGGCGGGACGACGAGTCCCGCGAGGTAGGTGGGCGAGTTCACGAGCGAGCGCATCTCGTCCTCGCCGACGAAGCGCGCCCCGCCCTGACCGTCCGACTCCGCGAGCCACGGCACCTGGTGCGGTTCCACCGCGACCGAGAGGTATCCCGTGCGCTCGAATTCGCACTCCATCCCGTATCGCGCGACCGTCTCCTCGATGCCGTCGAGGTTCTCGACGCCGAGACGTTCGAGCTCTTCGAGCTCGTCCGGCCAGCGGCGTTCGCCGTTCTCGCGGCCGTGGGTGAGGCTCGCCTCGCAGAATCCGCCGTTGCGGCCCGACGCCGCCCACCCGACGGTCTTGGCCTCGACGACGACGACGCGGAGCGACGGCTCGCGCTCGAGGGCGCGGAGGGCGGTCCACAATCCGGTGTAGCCACCGCCGACGACCACGAGGTCGGCCGTCGCATCGCCGACGAGGCGCGGGTACTCGACACGCCGACCCAGGTCATCGAGCCAGAAGACCGCGTGACGACTTTCCGACAGGGAGTGCTCGACGACCGAGCGGTGCGGAGGTCGTCTCTCGAAGACGGTGGATCCCATGGCCGCTTGCCCTTCCCTTCCCCACCCGCGACGGGGCTCCTGCTGTCATCCCCGTCCCGCCCACGACGGGTCGGGATCACGCCGCCCGCGGCAGGGGGAAGAGAACTCGGTCGCGGAGTCGGCTGTCAGCAACTCTAACGATTTCCGCCGTGCGGTGCGATGTTTCCTACGGATTCGCTTGCCGAGGCATCAGTAAGCTGACAATATGGCGGGATGAGTGCGCGAGACGGCCGGACGTCCCTTGATGACACGTCGAAGGCCATCATCGAGCAGTTGCAGGACGACGGCCGACGTTCGTACGCCGAGATCGGCAAGGCCGTCGGCCTCTCGGAGGCCGCGGTCCGACAGCGCGTGCAGAAACTCGTGGACGGCGGCGTCGTGCAGATCGTGGCGGTCACGGATCCCCTGCAACTCGGTTTCCTCCGGCAGGCGATGATCGGCGTCCGCGTATCGGGAGACACGCGCGAGATCGCCGACACGGTCGCCGACATCCCCGAGGTCGACTACGTCGTCCTGACGGCCGGCAGCTTCGATCTCCTCGTCGAGATCGTCTGCGAGGACGACGAGAAGCTCCTCGACCTGCTCAACGAGAAGATCCGCAGTCTCGACGGCGTGCTCTCCACCGAGACGTTCGTCTATCTCAAACTCCGCAAACAGCTCTACAACTGGGGGACCCGATGACACTGTTCCGTTCCGAGACGCGCACCGACCCGACGGGAGACCTCGTGACCTTCGACACCGACGCGCTCAACGCGAAGGCCACGGACCACTTGTGGATGCACTTCGCGCGCCAGTCGTCGCTCGCGAAGGGCACGGTGCCGATCATCGTCAAGGGCGAGGGTCACCACATCTGGGACAGCAACGGCAAGAAGTACTTCGACGCGCTCTCCGGCCTCTTCGTCGTCGCAGCCGGTCATGGCCGCCGCGAGCTCGCCGAGGCCGCGGCCAAGCAGGCCGAGACGCTCGCGTTCTTCCCCATCTGGGGCTACACGCACCCCGGCGCGATCGACCTCGCCGACCGGCTCGCGGACTACGCTCCCGGCGACCTCAACAAGGTGTTCTTCGCCACGGGAGGTGGCGAAGCGGTCGAGTCGGCTTTCAAGCTCGCGAAGCACTACTGGAAGCTCCAGGGAAAGCCGATGAAGACGAAGGTCATCTCGCGGGCCGTCGCCTACCACGGCACCCCGCAGGGTGCTCTCGCGATCACCGGCATCCCCGCGATGAAGGCGATGTACGAGCCCGTCACGCCCGGGGGCTTCCGCGTCCCGAACACCAACTACTACCGCTCCGACGAGATGGGCTTCACAGGCACCGAGGAGGAGTTCGGCCTCTGGGCGGCCGATCGCATCGAGGAGATGATCGAGTTCGAGGGGGCCGACACCGTCGCGGCCGTCTTCCTCGAGCCGGTCCAGAACTCGGGCGGGTGCTTCCCGCCGCCGAAGGGCTACTTCCAGCGCGTGCGCGAGATCTGCGACAAGCACGACGTCCTGCTCGTGAGCGACGAGGTCATCTGCGCCTTCGGCCGCATCGGCCACATGTTCGCGTGCGACGCCTACGGCTACGTGCCCGACATGATCACGTGCGCGAAGGCCCTCACGAGCGGGTACTCCCCCCTCGGCGCCACGATCGTGAGTGACCGCGTCTACGAGCCGTTCGCGCACGGACAGACGTCGTTCGCGCACGGCTACACGTTCGGCGGCCACCCCGTCTCGACGGCCGTCGCGATGGCGAACCTCGACATCTTCGAGCGTGAGGGCCTCAATCAGAACGTGCTGCAGAACTCGGCCTCTTTCCGCTCGTCGCTCGAGAAGCTCCTCGACATCCCGATCGTCGGCGACGTCCGCGGCGACGGCTACTTCTTCGGGATCGAACTCGTGAAGGACAAGAAGACGAAGGAGACGTTCGACGCCGACGAGTCCGAGCGACTGCTCCGCGGCTTCCTCTCACGAGCCCTGTTCGACGCCGGTCTCTACTGCCGGGCCGACGACCGCGGCGACCCCGTGATCCAGCTCGCCCCGCCGCTCACCACGGGCCCGAAGGAGTTCGACGAGATCGAGCAGATCCTCCGCGGCGTCCTCACGGAGGCGTCGAACCTGCTCTAGCCGTGGGCTCGCGCCGCCGCCACCGATCGAAGGGCATCGCCGCCTCCGAAGCACGCCGGCTCCCCTTCGACAGGCTCAGGGACCGGTATCGCCGATCCCGAGCCTGATCCTGGGAAGAAGACGACATGACCACGCGCCCGTACCGCGAGACCTCCTTCTGGTTCGACGCCCTCGCCGAGACGGGGACCGATGAGCTGACGCCGCGCCCCTTCGCCCCGGACGGGCTCGACGTCGACGTCTGCATCGTGGGCGGCGGGCTCACGGGCCTCTGGGCGGCGTACTACCTGACGCAGAACGACCCGGAGCTCTCCGTCGTCGTGATCGAGAAGGAGATCGCCGGCTTCGGTGCCTCGGGACGGAACGGCGGGTGGTGCTCGGCGCTCTTCCCGCGCGAGACCTCGTCGCTCGTCTCCGAGTACGGGCACGACGCCGCGCGACGCATGCGGCAGGCGATGATCGACACGGTCGACGAGGTGGGGCGCGTCGTCGCCGCAGAGGGCATCGATTGCGACTTCTCCAAGGGCGGCACCATCTCGTTCGCGACGTCGGACGTCCAGCGGACGGCGGCCCTCGCCGAGGTGGACGCGAACAACGCCTTCGGCGTCGACCGGCGCGAGTTCTGGGACTTCGCCGGGCCCGAGTCGGGCAAGGCCCACCCGGAGAAGGCCATCGCGGCCTCCTTCAACCCCGATTGCGCGCGCGTCCAGCCGGCCAAGCTCGTCCGGTCGCTCGCCGAGGTCGTCGAGGCCCGCGGCGTCCGGATCTTCGAGCAGACGGCCGCGGCATCGTGGACCGAGGGCGAGGTGGTCGCCGAGACACCCGTGGGGCGGACGACGATTCGAGCGGGATCGATCCTGCTCGCCACCGAGGCCTACGGCTCCCAGCTGCCCGGGATCGGTCGGCGTGTCATGCCGCTGTACTCCCTCATGATCGCGACCGAGCCGCTCGACGACGCGTTCTGGGAGGCCGCCGGGATCGAACACGGCCAGACGTTCACCGACTACCGCCACCTGCTCATCTACGGCCAGCGCACGGCGGACAACCGCTTCGCGTTCGGCGGGCGCGGCGCACGTTACCACTGGGGCTCGACGATCTCGGACGCGTACGACCGCGTCGATCGGGTCTTCGATCACCTCCACCACACGCTCGTCGACCTGTTCCCGGCGGCGGCCGAGGCGGCCGTCACCCACTCGTGGGGCGGGCCGCTCGGCGTCCCGCGGGACTGGCACGCCACGGTGAGCTACAACCGCCGGACCCACGTCGGCCTCGCCGGCGGTTATGTCGGTGACGGCGTCGGCACGACGAACCTCGCGGGCCGCACTCTCGCAGACCTCGTGACGGGCACCGACTCGGACATCGTCTCACTGCCGTGGGTCGGGCACGTCTCCCCGCGCTGGGAGCCGGAGCCGCTCCGGTTCGCCGGCGCCAACCTCGGACTCGTCGGCACGACGCTCGCCGACGTCGAGGAGGCGGTGACGGGTCGACGCTCGATCGCCGCTCGTCTGCTGGCGCCGCTCACCGGGCACTGAGGCTGCTCACCGGACTCTGACGCCGCATTCCGGGCGATCGACGCCGCGTTCCGGGCGCTGACACCGTGCATTCCGCTGCGCGTACGCGTCGCATCGGAGAGCCGCGAGAACCGCGAGAGCCGCTGATCCTCGACATCATCGGCATCGGTCCGACCGTCCTCGCGGCGGGCTGGCACGCGGAACCTCACCGGAGTAGAGTCGCCGCTCGTGACGACAGATGGTCGCGTCCCCGAGACCGAGGGCCGCTCCCCGAAACGCTGGATCATCGGCGATCCCCTCCCGTCCGAGAAGCTCGACGGACAGCTGCTCCCGAAGAAGCTCGCGCTGCCGATCTTCGCCTCCGACGCACTCTCCTCCGTGGCCTACGCGCCGCAGGAGCTGCTCATGATCCTGCTGCTCGGTGGCCTCGCCTTCCTCTCGTTCGCGCCGTGGATCGCCGCGGCCGTGATCGTGCTCCTCGTCGTCGTGGTCCTGAGCTACCGACAGCTCATCAAGGCGTACCCGTCCGGCGGAGGCGACTACGAGGTCGCCCACAAGAACCTCGGCGAGAAGGCCGGCGTGATCGTCGCCTCGGCGCTCCTCGTCGACTACGTCCTCACGGTCGCGGTCTCCGTCGCATCGGGCGTCGACAACATCATCTCCGCGATACCCGAGCTCAATCCGCTCCGCGTCGAGCTCGCGGTCGGGTTCGTCCTGATCCTCATGGCCGTCAACCTGCGCGGCGTGCGCGAATCGTCGCGCGCGTTCGCGATCCCCACCTACCTGTTCATCGCGAGCGTCGCCCTCATGATCATCACGGGACTCACGCGCGCCCTGCTCGACGACACCCCCGTCGCCTCGAGCGCCGGGTACGTCGTCGAGGGCGACGACCTCAGCCGGACCGCGTTCATCCTGCTCCTGCTGCGCGCGTTCTCGAGCGGCTGCAGCGCGCTCACCGGAGTCGAGGCCGTGTCGAACGGTGTCCCGGCCTTCCGCCAGCCGAAGGTGCGCAACGCCCAGCAGACCCTCGTCATCATGGGCGGCACGGCGATCGCCCTCTTCGCGGGACTCACGGCGCTCGCCCTCATCGCGGGCGTCCACTACGCCGAGGACGCGTGCGACCTCGTCGGCTTCGCGAACTGCGAGACGGCCCCGCAGCCGAGTCTCATGGCGCAGGTCGCGGCGGCGACCTTCGGCGCCGGCAGTATCCCGTTCTTCGTCATCCAGGCGGCGACGGCGTGTGTGCTCCTGCTCGCCGCGAACACCGCATTCAACGGTTTCCCGCTGCTCGGTTCGGTGCTCGCCCGCGACGGCTACGCGCCGAAGGCCCTCAACACCCGTGGCGACCGGCTCGTCTTCTCGAACGGCATGATCGTGCTCGGCCTCGCGGCGAGCGTGATCCTCGTCCTCTATCAGGCGAGCCTCACGCAGCTCATCCAGCTCTACATCATCGGCGTCTTCGTCTCGTTCACCCTCGGGCAGCTGGGCATGGTGAAGCACTGGCGGAGGCTGCTGCGCGAGGGAACGGACAACCCGAATGCCCTGCGCGCGAGCCTCGCGATCAACACGGCGGGAGCCGCTCTCACGGGGAGCGTGCTCATCGTCGTCACGATCACCAAGTTCACGCACGGCGCGTGGCTCGTCTTCGTTCTCATGCCCGTCCTCTTCATCCTCATGGTCGGCGTGAACCGCTACTACCGCGACGTCGAGCACGAGATCCGCGTCGAGGACTGCCCCACGTTCGGCGCAGAGGGCGACCACGCGATCATCCTCGTCGGGAAGCTGCAGAAGCCCGTGCTCAAGGCGATCGACTACGCGGTCGCGGCGAAGCACGCGTCGATCGCCGCGCTGCACGTCGGGGTCGACGAGGAGTCGACCGAGAAGCTCGTGAAGCAGTGGGCCGAGTTCGGGATCGACGTCCCGCTCGTCATCGTCGAGTCGCCGTACCGCGCGTACGCGCAGCCCGTCACCGCCTACATCGAGGCGCACCGGAAGAAGCACGGCCCGGAAGTCGTCACCGTCTACCTACCGCAGTACATCGTGGGTCACTGGTGGGAGTCGTTCCTGCACAATCGGCGGGCGAAGCGCATCAGCCAGCAGCTCATGCTCGTCCACGGCGTGACGATCACGCTCGTGCCCTGGCTGCTCGACTCGTCGGAGCTCATCTACGGCCGCCGATCCCGGCCGCTGCCCGGCGAGGAGCGTCGGGGCGAGTACCGCTCGGAGGACGCGCGGCCCCGCTCACTCGCGAGCTGACCGGCGCGGAACGCGGCTCGAGGGACCCCGACCGACGGCACCGTCCACTCGCTCGGAGCAGGGATTTGGGCCCCTGCTCCGAGACGAGGTGGACCGACCGCCGTCGATGTGAAAGCCGTCGGCCGGTGAGCCGTCCCGAGCGGGGGTTCAGGGATCCCTCTCGGTCCGGCTCCCGCTCCTCCCCTCCCAGGGAGTGGGCTCGATCGAGATCGAGACGGGAAGGAGCAGCTCCTCGACGGCGACGGGATCGCGACCGGCGTCGGCGAGGAGACGACGGTCCCATCCTCGGTCGCTCCGTGCCCGACACGGCCGTCAAGCGCCGCTTTTGGTCCGTACAGTGGTCCCCTGCCGAATCCGCGAGCCGATCCGGCAGGACGCCGAAGGCCCCACCGGTGAGCGGTGGGGCCTTCGGCATCACGGACGAGGGCGGCGACGACGAGCGCCGCGGCGACGCCCTGCTCGTCGCCGTCATGGGCCGCCTCCACGTGGAGGAGAGCGCCACCCGGGCCGAGGAGGGGGACCCGACCCGGGTGGTGACCGGTCAGCTCATCGGAGCGTCGGAGCCCGGACGGACGCCCTCGAGCGCGAGCCGACGCCGACGCGCCACCTCGACCGCGAGCGTGCCTCCGAGGATCAGCAGGATGACGAGAGCGAGGCCTCCCAGCCCGAGCTCACCACCCGTGATCGCGAGGGGCGGCGGTGCGATCGTCGGGTTCGACGTGCACAGCGGGTTGTCCGAGACGCACCGCTCCTCCGGCTCGCCGCCGCTCAGGCCCAGGAAGTTGTCGAGGATGTGGTTCCCCTGACGGTCGTAGGCCATGACGGTGACGCTGTACGTGACCGTGGCCGTGACGCCGGCTGCGAGGGTGCCGCCGATCATCAGGGTGTCGTCCGCGAGGTCGAGCTCGAGCGACGGGTCGTCGCTCGACGGCCCCCGGGTGAGGGTCGCGTCGTCCAGGACATCACCGAGGTGATCCGTGTAGTCGACGACGGCGGCGCCCGTTCCCGTGTTGCGGAAGGTGAGCGTGTAGTCGAGCACCTGCCCCTGCCGCACGTCCGTTCCCGTCTTCGGATCGACCGACTTGGTCGCCGCGATCTCCCCGATGGGGTGGACCGTGCAGTCGGCGTCCTCTCCGTCGACCGGTTCGCAGGAACCGTTCTCGCCGGGCGGGTCGCCCGGCAGGACGAGCCAGTTGCCGAGGACGTGATCGCCCTGCTCGGCGAACGGTCGCACCGTCACCGAGTAGGTCACGGTCGCCGACTCGCCGGGCTCGAGCGAACCCTCGATGTGGATCCGGCCGTCGCTCGGCTCGGACACCACGAGCGAGTCGCTCGACGCGGCCGGCGCCGCCGTCAGATCAGCGTCGTCAAGGACTCCCGTGAGGACATCGTCCTTCGACACGTCACCGGTCGCTGCCCCGTCGTTCCGGAAGTGCAGCGTGTAGGTGACCTCCTGACCTGCGGCGATCGGTGTGCCCGAAGCGGGGTCCGCCGACTTCGAGTCCACGATCCGGGGAACATAGTTCTCCGTGCAGTCGCCGTCCTCGCACTCAGTGTCGGGTCCCGGCGGCTCCTCGTCCGTGTCGAACAGGAAGTTCGTGAGGACGTCGTCGCCGCGCTCGGCGTCCGGCAAGACCGTGAGCGTGTACGTGACCGTCACCGTCTGGTCGGGCTCGAGACGTCCGCCGATCACCAGTTCGGTCCCGTCGAGCACCGCGGTCACGTTCGGGTCCGAGACCGTCGGTCCGCCCGTGAACTCGGCATCGTCGAGGACACCGTCGAGGTAGTCGATTCGGTGCACGGCACCCGCCGCTTCACCCGAGTTCGTGAGGGTCAGCGTGTAAGTGAGCACGTCTCCGGGCAGCACCGTCGACCCGCTGGTGGGGTCCACGGACTTCGACGAGTCGATCTGCGGCAGTGGCGTGACGGTGCAGTTCGCATCGTCCTCCGCGCACTCCGTCGGGGGTACCTCGCCGGAGTCGAGGAGGACGTTGCTCGCGACGTTGTCGCCGCGCTCCGACTCCTCCTTCACGGTGACCACGTAGACGACCGTGACCGTCTGACCGGGAGCGAGGGAACCGCTGACGGAGATCGTCACGCCGTCTCGCGTCGCCGTGAGAGCACCGTCGGAGGAGACGGGCTCGCTCGTGATCGTCGCGTCGTCGAGCACGCCCGAGAGGTCGTCGACCTTGTCCACCGTGACAGCGGCTTCCGACTGGTTGTCGAACGTCAGTGTGTAGGTGAGTGTCGTGCCCGACTCGATCGGGTCGCTCGAGGCGGAGACCGCCTTCGAGGTGTCGAGGCGCCCGATCGGCGTGACGGTGCAGTCGGGCTCCTGGACGTCCGTCGGCTGGCAGACCGGGTCTGTCGGGGGTGTCGGCGGGTCCTCCGGGTCGTCGGGCACGAGGAAGTTGCTCGCCGTGTCGTCGCCCCGCAGGTCGTCCGCCTTCACCGCGACGGTGTAGGTGACCGTCGCGGACTCACCCGCGGCCAGCGACCCGGTGATCGTGATGGTCTCGCCATTCCGCGTCGCCGTGAGCGACTCCGAGGTCGGCTCGCTCGTCACGTCGGCGTCGTCGAGCACGTGGGTCAGGAAGTCGATCGCGTTCACGGCGACCGTTCCCTCCCCGCGGTTCTCGAAGTGCAGCGTGTAGGTGAGTTCGGTACCGGCAGCCACGGGCGTCTCGGACGCCTCGACCGACTTCCAGTCGTGCAGCTCACCGACGTAGGTGACCGTGCAGAGGGGGTCGCCCTCCTCGCACTCCTCCCCCGGCGGCGGCGGGATCTCGCCCTCGGGGACGAGCACGTTGCCCATGACGTTGTCGCCACGTTCACCGTCCGGCCGGACCGTGACCTCGTAGCGCACCTCGACGGTGGAGCCGGCCGAGACGGTGCCGACGACGGTGATGATGTTCCCGTCGAGCGTCGCTGATCCCGTCGGGGAGGAGAAGGTCGGTGCGCTCGAGACCGTTCCGTCGTCGAGGACTCCGCTGAGGTCGTCGGTGTACTCGATCGCGGCGTCGACCGCGCTCGTGTTCCGGAACGTCAGCGTGTAGACGACGACGTCACCGGCCGTCACCGTCGACCCGTCGGTCGGGGACACCGACTTCTCGGCGTCGACAGTCGGGAGCGGCGTCTCCGTGCAGCGCTCGGGCGAGCACTCGCCGCCTCCTGTGGGCAGGAGCGTGTTGTCCACCACGTTGTCGCCGCGCTCGGACTCGGGGTTCACCGAGACGGTGTAGACGACCGTGACGGTCTCTCCGGCGGCGAGGGTGCCCGTGATCGTGAACGCACCGTCGGCGATGTCCGACACAGTGAGCGAGTCCGAGCTCGACTCGGGGACGTCGACGACCGTGGCGTCGTCGAGGACGCCCGCGAGGGTGTCCGTCTCGTCCACGTCGGCCGACGCGTCACTCGCGTTGGTGAAGCTCAGCGTGTAGGTGAGAATCGACCCGACGCCGATGGGCGTCTCGTCCGCCTCGACCGTCTTCGTGGCGGTGTAGCTGCCGATGGGGGTGGTGGTGCAGTCGGGCTCCTCCGCGTCCGTCGGCTCGCAGGCCGGATCGGTCGGCGGTGTCGGCGGATCCTCCGGATCGTCGCGTACGAGGAAGTTGCTCGCCGTGTCGTCACCGCGGGCGCCGTCTGCCTTGATCGTCACCGTGTAGGTGACGGTCGCCGACTGACCGGGCTCGAGCGAGCCTGTGATCGTGATGGCCTCGCCGGCTCGAACGGCCGTGAGGTCGTCCGAGGTCGGCTCCGTCGTTACGTCGGCATCGTCGAGCACGTGGGTCAGGAAGTCGATCGTGTTCACGTCGATGCTCCCTTCCCCGCGGTTCTCGAAGTGCAGCGTGTAGGTGAGCTCGGTACCGGCGGCCACGGGCGTCTCGGACGCCTCGACCGACTTCCAGTCGTGCAACTCACCGACGGGGTTCTCCGTGCAGAGAGGCGAACCCTCGACGCACTCTGTCGGAGGCTCCTCGTCGCCGGGGACCAGGACGTTCCCGAGGAGGTTGTCGCCCCGCTCTCCGTCCGCGAGCACCGTGACCGTGTAGGTCACCGTGACCGTCGCACCGGGGGCGATCGTGCCGGTGACGGCGATCGTGTCGCCGTCGAGGACCGCGGACACGTTCGGATCGGACGAGACGGGTGCCGAGGTGATCCCGGCGTCGTCGAGGACGTCACCGAGGTGGTCGGTGTGGTCGACTGCCCCGACCGCGCCGCCGTCGTTCGTGAAGGTCAGCGTGTAGGTCAGGACGTCACCTGCGGCGACGGACGTTCCCGACACGGGGTCGACGGACTTCCGTTCCGACACGTCCGGCAGGGGTGTGCTCGTGCAGTTCGGGTCTCCCGGGACGCACTCGGTCGGGGGCAGCTCGGTGCTCTCCACCAGGAAGTTGGTCGCGACGCCGTCTCCGCGCTCGGCCTCGTCCTTCACCGTCACGACGTAGGTGACCGTGACGGTCTGGCCGGGAGCGACCTCACCCGAGATCGACAGCACGCCGTCGATGATCGGCGACACGGTGACGGCCGGGTCGGACACGACGGGGAGTGACGTCACGTCGGCGTCGTCGAGCACGCTCGACAGGTCGTCGATGTGGTCGACGATAGCCGCTGCCTCCGACTGGTTGTCGAACGTCAGCGTGTAGGTGAGTGTCGTGCCCGGCACGATCGGGTCGGACGATGCCTCCACCGACTTGCCCGTGGTCAGCTGACCGATGGGGGTGACGGTGCAGTCCGGCTCCTCCGCGTCCGTCGGCTGGCAGATCGGCTCGGACGGCGGCGTCGGTGGGACGCTCGGGTCATTCGGGACGAGGAAGTTCGCCGCGATCGAGTCGCCGCGCTCCCCATCGGCCTTCACCGTGACGGTGTAGACGACCGTGGTCGACTCGCCGGGCGCAAGGGTGCCCGTGATCGTGATCGCCTCACCGTTCCGCGTCACCGCGAGGGCGTCGGAGACGGGCTCTGCCGTGACGTCCGCGTCGTCGAGCACGTGAGTGAGGAAGTCGACGCGGTCCACCTCGACGTCGCCCTCGCCGCGGTTCTCGAAGTGCAGCGTGTACGTGAGTTCCGTGCCGGCGGCGACGGGCGTCTCGGACGCCTCGACCGTCTTCCAGTCGTGCAGCTCACCGATCGGGTTCTCCGTGCAGAGAGGCGAGTCCTCGACGCACTCGGCCGGTGGCACTTCGTCACCCGGGACCAGGAAGTTCCCGAGGAGGTTGTCACCGCGCTCACCATCCGCACCCACCGTGACCTCGTAGGTCACCGTGACAGACGCTCCCGCAGCGATCGTGCCCGCGATGGCGATCGTCTCGCCGTCCAGGGTCGCGGTCACTCCGGCGTCGGACGACATCGGGCCGCCCGTGACGGTCGCGTCGTCGAGGATGTCGGCGAGGTGATCGGTGTGATCGACCGCGCCCGTCGCGTTCCCCGAGTTCGTGAACGTGAGCGTGTAGGTGAGGACGTCACCGGCGGCGACCGACGTTCCCCGTGCGGGGTCGACGGACTTCCGTTCGGTCACGTTCGGGAGCGGTGTGCTCGTGCAGTTCGGGTCGCCCTCGACGCACTCGGCCGGGGGTTCCTCACCGGGGTTGAGCAGGAAGTTGTCTGCGGTGTCGTCACCGCGAGCGTCCTCCGCGTTCACTGTCACCGTGTAGGTGACCGTGACCGTCTCGCCCGCCGCGACGACGCCCGTGATCGTGATCGTGCCGTCCGTCACCTCGGACGCGGTGACACTCGCGTCGGACGAGACCGGCTGTGCGGTGACCGCCGCATCGTCGAGAACACCCGAGAGGTCGTCGATCTTATCGACCGAGACATCGGTGGCGGTGTCGTTGATGAACGAGAGCGTGTACGTGAGCGTCGTTCCCGCGACGATCGGGTCCGAGGACGCCTCGACGGACTTCGTCGTGGTCAGCTTTCCGATCGGGGTGATCGTGCAGTCGGGCTCCTCCCGATCGATCGGCTCGCAGACGGGTTCCGTCGGTGGGGTGTCTTCGGGGTCGAGGAGGAAGTTCGCCGCAATGTCGTCACCGCGCTCGCCATCGGCCTTGAGCGTGACGACATACGTCACCGTGGTGCTCTCGCCCGGTTCGAGCGAACCGGTGATCGCGATGCGCGCGCCGTTCCGGACGACGGTGAGGTCGTCGGAGGACGGCTCGACGGTCACGTCGGCGTCGTCGAGCACGTGGCTCAGGTCATCGACCCGGTCCACGTCGATCGCACCCTCGCCGCGGTTCTCGAAGTGCAACGTGTAGGTCAGCTCCGTGCCGGCGCCCACGGGCGTCTCCGACGCCTCGACCGTTTTCCAGTCGTGGAGTTCGCCGACGGGGTTCTCCGTGCAGAGGACGCTGCCCTCGATGCACTCGGTCGGTGGCTCGTCGCCGTCGACGACGAGGAAGTTGCCGAGTCGGTTGTCTCCGCGGTCGCCGTCGGCCCTGACCGTGACCTGGTAGGTGACCGTGACGGTCGCCCCGGCCGCGATCGGGCCCGAGACCGTGATCGTCTCGCCGTCGAGGACGGCGGCGACGTCGGGCGACGAGCTCGCCGGCTCCACCGTGATGTCCGCGTCGTCGAGCACCCGCTCGAGGACGTCGACGTGGTTCACGACACCGGCGGCGTCACCCTCGTTGACGAACGTCAGCGTGTAGGTGAGTATCTCGCCGGCGGCGACGGGCGTGCCGGATGACGGGTCGACGGACTTCGACGGGACGATGGAGGGGAGCTCCGTGACCGTGCAGACGTCGACCTCGGGGTCGCACTCGGCTGGCGGCTCCTCCCCGGGGGTCAGCACGAAGTTGAGGGCCTGGTTGTCGCCGCGATCGGCGTCCGGCCTCACGATGACCGTGTAGGTGATCGTGGCCGACTCTCCGGCCGCCAGCTCACCTCCGAGGCTGATGACGCCGTCGACGACGGGGGAAGCCGTCACGGTGGATGCCCCCGTGACGAACGGGACTTCGGTGACATCGGCGTCATCGAGCACGCCGGTCAGGTCGTCGATCCGGACGACGTCACCGGTGGCCGTTCCCACGTTCTCGGCGGTCACCGTGTACGTGAGTTCCGTGCCGGCCGCGATCGGATCGGTCGACGCCTCCACGGACTTCTCGTACACGATCTCCGGGATGAGGTTCACCGTGCAGTCGGCCTCCTCCCCGTCCGCAGGGTCGCACTCCGGGATGACGGGCGGTGGGACGTTCGGCGGCAGCAGGAAGTTGGCTGCGACGTTGTCTCCACGCTGGCTATCCGCCCGGACGGTGACCGTGTAGCTGACGGTGTAGGTCTCACCGACGGGAACGGATCCCGAGATCGCGATGCGGGCACCGGTCCGTTCGACAGTAAGCCCGTCGGAGGACGAGGGCTCGACGGTCACGTCGGCGTCGTCCAGGACGTGAGTGAGATCGTCGATGACGTCGACCGCCGCCGCGGTCTGTCCGTCGTTCTCGAAGTACAGCGTGTAATCGATCGTCGAGCCGGGGACGAGCGGATCGGAAGACGGTGTGGCCGTCTTCCAGTCCGACAGTCGTGCACCGGGAATCTCGTTGCTGTCGCAGGGGAGGTCGGGGGCCATGACCTCGTCGGCAGGAAGGCACGCGACGTTCGTGAGGACGTTGTCACCCTCGCCCGTGTAGCGCACCGAGTAGGAGACCCTCACCGACTGCCCCGGACCGACCGGGCCCGACCAAGACAGGGTGTTGCCCGTCACGGTCGCCTCGCCGGCGGAACTCGTGATGGACCCCTCGACCACGGTGGCGTCGTCGAGGACCTCGGAGAGGTCGTCCGAGAACGATCCCGGGAAGGCCGCGGTGTATGCGGCGTCCGACGGGTTCGTGACGGTCACCGTGTAGGTGACCTCCTCGCCGACCGCCGGCAGGTCCGTTCGGTCGGCCGACTTCGCGATCTGCAGGCGCGGCAGGTCGAACTCGACCTCGGCGCACTGCAGCCCCGTTTCGGGGTCGGCGCCGTCGACGGGCGGATCACATGCGGGCGGGTCGCCCGGATCGTGCGGGTCGGAGGGAGGACCTGGCGGCACCCACGCGACGTTCCGCGCATGTCCATCACCCGTCTCGGCGAGCTCCTCCGTGAACGTCACCGAATAGGTCAGGGTGACCGACTCCCCCGCGGGCAGCGCTCCGCCCCACGCGAGGATCGGTGCGTTGTAGACGATCTCTCCCGGACGGCTCGAGACCGCGTCATTGTTGTAGACGGCATCGTCGAGGACGCCGGTGATGTCGTCGGCGAAGACGGCGGGCACCAACTCCGTGTAGTCGCCCGTGCCCACGTTCGTTGCGGTCACCGTGTACGTGACCGTGTCGCCGACGCGCGTCGCCGTCGTGCGATCGGACGTCTTGTCGATGTCGAGGCACTGTCCGCCGAACGACACTTCCTCCGAGTCGTAGTCGACCGGGAGGTAGGCCCAGTCGTCGATGACGCGATTATTGCCCCAGCCGGTGGTTCCGCCGTAGGGCCAGCCGTGGACGCCATTGGTTACGTTGCTGTTGACACCGCCCGTGCCGTTGACGTTCGGGGTGAGCGTCATACCGGCCGTCGACAGTCCGCGGTCGTCCCAGTAAATCGTGTCCCGCCCCGCTGCGGCGCCGTCGAGGCGGCGGATGGAGATACCCTCGCGGCCTTCGACGTCGCCCTGCAGGATGTGGATCTCACCCAGTCGGTCGATGGAGACCCTCGCGTTCTGAGCGGCGCACGACGACACGGGGTTGCCGAGACCGTCGGTCCCGTCGTACTCGTACTCGTAGGAGCCGCTACCATCGGCCGTCCGCCGGATGGAGCGGTCCACGTCTTCGCCGTACACACCGTTGCCGTTCGTGTCGATCTCGAGCCGATATTCCCCGGTGAACCGCTCGTCGAGCGAGTAACGGAGTTCACCCGTCACCCCTCCCGGTTCGTCCGCGAGGAAGCGCAGGTCGTCGATTCGGATGTCCGTCGTGTTCAAGGGTGCCGGATTGACGGTCAGCATGCCGTCGGGCGAGGTGGTCCGTGCGGGCAACGCAGGGCTCGGTTCTTCGAAGAAGACCCGGTAAGTGGAGCCGCATCCGGTGCCGCCGACACCCTGCACGGAGCGGTAGGACGGAAGGCACTCGCCGTCGACCGTTGTCGTGGTGCCGAGCTCATTGGCCGTGATGTTCGAATTGATGCCGTTGTAGCCGAACAGCCGGACATCGTAGGTGTAGCCGCTGTCGTTGAGCATCCAGTAACGGAGGTCGCCCGTTGAAGCGACACCGTTTTGGAAGATCGCGTGCTTCGGGGTCCAGACCCGTCCGGGCTGTCGGATGCCTGCATCGAAGACGCTGACCGCCCAGTTGAGAGGGGAGTGTCCGGTCGCACTGTTGCTCGTCTGCACAACGTCGATCTTCCACGCGCCCTCGACCGCGCTCGTCAAACCCACCGGAGCGGTACACGCGGTTCCGGGCGGAGCGGCCGCCGCGATGGAGCACGTCCAACGCTGGGCGCCGGTCGGGTCCTGCATGACGATCGACGTGGCGATTCCTGTCGTGAGGAGAAGATCTTTCACGAAGCTCGTCCGGACCTCCTCACCCGCTTTCGCGAACGCGTAGAAGGTCTGGCTGCCCTCGATCGGGGCGATGGCGACATTCGACTCTGCGTTCGCCGGCTGCGCGACGAACGTACTCGTCATCGTGAGGAACGTCGCGACGAGGAGGAGGACGAGGGCAGCGGCCGTCGGACGCTGACCAGGACGTGTGAGCCCGTGTCGGCGGACCGACAGGCGCGTCACCATGTCCGTCCAGGTCAACGACGTTCTCCGATGGACGTGGTCCTGGCGGTCTGCACGCATCCCCATGGCGTTCATTGCGGTCCTCTCACCGATCGACGGGTAGTGGACGGCCGTTCCTCGCGAAGAATCGGGGCATCCGGTCTCACCCTGATGAAGAAGCGCGTCCGTTCCCCGGTCCGGGAGGCGGATTGGTCCGCGCACGTCGTCCCCCCTTTTTGTGGGGCACACGCTGCACGCATCCACGAGGATCACCGCAGAATCGGGTCAGTTCTCGGTACCCGGTGCGATCCTGGCGCGTCGGTGACGTCTCCCACGTGAGATACCCCGGTCGCCGCGTCGCCCCCGAACGGGGCACATGTCATCGTGACCACCGGTCGTCGCCACCGGATGACCGTGCGGCCCCGACGCGCGCCGAGCGCGTCGGGGCCGCACGGTCAGGCGTTTCCGCCTCCACATCCCGTGTCAGTGAGTCTCAGGGCTTCTCGCTCACGACGTAGTCGTCGAACTGCACGGTCGACGGACCCGCCGAAGACGCCGAGATGTAGAAGCCGAGGCCCACGGAGCCAGGCGCTTGCAGCGCCTCGGTCGTGTCCGTGGCAACGACATCCCATTGATCGGGTTGATCACCGGTCGTCCAGGCGACAGCGGACAACGTCGTCGTCCCCGACCCCTCGACACGCAGCCGCACATGCACCGCTTGTCCAGGCGCATAGGACAGGTCCGTGAGAGCGATGGACTTGAGAACCGTCGTCGATCGTCGGATCTCGAGGACGAGCGTCCCATTCGGCCGCACCACGATTCGAGCGTCATACGCGTCGGGGCCCACCTTTCGGCCGGTCACCATGACGAACTGGCCGTTGGCGGTCGGAGCTTCACTGATCGTGAACGACACGGTCGTGTCGGCTATCGCGGCAGCGGCATCCGGCAGCATCACCGTCCTGGTCCTCCCGGGCTCGTTGGTGATCCGTCCGTGCCCCTGTGAGACGGAGAAACCGGACGTGCCTCCTGACGTGATCCACGCACCGCCGACGTCCGCACTGCCCCACCCGGACGAGGCATTTCGGTCGAACGCGTCGGCACCACGCAGCCCCGCCGGGGGTGCGATGATCTCTACGACCGCCACCGACCGATGCAGCGCACCGCGATCGTCGGTCACCGTTAAGGCGACCGTGTAGCTCCCCGACGACTCGTAGCGGTGCGTTGCGGAGACCCCCGACCCGGTCGCGCCGTCGCCGAAATCCCATGCGTAGTTCGCGATCCGCCCATCAGCATCGAATGACGACGAGCCGCTCACCGAGAGATCAACCCCATGCACGGTGGCCGACAATGCCGCCGTGGGCGGGGCGTTGACCGGCGAGACGCCCTGCTTGTAGTGCGCGACGATGACGTCCGTCGAGATGACGCGTGAGTAGAGGGCGACGTTGGAGATGCGACCGGCGATGAAATCGCTCGACCCGCTGTGCCCCCACGCATGAACATGACCGCCGACGTTCCAATAGCCGTTCAGGATCCTGGCGGTGCCCGACGTGACAGCGGAGGACACGACCGGGCGCGCTCCGTCGACGAACAGTTCTATGCCGTTCGCTCCGAGACGTGTGACCACGTGGTGCCACTTGCCGTCGTTGAAGCCGGCCTTCGATGTGACGTATTTCACGCCGGTGGAGGCATGCCCGACGGCGTAGGTGATGCGGCCGGCATCGTCCATGGTGATCTGCCGGTCTACCGGGCCGGACGTCGGCTCGACGCCCCCCGCAAATCCGAACAGTCTGCCGCCCTTCGTCGACGTCGTCGTAAACCAGAGCTCAGACGAGAAGACGCGCGCCACGCCTGCGGGCGCCCGCGTGGTGGCGCGGCTCGACGTCGCCCCGTTGAAACGAGTGGAGCCATGTCCACTCTGCACGCCGATCGCGCCTCGGGCGGCGTTCGACAGAGTCATGTCATTTCCCCCTGCGAGGTCGATTGCCTTCCCTCCCCCCTTCTCCCCCAGCGGCCAGTACGCGGTTGGGTTGTCCTGAAGGATCCGCTTGTCGTACGCCGTGGTGGCGAGAAGTGGTTGGCCGACCGCCACCGCAGCGACCTCGGCGCCCCAGCTCGAGTTGCCGTAAGGGTCGACGGTCCGGATACGGTACGAGTAGGTCGCCCCAGCAACGAGCTCGGTATCGACGAACGTGAGCACCGGACGGCTCCAGAAGCGGCTCTCCCGGGTAAGCCGCCCGACGATCGTGGTCGTACCGCGCCCGCTGCGTTCGATCTCGTAAGTCAATCGGGCATTGTCCCGATCGTAGTTCGCGGTCCACTGCACCCGGACCGCACCGTAATCGAGCGGTGTCGCGGTCGGCTTCATGGCCTCACCATCGAGCTGGGGACCATCGTCATTGGGGGCGACCGCCGCGACGGCGAATCGAGCCAGCCCGCTGTGAGGCACACCGTTGACCGCCGGGAACTCGCCTCCGTAGAGGACGTAGTCGTCGGCCGCCGTGACGTCCCACGCCGCTTGAGTCATCCCCGTGAATGCTCCAGGGGTCAAGGAGGGGTACCAGTCGAGCAACGTGGGTGATGGCTGACCGCCGAAATCCGCCCGAGTGTCCGTCGGCCACGGGAGGAGCTTGTGTGTCGCCGCGCCGGAGAATGCGAGGGCGCGGTAGTACCCATCGGATCCGACGCTCTTGACGCCTTCACCGAACGCGCCGATGTTCCGGCAGGAGTGAGCGTGACTCGCCGTATAGGCCACCCCGCGGAACGGCACGATCGAATAGGAGTCCCCGTGGCAGTCGGCGAGCCACTCCAGGGTGCCGTCTTTCCACGATGCCTTGAATGTCCCTTCCGTCCACTTCGCGCCCCGGAGAGGCCCCGTCTTGTACGCGGCGCCGTAAACGGACGAGCCATCGCTCGTGAGATCCATGATCGTCGTCTCATCCGACCCGTTCTGGATGATCGAATTGACCTTCCATGGCAGAGACTTCGCGGTCACGGCGTCGAGAGCGGCCATTCCCCGGCCGGGGGTGCTCGAACCGTTCATCGATTCGAACCGACCGGCGACGACGATCTTGTCTCCCGAGGGCGACAAGACGAGCGACTTCCCCTCGAGCTTGGTCGTCCGGCCACCGATCGCCGGTTGCGGTGCCCACGGGAGCGTCTTTCCGGCCACCGGCTCGAAAGCAGCGAAACTCCGCCGCACCTCGTCGTTCGCCGCAGCGAAGATCCCCGCGACGTAGACGGCCGATCCCGACACGGCGACATCGCTGACTCGCGCGTTGATATACGGAGCAAAACCGGCGACGACCTTCTCGGTCGCGATGTCGATCGCGACCAGTCGGAAACGTGAGAGGCCGTCGACCTTCGTGAAATTACCGGCCGCGTACAGCGTCTTCTGATCAGGCGAGACGGCGAGGGATCGGATCTGAGCATTGAAACTGATCGCGGTATCACGGAGCTCACCGGTTCGCAGATCGTATGCGAGGAAGTTGGCCCGGTCGACCACGCTCTGCCCCGGTTTGGCCCCCGCGGGCCGCGCACGGGAGAAGTCGCCACCGACATACACGGTGTCGCCGACGACGAGCTGGTCCCAGACGACTCCGGTTCCTTCGATGTCCCCTCGCCCCTTCGACAACCCCGTACCGAGTTGCGGCACGGGAAGCGGGTCACTCGATACCGTCGGTGATATCGGCGATGTCGGCGCACTCGGCGGGCTCGTGTCCGCGTTGGCCGGAGCCGCAAGAACGAGCCCGCCGGACGCGATGGCGCCCACCAGCCCGATCGCGGAAATGATTGTTCGCATCCGTGAGTACGCGCCGAGACGTCGGCTCTCCTCCGGAGGCACAGCGAGTGTAGCCATGATCTTCTCTCTTGTCCGGATCGATGGGTCCGGACGTCCCCCTGTTGTCAGCGCGATTCCCCCGCACTTCGGCCCAGTGTGACAAATGCTCACTTTTGCATTCCAGACCTCGCGCCACCCCAGTTCGCGCATTCGTCTGGAGGGGGGTGACGGCCGCCGGCTCTGATCACTGACGCGATACGCGGCGACGACACCCGAGCCTGACCCCGGGCCGGGGATCAGGTCGTTGCTCGGCGCATTGCCGCTGCGACCGCGAACTCGCCTGACGAGTCCGCGGTCGCAGCGTGCCGTTATCCCGCGGATCCGGCCGAGAAGTCGCGGACGATGACCGTCGACGCCAGGGCGCTCGCCGAGAGATAGAACCGCACTCCCACGCTGCCCGCTTGCTGCAGCGTCGCCGTCGAGTCCGTCACGGACAGTTGCCACGACGACGGTTCCGTCGCCCCCGTCCATGCCATCGCGGACACCGTGGATGTTCCCGTCCCGGTGACCTGCACGCGCACGTTCACGACCTCACCCGGTTTGTACGCCGCCCCGGTCAGGGTGACCGTTTTGATGGTCGTTCCGCTGCGCAGGATCTGCAACTGCGGGTCGCCGGTGGCGCGCACGAGTACCCGTGCAGCGTAGTAGTCGGCACCCACCTGGCGACCGACGACGGACACCGATTGACCGCCACCCGACGGCGCTTCAGCGATCGAGAACGACGATCGAACATCGACCGCTGTCGAGGACACACCGGAGAGCACAGCGGATCTCGTTTGCCCGGGCCCTGCGGTCATGGTCCCCGACCCGTCGATTACGGAGAGTCCAGACGCCCCGTGGGCCGCCACCCAGTCGCCGCCGAACGGCGTGGAGCCCCACCCGACGTCAACGGAGCGCGCGAACAAGTCCTCGGCAAGGATTCCTGGCCTCGTCACCGTGATGGGTCGGGTGGTGGTGGCGGTCGCCCCTCGATCATCCGTTACCCTCAACGCCACCGTGTAGACGCCCGAGCCCGCGTAGTCGTGTGACACCTTCACTCCGCTGCCAGTGGTCCCGTCCCCGAAATCCCACTCGTACGACGTGATCGCTCCGTCCGGATCCACCGAAGCAGACGCGTCGACGGCCGCGGACAGGTTCGACAGGGATGGCGCGAATGAGGCAGTCGGACGCGCGTTGGGCGCAGGGGCGGTTCCCGCTTGGTAGTGGGCCTTCACCTCAGCCGCCGTGAGGGGACGGTCATACGCAGCGACATTGTCGATGGTGCCCGCGAAGTAGATGCTCGCTGGAATCGCCGGTCGCCCCGTGAGCTGGTGAGCACCGACGTGCCAGTAGGCGCCGGCGACGAGCGGAGCGCCGGTCCGCTGATCCGTCCGTGAGGACTGAAGCGCGCCGTCCACGTACAACCGGGCTCCCGCCGCACCGACCGTGGCCACGACGTGATGCCACTTGCCGTCGTTGAGACGCGACGTCGAGTTGACGGTCTTCACCGCGCCCGAATCGATGCTCGCGAAGTACACCTGACCGGTGTTGGCCATGTAGAGCTGCCGGTCGAAGGAGTCATTGGCCGTCGTGCGTGATGTCGACATCCCCATGAGGACTCCACCTCGCTTCGTGGTGGTCTTGATCCACGCCTCCTGGGAGAACGTCGGCTTCGCGGCGAGACGGACCGACGAAGCGGCATAGGTGTTCACGCCGTTGAACGAACCGGCACGTGCAGCCGGACTCGCTTCCACCCCGGCCACTCGCGGCGTGGTGATACTCGTCAGGTGGCTCGAGCCTGCCCAGTCGTAGGCGGCCTTCCCGGCTTCGTTCATGGGCCAGTACGCCGACGGCTGATCCTGCAGGACCGCTCGGTCGTATGGTGTCCACGCGAGCGGAACCGCCCCTGTCACCGTGTACGCCGCCGGCTCGCTTACCGTGGAATTCCCGAAGGGGTCGACCGTCCGAATCCGGTAGGTGTGCGTCGTACCGGGCGCCAACCGACCGTCGTTACCGTGCAGAGTGGTGCGCTCCCAGAACCTCGACGATCGGGTCGTCTCGAAGACGGGGTTCTCGAAGTCGTCGTCACGGATGACCTGGTACGTGAGGTACTCGTTGTCCCGGTCGTAGTTGCTCGGCCACGTGAGTTTGATGTGTGTCCCGAGGAAGCTCGTGAGCGTCGGCTTCATGTCCGCACCGCTCAACGCAGGGCCGTTCTTGTTGGGCGCCACGGCGGCTGTCGCGAATCGCGTGAGCCCCTGCTGCTTCGTTGACCCGATCTTTCGGAACTCACCGCCATACAGCACGAAACCCTGAGCAGAGGTGATCGTCCAGGGGCCCTGGCCGGAGAGGGGACCGATGTCGAAGTCCGGATACCAGTTCAGCAGCGTCGGAGCAGGGAGACCCTCGTAGTTCTGATAGCCCGCGGTCTCCTTGCGCGTCTTCTGCGTCGCGGCATCCGTGAAGGCGAGCGCTCGATACCACTTGGAGGGGGCGACGTAGTCCTCGAAACCACGGACGTTGCCGCAGTCGTGCGCGTGGCTCGCGGTGTAGACGACGTCACCGACCGGCTCGACATCGTAGGTGTCCCCATGGCAATCCGCGATCCAGCCGGGCGCGAGCGCCCCGTCGGTCCAGCTCGCCTTGAACGTGCCTTCGAACGCGGCGGGCCCCATGACGCCGTAGACGAATTCCCCGTCCGACTTGAGCGAGTACACCGAGACGTCGTACTTTTCCACGTGCGACCGTTTCGGGATGGCCCCGTTGACGTTCCATTTCAGCACCGTCGTACCGGTGATCGTGTCGGTCGCGCCCATGGTGTAGCCGGGATTCGACGACCCGTTCAGATTGCGGAATGCTCCGCCGAGCACGATCTTGGTCTCGTCGGGCGAAATGACCATCGACTCGACCTGCGCTTCACCGACGATGCGCGGGGACCACGGCAGGACGGTCGCGTCGGATGTCGTGAAAGCCGCGGCATAGGTCCGAGCTACCGCGGGAACGGGACCGCCCGTGCGCTGAGCGACGGTCTTGAAATTGCCCCCGACGAACACCGTCGTGTCGGTGACCACGAGTGTCTTGACGTAGGAGTTCACGTACGGACGGAATTCGGGAACGAGCGCTCCGCTCGCGACGTCGAACGCCGCGACCCGATAGCGGGAGACGCCGTCGACTTTCTGGAACAAGCCGCCGACGTAGAGGCGCGTGCCGTCGGGCGACACCGCGAGCGTACGGACCTGTGCATCGAACGAGGGCGCGAATGGCAGCAACTCACCCGAGTGCAGATCGTAGGCGAGGAAATTCGCTCGGGGCCGCTCGCCCTCACCCTTCGGCGCTCCGAAGGGTCGCGCCGACGAGAAGTTCCCCCCGACGTACACCGTGTTCCCGATGACGAGTTGTTCCCAGGCGACCCCGTCGATCTGCGGGGTGGGCAGTGGATCAACGGACACGGTCTCCGGTACTCCTGGAGCGACCGTGTCCGGTATCGCCGTGTCAGCGGTGGCCGCCGGTGCCGACTCGAGCGTCGCCACGCCCATTGAAGCCGCCACGATGGCGACAAAGGCGATGGTCGACCACCGACGACGGCGGCGACCCAGAGGTGGGCTGCCGGATGGCGCGACAAAGGTATTCACAGCGACTCTTTTCTGCCCGGTTCATCGGGCCCGGGCACCCCCCTTGAACGCGATTCCCCCGCGTTCTGGCCCAGTGTGACAGATGCTCACTTTCCGCTTCCACCCCCAGTTCGCGACTCAATCGGGAGGGGGTGACGAGGCCCGCCGCAAGAGAGAAGCTCGCAACGCGGGCGCCGAGGTGAGACGAATCCCGTGTCCTGGCGCGTCGTCGGCGGATCAGCGCCGACGCAGCATGGTGAAATGGGCGCATGTCCATCGAGACCGATTTGAGGGCCGCCGTGGCGGCCGAAGAGTGGGAGCGCGTTCACGAGATCATCGGCGCGAATTGGAGCGACCTCACCAACCACCACCGGGGGACGTTGGTCGCCGCCATGTCTTCCCTCCCACCGGACCTGCGCGCGTCGATGCCGCGATATGCGGCGTCCAAGGCCTATGGGGAGTTCATCCCCGTCGGCGGCCAGACCCGGTCGAGCCGGTTCACGTCGCCCGAGGCGGCTCCACGCGCGCTCATCGATTACCTCTCCATCCTCACCGCACGATCGGCCGCCGCCCGCATGCGTGGTCGCCACGCTCTCGCCGTCTCGGCGGCCCGGGAGGCTCGAGAGATGCTCGACGATGCGACCCCGGCGGCTCGAGCCGAGATCGCGAGTGTGCTCGCCGACCTGAAAGTGCAGTGGGGGATCGCGCTCCTCCTCGCGGGTGATCTCGAACGTGCACTCGGCGAGTTCTCTGCCGCGTACGATTCGGCGATCGCCGCAGAGAATCGACGCATGGCGGTGGAGTCGGCGGGTGACTGCGCGCTCGTCCTCGCTCTACAGGGGCTCGCGCCCGCTGCATCGGGCTGGATCGCGCGCATCCCCGAGGTCGACGACCCGACCGACACGGTGGCGGACTCCGGACATATCGCGACCGCACTCGTCGCGATCGACGCCGGCGATCGAGACAGAGCGGCACTCGCCATCTCACGCTTCCGGTCATCCTCCGACGAGGTGGACCACTGGGCGATCAGGCGATTCGCGGTCTCTCGTTTCACCACGACCTTCGGCTCGGATCCGGTCGCCGCCCTGTCGGCGCTGGCGGCGACGCGCGCCGAATACCCCGAACGCGAACGCACGACAGGCATCAATGGCGCCCTACTCGTGCTCGCCGAAGCGGAACTCCGCCTCCTGACCGGCGACCTCGACGCCGCGGAGGCCGTGTTGGAACTCAACCGGCGCACCGTCGTCCCCGCTTTCGCCAATGCCTTCACGGTCATGACGGCGCGTGTCGCCGCGTCGAGCGGCCACCGGGATCGCGCGCGACGACTTGCGGGTGCGGTCATCGCCAACGATCCCCTGCCTCGAGACGGTGCGGCGGCGCTCCTGCTGTCAGCGTCGCTCGACCCCTCGGCGGCGGAAGCCCCGACCCTCGCGTCCGCGCTCCGGCTCATGACGGAGTTCGGTCTCACGACGGTGGCGACGACCGTCCCCCTCGACGTCTGGACATCGCTTTCCTCTCAGAAGGCCTCACCGATCGACGTGCCGCTGGCGGTCGTCTTCGGCGCCCGCCACCCGGCATCCACCCCGACGCTGTCACGTCGGGAGGCGATCGTCCTCCGGGCCGCGAGCGCCGGCATGACGGTGCCCGAGATCGCCGCCGCCGAGCGGGTCTCCCCGCACACCGCGAAGAAGCAATTGCTCAGCGCCTATCACAAGCTCGGGGTCAGCAACCGGGCCGACGCCATCACCGCGCTCGCCGCGAGCCCATGGATCCTCGCAGCGGCCCCTCACGTCGACGAAGCCGTCGGCTGACCCCCTTCCCCCGTGTCGAGACCCGACGCTGGGCGTCTCACGGCGTCACTCCAGCCTCTCGCCGATCTGCTCGATCCATCGGAAGAAGGCGGCGCCTCCCGTCGTGGTCGTGTCGTACCGCCCGGAGAGCTCACGGAAGTGCGCCCCGCGCGCTCGCACTCGACGCATCACCTCCACGAGAGCGGGGATGCCGCGGGGTAGACGCTCGATCGCGGTGACGGTGAGGATATCGCCGATGCCGAGGTTCCCGATGCACTCGCCGAGCGCCGGATACCCCTCGCGACCCGCGCGCAGCCGATCGACGAAGACCCGGTCGACGCCGGCCTCCTCGAGTCGGGCGACCTGCTCGTCCAGGCTCGTCACGCTTCCCACCGCGCGTGCATAACCGATGACGGCCAACGATCCTCCTCGGATAGTCGTCGCAGCGTCCCGAGCATAGGCAGAGCGGACGGTATCCGGCTGGGGAGCGTCCGTCCCCTGTGGACAAATGTGGAGAGCGCCCGACGACGGTACGCGGACTCCAATACGCTGGCGCCATGCAGATCGCTCGCGTTCAGGATTTCCGCATCGCCGCGGGCGCGGTGCGTGCCGAACTCGCTCGCCGCAGCATCCCGCGCCGTGAGGCCGTGGCGGCACTCCAGGCAGGGACGTCCGGCCTGGGGCGCACGGCCGCCTACGAACGCATTGCGGGCCTCGTCCCATTCTCCTGGACGGAACTCGCGCTGCTCTCGGCGGCATTCGGCATCCCCGTCGAGGTCCTCTCCGGATCGCGCGCCCCAGACCCGGCCGCCGTCGAGATCTGATCGTACGACTCGTCGCAGGAGCCGCCGAGGGACCATGCCCCCGCACGACGAAGAAGGGCCCCGCCTGCCGGCGGGGCCCTTCTCACAGTGGTGCTACGTCTGTCGGACGACCGATCAGAGCGCGTTGACGTCGAGCGGGATGCCCGGGCCGAAGGTCGTCGAGACGGCGCCCTTCTGGATGTAGCGGCCCTTCGAGCTCGACGGCTTGAGGCGCTGGACCTCGTCGAGCGCCGCCGCGAGGTTCTGCTCGAGCTGCTCGGCCGTGAACTGCGCCTTGCCGACGACGAAGTGCACGTTGGCGTGCTTGTCGACGCGGAACTCGATCTTTCCGCCCTTGATCTCGGTGACGGCGCGTGCGACGTCGGGAGTCACAGTGCCGGTCTTCGGGTTGGGCATGAGGCCACGCGGGCCGAGCACCTTACCGAGTCGACCGACCTTGCCCATGAGCTCGGGCGTCGAGACGGCGGAATCGAACGACGTGTAGCCGCCCGCGACCTTCTCGATGAGCTCGTCGCCGCCGACCTCGTCGGCACCAGCGGCGATCGCGGCCTCGGCGGCCGGTCCCGTCGCGAACACGATGACGCGAGCGGTCTTACCCGTGCCGTGCGGCAGGATGACCGTTCCGCGGACCATCTGGTCAGCCTTGCGGGGGTCGACACCGAGCTTGAGGGCGACCTCGACGGTGCTGTTGAACTTGGACGAACCGGTCTCCTGGGCGAGAGCGACAGCCTCGGAGGGCGAGTAGAACTTGCCCTCTTCGATCTTCTCGGCCGCAGCCCGGTAGGCCTTTGACTTCTGTGCCATTTTTTTCTCCTGTGAGAATGTGGTCATCTGCGCCTGGCCGGCGCTGCCACGAATTTGCATACCCGGTCCGACAGGGACCGGGCGGGGATGTCTGGTGAGCGTCAGGCCTCGACGGTGATACCCATGGAGCGGGCGGTACCGGCGATGATCTTCGCCGCAGCGTCGATGTCGTTGGCGTTGAGGTCGGGCTGCTTGGTCTCGGCGATCTCGCGGACCTGAGCCTGCGTGAGCTTCGCGACCTTGACGGTGTGCGGCGTGGACGAACCCTTGCCGACGCCCGCAGCCTTCTTGATGAGCTCGGCGGCCGGCGGGGTCTTGAGGATGAACGTGAACGAGCGGTCCTCGTAGACGGTGATCTCGACCGGGATGACGTTTCCGCGCTGGGCTTCCGTCGCAGCGTTGTACGCCTTGCAGAACTCCATGATGTTGACGCCGTGCTGACCGAGCGCCGGTCCGATCGGCGGTGCGGGGTTGGCGGCGCCGGCCTTGATCTGAAGCTTAATCAGACCCGTGACCTTCTTCTTCGGTGCCATGTTTCTTCCTTCTTCGGTGGTTCGAACGCCATCGGATGATGTGCGCTCTCCCGCATGCCTCTGGGGCAGCGGTGGCTAGGGAACTAGAGCTTCGACACCTGGTCGAAGCTGAGCTCGACCGGCGTCTCGCGCTCGAACAGGGAGACGAGCACGGTGAGCTTTCCGCTCTCCGGCTTGATCTCGCTGATCGACCCGGGGAGACCCGCGAACGAGCCCTCCTTGATCGTGATCGTCTCGCCGATCTCGAAGTCGACCTCGGCGGGGATGGCACGCGACGTGGTCGCCGACCCCTTCTGGCCGCCCGACTTCGCCGGAGCGGTCTCCTGGATCTCGACGAGGCTCTTCAGCATGTTGAAGGCCTCCTCGAAACGGAGCGGCGTGGGGTTGTGCGAGTTGCCGACGAAGCCCGTGACGCCGGGCGTGTGACGCACGACGGACCACGAGTCCTCGTTGAGGTCCATGCGGACGAGCACGTAGCCGGGGATCCGGACGCGCGTGACCATCTTGCGCTGCCCGTTCTTGATCTCGACGACGTCCTCCATGGGGACCTCGACCTGGTAGATGTACTCCTCGACCTCGAGCGATCCCTTGCGCTGCTCGATGTTGGCCTTCACGCGACGCTCGAAGCCCGCGTAGGAGTGGATGACGTACCACTTGCCCGGAAGCGAACGCAGCTCCGCGCGGAACGCGTCGTAGGGGTCGACCTCGGCCGCATCCTCGTCCGCCGTGTCGATGTCGACACCCGTGTCATCGGGACGCTCGACGTCGACCCCGCCCTCATCCTCGGCCTCGATGATGTCGTCGAGGGCGGCGGAGACGTCCGCGACCTCGGCGTCGACATCGGGAACCGGACGGACGTCGTCACCGTCGTCGTCACCGTCCACGGGCTCGCCCGTGTAGGGGGAGTCGTCGTACTCGGAGGAATCGGCGGCCTCATCGGCCAGCTCGACCTCTTCCTCGTCCTCGATGGCCTCGGCCGCCGCCTCGACCTCGGCGGCCTCATCGATCTCGAGGGCGTCGTCGACGATCGCGTCGGCCTCGGGGTCGGGCGCCTCGGCGACCGCGTCGATGTCGTCGAACGCGGCGCTCGACTCGTCGTCGGTCTCGTCGTCGGGGACGACGTGGATGGCGTTGTGCTCTGCGCCGTCGACGGAGTGGATCTCGGCGTCGGCGACGTTGCCCTCCTGGGCCTCATCGACCTCGCTCGACTGCTCGGCAGCCGTCGACAGGTCGATGTCGTCGCGGTTTCTTTCAGACACTGGATCTCTTCCTTCGATTTCGTCGGAGGGCGCGGGGGCGCTCTCCGATACGTCGTTGCGTTCTACGCTTCGTCGTTCAGCCGGATGGTCGGGCTCGAGGTCCGATCCGGCGACGAGCGGGCTAACCGCCGGCCGGTGTCCCGAACACGAAGATCACGATGAAGCTGAACAACTGGTCCAGTCCGTAGACGAGGGCCATCATGATCACCACGAACACGAGCACGACGCCCGTGTAGCTCAGCAGCTCCTTGCGGGTCGGCGTGACGACCTTCTTGAGCTCGTTCACGACCTGCTTCAGGAACAGGATGAGCCCGGCGAACGGACCACGCCGCGCGGCGCGCTCCTTCTTCGCGTTCGCGACGATCTCTTCGCTCGGCTCGTCGATAACTTTTCGGGCCACCTCGTTACACCTTTCCCGTGTCGGACCCGATGGGCCGACGCGCAGGGCGGACAGGACTCGAACCTGCAACCTGCGGTTTTGGAGACCGCTGCTCTACCAATTGAGCCACCGCCCTTCGGCCTCGGGGTTCCGAAGCCGGATCCCGGGGGTCCGGGATCAATGGTATGAAATCCAGGGCTCCACTGCTCTCACCTTGCGGAAACACACGTGCCGACGCATCGAGGATGCTCATGCCGGTTGGGGTTCCCATGAAAATGGGCGCAGAAAAGCTTGGCGGATTTCACCACCACGCTCCAGTGTAGACGACGCCCGGCGGCCGGTAAAGCCGAGGGCCCTCCGGCGCCTGCACCACCGGGCCGTGACCCGGATCCCTCGTCGAGACGTCGCCGGCGGATGGTGGTACTGGGGGGACCATATCGGCCGACCCGGGCACGACGTCCGCCGGGCCGGTCGTAGTGTCCGTTGAGTGATGACGGTGGAGGGCTGCGCGTGTCTGGCGTGACGCCTGGGCCTCTGGACCCGCCGCGACGGGAATTGCGTCAGCTCACCGGCCTGCGCATCATCGCCGCGCTGTGGGTCGTCCTCTTCCACTTCGAAGGTCAGTACGCCCGGCTCCTCCCGGAGATCGGCGGCGTCGTCTGGGCAACCGGGTCGCGCGGATTTCTCGCCGTCGACCTGTTCTTCGTCCTGAGCGGCTACATCCTCGCCTACCAGCACCTCCGGACCTTCTCCGAGGGACGCGGACGGTTCGGGAGGTTCCTTCTCAAGAGGCTGGCGCGGATCTATCCCGTACATCTGGCCACCCTCGTCTTCCTGGTCCTCGTCGTCCTCGTCGGCGCGCGCATCGGCGTCACCCTCGGCAGGGCCGAGCACTTCACGGTGGAGGGCGCCGTCCAGGATCTCCTCCTCGTCCGTGGCTGGTTCTGGCCGTCGCAGGGGTGGAACTACCCGGCATGGTCGCTGAGCGCCGAGTGGCTCGCCTACCTGTTGTTCCCGGTGATCTGCCTCGTGATCGCTCGCGTCGCCCATCCTCGTCGGAGCGCGCTCGTGGTCGTCATGCTGGCCCTCGTCGCCGTGGAGGGCGTTGGCGCGGCTGCGCTCCCCTGGGCGGACCAAGATGCCCGTCGCACCCCTCCGCGTCCTCACGGCGTTCTCCTGCGGGGTGGCACTGTTCCGGTTCACCGAGAACGCTCGCGCCACCACGGGGAGGGGCTGGAGCGGTCTCCTGATCCTCGTGGCGTTCGTCGTCGGGACACCGTTCCTCCCCGAGGGCCCCTTCCTCGCAGCGATCAGCCTCGGGGTCTCCGTCGTCATCATCGGAGCGCTCGCGACGGGCACAGGCCGGGCCGTGGACATCCTCGGATCCCGGCCCATGGAATACGGCGGCCGGATATCGTTCAGCGTGTACATGACGCACGGCATCGTGCTTCTGCTGTCACCCGTGCGGTTCCTCGGCATCGACGAGGTGGAGGCCTGGCCGCTCCCGGAACGAGTCGGAGTCGCCCTCGCCCAGCTTCTCGTCGTGCTGGGGGCCGGGGCCCTTCTCTACCACCTCGTGGAGCGACCGGGCCAGCGTGCCGTCATGTCCTCGACGAGCCGGCGCACGGCTCGGCGCGCATGACCGTGCGGCCGCGGAGCGGCCGCACCGCGGCCGAGCACCGTGCTCTCAGGCCATGACGGCGACGACGATCGCGCTCGCGATGACGAGCCAGACCGGGGTGACCAGCACGAGACCGTGCACGATGCCCGCGACAGCGGACGTCCCGGCGGGATGCTGAGCGAAATCGAACCGGGTGTTGCCGTCCATGGCGACCATGTGGGCTCCTTCCCGACGGACGATACGAGTCAACAATGATCGCTCGGGAGCCTGACGGCCAGCCGGAAGTACCGGAAACGGGCAGAGTTCACCCGCTGTTCCCCGTTGTGCCGACGCGGGGGGGGGGGGGATGATTCGGCGACGACCCGGTGGAGGCGCCTGGAGACGGAGGGCCCTAGAGGGAGAGCAGCGCGACGACGCCGATGCCCGCGCCGATCCAGATCGGCGCGACGATCGCGAGGCCGAAGAGGATCCCGCGGATGGGGGCGGAGTCGCGGCGGGCGGACGCCAGCTCCCGACCCTCGAGGGGTGTCGGCTCCCCGAAAGGACGACTCGAGACGTCGTACGTGGTCATGCTGGCCCCCCGGGTGGTTCCCGTCACCCCTCCGCGTGCGACGGAGGAGCGCACCCACCGTGTGCGTCGGTGGATGGGCTCATTCTGACTGCTGCGACCGTCCTGGTCGATACCCGTTTCCGGGCGATCCCCGTTCGGGGGTCACGATACGCGGTGCACCGCACGCGGCTGCGGCTGCGGCTGCGGCTGCGGCGCCGAGGGAAACACCTCCCGTTCTAGGGTGCCGGTCCGGTCGCGGGATACTGTGGGACGGTGACGTCGCGACTCTCCTCCAAGATCTCCGCCATCGCCGAATCGGCGACCCTCAAGGTCGACGCGAAGGCCAAGGCGCTCCAGGCCGCGGGGCGACCCGTCATCAGCTACGCCGCGGGCGAGCCGGACTTCCCGACACCCGCGCACATCGTCGAGGCGGCGCTCTCCGCCGTGAGCGATCCACGGAACCACCGGTACACGCCCGCGGCCGGCCTTCCCGACCTCCGTGAGGCCGTCGCGGCGAAGACCCTGCGCGATTCGGGAACCGCCGTCGACCCCTCGCAGGTCATCGTGACCAACGGCGGCAAGCAGTCCGTCTACGAGGCCTTCCAGGTCCTTCTCGATCCGGGCGACGAGGTCATCGTGCCCTCCCCCTTCTGGACCACCTACCCCGAAGCGATCGCCCTGGCCGACGGCGTCACCGTGCCCGTCTTCGCCGACGCTGACGCGGGTTACCTCGTCTCGGTCGAGCAGCTCGAGGCCGCGCGGACCGACCGCACCAAGGCCCTCCTGTTCGTCTCGCCGTCGAACCCGACGGGAGCGGTCTACTCGGCCGAGCAGACGCAGGCGATCGGCGAGTGGGCGCTCGAACACGGCATCTGGGTCATCAGCGACGAGATCTACCAGAACCTCACCTACGGCGAGCGGGCCGTCTCGATCCTCGAGGCCGTTCCCGACCTCGCATCGCAGACGCTGCTCGTGAACGGAGTCGCGAAGACCTACGCGATGACCGGCTGGCGCGTGGGCTGGACGGTCGGCCCCGTCGACGCGGTGAAGGCCCTCGGCAACCTGCAGTCGCACCTCTCCGGAAACGTCAACAACGTCGCGCAGCGCGCGGCGATCGCAGCCCTCACCGGACCGCAGGACGCGGCGGACGAGATGCGAGCGGCCTTCGACAGGCGGCGTCACCTCATCCTGGAGGAATTCGCGCAGGTCCCGGGCTTCCGCACGCCCACCCCGGACGGCGCGTTCTACGTGTACCCGGACGTGTCGGAACTGCTCGGGCGCGAGTGGGGTGGCCGCACCATTTCGACGTCGCTCGAACTCGCCGACTACATCCTCGACGAGGCCGAGGTCGCCGCGGTCCCCGGCGAGGCCTTCGGCCCGTCCGGTTACTTGCGGTTCAGCTACGCGCTCGGCGACGAGCAGCTCGTGGAGGGCGCTCGTCGCCTGGCGCGCCTCTTCGCCTGACGCGAGGCGGGATCCGCCTCAGCCGGAGGTCGGATAGGACGGCGGGCCGTTCGGCGCGCTCGGGGCTCCCGGCGGGCTGAAGGGCGTCGGCGGGACGCTCGGCGCGGCGGGCACGCTCGGGGGTCCCGGGAATCCGGGCGGCGGGGTGTGGTCGGGCTCGGGGACGGACCAGGGCTCGGGGGCGGGCTCCGGTGCGGGTTCAGGCGCCGGTTCAGGGGTGGGCTCGGGAGCCGGTTCGGGCACCGTCTCCGGCGTGGGCTCGGGAGCCGGTTCCGCCGGGAGGGATCCTCTTTGCCCGGACCGCTCCGGATGGCCGGGAGGCGACGGGAGCGGCGGCGGAACGGGCGGTGTCCCGCTCGGCTCGCCGGGAAGCGGGGTCTGCGGTGTCGTCGGTTCTTCAGACATGGTCTCCTCCTCGAGTTGACACCGAGCCTAGGCGAGCGACCACCCTGCACCAGGGGGTCGCGCGGCGACGCCGGCTCGTCGAGGATGACCGATCACCGCGGATCGGAGGGGGAACGTCAGATGTCGAGCCCGACGACGACCGGTTCCGGAAGCAGGAGGACGCCGAACTCGGACTGCACGCGGGCCTGCACGTAGCGTGCGAGCGCCGCGATGTCCTCCCCCGAGGCGTTGCCGCGGTTCGTCAGAGCGAGAGTGTGCTTCGAAGAGATGGCCGCGTTCGACCCCGGGAGGGCGAAACCTCGTCCGATGCCGGCGTTCTCGATGAGCCACGCGGCGCTGAGCTTCACCCGGCGCTCGTCCTCCACGAGAGGCGAGAGGATCGGCAGGTCGAACCCGGCGGATCCGTCGAGCGGCAGCACCGTGACGGGCTCCTCGACATCGTCGACGGGCCACCGTGGCGCATCGGCCGGGAGTTCGGCGGCGAACCGCTCCGAGACGATCGGATTGGTGAAGAAGGACCCGGCGCTCCAGGAGTCCCGGTCGTCGGGGTCGAGGACCATTCCCTTCGAGCTTCGCAGTGCGAGGACGGCCCGCCGCACCTCGGCGAGGGCCACGCGATCGCCGAGCTCGACACCGAGTGCCTTCGCGAGCTGCGGGTATGCGATCGGTGCACCGAGACCGTCGACGGACCGCGTGAGGTCGAGGTCGATCGACACGACGACCGCCTCGCGTTCCGCCGGCCCTCCTCCGTGCCGCTTGAGCACGGAGGTGCGGTACCCGAGACCGAGCTCGTCCGCTCGCACCCTCTCGAGGCGCCCGCTCTCCCGGTCGTAGAGCTCCACGGAGGAGAGGACGTCGCCGATCTCCGCCCCGTACGCTCCGATGTTCTGGATGGGCGCGGCTCCCGACGATCCGGGGATGCCGGAGAGCGCCTCGATGCCGCTCAGCCCGGCGTCGACGGCGAAGGCGACGACGTCCTCCCAGGACTCGCCGGCCTGGATGCGCACACGGACCGTGCCATCGGGAACCTCGGGAACATCGACACGTTCGATGCCCCGCGTGCGGACCGCGATCGCGATGCCCGGGAAGCCGTCGGAACCGACGAGGAGGTTCGAGCCGCCACCGACGACCATCCAGTCGTCGTATCGGCGCCATCCCTCATCGAGCAGAGCCGTCAACTCGCGGACCGACGTCGCCTCCGCGTACTCCGCGGGCTCGCCACCCACGCGGAACGTCGTGAGCGAGGAGAAGGGCACCACCGCCGTCGTGCGAGGGTTCGTCGTCATGTGAGCGCCACCGTCATGCGAGGTCGACGCGGACCTGCGCCTTGCCGAGCACGGTCGTGCCGCCCACCGTGACCGTGAGGTCGACGCGCGCGGACGACTCGTCGGGGAAGAGGGCACCCACCTTCGCGGAGACGGTCACGGAGACTCCCTCGGCGGGGTCGACGACGACGGGGCGCGTGAAGCGGACCTGGTAGTCGGTCACCCGGCCGGGGTCGCCGACGGCCTCGACGACCGGCTGCACGGCGAGGCCCATGGTGAGCATGCCGTGAGCGAGCACGCCCGGAAGCCCGACGCTCGCGGCGACGTCGTCGCGGTAGTGGATCGGGTTGAAGTCACCGGAGGCACCGGCGTAACGCACGAGGGTGTCGCGCGTCAGGCGGTAGTCCTTCTCCACGACGACGTCACCGACGGCGAGCGCGTCGAGATCCAGTCCGGTCGGCCGTGCGGTCATTCGTCTCCCCTGACGACGAGAGTGGAGACGGCCGTCACGACGTGCGCACCATCCGGGTCCGTCACGGTCGTCTCCGCCGTGACCATCGAGTGGGCGCCGAGCGACTTGACGCTCGCGACCCGCAGGGTCGCGGTGAGCTCGTCGCCCGCCACGATCGGGCGACCGAACGTGAAGCGCTGATCGCCGTGCACGACGCGTGAGAAGTCGATGCCCGCGTCGGGCTCCGCGAGCAGTTGCGCGAGCGTCGCCTCCTGGATCACGACGGCGAACGTCGGCGGAGCGACGACGTCGGCGTAGCCGGCGGCGCGGGCCGCCTCGGGGTCGAGATGCAGCGGAGAGGTCGCGAGGACGGCACGCGCGAACTCGCGCACCTTCTCCCGCCCGACCAGGTAGGGGGCGACGGGAGGGAACTCCCTGCCCTCGATCGCGGGGTTCACAGTCACCCCTCGAGTCTACCGTGGCGCCTCCGCCGGGTCCTGCTAGCGTTCTGGCCATGCTGCCCGACGACCTGTTCCGGACGGTGCCCGCCCTGCGCACCGACCGACTCGATCTCGTTCCGCTCGGCCCCGAGCATCTCGAAGGCACGCTCGCCCTCCTGAGCGACCCCGAGGCCCTGCGCCTGACGGGCACCCGTCAGTCATTCTCGCGCGAGGCGGTCATCGCGTGGCTCGGCTCGCTCTCCGCGCAGCACGACCGGGCCGATTGGGCCGTGATCCGCCGAGAGGACGGCGCCCACATCGGCGAGGTCGTCCTCAACGACGTCTCGCCGGAGGACGAGACGACGGGCTTCCGGATCGCGCTCTCGATCGAGCACGCCGGGAAGGGATACGGCACGGAGACGACGCGTGCCGTCGTCGCCTTCGCTCTCGAGGCGGGGCTCCACCGCGTGGAGCTCGAGGTGTACGCCTTCAACCCGCGTGCCGTCCGCGCGTATGAGAAGGCCGGCTTCGTCGTGGAGGGGCGCCGTCGCGACGCGCTGCTCTGGGAGGGCGAGCGGGTCGACGCGATCATGATGGCTGTCGTCGCCGACGGCTGACCCGACGGCCACGGTCGGACCGCACGCCCGACGGCCTCAGTGCGCGGTCGTGTGACCGATCCGCGTGGCCGCCTCGACGCCCTCGACGCTCAGCTCGGCGTGCACGAGGACCCACTCGTCGCCCTCGCGGTCGAGCTCGACGATGGCGGTGTTCGGGATCGGCGTGATCGGGTTTCCCGTCACGGCGCCGACAGTGAGCCGGATGAGGGTGCCATGGCTGACCGCGAGGACGTTTCGCCCCGGGAACTGCTCGACGATGGCGGCGAGAGCAGCGGCGCCGCGTGCCTCCACCTCGCGCTCCGGCTCCATGCCGGGGTACTGACGGTCCGGCCAGTTGGCGCGCACGTCCTCGGCGGTCGCCCCTTCCGCTTGGCCGTAGCCGCGTTCGCGGAGGTCCGGGATGGCCGGTCCGAGTTCGATACCGAGTCCGTCCGCGAGGATCTGAGCGGTCTCCCGCGCTCGGGACAGCGGCGAACTCACCACGACGTCCCACCGTGACGCGTCGAGTCTCCCGACGATCCCGCGTGCCTGCTCGCGACCCGTGTCGTTGAGCGGGACGTCGGTCGACCCCTGGATGCGGAGAGCGAGATTCCAGTCGGTCTGGCCATGACGGATGAGGGCGATCGGCATGCATCGAGCCTAGGCGACGAGCGCGGGAGGCCTCGACCCCGAGGGCCGGACCGTGGAGCGCAGGAACCGGTGCGTACGCGGGCGGCCGCGACGTCACCTCGTCGCGACCGGCGATACCCTGGCGGGATGCGCCCGTTCCTCCTGCTCACGACGCGCGTCGAGGACGACGCGGCCTCGCACGAGTACGGGCTCTTCGTGTCCCTCACCGGTCTGCCGCCGAGCCGCCTCGCTCACCACCGGCTCGACGTCGCGCCTCTTCCCACCGGCCTCGACCTCCGCGACTACTCCGGCGTCTTCCTCGCCGGCAGCCCCTTCACCTCGACGGACCCCGTCGAGTCGAAGTCGAACGTCCAGCTCCGCGTCGAGCGCGAACTCGACGAACTGCTCGACCGCATCGAGGCGGACGACGTACCCTTCTTCGGCGCCTGCTACGGCATCGGCACCCTGGGCCGTCACGCCGGAGCGGTCATCGATCGGCGGTACGGCGAGCGCTCGGGCGCCGTCGCCGTCACGCTCACCCCCGAGGGTGTCAGCGACCCGGTGTTCGGGGTGCTTCCGCCGCGTTTCGACGCCTTCGTGGGGCACAAGGAGGCGATCGCCGAGCTGCCAGACGGCGCCGTGCTCCTCGCCACCGGGGCGACGTGCCCCGTGCAGGCGTTCCGGATCGGGCGCAACCGCTACGCGACGCAGTTCCACCCGGAGCTCACCGTCGACGCGATGGTCGCGCGCGTCCGCACCTATTCGCGGCACGGCTACTTCGATCCGGCGGACACGGCGGCCGTCGCCGATCGCGTCGCGGCGGCCGATGTGAGCGCGTCACACCGTGTCCTGCGCTCGTTCGCGGAGCGCTACTCGCACTGACCGTCGCTCTCGTCGTTCTCGTCCCTCTCTCGATGACAGAGAGGATTGCCGGCGGGATCCGTGAACCGCGTGATCGCCGGTCCGCCCACCGCGCATGATGCCGCGGTCGTCGGCGCCTTCGTAGCGCTCGGATTCGACGCCGCGGCCGTCGAGCCCGTCGACCGCTGCTCCCCCGCGACGCATCTCGCGAGGGTCGCCGCGACGTCAGACGCGCGTGATCGGCAGGCCCGCCGTGTCGAGCTCGGCGAGGGCGGCGGCGGGGGCCGATGCTCCGGTCACGAGCGCGTCGACCTCCGCCAGAGTGGCGATACGGCCGAGATGCACGTTCCCGAGCTTCGATCCGTCGGCGACGACGACGGTGCGCCCCGCTCGCTCGACCATCGCCCGCTTCACCTCGGCCTCCGGCAGGTTGACGTTCGTGACGCCGGCGTCGGGATGGACGCCGTTGCAGCCGATGACGGCGAGATCGGCGTGCAGCCCGTCGAACAGGCGCAGGGCCATCGGGTTCACGAGGGAGTGCTGGAGCGGTCTCAGCGCACCGCCCGTCACGATGACGGTGAAGCGGGGGATCGCGCTCTCGAGCGCGAGCGCGATCGTGAGGCCGTTGGTCATGACGACGACGTCCTCGAGATCGTCGCGCGCCGCGAGGGCGATCGCGACGGCGTTCGTCGTCGTCCCCACGTCGAGGAAGACGCTCTGCCCCGAGGAGACGAGTCCCGCCGTGTGGTGGCCGATCGCCGCCTTCTCCGCGGCGAACGAGTCGGAGGCCTGCTCGAACGACGGCTCGGCGAGCGGCGCGACCGTGGCGACCGCTCCGCCGTGCACCCGCCGCACCGATCCGGCCGCTGCGAGCGCGTCGAGGTCTCCGCGGATCGTCACGTCCGACACCCCGAAGGCGGAGCCGAGATCGCCGACGCGGACGAAGCCGCGCTCCACGACGAGGTCGAGGACGCGTGCTCTCCGCACTTCGGCGGGAGGCGCTGCTCCCTCGACTCCGCTCATGTGTTGAACCTTGCTTTACTTGCGTTTACTTGTCAACATGAAACCATGCCAGCCCTCCCCTCCTCGACCCTGACGGACGGCGTCGTCCGGCGGGACGACACGCTCGCCGACGGCCGTCGGCTCTACTACTACGACGACCGCGGCTCCACGCTTCCGCCGGAGCGCGCCGCCGATGCCCGCACGCTCGATCCGCGTCCCGACACGGCGACGATGCGGCGCGATCCCCTCACCGACGAGTGGATCTCGATCGCGGCCGCACGCCAGAACCGCGTCTTCCTCCCCCCAGCCGACCTCGATCCCCTCGCACCGGCGAGCGCGACGAACCCCTCGGAGGTCCCCGACCGGTACGACGTCGCGGTCTTCGAGAACCGCTCCCCCTCTTTCGGTCCCGCAACCGCCGACGACGTGCACGACGAGGACCCGGCGACCGGGGTCGTCGGCCATTCGCGCACCTCGGTCGGCCGCTGCGAGGTCGTGTGCTTCAGTCCCGAGCACGAAGGGTCGCTCGGCAGCCAGAGCCCGGCCCGACTCCGGACGGTCGTCGAGGCGTGGGCCGACCGAACCGCCGCACTGTCCGAGATCCCCGGGGTCGAGCAGGTCTTCCCCTTCGAGAACCGCGGTGAGGCGATCGGAGTGACGCTCCACCACCCGCACGGTCAGATCTACGGGTACCCGTACGTCACGCCGCGCACCCGGCGACTCGTCGAGCAGGTCGAACGGCACGGTTCCGGACTCTTCGACGAGATCCTCGCGTTCGAGAGCACGTCCGAGCGACTCGTCGTCCGCGGGGAGCACTGGAGCGCGTTCGTGCCCTTCGCGGCGCGTTGGCCGCTCGAACTCCACGTCATGCCGCATCGCCACGTCGCCGACCTCGCCGAGACGGACTCGGCGGAGCGCGCAGAACTCGCCGACCTCCTCCCACGACTGCTGCAGGGCATCGACGCCGTCTACGGCGACCCGACGCCCTACATCGCCGCGTGGCACCAGGCGCCCGTGCGCGACCACCGCGACATCCGGCTCACGCTCCAGATCACATCGCCGCGGCGGGCTCCCGCGCGGCTCAAGTACCTGGCAGGATCCGAGAGCGCGATGGGCGCATTCATCGGCGACGTGCTGCCCGAGGCGCAAGCCGCCGCGTGGAAGGAGGCGGTCCGATGACGGGATCGCGTGAGGACGAGATCACGGGCCTTTTCGAGGAGCGCTTCGGGCGTCGGCCCGATGGGATCTGGTCGGCGCCCGGCCGGGTCAATCTCATCGGCGAGCACACCGACTACAACGACGGCTTCGCACTGCCCTTCGCGATCGGCGACCGTGCCGTCGTCGCCGTCCGTCTCCGCGACGATGACACCGTGCTCGTCGCGACGACCGCGGCAGGCGACCCGGTCGAGACGACCATCGCGGCGCTCACGGGCGAGCGGATCGCGTCGTGGGCGGCCTACCCGCTCGGCGTGGCCTGGGCGCTCGGTGAGTCCGCAGGCCGTGACCGGTTGACGGGCTTCGAGCTCGTCGTGCACTCCGACGTCCCGATCGGCGCGGGGCTCTCCTCGTCCGCCGCGATCGAGTGCGCGACCGCGATCGCCCTCGACGAGTTGTGGGGTCTCCGCTCGGGTCGTGCCGCACTCGCCCTCGCCGGGCAACGGGCCGAGAACACCGTCGTCGGGGCGCCGACCGGGATCATGGATCAGACGGCCTCGCTCTTCGGCGACGCCGACTCGGCGGTGTTCCTCGACTGCCGCTCCCTCGAGGCGGAGGCCGTACGGCTCGGATTCTCGGAGGCCGGCCTCGAGATCCTCATCGTCAACACCCACGTCTCCCACGACCACGCGACCGGCGGTTACGCGAGCCGCCGTGCGGCGTGCGAGCGGGCGGCTGACGCACTCGGTGTCCGGGCTCTCCGCGACGCGAGCCTCGCCGATCTGCAGGCCGCGCTCGACGACGGCCGTTTCGACGAGGAGACGTTCCGGCGTGCGCGACACATCGTCACCGAGAACGCCCGCGTTCTCGACACCGTCGCGACGCTCCAGGACGTCGGAGCCACGGCCATCGGACCCCTTCTCGACGCGTCGCACGCCTCCATGCGCGACGACTTCGAGATCTCCGTGCCCGAGATCGATGCGGCTGTCGAGGCCATGAGGTCGGCCGGGGCCCTCGGCGCCCGATTGACGGGCGGAGGCTTCGGCGGCTCCGCGATCGGGCTCGTGCCCGTCGAGCTCGTGGGCGCGGCTCAGGAGGCCGTCGTGAAGGCCTTCGCATCCGCCGGGTTCCGCGAGCCGACCCTCTCGACGGTGTCGCCCTCCGCGGGTGCACGGCGGGAGGATTGACGTGGACGACGGGGCGCGAGCGACGAGCCGCGGAGACGCCGCCCGCTGCACGGCGGCGCGCTGGATGAGATCGTGCTGACGACACCGTGCTGGACGAACCCCTGCTGGACGAGACGAACGAGGACGACATGACGTGGTTGATCACCGGCGGAGCCGGGTACATCGGTTCGCACGTCGTGAGGGCGTTCGCGGCAGCAGACATCCCCACGGTCGTGCTCGACGACCTCTCGAGCGGCCACCACTCGTTCGTCGATCCCGAGCAGGACTTCGTCGAGGGCACCCTCCTCGACGTCGCCCTCCTCGACCGCGTCTTCTCCGAGTACCGCTTCGCGGGCGTCGTACACATCGCGGGGTACAAGTACGCGGGCGAGTCGGTCGCGAAGCCCGTTCACACGTACGAGCAGAACGTGACGGCGACGACGAACCTCCTCGCCGCGGCGGAACGCGCGGGGGTCACACGCGTCGTGTTCTCGTCGAGCGCCGCCGTCTACGGAACGCCCGACGTCGAGCTCGTGACCGAGGGGACGCCGACGCACCCGGAGTCCCCCTACGGCGAGTCGAAGCTCATCGGCGAGTGGCTCCTGCGCGACCAGGGCCGTGCGACGGGCCTCCAGCACACGAGTCTCCGGTACTTCAACGTGGTCGGGTCCGCGACGCCGTCGCTCCGGGATACGAGCCCGCACAACCTCTTTCCGCTGGTCTTCGCGGCCCTCGCCGACGGCCGCACCCCGCGCATCAACGGCGTCGACTATCCGACGCCGGACGGCACGTGCGTGCGCGACTACGTCCACGTCGCCGACATCGCCGAGGCGCACGTGCGCGCGGCCGAGCGGCTCACCGCCGGGGATGCGATCGAGCCCATCTACAACCTGGGCAGCGGCGACGGCGTCTCCGTCCGGCAGATCATGGACGGCGTTGCTCGCGTGACCGGCGTGGACTTCGAGCCGGAGATCCACGACCGGCGGCCCGGCGACCCTGCCCGCATCGTCGCGAGCGGCGAGCTCGCCGCTCGAGACCTGGACTGGCGCATGCGCCACTCCCTCGACGAGATGATCGCGAGCGCCTGGGAAGCCGCCCGCGCCCCCGCCTGACCCCCCTGAAAATCCCGCATGTGCACGAAAACGCGTGCACAGAAGGGATTTTCAGGGGGTGGAGGGTCAGCGCGTCCGGCCGTACATGCCGAAAGCGGCATGACCCGTGACGACGGTCGCCGGGTCGGGGATATCGAAGCGCACCGCGGCGTTGGCCTCACCGAGCGACGCGAAATAGCCGACGAGGAGCCGGTCGGCCGAGTCGGGCGCCCACGTCACCACTCGGTACCGCTCGCACGGCACGCCCTCGTGATCGCCGACACGCGGCCGCACCGTCACGAGCCGGATGACGGCCTTCGGGAGCACGGGGTCGTTGCGCATGCACACCCATTCGACCCGCGAGATGCGGATGGGTCTCGGCAAGGACATGCGGTGCTCCTAGGTGGTGAGGAGCGCTCCGGCCTGCGCGTGCTCGATCCTAGGAAGACCCCACCGACACTCACCCCCTGAGCACTTCCTTGTGCGCGAGTTTTCGTGCACAAAAGACGTGTTCAGGGGGTGATGCGGACGGCAGTGCCCGCAGGGACCTGCGTGAGGAGCGAGATCGCCTCCGCGTCGACGCGGAGGCAGCCGTTCGAGATCGGCCCGGAATGGACGTCGTGGTAGTGGAACGCAGTGATCGCGACGTCGATGCCGCCGAAGCCGTCGAGCGTCGGCGACTGGACCGCGAGGTAGACGATCGGGTGCCCGCGCGTGTAGGCGAGCGAGGACGCCGTGCGCACGCTCATCACGAAGGTCCGACCGATCGGCGTCGGCGTCGCGTCCGTCCCCCACGCGAACTCGCCGGGGACCCGCTCGCGCGCCCCACCCCTCACGAGGTCGATGGTGCCGGCCGAGAGGCTCACTTCGATCGAGGTGTCCATCGCGCTGATCTCGACGTCGGCGGTTCGCAACCAGCCCGTGAGCTGACCGGAGACGCCGGCCGAGGGGACCCCCGCACGACCGACGAGCAGGACGCGCACCCAGTGCTGCTCCCGTTCGATGATCGGCACGATGCTGCCTTCGTACGGCAGCTCCCGGGGCAGCGCGGCGACGGGTGCCGTTCCGGGCTCCGCGAACACGGGAGCGCCGGCGGGAAGCGGACGGGCGACCTCCCCCGTCGTTCCCTGCTCGGGCGCGTCGTCGACGGGGAGGGAGGGGATGACCGCGAAGACGTCGACCGTCGGCAGGCCGGCGAGGTCGTAGGGCCGGTCGTCCTGCGGGTGGCCCGTCGGCGTAGGAGTCGGGGTCGGGGTCGGCGTGGGGGTGGGCGTCGGCGACTGCGCTGCTGCGACCGGCGGCGGCGCCGGTTCGGTGAGGTGCCGGACGACCACGACGCCGACCACGAGGAGGACGACCGCGACGACGGCGATGAGCGCGACGACGAGACGCCGACGCGGGCGTCGCGACACCGAACCCGCCTCGACCGCCGATTCGGCCCCCGCGCCGACCGTGACCCCGCCTTCGTCCGTTCCGCCCCCGCTCACGGTTCCATGCTGCGGCGGCGAACCCCGCGATGCAAGCCGACGAGTGAGATCGGCATCCGAGATCACCACCGCTTCCGAACGGGTAGCGTTGTCGACGGAGGACCTCGCCCATCATGCACTCGCGCACTCATCGCCTGGCCCGCGGCACCGCCGCAGCGGCCATCGCGACGCTCGTGGCCGCGTTGTCGCACACGGCGGGCGGCGGGGCCTTCCCGTCGGCGCCCCTCCTCGCACTCGCCTTCGTCGTGAGCGTCGGGTGGTGCACCGCCGTCGTCGGACGACGGTTCTCCTGGACGCGCGTCTCTGCAGCGGTCGTCGCCTCGCAAGCGCTCTTCCACGGCACCTTCGCCCTCGTCGGCGCCGGGGGCGCCCGGGTCGTCGCCGAGACGGCCGGTCACTCGGCCCATGCCGGCTCGACGACCCTCACGGTCCTCGCTAACGGGTCGGGTCACGCGCACGACGGTGTCGGCATGCTCGCGGCCCACGGCGTGGCCGCCGCCGTCACGATCGTCGCGCTCCGGATCGCCGACCGCTCCTCGCTCGCGACCGCCGCGCTCTCGCACGTCGTCCGATCGCTGTTCCCCGCACTGACGGCCGTGCCCGTCGCCATCGGTTCGCACCTCGCGCGCGTCCGCCCGAACGGCACGGGGTTCCGCCCGTCGCCGATCGCCGTAATCCTCACCGGCCTCCGCCGCCGCGGCCCTCCCGTCCTGATCACCGCCGCGTAGCACGGTCCCCGCTCCCGCTCGAACACCGGAGCGGTGGCCGACCGCTGTGCCTTCAGCGCCGTCGTCGCGCCGCGACCGACGGCCATCCACCCAGGACCCGCCGCGATCCGCGGCCTCTCGATCAAGGACCCACCATGACCACCCCCACCACCCGTTCCCGCTCCGTCCGGCGCCTCGCGCTCGGTGCCACCGCCGGCGTCGCACTCGTCTTCGCCGCTCCCCTCGCCGCGAGCGCGCACGTCGGCGTCACCCCCGACACGACGGCGGCCGGCTCGTACGCCAACCTCACCTTCGCCGTCCCCCACGGGTGCGACGGCTCCTCGACGACCGAGGTCCGCATCACCATCCCTGAAGACGTCATCACGGTGACGCCGACGGTCAATCCGAACTGGGACGTCGTCGAAGTGCCGTCGGAGACCGACCCCGACTACACGTCGGCCGTCGTCTACACGGCGAAGACCCCGCTCGCCGATGGCCTGCGCGACACGTTCACGCTCTCCGTCCCGCTGCCCGACGGCGCGGCCGGCGACGTGCTCGCGTTCCCCGTGCTCCAGACGTGCGAGGTCGGCTCGACGTCGTGGGACGAGGAGACCGTCGAGGGCGAGGACGAGCCCGAGCATCCCGCTCCCGTCATCACTCTGACGGAAGCGTCCGACGACGCTCACGGCCACGGCGCCTCAGACACCGAGGACGCGGCCGGCTCCGACGCGTCAGGGGCTGGGGAGTCGGGCGGCACCGCGTCGCCGACATCGGACCCGGCGACGGGAACGGCCATCGGCCTCGGCGTCGCGGGACTTGTCGTCGGGCTCGCCGGCGTCGTGCTCGCCCTCTGGGCGCTCCGTCGCCGCAACTCCTGAGCGGTGACCTGGGGCCCTCCTGCGAGCGATCGCGGGAGGGCCCTTTCGCGCCGTCGGCACGTTATTTGCACTGGCGGTCCTGAAGTGCAAAACTGCACTCATGACCGAAAGTGCAATGGGCGTCCGCGAGCGTCGGCGGACGGAGACCTCCTCGCGCCTCGTGGCGGGGGCGCGACGACTCTTCACGGAACGGGGTCTCACCGGCTTCACGGTCGAGGAGCTGTGCGACGAGGTCGGGGTCTCCCGCCGCACCTTCTTCAACTACTTCGCCTCGAAGGACGACGCCGTCCTCGGCGTCGCCGGGCGCGACACCGACGACGAACTCGACGACGCCTTCCTCGCCGGTGGCGACCCTGCATCGGACGACCTCTCACCGACCCTCTTCGAGGACTTCGTGCGCCTCCTGCTCGAGCGGTGGGAGCGCGCCGAGATCGACGCCGACGGCATCCGCGGGGTCGCCGAAGCCCTCAAACAGGAGCCCAGACTCCTCGCCCGCATGATGGAGCTCGCGATGCGCGACGAGGCGATCGACACGGCCCTCGTCGAGCGTCGCGAGGGACTCCCGCCCGGCGACCTCCGAGCGGCGGCCGTCGTGCAGCTCGTCGGCGCCTTCGCGCGCCCGAGCGCGATGGCTTTCCTCGATCCGGACAACACCGAGTCCATCGCGGAGCTCTTCGGCCGGCGCCTCGACGCCGCGCGATCCGTTCTCCGCTGAGACCTGAGCCCTCCCCCCACACCCCGGCACCGACGCCGCCCGCGCCCACCCGGCCGCGGCACCGGCGGCCTCGCCGCGCCCCCTCACGCCCTCGACATCCCGAACGGACACGACATGACCTCCCCCGTCGCCACCCCCGCACCGTTCCTCCTCACCAAGAGGCGGATCTGGATCATCTTCAGCGCCCTCATCGCGGGCATGCTGCTCTCGAGCCTCGACCAGACGATCGTCTCCACGGCGATGCCGACGATCGTGGGAGAGCTCGGCGGCGTCGACCACCAGGTGTGGATCACGACGGCCTACCTGCTTGCGACAACGATCGTCATGCCGATCTACGGCAAGTTCGGCGACGTGCTCGGGCGCCGGAACCTCTTCCTCCTCGCGATCGCGATCTTCACGCTCGCCTCCGTCGGATGCGCGTTCGCCGGCGACTTCTGGTCGTTCGTGGTCTTCCGCGCCATGCAAGGGCTCGGCGGCGGCGGACTCATGATCCTCTCGCAAGCGATCATCGCCGACATCGTGCCGGCGAGTGAGCGCGGCAAATACCTCGGCCCCCTCGGCGCGATCTTCGGCCTGTCCGCGGTCGGCGGTCCGCTCCTCGGCGGCTACTTCGTCGACCACCTCACGTGGCAGTGGGCGTTCTACATCAACATCCCCGTCGGTATCGCGGCCTTCGTCATCGCACTCGTGGCGCTCACCCTCCCGAGCAAGAAGGCGACGAAGCGCATCGACGTCCTCGGCGTCGTCTTCCTGTCGATCGCGACGACGTGCCTCATCTTCTTCACCGACTTCGGCGGCGACACCGCCTACGGGTGGGACTCGCTCGCGACGTGGGCGTGGGGCGTCGGCCTCCTCGTCGCCGTCGCCGCATTCATCGTGAACGAAGCACGTGCCGAGGACCCCGTGATCCCGCTCGGGCTGTTCCGGAACCCCATCTTCGTCAACGCCACGGCCATCGGACTGACCCTCGGTCTCGGCATGTTCGCGGCGATCGGCTTCGTCCCGACCTTCCTGCAGATGTCCTCCGGTACGTCCGCTGCGGAGTCCGGACTGCTCATGCTCCCGATGATGGCGGGCCTCATGCTCACGTCGATCACCTCCGGCATCCTCATCTCGAAGACGGGTCGCTACAGGCTGTTCCCGATCGTCGGAACGCTCGTCACGGGAGTCGCCATGGTCGCGATGACGACGCTGTCCGCCGACACCCCGGTGTGGCTCATCTGCGTCTTCCTGTTCTTCTTCGGCGCTGGGCTCGGCCTCATCATGCAGGTCGTGGTGCTCGTGGTGCAGAACGCGGTCCCGGCTTCGCAGATCGGCACGGCGACGAGCACCAACAACTACTTCCGGGAGGTGGGGGCGAGCCTCGGCACCGCTGTCTTCGGGACGCTCTTCACGACGCGGCTGACGGAGAACCTGACGCGCGTCTTCAGCGACGCGGGCGCTGATCCCGAGGCCGCCGCCAACGCGACCTCGACGCTCGACCCGCAGACGCTCGCGCAGCTCCCGGACTCGGTACGGGACGGCATCGTCACCGCCTACGCGGATGCCCTCGCTCCCGTGTTCTGGTATCTCGTGCCCTTCATCGGCCTCGCATTCCTGCTCTCCCTCTTCCTCAAGCAGATCCCGCTCTCCGACGTCGCGGGCCTCGTGGCGCGCGGTGAGGCCGTGGGCGGTACCGAGGCCGAGGAGCTTGAGAAGGCCCAGCGGAGCGAGGTGCGTTAGCACCCCGCGTTCGTCAACCACCTTGCGAGGGTGGGGGCCGACGCGGCTACGATCGGGCCTTGCCAGAATGGCCGAGCGACGGCCGGGTCGGAGCACAGTGGACCTCAACCTCCCCCTCGCACTCTTCGCCGGGATCGTCCTCGCGTTGTCGGCGTGCTCGAGCGTGCTGCAGCGGGCGAGTCTGCCCGGCCCCGTCATGGCACTCGGGTTGGGCGTCCTCGTCGGGCCGTTCGCTCTCGGCGTCGTGCAGCTCGAGGAGTTCGGCATCCCCACGGGAACCCTCCTCGAGGAGTCGGCGCGGCTGACCCTCGGCATCGGACTCGCGGGCGTCGCTCTCCGATTGCCGCACGGCTACTGGCATTCCAACCCTCGTTGGCTGCTCGTCATCCTCGGGCTCGGGATGCCGCTCATGCTCGCCGTCGCGACGGGGGTCCTCTGGGCGGGACTCGGCCTCCCATTACTCGTCGCCCTCCTGATCGGTGCGATCCTGACACCGACCGATCCGGTCGTGACGACACCCGTCGTCTCCGGTTCGCTCGCGACGCGACGGATCCCCGATCGTGTCCGCTTCAACCTCAGCTCGGAGAGCGGGGTGAACGACGGTCTCGGCTACGCGTTCGTGATGTTGCCGGTACTGCTTCTCACCGCACCCGACAACGCGTGGCAGGATTTCGCGCTCACCGTGCTCGTCCGGGAGGTCCTCGGCGCTGCGGTGTTCGGGCTCGTCGTGGGATACGGCGCCGGCAAGCTCTTCGTCGTCGCACGCAACCGGGGCCTCATGGAGGAGAGCTCGTACCTCGGGTTCATCGTTCCGCTCGGACTCGCCGTCCTTGGCGCTGGGAGACTCCTCGGCACGGACGCCATCCTCGCCGTCTTCATCGCCGCCGCGGTGTTCGGACAGATCATCCCGCAGACCGACGAGAAGCAGGAGGGCACGATCGACGACGTCGTCAACCGATTCTTCCTCCTGCCCATCTTCCTCCTCATAGGCCTCGCGCTTCCCATCGACGAATGGGTCGAGCGCGGGTGGATCGCCGTGGTCGTGGTGGTCGGTGCCGTCGTGTTGCGCCGGTTCATCGCGCTCTGGGTCGTCCGCCCGCTTCTGCGTCGGGTGCATTCGCGGCCCGAGACGCTGTTCCTCAGTTGGTTCGGGCCGATCGGCGTCTCGGCGCTCTTCTATGCGACCCTCGCGGAACGATTGACCGGCCTCCGGGACGTCTTCGTCTACACCCTGCTCGCCATCACGGTGTCGGTCGTGCTGCACGGTGTCTCGACCGCGCCCGCGAGTGCGTTGCTCGCTCGTCACCGACCCGGCCGCCGAGAGGGGAGCGACGAGTGACGCCGCCCTCGTCTCCCCGACAGGGATCGGATGACCGGACAGCGTCCGATCCGCTCGCTCCCGAGACGCCGGACGCCGACCGTCTCCGGGCGGCGGAGACGCTCGCCCAGCGTCTCGATCGTCCGATGGGTGTCCTCGGCGTCGTCTTCCTGTTCCTCGTCCTCGGACAACTACTCGTCAGCGATGCCCGATTGAGCCTGGGCTTGAACATCGCCGGGTGGGCCTTCTGGGCGGTGTTCGTCGCCGAGTTCCTCCTCCGTGCGTACATGGCCCGCTTCCAAGCGGCCTTCTGGCGTCGGAACTGGTGGCAGGTCCTCTTCCTCCTCGTGCCCTTCCTGCGATTCGTCCGCGCTCTCCAGGCTCTCCGATTCGTCCGCGTCGCCCGCCTCGGCCGATTGGCGCGCGCGGGCGGCATCCTCTCCGCCGGAGTGCGGGGTTCGCGCTCGGCCGGTCGGCTCCTGTCGACGCGAATCGGATGGCTGGCGGCCATGACCGTCGTCGTGGTCCTCGTAGCGAGCCAGTTGTTGTACGCGTTCGATGCGCAAACGGACTACCCGACGGCTCTGCATCAAGCGGCCCTCGCGACCGTCACCGGTGCCGGCATCACGACGGACGATGGCCTCTCCCGGCTCCTCCAGGTCGTGCTCGCCGTGTACTCCGTCGGGGTCTTCGCGACACTCGCCGGCACCGTCGGGGCGTACTTCCTGCGGGACCGTGTCGGATCGCCACCGCCGACGGCCGACGAATCGGACGACCGCCCCGACGACTGACGACCGTGACGTCGATCACGCGTGGCACCGCGTCTCGATGGTCGCGCCGTTGCTCGCGACCGCTCGGTGCTCGTGTGCACGCCCGGCACGTTCACGCGGACCGCCGCCTACCGTTTCGGTGAGGTACACGATCTCGACACCGTCATCACGACGACGGACGCCCCCGTCGACCTCGACGAGCTCTTGCGCCGTACGGGCATCGAGGTCCTGCTCGCCTGAGCGCGCCGGCGTGTCACTCCTCGACGGGGTCGAACTCCTCGACGTCGCGGTGGCGCCGCAGCGCGCGGATCAGCACGACCGGCGCCACGAGGGCGACGACGCCCGCGACGACGAGGGTCCATTGGGTGCCGACGACCTCGCCGAGCACGCCTCCGAGCAGCGCGCCCGCCGGGAAGAACGCCATGATGAGGAAGCGCATCGTCGCGTTGACACGACCGAGCAGGTGGTCGGGCGTCAGCCGCTGCCGCAGGCTCACGTTCGTGATCGAGTAGACGATCTGTCCGAGCTCGCCGGCCGCGAACCCGAGCAGTGCGAGGACGAGCCCCCACCCGGGCATCGCGGTGGGGACGAGCAGGACGAAGGGCGTCGTGACGGCGAGGGACACCCAGATGATCCGCGCGGTTCCGACGAGTCGTCCGAGCCGCGGCGTGAGCGCGGCTCCCAGCATCACCGCGACCGATCCGGCGGCCACGAGCAGACCGATGACCCAGGCGGGCTGACCGAGCTCGCGCGAGAGGAAGACGAACGTCACAGCCGAGGCGATCGCGAACGACAGATTGCTTGCCGCACTCGCGAGCGCCGTCGCCCGCAGGACTCGATGGTGCACGACGAAGCGGAAGCCCTCGCGGACGCGGTGCCACATCGTGCCCGAGTGGGCGCTCGGGTCGTGCGGGGTCTCCGTCGCGCGGATCCCGGCGAGCGTCACGGCCGAGACAACGAAACCGACGGCCTGCAGCACCACGACGTTCGCGGCGCCCACGAGGGAGACGAGCGCACCGCCGACGCCCGGCCCGGCGACCTGACCCCCTGAACGGAGGAACTCCATCGCCGAATTGCCGGCGAGAACGCGGTCGCGGCCCGTGACCGTCGGGACGTAGCTCTGGTATCCCACGTCGAAGAACACGCGCGCGGTGCCCACGAGGAACGAGACCACGAGCAGGTGCGCCATCGTGAGCCACCCGAACCACGCGGCGACGGGGATGGTCGCGAGGAGCACGGCGCGGACGAGGTCGCTCGCGACGAGGACGGGCCGCCTCAGCATCCGGTCGAGCCACGCGCCAGCGGGCAGTCCGATCACGGCGAACGCGATCGTCGATGCCGCACCGAGCAGACCCACCTCGAACGGGGACGCCTCGAGGGTCACGACCGCGAGGAGGGGGATGGCGACACCGGCGATCTGCGTGCCGAACTGGGCCGTGGTCTGCCCGGCGAGCAGGAGGCGGAAGTCGCGCGAGGAGCGGAGCGGTTCACGGGCGTCCGTCATCGCCGCTCCTCTCTGGCGCCCCCACCGGCGTCGACCGGTCGTCGAGCCTACGCGTCGCTTCTCGAACCCGCCACTCCCCGACGGTTGCGCGAACACCCCGGGGCCGAGGTCCCGGGGCGTCGAGCGCCGCAGCGTGAGATCAGTTGCAGAGCGTCGCGAGCTCCTGCGCCGACGTCTGGACGTCGGTCGCCGCGGTCGTGATGCCGGCGGCGGCCGACATGTCCTGCTCGACGAGCACCTTCGCCAGCAGGTCGCGCAGGGCGACGAAGTCCTCGTGGACGGCGGAGAGTGCGGTCTTCACCTCGGGGTTGTTGACCGACTCGACCGCGGCACCGACGCCGTCGACCGTCTCGGTGAACGCGTCGACCGTGCCCTGCGGGTCGCTCGACGCCGTCGACATGTCGATCCCCGCGACGGCCGTGCTGGCCTCCTGAATTTTCGCCTGCACCTCGGTGCACGCGTCGGCGACGGTCTGGTCACCGGAGCCCGTGTCCGTCTCCGGTGCTGCGGACGACGAGGGAGCGGCGGAGGAGGAGCTCTCCGCGCCGGCTCCCGTGCCCTCGCTCGGTTCCGAGCTCGAGCAGGCGGCGAGGCCGAGGACGGCCGCTGCCGCGATCGTCCACGCGGCGATGGTCTTTTTCATGTGGTTTCCCTTCGAGAGGGGCGCGAAAATCTCCCCCGCGCCCGAGGCTCCGTGCGATCGAACCCCCCGAGAGCACACGGTGCAGCGGCGGGCCGTCGTCGGCGCCTCCCCCACGCTACCGGTGGGACGCTGCGATGGTGATGGGGACCACTCCCCCTCTACGGTGGACGTATGGCCTCCTCCTCGACACGGCGGACGACGATCGCGTGGATCGCGGGCGTCCTCGCGGCCGCCGCGGGACTCGCCCTCGTCCTCGCCGGCACGGCCACGCCCGTCACGTTCGGGTGGTTCGCCTACACGCCGGAGTCGAACACCGAATCGTTCCCGGGGAATCTCGTGGTCCTGCGGCGCTCGACGGTTGCGGGAGCGATGCTCCTCACCGTCGGACTCGTCACGATCGCCGTGCTCGTAGGGATGCGCCTCGGTTCTCGGCGGTCACTGGACTGAGAACGAAAGAGGCCCGACGGATCGGGCCTTCGTGGTCGTGACGTGTTGTAGCAGGAGCGGGGCTCGAACCCGCGACCTCACGATTATGAGTCGTGCGCTCTTACCAGCTGAGCTACCCTGCCAGGCGATTCCCACGGTCGAGAGTGGAAAGCGAGCCCCGAGTCAGGATTGAACTGACGACCCCTTCCTTACCATGGAAGTGCTCTACCACTGAGCTATCGGGGCGTGACCATCGAAATGGCACCAGTCGAGGATAGCATCCGCCGCAGCCCTCCCCGAACACCCCAACTCTCCCCCCTGAAAATCCCTTCGGTGCTCGAAAATACGTGCACAGAAGGAATTTTCAGGCACCTAGCTGGGGGCCGGAAGACCGGCGATGAGGGTGCGGAGGATGGGGACCGTGGCGAGGTCGGACGGGGAGAGACGGGCTGGGTCGGCGGCGAGGACCACGAGGTCGGCGACGGCTCCCACGCGGATGACGCCGCGATCCGTCGCGCCGAGCGCGAGAGCGCCCGACCGCGTGTAAGCGGTGAGCGCCTCCTCCACCGAGACGCGCTCATGCGGTTCGAACACGGGACCGTCTCCCGATGGCGCCGAGCGCTCGGTCGCCCACACGAAGTTGGGGCGGGGATCCATCCCGGCGACCGGCCAGTCCGATCCGAAGACCGTGAGCACGCCGGCGTCGAGCACGTCGCGGGCCCGGAATCCCGTCGCGGCGCGCGCCTCCCCCAGCCGCGTCGCCCACGAGTCGGAGAGGTCCCCGTGCCGCCACTGCATGTGGAGCGGCTGCATCGAGGCGACGACACCGCTCCCCGCGAGCTTCCGGACGTCGGCGTCGGAGAGGATCTCGAGGTGTTCGATCCGCCGGGGGCGCGCGTCGTCGGCGGGAGGCAACTCGGCGTAGGCGTCGAGGACCGCGTCGACAGCCCGATCGCCGACGGCGTGGGTCGTGAGGTGCAGCCCGGCGGCGTCGTAGCGTCGGATGACCTCGCGGTAGCGATCCCAGTCGGGCCAGAAGCTCGCGAGACCGTCGCCGCTCGCGTCGGGCGCGTGCAACCACGCCGTCCCGGTGTCGATGACGCCGTCGCTGAAGAGCTTGACGCCCGCGACGCGCCAACGCCGGCCGCCGCGGCTCGCGAGATCGATACGTGCGGCCACGGCGGCATCGTCGTCGTCCGGGCGATGCCAAAGGAACACGTCGACGCGCACCGACAGCTCGCCGTCGCGCTCGATCGCCTCGAGCACGTCGAGCAGGCGCTCCGAGCCGTCCATCACGGCGCACCCGGTCAGGCCGACCGCGTTGAAGCGCGCGAACGTCGCGACGAGCAGATCCGCCTCCTCCGCCATCGTCGGTTGGGGAGCGGCCGAGCCGACGAGGTCGTACGCCGTGGGTTCGCGCAGCTCCCCGGTGGGGACGCCGTCGTCGCCCACGACGATCTCCGAGGCGTCGCCGAACTCCCGCGCCCCGGAGACGCCCGCCGCCTCGAGCGCCGCTCGCGTCGCGACTGCGGTGTGGAGGTCGTAGAACATCAGGAACGTGGGTGCTCCGCCCACCGCGTCCTCGAGGAGGTCGCCGCGCACCGCGGAGCCGCCGAACGCCGCGTACTCGAGGTTCCACCCGCGCACCCACGCGCCCGGACCGACGCGGCGGGACTCGGCCGCGAGAGCATGACGCACCGACTCGAGAGTCGTGAGGCCGCCGAGGTCGACGCCCGCCGAGAGTCGCGCTCCCCAGAGCGGATGCGAGTGCGAGTCGATGAACCCGGGGAGGACGGCGCCACCGTCCAGTTCGACGACCTCGGCATGCTCGGGGGTCGCCGCGAGGACCTCTGCCGTGGTTCCGACCGCCGCGATCCGCCCGTCGACCACCGCGACGGCCTCGGCGAGCGGCCGGTCCGCGTCCATGGTGCGGACGATCCCCGACACGAAACTGATGGCGGACATGCGCTCTCCCGTCGCTTACGACCCTCGCCGTCCATCCTGGCAGTACGCGGGCCGGTAGCGTGGACCGGTGACCGCCGAGCCCTCCGACCAGACACCGCTTCCCGCGTCTCCGGAGCCCTCTCCCCCGGAGCACGCCGTGGCTCCGCCGCACTCGCCCGCCGAAGACGTCTTCGCCTTCGTGATCGGTACGCTCATGGTCTCGTTCGGCGTCTCGCTCCTCTCGGCGTCCGGCGCCGTCACGGGCGGGGTCGCGGGCATCGCGATCCTCGCGAGCTACGCCTCGCAGTGGCCGTTCGGGGTGTGGTTCGTGCTGATCAACACGCCGTTCTTCGTGCTCGCCGTCCTCCGGATGGGTTGGGCCTTCACGCTCAAGACGATCGTCACGGTCGTCCTCGTGTCGCTCTTCTCGACACTCCACCCGGTCATGCTCGACCTCGACGGGGTGCAGCCCGTCTACGGCGTGCTCTTCGGAAGCGCCGTCACGGGTGTCGGCTTCATCGTCCTCTTCCGGCATCGGGCGAGCGTCGGCGGCATCTCGATCCTCTGCCTCTACCTGCAGGACCGCTTCGGTTGGCGGGCCGGTTACCTGCAGATGGGCTTCGACGCGGCGATCGTGCTGTCGTCCGTGCTCGTCGTGCCTCCGCACCTGCTCCCGCTGTCGATCGCCGGCGCCGTGGTCATGAACCTCGTCATCGCGCTCAACCACCGCCCGAACCGCTACACGGCCTGACGCCGACGTGCACCCCTCGGAGAGCGCCTCACCGGGGTCACGCCGCGCGGTCGTCTTGTCAACTGCGGCGGTGCACCGGCTCCTCGGCCCGTAAAATCGAGGCATGACGACGGCCGACGCTTCGACGACCACTCGGGACGGTTCCGCCGCTCCCTCCACGCCCGGCACCGAATGGTGGCGCACCGCCGTGATCTACCAGATCTACCCGCGGTCGTTCGCCGACGGCAACGGTGACGGCATCGGCGACCTCGCGGGGATCCGCTCGCGACTCGCGTCGCTCGCCGCTCTCGGCGTCGACGCCGTGTGGCTCTCGCCCTTCATGACGAGTCCGCAGAAGGACGCGGGCTACGACGTCGCCGACTACTGCGACGTCGACCCGCTCTTCGGGACGCTCGAGGACTTCGACCTCATGACCGCCGAGGCCCACCGTCTCGGCATCCGGATCATCGTCGACCTCGTGCCCAACCACTCGTCCGACGCACACCCCTGGTTCCAGGCCGCGCTCGCGGCGGCACCCGGTTCGCCCGAGCGCGCCCGGTACCTGTTCCGCGACGGCAAGGGTGACGACGGGTCGACTCCCCCGAACAACTGGCAGTCGGTCTTCGGCGGTCCCGCCTGGACGCGCACGACCGACCCCGATGGAACACCGGGCCAGTGGTACCTGCACCTCTTCGACACGAGCCAGCCCGACTTCGACTGGACCAACGACGAGGTCCGCGCCATGTTCCGCGACGTGCTGCGGTTCTGGCTCGACCGCGGGGCCGACGGCTTCCGCGTCGACGTCGCCCACGGCATGATCAAGGCCGAGGGACTGCCCGATTACACACCGCCTGCCGAGGGCGGCAGCATGGGCGGAGCCGGCGGCATCACGCTGGAACCGGGCATCTCGGACGACGTCGAGGACACGCCCGGCGCTCCCTACTGGGCGCAGGACGGCGTGCACGAGATCTTCCGCGACTGGCACGAGGTGCTCGCCGCGTACGACGGCGATCGTGTGCTGTGCGCGGAGGCATGGGTCGACCCGCTGTCGAAGATGGCCCTGTGGGTGCGGCCCGACGAGATGCAGCAGGCCTTCAACTTCCCGTATCTCGAGACGCCCTGGGCCGCCGCACCGCTCCGCGCGGTCATCGACGAGTCCATCGCGGCGTTCAGCGCCGTCGGCGCCCCGAGCACGTGGGTGCTCTCGAATCACGACGTCGTTCGGCACGCCTCGCGCCTCGCCCTCACTGCGGAGAACCCGCAGGGTCACGGCATCGGGCCGAAGTCGCCCGGCCAGCCGGACCCCGTCGTCGGTCTCGCCCGCGCCCGCGCCGCGTCGATGCTCATGCTCGCGCTCCCCGGTGGTGCGTACATCTACCAGGGCGAGGAACTCGGGCTGCCCGAAGTCGTCGATCTGCCGGACGACTCGCGCCAGGACCCGACGTGGTTCCGCTCGAACGGCGAGCGGTACGGCCGCGACGGCTGCCGCGTACCGATCCCGTGGGAGTCGGCGGCCCCGGCCTACGGGTTCAACGAGACGGGCGCATCGTGGCTGCCGCAGCCCGACGAGTGGGCGGACCTCGCGCGCGACGCTCAGGAGGGCGTGCCCGGCACCACCCTCGAGCTCTACCGGACGGCGCTCCGCCTCCGTCGCGAGCACGCCATGGGGCAGGGCCGACTGGAATGGGTCGAGGGGCTGCCCGCCGACGTGCTCGGCTTCGTCACGAGCGACGTCGTCGTGTTCGCGAATGTCGGGACGACGGACGTGCCGGTCCCGGAGGCGTTCGTCGACACGGAACTGTTCCTCGCGAGCGGGCCGTTCGACGGAACGACCCTCCCGGGCGACACGACCGTCTGGTTCCGTCTGGCCTGAACGGGGCCCGACTGGCCGTCGACACGGTCTCCGAGCCCGTCGACCCTTCGACGGGCTCGGAGACCGGAGCCGACCGCGCCTCAAGGATGACCCCGACGGTGTCTGAGCCCGTCGAAGCGTGCAGCCGAGGAGTGCGGTGCCGCGTCAGTTGGCGTTGGCGTAGAGCCACGCGAGCGGGTCGACGTGCTCCGTACCGTTCAGCATGATCTCGAAGTGGAGGTGCGGACCCGTCGAACGGCCCGTGTTGCCGGTCTGACCGATGACCTGGCCGACGGTCACGGGGTCGCCCACCTCGACGGTGCGGGAGCCGTTGATCATGTGGCCGTAGAGGCTGTGCACGATCTGACCGTCGATGACGTGCTCGATGACGATCTTGACGCCGAACGCCCCACCGGAGTCGGTGGACTCGATGACGACGCCATCGGCGATCGACTGGATGGGCGCGCCGTAGCCGGGGTTGAAGTCCTGGCCCTTGTGGTCGGTGCTGCAACCGATGGGGCACCCGGGGCGCGCGCCGTAGCCGCTGCCGATGTGGACGCCCACCGCGAAGGGCCACTGGATCGTGCCGTTCGGGTCGTTCGAGAACGTCGCCTCCGGCTGGATCCCGAGGGCCTTGGCCGCCTCGAGCGCGGACACGGCGCCGTACGAGTCGCGCTTGATCGTCTCGACGGGCGTCTCCCCCGACGCGGCGACCGTCTGCGTCTGGCCGAACGACGTGGTCGTCGTGTCGCCCTGCGTGACGAGCACCTTCTGCGCCGCGACATCGTCGGCGGAGAGCAAGGCGTTCGCGGGGAGCGACGTCGCGAGCGTGAGGAGCCCCGCGACACTGAAGGCGGCGAAGCTGAAGGACTTGGCGGCGACGCGTCCGGCGCGACTGCGGCGGGAGATCACCGGAGCGGGAGCGGCGGAGACGCTCGTGACGGCGGCGACCGGCGCGTCGAGCTCCGTGCGAGGCACGAAGACCGGTCGCTCGACCTGCTCTGTCACGTGGCCGACGGCGACGATCGAACTCGTCGTCTCCACGTCGATCGGCTCGACGGAGAGGGAGGAACCGAGGAGCGGGGCGGCGGAGAGCGCCTCCTCCGCGTCGAGGACGATGGTCGGAGAGATGCTCGCGATGACGGGTTCGACGGAAACGTCCTCGACCATGACGGCAACGGCCTCGCGCTCGTCGACGATCGCGTTGTGCGACGCGACGTCGGCCGGGTCGTCCTGCACGATCGTGAACGACTCGTGACTCACGTCCGCGTCGGTGGCGACGACGAGGTCCGTCGGGTTCGCCGCGACGGGGGCCGGCTCGAGCGTCGCGCGCGGCTCGACAGTGAGGAGCGGGAGGCGCTCGTCGGACGACACGCGGCTCGATCGACGCGAGCGGCGGGACACGACGGGGAGCGACTCGGCCTCGTCGAGGACGCTCGACTCGAGGGCGACGACCTGGCGGGCGCGACGCGCACGACGTGACGGCGCGGCCTCGTCGGCGGAGTCGACCGACGCCTCGGGGACGGCGGCGAGCGAAGCGGCCTGCGCGGCGATGCGTTGGACGTCGTGCTCCGTGTGCGTGCCCATCCAGTCGCTCACGATGCCGCCGGAAGCGACCTCGACCGCGGCTCGCGTGCGACGAGCGCGACGACCGAGCGACGCGTCGGGAACCTCGGCAGCCGATTCCGGGATCGGGGACGGAGCAGAATCCGCCACGCCGTCCGCGACGGTCACCATCCGACGGGCCCGGCGCTCCGAACGACGTGGGGAAGCCGTGGTCGCCTCGACGGAACGATCCTCCGCCGAGCGGATGAGCGTTGCAGCGTCGGTGATCGCTACGGATCCGTCGGGCTGCGGGGTCGCCTCGACCCGGTCGGCCGCAGGGGTGCGGCGGTTGCGAACGCGGCGGAGCGGCGCGTCGTCACCGGGGAGGCTGGCTGGCACGGAGCGATGGATCCTTTGGAACAGAGCGGACAGGCGTCATGGACAGCGCGAAGCGGGCTTTCGCGCGCGTTCCATAACCTGCTCGAGGCGGAGAAACAACGGGTCTTCGGGTCGTCTTACATCACCGATGTGTAACGAATTCATCAAGAATAACGGGGTTGCGCCGAGAAAGCCAATGCGAGATGCCCTCGTTTTCGGCCCCGGAAACGAGCCCGATACGCCCTTTCGGCCGGTCACCCGGCGTTTCCCTCCGTTTACCTCCTCGCAAGACTCATCCGACCCGTTCGAGGAGGAAGTCGAACAGCTCGGGAACGGCGGCGATGGTGAGCTCCCTGTCGCTCGGCGCTCCACCGCGCCCCTCGACGCGCGCTCCGGCCTCGCGCGCGATGAGCGCTCCGGCGGCCTGGTCCCACGGGTTCAGGCCCCACTCGTAATACCCGTCCAGGCGGCCGCACGCCACCGAACAGAGGTCGAGGGCCGCCGCTCCGATGCGTCGGATGTCGCGCACCTCGGCGATGAGCGAACCGACGACTGCAGCCTGCCTCACCCGCTTCTCGGCCGCGTAGCCGAAGCCCGTGCCGATGAGGGCGAGCTCGGCGCGTACGTCCGTGTTCACGGCGAGCCGCTCGTCGCCGCGGAAGGCGCCGGAACCGGCGGCTGCTCGGAAGAGTTCGCCCTTGGCGGGAGCGAAGACGACTCCGGCGATCGCCGACCACGTGAGCGGATCGGGTTCGCCCTCGACCACGGCGATGCTCACGCAGTAATCGGGGATGCCGTAGAGGTAGTTGACGGTTCCGTCGATGGGGTCGACCACCCACGTCAGTCCGCTCGAACCGCCCTCGGCTCCCGACTCCTCCCCGAGGAACGCGTCGTCCGGGCGCAGATCGGCGAGGCGCGCTCGGATGAGGGTCTCGACTTCGCGGTCGGCCTCGGTGACGACGTCTTCGAGCGATGACTTCGACGCCGCGATCGACACGCCCTCGGCTCGTCGCGCGAACGCGAGTTCGCCGGCCTCCCGGGCAATCGTCTCGGCGATGTCCCTCAACTCGAGCGCTCCGGTCACCACGGTCTCCTCACGTCTGATGGCGCCGAGGCGGGGCACGACGGCTGCGGTTCCAGGCTAGTGGGGAGGCCGAAGCGGACGGCGCCCTCCCTCTCCGACGTGGTGCGGCGGAGAGGGAGGGCGTGATCACGCGGCGCGGTATCAGCCGGCTGCGACGGCCAGTTCGTTCGGGGTGACCTCGAGCTCCGTCGACGCGACGACCTCTCCCGTCGTCAGGTCGACGGCATGGACCCGCTGCGACGCGGGCTCCGTGACGTAGGCGACGTCGCCGGCGACCTGGATGGCGGGGTGGGGGTCCTGCCACTCGACCGGGCCTTCCCACGCCTCGACGACGGGCCACGACTCGGTGATCTCGCCGGTCTCGGGATCGAGGACGTGGATCGAGCCGTCGCTCGCGAGGATGTATGCAAGGTCCTCGGGCCCGCGGGCAACGTCACGGAAGGTGTACTCGACACCCTCCGGCAGGTCCACGACGCGCTGCGTCTTCGCCTCGGTGTCGATGAGGGTGACGGCTGAGAGGAGGTAGCCCTCGGCGTCGACGTCGTTCTTGTAGTCGCCGACCACGATGGGGCTGGACTCGCTCACGTAGGCGTTGCCCATCCGGCCGTACGGCTGGTCGGGAGCGTCGAGCTTCGTGAACTCCCCGTCCGCGTACAGGAGGGCGCCGTTCTCGCACCCGAAGACGACCGCTTCGTGCTCCGCGGTACCCTCGCCGTGCAGGCCCGGACACTCCTCGCTCTGCGCGATGGTCTCGCCGTCGGCGTCCTGGGCCACGACGCCGTTGCGACCGTCGGCGTTGCCCACGGTCGTGAGGAACGTGCCGTCCTCGAGCATGATCGAGACGCCGTGGTGCGCTTCGACGCCCGGGATCGTCTCCGTCGCGGGGAGTTCCTCGGCCTCGGCGAGTTCGGTGGGGTCGAAGACCGTGGTGTCGCTCGTTCCGTCGGCGTAGAGGAGCGTCTTCCCGCCATGGCGGACGACGTGGCCCGGGGTGTCGGCTTCGAAGACGAGGTCGGTCAGCTCCGGCTCGTCGCTCGAGCCGGCGCCCGTGTCGAGGACCTGGAACCCCTCGCTCATCGTCACCATGACGTGGCGCTCGTCGCCGGCCGGATTGAGACGGGTGAACTCCTCGGACGAGGTGTCAGCGACCGTCTCGAGAGTGTCGCCGTCGAGCACGAGGATGCCGCCATCGTAGGCGACCGCGAGGCGGGCACCTGCCTCGGTGCCGGACGCCGATGCCGACGGCTCGTCGCTCGGGGTCGCGGTGGACGAGCAGGCCGCCAGTGCCGCGACGGCGCCCGCCGCGAGGACGAGCAGTCCGGCGCGCCGTGATCTTGCTGTGCGCATTGTTCCTCTTTCTTCTCTTTCAGGGGGTCGGGCGCTACGAGGAGAGCCCGGAGGTGATGCGCTCCGTGTTGACGCGCATCATGGTCAGGTAGTCGGGGGCTCCACCGTCCGGAGCGGTGAGCGATTCGGTGAAGAGCTCGACCACGTCGATGTGGACATCGGCCTCGCTCGCGAGAGCCTGCACGAGCCGATCCGGCGATGACGACTCGGCGAAGATCGTGGGGACGTCGGTCTCCTCGATCGCGTCGACCAGATCGGCGAGATCCGACGCGCTCGGAGCCGCGAGCGTCGTGCCGCCCGGGATGACCGCTCCGACGACCTCGAAGTCGTAGCGCTCGGCGAGGTACCCGAACACGTGGTGGTTCGTCACGAGGGCGCGTCGGTCGTCCGGGATGGCGCTGAAGCTCGCCGTCATCTCTGCGTCCAAGGCCTCGAGCTCGGACCGGTACGACGCCGTCGCCGCGTCGACCGCGTCGCGGTCGACGCCGGGAAGGGCCCCGAGCGGTTCCTGGAGCGCGTCGACGACGTCGACCATGCGCGCGGGATCCGTCCAGAAGTGCGAGTCGGGCATGCCGGCGGCGTCCCCCTCGCGGTAGTCGAGGACGTCGATCGACTCCCCCGCGACGAAGGTCTCGACCCCGTCGACCGCCGCCGCGTCGAGGTGCTGCTGGAGCCCCTCCTCGAGACCGAGCCCGTTCGAGACGACGAGGTCCGCGGAGCGCAATCGCGCAGCCTCCTGCGCGGAGATCTCGAACGAGTGGGGATCGGCATCGGGCTTCATGAGCGTGACGACCTCGGCCTCGTCCCCGACGAGTTCCCCGACGACGTCACCGAGGATGTTGGTCGACACGACGACGAGCGGCCGATCGTCGGCTGCCGGAGCGCACCCGACGAGCGTTCCGGCTACGAGGGCCGCGAGTCTGACCGCGGTGAGGCCGAGGCGCCGCTTCTGCCCGCCCCTCATCGGCCCGTCTCCGCGAGGAAGGACGCGTCCGCGGCCGTCTCGAACGTGCGCGCGATCCGGGCGCCGTCCGCGAAATCGATCTCGTACAGCTTCCGTTCGAGCGGAGCGTTGACGTAGGCGCGTTGCTGGTCCGCGATGAGCTCGACACCGGCGAGCGCCTCGGGAGAGCGGAGTGTGGCGTCGAGGAGTGGAACCGTCTCGGCGCGCACGGCCCCAGTCGCCGCATCGAGCACGAGGACGCGACCGTCGGCGCCGAGGGCGAGCAGGTGGCCGTCCTCGTCGTCGACCGCCGTGACGCTCACGAGTGGGGCGGGGGCGGGGAGGAGCGTCCAGGAACGCTCACGCGTGTCGAGCAGCCAGATGCCCTGGTCGCCCGCGAGCGCGGCGACGGTCGGCCTGCCCTCGCGGGCGGCGAAGGCCGTGGCCGGCGGTGCCGTCGCGTCGGCGGGGTAGGCGATCTTCTCGAGGGACAGGGAACCGTCCTCGGCCGTCGCGAGGACCGCACCGTCTCGACAGCCGACCACCGCGCCGACGCGCGTCGTGATCGTCCCCGCCGGCGCGGCGCACTCGATCGTCCTGTCGGTCACCGGATCGCCGTCCGCCGTGTAGGCGCTCAGCGATCCGCCACCGCTCTGCGGGTCGCTCACGAGCGCGAACGACCCGACGGGCACGACGAGCCCGTCGTGCGGCTCGACGGAGAGCCGGAATCGGTCCACGAGTTCCCCGTGCGACAGTGCCTCGGTATCGAGGAGGACGGCGTCGCCCGACCCGGCGAAGAAGAGGCCGGTCCCGCCCGTCGTCGACGAGTTCGTGGTGGCGACGGCGACCGGGCCGGTGCCCGCGATCGCACCGACCGTGCGCGGCTCCGCGCGGTAGTAGTGGAAGTGGTCGACGTGGTCCCAGGTCCAGCGACCGCTGTCGACGATGGTGATCCCCGCGTCGCCCTCGCTGAAGAGGTAGCGACCGTCCGTCGTGAGAGCGCGCGGTCGCGGCACCTCCGCGATGTCGGCGACCGATCCGTCGAGGAGGTCGAGGTGTTGGACGACACCGTCCGGGCCGACGGTCGTGAGCCCGAGTCGCGGCTCCGCGACCTCGCTCGCACCCTCGACCCGGCCGTGCCCGTCGCCGGTCGAGGACGCCGTCGTATCCGTGTCGGACGGCGCCCCCGAGCACGCGGTGAGCGCGACGAGCCCGGCGGTCAGGAGGGCGAGGGTCGAGGAGCGGTGGATCACGGAGTCCTTTCGGTGGAGCGGGAGGTGGAGGGAGAGATCGTGGGAGAGGCGGAGCTGCGTCATACGGCGGCGGGAGCGACGACGTCCGTCGGGGCGACCGGGCGAGCCGTCCTCGTCGCCGCCCGGAGCGACCAGGAGGAGGCCGCCAGCGCGATGGCGACCGCGGCGATCGACGCGCCGGCCGCCGTGCCCGCGTGCCACGAGAGCAGCAGCCCCGCGAACACCGCGCCCGCGCCGAACAGGGCGGCCAACAGCATGATGATCGGGATGCGGTGGGACCACTGGCCCGCCGCGACGGCGGGTGCGAGGAGCAACCCGACCACGAGGAGGGATCCGACCGCCTGGTACGAGGCGACGACGGCGAGTGTCACGAGCCCCACGAGCACCACGTGGGCGAGGCGGGGGCGCAGGCCCAGGGTCTCGGCGACGCGCGGGTCGAACGCTGCGGCGACGAGGGATCGGTGCGCGAGCACGGCCACGAGGACTCCCGCTGTGGCCGCGACGGCGAGCGCCAGGATGTCGGCACTCGTGATCGCGAGGACATCGCCGAAGAGGATCGTCGTGGCGTCGGTCGCGAAGCTGCCCGAGTGGGAGATCACGATGACGCCGAGCGCGAGCATGCCGACGAAGAGGAGCCCGATGCTCGTGTCGTACGAGAGGCGGCCGCGCCGCTGCAGCATCGAGATGCCGACGGTCATGCCCACGGCGCTCACGGCGGCACCGAGCAGCACGGGGACACCGAGCAACGTCGCGAGCGCGACTCCGGGCAGCATCCCGTGGGCGAGCGCCTCCCCGAGGAAGGCCATCCCCCGAATGACGACCCGGGTCCCCGCGACCGCGCACAGGACCGCCACGAGCACGCCGCCGACGAGGGCACGCAGCATGAAGTCCGCCTGGAACGGATCGGTCACGAAGGTCACCGCAGCGACGCTACAGTGTCATGAGAACGATTATCAACTTCAGAGAACGGGGCGATCGGATGACGGACGACATCACCGCAGCGGTCCGACTCGAGGGTGTCGGCGTACGCTTCGACGGCACTGTCGCCCTCGACGACGTCGACCTCGACGTCATCGCGGCGAGCCGCACGGCGATCGTCGGCCCCAACGGAGCCGGCAAGTCGACGATGCTCGAGGTCATCGCCGGCGTACGGCCACCGACGAGTGGCCGCGTTCTCCGTCGCACCCCGGCGGTCGCATTCGTCCCCCAACGCGCTGCCGTGCCCGACACTCTCCCGCTCTCGGTGCGCGACGTCGTGACGATCGGCGTGTGGGGACGATCGGGATCGTGGCGCCGGATCGGCCGGGCCGATCGATCACGCGTCGACGCGGCCCTCGAGAGGCTCGACATCGCCGCCCTCGCGACGGCGTCGTTCGCAGTACTCTCGGGTGGTCAGCGCCAGCGCGCGATCCTCGCCCAGGGACTCGCCAGAGGCGCGGACACCCTCCTGCTCGACGAGCCGACGACGGGCCTCGACGCGGCGAGCGCGGCGCGCATCCGGACCGTGCTCGAGGACGAAGCCAGACGAGGCGTGGCGGTCGTGTGCGTGAGCCACGACGAGACGCTCATCGCGGAAGCCGAGCGCGTCGTGCGGATGACCCGCGGCCGCATCGTCGAGGACGTCAGTGCGGCCGGTCCGGACTTCGTCAGGAAGAGCCTCGACAGCCCCCGGACATGACGACAGCCCCCGGACATGACGACGGCCCCCGTGCGTTCGGAGAACGCGCGGGGGCTGTCGGATGGTGGCGAGTGAGGGATTCGAACCCCCGAATGCTGAGCAGTCTGATTTACAGTCAGATCCCTTTGGCCGCTTGGGTAACTCGCCAGATGCGCTTCCGACCGTACTTGTTCAGCCAACCGAACGCGCCGCAGGAAATACTACCCCGGACCCCGGGAGGCTGCGAAATCCCCGCCGTTCGGCGACCGTCGGCGTGTCGCGCACCCTGCTACCGGTCGAGATCCTCGGGCGTCCGGAGCAGGGCTCCCTCGGAGCGGCACGTCGCCGCGGCCACGAGCATCGCACGATCGAGCACGCGCGACCAGCCGTTCGAGTCGGCCGGTCGGCCCTGTCGGACGACGTCGGCGACGACGGACGCGAGGGACGCGTCGCCGGCACCCATCGTGTCGACGATGGGCCCCGGAAGCGACGCGATGCCGCTCGACACCTCAACCTCCCCGTCGAGGATGCGCGCTCCCGCCTTGCCCTCGGTCGCGAGCACGACCTCCGCTCCCCCTCGCTGCAGATCGGGGACGAGGGCGGCGAGGCCGTCGGCCCCGAGGAAGGGAGCGTCGTCGTCACCCACCTTGACGAGCAGGCTGCTCCCCACGATCCTCAGCGCGTTCTCCTCGAAGCGGCCGCGGTCGGCCATCATCGCCTCGCGCGGGTTGGGGTCGACGATGAGGAGGGAGTCGGTCGTCGCCTCCTCGAGCGCGGCGGATTGCGCGTCGTCGTCGAACGGGAAGCAGCTCACGACGACGACGGGCGCCGCCGCGATCGCGCGTCGCTCGGCGGCGCCGAAGTCGACGTGCCGGTTCTGCGCGGCCGCGTTGAAGACGTAGTGCGGCTCGCCGTCCACGCGCTCGCTGATCGCGCGCGACGATCCGTGCTCCGACGCCGTCGCCACGAGTTCCACGCCGTGGTTCTGGAGGAGCTCGCGGATGATGCGGCCGTCCTCGTCGTCACCGACCATCGCGAGGAGCGTCGTCGGCACCCCGAGCCGCGCGAGGCCGACGGCCACGTTGAGCGCCGCTCCCCCGACGAACTCGCGCGTCCCGCGCTCGTCCCTCAACTCGTCGATGAGGGCGTCCCCGATGACGACGACCCGTCCGGATTCCGTGCTCGCGCCCTCGGCGACGCCGCGTTCTTCATTCATAGTTCGGAATGTACACGGACTGACGTCCGGGCGCTGCGGGCGGATACCGTGGAGTCATGACCGAGCCGTACCTCTCCATCCCCCTCGACGACCAGGCGGCGACGACGCTGCGAGACTCCGGCCTGCGACCCGCCATCGTCGACACCGCGGACGACGCGACGTTCGACGCGTGGCTGTCCGCCGAGGCCCGCGGTTTCCACGCGCGCCAGCCGAGCGCCGCCTCCCTCGCCCAGCAGCGGGAGCTGTTGCGGCACCGCCGGACGACGGGCGTCTACGACGACTCGATCCCCTCACCCGTCGCGCCCGTCGGAACCGTGAGCTCGTGGCCCGCACCTCTCACCGTCCCGGGTCCCCGCGCCGTCGAATCGTGGCTCATCAGCGCCGTCACGGTCGCGCCGACGCACCGCCGGCGCCGCATCGCATCGGCACTGCTGCCCGCGGAACTCCGAACGGCCGCCGCTCTCGGGATCCCCGTCGCCGCACTCACCGTCTCCGAGTCCACGATCTACGGCCGCTGGGGGTTCGGTCCGAGCGCGTTCTCGAGCGTGTGGACGATCGACACGCGCCGAGCCGGGTGGGTCGGGCCGACGACGCCTGGTCGGTTGTCGTTCACGACGCCGGCCGAGTTCGTCGAGACCGGTCGTTCGCTGCTCGCACGGCAGAACGCCGCTCGCGCCGGCGAAGTCGGGCTTTCCGACTACCTCTCCGACCGCACCATGACGCCGCTCGAGGGCGCACCGGACGCCGACAAGTACCGGCTGGTGCGCTACGACGGCCCGGACGGCGAACCCGAGGGATTCGTGACGTACACGATTACGGAGGACGACTCCGACTTCACGAACGCGACGCTCGACGTCGTCGCCCTCGTCGCGACGACAGCGGCGGCGAACGCCGCGCTCTGGCGTTACGTCATCGAGATGGACCTCGTCGCGACCGTGCGCGCCCACACCCGCGGCGTCGACGAACCGCTCCCGTGGCTCGTCCGCGACATCCGGGGCGCGAAGGTCACGAACGTGCAGGACCACTTGTGGACGCGCATCCTCGACGTGCCGGCCGCCCTCGAAGCCCGGGCGTACGAGACGGCAGGAAGCATCGTGCTCGAGGTCGACGACCCGCTCGGCTTCGCCGCCGGACGGTTCCGTCTCGAGGTGGGCGCCGACGGGACCGCACGCGTGCAGGAGACGACCGACGGCGCGGACGTCTCTCTCCCCGTCGGCGCGCTCGCGTCCGTCTACCTGGGTGCTCCCTCCGTCGCGGGGCTCGCGGCCGCCGGCCGTATCGAGGGAGACGCCCTCGCTCTCGACCGGCTCTTCCGCACGGCCGTCCCGCCGCGCCTCAGCAGCTGGTTCTGATCCGCCGCGGGTGGCCGCTCCGCTCGCGAGGGTGCTGAGCGGCCGCATACACTGGAGCGCATGGCAGATTCATCGTTCGACGTCGTCAGCAAGGTCGAGAAGATGGAGGCGGACAACGCCGTTCATCAGGCTTCGAAGGAGATCGAGCAGCGCTACGACTTTAAGGGCGTCGGCGCGTCGGTCGAGTGGAGCGGCGAGAAGATCATGCTCAAGGCCAACAGCGAGGAGCGCGTGAAGGCCGTGCTCGACGTGCTGCAGTCGAAGCTCATCAAGCGCGGCATCTCCCTCAAGAGCCTCGAGGCCGGCGAGCCGTACGCGAGCGGCAAGGAGTACCGCATCGAGGCGACGCTCAAGGACGGCATCTCGTCGGAGAACGCGAAGAAGATCGGCAAGATCATCCGCGACGAGGCGCCGAAGTCGGTCAAGAGCCAGATCCAGGGCGACGAGCTCCGTGTGCAGTCGAAGAGCCGCGACGACCTCCAGGAGACGATCGCCCTGCTCAAGGGCAAGGACCTCGACATCGACCTCCAGTTCGTCAACTTCCGCTGATCTCGCGGCAGGGTCACGTCATCGGGCGGCGGCCCGGACGGAAGCACTCCTCGTCAACCCTCCACTCGGGGGGAGCATTCCCCCTACGCTCGCGCCATGACCGCAATCGGGCGGACTCCGCTGGAGCCGCTCTCCGAACCCGTCGCGCCTGAACCCGACTCGCGACGCTCCCTCGTCTTCGCCGTGGGCATCGTCGCGATCGTCGCATTCGTGGTGCTCCGCATCGGGGTCGCCTTCGGGCGGCACCAGCCGCTTCCGGTCGACCTCTGGTGGAACGATCTCATGGTCACGATCCTCAACGACGCACTCGTCGTCGTCGCCTGGGTGCCCGCGATCGTCGGCGGCACGATCGGGATGTTCGTCGTCGGTTTGCTGCTCGTCCTCCTCCTCTTCTGGCGCGGACGGCGGTGGGACGCCGCGACCCTCGCCATCGCGATCGTCGCGGTCGTCGCGATCGGAGCACCCATGGCCGCCGTCATCGCTCGCGTCCGGCCCGCCGACTCGCTCGCCGAGAGCGTGGCGACCTCGTTCCCCTCAGGCCACACCGCCGTGGCGACCACGGCGGTCATCACCCTCGGCCTGCTGCTCCGACGACGGTGGATCTGGACGACGGGCATCGCCTGGGTCCTCATCATGATGTGGAGCCGGACCTATCTGCACGCGCACTGGCTGAGCGACGTCGTGGCGGGGATGCTCGAGGGAGTCGTCGTCGCGACGCTCGTCTGGTGCACGATCGAAGCGGTCCGCGACCGCCGCGCCGCTCGAGCCGCCACACCTGCTCTAGCCACGGAACCGTCGCGTCCGAACCCGACTCCCGAACCCTGACCGGAAGGCCCCCATGACCAGGGGCCATCGTCGTCGGGCTCCTCGCGCTCGCGATCTGGCAGATCGCGGAGACGTTCCTCGAGCGCGATTCCGACACGAAGAAGAAGTGGGGGCACCGGATCAAGTTCCTCGGCACCGCCGCGGCCTACATCGCGATCGCGATCACGGCCGCGACGTCCGCGTTGGGTCGTCAGTCCCAGTCGTCCGAGTCGTCGCAATCGTTCAGCGCGCAGCTCCTCGCCGCTCCGGCGGGCGTCGCGCTCCTCGTCCTCGTCGGCCTCATCGTCGCGGGCGTCGGCGTCGCCTTCATCGTGCGCGGCATCACGCGCGCGTTCACGAAGCACTTGAGCCTGCCCGGCGGCACCACGAAGAGGGGCATCGTGGCCTTCGGCATCGCTGGGTACATCGCGAAGGGCATCGCCGTGACCGTCACGGGGATCCTCTTCGTCGTCGCTGCGGTCACCCACGACCCCGAGACCGCCGGCGGTCTCGACGGGGGCCTCCGCGCTCTCGCGGGGCTCCCCTACGGAGCGATCATCCTCTGGACGGTCGGACTCGGCCTCGTGCTCTACGGCCTCTTCTGCTTCGCCCGCGCCCGCTACGCGCGGATGTGACATTCGTACGCGCATAACCGTATGTGTCACAGGGATGACGCATGGCGGGTTATGCGCCACTACGGGCTGTCGGCAAGGCTCAGCGAGACCCTGGATTCGTCAATCAGCGCGCAAGAGCTCCAGGAACTTGCGGGCTCCAATTGAGGCATCCTGGCGGAGGGCATCCTCACCTTCATCGTCACCTGCCTGCTGCATCTGCCGAGCGAAATGGCCAGCAGCCAAACCGTCCGGCTGGGACAGCAGGCTCATGGCAGCCTCGACTGCTATGCGCGGCTCGGGCCGATATTCCGCCGACGGCGTGTTCAGCACAGCTCGTGCTGCGGCGGGGACGCCGCCCGGGTTGTAGAGCGCGACGAACATTAGGTCATACGAGTCCTTTGGCTTCCTTCGAGCAAGCATTGCTGCCGCCTTCGCAGCGATGTAGCCTCCAAGCCCTGTAAATCGGATCGTCACCTCCTGCGGAGCTTCCGGAATTTCTCGGCGCACGGAAAGCGGCACTGGAAGAGTTCGATCAATTGTTTGCTGGAGGGCGGCGGCTGGCCCGTCGAGGTTTTGAGCCGCAGCCTCGTGTGCTCCAGGAAGAGCGAGTGGCTGTCCGACGTTGTCCAACACATCGCAAAGCAGGTCGAGGCGCACGAGAGTGTCCCCCAAGACCGCATTCCACTGCCACCCCGAGACGCCCGGTCGCGGAACGAATCCGCCTCGTGCAAGCGCATCATCTAACCAAGCGAAATCGAGCTCGTCTCGGTCGTGAATGAAGCCCAGCTCAAAGAGGATATCGACATCCGTTGTTCCGAGATGCGGGGCTGGCGCGTTGGGGGCGAGGAAGTCCGGATTGAGGCCGCCTATGACGACAAAATCGCTCCAGTGATCAGCGGCCAAGATTACGAATCGTATAAGTGCCTCTTCAGCTCGTTGACGAGCGTCGCGGTTACGCTCCTCAGAACTCAAGAACGGTCTCTCGAATAACGTCAGCGGCTTCAGCTGCGCGAGAACCTGCTCGAAGGAGGTCCCCGTATACCCGGATTGGCGGTGCGACTTTCACGCCTTCATAGTCCCGTGATAGCGCCATGATATGCGACGCTGCCGGTGCGAGTCGGATACGACCACCATGATCAGTCTCGGTCACGTCGGGGCTTTCAAGGAGCGCTTGCCGTGCATCGTCCAATTTATCGCGGTGGACGTAGAGGAGAAGGTCGGGTGTCTGCGTCAGATATGGTGCCAACCGATCTGCGCCAGCGAGCCCCGACACTACCCATTCGGTTTTCTGGGTCTGCCGCACGAGCTCAAGTGACCGCTCCGCAGCGCGCCAAGGCACGTGGAATTGAGCACCTACAGACGGATCTGTCACACGAGCGTATACACCGGCCCAGTCACTAAGCATGCGGCTTGCGTCAAGAAAACCTCGGGCCGCCGTCGGCCCCCTTTGCGCTCCCATTTTCGTGGTGTATTGCTCCTCGTCGAGGAGAGCCAATACCTTAGATGTCTGAGCGTATGAGTAACCCGTTAGGTCAGCCAGGCGGGAAGGACGAGCAACGGGCGTATGTTCTCCGGCATTTTGCTGTTGTCGCAGCGCGAGAACTGCCTCGACGACATCGGTGACGACGGGCGTCCAATTCATTGCGTGTCCGCGAATTCGTTTCGTTTTAGGCAGTCGTGCAACATAGAGCCCCGCGCCGTCGCGGATCACTCCTGCTCCCTCGCTATCCGCCCAGGAGATCAGCTGATCATCGAGTAACGCGCGGGCGCCCCCAGTCACCCTTCGGGCCGTGACAACCGGAATCCCTTCGCGGACGTTAGCGGGGTTTGAAGCAAGCCATCGGCGTACATCGGAAGGAAATCCTTCGCCTATGTACTCAGGCGAGAGTTGCCACCGTTGGGATCCCTGCTCAATCCACAAGCGACCAGCTTCATCGACGAGAGAGAAATCGTCAGGCAACATGTTTTTCACGATGGCTTGCTCGCGTTTTCTTCCGTTTCGCACAGTTTTTATTGTAGTCGGTAAAAACAGAGTTTTAAGGACATAACTAACTATTTACCCGTGGCGATAATAACCATCTGACAATGAGGAAAAGTGGCAAACTCGATAGAGCAGCCACTACTTCGGGACGCGCTCGGCTCCGGCGATGCGCTGGGCGATGTAGATGGGGACGAGCGAGACCACGACGAGCACGACGGCGATCACATTGACGACGGGCGCCTGATTCGGGCGGAACAGATTCTGGAAGATCCAGATGGGCAGCGTCGTCGTCCCGACCCCGGCCGTGAACGTCGTGACGATGATCTCGTCGAAGCTCAACGCGAAGGCCAGCAGTCCTCCGGCGAAGAGGGCGGACCGCAATTGCGGGAACGTCACGAGACGGAACGTCGTCCACAGCCCGGCGCCGAGGTCGGCCGACGCCTCCTCGAGGTTCGTCCCGGTCCTCCTCAATCGCGCCTGCACGTTGTTGAAGACCGTCACGATGCAGAAGGTCGCGTGCGCGACGACGATCGTGAAGAAACCGAGCTGGAGCCCGAGGATCGTGCGGAACGCGTTGTTCAGCGCGATGCCCGTGACGATGCCCGGCAGCGCGATGGGCAGGATCACGAGAAGGCTCACGGACTGACGACCGAAGAAGCTGTGGCGCTGGAGCGCTATCGCCACGAGCGTCCCGAGCACGAGTGAGATGACCGTCGCGAGCGACGCCACCTGCACGCTCGTCCACAGCGCCGACAGGGCGCCGCGGTTCTGGAACGCCGTGCCCCACCACTCGAGGGTGAACCCGGGCGGCGGCCAGACGAGGCTCTGACTCGTGGAGAAGGAATTCACCAGGACAACGAAGAGCGGCACGTACACGACGATCAGCACCGCGATGGTGAGGGCGCCGAGAGTAATGCGGGCCGGTCGGCTGAGTCTCATGATGCGCTCACAGGTTCTCGAGGGCGCCCGTGCGACGCACGAGACCGAGGTAGACGATCATGATCGCGATCGGGATGAGCGCGATCGCGGCGGCGAGCGGCAGATTGTTCGCGGCGCCGACGTTCGTGTAGACGAGGTTGCCGAGCATCTGGCTCGCTCCTCCGACGATGTTGACGGTGATGTAGTCACCGAGGGACAGGGAGAAACTGAAGATGGACCCCGCGATGATCGCCGGCCAGAGGAGCGGCAGGACGACCGATCGGAGCGTCCGCCACGTCTTCGCGCCGAGATCCCCCGACGCCTCGAGCAGACTGTCCGGCACCCGCTCGAGCCCTGCATAGATGGGCATGATGACGTACGGCAGCCAGAGGTACGCGAGCGTGATGACGGTGGCGTGGAGGCCGTAGCCCGGCGTGTTGCCGCCGAACGGGGTCACCATCCAGTCGATCAGGCCCCCCTCGCTCAGCACCGATCGCCACGCGTAGGCCTTCACGAGGTAGCTCGCCCACAGCGGCATGAGTACGAGGATGACGAGCACCCTCTGCATGCGCGGTGAGGCGACCTTCGCCATGTAGAACGCGATCGGGAGGGCGATCACGATGTCGATGATCGTCACGAGGATCGCGACACCCACCGTTCGCAGCGTCACCGCCTGATAGACGGCGCCCGTCAGGACGGTGACGATGTTGTCGAGGTTCCACTCGATGCTCACCGTCCCCGTGAAGCTGTCCACCGTCCAGAACGCCGTCACGAGGAGCGCGGCGAGCGCCGCGATGTAGACGAGGCCCAACCAGAACAGAGGCGCCGTGAGGAGGAGCCCGAGCCTCACGCGCGGGGCGCGACTGAGGAGGACGGACAGCCGGCGGGCCGGGGTCTCCCGTGGAACGGGGACCCCGGCGCGCTGGTGGGGTGGCGCTGCAGCGTCACTCGTCATGTGGCATCAGCCCTTGATCTCCTGCCACGCCGTCGTCCACGCCGCGTAGTCCGTGCACTCCACGTCCGTCCGGCCGTCGAGGCACTCGGCGATGGGCGTCGACCAGTACCAGATCTGCGAGGCGTACTCCTCGTCACCGGCGTGGTACAGCTCGCACTGCCCCTCGGAACGGAACTCACAGGCCGCGTCGTTCGACGGGGCCTCACCGAAGTACTCGGTCGCCTGGGCGTTGGCCTCGGGGCTCGCGATGTAGTCGAGCCACGCGTACGCGCAGTTCGGGCTCGCGGCATCCGACCCGACCATCCAGTTGTCGCTCCAGCCGGTCACGCCCTCCTCCGGAAGGGTGACGTCGACGGGCGTGCCCTCGGGGATCGAGTTCTTGATGACCTGCCAGGTCGTGCCGGCGACGATGTTCCCGGTCTCGAACGACTGGATCGACTTGAGGTAGTCGCTCCAGTACTCTCCGACGTTCGCGCGCTGGCCCTTGAGGAGCTCGACGGCGGCCGCGAGCTGGTCCTCGTCGAGGGCGTACGGGTTCTCGATACCGAGGTCCGGCTCGTGCGCCATGAGGTACATCGCCGCGTCCGCGATGTAGATGGGGCTGTCGTAGGCCGTGATCTTGCCGGCGTTCGCCGCAGCGTCGTCGAACACGACGCTCCACGACGTCGGCGCCTCGGGGAAGACCTCCGTGTTGTACATGAGGAGGTTCGCGCCGTAGCCGTGGGGAACGCCGTAGACCTCGCCGTCGGCGCTGTTCCACGACTGCTCCTTCAGGAAGTCGTAGATCCCGTCGTAGTTCGGGATGAGGTCGGTGTTGAGCGGGGCGACGTCGCCTCCCGCAATCAGGCGGAGGGTCGCATCGCCGGACGCTGCGATGACGTCGTACCCGCCCGACTTCATGAGGCTGAGCGCCTCGTCGGAGGTGCCGTACGTCTGGCTCGTGACCTCGCAGCCCGTGTCCTCCTCGAACGCCGACACCCAATCGACCTCGGGGTCGTTGCTGCCGTCCTCCACGTAGCCCGGCCACGCGAGGATCGAGACGGAGCCCTCGAGCTCGCCGACCTCCTCGGCGACCTCACCGCCGCCCGACGGCGCGGACGTGGTCCCGCACCCCGCGAGGAGTGCGACGGAGGCGATGGCGATGCCGGTCATGGCAGCGGGTCGCCCGATCATTGTGCGTTTCATTTGCGGTTCACCCTTTCCTGGTTGGTGCGGTCGCGGCACCGACGGGCGCAGCGAGGTCGATGACGTCCGATGCCGACCACTCGGCGGTCACGCGGTCGCCTCGCCGGTCGCGGGCGGCGAAGCGGGCGGCGTTCTGCTCGAGGACGACGAGTCGGTACCCCGCGTCGAGGTCGACGAGGACACGTGTGCTCGTTCCGAGGTAGATCTCCTCGGCCACCGTCCCGACCGAGCGCACGACCTCGGCGGTGGCCGCCGCGACGCCCTCATCGGCGCGCAGCCGGATCTTCTCGGGACGGAGAGAGAACGCCCCGGTCCGTCCGAGGACCGCCGCGGCGTCCTCCCCGTCGAACAGGTTGGAGGTGCCCACGAAGTCGGCGACGAATGGAGAGGTCGGTCGCTCGTAGATCTCGGCCGGCGTCCCGAGCTGCGCGATGCGCCCGTCGTTGAAGACGGCGATGCGGTCGGACAGCGTGAGCGCCTCCTCCTGGTCGTGGGTCACGAAGATGAAGGTGATGCCGAGCTCGCGCTGCAGTTCCTTGAGTTCGACCTGCATCTGTTCTCGGAGCTTGAGGTCGAGTGCACCGAGCGGCTCGTCGAGCAGGAGGGCTTTCGGTTGGACGACGGTCGCTCGCGCGAGCGCGACGCGCTGCCGCTGGCCTCCGGAGAGCTGCGCAGGCTTCCGCGATCCGAACGAGCCGAGCCGGACGGAGTCGAGAGCGGCCTGGGCGCGATCGAGGCGTTCGGCCCGACCGACTCCGCGGACGCGCAGTCCGTATGCGATGTTCTCGAGCACGGTCATGTGCGGGAAGAGCGCGTAGTCCTGGAAGACCGTGTTGACGGGCCGGTCGAACGCGGCCCTCGCCGTGACGTCCTCGCCGAAGAGTTCGATGGTGCCGTCGGTCGGCGTCTCGAATCCGGCGATCAGTCGCAGCACCGTGGTCTTGCCCGACCCGGAGGGGCCGAGCATCGAGAAGAACTCCCCTGCGGCGATGTCGAGGTCGAGCGCGTCGACCGCTCGGGTCTCGCCGAACGTCTTCGTCAGTCCGGTGAGGCGGATGGCGGGTGCTGCCGTCACGGGCGTCCCTTCGTCGGGTCGGTCGCTCCCGGGCGACCCGAGAGTTCGTCATGACACTAATCCTATGGAACCAGATGTCAAAGGGATCACGCGGATGTTACGGTCGTGTCACGACACCCACGAGGAGGACGACGTGCCGCGATCGATCGGACCCGTGAGCGCGACGCGAGCCGCGGTCTTCGCCCCGCTCGTGGACGCGGGTCGAGCGGAACTCGTCGAACGCCGCTTGACCGACGCGATCGTGCTCGGGTTGCTGGGTGAGGGCGAACGCCTCCCGAGCGAGACCGAGATGGCACGCCAGTTCGGCGTGGCGACCGTGACGGCGCGCGAGGCTCTCGTCGCCTTGCGCGAGAAAGGCCTCGTCGAGACGCGGCGTGGCCGGGACGGCGGGAGCTTCGTCACAGAGAAGCGCACGCACCCGACGTCCGTCGACGCTCGCGTCCGCGAGCTGTCCAGAGCCGAGCTGCGCGACATGGGCGCCTACTACTCCGCGATCGCCTCCTCGAGCGCCGAGTTCGCCGCGGACAGGGCGACGGGGGACGACGTCGAGCACCTCCGCTCGGTCGTGCTCGCGATCGACCTCGAGAGCGAGACCGCGGCACGGCGGGGCGAACGCACCTTCCGCCTCGAGGTCGCGGCGCTGTCGCAGTCCGCGCGCCTCGTGCGCGAGGAGTTGCGGGTGCAGGGCGAGTTCGCTCCGCTTCTCTGGCTCTGCCTGCGTGATGAGGAGTATCGTGCGCGGAGCAGGGACGCTCACCTCGCCGTCGTCAACGCGATAGCGGAGGTGGACGGCGGACGCGCGAGAACCATCACGAGGGAGCACGTCGAGGAGGCCATCGAATGGCTCCTCGAGAGGAAGACGATACTCGAAGCGACGGGATGAGATGCGAACCACAACCGATGCCGTACAGGAATGCGTGTCAGCCGTCGACGCGATCTTCACCGCGGTGTTCGCCCGCATCGACGAGTGGCGGTCATACGTCGAGCAGCTTGCCGAGCTGACCGACGGACCCATCGCAAGCACCGCGGTGGACGCCCTCGTCGAGTCCGTCGTCGTCCCGGTCCTCGAGCGCTCCGGCGCCCTCGAGATCGGCGGCGGATTCGTGGCGGCGCCCCACGTCCTCGCGGACGCCGACTGGCACCTCGCCTGGTGGCTCGGCGGATCGGTCGGGAGCGCCGGCGGCGCCGACCCCCGCGTCCGACGGCTCCGCGCCGCCGAGGACCCGGGCGACGACGCCTTCCGCGACTACACGACCCTCGAGTGGTGGCGCGTCCCCGCGACGACCCGCGCTCCCCACATCACGGGACCGTACGTCGACTACCTCTGCACGGACGACTACACCCTCACGCTCACCGCGCCCGTCGTGCACGACGCGGCCATGATCGGCGTCGTCGGCGCGGACCTCTACGTCGCGGACGTCGAGCGCTCGCTGCTCCCGTACCTCCGGTCGGTGGCGGAGACGACGACGCTCGTCAACGGCTGGGGCCGCGTGGTCGTGTCGACCGACCCGCACCTCGCCACGGGAACGATCCTCCGCGTCGAGGGCGGCCGATTCTCCGTCACGGGTCCCGCATCGCTGCCGGACGGGCGCCGGGTCATCCCGTGCGGGTCGACGAACCTCGCGTTCGTCGTCGGCTGAGGGCTGGGGTGCCGCGGACGCGATGTCGGACGCGTCGGCTGGGCTCGCAATTCGCAGGATGCCTCGCGGCCTCCAGCACCTCGCCAACGCCCCGCTCGCGCGGGGTGTTGTGATTTTAAGGCGTCCAGACGTACTCGGCCACGATGGAGAACAGGACGAGCACGACGAGCTGGAAGCCGACGATGACGAACTGGAGCTTCTGCGTCGTTGAAGCAGGAGCGCGCGCGAGCCCGTGCCGATCGTGTATCGACCCCGGATCCCGTCGCTCGCGCCGCCGACGATGATCATCGAGCCCTCGAGCTCCTTCGACGTGTCGAGGAGACCGGCCGCGAGGGAGTCGGCGTGCACGATGTGCGTCTTCGCGTCGACGTCCTCGGGCACACGGTTCCGCGCCTTCGCGAGCCGCTGCCCCGCGAGCTCGTGCACGTCGCGGTCAGAGGACGGCCACGCGGGGACGAGGGTCGCCCGGTGCTCGCTCGCGAGCACCGGCACGATGTCGAGGTGGGCGCCGCGAGTTCGAGCGAGACGAGCACCGAGCGCGAGAGCGCCCTTTCCCGCCGGAGTGTCGGTGTAACCCGACGATGAACCGCATGATTCCTGCTCTCGTAGGAGAGCTCAGGAACGGGTGAGGCGGGGCTCAGGCGAGCGTCGCCGCGATCTCGTCGGCGGTCACCCGACCGATGCGGATCGCACCGTCGACGTGCTGGTACCCCTCGGCGGCGAGGTCGCTGCACGACCAGAAGATCGGCCCGACGGGCGTGCGCTGGTCCGCTCCGTACCGGGAGAGTCCGCCGAGGTCGAAGCTCGCGGCGTAGGCGCCGCGCGTCCACTCCTCGGACGCCCAGTCGCTCTCGTAGTAGACGACGGGTTCGAGCGCTTGCGGTCCGTAATACGCGGCGAGCGACTCGAGAATGCGGCGCTTGCGCTCCTCGGCGGGCAGGGCGAACATCGCGTCGGCCTTCTCGTCGGAGACGAAGCCGACGAGGGTTCCGCGCGGGTCGCCGTGGTTCGTGTTGTCGTAGGCCTCGTGCACGAGCTGGTACGGACTGAACGCCGTGCCCGAGAGACCGGCCTCACGCCAGAACGGCGTCTCGTACACGGCGTGCACCTTGATGACGAGCCCGAGCGACAGGTGCTGGTGCATCTGCTGCTGACGCCGCGGCAGCGGCGGCTCGAAGGAGATGCGCGAGTACAGGTTCGGCGGGACGGCGACGACGGCGCGACGCGCGGTGACCGTGATGCCGTCGGCGTGCGCCGTGACCCCCTCGTCGCTCCAGGCGAGCCGTCGCACGGGTGCGCCCAGGTGGACGGCGTCCCCGAGGGCCTCGGCGAGCCGGATGGGGACCTGCTGGAGCCCGCCCGCGACGCGCTTGTCGAGGATGTAGTCGGCGTCGACGAGGTGCGAGAAGCTCCCGGCCGAGGCCGCCATGAGGATCGCCTGCAGCGCGGAGAAGGAGTGCGACGGCTTCGTGAGCATCGCCTCCGCGATGAAGAGCGCGATGTTGTCGCGCGCCTCGACGTCGTCCGTCTGCTGCGTCAGCCACTCGCTCCAGGAGATCCTGTCGAGTTCGACCGCCTTCTCGTGCGCCCACGGCTCGGTCGCGCCGATCTCGGCGGTGAGACCGTCGAGCAGCTCGATGAGACGCTCCATCTCGCGCTGGGTCGCGGCCTCGACGGGGAAGAGCTCCCCCGTGAACCGCGTGAGCGCCCCGGCGGCGTCGACGTAGACGCTGTCGCCCTCGCGGTACCGCGAGTACGTCTCGAGGCCGAGCTCCTCGACCGTCTCGATGAGGGCCGACTGGTCCGGCGACACCCACTGCCCGCCGAGCTCGAGGAGCGCTCCCTCGATGGTCTCCGTCCAGAGCCGACCGCCCACCCGCTCGCGGGCCTCGAGGACCGCGACCGAGTGGCCGGTCTTCCGCAACCGCGTCGCGGCGGTGAGGCCGGACGCACCAGCCCCGATGATGACGACGTCGACGTCGAGCGTCGTGTCGGTCGCGGTGTTCTGGTTGTCCACCAGGTGGCTCCTTGCGTGGTTCGGGCGGGGACTCGGAGGGCGAGGCGTCAGGAGACGGGCGTGAGCGTGTACTTCGTCGAGAGGTACTCGTGGATGCCCTCGAAGCCGCCCTCCCGACCGATCCCCGACTGCTTGACGCCGCCGAACGGGGCCGCGGCGTTCGAGATGACACCGACGTTCAGTCCCATCATGCCGGTCTCGAGCCGGTCGATCATGCGGTGCCCGCGACCGATGTTCTCGGTGAAGACATAGCTGACGAGACCGTACTCGGTGTCGTTCGCGAGGCGGACGGCGTCGTCCTCGGTCTCGAAGGTCGCGATCGCGAGCACGGGACCGAAGATCTCCTCGCGGAGGATCTGCGCGTCACGCGTCACGCCCGTGACGACCGTCGGCTCGAAGAACGTCCCGTCTCCCTCGATCGCGTTGCCGCCGGTCGTGACGGTCGCGCCCTTCGACACGGCGTCGTCGACGAGTTCCTGCGCCTTGCCGACCGCCTTCTCGTCGATGAGCGGACCGATCGTCACGCCCTCCTCGGTGCCGCGACCGATCGAGAAGCCGTTGACCCGCTCGGTGATGCGACGCGCGAACTCCTCCGCGACCGACGAGTGCACGATGAAGCGGTTGGCCGCCGTGCACGCCTGTCCGATGTTGCGGAACTTGGCGGCGATCGCGCCGTCGACCGCCTTGTCGAGATCCGCGTCGTCGAAGACGACGAACGGCGCGTTGCCGCCGAGCTCCATCGACGTGCGCAGCACGCCCTCCGCCGCTTGGGCGATGAGCTTCTTGCCGACACCCGTCGAGCCCGTGAAGCTGAGCTTCCGGAGTCGAGGGTCGGCGATGATGGGCTCCGACACGGCTCCGGAACTCGTCGTCTGGACGACGTTGACGACGCCCTTCGGGAGGCCGGCCTCCTCGAGGATCGCGACGAAGGCGATCGTCGTGAGCGGGGTGAGGGCAGCGGGCTTGACGACGACGGTGCATCCCGCGGCGAGCGCCGGGGCGATCTTGCGGGTCGCCATCGCGAGGGGGAAGTTCCACGGCGTGATGAAGTAGCACGGACCGACGGGCATCTGGCTCACGATCATCTGTCCGGTGCCCTCGGGGTTGAGCCCGTAGCGACCCGTGATGCGCACGGCTTCCTCGCTGAACCAGCGGAGGAACTCGCCGCCGTAGGTGATCTCACCGACGGACTCCGCGAGCGGCTTGCCCATCTCGAGCGTCATGAGGAGGGCGATGTCCTGCTTCCGCTCCTGCAGCAGATCGAAAGCCCTCCGCAGGATGTCGGAGCGCGTGCGGGGAGGCGTCGCCGCCCACTCGCCCTGAGCGGCGACGGCCGCGTCGAGCGCCGCGACACCGTCGGCCGCGCTCGCGTCCGCGATCGTCGCGATGATCTTCCCCGTCGACGGGTCGGTGACGTCGAACGTCTTGCCGCCCTCGGCGTCACGCCATTCGCCGCCGATGTAGAGACCGGTGGGGATGCTCGCGAGGAGTTCCTGCTCTGTCGTCATTGCTGTTCCTTCCGGGATGTTCCGTGGAGTCCGCGCGCCGGTCGTCCGACCGGACGCCGCGCGGTGGGTGTCGGCGGACACGGGGACGAGCGTCACCGCGTCCGCTGGGTGGCGGGTTCAGGAGGCGGCGAGCGCCTGGAGGACGACGTCGATGCCTTCGTCGAGCAGCGCGTCCGGGATGGTGAGCGGGGGGAGGAAGCGGATGATGTTGCCGTAGGTCCCGCAGGTCAGCACGATCACACCCTCGGCGTGGGCGGCCTTCGCGATGCGACCGGTGAGGGCGGCGTCCGGCTCGTTCGTCTCGGGGTCGACGAACTCGACCGCGATCATCGCGCCGCGCCCACGGACGTCGCCGATGCGGGCGTCGGAGGCAGCGGCATCGCGGAACCGCGAGACGATCGTCTCGCCGATGGCGCGTGCGCGCGAGACGAGGTCGTCCGCCTCGTAGGTCTCGATCGCCGCGAGCGCCGCGACGCACGCGAGCGGGTTGCCGCCGTACGTGCCGCCGAGTCCGCCGGCGTGCGGCGCGTCCATGATCTCGGCCCGGCCGGTGACCGCGGAGAGCGGGAGACCGCCGGCGATCCCCTTCGCCGTCACGACGAGGTCCGGAACGATGCCCTCGTGCTCGGAGGCGAACATGTCGCCCGTGCGGGCGAAGCCCGTCTGCACCTCGTCCGCGATGAAGACGACACCGTTCTCGCTCGCCCACTCGACGAGCGCCGGCAGGAAGCCCTCGGCGGGGACGACGAAGCCACCCTCGCCCTGGATGGGCTCGATGATGATCGCGGCGAGGTTGTCGGCGCCGATCTGCTTCTCGATGAGCGAGATCGCGCGCTTCGCCGCCTCCGGTCCCGAGAGTCCGTCGCGGAACGGGTAGGACATCGGGGCCCGGTAGATCTCCGAGGCGAAGGGCCCGAAGCCGCTCTTGTACGGCATCGACTTGGCTGTGAGGGCCATCGTGAGGTTGGTGCGGCCGTGGTAGGCGTGATCGAACGCGACGACGGCCTGCTTCTTCGTGTACGAGCGCGCGATCTTGACGGCGTTCTCGACCGCTTCGGCGCCCGAGTTGAAGAGCGCGCTGCGCTTGTCGTGGTCACCGGGGGTGAGCCGGTTGAGCGCCTCGGCGACGGCGACGTAGGAGTCGTACGGCGTGACCATGAAGCACGTGTGCGTGAAGTCGGCGACTTGCTGCTGGACAGCCGCGACGACGCGCGGTGCGCTGTTGCCGACTCCCGTGACGGCGATGCCGGACCCGAGGTCGATGAGCGAGTTGCCGTCGACGTCGACGACGACGCCCCCGCCGGCGCGGGCCGCGAATACCGGCATCGTGGTGCCAACTGCGGAGGACACGGCCGCGAGCTTGCGGGCCATGAGTTCCCTCGAGACGGGACCGGGGATCTCGGTGACGAGTCGTCGCTCCTGCACGAGTCCGTCCCGATCGAGGGTCGGAGCAGTGGTCGTGGCGGTGTCGATGGACATGGTCCGTGCCTCCCAGAGCGTCGAAGCGGCCGGCCTGTGCGCCGATGCCGCTCCGCCCATGCTAGAAGCCACGGCATCCCGCGTCGATGGACACTCTGTCTCCTCCCCTCATCACACGTCGACACTGTGGAGTCCGCGTTCTAGACTCCTGAGCATGCATCCCACCGCGCGCGCGCTCGTCGGTGAGTCGTCGTTGCGACTGACGGTGTTGGAGGGCGGAGGGGACGGAGCACTCGACGCCGAGGTGTCGTGGGCGCACAGTTCGGATCTCCTCGACCCGACGCCGTTCCTCGACGCCGGGCAGGTCCTCCTCACGACGGGGACTCAGTTCGCGGCGGACGGCGCCGACCACGACGCCTACGTCGAGCGGCTCACCGCTCGCGGCGTCGCCGCCCTCGGATTCGGGACCGAGGTCGTGACGGCGGGCACCCCGGATGCTCTCGTGCGCGCGTGCGCCTCCCACGGCCTCCCCCTCTTCGAGGTGCCGTACCAGGTGCCGTTCATCGCGATCGCCCGGTTCGTCGCCGACCGCGTCGCCGCCGCCGAGCACGCGCGGGACGCGTGGGCGCTCGGGGCCATGCGCTCCATCTCCTTCGCAGCCCTGCGACCGGAGGGCCTCGGCGCGACGCTCGTGGAACTCGCCCGTCAACTCGACCGGTCCGTGCTGTTGTTCGACGAGACCGGCGCCGCGACACACGACGAGAACGGGGAGGGCGCAGCGCTTCCGACCGGACTCCGGGACGACATCCGCGCCGAGGCCGCACGGCTCCTCGATCGCGGCCAACGCTCCAGTTCCACGATGCACCTCGATGGCACGACGGTCACCCTCCAGACGATCGGACGGCGCTCCGAACTCCGCGGGGTGCTCGCCGTCACGGGCGAGCGCGACCTCGACGCCTCCGACCAGACGGTCGTGACGAGCGTCGTCGCCCTCGTCGGCGTCGCCCTCGAGCAGGGGCGCATCCTCTCCCGCGCCCGCTCCTCCGTCCGGAGCGCGGCCGTCCGTGCCCTGCTCGACGGCCGAGCCGACCTCGCCAGCGCGGTTCTCCGGGAACTGGGTGAGAGCGTGCCCGAGGGAGATGTGGTGCTCGCGCGTGTCCGGCCCGACGACGGCGGCACCTCGGAGTCCCGAACCGTCGACACCACGGTCCTCGACGCACTGCTCGACGACGCACGGGTGCTCATCGGCACGCCCGACGCCGTCCACGCCGCTGCCGATGCTCTCGCCGCTCACGGCGCGCGCATCGGAGTATCGACACCCTCCTCCGCCTCCGACCTCCCTCGCTCCTACCGCGAGGCGGGCGCCGCGCTCGACGCCACGACCCCGCAGTCGCGCGTCGTACACGCCGGCGAGCTCGGCTCGCGCGGCGTCGACTGGTTGCTCGAGCGACCGGGATCGCGCGAGATCGCGACCGCGGTCTTGAGGCCGATCACCCACGACGAGGTTCTGCTCGCGAGCCTCGAGGCGTGGCTCGAGGCGAACGGGCAGACAGACCCGGCCGCTCGTCGCCTCCGTGTGCACCGTCACACCCTCCGGGCCCGGATCTCGACGATCGAGCAGCTCATCGGACGCGACCTCTCGTCGTTCGCCGCTCGCACGGAGGCATGGATCGCGCTCCGCGCCGTCGCCGCGGAGTGACCTCCCTCCGCCTCACGTCGACCACCGCTCGGCGGACGCGACGACTCCGCCGAGCCTCTAGCGTGAGGACATGACCGAGTTCACACCGCCCTCGCCGTCACCCGGATCCGCGATGCCGACACCCGCTCCCGCGCCCTCACCGGACTCCGTTCCCTCGGCCGCGCCCGCCTCCGCGCCCGCCTCCCCGACCGCGACCTACGACCACGCCTTGCGCGTCGCGCCGGCGTGGTGGCGTGGCGTGCTCGCGATCGTGCTGCTCGCCGTGGTCTTCCTCGTCCTCTCACTCGCGTTGAGCGTCGCCGCGATCGCCGTCGACCTCCTCACGGGCGCGTACTCGCTCGACGACCTCTCGGCGATGGAGATCACGCTCACCCCGTGGTCGATGCTCGCCAACAACCTCGCCCTGGCGGCGATGTGGCCCGTCGCGGTGCTCCTGCAGTGGTGGCTCTTCGGCGTGCGGCCGCGGTGGATGTCCTCCGTCGAGGGGCGCTTCCGCTGGAACTGGGTCGGTCGGCTCGCGCTCATCATCGTCCCGATCTGGGCGGTCTACGTCGGGATCTCGTTCGCCCTGTCGCCGCTCGACGCCGTCGTCATCGACGGCACCGTCATCGCGATGCTCGCCGTCGTGATCCTCACGACGCCGCTGCAGTCCGCCGGCGAGGAGTTCGGCACACGCGGCCTCATCCAGCGCTCGGCCGGTTCCTGGTTCGCCAATCCGACGGCCGCCTTCGTCGCGGGCACGCTCGTGTCCGGGGCGATCTTCGCCACCGCGCACCTCGCCGCCGACCCGTGGCTCATCGCGTACTACTTCGTCTTCGGCGCGTCGCTCTCGGTGACGGCTCGCGGCACGGGCGGACTCGAGGCCCCTATCCTCATCCACGTCACGAACAACGTCCTGCTCCTCGTACCGACGGCGCTCATGTCCCAGACGGACCAGATCTTCCAGCGCGATGTCGGAACCGGTGGGCCCTTCATGCTGGCCCCGATGGCGGTCTGCATCCTCGCCGCGGTCATCAGCATCTGGTGGGCCCGACGGAACCACATCGTCACGACGGGGCCGCTCCCACCATCGCGGGTCAGCGCTGTGCGTCCCGCGCCGACGGCTCCATGGCCGTCGGTCTGACAGACGGGACCCGCCCGAGTCAGTGCTCGAGGGCGCTCCCCACCCGTTGACGGATCTTCGACTTCGCCCGCTCGCGCACGGGCTTCCGCGACAGCATGACGTCGCGGAGCGCACCCTCGATCCGCTCTCGAGCATGAGCGGAGACCACTGCGGCTGCAGGGTCGAGCGCGCGGAGATGAGGGTCAGTACGGGAGCCGTAATCGACAGCCCGGCTGCGACGGCAGCGTGGCCGACGAGGGGTGGAGGACTCCTCTACTCTGACGGCCGGGATTCGACGCGATCGAGCGAGACGTCCACCATCTCCTCACGCGACACGACCTTCACTCGCTCGCGACCGCGGGCCGCTCCGAGTGCGAGCTCGTGCTGGTCCAACCGGTGCCAGCCGTCGAGCGTCGTGAACTCGACTCCGCGCTCGGCGAGCAGCGCCGGCACGCTCTCCTCGTCGGGGTGCGCCGGGCTCCACCAGTCGCTCTGATCGCCGACGAGGTGCGAGATGGTCTCCATCGCGTCCGATTTGGTGTGGCCGATGAGGCCGACGGGTCCTCGCTTGATCCAGCCCGTGGCGTAGACGCCGGGCACGATCTCGTTGCTCTCGGCGTGGAGGACGCGGCCCTCGTGGTTCGGGATCACGCCGTGCTCCTCGTCGAACGGGACGCCCTCGAGAGGCGAGCCGAAGTAGCCGACCGCGCGATAGAACGCCTGGACGGGCACCTCGCGGATCTCGCCGGTACCGACGACTCCGCCCTCGCCGTCGGGGCGCGTGCGCTCGTACCGGAATGCGGAAACGCGCCCGGTGCCGTCGTCGACGAGGCCGAGGGGCTTCGCGTAGAAGTGCAGGTGCAGTCGTCGGCTCGCCGAGCCGGTCTCGCGCTGGCGCCACTGCTGCAGCACGCGGTCGATGACCATGACCTGCTTGTTGGACGCGACGGCGAGCTTCGAGGCCTCGTCGTAGTCGAAGTCCTCGTCGTAGACGATCATGTCGACGTCGCGCAGCTCGCCGAGCTCGCGGAGCTCGAGGGGCGTGAACTTCACCTGTGCGGGGCCGCGGCGACCGAAGACGTGCACGTCCGTGACGGGCGAGGACTTGAGGCCCTCGTAGACGTTGTCGGGGATCTCCGTCGTGAGCAGGTCGTCGGCGTGCTTCGCGAGGATGCGCGAGATGTCGAGCGCGACGTTGCCGTTGCCGAGGACGGCGACCTCGCGGGCGTCGAGCGGCCAGGTGCGCGGGACGTCCGGATGGCCGTCGAACCAGTTGACGAAGTCGGCGGCGCCGTAGGAGCCCTCGAGATCGATGCCCTCGATGTCGAGCGGGGCGTCGCGGACGGCTCCGGTCGAGAAGATCACGGCGTGGTAGTGCTTCTTCAGGTCGTCGAGGGTGATGTCGGTGCCGAACTCGACATTGCCGAAGATGCGGATGTCGCCGCGGTCGAGCACGTCGCGGAGCGCGTTGATGATGCCCTTGATGCGCGGGTGGTCGGGCGCGACGCCGTAGCGGACGAGGCCGTACGGCGCGGGGAGGCGCTCGAACAGGTCGATCGACACGTCGAACGCCCGCTCGTGCTTGAGCAGGATGTCCGCTGCATAGATGCCGGCGGGACCGGCTCCGACGATCGCGAGTCTCAACTTCACGGGGCGTTCTCCTTGCTGACGGACGGCGCCGGGCGCGTCCGAGGTGCGATGATGCCGCGAGCGGCGATGGTCAGCTGCTGCGTTCGACGATCGAGTCGGCGAACCGCGTGAGCGCGTTCTTGATGGGGCCCTTGGGGAGTACGTCGAGGGCCTCGACCGCTTCGCGGGCCCAGCGGTGGGCCTCGGCGAGGGTGTCGGCCGTGGCGGGGTGGGCGCGCAGTTCCGCGATCGCGAGATCGAAGTCCGCGGTGTCGTCATCGTTCTTCGCGCCGCGCTCGATGCGCTCGAGGAGCACGGCACTCGCCGCGTCGTCCGCGGCGCGCTCGCGCAGGATGAGGAGAGGGAGCGTCACGACGCCGGCCTTGATGTCGGTGCCGGGGACCTTCCCGGTCTGCTCGGGCGCGGTGGAGAGGTCGATGACGTCGTCGACGAGCTGGAAGGCGACGCCGACCTTCTCGCCGTACTCGACGACGGCGGCCTCGTACTCGGCGGGCGCGTTCGAGAAGATGACGCCGGCTTGCGCGGCTGCGGCGATGAGCGAGCCCGTCTTGTCGGCGAGGACCTGGATGTAGTGCGCGCGGGGGTCGTCGCCCTCCTTCGGGCCGACCGTCTCGTGCAGCTGACCGAGGACGAGGCGCTCGAACGTCTCGGCCTGGAGGCGGATCGCCCCTTCGCCGAGGCTCGCCATGAGGTTCGAGGCGCGGGCGAAGAGCAGGTCGCCCGTGAGGATCGCGATGGAGTTCCCCCACACCGTATGCGCGCTCGGAACCCCGCGGCGGCGGTCGGCGTGGTCCATGACGTCGTCGTGGTAGAGCGAGGCGAGGTGGGTGATCTCGATGGCCTTCGCCGCGGTCACGACGTCGTCCGTCGCGCCCTCGCCCAGTTGAGCTGTGAGGAGCAGGAGCATGGGGCGCACGCGCTTGCCGCCCGCTTCGAGCAGGTAACGGCTGGTGGCATCGGCGAGGTCGTCGGTGAAGCTCAGTTCGGCGGCAAGGCTCGCTTCGACGGCGTCCAAACCCTCCTCGATCGCGGAGAGCAAACGCTTCGTCTCGGGGGTGGCGAACATCCGTTCGGCGAGCCCCAACTGCTTGGACAGGCTCGACCCTCGCGTGGGGGCGCTTGGATTCACACCCTCAGCCTATCCGAGCGCCCATGCCGCTCGAACGGGGTAGCGGCGGACTGGCAGTAAGTCAGCGGACGAGCAGCACTTCGGCGAGACCGTCGAGGTGTTCGTCGAGCTTGCGGATGCCTCCCCAGCGGAAGCCGTGCCGCTCGTAGAACCGGCGAGCGCGCGGGTTCTCCTCGGCGACCCAGAGCTGCGCCGGGGCGTCACCGAGCACCGCGTCGAGAAGCGCGTCCCCGATGCCGCGCCCGTGCACCTCCGCGAGCGTGTAGATCATGGCGAGTTCGAGGGGCCGCTGCTGCACGCCGTCACGGCTCGGTCCCGCGGTCGCGAAACCGACGATGCGGCCGTCGAGCGCCGCGACCCGCGTCGTCCACCGGAGCGAGCCCGCTTCGGCCCGCTCGACGATCTCTCCCCACCACGTGCGCCGACGCTCGAGCGCCGCGTCGTCGTACATCTCCTCCGGCACGAGCCCCGCGTAGGTCTCACGCCAGCTCGTGACGTGCACGAGCGCGACGCCCTCGGCGTCGCCGGCACGCAGCGGTCGGATCACGGCATCGGGCACTGCTTCACGCTCCATGCCACCAGGCTAGGACAGCGGGATCGATCGCCTCCCCCCGATCGCGGCGCGCGACGCCTCAGAGCGGCTTCTCCTCGAGGCCCCACGGGGAGTCGTAGCCGAACGGGGCGGGACCGGCGAGGAGGTCGAGGAACGGCTTCGCCGGGAACGCTTCCGGCCCGAGCACTCCCGTGCCCGTCCAGACGCCCGTCGCGAGGAGCTCGAGCGCGATGACGGGGTTGATGGCCGTCTGCCACACGACCGCTTGCGAGCCGTACTCCGCCATCGTCTGCTCGTTGTCGGCCACGTGATAGAGGTAGGTCGAGCGCGGCTGCCCGTCCGTTCCGGTGCCGCGCACCCACACGCCAGCGCAGGTCTTGCCCGACATCGTGTCGCCGAGGGTCGCGGGGTCGGGCAGCGCGGCCGCCACGACGTCGCGCGGTGAGACGGCGACGCCCTTCACCATCACGGGCTCCGTCTTGTCGAGGCCGAGCTTGTGCAGCGTCTTCAGCACGTCGATGAACTCGTCGCCGAGGCCGTACTTGAACGTGACACGCTTGGCCTTCGTCCAGCGCGGCATGAGGAGGACCTCTTCGTGCTCGACGTTGACGCACTCGACGGCACCGATGCCCTCGGGGAAGTCGAAGACCTCCGGCTCGCTGAACGGCGCGGTCGTGTACCAGCCGCGCTCCTCCTCGAACACGACGGGCGGGTTGAGGCACTCCTCGATCGTCGTCCAGATCGAGAACGACGGCGCGAAGTCGTAGCCCGCGACGACGAGGTTCGCGCCGTCGCGCACCCCGAGCTCGTCGATCTCGCTGAAGAGCTCGTCCTCGGCGTACCGGGCGAAGACGTCGGAGAGCCCCGGCTCCACACCGATGCCCACGAGCGCGAGCCGGCCCTCCGCCTCCCACTCGTCGGCCTTCGCGAACTGCTCGTCGCCGAGCTTCACACCCGTCTCGACGTAGGGGTTCTCGGGGTGGGGCTTCGACAGGCTCATGGCCATGTCGAGGTAGGTCGCGCCCGCGGCGAAGGCTCCGTCGAAGATCGGCATGACGAACCGTGGGTCGACGGCGTTGAGCACATGCGTGATGCGGTGCTCGCGGATGAGCGCCACGACGGAGTCGGCGCTCGACCCGTCGACCTGCGCCGCGACGAGGCGGTCGTCGCCGACCTCGGCGACGAGGCGCTCCGGTCGGGCCGGGTCGTAGTCCGCCACGACGAGCGTCTCGAAGAAGGAGCGACGGACGGCGATGCGGACGGCCGCTGAGCCGACGCCGCCGGCGCCGACGATGAGGATCCTGACGGTCATGCTGAGTGCTCCTCGAGAATGGGTGGCGCGGTGAGCGGATGCGTCGGGCGGAACGGATCGAGCGTCAACGCGTCGATGTGGTGGCGGAGCGGGAGGGTCCGTCAATGGGTCGCGCTGCTCGTCATGCGATGCCGCCGACCACGGAGTAGGCGGCCTCAACGCCGCCGGTCTCGTCCCGCACACGGACGACGACGATCGACCCGTACGGCTCCCGCCACCTGCTGTGGAGGTACGCGTGTACCTCGGGCCCCCGCGGGACGGCGACATCGACGACGGTCCGGTGATCGTGCTCGTCGCCCTCCGGATTCACCGGCACCTGCTCGCCGTCGACCGTGACCACGAGGTCGGCGAGCGGGGACGTGCTCTCGACCTCGATGCGGGCCCGCACGACGACGGTGCCGTCCGCGCCCGGCTCGACCGCGGCGTCGAGCACTACGACGGGCGCCGCAGCCGGCCTCGCCGCCGGAGGGACGACCGCTGCACGCGGGAACACGTCGAGGGCGCGCTCCGGCGTCCGCGGCGGTGCCACACGCGCGTCCGCCGCCGCTTCGAAGGCGCCGGCGAGCGCCAGCAGACGCGCATCGTCGTAGGCGCGACCGGCGAACGTGAGCCCGACGGGCATCCCGATGTCGTCGAGGAGCCCCATCGTCACGGTGACGGTCGGGATGCCGAGGTGCCGGGGGATCGAATTGCCGTTCGAGAACGCGACGCCGTTCCGCCAGGCGATCTCACTCGAGGCCGGATCGACGTCCGCATCGGCCGGCGCGACGTCGGCGTTCGCGGGGAACACGATCGCGTCGAGACCCTGCTCGTCCATCCACTGCTCGAGATCGATGCGCCGCGTCTCCTCGAGGCCGCGCACCGCCTCGGCCATGCCGGGGAGATCGTCGAGGCCGATGTCGCGCTGCTTCGCGACCTCCACGAGTCGCTCCAGCTCCTCTGCGAGGTTCTCCGGGTTGGGGATCTCGCCGGGATTCTCGGGGAAGAGCAGCGCCCCGTCGACGTCGCGGAACCGGTTCAGGGCGGGATCGCCGTTGGACCGCAGATACTCGTCCCACGCGTAGATCGAGCCGAGCTCCCACTCCATGGCGCTGAACCCCGCGGGGACGAGCCCGCGTGTCTCGATCGTCCGGGCACCAGGTCGGTCGCCCTCGTAGTTCGTCACGGGCGGGAAGTCCGTCTCGACGACCGTCGCACCGAGCGACTCGAGGAGCGTGCGCGCGCTCCTCCAACGATCCATGATCGACTCGCGCGTCACGATCGGCTCGGCGATCTCCTCGTCGGCGTTGATGTACATGCGCGGCACACCGATACGCGCCCCCGCGAGCGCGCCGTCGTCGGCGAGCGCAGCGTAGGAGGCGGGCCGCACGTCGGCGAGCGGCGGCAACGCGACCCAGGGCTGCGTCCTCCAGAAGTCCCCACGCGGCTCGGGGTCGTCGGCGACGAGGACGTCGAGGAGCTCGAGCAGGTCCGGGACGCTCCGCGTGTGCGGGACGACGACGTCCATCGTCGGATACAACGGCCAGTTGCCACGCACGGAGATGACGCCGCGCGACGGCGTGTACGCGACGAGGCCGTTGTTCGATGCGGGCGACCGGCCGGAGGACCAGGTCTCCTCACCGAGCCCGATGATCGCGAGGCTCGCGGCCGTCCCGGCGCCGGAGCCGTTCGACGATCCGGATCCGAAGGCGGCAGGGAGGAAGTCCGCGTTGTACGGGCTCTCCGCTCGGCCGTAGAGACCTCGCTGCATCCCGCCGTCGGCCATGGGCGGCATGTTCGTGAGCCCGATGAGCACGGCCCCCGCGGCACGCATCCGCTCGATCGCGAACGCGTCGCGCGAGGCGATGAGGTCGGCGAAGGCTGGCGACCCGCTCGCGACCGTCAGACCCTCGACGGCGTAGCTGTCCTTCGCGGTGTAGGGAATGCCGTCGAGCGGACCGAGCGTCCGTCCGGTCCGCCGTCTCTCGTCCGAGGCCCTCGCCTCTTCGACCATCTGCGGGTTCAGCACGGGCACGGCGTTCAGGTGGATGCCGTGGCGGTCGTACCGCGCGATGCGCTCGAGGCACGCGGCCACGAGTTCGACACTCGTCACGACGCCGTCGTCGAGCGCGCGACGGGTGGCCGCGACGGTCGCCTCGGCGACGCTGTACCGCTCGGGACCGGACGCCCGGTCGACGTTTGTGGCCGCTTGATCGCGAGGGGTCATGAGCACCGTCGTCCTGTCGTGTCGGGGAGTGTCGAGGGATACTCTCCCGCATGCATCCCGATCGGTGCGATCACCCGATGCGGCGAGCCGCCCGGTGACCCGGAGCGGCTCGCGCCGTCAGACCGTCTCGAGCGGCTTGCGACCCCGGTGGAGCGCGACGATGCCGCCCGTGAGGTTGCGCCAGGCGACGTCGCGCCAACCGGCCTCGCGCAACCACGCCGCGAGCTTGGGCTGCGCCGGCCAGTCCTTGATGGACTCGTCGAGGTAGTCGTACGCGTCGGAGTTCGAGCTGACCACCTTGACGACCGTCGGCATGACGCGATCGAGGTAGAAGTCGTAGAGCCCGCGGAAGGCGCGGTTCGGAGGAGTCGAGAACTCGCAGATGACGATGCGCCCGCCCGGCTTGGTGACGCGCAGCATCTCGGCGATCGCCTTCTGCGGTCCCTCGACGTTGCGAAGACCGAAGGAGATCGTGACAGCGTCGAATTCGGCGTCGCCGAACGGCAGAGCCGTCGCGTCGGCCTCGACGAACTCCACGTTCGCGAGGTGGCCGTACTTGCGGCGCCCGACCTCGAGCATTCCCGGCGAGAAGTCGGCGGCGACGATGCTCGCGCCCGACGCTGCGAATGCGGCGCTCGACGTACCCGTACCGGCGGCGAGGTCGAGGACGCGCTCGCCCGGCCGCGGGTCGACGGCGCGCGTCGTGGCGATGCGCCAGAGCTTGTCGTTGCCGACGGAGAGCACCGTGTTGGTGCGGTCGTAGTGCGTCGACACCTCGTCGAACATCGCCGAGACCTGACCGGGTTGCTTCGAGAGATCGGCTTTGCTGTTCACCCCGCCAGTCTAGGACCGTGCACCCCTCCGGAGCCTGGGCGCGGACCGGGTGGACGCGCCGTCGCCCGCGGCGGAGACTGGAGGCATGAGGCGGTACGGGAGGCGTCGCGCGGGAACCGTGGTCGCGTCGTGCGCCGCGAGCGCAGCGCTCCTCGTCGGATGCAGCGCCGGACCCCTGGTGGCGCCGAACCCGAACATGCCGGCCGACACGTCGATGCCCTCGCCGTCGGCGACCGACGCCGGCACGGTGACTCCGCTCGACGACGGCTCCTACCGCGCGGCCGTCTACGTCGCCGACGGTCCGGTCACGGGCGACGTCCTCGCGGCCGGCACGCTCGTGGATCTCGGTGGCGGGTGCCTCGGCCTCGAAGCGGAGGACGGGCGACGGAGCCTCGTCGCCTTCCCCGCCGGGACGACCCTCGAGGACGGCGTGGTGTCGCCGATCGGGATGGCGTCGTTCGGACTCGGGCAGCCGCTCCGCTACACCGGGAGCGCAGGCTCCGTCGACCGCCCGCGCTCCGCCCTCGCGCTTCCGGAGGGCTGCCCGGCCGATGTTGCGGACGTCTGGTACTTCGTCGTCCCCGCGAGCGCGGGCGTCGACGGTCCGGGCGACGACTGACCGCTCGCACGATGCGCTGCTCGTCCCCGGCCCCGGACCGGCGCCGCCCACCGGGCTTAGGCTGGAATCCGTGATCAGCACCGGCACCACTCCAGCCCTCGTCGCCTCGACGAAGCGGGCGGACGTCGTCGGCCCCTTGCTCGCCCACGCCGACGCACAGCGTCCGCTCGTCTGGTCGCGGCGGGGCGACGGGCTCGTCGGGATCGGCGAGGTGCTGCGGCTCGAGTTCTCGGGCCCCGAGCGCATGAGGGACGCCGCGGCGGCCTGGCGCGAGGTCGCGTCGGCCGCGACCGTGACGGACGGCGTCCAGGTCTCGGGATCGGGACTCGTCGCCTTCGGGACCTTCGCGTTCTCGGCCGAGTCCGAGGCTCGGAGCGTGCTCATCGTGCCGCGCACGATTGTGGGGCGCCACGGGTCGACGACTTTCGTGACACGCATCCGTCGGGCGGACGAGCCGGATGACGACGCGCGCCTCACGGCCTCCCGCCGCTTCGGCGACGAGTTCCGCATCTCGCTCTCGGCCGGCGAGGAGACCGCCGACGGGTACATCGACCACGTGGGGCAGGCGATCGATCGGATCGCGAGCGGAGCGCTGTCGAAGGTCGTACTCGCGCGCGAGCTGAGCGGTCACGTCCCGGCCGGCGCCGACCTCCGCCGCGTCATCACCGACCTCGCCCTCGGCTACCCCGACTGCTGGACCTTCGCCGTCGACGGACTGATCGGGTCGAGCCCGGAGACGCTCGTCCGTGTCGAGGCCGGCACGGTGGGCGCACGGGTGCTCGCCGGTACGGCGTCACGGGGGGTCAACGCCGAGGCCGACCAGAAGGCGGCCCTCGCTCTCGTGACATCGACGAAGGACCAGGACGAGCACCAGTTCGCGGTGCGGAGCGCCGTCGAGTCCCTCCGACCACACACCCGCCATCTCGCGACGAGCGAGGTGCCCTTCGCCCTCAAGCTGCCGAACCTCTGGCACCTCGCGACCGATCTCGAGGGCGCGATCGACGGCGGTGCCTCCTCCATCGACCTCATCGACGCGATGCACCCGACCGCGGCCGTCGCAGGCTCGCCACGGGAGGAAGCCGTCGCGCTCATCGCCGAGCTGGAACCGTTCGACCGGGGCCGCTACTCGGGACCGGTCGGCTGGGTCGACGCCTCCGGCGACGGCGAGTGGGCGATCGCGCTCCGCTGCGCCCAGGTCGACGAGGACGGCGATGTCACGGCCTATGCGGGCTGCGGCATCGTCGTCGACTCGGATCCGGCGGCGGAGCTCGCCGAGACACGCATGAAGTTCCGCCCCATCGTCGACGCCTTCGGCTGACCCGCTCCCCCTCCTCCTGGGTTGTCACAGATCCGCTGTCCAACGGCCCGAAGACAGCGGATTCGCGTCGACCCGACGGGACGACTCCGGGCCGTCAGCTCCCCGCGAGGCGCTCCTTCTCGTGCTCGACGTCGAAGTCGGCCGCGGGCCACTGCGGATCGATCGACTCGAGCGCCTCGATGAGGAGCTGCTGGACGGCGAGTCGAGCGAACCACTTCTTGTCCGCCGGCACGACGTTCCACGGCACCTCCTCGGTCGAGGTGCGCTCGAGCGCCACCTGGTACGCGGTCTGGTAGTCGTCCCACAGCAACCGCTCGTCGACGTCGCCCGGGTTGTACTTCCAGTGCTTGTCCGGACGCTCGAGCCGTTCGCCGAGTCGCTTCTTCTGCTCGTCCCGACCGACGTGCAGCATGATCTTCACGACGCGGATCCCGCGCTCGACGAGTCCCCGCTCGAAGTCGACGATCGCGCCGTAGCGGCGCTCGAGTTCCTCGTCGGAGGCGAGGGAGCGGACCAGGCCGATGAGGACGTCCTCGTAGTGGGAGCGGTCGAACACGCCGATCAGCCCGGGCGCCGGGACCCGACGCTCGACGCGCCAGAGGAAGTCGTGCGCGAGCTCCTCCTCCGTCGGCTTCTTGAAGGCCGTGATCACGACGCCCTGCGGGTCCACGGCACCGACGACGTGTCGCATGATCCCGCCCTTGCCCGCCGTGTCCATGCCCTGGACGATGAGGAGGACGGCGTCGCGCGCTCCTCCCGTGCTCGCGGCGAAGAGCCGCTCCTGCAGTTCGGCGAGGCGCCCGACGTGGGACTCGAGCTCCGCCGTTCCGTGCTTCTTCGGGCTGCGCCGCCCCTCGGTCGCGAAACCGGGAGTGGAACCGGGATCCGCGTCGGCGAGGCGGAAGCCCGGGCCGACGCGCAGTGTCGAAGCGTCCATGACGCCATCCTCCCGACTCCGTCGCCTCGGCGACACCCCTCCCTCGGCCGCTGCGGGAACCTCAGCGCTCGAGCGGAACCTCGACGAGCGTCGGCCCGGCCGTCGGTGCCGTGAGCGCCTGATCGAGGTCGGCGCGAGTGGCAGCCCGCGTGTAGCTCCATCCGAAGCCCTGCGCGAGCGCCGCGAAGTCGACGGGACGCGGCGTGTAGAGCACGCGATCGATGTCGTCCTCGCGAGCGGAGGAGGCGACCTCGAGGCCGTCGAAGATCGTGCCGCCGCCGTCGTTGCCGACGACGAGCTGCAGTCGCGGGACGCTCTCGCCGACAGCGAGCAGCAGGCTGCCGATGTCGTGCAGGGCCGTCAGATCACCGACGAGGACGCGCGTGACGCCCGCTCCCCCTCCGCGCTGGCTCGCCGTCGCGATCCCGAGGGCCGTCGAGACGGTGCCGTCGATGCCGGCGAGACCGCGATTGGCGTGTACACGGACCTTCTTGCCACCGACCACCGCGTCGGCCTCGCGGATGAGTCGCGACGCTCCGAGGACGAGCCGGTCGTGCGGCCAGGTCGCTCGCCACACGGCCTCGACGAGCAAGCGGCGGTCGACCGGCTGCCGGACGGCGGAGAACTCGGCCTTGACGTAGGCGAGCCGCTCGGCGCGGTCGTGGGAGTGCGCCGCTTCCAGGTCGGGAGCCACGTCGCGGGACTCGGCCTCGGCGATCGCACGCGACGCCGTCACCCAGCCCCCGAGCCACTGCCGGTCGACGGGGCCTTCGACGACGGAGACGGACGACACGACGCGGACGGGTCGCCTGCCCGGGTTGTAGACCTCGCCGCCCGTCGGCGCGACGATCGTGACGTCGAGGCCGTCCCGTGTCAGGAGCGCGGGGATCTCCCGGCTGAGCGTCGGATGTCCGAACACGACGACGCGTTCGATGCGGCCGCCGAGCTCGGGCTCCGCGAGGAGCCGACGGTAGGCGACGACGAGGTTGCGACCGTAACGGGCGTCGCTCGACACCTCGGCGATGAGCGGCCAACCGCCCGCGTGGGCGAGCGCCTCGGCCGCGGGGCCGGCGGCGTGCCCCGCGACGACGACGGTGCGCTTGTCGCGATCGAGGAGGACGGACGGCCGGTACACCGCTGTCGGAGCAGCGGACGGCGGTGTCACGAGCCCCTCGTCGTCGGTGAGCGCGTCGACGAGCTGGTGCGGCACATGCACGAAGCCCGAGGAGAGCGGCTCGCGGAAGGCCAGGTTGAGGTGCACGGGTCCGGCTCCGGCCTCGCCGCGACCGGCGGAAAAGGAGACGGCGTTGTCCGCGAGCTCGTCGGCCGCCCGTGCCTCGCTCCGGAGACCCGAGGGGGCGGCGACGTCGACCGCGAAGCGGACGGCTCCCGCGAAGATCCCGGGCTGCACGGTCGTCTGATTCGACCGGACGCCCCGCAGCTCCTCCGGACGGTCCGCCGTGAGCAGGATGAGGGGAACGAGCGAGTGGTGCGCCTCGAGGACGGCCGGGTGGAGGTTCGCGACGGCTGTCCCCGACGTCACGACGACCGCGACGGGACGGCGCGACTCCACGGCGAGCCCGAGCGCGAAGAAACCGGCCGCCCGCTCGTCGATCCGCACGTGGAGAGCGAGAGCGCCGGCACGCTCGAAGGCCGCCGCGGCGAGCGCGAGCGCTTGAGACCGCGAACCCGGGGACACCACGACGTCGCGCACACCGCGCCGCACGAGCCCCTCCAGGAGGGCGGCGGCGAAGGCGGTAGAGGGGGCGGGCGACTGGTCCTCGGCGGAGAGGGACTGACCGTCAGACATGCAGTGGACTCTATCGGTCCCGCGAATCGCCGTCCTGGCGGTCGGCACCGTGATCGGCCTGGTCGTCCGGGAGGGTATCGGGGTGGCCGGGGGCAGGACCATCGGGGTCGGTCGACTCGGAATCGAGTGCCGCGAGTTCCTCCTCGAGGCGGCGGATCCTGTCGTCCTGCTCCGCGTCGCGGCCGAGACGGCCGAGGAACGCGGGGTCGTCGTCGGGCGCGCGTGGGCCGGCGGCAACGGCGGTGTTCTTGCGTCCACGGCCGATGAGGAACCACAACACGATCCCGATGACGGGGAGGACGATGATGACGACGATCCAGACCGGCTTCGGCAATCCACGGACGCGGTCGCTCGCCATCATGGCGCAATCCACGACCGCATAGATCGTGACCACCACGACGATGACGGCGAGTCCGAGGAGCAGACGGGGCATGCCGTCATGATATCCGCCGAAACTGGACGTCGTCCGTGGTGCCCGCGCTCGCCCGGGCACGTCCGACGGGCTCCCGACCGTCTCCCGACACCCGGCACGTACACTTGACGGGTGAATCGCGTGCCTCCCGTCCTCGTCTACACGGTCCTCCGGCTGCTCGCGTTCCTCGTCCCCCTCGGTGTCCTGCTCGTGCTGCGTATCGAGCCGTGGATCGCGGCCGTGCTCGCGGCCCTCATCGGCATGGCCCTCTCGTTCATCCTCCTGCGCTCACCGCGTGAGCAGATCGCGAAGGACATCTACGCGCGGCGGCACGGCGACCACCGGCCCGACCACACCGACGAGGACGCTGAGGACTCCACACCCGCCTGACCTCCGGCGTCGCACGGACGGCGCGGCGACGAACGACGACGGCCCCGCGGTTCGCACCGCGGGGCCGTCGTCTCGAGGTCGATCGGATCAGAACGCGAGCGCCCAGAACCACGCGAGGCCGTAGAGCAACTGCGTGATCCCCACGAGGCGGAGCGCCACGATCAGTTCGCGCGGCTGCTGCGCCGTCGCGACGATCACGCACGCCGGGAGCGCGGCGAGGAGGGCGAAGAGCGAGAACCACAGCTCCGGGAAGAGGAACGCCACCCACGCCGCGAGCACGAACGGCACGATGAGGAAGACGATGAACAGCACCCGCGAGGCCGTCGATCCGATGATGACGCTGAGCGTGCGCTTGCCGACGAGCCGGTCCTGATCGCGGTCGCGCAAGTTGTTGACGAGGATCGCCGAACACGCGATGAGGCCGGCGCCCGTCGCCCCGAACCATGCTTCCTGGCTGAGCATCCCCACCTGCACGAACATCGTGCCGAGGGTCGCGACGAGGCCGAAGAAGAGGAAGACGAAGACCTCACCGAGGGCGAAATACCCGTACGGCCGCTTCCCGCCCGTGTAGAACCAGGCCGCCGCGATGCTCGCGGCACCGACGATGAGGAGCCACCAGTACTGCGTGATCACGGTGAGCGTGATCCCCGCGACGGCGGCGATGCCGAAGAAGACGAACGCGACGGCGAGCACGGTGCGCGCCTTCGCCCGCCCCGAACCCACGAGCCGCGACGGGCCGACGCGCACGGCGTCGGTGCCGCGGATCCCGTCGGAGTAGTCGTTCGCGAAGTTCACGGCGATCTGCAGCGACACGGCGATCACGAGGCACAGGAGCGCCCTGGCCCAGTGGTACTCGCCGGGACCCGCCGCGAAGATCGCGGCGCCCGTGCCGATGAGCACGGGGGCGACCGCCATCGGAAGGGTGCGCACGCGCGCGCCCTCGACCCAGTCGCCGAAGCGGGCGGGACGCACGTTCTCGAGGCGTCGGGCAGCCGGGTTGCCGCTCTTGCCCTTCGCCTTGGGGCGGTTGCCGCCCCCTCCGCGGGCACCGGCCTCCGCGATGACCTTCGCGGCGCCCGACTTCGCGTCGATCGACTTCTGCTTGGCCGCCCGCTCCTGCTGGGTGCGACTCGGGGTCGCGGCGCCCTTCTTGGAGGACGACTTCTGCGCCGCCCCCCGCGCGGCGCCGGCGGACGCCGCGGTCTCCTCCGTCCCGCTCGCGCCGGATCGCTCCGTCGACGACTTCTTCCCGCCGAGGGCCCCAGCGGGGTCGAGCCTCTGTTCTTTCGCAGCCACGTGCCGACCTTTCGTTCGTGGAGATTCTAGAGCGTGGACGCGTCGGTGCCGTGATCGGCGAGTCCCGGGCCCGATCGCGCGACGAGCCGGGCGATCGCTCGTCGGTCCGGTTTCCCCGTCGCGAGCATCGGGATCTCGTCGAGCCGGACGATGCGCGCGGGACGCGCGGCGACCCCGAGCGACTCCTCGGCGGCGCGGCGGATGCCGGGGAGCATCCCGTCCGGCGCCCGTGAGTCGGCGACGACGACGGGGACGCTCCCCCACCGCGCGTCCTCGGCTCCCACCACGACGGCTTCCCCGAACCCTGCTCGCTCCCTGACGAGCGCCTCGATGCGATCCAGGGAGACGTTGACGCCGCCGGAGACGATGACGTTGTCGATGCGACCGAAGACGTCGACGACGCCGTGCTCGTCGATGCTCCCGGCGTCGCCGGTGCGGTACCACCGGACTCCGTCGTCCTCTCGAAAGGCCGCCGCGGTGCGCTCTGGTTCACCGAGATAGCCGAGAGCGAGGGTCGCGCCGCCGATCTCGATCTCGCCATCGGCGAGACGTACGAGCACGCCGTCGAGCGGACGACCGTCGTAGACGCACCCGCCCGCCGTCTCGCTCGAGCCGTAACTGCGCACGAGACGAACGCCCTCGGTCTCGGCCCGGTCGCGCAACGCCACGGGAACGGCCTGTCCGCCGACGATGACGGCGTCGAATGCGGCGAGCGCTCCTCGCCCCGCGTCGTCGTCGAGCAGACGGGACACTTGAGCCGGAACGAGCGCCGTGTAGGTGCGAGACGCCCCGACGGCCGCTCGCGCGGCCCCGTCCACGAATGCGTCGACGCTGAAGACGCCACCTGGAAGGATTTCGGGCGTCGTCCCGGCGATCACCGAGCGCACGAGCACCTGGATGCCCGCCACGTAGTGCGCCGGCATCGCGAGCACCCACCGGCCGGGGCCGCCCACGGCGTGCTCGGTCGCCGTCGCACTCGCGACGAGGGCCGCGGCGGAGAGCGCGACGCGTTTCGGGTAGCCGCTCGAACCGGAGGTCGCGATGACGACGGCGACGTCGTCGTCGATTTCCTCGGCGGACCCGACCTCGGTCGGCGCCGCTGACAGCACGCGGTCGCCGACCGGGGTGGGCTGGACGGCGGGTTCGTTCCCCTCGATCGCGCGCGCGACCGCCTCCATGAGCCGCACGGGGTCATCGGCTCCGACGCGCCGCAGCTCTCTGCTCACGCGCGGTCCATCGTCAGTAGTGCCAGGGGAACGCCGACCAGTCGGGTTCGCGCTTCTCCAAAAAGGAGTCGCGACCCTCGACGGCCTCGTCGGTGCCGTAGGCGAGTCGCGTCGCCTCACCCGCGAAGACCTGCTGGCCGACGAGCCCGTCGTCGACGGCGTTGAACGCGAACTTGAGCATGCGGATCGCCGTCGGCGACTTGCCCAGGATGGTGCGGGCCCACGCGATCGCGGTCTGCTCGAGTTCGGCGTGCGGCACGGCCGCATTGATCGCTCCCGTCGCGAGCGCGCGCTCGGCAGAGTACTCCTCGGCGAGGAAGAAGACCTCCCTCGCGAACTTCTGTCCCACCTGCCGAGCGAAATACGCGCTGCCGTAACCCGCGTCGAACGACCCGACGTCGGCGTCCGTCTGCTTGAAGCGGCCGTGCTCGACGCTCGCGATCGTGAGGTCGCACACGACGTGCAGCGAGTGACCTCCCCCTGCGGCCCACCCGGGTACGACCGCGATGACGACTTTCGGCATGAACCGGATGAGTCGCTGCACCTCGAGGATGTGCAGGCGCCCGGAGCGCGCGGGCTCGACGGACTCGGCGGTGTCGCCCTCCGCGTACCGGTAGCCGTCACGGCCGCGGATGCGCTGGTCGCCGCCGGAGCAGAACGCCCAGCCGCCGTCCTTCGGACTCGGTCCGTTGCCCGTGAGGAGCACGACGCCGATCCGCGGGTTCTGGCGGGCGTCGTCGAGCACTCGCGCGAGCTCGTCGACCGTGCGGGGCCGGAACGCGTTCCGCACCTCGGGACGGTCGAACGCGACGCGAGCGATCCGCCCGTCGGTCGACTGGTGGTAGGTGATGTCCCCGAGGTCGTCGAAGCCCGGGGCCTCGGTCCACACGGATTCGTCGAACAGCTCGGAGACGCTCATCGCTCCAGCTTAAGCCCGCGACTCGGCGCGACCGCGGCGCGGATCTCGTCGCTCGCCATGCTCCGATTGTGGCAGGTCGAGGGTGCGATCGGGCGGTCGATGCCAGACTGAGCCCATGGATCCGCTCGCCGCACCGGTGCCGAGCGTCGAGGACCTCGTCGCGTCGGCCCACGTCGTCTCTCTGCCGCTCACGACGCGATTCCGCGGGATCACGGTTCGCGAGGCCGTCGTCTTCGACGGCCCGATGCGTGCGACGGAGTTCTCGCCGTTCGTCGAATACGGCGACGTCGAGGCCTCGACCTGGTTGCGCGCCGCGATCGAATTCGGGTGGACCGAACAGCCGCCGATCCGCCGCGACTCCATCCGCGTCAACGCGACGGTCCCGTCCGTCCCCGCTCATGAGGTCGCGGGCATACTCGCGCGGTTCCCGGGCTGCCGCACCGCGAAGGTCAAGGTCGCCGAACCCTCACAGACCCGGGAGGACGATGTCGCCCGCGTGCGCGCCGTCCGAGAGGCCCTCGGCCCGGAAGGGCGTATCCGCGTGGACGCGAACGGGGGCTGGAACGTCGACGAAGCAGAACACGCCGTCCACGACCTCGCCCCGTTCGACCTCGAGTACGTCGAGCAGCCGTGCGCGAACGTCGAGGAACTCGTCGAGCTGCGCACGCGCATCCGCTGGATGGGTGTTCCCATCGCGGCGGACGAGAGCGTCCGGAAGGCGGAGGACCCGCTGGCCGTCGCGCGCGCGGAAGCGGCGGACGTCCTCGTCGTGAAGGCGCAGCCCCTCGGCGGCATCCGTCGCGCCCTCCGCATCCTGGAGCGGACCGGCCTCCCCGTCGTGGTGTCGAGCGCACTCGACACCTCGGTCGGACTCGCAATGGGTGCGAGACTCGCGGCCGCGGTCCCCGAGCTCGAGTTCGATTGCGGGCTCGGCACGGCGGCGTTGCTGGCTGCGGACGTGACCGAGGACCCGCTTCTGCCGGTCGACGGAGCCGTCCCCGTGCGCGACGTCGACCTGTCGCCCGAGCTCCTGGCTCGCTACGCGGCGGATCGCGACCGCACCGCATGGTGGCTCGAGCGCATCGAGCGCTGCCACCGTCTCCTCACCGACTGAGCGGCGACGCCGTTCGCGCCGACACTCGGCGCGTCACAGCCCCGAGTAGGCGTGCAGTCCCTTGAAGAAGACGTTCACGATGCCGAAGTTGAACATGACGGCGGCGAAGCCGATGATGGACAGCCACGCCGACCGGGTGCCGCGCCATCCGCGCGTCGCCCGCGCGTGGATGTAGCCCGCGTAGATGACCCAGATGATGAAGGTCCAGACCTCCTTGGTGTCCCAGCCCCAGTAGCGGCCCCACGCCGACTCGGCCCAGATGGCGCCGGCGATGAGCGTGAAGGTCCAGAAGATGAAGCCGATGATGCTCACGCGGTAGGCGAGGTTCTCGAGGCGGTCAGCGCTCGGCAGTGTCGCGAGGAAACGCATCTTGAGGGCCGAGAGTTCGAGCTGCAGTCGCTCCTGGCGCGCCTGGACGAGCTGCACGACCGAGAGCGCGAAGCCGAGGGCGAGGAACGCGGTTCCGAGGCTCGCGACGAAGACGTGCACGACGAGCCACGCCGACTGGAGTGCCGGGATGAGCGGCGCGACCTCGACGTAGAAGTTCCACGACAGCCCGAGGAGGATGACCACGAGTCCGGTCACGAAGGTGCCGAGGAAGCGCAGGTCCTCGCGCGTGAGCACGACGAGGAAGACGCCGATGATGAGCAATGTGCCGGTCATCGCGAACTCGTACATGTTCGCCCACGGGACACGACCGGCCGCGATGCCGCGCGTCACGTCGGCGGCGAGGTGGACCACGAAGCCGAGAATCGTGAGGGCTACGCCGACGCGCAGTGACGGTGACCGCGAAGCGGTGACGCGCGCCTCTCCCCCGGTGCCTGTCGGACGATCGACCGTGAGGGTGCGAACCGACGACGCTTCGGACCCGGCCGTCGAGGAGCTGCGGGCGACCGCGCTCGGCACGACCGCGTCGGCGGCCTGCCGCACTTCGGTGCTGCGCCGCGCGAGGTCGAAGGTGAAGGCGATGAAGGCCAAGGCGTAGAGCGCAAGCGCCGTCCACAGGGCCATCACCGAGAAGTCGTTGAGATCCACCCCTCCAGACTACCTCGCGAAGCTGAGGCCGAGAGGGGCCGCGATCCGCACCGGGACGCGGAAGGCGGCGGTCAGGGGCGCTCGACTCCGAGGGCCGTTCCGTGCCGGTAGGCGAGGGCCTCGACGGCCTCGGCGAGTCCCGGATCCTCGCCGCGCGCGAGGCCCGCGTACTCCACGCGGACACCGCTCGTCGGCTCGTCGTCGCCGTCGGCCCCCTCGCCGTCGCGAGCGCCGGGAGGACCGTCGGCGGGATGCACCGCGATCCACACGCGCCGACGGGGTACGAAGAGCGAGGTGAGCAGACCGAGCGTCACGAGCACGGCGAAGAGCAGCACCCACACCTGGCTCGGATCGCTGTGGATGTCGAGGGACGCGAAGCGCGGGACCGAGTTCGAGAAGTCGCCCGTCGCGGCGTCCGGGTCGGCGTTCCCGAACTCGATCGAGCCGAGACCGTTCGGCAGCTCCGCCGACTGTCCCGGCAGCAACTGGATGGCCTCGACGTCCGAGTCCCGACCGGCGACCTGGGTCATGTCGTCCGTGTTGAGCGTGTATACCGAACGCGGGACGCCGCCGTCGATGCCGAGGTCGCCCGTGTAGACGTTGAGCGACAGCATCGGGAGGACGAGGTCGGGGAAGGTCGAGGTGAAGGCGCCGTCCTCGAGCGGCTGCGCCGTCGGGTAGAAGAAGCCGAGCAACCCGACTTGCTTCTCGAGTCCGTCGGGGACCTTCACGACGCCGACGGACGTGAGGTTTGCGTCCTGCGGAAGGAACGGAACCGAATCTGTGAAGACGACGGTGCCCTCCGGGTCGCGCACCGTGATGGTCGGCGCGTAGCCGTTGCCGAGCAGGAAGACGTCCGTGCCGGCGAAGCGCAGCGGCTGGTTCACCTTCATGCTGTGGTCCTCGGTGTCGCCGTCCGGTGTGGTCGTCGTGAGATGCGCCGTGAAGTCGATCGGCTGCCCGAAGGCGTCGGCGTTCTGCGTCTCGTACGTCACGTCGAACCGGTCGAGCGTGAGGGCGTACGGCGACAGGCTGTCCTGGTCGAAGAACCGGCCGGGGTTGATCGTGTCGTAGTCGATGACCGAATTGACGAACGACTGGCCCTCGACGACGACGCGCTGACCGGAGTAGCCGAACCCGCCGCCGATCCCCACGGCCACGAGGACGCCGACGAGCGAGGCGTGGAACACGAGGTTTCCGGTCTCCCTCAAGTAGCCGCGCTCCGCCGACACCGACCGGACCCCGCGCTGGTCGTACTCCTCGACGCGATAGCCCGACTTCTTCAGGAGTGTGCGCGCCTCCGCGATCGCGGTGTCCGGGTCGACTCCCGCGTAGGTCTCCTCGATGTGGTCCGCGAGACGCGACAACCGCGCAGGGGTCCGCGGCGGACGGGAGCGCATCGCGTCGAAGTGGTGCTTCGTGCGCGGGATGATGCAGCCGATGAGCGACACGAACAACAGGATGTAGACGGCCGAGAACCACGCCGAGCTGTAGACGTCGAAGAGCTGCAGCTTGTCGAGCACGGGCGCGAGGTCGGGGTTGTCGACGAAGTACTGCGTGACGCCGTTCGGGTCGCTCGAGCGCTGCGGCACGAGCGAGCCGGGGATGGCCGCGATCGCGAGCAGAAGGAGGAGGAGGATCGCCGTGCGCATGCTCGTGAGCTGGCGCCAGAAGAACCGCAGCGAGCCGACGACGCCGAGCTTCGGCGAGACGGGACCGTCAGGGCGCGCGGCGCTCTCGGGCGCCTCGCCGTCGAGCTCGGGTCGCGCGTTCGGATCGTCGATGCGGTCGGAGGGCCCGCGGAGGTCGGCGGATCGGGCGGGACGCTGCGGTTTCGCGCCGCGATCGGAATCAGAGGACGAGGTCAAAGCCGTACATCACCCCCTGGAGCTGGTACATGATGAGCGACCACACGCCGGTGACCATGAGCAGGCCCACGACGATGAGCAGCACGCCGCCGACGATGTTGACGGCGCGGATGTGGCGGCGCAGGAAGCTGACGGAGCGGGTGGCCCAGCCGAGACCGAGGGCGATGAGGATGAACGGGATGCCGAGACCGAGGCAATAGCCGAAGGCGAGGAGCGCGCCCTGCCAGGCCGTTCCGCCGGTGAAGCCGAGCGACAGGACGGCGGAGAGGGTCGGACCGATGCACGGCGTCCAACCGATGGCGAAGACGGCTCCGAGGAGCGGTGCGCCGCCGAGGCCCGTCGCCGGCAGCCAGGCCAGCTTCGCGGTGCGCTGGAAGGCGCCGAAGCGGCCGATGAACACGAGGCCCATGAGGATGACGATGACGCCGAGGACGCGCGTGATGACGCCCTCCCACTGCACGAACCAGGCGCCGATCGCACCGAAGGCCGCTCCGTACAGCACGAAGACGATCGCGAAGCCGAGCACGAAGAGCGACGCTCCGAGCACGAGGCGTCGGCGATCCTGACGCCCCTCCCCCTGGAAGCCGCCGACGTAGCCGAGGTAGCCCGGCACGAGCGGCAGGACGCACGGCGACGCGAACGACACGAGCCCCGCGAGCATCGCGAGCGGCACGGCGACGAGCAGCGAGCCGCTCGTGATGACCTCCCCCGGGTTCACTCCTCGGACTCGGCGATCGTGTCGCGGATGAGGGTGTCGAGGATCGACGCGTCGCGCACCTGGCCGACGATGCGGGCGGCGATGCGGCCCTCGGCGTCGAGCACGAGTGTCGTCGGCACGGCGTTCGGCGGCACGGAACCCGAGAACGCGAGCTTCACGGCTCCGTCGTTCGTATCGATGATCGAGGGGTACTCGATGCCGTAGGTCTCGTCGAACGCGATCGCCGTGTCCGCCTGGTCGCGGACGTTCACGCCGAGGAAGCTCGCGCCCTGACCCTCGTACTGCGCGCTCAATTCGACGAGGTCGGGAGCCTCGGCACGGCACGGTGCACACGCCGCGTACCAGAAGTTCACGACGAGCACCTCGCCGACGTAGTCGTCCGAGGTGACGGTCTCCCCGTTCTGGTCGACGCCGGAGAACTCGACGGGGTCGTCGCGCTCGGCCGGCGGGACCTCCGTCCAGCTGCCGTCTCCCGCGATATAGCCCTTTCCGCTGCCCTCGCGATACTGCTCAGCGAGCGGATCGTTCGTGCACCCGGTGAGCGCGAGGAGCGCGATCGCGGCTGCGGCGGCGAGTCGCGCACCCCGGCGTCGTCGAAGAGCGTTCATGGTCACACCGCCCCCACATCGGTGGCCGCTGTCGCGAGGCCCGCGGCCGGGTCGCGATAGAGGACCTCGACGAAGCCGTCCCCGCGCCGCTCGAGTGTCGTGATGCTCGAGAGCGCGCAGCGCCGCTTGCGCGGGTCGTGCGGCAGCGGGATGCCCGCGACCGTCGAGTGCACCATCCAGATCGGCAGCTGATGGCTCACGATGACGACGTCGCCCTCCGGCGTGCTGTCCCACGCGTCGCGGACGGCGGCGAGCATCCGTGCGGAGATCGACACGTACGGCTCTCCCCACGTGGGGATGCGCGGGTTCCGCAACGCGAACCAGTTGCGCGGGTCACGCACGGCACGCGCCATGACGCGTCCCTCGAAGTGGTTCGCGGGCTCGATCAACCGCTCGTCGAGTTCGACCTCGAGCCCGAACCGCTTCGCGACGGGAGCCGCAGACTCCTGCGTGCGCTGGAGCGGCGAGGCGATGATGCGCGAGACCGGCGCGTGCTCGTCCTGCAGCGCGAGGGCCGCGGCTGCCGCCATGCGTTCTCCGAGGGTCGAGAGCCGGAATCCGGGAAGGCGTCCGTAGAGCACGCGCGAGGGATTGTGGACCTCGCCGTGCCGGACGAGATGGATCCGGGAGGCAGACACCCCTCCAGTCTACGTTCGCGCCGCCTGAGCGTTCGCCCGCGTCCCGCACGCCCCGAGTAGGCTTGACCCCCGTGAGCGAACGCACCCTAGTCAAGAATCTGGCCGCCCTCGAGGACGGCCCCGTCAGTGTGTCCGGATGGGTCGAGACCGTCCGGGATCAGAAGAAGGTGCAGTTCGTCGTCCTCCGCGATGAATCGGGCGCCGTCCAGCTCGTGAACCCCGCCGTCCGCGAGCTCGTCGACGACGACGATCCGGAGAGCGCCACGAAGCTCGCGACGACGGAGGCGATCTCCGCCCTCGCGCACGGCTCGTTCCTCACCGTCACCGGCGCGCTGAAGCACGACGAGCGGGTGAAGCTTGGCGGCCTCGAGGTCAGGATCGGCGCGCTCGAGGTCGTGAGCGAGTCCCTCCCCGAGACCCCGATCGCCGCAGACTCGAGCCTCGACAAGCGTCTCGACTGGCGCTTCCTCGACCTCCGCAACCCGAAGCAGAATCTCATCTTCCGGGTACAGACGACGATCGAGCACGCCTTCCGCCAGTACTGGATCGACAACGACTTCATCGAGATCCACACGCCGAAGCTCATGGCCTCCGCGAGCGAGTCGCGCGCCGAGCTCTTCGAGGTCGGCTACTTCGAGACGACGGCGTACCTCGCCCAGAGCCCGCAGTTCTTCAAGCAGATGGCGCAGCCGGCCGGCTTCGGCAAGGTGTTCGAGATCGGCCCGGCCTTCCGCGCCGACCCCTCGTTCACGAGCCGCCACGCCACCGAGTTCACGAGCGTCGACGCGGAGATCAGTTGGATCGAGTCCCACGAGGACGTCATGGCGCTCCACGAGGAACTCCTCGTCGCGGCGTTCACGGCCGTCAAGGAGAAGCACGGCGAGGCCCTCAAGGAGCACTTCGACCTCGACGTCGTCGTGCCGTCCCGCCCGTTCCCCCGCATCCCGCTCGCCGAGGCGAAGCGCATCGTCGGCGAGCGCGGCTACGAGATTCCGCGCGCGGACGACGACATGGACCCCGAGGGCGAGCGTCGCATCGCGGCGTACGTGAAGGAGGAGTTCGGGCACGACTTCGTGTTCCTCACGGACTACGCCTCGAGCATCCGGCCGTTCTACCACATGCGCCACGAGGGCGACTCGTCGCTCACGAACAGCTACGACCTCATCTTCAACGGCGTCGAGATCTCGACGGGTGCGCAGCGTGAGCACCGTGTCGACGTGCTCATCGAGCAGGCGCGCGAGAAGGGTCTCGAACCGGAGGAGCTCGAGTTCTACCTCGACTTCTTCCGCTACGGCGTTCCGCCCCACGGCGGCTTCGGTATGGGTCTCGCCCGCGTCCTCATGCTGCTGCTCGGCGAGCAGTCGATCCGCGAGACGACGTACCTCTTCCGCGGCCCGACGCGCCTCCTCCCCTAACCCCGCAACATTAATTTGGCGATGGTGCGCGTAACTACACGCACCATCGCCACATTGATGCCCGGTCAGAGGGTGTAGTCGATGGAGGCGCGGTCCGCGACGACGCTGCCGACGTAGGCGGCGGCCTCCTGATGGGCCGGGTGCTTCTGGTACCCGTCCAGCGCGTCGAGATCGTCGAACTCCGACACGAGCACGACGTCCCAGTTCCGGTCGGGATAGGCCTCGTTCGTCGCGACGGAGAGCGACCGGATCTCCTCGACCACGCCGACGAGTGCCGTGAGCCGCTCCGCGATCCCCGCGGCGTGCTCCGCACGCGTCTGCGGATCGGTCGCGGCGAGCTTCCACGTGACGATGTGTCGGATGGTCATCGGTCCTCCAGGATCGCGTTCGTGAGGCGACCGGCGTCCACGCGCCAGTAGCAGTGCTGCCGACCGTCGATCAGCACGACCGGGATCATCTCCCAGTAGCGCTCCCGCAGGGGCTCGTCGTCGGCGATCGAGAGCTCCTCGACCGTGATCTCCGGGCCGTCCGACCGCGAGGCGACCTCCGCCACGACCGATTCGACAACCGATCGGGCGTCGTCGCACAAGTGGCAGTCCGGTTTCCCGATGAGAGTGATGGCGACGGTCACCCGCTCAGCCTACCGACGCCCGGCAGCGGCACGGCCACGTCGCCCGTCAGTCGTCGGGCGTCACCCAGATCGCCCGCGCGGCAAGGACACCGAGCTCGGTCTCGAGGGGCCGCCCCGTCTCCCCGCTCTCACGACCGAGCACGAGCACGCCCGCGACCTCGACCCGGTCGCGGACAGACACGCGCGTGTCGAGGACGATGCCGTGGGTGCCGAGGTAGCGCAGGAGCGCCGGGTCCTCGTCCGAGATGCGCGCGATCGTGCCTCCCGTCCCGACGGCGAGGTCGGCGAGGTTCACGGCGTCCGAGGTGGAGACCCGACCGTCGCGCCGCGGGATGAGGTCGCCGTGCGGATCACGTTCGGGGAACCCGAGCTCCTGATCGATGCGGTCGATGAACGTCTCCGATGCGGCGTGTTCGAGGTGTTCGGCCTCGTCGTGCACCTCGTCCCAGCCGTACCCGAGCCGCTCGACGAGGTACGACTCGAGCAACCGGTGCCGGCGGACCATCTGCACGGCGGCGGCGCGTCCGTCGGACGTGAGGGTCACCGCGCCGTAGCGCTCGTGCTCGACGAGGCCGTCCGCGACGAGCTTCTTGAGATTGCCGGAAACCGTCGACGTCGCGACCCCGAGCCGTGCGGCGATGTCGCCAGCGGCGGCGTGCTCGTCGCTCCACTCCTCGGCCTTCCAGATGGCGCTCACGTAGTCCTGCGCCATACGCGTCAACCGGTCGAGATCCACGGGAGCGAGTCTAGGGGGCGACGGTGTCGGGGCGCGGGGACCTGTGACGCCGCCACCGGCGCCGCACGGCCGCCACGAGGACACCGTGCCGCGGACTCACGAGGAACACGGCGGCGAAGGCGACGCCCTGCGCGAGCACCACCATCCCGCCGGGAGCGGTGTCGAGGAAGTAGCTCGAATAGATGCCGACGACGGCCGACGCCGCGGCGATCGACGGCGCGACGACGAGCATGCGCGGGAACCGGTCGGTGAGGAGGTACGCCGTGGCTCCCGGGATGATGAGCATCGCCACGACGAGGATCACTCCGACGGTCTGAAGCGCGACGACGGCGGTGAGCGCGAGCACGCCGAGGAGCAGGGCCCCGAGCAGCCGCGGTGAGAGGCCGATCGCGTGGGCGTGAGTCGGATCGAACGCGAACAGCGTCAGGTCCCGCCGCGTGACGAGGAGCACGGCGGCCGCGACAGCGCCGAGCACGAGGATCTGGACGAGGTCCCCCGTCCCGATCCCGAGCACATTCCCGAAGATGATGTGGCCGAGGTCGGTCTGACTGGGTGTCACCGAGATGAGCACGAGCCCGAGCGCGAAGAGCGTCGTGAAGACGATGCCGATCGCGGCGTCCTCCTTCACGCGACTCGTGTCGCGCACGACGCCGATGAGGGCGACGGCGAGGAACCCGAATACGAGGGCACCGATCGCGAAGGGCGCGCCGACGATGTAGGCGAGCACGACTCCCGGGAGCACGGCATGCGACACGGCATCCCCCATGAGCGACCAGCCGATGAGCACGAGCCAACAGCTCAGCAGAGCGCACACGACCGCCGCGACGACGGTCGCGACGAGAGCGCGCACCATGAAGTCGAACTGCAGGGGTTCGAGCAGGAGCCCGAGAAGTCCGTCGAATCCGGTCATGTCAGTCCTCCTCCGCGAGCACATCCAGTCCGAACGCCCGAGCGAGCTGCTCCGGGCGCAGCACGTCTCGCGGGTCGCCGTGGGCGAGCACCCGACGGAGCAGGAGCACCGCCTCGTCGCACAGGGCCGGAAGCGCTCGGAGGTCGTGCGTCGACACCACGACAGTCCGCCCGTCGTCCGCGAGTTCGCGGAGCAGACGACTGATCGTCGCCTCTGAGCGCTTGTCGACGCCCGCGAACGGCTCGTCGAGGAGTAGGACGTCCGCTCCCTGCGCGATGCCGCGGGCCACGAAGGCGCGCTTGCGCTGGCCACCGGAGAGCTGTCCGATCTGCCGCTGCGCGAACTCCGTCAACTCGACGCGGTCGAGTGCTTCCGCGACGGCGGCGCGATCGGCCGCGCTCGGGCGACGCAGGAAGCCCATCCGTCCGTACCGCCCCATCATCACGACGTCGGCGACGCTCACGGGGAACTGCGCGTCGATCTCCTCGCTCTGCGGGACGTACCCGACGACGCCGCGCTTCCGGGCGATGCCGGGCGTGAGCCCCGTGACCGCGACGCTCCCCGAGTCGGGAGTCACGAGTCCCATGACCGATTTGAACAGCGTCGACTTCCCGGACCCGTTCATCCCGACGAGCCCGCACACCCGACCGGGCAGGATCGTGACGCTCGCCTCGTCGAGACCGAGGACGTCCCCGTACCGCACGGTGACGCCACGCAGTTCGAGCGCCGGCACCACGCCTGCCCCGGTCACCGGTCGGCTCCCGAACCGGTGAGGCCCGAGACGATCGTGCGGACGTCGTGACGGAGGAGGTCGAGATAGGTCGGCACGGGACCGCCGGGCAAGGACAGCGAGTCGACGTAGAGCACTCCCCCGAAGCGGGCTCCCGTTGCCCCGACCACCTGCCGCATGGCGGAGTCGGAGACCGTCGACTCGCAGAAGACGGCGGCGACGTCGTTCCTCTCCACGAAATCGATCGCTCCGGCGATCTGTCCGGGCGTCGCCTGCTGCTCGGCGTTGACGGGCCAGAGGTACGCCTCCTCGAGCCCACCGTCACGGGCGAGGTAGGAGAACGCGCCCTCGCAGGTGACGAGCGCCCGCTGTGTCGCTGGCAGGGTCGCGAGACCCGCCACGAGTTCGTCGTGCACGTCGGCGATCTCGTCGGAATACGCGTCGCCGTTGGCACGGAAGTCCGCCGCGTTCGCGGGGTCGAGATCGCTGAAAGCGTCGACCATGCTCGCGACGTAGCGCTGCGCCTCGACGGGCGACATCCAGGCGTGCGGGTTCGGGCGACCGGCGTATGCGTCCGAGGCGATCGGAATGGGGTCGACGTCGTCGCTCACGACGGCGTGGGGCACGTCGAGTTCCCCGACGAACCGCTCGAACCAGGCTTCGAGTCCGAGGCCGTTGTCGAGCACGAGGTCGGCGTTCGCCGTGACGCGCACATCCCCGGGAGTCGGCTCGTAGCCGTGGATCTCCGCCCCCACCTTGGTGATCGACTCGATCCGGAGATGGTCGCCCGCGACGTTGCGGGCCATGTCCGCGAGGACCGTGAACGTCGTTGCGACGACCGGACGGTCGTCTGGCGGCGCGGCGGCCTCGCACCCGCTGAGAGCGACCGAGGCTGCGAGCACCGTGGCGAGCGCACCGAGTGACGGCGGTCGGCGGAATCGGCGGCGGGCCGACCGGCGGCGTCTCGGAGTCGCTCGGTCAGAGGCGTCCGGAGCTGTCGCCGTCGACAAGGGCACTGGCATGCGATCAGCCTAATGTTCGACCCGTACGATGACAATGTTCGGGTATCCGAACATTGCTCCGGGTCACCGACCTCCGGTCATCGACCACCGGTGTCTCGCGCCCGCCGCTCGGGAACGCCAAAAAGCGCCAGGCCGATCGGCCTGGCGCTCGTCCGACGCGCGACTCTACTTCTTGTTGCGGCGCTGGTGGCGGGTCTTACGAAGGAGCTTGCGGTGCTTCTTCTTCGCCATACGCTTGCGGCGCTTCTTGATAACAGAACCCACGGATACCTCACTGAAGAATCGGAAAGGGTCACGACGAGCGCGACCTGAGAAAAAATGCCTCGGGACAGTCTAGCCGATCGGCGAGCCTCCGGGCGCACGGGCAGGATACGAGCCCGTCGAGGCCGGAAGATTCACGACGCGTCGGGGTTTGTTGGGTTGTCCCCCAAACATCCGACTACCCCCGTCGAGAGGGACGCGTCAGGATCAGGGGACCAAGGGATCGGGGGATCACCGTGGACGAGACGACTCACGACTGGTGGGTCCTGGGCGCGGATCACGGCCGCGCCCTGCTCCATATGCAGAGCGCGTGGGTCGGGCGGTCCGGACCGAGCGACTTCCGCCTGCCCGACGGCCGCGACGAGGACGAACTCGTCGCGAGCGGCGAGTTCGCGTCGTGCTCCTTCTCGCTCTGGTTCGAGCCCGTGCCCGGCGGAGTCCTCGTCGGCGACATGATCGCCGCGAACGGAGCGGGCTACAAGATCGTCTCGGACCGAATCATCGAGGCATTCGACGAGCTCGACGTCGTGGGATTCCTCTCCACCCCGGCAGACCTGCGCACGCACGACGGCTCGCGGCTCGCCGGCTTCCACTTGCTCCACGCCCTCCCCGAGTCTCCCGGCCACAAAGTCCGACCGTTCTTCGGTGATCTCGCCCACGTGTGGCTCTTCGAAGTGAGCTCTCGCGTGCGCTGGGAGCTCGCGCGTCGCGGCATCGACGACATGCGGATCCGCCCGGCCCGCGTGCTCACAGACGACGCGCACTGGCTCGTGAGCGACCTCTCGGCGCTCGATCCGCCGTGAGTCGCGCTCGGAGCAGCCACACGCTCGGGCGACCGATCGGTCGCGTCAGGCGGAGTGCTCGCCCGCGTCGGCGACGGGCCTGTTGAGCACTGCGAGCACGGCGGACTCGGGCACCCGGAATGACCGACCGAATCGGATGGCGGGGAGGTCGCCCGAGTGCACGTGCCGGTAGACGGTCATCTTCGACACCCGCATCATGTCGGCCACCTCGGCGACCGTGAGGAAACGGGCATCGGACAGTCCGTTGCTCACGGGAACCTCCCCATCGTGTCGAGTGTGCGGCAGTATCGGCCGCGCCCGCGTGAGGCTCCTGTGACCGATGTGATTGACGATCACTTTAGTGACCGCGACTCCGAAAAGCCATGCTCCCGAAGACGGGTCAGAAGGCCGCTCAGGGGCGGAGCTTCTTGCCGACGGCATGCACAGCGCTCGTGACGCGGTGGGTGGTGTCGGCGACGGCGTGGCCGATGGCGTCCGCGACCTGCTTCGCCTGATCCGGGAGGCTCGCGACCATCTGCCTCGCTTGCTCGGCCGGGTCGAAATCAGCGCTCAGGAACGGGATGAGCCAGTCCTCGACGCTCTCGAGCGGCGTGTAGTCGAGGCTGTAGTAACGGTGCTGACCCTCCTCACGGACGGAGACGAGGCCGGCCTCCCTCAACACCTTGAGGTGCTTCGAGACCGTCGGCTGACTGAGCCCGAGGTGCGCGACGATCTCGGACACGCTCGTGCCCGGCTGCTCGTCCTCGGTGTCGGGCACGTGGCCGTCGAGCAGCACCTGGAGGATGTCGCGTCGCGTGGGATCCGCGATCACGGTGAAGATGTCGGCCATGGCCTCAAGGCTAGTGAGTCCGGGGACGGAGTACCATGACATTCGATTCGCTCGGTTCGACACCGAAATCACAGGCACCGGGGGTCTCCATGGCACTCAAGGGCGACCTCCATCGCTCTCCGATCGCGCACCGCTACTTCTGGGAACGGGTCCGCGACGCCGTCAACGACTTCACGGGCAGTTCGCCGTCGCGATTCGCGATCCTCGTGTTCACGTTCCTCATCCTCGTGTTCACGCTCCTCTTCAGCCTCCCGATCGCGACGAACAGCGGCGAGCGCGCCGAACTGGCCGACGCGTTCTTCACGGCTGTGTCCGTCATCTGCGTCACAGGACTCGCGACGGTCGACATGGCGTCGCACTGGTCGCTCGTCGGCCACATCTTCGTCTACATCGGCGTCCAGATCGGCGCTGTCGGGGTTCTGACCCTTGCGTCTATCCTCGGACTCGTCATCTCGCGCCGCCTCGGACTCCGCGCGAAGCTCATCGCAGCGAGCGACTCGAACCCGCTGCGTGCGCACCACGGGCCCGTCTCCGAGAGTCAGGCCGTCCGCCTCGGCGAGGTCGGCAACCTCCTCGTGACCGTCGCACTCAGCCTCGTCGTCATCGAGGCCGGCGTCGCGGCCCTCTTGTTCCCCCGCATGCTGATCGACGGGATCCCCCTCTGGGACGCGATCTGGAACAGCTTCTACTACTCGGCGATGGCTTTCACGAACACGGGCTTCACCCCGAACGCCGAGGGCCTCGCCCGGTTCGAGAACGACTACTGGTTCCTGTCGATCCTCATGATCGGCGTCTTCCTCGGGGCCGTCGGCTTCCCTGTGATCTACGCGCTCCAGAAGCAGCTGCTCAAGCCGCGGCTCTGGTCGCTGCACGTCAAGCTCACGGTCGTGACGACGGTGCTGCTCCTCTTCATGGGCGCGCTCGCGTTCATCATCCTCGAGTACAACAACCCGAAGACCTTCGGCACCTTGAACGCGTCGGACACGATCTTCCAATCGCTGTTCCTGTCGATGATGACGAGGTCCGGCGGATTCGCGACGATCGACATCCCCGACCTCAACGGATCGAGCCTTCTCGTCGCCGACATGCTCATGTTCATCGGCGGCGGCTCGGCGTCCACCGGCGGTGGCATCAAAGTGACGACGCTCGCCGTCCTGTTCCTCTCGGCCGTCGCCGAGGCGAAGGGCAACCCCGACATGGAGGCGTTCGGACGCCGGATCCCCGGCGACGTCTCGCGCGTCGCCGTGAGCGTCGTCCTGTGGGGGGCGACGATCGTCGCCGTCTCGACCGTGACGCTCCTGCACATCACGAAGGCCTCACTCGACTACGTGCTCTTCGACGTCATCTCGGCATTCGGCACGGTGGGCCTCTCCACGGGCCTCACGGGTGATCTCCCGGAATCCGGCAAGTACGTGCTCGGACTCACGATGCTCCTCGGTCGCGTTGGTACAGTGACACTCGCAGCGGCGGTGGCGGCAAGTCAGACGTCGAAGCTCTTCAGACGTCCAGAGGAAAGGCCGATCGTTGGTTGATCGCATCAAGCACGACGCGCCCGTTCTCGTGATCGGGCTGGGTCGGTTCGGCGCGGCGTGCGCCGGGGAACTCGATCGGCTCGACCGCGAAGTGCTCGCGATCGACGAGGACATGGGCCTCGTCCAGAAGTGGTCCGAGCGGATCACGCACACGGTCCAGGCCGACGCCCGCAATCTGGAGGCCCTCAAGCAGATCGGTGCTGCGGACTTCTCGATCGCCGTCGTCGCCGTCGGCTCGTCGATCGAGGCGAGCGTGCTCATCACCGCGAACCTCGTCGACCTCAAGGTGCCGCAGATCTGGGCCAAGGCTGTCTCGCAGTCGCACGGCAAGATCCTCACCCGCGTCGGCGCCAATCACGTCATCTACCCCGAGGCGGAGGCTGGCGAGCGCGTCGCGCACCTCGTGAGCGGCCGGATGCTCGACTTCATCCAGTTCGACGACGATTTCGTCCTCGTGAAGATGTACCCGCCGAAGCCCATCCGCGGCCTCAACCTCACCGAGAGCGGCGTGCGCACGAAGCACCGCATCACCGTCGTGGGTGTCAAGAGCCCCGGAAAGCCGTTCACCTACGCGACCGCGGACACGGTCGTCTCGAACCACGACCTCATCATCGTGTCGGGCACGTCCGCCGACATCGAGCGCTTCGCGGCCCTCGGCTCCTGACCCCCGGGCGCGTTGATTTGGCGATGGTGCGCGTAACGACGTGCACCATCGCCAAATTGATGGTCAGGGGGTGGGGGCCGCGAGCTCGCGAGCGCGCGCGAGGGCGGCGTCCGTCGCCTCGGTGAAGACGCGCTCGAGGCCGGCTGCTCGGAGGACCGCGATCGCGCGCTCCGTCGTGCCCTTGGGGCTCGTGACTTGGATGCGCAGCTCCTCGGCGGTCTTCTCCGATGACACGAGCAGTTCGGCCGCTCCGAGGAAGGTCTGCGACACCAGCAGGTCGGCCTCCTCGGGCGTGAATCCCTTGCCGATGGCCGTGCGAGTGAACTCCTCGACGAGGTAGAACACGTAGGCGGGGCCGGAGCCCGAGATCGTGCTGAGGGCGTCGAGTTTCCCCTCCGGAACCTCGAGCACCTCTCCGACGGTCTCGAACACCGAGCGCACGACCGCGAGGTCGTCGTCGCTCGAACGCGTCCCCGCGGACAGGCCGGTGAGGCCGCGACCCACGATCGACGGCGTGTTCGGCATCGAGCGGATGACGGCGACCCCCTCCTGCAGGATCGATTCGAAGGTCGCGACGGTCACGCCGGCGGCGACGCTCACGACGATCGTGCCCGGCTCGAGGACGTCGGCGATCTCGCGGAGCAGGTCGGGGACCATGGCGGGCTTGACCGCCACGAGCACGACGGCGGCGCCCTCGACGGCCTCGCGGTTCGCGTCCGGTCGCTCCTCGAGGGCGAGGGACGTGACCCCGCGGAGGCGACCGAGCGGCTCAGCCTTCTCGCGCGTCCGGTTCGTCACGGTGATGCCGCCGTCGACCTCGACGTGCGGTTGCACGAGGCCCGAGAGGATCGCACCGCCCATCGAACCGGTGCCGAGGATCGCAATGCGGGGAAGAGTCGTCGGGGTGCTCACGAGCCCATCCTAGGAGGCCGTCGAGGCGCTATCGTGGCTCGGTGGCGGCTCATGCCGGCGAACGCACGAGGAGACGACAGGAACGATGGCGATCACGATCGGGCACGGCACTCGTGTGCTCTTCACCGACGACAGCGTCACCGACACCGGCCGCCGCGAGGTCCTCGACACGGCCATCTGTGATGACGACTCGCGGCACGCCTTCGTCTCGACAGGAGCGGCCTCGTGACCACGCTCAACCGTCTCGCCGTCGACGGAGGCCAGACGGGCACGCGGTTGAGGCTCACCGATGGCACCGGGACCGTGCTCGTCGAGCAGGAGCTGCCCGGCATCCTCACCGACCGGCCGATCCTCCCGCAGGTCGCGGCCTACTCGACGGAGCTCGCCGCGGTCTCCGGACACCGGATCGACGAACTCGCCCTCGGCCTCTCCGGACTCACTCCCGCCGCGTCGCGGCCCGAGGTTCTCCTCGCCGCCGTGGCTCCGCTCGGCGTGCGCCGAGTAGCGCTCGCCCACGACTCGGTGAGCGGGTACCTCGCCGCCAACGGCCTCACGACGGGAGCGATGCTCGCGGTCGGCACGGGGGTCGTGATCCTGGCGGCGTCGGAGACCTCCGTGGCCAAGGTCGACGGCTGGGGCTACCTCGTCGGCGATGTCGGCAGCGGTTTCTGGATCGGCCGGGCCGGCCTCGAAGCGGCGATGCGCGCATTCGACGGTCGCGGCGAGCCGACGGTGCTCGAGGCGGCGGCCCGGGATCGCTTCGGAGCTCTCGACGAGCTGTACATGGTGATCCAGGGCGACGAACGCCGCGTGTCCGTCGTCGCGTCCTTCTGCCGCACGGTCATCGAGGCCGCGACGGCGGGCGACGGCGTGTCGCTCCGCATCGTCTCGGCGGCCGCCCGAGAGCTCGCGCACTCCGCCGCGACGGCACTCCGACGGACGGGTTGGGAGCCGGGCTCCGCGACGCGTGTCGGGGCCGTCGGAGCCCCCGTCACCCGCTCGGAACTCATGCGGAGCGAACTCGCGGCGGGGCTCACGATCGAAGCCCCCGGCGCGCTCCTCGAGCCGCCCCTCGGCGAGCCGATCGACGGCGTCGGAGCCCTTCTCGACGTGCCGCCGACCCACGCGCTGCACGGATCGATCCTCATCGCGTCGGCCTGACGTTCGCCGTCCCCGCGGGATCGTCTCTCGCGGGCGGGCATGGGCCCCGGACCGGTCGGAGATCCGACGGCGTCAGCCCCAGTCGCCGCGGTCCGGCGACGCGCGACGGCTGGATCGCGCCGCCGTCCTCAGAGCTCGGTCGGCTGCTCTCCTCGGAAGAACCGGGTGAGCAGTCTCGAGCAGCGTTCCTCGTCCACGCCTCCGACGACCTCGACGCGGTGGTTGAGTCGTCGGTCGCGCACGAGGTCGAAGACGGATCCCGCAGCCCCGGCCTTGTCGTCCCAGGCTCCGAAAGCGAGCCTGTCGAGCCGAGCGGCGACGATCGCACCCGCGCACATGACGCAGGGCTCGAGCGTCACGACGAGCGTCGCTCCCGGCAACCGCCAGTCCCCCGTCGCGGCAGCGGCGTCGCGGATCGCGATGACCTCGGCGTGGGCGGTGGGGTCGTGGTCGCCCTCTTTGCGGTTCCGACCCCGACCAATCACGCGCCCATCGCGGTCAAGGACGACGGCACCGACGGGCACGTCTCCGGCCTCGAGGGCCGTTTCAGCCTCAGCGTGCGCGTACTCCATCGCCTCGAGGATCATGCGGTCGACGATCACGATGATCCGCATCCTCTCCCGACAGGTGCAACCGGTAGGTTAGAGCCTATGCGAGTGCACGTTGCCGACCACCCCCTCATCACCCACAAGCTCACCGTCTTGCGGGACGAGCGGACGCCGTCGCCCGTGTTCCGAGCGCTGACCGAAGAGCTCGTCACGCTGCTCGCCTACGAGGCGACGCGCAACGTGCGGACGGAGTCCGTCACGATCCAGACTCCCGTGACGGAGACGCTCGGCCTCGAGATCAGCCGCCCCCGGCCACTCGTCGTCCCGATCCTCCGCGCGGGCCTCGGCATGCTCGACGGGATGGTCAAGCTTCTCCCGACCGCCGAGGTCGGCTTCCTCGGCATGGTGCGGAACGAAGAGACGCTCGAGCCGACGACGTACGCGGAACGACTGCCGGACGATCTGTCCGACCGTCAGTGCTTCGTCCTCGATCCCATGCTCGCGACGGGCGGATCGCTCGGTGCCGCCATCGAGTTCCTCTTCGATCGCGGTGCCGTCGACGTCACGGCGATCTGCCTGCTCGCGGCGCCCGAGGGCGTCGCCGCCCTCGAGAAGGCCACGGAAGGCCGCGACGTCACGATCGTGCTCGGGTCGCTCGACGAGCGCCTCAACGAGAACGGTTACATCGTGCCCGGTCTCGGTGACGCGGGCGACCGCCTCTACGGCCTGGTCTGACCCTTCCTCGCTCGTAGGACGCGACGAACGTCCTGCGAACCGGACCAGGACGTCTCCCAACAGCTCGCAGGATCCGCGATGATGAACAACTGCGGCGAAGAACCTGCATTATGACCGCGACTTTCGTCACCTTGTGCAATGAATTGACACACTTCTCCGCGCGTGTGTTTAATCAACCTCATGACTGACAACGCGTACGTCCCGGGCTCCGTCGAGCTTCATCGGACTGCCGGCATGATGATGGCCGGCCGCGTCGCCTCCTGTTGTCGAATGTGCCGCTGATCCTGCGCCGTTCGCCCCGATCCCACCCCACCGTCGCAGCCACAGCCGGTCACGGGATCTCCGCGGGTCCTTCGGACCTCGCGGCCGACTGACGCTCCGCCGGTCGGCGCTCCCGAACCCCACCCGGGTTCCTTCTCGAACAGGACGACGCGGTCGTCGCTCGTTCCGACCTCCGGGTCGCACCGTCTTCATCATCATCAAGGACTCCTCCCATGTCTCTCGCCCACATCGACAGCCACCCGTCCTTCGAGCAGCAGCTCGAGCGCCAGCAGACCCCGTCCGATGCCCCGGGCCGCCGTCTCAGCGCCGTCCCGTCCGGCGCCGAAGCCCGCGGCTTCGTGCTCTACGTCGGCGTCGACGAGGCCAAGGCCGCCGCCGCCGGAACCGATCTCGGGGCGCTCGTCCAGGCGCTCAAGGCCCTCGCGGCCGACCTCGTCCCGGCGTCCGAGACCTACGCGGCCGTCGCCCTCGCACCCGAAGGGGTCGGAGGTCGCGACGTCGACGTCGTCCGCCTCGCCCTCCAGGAGCCGGCCGCCCTCGCCCGGCACCGACACGTCGACGAGGCCGAGGACGCCGACCTCGACCGCGCACACGACGGTGTCGTCATCGACATCTCCCGCAAGCGCGTCGTTCTCGACAACGAGGTCGCGTCGCTCACGTACAAGGAGTTCGAGCTCCTCCAGTTCCTCGTCCTGCGCGAGGGACGCACGGTCGGGCGGACAGAACTCATCGAGTCGCTGTGGAAGGCCGGAGACGAGGACGGTGTGCCGAACGAGCGCACGATCGACGTCCACGTACGCCGTCTCCGCTCGAAGCTCGGACGGTACGAGGACATCGTTCGCACGGTTCGTGGCGTTGGCTACCGGTTCGACCGCCACGCCGACGTCTCGATCCGGCACGCGTCCACGCCGTCGCCCGACCTCTTCTGAGACGAGCCGCGCCGCTCCCCCACCCGAACACGTCCGATGTGCACGAGTTTTCGTGCACATCGGACGTGTTGAGACACCCGCGGGGGGTCAGTTGTGGACGGAGACCTCTGTGCCGACCTGCGCGAAGCGGTAGACGGCCTCGGCCGCGCCGATCGTGAGGTTGACGCACCCGTGGCTCATCATCGCGCCGGCCCCGAAGTTGCTGTGCCAGTACGTTCCGTGCAGACCCTGGTCGCCGTTGAAGTACGTGACCCAGGGCACATCCTTCGTGCAGTAGTCGTAACCGGGAACGCAGCCCATATCCTGCTTCGTCAGCTGGGCGTACACGCGGTAGTTGCCGTTGTCGGTCGGGCTTCCCGGCTTACCGATCGCCATCGAGTACGTAGCCATGAGCTTCTCGTTCTCGTACAGGCGGGTGACGCCGTCGCTCTTGTCCACGTCGATGCGGCGGTACAGCTCGTGCGTCTGCGCCTCCTGGACCTCGACGGCCAGCTCGTAGACGCCGTTGCCCGCTCCGAGCTGCTCGGCGAAGCTCGCGGCGACACCGTCGGTGGTGGGAAGGGCCCAGCCGTCCTGACCCTTCTGGATCGTTCGGAGATGCTTGCCGGCGGAATCGGTGACGACCTTCTCGTCGACGACGGTCCGATTGACCTTCTCGGGCACCGTCGCGACGACCGCGGCGATCGCGGCCTCGTCGGCCGAGACGTGGAAGGTGTCGCCGTCCGTCGTGATCGTGAGCCACGACGCGACCACGGCGGGTTCGACCGCGACGGCCTTCTCGCCGTTGATGTAGAAGCCGGCCTGACCGATCAGGGTGTTGAGCGAGTCGGCCTCCGCCTGTGCCTCGTCCGTCGTGATGACGGCCTCGACCTCGCTCGGCTGCGGCGTGACCGTGATGGCGCCACCGCCGTCGGCGAGCGCTGCCGAGATGCTCGACGCGAGAGCGTCGAGGTCGACGCCCGTGCCGGCCTGTGCCTCGGCAACCGAGTAGGCGGATGCCGCGGTGTCGAAGGCCACTCGGGCGTCGACCGGGTCTGAGAAGAGCGTCGGGGCGGCGCCTCGCAGAGCGGTCGTCGCCGCTTCCTCGTCGATGTCGACGTCGAGATCGAGTGAGCCGGCATTCCAGCTCCCGACGTTCCAGAGCGGGTGGTCGGCGTGGGCGCGCTCGGCGATCGCTTTCGCGTCGACGGAGAGGCCGAGATCGGCCCCCGTGAGCGCCACGTCACCGTTCTCACCCTCGATCGTGATGGTCGTGGACGCGAGCGAGGTCATGATCGACTGCGCGGCGGCATCGCTCGTCCGCCATCCGATCTCGGCACCCGCTGCGCTGACACCGGGAGCCACGAGGAGGAGGGAGCACGCGGTCGCGGCGACGGCGAGTAGACCGCCGGGTACACCGAACCACAGGCCGAGGTGACGCTTCTTGCGGACCGGCTCAGCCGGTGCCCACTCGTACTGAACCACGACTCTCCAGACCCCTTCGCGCCGGACCCCCCGGCAGAACACGTCGTTCCATGGTAAGCGCCGATCCGCGGGATCGGCATACCCGAGTCTCACGAATCGGCTACGATTCGTGCCCGCTTCGGGGGGACACCCGATCGCTCGAGGAGCCCGGGTTCAGCCGGCGGTCTCCGCGGCGGCGCCGTTCCGGTGCTCCTCGTCCCCGTGGCGCGCGAGCGTCCAGACTCCGAAGCCCGCCATCGCACCGGCGAACAGGAAGATCGCGATCGCGTACAGAGGCGCGCTCGCCGCCTCGCCCAGCACGATGATGCCGAGGCCCACGGCGACGATCGGATCGATCACGGTGAGCCCCGCGACGACGAGCGACGCCTTGCCGGTCACGTACGCCTTCTGCACGAAGAAGACGCCGAGCGCGAGCGTCGCGACGAGGGCCACGACGCAGACGACCGTGAGCCACTCGAAATTGCCCGTGATGACCCGGTTGATGACGACCTTCGCGAGAGTGACGACGAAGCCGTAGAGAACGCCGGCCGCCACGATGTAGAAGGGCGCGCGGAGCGAGCCGTGAGCGCGGGCGTACAGCACCACCGCGATCGCGTAGATCACCGCGAGCAGCGAGAGGATGATGAGCAGCTGGACCTCGCCGATGGGCTCCTCGTGGGCGAAGATCGCGGCCGCCGTCACGAAGATCGCGATACCGCCGACGCACATCGCGATCGAGCGGATCTCGACGCCGTCGAGGCGTCGTTTCACCTGCCTCGCACCCAGCAGAGCGGTGATGACGAGCGCGATGGCGCCGAGCGGCTGCACGACGATGAGCGGCGCGAAGCCGAGTGCGACGAGCTGAAGGACGACGGCGGAGCCGAGCAGCACGGTGCCGACGAGCCAGGACGGTCGCCTGAGGAGGAGCGGCAGCTGGCGGATTCCGAAGCCCCCGGCGCTCGCGGCCTTTCCCACGCCGCGCGACTGATAATGCGTCCCGAGGGCGAGGAGCACAGCGGCGATGAGGGCGATCGGGATCCCGATCGCCTGATAGGGCGTCACCGAGATGTTGAGATCATCCTCGAGCATGCGGTGGTCCTCCGGTCGGGGGCGTACGGCGGGCGCGACGTCGGCGTCAGGAGGCGACGACCGGGGCCGGCGCCTTCTTGGCGTCCTGACCCGGGAAGACCACCTTCTGGATGATGATAATGACCGAAGCTGCGATCGGGATGGCGACGAGCGCACCGAGCACCCCGCCGAGCGCACCGCCCGCGACGGCCGCGATCACGACGACGGCGCCCGGGACGGACACGGCGCGGTTCATGATGCGCGGGCTCAGGATGTACGCCTCCACCTGCATGTAGATCAGGTAGTAGATGCCGGCCCACAGCGCCGTCTGCGGGGAGTTGAAGAAGCAGAGCGCGGTGATGATGATCGACGCGGAGAGCGTTCCGACGAGCGGGATGAGCGAGCCGATGAAGGCGAGCAGCGCGAGCAGCGCGGGCAGCGGTGCCTGGATGATCGTGAGGAAGACGAAGCTCAAGACGCCGTTCACGAGCGCGAGGCTCACCTGACCCATGACATACCGCCCGACGGCTCCCGTGACCTGGTCGGTCACATCCGCGAAGGCCTGACGCCGGTAGGCGGGGACGAAGCGGTAGAGCGCGCGCTTCATGCTGCGGAGCGACCCGAGGAAGTAGAGCGTCAGGATCGTGACGATCGTGACGGCCGTGATGCCGGTCGCGACGCCGGCGCCGACCGCGACGATGCCGCCACCGATCGAGAGCAGATTCGCGGGATCCTGGATGAAGGAGAGCGCGCCGTTGACCGCGTCCTGGAATCCGTCGCCGAACATGTTCTCGAGGTTGTTGTACCACTCGCTCGCGAGGATGTCGTCGACATACCCGGGGATGTCCTCCACGAGGTTGGACGTCTGCTTCACGAGAATCGGGACGATCGCGAACAGGATGCCGGCGACGGCCACGAGGGCCCCGAGGACGACGATCGCGATCGCCGCCGGTCGCGGCAGCTTCTTCTCGATGAGCGAGACGAGCGGGTCGAGCCCGAGGGCGAGGAAGAGCGCGAGGCCGACGTAGACGAGCACCGTGGAGAGCTGCGTGACGATACTGCCGACGAGAAGGGCCACGAGGACGCCGAGACCGCCGAGGAGCCCCATGCGGAACGCGTTGATCCGGATGGGGGGCAGGGGACCGTACCCCTCGGCCTCGATCGTCTTCACTTCGAAGTGGTCGGCGCTCGTCGATCGACGGAACGGGTTCTGCAATGTGCGTGTCCTCTCGAGCCGCGGGTCGGGCGACGCCCGCGCTGCGCGTCCGGTCCACCGCCGCCGCTCCCCGCGCTCTCATGATCGCGCACGGCGCGCCCATCCTGGGGGATCTTGCGACGCGGCGCGGCTCGCAGACGGCAGCTGATGAATGTACTACTCGGTGGGAGACGGGGGCCGAAAGCCATCACATCCGCCTCGCGGTGGCCGACGACCGGCTCGGTCCGCTCCGCGACCTCGACGTGAACCTCACGCCCGACGAGAGCTTCGCGATCGACGCCCATCCCTTCCGGGATCACGACGGGCGGTGGTACCTGTTCTTCGCTCGCGACGTGCTCGACGATTTCCGACACGATTCGAGATCGCACTAGCCGTCGTTACCGTTCCGTTATATATTTGGAGAACGGAAGCCGTTTTGCTGTGGCGGCCTTCGTGAATGTGATTGCAGGACACTCTTGGTGCAAAGGGAGAGGGTCGGTCGTATGCCTCTACGACCGGCCCTCTACTGCGTTACACGCCTCCTCCGCGCCGATGCCGACCGAGTCTCACGTAGGTTGGAACGATGACCACGCCGAGCGACGGGCCGGACCAGCAGAACGGCGCCTCCCTCCTCCGCGACGCCGGGGGCGCCATCGCGTTCGGACTCGGGCTGCTCCTGCTCGCCGCCGGTCTCATCCTCGGCGTGCTGGGCCTCACCGGCGCACCGACCGTCGTCGGAAGCGGCATCGCCCCGGCGCTCCTCGGGCTCCTGCTCGTGCTCGGCGGACTCGCGACGGCGATGGCCGGCCTCCTCGCCCTGTATCGGCGACTCACGCGCGGCGGCCCGACCGGCCGGTGAGGCTGCGTCGCGCCGCCCGCCCCGGGCATACCGACATCACGTGTCCACGGCCGCGTCCCACCGATCGCGAGGAGGGCTCGGGTAACCGTAGGCTGGGGCGAGGGAAAGGAACGCACTCATGGCTTCGACGTCCGCGGCGGTGACCGCTTGGGAGTCCCTCTTCCGTGCGCAGGTCGGCGTCATGCGCGCGTTGGCCGCCGAGTTCCCGACGGCCGTCCTCTCGCTCAACGAGTACGACGTGCTGTTCAACCTCTCGATCCAGCCCGATCGCAGCGCCCGGCTCCGCGACATCAACGACCTCGTGCTCATCAGCCAGCCGAGCGTGTCACGACTCGTCGACAAGCTCACGAAGCGTGGACTCGTCGGCAAGTGCCCGGATGCGAACGACGGCCGCGGTACGATCGTCCGCCTCACGGACGAGGGGTACGCGCTCTACCGACAGGTGGCTCTCGAACACGTCAAGGTCATCTCGCGCGTCATGACCGCCGAACTGGGCGATGACGACCTGTCAACCCTCACGGCCCTCACGGACCGCATCAGTTCCGGATTGCGCCACCGCACCTAGGCTGTCCGGATGGCAGCCTCCGAGACCGCGACGGCATCCGCGAACCTCTCCGTCGTGTGGTTCCGCGACGACCTCCGCGTGGCCGACAACGGCGCTCTCACGGCCGCCATCGCGCACGGCGGTACCGTGATCGCGCTCTACGTGCTCGACGACGTGAGCGACGAGGCGCGCGCCCTCGGGGGAGCCGCCCGGTGGTGGCTGCACGGCAGCCTCGAGGTGCTGTCGGCGCGGCTCCGCGAGCTCGGCGTACCACTCGTGCTCCGGGAAGGACCGGCGGAGGCCGTCGTCATGGGGCTCGTCGAGGAGCTCGACGCCGAAGCGGTCTTCTGGAACCGCCGCTACGGCGCCGAACGCCACATCGACGAGTCGATCACGTCGCGCCTCCGCGACGCGGAGATCGAGGCCACGAGCTTCCCGGGCTTCCTGCTCAACGAACCGTGGGATGTCCAGACGGGCGCCGGAACTCCGTACGCCGTCTACTCGCCGTTCTGGAGGGCGAGCCTCGACCGGATCGCCCACCACCCCGTGCCCGAGCCGCTCCCCGTCCCTCCCGCCGCGGGTGCTCCCGCACCGAACGTCCCGGGCGACGATCTCGCCTCGTGGCGCCTGCGGCCCACCTCGCCGGACTGGGCGACGGAGATCGCCGAGCGCTGGACTCCCGGCGAGGACGCCGCCCACGACCGACTCGGCGAGTTCGCCGACGCGGAGCTCGTCGACTACGTACGGTCGCGGGATCACCTCGATGTCGACGAGACGTCGCGGCTCTCCCCGCGGTTGCGCTGGGGAGAGCTCACGCCGCGACAGGTCTGGCACTCCGTCGCCCACCAGCAGTCCGAGGCCGCACGCACCTTCCGCTCGGAGCTCGGCTGGCGGGAGTTCGCGTGGCACTCGCTCTACGCACGCCCAGACCTCCACGAGCGCAATTGGCGCGTCGACTTCGACCTGTTCCCGTGGCCGCCGCTCGATCAGGAGGCACTGAGGGCCTGGCAACGCGGCCTCACGGGCTTCCCCCTCGTCGACGCCGGCATGCGCGAGCTCTGGCGGACGGGCACGATGCACAACCGCGTCCGCATGGTCGTCGCGTCCTTCCTGACGAAGAACCTGCTCATCGACTGGCGCATCGGCGAGCGCTGGTTCTGGGACACCCTCGTCGACGCCGATGCGGCGAACAACCCCTTCAACTGGCAGTGGGTCGCGGGCAGCGGCGCCGACGCCGCGCCGTTCTTCCGCGTCTTCAACCCGGAGCGGCAGCGCGACACGTTCGACGCGAAGGGCGCGTACGTCTCCCGCTGACTCCCGGATCTCGGACAACCCGGATACCCGGAGCCGATCGTGGATCTCGCCGCCTCGCGACGTGCGGCGCTCGACGCGTGGGAGTCGATCCGGAGGTGAGTGCGCCGTGCCGCGCCGGCGCAACCCCCCGGCTCGGGAGTGGACCTCCCCCTACTGTGGGGGACGATCGGGACGCCGTCCGCGCCCGCTCCCTCACCGAAAGGACGCCATCATGAGTATCGGACTGGGAATCTTCTTGTTCGTCGTCGGCGCCATCCTCACCTTCGCCCTCAACGTCACGCTCGACTGGATCGACCTCGATCTCGTCGGTTACCTGCTCATGGGCGCCGGCGCCGTCGTCACGATCATCGGGATCGCGCTGCTCGCGCGTCGTCGCCAGACGGTGACGACGGAGCGCAGCGGCGTCGACCCCGTCGCGAACGAGCGCGTCACGCGTCGTTCGACGGAGTCGGACCCGCTCGCCTGAGCCGGGCATCCCGCACCACCGTGACGACGCTCGACCGAGGTCTCCCTGAGTAGCGGTCGCGGCCTCGACACGAGCGCCATCACCGACGCGGTCCTCTCCCCCTTCACGGGGAGCGGGCCGCGTCGTCGTGCGCTCAAGCGGCGCGCGAAGAAGATCAACGACAATCCCGCCGTGTGGATCGCAGCGCGTGTCGGACTCGCCGCGAACGGGCTCATGCACATCATCATCGGCGGGGTCGCCGTGGGCGTCGCGCTGGGGGCCGGCGGGGACGCCGCTCAGTCCGGTGTGCTCACGGCCATCGCCGTCACTCCCGGCGGGTTCCTCGTGCTCTGGACCACGGCGGTCGGTCTGTGGGGCCTCGCGCTCTGGCAGTTGACGGACGTGGCCTGGGTCGGAACGCGCGACTCGGCGAAGATCGCCTACCGTCGGACGAAGGCACTCGGGAAGGCCGTGGGATTCGCGAGCGTCGGCGTGCTCGCGGCCTTCGTCGCGATGGGCGGGCGCTCCGACGGGGACTCCACCGCCCGCAGCTTCAGCTCGTGGGCGCTGTCGTCGCCCCTCGGCGGCGCCGTCCTGATCCTGACCGCCGGGCTCGTCGGCGCGCTCGGCGTCGGCTTCGCCGTCCGCGGAGTCATGCGCACGTTCCGCGAGGACCTGACGATCCCGCCCGGGACGCTCGGCCCCGTCGTGACGGGGGTCGGCATCATCGGCCACATCGCGAAGGGGATCTCCTTCCTCCTCGTCGCCGGCCTCCTCGTGTCCGCCGCCGTCGTCGCCGATCCGGAGCGGGCCGGCGGGCTCGACGGGGCGCTCTCGGCCGTTCGAGACCGCCCGTACGGACCCGCACTGCTCCTCGCGATCGCGATCGGCCTCATCGCGTTCGGCGTCTACCTCGGAGCGCGCGCCCGCTACTTGCGGCGCTGACGATGTCGCCGTCGTGCGGTGACGGGCTCAGGCGGGGAGCAGCACCACCGGAACCGGTGAGTGACGGACGATCTTCGTGGCGCTCGAGCCCATGAACACGCGAGCGACCGGTCCCCCGGGCTTCGAGCCGACGACGAGGACATCTCCCGGCGCCCAATCCACCTCGTCGACGGCGGCGCGCCAGTCGGCACCCACGGCGATCGTCGTCTCGACGCCTGCGCCGATGAGCCCGCGCCTCCGCAACGAATCGACGGTCGACTGGACGCCCGCCGTCCATGCGGCGAAGACCTCCTCCTCGGCGTCGAGACCGACCTCCGGGGGAAACATCGCCGGTCGACGGAGACCGAAGGTGACGACACGGACCCGAGCATCCAACGGCGCCGCGAGTTCGGCGAGGCGCTCGATCGCGGAGACCTCCGCCTCGTCGCCCGCCCATGCGAACGTGAGCCGGTCGATTCCGTCCTTCGGAGCGCGGTAGGCACGCGGCGCGACGGCGACGGGCACGGGCGACGAGTGGACGAGCCGATCGGCCGTCGAACCGAGCACGACCTGCCCGAGGCTGCCGTCGGCGGCCGATCCGAGCACGATCACGGTCGCGTCCTCGTCCCGGGCAGCCTCGACGAGAGCGGCGGGCACCGATCGTCCCTCGACCCGACGGAACGCGACGTCACGGGTCGGTGCGAGTTCCGTCAGTCGTGCCCGTGCCGCTGCGAGGTCCTCGTCCGCGGTGCGCCTCGACCAGTCGATGAACTCGGCGTCCACACGCGAGATGGAGGGGGTCCCCCAGGAGCGCCGCGCGGCCGTGACGACCGTGAGGGGGACGCCGAGGGCGTCGGCGAGCGCGACCCCGAGCTCGAGCGCGTCGCGCGCGCCCCGACCGTCGGCGTATCCGACCAGGACGGTCACGACCGAGCCCCTCCGCCGGGCCCCGCCGTCGGGCCGACCTCGACCGGGGTGTCGTTGAGCTTGCTGTGGCGCCGTCCCCACAAGAGGTAGAACGCGAGGACGACGAGCAGCCAGCCGAGGAACCACAGGTACGTGCTCCAGTGCAGCCCCGACAGGATGTAGAGGCAGGCAAGGATCGAGAGGATCGGAACGACGGGGTAGCCGGGCACCTTGAATCCGCGCGGCAGGTCCGGCCGCGTCCGACGGAGCACGATGACGCCGAGCGACACGACGATGAACGCCACGAGGGTGCCGATCGAGACGAGGTCCCACAGGCTGTCGAGCGGCACGAATCCGGCGAGCAGGCCGACGGCGATCGCCACGACGATCGTCGTGTTGACGGGCGTCCGGAGCGTCGGGTGCACGCGTGCGAACACCGACGGCAGGAGGCCGTCTCGGCCGATGGCGAAGAGGATGCGCGTCTGGCCGTACATCGTCACGAGCGTGACGGAGAAGATCGAGATGACGGCGCCGATCGCGAGGATGGTCCCGGGCCATGCCGCACCCACGACGTTCTCGAGGATCTTCGCGAGGCCGGCCTCAGCTTGGTCCTCGTCCGAGAACGCCTGCCACGGCTGCGTGCCGAGAGCCGACACCGCGACGAGCAGGTAGATGACGACGACGGTGATGAGAGCGGCGATGAGCGCCCGCGGCAGTGTCTTCTGCGGGTCCTTCACCTCGTCGCCCGCCGTCGAGACCGCGTCGAGCCCGATGAAGGTGAAGAAGATCGTGCCGGCGGCCGCCGTGATGCCCGTGACACCGTTCGGTGCGAAGTCGGCGAAGTTGTCCGCGTTGAAGGCTGTGAACGCGACGGCACTGAAGCCGAGCAGGACCGCGAGCTTGATGATGACCATGACCGCATTGGCGACAGCAGACTCGCTCGTCCCGCGGATGAGCAGGATCGCGCACATCACCACGAGCACGACGGCCGGGAGGTTGATGATCCCGCCCTCGAACGGTCCTCCCTCGAGAGCGTCGGGAATGCCGAAGCCGAACAGGTTCGAGATGAGCAGGTCGACGTAGTCGCTCCAGCCGACGGCGACGGCGGCCGTCGACACTCCGTACTCGAGGAGCAGACACGCCGCGACGCCCATCGCGACGATCTCGCCGAGTGTCGCGTACGCGTAGGAGTACGTCGACCCCGAGACGGGCACGGCCGACGCCATCTCGGCATAGCAGAGGGCGGAGAGACCCGCGGCGAGTCCGGCGAGGAGGAAGGCGACGATGACGGCCGGTCCTGCGTCGGGGACGGCCTCGTGCATCACGAAGAAGACGCCCGTCCCGACGGTCGCGCCGACGCCGAACATCGTGAGCTGGAACGCGCTGAGGTTGCGGGCGAGGCCCCCGGGCGAGGAGACGGGAGCCGAGATGGGCTTGCGACGGAACAGCTGCTGACTCGTACTCACGCGATCCCCGTTCGTCGGCGCGATCGACCGGTCGGCGTCGCGAAGCTGCACGATGTTGACCGATCGTAGAAGCGCCGGGCGCGCGACACAAGCCGCCGGGCGACGCTCCCGGGTCGTGTCAGCGGGGGTCGAGCCGACCGACGAGCGACTCGATCGCCGACACGTCGGGCACGAACCAGACGTGCGCCCCACGATTCGACTCCACCACGAAGGCGGAGAGAGCCGCGCTCCCGGCGATGGTCTCCGAGATGTCGCCGACGATCGCGATCGCGATGCGGTAGGTGACGAACTTCTGCAGGAACTCCCCCGCGAAACCGGTACTCAAGTCGAAGAACAGGGGATCGAATCGACCGACGGGGACCGCGACGACCGTCGCGTGCTCCGAGAACGCCGCTTCGAGGAGCGTGGTCGCGTCGTCCGGTGTGGACAGCGCGCCGCCCAACTCGTCCACCAGGAGCACCGTGTTCTCGCCGTACGTGATCGATTCCATGCCCCGACGCTACACGCCTGATAAGCCCGCGCACCGGGCGGACCGAGCGTCGCGACGACCGCGACGGGCGTCACCGCTGCCGGAGGACCTCGGCGAGCGCGCGCTCGTCGGCAGCGCGCGAGAAGGGGATCTCACGCCCTCCCGCTTCGAGTTCGAGTCGCTCGATCGCTTGGTCGATGGTCGCATCATCGAGGAGATCGGCGAGCGCCACCGTGAGGAAGCCGGGCTGATCGCCCTCCCGGCGGCGCCGTCGCGCCCGCGGGAACGGACGGACGACGTGCGTGAGTCTGGCGTCGATCACGCGCGCTCGCGTGCGCCCCACGTCCGTGACGGCGAGACCGACGGTGACGTCGCGCCCGTGCCGCGTCATGCGGTCGGCGACGCACACGGCCGTGACGACGGACCATTCGAGGAGCGGCAGGTGAGCGAGGTGCACGCCCGCAGACGACAGCCCGATGACGATGCCGCCCTCCGGGGCGGACGAGGCGAGCAGCCGACGCCGGCGTGCGCGCGCGGCCTGGGCGATGGCGCCGGCGGACGCGGCCGCGGCGAGTGCCGCGAGGGACAACGAGAAGCCGAGGGGCGAGCTGCCCGCATCGGTGAGGACGACGACGGCCAGGACGGCGAGCACGAGTGCACCCGCGAGAGCGATGCCCCCGACCCAGAGGCCGAAGCGCGCCCGGCGGTGCACGCGCGCCGCGAGCGCGGCGGAGATCTCGGCCTCCAGCCGATCATCTCCTGCGCGACGTCCGAACACGTCCGACACCACCAGCACCTCCCGTGTCACCCGCGCCACCGTAACCCGTCCGTGAATCCCCCGGATGGGTACGACGACTGCTTGTGGAAACGGAGGGCGCCGACCGACTTGTGCGACGCCGGAATCGGAGGAGTTCAGGCTTCGTCGAGCACGAGACGGTAGCCCCTGCCGGGCTCCGTCAGCAGATGCTGCGGCTCCGACGGGTTCGCCTCGAGCTTCTTCCGCAACTGCCCGACGTACAGGCGCAGGTAGCCGCTGTCACCCGTGTGGTGCGAACCCCAGACCTCGGTGAGCAGGTGCTCGCGCGAGACGAGGCGACCGGCGTTGCGCGCGAGCAGTTCGAGGATCTTCCACTCCGTCGGAGTCAGCCGGATGTGCTCGCTCCCGCCGCCCGTCGGCGCCGCTCGACCGACGGAGCGGGAGGCGAGATCGACCGTGACACCTCCGAACGCGATCACGGGATCGCTCGCGGCGGCGGGGCCGACCCGGCGGCCGAGAGCGCGCACACGCGCGAGCAGTTCGTCGATGACGAACGGCTTGGTGACGTAGTCGTCGGCTCCCGCGTCGAGCGCGTCCACCTTGTCGGACGCATCGGTGCGGCCCGAGACCACGAGGATCGGCATCGTGGACCAGCCCCTGACGGCCTCGATGACCTCGACGCCCGAGAGACCCGGCATGCCGAGGTCGAGCAGCAGGAGGTCGGGGTGCTGCTCGATGACGGCGTTGACCGCCGCCGTGCCGTCTGGAGCGGTCACGACGTCGTACCCGCGCGCTCCGAGGGTCACGCGCAATGCTCGGACGAGTTGCGGATCGTCGTCCGCGATGAGGATCCTCACGAGTCCATCCTCCCGCTGTCGACGGTCGCGAGCGAGACGACCATCGTGAGTCCGCCACCCGGCGTGTCCTCGGCCTCGAGAGCGCCGCCCTTCCCCTCGGCGAGCACGCGGGGCAGCGCGAGTCCCAGATAGACCCCGCGCCACACCGTCCACGCGGATCAGGAGCTCGGGGGGACGGGAGGGCCGATGACGAGGAGCGCGACGAAGACGAGCGTCACGACCACGAGCGCCGACAGGGCAGCGATGACGGGGCGCCGAAGCACCCATGCCTGTACGCGCTCGAGGGGGTTTCCGGGCACCTCGCCGCCCGCCGCGAGCCGCCAGCTCCCGTCGAGCCGGCCGCGCCGATCCATCACGACGTCGAAGGGGATCGTGGCGAACGGCACGACAGCGCTCGCGAGCCCCAGCAGACCCGTTCCGACGGACCACCGCTTGTCGACCCAGACGAACACCGTCACCGCGACGAAGCACAGGAAGACGAACCCGTGGACGCCCCCCGCTGGCGGGACGAGGGCCTCGGTCGTCCGCGTCACGTACTTGAGGAACATCGCCGTGAGCAGGAACGCCCACGTGACGGCTTCGGCGATCGCGACGGCGCGGAACAGGAGTCGGGGGGTCATCGGTTCAACGCTAACGCGTGGAGGTCACGGCTCGCTGGGGAGGACGCCCGCGGCCAGGATGACGGTGATCGCGGAGCGCGACAGACGACGGGGGTTCATGGTGATGCCTTCGGGTATGAGCGCCTCGGGTCGGCGCGCGATTCACGCTGGACCCACGGTCGATCGCGCGATATCACCCGCCCAAAGGACGTACCGTTGGCAGTGCAGGACGACGCTGTCCGAGATCAGGAGATGCGATGACCCACGTGAACGACGCGACGAATGGCGCCGCGAGCACCGACGGCTGGCGACGGGCCGGAGGACAGCGCTCCACGGCCGGCGACGACAAGTCGAACTGGGCGGGCAACTACACCTACACCGGACAGATCGTGGTTCCCGGGTCCCTCGACGAGGTGCGCGCGATCGTGACGTCGGGCCGACGGGTCCGAGCACTCGGCACCCGGCACTCGTTCAACGCCCTTCCCGACAGCGAGGTCCTCGTGCACCTCGGCGGCCTGCCGTCCGACCCCGTCGTCGACGACGAACGACGCACCGTCACGGTGGGGGCGGCGACGCGCTACGGCGACCTGGCCCGGTACCTCCACGGCGAGGGGCTTGCGCTCCACAACCTCGGCTCCCTTCCACACATCTCGGTGGGCGGTGCGACGGCGACGGGCACCCACGGCTCGGGTGACGCCAACGGAACGCTCTCGAGCGCCGTCTCGGCGCTCCAACTCGTCGTCGCGAACGGCGACGTCGTCGAGGTGGACCGCTCCACCGAGGGCTTCGACGGGATGGTGGTCGGGCTCGGGGCCTTCGGCATCGTCACGCGCGTGACCCTCGACGTGCGACCGACCTTCGACATCCGTCAGGACGCGTTCACCGGGGTCGCCTGGGACCGCCTCATCGAGGACTTCGACGCCGTCATGGGCTCCGCCTACAGCGTGAGCGTGTTGACGCGGTGGGCGTCCGACACGATCGACCACATGTGGCTCAAGACCCTCGTCACGGAGTCGACGCCGGACCTCATCGACGCGACCCACCTCGGAGCCGTCGCCGCTCCGACCTCGGAGACCGTCGACGAGCAGCCGTCCAACCTCACGAGCTTCGGCGTCGCCGGCCCCTGGTCGGAGATGCTCCCCCACTTCCGGCTCGACTCGACGCCGAGCGCCGGCGAGGAGATCCAGACCGAATACCTCGTGCCGCGCGACCGCATCCGGGAGGCGCTCCGCGCCCTCCGCGGGATCGGCGACCGCATCGACGCCGCTCTCCTCATCACGGAGCTCCGCACCGTCGCGGCCGACGATCTGTGGCTGAGCGGCGCGTCGGGCCGCGACGCGGTCGGGGTGCACTTCACGTTCGTGCCCGACGCCGACCGGGTCAACGCCGTCGTGCCCGCGATCGAGGAGATCCTGCTCCCGCTCGGCGGTCGGCCGCATTGGGGCAAGCACTTCCTCGCGACGGCGGCCGATCTCGCTCCGCTCTATCCGCGGCGCGACGAGTGGGCGGCGCTCGTGGAGCGCTACGACCCCTCGGGCGTTTTCCGCAACCGCTTCATCGAGGAGCGCGTCCTCGGCGACTGACGAGGCGTCACCCCTCGTCGCCAGCGCCGAACGTCTGCTCGTCGTCGGCCGCAGCGTCCGTCGCGTCGGCGGAGGGCTCCTCCATACGTCCGTCGCGCGGAATGACGAGGCCCTCCTCCGGGGAGGCGCCGTGGCTGCCGCCGGCGATCTGGTCGACCGTCAGCAGACCGTCGGGGTCGCGCGGGTCGCGCTCTCCCGTGAGGCGCTCGCCCACGATGGCGGCGTCGTTCGCGGTCTGCTGGGCACTCTCGTCGCGCTGAGGATCCGACATGGTTCTCCGTTCCCGATCGTCGTGACGGGCGAGACATCGCACCGCCGCGACGCCAGACTTTATGGTTCTCGCGGGGATTGTCAATGCCCTGTGCCTGCTTCTTCCGACGGATAGCGTGGGAACCGGTTCGGATGCAGGACAGGTTCACGAAGCAGCGGCACCCTCGGAGAAGGGGTGATCCGTAGGCTCGGGGCCTCGCGTTCGGCGTGGGGGTGGAGTGTGTCGGGTCATTCCACCCCCACTCTTTTTCTTGTCGCCCCTCCGGGGAGACGCGCCTTCGGCGCGCCCGCGAGCGGCAGGTGGACCGGAACGCCCGACATCGCGACAGCACTGGAGGAACGATGAGCGACAGCACGACGACCGACAGCGGTGCGAGCAGTACGAGCACCGCCGACCCCACCCGCACCGCGATCGTCACGGGATCGGACTCCGGGATCGGCCGCGCGACCGCCGTGGCCCTCGCGCGCGACGGCTTCGACGTCGGAATCACGTGGCACTCGGACGAGGGCGGAGCGAACGAGACCGCCGAGCTCGTCCGGCAGCACGGCGTCCGAGCCGTCGTGGCTCAACTCGACACGACGGACCTCGAGAACTGCGGAGACGTCGTCGACGGCCTCGCCGATGAGCTCGGTGGACTGCACGTCTTCGTCAACAACGCCGGCATGGGTGAGCACACGAAGTTCCTGGACCAGACGATCGAGGACTGGCGCAAGGTCATCGCCGCCGACCTCGACGGGGCCTTCGTCTGCATCCAGCGCGCCGCCAAGCGCATGGTCGCCGCCGGCAACGGCGGACGCATCATCGGCGTCACGAGCGTGCACGAGACCCAGCCTCGCGTCGGGTCGTCGGCCTACGACGCCGCGAAGCACGGCCTCGGCGGGCTCCTCAAGACCGTCGCGCTCGAGCTCGGCCACCTCGGCATCACCGCGAACGCGGTCGCCCCCGGAGAGATCAACACCCCGATGAACTCGACGGAGGACGTCGACGCTCGTGAGATGGAGCGCCCCGGCGTCCCGCTCGGTCGACCGGGCAACCCCGAGGAGATCGCCGACGTCATCGCGTTCCTCGCCTCGCCCCGCTCGTCCTACGTCACGGGCGCCTCGTGGGCCGTCGACGGCGGCATGCTCAACATGGGCCCTCAGGCCGGCTCCCACCTCGAGAGCAACGACTGGCGCGAGAACTGACCACCAGCAGCGGAGCGCGACGCACCCAACGGAGCCGGCTCGACCGGACATCGCAGGACCGAAAGGATCACTCATGAAGGCACTCACCTGGCAGGCCAAGCGGAACGTGAGCGTCGAGGACGTACCGGACCCCCGCATCGAGAAGCCGACCGACGTGGTCATCCGCGTGACCTCTGCGGCCATCTGCGGATCGGACCTCCACCTCTACGAGCTGTTCGGACCGTTCATCGGCAAGGGCGACGTGCTCGGCCACGAGACGATGGGCGTCGTCGAGGAGGTCGGCCCGGAGGTCACGCGCGTCAAGGTGGGCGACCGCGTCGTCATCCCGTTCACGATCGCGTGCGGCGAGTGCTACATGTGCAAGCGCGGCCTGCAGTCGCAGTGCGAGACGACCCAGGTGCACGAGTACGGCACGGGGGCGTCGCTCTACGGCTACACGAAGATGTACGGCGAGATCCCCGGCGGCCAGGCCGAGTACCTGCGCGTGCACCGGGCCGACGCGAACTGCATCGTCGTCGGGACGGAACTGCCGGACGACCGATACCTGTTCTTGAGCGACATCCTGCCGACGGCCTGGCAGGCCGTGCAGTACGCGAACGTCCCGGACGGCGGCAGCCTCGGCGTCTACGGGCTCGGGCCCGTCGGGCAGTTCTCCGCGCGGATCGGCGCCTACCTCGGCTACGAGGTCTATGCGATCGACCCCGTTGCCGAGCGCCGCGCCCTCGCCGAGAAGTACGGTATCCGGACGTTCGATTCCACGAAGACGGTGATCGAGGAGATCCGCGACGCCACCGACGGTCGCGGACCCGACGCCGTCGTCGACGCCGTCGGTATGGAAGCCCACGGGTCGCCCGTCGCGGCCGCCGCCCACGCCGCCATCGGACTCCTCCCCGACGCCGTCGCGCGACCCGCCATGGAAAAGGCCGGCATCGACCGCCTCGCCGCTCTCCACGGGGCACTCGAGCTCGTGCGCCGAGGCGGCACGGTGTCGATCAGCGGCGTCTACGGCGGCGAGGCCGACCCGATGCCGATGAAGTCGATGTTCGACAAGCAGGTCGCGATGCGGATGGGGCAGTGCAACGTCGCGCGCTGGACGCCGACGCTCCTGCCGCTCGCCGAGCGCGACGACGACCCGCTCGGCACCGCCGATCTCGTGACCCACCGCGTCCCCCTCGCGGAGGCCCCCCACATGTACGAGGTCTTCCAGAAGAAGGAGGACGGCTGCATCAAGGTCGTTCTCGACCCCGCGGCGTGAGGGGCGTCGGGCTTCCCGCCTGACCAGGATCCCGATCAGGAGCCGTCGTCGCCTTCCTCCAGCATCGCTGCGAGGAGGGAGACGGCGGCTTCCGTCGTCTCGGAGACGACCTCGGCGGGGTCGCCGTCGAAGTGGAACTCCCGGACCTCGATACGATCACGGAGGGCGACGGCGATGAAGGCCGTGCCTTCCGGCTGGCCCTCCTCCTGCCCCGGGCCGCCGACACCGGTCGCCCCGATCGCCGCGTCGGCTCCGAGCAGCGAAGCGACTCCGCGGGCGAGCTGTTCGGCGCAGGACGCGGTGACCACTGGCCCCCGCTCCACACCGAGCACGCCGAACTTCACCTCGGCGTCATACGCGACGACACCGCCGGAGAACCACTCCGATGCACCGGACCCGGCTCCGAGGCGCGACGCGATCGCACCGCTCGTGAGCGACTCCGCCACCGCGACCCTGATGCCTGCCGCGGGAGCCCGCTCCGCGATCCTGTCGACGGCGTCGCGCGTCGCGCCCGAACCGGTGTCGTCCGTTGAAGAGGTCATCGTGCTGGTCCTGCTCTGCTGTCGTGCTTCGATCCTCGTGACACCGTGACACCGTGACACCGTGACACCGTGGCACGAGCGATCAGCGTCCGCTTACTGCTCCGGCGGCTCGGGGCAGTCGTCGAGGTCGAGTCCGCGGACGGAGAACGACGCCGTCATGAGGCGCTCGAGCCAGACCTGGTTGAGCGTCGGGGGCTTGCTGCCGTTGAAACGGAAGTGCAAGTGGCTGTGCTCGTTGAGCCAGATGGAACTGCGGCCGGAGCCGAGGGCGAGCGAGTACGACCACGACAGCAGGAAGCTCTCCTGACGACGGAGCTTCTGACTGATGACGAACTTGACGTGCGCGAGTTGACGATCTTCGAACTCGAAGGTCTCGGTACCGTAGATGAGGGAGGCCATGCGATGACTATGACACTCGTTGCGACGATTCCCGAAATTCACGTCGCTAGACAGACTAAGTGACAGTCAATCCGCCGTTTCGGAGCGACAATCGAGAGGCGGGCCCACATCGGCCCCGACCTCGCGTCACTCGGCCGCAGTCGGCTCCGCGACCGCATCGACGTCGAGACCTCTCGACGCGTACGACGACTCCATCATCATGGAGAGCCACTGCTGGTTGAGCACGGGCGGTTTCGCCTCGGCGAAGCGGAAGTGCAGATCGCTGGACGCGTTCACCCACACCGAGCTGCGACCCCGCCCGTCGCGATGAGTCCAGGACAGCAGGAAGCTCTCGCTCCGCCGGAGCTTCTGGGTGATGACGATCTTGACGTGCGCAAGCAGTCTCTCGTCGAATTCGAACGTTTCGCTCCCGTAGATCAGAACGGCCATGACGGACATCGTAGAGGAAGCGCGGCACGCTCGCCTCCCGCGATTCTCTCCGGATCCGTGGAGCGAGAGAAGCACACTTCTCCTCATCCCGGCAAGGACTTTCCCGCCGGAGACGCTTCTCGTTACCGTCAGGCCGTCGTCGTTCACCGGAGCGAACACGCGTTCGTCGCGCACGGCGGCAGAAGGAAAGGGAAGTCATGAGGAAATTCACTCGCTCGCTCGTGGCGGTCGGAGCCGTCGCCACGGTCGCCGCCATGAGCGCCTGCAGCTCGGGCAGCGGCGGAACGGGAGGCGGGGACGCCTCGTTCGGAACCGAGGCCACCGGCACGCTCAACGCGTGGGGGTTCGAGAACGCCGACGACGTGGGCACGTCGCGGCTCGACTACGCGGCCGAGCAGCTCGGCGACGTCGAGGTCAAAATCGATCAGACGTCGTTCGACGCTCAGAAGTTCACGACGCGCGTCGCGGGCGGCAACGTGCCCGACGTCGTGCAGATGGACCGCCGCTTCGTCGCGACGTACGCCTCGCAAGGGCTCATCATGCCCCTCGACGAGTGTTTCTCCGCACACGACGTCGACCCCGCGTCGACCTACTACGAGTCGGTGCTCGACGACGTCACCTACGACGACGGCGTCTGGGGAGTGCCGCAGTTCTACCAGCCGCCGGCCATCATCCTGAACAACCGCGTCCTCGAAGCCGCGGGTGTCACACCGGAGGAGATCGACACATCGAAGCCCGACGTCCTCCTCGGCGCGATCGAGAAGATGTACCAGGAGAGCGGCGGCAACCCGACGCTCATCGGCTTCGACCCCGTCGCCGGCGGGCAGGCCGGTCTCTGGATCCTCGGCGCGGGCGGAACCCTCGTGGAGGACGGCAGGCCGACGCTCGACGACGAGTCGAACATCGCGGGTCTCGAGCTGCTCAAGAGCATCACCGACGCGCAGGGCGGCTACGCGAAGGTCAAGAGCTTCACGGACTCGTTCGACACGTTCGGTGAGAACAACCAGTTCGTCGCCGACCAGGTCGGCGCGCAGGTCAACGCCCAGTGGTACGTGAACGTCCTGAGCCCGTATGTCGACTCCCTCGACATCTCGGCCGTGCCGTTCCGCGGGGGCGACGGCGAACCCTTCGCCGTCGCCGGCGGGCAGGCCTTCGTCATCCCGGCGAACGCGAAGAACCCCGACGCCGCGTGCTCGTGGGCTCTCGAGCTCACGAGCCTCGATGCATGGAAGGCGGCGGGCGAAGCCCGTGCGGCGACCCTCGAGGAGACGCCCGGTGCGATCAACGCCGGACTCTTCACGGGGTCGCCCGAGGCCGACACCTTCGTGCGTGAGCAGTACGTGGGCGAGAGCGGCAACGCCGGTTTCGACCAGACCATCTCGACCTACTACGACGCCGTGGAGAACGGCGAGACGTTCGGCGCATCGCCCGCCGGTCAGCAGATCGAAGCGGAGTTGAACAACGCGGTCCAGTCGGTGCTCCTCGGAGACAAGACCCCGGAGGACGCTCTCGCCGACGCCCAGAAGGCCGCGATGCGGGCCTACGACCAGGCCGTCGGCTGACCAGCGGCTTCCGCTCACGACGAGCCCGGCGCGGTGCGCCGGGCTCGTCCGTTGCCGGGTGCGGCCCTCGATCGTTGCGCCATTCGAAGCGCAGGACCCTTCGACGAGTTCAGGACCGAAGCGGGGGCGGACCGGGACAACGGCACCACACTTGCTGAGCTCGGACGCCGGCGGAGACGCGGGAAGGGCCCGGGAGCGATGCTCCCAGGCCCTTCCGTTCGTGGTCGTCTGCTTACTTGAAGGCGTCCTTGACGTTCTCGCCGGCCTGCTTCAGGTCGGCCTTCGACTGGTCCCCACGACCCTCGGCGACCTTCTCGTCGTCGTTCGTCGCGTGGCCGAAAGCCTCCTTGGCCTTGCCGGCAAGCTTCTCGGTGGTGTTCTCCACCTTGTCGTCAGCACCCATGTGATCTCCCTTCGATGGTTCGACCGCCGGTGGGATTCCCGACGTGGCAGCGACGGTACGCCGAAGGGGGCGGGCGGGCGTCCCCTTGCGCAATCGCAGATGAGCGCTTAGAGCCCGCAGCAACCGCACCGCGAGAGAAGCGCTTCTCGAAGAATCATCCCCTTGACAATCGGGAGGAGCAGTCGGCGAAGCACGCTTCTCCTCGGAAAGCAATGTGTTGAACGAGTCGCTTCTCGGGCCCTAACGTCCGATCGGGACCTCGGCGCTGCCGGGGTCGCTTCGAGGAGGGTGCACCATCACGATGACGCAGACGCGATCACAGCACACCCCGGTCTCCGAGATCCGGGTGCGCACGTACAACAAGAGGGAAGCGATCGCCGGCTACCTGTTCATCAGCCCGTGGATCATCGGCTTCCTCGTGTTCACCGCCGGAGCGATGGGCTACAGCCTCGCCATCTCCATGAGCGACTACAACCTCGCGACGGGAGAGATCGCCCCCACCGGCTTCGACAACTACGCCGGCCTCTTCGAGGACCCGAAGGTCGCCCTCTCGCTCGGCAACACCCTCTTCTACGCGATCCTCGCCGTGCCGTTCGAGATCGCCTTCGCGCTCCTGCTCGCTTTCGTGCTCAACCGGGTCGGCCGCGGCGCGGGCTTCTTCCGCACGGTCTTCTACCTGCCGCGGATGACGCCGACCGTCGCGACGGCGGCGATGTTCCTCCTGCTGCTCAACGGCAACACCGGCGCGATCAACCAGTTCCTCCGCATCTTCGGAATCGAGGGCCCGCAGTGGCTCATCGATCCCGACTGGGTGAAGCCGTCCATCGTGCTCATGACGCTGTGGGGCGTCGCCGGTACCATGGTCATCTTCCTCGCCGCTCTCAAGAACGTGCCCGTCGAGCTGTACGAGGTGTCCGCGCTCGACGGGGCCGGCCCGGTCCGCCAGTTCTTCTCGATCACGGTTCCGATGATCTCGGGCGCGATCTTCTTCAACGTCATCGTCCTGACGATCGCGGCGCTGCAGGTGTTCGACCAGGCGTACCTGCTCTTCTGGCGCGACCAGACGAACGCGTCGCCGGAATCGTCGCTCTTCTACGGCGTCTACCTCTTCCAGCAGGCGTTCCGTCAGTTCAACTTCGGCTTCGCGGCCGCGATGGCGTGGCTGCTGTTCGTCATCATCCTGCTCATCACGCTCGTGCAGGTGAAGGTCAGCAACCGATTCGTGTACTACGAGGGGGACAACCGATGAGCGCATCGACCGGAACGACGACCGGGCGCGGACCGGGCGAAATCGACGGTGCTCGCCCGGACGGCGGCGGCGTCTCGCTCGACAGCGGACCCCTCGCGACCCTCCCGCCCGAGTTCGACGCTGAACTCTCGGAGCGACAGGCCGGACCGGCCAGCGCCGAGCGCCGGTTCGCGGGCGACCGCCGGTACCGGACGCGTCGGCGGGTCCTCAAGGGCGTGCTCTGGGTCCTCCTCGCGGGCTTCAGCGCCCTGTTCCTCTACCCGTTCGTGTGGCTCGTCTCGGCGAGCCTCAAGCCGCGCGGGGAGGTCTTCGACAACCGACTCATCCCCAACACGATCCTTCCCGGCAACTACGCCGAGGTCTGGAACCAGCTGCCGCTGTTCTCCTGGATCTTCAACAGCCTCGTCATCGCCCTGCTCGCCGCGGCGTTCGTCGCGATCTCGAGTTCGCTCGTCGCCTTCGGCTTCGCCTACTTCCGCTTCCCGGGGCGCGGGCTGCTCTTCGGCCTCGTCCTCGCGACCATGATGCTGCCGGGAGCCGTGACGATGGTGCCGCAATACCTCATCTGGAAGAACCTCGGGCTCCTCGGCACGTCGCTCCCGCTGTTCGCGGCCAACCTCTTCGGCTCGGCGTTCTACATCTTCCTGCAGCGGCAGTTCTTCCTCGGCCTGCCGAAGGAGCTGTTCGAGGCGGCGCGCCTCGACGGCGCGAGCTACTTCGGGCTGTTCCGGAGGATCGCCCTGCCGCTGTCGATCCCGTCGTTCGTCATCATCTTCCTCTTCGAGTTCCAGGCCAGCTGGAACAACCTGCAGGGCGCGCTCATCTACCTCAACGCGGGAAGCGTCGAGGGCTTCACCGTGCCGCTCGGCATCTCGTACGCGATGACGACGTTCAGTCCCACGAACGGCGGTCACGGCGACTATCAATACGTGATGGTCGCGAGCGTCATCGTCACGATCCCCATGCTGATCCTGTTCGCATTCGGTCAGCGCTACTTCATCGAGGGCGTCGCGACCCAGGCCCGCAAGGGCTGAGCCCCTTCTCTGTGCCGCCGACACTGTCAAGCGCTTGAGGGCGGCGGCACTCCAGAGGAGGCTGCCGACATGAATCAGGACGAGGGGCGCGGCCGGGACGACGGACAGAGCAGGGACGCGGGAGATCGAGAGGTCGTCGGGAGTCGACGGTTCCGCGGCGGCGGCCTCCGCCTGTTCGCCCGTCGAGGCCAACGGGACAGGACCCCCATCGCCGACGGCTCCGTCGCCCTGTTGGCCGAGGGCTACCTCTTCGGGCGGCACCGCTTCCAACGCGCCGGGACGGACGTCTTCGACACCCGGCTCATGCTCCGGCCCGCGACCGTCGTCTACGGCGCCGACGCCGCGCAGATGTTCTACGACGGCGAGCGCTTCGGGCGAGAACGCGCCATGCCCACGTCCGTCATGCACCTCCTCCAGGACGAGGGCAGCGTCCAGTCGCTCACGGGGGCGTCACATCGCCGGCGGAAGTCCCTCTTCGTCGAGCTCCTCATGGACGACGGGGCGATCGAGGATCTGCAGAGCGTCTACCGCAACGAGTGGTCGCGAGCCGTCCGGAGTTGGACGGGCGAGGTCGTGCTCCACGACGAACTCACGATGATCCTCACGCGCACGGCCCTGCGCTGGGTCGGCATCGCTCCGTCGACCGTCGACGTCGAGCGGCTCCGAGCCGACCTGATCGCGATGATCGACAACGCCGGCTCGTTCGGCCCGGCCAACTGGCTTGCGAGGGGCCACCGCCGTCGTGCGGAGCGCTGGGCGCGCGATGTGCTCGCGCTCGAGAGGCGCGAAGCGGCGCGCTTGCGTCGGACGGGGCGGAAGAACTCGCCGGCGGACGCGCGCCAGTCACCGGTCCGGCGTCTGGCGACCGCGACCGGCGACGACGGCGAGCTGCTCCCGGTCGAGGTCGCGGCCGTCGAGCTCCTCAACGTGCTGCGACCGACCGTCGCGGTCGCGCGCTTCATCGTGTTCGGCGCGCACGCGATGAATCGTTGGCCGGGTTGGCGGCGACGCCTCCGCTCGGGGGCCTCACCCGACCGGGACGCGCTCCTCCTCACCCACGAGGTGCGCCGGTGCTATCCCTTCTTCCCCGTCGTCGGCGGTCGCGCATTGCGGGACTTCGAGTGGCGGGACCGCTCCTTCGCGGAGGGTGACTGGGTGCTGCTCGATCTCTACGCGACGAATCACGACGAACGCATCTGGGGCGACTCGACGGTCTTCCGCCCTGACCGCTTCCGCGATTGGGACGGCGACCCGTTCACGCTCGTCCCGCAAGGCGCCGGCGACGTGTCGACGGGACACCGCTGCCCCGGAGAACGTGCGACGGTCGCCCTCATGCAGACGGCCGTGCTCGAACTCGCGCGGCTCGACTACTACCTGCCGGAACAGGACCTGAGCATCGCTCTCAACCACTTCCCCGCTCTGCCGAAGAGCGGCTTCCGGATCGGGCTCCTGCCACCGGCTCGCGCACGGAGCGGATCGCTCCGCCCGACCCGCGCGGGCTCGAGGGGACCGTCGAGACGAGGCGCTCCGGCGCAGCGACCCGGCCACGGCGCGCCGGGAGTATAGGGCCTGCCTTCCGAGCGGGAAACGGCGCACCGGCCGTTTGTCGTTCTCCCCTCCGGCACGGGAGCATGGAACCCGACACCGGATCATCGACGAGAGGACCGACCATGTCCACACGCTCCACCGACGATCGCCAGAGCCTCCGAGACACGTCGCTCGGCTCCCTCATCGGGCGGCTGCCCGAGCTCATCTCGCGACTCATCCGCGGCGAGATCCAACTCGCGAAGCAGGAGATGACGACCAAGCTGAAGTCGGCGGGAGTCGGTGTCGGCCTCCTCATCGGTGCCGCGATCCTCGGCATCATCTTCCTGCAGATCATCCTCGCTGCGGCCATCATGGCCTTGTCACTCGTGCTCCCGGCGTGGGCGTCGGCGCTCATCGTCGGCGGTGTCGTGCTGATCATCGTGATCGTGCTCGCCCTCATCGGCCTCAAGGCCCTCAAGACGGGCGTTCCGCCCGTCCCGACCGAGGCCGTCGAGAACGTCAAGGCAGACGTGCGCGCGTTCAAGGGCGAGGGCGAGTATGACAGCGCCAAACGCTGACGACTCTCCCGACGCCCATGACGGTGCCGAGTCCCTGGCGGACGCGACCGACGCCGTCGAGCAGGCGCGTGAGGAATTCGCCGCGACGCTCGACGCCATCGAGGAGAAGTTCGATCTGACCCACCGCTGGCGGGAGATCTCCGCCCGGGTCCGGACACGCGTGACCGAGCAACCGGCTCCCGTCGTCGCGATCGTGATCGCCTGCACGGCGGTCGCCGCCCTCACCGTCTTCCTCACCGTCCGGTCCCGGGGCCGCTGACGCATCGGCGTGGCCGCACGACCGTCGTCCTACCGGCGTACGCCACCGGCTAGTCGGCTCCCCTCCGGCTGTCAAGGTGCTGACCCCCCAACGGGGTGACCCCTAGCGTTGAAGAGCGGGCGATCGAGGAGGATCCCCCGCGAGAGGTCCTCCGCCGACGCGACGGACCGGACGAACCGGCACCGGCCGCACACCGGCGCCGACGGCGACGCACGCACGCACGACGGCGCGTCTGAAGGGGAACAGCACCATGACACTGGACATCCATTCCACGCGGACCGCCGCCGGGCGAGCACGCGCGGCCGCCGCACGCACGACACCGGAGTCGACGACACGATCGGTCAGCACGCACAGCACGCTCATCCGCGCGGGGGTCGTCGAGACGGTCGCGCACGAGGAACTCGTCCTCGACCGCGTCTCGCCGAGCCTCCTCCGCGTCATGCGCGACGACCGGGTTCTGGGGTTCGTCGAGCACGTCGGCCGCGTCTACGTCGCCCTCTCCGGCGAGCACTACGACCGCGCCGTCGAGGTCGCCCAGTCGCTCGACGTCACGCGAGCCGCCCGCTCGCTCGTCTGACCCGGCACACGCCACCGTCGGCCCGCACGGAGCCCGACGCACGCTCCACTACCCATACGACGACACGAGGAGGACACCGATGAGCGCTCTCATCATCACCACCAACTACGGAGTCGAGCAGGACGAGCTCACGAAGCCGCTCGCGGCTCTCCGTGATGCCGGTATCGATGTGACCGTCGCGGCCGTCTCGACCGACCCCATCCAGACCCTCGTCGGCGACAAGGACCCCGGCGAGTCCGTCTCCCCCGACACGACCATCGCCGCGGTCGACGCCGGCTCCTTCGATCTGCTCGTCGTCCCGGGCGGCACGATCAACGCCGACAACCTCCGCCAGGAGTCCACCGCCGTGGACCTCGCTCGCGCATTCGCGAGCGGCGGAAAGACCATCGCATCGATCTGCCACGGCCCGTGGCTCCTCGTCGAGGCCGGTCTCGCCGAGGGCAAGAACCTGACCTCGTGGGCGAGCCTCCAGACCGACCTGCGGAACGCCGGTGCGACGTGGACCGACCAGGAGCTCGTCACCGACTCCGAGGGCGGCTGGACGCTCATCACGTCGCGTTCGCCCGAGGACCTGCCCGCGTTCACGGGTGCGATCGCCTCGACGGACTGAGCTCGGCCGGGGCGACGACGCGGGCCCGCGACGTCGCCTCCGAACGATGGGAGAGTGAGCGGGATGAAGATCACACGCATGTCCGTCGTCTTCGACACGGACGATCTCGAGGCGGAGAGCTCGTTCTGGGCCGAGATCACCGGCGGCACGGTCGAGCGTGACGACGACTGGCACTCGCTGTCGGTCGACGGCGAGCAGCGTCTCGCGTTCCAACTGGCGCCCGACCACGTCCCGCCGCGCTGGCCGGACGGCGAGCCGCAGCAGATCCACCTCGACCTCGTCGTCGACGACATCCGCTCCGCTCACGACGAGGTCATGGCCGCCGGGGCGCGGCTTCTCAAGCGAGCGGACGATCTCGACGCCGCCGAGGGATTCCAGGTGTACGCGGACCCGTCCGGGCACCCGTTCTGTCTGTGCTGGGAGTGAGAGGGCGCGGCACCGTAGCCCCCGAACCTGGAGATCGACAGGGGCACCGTCGACCGGCCGGTCGTGGTTAGCCTGACATCATGCCCGCCCGTATCCGCTCCATCGAAACCCGGGTGCCGGACACCGTGATCTCCCAGGAATCGGTGCGCGACATCTTCCGAAGCCAGCCCGGCACCTCCCGCCTCGCACAACGACTCATCGGAGCCGCGTTCGACGCGTCCGCGATCGACACGCGCCACACCGTCATCGCCGAACTCGCCGATCCCGGCGCCGCGACAGGGCGATGCGACGATGACGACGGGCCGCCGACCTTCTACTCCCGCGAATCCGGCCTCATCCTCAACCCGGGGACGGGAGTCCGCAATGACGTCTACACGCGCGAGGCGCCTCCCCTGCTCATCGGCGCGGCGCGAGACGCGCTCGACTCCTCCGGGTTCGACCCGTCCGATGTGACCCACGTCGTGACCGTGTCCTGCACGGGTTTCTTCGCTCCAGGCCCGGACTACCGGCTCGTCCGCGCGCTCGGACTCGGCGTCGACACCCAGCGCTACCACCTCGGATTCATGGGCTGCTACGGCGCCTTCCCCGCGCTCCGGTCCGCGGCGCAGTTCTGCGCCGCGGATCCCGACGCCGTGGTCCTCGTCGTGTGCGTCGAGCTCTGCACCCTCCACATCCGATCGTCGGACGACCCCGATGCCATCGTCGCCTCCTCGGTGTTCGCCGACGGGGCGGCCGCCGCGATCATCACGGCCCGCGAGGACGGCGGCGCCGGTCCCTCCCTCGAACTCGACCACTTCTCCACGACGATCACGAGCGACGGAGAGGCCGACATGGCCTGGACGATCTCGGACCACGGTTTCGAGATGGTCCTGAGCAGCTACGTCCCGCAGATCATCGGGCGCTCGATCGAGGCCGCCCTCGCCCCGGTGCTCGGCACCGTCGACGGCGCGGTCGCCGACCCGTCCGGGTCGATCGAGCGGTGGGCCATCCACCCCGGCGGCCGGAGCATCCTCGACCGCGTGCAATCGACACTCCGCCTCGACGACAGCCAACTGGCACCGTCACGAGAGGTGCTCCGATCGGTGGGCAACATGTCGAGCGGGACCGTCCTGTTCATCCTGCGCTCGATCCTCCACGACGAGGGCTCCGCCGCCGACCGCACGGGTGACGCCGAGCGCGTCTGCGCGATGGCGTTCGGGCCTGGCCTCACCGTCGAGTCCGCCATGATGACGCGTCGGAGCTGATGATGGATCCGGCGTCGCGTTCGGCCGGGGCTCGAGGTGGTCCCCGAGACCGGCCGAGCCTGCGCGAGCGCGCCGCCGACCTGACCGAGCTCATGGACGATCCGCAGTGCGACCCCGTCGCCCTCGACCGCACCTACGCCCGGTTCGGACTCGTCAATCGACTCGTCTCGGGCTGGCGCGGCGTCTACCGCACCAGGATCCGCCCGCTCGCCCGGCACGTCCGCTCCTCCACGGGTTCGCCCCTGTCGATCCTCGACATCGGCTTCGGGGGCGGCGACCTCCCCCTCGCGCTCGCGCACTGGGCGCGGAAGGACGGCATCGACCTCACGATCACCGGGATCGATCCCGACGAGCGCGCGTTCGCGTTCGCATCGCGTCGGCGAGTGCCTCCGGGAGTCGCCTTCCGCCGCGAGGGCAGTGCCGACCTCGTGTCGCGCGGCGAGAGGTACGACCTCGTGATCTCGAACCACGTGCTCCACCACCTCGATTCCTCGGCGCTCGACAACGTCCTCCATGACTCGGCGGTACTCGCGCGCCATCTCGTCATCCACAACGACATCGAGCGCGGCCGAATCGCCTACGCCGGGTACCAGGTCGGCATCACCCCGATCGCACCCGGATCCTTCCTCCGCACCGATGGACTGCGCTCCATCCGCCGCAGCTACACGGCACCGGAGCTCGCGCGCGTCGTCCCGACCGGCTGGCGGGTCGAGCAGCACGCGCCGTTCCGCGTCCTCGCCGTGTTCGACGCGCACCCGACGGAGGCGACGCCCTCCTCGCCCGGGAGGACGCCGGCGTGATCGACGTGCTCGTGATCGGTGCCGGAGCGGCGGGCCTGTTCGCCGCCGCCGCATTCGCCCGCGCGGGTCTCGAGGTCGAGGTCTGGGAGAAGCGCAGCGATCGAGCGATGCTCTCGCGCGCGATCGGCGTGCACGCCCCCGCGCTCGCTGCCCTCGACGACGTCGGTGCGGCGGAACCGCTGCTCGCCGAAGCCGTCATGGTCCGCCGCGGGCACGCGCGCATCGCGCCCGTGATCGGCACCGGAGTGCGGCCGCGACACGTCGGCACGGTGTCGTTCGACGGGGTCTCGCGGCGCTTCCCCTTCGTTGCGACGCTCCCGCAGCACCGCACCGAGGCGATCCTCGAGGACACGGCGCGCGGAGCCGGCGCGCCCGCCGTCCGCTACGGCGTCGAGGTCGTCGGTGTCGCACCCGACCCGCGCGGGGTGACGGTCCGCGGCGAGCACTCGGATCGCGCCGGCTCGTCACGGGAGCAGCAGCGGAGCCGGGAGACGACGCAGACCCGTGCGCGATTCGTCGTGGTCGCCGACGGACCCGACAGCCCCGCGCGTCGTCGCCTGGGCATCCGGACGAGCGGGCGCGCGTACCGTGATCGCTACCTCATGGGCGACGTGGCCGACCCCACTCGGGACGGCGACGACGCCGTCGTCACCCTCACCCCCGACGGCGTCGTCGAATCCTTCCCGCTCCCCGGCGACGTCCGTCGCTTCGTGGCGCACACGCCCGTGCTCCTCCCGGATGCCGGGCCGGACGTCCTCGCGCGCCTCGTCGCGACGCGAACGGGCGTCGTCCTCGATCCGGCGACGGCCACGATGGTGAGCGCCTTCGGAGTGCGCCGGTCCATCGCCGAGCGCTTCGCGGTCGGGAGCCGGGTCGCCGTCGTGGGCGACGCGGCGCACGAGATCAGCCCCATCGGCGGCCAGGGCATGAATCTCGGCTGGCTCGACGTCGCGGCCCTCGTGCCCGTCGTCGTCGACCTCCTGCGTGGTGACGGTGACGGTGACGGTCTCGCCAGGTGGAGCCGCGAGCGGCGCACGGCGGCCGTCTCGGCGGCACGGCAGGCGGAGTTCAACATGGCCCTGAGCGCACCCGGTTCCGCAGCGGGCGTCAGGGCGCGCGGGCTCGTGCTCGCGCGCGCCGTCGCGGGGACGAAGGGGGCGCGGCTCGCTCGCGTCTACGCGATGGGCGGCGACTGAGCACCCTCTCGTTGGATTCCGGCTATTCTCCGGCGTTCCGTGCGGTCGACGCCCGCACGAAAGCAAGCACCGCGGCGCCCGCGCTCGCGGCCCCCGCCACGAGGAAGGCCAGCGGGTAGCCGCCGGCGACGACGAGGAGTCCCGCCACGACGGCTCCCACGGCCTGCCCGAGGATGAGGACGACGAAGAGCAGGGCCGTGCCCGTCGGAGCGCGAGCTGCATCGATCTGCGCCGTCCAGCCGATGAGTGCCCCGCTCCCCGCCGTGTAGGCCCAACCGAACGCGACGCACGCGACGAGCACGAGCGCTGATCGCGCCGAGCCGGCGCCGATCGCCGCAGATGCGATCGCGATGAGCGCGGCGGTCATGGCCCACATCCGCGACGGGGGGACGCCGTTCGTCCAGCGCGAGGAGACGATGACGACGGCCCCGCCGGCGCCGAGGGCGATCCACGCGACGACGGAGACGGTCTCGCCGGCCCCCGATTCGATGAGGACCGTACGCGTGTAGGTCCAGACGGCCGCCGATCCGAATCCCATGAGGAGGGCAGCGACGATGACCCGGGCGTGGGCCCGATACCAGGACCGCGGCGGCAGCCCGCCGTGCTCCGACGGCCGGGTCGTGGTCGGGCCGGCCGCGGATCCGCGATCCGCGAGGACCACGACGACGCCGACCACGAGGGTGACGGCGGTCGAGACCCACCACGCGGCTCGCCAGTGCGGCAGCAGCACGAGCGCGAGGATCCCGGCGACGGCGAGCCCCGGCCCCGTTCCCGCGTTGACCACGGCTTGGAACCGCGGCAGGGAGCGGCCCGAGAGATTCCGGCCGAGGAGAGCGACGAGCGCTGGAGACGCGATCCCCGCGCCGGCCGAGCTCACGACGGCGGCGACCCCGAAGAGGGTCGCCGTCGGGGCGATCGCCATTCCCGCCGCTCCGAGCCCGGCCGAGCCGGTCGCGACGAGGACGAGCATCCGGGGGTACTTCGCCGCGGCGAGGAATCCGACGAGCGCACCGACGCAGTAGACGACCGATGCCCCTCCGGAGATGGCGCCCGCGACGTCGAGGCCGAGCGGGAGGTCCCCGCGCACGTCCGGGAGGAGGAGACCGTACGCGAGCCGGATCAGACCGTAGGTCGCGGCGATGAGACCGGTCCCCGCTGCGACGAGGACCATCGGGGCGGCCTCGCCAAACAAAAACGCTCGTTTCACTTTGGTAGTCTAGGGTGCTGTCATGGCGATCCGCGAGAGCACCGAGCAGCGACTCCTCGATGCGGCAGACGACCTCTTCTTCACGCGCGGCATCGCCGCGACCCCGATCGACGCCGTGATCGAGCGCGCGGGCGTCTCCGCGGCGACGCTCTATCGGGGCTTCCCCAGCAAGGAAGCCCTCGTCGCCGCCGCTCTCGAGCGTCGCCACCTCGAATGGATCGAGACGTGGGATGCGGCGATCGCACGCGCGGCCGACGACGAGGAGCGCGCGCTCGCGGTCTTCGACGCCCTCGACGACTTCCGGGACCGCCCGATCGGGTCCCGCTGGTGCGCCTTCCTCGGCACGGCGGCCGAGTACGGTGATGCTCCGCCCGAGGTCGCCGAGGCCGTCCGTCGCGACTCCGACGCATTGCGGTCCCGGCTCCGCAACCTCGCCGCTCCACTCGTGGCCCCGCGATCCCGGGATGATCGCCGGCGACCGGACGACGGTACCGATCACCGAGCGTCACGCCTCGGTGACGAACTGCTCCTCCTCGTCACGGGCGACCTCGCGATGCGACTCCGGGAGCCGGGCCACCGCACGGACACGGCCCGCGGCATCGCCCGCGTCCTCATCGCCTCCGCGCGCTGAGGGGCGGGACCCGAGGATCAGCCGACGAGGCGGACGCCGCCGAGGGTGAGCTGGATCGCGATGAGCAGACCCGCCGCCATCACGAGGCGGAAGAGCACGCGGTGCGCCGGCCTCCGCAGGGCGAGCACGAGACCGACGACGGCGATCCCGATCGTCGCCGCGAAGCCGACGAGTTCCACCACTCCGGGAGGCCTCGTCGCCGCGAAGCCGCCGACCGTGGGTCCGACGAGCACGATGACGGCTCCGGTCGCGAGCGCCGCGAACGCGACGGCGCCGGCGGCACGGCGCCCGAGGCGGTGCGGCAACCCGCGGACACCGGTACGTCGATCGTCCGCGAGATCCGGGAGCGCGTTCGTGAAGTGGATGGAGATGCCGAGGATCGCGCCCGTCGCACTGGCCCAGAGCGCGGCCGCCGCCGGGTCGGGAGCGGACAGCGTCGCGAGGGACGGCACCGTTCCGAAACTCACGATGAACGGCACGACCGAGAGTGCCGTCCGCTTCAGCCACGCGTTGTAGAGCCAGCCGCCCGCGATCACGATCGTGTGGGCCACGAGCATGCCGAGACCGAGGACGGCGGAGAGGGCGAGGGCGATCACGAGGGCCACCGCGGCCGCGATCGCGACGGCGCGGCGACCGATGTCGCCGCGCGCGATGGGCTTGTCGGTGCGTCCGACCTCGGCATCACGGGCCGCGTCGATCGCATCGTTGGAGAACCCGATCGACAACTGACCCGCGAGCACCGCGAGGCCCAGCACCACGAGCCGCCACGGCTCGAGCCCGATGGCGAGACCGAGCACGAGGCACAGGACCGTCACGGCGGCCGTCGGCCCGGGGTGGGAGGACAGCAGCAGGAGACGTGCGGCCCGGAGGGGACGGACCGCGCCGCGGGTCGCCGATGGGGACCCCCTCCCGCCTGCCGGGGTGTCCGATTCGAGGGTCACGGTGCGAGCGCGGGCATGGACGTGATGCCGAACTCGTGACGGAGGGCGCTCCTCGCCGCGTACCACCCGGCGAGTCCGTGCACTCCGGGGCCCGGCGGCGTCGACGACGACGCGAGGTAGACGCCGCGTGCCGGAGTGCGCCACGGGTCGAACGAGAGCACCGGTCGGGCGACGAGCTGACGCATGCTGGCTTCACCGGCGGCGATGTCGCCGAGGACGTAGTTCGGGTTGTCGTCCTCCATGTCCTGCGCCGTCTTGCTCGACGACGCGAGCACCAGGTCGCGGAACCCCGGGGCGAACCGCTCGATCTGACGCGTGATGATCTCCGTCTGATCGATCGACGAGTCGCGCGGCACGTGCGTGTACGTCCACAGCACGTGAGCGCCGGCTGGCGCCCTCCCCTCGTCGAGAATCGAGGGCTGGGCCGCGAGCACGTAGGGCGTCGGGCTGTGCCGCCCTGCGGCGACCTCCGCCTCCGCCGCAGCGATCTCTGCGCGCGTTCCGCCGATGTGCAGAGTGCCCGCGCGCCGGAGCTCCGGGCTCGTCCAGGGCACGGGACCCGAGAGGGCGAAGTCGACCTTCGCCGCGGCGTTGCCGTACCGGAACCGCGCGAGTCGACGGGCGTAGCCGTCGGGGAAGCGCTCGCCGGCGATCCGGAGGAGCGCGCGCGGACTCGTGTCGAAGAGCATCACCCGCGGGTCGCCGAGCTCGGCGATGTCGGCGACCTCGACGTCCGTGACGAGCTCACCGCCGTGTGCGCGGAGATCGTCCGCGAGGGCGTCGATGATCGCCTGGCTACCTCCGACCGGTACCGGCCAGCCGCGCGCGTGCGCGTAGGCTCCGAGCGACAACGCCGCTGCCGCCGTCGAGAGACTCGGCATCGTCCGGATGGAGTGCGCGGCGACCCCGCTCAGCATCGCCGGGGCGACGTCCTCACGGAACCGCGCGTTCCACGTCGGGAGCCCCTGCTCGAGCGCCCGCAGTCCGAAGCGCGTGACCGTGATCGGGTGACGCGGCACCTGCAGGATCGGCGACCCGGTGAACTGGGCGACCTCGTCGGCGTGCGCCGCGAGCGGCCCCATGAGTCGCTTCCAGGCGTCGCCGTCACGACCGAGGGCCTCGGCCGTCCGGTCGATGTCGCGATAGGCGATCCCCGCTCGGCCGCCGTCGAGGGGGTGGGCGTAGGAGATCTCGGGCAGCCGCAGGTCGATGCGGTCCTGCAGACGGAAACGACGGAAGAACCCCGACGCGAGCGCCATCGGGTGCACCGCGGAACACACGTCGTGGTGGAACCCGGGGAGCGTCAACTCGGAAGTGCGCGCGCCTCCGCCGAGGGTCGCATTGCGCTCGAGCACTCGGACCGAGAGTCCGGCGCGCGCGAGCGTGACCGCCGCGGCGAGCCCGTTGGGGCCCGAACCGACGACGACGGCCTCGACGTCGCTCATGCCTTCTCCGGGACGTCGCCGTTCTCAGCCTTGCCCTCGGCGATGAACGCGAGGCGGAGCAGCGTCTCGCGATTGCGGAAGAAGAGCGGGATGTCGAGGAGGGGGGCCGGCACGAGTGAACCGGGCCCCTTGACGGCCTTCTCCGTGATCCGCACGACGCACCCGCGGTGGTGGGGTTTCACGTCGATCGTCACGCGGGCCTCACCGACGGGCCAGCCCGCCGGTTGCACGACGATGCGCCGCGGCGGGTCGTACTCGAGCACCGTCGTCTCGTCGTTGATGAGGAAGGGCCAGACGCCGAACGAGTGGTGCAACTTGTGACCGGTGCGTGGCCACCCGTCGTCGACGTCACGCATGCGCGACGCCCCGACGACCCAGACCGGGAACAACCATCCGTCGTTGAGGACTCCGAAGACGTCTTCCGGTGAGCAGGCCATGACGCGTGTGTTCGTCGACATGGCTCCACGCTAGCGGCGGGCGGCGGCGGGGACCACGGGGTGGACAGCGGCTCGTCCATCCGCGCATGCAACCGCGATCGAACCGACTGAACGGTCCACGCTCAGTGTGCGGGTGACCGCCGCACGATCACGAGCGCGGCGATCGCGGTGCCGACGCCCGCGACGAGAGCGGTGTTCGCGGTCCAGCTCACGCCGAGCAGATGACCGAGCTGCAGATCACCGATGCCGACCGCTCCGAGCTGCGGAATCACATCCCGAACCATCGCGACCCCGAGGACGCCGGACGCGACGAGGACGACGGTGAAGGCCGCGGCACTCACGCAGAACAGGATGCGGACGAGCAGCCTGCCGGCGAGCAGGGGGCGCACGAGCATCGCGGCTCCTCGGGTTGGGAACACCCTGCGCTCGGGGACGTTCCCCGGCAATCGGGCGCTGCCCGTCCATCGTCCCCCGTTCGAGGGCCGCGCGCAATAACTGAGCCCGCCTCGATTTCAACGCCCCGGCCGCGTCGATCGAGTCGTCGTAAGGTGGGCTCGCGCGACGCCTCGGTCGCGCGTTCGACGACGAGGCGGCGACATGACGGACCGACGGACCATCGTGATCACGGGAGCGAGCGACGGCATCGGAGCGGCCGCGGCCCGTCGATTGTCGCGCGATGGCCACGCCGTCGTCATCGTGGGGCGGTCGCCCGAGAAGACGAACACCGTGGCGGACGAGATCGGCGCCGATCGCTTCGTGTGCGACTTCTCCGACCTCGCGCAGGTGCGGGAGCTCGCCTCTGCACTCGCCGACGGCTACCCGCGCATCGACGTCCTCGCCAACAACGCCGGTGGCGTCTTCGGGGACCGCACCCGCACGGTCGACGGGTTCGAGAAGACCTTCCAGGTGAACCACCTCGCGCCGTTCCTCCTCACGAACCTCCTCATCGACACGCTGCTCGCGAGCCGAGCCACCGTGGTCGCGACATCGAGCGCGGCCGCCCGTGTGTTCAGCAAGCTCGACATCGACGATCTCGACACGAAGCGCGGCTTCTCGGCCAATCGCGCCTACGGCAACGCGAAGCTCGAGAACATCCTCTTCACGCGCGAGCTCGAGCGCCGGTACGGCGGGCAGGGGCTTGCGGCGGTCGCCTTCCACCCCGGGACCATCGCGACGGGATTCGCCGCCGAGACCACGAGCCTCATGCGACTGATCTACCGCACGCCGCTGCGGCATCTCCTCCTCCAGGGCCCCGAGACGGGAGCCGAGCAGCTCGTGTGGCTCTCGACGAGCACACCGCGCACGGACTGGGAACCGGGCGAGTACTACGAGAAGCGGTCGATCACGAAGACGAGCATGCAGGCGTACGACGGCATGCTCGCTGAGCGCTTGTGGGAGGAGAGCGCGCGTCGCGTCGGCCTGCCGACGTGACACTGCCGCGCGATCAGCGGCGGCGGGGCGATGACGTCTCGCTGCGAGCCGCGGTGTCTGCTCCGCTCGGGGGATCGTGGGGGTCGACGGCGTCCACCGCGTCGCGCATGCCGTCGAGGAAGCGCACGACCGTCTCGAGTTCGTCGGGACGCAGCGATTCCGCCGCAGCGAGCATCCGCGCGTGCATTCGTCCGAGGGTCTGGCGCACCTCGTCGTCCGTCGCCACGGTCGGCACGAGCAGGAGCGCACGGCGATCGCTCGGGTGCGGCTGGCGCTCGACGTGGCCGGAGCGCACGAGCCGATCGATGAGCACCGTCGTGGAGGCCGAGGAGATCTGCAGGTAGGCGGAGAGGTCGCGCGGTCCGATCGGGACGCCCTCCTTCGCCCGGCGCAGGAGGAATTGGAGCGCGAGGAGATCGGTCTCGCCCATCTTCATCGACTCACGCGTGCGGCGGCGCATGGCGGTCTCGGACTGCCGATAGCGCCGGAGCGCGTTGAGTACATCGACGGCGCCGGTCACGCCGCGTTCTTGTCCGTACCAGTAGCCGGAGGACGGGTCGCTCGGCTCAGTCATCCCCACAGTGTAGACGGAAGGCTAGACGGCCTGTTCTATCACCCGAGGGGTTGCGGAGCCGTCGAGGCCGCAGGAGCACCGACCAGCAGCCCGCCGTTCACGCGGACGTCGGTCCCTCCTGATTCACTGTCGTGCATGACCACTCCCCCGGCCGCGTCCGCCTCGATGCCCACCCCCACCGGGTACGACGAGGACTTCCTCGGTGTCCCCCTCGCCCTGCCGTCACCCCGGTCGAGCGCCGACGTGCGCGTGCTCGCCTACACGCACTTCACCGTCACGCTCGATCCGGGTCGCCGCCTCGCGGCCGTCACGGGCGTGAACATCGACGGTGCCCGCATCATCGACGTGGGCCGCGGCGACGACTGGCACCTCGACGACCGCGTCCCGGTCGAAGAGCAGACGGGACCGGAGGTCTACGCCCGCAACGACCTCGACAGAGGCCACCTCGTTCGCCGCCGCGATCCCGTGTGGGGTGATCCGGCCGAGGCCGCTGCCGCCAACCTCGACACCTTCTGCTACACGAACGCGGCGCCGCAAGCGGCCGACTTCAACCAGGGGAAGGAACTGTGGGTGGGGCTCGAAGACCATGTGCTCGCCTACGCGCAGGCGAACGGCCTGCTGCTCTCGGTCTTCACTGGACCTGTTCTCGGACCGGACGACCCGCTCTACCGCGGCACGCGCATCCCGCTGCGCTTCTGGAAGATCGCGGCCTGGACCACCGGCCCGGCGGGCGATGCCGGGCACGGAACCGCCGCGGCGCCGGCGCTCCGCGCCGCAGCCTTCCTCCTCGACCAGTCGCCGCAATTGTCGGACGTCGACCTCGGGGCGCTCGCGTCCCCTCCGCCACTCGGTCCGTTCCGGACGTTCCAGGTCCCGGTCCGCGATGTGGCCGAGATCGCCGACCTCGAGGTCGGGGCGCTCTCCGACGCCGACGTCCTCGAGCCCGTTCCCGCAGCCGTCCCGCCACGGGAACTTCCGGTCTGGAGGGAGCTGGTCTCCTGGAACGAGATCACGCTCGCCCGGCGAGAGGACCGGAATGTCCCTCCGACGACCGGGTGAGCCGCAGCCATCGGGCCAGGGCGTCGAGTTCCCGCTCCACTCCGTCGGCGACCTCGCGCGTGAATCCCTCGTCCTCGTGCACGGCGTGGACGACGAGACGACCGGCGGCGCGATCGGCCGTCGCGTCGACCTTCCCGACGAGGCGATCACCGTGGAGGATCGGCAGGGCGTAGTACCCCCATCGCCGCTTCGCCGCCGGCTTGTACATCTCGAGGGCGTAGTCGAAGCCGAACAGCGCGGCCATACGCTTCCGATCGCGGATGAGCGCGTCGAACGGCGAGAGGAGCGCCGTGCGACCCCCGAAGGACCGCCCGAGCGCCGCAGGGTCGACGCGCCATTCGCCGGGTGCGCCGTCGATGACGGCGGGCTCACCGGCGTCCCCCACCCTGACCGACTCGATCGGCAGTTCCGGCGTCGCGTTCCGGACGATCCCGAGAGCGCGCAACCTCCGGTCCGCCCGCACCGCGAGCGCTTCCTCGACCGGCAGCGCAGGGATGTCCGAGTGGTAGCGCCGCCCTGCGAGATCCCACAACCGATCACGCCCCGGACGGCCGGCCACCGCGACCTCGCCGCGCGCTGCGAGGCACTCGAGCATCATCATGACGTTGCGGTTCGCGTTCCATCCGCTCGACGTCCAGGGCACGATGCTCGTGTCGGCGATCTCCGAGGCCATGAGCGGGCCGTCGAGCTCGAGTCGGGACACGATGTCCTCGCGGAACTCACGGTTGTCCTGGAGCCACTGTCGCGTCGACTCGTGCTGTGCAGGCTCGGCCATCGCGGCGCGGAAGAGGGCGAGGTCCTCCATGGGCCTCACCAGGAGGGACAGCTCGAACAGGGTGTCTCCTCGTTCCAACTCGTCGAGAAGGTCGCCTTCCTGGTACACGTCGCTGCCCAGCCGACTCCAGAGCACGAGGTCGGCGGTGGGAGCGATCGGCGCGGTCGGCTCGATCTGCACGAACGTGAGATGCCGGACGACCTCGAGGAGGTCGTCCGGACGCTCGCCCGACAGGAGCTGCGCCCGCACGGCGATCCGGCGCGCCTCTGTGATCGTCAACCGGTGAGGAGTCACGCCGCCACCCTAGACCAGCGTCGGCGCGACCGGTGCGTCGGATCCGCGTCAGGAGCGCAGCGCGCGAACCGCGGCGGCGAGGGCGAGGGCGCCGCCCGACACGAGCAGTAAGCGCCGGCGGCGGTGCTTGGCCCATCCACCCGTCTCGCTGTTCGTCGCGCCCCCGGCCTCGAACACGTTGCCGTACCTCTGCGGGGAGTCCGTCCGGCGCATGCCGAGGATGCGCATCGCGGGCCGCACGGTGCGCTTGTAGGTCTCCGGGGCGAGGCCGTTGAACGCGATCAGCGAACCCTGCGCACTTCCCACGACCTTGGCGCGCGGCCCGTGCGGACGGGAGGCGCGCACGATCGCCTTGGCGACACGCTTGGGCGTCACGAGCGGCGGCAGCGGATGCATCTCCACACCGGGTGAATCCGCCGAATGCTGGTAGATCGGGGTATCGATCGTCGCGGGCAGCACGACGCTGACGCGGATCTTCGTCCCCTTCAATTCCTCCTGGAGCACTTGTGCGAGCGCGAACGTCGCGTGCTTGCTCGCCGTGTAGGGGGCGACGTACGGAGCGGTCACCTTGCCGAAGAGCGAACTCGTGATGACGAGGCTCCCCCGACCCTGCGCGCGGAAGAACGGCAGCGCTGCGCGCGCTGAGTAGACGACGCCGAAGAGGTTCGTCTCGATCACCTGCCGGAAGACGTCGGGAGGAGTGTCCTCGAAAGCGCCGTAGCTGAACACCGAGGCGTTCGCGACCCAGACGTCGATGCGTCCGAAGTGTGCGTTCGCGGCGAAGGCGAGCGCGTCGACCTGCCGTTCGTCCGACACGTCGGTCACGACGACGAGCGCCTCCCCGCCGCGGGCGCGGCACTCGGCCGAGACCTCCTCGAGGCTCTCCGCAGAGCGCGCCGCGAGCACGAGTCGGGCGCCCTCACGTGCGAAGCGATGGGCCGTCACGCGGCCGATGCCGCTCGAGGCCCCCGTGATGACGACGACCTGACCGGAGCGCTTCCCCATGTCAGCGCCTCCGTGCACCGAAGATGCGGGCCTGCTCGTCCTCGTCGGCCACGCGGATTCCGAAGTGGTAGGCGAGCTCGCCTCCGAGCGCTCCCGATCCCCCGACGATCGCCATGGCCACGAGGCTCACGATGAACGCCGGAACGGAGATCTCGTCGAGGCCCGTGAACCATCGGACCACGAGACTCACGGCGAAGAGGAGCATCGCGAACAGGTTCGCGACCATGTGCACGGTCGCGACGCCGCGGGCTCGTGTCCCGGCCGGGATCTGGCTGTAGTCGAGGAAGCCGAGGAGCGCGGCGGCCGCGGCCCCGACGAGGCCGATGGCCACGAGCACGGCCGCCCCGAGAGTGAAGGCGCTCGAGTCGTCGACGAAGAACGCGATGATGTCGAAGACGACGCTCGCCGTCCACGCGCCGATCGGCAGAGTGATCACGACGGCGTGCAGCGGGTGGCCGTAGGGACCGGCGAGCGCGATACGAGGCCGCTTCGCCCGCGCCCGGCCCACATACTCCGCCGGTGACTCCGGCGTGTCGATCGTGGCGTCGACTGTTCCGACGGCGCTCGGGACGGCGCGTCCCGTGATCGTCTTCGGGGTCTTCGGGGAGGACTTCTCGTCAGTCGTTCCGGCCATGGGCCTTCTTCTCCTGCTTCTCGTCGTGGTTCGCGGAGGAGTCGTCCTCCGGCGGGGTCTTTCCATGGGAGGTGCGCAGCTTGAGGCCGTCGAGGACGTCCTTCGCGTGCTGGTCCGCCTTCTTGTCACTGAGCTTCGTGTCGCGCGGCGGGAGCTGGATGGTCTCCTCGGCGGCGATGCCCGCCTGCAGCTCGCGACCACGCTCGAGTTCGGCGTCGAACTCCGCGCCGAAGAGCAGCGCGATGTTCGTGATCCACAACCACAGCAGGAAGACGATCACGGCACCGAGGGAGCCGTAGGTCGCGTTGTAGTTGCCGAAGTTGCCGACGTAGAACCCGAAGGCGACGGTCGCGACGGCCCACACGACGAGCGCCAGGACGGAACCGAGGCTCATCCACCGGAATCTCGGCTGCTTGACGTTGGGCGACCAGTAGTAGAGCACCGCGATGACGACGATCGCGATGACGATCAGCACCGGCCACTTCGCGATGTTCCAGACGGCGAGCGCGGCGGGACCGAGCCCGATGACATCGCCGATCGCCTCGGCGACGGGGCCGCTCAGGACGAGGATCAGCGCCCCGACGACGAGCAGGATCACGGTGAAGACCGTCACACCGAGCATGGTCGGGCGGAGCTTCCAGATGGGGCGCCCCTCGTCGACCTGGTAGACGCGGTTCATCGCGCGTCCGAATGCACCGACGTACCCGGAGGCCGACCAGAGCGCGCCGAGCAGACCGGTGACGAAAGCGAGGCCGGCGCCCGGGGCGGAGGTCAGCTGCTCGACCGGGCCGCGGAGGGCCGCGACGGCGTCCTCGCTCGCGAGGTTCGAGACCATCGCGAGGACCGTGTCCGTCGTCTGCTCCGCTGCGCCGAAGAGCCCGAGGATCGAGACGATCGCCAACAGCCCGGGGAAGAGCGCGAGGACGGCGTAGTACGTGAGGGCCGCCGCGAGGTCCGTGCACTGATCGGCGTTGAACTCGCGGAAAGTCTTCTTCAGCACGTACATGAGCGTCGGCTTGTGGATGTCCGTCGGGTCGTCCGGCTTGCGCGGATCGTCCGGATCCGGTGCCGTGCGCTCCTTCGTTGCTGCGGTGTCCTCCGCCATGGCCTCTGCCCCTCTCGCGAGTGTTGTCTGTCCCGGACGCGTCGGCGTGCGTGCCGGACGCGTCAGTGCCGGACGCGTCAGTGCCGGAACGCGTCAGCGTGCGTGCGACCGCACGGCTCCGACGATGCCGATCACGGCCACGACCGCGATCGCCGCTCCTGCGGCGATCGCGGCCGGAAACGCGCGGTCTGCTCCCGTGGCGTCTTCGCGCCAGCGGCGGAAGCGCGCCGCGATGTTCATCCGTTCCTCGATCGCGCCGATCGTCTCGCGGAATTCGAGACGAGCGCGCTCCAGATCCAGATTGAGTTGTGGGATCGACGCGCCGGCCGGTGTTGCCGCAGCGTCTCCCGCGCCGGTCATCGGTCCGTTGCTGCCGAGCCCGGCGTCACGTCACCGCTGTCACTCGACGAGCCGCCACCGACGCTGCTCGTACCACCGGTCGACGAGGAGTCGCTCGACGAGTCATCGCCCGACGAGTCGTCGGAGCCCTTGTTCTTCTTGACCTTGCTCGCGACGGTCGACGCCGCGTCCTGGAGCTTGTGTCCCACGACGGGGGCCTGGGACGAGACGAATTCGCCGGCGGTCTCGAGGCCCTTCTGGACCTTCGGGTCCTCCCACGTCTCGGTGGCCTTCGCCTTGATCTTCTCGTACGCCCCACGGCCCGCCTTGGAACCGAGCACGAATCCTGTGGCGGCACCGGCCAGGAAAATCAACTTCGCCTTCATGCGTTGCTCCTTCTCTCGAGTGTCGTTGTGTTGCCATCGTGGTCGCTCGTGCCGAAGCGTGCATGCCCTTGACGGATCGCGGCCGATCGGTCATTCGCGAGGGCGCGGATGAGCGCGGCGACGTCATCGGGCACGACGAGCTGCACGTGGTGGGCGCCGGAAAGGGTCGCGACGCGAGCGTCGGGGAAGGCTCCCGCGAGGCGGCGAACCCACTCCTCCCCCGCGATCGGGTCGCCAGCTCCGCGCACCACGATCGTCGGGGCGATCACCCCGGCGGCGCGGTCGATCGTCGAGTACCCGAGCATCGCGGGCAGTGTCTTCAGGTACCAGCGCAGCCCGCAGCGGAGATAGTCGCGGAGCACGATGAGGTTCGCGAGCGGTCGTTCACGAGTGCTGTCGATCGCGAGGGCGACGGCCTGATCGATCGCGCGCGAGTGCCGGTCGTCGACGACGGGGCCGATGAGGACGAGGCCGGCGACGAGGTCGGGGCGGGAACGGGCGAGCTCGACGCCCACTTGCGTGCCCATGGACTGGCCGACCACGATGAGGGAGCGCAGATGGAGCCGATCGGCGATCTCCGCCGCCACGGCGGCGTCATCCTCGATGGAGAGCCCGTGGCGGGGCCGCGGCGTGCCGCCGTAGCCCGGTAGCGTGACGCACACGGCCCGGTGGGTCGCGGCGAGCGCCGTGGCGACGGGCTCGAGGCTCGCCGACGTCATACCGATGCCGTGGAGGAGCAGGACGGCAGGCTCGGTCGATGCGAGGAGCCCGGCAGGCGCACCCGTGTCGATGATGTCGGCGACGAGGCCGCTCGAGAGCTCGAGCCTCTCCCTGGCGGAGCGACCCCACCCGCGACGACGTCCTCGTGCGGCGGCGTGCGGCGAGCTGCTACGCGTCGGCATCCGCCTTCCCGTCCCCGTGCGTCGCGCCCGCGGGAGCGGCTTCGCTGGTCGGCCGCGCGCCGCCTCGCCCGGACGCCCTCCGGGCGAGTGCCGTGATCGCGAAGAGGACGGCGCCGATCGCGAGGAGCAGGAGGCCCCGCAACCACACCTCGCCGCTCTGCTGCGTGAGGAGGAAGACGCACGAGAGGGCGCCCAGCACGGGGATGACCGTCCAGGCGCGGTAGTGCTCGTGCTCGACCTTCTCCCGACGGAGCACGAGGGTCGCGACGTTGGTGCTGAGGAACACGAAGAGAAGCAGGAGGACGACGGTCTCGGCGAGCGTCGCGACGTCACCCGTGAAGGCGAGCGCCATGGCGGCGGCCGTCGTCACGACGATCGCGACCCAGGGCGTCCGCCGTTTCGGAAGCACACGGCCGAGCACCGACGGAAGCAGCCGCTGCTGCGCCATCCCGTACGCGAGCCGGCTCGACATGATGAGAGTGAGGAGCGCGCCGTTCGCGACGGCGATGAGCGCGATGAGGCTGAAGAGCCACGCCGGCACACCGACGCCCGAGGCGGCCACGACGTCGAGGAGGGGCCCGGAGGAGTCGGCCAGCTCGTCGGCGGGCAGGGCGATCGACGCCGCCGTGCCGACGAGGACGTACATGACGCCCGCGACGATGAGCGCGCCGAAGAGCGCGCGCGGGTAGACGCGCGACGGGTCTCGCACCTCCTCGATGACGTTCGCCGACGTCTCGAAGCCGACGAAGGAGTAGTAGGCGAGGATCGCCGCACCGAAGACGGCGAAGACGGGATCGACGCCCTCCGCGAAGGTCACCGCTCGTGACAGGTCGCCGCCGCCTCCTCCGAGGAGGATCGCGGCCGTCACGACGACGAGCACGAGTCCGGAGGTCTCGATGAGCGTCATGACGAGGTTCGTGCGCATCGACTCCTTGATCCCCCGGGCGTTGAGGAGGGCGACGGCGACCAGGAACACGACGGCGCCGAGCACGGGAGGCACGTCGATGAACGTGCCGAGGTAGTCGCCGCTGAAGGCGAGGGACAGCCCGGCGGCGCTCACGATCCCCGCGGCCAGCATGCTGAAGCCCACGAGGAACGAGACGAACGACGAGCGGAACGCGCGTTGCGCGAAGACGGCGGATCCGCCGGCCTTCGGATACTTCGTGACGAGCTCAGCGTAGGACGCCGCCGTCAGGAGCGAGAGGAGCAGCGCGACGATCATCGGCGCCCACGTCACCCCGCCCACCTCGGCCGCGATCGTGCCGACGAGCGCGTAGACGCCCGCGCCCAGCACGTCACCGAGGATGAAGAGGAAGAGGAGCTTCCCGGTGATGTCGCGTTTGAGAGCACCGCCCTCCGGGCCAGCGCGGTGGGTGTCTGCAGTGTCGTCGGTCGTACTCACTCGCGAGAGCGTAGGCGAACGTGCAGTCACCGCGCGTGGCATTGCGTTTGGCCACACGGATCGCTATCGCGGCCCCCTCGAGACGTGTAGTCCTCGGAGGACGCCGGCTACTCGGTGGTCCGCAGCCGTCGCGGCCGCAGTGGCGGCACGTCCAAAACGGGAACGGCTCGGAGCATGAAGGTGTCGAAATCGGGCACAGTGAATGCCGCATAGCCGTGCTCGGGCGTGTACAACAGGCCCATCTCGATCAGTTCCGCTCGAGTGGGTCCGATCTGGGTCGAATCGCGTCCCATGAGGCGGGCGACCTCCGACGCCTTCTGAGCCTCGGGCCCGAGCTCTGCCATCGCCCTCATGTAGGCGGTCTGCAGTGGCGTCGCTCGATCGAGACGTACTCGGAAGAACGAGCTGTCCAGTTTCACGTCATACGCTTCCCGCGCGCTGACGACGTCTTCGCGGTGAATGCGATGGGCCGTTGCGACCGTCCACACCTGATATCCGAGCTCCTGGATGAAGTAGGGATACCCCTTCGTGATTTCGATGGCGAGGTCGACGGCATCGTCGTCGAAGACCGCACCCTCGGCCAGGGCGGGTTCGGTGAGCGCTTGGCGCGCTTCGTCGCCGTCGAGCGAATCGATGCGGGGAAACGTGAAGAGCCGTTCGGCATAGGACTTCGCGTCACCGGCCAGTTCGGCGATCTGCGGCAAGCCCGCTCCGACGAAGGTGACCGGCAGCTTCCTCTGAACGGTCTTGTGGATCGCCTGGATCAGGGCCTCCAGTTGACTGGCACGGAGGAACTGGACCTCATCGATCAGGAGAACGAGCCCTCTTTCCTGTTCCCGAGCTGCCTCTCCGATGGCCACGAGGACGTCGGTGAGATCCATTCCCAGGTCACCGTGATCGGCATATCCTTCAGCGGGTGGGATATCCCACGACATCGACCACGTTCCCTGACGGTCGACGGATACGGCGAACGCGCTCAACACCTCAGCCGCCCGTCGGCCGCGGTCGCTCCATCGATCGCGTGGCGAGAGGCGCAACAACGCTGCTTTCAATTGGGAAAACATCGTCTGGCGAAAATGCCGGTCGTCGTGCTTGTTCGCCTCGAATTCGACGATCTCCCAGTTGGCCCGCGAGGCGATATCGACGAATTCATTGAGGAGTACCGTCTTGCCCACGCCTCGCAGACCCGTCACGATCATCGATTGTTCGGACCTTCCCCGGCTCAGGCGCCGCAGCAGGGTATCGAACGCCGACGTCTGATCTTGTCGCCCGACGAGCACCTCAGGAGAGGCGCCCGCGTTGGGTGTGTACGGGTTGTCGATGCTCTCCATAGGTCGAGAGTTTAGAGCATTTAGAACGCTTTTTGAGAAATTAATAAAGTCCCCTAAAACCCCAAAAAGGGGCGGTCGTCCGCCCCCAGACGGCCTCGATGGCCCATGATGTGAGAACGTCAGGGCCTGCTGAGCGGCTCGAGCCCGGACGTCGTTGTCCGGGAGGGAGCATCTCGTTTGCGTAGAGGACACAACCTGCTCGCCGTCGGCGACTACAACCAGGCCGTCGTCCTCGACGTCATCCGGCGAGCGCCGCTCGGGCTGAGCCGCGTCGAGATCGCCTCCGACACGGGGTTGTCGGCGCAGACCGTGTCGAACGTGACGCGGCGACTGCTCGACACAGGGCTCGTGCGCGAGGGCGGCAAACTCATCGTTGGACCGGGCAAGCCGCGGACGCTCCTCCAACTCGTGACCACGAGCCGGTACGCCGTCGGCGTGCACCTCGACCCGACGGTCGTGACGTACGCGCTCCTCGACCTCGCCGGCGACGTCGTCGCCGATCACCGCACCCTCACGCCGTCGGCCGCCGACCCCGATACCGTCATCGCCGTCATGGCCGAGGAGGTGCGGGCTCTGCTCGCCCGCGAGGGCGTGGCGCCGGAGCGCGTCCTCGGCGTCGGCATCGCAGCCCCGGGGCCGCTCGATTCGGCGCAGGGCATCCTGCTCGACCCGCCGCTCCTCGAGGGCTGGCAGCACGTGCCGCTGCGGGAGGCGCTCGCGAGGGCGACGGGATTCCCCGTCGTGCTCGAGAAGGACGTGACCGCCGCCGCCGTCGCGGAACTCTGGGTGGATTCGGACGAGGACCGCGACAACTTCGCCTTCTTCTACTACGGCACGGGCATCGGCATCGGGCTCGTCGTGGACCACGACGTGCTCCGCGGCGCGAGCGACAACGCCGGGGACATGGGACACCTCATGGTGCAGGCGGACGGACCCGTCTGCGGGTGCGGGCGGCGCGGCTGCGTCGGCGATCTCGTCGTTCCCTACCGCCTCGTGCAGCGCGCAGTCACCGCGGGAGTCCTCGGGCCGACGGCCTCGGTCGACACCCCGCTCGACGGGCCCGCCGAGCACATCGACTTCGACGAGACCGACCGGCGCTTCACGGAGTTCGCCGCCGCCGCGGGCCGCGGTGACGCCGGGGCCGTCGCGATCTGCGAGGAGGCCGCGACCCACATCGCCCGCGCCCTCGTCTCGGTCGTGAACCTCCTCGACATCGACCACGTCGTGTGCGGCGGACCCTTCTGGCGACGCATCGCTCCCGTCCTGCGCGAACGGATCGAGGCGCTCGTGGCGGGAGACCCCGCACTCATCCCGCGTCATCCCGTCGCCGTCGAGAGTTCGACGATCGGCGAGGACGTCGCGGCCGTCGGGGCGGGCTGCCTCGTCCTCGATCAGACTCTCTCGCCGCGGCCGTCGGCGCTCCTCATCGCGGGCTGACCCAGAACGGTCCCTGAGGTGTCCATCGACGGGCTGGGGGTCGGACGGTTGCGTTCCCGTCACGGTTCAGCATTTTGTCTTGACATGGGTTACTCCAAACGATTTACATATACGGAGGCCGCGGGTTGTGGCGATGACGCCAGACAGCCGGGAACGGTCGTGGAGCAAAGGAGCACCATGAAACAGCGCTATCTCGGAGTCGTCGCCGTCGCAGCGGCCTCCGCACTCGCCCTCTCCGGATGTGCCGGTGGCGACTCGGGCGGGGACTCGAACACCCTCAAGGTCGCCTACCAGAAGTTCGGGCAGTTCACGCAGATGGACGCCCACATGAAGAAGGTCAAAGAGGAGTTCGAGAAGGCCAACGACGGCATGACCGTCGAGCTCGTCCCGATCGAGGCGCAAGAGGCCGACTACTTCGCGAAGCTCGCCCTCATGAACCGCTCCCCCTCCACCGCGCCCGACGTCATGTACGAGGACACGTTCATGGTGAAGACCGACGTCGAGGCCGGGTACCTCGCGCCTCTCGACGATTACATCGCCGAGTGGGAGGACTGGGACCAGTTCCCCGAGAACGCCCGCCAGGCCGGCGCGGGAGACGACGGCAAGATCTACGGCATCCCCATGGGGACCGATACGCGCGCCATCTGGTACAACCAGGACGTCCTGAGCGCCGCGGGCGTCGAGGTCCCGTGGGCACCCGAGACGTGGGACGACATCCTCGCGACGGCGGAGGCCGTCAAGGCGTACGACCCCGAGATCATCCCCTTCAACATCTACTCCGGAAAGGGCCAGTCGGAGGGCGCCTCGATGCAGGGCTTCCAGATGCTCCTCTCGGGCACCGACGACGAGCTCTTCGACTCCGAGGAGCAGAAGTGGATCCTCGGCTCGCAGGGCTTCGAGGACTCGCTCGGTTTCATCGAGGACATCTACCAGGGCGGACTCGGACCGACACCGCAGCAGGCACTCGACAAGAACATCGGCACGACCATCAACAGCGAGTGGATCCCGGGCGGGACCCTCGCGATGAGCCTCGACGGCTCCTGGGCGAGCGGCACCTGGATCGAGACCGGGTCGGCACCGTGGCCCGAATGGTCCGAGGTCATGCAGGTCGCCGCGATGCCGACGCAGGAGGGCCAGGAACCCGGACGCACGAGCATGTCGGGCGGCTGGACGCTCGCCATGGGCGCCGGATCGGAGAACAAGGACGCCGCGTGGGACTTCATCAGCACCGCCCTCAACCAGGAGAACTCGCTGAGCTACGACGTCGCCGCGAGCCAGGTCGCCGTGCGCACCGACGTGGCCGAGGACCCCGAGTACACCGACGCGAACCCGACCTTCGGGTTCTTCTCCGAGCTCGTCGCCGACACGCACTTCCGCCCGGCGAACTCGGACTACTCGAAGATCTCCGCCGAGATCACCGTCGCGATGGAGTCGGTCATGACGGGACAGCAGACGCCGGAGGAGGCCGCTGCCACGTACGACAGGGCGGTCATCGGCATCGTCGGCGAGGAGAACACCATGGCGGCGTCGAGCTGATGACGACCACCGCTCCGACGGCCCTGGGCGCGCCGAGCGCACCCAGGGCCGGGCGGCCGGTGCAGCGGAAGCGGCGCCCCGGGCGCACGATCCTGCGGAGCGCCCCCCTCCTGCCCGCGATCGTCCTACTCGGCGTCTTCCTGCTCGGCCCCGTGATCTCGTCGCTCTATGGATCGCTCACCGACTCGTCCTTGAGCGGTGCGTCGGCCTCCAACGCCGAGTTCGTGGGTCTCGAGAACTACACGAGCCTCTTCGCCGACCCCGACTTCCCGAAGTCCGTGCTGCTCACCCTCGTCTTCCTCGTCGCCTCCGCGCTCATCGGGCAGAACGTGCTGGGTCTCGGACTCGCCGTGCTCATGCAGTCGTCGCACAAACCCGTGCGCGTCATCGTCTCGACGATCGTCGTCACGGCGTGGGTGCTCCCCGAGATCGTCGCGTCGTTCGCGGCGTACGCGTTCTTCAACGACGGCGGAACGCTCAACACGATGCTCACGGGGCTCGGCATCCCCGGCGTCAACTGGCTCTACGTGTTCCCGATGCTGTGCGTGATCCTCGCGAACATCTGGCGCGGGACGGCCTTCTCGATGCTCGTGTACACGGCGGCGCTCAACGACGTGCCGCCCGAGATCACCGAGGCGGCCGAGGTCGACGGCGCTCGCGGCTGGCAGCGCTTCACGCTCGTCACCGTTCCGATGATCCGGCGCAGCATCTCGACGAACCTCATGCTCACGACGCTTCAGACGCTCTCGGTCTTCGCCCTCATCTTCGTCATGACGGGCGGCGGTCCCGGCACGGACAGCACGACGCTGCCGCTCCTCGCCTACCAGGAGGCGTTCCGCTTCGGCGAGCTCGGCTTCGGCACCGCGATCGCGACGATCCTGCTGCTCGTCGGCGCCGTCTTCGGCGTCCTCTACATCCGCGCTCTCAAGCCGGAGGTGGACTGACCATGGCGAGCAACACGACCGTGGACGGCGCTCTCGCCGCGGCGCCGACGACGACGCGCTCGATCACGACGGCCGACGCGAAGCGGGAGTTCAGCATCGCCGCTCCCCGCGGCCGGGCGATGCGGTGGTTCTCGAGCATCGTGCTCGTGGTCATCGGGATCGTCTTCCTGCTCCCTCTCGTCTGGCTCGTCCTCGCCTCGCTCGACGCGAGCGCGAGCCTGTCCGTGAAGTGGCCGGAGGCCCCGTCCTTCGACAACTTCCTGACGGTGCTGACTCCGGAGACCTCGCTCATCCCGCTCACGAACAGCTTCATCCTCTCCGCGGGCTGCGCCGTCGTGACGGTGTTCGCGGCGATCCTCGCGGCGTACCCGCTCTCGCGGTACTCCATGCGGATCAACAAGCCGTTCCTGTACGGGGTGCTGTTCGGGACGTGCCTGCCCATCACCGCCATGATGGTGCCGGTCTACGCGCTCTTCGTGGCGTTCAACCTCATCGACAACATGACCGGCACGATCCTGTTCCTCGCGGCGACATCGCTTCCGATGGCGATCTGGATGATGAAGAACTTCATGGACTCCGTACCGATCTCCCTCGAGGAGGCGGCGTGGACCGACGGCGCCTCGGCGATGCGCACGCTCCGCGCGATCGTCGTTCCGCTCATGCGGCCCGGCATCGCGGTTGTGTTCATCTTCGTCTTCATCCAGACGTGGGGGAACTTCTTCATCCCGTTCGTCCTTCTGCTGAGCCCCGAGAAGCTGCCCGCCGCGGTGAGCATCTTCTCGTTCTTCGGACAGTACGGATCGGTCGCGTACGGGCAGCTCGCCGCGTTCTCGCTCCTCTACTCGGTGCCGGTACTCGCTCTGTACGTCCTCGTGACACGACTCGGCGGCGGCTCGTTCGCTCTCGCCGGCGCCGTGAAGGGCTGACGCTCGGCTCGATCTCCTCCGACGAACCATGACCCCGGCATCGCCGGATCCCGCACCACCCAACCGCACCACCGCAACCGCACCGCCCGCACGCCCGCCCGCCTCGGCGCGCCGACCACAGGTCGACGTCCCCCACAGAAGGAAACCTCTTCATGCCAGATCCCGTCAGCTTCGTCGACCTCCGCATCCGCCGCTTCGTGTCGGAGCGCGTGACCCCGGCCCTCTACCGTGAGCGGGAGCCGCTCACCGTCACCGCGTGGGACGTGCCGGGAGAACCCGTGCCGTTCGCGGAAGCGGTCGGTCAGGAGTTCCGACCCGTCACGGTCGGCGAGGAGTGGAGCCGGCCGTGGGGCACGACGTGGTTCCACCTCACGGGCACGGTCCCGGCCGACTGGAGCACGGACGGCACCGCGGTCGAACTCGTGCTCGACCTCGGCTTCGTGAAGGGGCACCCGGGCTTCCAGGCCGAGGGACTCGTGTGGGACGCCGACGGGAACATCGTCAAGGCCGTCGAGCCGATGAATAACGCCGTGCCACTCCGCGTCGGCCCGGGCGACTCGATCGACGTCTACGTCGAGGCCGCGTCGAACCCCGACGTGCAGGGCGAGTCGGTGTACGCGCCGACCCCCCTCGGCGACCTCGCGACGTCGGGTGACGAGCCGCTCTACCGAACGCGCATCATGGACGTCGCCTTGCGCGACGTCACGGTGTGGGAGCTCGCCCAGGACATCTGGACGCTCGACGGCCTGTGGCGCGAGCTCGGCGAGGAGCTGCCCCGGCGAGCGGAGATCCTCCGCGGACTCGAGCGTGCGATCGACGCCGTCGACCCGGACGACGTCGCGGGCACCGCGCAGGCCGGGCGCGACGCCCTCGCGCCCCTCCTCGCCTCCCCCGCGTACGCGTCGGCCCATCGGCTCGTCGCCGTCGGGCACGCCCACATCGACTCGGCGTGGCTCTGGCCCGTCCGCGAGACGATCCGGAAGTGCGCGCGCACCTTCTCGAACGTCCTCGCGCTCATGGACGAGAACGACGAGTTCCTGTTCGCGTGTTCCTCCGCCCAGCAGTTCGCGTGGATGAAGGAGTTCTACCCCGACCTCTTCGCGCGCATCACGGAACGCGTGCTCGAGGGCCGCTTCGTCCCCGTCGGTGGCATGTGGGTCGAGTCGGACACGAACCTGCCGGGAGGCGAGGCCATGGCGCGCCAGTTCGTCGCGGGCAAGGGCTTCTTCCTGCGTGAGTTCGGCATCGACACCCCCGAGGTGTGGCTGCCCGACTCCTTCGGCTACTCCGCCGCCATGCCGCAGATCGTGCGGGCGTCCGGCTCCCGGTACTTCCTCACGCAGAAGCCGTCGTGGAACGAGACCAACGTCATGCCGCACCACACGTTCGCGTGGGAGGGCATCGACGGCAGCCGCGTGTTCACGCACTTCCCGCCCGTCGACACGTACAACGCGGTCCTCTCGGCCGAGGACCTGCACCGTGCTCAGCGGCAGTACAAGGAGAAGGGCGACGCGAACACGTCGCTCGTGCCCTTCGGCTACGGCGACGGCGGCGGCGGACCGACGCGCGAGATGGTCGCGGCGGCCGAGCGCACGAAGAACCTCGAGGGCTCCCCCACTGTGGAGATGGCGAGCCCGCTGTCGTTCTTCGAGCGTGCAGAGGCCGAGCTCCCGAAGCCGCCCGTGTGGTCGGGCGAGCTCTACCTCGAGTTCCACCGCGGCACCTACACGTCGCAGGCCCGCACGAAGCGCGGCAACCGTCGGAGCGAGCACCTCTTGCGCGAGGCCGAGCTCTGGGCGACAGCCGCCTCGATCCGCGCGGGGCTCGAGTACCCGTGGGCCGAACTCGACGAGGCGTGGCACACGGTGCTCCTGAACCAGTTCCACGACATCCTTCCCGGCTCCTCGATCGCGTGGGTCTACCAGGTGGCCGAGGAGCACTACGAGCGCGTCGCCGGAGTGCTCGAGGGCATCATCGAGCGGTCGCTCGCGGCTCTCGCGGGCACCGGCGAGAACGTCCTGCTCGCGAACGCCGGTCCCTACGGCGTCGACGGCGTCCCCGCCCTCGGCGGCCGTGCGGCGTCGGAGGCGACCGACGCCGACGGCGTGCGCGTCGAGCACTCGGGCGATTCGATCACCCTCGACAACGGTCTCCTCCGCGTCGTCATCGACGGCGACGGGCTCGTCTCCTCGCTGTTCGACGTCGTCGCCGAGCGCGAGCTCGTGGCCCCCGGTGAGCGTGCCGGCCAGCTCTGGATCTACCGCGACACCCCCGCTCAGTGGGACGCGTGGGACATCGATGTGCACTACCAGCGGCACGGCGCCGCGATCACGGGAGTCGACTCGATGGAGATCGTCTCGGACGACCCCCGACGCGCGGTCGTCCGCGTGACACGCTCGCGCGGCGAGAGCACCTTCGTGCAGGAGTTCGCGCTCGCGGCGGATCGTCCGACGCTCGACCTGACCACGGACGTCGACTGGCACGAGCGGCAGAAGCTCCTGAAGCTCGCGTTCCCCCTCGACGTGCACGCCGAACGCGCCTCGAGCGAGATCCAGTTCGGTCACATCAACCGCCCGACTCATGCGAACACGTCGTGGGACGCCGCGCGGTTCGAGACGAGCGCACACCGCTGGGTGCACGTGGGAGAGCCGGGCTACGGTGTCGCGGTCGCGAACGACTCGACGTACGGCCACGACATCACGCGGACGACGCGCGAGGTCGATCGCGGCGGGGACGGCGGCACGACGACGCTCGTGCGCGAGTCGCTCCTCCGAGCGCCGACGTTCCCGGACCCGCACGCCGACCAGGGCCGGCACGTGCTCCGCACGTCCATCCGCGTCGGCGCCGACGTCCTCGACGCCGCGGCGGAGGGCTACCGCTTGAACGTGCCGCCGCGCGAGGTCACGGGCGCCGAGGAGATCGCGCCCGTGCTCACGGTGGACGACCCCGCCGTCGTCGTGGAGGCCGTGAAGCTCGCGGAGGACCGCAGCGGCGACGTCGTCGTGCGCCTGTACGAGGCACGCGGCTCGAAGGCGCGCGCTCGCGTGACGGCGGGCTTCGCGTTCGAGTCCGTCACGGAGACGGACCTGCTCGAGCGCGACGTCGAGCCGTCGGCGCTCGTCGCCTCGGACGACGCGCTCGCCCTCTCCCTCCGCCCCTTCCAGCTCGTCACGCTCCGCTTCCACGGCGTCACCCCCTCCTGAGTGCATTGATTTGGGGATGGTGCACGTAGTTGCGCGCACCATCCCCGAATCACTGGGGGAAGGGTTCGAGCGGGTGGCGCGTTAGGGGCGGCGTGGAGTTCTTACTGTGGCTGTTCGACGCGCACCTGCGCATCGGTGATCAGACGATCCTGTGGCGCGAGGTCCTCGGCAACGTCTTCGGACTGCTGAGCGCGCTCGGCGGGATGCGCCGCAAGGTCTGGGCGTGGCCTGTCGGCATCGTCGGCAACGTCCTCCTCCTCACCGTGTTCCTCGGCGCCGTCTTCAACACGCCGAATCCCGTCAATCTGCTCGGCCAGGCCGGCCGGCAGATCATGTTCATCGCCGTGTCCGTCTACGGCTGGTACCGCTGGCGCACCGCGAGCCGCGACGGCGGCACCGCCGTCGAACCGCGATGGGCGGGTTGGCGGAACCGCGTGTTCCTGCTCGTCGCACTCGTGGGCGGAACGGCGATCCTCACGCCGGTGTTCCGCGCGCTCGGTTCGTACGAGCCCGTCTGGGCGGACGCCTGGATCTTCGTCGGCTCGCTGCTCGCGACCTACGGGATGGCGAAGGGCTGGGTCGAGTTCTGGCTCATCTGGGTCGCCGTCGACCTCGTCGGCGTCCCCCTGCTGTTCGGCGCCGGCTACTACGCGTCCGGCTTCATGTACGTGTTCTACGGCGCCTTCACGCTCTTCGGCTTCGTCGTCTGGGCCCGATCGCGCCGCCGGAAGCCGAGCGTCGAGACGCTCTTCCCGGACCCGACACTCCAGAACTGACCGCACCCTCCGATCCGAGTCGCGGAGTCGCTCAGTTCTCGGGTGCCGGTTGCAACGTCGACAGCCAGAACTCGGTGCGTGCGACGTGCGAGGCGGCCGCAGCCGTCGCTGCCGCGGGGTCGCGCCGAGCGATCGCCTCGACGATCGCGCGGTGACCCTCGTCGCTCGTGCGTTTGACGGGCGCCGACGGGTCGGAGTCGAAGATCTTGTAGTGCCGGCCCCGCGACCGGAAGACCGCGATGAGGGAGGTCACGGTCGGGTTCCCGGCAGCCTCGGAGATCGCCTCGTGGAACTCGTCGTCGAGTTCGGCGACGTCCGAGACGTCGCCGCTCGCCTCCATCCGGTCGCACAGCGCGGTGAGGCGTTCGACGAGACCCTCCGGCGCGCGCGCCGCGGCCTGGGCCGCCGCATTCCCCTCCAGCACGCGACGGATCTCGAAGAGCTGCAGGAGCCCGTCGAGCGGGAGCAGGTCCACCGTGAGGGAGAAACCGCGCACGACGTCGGCCGGATCGAGGCGCGAGACGTAGGTGCCGGAGCCGTGCCTCACCTCGATGACCCCGAGTGTGTCGAGCACGCGCACGGCCTCACGGAGCGAACTCCGCGACACGTCGAGACGACTGCAGAGGTCCGCTTCCGGAGGGAATCGTTGCCCCGGTCCGAGCTCGCCGGAGGAGATCATCTGGCGGAGCCCGTCGAGGGCCGTCTTCATCACCGTCATGGGCGACCTTTCGTGTGACTCACATCGTAAAGGCAGTCGAGTCCACACGACTCATCTGATGACTCGCCGCCCGCTCCAACGACCCGGGACGTGAGCATTCGAGAAATCCATTGTTTACAACACCGGCCGTCCTCACTACCGTATCCGTAAGCTCAATCGGGCCCAAGACATCTGATGACTTTCCGGGAAGGCTCATCCATGCCCCTCGCGCTCGACCACCCACCTGCCCCCGCCGCCGTCCTGTCCCATGACGGTCGACCGGCCCGCGACTCGTGGAGCCTGACGCGCGACGTGATCCACCTGAACCACGGCTCCTACGGCGCCGTGCCGACGGCGACGATCGAGCACCACCTCTCGCTCCTGACGCTCATGAACTCCGGACCGGGCGCATGGTTCTCCACGGCTCCGATCCGCGTCGGCGAGGCGCGCGAACGCATCGCCGCCTTCCTCGCCACCCCCGCCGAGCTGACTGCCGTCGTGCCGAACGCAAGCGCGGGAGTGACCGTCGTCCTCCAATCCCTCGCGCTCGAGCCCGGCGCCGAGATCGTGCTCACCGATCACATCTACGGCGCCGTGCGCATGGCGGCCGAGCGTGCCGTCCGTCGCGTCGGCGGAACGATCGCAACCGTACCGATCGACCTCGACGCGAGCGACGACGACGTCGTGGGCGCGATCGCCGACGCCACCACCGACCGCACGGCGCTCGTCATCGTCGACCAGATCGCTTCGGCGACGGCCCGTGTCTTCCCCGTCGCCGCGATCGCCGCGCGGCTCGACCGCCTCGGCGTCCCCCTCCTCGTCGACGCCGCTCACGCCCCCGCCCTCTACGAGCGCCCGGCCGACGGTATCGACGCCGACTACTGGGTCGGCAACCTGCACAAGTGGGCGTGCGCCCCGTCGGGGACGGCCGCACTCGTCGTCTCGCCCCGCGTCGCCGATACGGACGCGCTCTTCCCCCTCATCGATTCGTGGGGAGCGCCCGACCCGTTCCCGCGGCGCTTCGACACGCAAGGCACGGTCGACCTGACCGCGATCCTCGCGGCGCCGCACGCACTGCGGACGATCGAGGACCTCTTCGGCTGGGACACGATGCGCGCGTACGTCTCCGCGCTGTCGTCGCACGCCGAGGCCGCCGTCGTCTCGGCCCTGGAGGAGGCGACCGGCCTCGCCGCCCACGTCGAGGTGCCCGTGCACGCTCCAGCGCTCCGGCTCGTCGAACTCCCGCCGGGTCTCGTGCGCACTCCCGACGACGCCCACGTGCTGCACCGCGCTCTCGCCCGCCTCGGCTTCCAGACGGCGACGACGTCATGGCGCGGCCGCGGCTTCCTCCGGTTGTCCGCCCACCTCTACAACACGGCGGACGATTACGCGCGCTTCGTCGAGTCGGGCGTCCCCGCACTCGCCGCTCTGCACGCCGCGCGTTCCGCCGATCCCGACGCCGCGTTCGTCGGCGTCGCCGCCCGCGTCGTCCCCGACGCGTCGCCCCTCACGGCCTGACCCCGCACCTCTCTCCCGCGCAGCACCCCTGATCGCACCACTCCCACCGCACTCTCGACAGCACGGAGGAAACACATGAAACACCGCACCCCGGCGTTCGTGGCCATGATCGCGGCCGGCGCCCTCGCCCTCACCGGGTGTTCGGGCTCGAGCGGCGACGACGGCTCCGACGTCTCGCTGCAGATGGTCGAAACACTCACCAACCCCGCCCGGCAGAAGATCCTCAAGGAACTCATCGCGGGCTTCGAGGAGGAGAACCCGGGCGTCACCGTCGAACTCGTGTCCCCTCCCAACGAGCAGGCCCTCTCGACGCTCCAGCAGATGCTGCAGGCGGGGAACGGCGTCGACGTGCTCGAGGTCCAGGACTCGACGGTCGGTCCCTTCACCGCGAACGACTGGCTCTACGACATGAACTCCGACCTCGCCGATTGGGACGGCTGGGACGCCCTCACCGAGAATGCCAAGTCGTTCGCGAACGAGGAAGGGCCGACCTACCTCGTCCCCTACGGCTTCTACGGGTTGAGCCTCTTCTACCGGACCGACCTCATCGAGGAGGCAGGATTCGATGAACCTCCGCACAGCTGGGAGGACATGATCGAGATGGCGGAAGCCATCAACGACCCGTCCGCCAACCAGTACGGCTACGCATTCCGCGGCGGCACCAACGGCGCTTCGAACGCAGCGGCCATCATCACCGCGTACGCCGCCGACGAGATCGACCCGGAGAACGCCTTCCTCCTGCCCGACGGTTCCACCGTCTTCGCGACGCCCGAGGCGGAAGAGGCGATGACCGACTACCTCGACCTCTTCACCAACGGCTCGCCGCCCTCGTCCATCGCGTGGGGCTACCCCGAGATGGTCCAGGGCTTCGCGTCCGGATCGACCGCGTTCCTGCTCCAGGACCCCGAGGTCATCGCGACGATCCGAGACGACTCGACGCTCGAGGAGGACCAGTGGAGCACGACCCCGCTCCTCGTCGGTCCCTCCGGCAAGGCCGCCCAGCCGCTCGCCTCGGCGGGTTGGGGTGTCGCGGAGAGCAGCGAGCACAAGGAGGAGGCCGTCGCGCTCGTCGAGTACCTCTCGTCGGGAGACGCGCCCCTCACCTTCGCGAAGGGTAACTCGCTCGTTCCGATCGTGACGGCCGCGCAGGACGACCCCTACTTCGCCGAGGGTCCCTGGGCCACGTACGTCTCGATGAACACCGACCCGGACACCTACATGAACGTCGTGCAGCCGCGCGCGGTCGAGTGGTGGACCGAGTGGGAGAAGAAGGCCGACCGCGAGCTGCAGTCGATGCTGCTCGGCGAGTCCACCCCGGAGGACGTCCTCGCCGGGTGGGACGAGTACTGGTCGGAGAAGTACGCGTCGGAGAAGTGACGCCGTGACGACCACCCTTCCGGAGCGGCAGGCCACACCGCCCGCCGCTCCGGCGGGCGGGCCCTCGCGGCCCCCCGCCTCCCGCCGCCGCGCGTTCACCCGGCGTCGCGCCCTCACGATCGCGGCGTTCCTCGCGCCCGCCTTCGTCGTCGTCGCCGTCTTCACCTACTACCCGATGCTCTCGGGCAGCCTCGGCGCTTTCCGCACGTGGACGATCTACAACGTCGCCGAGCAGCCGTGGACGGGACTCGACAACTTCCGGGGCGTCCTCACCGACCCCCTCTTCTACGGCACGGTCGGGAACACCATCGTGTGGGTGATCGGGTCGATCGTTCCCCAGTTCGTCATCGGTTTCGCGCTCGCTCTCTGGATGCGCAGGAAGTTCCGCTTCCGCGGCATCTACCAGGCGCTCGTGTTCTTCCCGTGGGCCGTGTCGGGCTTCCTCATCGGCGTCCTGTTCCGCTGGATGTTCAACAGCGAGTTCGGCGTCATCAACGACCTCCTCATGCGGAGCGGCATCGTCGACTCGCCGCTCCCCTGGCTCGCGACCCCGGCGCTCGCGATGCCCGCGGTCATCATCGCGAACGTCTGGTACGGCGTGACGTTCTTCGCGATCATGATCCTCGCCGCCCTGCAATCGGTGCCCGACGAGCTCTACGAGGCCTCGGCGCTCGACGGCGCCGGGAAGCTGCGTTCCTTCTGGCATGTCACCGTTCCGTACATCCGCACGACCCTCGCCCTCACGGTGCTGCTGCGGACCATCTGGATCTTCAACTTCCCCGACCTCATTTTCGGGATGACCGGTGGCGGCCCGGGAGGCCGCACCCACATCGTCACGAGCTACATGATCTCGATCACCCAGCAGGGCGAATACGGGCGCGCGAGCGCGCTCGGGCTCATCGTCATGCTCGTGCTCGCGATCTTCGCCGTGTTCTACCTGCTCGCGACGCGAGAGAAGAAGGAGGCGTACCGATGATCACGACGCAATCGCGCGTGGGCAAGACGGTCCGGATCGTCGCCCTCGGCATCTGGCTCATCATCACGCTGTTCCCCCTCTACTGGATCGTCGTCACGGCCGTGAAGCCGCGTCGCGACATCTACGCGTTCCCGGTCGAGTACTGGCCGCAGACGTTCTCGCTCGAGAACTTCGTCAACCTCTTCGCGGTGTCGAACTTCGGCACGTACCTGACGAACAGCATCATCGTCTCGGTCGTCGCCGCGACGCTCGTGACGCTCATCTCGCTGTTGTCCGGGTACGTCATCGCGCGCTTCGAGTTCCACGCGAAGAGCGCCGTGCTCATGGCGTTCCTCGTCACCCAGATGATCCCGGGCTTCATCGCGCTCGGTCCGCTCTACCAGCTCATGGTCGACCTCGGTCTCGTGAACGACCGCACCGGACTCGTGCTCGTCTACATCGCGATGTGCATCCCCTTCTCGACGATCATGCTGCGGGGGTTCTTCGAGAACGTCCCCGACGCGCTCGAGGAGGCCGCGATGATCGACGGCTGCAGCCGTCTGGGCGCGCTCTTCCGCGTGCTCGTGCCGATCATGACCCCCGGGATCGTGGCCGCGTTCATCTTCAACTTCGTGAGCTGCTGGAACGAACTGTTCCTGTCCGTGACGCTCATGACGTCCGACGCCAACAAGACGGTGCCCACGGCGCTCAACGGCTTCATCACGAGTTACAACATCGACTGGGGATCGATGTCGGCTGCCGCGGTCCTCACGATCATCCCGACCATGGTGCTGTTCGCCTTCGCGAGCAAGTACATCGTGCAGGGCCTGACCTCGGGAGCGGTCAAGGGCTGACGCCGACCGGATTCCGCCTCGGGGACGATGCCGTCGGTACGCGCGACCGAGGCGGGACGATCGTCTCCGCTCGTAGCGTCGGAGGGTGAGCAAAAGACGCAGGCCGTGGGAAGCCGATAAGACCGGGGGACGGCGCCGGGCGCGGCGGGCGACGGCCGTGGTGGCAGGACTCGCCGTCCTCGCCGGAGCGGGAGTGAGCGCCGCCGCCGCGACGGGCTGGACGCCGTTCGGTCGGGGATCCGGGTCCGTCACGGCCGCCCCGTTGGAACTCTTCGGGATGCCGGCGGAGGACTGCCGCATCGATGCGGCTCTCGACGGCTGGGCGTCCGGGACGCTGCACCTCGACGCCCGTGACGTCGAGGACGGCGAGCAGCTCATCGGCATCCGGAGCGACGACGCCGCGGCCACGGGCAGCACGATGAAGCTCCTCACGGCGGCTGCCGCCGTGACGACGCTCGGTCCCGGCGCGACGATCGAGACGCACGTCGTCGAGGGCGAGAGCGCCGACACCGTCGTGCTCGTGGGAGGCGGGGACCCGACGCTCAGTCGGCTTCCGAGCGGGCAGGAATCCGTCTACCCTGGCGCGCCCCACCTCGACGACCTCGCGCGGCAGGTGCTCGACGCACGGTCTCGCGATCCACGACTCGCGGACACGCCGATCCGGCACCTCGAGGTCGACGCGAGTCTCTTCTCGGGGCCGGCGTGGGAGCCGGGCTGGCCGGAGTCTGCGCGCACATCGGGATCGGTGTCGAATATCACGGCCGTCATGGTCGACGGCGATCGGGACGATCCCACCGTGGCGTACTCACCGCGGAGCGGTTCGGCGGTTCAGAGGGCGGCGACGGCGTTCGCCGCGGAGCTCGGGGCCGAGGTCGTCGTCGGCGACCTCGTCGCAGCCCCGCCGGACGCCGAGGAGTTGGGCGCCGTGCGCTCGGCCCCCGTGCGTGATCTGGTCCGGCACCTGCTGACGAACTCGGACAACACCCTCGCGGAGGCGCTCGCGAGACTCGTCGCGATCGAGCGGGGAGTCGGGAGCGACTTCGCCGCCGTGCAGACCGGGACGACGGGGGCGCTCGCCGAGCTCGGTCTCGACGTCGAGGGGCTGCGGCTCGCGGACGGCTCGGGGCTGAGCCGTGACGACGCCGTCCCCGCGGCGTTCCTCACGCGGCTCCTCGTCGAAGTGGCCCGCCACACCGATGGTCTCGCCGTCGTCGACGACGGGCTCGCCGTCGCCGGGCGATCCGGCACCCTCGCGGAGGACGGCCGCTTCTCGGCGCAGAACGCGGATGCCGCCGGCCGGATCCGGGCGAAGTCGGGAACCCTGAGCGACATGTCGGGACTCGCGGGCCTCACGAACGCCGCGGACGGCACGACCGTCGCCTTCACGATCTGGGCAGAGGACACTCCCCCGGGAGCCGCGGCGACCGACGCGCGCGCCGCCGTCGACGCGCTCGCCGCTGAGGTCTCCCGCTGCGGCGCCGCCCTCTGACCCGGCCGCCGCTCTTCGATCCTCGGGCCCTCGAAGGAACGCGACCCGTCACTCCGCGCCCGGCCTCCCCACCGTCCCTGAGCCCGTCGACGGGGACCACGACCCGAGGCTCCGGCACCCCGTTTCGACAGCTCGGTGACCAGCGGGGGGCGGGCGGCGCAGCCGACGCTCAGTCGACGAGGCGGTGGTCGTGCGCGAACACGACGATCTGCACGCGGTCGCGGAGCGCGAGCTTCGCGAGGATGCTGCTGACCTGCGTCTTCACCGTCGACTCGCTCACGAACTCGCGTTCGGCGATCTCCGCGTTCGACAACCCGCGGGCGACGAGACGGAACACCGCTTGCTCCCGCGCGCTGAGCTCCCGGAAGGCTGGAGGAGGCGGAGCGGGCGGCGCCGCGAGGACATCGCTCGCGAACAGCTCACCGAGCTCGTCGGCCGCGAGAACCGTGCTCCCGGCGTGCACCGCGCGGATCGCCGCGGCCAGGAACGCGGGCGTCGCATCCTTGAGGACGAAGCCGCTCGCCCCGTGCCTGATCGCCGTCGCCGCCGCGCGATCGAGCGCGAACGTCGTGAGCACGATGACGCGCGGAAGCGCCGAGCGGGAGCCGTCGAAGAGGGCGCGCACCGTCTCCACGCCGTCCATGACCGGCATGCGGATGTCCAACAGGACCACGTCCGGCCGCACCTCGTCGATGAGCGCGATGGCCTCGCGGCCGTCGCCGGCCTCGCCGACGACCTCCATGTCCGCCTGAGCGTCGAGCGCCACACGGACGCCGCCCCGGAAGAGCTCCTGGTCGTCGACGAGAACGATGCGGATCACGGGATCACCGTCCCCACCGGTCGGAGCGGAACGCGCGCCCGCGCCGTGAAGACGCCGTCGACCGCTTCCGCCTCGACGCCGCCGCCGACGGCGGACACACGGAGCCGCATGCCCGCGATCCCCGATCCGGCGCCGCTCGAGGAGCGATCGCCGGGGCCGGCCGTCGCGGCGTTCTCGACTTCCACGACGACGTCGTTCGAGCGCCACACCTCCCGCAGCACGATGGATGCGCCGGGGTCGCCGTGCCGCAAGGCGTTCGTGAGCATCTCCTGCGCCACACGGCGCACGACGACGGAGTGGCTCGCGTCGAGCGGGCGCTGCTCCCCTCGGATCGACCGTTCGACGATCACCCCGGCGGCGCGGATCTGGTCCACGAGGGTGTCGAGGTCCGGCGGCTCATCCTCGGCTCCGTCCGGACCCGTCCCGCTCAACACTTCCCGGACCTCGTGAAGCGACCGGCGTGCGGTGTCGGCGATCGTCGCCGACACCGCACGAACGCGACCGACGTCGTCGAGGAACTGGACCGAATCCGCCTGCGCGATGATGACGGCGAGCGAATGACCGACGATGTCGTGCACGTCGCGCGCCATGTCGGCGCGCACCTTCTCGGCCTCCGCGGCGCTCAACGCCCGCTCGGTGCGGTCCTCGGCGATGACGCGCCGCTCCGACTCCCGCCGCTGGCCGCGGAACGAACGCACGGCGAAGCCCGCGAGCCATGCGGCTGCGAGCACGACGGTCGGGGCGACGAGGGCGAGAGCGCTCCACCCGGGCCCGCTGAAGGCGACGATCGCGTAGCGCGTCCCGGCCATGAGGTAGTTGGTGGCGATGACCCCGCCGACCACGACGGACGCGACCGACGCGGCGAGCTCCACCCGCGTGCCGAGTCGCGCCGCCGAGTAGAGCACGAGGATGATCGCGATGGCGGCGAAGCCCGGCCGCTCGTTGACGAACATCTGCGAGCCCGCCATGAACCATGCGGAGACGAGGGCGACCGAGGGGCTCACGCTGCGCGACGCGATCGCGACGGCGGCGAGGAGCGCGACGATCGGGCTCGCCCTGTCCACCTCGACGGGCGGCTCGACGGCGAGGATCACGACGAGTGTCGCGACGACGATGTCGACGCGGAAGCGCCAGCTCCGCAGCCGTTCCCACAGCAGAGCCGTGTCCATGTCGTCCTCCTCAGCGCGCGGTGAGCTCAGCCCTCCGGGCGTTCGCACCCCAGCCTAGGAGGATGCATGGCTCCACGGCCTCCTCCGCGAGTACCGTTCCTCTCCCTCCTTCGGGCGAACGTCGCGGCGAGGCGGCTCAGCGGTCGCGCAGGAGGCGCGCACGCCAACGACGCACGGACGACGCATCCCGTCCCGCGACGCGCAGGGTGTGGAAGGCGCGCCTGTAGCGTTTCCACATCGAGCGGACGTCGCCGAACGGGCGGGCCGAGATCGGGATCGCGAGGTCGCGGTCGAGTCGGATGGTGTGCGAGCGGCCGAGGAAGACGCTCAGGTCCATATCGTCGTGCACCTCGGGGTCGTCGCGGTGTACCGAGCACCGGACGGTGCGCCAGGCGTCGCTGCGCATCGCGAAGTTCGAGCCGAAGACGGGCCAATTGGCGAGGGCGGCGCCGACGAGGACGAAGTAGGCGTCCATGTAGAAGGTGCGGGCGAGGACGCGCGAGGCCCCACCGAGTTCGGGGAAGACGCCGGGGCCGGTCACGGCGCCGAGGTGGGGATCGGCCGCGAAATGTCCGGTGATGCGTTCGATCCAGTCGCGCGGCGGCACCGAGTCCGCGTCGAGTCGCGCGATCACGTCGCCGAGCGCGGAGTCGTACCCGGCGCTCGCGGCGGCGGGGATTCCCGGGTTCGGCTCGGCGACGACGCTCGCGCCGCCCGCGACCGCGACGAGGGCGCTGCCGTCGGAACTGCCGTTGTCGACGACGATGACCTCGAACGGCGGGACGGTCTGCTCGGCGAGAGCGGCCAGGCAGGCGCGCACGTGATCGGCGTCGTCCTTCACGGGGATGACGACCGACACGAGCGGCTGGTGCCGCTCGTGTCGGTCGTCATCGGCGCTCACGGGGCCCCGCCGCTGTGATCAGGAGGGGACCGGGAGCCGTGGTGCTCGTGCTCGAGGTCACGGGGTGGGGCTGCCGCCGTTCACGTTCAGGGTCTCGCCCACGACGTAGCTCGATTCCGGCGACGCGAGGAACACGAAGGCTGGGGCGAGTTCGGCCGGCTGGCCCGCGCGGCCGAGCGGGACGCTCTTGCCGAAGTCGGGGAGGTCCTCCTTCGGCTGCCCGTCGGACACCTGCAGGGGCGTCCAGATGGGGCCGGGCGCGACGGCGTTGACGCGGATGCCCTTGGGGGCGAGCTGCTGTCCGAGGCCCTTCGTGAAGTTGTTGATCGCGGCCTTCGTCGAGGCGTAGTCGACGAGCGTCGGCGACGGGTTGTACGCCTGGATCGAGGTCGTGTTGATGATCGTCGAACCGGCGGGCAGGTGCTTGAGCGCCGCGCGTGTCACCCGGAACATCGCGAGGATGTTGGTCTCGTAGGTGTCCTCGAGCTGGATGTCGTCGATGTCCTCGAGAGACTCCTGCTCGATCTGCTTGCCCGCGTTGTTGACGAGGATGTCGAGCCCGCCGAACTCCTCGACGGCGCGCGTCACCATCGCCTCGCAGTACTCGGGGTCCTTGAGATCGCCCGGGAAGGCGACGGCCTTGCGGCCCGCCTCCTCGATGAGACCGACGATGCGCTGCGCGTCCTCCTCCTCCTCGGGCAAGTAGGAGAGGAGGACGTCGGCGCCCTCACGGGCGAAGGCGATCGCGGTCGCGGCGCCGATGCCCGAGTCGCCGCCCGTCACGATCGCCTTGCGCCCCTCGAGGCGACCGGTCCCGCGGTACGTCAGTTCACCGAGGTCGGCCTTGGTCTCGAGCGCGGCGTCGAGGCCGGGCTCCGGCTGATCCTCGCCCGAGGAGGGGCTGATCGACGGGTAGCGCGTCGTGGGGTCGTCGAAGGTGTACTGGTCTGTCGTCATGGTCGTCCTCCGTCATCGCGTGCGGTGGTGTGTCCTCCAGCGGGCGGCGCACGCGCCGCCCGGGTGTCCTCAACGCTACGGATTCCCGAGAACGGCACGCTCCCCATTGTCGTGCGCCCTCCGCTCGTGTTATCCGCGCGTCCGGCTGTGCCGATACACACGCGCGACTGGCGCTGCCAACAGGCATGCGACGTCACCACGGTCCCTGTCCGCTCTCGCGGCCGGACCGGAAGCATCGCGTCAGGGGGGTCGGTATCGGCTCGACGGGCGAGTCCTGCTCGGCGGGATCGGCGGGCTAGGCGGGTTCGCCGGCCTCGCCGTCGTCGTCGCCCGGCTGGGCGCCATCGTCCGGATCGAGCATCTGGAGTTGGCCGTCGATGTCCTCGCCGAGGTCGCTGCCGGGCTCCTCCGGAGGCGCCGACGCGGGGTCGGGTCGGACGTCGTCCGCTGCGTCGCCGGGAACGCTGCCGGTGGTGTCGGTCATGAAGTCCTCCTCGGTCGAGATGACTGGTGACACGAGCGTAGGGCGCGCCTCCGACACACGGCGAGACCTACCGCCATCGGCCAGACGCTGCTAACGCAGACCCACCCGGACGACGACGGGACCAAGAGTCCTGTGTCCCGCCTCCTGGAGAGACGAGACTGCCACGGATCGGCGTCGAGGCGCGCTCGGCGGACACCACGTCGATCACACGGAGTCTTCGAACGGGCTCCGTCAGGCCCATGGTGCACCTCGCCTGACGTCCACGACCGAGAGGTACGAGGCGGCTAGACCGAGCGGGTCTCCCCCGCGCGATCACGGTAGGCCGCGTCGACATCGCCCGAGAGCGCCGTCTCCACGCGTCGACCGAGATCGAGAACGGCTTCCCTGTCCGCGGCGAGGAGGTCCGACGACATGCCGTCAACGATCAAACGGGACTGACGTCGGATCTCCTCCCGCTGGGTCTCGTCGCGAGCCGTCGCGGCGGCATCGCGGAGGAGACGGAGGAGCGCCGACAACACGATCGGTTCGCTCCGCCCGAAGCGACGCACCGGTCCGCACACGAGGTCGAGGTAGTAGCGCACATCACGATCGGGGGCGACGAGCCGCACCGTCCCCTCCGTGTCCTCGTACCGGCGCGGGCCGAGGCGTCGCCCCTGCAGCCGCCGGACGAGGTCCGCGCAGTAGCCGATGGCGTGCGCGGCCGTGACGGGGTCGTTGATGCCCGGCGAGATCGCCTTGACCGCGATGTCGGTCAATTGCCGGAACCCGAGGGCGACGTCCTGCTCGATCGTGCGCTCGAAGCCGAACTCCATCGCCGCGTCCGCCGCTCGCTCGAGCGCCTCGAGGTCCACCGACGTCGCCTCCCCCACCGGCCACGCCGAGAGGACGGGTGACCCCTCTGTGACGTGGTCACCCGGACGCACCCCCATACGGATCAGCACATCCTCACGGCGGGCGGCATCGACGAGGGCCTCCCAGTGGACGGTTCGGATGAAGCCGCTGCGCAGCGACCCGACGATGGAACCGCCTGCGGGGCCGGGGACGCCGGGACCGACGTCGCGCGAGCGATCCTCGAAGCGAGGGTATGACGCACCCAGCGTCGCGACGGCCTCGGCGTGCACGGCGAGCATCATCGTGTCCACGCGCAGCACGCGCACGATGTGTCCGAGGAAGAGCATCAGGGCGACCGTCGATGCCAACGCGAGGACCTGGACGAATACGAGCAGCAGAACGGGCAGGGGATCGTCGGCGTTCACCTCTCGAAGGCCGACCAGGGCCGCGACGAACGAGGACACGAGGACCGCGAGGACCGATTGGGTGACGCGGTCCCTCGCAAACTCGCGGAGCAGTCTCGGGGAGAACTGCTGCGACGCGAGCTGCAGGGCCACGACCGTGAGCGAGAAGGTGAGCGTCGCCGCGGCCATCGTGGCGGTCGCGACCGTCTGGAGGAAACCGACGGCGGACGAGGCGTCACCCGGCCAAAAGAGCTCCACCCAGACCGAGGGACCCGCCGGTCGCGCGATCGACAGAAGGAGTGCGAGCACGAGCGTCACGAAGGCGGCCGCAGCGGGCAAGACCCACAACGACGCTCGAACACCTTCGAGCGCGCGTGACACTCGCGACGACGACGGGGCGGGCCCACGAGACGGTCGGAACAGGGTCATTCGGCGTCACTCCTCGGCTGACAGCGGCTCCCGATCGGGAGCGCGGGTCACGACGTTAGGCGACAGGAGGACGCGGAGCCAGCCCTCGACAGGTCGGAGCCAGCCGGGCGCGAGTTCCGTGCGCGTCCGTGACCGCGTCATCGTCAGCCGAAGAGACGCTCCGTCGCGATACGGGCGCCCTCGCCGAGCGACGCGAGCTTCGCGACGGCGATCTGCGGGTGGATCCGCCCACCGAGACCGCAATCGGTCGAGGCCACGACGTTCTCGGCACCCACGACGGACGCGAACGCCTCGATGCGGTCGGCGACGAGTTCCGGGTGCTCGACGACGTTCGTCGCGTGACTCACGACGCCCGGCAGGATCTTCTTGCCGCCGGGCAGCTCGAGGTTCTTCCAGACCTTCCATTCGTGCGCGTGACGCACGTTCGCGGCCTCGAACGAGTACTGACCGGCGTTGATCGCGAGCATGAGATCCGCGATGTGGCGGAACTCGATGTCCGTCGTGTGCGGTCCGTGCCACGATCCCCAACAGAGATGGAAGCGGATGCGGTCCTCCGGCAGGTCGCGCAGCGCGTAGTTGAGGGCCTCGACGCGGATGCGCGTGAACTCGCGGTAGTCCTCGACGCTCGGCTCCGGGTTGATCTGGTCCCAGTTCTCGGCGATCGACGGGTCGTCGATCTGAAGGGTGAGGCCCGAGTCGATGATCGCCGTGTACTCCTCGCGCAGCACGTCGGCCCACGCCCAGATGTGCTCCTCGTCCGTCGCGTAGTAGTCGTTCGCGATGCGTGCGCCGCTGCCCGGGGACAGGGAGGTGATGAAGCCCTGCTCGGCGCCGGTCTCGGCGAGCGCCGCCTTCAGGTTGGCGATGTCGGAGGCGATGGCGTCCTGGCCGCGATACGCGAGCGGACCGGTCGTGCTCGGGAAGGCCGTAGCGGTGCTGCCCGTCGAGATCCCCGAGCTCGGGTCCTGGTAGGCCTCGGCGAAGATCGTCCAGTCACGGCGGTCGGGGAAGCTCGTGAGGCGCACGTCGCCCGGCGCAGAGCGGACGGGCTGCTGCGAGAAGATGTCGGACCCCGTGACCGAGAGCCCGCTCACACGCTGGAACGAGTACGACCACCAGGCGCCGTAGTCGACGGCGCTCGTCATCGCCTTGCCGAACTCGCCGTCGCCCACGATCGTGATGCCGAGGTCGAGTTGCCGGCGCACGAGGTCGGCGACGGCCTCTGTCAGAAGTGACTCGAACTCGGGCGTGCGCTCGAGGGTGAAGCCGTCGTCGGCGAGACGACGGGCGTCGTTCGCGGCGATGAGCTCGGGGGTGCGCGGCAGGCTGCCGGCGTGGGTCGTGTCGATTCTGCGGGTGGTCATCACGGGTCTCCGTCGATCGGGCGCCGTGTCCGGCGCGTCGGTGGGGAGCCTCGTCGATCCGCGGCTCCACCGGGGACCGCAGGCGGTGCTCCGGTGTCCGGCGACGGACGGCGGAGCGGCGAGGCTTCGCGTGATGCGCTGCGATGCCTCCATCCTGCCGCGTGGGGAGGGCGACGGGAACCCCGCAGAGTCACCCGCCGTCACACGGCGGGTAAAATGGAAGGCGTCTTCCGCAGCGTCGCGGCGTCCTCACCCCACCGCCGACGGAAGGTCGTCATGCCCACCCTCACCGCTCCCGACACCGCGCTCGCGCGCCGCGTGGACCACACGCTCCTCAAGCCCGAGACGACGACAGCGGACATCGAGGCCCACATCGCGGAGGCCGTCGAACTCGGTGCCTTCTCCGTGTGCGTCTCGCCGTCGTTCCTGCCCCTCTCGATCCCGGCCGACGCCGACCTCGCGGTCGCGGTCGTCGTCGGCTTCCCCTCCGGGAAGCACACGACGGCCGTCAAGACCGCCGAGGCGCTCGAGGCCGTCGGTCGCGGCGCCGACGAGATCGACATGGTCATCGACATCGGAGCGGCGAAGGCGGGTCGCTTCGACCTCGTCGAGGCGGACATCGCGTCCGTGCGCCGGGCGATCCCCGCGCCGGGCGTCCTCAAGGTCATCATCGAGTCGGCCGCGCTCGCGGACGACGAGATCGTCGGCGCGTGCCGCGCGGCCGTCGCCGCGGGAGCCGACTTCGTGAAGACGTCGACGGGATTCCACCCAGCGGGTGGCGCGACGGTGCACGCCGTGCGCCTCATGAAGCAGACCGTCGGCGACGCCGCCGAGGTCAAGGCGAGCGGCGGCATCCGCACGCTCGCCGACGCCCTCGCCATGATCGACGCCGGAGCGACCCGGCTCGGCCTCTCGGGCACACGAGCGATCCTCGCCGAGGCGGCCGGCGCCTCCCCCGCGCCCTCCACCCCCGACTCCTACTGACCCCCTCCCCAGCCCGACCGGGACGGTCGATCCACGTCGGTGCCGTCCGCGGCGATTCGCCCTGGCGGTCGCCCGGCGGACGAGCGTCGGACCACGAGAGGTGACCCGGACGGCTGAGGTGAACGGCACTCTGTCGTTCCCGACGGCGATCGACTCGAGATCGACCCGGGCGATCGGTGAGCTCATCACGAACGCACAGAAGGTCCTGGAGACGCAGGGGCCGACTGCGCAACCGCCTCGCTCAGGACGGTCTCGCGTCTACGCTGAGCCGATGACGACCTCCCAGGACGTGACCGCGCGAGACGGCAGGACGGTGCGCGTGCATGACACTGCCGACGACCTCGCGGGACCGGCCCGGCTCACGGTCCTCTGGCATCACGGCTCCCCGCAGACGGGCTCGATCCTCGCACCACTGCTCGCGTCCGCGCTCCCACGCGGCATCCGCCTCCTCTCCTACGGCCGCCCCGACTACGGCGGATCGACCGCGCGTCCCGGGCGCACTGTCGGGTCAGCGGCGGATGACGTCCGCGACATCACCGACGCCCTCGGGGTCGACGAGCTCGCCATGATGGGAGCGTCCGGGGGCGGTCCACACGCCCTCGCCTGCGCCGCCCTCCTCCCCGATCGTGTCCGCGCCGCCGTCACGATCGCGGGGATCGCCCCATTCGATGCTGCGGGCCTCGACTGGTACGCGGGCATGGCCGACGCCGCAGCGGTGCGCGCCGCGGCGTCCGGGGGCCGTGAGGCCCGAGCGCGGTTCGAGGAGACCGCAGAGTTCGAGCCGGCGAGCTTCAACGACGGGGACTACGCCGCGCTCGCGGGCCCGTGGGCAGCGCTCGGGGCCGACGTCGGGATCGCGTCCGCCGACGGCGCCGCTGGGACTCGACGGCCTCGTCGACGACGACGTCGCTTTCACCAGGCCGTGGGGCTTCGGCGTCGCCGCAGTGCACGTCCCGACGCTCGTCGTGCACGGCGGTGACGACCGCGTGGTCCCGCCCGCGCAAGGAGAGTGGTTCCTCCGGGCCCTCCCCCTCGGCGAGTCGTGGCTCCGCCCGCGGGACGGCCACATCGGTGTGCTCGACTCCATCCCGCTCGCCCTCGACTGGCTGCTCCGCCACGGGTCGGTCCCGCACGCGGACTCCTCGTCCCGGGGAGGCTCCCCCTCGCTCTGACGGGAACCAGCCGTCGCCCTCAGCGTCGTACCCTGGTCCCGTGGCCGACGCTCCCCCCTTCCTCGACGTCCCGGGTCTCGACCCGCTCAGCGAGCGTGTGTATCTCGACCTGCTCCGTGACGGGCGATCGAATGCGGCACACGTCTCCGCAACGTTCGGCGTCGGCGTCCCCGCCGCGTCCGTGATCCTCGAGAGCCTCCGGGAGATGGGTCTCGCCTCACGACTCGACGGCGAGGAACGCGACTACACCGCGGTCGATCCGGGTTACTCCCTGCGTGTCATCGCGGACCGGATGGGCGATCAGGTCCAACGGATCCGGCAGACCCTCCCCCGCCTCGTCGACCTCTTCGAGCGCGTGCCTGTGACCGAGGGAGATCTCACTCAGACTCAGGTCCTCGGGGACGCGGACGCCGTCGCCGCCTGGTACACACGCCTGCAGCACGAGGCACGGCGTGAGTTCCTCGCGTTCGATCGTCCGCCGTACGTATCGGCGTCGCTCGATCCCGTCGAGTCGACGGCGCTCGACCGCGGCGTGGAGTGGCGGGCGATCTACACGATCGAGAGCTTCGACACCGGCACGACGTGGGACGAGGTCGCGGGCCTCGCCGAACACGGCGAGCAGGCCCGCATCGCGCCGGACCTCCCCGTGAAGCTCGCGATCGTCGATAGGCGGTCAGCTCTCGTCTCACTCACGCTCGACTCAGGTCGCGTGACCGCGCTCGTCACATCGTCTGCTCCCCTCGTCGACGCCCTCCGTCAGCTCTTCGAGTTCCATTGGGCGCGGTCCCTCCCCCTCGGCGACGCACGCGCCGACGCTGAACGCGGTGAGGGCCCGCCCCGGGGCCCCGTTGCGGGAGCCGGACGGACCCGGGATGCGACGGCCGAGGAGAGGACGCTGCTCGCTCTCATGGCCGTCGGCATGAAGGACGACGCGATCGCCCGCCAGCTCGGGATCTCGCCTCGGACCCTGCGCCGCCGAACCCAGGACCTCATGGTCGCTCTCGAGGCCGACACGCGTTTCCAGGCGGGTATCGAGGCCGCACGTCGCGGGTGGTTGTGACTCCCTCCGGGCACCGACTGTAAGGCGGGAATGTCCGCCGTGTAACGATCGCGTTTCCGCGAGTGGCCGCGTGCGGCCAGCGGCCTCTTCCGGCCAACTGCGTACGCCGCCCGCTCTCCAGAATGGGACGACCGGCGACCGGACGACCCGTGAGGGGCTCGGCTCGGCCGCGTTCCTGCATCCGACCGAAGGCCTCCGTGACCACTTCAGCCACAACCCCCGTTCCCCGGCGAGCGAGGACGTTCCGCCTCCTCGCCGCAGTGTCCGCCGCCATCGCCGTCACCGCGGCGGGGATGATGACGACGACATCGGCGATCGCCGCCGGCTCTCCGGCCACGATCGGCACGGCCCCCGCCGCAACGCCTCTCTCACCGGAACCCACCGACCTCCCGGACGGCCGCTACATCGTGACGCTGCGCGACGAGGCCGTCGCGACGTACGGCGGCGGTCTCGCGAAGCTGCCGGGGACGGCGCCGACGCGGGGAGGGGACCTCGACATCGACTCCCGACGCGTCGTGGACTACTCCGCATACCTGGAGCGCACGCATGAGAGCGTGGCCGACTCCGTCGATGCGATCATCACGACCTCGTACACGATCACCACCAACGGCTTCTCGAGCGCACTCACCGGTGCGCAGGCCGCTGCTCTCACGGCCGACCCGCGCGTGGCCTCCGTCGTCCCCGACGAGCTGCTTCACCTGACGGCGACGTCGTCGACCGACTTCCTCGGGCTCGGCGGCGACGGCGGCGTCTGGGAGGAGACCGGCGGAGTCGCGTCCGCGGGCGAGGGCATCGTCATCGGCGTGATCGACAGCGGCATCGCACCCGAGAACCCTTCCTTCGACGGTGACGCGCTCGGGAGCGCACCAGGCGCGGCCCCCTATCTCGACGGCGACGCGATCGTCTTCGAGAAGTCGGACGGCGGGGTGTTCCGGGGCGCGTGCGAAAGCGGCGACGGCTTCGACGCGAACGACTGCAACACGAAGCTCGTGACGGCCCGCTACTTCGTCGACAACTACGGCGGCGACTACATCGGACATGACCGCGGCGAGTACCTCTCGCCGCGAGACGGCAGCGGACACGGCTCGCACACGTCGAGCACCGCCGCCGGAGACGCCGACGTCACGGCGACGGTCGCTGGGCGGGAGCTCGGTGCGTTCTCGGGAGTCGTCCCGGGTGCGAAGATCGCGATGTACAAGGCGTGCTGGACGGGCCCGACCGTCGGAGACGACGGCTGCGCCACGGGCGATCTGCTCGAGGCCATCGATGCCGCGGTCGCCGACGGCGTCGACGTGATCAACTACTCGATCGGCGGCGGTGCCGCCCAATCGACGCTCTCGATCACGGACCAGGCGTTCCTCCGGGCCGCCTCCGTCGGAGTCTTCGTCGCCGCGTCCGCCGGCAACGACGGACCCGGCGCTTCCACCGCCGACAACGCTGCTCCGTGGATCACGACCGCCGCCGCGTCGACAATCCCCTCCTACGAGGCGACCGTGCGCCTCGGCGACGGCACCGCCCACCTCGGCGGTTCGATCACCGTGCCGACGGACGCTCCGGTGACCGGTCCCGTCGTCGAGGCCGCAGCCGTCGCCATGCCCGGTGCCGAGGACGCGGCCCTCTGTGCTCCCGACACGTTGGATCCGTCGAAGACGGCCGGCACGATCGTGCTGTGCGATCGCGGCATCTACGACCGCGTCGCGAAGTCGGCCGAGGTCGAGCGCGCCGGCGGTATCGGCGTCGTACTCGTCAACCCGCAGGCCGACTCGCTCGACCTCGACACCCACTCGGTCCCCACCGTCCACGTCGACGCGGGCTCGGCCGCTGCCCTGCATGCCTACGCCCGGAACTCGGGCGCAACGGCGACGCTCGAGGACGGCAACACCGCCGGACTGCCGTCTCCCGCGACCCCGCAGGTCGCCGGGTTCTCCTCCCGTGGGCCGATCCTCGCGGACGGGGGTGACGTCCTGAAGCCCGACGTCACCGCTCCGGGCGTCGCGATCCTCGCGGCTTACGCCAACGCCGACGACGCGGACCCCGCATTCGCACTCCTCTCCGGCACGTCGATGGCCTCTCCGCACGTCGCGGGCCTCGCGGCGCTCTACCTCGGCGAGCACCCGGCGGCGTCACCGGCCGAGATCAAGTCCGCCCTCATGACCACGGCGTACGACACCGTCGGCTCCGACGGCGCTACCACGAGCGACCCCTTCGCGCAGGGTGCCGGCCACGTCGACCCGACGCGGTACGTCGACCCGGGCATGCTCTACCTCAACGACACGGACGACTGGTACGGCTACGCGCAAGCGGTGAGCGGCGTGGACCTCGGCTTCGAGACGATCGAGCCCTCCTCCCTCAACCTCCCGTCGATCAGCGTCGGCGACCTCGCCGGCACGGAGACGGTCACGAGAACGGTCACCTCGACGGGGGCCGCAACGTATACGGCGTCGCCCGTCGAGGTCCCGGGCATCACCGTCTCCGTCTCGCCCACAACGCTCACCTTCGACGAAGCAGGCCAGGAACTCCAGTACACCGTGACCTTCACACGCACCGACGCGCCGCTCGACGCCTTCGCGACGGGGAACCTGCGTTGGACGAACGGTGACGAAACCGTCACGACTCCCCTCGCGGTCCGCCCGGTCTCGATCGGTGTGCCCGCCGAGGCGTCCGGCGAAGGAGTCGACGGCTCCGTCGAAATCCCGGTCTCCGTCGGCACGACCGCGAGTCTCGACATCACCGAGACCGGTCTCGTGAAGGGTGATGTGCTCTACGGCGCGGGTCGCGCCGGAGTGAACGGCGCACCGTCGACGCGGGACCGGCACGTGATCCAGGTCCCGGAGGGCACGACCTTCGCGCGCTTCGCACTCGACGCTTCCGATGACACGGCCGACCTCGACCTGCACCTGTTCATGTACGACGAGTATGAGCAGATCATCCCGCTGCAGCAAGGCACGACGCCGAACGCCGATGAGACCCTCGACGTCCCGGGCCTCTCGGCCGGGCGTTACCTCCTCGAGGTGGACTTCTACGCCGGTGACGGCGACCTCGATTACTCCCTCACGAGCTATCTCCTCGGCAAGGGGACGACGGAGGGAGCACTCACTGCCACTCCCGAGAAACTCGAGATGACGCTGGGCGAGCCGGCATCCGTCACGGCCACGTGGGCCGGACTCGAACCGGGTTCGCACTACTTCGGTCGCATCGGCTTCGGCAACACGGGGCACAGTACGAACCTGACCGTGACGACACCGGGGTCCCCGGTTGCCCCGACGGACGAGCTCGCGTTGATGCTGGACCGACCATGGGCCCGCGCCGGCACCGACGTCGCGGCGCACGCGAGCGGCCTCATCCCAGGCGGAGTGTTCACGCTCGCGCTCGACGGTACGACCGTCGTGACGGGCTTCGGAAGCGCGGGGGGAACCGCGGATCGCGCTATCCTCCTACCCGCCGACCTCGCCGAGGGGGAGCACGTCGTCACGGTGACGACCGCCGATGGTTCCGTCGACGCGGCGCTCAACGTGTCGGAGCTCCTCGTCTTCACGATGATCGAGAACACGCAGTACGCCGCAGACGGCGCAGCGACGACGGGATTCGAGGTCCTCGTCGCGGGCTCCGGCGACGTGCACGTGACCCTCACCGGCTCGGCGGGCGTCCTGCTCGACGAGGACATCGCGGTCGCGTCCGACCCGATGTTCTACGTGGATTCCGTGCGTTCGAGCCGTGTCGCCGTGAGCCCGGGCGTGTACACGGCCGAGGCGTGGGCGACCGCGAGCGACGGCTCACTCACCCAGCGGACGACCTACGTCTTCACGGTCGAGCTCAGCAAGCCGAGCGACATCACCATCGCGGCGAATCCCGACGACGCCGATTTCGCCGACCTGACGTTCACCAACCGCTCCGGCGACGTTCTCGAGACGCGGCTCCGCTACAAGCTCTGCTCGGGACCCGTCGTGTTCACGACGATGTGGATCGACGAGACGGTCTATACGGAGACGTTCGACATGACCGGAGCGACGTCCGTCGAACTCCTGGCCGCCGATGACAGCGTGCTCGCGTTCTACGAGAACGAAGGACCGGCGCGGTGCGCTGCCGACCCGGCGATCTCGCAGGACTTCTGGGTGACGTTCGCGGACGGGCGGGACACGACCGAGGCGGCCGATGAAGAAGGGCTGGCCGCAGACGAACCGATCGAGATGACGTTCAGCAATCGCTACCCGGCCTGGAGCGGCGGCTTCGATTTCACGGCCGGCACCGGGAACTCGTTCTACGACGGCCGCATCTACGAGGAGCAGGTGAGTCATGACGTCGTCACCGAGGCGGGACCCGTCGTCGAGGTTCCGCTCGCCGTCTCCGAGGGTGATGACTACTGGGTCCGCGCCAAGTACGAGGTACTCTCCCCCGACATCCACATCTCCGCCCACCGCGTGATCTACGCGATGCCGGTCACCCTCGCGATGCTCGCCCCCGTCGCCGACGGCGAACCGGGTGACGGTGGCCCGGGTGACGGTGGCCCGGGTGACGGTGGCCCGGGTGACGGAGAACCCGGCGACGGCGAGACCGGGCCCGGAGAACCCGGCGACGGCGAGTCCGGCGGCGACGCCGGTGTCGGCGAAACCGACCCCGACGACGGCCTCGCCACCACAGGCGGTGAGCTCCTGGGCGGCCTTTTCGCCGCGACCCTCCTCCTCGGCATCGGCTTCGCGGCGATGACGACCGGACGCCGCAGCCGGGACGACCTCCGCGACTGACCGCGGAGAACCGCGACCTTCGGGGGGGGGGGTCGCGGCGGAAGACGCGAGCGGGGCGAGCCATCGGGTGGCGCGCTCCGCTCCGTCGTGCACCGGGCGCGAGAGCCTCGTCGCGAGCGCACAGCTCGATCTCGTCATCGCACCCCCCTGAACCAGCGGCGTGAGATGACGAGCGGTCGGCGGTCGGTCAGTGACCGGCGCGCTCGGCCTTATTGACCTTCTGGGCCTTCTTCTCGGCCGCACGGGCGGCGTCGTCGCGCACAGCTGCATGAGTCGCGCGCTCCGCGACGAGCCACTCCGGCATCTCCTCGAGGAGACTCTTGATCTCGGCGGTCGTCAGCACGTCGTCGACGCCCGCGCGAGCGAGACCCGAGTTCGAGACGCCGAGCTTGCGCGCCACCTCCGAGCGCGGGTGGGGGCCCGTGCGGCGCAGCTCGGACAGCCACTCGGGCGGATCGGACTGCAGCGCGAGGAAGTCGTCGCGCGTCAGCTCGCCTTCCTGGAACTCCGCTGGGGTGGCGGGGAGATAGATCCCGAGCTTCTTCGCCGCCGTCTCCGGCTTCATCGACTGGGTCTTCTTCTGCGCACTCACGTGCCCAGGCTATCGCCTCGGTCAGCGAGTGACGTCGTGGAGGTGGTGCACCGGATCGTGGATGAAGTACCGGCCGAGCGATTCGACCGTGAAACGGGAGCCGTCGCTCCGGAACGCCGTGCGCTCGAGCGCGGTCTCCGGCACGGACTCGAGCGTCCGGGCGAGCGCCTCGGCCGCGTCCCGCAATTCGCGGGCCACGACGACGGGGTCCTGCTCGGCGTAGCGGTCCTCGACGGCGGTCGCGTCCTGGTCCCAGTTCGCGAAGGTCGGGTCGTCCTCGGTCAGCGTAAGCCGGAACCGCTCATCGAAGATCCGGAAGACGTCCCGCACGTGCGCGGCGTATTCGAGCGGCGACCACGTGTCCTCGTCGGGACGCTCGCGCACGCCGGCCCGTTCGAGCACGGCGGGCCAGGCGTCCGCGTTCTCTCGCACCAGGGCCGGAATCTCGGTGAACGCCACGGCGCGGGTGTCGAGGCCGCAATCGGTACACGACTCCTCGAGCACCCAGGTCCAGTTCTTCGTATCGGGGATGATCGGCATAGGCCGACGCTAGCGCCGAGAGACCGCCCGTGCCCGTCGAGATCCGGTCACCCTGCCACGCGATCCCGCCAACGATTCATGACTCGGCGACGTGCAACCCGATGACACCGATCAGCATTCGATGACGTTGACGGCGAGGCCCCCGCGCGAGGTCTCCTTGTACTTCACCTTCATGTCTGCGCCCGTCTCCCGCATGGTCTTGATGGCCTTGTCGAGAGAGACCGTGTGCACGCCGTCGCCCCGCAGAGCCATGCGCGCCGCGTTGACCGCCGTATTGCTCGCGATGGCGTTCCGTTCGATGCAGGGGATCTGCACGAGGCCGCCCACCGGGTCGCACGTGAGGCCCAGGTTGTGCTCGATGCCGATCTCCGCGGCGTTCTCGACCTGACCGGGCGTCCCGCCGAGCACCTCGCACAGTCCACCGGCCGCCATGGAGCACGCCGACCCCACCTCCCCCTGGCACCCGACCTCCGCTCCCGAGATCGACGCGTTCTCCTTGAAGAGGATGCCGACGGCCGCGGCGGCGAGGAGGAACCGCACGACGCCGTCGTGGTCCGCTCCCGGCACGAAGCGCTCGTAGTAGTGGAGCACCGCCGGCACGATTCCCGCCGCCCCGTTCGTCGGCGCCGTGACGATTCGACCGCCCGACGCGTTCTCCTCGTTGACGGCGAGGGCGAAGAGGTTGACCCACTCCATCGGGTTGCTCTCGCCCGCTCCGTGCTCCGCCTCGAGCTCGGCGAACAGGCGCGGAGCCCGACGTGGCACGCGCAGCCCTCCCGGCAGCGTCGTCTCCGTGGTGGTGCACCCCGAGCGGACGCACTCCTGCATCGTCGCCCAGATCGAGAGCAGGCCGGAACGGATCTCCTCCTCGCTCCGCCATACGCGCTCGTTGGCGAGCATGACGTCGCTGATGGAGAGCCCGGACGCTCCGCAGTGCGCGAGCAGCTGCGCACCCGTCGTGAAGGGGAAGGGCACGGCGCTCTCCCGCACCACGACGCGGTCGGCGCCGACGGCCTCTTCATCCACGACGAAGCCGCCGCCGACCGAGTAGTAGACGCGTTCGCGCAGGAGGCGACCGTCGCCGTCCCACGCGGCGAACGTCATGCCGTTGGGGTGGGCCGGCAGTGAGCGACGCCGGTGCATCACGAGGTCATCCGCCGAGAACGCGATGCGGTGACGTCCCAGCAGGGCGATCGAGGCGTCGGCGCGCACGCGGGCAGCCCGGTCATCGGCCGTGCGCGTGTCGACGGTCTCGGGCTCGTCGCCCTCGAGCCCGAGGATGACGGCCTTCTCGGACCCGTGGCCGTGACCCGTCGCGCCGAGCGAACCGAACAGCTCGACGCACACCCGCCCGACCGCGGGGAGGAGCCCGTCGTGGTCCAGTCCGTCGACGAAACGTCGCGCCGCCCGCATCGGACCCACCGTGTGGGACGAGGACGGACCGATCCCGACGCTGAACAGATCGAAGACACTCAACACCATCGTCGTCGCCTCGGCCGGTCCGTTATTGGCAGACGGCCACGTCGGCGGATTCCGCCTGCATCTGCTCCGGGGACCACGGCAGCGTCGTCTCCGGAGCCTTGCCGTCGCCGGTGGCGGGCGCGGCGACGGCATAGGAGGCGAGCTCGAGAGCGAGGGCCCGGACGAGCTTCGACCGCGCGGACGAGGAGTTCAGCATGACCACGACGGTGAGCCCGCTCTCGGGGTCGCTGAACGCGGCGGTGGAGAACCCGGGGATACTGCCCACCTGACCGCGGAGCGGCCCGATCTGGAACGCGCCGAAACCGTACGCCTGCCACGTCGGCACCTCGGCACCGAGCGGGATCGTCGTCCACAGCTTCTCCGTCGACTTCTCGGAGAACATCGCGCCCGTCGCGTAGGCCTGCGTGAACCGCTTGAGATCGTCGGCCGTCGTGACCGCCCCGCCGGCCGTTCCGAGCATCGACGGCGACAGCTCCGAGAGGTCCTTCGGTGAGGCGCAGTCGTCGTTCAGCACTTGGTACCCGTGCGGGGCCGGGTCCGGCAACGTCGTGGTCCGGGCACCGGGCAACGAGGACTGCGACATCCCGATCGGGTCGAACACGTAGCGATCGAAGAGTTCGGCGAGCGATTCGCCGCCGATGCGCTCGAGCGCCATCCCGAGGAGGACGTAGGCCGTGTCATCCTCGGCATAAGCAGCCCCCGGCTCGGCGCCGCCGGATCGCGCGATACCGTCGGAGACGAGTTCCGACGCGACCCACGGCCGCGTCGGGTTCGTGACGAACTCGTCCTGGAAGGACGACCGGAAGTTGGCAAGTCCCGCGGTGCTCCGGCAGAGCTGGCCGAGAGTGACTCCCTCGATTCCCACGACGTTGACGAAGTCGCCCGCTGAGTCGTCGAGGGCGACCTTGCCCTCGTCGACGAGGCCGAAGAGGACGGCGCAGGTCATCGCCTTCGTGGTCGCCGCCGCGCGGAAGTGCATGTCGGGCGTCATCGGCCGGTCGCCGCCGAACTCGCTCGTGCCGTAACCCTCGAGGTGGAAGCCCGCCCAGGGCGCCCAGACCCCGACGATCGCGCCGGACGCGGCCGAGAGCGACATGCCACGCTCGACGGCGTCGTCGATCCGCGTGCGGATGTCATCGGGGAGGGGAGCGTCGGCTTGGGCGGGCAGGTCGATCGATGCGGATCCGTTGCTCGAACAACCGGCGAGGACGAGAAGGGTCGCAGCAGCCGTCACCGCGACGAGGCGGCGGCCGATGCCCGAACGGAAGCGCACGTGAACCTTCCCCCTCTTTCTTCCTCCCGATCCTATCGCCGCGATCGCTCCTCGACCCGGGTCGTGACCGCACTGTTAGAGAGGCGCTATCATCGCCGCCCCGGATCACTCGGCGACGGGCCGTACCCGTCGGAGCACCGCCCCCGGGCCGCCGGATGGTACAACACGGTCGCCGTTGTTTCCTAGGGGGCGAGCAACCTGAGCGTCTGCTGCGAAGGTGGGACCAAACCAGCGCGCCCGCTCCTCCGAATGCTCAGAAGACACGGCGGAGTCGGCCGTGCACCAAGGAGGAAGAAAAAATGCGCAATTCCGTGAATCGCCTCGTCGCCACCATCTTCGGCGCCGTCTACCTGCTCGTCGGTCTTCTCGGCTTCGCCGTGACCGGTGGAGTGGACTTCATCGCGAACGAGGGCGGCCTGCTGCTCGGGATCTTCGAGGTGAACCCGCTCCACAACATCGCCCACCTCTTGATCGGTGCCGCGCTGCTCATCGCAGGGCTCTCGAGCATCTCGGCCGCCCGCACCGTCAACACGGTCGTCGGATTCGTCTACCTGCTCCTCGGCATCGTCGGATTCTTCATCGTCGACTCGGCGCTGAACATCCTCGCGCTCAACACGGCCGACCACTTCCTGCACCTCGCGAGCGCCATCGTTCTGCTCGGTGCCGGCCTGGGCGCCGACAAGCGCTCGCGCACCGCGACGGTCTGAGGCGACCGTCCCGGTCGGCGTCGAGCCGATCACCCGCACCACCACACCGGTCGGCTCAGCGCCGGCCGCACTGAGAGAGGAGAGCCCGTGTCGAGGAACATCAGCACGATGGTCGCCGTGTCCGGTCTGGGGACCGGACTCGTGCACCTGGCCGTCGGCGCGGGCTCTCCCCCTCCCTTCTTCATCGTCTTCGTGCTCGCCGGGATCGTCGGGATGGTGTGGGCGATGCTCACGCTCGTCCGTGGACGCGTCCTCGCCCCCCGCACGTTCGCGATCGTCACTCTCCTGCCCGTCGCGTTCTGGGCCGCGAGTATCGCGCTCGGGGTCGGCGGCCTGCTTCCGCTCGGACCGCTCGCGGCCGCATCGGCGCTCGGCGTGATCTCCGCGGGTGTCGTGCTCTTCTCGCTCCGCCGCCCTGCGGAGCCGGAGCGCTCGACGACGGCGGCCGGTACCACGTCGGGCGAGGAACACCCCTGGCGTTTCATCGGATCGCTCGCGGCATCGGCCGCCATCGTCGCGGCCCTCGTCACTCCCGCGCTCTCCGGCACCTGGGCCGGCCAGTTCGCCGTTCCCCACGGCAGCCACGACATCCCCGGCCCGGCCATCGAGGACGAGCACGGCGGTCACTGACCGCTGACGCGCTCCCGTCGCCGCACCGGGGCTACGGCGTTCGCCTGCCTCTGTCCGGGCTCAGCCCGCTGCCGGCGGGTGGCGGACATCCGCCATGAACCGCTGCACGTCCGGATCGACGATGATGTCGGACGGTCGCAGGGCTCGTGTCAGGTACAAGCCGTCGAGCGACGTCAACCGCGACAGCGCGACGTAGGTCTGACCCGGGCTGAAAGCGCGTTGACCGAGGTCGACGACGGCTCGGTCGTAGGTCTTCCCCTGGCTCTTGTGGATCGTCACGGCCCACGCGAGGCGGAGGGGGAACTGGGTGAACTCGGCGACGATGTCGCGTTTCAACTGCTTCGTCGTGGCCGAATAGCTGTAGCGATACCGCTCCCACGTGGCGGGTTCGACGTCGAACTCCTCGCCGTCGACCTCGACGCGGACGTTCCCCTGGATCCGCGTGACCGTCCCGATCGTGCCGTTCACCCAACGCATGCCGCGCTCGCCCGCCGTGTCGTTGCGGAGGAACATCACCTGCGCGCCGACCTTGAGGGCGAGCGCCTCCTCCGCGGGGAAGTTGCGACCGCCGAAGTCGCCGCTCACCTCGGCGTTCGCCGTGAGTGCTCGACCCGGGAGCCGTTCGAGCGCGACGCGGTTGATGCGCGTGACGGCGTCGTTGCGCGACGCGAGGGTGATGACGCCGTCCTCCGGCGGGGTGCGCGCTCCCGTCGTGTTGAGGACGCCGGCGATCTCCGCGGTCACCTGGCCGTGGCGCACGGCGTTCAGCATGAAGCGGAAGTCCTCGTCCTGCTGCCGGTGCACCTGACGGAGCTCGACGATCCGGAGGTCGGCGTCGCGCCACACCTTCGCATCGAAGAACCACATCGAGCGGTAGGTGTCGGCGAAGTACGCCCGCTCGTCGCCGTCACCCGGAACGGGGGCGAGCTGGTACGGATCGCCGAACATCACGACCTGGACGCCGCCGAACGACTCGTGCGGCCGCTGCCGCGCCTGGCGCAGGCTGCGGTCCATCGCGTCCATGAGGTCGGCGTTCACCATGGACACCTCGTCGATGACGAGCGTCTCGATCGCGTTCAGGAGCTTGCGGAGCTGGTCGTTCTGGTCGATCGGGTGATCCGCGATGACCCCGATGGGGAGCCGGAAGAGGGAGTGGATCGTCTGGCCGCCGACGTTGAGCGCCGCGACGCCCGTGGGCGCTGCGATGACGATCGACTTCGACGTGTTCCAGGAGAGGTGGTTGAGGAGTGTCGACTTCCCGGTGCCCGCGCGCCCGGTGACGAAGACGTGCTCCATCGTCGTCTCGATGAGGTCGAAGACCTCCTGCTGCTCGGCCGAGAGGGGTACAGCCTGCACGTGCGCCCCTCCTGTCCGCGAGCCGCGCTCCGCAGCCCTTCCCATCTTAATCGACGGCCCTCGTCCCGTTCCCCTGGGCGCGCGAGCCGTGCGGGACGGTCGTCAGCGACTCGGCGTGGCGTCGCGGTCGGCGAGCTTGGCGAGCCTCGCGTTGTACTCCTTGAGCTCCGCGTCGTCGTCGCGATCCGCCGCCCGATCGACGCGCTTCTGCTCCTTCGTGTCGTTGCGCCCCCACTGGATCGCCACGACGATCGCGAGGATGACGGTCGGGATCTCGCCGATGCTCCACGCGATGCCGCCTCCGACGATCTGATCCTCCATGGGCGTCGCGCCCCACGTGCGGCCCATCGCGCCGAACCAGTCGGCGAGGAAGAGCCCGTGCGACGACATGATCGTGAGGCCGAAGAACGCGTGCGACGCCATCGTGGCGAGCAGGAGGAACAGCCGGAGCGGGTAGGACAACCGGTGCGGGATCGGATCGATGCCGATGAGTGACTGCACGAACAGGTAGCCCGTCGCGAGGAAGTGCGCGATCATCCACTGGTGCCCGATGTGGTCGGTCATCGCCCAGCGGAAGACGGGTGTGAAGTAGAAGACCCACAGCGACCCCGCGAAGAGCACGGCGGCCACGATGGGGTGGGAGAGGACCGTCGCATAGCGCGAGTGCACCGCGAGCAGGATCCACTCCCGAGCACCGCGGGAGTCGTCCTGCCGCTTCCGGATGGCGCGCATCGCGAGCGTCACGGGGGCGCCCGGCACGAGCAGGATCGGTACCGCCATGGCGAGCAGCATGTGACCGAGCATGTGGATGCTGAAGAGGTACTGCTGGTAGACGTTGACGACGCCGCTCGTCACCCAGAACAGCAGGACGATGCCCGCCATCCACGACAGCGTGCGGAGCACGGGCCACGAGTCCCCGCGGCTACGCAGCCGGACCACGCCCGCGAGGTAGAAGAAGACCGCGAAGGCACAGAACAGCCCCCACAGGATGTCGATGTTCCACGACGTGATGTAGCCCATGGGCGTGAGCTCCGGTGGGAGCGGCTCGTCCGTGAGCACTTGCGCCGGTGTCTGCACCGTCGGGGCGGTCTCCGCCTCCGCGACGGGCGTCGCCGTGCGTGCGAGAGCCGACGCGACGCCGGATGCCACTCCCATGAAGCCCAGTTCGGCGACCGCGATCCACCAGAACCGTGCGCGCTCCCGCCCGGAATCCACCATGCGGCGCAAGAGGATCGACCGGTAGGAGGCACCGAACAGTCCGAGGACGACGAGCGCCGCGACCTTGACGACGACGAGAAGCCCGTACGGCGTCGCGAGGCGGTCGAGGCTGCCGACCCGCAGCTCCGCACTCGCGTAGCCGGACACCGCGACGACGACGAAGCACACGAGCGCGAGCGTCGAGTAGCGGGCGAGGACCTCGGGGAGGCGACCGGCCGCGAGAGTCGGCCGGATGAGGACGAGGGCGAGGAGACCGCCGAGCCACACCGCGGCGAAGAGCAGGTGGAGGCCGAGCGCCGTGATGGCTGCGTCATGACCGGCGCTTCCCGCCGCATGACCCTGTTGAGCCATGGGCAGGAGGCTCACGGCTGCGAGGACGCCGACGAAGAAGAGCGCCGTGAGATTGCGGACGGCGAAGCACAGCACCGTGACGGTCGCGGCGAGCAGCGTCGTCGTGAGCCAGGCCTGACCGGCCTCGACCTCGGTGAGGAAGAAGCCGAGCCTCACGCCGAAGTCGTCGTCGATCGCGAAGGGCGTGTTCGTCACGACGAGGAACGTGAAGAACCCGGTGAGTCCGGAGGCGACGGTGAGGACGGCCGCGCTCGCCGAGGCGACGTCGAGCGTCTTCGCGAATTCGTCCCGACCCGGGCCGAGAGCGAAGAGCGCGAGCACGATCGCCCCGAGGACGCCGGCAGCGCCGAGGTTGACGAACATCTTCGCGAGAGGAAGTCCCCATCGCGCCACGGGACCCGGGTCACCGATCGAGATGGGGGCGGCTCCCCCGCCGAAGGCGAGGGCCGCGACGAGCGCGAGGATCCCGACGAGCACGAGCACGGCAGGCCCGAGGATGCGCGTCGTTCGATTCACTCCTCAAGCGTACGCGCTGCCGCCTGACGGTCCGCCCGACACGGGCCGCCGCCACCCATCGCCGTCTCCCGGACGCCTCGATGGGGCGGCCGGCGCGACGCGCCGACCGCCCCATCGAGGCGTCTGTGGAGCCGAGACTACTTGACGGCGGCCTTGAGCTTGGAGCCCGCCGAGACCTTGACCGAGTGGCCGGCCGCGATCTGGATCGTCTCACCCGTCTGCGGGTTGCGACCCGTGCGAGCGGCACGCGACGTGCGCTCGACGGCGAGCCAGCCGGGGATGCTGACCTTCACGTCGTTGCTGACCGAGTCAGCGAGAACCGAGAACAGAGCGTCGAGGACGCCGCTCACCGCAGCCTGGCTCTGGCCCGACTCCGAAGCGATCTTTGCAACGAGCTCGGTCTTGTTAAGCGACTTATCAGCCATGAAGTGTCCTCCTAAGGACCTTGTTACGAAGTACAGTCGTTTTCTCCTGTAGCGGCCACCGACCGTTTCAGCGCGGCGACCGGTCTCTCGACCGCCTCGAATGTAACAGAAATCCCCGTGATTACGCGGAACTACGCGCTCTACGACGAGATAGCCCTCGGCGTGTCGGCTCTCGGCGCGCCCATCCGGAGCCGCCGGAGCGGTCCCCGACCCGATCGTCGAGGGGTATCGGCGCACCGAGCGACGCGACCGCCCGTCAGGGCGGTCGCATCCGGCGGACTCGGTCAGTCGCCGCTCGAGACGGCGCCGACGAGGTACTGTCCGCCGGAGTCGAGCACGCGCACCTGGACGGAGAACTCCCGGTCACCGGTCGTGAATGCGCATGCGAACTCGGCGCCGGCAGCGGCGCTCGGTTCCTCGGGGCACGAGACGTCACCGACGTCGGGCAGACCGAACTCGTCCTCGAGAACGCCCTGGACGCCGTCCTCGACGGATGCTCCGGTGAAGACGGGTCGCACGAACTGACCCGTCGCGGCGAGCGTGATGAGGGCACCGACGGCCGCCCCGGCGAGAAGACCGATCGTGGCGGCTCCCCACGAGAATCGGCGCTTCCTCGACGTGTCAGCGGGCGATCCGGGAGACGTGGCGGAACCCGGCTGTTGGCTGTAGTGCCCGAATCCCGGCGTCGCGGAGTGCTGCTGCCCGGGTCCTGCGGCGTACTGGACCGGGTATCCCTGGCCCGGCGCACCCGCCTGCCCGGGCTGAGAGGCCGAGTCCTGCAGGGCACCCGGGGTCGACGGCACCGGCTGACCGCCGGGGGCGCCGAAGCGCTCGGTCGGAGCGGTGGAAGCGGGATACCGCGCGGTCGGCACGTCGGTCGGGGGCGCCGAGCGGTTCGGTTGATGCGCCGACGGCGGGGCGTAGGGACCGGGCTGCTGGTACGGCGCCGCTCCCGTCGGGTGCTGCGTCGGAGCACCGTTCTGCTGACGGGGAGCCGTCGGGGCCGGCGCGTTCGCACCGCCCGACGGCTGCTGATTCCACCACGGCTGCTGTCCCGGAGCCTGACCACCCGATTGCTGCGAGTGCGGCTGCTGCTGGCTCGGCTGCTGCGGGTGCGGCTGCTGAGAGGGCGGCTGCTGAGGGGTCGGCTGCTGCGCGTTCGGTTGCTCGGCACCCCGGTAGTGCGATCCGGCGGTGGGCTGCTGCCACATCGGCTGCTGCCCCGGCGCCTGCACCGGCGGCTGAGGCTGCTGCGGGTGTCCCGGCGACGCCGCCGGTGCTCCCTGAGCGTCATCACGTTCGGTCACCGGCTGAACGGGCACGTGCCCGGGCAGTCCCGGCTGCTGACCTTCCGCGCCCGTCGGCGTGCGGTCGTCACTCATCTCTCAACCTCTGGATCTCTTCGTAGAAGGTGTCGACGTCGGCCTCGGCGATCGTCGTGACGTCGAAGGGGGATGGCGCCTCTGGGATCTCGTCGGGGTCGACGGCTCCCGTGGACGTGAACCCGACGAGAAGGCGGCCGGCATCGCCGCCGAGCGCGGCGGAGAGCTCGAGCGCGGAGAATCCGCCCTCCGCATCGCTCTCGATCGTGATGGTCGCCGTGGCTCCCTCGTCGACGTCGTCGGGATCGACGAGGCCGGCCGGAAGCGCGAGGACCTCCGATTGGGCGACGATGTTCGCGAGCGACGTCGTGACGCTCGCACGAGACGTGCCGTCGTCCTCTGTCGTGAGGTCGTAGATCGCCGCGGTCTCGCCGTCTCCGGCCTCGAGCGCGGCGGTCGCGCCGCAGAACACCCGTTGGGCGGGGAGGGCGCACGGGTCGTCGCTCGCGCCGATGACGGTCGGGACCTCCGTCCACAGCGTGGGGCTCAACTCCGAGAACAGCGAGCCGAGCAGGAGGAAGTCGGTGTCGGAGCCGCCCTCGTGGTAGACGTCGATCGTGTCGCCCTCACGACTCGAGCTCTCGCGCACGACCACGGTCGCCGGGTCTCCCACCAGCACGATGTCGCGTGTCAGGTCGAACTCGTCCGAACCGCCGACCGTGGAGACGTACTCGAGTCCCGCGACGTCCGATCCGGCGGTGAACTGATCCGATGCTGCCGTGAAGCGCTCGTCGAAGACCGACTCGAGGAAGGTCTGCCGCGCAGCGGTGTCGGCGTGCGCCTCACCGTCGACCTCACGCGTGGCGCACCCGCTCGCGCCCAGGACGACGGCACTGAGGGCGATGCACCCGACGATCGCGCGCCGACGGGAGCGGCTCACGCGCCCCCTCCGGCCTGGTTGTACAGGGCGAGCGCGACCTCGCCGAGAGCGGCGCTCAGCATCTGGCCGCCGCCACCGCGGGAGTTCGAGCCGATGAGGTACCCGGCTCCCGTCGTGGAATCGAACTTCGTGAGCCACGCGCCGCCGGAGCAACCACCCGTCATGTCGCAGTTCAGGACGTAGTCGTTGGTGTACCGGTCCGCGACGTTGCTCGCCGAGCAGTAGCGCTGAGACAGCCCGTCGAAGGGCGGCGCCGCGGGGTAGCCGATCGAGAGCACGCCGTCGAGTTCACCGCCGAACGAGATGCCCTGGCCGCCCGTGACGTCCTGGATCTGCTGCCCGTCCTCGCCCGGATCCATGCTGAGGAACGCGAAATCGTAGTACCAGCCGTTCCCTGCTGTGCGGCCGGTCGCGTCGGCCTCGGCCTGTTCGATGAACTGGGTGGGCGCGAAGATCTTGTTGGCGTACCAGATGCCGTACGGCGTCTCCTCCATCTGGTTGCGATCGGCCGGCACGAACTGCAGCTTCTGCGCATAGCGCTTGCCGAACGCGTCGTAGACGCAGTGTGCGGCGGTCGCGACCATGTTCTTTCCGGCGGACGTGACGACCGTCGCGGAGCACACGTACGCCGTCCGGTCGTCGAAGGCGCCGTAGAGTCGGCCGTGGACCTGCCCGGAGAGCCCCGGCGCTGCGAAGGGGTTGCCGGCCGAGGAGTCCTGGAGGCTCTCGGGATCGACAGCCTCAACGGGACCCGTCGTGGGATCGACGAACACGCCCGTCGGGTTGTCCGTGAGCGCTTCCTCGCCCTCGGGCGGAGGCTCGTACTCCGGAGCGCTCGCGTTCGAGGCGTTGTCGTCCCAGAACTCGTTGGTGGCACCCGGGTCGCTGTCGATGTCGACGGATTCCCCGGCCGCGAGGATGTCGACGTTGATGCCCGGAGGCCGGTCGGCGGGCACCGCTTCTCCGTCGACGGTCACCGTGCACGCGGTGAGGCCGGCCGCCGTGAGCAGCATGGCCGCGAGCACCGCGAACCCCCTGAATCTCCGAGTGCTGGGCATGCTGCGATGCTAACAGCCGGGTGCGACACCCCCCAGGGGGAGAAGTCCCCCGTGCCGGGATGCCACGGGGTCGGCATCGGCCGGCACCCCGCCGGAACGACGACGGCCGGCCCCCGAGGGGACCGGCCGTCGTGTCACGCCCGATGGGGCGGGTGGTGCGATGCTTACCAGCTCGACTTGGTGATACCGGGCAGCTCGCCTCGGTGCGCCATGTCGCGGAAACGCACACGCGAGATGCCGAACTTCGAGAGGTGTCCACGGGGACGACCGTCGATCGCGTCGCGGTTGCGGAGGCGGATCGGCGACGCGTCGCGCGGCAGCTTCTGCAGGCCGAGACGAGCGGCCTCGCGGGCCTCGTCGGTGGCGTTGGGGTCGACGAGCGTCTTCTTGAGCTCGAGGCGCTTCGCGGCGTAGCGCTCCACGATGACCTTACGCTGGTCGTTCTTGGCGATCTTGCTCTTCTTGGCCATGGTTTAGCGCTCCTCTCGGAAATCGACGTGCTTGCGGATGACGGGGTCGTACTTCTTGAGCACGAGACGGTCGGGGTCGTTGCGACGGTTCTTCTTCGTCACGTAGGTGTACCCCGTGCCGGCCGTCGAACGGAGCTTGATGATGGGACGGACGTCCTGCTGCTTGGCCATGGTTAGATCTTCTCCCCACGTGCGAGCAGGTCCTTCACGACGGACTCGATGCCACGGGCGTCGATGACCTTGATGCCCTTGGCGGACAACGTGAGGGTGACGTTACGGCGAAGGGACGGCACGTAGTAGGTCTTCTTCTGAACGTTCGGGTCGAAACGACGCTTGGTGCGCCGGTGCGAGTGCGAAATGTTGTGTCCGAAGCCGGGAACGGCTCCGGTCACCTGGCACACTGCTGCCATTGGTAATCTCCTGTCGATACCGCGGAACGAGTGTTCCGCCCAAGATCTCTTGTCGGCGTGACTCAACCCCCTGATCGTGCTGGTGGGATGATGCTGAAGAGGGTTGTCACACGTGCATGGGCGAAAGGAGTCCGCCCAGCCAAAGAGCCATCCTACACGAGGGACCGGCTCGCGGCGAACCCCGCTACGACTCCGGCTTCGCCGCGATCGCCGCCCCCGAAAGCGTGGCACTCCAAGAGGGACACGCGGGACCGGCTCGAGGTGGGCCAGGATCGTGTGGTGCCCGATACAGCCCCCGTGACCGTCGTGCCCGCCCCCACCTCGCCGTACGCGCCGATCGCCTACCCGCCCGCCGCCGCGAGGCCCGCGGCCGCCGACGGCTCCGTGTCGGCACGCGCTCTCGGCATCGGCTCGCTCGTGCTCGGTGTGCTCGCGGTCGTCGGCGCGGCGGTCCCCATCGTCAACCTCGCGAGCGCCGGACTCGCGGTCGCGGGAACGGGCCTCGGCATCGCCGCGCTGTTCCTCCTCTCGCGGGGGCGCGGCGTGGCGCTCGCCGGGACGATCACGAGCGTCGTCGCGCTCGTCGTCTCGGTCGCGCTCGCGCTCGTGTACTCGGGTTTGATCGCGGCCGCGACATCGGCCGCGCTCTTCAGCGGCGGCTACGTCGACGAGTCCGTGAAGGAGACGATCGCACCGATCGACGACGCCGCCGGGGCCGGAACCTTCGATGCGCCCGTCGCGCTCGGCGAGACCGTCGTGGTGACGCGTGACGGCGAGGCGCGGTGGGAGATCACCCTCACGAGTGCGACCTACGACGCTCTCGGTGAGGTGGAGGAGGCCAACGCGGGCGTCGACGTCGAGGGCGACCTCGACGGCGGGCTCGAGCAGTACGCCTACCTCTCCGCCGAGATCACCTACCTCGGCGAGGGGTCCACGCCCCTCTCCAGCGAGCTGTACGTCGCCTTCGCGCCCACGGCCCACGTCTTCTATTACACCGGCGAGGTGCCGGCGCGCGCTCCGGGGACGGACCTCGCCCTCACGGACGACATCGCGTCGGGCGAGACGGTGAGCGGGAACTTCCTCGTCGCCCTGCCGCCCGCTGCGGAGGCGACCGGCCGGTGGACCGTGAGCGGGGAATGGACGGACTCCGTCTACATCGCCGCAGAGTGAGGGCGACGCGGATCTCCCCCGCCGGGGAATGCGCGGGGCGCCGCAGAGCGTTGCCCCCCTTCGTGCCCATCTCCATCGGAATGCTCTCGTGACCTCGACCGACGAGGAGGTCGGCTTCCGATCGGCTCGAGGCCCCGTCCTCATCGCCCTCATGCTCGCGACGGGACTCATCGCGATCGAGTCGACGATCATCGCCACGGCGGTGCCGTCGATCGTGTCCGACCTCGGCGGCTTCGCGCAGTTCCCGTGGCTCTTCTCGGTCTATCTGCTCGCGCAGGCCGTCTCCGTACCGGTGTACGCGAAACTCGCCGACACCGTCGGGCGCACGCCGATCATCCTCACGGGCATCGGCCTCTTCCTCCTCGGCTCGATCCTCTGCGGGTTCGCCTGGGACATGACGTCCCTCATCGTCTTCCGCGCCGTCCAGGGCCTCGGCGCCGGTGCCGTCCTGCCCGTCTCCGTCACGATCGCGGGGGACATCTACACCGTGCGGGAGCGCGCGAAGGCACAGGGATACCTCGCGAGCGTCTGGGCGATCTCGTCGGTCGCCGGTCCGACGCTCGGCGGCCTGTTCTCGCAATACCTCGACTGGCGCTGGATCTTCTTCGTCAACATCCCGCTGTGCCTCGTGGCCGCGTACATGCTGCGTCGGCACCACAAGGAGACGATCGAGCGGACCCATCACCGCGTCGACGTGGCCGGGGCGAGCGTCCTCACCGTCGGGCTGACACTCGTGATCCTCGCGGTCCTCGAGGGCGGGAACGCCTGGGACTGGTTTTCCTGGCAGAGCCTCACGGCCTTCGGAGCCGGTGCCGTGCTGCTCGTGATCTTCGGGTTCATCGAGCAGCGCGCCGCCGAACCGATCCTCCCGCTCTCGATCTTCCGCCGTCGCCTCATCACGACGACGTCGCTCATCTCGCTCGGCGTCGGCGCGATCCTCGTGGGACTCACGTCGTTCGTCCCGACCTTCCTCGAGGTCTCGGCGGGCGCGACACCCCTCATCGGCGGCCTCGCCGTCGCGGCGCTCACGATCGGCTGGCCCATCACGGCGTCGCAGTCCGGGCGGATCTACCTGCGCGTGGGATTCCGGCCGACGGCCCTCATCGGGCTCGTGACGTCGGTCGTCGGCGCCGCGCTCCTCTGGTCGACGGCCGGTTCACCCGACGCGATCCTCGTCGCCGTGTCGTGCTTCGTCGTGGGCCTCGGGCTCGGTCTCGTCGCGACCCCGACGCTCATCGCCGCGCAATCGTCCGTCGAGTGGGAGGAGCGCGGCGTCGTGACGGGAGCGAACATGTTCATGCGCTCCATCGGGAGCGCCGTCGGCGTCGCCGTCTTCGGAGCGATCGCGAACTCGGTGATCGCTCGGTCGGGTGGCCCGGAGTCCGCGGCGGCCGTGCAGTCCGGCTCGAGCGCGGTGTTCCTCGCTGTCATCGTCGCCGCAACGCTCACGATCGCAGCGGGCATCGTGATGCCCGCTGTTCGGGCGCCCTCCGCCTAGACGCCGCTCACATCCCGGCGGACTCGGACACAGCCGGAGCCGCGGGCGTACCGCCGACCGTGCAGGAGAAGATGCCGTCGTACTGGTTGCCGTCCGGGTCCGTCACCGTGCCGATGAGATCGACGAGCCACTCGGAACCGCTCTGCCGCACGACCTCCGGGCTGTACGGATTCCACGTCGCCGAGTCCGGGTCGAGGCCGTCCGCCGCCGTCTTGTCGCGGTGGAAGTCGATGCAGGCCGCATAGGCACGCTCGGGCGTCCACGCGACGGCCGGAGTGGTCGGGGTCGGCGTCGCGGACGGCGACGTCGAGGGTGGGGCGGACTCCGACGGGTCGGCGCTCGACGGCGTCGGCGTTCGCGTCGTCCCGCCCGCGGTCGCCGACCGTGTCGGTTCAGGCGACCCGCCCGTGCACCCGGCGAGCGCGAGCCCCGCGACGAGCACGATCGACACCATCAACGGACGCTTCGACATCTGACCCCTGCACTTCCCCCGGCGGGACTGCCACCGCCGTCTCGCCAGGCTAACCGCGAGCCCGCTCAGTCCGTCGGCGGACGCGCGCACCACGGAAGGTCGAAGCCGGGAATCGTCGCCTCGACCTCGGCGGACTCCCGATCGATCACGAGCGTGGAGACGCCGCGCGGCATCGGCAGGATCGGGTACAGGTCGGAGCCGAGCTCCGCGCGATCGCGCGCCTCGACGACGGCGATGTACTGTCCGTTCGGCGACGCGCAGACCTGCAGGATCGACGTGCCCCCGTCGTCGACGCCGTAGAGCTGTCGCGAGGTGCCGTTCCCGACGACCTCGACCGATTGGCTCAGGGAGTTCGTGGCGGGGTCGTACTGCGAGTAGATGCGTGCGTAGCCCGTCGCCGAGAGGGAGGCGAGCTCGCCGGGGTTGCCCGTGAGGTCCGGGGGCACCGGGAAGGGGCTCTCCTCGCCCGTCAGCAGGTCGACCTCGACGATCGCATCCGTCCGTTCGATGATCGCGGTCTGCTCGTCGACGACGAAGCCGTGGATGAAGAGGGCGTCGCCGAGCAGTACCGGATCACCGGGGGTGAGCGCGTCGGCGACGACGAGCTCGTCGGCGAAGGTGCGCACGAGGACCGACGTGGTCGACGGGACGAAGGACCACTGCGTGACGTTCGTCTCCTCGGAACCCGTGGCCTCCACGCGTTTCGGCGGCTCGTCCGTCTTGATCTGGAGCACGAAGAGGCCGCTCTCGATGCTCGTCTCGGTCCCCGCGTCCTGGGAGTAGAGGAAGCCGACGAGGAACTGGCGGGCCGACGACTGCAACTGCTCGACGCGACCGTCGCCCGGGAGCGGGATCTCCGTCGGCTCCCCACCGGACAGGGGGACGGAGAGCAGTCGGGAGTGGTCCTCGTCGGTGATCGTCGCGACCACGAGCTCCTCCCCCACGACCTCGAACTGCTGGATGCGCGGCGCGGAGAAGACGGACTCGCCCTCGTCGCCCGAGATGTCCGTGCGGCGGATGTGGTCGTCCCCCGTGTCGTCGCGCTCGAGGATGTAGAGGGGCGGCTCTCCCGTCGTGAACGTGTAGGCGAAGTCGGAGACGGGAGCCGATCCGGGCGACCGCACACCGGCGATCGCCACCTCATAGGTGGTGTCGTACGCGAGCACCGCGTCGAAGCGGATGAGGATCGCCGTGCCCTCCGTCTGCACCGTGACCGGCACGTCGGGCGTGATCGCCACGTCGTCCGGGGAGACCTCGCGAACCGGTCGGTCCGCGTAGAGGATGAGGCGCGCGCCCGAGTCCGCGACGGTCGACGACACGTCGATGTCGGCTCTCGCGAGCTGGGGTCCCTGCAGCAGACCGACGGCCCCGGCCCCGACGGCGATCACGAGGAGCGCGCCGAGGGTCGCAGCGAGCGTGCGCCGGAACGCGGACCGCCGCCGAGCCGCCGAGCGTTGGGCACGTCCGCCAGCGGGCGGCCCCGCCGCGCGCTCAGTACTCATACGGGACGTCCGGCTCGGCCATGGGATCGACGGAGGCGGGAGCCACCGAGACGGGGCTCCCCGCCGACGCATCGGGAGCGACCGCGAAGGCGCCGTCGACCGCGACCCACGACCCGACCTCGAAGCGCTCGTCCCACCCGGGTGAGTAGACCGTGACGCCGACGGGCTGCGCGTCGATCGCGCAATGGCTCACGACGAAGCGCGTGAGGACGAAGGAGTCCTCGGACTCCTCACTCGGGGTGACGAACCCGATCGCCTCGAACGGCGTCGCGATGAGGCTCTCGGGGTGGGTGCTCTGTCGCAGGAGTGCGGCCCACTCCCGCAATCCGTAGGTGGAGTAGTCGGCGTCCGCGGTGAGCACGACGGTCTGATCGACCGGATCCGTGAGCAGGGTGCTCGCGTTCACGTCGCGGATCTCGGCGACCGCCGCGCTGATCGCGCGGGGCGGCAGGACGAGGAACGCGAGGGCGAAGGCCGCGCAGAACACCGCGGTCACGGCACCGAGAACGCCCGACAGCGCCCGCCGACGGGGGCGCGGGTCGCCCGACAGCGCGGACGTCGTGCCGTCGGCCTCGTGCAGCAGCGCCTCGAGATGCGGGTGGTCGTGGTCGTGCGCGTTGTCGTGGTCGCCTGTCGTCCGCGGTCGTGCGAGTACGGCGAGGCTCAGAACGATCGCGATGCCCGACATCGCGACGATGAAGGGCGTGTTCCCCGGGTTCACGTAGATCGCGAGCTGACCGGTGACGGCGAGCCAGACCGCGCAGACGCTCATCACGAGGATGAGCCCGGCGCCGAGCCACCGGGATCCCCGCTCCGTCGTGGCGTCCGTCCGGTCGTGGATGTGGTCAGCCGACAAGGTTCACCACCAGACCGAGTGCTCCCGTGAACAGGATCGCGACGAGCGTGATCTGAGCGAGGGTCTTCGTCGTGAAGGTCGTCCGCATGAGGGCGAGGAGCTTCACGTCGACGACGGGACCGAGCACGAGGAACGCGACGATCGCACCGGGGAGGAACGTCGAGCCGAAGCTCAGGACGAAGAAGGCGTCGACGTTCGAGCAGATCGAGATGACGAGCGCGAGCAGCATGAGCGCTGCCACCGACAGGACGGGGTTCGTGCCGAGCGCCACGAGGGCGGCCCGGGGGACGAGCACTTGGACGGCACCCGCGATCGAGCAGCCGATGATGAGGGCCGGCATGACCGCGCGCGCCTCGGTCTGGAACTGCTCGACGCTCTGGCCGAGGCGGGTCCCGTGCGAGTGCTCCTCGCGGCGGCACGCCTCCTCGAAGGCCGGAGTGAGGAGGGAGCCGGGGCGCGGGTGCCGGCTGTAGATCCAGCCGATGAGGTTGGCGAGCACGAATCCGCCGAGGATGCGCCACACGAGGATGCCGCTGTCCCAGCCGAAGGCCGCATGCGTCGTGACGATGACGATCGGGTTGAGGATCGGCGCCGCGATGAGGAAGGTGATCGACTCGGGCACGGTGAACCCGCGCATGATGAGGCCGCGCGCGAGCGGCACGTTGCCGCACTCGCACACGGGCAGGAACATGCCGAGGAGCGAGATGCACGCACGCCGGAGGAACGGCTGACTCGGGAGGAAGCGCTCGATCACGCCGGCCGGCAACCACACCTGCACGAGGATCGAGAGGAGCACGCCGAGGACGACGAAGGGCAGCGACTCGATGAGCACGCTCAGCGTGAGCGTGAAGAAGTCGCTGAAGGCCTGGGGGACGTCGAGCCGCTCGGGGCTCAGGAGCCGGATCGCGACGAGGACGACGAGGACGATTCCCGCGCCGATCGCGGGAGCGCGCCAGGAACCGGCCGGATTCCGCGGCGAAGCGGCGACGTGCCCCGACGGCGGCGCCGTCGCGGTCGATCTCGTGGGTTCGGCTGGCACCAGTCCAGGGTAACCGCCGTGACAACGATGCTCCCCGTGAGCGGAGATCGATCGCTCGGTCGCCGCACGCCGTGACGTTCGTCCGCTGCGAGGTCGGCACCCGACGATGTGTCGAACGGCCGGAGTACCGACTAGACAAATTGACATTTGTCAGGACAAATGGACGGAACTAACGTGGTCACCGACGCGACCAGTGTCCACGACCGCCCCTGTGAGAGAGATCATGACGACCGACACCCCCACCGACCTCCCCGTCGTCCCGCACTGGATCGACGGAGCCGAGTCCCCCTCCACGAGCGGTCGCACCGCTCCCGTCTTCGACCCCGCCATCGGCGTCGCGACGAAGCGCGTCGCCCTCGCCGACCAGGCGGAGATCGAGAAGGCCATCGCGTCGGCGAACGCCGCCTTCCCCGCGTGGCGCGACATGTCGCTCGCGAAGCGCCAGAACATCCTCTTCGCCTTCCGTGAGCTCCTCAACGAGCGCAAGGGCGAGCTCGCCGAGATCATCACGAGCGAGCACGGCAAGGTCGTCTCCGACGCGCTCGGCGAGATCGCTCGCGGCCAGGAGGTCGTCGAGTTCGCGACGGGACTCGCCCACCACCTCAAGGGCGAGTACTCGGAGCAGGTCTCGACGGGCATCGACGTCTACTCGACGAAGCAGCCACTCGGCGTCGTCGGCATCATCAGCCCCTTCAACTTCCCCGCGATGGTCCCGGCCTGGTTCTTCCCGATCGCGATCGCGGCCGGCAACACGGTCGTGCTGAAGCCGAGCGAGAAGGACCCGTCCGCCGCCATCTGGATGGCGAAGCTGTGGAAGGAGGCCGGGCTGCCCGACGGCGTCTTCACGGTCCTCAACGGCGACAAGGAAGCCGTCGACGGCCTGCTCACGCACCCCGACGTCCGCGCGATCTCCTTCGTCGGTTCGACACCGATCGCCAAGTACGTGTACGAGACGGGAACGGCGCACGGCAAGCGCGTGCAGGCGCTCGGCGGGGCGAAGAACCACATGCTCGTCCTCCCCGACGCCGACCTCGATCTCGTGGCGGACAGCGCCATCAATGCGGGCTTCGGCTCGGCGGGCGAGCGGTGCATGGCGATCTCGGTCGTGGTCGCCGTCGAACCGGTCGCCGACGATCTCATCGCGAAGATCGGCGAGCGCATGGCGACGCTCACGGTCGGCGACGGTCGCCGCTCGTGCGACATGGGCCCGCTCGTGACCGAGGTGCACCGCGACAAGGTCGCCTCCTACATCGGGATCGCGGAGGAGGACGGCGCGACGGTCGTCGTCGACGGCCGCGGCATCGAGGTCGACGGCGACCCGAACGGATTCTGGCTCGGACCGACGCTGCTCGACAACGTCCCGACCACCTCGCGTGCCTACACCGAGGAGATCTTCGGACCGGTGCTCTCCGTCGTGCGCGTCCAGTCGTACGAGGAGGGCGTCGCGCTCATCAACGGCGGCGCGTTCGGCAACGGCACGGCGATCTTCACGAACGACGGCGGAGCGGCCCGCCGCTTCCAGAACGAGGTCCAGGTCGGCATGATCGGCATCAACGTACCGATCCCCGTGCCCGTCGCGACGTTCTCGTTCGGCGGCTGGAAGGACTCGCTGTTCGGCGACACGAAGGCGCACGGCGCGGAGGGCGTCAAGTTCTTCACGCAGCAGAAGGCGATCACCTCCCGCTGGCTCGACCCGAGCCACGGCGGCATCAACCTGGGCTTCCCCCAGAACTGACCCCATTGATTTGGCGATGGTGCGCGTCGTTACGCGCACCATCGCCGAATCAATGTTCCGGGGGGAGGAGGTGGAGCGAGGTCCAGAGTTCGGAGCGTGACGGGAACGCACCGAGATCGACGCCGAGCAGCGACTCGAGGGACGCGATGCGGTTGCGCAGCGTCTGACGGTGGATTCCGAGCTCCTTCGCCGACGGGTCCCATGCGCCGTTGTGGCCGAGCCACACGGTCGCCGTCCGCACTGCGGCTTCCCGTTCCGCCTCCGGCAGGGCCAGCAACGGCGCGAGGAAGCGGCGCGCGAGCGTCTCCGCTCCGCTCGCCTGCAGCAGCCCGAGCATGCCCTCCTCCGCGAGTCCCTCGAACCGCACGACGAGCCGGTCGGCACTCGCGCGGGCGGCGGCCTGACGGGCCTCGGCGAGCCCGCGTGGCAAGTCGTCCCACTCGATCGGCGCGGACAGACCGACCGGCGCACCGTGGCGGGCGAGGACGCGCTCGAACGCGGACCCGCTCGACTCGGCGGCAGCGCTCACGACGGCGACGACCTCGTCGTCCCGCTGCGCCACGAAGACGCGACCGGCGTCCTCGCCCGCGAGGAGGTCCAGCTCGTCGAGCAGCGACCGCCCCTCATCGATTCCCGTGAGCACCGCGACCCGCACGGGCGCTTCGGGCAACCGACCCCCTAATCGTTGCGCCGTGCGGCTCGCGACGTCGATGACGCCGGACAGCAGCAGTTCGAGGAGCCCCGAACGCAACTGCCGCCGCGCGGTCTCGACGGTTCGGCTCTGCTCGAGGGCGATGCTCGCGAGCGCGATCACGCTCGCGACGAGATCCGTCTCGGCGGCGTCGAGCGGCGCGGCGGTCCCGACGACGAGCGCGCCTCGGATGCGTCCGCGTTGCCCCACCGTCTGTACCGTGACCGCCTCAGCGCCGACGATGACGCGAGCGCTCGACCGGTTCCCGCGCGCGAGCGCCGCGTGAACGGCCTCCTCGACGACGGGAGCCGCCTCGGCCGGCATGGGAATGCGCGTCCGGACGTCGATGCGGTTCCCGAGCGGGTCGAAGAGGGCGACCCAGCATCCGAGCCGCCGCTCGAGCTCCTCGAGGATCGCTCCGAGGGCGTCGGGGCGGAGGGCCGCGCGTGCGATCGCGCGCTGCGCCGCGAGTGACCACTCGAGCCGTTCGCGCTGGTCGGCCGCGAGCACATCGGACACCGACCGGATGATGCTCATGAAGGGCGTCCGGTCGGCGACCTCGAGGAGCGGCAGAGCCCCGCGGGCGCACGCGTCGATGAGGACTCCGGGGATCTCGTCGTGCACGATGCCCGTCGCGAACCCAAGGGCGCGCGTGCCGCTCCCGACGAGTCGCGTCACGTACGCGTCGACGTCGTCGCGCCGGGAGTCCGCACCGAAGTGGGTCCCGTCGGTCAGCAGGAAACCGCCGGGTTCGAGCCACGGCGTCGGATCCACGAGGTCGGAGTTGTGCGCCCACAGCAGCGGCTCGTCGAGGACGGAGGACGCGTCGTCCGCGCCGGCGACGAGACGCAACCGGAACGCGGGCGTCGCGAGGAGGGCTCGGAGCGTCGTCGGCATGGCACCTCCGATGCTCGCTTTGTCGATTCTGAACCGATGGTATCGACAAATCCGCCACGCGTCCCGCGTGCCGACACGCTTACATGGAGATACCCATCGCACCGAAGGACAGGTTCACCATGACCACCACCGCCTCGCCGACCGCAGCGACGAACGCCTCCGTCTCGGCGAGCGACCGCTCCTCCGTCTTCCACTCCTGGTCGGCGCAGGGCTCGCTCGCTCCCCTGCCCATCGCCGGTGGTCTCGGATCGACCGTCTGGGACGTCGACGGGCGCGAGTACCTCGACTTCTCGAGTCAACTCGTCAACGTCAACATCGGCCACCAGCACCCCCGGGTGGTCGCCGCGATCCAGGAGCAGGCCGCCCGCCTCACGACGGTCGCGCCCGCTCACGCGAACGAGACGCGGGCGGAGGCCGCTCGCCTCGTCCTCGACCGTGCTCCCGAGGGATTCTCGAAGGTCTTCTTCACGAACGGCGGCGCCGACGCCAACGAGAACGCCATCCGCATGGCGCGCCTCGTCACGGGCCGCGACAAGGTCGTCTCCCACTACCGCTCGTACCACGGCAACACCGGAGCGGCGATCGTCGCGACGGGCGACTGGCGGCGCATGCCGAACGAATTCGCCCGCGGCCACGTGCACGTCTTCGGCCCCTACCTGTACCGCTCCGAGTTCTGGGCGGACTCCCCAGAGCAGGAATCGGAACGCGCGCTCCGCCACCTCGAGCGCGTCATCCAGTCCGAGGGGCCCGACACGATCGCCGCGATCCTCCTCGAGACCATCCCCGGCACCGCCGGCATCCTCGTCCCACCGCCCGGGTACCTGTCCGGGGCGCGTGCGCTCGCAGACCGCTACGGCATCCTGCTCATCCTCGACGAGGTCATGGCGGGCTTCGCCCGGACGGGCGAGTGGTTCGCGTTCGACGCCTTCGACGTGCGTCCCGACCTCATCACGTTCGCGAAGGGGGTGAACTCCGGCTACGTGCCCGTCGGCGGCGTCGTGATCTCCGACCCGATCGCCCACCACTTCGACGAGCGTGTCTTCCCGGGCGGACTGACCTACTCGGGCCACCCCCTCGCGGCCGCGAGCGTCGTCGCGACGATCAACGCCATGGCGGAGGAGGGCGTCGTCGAGAACGCGAAGCGCATCGGGGCGGACGTGCTGGGACCGGCGCTCCGCGAGCTGTCCCGCCACGAGGTCGTCGGAGAGGTCCGCGGCACCGGTGTCTTCTGGGCCGTCGAGCTCGTCGCCGACCGTGACGCGCGCACTCCGCTCGAGGCCGCCCGGATGGGGTCGCTCAAATCCGACCTGCTCGCGCGAGGTCTGCTTCCCTTCACCGCCGAGAACCGGCTGCACGTCGTGCCGCCGGCCGTCGTCACGGACGAGGAGGCCCGGCGGGGGGTCGCGATCATCGACGAGGCGCTCGCGGCGCTCTGATCCGAGCCGACGCAGACGACGGAAACGGCCCGGGCTCCGGCGAGTCCGCCGCGGAACCGCCGGAGCCCGGCGCAGGGTGGCGCACGAGGCGCGTTCGCCCCCCGGAGCGACTGTCACGACGTGGCACGCATCGTGTCGACCCGACCCGGGGGATCCGAGGCGTAGGATCGTCGGCGTGAATCCCTTCCCGTCCCCCACGATGCCCGTCGGGTGTTCGGAGGTCGTCGGCGTCTCGTTCGCCGACATCAGGTAACGCTGTCTCCCGGTGAACGCGAGCGCTCCGCGCCGCGCCCGGGTCGCTCCGCCCACCCGTCGGGTGCGTGTCGGCGCGGCCCGCCCTCCCCGATCCACCGGTCTCGCCGCCCGTCGGGCGCGAGTCCAGACAGCAAAGGCACTCTCATGCTCCCCCTCACGGAGAAAGACATCCGCTCCTCGTTCGTCAACGCCTCGCAGCGCGAACGTAAGGAGCTCATCCTCCCGCCCCAGCTCGACGAGCTCGACTGGGACCGTCGCGACTTCCTCGGTTGGCGCGACCCGAAGGTCCCGGCCCTCGGTTACGTCGTCGCCCACGTCGACGACACGCCCGTCGGCGTGATCCTCCGCCAGAGCGGCGACCGGCCCGGTGCTCGAGCGCAGTGCTCGTGGTGCGAGGACGTGACGCTCCCCAACGAGGTCGTCCTCTTCAGCGCTCGACGCTCGGGTGCCGCCGGCCGGAACGGCGACACCGTCGCGACCCTCGCGTGCGCTCACTTCGAGTGCTCGAGGAACGTGCGCGTCCTGCCGCCGTCCGCGTATCTCGGTTTCGATCGCGAGGCGGCGCGATCGCACCGCATCGACGTGCTCCGCGAACGGGTGCGGAGCTTCGTCACCGATATCGCGAGGGACGCGACCGACCGCTGATCTCGGCGGCCGGTCGGCCTCTAGGCCCTCGCGCCCCTCGCTCGCGGCGGGCGCGAGGGCCGAGCCCCTTTCGGGCGCGCGCGGAAGCGCAGTCAGCGCAGCGCGGCGGCCTTCGCCGTGCACTCCGCGCACAGACCGAAGATGTCGACGACGTGCTGGGCCTCGGTGAAGCCGTTCTTCGATGCGACGGAGACGGCCCACCGCTCGACCTCGTTCGCCTCGATCTCGACAGTCAATCCGCACGAACGGCAGATGAGGTGGTGGTGGTGGCCCGACGTCTCGCATGCACGGTAGAGGCTCTCGCCCTCGGGCGATTGGAGGGAATCGGCGGCGCCGTCCACGGCGAGGTCCGCGAGCGCGCGGTACACGGTCGCAAGGCCGATCGGGGAACCCCCGCCCTTCAGGTGGGAGTGCAGCGCCTGCGCACTGATGAAGCCGTTGGTCTCATCGAGCGCCTCACGCACCGCTTCGCGCTGCCACGTGTTCCGCTTCGCCATGCCCATCACTCCTCGGCCGTCTGCCCGTCCCTCCCAGGATAGTCGCGCGGCGCGCCGTCGGTCCCGGCTCCCGGCGGAGAGCGCCGCGCGAACGCCGGGGCGCGCTCGGGACGGACGCCCACACCGACGATGGCGGCCGGGACGACCGCGAGGGCAGGCGCGATCCGGAGCAGGGCGAGCAGCGGCGCCGGCGCCCGCAGCGCCGACCCGGTGCGCAGCATCCGTCCGAGCGGGACGTGCATCGCCCGCTGCAGGGCCTGCGTGAGGACCGTGGGCAGCCTCCGTCGCCTCTCGACCGCGGCCACGCGACGATCGCTGAGCGTGCGCGAGAGGAGGGGTCCGGCGAGCAGACGGGCCGTCGCGACACCGTCCTGCACCGCCAGGTTGATGCCCACCCCGCCCATCGGCGACATCGCGTGGGCCGCATCGCCGATGCAGAGGAAACCGCTCGTGTACCAGCGGCGCACCCGGCTCAACCGCACGTCGAGCATCTTCACGTCATCGAACGAGACCGCTCCGACCGCGTCGGCGAGTTCGGGGACGGCGAGCGCGAGATCGGCACGGAGCGCCTCGATGCCCCGCGCGCGCAACGACGCATCGGCTCCCTTGGGGATGAGGTGCGCGACCTGGGCGTAGCCGTTCCGAGGGATCACGATGAACGGCCGGCCGCCAGCGCTGCGGGGCAGGAGGGCGGCCCCGATCCCGCGGGCCGTGGGGATCCGGAACCACCACACGTCGATGTTCATGGGGAACTCGCGAACGGCGAGCCCGGCCGCCGCACGGGCGACGGACCAGCGCCCGTCCGCTGCGATCGTGACATCGGCTCGCAACTCGTGCTCCCCCACCGGCGTCGAATACCGCACACCCGTGACGCGGGTCCCGTCACGTCCGCCGCGGAGCAGGCCCGTCACCTCCGCGTTCATCTCGAGCCGGAATGCAGGCTCCCGCGCCCCGGCCTCCGCGAGGAGAGACAGCAGATCCCACTGCGGCGCCATCGCGACGTATGGGTGCGCCAGCGGCAGTCGAGTGAAATCCGCCACGGTCACCTGCTCACCGCTCGCCGTCGGCAGCCGGACGCGTTCGATGCGGCTGTGCGCGACGGCGTCGAAGGCGGGGAACAGCCCGAGTTCGTCGAGCAGGCGCAGAGTGGAGGGGTGCACCGTGTCGCCGCGGAAGTCGCGCAGGAAGTCGCCGTGCTTCTCGAGCACCGTGACCTCGACTCCGGCCCGGGCGAGCAGCAACGCCGTCACGATCCCGGCGGGACCCCCGCCGACCACGACGCATGTCGTCCGTTCGTGTCGATCGTGCTGTTCGCCGGCCATCATCGCATCCGCCCGAGAGGCCGTTCGGCCGGCCCCGTCGGAACAAGAATGGCGCAGCTTCAGGACGCCGACAAGAGTCGGTCCCGGGTTCCGATGAGCCGCCGGGGCGCCCGGACGGGCCCCCGTTGCCACGCGCTGCGCACGGCGTCCTCGGCGTCGGTGCGCCGCGAGAACGAACCGAGCCGACCTCCGATGCCGTCGAACGCGAGGTACGCGTCTCCGATGCGCTCGACGATTCCCGCGTGCGATTCCCCCTCGTGCGTCGACCCGATCGCAACCCAGAGCCGTGCATCGGGGTGGGCCCAGACGAGCGACGGAACTGCAGACATCGAGAGGTCCTTCCGGGATTGCGCTGGACGAATTCGTCAGCTTTACTTAGATAACCATATAGCTAGGACGTCTAGCTAATCACAGCTCAAGGAGAATGATGCAGAACCCGAGTGCATCGACTACAGTGCGACGCTTCCCGCGCGGCCCGATGATCTGGTCGGGCGTCGATCGCGTCATCGCGTGCGACCGCGACGGCGACGTCGTCGGGACGTTCGATTCGATCAGCGACGCCCGGCGCGCGCTCGCCGGCGCCGCCCGTCGCCGCCTCCCCCTCTTCGCGCCGCGGCCCCGCTACGCCCGCAGCGCCACGTGACGGCACGCCCATGACGTCGGACGACCACCAGCGCAGGGAGACCGCGGCCGCCGGTCGCGGTGAGGACGCCTCCTCGGGTTACTGGTATCCGCAGCACGCCGGCGCGACGAGCGTGGACGTCCTCAATCTGCTCCGCCGCTACCGCGAAGCGGAGTCCGAGATGCGGTCGCGGACGCGCTCGTCGATGAGCATGAACGAGACCGACCTGATCGCCCTCCGCTACCTGCTCAAGGCGCAGATGGAGGGTCGCGTGGTCCTGCAGCGCGATCTCGTCCGCATCCTCGGCGTCACCTCCGCCTCCGTCACGGCACTCGTCGACCGATTGACCAAGAGCGGACACGTCACACGCGAACCGCATCCCAATGATCGCCGCGCCGTCATCGTCGTCCCCACGGTGGACAGCGACAACGAGGTGCGGGAGACCCTCGGGGGGATGCACCAGCGGATGATCGCCCTCGTCGACGACCTCGACGAGAACGAGCTCGCCGCCGTCGCGAAGTTCTTGAGCGGCATGGTCACGGCCGTGAAGGCGTCGCAATCCCTCGACGAGGAGTTCCGTGAGGTCGTTCGCGAGCACCAGGCGGGCGGTCGTGACGGCGCCGTCGACGGCACGGACGCCTGAGCGCCCGGGCGACGACAGGGCTCAGATCGCGACGCGGACGCCGCGGCGGGACGCCCGACCGATGAGACGGCACGCCACATAGATCGCGAACGAGATCGTCGTGATGTACGGGCTGATCGGGAGCGAGCCCGCGATGGCGAGGAGGATCCCCGCCACGGCGGAGAACAGGCCGAAGACGCTCGCGAGGACCGGCACGAGCACGGGAGACGCCGAGACACGCAGGGCCGCAGCCGCGGGCGTGACGAGCAGAGCCATCACGAGGAGGGCCCCGATGATCTGCACCGAGACCGCGACGATGAGTCCGAGCAGGACCATGAAGGCGAGCGCCACGAACCGGCTCGGTACACCGCGCGCCGCCGCAACGTCGGGGTCGAGGGAGTCGAACGTCAGGGGGCGCCAGAGCAGCAGGAGCGCCACGAGGACGACGACCGAGATACCGACGAGCCACGCCAGTTGCGGTGAATCGACCGCGATGATCTGGCCCGTCAGCAGGCTGAACTTGTTCGCGCTGCGCCCGGGATAGAGCGCAAGGAAGAGGATCCCCAGGCCGAGGCCCGCGGGCATGAGGACGCCGATGATGGAGTTCCGGTCACGCGCCCGCGCGCCGAGCAGCCCGATGAGCACCGCCGCGATGAGCGACCCGACGAGCGAGCCCGCGACGACGTTGACGCCGAGCAGGAGCGCGGCCGCGGCACCCGCGAACGAGAGCTCGCTGATGCCGTGCACGGCGAAGGCCATGTCGCGCTGCATGACGAAGACGCCGACGAGGCCGCCGACGAGGCCGAGGACGGCTCCCGCGATGATGGAGTTCTGGACGAGGCCGAGCAGCTGGACGTAGGTGTCGAGATCGATCACGCGTGGATCCCCGGGTGTTCGTCCGGATGGTGGTGGTCGTGCGCGTGTGTCTCGGCCTCGGGCACTCCCACGACGACGACGCGTCCGTGCGAGCGGAACACGTCGACGGGGGATCCGTAGAGCCCGCTCAGGACGTCGCCGTGAAGCACCTCGTCCGGCGTCCCCTCGCGGAAACGCCCGCCCGCGAGGTAGAGGATGCGATCGACCTTGTCGAGGATCGGGTTGATGTCGTGGGTCACGAACAGCACGGCCGTGTCATGCTCGCGCCGACGCCGATCGATGAGCTCCGACACACCGCGCTGGTGCGCGAGGTCGAGGCTCAGGAGGGGCTCATCGCACAAGAGAAGCACGGGGTCGTCGGCGAGCGCCTGACCGACGCGCAGCCGCTGCTGCTCGCCGCCGGAAAGACTCCCGACCGGGCGATCCGCGTATGACGTGGCCCCCACCGAGGCGAGGAGTTCGTCGACGCGCTCACGTTCTCCGCGACGCGGAAGCGGAAGGCCGAAGCGGTGACCGTTGACGCCGAGCGCCACGAGATCGCGCGCGCGGAGCGGTGTTCCGGGCGGTACGAGCTTCTGCTGGGGGATGTACCCGCTCCGGCGATCACCGCGGCGGACCGGAGCGCCTTCCAGGAGGACGCGGCCTGAATCGAGCGGCTGCTGACCGAGGACGGTCTTGAGGAGACTCGTCTTGCCCGACCCGTTGGGACCGAGGACTGCGACGAACTCCCCCGGCTTCACCGCGAGGTCGAGTCCGCTCCACAGCGTCCGTTCGCCGAATCCGAGCGAGGCCCGCTCGAGCCGAAGGACGTCGGTCCCGTCCCGTCGCTCGTCGTCCACTCGTCCATCCAACACCCTCACGGGGTGCTCGTGTGCACGGGGTCCCGCCGGGGCGGTCATCCGATGGCGTCGGTGACGGCCTCGAGGTTCGCGGTCATCCAGCCGACGTAGTCGTCGCCCTCGGGAAGCGTCTCGGTGAAGTCGACGACAGGAACGGACGCACCCTCGGCCGCCTCGAGCACACGCTCCGTCTCGGGACCGGTGGTCTGGGCGTTGTAGGCGAGGAGGGCGACCTCGCCGGACTCGAAGAGATCGAGCGTCTCGGCGAGAACCGCGGGCGACACATCCGTGCCCTCTTCGATCGCCTCGCTGAAGGCGTCGGGGGTCACGTTGACGAAACCGGCCGACTCGAGGAGGTAGAGCGGGACGGGCTCCGTGATGGCGACGCCGTCGCCGTCGTGCTCGGCGGCGACGGCGTCGGCCGCAGCTGTCACGGTGCCGAGATCCTCGGCGAAGGCCTCGTAATTCGCCTCGAACGTCTCCGCGTTGCCGGGGTCGATCTCGCCGAGCTCGTGCGCGATCTCGTGGGCGAGCGCGTCCATCGCGTCGATGCTGTACCAGACGTGTTCGTTGAAGCCCTCGATGTGGTCGTGCTCGGCGTGCTCCTCACCCTCGGCGTGCTCGTCCTCGGCATGCCCCTCGCCCTCCGCGTGCTCGTCGTCGGCGTGGGCGGTGCTCTCCTCGCCGGGGATGAGGCCGGACAGCTCCGAGGCGTTGAGGACGACCAGATCCTCGGCGCCGGCCGCGTCGACGAGCGTGTCGACGAACGGGTCGTACCCGCCGCCGTTCTCGATCACGAGAGCGGCGTTCGAGACGGCCAGCTGATCCTGCGCGGTCGCCTCGTACGAGTGCGGGTCCTTCGCGCCGGAGTCGATGATGCTCGTCACCTCGACGACGTCGCCGCCGATCGTCGCGGCGATGTCGCCGTACACGTTCGTGGACGCGACGATCGACACGCCCGTGGCGCCGCCCTCATCTCCTCCAGTCGACGGACCGCTCGCAGCACAGCCCGAAAGGACGAGCGCGGTGGCGGGAACGGTGAGGAGGAGAGCGGAGAGACGTCGGGTCATGCCGACGAGTCTACCTGCTATTGACATTCATTATCAAAATACCTCGAGGACCGGCGGGGGCATTCAACTCGCATCGGTCCTCGTGGGCGCCACGTAGGTCAAGGATTCAGTCGCGTACCGCCGCGGCGAGCTTCGCCGGGATCTCCCCTGCCGTCATCCGTGCGCCGTAGGCGGGCTGGTCGCGCTCGAAACGCCAGCTGTCGGCGAGCGGCCCGGCGTCCACGGTGTCGAAGCCGAATTCATCGAGCAGGTGCGACACGAGGTCCTTCGCCTCGGCGTCGTCTCCCGCGATCGGCAGAGCCCTGCGGTCAGGCGAGCCCGCGGGCAGTCCGGCGGTCGTGAGGTCCTTGGCCATGATGTTGTTGACGGCTTTCACGACGCGCGAACCGGGCAGGTGCGCCTGCAGCATCTCCGAGACCGTCGTGGACGCCTCATCGAGCTCGGTGATGTGCCCGTCCCGCTCGAAGTAGTAGTTGTTCGTGTCGATGACGACCTTGCCGTCGAGCGGCTCGACCGGCACGGCCCTGTATGCCTTGAGGGGCACCGTCACGACGACGAGGTCGCCCGCCGCGCCCGCTTCGGCCGGCGTCGCGGCTCGCGCCTGCGGCCCCAGCTCCTCGACGAGGGCCGCGAGCGTCTCGGGACCGCGCGAGTTGCTCATGACGACCGAGTACCCGTGGGCGACCGCTAGTCGAGCGAGCTGTCCGCCGATGTTCCCGGAACCGATGAAGCCGATGGTGGAGAGTCCTGTGTTCGTCATACCGCCAGTGAACGCGATCGTGCGGGAACGCATTCCCTGCCGCACCGTGTTCCGTCGCCACCCGACCCCGGGCAGGAACAAGACTGATCGCATCATCCTCCGAGGCGAAAGCGGCACCATGACATCGACCCTCACGACGCCGCGCGGCGACCGCGTCGCCGACGACTTGTACGGCGAGAGGCCCGAAATCCTCGACATCGAGCGGGAGCTCGAGGCGATCACCGCGCTCATCGACCTCGTCGGGGGCTCGGCCGTCCTCCGCGGCCACTCCTCCGGCGGGTCCATCGCTCTCGCCGCGGTGGCGCGCGGGCTGTCCGTCGCAGGCCTCGCCCTGTGGGAGACGCCCATCGCGGGAGACCCCGTGGCCGCGCGGGCGTTCGAGTTCGTGCACCGAGATCACCGTCCCCGTGCAAGCGATGCACGGGGACGGAGACCTTCGACGAGATAATCGCCGCTTCCGCCGACATCGTGGAGCCGGTACCCGCCGCGGTGAAGAAGATCGTGCCCGGAGCCCGTCATTCGTGGGGGCCCGCTCCCATGGCGGAGGAGCTCGCACGGTTCACATCGCGTCCTTCGCCGCCTTGCGCGAACCCAACCCCGCGAACGACGAAACGGGCGGCCCTGGTGGGGGCCGCCCGTTTCGTCGTCGGTCGAGGTCAGCTCGTGAGACCGTCGACGTAGTCCTGGTTGTCCTCGATCCACTGCTGCACGATGGGGCCGTAGTCGTCACCGTCGTAGTCGACGAACATGGCCTGCTCGAGCGAGTAGAGCGTCTCGAGATCCATCTCGAAGCCACCCATCCAGTCGGCGACCTCGGGGAACTCGTCGGCGAAGTCGGCCTTGCCGTAGCTGTGGAGCGATTCCGTGCCGCCGAGGGCACCCTCGGGGTCCTCGAGCTCCTTCACCGGGTAGGCGGTGTTCGCCCAGTGCGGGTCCCACAGCGTCGCGACGATGTTCTCGCCCGACTCGGTCGCGGTCTGCAGCTCGGTGAGCATCGCGGCGGTCGAGGAGGTCACGAAGCTCATGTCCTCGAGGCCGTAACCCGGGATGACCTCGTTCTCCATGGCCATCGTCAGGCCCGCACCCGGCTCGATGCCGACGATCGTGTTGCCGAAGAGGTCGGCGTTCTCCGCGAGCTCGGCGAGCGAGTCGATCGGCGCGTCCTCGTTCACCACGACGGTGAGCTTCGACTCGTCGTTCCACGCGCCGAGATCCGTGATGTCGTCGCCGAACTCCTCCAAGTAGGAGGCGTGCGTTCCGGGCAACCACACGTCCGTCGTCATGTCGTAGTCGCCGCTCGAGAGGCCGGCGAAGACCGGTGCGACATCGGCGTACTCGAGCTCGACGTTGTAGCCCTGCTCCTCGAGCACGGCCTTCCAGAGCTCGCTCGTCGCGACGGCTTCGTCCCAGCCGTTGAAGACGGCGATGGTGATGTCCTTCGATTCCTCGGCCGAGCCTCCGCCCGCCGAGTCGGTTCCGCCGGCGCAGCCGGCGAGTCCGAGAAGTCCTGCGGTGGCGACCGCCGCGATGGCGATCCTGCTGTTCTTCTTCATTGTTTCCTTTCGTCCCCGCGGGTTCCGGGGGTTGGGGGTTCGGGGGCGGTCTCAGCCGCCGACGGTCGGCGCCCGGCGGGGGCCGCCCGAGACGACCCCGTCCGCTTCGGTCCGCGCGTCGTCAGGGGCGGCTGGCTTCTCGTCGACCGAGGTCCTCTTCGCCGAACGCCGCGCTCCACGGGCACCAAACGATGCCGTGACACGGTCGAGGAAGATCGCGAGGATCACCACGGAGAGCCCGGCTTCGAAACCGAGGCCGATGTCGATGCGGTTGAGGCTCGCGACGACGTCGCCGCCGAGTCCGCCCGCTCCGACCATGCCCGCGATGACGACCATCGACAGAGCGAGCATGATGACCTGGTTGATGCCGGCCATGATCGTGGGCAGAGCGAGCGGAAGCTGGATCTGGCGCAGGATGCGACCTGGCGATGCACCGAAGGCCTGGCCTGCCTCGACAACCTCGCTGTCCACGCCACGGATGCCCAGCTCTGTCAACCGGACACCGGGCGCCATCGCGAAGATGATCGTCGCCACGATCCCGGGCACCACTCCCACGCGGAAGAGGATGAGCGCCGGGATCAGGTAGACGAACGCCGGCATGGTCTGCATGAAGTCGAGGATCGGCTTGATGATCGTCGACGCCGTCTGGGAACGCGCCGCGAGGATGCCGAGCGGGACGCTGAGGATCACCGCGATGAGACTCGCCACGAGGACGAGGGCGAGAGAGTCCATCGCATTCGCCCACTGGCCGACGAGCTGGATCACGAGGAGCCCGAGCACGGATCCGACGGCGAGCCGCCACCCCTTCACGAAGAAGGCGAGGACCGCCGCCACGATGATGATCGCCCAGAACGGCGGAGCCGAGAGGACGGAGTCGACGCCGTCGTACAGGCCGAGGAAGATCGTGCGGAGCACGTCGAAGAGGGGCTGGAAGATCTCGGTGAGGACGTCGACGGCGTCCTCGGCCCAGTCTCCGATCGGCAGACGGAGGTCGTTCATGCTTGGCTCCCCTCGATGGTCGCTTCCGCCTCGTCGGCGAACGAGGCCGTCTGGCGGAGCGTCTCCGTCATGACGGCGACGGGGACCGTCGGCGCCGGACCGACCACGGAGAGCTCCGAGGTGATCGCGCTGCTCGTCACGTTGCCGAGGGCGGCGAGGAGCGTCACGCGCGGGATCGCTCCAATGAGACGACCCGCGTCGTCGACGACCGCGACCGGAAGAGGGCTCTCGGCGGACGGCTCGAACAGATCCACGAGATGCTGCTCCCCCGTGACCGTGGCTGCATCCTGCCGGACGATCGGCATGAGGTCCTTCTCGCCGCGTTTCACGAGCTTGAGCGCGTCCGTGTCGTGAACGACGCCGAGCAGCTTCCGGCCGTTGCCGACGACGAACACCGCGGAGGTCTGGAGATCGCGCATCGTGCGCAGTGCCGCCCGGGGGCCGGCCGTGGCCGACAGGACGGAGCGAGCCGGTTCCATGACACCGGCCGCGGTCAGGACACGGGCGCGATCGACGTCCTGCACGAACTGGGCGACGTAGTCGTTCGCCGGGTCCGTGAGGATGTCGTCAGGTGTACCGAGCTGCACGATGCGACCGTCACGCATCACGGCGATGCGATCTCCGAGGAACATCGCCTCGTTCAGGTCGTGGGTGATGAAGACGATCGTCTTCCCGAGCTCGCGCTGGAGCTCCACGAGCTGCTCCTGCATCTCGCGCCGGATGAGGGGGTCGAGCGCGGAGAACGCCTCGTCCATGAGGAGGATGTCGGTGTCGGCCACGAGAGCGCGCGCCAGACCGACGCGCTGCTGCATGCCTCCGGACAATTGCCCGGGGAGCTTGTCCTCCCAGCCGGACAGGCCGACGCGCTCGATCACGCGCTGGGCTCGCTCGTGCCGCTCGGCGGCGGGGATGCCCTGGACCTCGAGGCCGTATGCCGCGTTGTCGATCACGGTGCGGTGCGGAAGAAGCGCGAAGTGCTGGAAGACCATCGAGACTTTGGTGCGGCGCACGTCGCGCAGCACCGCCTCCGACACCCCGGTGATCTCGGTTCCGAGCACATTGACCGAGCCGGACGTGGGTTCGAGGAGGCCGTTCAGCATGCGGATGAGCGTCGATTTCCCGGAGCCCGACAGTCCCATGACGACGAAGATCTCACCGACCTTCACGTCGAAGCTCGCGTCGATGACGGCCGCCGTTCCGAAGCCGGTGACCGATGAGCGTTCGGCGCCGTTCGCGAGCCGTTTGACCGCTTCCCTCGGGCGACGCCCGAACACCTTGTAGATCCTGTCCGCCCTGATGGCGACGTCGTTCGTCACTGATTCTCCGAAACGCGCACGGCGACTCGCCCCGCGGTTCTCCTGGTCTCGCCCGGGCCGAGGCACGTATGCGTTCGCCACTCCCATCGAGCCGTGACGGCGCGCAAACTCCTCAAACGGATGTTCCGGCGCTCCGATCACGGCGAATCGGGACGATCGCTGGTTCGGTCATGGGACCGAACCGACGCCCTCGCCATACGATCGCGGGATCCCGTCGATAGGGCGTCCCGTGCTCTCGCGGACTCAGCTTCCGACCCTCACGGGCCTCGCCAACGCTAACGCGGCTTCGCGACGAGCGCGAACCGGAGGCCGGTCATGATCCCTCGAATGAGGCCTCCACGGCGACTCAGGGGGCCTGACGGATTCTCCGGAATGACCGCCTCACCAGGCCATTGATCGATCGTTGCGGATTCGTTACGAGAATTCCTCACCGGGTATGGGTTTGCGGGTCCCCGACCGCCCCCAGCCACACGCGCGGAAACGATCGAGGAGCACCCGTCACTCGAGGAGGAGCGCCGGTTCCTCGATGATCGAGGCGACGTCGGCGAGGAAGCGGCTCGCCACGTCACCGTCGACGACGCGGTGGTCGAACGATGCGCCGAGCGTCGTCACGAAGCGCGGACGGACCTCGCCGTCGACGACCCACGGCTTCTGCTTGATGGTCCCGAGCGCGACGATCCCGACCTCGCCAGGGTTGAGGATCGGCGTTCCCGTGTCCATCCCGAAGACACCGATGTTGGTGATCGTGATGGTGCCGTGCTGCATGTCCGACGGGGGCGTCTTGCCGTCGCGCGCCTCGAGGGTCTTCTGCTCGAGCGCCTTCGCGAGTTCCAGGAGGCTCATCGCTTGCGCGTCCTTGACGTTCGGAACGAGCAGTCCGCGCGGCGTGGCGGCCGCGAAGCCGAGGTTGACGAAGTGGTGGACGATGATCTCTTCGTCCGTCCAGGTGGCGTTGACCATCGGGTTGCGCCGGACCGCCCAGATCATGGCCTTCGCCATGACGAGCAACGGCGAGACCTTCACGCCCGCGAAGTCGGGCGAGGCCTTGAGGCGCCGCGTGAACTCCATCGTGCGTGTCGCGTCGACGTCGACGAAGAGCGACACGTGCGGTGCGCTGAACGCACTCGACACCATCGCGTTCGCGATCGCCTTGCGGACGCCACGAACCGGGATGCGTTCCTCGCGACTGTCGCCCCACTCGGGCGTCTCGATGTTGCGGAAGACGCTCGCCTGGCTGGCCTTGCGTACGACGTCGTCACGCGTGATCTCGCCTGCGAGGCCGGTGCCCTCGACCTCGGCGAGGTCGACGCCGAGGTCGCGCGCGAGCTTGCGGATCGGCGGTTTGGCGATGACGGGTCCAGCGGCCGCGGCGGGCACGGAGGCCGGCGGGGTCGGTCGCCGAGCGGCGATCCCCTTCTTACGGCGCGACGTGGCGTGTCCGCCGGTCCCGTAACCGACGAGGACCGAGCCCTCGCCGTCTTCGGCGGGAGAGACCGAGGAGGCGGCGTCCGTCGCGGCCTGCTCGACGTCGTTCGACGGAGCGGCCGGGACCGTCTCGGGAGCGACGGCTCCTGTAGTGGCCGCGGACGCCGACGCGGCGGACTCCGGCGTGCTCGCTCCGGAGGCCGTCTCGACCGTGAGGATCGGCGAGCCGACCTCGACGGTCTGGCCCTCCTCCGCGAGCACCGAGCCGATGACGCCCTCGAACGGCGACGGCAGCTCGACGAGCGATTTCGCGGTCTCGATCTCGACGATCACCTGGTTGACCTCGACGCGGTCGCCCGGAGAGACGTGCCACGACACGATCTCGGCCTCCGTGAGGCCCTCGCCGACGTCCGGGAGGGTGATGTTCTGCTCGCTCATGCTGTTGCTCCTGAGGTCGGGACTAGTAGGCGAGGGCGCGATCGACGGCCTCGAGGATGCGGTCGGCGTCGGGCAGGAAGACGCCCTCGAGCTTCGCGGGCGGGAAGGGCACGTCGAAACCGGAGACGCGCAGGACGGGCGCCTCGAGCGAGTAGAAGGCGCGCTCGGCGACCGTCGCGGCGATCTCGGACCCCACCGAGACGTTGCCGGGCGCCTCCTGCGCGACGATCAGTCGGCCGGTCTTCCGCACGCTCTCGAGGATCGGCGCGTAGTCGATGGGCGCGATCGAGCGGAGGTCGACGACCTCGAGGCTGATGCCCTCTGATGCGGCGAGTTCCGCCGCCTGGAGCAGCACGCTCACCATGGCGCCGTGCGCGAGCACGGTGACGTCGCTGCCCGTTCGGACGACGCGGCTCGAGTGCAGCGGCACCGCCGGCGCGGCGAGGTCCACGGCGCCCTTCTGCCAGTAGCGACTCTTGGGCTCGAAGAACATGACGGGATCGTTCGCCGCGATCGCCTCCTGGATCATCCAGTAGGCGTCGTGCGGAGTGGACGGGCTCACCGAGCGGAGGCCGGCGGTGTGGGCGAAGTACGCCTCGGGGCTCTCCTGGTGGTGCTCGACCGCGCCGATGTGCCCGCCGTACGGAACGCGGATCACGATGGGGAACGCCTGGGCGCCCTCGTGCCGGTTCGTGAGCTTCGCGAGCTGCGTCGTGATCTGGTCGAATCCGGGGAAGATGAAGCCGTCGAACTGGATCTCGCACACGGGACGGTACCCGCGCATCGCGAGCCCGATCGCCGTTCCGACGATGCCGGACTCGGCGAGCGGCGTGTCGAGCACGCGGTGCTCGCCGTACGTGTTCTTGAGTCCTTCGGTGACGCGGAAGACGCCACCGAGCGTGCCGATGTCCTCACCCATGAGCAGAACGCGCTCGTCCGCGGCCATGGCGGCGGCGAGCCCGGCGTTGAGCGCCTTCGCCATCGGCATGGTCTGGAGTTCGCTCGTCGTCGGTGTCGTGACGGTGCCGACCTCGGTCATCGTGCGTCGCCCCCTTCGAGGCTCTCCTCGTAGCGTCCGAGCCACTCGAACTGCTCGGCAGTGAGCGGGTGCTCATCGGTGTAGACGTTCTCGAACATGAGCTCGGCCGGCGGCGATTCGAGGGCGAGCGTGCGTCTCCGCGTATCGGCCGCGAAGTCCTTCGCCTCAGCGGCGACGCCGTCGAAGAACGCGTCGGCCGCGCCGCGACCACGCAAGTACGCCTGGAAGCGCGCGATCGGATCGCGAGCGACCCACGAGGCCAGTTCGTCGTCCGTGCGGTACTTCGTGGGGTCGTCGCTCGTGGTGTGCGCGCCGATCCGGTAAGTGAGCGCCTCGACGAGTCGCGGGCCGCCGCCTGCGCGGGCCTCGTCGAGGTTCTTCGCCGTGACGGCGTAGCTCGCGAGGACGTCGTTGCCGTCGATCTGAACGCTCGGGATGCCGAAGCCCTCGCCGCGTCGGTAAAGGGGGGTACGCGACTGTCGCGACACGGGCACGGAGATCGCCCAGTGGTTGTTCTGCAGGAAGAAGACCTGCGGCGTCTGGTAGCTGGCCGCGAAGACGAACGCCTCGCTCACGTCGCCCTGGCTCGTCGCGCCGTCACCGAAGTACACGACGACGGCCTGGTCGTTCTCCGGGTCGCCCGTGCCGAACGCTCCGTCGAACTGGATCCCCATGGCGTAACCGGTCGCGTGGAGCGCTTGCGAGCCGATGACGAGGGTGTAGAGGTGGAAGTTGCCGTTCCTCGGGTCCTTCGGGTCCCAGCCTCCGTGCGTCAACCCGCGCAGCATGCGGATGACGTTCATGAGGTCGATACCGCGGACCATGCCGACGGCGTGCTCGCGATAGGACGGGAAGATGTGGTCCTGGGGGCGCATCGCGCAGGCGGAGCCGACCTGAGCGGCCTCCTGGCCGTGGCTCGGGACCCAGAGCGCGAGTTGACCCTGCCTCTGCAGGTTGCCGGCCTCGACGTCGAACGCGCGGACCATGGCCATGTCACGGAACATGCGCTGCAACGCCGCGTCGTCGAGTCGCTCGACGAACGGTGCGTACTCCTCGGCGCCGACGTTCGGGGCGAACGTCCCGTCGGGTGCGAGGAACTGCACGGGGGAATCCGCCACCATGCGGGTCACGTCAGTCAACTCGATCCTCCGTACGTCTTGCGGGGTGGTCGGTGGGAAGGACCTCGACGATCTGCCTCGCCGCGGCGACGATACGCCCGACGGCGTCCTCCTCGCCAACGGACACGCGAACCCCGTCGCCGGGGAACACGCGCGCGACGACGCCGTTCTCGACGAGGATCTCGCCGGCCCTGGTCGCTTCGTCGCCCGCCGGGATCCAGAGGAAGTTGCCGTGGGCCTCGGGCACGGCGATGCCCACGGCGCGGACGTCGTGCGCGAGGGCGTCGCGGAGGCTCGCGAGGGAACGGACACGCTCGAGCAGCTCCTGCTCGAGACCGAGCGACGCGATGGCCGCACGTTGCGCCGGCTCGGTGACGGAGAGCGGGATGGCGGCCGCCCTGGCGGCGTCGAGCACGACCGCCGGACCGACGGCCCAGCCGATGCGCAGCCCGGCGAGTCCGTAGGCCTTCGAGAAGGTCCGCAGCACCACGAGGTTCGGGCGGGACCCGACGAGCGCGAGCCCGTCGACAGCGCCGGGGGCCGTCACGAATTCCGCGTAGGCCTCGTCGAGCAGGACGAGCACGTCGGACGGGATCCGGTCGAGGAAGGCGTCGAAGTCGTCGGCCGGGACGACCGTTCCCGTGGGGTTGTTGGGTGAGCAGACGATCACGACGCGGGTCCGGTCCGTGACGGCGGCCGCGATGGCGTCGAGATCGTGGGAGTGGTCCGGCCGATTCGGCACCTGTACGCTCGTCGCGCCGGCGACCGTGACGAGACCGGGGTAGGCCTCGAACGACCGCCACGCGTAGACGACCTCGTCGCCGACCCCCGCCGCCGCGGTGATCAGCTGGCTGAGGAGGGCGACGGATCCTGCTCCCACGTGGACCTCGTCGACGCTCACGCCGAGCCGGGCAGCGAGTACTTCTCGCAACTCGAGCGCCGAGGCGTCGGGGTACCGGTTCACGGCCGCGGCCGCGACGACCGCTTCGAGGACGCCCGGAAGAGGTGGGAAGGGGTTCTCGTTGCTCGACAGCTTGAACGCGTCGGCGCCGGCGGGCTTCCCCTGCCGGTAGGGGGGAGTCGCCAGGATCTCCGGACGGAGCTTGACCATCGGCTGCTCGGGGGATGTCACCTTTCGAGTGTAGACGCGCGGCCCATAACCGGTCCGGAATACCCGCCGCGTCGCTTCCCCGGCACCACGAGGACGCGGGCGCGTGCACCACCCGGACGCGGAACGCGAGTGGCGCGCGCTCCCGGCCCCGTGGGATAGTGGCCGCATGGGCGGACTACTCCTTCGCATCGTGATCAACGCCGTCGCGATCTGGCTCACCACACTCATCGTGGCGGGGGTCTCCGTCACCCCGTGGACCGGCGGCGACTGGGTCGCCACGGTGGTCACCTATCTCATCGTCGCGGTGGTGTTCGCGCTCGTGAACAGCATCGTCGGCACGGTCATCCGCATCGTGGCCTTTCCGCTCTACATCCTCACCCTCGGCCTCATCTCGTTCATCGTGAACGGCCTCCTGCTCATGCTCGTAGCCGCGATCACGTCGCTCTTCGGTTTCGGCCTCCAGGTGGACGGCTTCTGGTGGGGAGTGCTCGGAGCCCTCGTCTTCGCCATCATCAACGGGATCTTCAACCTCATCCTGCGGCCGCAGCTGCGTTCACGGGACTGACGGAGGATCACGGAGGGCCGCGCCCACGCGTCGTCCGTTCCGACCGCGTGGCACGGTGACCGCGAGGGCTCATCGCAGTTCACGGTCGGCTCGGTAGTCGGTCGCCGCCCCCGACGCGCCGGTGGCCACCGAACGCATGAACGATTCACGGAATTCGACGAGCCGCTGGTCGCCGGACCTGTCTATGAGGTCGGCCGTGCGGGCGTACTCCTCGATCGAGTGCGCGCTCAGGAGAGAGTCGCCCTCCTGCTCTCGCGACAGCGTGTCGCGCGAGACGACGGTGCGTGAGTCGTCGGCGGGAGCCTGACCCGCGAGCGCGGGCACGAGATCATCGGAATGCTCGACGACGACCGTGGGCACGCCGTCCGCGGCGGGAATCTGCGCGGACGGCGCCCCGAAGGTCACGAGCGAGTCGACGGCGTAGTCGCCGCTCTCCGCCAGAGCGGCCGCGACGAGCCCGCCTTGCGAGTGCCCCGCCAGGGTGACGGGCTCGTCGGCTCCCACGCCGGCGTCCGTCATCGCCTGTTCGACCGCACGGTAGGCGGCGCCGTCCTCCCCTGCCATGGTGCCGATCGCGGATTCGAGATCGAACGGCTCCTCCGATTCACCGACACCGAACTCGACGGTACTGCCGACGTAGACCGCCCACGCGCGGTCTCCCTCGGGACCCTCGTACTTCTCGATGCGGATCTGCGGTTGGCCGGGAGCGTTCGCCGGGATCCGGGCGGCGATGTCGGCGACCGTGCTCGGCGCCGTGATGGGCCGGGTGCCTCCGACCGGGGCGACGGAGACCGGGGTGTCGACGACTCGCGTCGTCGCCGCGACGAGCGGAGAGGAGACCACTCCGACGAGACCGGTGTCGACCGCTCGACGAGGAAGGCGGAGCGCGCCGGCGACGACGTCGTCGGATGCCGAGACCGCCGCACGGACGAGGCCCACTGCGGCGGGGTTGGCGACGTAACGCGAATTCGCCCCGATCCATGAGCCGAGGTCGGCACCGAGCGTCACCACCGCTCTCCTCGAGACGGGGTGGGCCCACACGACACCGGCGGCGACGAGGGCGGGGATGACGACGGGCAGTGCCGAGCTGGCGAGAGGCGCGATGAGCGCCGGCAGCGCGCGCGTCGCGAGGAAGCCCACCGCCCGACCGGCGAGACCACCCACCCAATCGACGAGCGAGTTCGCCACCCGGTCCGCTGTGCCGTAGGCGGTGGCCGCGACCGCGGCGGCGGCTCCCACCCTGGCGGCCTGATCGGACGCTCGCTCGAGCGCCGCCCCCGCCGCCAGGAGGTCGCTGCGCGCGAAGTCGTACGCCGCCGCCTGGGGCACGGCCTCGACGACGGCCATGGCCTCGCGCACGTCGAACCGCCAGGCCGACACGGTGGCCGCGAGCATGTCGAGGTACATGGCGCGTTCGCGGATCTGGTCGGTGTCGACGCTCGAGCGGGCTCCGGAGGAGACCTCGATGCCGGTCAACGCGCGGCCCCCACCGGCTGCTCGACGGGCACGACGGCGGCGAGCGCGAGGAGTGCGCGGTCGATCGCGTCGATCGCTCGGGCGAAAGCCCGCCGGGCCGACGTGAGTTCCTCGGAGATCTCGGTGAGACGGGCGCGGAAGAGGTCGGCGGCGATCGAGTCCCAGTCGTCCGGATCGGCCCGGGCCGTCACCTCGCGTGCCGATGCACTGGCGAGAGCGTGCAACCGGGCGACGGCCCAGCGCTCCGCCCTCAACGACTCGCGAACCCTTTCGAGCCCTTCTCGGGTGAACTCGGACATGTTCCTCCTTCTCGCCGGACCGCCCGGCCGCTCCACTCTCCGCGGAACGGCGCGGATGACGCGCGCCCGTTCGTTGCACCGGGGACGAGAGAGCGGGGCTTCACCCTTTGGACGACGAGTAGAGGCGTCCTCAACGCGGCTCACTCTGTGCACGGCGCGCGGCGTGGTCCACAATGAGCGGATGGACTTCGACGGCCCGACGACGAAGACGGTGCAACCCTTCCGGATCTGCTTCGTGTGCGCAGGGAACATCTGCCGATCACCCATGGCGGAGATCGTGTTCGCGAGCCTCGCCGAGCGTGCCGGACTCTCCGCACACGTGAGCGTCGCCTCAGCCGGGACCGGCGACTGGCACGTCGGCGAGCAGGCCGACCGCCGCACCATCGCGGCCCTCCGCCGGCGCGGCTACGACGGCACAGCTCATCGAGCCCGGCAGTTCGAGGCGGAGTGGTTCGGCGGCTTGGACCTCGTCGTGGCCCTCGACCGCAGCCATGAACGCATCCTGCGATCGTGGGTGACGGCCGAGGAGGACCGCGGCAAGATCGGGCTCCTGCTCGGGTTCGACTCCGCGCAGGAGCGCATCGGGGACGTCCCGGACCCCTACTACTCCGACGATCGGACCTTCGACGAGGTTCTTGGGATGATAGAGCGAGCGTGCGTCGCACTCTTCCGCCAACTCCAACCCGCCGTCCGTCAGGGAGCAACACAATGACCGCACTTCCCCCTCAGCCACTCAGCCCCCTCGACGGTCGGTACCGCGCCGCCGTCACGGAACTCGGCGAGCACCTCAGCGAAGCGGGGTTGAACCGGGCGCGAGTGCACGTCGAGGTCGAGTGGCTCATCTTCCTGACCGACCGGTCGATGTTCGGGTCAGCTCCGCTCGACGGTGCACAGCGCGATGCGCTCCGCGCGCTCGTCCGCGACTTCGGGCAAGCGGAGATCGACGAACTCGCCGCCCTCGAAGCGACGACACGCCATGACGTGAAGGCCGTGGAGTACCTCGTCCGCTCGCGGTTGTCGGCGCTCGGACTCGACAGCATCGCCGAGCTCACCCACTTCGCCTGCACGAGCGAGGACATCAACAACCTCTCCTACGCCCTCACGGTCTCCGCCGCCGTCCGCGACGTGTGGCTTCCGAAATACCGCGGAGTCATCGAGAAGATCTCGGCGCGCGCCGTCGAGTTCCGCGACGACGCGATGCTGTCGCGGACCCACGGCCAGCCGGCCACGCCGACGACGATGGGCCGCGAGCTCGCCGTCACCGCCCACCGCCTCACCCGCATCGCCGCTCAGGTCGAGTCGACGGAGTACCTCGGCAAGTTCTCGGGCGCGACCGGCACGTTCTCGGCCCACGTCGTCGCCGATCCCTCCGCAGACTGGCCCGCCCTCTCGAAGGAGTTCGTCGAGGGTCTCGGGCTCACGTGGAACCCGCTCACGACGCAGATCGAGTCGCACGACTGGCAGGCGGAGCTCTACGCGCGGGTCTCGCACGCGAACCGCGTGCTGCACAACCTCGCGACGGACATCTGGACCTATATCTCCATGGGGTACTTCCGCCAGATCCCGCAGGCCGGCGCCACGGGGTCCTCGACGATGCCGCACAAGATCAACCCGATCCGCTTCGAGAACGCCGAAGCGAACCTCGAGCTCTCGTCGGCCCTGCTCGACTCGCTCGCGGCGACGCTCGTGACCTCGCGACTGCAGCGTGACCTGACCGACTCGACGACCCAGCGGAACATCGGTGTCGCCCTCGGACACTCGCTCCTGGCCCTCGACAACCTGACCCGCGGCCTCGGCGAGATCGACCTCGATCGCGCGGCTCTCGCCGCCGACCTCGACGTCAACTGGGAGGTGCTCGGCGAGGCCATCCAGACGGTCATCCGCGCCGAGGTCGTCGCGGGTCGATCCTCGATTTCCGACCCCTACGCGATGCTCAAGGAGCTCACGCGCGGCAAGCGCATCGGGCACGACGACCTCGCGGCCTTCGTTGAGCGGCTCGACATCGGCGACGAGGCGAAGGCCCGGCTGATGGCGCTCACCCCCGCGACGTACATCGGCGTCGCGTCCGATCTCGTCGACTACCTGCCGTAACGGCTCTCTCGCACGCCGAGATCACGGAAGGCCGCCGGGACCCCGACCATTCGAGGTTCCGGCGGCCTTCCGTCGTTCGTGTCATCGATGAGAGCGGTCGGCGGCGCTCCGACCAGCACCGACTCAGTGCGGAGAAGAGGGCCCGTCCTGCTCCGCGATGTCGCGCTTCTCCTCGTCCGTCGGCGCGATCGACAGAGCGAACATCGCGAGGAGCACGAGGGCGACGATGAACGCGATCCCGAAACCGATGAGGGCGATGACGATGTCACGCGTCGACATGAGGGCGATGACCCCCGTGAACAGACCCATCCCGGCCGCGAGGGCGAGGAGTTCGAGGGGCTTCAGCACGTCGCGCATGCTGGGACGGCTGGAGCGGCTCACGGCGTGACCTTTCCGGTCGGACGGGAACCGCCTTCGGCGGCTCCGCGGTGGCGCTCGCCGCGCAGCGTGAACGCGCCGATCGCGAGGTAGGCGGCGACGATGGCCGTGTAGGCGCCGAAGAGTCCAACCGCCATGATCGAGGTCGTCATGGTGCCGGAGACGCCCTGAGCACCCGAGTAGTTCGTCGTGAAGTCCGGCGGGACCGCGAGGAACACGATCGCGAGGAGGACGGTGAGTCCTCCGACCGTGCTCCAGTCGCGCGCGAGCGGAGTGCGGGAGCGACCGAGGACCCCGGCGACGAGCTCGAGCAGCCCGGACAGCAGCGCCCACGCGACGACGAGGTACACGTACGCGGGGGGCGTCGGAGCGAGGATGGCGAAGCCGAGGGCGGCGATGGCGGCGAGCCCGGAGACGGCGGCCTGCCCGAGGAAGAGTCGGCGTGACGCCGCGTCGTCACCGAGGCGGGCCGCTCCGAAGACGCCGCCGAGCACACCTGCGCCGAGGACGAAGACGCCGAAGACGAGGAGCCCGAGCATGCTGGAGTGGTCGAGCGAGAATGTCGTCACGAGAGCCACGACGGCCGCCACGACCGCGCGCACGAGCGGGACCGGCCAGTAGGCCTGGGCGATTCGACTCGGAGAACCGAGGGGCGCGCCGTGATCGACGTCGGCGGGGTGAGCCACGGTCAAGGCCTCTTTCGGTGGGTTCTGCGGAGCCCCTCCAGTCTACGCGGTCGCCCAGAGAGGCGAGACCGGCGCCCGCCGCCGCTCCGGCTCAGACCCCGTAGAGCTCGCCGACCGGCACCGGGACGGCGAGGACGTTGCCGGGTTGCGCGAGCGGGCACGCCCAGGCCGGGTCATACGCGCACGACGGGTTGTAGGCGAAATTGAGGTCGATCACAAGGGTCTGCCGCTCGGCGTCCAGCCCGAGATCGGCTCCCTTGATCGTGTCGAGGAGGTAACGACCGCCGCCGTAGGTCCCGCCGGGTTTCCCGGCGAGCGCGTCGCGCACCGGCACGAAGAGCCCGCCGCCGTACGTCATGAGCCGCCACACGTCGAGGGAGCCGACGTCGGGGATCTCGACACGTCCGAGGCGCTCGAACGGGACGACCCCGTCCGTTCCCGTCGGGAACTCGAAGCCGGCGGGCTCGGCCGGAACGATGGGCAGATCGAAACGCCAGGTCGGATCGTACGGAGCGATCGGGAGGCCGTTGAAGCGCTCCCGCTCGTCGCCCTGCAGCGGACTCGCGGGGTGGCCGCCCATGAGCTCATCGCGTCCGCGGCGCCACAACTCGTGCGCGCTCGCCGGGTCGTCCTCGTTCCGAATGGTGTCATAGAGGGCGAACACTCGACGTCGCCAGTCGGCGACCTCGAGGGCGGTACGAGCACGCGAATCGGTCATAGGGCTCAGGCTACGCCGCCCTCCGGCTCGTCGGTCCCGGCCGATTAGACTCGTCCCGGATCGACGAGCCGAACGTGAGGAGCACCACCGCGATGAGTCGGCGTGAACGGAGCATCCTGACCTGGCTGCCCGGTTTCGATCGGCAGGAACGGCGGGTCGAAGCGCTCACCGACATGCTGCCGATCGTCGACGACCGGCTCGCCGTCCAGATCCTCGACCTGGCCGTGCGAATCGGCGAGACGATGCTCGTGGCGGGAGCGAATGCGAGTGCCGTCACGACGACGATCGTGCGCGCCGCGGGCGCGTACGGCCTCCATCCCGTGCACGTCGACGTGACCTACAACTCGATCACCGTCGCGCATCACCGCACCGGCGCCGCGCAACCGATCACCCTGCTGCGCGTCGTTCGGGGCTCAGCCCCCGACCATGCGCGGCTCCAGCGCCTCCAGGCGCTGCTCGTCGAGGTGGGTGAGGGGCTCGACCTGGCGACGGCACGAACGCGGTACCACGAGATCCGCCGCGCGCCGTTCCGCTATCCGCCCGCCGTCGTCATCGCTTCGCAAGCGCTGCTCGCCGTCGGTGTCGCGGTCATGTTCGGCGGCAACGGGCTCGTCATCGTCCTCGCGTTCATCGCGGCTGGCCTCGCAGCGCTCACCCAATACGCCCTCGCTCGAGCCCAGGTGCCCTTCTTCTTCAGTCAGGTGGCCGGTGCGTTCGTGCTGACGGTGGTCGCGGCCGTCGCGCCGCTGCTGCGCGAAACAGGCTGGGACATCGCCGCCGATCTGCGGCCGTCGGTCATCGTCGCGTCCGGCGTGGTCCTCATGCTCGCGGGGCTCACGGTCGTCGGCGCGGCGCAGGACGCCATCGACGGCTTCGCCCTCACGGCGACGGGCCGGATCCTCGAGCTCATGACCCACACCCTCGGTGTCGTCCTGGGCATCCTCGCCGGTCTCGAGACCGCGAGCGCGATGGGACTGGCGATGGTCCCGCCGACGGCGGCCCTCCCCCTCGGTCCTGTCCCGCTCCAGTTCGCCGGTGCTGCCCTCATCGCGATCGCCGTCGCGGTGTTCAACGGCGCCGGCGGGAGGATCATCGGGATCAGCGCGGCGCTCAGTCTCGTCGCGTGGCTCGTCTACCTCACCGCGTCGCAACTCGGATTGGAGGGAGCCGCCGCGAGCGGACTCGGCGCCTTCGCCGGCAGCTTCGTCGGCACCCTCGTCGCCTACCGACTCCACGTCCCGAGCGTCGCCATCACGACGGCGGCGATACTCCCCCTCGTGCCGGGAGCAGCCGTGTTCCGCGGCCTGCTCAGCATCGTGGAGTCCGGCGACAGCGCGGCCATCCTCCTCGCCGGTTTCACGACCCTCGCGGGTGCCGCGATCGTCGGCGTGAGCCTCGCCGTCGGTGCGTCGCTCGGCATCTACCTCGGCCAACCCGTCGGAGCCTCCCTGGGCGGGGTCGCCCGCACCAGGGCGCGGCTGCGGCGCTGAGCCCGCCTCGGGAGCGAGCCGGAGTCTGGCATCGACGCCGGATCCCGAGAACCGAACCACTCCCAAGCGGGTCGCTCCTGGTGCCGCGGAGCTCGGCTCGCGTCTCCATCTGCGGTCGCGGGTCGGCTCCCGGCTCTCGGCTCTCGGCTCTCGACTCTCGACTCTCGACTCTCGACTCTCGGCTCTCGACTCTCGACTCTCGACTCTCGACTCTCGACGTGGCGAGAGTAATCACGAACGAGCTCGGGCCACCGCCATCGGCGCCTAGATCGGTGCCATGTCCGTGAAGCGCGAGAAGTGGCCCTGGAACGCGACCGTGACCGTGTCGGTGGGGCCGTTACGGTGCTTGGCGACGATGAGGTCGGCCTCCCCCGCCCGAGGGTTCTCCTTCTCGTACGCGCTCTCGCGGTGCAGCAGGATGACCATGTCGGCGTCCTGCTCGATCGACCCGGACTCGCGGAGGTCGGAGATCGCGGGCTTCTTGTCCGCGCGCTGCTCCGGTCCACGGTTCAGCTGCGAGAGGGCGATGACGGGGACCTGGAGCTCCTTCGCGAGCAGCTTGAGAGCACGCGAGAACTCCGAGACCTCCTGCTGACGGCTCTCGACGCGCTTGCCCGACGTCATGAGCTGGAGGTAGTCGATGACGACGAGGCGGAGACCCACCTTCTGCTTGAGCCGGCGGCACTTCGCGCGGATCTCGACGAGAGTCATGTTGGGGCTGTCGTCGATGTAGAGCGGCGCGTCGTTGATCCGGCCGCGGACGGACGCGATCGTGGTCCAGTCGCGCTGGTCGAGCGTGCCCTTGCGCATGCTCTGGAGCGGCACGGACGCCTCGGCGGACATGAGACGCATCGCGATCTCCGACCGCCCCATCTCGAGCGAGAAGAAGATCGCGGGCATGTTGTGCTTGATGGCGGCCGCTCGCGCGAGGTCGAGAGCGAGTGTCGACTTACCGAGCGCCGGTCGCGCGGCGATGATGATCATCTGCCCGGGGTGCAGGCCGTTCGTGAGCTGATCGAGTCCCGAGAAGCCGGTGGGGACACCCGTGAACTGGCCGTCACGGCCCTTCGCGGCCTCGATGTCCTCGATCGCGGCGTCGACCGCGATGTTGAGCGGGACGTAGTCCTCGGTGTTGTCGTTCGCTGCGACCGAATAAATCTCGGCCTGGGCGTTGTTGACGAGGTCGAGGACCTCGCCCTCCCCCGCATAGCCCATCTGCACGATGCGCGTGCCGGCCTCGACGAGGCGACGGAGCAGCGCGCGCTCGGCGACGATCGAGGCGTAGAAGCCGGCATTCGCGGCCGTCGGGACGAGCGAGGTGAGCGTGTGCAGGTAGTCCGCGCCGCCGGCCCGCTGCAGGTCTCCGGTCTTGATGAGCTCGTCGGTGACGGCGATGACGTCGGTCGGCTCGCCGTGGGAGTAGAGCGACAGGAGCGCATCGAAGATGATCTCGTGCTTCGGGACGTAGAAGTCGCCGCCGCGTACGGTCTCGACGACATCGGCGACGGCGTCCTTCGAGAGCATCATGCCGCCGAGCGCCGATTGCTCCGCGAGCATGTCGTGCGGAGGGGTCCGCTCGTGCTGGCGGGTCTCCTCACCGGGGAACTGGTCGGAGAGCCCCAGATGAGCGATCGACATTCGTACTCCCTCATTTCGTGGCGGACCCGCATGGTCGGGACGACGTGCTTCGTGACGACCCACGACGACCGACTCGGACTCGACCGAGGCGTCGTCCATGACGGCGCAGCATCGGGCGTCGGCCCGCGTCATGGTCCCAGTGAATCGGGTACCTCCGACATCCGGGGGAAGCGAGTACGGCGGTTCCGTTCGGCGTTGCCCCACCCTACGAATGAGGCTCCCTCGGCGACAAATGGGGCCTGTGGATAACCCTGTGGGAAAAGTGCGCGAAACGCCGCGAAGCTTGTGAACAAAACCTGTGGACAACTGTCGAGTTCATGGTGGAGTTCTCAGCTTTTCTACGCACTGACCGGGCAATTAGAGTTTCCACCGGCTGTGGGTAAAATCAGCCTCAAGTACTGCTTGAGAGTTTCGATTTGACAAGCAGCCTGTGTACAAGTGCGGATCCCGAGCCCCGGTGAAATGCCTGATCGGCGTCGACGAGAGCGAGTGACGCTCACCTTTTACTCGGGCTCGATCCTGCTCGGTCGCACGGTGTTCCGCCTCGTGACGGGCTGCCGGGAACGCACAAAGGCGGCGACCGGACCAGAGCCCGATCGCCGCCTTGAGACGACGTGAAGCGGCGCTGTGAACGCCGCTCGACGACTTACTTGCTCGCGACCACCTGAAGGGTGATCGTCGCCGAGATGTCCTCACGGAGGCGCACAGTGGCCTCGTGGGTTCCGACCGACTTGATGGGGGTCGGGATCTCGATCTTGCGACGGTCGATCTCGCCGAGCCCGGCGGCCTTCACGGCCTCCGCGACATCGACGGTCTTGACCGAGCCGAAGAGGCGCCCCTCGGCACCGGCCTTGACGGCCAGCTTGACGGTGTTCGACTCGAGGCTCGCCTTGAGCGACTGTGCCTCTTCGAGCGTGGCGAGCTCACGAGCGGCACGAGCCGCCTTGATCTGCTCGACCTGCTTCGCTCCACCACGGCTCCACGCCACGGCGAAGCCCTGCGGGATGAGGTAGTTACGGGCGTACCCGTTCTTCACCTCGACGACATCGCCGGGCGTGCCGAGGCCGGTGACCTCGTGCGTCAGAATCAGTTTCGACATGGGGGTGCTCCTTAGCGGCCAGATCCGGCGTAGGGAAGCAGTGCCATCTCGCGCGCGTTCTTGACGGCACGTGCGATGAGGCGCTGCTCCTGAACGGAGACACCGGTGATACGGCGAGCGCGGATCTTCCCGCGCTCGGAGATGAACTTGCGGAGCGTGGCGACGTCTTTGTAGTCGATGACGCCGACACGGATCGCCTTCGCGGGGGCTGCGTTCTTCGCGCCCTTCCCGCGGGCGGGCTTGCGGCTCGGGCCGCCAGACTTTCCAGCCATGTGGGTTTCCTTTACGTATGAAGAGGGTTCTCACCGCTCGAGACGCACAGCGTCGCTGCGGTCAGGAGGATCAGAAGGGAGTGTCGTCCGAGTAGGAGCCGGGCGTGTTCCAGCCGTCCGCCGCCCCGGAGGTCGACGTGGCGGGAGCGCTCGCGGCCCACGGCTCGTCGGTCACGGCGGGAGCCCCGCCACGACCGCCACCGCCGGACGACTGCGCGCGGCTCACCTGTGCGGTGGCGTAGCGCAGCGACGGACCGATCTCGTCGATCTCGAGTTCGATCGACGTGCGCTTCTCGCCTTCCTTCGTCTCGTAGGAACGCTGCTTGAGGCGACCGGTCGCGATGACGCGGCTGCCCTTCGTGAGCGATCCGGCGACGTGCTCGGCGAATTCGCGCCACACGCTCGCCCGGAGGAAGAGCGCCTCACCGTCCTTCCATTCGCCGGAGGCCCGGTCGAAGGAACGAGGGGTGGAAGCGATCGTGAAGTTGGCAACCGCGAGCCCGTTCTGCGTGTACCGCAGCTCGGGGTCGGCCGTGAGGTTGCCCACGACGGTGATGATCGTCTCGCCGGCCATCGGACTAGGCGTCCTTCGCGGCAGCCTTGGCGGGGGCCTTGCTGGCGCGAGCGGCCTTGGCCTCTGCGCGCTTCGCCTCGGCGGCGACGAGAGCGAAGCCCTCTTCCGCACGCAGCACCTTGGTGCGCATGACGGCTTCCGAGAGCTTCAGCTGGCGGTCGAGCTCGTCGGTCGCTGCGGAGTTCGCCGTGAAGTTGACGACGGCGTAGATGCCCTCGGTCTTCTTGTTGATCTCGTAGGCGAGGCGACGACGGCCCCAGATGTCGATGTTGTCGATCGTTCCACCATCGTTGCGGATGACATTGAGGAACTTGTCGAGACTCGGAGCGACGGTGCGCTCGTCGATCTCGGGGTCGAGGATGACCATGAGTTCGTACTGATGCGTCACTAACCCACCTCCTTCGGACTTGAACGGCTGCAGACGGTCTGCAACAGGAGGGTAATCAGCATCGTTGCGACGCGGGAAACGGATCGGATCCACGCGGGCAACCTGCCCATCGTACCGGACATCGGGCGGAACCGCCATGTCGAGGGCGGGAGGTGCGGGGCGTGACGCCCGGGCCGTCGCGGCCCGTGAGGCGGAAAGTCCGACGGCCGTCGGCGCGGCAGGGCTGATGGAGTCGATCATGGCTGTCCCTTCGTGATCGCCGGATGGAGGCGAGAGGTCCATGATCGGTGCGCCGACGGGGCGGCACAGCCCCGGATCGGTACGCGTGCGACCCCGCGCCGGTCCGATCCTGTGGACGACGGGTGGACGGCGCAGCGACATGCCCGACGGGAGAGGAACCGTCAGCCGGTGATCGCGGTGTTCGCGGCGTCCTCGGCCTGTCTCAACCCGGTTTCGACCGGGAGGACACCGAGGAAGACGTCGCGGAGGATCGGGTCGTACTGCTCGAACGCCTTCGCGAAGTCGGGTCCCGTCGGGGCCGGGATCGTGTCCTCGCCGACCTCGAAGAACGGGTCGATGTCGACGCCCTGCTCGTCCCAGTAGTCGAAGAAGGTGCTCTGCGCGTCGGTCACACCGGGGACCACCGCACCCGAGCGGCCGAGGGGCTCGGCGCCGTCCTCGGAACCGAGCCACTCGAGGACCTCGGCGATCGCGTCCTGCTTCTCGGATGCCGCGTTCCCCGCCACGACCACACCGTTCGTCACCGAGACGCGCCCGGCCGGGCCGGCCGGCATCGGGACGACGCCCCACTCGAAGTCGGCGCCCTCCTCGATGTTCTTGAGGTTGTAGACGCCCGACTGGAACATCGCCATCCGACCCTCGATGAACGCGTCGCGGCTGAAGTCGCCGTTCTCGTTGGTCTCCTCGGGCTTCGGAGCGACATTGTCGTTCCGGATCTTCGAGACCACATAGGTGATCGCTTCGGCCGACTCCGTGTCGTCGAAGGTGAACTGGTCGCCATCCTGGAAGGTTCCGCCGTTCGACCCGATGTAGGGCAGGAGGACGGCCTGGAGGTCGTAGGCGAGATTGGTGCCGAATTGGCTGACCGCGTTCGGGTCGAACCCCTCGCTCCCCGCCGCTCGACCGGACGAGTCGCGCGTGAGGGTCCGCGCCGCTTGCGTGAAGGTGTCCTGCTCCGGATCGGGTGACCACGTGAGGTCCTCGATGTCCGTCGGTGTGAGTCCCGCCGCCTCGAGCAGGGTTGCGTTGTAGTAGACGGCCACTCCGCCGTCGTACAGCTGCGGGACGCCCCAGAGCGTCTCGTCGCGCGTGAACTGGTCGACGACGCTCCGCTCCCACGCGTCCTTCGCGGTCTCGCCCAGGACCGAGTCGATGTCGACGAGGCTGCCGGAGTCCGCGTACGCGCCGTAGTAGGAGTTGTTGACCCAGAAGAGGTCGTCCATCGTCTGTTCCGCGACGTCGGTGCGGAGGCTCGTCCAGTAGTCGCTCCACTCGACGACGTTCACCTGGACGTCGATGTCCGGGTGCTCCTCCTCGAACGCGTCGAACGAGTCCTCGTACGCGTCGGCGACCGTTTGATCCCACAGCCGGAAGGTCACGGTCGTCGGGTCGGCGGAGTCCGACTGCGGTTCCGGCGCGCACCCCGCGAGCGCGAGGGAAGCGACGGCGGAGAGGGCGACGAGGCGGGCGATGCGGTGCTTCATGGGTGTGTCCTTCGGCTTCTCGGTCCGATGTCGCCGCGGGCTCCGCGACGGGATCGGGCGGCACCGGCCCCTGAATCGACCGGTTCCGACGGGCGGAGTGCCACGGCTGTCGTGGTCTCGGGTTCCGCCTCACACGGCCGTCCGCTCTCCGCTGCGGTGGGACGGCCACAGGAAAGGATACGCCCGCGAGCCGATTCGGCCCAGTGAGAGCCCCTCACCTCCGACGGGGTTGCGACCGCCGCGCCACGTCGGGCAGTGGCGCTCATCAGGTCAGAAGCGGTCGACGGCGCTCCTCACACGTTCCCGGAACGCTCCGCCCACCATGCGGTGAGGCGTCGCTCCGCTTCCTCCGATCCGAGGGGCCCCTCGTCGAGCCGCAGCTCGAGCAGGAAGCGGTACGCCTCTCCGACGACGCGACCGGGCGGCACCCCGAGGACCTCCTGGATGCGGTTGCCGTCGAGCTCCGGCCGCACGGCGTCGATCTCCTCCTGCTCTCGGAGCACCGCGATCCGCTCCTCGAGGTCGTCGTAGGCGAAGCCCAGCCGATCGGCCTTCCGGCGATTGCGCGTCGTGACGTCGGCGCGCGTCAGCATGTGCAGGCGTTCGAGCAGGGGTCCCGCGTCGCGGACGTACCGACGGACGGCCGAGTCACTCCACGCCGCCTCCGTGTACCCGAAGAATCGCAAGTGCAGTTCGACGAGGCGAGCGACGTCGCGGATGGTGTCGCTGTCGTAGCGGAGCGCCGTGAGCCGCTTCTTCGCGAGCTTCGCCCCCACGACGTCGTGGTGGTAGAAGGTCACTCCCCCGGCCTCCGTCCGCTTCGTCGCGGGCTTGCCGATGTCGTGGAGGAGCGCCGCGAGGCGCAGGACGACATCGGGGGCCTCCCCGGGGTGGCGCTGCTTCTCGTATCCGATCGCCTGATCGAGCACCGTGAGGGAGTGCTCGTAGACGTCCTTGTGATGGTGATGCTCGTCGATCTCGAGCCGCAACGCCGGGATCTCGGGCAGGAAGCGCTCCGCGAGCCCCGTGTCGACGAGGAGGCGCAGTCCCTCGCGAGGAGCGTCGGTGGAGAGCAGCTTCGTGAGCTCCGCCTGAATGCGTTCGGCGCTCACGATGTCGAGGGTGGAGGCGCGGTCCCGCATGGCTTCGCGCACGTCCGGGTGCACGGAGAAGTCGAGTTGTCCGGCGAACCGCGCTGCCCTGAGCATGCGGAGGGGGTCGTCGCCGAAGCTGACCTCCGGCTCGATCGGCGTGCGAAGGACGCGGGCGACGAGGTCCTCGACGCCGCCGGAGGGATCCACGAGGGCGACGTCGGGCACGCGCAGCGCCATGGCGTTGACGGTGAAGTCGCGGCGCACCAGATCGCCCTCGAGCGAGTCGCCGAAGGCGACGACGGGCTTGCGCGTCGTGCCGTCGTACTCGTCGGCCCGGTAGGTCGTGATCTCCACGGTGTCGTCGCCGACGCGGGCACCGATCGTGCCGAACTCGCGGCCGATGTCCCACTGAGCGGCGGAGATCGGTGTGACGATCCGCAGGATCTCGTCGGGGCGGGCGTCCGTCGTGAAGTCGAGGTCGTTCGTGCCCCGATCGAGCATGGCGTCGCGGACGGGACCACCCACGAGAGCGAGTTCATGACCGGCGGCGCGGAAGGCCTCGGCCACCGCCACGACCGTCGGGAGTTCGGCGAGGGTCTGCAGGCGCACGAGGGCCTCGGCCATTTTCACCATGCGGACCATCGTATCGGTGGCCGCCGTCGCGCCGATGCGAGCCGTTCGCCGCTGTCGCTGGCCGACTGTCGCCTACTGCTCGCGACCGTCCTCACCGTTCGCGGACCTGGCGTAGCGGTCGGCGAAGTCGGCGACGTCGTCGTTGTACTCGGTGTTCGGGTTGTAGGAGCGGACGGCCGCGACCCAGTCGGTCGCGGTCGAGAGGTCGCGTTCGTGAGCGCACAGGTAGCGCCCCGCGGTGAGCACGGCGTCGTCGATCTGCTGCGCGTCCGCGACACCGTCGGCGTTGCCGTCCGCTCCGACGAGCGCCCACGTCGACGGGATGAACTGCATCGGACCGACGGCGCGGTCCCAGCGGGTGTCGCCGTCGAGAGCGCCGCCGTCCGTGTCGTCGACCGCGAGCACACCGTCGCCGTCGAGGGCGATGCCCACGATGGCCGGCGACGAGCGCCCGTCGTCGTCGAGCACGGAGTCGAAGATGGTCGCGTGCACTGTTTCGACACGCCCCACCGCCGCGAGCGTCGTCCATTCGAGGTGACAGCCCGGCTGCTCGTCGGCGAGCCGCAGGGCGGCCCCGGCGTACGCGGAGAGCGGACGGATCGGGATGCCGGTCCTCCCCGCGATCACGGCGACCCAGTCGGGATCGGCGAGCGACGAGATCGAGCGGTCGGCCGGCATGGGCACGGCGTCGATGCGACTCGACTCGACGATCGGGTCGGTCATACCGGGGACGGCGTCCGCCCTCGGTGGAGTGGAACCCGCACCGAGCGCGAGGGCGACGAGCGATCCGACGACACCGATGGCGAGCACCGCGGCGACGACGGTGGTGACGATGAGTCCGCCGGATCCCGACCGACGCCGTCCCGACCGACGCCGTCCCGATCGACGACGGCGCGGCCCGCGCCGGACGTTCGGACGAGGAGCGCTCACGTCGCCACTCCGAGACGGCGGTCGGCGGGGGAAGACGAGAACGCGGTCATGACGTCCCGAGTGTAGACGGCGCCCCTGGCCACGTTCTCACCGCCCTCCGCGCCCGGAGGAGCCCGACGACGTGGTCAGCGCGAGCCGGTCGTGTCGCTCGCGTTGACGGTGCGGTCGCCGTCGTCGCTCGGAGCCGGCGCCAACCGGAAGAGGCTCAGGATGCCGCTCGAGAGGAACAGGGCGACGAGGAGCACGAGGGCCACGAGGAACATGACCGCGCGACGGCGGCGGTACGACGGGAGGCGCGTGGGGCCGTCATCGTCGTCATCGTCGTCATCGTCGTCATCGTCGAGGAGTTCGGGGCGCGGCGCGTCCGTCGATCGCGGCTCCTGCCGTCGGACGGCGGGCGCCGCTGGCGCCGTCGGAGCCGTCGGCGCGGCCAACTGGCGTTGAAGGTCGCTCGGGATCTCGAAGTCGAGGTGATCGATGTCGTCGGAACGATCGGAGGCCATGCCCGCCATGGTACGTGACCCGAAGACCCGTGGTGCGCCGGATCGGGCTGCGAGGCGGCGCCCGATCAGGTGGCGCCGAGCAGCACCGACACGTCGATCACGAGCACGGGCAGCCGCACGACGAGCACGACGATCGAGGCGAGGAAACCGAAGGCCGACAACCCGGCCCCGCCCAGCGTCGCGTCGGCCTGCAGCCGTTTCCTCGACCGGAGCCCGAGCACGAGCCCGGCGACGGCGAGGCCGATCGCGACGTAGATGGCCCACAGCCATGGAGCGAAGAAGCACGCGACCGCGAGGCCGCCCGCGACCGCCGAGAGGATCGCGACGACGTCCGTCCGCGTGTGGACGACGTCGGGTGCGGGGATGAACCGCTTGTCGGCTGCCATGGCGTCCAGCCTACGACGGGCCGCGCGTCCCCCATCGACCGCGCCGCGCCTCGCCTCGCCCCTGCCTCACGTGAGCACGCGGGCGGGCGGAGGTCAGTCGGCGTAGGTCCGCATGACGATCGGTGGATCCTCGGTCGTCACATCGAACGGCGCTGTCGTGGACAAGGAGATCATGAGCGTCGCGGAGACCACCGCGAGGGCGAAGGCGAGGATGCCGGTCAACGCCGTCAGGGCGTACGGGAGGCCGTCGGCCACCGCCTCGGTTTCGCTCGACGCGACCGGGTGCGAGCGGATGAGCGTCATGGGGTCGCCCTTCTGTCGAGGGAGCGCGACATCGGACTCTCGATGCCGTACGGCCATCATCGCGCGACATAGCTAGACGATCTAGCTATGTACAGGCATGCTCGGTCGTGCTAGACGCGTTCGCCGTCACCGCGTGACGGCGAACGCGAGCGTCGAGGCCACGACCGTGAGCGGCGCGACGATGAGGCCGAGGCCGGCGAAGCGCCACCAGGAGATCTCGACCCCGAGCGCGGCCAGACGTCCGTGCCAGAGGAGCGTCGCGAGCGATGCCCACGGCGTGACGAGCGGGCCGGCGTTGACCCCGATGAGCACGGCGACGAGGCGCTCCCGGCTCCCGGCCGCGGGCTCGGCGGCGAGGTAGGCGGGCAGGTTGTCGAGCACGTTCGCACCTGCAGCCGAGACGGAGGCCAGTCGGAGCAGGTCCGCCGGAGCGTTCCCCGTGCCCGCCAGTGCGGCCACGATCGACGTCAGCCCGGCGTTCTGCGCCGCATCGACGGTGAGGAAGAGGCCAGCGGCGAAGAGCACGAGCTGCCAGGGCAGGAGCGAGAATCGCAACGAGGTGCGTCTCCGCACGGCGAAGACGGCCGCGAGCGCGACCGCGGCGGCGAGCGCCGGGATCCACACCTCGAGTCCGGAGACGAGCGCGGGGACGAGCACGACGAGGACGACGACGGACGAGCGGAACAGCACGACGTCGCCGACCGGTACCGTGATCGTCGGCTCGTAAGGCCGCGCAAGCTCACGGCGGTACACGACCGCCAGGACGATGACGGGGACGAGCACCGCGACGAGCGCGGGCACGATCGTGAGCGACAGGAATCCGACGGCGCCGATCCCGTCGAGCTCGTGCTCCGCGAGCAGGTTCGTGAGGTTCGAGACCGGCAGGAACAGCGAGCCCGTGTTCGCGAGCCACACGGTCGTGAGCGCGAACGGCAGGGGGCTCACCCCGATGTGACGGGCGAGGATCACGACCACCGGAGTGAGGAGCACCGCGGCGGTGTCGAGGGAGAGGAAGGCCGTGCTCGCGACGGCGAAGACGATGACGAGGGCCCACAACGCGACGGTCCGGCCGCGGCCGATGCGCGCGAGACGTTCAGCGACGACGCGGAAGACCTCGGCCTCCGCTGCGAGCTCGGCGACGACCGTGATCGAGACGACGAAGAGCAGGACCGGCCAGATGCGCTCCGCGAGAACCAGGAGGTCGTCGACGTGAGTTCCGGTCGCAACGGCGAGGACGGCGCCGATCACGAGCAGCGCAGCACCGACGAGCCCCGTGCGCATCCCACCTCCGCCGCCGTTCGTCGACGCCCGATGCTCGACCCGGAACACCGTACCGCGACCGGGGGCAATCTCCCGGGACAGCACCCGCCGGCTCGACCACGGCGAGACCGCCGATCAGGCCGGCGCGACAGCCACCGCGACGGCGACGAACGCGAGGACGACGGCCGCTCCCGTCATCGCGACGAGCCATGACACCGGTCGGAGGCGGACGGCATCGGCCAGGTGACGGTGGTCACGCTGCGCGAGCTCGTGGACGAGCGTGGCGAGGCGCTGATCCACGAGGCGACGGGTACCGGCTGGGGTCTCGGTCTGATGCGTCTCCGTCGTTTCGTCGGGTGTGGTCAAGAGGCTGGCGTTGGGCATGGAACTCCTCGGATTCGATCGGGCGGGTGCATTCGCCCATCGGAGAGAGTCACGCAGCGCCGGATCATGACGCGGGTTCGCGGACGCAACCCCGCCCGTGCCGGAACCCGTGGGCGCAGACTGGAGGCATGGCCCATCGACCGCGCGCGAGCACTCCTGATCACGCCGACAAGACCTGTGCGTCGTGCGGTCGCCGTATCGAGTGGAGGGCGCGCTGGGCCGGCGATCGGGACGACGTGCGGTACTGCTCGGTTGCCTGCCGCCGTCATGGGGTGACGGCGACAGACCGACGCCTCGAGGCGACGATCCTCGAACTCCTCGACAAGCGCGCAGCAACCGCGACGATCTGCCCGTCGGACGCCGCGCGCGCCGTGGGCGACGACGACTGGCGGGACCTCATGGAACCGGCACGATGCGCCGCGCGCCGGCTCGTCGCGGACGGCGTCGTCGACATCACTCAGGGCGGGAACGTCGTGGACCCGTCGACCGCGAAAGGGCCCATCCGCATCCGGCGGCACCTCCCCTGACGAACGGACGCGCCGAGCGGCGGGCGACGGCGGCCGCTCGTGGCGGACAACCGGCGTCTCTCGCGATCAGAACGCGTAGCGGATGCGGCACCACGGGGCGAAGCGCTCGACGAGCTGCCGGAAGTCGCTGAGGTACTGCTGCTTGTCGTCGAAGCGGTACCGGACGTTGGCCTGCCCGTTCTGCGACACCTTCGCCTCTTGCAGATCCGGTCGCCAGAGCACCTGCTCGGCCTTCGGGTTCCACCCGGTATTGACCTCGTGGAGCGTCCGATTGTGGGTGAGGAAGATGATCTCGCACGCGAGCTGCGCCTTGGCCGCCGGCGAGATCGATGCGTCGAGTTGCTGCAGGAGCTCCGCCCACTTCTGTTGCCAGCCGTCTTCGATGATGACGGGGCTGAAGTTCACGTGGACCTCGTAGCCCGCCTCGACGAAGTCGTCGATGGCGGCGAGGCGCTCCGGCACGGGTGAGGTGCGGATGTCGACGAGCTTCGCGGTCTCGGCCGGCATGAGCGAGAACCGCACGCGCGTTTTGCCCTGTGGATTCCAGTCGAGCATCTCGCGGTTGACGTACTTCGTGGCGAAGGACGCCTTGGCGTTCGGGAGGGCGCTGAACAGGTCGACGAGGTCACGCACGTTGTCGCTGATCATCGCATCGACGCTGCAATCACTGTTCTCACCCAGGTCGTAGACCCAGAGGTCCGGGTCGCACTGGTTCGGTTCGAGCTTCATGCCCTGCTTGCCCGCGTGCTTCGCGATGGCGGCCGAGATCTGCTCGATGTTCGTGAAGGTCGTGACGGGATTGCTGAAGCCCTTCCGCCGCGGCACGTAGCAGTAGACGCACGCCATGGCGCAGCCGTTCGCGTGCGATGGTGCGATGAAGTCGGCGGAGCGGCCGTTCGGCCGAACCGTGAGCGTCTTCTTCGTGCCGAGCACGAGCGCTTCCGTCTTGATACGCACCCAGCGGCGCACGTTGCGCTCGTCGCCGTGCAGTTCGGGGATCTGCCAGTGGCTCGGCACCTCGACGACCTCGGCTTCGGGCCAGCGCGCGAGGATCTGCCGGCCGCGCGCCGACTCCGCGGCGGCCGGTTCCGCGTAGATGCGCGTGATCTCGAGCAGCGGCCGCGCCGCGCGCGGGGCACCCTCGGCGGGCGGGGAGGACGGAACGGTCACGATATCCATGTGCCTTCAGTCTCCCCGCGACCACCGACATTCGGAGCAGGGCCGATCACCCGGTGGCGCGCTGTTCTCCCGGGTTGTCACGAATCCGCGGTGTTCGAGTGGAAACACCGCGGATATGTGACAACCCGAAGGGGGAGGGGCCTACTCGTCGACGACGATCGTCGTGACGACCGGGTTGCGGCGGTGACGACGCGAGAGCCACCGCCCGATCGTGCGCGTCATGAGGGCCTCGAGCTCATCGGCCGAGGTCTTCGAGCGAGGTCCGGCGCCCGCGAGAGCCTCGGTGATCGCCTTGTTGGCGTTCTCCTCCCAGCCCTCCTCCTCGACGAAGCCGCGAGCGAAGAACTCGAGCGGCTCGAGGAGCGCGTTCGTGGTCGAGTCGACGATGGCGAGGATCGTGATCGTGCCCTCCTCGGCGAGAACGCGGCGATCGTTCATCGCGGTCTCGGTCGCGAGACCCATCGTCTGCCCGTCGACGAAGACGTACGGAGCGGGGATGCGACCGCTGATGCTCGACCGGCCGTCGACGAGGTCGACGGACACACCGTTCTCGATGACGAAGACCTGGTCATCGGCGACGCCCGTCTTGCGCGCGAGAGCGGCGTTCGCCGTGAGGTGGCGCCACTCGCCGTGGTACGGCAGCACGGCAGACGGCTTGACGATGTTGTAGCAGTAGGTGAGCTCGCCGGCGCTCGCGTGCCCGGAGACGTGCACCTTCGCGTTGCCCTTGTGCACGACCTGCGCCCCCCAGCGCGTGAACGCGTTGATGATGCGGTAGATCGCGTTCTCGTTGCCGGGGATGAGGGAGCTCGCGAGGAGGATCGTGTCGCCCTCCCCGATCTCGATGATGTGCTCGCGATTGGCCATGCGCGACAGCGCCGCCATGGGCTCGCCCTGCGACCCGGTGCAGATGAGGACGGTGTTCTCGTCCGGCATCTTCTCGATCGCCTTCATGTCGACGAGCATGCCCTTGGGGATGCGCAGGAAGCCGAGCTCCGCCGCGATGCCCATGTTGCGCACCATGGAGCGCCCGACGAAGGCGATCTTGCGGCCGTGGCGCTCCGCCGCGTCGATGACCTGCTGGATGCGGTGCACGTGGCTCGCGAAGCTCGACACGACGATGCGACGGGGAGCGGTGCGGAACACCTGGTCGATCGCCGGGGCGAGGTCCTCCTCGGAGGTCGTGAAGCCGGGGACGTCGGCGTTCGTCGAGTCGGTGAGGAACAGGTCGACGCCCTCGTCGGCGAGGCGCGCGAACCCGCCGAGGTCCGTGATGCGGCGGTCGAGCGGGAACTGATCCATCTTGAAGTCACCCGTGCAGAGGACCGTGCCGGCGCTCGTGCGGAGGGCGACGGCGAGACCGTCGGGGATGGAGTGGTTGACGGCGAAGTACTCGGTGCCGAACGGACCGAACTGGACCTCGTCGCCCTCCTTGACCTGGACGGTCTTCGGGGTGATCTTGTGCTCCTCGAGCTTCGCCGTGACGAGGGCGAGGGTGAGGCGCGACCCGACGATGGGGATCGTCGGTCGCTCCTTGAGGAGGTAGGGGACGCCACCGATGTGGTCTTCGTGACCGTGCGTCAGCACGACGGCGACGACGTCCTTGAGGCGCGAACGGATCGCGGCGAAGTCGGGGAGGATGACGTCGATGCCGGGCTGGTTCTCTTCGGGGAACAGCACGCCGCAGTCGACGATGAGCAGCTTGCCCTTGTGCTCGAACACGGTCATGTTGCGACCGACCTCGCCGACGCCGCCGAGGGGCGTCACGCGCAATCCGCCGTCGACGAGACGGCGGGGCGTGGGGAGGTCGAGTTCGTGTCGAGGGGTCTTCTTGAGAGTCACGTATGTGTGCTTTCGGAACGGGCGCCGCACAGTGCGACGCAGAGGGGTGGCACCACCTGGGGTGCCGGAGTCGATGGGCCCGATGCGCTCCCGAGGTGCTCGGGTTGCGATCCGGCGGTGCTGACGCACGCGCCGCGAGGGCGGGGATCCGCGGCTGATCGCCTCGAGAGGAGGCCTGCCGCTGTCGGAGCGAACCTCCCGTGGAGAGATCCGCAGACCCTCTACCTTCCCACACGAAACCGGACGCCGCTCGGGAGACCGGCGCTCGCGTCGCTCGCCGTGTCAGACGGCGAGTGTTCCGGAACGTCGGGGAAGCACCCCCGCGATGGCCCTGGCGATGGACAGGAGCCGCGAATCCTGCCGCAGTCCGACGGTCGACTGGATCCCGATCGGGAGCCCGGACCGCGAGAAGCGGACGGCTCCCGCGGTGCGGATCCGGGCGACGTGGAGATCGTCGTGATCGGCGACATCGTGGGCGTGACGACGCGATCCGTGCGCTCACCAGTCGTGCGATCGGACGATCGGACTCAGCGGCGCGTGCCTTCGTCATCTGCTTCAACAACTTCACGATCCAGGTATTCGTCGCGCCCATCGGCGTGCAGACACTCCCCGTCACCATCTACGCACAGACCCGCGTCGGGATCTCGCCCGACATGAACGCCGTGGCGAGCATCATCATCGTCGCGATGATCGCACTCGTCGCGCTGCTACACATCATCACCGGGAGCGGGATCAACGTGGTGGCCGGCGCACAGAAGGAATCCAACGATGGCTGATCTCAGCCTCTCGAACATCCACACGTCCTTCGGTCGGACGGAGGTCATCACCGGGCTGGACCTGGAGGTGAACGCCGGGGTGGTCTTCCAGAAGAAGACCCTGTTCCCGCGCCTGTCAGCGGCCGACAACATCGCCTAGGGTCTCGTGACCCGAATGAGGCGATATGAGGCCCTAGGCTGAATCTCGCACCACTAAATCGGTCGGCAGCGTGATCTTTGCAGGAATTCCCCCCGCGATGACTTCGAGCAGCAGTCGCACCATCTCCTGACTGATGCGGTCGAACGGCTGCCGCATCGTCGTGAGCGTCGGCGTTGTTTCCGCCGCCACGGCTGCGTCGTCGAAGCCTCCGACAGCGATCTGTCCCGGGACGGCGATGCCGCGCTCGGCGAGTTCAGCGAGGGCTCCAGCCGCCATCAGATCGTTGGCGGCGAAGACGGCGTCGATCCCCGGCTCGCGTTCGAGCAGGGCCGCCATCGCGGCGCGACCGCTGCGACGGCTGTAGTCGCCGTGCTCCACGAGGTCCGGGTCGAATGCCTCGCCGAGTTCCTCGCGGAAGCCCGTGAGCCGCTGGATCCCGCCGGAGGTGTCGCGCGGACCAGCGATCGTTGCGATGCGAGCGCGTCCGAGCGATCGCAGGTGCGCGGTCATCTCGCGCGCCCCCGTCGCGTCGTCGGCGGCGACCCACCCGAGCTTCCGCTCGAAGCCGAGCGGGATGCCGCATGCGATGATCGGCACTCCGGCGCGGTGAATCTCCTCGATGAGTCCCGGCTCCCCCGCGTGGCTCGACACGAGCAGGACGCCGTCGACGTGTCCTTGCGTGATGAAGTCGCGCGCGCGGCGCCGTTCGACGTCCGACCCCGCGAGGATGAAAACGAGCGACACGTCCCGCTCCGCGAGGGCCGCGGAGGTCCCGCGCATGAGGCGGGCGAAGTTTGGGTCCTCGAAGAGGCGCTCGAATGACTCGGTCAGGAGGAACGCGACTGAGTTCGTGCGCTGCGTCGCGAGGCTGCGGGCGTGGGGGTTGATGCGGTACCCGGTCTTCCGGATCGCCGCGGCCACCGCAGCCTCCGCCTCGGGGCTCACCCAGTGGCCGCCGTTGAGGTAGCGCGACACGGTGCCCCGGGAGACACCGGCCTCGGCGGCGACGTCGCTGACCGTGGGCCGCCGCGGCCGGTCCCCTGAGCTCATGGTCAGAGCCTATTGGAGGGGAGGCGCCTGGATCGGTGACGGCGCGGCCACGCGAGCACTGACCCCGACGTCCGTCACGCCTTCACGGCCCCCGCCGCGAGGTCCACCCGCCAGAACCGTTGCAGCAGGAGGAACAGGAGAACGAGTGGCAGCACCGAGACGAGCGCCCCCGCGATCACGAGCGTGTACATGGATGGGGCCGAGGCACCCTGGTTGAGCAATCCGCTCAGCCCCACGGTCACCGGGAAAAGTGTGTCGTTGCCGAGCATGATGTACGGCAGCATGAAGTTGTTCCACACGGCGACGAATTGGAACAGCAGGATCGTGACGAGTCCCGGCAGCATCATCGGGAGGGCGATGCGGTTGAAGATCGTGAACTCCTTCGCCCCCTCAGTGCGCGCCGCCTCGACCACGTCGGTCGGGACGGCTGCGGCCGCGTAGATGCGGGCGAGGTAGATGGCATATGGCGAGATGATCTGCGGGAGCAGGACGGCCAAGTAGCTGTTGGTGAGCCCGAGCTGCGCGAGCAGGAGGTACTGCGGAATCGCGAGAATGACGCCCGGGACGAGTACGCCCGTGAGCAGGATCGAGAACACCGCGGCCTTTCCGGGGAAGGTGAACTTCGCGAGCACGTATCCCGCCAGAGCGGAGACCCACGTCGACGCGATCGCCCCGACGCCCGCATAGATCGCCGAGTTGAGCATCCATCGCCAGAAGATGCCGTCACGGTACGCGCTCAACTGCGCGAGGTTGTCAAACAGGTGCGTACTCGGCAGCAGCGTGAATGAGGAGAACAGCTCCCCGGCGCTCTTCGTCGATGCGGCGACGACCCAGACGACCGGGATGAGGCAGTAGAGCGCGCCGATGATGAGGATGCCCGTGGCGATGGGCGAGGGCCGAAGCGTCGTCGCGGACGAGCCGGCAGATGAACGCCGCGGCGCGGTCACGCGGGTGCGCGTGGATGCGGTAGTGGTCATGATCAGTCCTCCTGACCGAACGCGCGCTTCTGGACGATGCGCAGGAACACGAAGGACATCGTGAGTGTCACGATGGCGATGATGACGCTCGTCGCGGCGGCTGCGCCGAGGTCGTCGCGGGTGAACGCGTCGCGGTACACCTTCATGAGCGGACTCCATGTCGTGGAGAGGGCGTTCGTGAGCGGGCGGAGCGTCGTCGGCTCCGCGAACACCTGGAGCGTCGCGATGAGGGAGAAGAGACCCGTCATGACGAGCGCTGGGAACACGATCGGCACCTTGATCCGGAGCGCGATCTGGATCTCGGAGCAGCCGTCGAGCCGCGCGGCCTCGTAGATGTCGCTCGGCACGGCCTTCAGCGAGGTGTAGATGACGACCATGTTGAAGCCGACGCCGCCCCAGAGACCGATGTTGGCGAGACCGAACACGATGAGGTCCGACGAGAGGATCGTCGGCGCGTCCAGTCCGAGGGCGTCCGTCACGAAGTAGAAGGGGCTCACCGCAGGGAGGTAGAGGAATCCCCAGAGGAGCGAGGCGATGACGCCCGGGACCGCGTACGGAAGGAAGATGACGAGGCGCGAGAACCGCGTGGCCCGCGACCGCTTGGAGTCGAGCAGCAGCGCGAACAGGAGGGCGAGGCCGAGCATCGTGGGTACGAGGATGAGCCCGTAGAGGAGGACGCGCCCGACGCTCGCGAGGAACTCGGCGTCGAGGGCGGCGACGTAGTTCGAGAAGCCCGCGAAGACGGTCTTCCGGGCGCCGGACCCGAGGCCGAGGCCCTGCACCTGGACGCGCTGGAAACTGAGGACGACCGTGTAGACGATCGGCGCCGCCATGAAGGCGAGGAAGAGCAGGATCGCGGGGGCGAGCATCGCGTACGGGGTGAGGACGCGCGTGCGGAACCGGTGCCCGGCGGGACGCCGCCGAGCCGAGCCGAGTTCTGCCCGCTCGAGCGAGGCGTCCGGCGTCCGGGGGACGCCCGTCCGGGAACTCGCGCTCCCGGACGGGCGGGCGGTGGCGGTCATTCGACCGTGAACCCGGTGTTCTCGAGGTCGTCGACGGTGATCTGCTGCATCGCCGCGACGGCGTCGAGGAAGGCGCTCGTCGTCTTCGCCTCGGCGGCCTTGGAGAATTCGTCGTTGTAGGCGCTGAAGGTGACGTTGACGTTCGGGCCGTAGGTGAACGGCGCGATCGAGTCGGCGGCCTCGGCAGCCACGTCGTAGAAGTCCTCCTGGCTCGAGAAGAACTCCGGCGAGGTCGTGAGGGCCTCGGCGGCGGCATCGGTCGCCGCCGGGTAGATGCCCATGACGTCGGCCATGGCGGCGACGGCCTCGGGATCGGTGTTGAGCCAGGTGGCGAACTCCGCGGCGGCGGCCTGGTGCTCGGTCTGCGTCGTCACGGCCGTCGACGATCCGCCCCATGCACCCGTCGCGGGGGCGTCGGCGTCCCACTGGGGCATCGGCGCCGCGCGCCAGAGGCCGGCGGTGTCGGCGGCGTTGCCCGACAGGACGCCCGGCGCCCAGACGGCGCTCAGCCAGCCCACCTGAGATCCGTCGTTGAGTCCCGCGTTCCACTCGGGCGTGTACATCGGCTTGTTGTCGATCACGCCCTGCTCCACGAGACCGCCCCAGTACTCGGCGACCTGCTGAGTGGGCGACTCGTCGATGTCGACACCCCAGGCGTCACCGTCGATCGACCACCACGAGGCGCCGGCCTGCTGGGCGAGGCCCGCGAACCACCCGGCGTCGTTCGCCGAGAAGGTGCCGAGGTAGCGCGACGGGTCCGACGCGTGAACGGCTGCGGCTACCTCCGCGTACTCGTCCCACGTGGTCGGGACCTCGAGACCGAGCTCTTCGAAGACGTCCTCGCGGTAGTAGAACATCATCGGACCGGAGTCCTGCGGCACGGCGTAGACGGCGTCGCTCCCGAGCGTGACGCTCGACCACAGACCATCGGCGAACTCGTCGGCGACATCGGAATCGAGGTCGCCCGAGATGTCGGCGAGAGCGTCGGACGACACGAGCGTTGGGATCTTCTGGTACTCGGCCTGGATGAGGTCCGGGGCTCCGCTCCCGGCCTTGAGCGCTGTCAGGAGCTTCGTGATGACGGGGTCGCCGCCGTCCTGCTTCTGGACCGTGACCTGGATGTCGGGGTTCTGTTCGTTCCAGATTTCGACGACCTTGTCGACGTTGGGCGCCCATGCCCAGAAGTCGAGTTCGACGGGTCCGTCGCTCCCGCCGCCGCCGGCCGAGCAGCCTGTGAGGGCCAGGGCTGCGACCGCGACGGTCGCCGCGATTCCGCGCTTGATGCTGTGCATTCGTCCTCCTTGTCGAAAGCAGTGCGTGACGCCAATGTCCCGTCGTGACGCGCTGGTGCTGTGAGCGGTTCAAGTAATCCACATCGTTCTTTGGCTGTCAACAAGTGGCTTTCAGCCCTTGGCCTGCGCACCGGGCTGTGTTAGAACTGGGACCGAGCACAGCCTAGGAGAACGATGACGACTCACGCCCCCACCCGACCGACCGACACGACGGCCGAGGCGTCGACCGACGACGGCCCCGCAGCGGAGATCGCCCCGATTCGTTCCGGGTGGATCCCCGGAACGAACCGGATCGCTTTCGGTGGTGACTACAACCCGGAGCAGTGGGACCGGTCCGTCTGGCTCGAGGACATCGCCCTCATGAAGGACGCCGGCGTCTCGCTCGTGAGCATCGGGATCTTCTCGTGGGCACTCCTCGAGCCGCGCGAGGGCGAGTACGACTTCTCGTTCCTCGACGAGGTCATGGACCTCCTGCACGAGGCGGGCGTCGCCGTCGACCTCGGCACGCCGACCGCCGCTCCCCCAGCCTGGTTCTGGAAGGCGCACCCCGAGGCACGCCCCGTGACCCGCGACGGGCTCACGCTCTGGCACGGCTCCCGCGGCATGGCGAGCCCGAGTTCGAGCGCCTATCGCGCTGCCGTCACCCGGATCGCCGACGCCCTCGCTGCCCGCTACGCCGATCACCCAGCCCTCGTGCTCTGGCACGTCCACAACGAGTACGGCGCTCCCGTGAGCGAGTGCTACTCCGACGCGTCCTCCGCTGCCTTCCGTCGCTGGTTGCGGTCCCGCTACGGCACCCTCGACGCGCTCAACACCGCGTGGGGCACCGCCTTCTGGGGGCAGCGCTACGGCGAGTGGGACGAGATCGACGCCCCCCGGACGTCGGCGAGCGTCGTGAATCCGGCGCACCGCCTCGACTTCGCCCGGTACACCTCGAACGCCCTGCTCGAGTGCTTCGTCGCCGAGCGAGACGCGATCAAACGGCACACGCCGCACCTTCCCGTCACGACGAACTTCATGTCGAGCAACTGCCCGTCGATCGACTACTGGAAGTGGAGCCGCGAGGTCGACATCGTGGCCAACGACTACTACCTCGTGGCGGAACGCGCCGACAACCACGTCCTCCTCGCCCTCGACGCCGATCTGACGCGATCCTTCGCCGGTGGCCGCCCGTGGATCCTCATGGAGCACTCGACGGGCGCCGTCAACTGGCAGCCCCGCAACATCGCCAAGCGCCCGGGCGAACTCGCGCGCAACTCGCTCGTGAGTGTCGCCCGCGGCGCCGACGCGGTGCTCTTCTTCCAGTTCAGGGCGTCGCGATCGGGTGCGGAGAAGTTCCACTCCGCAATGCTCCCGCACGGCGGGAGGACGACCCGGATCTGGCGCGAAGTCGAGGCTCTCGGTACGACGCTCGGGGGACTCGCCGACATCATGGGTGGGACGGTGCCCGCTCGCGTCGCGATCCTCTGGGACGTCGAGTCCTTCTGGGCGCAGGATCTCGAGTGGCGTCCATCGGTCGACCTCGATCACCGCGAGCGTGTCGTCGCTTTCTACACGGAACTGTGGCGCCGCGACGTCCCCGTCGACTTCGCCCACCCGCACGCCGACCTCTCGGACTATGACGTCGTGCTCGCGCCGGCGTCCTATCTCCTCGACGATGTGTCCGCCGCGAACCTCCGCGGAGTCGTCGAGGGGGGCGGCCGACTCGTCGCATCGTACTTCTCGGGGATCGTCGATGAGTACGACGCCGTACCCGACGGCCCGTACCCCGGCGGCCTGCGCGAGGTCCTCGGACTGCGCATCGACGAGTTCCTCCCCCTGCACGCCGAGGAGCGGCCGGCGCTCGACGACGGCTCCGTCGGATCCGTGTGGGCCGACGACGTCGTGCTCGAGGGTGCCGAAGCGATCGCGACGTTCCGAGACGGGCCCGCCGCCGGCCGCGCCGGCGTCACGCGCAACACCTACGGCGCCGGCTCGGCCTGGTACGTCTCGACGGCGCTCGACGCCGACGCCCTCGGCGCTGTCCTCGAGCGGGTGCTGGCCGAGGCCGGCGTCCCCTCGAGGCCCGCGCACGACGTGGCCGGAGTCGAACGCGTCGAACGTCGAACCGACGACGAGGTCTTCGTGTTCCTCGCCAACCACGGCGACGCCGACGTCGCGGTCGACGACGTCACGGGCGTCGACGCGGTCACCGGTGAGGCAGTCTCGGGCGTCGTCGTCCCGGGGGCCGGCGTCCGCGTCGTGCGCTCCCCGATCGCGTCGTAACGCTGCGCACCCCTCACCACCCGGCAGCACCCGGCAGCACCCCGCAGCACCCCGCACCACCGTTCACCACCCCGCACCACCGCTCATCGTCAAGGAGGACGAGGACATGACCGCACCCATCCATCGCACGCCGCCGCAGCCGAAGACGGCGGGCGTGAGAAACATGGCGCTCGCCCTCGCGGCGGCATCGCTCATCGCGATCACCCCAATGACCATCACTCCGGCCTCTGCAGCGGACGGCGGGCTCGTGAACGCCGACTTCGAGGACGGTCTCGACGGCTGGTCCGTCTCCGGGGCCGAGGGGGGCGCGAAGACCGAGAGCGGCGGAACGTCGGGAACACGCCTTACCCACTGGCTCGAGGCCGACGGGGCCGTGGCGACGACGCAGACCGTCACCGGTCTCTCGGACGGCTGGTGGACGTTCGCGGTCGACGCGGTCTCGGGCGGAGGTCTCGCCGCGAGCGCCCTCACGACGACCGGCTGCGGACTGGACGGCGAGACGACGGTCCCGTCTACGGAGGCGGATGGCGCGTGGCTGCGACTCGAGGTCTCCGCCTACGTCTCCGGCGGGTCGTGCACGGTCGGGCTGCGGACGACGGGATCGGCCGGATCCTGGGCGAGCATCGACGGCGCGTCGTTCACGGCGGGCCGCAGCGAGCGCGTCGTGCGCGGCGCCGACCTCTCCGGCGTGGCGAAGAACGAGGATCTCGGGGGGAGCTACGCGGACGCCATCGGAGCGCCCGTCGATCCGATCGACGCCCTCGCGGAGTCGGGGGCGAACGTCGGCCGGTTGAAGGTGTGGGTGGATCCCGCCGACGGATACAACGACGTGGACGACGTCGTGGCATCGGCCCGGCGCATCGTGGACGCCGGGATGGAATTGCTCGTCGACTTCCACTACTCCGACCGGTGGACCGACCCGGGAGCGCAGGGGATGCCCGCCGCGTGGTTGGGTCTCGACGCCGCCGCCGTCACCGAGCGCGTCACGGCGCACACGACCGAAGTGCTACTCGCTCTCGAAGCGGACGGCATGACGGCGGACTACGTCCAGGTAGGCAACGAGATCAACCCGGGCATGCTGTGGCCGCTCGGCCAGACGTGGGACGTCGATCCGACGGACGACGTGTCGGGCGCCCAATGGGATGCGCTCGCCGGTTTCCTGACCGCCGGCGCGGAGGCCGTGAAGGCTGTCGACACCGACACGCGCGTGATCCTCCACCTCACGAACATCAACAACGGCATCGGCGGGCTCACGTGGTGGTTCGACGAGGTCGTGGCGCGCGCCGTGCCGTTCGACCTCATCGGCCTGTCGTACTACGGCTACTGGCACGGGTCGCTCGCCGACCTGCAGAATGCCGTCTCGACGCTATCGGACCGCTACGACCGCGACGTGCTCGTCGTCGAGACCGCCTACCCGTGGACGCTCGAGGATCACCCGGAGCTCGCGTGGGAGGACGTCATCGATCTCCCCTCCGAGCTCGTAGCGGGGTACCCGGCCACAGCCGAGGGCCAGTCCGCCGCCTTCCGCGCCGTCCAGGACGTCGTCGCCTCCGCTCCCGGAGGACGAGGCCTCGGCGCCGTGTACTGGGAGCCGGCGTGGACAGCCGTCGAGGGCGCCGGGTGGGACCCCGAGGACCCCGCGTCGGGCAACGCGTGGGAGAACCAGGCGGTGTTCGACCACGAGGGACGCTTGCTACCCGCGGCCGCGCAATTCGGCGAGACCACCTATACCCTGTCCGCCGACCCGACCGTGGCACTCGCCGGCGACGCGGGCGTGGCCGGCTGGTTCCGCGGCGACGTCTCCGTCTCCGCCACGGTCGACCTCACGGGGCTCACTGTCGACGCGCCCCTCGACCTCCGGATCGACGACGCCGACTGGACACGGACGACCGAGGCGCTCATCGAGGCCGAGGGCGAACACAGCGTCGAGGCACGCGTCGCTCCCCCGGCACTCGTGGCGGTGAGCGGGACGGTCGCCGTCGCGGACGCGCCGCTCGCGCTGGCACCGTCGCTCCTCGAGGCGGCGCCGGACGCGGACGCCCGGCTCGCGATCGCCGAAGTCGACACGGCCACAACCTTCGGGATCGACCGCACCGCCCCCGTGATCGCGGCGACCCTCGACGCGGGAACGGTGACGATCGACGCCGGCGATGCGCTCTCCGGTCTCCTGTCCCTCGACGTGGCGGTGGGCGGGGCCGCCGCCGAGCCGTACACGGGTCCGGTCGACGTCCGGGGACTCGCGGCGGCGGGCGGCGGCGAGGTCGGCGCGACCGCGACCGACCGTGCGGGCAACACGACGCGCGCCGTCGTAATCGTGCCTACCGCCGACGCGGCGTCCGGCCCCACCCCTCCTGCACGGCCGAACGGCCCCGGCGCCGGGGCCGACGCTCCGGCACCGGGCGACCTCGCCGCCACCGGGGTGGGCGGGACGTCGGGTCTCGCCGCCACCGCGGCGGCGCTCGTCGCCCTCGGTCTCGCCCTCGCGGTCCTGGCCGGCCGCTCTCGTCAGCACGGGCGCCGACACCCCTGACGCACGTCGATCGATCACCCCGCGGCGTCCGTGGTGCGGATCCCCGGGCCGGATCACGGCGCGTCGTCGGTGTCAGGCCGCGGCGCCCGTGATGTTGAGAAGCAACATGACGCCGAAGCGGTCCGTGCACTCGGTTCCGCACGACGCGAGCTTCTCCCAGGGGCCGCACTGCTGGCGAGGCGTCGACCGCGCGGCCGGGCAGCATCACTCGGAGGCCGGTGACCCCTCGACGGGTTCGCGCTGGACGTCGAGATCGAGCCCCCGAGTGGAGTGAGTCGCAGTGACCATCGATTCGAGCCACGCGTGGTTGAGGGCGGCGGTCCGCGATCCGGAGAAGCGGAAGCTCACGATGGCGGCCGGACTGATCCACACGGAGACCCGGCCGTACGCCTCCTCGTAGGACGGCGAGGTCCAGGAGAGGAGGAAGCTCTCGCGACGCCGCATCTTTTGAGCGAGGACGACCTGCACGTGCGCGAGGAACCGGTCCTCGAAGTCGTAGGTCTGTCCGTCGACGTTCATGGAACCCATGCGATCCATGATGCACCCGCGACTCGGAGCGGGATGGGGCGGTTGCACGATCGCTCGTCATCCAGGAGTGCGAGGATCGACCAGTCCGACCCGGCCGCCGGGGCACGACCGCCGACTGCGGACACCACAGCACCCCCAGTTCGGGACGATCGCTCGCGGGCGGAGGACGCCGCTGGACAGGGGGACGGCGGAATACCGCCTGCCTGCACGGAGCGACGAGCGGCACCAGAGCGCCGGGCACACTGCCAGGAACCACTCGCGCTCTTGCGGAGGACCACCCCCGGGTGTAGTCAGAGGTCAACGGGGAACACACAGGCGCTCGGGTGCGTCCATTCTGGTGCCTCCTCTTCTCAGTCAGGTGCCACCATGGCCCGCTCCATCCGTCCCCCCGCTCTCCGCCGCTCGACGGCCACTCTCGGTCTCGGTCTCGGCGTCGGTCTCGTGACCGTCCTCGCGCTGTCCTTCGGCTCCGCAGCCAGCGCCGATGTCGTCATCGACGGCCCCGTCGATCTCGGCTCCGCCGGTACGTACGGTGTACTCGCCGACGAGACGGTGACGAACACCGGACCGACTGTCGTCAACGGCGACGTCGGTCTCAGCCCGGGCACCTCGGTGACGGGCTTCACGGAAGGCCCGGGCACCATCGTCGGTGGCGAGCTCCACATCAACGATGAGCCGGCGGCTCTGGCGCAAGGGGACGCGAACACGGCGTACAACGTCGCGGCGTCGCTCACTCCGCTGGAGAGCGGAGTCACTCAGCTCAACGGTCGGTCGCTGTCACCGGGCGTCTATTCCGGTGGCGCGATCGATCTCGCGGACACGGGCGCGCTCGCCTTCGCGGGCTCGGCCGAATCCGTGTGGGTCATCCAGGCGGCGAGCTCGCTGACGATCGGTTCCGCGACGATCATGACCTTCTCCGGCGGTGCGAGCGCGTGCAACGTGTTCTGGCAGGTCGGCAGCTCCGCGACGATCGGTGGCGCCGCTCAGTTCGCCGGCACGATCCTGGCCCAGCAGTCCATCTCGGCGACGACGAGTGCGACCATCACGGGTCGCCTCCTCGCGCTGGAGGGCGCTGTGACGCTCGACACCAACGTGATCACCGTGCCGGAGGCGTGCCCCACCGTCGGTACGCCGGTCGTGGTGGAGCCGACCCCCACTCCCACGCCTCCCACGCCGGGACCCTCGGAGACCCCGGGCCCGTCGGAGACACCGGCGCCGACGGACGGCCCTTCTCCGTCGGAGAGCCCCGCTCCGACCGACAATCCGGTACCGACCCCTTCCAGCCCGACCGACTCCGATGACGGCACCGACGGTTCCGGCGGCTCCGGCGGCTCCGGCGGGTCCGGCGACGGCGACTCGGGGGCATCCGGTTCCGGTGAGACCGGCGGATCAGGGGAGCCTCTCGCCGTGACCGGTTCCGAGACTTCGGCACCCGCTGTCCTCGGCGCTCTCACCCTGCTCGCGGGGGTCGCGCTCACGGTGGCCGCCGGCCGGCAGCGCCGGGCGACCCGCTCCACCCGCTGATCGACCACTGAACGCCCCGTCGCTCCGGTCGCACACCGGAGCGACGGGGCGTTCAGCGTGCCCCGGCGCCCTGCCGCAAGCCGGCGACGTCCTGCAACGGGGAAGCCCCGAAGCGGCGCCGGTACTCGCGACTGAACTGCGACGCGCTCTCGTACCCGACGGCATGGGCAGCACCCGCGACGTCGCGCGGATCGGCGAGGAGCCGGACGCGGGCCTCCTGCAAACGGAGCTGCTTCTGGAACTGGATCGGGCTCATCGCTGTGACCGCCTGGAAGCTCCGGTGGAACGCCGACGGACTCATCATCGCGACCTCCGCGAGCTCCTCGATGCTGAGGGGTTCGGCGTAGCGGTCGCGGATCCACTGGACGGCATGGCCGACGCGGTTCACGGTGCTCTCGGCGAGACCGAGTTGCCGCACGGCCGTGCCGAGCGGACCGCGCACGAGGAGCCAGAGGATCTCCCGCTCGACGAGAGGTGCGAGCACGGCCAGATCGTCCGGCCGCTCGATGAGTCGGACCATCCGCAGCACGGCGTCGACGAGCTCGACCGACGGGTCTCCGACAGTGATCCCGGGAGCAGGCGCACCGCGGGAGAGCCGAGGCAGCCGACCGGCCGCGGGATGGAGCAGGAGCTCGGCCACGAGCGCCGGACGCAGCGTGAGCGCGAAGCCGAGCGCCGGCTCCCTGCGACTCGCTCGCGTGAAGTGCCCCGTGATGGGGAGGTCGACGGAGGCGATCATGCTCTGCTCGGCACCGTAGACGTGGACCAGTTCCCCGACCGCCAGTCGCTTCTCGCCCTGGGCCATGAGGACGAAGACCGTGCCCGTCGTCGAGAAGGCGGGAGGCCCGGTCTCCTCGACGCGGGAGATCACCGCCGCCTCTCCGATGGCGACGGGCGTCGCCGTACCGTGGCGCGCGATGAGGGTTCGGAGTTCGTCGAAGCCGCTGCTCGTGTCCGTCATGCGGACAGTCAATCATCACCGCGCCGCTTCAGAACACGATTCTCCTTTCCCGAGCAGGATCGTGCAATAGGGCGGTCGGATCGGGCTGGGACGCCCTCGCTGCCGCTGCTTACCTGGACATGGCGAAGACATCGCGATTCGGACGACAGGAGAAGACGATGAATGTGGCAATCGTGATCGGTGGGAGTGCGGGGATCGGGCAAGCGGCCTCGACCGAGTTGGCGCGGCGCGGATTCGGCGTGATCCTCACCTACAACCGCCACCGGGAGGGAGCGGACGAGACGATCGAGGCGATCCGGGGGCTCGGCGGGACGGCCGTCGCTCTCCCCCTCGACATCGGCGAGTCGGCGACCTTCGGGGCCTTTCGTGACGCCGTGACGACGGAACTCGCCCGGTCGTTCGGCACGACGACGATCCGGGCCCTGGTCAACAACGCCGGTTTCGGACACATGGCGCTCTTCGAGGAGACGACGGAGGAGGTCTACGACCGGCTGCACCGCGTGCTGCTCAAGGGCCCGTTCTTCCTGGCACAGACACTCCTCCCCCTGCTCGAGGACGGCGGCGCGATCGTCAACACGACGAGCAGTTCCACCACGACGAAGGGGCTCACGCCGGGCTATTCCGCGTACGGCTCGATGAAGGGAGGGCTCGTCGTGCTCACGCGGTACCTCGCGAAGGAACTGAGCCCGCGCGGCATCCGGGTCAACTCGGTCTCACCGGGCGTGACGCGCACGCGCCTCGGGGACGACGCATTCGCCCGCTTCCCGGAGCTCATCGAACCGCAAGCGCAACGCACGGCCCTCGGACGCATCGGAGAGCCGGACGACGTCGGGTCGGTCATCGCGTTCCTCGCCTCGGACGAGGCGCGCTGGGTCACGGCGCAAGACCTCGAGGTCTCGGGCGGCTACGACCTGTGATCTCCGCACCGCTTCACGTTCCTGCCATGCGCACGCCATCTCCCACCGTCCCGCATCACCACCTCCCCGATTCCCTCATCTCTCGAAAGGACCATTCATCATGACGACGCCCCCCGCTCGCACCCCTGACCCCACTCCCACGCCCGCCACGGCACCGAAGCCCGCCACGGTCGGTTACGGTTTCTCATCCACCATGACCGCACTGCCGGGACGAGGAGATGAGCTCGTCGAGTTGCTCCTGTCCGGGCTGGAGCCGGGCAATCCCGGCTCCACCGAGTACTGCGTCGTGTACCTCGTGAGCCGGTCCACCTCCGACCCCGACGTCGCGCACATCATCGAAGGATGGACCTCGGTCGAGGACCACCATCGGATCTTCGCTGGCGAGGCCGCGCAGGCGATCGTCGCTCGCTTCCAGGGACTGCTCGTCGGAGAAGCGACGTACACGGACCTCACGCCCGTTCGCGGGAAGGCGGCGTTCTGATGAGCGCATCCGATCCGCTCCCGCCCGCCGACGTCGTGCTGCCGTCTGCCGCGATCCCGCGTCCGCCCGTCGATCCCGGCCTCGCCGCGCTCCTCGTCGCGCTTCCGCCGATGGCCGTTCTCGACGCCGAGACCCTTCCCCTCGTGCGCCCATACTCCTCGGCTCCCGTCGAACCCCTCCTCGCGAACCGGGACGTCAGCCGCCGCGAGATCACCGTGTCCGCCGACGATGGTCATGAACTCGCGCTCACCGTCATCTCCCGTCGTGATGACGACGCGCAATCGTCGTCTCGGACACCGAACCGGTGCGTGTACTGGTTGCATGGCGGCGGCATGGTTATGGGCGACCGGTTCGCCCAACTCGATGTCCCACTCGAGTGGCAGGACGACCTCGGCGTCGTCGTCGCGACGATCGAATACCGGCTCGCTCCCGAGGTGAGAGGCTCGACCATCGTCGAGGACGCGTATGCCGGGCTGCGATGGCTTTCGGGGCACGCGGCCGAGCTGGGCATCGACCCGTCGGGCATCGTGGTCGCCGGGATGAGTGCGGGCGGGGGGATCGCCGCCGGAGTGACGCTGCTGGCACGTGACCGCGACGAGGTGCATGTGGCCGCGCAAGTGCTCGCGTGCCCCATGCTCGACCATCGCAACGCGTCGCTCTCGAGCCGCCAGTTCTCTGGGCCGGGGATCTGGTCGCGCGAAGCGAACACGTTCGCCTGGTCGAGCCTGCTCGACGGCATCCCCACTGACGAGATCACCGAGTACGTCTCCCCTGCTCTTGCACGCGACCTCTCCAACCTTCCGCCGACCTACATCGATGCGGGCAGCGCTGAGGTCTTCCGGGACGAGGACGTGGCGTACGCCGCCGGTATCTGGGCATCCGGGGGCCGAGCGGATCTCCACGTGTGGGACGGCGGCGTGCACGGCTTCGACGCGCTCTTCGCCGATGCGACCATCTCCCGCGAGGCACGGCGGTCGCGCATCGCCTGGTTGCGTCGCGTGCTCGACATCTGACGATCGCACTCGATGGCGGCGCCCGGGCGGGCCCGAGGCAGCGTTCTTCTCCCGTTCACCTGTGGTTCGCCCGGCGCAGCCAGACTCGACGAGGCCTCACCTCCGCTCCGCCTCGAAGGGCACCCCCATGCGCAGAACCCCCCGACGATCCGAGCGCGCGCTCACCGCGCTCGCGGTCTCCGTCCCGCTCCTCGCCGCTCTCGCGGTCGCTCCCTCCGCCCCCGCCGCGACGGCCGCTGAGGCCTCCCCTATCCGCATCAACGAGATCGCGCAGAGCAACGGCGTCCCGGGCGACTGGATCGAATTCACGAACACGGGCACGACGTCCGTCGACGTGTCGGGGTGGATCGTGAAGGACGACAAGGACGAGCGCACGGACGCCCTCCCGGTGGGTTCCGTGATCGAGCCGGGCGGCTTCCTCGTCTTCGGCGAGCCCGAGATGACCTTCGGCCTCGGTCGTGCAGACACCGCGCGCCTCTACCTCGCCGACGGCACGACCCTCGTCGACAGCTACGCCTGGACCGACCACGCCGCGACGAGCTACGGTCGCTGCGCCGACGGCACCGGTGACTTCGTCCTCACCGTCGCCCAGACCCGCGGTGAGGCCAACGCCTGCTCGCTCGACGCGGCCGACGCCGTCGTCATCAACGAGATCGAGTCGAGCGGAGGCGAGCCGGGTGACTGGATCGAGCTCACGAACACCGGACGCGTCGCCGTCGACGCGACCGGCCTCGTCATCCGCGACGCCGACGACACCCACACGTTCGTGATCCCCGCGGGGTCGCCGATCGCGCCCGGCGGATACCTCGTCGTGGGCGAGCCGGAGATGACCTTCGGTCTCGGGGGCGCGGACTCCGTCCGTCTCTTCGACACCGACGGCACGACGATCGTCGACGAGTACTCCTGGACGGCGCACGCCTCCACGAGTTACGGCCGTTTCCCCAACGGCACGGGAGATTTCACAGAGACCCTGGAGCCGACGAAGGGTGCGGCCAATGTCGTGCCGACGCCCGAGGGCACCGACGTGCGCATCAACGAGATCGAGTCGAACGGCGGGACACCGGGCGACTGGGTCGAGCTCATCAATCCGACGACCGCGGCGATCGACCTGAGCGGGTGGATCGTGAAGGACAGCGACGACACCCATGTGAGCGTGCTGCCCCAGGGGACGAGCATCGCGGCCGGTGGCTTCTTCATCGTGGAGGAGGCGCAGCTCGGCTACGGCCTCGGCGCCTCCGACGCCGTGCGCCTCTTCGCCCCGGACGGCGTGACGCTCGTCGACGAGCACGCATGGGAAGGCCACGCCGCGACCTCGTACGGGCGCTGCCCCGACGCGACCGGCGAGTTCGTCCTCATGACCTCCGTGACCAAGGCGTCCGTGAATGACTGCGGCTCGCCTGTGCGTATCAACGAGGTCGAGTCGAGCGGTGGGGACCCCGTCGACTGGATCGAGATCGTCAACAACGGCGCCACCCCCGTCGATGTCTCGGGCATGATCCTCAAGGACGACAACGACGCACGCACGTTCGCGATCCCGGCCGGGACGACGCTCGACGCCGGCGCCCACCTCGCGATCGACGTGGACGTCGACGGAGGCTTCGGCCTCGGCGGTGCCGACTCCGCCCGGCTCTTCGCCGCGGACGGGGTCACGCTCGTCGACGCGTACTCGTGGACCGAGCACGCCGCGACGACGTACGGACGCTGCCCCGACGGCACGGGCGAGTTCGCTCTCACCACGGCCCCGACGAAGGGCGAGCCGAACGCGTGCGAGGGCGACCTCGTCACGGGACCGTGGCCGGGCGGCGAGTCCGTCTCGGTGGTCGACGAGGCCGGCTACTTCGGCAGCAACATGAGCGGCCTCGTGTTCGAGGACACCGACGCCGGAACAGGCGCCGATACGCTCTGGGCCGTGAAGAACGGGCCCGGCACGCTCTACCGTCTCGAGAACACGGCCGGACAGTGGGCGCCGTCGACCGAGCCCGGCTGGGAGTCCGGCAAGCCGCTCCACTACGCCGACGGCACGGGCGACGTCGACGCGGAGGGCGTCGCGCTGACCGACGCCGGTTCGGCCGGAGGCATCTTCGTCTCGACCGAGCGGAACAACGACGTCTCCGGCACGAGCCGGCCGTCCATCATCCGCTACGACGTCTCCGCGACGGGTACCGAGTTCTCGGCCGACCGCGAGTGGAACCTCGCCGCCGACCTCGCCACCGACGTCCCGACGATCGGCGCGAACGCCGGTCTCGAGGGCATCACGTGGATCCCCGACGCCGACCTCGTCGCGAAGGGCTTCGTCGACGAGAGCACCGGTGCGCTCTACGACCCGGCCGACTACCCGGGTCACGGCGGCGGGCTGTTCGTCGTGGGACTCGAGGCGACCGGTTCGCTCTACGTGTACGCGCTCGACCAGGACTCCTCGGACCTCCGGCGCATCGCGACGATCGCGAGCGGATTCCCGAGCATCATGGACCTCGAGTACGACCCGGCGACGGACCTGCTCTGGGCCGTGTGCGACGACACGTGCGACGGCCGCTCGGCGATCCTCGACGTGGAGCCGGCCGCACCAGCGGCTCCTGCCGCCGACGTGAGCGTTGCCGCCGCCCCCGGCGCCTTCGGTGTCGTCCTCGTGGTCGAGCGCCCGGCCGAGATGCCGAACGTCAACAACGAGGGTTTCGCGATCGCTCCGAACGATCAGTGCGCCGATGGCGTGAAGCCCGTCGTCTGGTCGGATGACAACGGGACGGACGGGTTCTCGCTGCGCGAGGGCACGATCGTCTGCACGCTCGCGGAGGTCCCCGGCGAGCCCACGCCGACCCCGGACCCGACGGACCCGACGGACCCGACGGACCCGACCGACCCGACGGACCCGAGTGACGACGGCTCGGCACCGTCGGGGCCCGACTCCGGTGCGGACGCGGGAGACGGCCTCGCGGTCACGGGAACCGAACCGGCCGCAGCGCTCCTCGTGGCCCTCGCGCTCCTTCTCGTCGGTCTCGCGGCGGCCCTGCTGCACGGGCGCCGGAGCAGCGTCCGCTGAGGTCGATCCACACACGACGACGCCGAATCTCCCGCCAGATCGACGGCCCGGGCCTCACTCCCCCAGGTACCGCCGGAGAATGATCTCCACCGTGCGGAGGCGCCAACGCACCCGCACCGCCGTGAAGCCGCGGCGTAGCAACTGGCGGGCTGTCGAAGCGTCGAGGCGCATGCCCGGTTCGGAGCTGTCGCGCCACCCGGACGTCGAGTCGTAGACCTCGCGGATGCGGGGGCGGGCGCGCCCGGATCCGAACTTGCGCTCGCCGTACGGCGTGACTGTGAGAGACACGAGAACTCCACTACCGGGTCGGGGCGGCACAGGGGGGTTCGATCTCGGCACCGATGCAGAGCTCGTGAGAGGGCGACGCCCTCGAGGACCGGTCGCCACGCTACTCCTGCCGGGCACCTGCGGTCGCCCCCATTCCAGGGACATCGCGTGACGCGGGGGTGACTCTCACCCGCGCGACGGCTGGGCGAAGACGTCGGGGTCGACGGGCCGCCGACTCCTCGGCAGCTTCTCGACGACGAGGAGGTACGACTCGGTGACGAGCTCGTCGACGAAGGACGGCTCGAGATCGCCGCCGGGGTGGAGCGTGATCCAGTGCCGCTTGTTCATGTGGTAGCCCGGGGTGATGTCCTCCCGCGCCTCCCTCAGACTGCGCGAGTCCTCCGGCGTTGCCTTGAGGATGACGATCGCTTCGCCGGCGACGACCGTCTGCAGCATGAAGACGCGGTCCCTGACCTTGAAGACGTCCCAATCGGGTCCGAAGGGATGCGTGAGCTCGGCGCCCGGCAGTTCCCGGGTGCGTTCGGCCGCCCGCTCCTGCACCGTTCTGTCGAGAGGCTGGTCGTCGTGATCGCTCACTCGGGCGCCGGTGGTTCGGTCCGGAAGTTGACGAGCTTGTGGGTGCCGTCGCACCACGGCTTGATGGTCGAGACGCCGCAGCGGCACAACGCGACGGTGCGGCGCGTCGGCACGATGTCCTCGCCGTCCGGTCCCGTGATGACGACGTCACCCCGCACGATGAGGGGGCCGTCGGGGTAGGGCGAGATCCTCACGGGATCGGCGTCACGCGACACGGTGGACCTCCGACTCCTGAGCGATCCGCGCGCGCACGCTGCGGACCGAGTGGGCCGCCGTCGGCAGCCGCCTCCCACGATAGGGGACGCCGCCGCGGAGCCGGGCGCCGACGGCGAGCCAGCTCGTGACGGCGCGCTCGAGCAGCCAGACCGGCGCCCACAGCGCTGACGACGGCGGGTAGACCGCCCGGCCGCCGTCCCTCCTCCGCCCGACCTCGGCGATCGCGACGACGACGACCGCCGCGACGACGAACCGCGACGGCGACCGGAGCGAGGAGACGAGGAGCGGGGCGAGCGCGAGCTCGACGGCGAGGTGACCGGGCCGCGCCCATTCGTCGTAGGCCTGGCGGACGCGCTGCTCGAGGAAGCGACGCGTCGTGGGCGGGCGGCGCTCGATGAAGACGTCGTCGGCTCGCGCCTCGACACCGCCGATGGCTCGCACGGTGCGAAGCATCTCGAGGTTCTCGAAGAGGACGTCGCCGTCGTAGCCGCCCGCACGGAGGATCGTCGAGCGGCGCAGCGCGAATGTCCCGGGGAAGTCACCGCCCGTCGCGCGTGCCAGCAGTGAGCGCGCGGTGTCCCAGCGCGCGTGCCACGGCAGCGGCTGGAACACGTTCTGCGGGCGCACGACGTCGGCGTCCCGCAGCCTCGAGAGCACGCGCGCGAGGGAGTCGCGGTCGTAGCGCACGTCGTCGTCCGCGATCACGACGCGCTCGTGGCGTGATCGGCGGATCCCGGTCATGACACCGGCGACCTTGCCGTTGCGCCCCGGCCACGGTTCGACGGGGAGGAGCCGCAGCCCCGTCGGTCGCGCCTCGTCGACCCAGCGCTTCCGGTGGGCGTCGCGGACGATGGGATCGGAGCCGTCGACGACGGTCACATCGATCCACGCGTCGAGTCGGCGCAGATAGGCCGCGAACTCGAGCGAGCCGTCCTCCGTCTCCTCGTCCTCGCTCCAGCGCAGCGGCAGGACGTACTCCGCGTCGAACCGACGGCCGACGCGGGCGGACCGTCCGCCCTCCGGGACACCCGCGCTCCTCATGCGGCCCGCAGTGACGATCGACCGCCCTCGAACGCCTCGAGGATGTGATCGGCGAGGAGGCCGTCGACGTAGAGCCCGGCGCTCGCGCCGAAGAGGATGTCCGCGAGGAGGTCCGGCTCGTCCTCGGCGAGGGAACCCGCGAGGTCGTGCGCCGCGATCTGCTCGTGGACGGCGTCGGCCTCGACGTGCTCGTCGAAGTACTCGGTGACGTCCTCGCCGAAACCGAGCCGCTTGAAGGCGTCCCCGTACGACGTGTTCGGGATGGAGGAGGTCATCTCGAATGCCGCGAGGTGCCCGGCGGTCGCGCCGCGGAGCCGGCGGTTGAGTCCGAACATCGACATGAGGTTGAGCGACGCGAACGTGATCGCCGGGATCTCGTCGAGGTAGGCGCCGTACGTGGCGTCGAGACCGACGCCCTCGATCGTGCGCGCGAAGATCGCGGCGTGCTGACGATCGGGCCGCCCCGCTCCGTACTCGTCGGACTGGATCTCGACGAGCGCGACCTTACTGCGTCCGTGGAGCCGCGGGATCGCCCACGAGTGGGGGTCCGCCTCGCGGAGCGTGTAGACCGTGCGCTGCTTGAGGAACTCGACGGCCTGCTCGAGCGTGGCCTTCCGCGCGAGGTAGCGCGACAGGCTCGGACCCGGAGTCGGCTTCGTGAGCTCGAAGAGCGTCGCGGCCACCGCTCCGCTCTCCGCTGGAGGCAGGTCGGGCATCGGGACGACCTCGCGCAACCGCGCCTCGAAGGCGGCCTCGAGCCGGGCACGACCCGCGAGCAGGTCGCCGTTCCACTCCCAGACACCGCCGGGGTCGACGAGCCCGCCGGTGTGGAGCGAGTAGAGCAGGAAGAGCGTGAACTGCACGTCGTCGTCGACGATGACGTCGCTCGTGGCCGCGATCGCCTCGTCGACGGCGTCGTGCCACGACGTGACGGGACCGACGTCGTCCGGTCGGCCATCGAGGATGTGAAGGAGGGAGGCGCTGAGCGGTCCACGCGCACTGAGGTGCGTCGACGACGCCTGCATACCGGTGTCAGTCATGGTTCCAGTCTCGGGACACGCTCGCGACTCCGCAGCCCCTTGCGGGTCGCTCCCCTTTCGAGGAAGCGAGACGGTCCCCGTCCGGAAGCCGCTCGGCGCTACGCCCTCAGCACAGCGGTTCCCGCTCCGCGCTGACCAGCCACGCAGAGCTGCATCACGCGCGCGCCTCTGTTTTCCCGAAAACGGCCGCCACGGCGGGTTGCGGCTGTAAACCTGCGAGACTGAACCATGACGTATCCCACTGTGTTCCGCACCACCCGGAAGAGCGAGCGCGCTTTTCTCGCCGATTACCAGCCGGAACAAGCGGGATGGTCCGACAGTACGGGCACGACGGTCCTCATGTACGCGCTCAAGAACGCCGACCCCGTTGCACGCGTCGCGATCGCGAATCGGCTCATCGACGACGGGGCCGACACTGCGGCAGAGACGGGCGACCACGTCAACGCCCTGCACACGCTCCTCTCGGCGATGCAGCACGATTTCGCGACCGAGCCGGCTCTCCTTCAGCGCCTCATCGACGGCGGAGCGGACGTCAATCTGTGCTCCGGTCAGCGCTACGGCACGCCCATGCAGGCCCTCAGTCGCATGACCACCTTCTCGGACACGACCCTCGCACCGTTCTACGACGTGATGTTCGCGTGCCCGCAGCTCGACGTCACGACCCAGAGCCGCACCGGCCGCAGCGTCATGGACAGCGCGCGCGCTGCGGGCGCCCGTCGGGGTGATCTGCTCGCACGGTGCGAGGCGCACCTGGCCCACGCCACCGCCTGAGCGCCTCCGCCGAGGCGGCGCGGCACGGCGGCGACTTCCGGATCAGGCCGCGGCACGGACCCGGAAGACCGCGGCCGACGCCGCCAGCACCACGACGCACGCACCGTAGATCGTGGCCATGACCGCGAGCGTGATGACGGGCGTCAGCACTCCGGCGATCACGGCAGGAATCCCGAAGGCCAGGTACGACACGGTGTAGAGGGACGCAAACATCTCGGCGCGCTCGTGCACGGCGACCGCCGGGATGACGGTACCGACGACGCCCATGAACGCCGGCCCGAATCCCGACCCCGCGATGACGACGGCCAGCAGGTAGAACGTGTACGAGCCCGACGCGAGCGCGACGATGCTGAGAAGCGTGCCGACAGCGAGCGCCACCGCCCCGTAGATCGTCGTCACACGCGACGGACGATTGCGGAGGGCGAGCACGGCGATCGCGCCGGCCGCTGGCAGCACGCCGATCGTGAGCCCCTGCAGAGCATGGCCGTCCACATGCAGGACCACACGCACGATGCTCGCTCCGAGCGAGAGGAAGAGCCCGCCGGTCGCCCATCCGGCGAGGATGACGGGCACGCTCATCGCGAAGAGCCGGCGCGCCGGCGCGGGCACGGCGACCCGCGGACGGAGCGCCCGCAGCCACCCCCGCTCACGGGCGGACGTCTCGGGCACGACCCAGACGACGACGGCGAGGGCCGCGTAGATCAGCGTGAGCGCACCGAACACGACGGCGAGCGCGTGAGTCTCGTCGGCCTCGAGAACGAGACCCGATACGATCGCCCCGCTCGCGAGCCCCGCCATGGGAGTGACGGAGTTGAGGACGGCCGCCGATGAGGGACGACCGGGATCGGCGAGGTCCGCGATCATGGCCGAGAGGGCGGCGAGCAGCACGCCGCTCGCGAGACCCTGCAGAGTGCGGGCCACCAGCAGCACTGCAGCCGAGTCGGCCGACCAGAGCAGGGCGACGCTGACGGCGAGGAGCACGAGACCACCGCTCACGACGGGACGCCGACCGACGTGGTCGGACAGCGACCCCGCGGTGAGGAGGGCGACGAGGAGCGCGACCGCGTACACGGCGAAGACGAGGGTGATGATCGACGGCGCGAGCCCGAGTGATTCCTGGAGGAGCGGGTAGAACGGCGACGGCGCACTCGCGCCCGCCATCATGAGCATCACGGCTCCTCCCGCGAGCGCGAAGCCCGTCCGATGTCGAGCGGTGCGACGCAGCGATGGCGTGGTCATGGGTCTCCTACCGTTCCAGAATCTTCGAACGATGAGACGGTACTCCCCTGGTGCCGTGAGTTCAACTATTGTCGAACTGTGCCCGCAGCGATCGACCTCCCCCACCCGGATCGGGACGACATCACGCTCGAGGGCGTCCTCTTCGCGCTGAGCGACTCGGAGCGACTCGCGATCGCGCGGGAGTTGCGCGTCGGGCCGCTCGACGCTGTCAACTGCGTGCCGTGGGATCCGAGCATGCCGAAGTCGACGAAATCCCACCTCATGAAGGTCCTCCGCGAGGGCGGCGTCATCCGCAGCGTGCCGAACGGCCGCAACCGCACGCTGTCGCTCCGCCGCGACGACCTCGACGCGCGCTTCCCCGGCTTGCTCGACGCGATCCTCGACGCCGACCACTGATCGGGAGACCGCGGAGTCGTCCGTGAACGCTCACGAGGAAGACGCGAGAAGGGCAGTGAGACTGCCATCGTGGTGGCGCCGTTTCGGCGTCGCGCCGATCGCGATGCGCCGCCGGACCCCCGGCGGCCACGTCAGCAGGACGGCGGCGGTGAGGATCGGGACGACCGCGAGCATCCACAGTCCTCGTCAGCGGCGTCCTCCACTCCGTCCAGGAGCGGCTACCGACCGGCCCCTTCCCCGTCCGCTCGCATGTTCCCGGCGGAGCAGGAAGAGGCGGCTGGCTGGACGCGGCGGTTCAGAGGCCGTCGGCGAGGCGGTGGTAGACGGCGTTCCAGCGCACCTCCTGCTCGAAGGCGCGGAGCGTCGTCGACTCGTCGATCACGAGGAGCTCGACGCCCGCGATGCGGGCGAAGTCCTCGAAGGCCTCGATGCCCACGGCCGTGGACATCACCGTGTGGTGGGCGGCCCCCGCCGTCAACCAGGCCGCGGCCGACGTCGCGAAGTCCGGTCGCGGCCGCCAGACCGCGCGTCCGACGGGCAGGTTCGGGAGCGGAGCACGCGGCTCGACGACGTCCACGACGTTCGCCGTCAGACGGAACCTGTCTCGCACGTCCGAGAGCGCCACGACGACGGCGCTCCCGGGGTCGGCCGTGAAGACGAGCCGAACCGGGTCGTCCTTGCCCCCGATCCCGAGCGGATGCACCTCGAGACTCGGTCGGGCCGTCGTGAGGGTCGGGCTCACCTCGAGCATGTGGGCGCCGAGGATCGTCTCGGACCCGTCGACGAGGTCGTACGTGTAGTCCTCCATGAGGCTCGCGCCTCCCGGGAGCCCAGCGCCCATGACGTTCGCGACGCGCACGAGCACCGCGGTCTTCCAGTCGCCCTCGGCTCCGAAGCCGTAGCCGTCGGCCATGAGCCGCTGAACGGCGAGACCCGGGAGCTGCCGGAGGGAGCCGAGGTCCTCGAAGCTCGTGGTGAAGGCGGAGAACCCTCGCTCCTCGAGGAACCCGCGCAGGCCGAGCTCGATCGCCGCTCCGTCGCGCAGCGACGTGTGCCGCTCCCCGTCGCGCCGGAGCTCGGGGGCGACGTCGTAGAGCTCCTCGTACTCGGCCACGAGGGCGTCGACGGCGTCGGACGGCACCGCGTCCACCGCCGCCGCGAGCTCGTTGACCGACCACGTGTTGACCTGCACCCCGAAGCGGTGCTCGGCCTCGGTCTTGTCGCCCTCCGTGACGGCGACGTAGCGCATGTTGTCGCCGAAGCGCGCGAGCTTCATGTTCTGCGACGCGTTCCAGCCTGCGGCGGCCCGGCTCCACGTCGCGATCTCGGTTGTGACGCGCGGGTTCGTGGCGTGCCCGACGACGGTCTTCCGCGCCACGCCCAGTCGCGTCTGGATGTACCCGAACTCCCGGTCGCCGTGGGCGGCCTGATTGAGGTTCATGAAGTCGAAGTCGATGTCCGCGTACGGCAGCTCGACGTTCGCCTGCGTGTGGAGGTGCAGCAACGGCTTCCGGAGAGCGTCGAGTCCCGCGATCCACATCTTCGCGGGGCTGAACGTGTGCATCCACGCGATGAGACCGATGACGTTGTCATCGCTGTTCGCGTCGAGCATCGCTCGACGGATCGACGCCGAGTCGGTCAGGACCGGCTTCCACACGATCCGGACCGGGATGTCCCCGTCGTCGAGCGTCGCGGCGATCCGCCGCGACTGCTCCGCGACCTGCCGGAGGGTGTCCTCGCCGTAGAGGCCCTGGCTCCCGGTGAGGAACCAGATCTCGAGCGCCTCGAACGAGGTCGTGCGTGCGGGCATGATGGGTTCTTCTTCCTGTCGTTCCGACGTTTCTGCGGGGGGGGGGGGGGGGAGAGAGGCGGAGGGGATGCCTCGACGGTGCGCGACTCAGAGAGCGCCGACGGCCGACCGTTCGATCGCGAGCCCGGCCTCGTACCGTTCGAGGTAAGCGGCGAAGCCGGCGACGTCGTCCGCCTCGGGCTTCGCGGTGTCGATCGCCGCCCCGGCGAAGACGCGATCGCGCAAGTAGTCGCCGAGCGACTGCCCGCCCTCCGCCGCCGTGAGGTACGACGCGAGGACGGCGATGCCCCACGCCCCGCCCTCCGATGCGGTCCGCATGACGGCGACCGGGGCATCGATCGAGGCGGCGAGGAAGCGCTGCGCGACACCGGCCGTGCGGAAGACCCCGCCGTGCGCGAACATCGTGTCGAGGACGACGCCTTCGTCGGCGAGGACACGCATGCCGAGGCTCAAGGTCCCGAACACGCCGTAGACCTGCGCGCGCATGAAGTTCGCGAGCGTGAACCGGCTATCGGGGGCGCGCACGACGAGGGGGCGCCCCTCGTCGAGGCCGGCGATCGGCTCGCCCGCGAGGTGGTTGTAGGCGAGCAGCCCGCCGGCGTCCGCCTCTCCGCCGAGCGCCTCACGGAAGAGCGCTTCGAACGCCGTGTCGGCGTCGACGGGCGTGCCCGTCACCTCCGAGAAGCGACGGAAGAGCCCGACCCACGCGGCCAGTTCGCTCGCCCCGTTGTTGCAGTGCACCATCGCGACGGGATCCCCGGCGGGCGTCGTCACCACGTCGAGTTCCGCGTGCGCGTGTTGCAGCGGTCGCTCGAGGACGACCATCGCGAAGATGCTCGTCCCGGCGCTCACGTTGCCCGTGCGCGGCGAGACGGCTCCCGTCGCGACCATGCCCGTGCCCGCGTCGCCCTCGGGAGGGCAGAACGGGACGCCCGGCCGGAGGGAACCGCTCGGGTCGAGGAGGGCTGCCCCGTCGGCGGTCAACTGGCCGGCGGGGCGTCCGGCGGCGAGCACGGTCGGCAGCACCTCCGCGAGCCGCAGTCCCGGAGCGAGCGGCTCGACGATCCGGTCGTAGCGGGCGACGAAGTCCGCGTCGTACGCGACCGTGGTCGAGTCGATGGGGAACATCCCGGAGGCGTCGCCGACGCCGATGACCTTCTCCCCCGTGAGTCGCCAGTGCACGTAGCCGGCGAGCGTCGACACGAAGCGGACGTCGGGCACGTGGGGCTCGGCGTCGAGCACGGCTTGATGCAGGTGCGCGACGGACCAGCGCAAGGGGATGTTGACTCCGAACAACGCGGACAGCTCCTCGGAGGCCCGACCCGTCGTCGTGTTGCGCCACGTGCGGAACGGGACGAGCAACTCGTCCTCGTCGTCGAACGCGAGGTAGCCGTGCATCATCGCCGAGATACCGATCGCGCCGAAGGTCTCGGGCCGCACGCCGAAACGACCCTCGACATCGGCGACGAGACCGGCGTATGCCGACTGGAGTGCGCTCCAGACGTCGTCGAGGGAGTAGGTCCACATCCTGTCGACGAAACGGTTCTCCCAATCGTGACTGCCCGTCGCGAGTACGTCGGTCGGGTCCTCGCCCACGAGACACGCCTTGATGCGGGTCGACCCGAGCTCGATGCCGAGGGACGTGCGCCCGGAGAGGATCGCCTCCCGCGCCGCCGTGACGTCGATCTCTCGAGTCGCGTTCATCGCTGCTCCTCCGATGTCCGGCCGTGCTCGTTTCGGCCGTGCTCGTTTCGGCCGTGCTCGTTTCGGCCGTGCTCGTTCCGGCCGGGCTCGTTCCGGCCGGGCTCGTCCGGGCCGGGCTCGTCCGGGCCGGACTCGTTCCGGCCGGATTCGTTCTGGCCGGGCTCGTTCTGGCCGTACACGTTCTGGTAGCGCGCGAAGAGCGTGTCGATGCGGTCCTGCGGGATCGGGATGAGCGGACCGGCCTCGCGCGCGATGTGCACTGTGCGGGCGGCGTCTTCGCACATCACCGCGGCCTTGACGGCGTCGGCGGCGTCGGATCCGATGGTGAACGGACCGTGGTTCTGCATGAGCACCGCGCGGGAACGGTGACCCGAGAGGGTCTCGACGATGCCGCGACCGATCGAGTCGTCGCCGATGATCGCGAACGGCCCGACCGGGATGGGCCCCCCGAACTCGTCTGCCATTCCCGTGATGACGCACGGGATCTCCTCACCACGAGCAGCCCACGCGACGGCGTACGTCGAGTGCGTGTGCACGACCCCGCCGACCTCGGGCATGTTGCGGTAGACGTAGGCGTGGGCGGCCGTGTCGCTCGACGGGCTGCGGTCGCTCCCCGGCGTACCCGGCACGACGGTGCCGTCGAGGTCGCACAGGATCATGGTGTCCGGCGTGAGGTCGTCGTATGAGACGCCTGACGGCTTGATCACGAAGAGGTCGGCGCCCGGCACACGACCGGAGATGTTTCCGCCCGTCCAGACCACGAGCCCGTAGCGGACGAGTTCTCCGTGGAGGCGGGCGACGTCGGCCCTGACGGCATCGATCGCCGCTGCGATGCCGGGATCCGAGAGGTGCGGGGGCGACATCCCCGGCGTCGTCGCCGGTGCAGGGCTCGTCATGCGTTCTCCATCGAAAGGTCGAGCGTCGGCCGTCGCCGACTGCGCCCGATGTTACCGGTAACATCGGGCGGGCGCCAGAGCGGAATCGGAGATCCCGCATCGCCGCCGACTCAGGCGAGCGGCGCCGCCGTCGACGCGCGCACGACGAGGCGGGGCGCGGCCGGTTCGGAGCCGGTCGCACCGAGGACCCCGTCGAGGGCACGGCCGGCCTCGCCCGCCACGTCGACGCGCACCGTCGTGAGCGCCGGCGTGTAGAACGCCGCGTCGGGATTGTCGTCGAAGCCCACGATGGAGAGCACGCCCGGAACGGCGATGCCGCGTTCCGTCAGTCCGGCGATGAGCCCGAGCGCCATCTGGTCGTTCGCGACGACGACGCCCGTCGGCGCGGCGGGCGCGGCGAGCGCTGCCGAGATCTCCGCCGCGAGGGCGTGACCCGACGCGGCCGTCCAGTCCCCCTCCCACCGGGCGACGACAGCGACCCCCGACCGCTCGGCCGCCGCCGCGATCCCCTCACTCCGCACGGACGACTCGAGCCAATCGGATGGGCCGGCGATCTCGGCGATCCGCACGTGTCCGAGCTCCGCGAGGTGGGCGACGGCGAGACCCGCACCGTCCGCCTGGCGCGCCCCCGGCTCGGCGTGAAGCGAGACGATCGGGATCGTGATCGCCGCGCGTTCGACGGCGGCTCGCGTCCCCACGTGCGGGGCGACGAGGACGATGCCGTCGACGCCCTGGGCCAGCAGGTGGCCGACCGCGGCGAGCACCGAGTCCGCGTCGTCCGCGTCGGCGTAGGCGGTCGCGACCCAGCGCCCCCGCTCGCGAGCCGCAGCTTCGAGCGCGGCGATCCCGGCCGACGGCCCGTAGAGAGCGGTGTCCGACGCGACGACGCCGATGATGCGCGACCGCCGCGTGCCGAGCGCTCGCGCGGCGTTGTTCATCCGGTAGTCGAGCGCGGCGACGGCATCGAGAACGCGTTGCCGCGTCTCGTCGCGGATGCCCGGGTAGTCGTTGAGCACGCGCGACACCGTTTGCGTCGAGACGCCGGCGCGGCGCGCGACATCGCGGACGCCCACCGGCCGACGCGCTTCGCTCTCGCTCATCACCGCTCAGCGTAGCGGCGGGAATCCGGCACCCGATCCCCGGAGCGACGCGTCGTCCGCTCAGCGGTCCTTCGTCGAGAACGCCGCATCGAATGCGGCGGTCGGCGGTTGGATGGCGGCGAGCCTCTGCACGAACGCGAGCGCCTCTGGCGCACCGTCGAGCCGATCCATTCCGGCGTCCTCCCACTCGACGCTCGTGGGGCCGGCGTACCCGATCGAGTTGAGTGCACGGAAGAGCGGCTCCCACGGCACGGCGCCGTGCCCCGTGGACACGAACGTCCACCCACGGCGGGGATCGGCCCACGGCCGGTGCGAGCCGAGGATGCCGTTGCGGCCGTCGAGGTTCGTGACCGACTCCTTCACGTGCACGTGGAAGATGTGATCGGCGAAGTCGAGCACGAAGGCGATGGGGTCGAGCTGCTGCCACACGAAGTGCGACGGGTCGAAGTTGAACCCGAAGCTCTTCCGGTGGCCGATGGCCTGGAGCGTGTCCTTCGCCGTCCAGTAGTCGTAGGCGATCTCGCTCGGGTGCACCTCGAGCGCGAAACGCACGCCGACCTCCTCGAAGACGTCGAGGATCGGGTTCCAGCGGTCCGCGAAGTCCTGGTAGCCGCGCGCGATGAAATCGTCGGAGGCGGGAGGGAACATCGCGACGGCCTTCCAGATGGACGATCCGCTGAAGCCGTTGACGGTCGTCACACCGAGCTTCGCCGCGAACCGGGCCGTGTCCTTGAGATCCTCGGCCGCGCGCTGCCGCACACCCTCGGGATCGCCGTCGCCCCACACCCGGTCGGAGAGGATGTCGCGGTGGCGCTCGTCGATCGGGTCGTCGCACACGGCCTGGCCGGTGAGGTGGTTCGAGATCGCGAAGACCTCGAGCCCGTTGCGCTCGAGGATCTCGCGCCGCGAGCGGACGTACTCGGCGTCGTCCCATCGCGAGACGTCGATGTGGTCGCCCCAGCAGGCGATCTCGAGTCCGTCGTAGCCCCACTCGCCGGCGAGGCGGGCGACCTCTTCGAACGGGAGGTCGGCCCATTGGCCCGTGAACAGCGTGATCGGTCGTGCCATAGGAGTGCTCGCTTTCCGTCAGTGTGCGTCGTACGCGTGCTGGTGCTCGTGCGGGTCGTGCGGGTGGACGGGCGTCCAGACGCCGTCGGCGTTGGAACTGCGCCCGACGGCGTCGAGCACCCGTTGGACGTGGAGTCCGTCTCCGAAGGAGGGCGAGGCCTCGCCCGTGCCCGCGATGGCGTCGATGAGGTCGACGACCTGGTGGCTGAAGCCGTGCTCGTAACCGAGCATGTGACCGGCCGGCCACCACGGCGCGAGGTAGGGGTGCTCGGGCTCGGTGACGAAGATCGTGCGGAAGCCCTGCTCGGTCGCCGGGACCGTCGCATCGAAGAATTGCAGTTCGTTGAGCCGCTCGAGGTCGAAGGCGATCGCACCGGTCTCGCCGGAGATCTCGATCGTGAGCGCGTTCTTGCGCCCCGTCGCGAAGCGGGTGGCCTCGAACGAGCCGAGCGGGGCGAAACCACCACCATCGGGCGCGGTGAAGCGGCCCTGGAAGAGTGCGACGTCGTCGACCGTCACCTGGCCGCGCTCGGTCGACGCGGTCCCCGACAGCCCGATGCCCTCACCGAGCAACGGTCGCTCGGACACGATCGTCTCGAGGGTTCCGGCCACCCGCTCGAGCCGGAGTCCCGTGATGAACTCCGCGAGGTCGATCGCGTGTGCGCCGATGTCCCCGAGGGCGCCGGAACCGGCGCGTTCCTTGTCGAGGCGCCAGGTCATCGGCCCGTCGGAGTCGGCGAGCCAGTCCTGTCGATAGGCCGCCCGGATCTGTCGGATCGCGCCGAGCCGTCCCGCCGCGACGAGGTCGCGCGCGAACGTGGCGGCGGGCACACGGCGGTAGGTGAATCCCACCATCGCGACGACGCCGTTCGCCGCCGCCTGCTCGGCGGCGTCCGCCATGGCCTCGGCCTCGGCGACCGTGTTCGCGAGCGGCTTCTCGCAGAGGACGTGCTTGCCCGCCCTGAGTGCGGCGATCGCGATCTCCGCGTGCGAATCGCCGGGGGTGACGATGTCGATGATGTCGACGTCGTCGCGCTCCACCGTGGACCGCCAGTCGGTCGACGTCTCCGCCCACCCCCACTTCGACGCCGCGGCCTCCGCCCGACCGGCATCCCGGCCGACGAGCACCGCCATCTCCGGGGAACGTGGGAGATCGAAGAAGCGGGGCGCGACGCGCCACCCTTGCGAGTGCGCGGATCCCATGAATCCGGACCCGATCATGGCCACACGGAGGTTGTCGGTCATTCTGGTCGGCCCTTTCGCGGCTCGGGCGTATGGAGCGGACGGGTGGATCGGGGCGCCGGCCTCGACCGGCGCCCCGACTCGGCTTTCATGCGTGGGTGGGTGTGCGTACTCAGGAGGCGAACGCGAGATCGATGAACTCGGACACGTTGTCCTTCGTCACGACGGGCGCGTCGAGCACGATGCGGGTCGGGACGCTCGGCGTGATGAGGTCGCTCGCGGTCTTTTCCTGAGCGATGAGCCGCGCGAGCGCGATGCCGTCTGCCGCTTGCGTCGACGGGTAGATGATCGTCGCCTTGAGAACGGAGTCGTCGGCCTCGATGAGGTCCATGGCGTCGCGGCTGCCCGCGCCGCCGACCATGAAGAACTCGTCGCGACCGGCCGAGTTGATCGCCGCGAGGACGCCGGTGCCCTGGTCGTCATCGTGGTTCCAGATGGCGTCGATCTGCGGGTTGGCGGACAGCAGCTGCGATGCCGCGGACTCGCCTCCCGCGACGGTGAAGTCGGCGGCGACGCGAGCGGACACCTCGAGACCGCAGTCCTCGAGCGCATCGGCGAAGCCTTGCGAGCGGTCCTGCGTCAGCGGGAGCGAGTCGATACCGGCGATCTCCGCGACGACGGCGTCGGACTGGCCGTCGAGCTGCTCGCAGATGTACGTCCCCGCACTCACACCCATGCCGTAGTTGTCGCCGAGGATCGTGGTCCGCGCGGCGAAGGGGCTCGAGAACTCCCGGTCGACGTTGATCACCGGGATGCCCGCCTCCATGGCTTTGATGGCCACCTCGGTGAGAGCGGCTCCGTCGGTCGGAAGCAGGACGATCGCGTCGACCCCCTCGTTGATGAAGGTCTCGACGGCCGCGATCTGGGCGTTCGGGTCGTTCGTGCCCTCGGCGGTCTGGAGTTCGACGTCGGGGAAGCTCTCGGCGGCGTCGAGAGCGCCGGAGTTGATGGCGCCGAGCCAGCCGTGGTCCGATGCCGGGCCGGAGAAGCCGATCGTGACCGTGTCGCCCTCCGCCGCGTTCTCCTCGGTGGTCGTGCCCTGGTCGACGACGCTCTCCTCGTCCGCGCCGCTCCCGGTGCAGGCGGTGAGCAGGCCGAGGGCCACCACCGACGCGCCAGCGCCGGCGAGAGCCCGATGGAGAATGGTTCGCTTGCGTGCCATGAGATTCTCTCCTTTGAGATCCGTATGCGATCGGCGTCGTTTGTTGGTGCAGACAGCAAATGACGCGCTCGCAATCTAACAGGGCGTTCACAGGGCGCACCAGAGCTCTCGAGAAAACGATCTCGCCCCTGTTGTGGGGCGATCGAACGCTGGAGGCGACCGGCCATCGCGTCCCTCGTCGCATCGGCGGAACGCCTCGGGAACGGGGCCCGTAAGTCCCCTTCTTCACGGCGAGACCGTCTGATATGTTGCGCCCATGGTCAATGTCGACTCAGGGCTCCTTCTCGACGCCCGTGGACTCCAGAAGTCGTTCGCCGGTGTGCGGGCGCTCCGGGACGTCAGCCTCGAGGTCCGACCCGGCGAGGTGCACTGCGTCCTCGGTCAGAACGGCGCGGGGAAGAGCACGCTCATCAAGACGCTCGCCGGCGTGCATCGCCCCGATGCCGGTGAGATCGTGTGGCTCGGCGAGCGCGTGGAGATCGCCGACCCGCAAGCGGCGATCGAACTCGGTATCGCCACCATGTACCAGGAGCTCGACGTCGTCGACGGTCTCACGGTGGCCGAGAACATCTTCCTCGGCCACGAACTCGCAACGGGCGGTTTCACGCGACGGTCGGAGGCCGCGAAGCAGACCCGCGCGCTCATGGAACGCCTCGGTCACGCGTCGATCTCGCCGCACGCCGAGGTGGGTTCGCTGAGCGCCGCGAACAAGCAGATCGTGAGCATGGCGCGCGCGCTGTCCCACGACATCAGACTCGTGATCATGGACGAGCCGTCCGCCGTGCTCGACTCGGAGGAGGTGAAGAACCTCTTCGGCGTCGTCCGCGAGCTCACCTCGGAGGGCATCGCCGTCGTCTACATCACGCACCGATTGGAGGAGATCCGTCAGATCGGCGACCGTATCACCGTCATCAAGGATGGGCGCACGATGGCGTCGGGGGTGGCCCTCGCCGACGCTCCGACGTCTGAGCTCATCAAGCTCATGACCGGACGCGAGGTCGCGAGCGTCTTCCCACCGCCCGTGCCCGTTCCCGCGGATGGCGAACCGGTCCTCGAGGTCGAGGGGCTGTCGCTCCACGGGGTGTTCTCCGACGTGTCCTTCCGGGTCCGCGCCGGTGAGATCGTGGGACTCGCGGGACTCGTGGGTTCTGGCCGGTCCGAGATCCTCGAGACCGTCTACGGTGCGCGCAAGGCGTCGAGCGGCACGGTGAGCGTCTCGGGCAAGCGCCTGCCGCGAGGGTCCGTCACGGCGGCGGTGCGCGCGGGCGTCGGCCTCTCGCCGGAGGAGCGGAAGAGCCAGGGCCTCGTGCTCAGCGAGTCGATCTTCGTGAATGTGACGCTGTCGTCGATGGCGCGGTTCGCGCGCGGCGGTTGGTTGAACGAGCGTGGCGAGCGAGCGGCGGCCCGGGAGCAGATCGAGGCTCTCGACCTGCGCCCGTCCGACCCCGATCGCCCGGCTTCGACGCTCTCGGGGGGCAACCAGCAGAAGATCCTGCTCGCGCGCTGGCTCGTGCACGGAGCGGGTGTGCTCCTCCTCGACGAGCCGACGCGTGGCGTCGACGTCGGCGCCCGCGCGGAGATCTACGCCCTCATCCGCCGCCTCGCCGCGGCGGGCAACGCGATCGTCATCGTTTCGAGCGAGATCGAGGAGGTCCTCGGGCTCGCGGACGTCGTCCTCGTCGTCTCCGACGGCCGCATCCTCGCAACGCTCCCCGCCCACGACATCGACGAGCACGGTGTGCTCGAACTCGTCATGAAAGGAACTGCCGCATGAGCGAGCAGCAGAACACCCGGATCGGCGAGGCCCGGACGCCCGGTGAATCCCAGACTCCCGGCGGTCCTCGGACTCCCGGCGATCACCAGACGCCCGGCGGTTCTCCCGGTGCCCGCTCCAGCGGAGCGGACACCGCCGCGTCGCCGTCCCTCTGGCGGCGGATCCTCAGCGGATCCGCCGGCCGCAACGCCGGCCTCGTGATCGCGTTGCTCGTGATCGTGATCGTCGGTGCGGTGACGGCGGGCGACACCTTCACGTCGGTGCCGAACGTGCTCACGATCCTGCGGCAGGCGTCGATCATCGGCGTCATCAGCATCGGGATGACGCTCGTGATCATCGGCGGGGGGATCGACCTGTCGGTCGGTTCGGTCATGGGTCTCGCCTCCGTCGTGGCGACGCTCGCGGCGATCCAGGACCTCGCGAGCAGTCTGCACTGGAGCGTCATCGCGGTCATCGCGATCGCGGTGGGAGTGGCAGCGGGATTCGTGAACGGCATCGTGGTCGCCTACGGAAAGGTCGCGGCGTTCATGGCGACGCTCGCGATGCTCGTCGCGGCTCGCGGCCTCGCGGAGATCCTCGCCAACCGCCGGACACTGACCGTGAAGTCGCGCGATTTCGTCGACGCCCTCAACGCGGACATCCTCGGCGTCGACATCCTCATCTGGATCTTCATCCTCGTGGCCGTCGCCGGTTGGCTCGTGCTCAACCGGACGACTTTCGGCCGCCGCACGGTCGCGATCGGCGGCAACCGCGAGGCCTCGCGCCTCGCCGGCATCGACGTCCGCCGGCACACCATGTACCTCTACGCGATCACGGGCCTCACCGCCGGCATCGCCGCCGTGATGATCCTCGGACGCACGACGGCCGGCACCTCGACGCACGGTCAGCTGTACGAGCTCGACGCGATCGCGGCGGTCGTGGTCGGTGGCACGCTACTCGTCGGCGGTCGTGGAACCATCACCGGCACCGTCTTCGGCGTGCTGATCTTCGCGACGCTCACGAACGTGTTCGTGCAGAACGATCTGCTCTCGTCCGTCCAGGCGGTGACGAAGGGCGTCATCATCGTCGTGGCGGTGCTGCTCCAGCAGCGCTTCGCGGCCCCGACCTCGCGGTAGCGCGCCAGGGCGTTCGGAGCACACAGGGATAACCGGACTCATCCCGTCGCGGGGAGCGGGGGCCGCCACCTTCGGGCCTTCGTCACGTACGTCCACTCGTGATGGCCGGGCCCACGGACGTGCGGGACGCCCCCAGGCATGCTGATTCGCCACGGGCCCGAATCGATCTTCTGATGGTGACCCCAGCAGAGGAGCACTCCGTTGTCGACGTGGGTCGGCCCGCCGGCTCGATGCGGGATGACGTGATGGACCTCGCACCACCCGGCCGGGATGCCGCAGCCCGGGATGATGCAGCCACCGTCTCTCGCCGTGATGACGCGCCGCTGACTGGCGATGAAGCACCGCTGCACGGATCCCAGGGAGAGGATGCGGCCCGCGGGGCTCAGTGTCGCGATCTGATGGCCGCGCGTGTCCATGAGCCGCTCGATCGAGGCGACGGGTACGGGAGTCGCGAGACCGTCGATGACGCCGAAGCCGTTCGGCTCCTCGAGGGCCTCCGCGGTGACCGTGACGATGACGGCGGGAGCCGCTCCGCCGAGGTCGGGAGCGTCGACGGCGCGTGATGCCGCGCCGACGATCGCTGCGAGAGCATCGTGCCGCTTCTCGTCGAGCGTGCGCGGGTCGGCATCGACGGCGACATCGACGTCATCGGCGGCATCCGGATCGGCGAAGGTGGGTGAACGCCGGTGAGCGTCGACGAGGTTCTTCAACGTGATCCCGACCTCGCCGGCGAGGAGCCCGGACACCGGGATGAGGCCCTCGGACGTTTCGACGCCGAAGCGGAGCCGACGCTTCCGCCGCGCACGCTGTTCCTTCGGGCGGGCGCCGTCGGGATCGATCCGCGCGATGAAGACGCTCGCCTGCATCCGCACGAGGTCGACCCGGAGGGGTGGGTGCTCGTGCGTGCCCGCGGCGAGCAGGACGAGGCCCCGCTCCGCCTCGTCGAGGATCTCGGGCGAGACCCGGCGCGCGACCCCGTCGAGTTCGCGCACGAGGACTCCGGCGGCTTCGATGCCGAGAGCGCCGTCCTCGACCGCTGCCGCGATGTGGTGGTGGGGCGCCGGGGTCTCCGCCCCGGTGATGGTGAGGCTCGGCGTGACCGCCCGCCCGAGGTGGATGCGGCTCGTCGCCGACGCGACCGAGATGCCCGCGAGAGCGGCGAGCCCGTCTGCAGCGCTTGCATGACCGAGGGCACCGAACGTGTCGATCGGGCCGTCCGATCGCGACTCCGCGTCTCCCGCGAGGCGGAGACGGAGGGCATCGATGATGCGGCCGAGCGACTCCACCTCCTCGACGAGCTGAATGTAGTCGTCGCCTGAGAGACGGGCGGGAACGAGCGCGTGGAGGGGCGCGGCGAGGGCGTCGACCGCTCGTGCGATCGACGCCCGCAGCGCCACCTCGTGTTCCCCCATAGGAACAGTGAACACCATGCCACCGACATTACGACCGAGGCCAGGGTGAGCGTGAATACGCCGATGAGAGGAACATTGTGGACGACGGGTCTCGGACTATTCTGGTGTGCTGATTCACACGTGCGGCATGGCGGCGCGGCACGCGCCCCGAACTCGAGGTGATGCCCTTCGACACGCTCAGGGAGCGCGGGGATGAGTGGGGTGACGCACGACCCGGGCCCGCGTTGCACGCCGGCGACCTCGATCCCGTGCCGACCGTGGTGTCAGCAGGGTGTGGGACAGTCGAGGGGTGACCACGTCCCCGCCTCGCACCACGCTCATCGCCGGGTGCGGGCGACTCGGCACGGCGCTCGGCAAGCGGCTCGTCATGGCGGGTGGTCGCGTCGTGGCCCTGCGGCGTGACGTGAGCGTCCTGCCCGCAGCGTTCTCGTCGATCTCGCTCGATCTGACCGCACCGATGACCGCACCGCTCCCCCACGCCGACGCGCTCGTCGTCACGCTCACGCCGAGCGCCGTGAACGGCGACTACCGCACCGCGCTCACCAACGTCCTCCAGGCGCTCCCCGGCCCCCCTGCCCGGACCGTCTTCGTCTCGACCACGGGAGTTTTCGACGGCTGGCGCGGCGGGCAACCCATCACGGAGAGCGATCTCCCGACCGGGGAAACGGGGCGCGCGCGGATACTGCTCGACGCGGAGACCGTCGCCGTCGACCTCCTCGACGCGATCATCCTGCGCCCCGTCGGCATCTACGGGCCGGGGCGCGACTTCCTCATCCGGCAGACGCTCACGGCGACCTCGATCGACGGCGGACGGATGACCAACCGCATCCACGAGGCCGACCTCGCACGGGCTCTCGAGGCGCTGCTGACCTCCGCGGCCCCTCCGCCCGTCCTGCACGCGGTGGACGAGGAACCCACCCGGCTGCGCGCCGTCGTCGACCACATCGCGGCCCGACTCGGCGTCACGGCACCGCCGACCGCGGACGACAGCGCACCGAGCGGCAACACCTTCGACGGCTCGGTCCTGCTCGATCTGCTCGGCCACCTCGACTACCCGGACTACCGGGTCGGATATGACGAACTCGTCGCGGACGCTCACCCGTCAGCCTGAGGCGCCCGGCTGATCCGGGCCGCGGGCACGCCGATGGATCGCCTCGGCATCCCGTCTCCGCGTATACGAAGGACGACCGCGGGCGTGCTTTCACCCGCGGTCGTCCAGTGCGTTCGCCGTTGCCGAGACGGGAGGTCTCGGCCCGTCGACACTCAGCTCGCGGCGCCGCCGAGGCTCGTGGTGTCGATCACGAAGCGGTAGCGCACGTCGGAGCGGAGGACGCGCTCGTAGGCGTCGTTGATCTGGTCGGCCGAGATGACCTCGACCTCGGTCGCGATGCCGTTCTCCGCGCAGAAGTCGAGCATCTCCTGGGTCTCCGCGATGCTGCCGATACCGGAGCCGCCGAACGAACGGCGGTTGCCGAACAGCGTGAACACCTGGAAGCTCACGGGCTCGGCGGGAGCACCGACGTTGACGAAGGACCCGTCGAGGCGGAGGAGCGAAAGGTACGCGTCGAAGTCGAGTTCGGCGCTGCTCACGGTGTTGAGGATGAGGTCGAAGGTGTTCGCGAGCGTCTCGAACGTCTGCGGGTCGGACGTGGCGAAGTAGTCGTCGGCGCCGAAGCGCAGCCCGTCGTCCTTCTTGCCGAGCGTCTGCGACAGCACCGTCACGTGCGCGCCCATGGCGTGGGCGAGCTTGACGGCGAGGTGGCCGAGGCCGCCCATGCCGACGACGGCGACCTTCTTGCCGGGAGCGGCACCCCAGTGGCGCAGCGGCGAGTACGTCGTGATCCCGGCGCAGAGGAGCGGCGCGGCGGCCTCGTACGGGATCGACTCGGGCACGCGGAGCACGAAGTCCTCGTCCACCACGACGTGCGTCGAGTAGCCGCCCTGCGTGACCGTGCCGTCGCGGTCCGGAGTGCGCCCGCCGTCGCCGACGACGGGCGCGTAGAAGACGCGACCGAGGGCGTTCATGGCGAGGAGATCCTGGTGGGCGGTCTCGGCGTCGTCGAACTGCAGCGCGCGCGAGATGGCGTCGAGCACCGAGGAGGACGCACCAGAGATCGCGCCGCGCTCGAGACGGGAGTAGTACTCCACGCTCACTCCGGCGAGCATCGCGACCTCTGAGCGGCGGAGACCCGGCACGCGCCGGTTCGTCCCCGCGGGAAGCCCCGCCTCCGTCGGCGACGTCTTCGCGCGGCGCGACATGAGGAACTCCCGCACCTCGTCTCGATTGTCCATGTCGACAGGCTACGTCCGCCGCGCTCGGCGTGGGATGCCCTCTCGGTACACCCCTCGCGAGTGCCCCCCCCCCTGCGCCGGCTGCACCGTCGGCAGGAGCGCCGTCGGCAGGAGCGCCGTCGGCAGGAGCACCGTCGGCAGGAGCGTGGTCGGCAGGAGCGCCGTCGGCACAGCGCCACCGCTCGCTCCGGCGTGAGCCCACCTCCGTCAGGCGGACGCCGCCGCGGCGGCCCGATCGGCGAGCGCCGCGAACGCGGATCGCAGTTCCCGCGGCTGCACATCGGAGATCGGCGCGTCCCAGCGGGAGAACGCCGCCGCGAGGCTTCCCCACGACCATGAGCCGAGCCTCACGCGGGAGCGCTCGTCATCGAGCGCCTCGGCCGTGCCGTCGCCGAGGTACGGGGCGACCTCGGCGAGCGGCACCGGGAGCGTCGCCTCACCCCAACACGCCCAGGTGTCCTCGGTGTCCGAGCCCCGGAAGCGCGCGGAGAGGAAGCGGGCGGGGTCGCCGCCGGGAACCGTACGAGGTGTGAAGCGGCGTCCGTTGTGGCTGCGGGCATTGATGCGGTCGACGCGGTAGATGCGCCAGTCCTCCCTCACGGCGGAATAGCCGATCAGATACCAGCGGCCGGAATGCAGCAGCAGATGGTGGGGTTCCGTCCGCCGCCCCACCTCGCCGTCGGAGGTGTCGGCCGTCACGCTCGGCGACGCGTAGTCGAATCGCAGCTCCTCCTCCGCCCGGATCGCCTCGCCGATGCGAACGAGCAGACCGGGATCGACCGGGGCGGCCGCGGCACCGCCCGGCGCCGGGGAGACCGAGACCGGCGACAGGTTGGCGATCCGGTTCGCCAGGTGCGCCGGCATGAGTCGCGACAGCGTGCCGAGCGCCCTCTCGGCCGCCTCGTCGAGGTCGGCGCCGAGCCCGCCGGCCGTGCGGAGGGCGAGGGCGATCGCCACAGCCTGCTCGTCGTCGAAGCGGAGTGGCGGCAGGTGAGAGCCGGCTTGCAGTCGGTAGCCACCGTCCGGCCCCCGCGTCGAGTCGATCGTGTAGTCGAGCTCGCGCAAGCGGTCGATGTCGCGCCGGACGGTCCGCTCGCTCACCTCGAGTCGACGGGCGAGCACCGGCGCCGGCCAGTCCCGCCGCGCCTGGAGGAGCGAGAGCAGGGCGAGCAGTCGCTTCGAGGTCGACGGGGAGTCGGCGATGGGCATGCACCCATCATCGCGCGCATATAGGACGTTGCCTGACCGGAACTGCTGCGATCCTCTCCTCATCCCGAGAACGGGGCAGACGGAGCCCCGGCTCACCCACAGTAAGGAACGCTCATGACGCTCACCGCCACCACCCATCTCAACTTCCACGGCGAGGCACGCGACGCCCTCGCCTTCTACGCCACTGCCTTCGGCGGTCGATCGACGGTGACCACGTACGGCGACCTCGGTATGCCCGCGGGCCTCCCTGACAGCGACAAGGTCGTGTTCGGCGCGGCCTTCGCTCCGAACGGGTTCACGGTCATGGCGTACGACGTACCGGGGCGGACGGAACCGCGTACGCCCGGGAGCACGCGTCGCGAGAACGGCACGACCATCACCGACGAGCCGTTCTTCCTCGCGCTCGGCGGCGCCAGCCTCGAGGAGGTGACGGGTCCGTGGGAAGCGCTCTCGGACGGCGCGACGGTCATCGAGCCCCTCGCCGCCTCGGCCTGGTCGGCCGGCTTCGGTATGCTCACCGATCGCTTCGGCGTGACCTGGGCGGTGAGCGTCACCCCCGCTCAGGCCTGACGCTCGGATGGAACCGGTCGCTGAGCTTGTCGAAGCGCCCCACGCTATCGGGCGCGCGCCCCGTCGACAAGCTCAGGGACCGCGGGGGAGGGCGGCACGCTCGGGTAGCGTCGAAAGGGGCGACGGTCGCCGCACCTCTCGCCCGCCGCCGCACCTCTCGCCCATCGCCGCACCTCTCGACCGGGCTCCCCCGGCGCCAGCTCCGCTACCATTTCGGCATGACGAAGCGCACTCCGGTCGAGGACGTCCCGATCGGCGGCGAGACGATCCGCCTCGGTCAGTTCATCAAGTTCGCCGGCATCCTCGACTCCGGAGGTGAGGTGAAGGAGGTCGTCGCCGACGGGTTCGTCACCGTGAACGGCGAGGTCGACCGGCGCCGCGGCCGGCAACTCGCGGTCGGCGACGTCGTCGGCTTCGAGGGGCGGCGATTCCGCGTCGCGGAGTGACCCTCCATCCCTTGCCGGGTTCGGGTCCGATCCGTCCGGTCATGCGTGATTCTCCTCATCGCGGGACGTCGGCCCGCCGTCCTCCGTTGCGCTGACGATCGGGTCGTCGTCACCGTTACCGGTCTCGTCCCACCAGTCGAGCACGCGCGTGCCGATGAGCGTCAGCCACTTGGACGGCTCACCCTCCGGCACGTCGATGTCGACCCAGACGCGGCCGGGGAGTCGACCGGCCTGCAGCCACGTGCCGTCCGCCTGGCGAGCGGAGCGCACGAGTTCGACGGCGTCCGCCGCTCGCGGATCCGGGACCGTGCCCTCGAAGCGGGAGGCGTCGCGGAAGTGGTCGAGCGCGGCGAGCGCACTGTAGCGGTGCCGGTTGGGGTAGAGGAACTGGTCGACGAACCCGCCGACGCGTTCGCCCGTCGACAGTCGGTAGAGGAGGCGCCGTTCGAGGAGGTACTCCTCACCGCCGTGACGCGCGTCGCGGACGCTGTCGTCTCCGGTGATGCGCTCGTAGGCGAGCAGCCCGCGGATCGCGTTGAGAGTGGAGTGGAACGAGGAACGCGTCGAGGGCTCCTCACCCTCGCCCGGATCCTCCGCCGCGCAGTTCCAACCGCCGTCGCCGAGCCGGTGCTCGCGGAACCACGCGGCGAGCCCCGACATGTCGACGCCGAGCCACGCGCCGTTCGCGAGCGTGAAGGAATTGATGCAGACGTCGACCTCTCCGCCCCAGTAGGGCAGGTCGTCGTACTCCCACCGGCTGTTGGTGGCGAGCCGTTCCGCAGTGTCGCCGAGGACCGCTGCCTCGACCCCGAATTCGCGCAGGTCTTTGAGCGTCCAGGTCGTGGCGGTCCACGGCTGCCCCGGTTGCTCGGCCTCGGGACTGCCGAAGAAGCCCGCCGGGAAGTAGGCGCCGCCCGCCCACTGGCCGTCGGCGTCCTGCCGGGCGAGGAGCTCGGCGCCGAGCCCCTCCGTGGGCACGCGCGCCCGCGTCGCCTGCCACGCCCGGGGAGGCGCCCCCACAAGGTCTCGTTCGACCTGCCAGCGCAGGGCCGGGTCCGACTCCAGCAGCCAGTCGAGCACACGAGGATCGATCGCCATGCCCGCACGTTACTCGCGACCGCCGACACCGGGAAGATGCGAATTCACACCGGCGGCGCCATCGGCCGTGGCCGACGATGTTCGCAGAGCGCGGCATGGTAACCCCGGGTCACCGGAGGAGGTCAAGAGCTCGACGGGCGGTTGATGTCCTCCGTACCGTCGTATCGATGACTCGGTGACCGATGGAGGGGACGATTTGAATCACACGTTGATCCTGGGCGGACGATCATTCCCGCTCGACCCCTCTCTCGACCGCGAGCTCCTCGAGAGAGAGGTCGCGGAAGTCGCCCGGAACGGCGGCGGCTTCATCCCCATGAGGCTCGCCGACGGCGGTCGGCTCTCGTGCCTCGTGACCCCGGGGGTTCCCCTCGCGATCGAAGAGGCGAGCCCGATCGAGATCAGCGACGAGGTCGGCCATTCCCCCGCGTTGATCAGCCGACGTCTGCAGGCCGTCCCTCCGCCCTCATCCCACGCGGGCTGACGGCGACGGGATCGTCTCAGCCGCCGAGCACGAGTGACTGGATCGCGGAAGCCGCGGCGCCTCGTGCCCACTCGTCGAAGCCGGCGGCGTCGGCGATGATTCGTACCGGGCCGGCGAGCGGTCGGCGGTCGGCACGAAGGGCCCCGGCGACGTGATCCTGAGCGGCGGCGTACAGGGCGACACCGTCACCCGCGATCACGACGTCGCCGACCGCCGTCAGGTTGGCGACGAGGGCGAGCATCCGGCCGAGCGCCGACCCGGATGCGAGCACGACCGCCGTCGCCACCGGGTCTCCGCCGGCCGCGAGTTCGAGGAGCTCCGCGTATTCGACGTCGCGCTCGAGTCGATGGCTCGCCTCGCCGACGATCCCGGGGATCGTGAGCATGGCCGACGCGCAGCCCACATGGCCCTCCTCGCATTTCCAGCCCCCGGGGTCGAGCGGGAGGTGGCCCGCAAGACCGACGCCCGAATCGGGGCGGACCACGACGCGGTCGTCGAGGACGAGACCGTACCCGACGCCCATCCCGATCGTTACGACGGCCAGATCCCGGAGCCCGCGGGCGACGCCGAACCAGTGCACCCCGCGGGTGAGGGCGATGACGTCGTTCTCGATCACGAGGCGCGTGTCGTCGCCCAACCCGAGCAGGTCCCGCAGCGGCACGTCGGTCCAGTCGAGGAACGCCGCACGGCGGACGACGCCGCCGGCGTCGATGAGCCCTCCGAGACCGATCCCGACCGCGAGCACCCGATCCCCCGCGGAGATCTCCTCGATGACGTCCCGGAGAACCCGAGCGACAGCCCCCGGAGAACGGTCGTCGAGGTCACGCTCGATCTGCCGCAGGACGTGGGCCCGCAGGTCGGTCGCGACGACCGTGACGGCGTCGCCGGTCAGTTTCGCGCCGACGACGATCCCGAGGTCGAGTCGCACGTCGAGCGGTCGGACGGGGCGTCCGAGCGAGCGATCCGGCGGGCCGTCGGCCTCGACGACGAAGCCCGCATCGGCGAGCGTCTTCGTCAAGCGCGACAGGCTCGCGGCGGAGAGCCCGAGCGTTCGGCCGAGTTCCGCTCGCGAGACCGGACCGTGGATGAGGATCTGTCTGGCGAGCTCTCGAGCGGACGGGATGAGCCCGTCCGTGGCCATCCGTTCCATCGTGACGCCCCCGATCCCGCTTGACCACCATTTATTTCTACCGTAGAAATAATGCATGCACCGGCGCGACATGCTGCACTTGCGACACGACGGCACGAGCGTCGTCCTCGACCTCGGCTCCTCTCTGCCGACGATCCTGTGGTGGGGGGCGGACCTCGGAGAGGTCGACGACGCCGAGCTGCGCGACATCGCGACGGCGTCGATCCCGCAACGCGCGTCGGGCGGCCTCGACGATCATGCTCCGCTCACGCTGTTGCCCCAGCACGCCGACGGCTGGTTCGGCAGCCCCGGACTCCGCGGACATCGACCGAGCGGCCTCGCCTTCTCGCCGGCGCTCCGCACGACCGACGTGGAGACCACGAACGACGCGCACGGAGCCGGCGTCGTCGTGCGGGCCGCCGATCCTGCCGCCGCCCTCGCCGCGGAGATCCGGCTCGCGATCGGTGCCGGTGGCGTCGTCACGAGCACGATCGACCTCCGCAACGCGGGTGACGACGACTACACGCTCGACGCCCTCGCGGTGTCGCTGCCCCTCCCGCCATCGGCTCGCGAGATCCTCGACACGACCGGGCGTCACCTCCACGAGCGCTCCCCTCAGCGCCACGCCTTCACCATCGGCACGCACGAGCGGTCGAGCCACAAGGGCCGCCCGGGCGCCGACGCGACCCTGCTGCTCGTCGCGGGCGAGCCGGGCTTCGGATTCGAACGCGGCATGGCCCACGCGATGCACGTCGGCTGGAGCGGCGACCACGTCGTCCGCGCCGAGAAGCGCGTGACCGGCGAGACGCTGCTCATGGGCGGCGAGCTCCTCGGTTCGGGCGAGATCGTGCTCGCACCGGGAGAGTCGTACACGACACCGACCGTCTACGGGACGTGGGGCGACGGACTCAACGCCCTCTCCGCCCGGCTGCACGAGCACATCCGCGCGCGGCCGAGCCACCCCTCCCGGCCGCGCCCCGTGACCCTCAACACGTGGGAGGCCGTCTACTTCGATCAGAACTTCGCCGGACTCGCCGAGCTCGCGGCGGTCGCCGCCGACATGGGGGCAGAGCGATTCGTCCTCGACGACGGCTGGTTCCGCGGCCGCCGGGACGACACGACATCGCTCGGCGACTGGTACGTCGACGAAACCGTCTGGCCGGAGGGACTCCGTCCGCTCGCCGACCACGTCCGCTCCCTCGGACTCGAGTTCGGGTTGTGGTTCGAACCCGAGATGGTGAGCCTCGACAGCGACGTCGCACGCGCCCACCCCGACTGGATGCTCGCCGTGGCGGGCCGCACCCCCCTTCCGGGACGCCAGCAGTACGTCCTCGACGTCGCGAACCCGGCCGTCTCGGCGTACCTCCTCGAACGGATCGACTCGCTCGTCGAAGAGCTCGACATCGCCTACATCAAGTGGGACCACAACCGCGACGTGGTCGACGGCGCCTCGTCGACCACCGGCCGAGCTGGCGTGCACGCCGCGACCCGCGCCCTCTACGACCTGTTCGACGAGTTGCGCCGCCGCCACCCGGGCCTCGAGATCGAGTCGTGCGCTTCGGGCGGCGCTCGCGTCGACCTCGGGATCCTCGAGCGCACCGACCGGGTCTGGACGAGCGACTGCATCGACCCGATCGAGCGGCTCGACATCCAGCGCTACACGGGACTCCTCCTGCCGCCCGAACTCATGGGCGAGCACGTGAGCGGACCGACGTCACACTCGACGGGCCGCACGTTGGGCCTCGACCTCCGCGCCGCCGGTGCGGTCTTCGGGCATTTCGGCGTGGAGTGGGACGTTCGTGAGGCGTCCGCCGAGGAGCGCGCCCATCTCGGCGACTGGATCTCCGCCCACAAGCGGTGGCGCGACCGCCTCCACACCGCCCAGACGGTGCACGTCGACGTGACGGATCCGGCCGTGGACGTCCGCGGCGCCGTGAGCCCCGACGGCTCGTGGGGTCTCTTCGCACTCACCCAGGTCACGACGGGTGTCGGGCATCCTCCCGGCCGCTTCACGCTCGCGGGGCTCGACCCCGACCGCCGTTACACCGTGCGGGTACCCGAGCCCCTTCCCCGTGTGCTCGGCCCCGGCCAGTCGCCACTCCCGTGGGCGGAGTCGGGCGTGACGCTCACGGGACGCACGCTCATGTCCGTGGGGCTGCAGCGACCGATCCTCTTCCCGCAACACTCGATCCTCATCGAGCTCGCGACGGACTGAGGCGTCGGTCGCGCGGAAAACTCAGGCGGCGACGCGTGACACCACGAGGACCGTGATGTCGTCGGCGGGTTCTCCTCGGTGCGACGTTCGATGTGCGCGAAGAAGTCGTCGATGCTCGGGCTCGCGCGGAAGACGGCGGTGATCTCGTCGAGTGCGACCAGAGTTCCGTCGGAGAGGTCGAGGACTCCGTCGGACATCGAGACGAGACCATCACCCCTCGCGGCGACCTCGGTGTCATGACGTCCGTGATCGGACGATACACCGCACCTCCCCCACTTCGGGCGGGTCGAGGCACCGCCGACCGCGTGCTACGTTCCGTTGACGGAGTCTGTCGGCCACAGGGGACCGAGAGACGACGGTGAGGGAATCATGACGGTGAGGGAAGGCGACGCCGTGGGCCGGCGAGCTCGCAGGCACCGCGAGGATCGACACATGCTCCTCCTGCGGATCGTCGCCCTCGCCACCGTGATCCTCGGCGTCAACTACGTGGCGTGGCGCTGGCTCGAGTCGATCAACTGGGATGCCTGGTGGATCGCCGTCCCCCTCGTGATCGCGGAGACCTACAGCCTCATCGATGTCGCCCTCTTCGCCCTCACCATGTGGCGCGCCCGCGAGCGGCCCGCTCCACCACCACCCCTCGACGGCGTGACGGCCGACGTCTTCATCGCCACCTACAACGAGCCGGTCGATCTCGTCGCGACCACGGCTCGCGCCGCGCGCGACATCCGCTACCCCCACCAGACGTACATCCTCGACGACGGCGATCGGCCCGAGATGCGAGCTGCCGCCGCCGAGATCGGAGTGGGGTACATCACTCGTGGCCGCGAGTGGAAGAACCGGCCGCGGCACGCGAAGGCCGGCAACGTCAACAACGCTCTCATGCAGACGACGGGCGAGTTCCTCCTCATTCTCGACGCCGACATGATCCCGCGTCCCGAGATCCTCGACAACACGCTCGGCTACTTCCGCGACGAGGAGGTTGCCCTCGTCCAGACGCCCCAGGTCTTCAGCAACGTCGCGACGGGTGATCCGCTCGGCAGCCAGGCCCCGCTGTTCTACGGCCCCATCCAGGAGGGCAAGGACGGGTGGAACGCCGCGTTCTTCTGCGGGTCGAACGCCGTGCTGCGGCGCGAGGCGCTCATGCAGCTCGGCATCGTCGGGTACGTGCGGGAGACCGATCGTGCGGTCGCCGCGACCCTCCGCGACGCCACACGCATCGTGCGGCGGGCACGCCGGCGCGGCGGTGTCTCACCGGCGACGGCGGCCGCGCTCGATGAGACGGCCGCTGCACTCATCGAAGCTCGACGGCAGCTCGGCAACGGCGAGCCCCTCGGAGAGGTGACCTACACCGTGCAGAGACGCGTGCGGGCCGCCTCCGCCGGGCTCGTGAGCGATGACCTCGAGAACATCCGCGCAGACATCGAGGAGATCGAGCGTCTCGCGGGCGGCGAATCGCCCAGCGCGTCCTTCGGCCTGGACGCCGGCGACGGGGACGAGCTCATCGCCGCGCTCTCGACGCGTGAGCTGTCGCCGCTCAACGCCCTGGAGGCGGTCCAGCTGGCACTCCAGGCCGTCGACGTCGACCGGGGCGATGAGGCCCAGGCCGTCATGCCGCTCGCGACGATCTCCGTCACGGAGGACATGGCGACGTCGATGCGGCTGCACGCCCTCGGATGGAAGAGCGTCTTCCACAAGGAGCTGCTCGCCGACGGCCTCGCGCCGGAGGACCTCGGTACGGCGCTCACGCAGCGCTTGCGGTGGGCGCAAGGCACGATGCAGGTGTTCCTCCGGGAGAACCCGCTGTTCAGCACGGGGATGCGTCTCACGCAGCGACTCATGTACTTCTCCACGATGTGGAGCTACCTCGTCGGCTTCGCCACGATCGTCTACCTCGCGGCCCCAGTCGTCTTCCTCGTCTTCGGCGTGCTGCCCGTGACGAGCTGGGCTCCGGACTTCTTCTGGCACTTCCTCCCCTTCTTCATCGTCAATCAGATCCTGTTCCTCGTCGCCGCCCGCGGACTTCCGACGTGGCGCGGCCAGCAGTACAGCCTCGCGCTCTTCCCCGTCTGGATCCGCGCGTGCGTCACGGCCTTCAACAACGTGGTGCTGAAGCTCCCGCTCGACTTCGCCGTCACCCCCAAGACGAAGCAGGACGTGCGGAAGCGGCCGTGGGGAAAGATCACATGGCAGCTCATCGTCGCCGCCGTGCTCTTCGTCTCGGTCATCATCGGACTCGTCCGGGTCCTCATCCTCGGCGACGAAGTCATCGGAACGGTGGTCAACATCGTCTGGGTGGCCTACGATTTCGTCTGCCTGAGCGTGCTGATCGGAGCAGTCCGATTCAACGGTTTCCAGGGAGCGTCCGACACCGCGGACGACGAACGACAGCGGGTGTGACGCCGTCACGAAGATGACGGCGCACCAGGCGGAGGAGAGACATGCAGTTCACCACGGAGCACCTCGGGACCGACATCGCGGTCGTACGAGCGGATGGCCGCCTCAACATGGTCTCGGCGCCCGAGTTGCGCGAGACCGTCACGGTCGCCATCACGACCGGCCGCTCCCGCATCGTCGTGGACCTCGGCGCCACGAGCTTCATGGACTCGTCGGGGCTCGGCGCTCTCATCGGCTGCCTCAAGTCCGCTCGGCAAGCGGAGGGCGATCTGCGCATCGCCGCCCCCAACGACCAGGTCCGCATGGTGCTGAAGCTGTCGAACGTCGACCGGATCCTGCGGAGTTACGATTCCCCGGACGAGGCCTACCGTGACTGAGCTCGCCCGCCGGCTCACCACTCCGCCGGACACCGTCGACGCCGTTCACGATCTCCTCGACCGCTTGTGGGCGGTCGAGCCCACGATCACGGACGAGGACCGGATGCGGTTCGAGACGGCGCTCATCGAGCTCGCGAGCAACGTCGTCCAGCACGGCGACCGGGGCTCCGGAGTCGACTGGTCGGTCAACGTCACGTGCGACCCTTCCGTCCTCTCGGCGCAGCTCGTCGACTCCGCACCGCCCATCTCGCTCGACGTCGACGCCCGCCTGTCGATGCCGTCGGAGCTCGCGGAGGACGGCCGCGGCCTCGCCTTCGTCCGGCTCCTCGTCGACTCCGCGACGTTCGCGAACACGGCCGCCGGCAACGAGTGGCGCATCTCGAAGAACCGCGCCACCTAGAAACTCTCTCCCGCGTCAGACGGTGGGGGTCTCGGTCGGCTCGATCGTGTCTTCGACGGGGCGCTTCGTGACGAGCAGTTCCGAGATGCGCCGGCGGTCCATGGCCGTGACCTGGATGGTCGCGTCGTCGACCTCGACCGAGTCGCCGACGGCCGCGAGGCGGCCCAGCCGGTCGAGCACGAAGCCGGCGACCGTGTCCCACGTGCCGCGTGGGATCTGGAGGCCCGTCGCCTCCTCGAAGTCCTGGATGTTGAGGCGGCCGTCGACGAGCCCGCCCTCCGCGGTCAACTCGTCGGGAGCCATGTCGGTGTCGTACTCGTCGAAGATCTCGCCGACGACCTCCTCGACGAGGTCCTCGAGCGTCACGATGCCGTCGGTACCGCCATACTCGTCGACGACCACCGCGATCTGCTGGTTCTTCGCCCGCATGCCGGTGAGGGTCGGAAGGACCCGCGCCGTCGACGGCAGGTACGGGATGTCGCGCACGACCGTCGAGAGAGGCCGGGTGGCGTCCTCCGAGGCCGCGTCGAACAGGTCGCGGACGTGCACGAAGCCCGTGATGTCGTCGATCGACTGGTCGACGACGGGATAACGGGAGAAGGGCTGGTCCTGGACGCGCTCGACCGCCTCGGCGATCGTGCCGGCGCCGTCCAGGGAGACGACCTCCGGCCGCGGCCGCATGACCTCGCTGATCTGGCGGTCGCGCAGCGAGAGCACGTCATCGAGGATGCGCCGCTCGTCCTCCGGCAGGCCCTCGTGGCTCGACACGATGTCGCGCAGCTCCTCCTCCGTGAGCTCCTCCCCCGACTTGTTCGGGTCGCCGCCCAGGAGACGCACGACGGCGTTGGTCGAGATGGAGAGCAGCCAGATGACGGGCCGCATGAGGATCGCGAAGCCGTTGAGCACGGGAGCGACGGCGTAGGCGAAGGCCGCATTCCGCTGGATGGCGAGCCGCTTGGGGGCGAGCTCGCCGAGCACGAGCGAGAGGTAGGCGATGACGAGGGTGAGGGCGATGGTGGCGACGGTCGTCGCGACCTGCTCCGACAGACCGAGGGTCACGAACAACGGCGAGACCGACGGTGCGATCGACGACGCTCCGTAGGCCGCGGACGCGAAGCCGGCGACCGTCACTCCGATCTGCACGGCCGAGAGGAACGTGTTCGGGTTCCTCGCCAGATCGGCCACCTTCTCGCCGCGCTTGCCCCGCTGGGCGATCGCGTTGACCTGGCTCTCGCGCAACGTCACGAGGGCCATCTCCGTCGCGGCGAAGACGCCACCCACGAGGACGAACGCCACGACGAGGGCGATGTTGAGGAGGAGGTCGCCGTTCATCGGCCGACCTCCGTCCCGTGGAGCGCGCCCGGGGTCACCCGGGCGCGGGACCTATGGCAGTCGGACGAGGGGTCGACGGATCGTGTCATGCCCCCAGCGTAGGGAACGCTGCCGGGAGAACGCCGGGCTTACCTTCCGTCGAGACCGCTCGAGCTCTCAGCGATGGATGTGGTCGCGCCAGTCGTCGGGGACGCGGCCGGCCGGTCCGGGCACGCTCTGCTCCTCCGGGCGGTTGAGTGGCGGCGTGACGGGCACCGGGGCGGCTGCGGCGTTCGCCGCGTAGTCCCAGTACCAGTCCTCGCGCGGCTCGAACGAGCGGATGACGGGGTGCCCCGTCTCCCGGAAGTGCGCCGTCGCGTGCTGAGCGGGCGACGAGTCGCAGCAGCCGACGTGACCGCAGTCGACGCAACGACGGAGGTGCACCCACCACCCGCCGACGGCGTCGCAGTCGAGACAACCGGTGCCGCTCGGGGCGGGGGCCGTGGTGGAGGCGTCAGTCATGGGAGTCATTCTCGTGGACGGCACGGCCGCCCGACCAGTCCCCCCGCCCACGGCCCGCCGATGGAACCGTCAGTCGATGCCGACCACACCCGTCAGAGCGGATCCGTCGCCGTACTGCTCCGACGGGATCACGCTGAGCTTCCCGTTCGTCTCCAGGATCACCGCGGCCACGAGCGAGAGGTCCCCGACGCCGCTGCCGCGGACGGCCTGACGGAGCTCCTGCTCGGTGAGCCGGTGGGCCGCGAGGGCCGGCGCGTCGATCCGCCCATCGAGGAGGATCGCGGTCGGTCTGGCCTTGACGGCCTTCTCGGATCGCGGGAAGCGCGACGTCACCGACGCCACGAGGAACTGCATGCCGGCGAGAAGCGCGAGCGCTGCCGCGCCCTCGCTCCACGACACATCCGAGCTCAGGAGGATGGTCGCGAGCGTCGAACCGAGCGCGACCGTCACGATGAAGTCGAAGGCGTTGAGTTGACTCAGCGTCCGCTTACCGGACACGCGGAGGAGGACCACCAGGAAGACGTAGGCAGCGGCTCCCACGAGGACCACTCGCACGAGATCGGACCACGAATCGAACCACACGGCTGCTCCTCACGCTGAACGGACGACGACGGCAATCGACACCGTCAGTCAACACGACGGGGGAGCCGGGGGGCGACCGCTTGCGTTGCACGGGCCGGACGACGACGCGCCCGGCCGCTACGCTGCCAAGCACCGCCCGTCGACCGGAAGGTGCATCGTGCGATTCATCATCGTGGCCGTTCGCTCGGTGGCGCTGGTCACGACGATCTGGGCGCTGCTGTCGCGGACCAGTTGCTTCTACATCTACGGGACCTGCGTCGCCGTCAATGTGCTGAGCTACTTCACCATCCACAGCCACATCATCGCCGTGATCGCGCTGGCGATCGCCGTGGTGCTCGGACTCCGGGGACGACCGGCTCCGCAGTGGCTGACGGTGCTGCGGCTCCTCGCGACCACCTACGTCGTCGTCTCGGGAGGTGTCTTCGCGCTGCTCATCTTCAACGACGCTCTCGCCCCGTTCCTCCTCCAAGCCCCACTGTCATCGCGACTCCTGCACTTCGTACTGCCCGTGTACGCGGTCCTCGACTTCGTGCTCCTCAGTCCGCGTCGGGTTCCGCTGAAGGCCGCGTGGCTGTCGCTCGCGTTCCCCATCGCTTGGGCCGTCTACACGCTCGTCAGGGGACGGTCGGCGAACTGGTATCCGTACTTCTTCCTCAACCCGGACGCCGCCGGCGGTTACGGCATGATCAGCGTCTACGCTGCGGCCCTCTCAGCCGTCATCCTGGTCGTGACGGCCACCCTCACCCTCGCCCTCGAGGTCCGATTCCGTCGACGAGGGGCCGCGCCGTCGCCCTCCGCCTGACCTAAGCTGACTCGAGGTGAGCCGGGAAGCCTGGTCGGCATGTGATTCCCGCGCCCAGAAGGAGCCGACTCATGACATCTCCCTTCCGCCCCAGTTCGGCTGCGCCGCTCGGCACGGGTCTCTCGCGCTCCTTCGGACAACGCGTCGCGCTCTGGATCGGCGACGCCGCCAAGAAGACGCCCGCTCGGACGGCGGCTCTCGTCTTCATCCTCGCCGCGGTTCTCTTCACAATCCTCCTCTCCCTGCCGGCGGCGTCGGCCGACGGCCGGCCCACTCCCCTCCACGACGCCATGTTCACGGCGGTCTCCGCGGTCACCGTGACGGGCCTCGTGACCGTGGACACGGCCACGCACTGGTCGTTCTTCGGGCAGGCGATCATCCTCGTCGCGATCCAGACGGGCGGACTCGGCATCGTGACGATCGCGCTCCTCCTCGCGCGTGCGGTCAGCCGCCGCCTCGGCGTGAAGAGCAAGGTCTTCGCGCAGCAGAGCATCGGCTCGTCGGGTCTCGGCGAGGTGGGGAGCCTGCTCCGGATCGTCGTCCTCACAACACTGACGATCGAGGCGGCCCTCGCCGTGGTCCTGGTGCCCCGCTTCATGATCGTCGACGAGAAGTGGTGGGAGGGGCTCTGGCACGGCGTGTTCTACGCCGTCTCGGCGTTCAACAACGCGGGGTTCGCCTCGAACATCGGCGGGCTCGCCGCCTACGGCCCGGATCTCTGGACCCTCGTACCCATCATGATCGGCGTGTTCGTTGGGAGCTTCGGCTTCCCCGTCTTCCTCACGATCATCACGCACCGGTTCACCAGGGCGAGATGGACGCTGCACACCAAACTCACGCTCTCCGTCACGACGATGCTGCTCGTCGCGGGTGCCGTCGCGTGGGGAGCGCTCGAGTGGAACAACACCGGCACCGTCGGCGAGCTCGGCGTCGGTGACAAGATCTTCCACGCGCTCTTCTCGTCGGTCATGATGCGTTCAGGTGGTTTCGCGCTCACCGACACGGGCGAGTCGCTACCCGCGACGCTGCTCGCGACCGACGCGCTCATGTTCGTCGGCGGCGGTTCGGCTTCCACGGCCGGGGGCATCAAGGTCGCGACGATCGCCGTCCTGTTCCTGGCGATCGTCGCGGAGGCTCGCGGAGACAAGCACGTCCGAGCGGCGAATCGCACGATCCCCGATGCAACGCTGCGGCTCGCAATCAGCGTCACGTTCCTGGGTGCGACCCTCGTGCTGAGCGCGACAGCGCTGCTCATGCTCGTGACCGATGCGCCACTCGACCGCATCCTCTTCGAAGTCATCTCAGCCTTCGCGACATGCGGCCTCTCCGTCGGGCTGAGCGAAGAACTGCACCCGTTCGGAAAGTACGTCTTGAGCGCCCTCATGGTGGCGGGCCGCATCGGACCCGCCGGTCTCGCGGCCGCGCTCGCGGTTCGGCAGCGTACCCTCCTCTACGACGTCCCGGAGGAGCGACCGATCATCGGGTGAGCCTTCGCCGCCATCACGAACGGCTAACGACCGAGACCCTGTGACACCTCCACCATCGTCGCCGTTGTTAGGGTTGTTCGCCGTACGCAAACGCTCGACAGATACAGAACGCACGACGACATACGAAACGCGAGGACCGGATGGTCGACACTCGAAAACTCCCGGGCGCACCGAAGCCGAAACCCGATCCGGTGAAATCGGTTCTCCACGAGGTGAACGATCCGGGGATGATCCCGGTCCACCCCGCCCTCATCCCCGGCATCGGCGTCGAGAAGACCGGTCGGACCTTCCCGACGAATTGGGTCGTCCTCGCGATAGCGAGCGCACTCGTCCTCGCCGTCGTCATCTGGGGCTTCGCCGCTCCGGAGAGCATCAGTGCCGCGGGCGGAACATCGCTCGCGTGGGTCACCACGAACTTCGGCTGGCTCTTCTCGGCGCTCGCGATCGCGGTCATCGTCTTCATGCTGTGGGTGGGCTACAGCCGCACGGGCGGAATCCGGCTCGGCTCCGACGACGAGAAGCCCGAATACACGACGGTGTCGTGGATCGCGATGCTGTTCTCGGCGGGAATGGGTATCGGCCTGCTGTTCTGGGGACCCGCCGAGCCCCTCACGTTCTTCAACGCGCCACCACCGGGCACGACGGTCGAGGCCGGCACCGTGAACGCCATGAACACCGCTCTGGCGCAATCGTTCCTGCACTGGGGTCCGATGGCCTGGGGCTTCTACGCCCTCGTCGGCGGAGCCATCGCGTACGCCGCGTACCGCCGGGGCCGTTCGCCGCTGATCTCCGCGATCTTCATGCCGATCTTCGGCTCGCGCACGGAAGGACCCGTCGGCGCGGTCATCGACGTCTTCGCGATCATCGTGACCCTTTTCGGCACCGCCGTCACTCTCGGGATGGGAGCGCTGCAGATCGGGCGCGGCGTCGAGTACGTGAGCGGAATCGGTCCGCTCGGCAACGGATTCCTCGTCCTGACGATCACGATCCTGACCGCGCTCTTCGTGGTCTCCGCCGTCTCGGGGATCAAGCGAGGCATCCGACTCCTGTCGAACATCAACATGGTGCTGGCCGGGATCATCGGTGTCTTCATCTTCATCGCCGGCCCCACTCTGTTCCTCTTGAACCTCATCCCCGCCGCGATGATCGACTTCTTCCGGGAGCTCGGCACGATGCTCGTGCGGAACCCGACCCAGGGCGAGACGGCGTCGGCATTCATGTCGAGTTGGACGACCTACTACTGGGCCTGGTGGATCTCGTGGACGCCGTTCGTCGGCATGTTCATCGCGAAGATCTCGCGCGGGCGCACCCTGCGGGAGTTCGTGACCGTCGTGATCATGGTGCCGTCGCTCGTGTGCGTCGTCTGGTTCGGCATCATGGGCGGCACGACGATGTGGCTCGAGCAGGGCGGCGCGGCCATCAGCGACGCCGGCGGCTCGGACGCCGTGTTGTTCGCCGTCTTCGACCAGCTGCCGTTCGGCGCGATCGCCTCCGTCGTCGCCATGCTCTCCATCGTGATCTTCTTCGTGACGTCCGCTGATTCGGCCGCGATCGTCATGGGGTCGATGAGCCAGCGCGGTAAGCCGGAGCCCTCGACCTGGGTCACCATCGTGTGGGGTCTCCTCCTCGGGGCCGGAGCGCTCGCCTTGCTTCTCGCGGGAGGGGAGACAGCGCTCAGCGGGCTGCAATCGATCATGGTCGTGACGGCCCTCCCGTTCGCGTTCATCGTCATCGGGATCATGCTGGCGTGGGCGAAGGAATTGCGGACGGATCCGTATGTACTCCGTCAGCGCTTCGCCACGACGGCCATCTCGCAAGGCGTGAGGCGAGGGATCGAGGAACACGGCGACGACTTCGTCTTCGGCGTCAGCGAGGTGGAGGCGGACAAGGGCGCCGGTGCCTGGCTCGACACGGAGGACCCTGTTCTCAGCGACTGGTACACGTCGGCGACGACGGGCGCGATCGATCACGTGATCGTTCCGGACGGCACGACGATCCCGCCGAAGCAGACCGAGGACGGCGCACCCGATACGAAAACCACTCCCACCACAGGGGTCTGACCCGATCGAAAGAGAACGCCGCGGGCACATGTGCTCGCGGCGTTCTCGCGTTCCCGGCCTACTCGCCGCCGAGGTGCCCCGCGAGGCGACCGTGCATGCTCGCGCTCGCGTCGTTCATCCCCTCGATGACGACGCGCTTGCCGTGGCGTTCGTACTTCGTGACGATCGCGTCGAGCGCGGCGACCGTCGACGCGTCCCACACGTGCGAACCGGACAGGTCGATCACGACCCGCTCCGGATCCTCCGCGTAGGAGAACTGGGTCGTGAGGTCGTTGCTCGAGGCGAAGAACAGCTCCCCAGTGACCCGGTAGGACGCCGTCGGCACAGCACCATCTTCGTCGATGGTGCGCTCGACGGTCGCGAAGTGGGCGACGCGTCGCGCGAACACGACCATCGCCGCGACGACACCGATGATCACACCGATCGCGAGGTTGTGGGTGACGACCACGACGGCGACCGTCGCGACCATGACGACCGTCTCGCCGAGCGGCATGCGTCGCAGCGTGGACGGGCGGATGCTGTGCCAGTCGAACGTGCCGACCGACACCATGATCATGACCGCGACGAGAGCGGCCATCGGGATGATCGCGACGAGGTCGCCGAGCACGACGACGAGGATGAGGAGGAAGACTCCCGCGAGGAACGTGGAGATTCGGGTCCTGGCTCCCGAGACCTTCACGTTGATCATCGTCTGACCGATCATCGCGCAGCCGCCCATACCGCCGAACAGCCCGGACAGGACGTTCGCCGCTCCCTGCCCGAGCGACTCACGCGTCTTCCCCGAAGGGGTGTCCGTGATGTCGTCGACGAGCTTCGCCGTCATGAGCGACTCGAGCAGGCCGACGAGCGCCATCGCGAGCGCGAACGGCGCGATGATCGTGAACGTCTCCCACGTGAGCGGCACGTTCGGGATGAAGAGTTCGGGAAGGCTCCGGGGCAGCTCGCCCTGATCCCCGACCGTCGGCACGTTGATCGCCGTAACGACGACCGCGACGGTGATGAGCACGATCGCGACGAGCGGCGCCGGAACGGCCTTCGTGAGCCGCGGCATGAGCACCATGATGACGATGCCGATCGCGACGAGCGGGTAGACGAGCCACGGCACCCCGATGAGGTGCGGCAGCTGGGCCGAGAAGATGAGGATCGCGAGTGAGTTGACGAATCCGACCATGACGCTCCGCGGGATGAAGCGCATGAGCTTCGCGACGCCGAGGAGCCCGAGCACGAGCTGGAAGAGTCCAGCGAGGATCACGGTCGCGATGAAGTAGTCCATCCCGTACTCTCGCGCGACAGGCGCGATGACGAGCGCGACAGCTCCTGTCGCGGCCGAGATCATCGCGGGCCGTCCCCCGAGGAACGCGATCGTGACCGCCATGACGAACGACGAGAACAAGCCGACCCGCGGATCGACGCCCGCGATGATCGAGAACGAGATCGCCTCGGGGATGAGCGCGAGCGCGACCACGAGTCCAGCGAGCACCTCCCGCGTGAGGATGCGGGGGGTGCGCAGCGCGGTGAGGACGGACGGCTCCGCTCGGTACCGTTCGCGAGAGGTAGTCTTCGTGCCGATGGACATCAGGGGGCTCCAGTACGAGTCGGGTCCTCAGCGCGAGGACCGATGGGGAAGAGTGGGTCCGGCGCTTCGTCGCGCTATCGGCGCATGCACGAACAGCACGCGGCAAGATGGGGAGGTGCTCGGCTCGATCAGCCGGCACGCAGTACTCTACCCTAACGTAAGGGTTGACTTGAAGTGAGGCCAGGCGTGACCACCGAACCGACCACCATGCACATCGGCGAACTCGCCGAACGCACCGGCCTGTCTCTGCGCACCCTGCGGCACTACGACGAGGTCGGCCTCGTGAGTGCGTCCGGCCGCACCGAGGGCGGCTTCCGCCTCTACACGCAGGACGACTACGACCGGTTGATCCTGATCCGCCGCATGAAGCCCCTCGGCTTCACGCTCGAGGAGATGGCCGAGCTCCTCGACATCATCGACACGATGCGCGGAACACCCGATGCCGCGTCACGCGCCGCTCTCGAGCGCTTCGTCGCCGAGGCCGCCGACCGTCGCGCGAAGCTCCAGCAGCAGTTGGCGATGGCGGACGAGTTCATCGAACTGCTCGCATCGCACCGCTGAAATCGACGAGTGGCCATGAGAACCACCATGCCGTGACCCCGTCCGTTCATCGCGGCCTTCATCGGACGTGCCCTCGACTCCCCGGGAGCGGCGGACGCCGAGTCAGGCGGCGGGGGCCTCGCCTTGACCTGTCGTCCCGCGCCGACGCGGGCCCAGCACGCCCGCGAGGAAGAGCGTCACCACGCCGGCGAGCGGCACGAGGACGAGCCCGACGCGCAGGCTCGAGGCATCCGCGATGAGGCCGACGATGGGCGGCGAGAGCAGGAAGCCGAGCCGCATGAGCCACGACACGATCGTGAGCCCCGTGCCCGCGCGGAGCCCGGGGATCCCGTCCGCCTGGTGCATCGCCGCGGGGATGAGGGTCGCGACGCCGAAGCCCGCTGCGGCGAATCCGGCGATCGTGCCCGGAACGGACGGGAAGAGCAACGCCGAGCCCATCCCGACCGCGGCGATGACGCCGCCGACACGGGCGACCGCGACCTGGCCGAAGCGGTTGACGAACCCGTCGCCGAGAAGCCGGCCCACGAACTGCGCGCCGACGAGAGCGATGAATCCCCACGCGGCGACGGCGGAGGATGCGGCGAGGTCTCGGTCCAGGTAGAGCGTCGCCCACGAGAAGCCGGCATCCTCGACGACGATCCCGGAGATCGCGACGGCGACGAGTGCGAGCAGGAGGAGGACGGTGCGCGGCCTGAGCCCCGCGCGCGCTGCGGCACCCGGGGTCGTGTCGACCTCCGCGGCGTCGTCGGTGTCCGGCCCGGGGAGACAGAACCGGAGGGCGACGAGCGCGACGACGGCGAAGATCGCGGCCGAGATCGGCAGGTGCACCTGGCGGGGCACGCCGAGGGCGATGGCCCCGGCCGCCATGACGCCGCCGAGCACGGCACCGATGGACCACGTCGCATGGAAGGAGTTGAGGATCGACCGGCCGTACCGCCGCTGCACCCGCAACCCGTGGGAATTCTGTGCGACGTCGGTGATCGAGTCGAGAGCACCCGAGATCAGGAGCGCTGCGGCGAAGAGGGCGAGCGACGGCGCGAAGGCGACGACGACCGTCGCGAGGGCCGTGAGCATCGTTCCGGCGACGGCCGCGCGCGCGGAACCGAAGCGCCGGAGGACCGCCGCCGCACCGAGACCCGCGATGATCGCACCGGCAGCCGACGCGGCGATCGCGATGCCGTACGCAGCGTTGTCGACGCCGAGGTCGGCCTTGATCTCGGGGTAGCGCGGAACGACGTTCGCGATGAGTGCCCCGTTGGTGAGGAAGAGGGCGTTGACCGCGGCTCGAGCCCGGCGTTCCTGGCGAGACGGGCCGGGGGGAGGTGCAGCAGCCATATGTACGAGCGTACGGCGTGTCGGACGGCGCCGATCACGGCCCGGCCCCGAGCCCGTCGAATGGCAGCCGTGTCAGTCGGCGGCGGTGTACTGGGCGAGTTGGACGAGGTTGCCCACCGTGTCGTCGAGGACCGCGACGGTCACCGGCCCCATGTCGACGGGCTGCTGCGTGAACACGACGCCGAGCGCACTCAGCCGCTCGTACTCCGCATGGATGTCCTCGACCCCGAAGACGCAGAAGGGGATCCCGTCGGCGGCGAGCGCGTCCGTGAACGGGACGACGGCCGGGTGGTCCTTCGGCTCGAGCGAGATCTGCGTGCCCGCCGGGTCCTCCGGCGACACCACAGTGAGCCACCGGTGCTCGCCCATCGGGACGTCCGCAGCGGTCTGGAAACCGAGGACGCCTCCGTAGAAGTCGAGGGCCTTCTGCTGGTCGTCGACGAAGATGGATACGGCTTGGAGCTTCATTGCGGCGCCTCCTTGGCGGGCCACCGCTCGGCGATCTGCGCGAGCGGGCGGGTGTCGATCGTGTGGAACGTGTAGCGGCCGCGCTTCTCCCGACGCACGAGACCTGCGGCCTCGAGGACGTCGAGATGCTGCGACACCGCCTGCCGCGACGAGGTCACGGCGTGACGCATCGCGAGCCGGGAGCACAGCTCGAAGAGCGTCTGCTCGTCACGCTCGCTCAGCTCGTCGAGGATGGCCCGGCGCGTCTCGTCGGCGATCGCCTTGAAGACATCGGCCATGCGTCGAGTATAGGCAAGTGTCCACTTGCCTATCAAGGGATATCTCAGGGGGACGTCTCAGCAGGAGCCGAGGGGTGATCCACTCCGACGATGGTGGGCGTCGAGTGCGACGACAGCTTGCCGATCGTGGGCCTCAGCCGCTTCACTGGGGTGATGAAACCCACGAGCGTCTCCGTCGCCCTTCCCGTCCGCGACCTCGCTTCGGCCATCGCCTGGTATCGGCGGGCGTTCGCGATCGACGAGGACCCGGTGTCGCCGGCGCCCGGTCTCGCTGAATTCCTCGTCGGCCCGATCGAGTTGCAGCTGAGCGAGGAACCGACGGACCGCTCGGGGGCGGAGATCACGGTGCGGTTCGGCGTCACGGACGCCGCGGCAGAGCATTCCCGCTTGAGCACGCTCGGCATGGAGGTCGGGGAGCTGATCCACGTTCCCGGAGTCGTCGACGTCTTCGATTTCGCAGACCCGGACGGCAACGTCCTCAGTGTCTACTCGCTCGCCGACTGACCCCGTCACCGCGTCGGAGGTCGCCGCTCGTCTACGCAGGACACCCCCTGGAAGGAGCGGAGCGCGACGGCTCAACCGGCGTCCTACTGGTTGCGCTCCGATTGACGGTCGTGAACGCTGCCGCCGACTTCCTCGGGTAGCTCCTCCACCGGGACGACGACGACGTCCTGGAGCTTCCAGTCGAGATCGATGAGTCGGTCGCGGGCGCTCTCGAGATCGGTCAGCGAGACCTTGCCCCAACGCGACACCACGAAGGCCTCGGCGTGGAACACGTGGCCCTGATCGCGCAGTCGGACGCCCGCGTCCTCGACCCAGCGCAGGGTCCGCAACTCGTCGACGATGTGGCGGCCGAGCGGATGCGGCGCGCCGTCGTCGAACGTCGTCGCGCGCGAATCCATCAGGTCCGTGATCGCGGCGCGCACGTTCTTGACGCCGTCCCAGACGATGCTCGCGGCGATGAAGATCGCTGCGGCCGAGTCGGCCCACCAGAGGCCGACACCGATGCCCGCGACGCCCACGATCGAACCGACCGCCGTCTGCCAGTCGGCCTTGTTCATGTCCGCGTCGGCGTAGAGCACCTTGTCGTGCAGTTCCTTCGCGAGCGCCATCTTCTGGCGACCGAAGTAGATGGGCAGCGGGATCGTGAGCGCCATCACGCCCATCATGAGCCAGCCGAGCCAGACCACATGCCCGAAGAGCTCGACCGAGCCGATCGGCGGGTGTTCGGCCGCGATGAGACCGGACGCGGAGTCCGCGATGAGGTACGCGCCCATCGTGAAGAGGGCGACGCCCGCCACGAGATGCGCAATGCCGATCGAGCGGTGGAATCCGTACGGGTGCCGCATCGTCGGCGTCCTGTTGACGATCCGCACCGCGATGAGGAAGGCGAGCGGCGGCGCGAGCGACAGCATGTCCTCGATCCACGCGGCCTTCATCGCTTGCGAGTTGCCGAGCACCAGGTACACGAGCGCGATCGTGATCACGAGGAACACGAGGGTGGCCCACTCGATGCGGATGGAGGCCTTCAGGACCTCGGCCTGCCGGTCGGGCAACTCCGTCCGTCCGAAGCGCGGCTTCGCGGTCACTTCTGCTCCCCGTCCCCCTCGAGCAGGAACCGCTCGAGCCGCACGAGGAACGCGTTCTCTCCCATCGGGGCGAGCATCACGTGCTTCGCGGTCGTGCCCTCGTCGTTCGTCGATTCGGCGTACGGCTGAGTCATCGCCGCCTTCGACGTCCACGGCGTCGTGTCGGTGAAGCCGCCGATCACGAGGTCGAGTTCGCCGCGTTCGAGAGCGGAGACGAGGTCGGCCTCGCCGCCCTCCGTCCAGTCGACGTCGGCATGGAGGTTCTCCGCGAACTCCTCGACGAGGTCGACCTCGGTGCCGGTGGGCGCCCCGCTCCCCGCGGTCTCCGTCCAGGGCGCGCTCTCCGACACGCCGACGCGGAGTTCACCGCCCGTCACGCGGTCGAGGGTGCCGTCGGGGTCGTTAGGGATCGAGATGCCGCAACCGGCCAGGAGGGAGACCGCGACGATCGCGAGGGTCGTCGGCGTCGCCGAGCGGAGGAACATGCTCATGACCACGACCCTATCGAGGCATCGTCGACCGGGCACGCTGCTGGACTCTCTCCTCGGGGAGGAGGATCATTGGCCCCGATCGCGCGCCGCTTCCGGTGATCCCACCCCAGTCGATACGCTCGAACGGATGGGTGGCGCATGGCGATCAGACGACCAGACGGTACCCGCACGCGCGCTCGAGGAGTTCGCCGACTCGATGACCGCTCTCGGTTATCCCACCGCGACGTCTTGGGCGGACGGGTTCCGCTCGCTCGCGGAGCGATTGCGTGCGATGCCCGCCGCCGCCGATCGCCGAGCTCTCTATCGCCACGTCGGGCAGATGCTCCGTGGTGGAATGGGCAGCGTCAACGACCTCTACTCCCCCGAACCGGAGATCGACGCCGCGTACCGCCAGGCGCGGCACGCGGTCGGGCGGATCTTCGGGCTGAGTTTCGCGCGCTCGTTGCTCGACGACGCGTTCCTGGGGCGAGTGTCCTGGTACCGCTGATGTCCCTCTGCGATGCCGGCGGCGTGACCGGTGACCGGGACGCGGCCGACTCGTTCCACTCCCCCGGCGTCGACACCGTGCTCTCGGCGTCCCGCGCCCTCGCTTCCTGAGACGGACCGCCGACTCCACAACCCGACGCGTCACCGGGAGCGACTAGCGTCGTAGCGTGACCTCCCTCCTCGAACGCATGCCGTCGGCCGATGATCCGGACGCCGCGTACACCGCGTTCGCGGAGTGGGCCGAGGAGCGCGGCACGACCCTCTACCCCGCGCAGGAGGAGGCCGTCCTCGAGATCGTCACGGGAGCGAACGTCGTCCTCTCGACGCCGACCGGCACGGGCAAGTCGCTCGTCGCGATCGCCGCCCACGCCGTCGCGACCGCGCGCGGCGAGGTCAGCTACTACACAGCGCCGATCAAGGCCCTCGTGAGCGAGAAGTTCTTCCAGCTCGTGGACGTGTTCGGCGCTGAGAACGTCGGCATGGTCACGGGCGACACGTCGGTGAACTCGGACGCGCCGATCATCTGCTGCACGGCCGAGATCCTCGCGAACCTCGCCTTGCGTCACGGTGAGGAGGCCCTCGTCGACGTCGTCATCATGGACGAGTTCCACTACTACGCCGACGCCGACCGCGGTTGGGCGTGGCAGGTCCCCCTCCTCACGCTCCCCCGTGCGCGCTTCGTGCTCATGTCGGCGACGCTCGGCGACGTCACCGAGATCGCCGACGACCTCGAGGAACGGACCGGTCGGCCGGTCGCGAAGGTCACGGGCGTCGAACGGCCCGTTCCGCTCTTCCACTCCTACGAGCGCTCACCGATCCACGAGACGGTCGAGGAACTCCTTCACACCGACAAGGCGCCGGTCTACATCGTCCACTTCTCGCAAGCGGCCGCGATGGAGCGCGCTCAAGCGCTCATGAGCATCAAGATGCTCTCGCGAGAGGCGCGCGACGAGATCGCCGACGCCATCGGTGAGTTCCGGTTCACGACGGCGTTCGGCAAATCGCTCAGCCGCCTCGTGCGGTCCGGGATCGGCGTGCATCACGCGGGCATGCTGCCGAAGTACCGCCGCCTCGTCGAGCAGCTCGCGGGGCGCGGGCTGCTGCGGGTCATCTGCGGGACGGACACCCTCGGCGTCGGCATCAACGTCCCGATCCGCACCGTGCTCCTGACGGCGCTCACGAAGTTCGACGGCACGAAGATGCGGCAGCTCACGGCGCGCGAGTTCCACCAGCTCGCCGGGCGGGCCGGTCGCGCCGGGTACGACACCGCCGGCTACGTCGCCGTCGAGGCTCCCGAGCACGAGATCGAGAACGCGCGAGCGATCGAGAAGGCTGGGGACGATCCGAAGAAGAAGCGCAAGATCATCCGCAAGAAGGCGCCGGAGGGCTTCGTCTCGTGGGGAGAGGCGAGCTTCGAGAAGCTCCTCGCCGCCGAACCGGAACCGCTCACGAGCCGCATGCAGATGACGGCGTCGATGCTCATGAGCATCATCTCCCGCGGAAGCGACGCGCTCTCGGACGTGCGCGATCTCATCTTCTCGAGTCATGAACCGCGAGCCCGGAAGTACGCGCTCGCCCGCCGCGCGATCGAGATCTTCCGCACCCTCGTCACCGCGGAGGTCGTCGAGGTCGTCCGCGGCGAGGTCGCCGAGGACGGCACACCGCTCAAGCCGATCATCCGGTTGACGGCGCCGCTCCAGCACGACTTCGCGCTCAATCAGCCCCTCTCCCCGTTCGCGCTCGCGGCGCTCGATCTGCTCGACCCGGCGTCGCCCGAGTACGCGCTCGACGTCGTGAGCGTCATCGAAGCCACGCTCGACAACCCACGGCCGGTGCTGTCGCAGCAGGAGTACAAGGCGAGGGGTGAGGCCGTCGGCGCGATGAAGGCCGAGGGCATCGAGTACGAGGAGCGCATGGAGCTCCTCGAGGAGGTCACGTACCCGAAGCCGCTCGAGGAGTTGCTCACGTCCGCCTTCGACACGTTCGCCGAGACGCAGCCGTGGGTCCGCGACTACGAACTCAAGCCCAAGTCGGTCGTGCGCGACATGGCCGAGCGGGCGATGACGTTCGGCGAGTTCGTGTCGTTCTACGCGCTCGGCCGCAGCGAGGGGCTCGTCCTCCGCTACCTCGGCGACGCGTACCGCGCGTTGCGGCACTCGGTGCCGGAGGAGCTCAAGAGCGAGGAGCTGCTCGACATCGTCGAGTGGCTCGGCGAGCTCGTGCGACAGGTCGACTCGAGCCTGCTCGACGAGTGGGAGCGGCTCATCAATCCCACGATCGATCCAGAGGCACCCGTCGCGCCGCCTCCCCCGCCGAGCGTCCTGCGCAACCGGCGCGCGTTCACGGTGCTCGTCCGCAACGAGCTGTTCCGTCGCGTGCAGCTCATGGCCCTCGAGGACGAGCAGGGCCTCATGGAGCTCGACGGCCCGTCCGGTTTCGGACTCGCGCAGTGGGGCGACGCGCTCGACGCCTACTACGAGCAGCACGACTCCATCGGAACCGGGGCGGACGCCCGCAGCGCGCGGATGCTCTCGATCGAGGAGCGACCGGACGAGGGCGTCTGGCACGTCCAGCAGATCCTCGACGACCCGGAGGGCGACCACGACTGGCGCATCTTCGCCGATGTCGACCTCGCCGCCTCCGAGGCGGAGGGCGTCGCGATCGTGCGCGTCACGCGGGTCGCCGCGCTCTGAGGCGGAGGTCGGGCCACGCACCCGGCAGTGGCTCTTTCGCCTCGGCCTCGACGACGCCAGCATGGTGGGCGGCGGACGTGAGAGGACACGGGAATGAAGAGGATCGGGCTGCTGGGCGGGATGAGCTGGGAGTCGACGGCGGAGTACTACCGGCTCGCGAACGAGCTCGTGCGCGAACGTCTCGGCGACCTCCACTCCGCGGAGGTCGTCATGGTGTCCCTGGACTTCGCCGTCATCGAGCGATTGCAGGTCTCGGGTGATTGGGACGAGGCCGGTCGGCGGCTGGCGGACGAGGCCCTCCGTGTCGAGGCGGCGGGAGCCGACCTGCTCGTGCTGTGCACGAACACGATGCACAAGGTCGCCGAATCGATCGAGGCGGCGACGTCGATCCCGTTCCTCCACATCGCCGACACGACGGCGGCCGCCATCCGCCGCGAGGGGATCACGCGGATCGGACTGCTGGGTACGGCGTTCACGATGGAGCAGGACTTCTACCGCGATCGGCTCACGAGTCTCGGTCTCGAGGTGTTGATCCCCGACGCTCCCGACCGCGCGGAGGTGCATCGGATCATCTACGAGGAACTCGTACTCGGAGTCGTGACCGAGCCGTCCCGGGCGACCTATCGGGCGGTGATCGAGCGTCTCGTCGCCGCGGGCGCCGACGGCATCATCCTCGGGTGCACCGAGATCGAGCTCCTCGTGGGTCAGCAGGACTCGTCCGTGCCGGTCTTCCCGACGACGCGACTGCACGTCGAGGCCGCCGTCGACGCCGCGCTCGCGGAGGCCGTCGCGATCCCGTGACAGCGGCCGGGGCGCGGCGTACCGTTCCCACCGGTGATTCGCGGCGGTACGGTCGAAGAATGCGGCGGACCCTCGTGCTCACGATCGTCGCCGTCGTCGTGCTCACCGGGTGCTCCTCCAGCACAAGGAGCGTCGTTCAGTCCGGCGACGAACTCGACGTCGAGCCGTGCGCGACCGTCGAGGGCCAGATCATCGATGTCGAAAACCTCGAGGCGGAGACCCCGGTCTCGTGCGCCCTCCCCGCCGTCGTCCTCCGGTTCCCGGACGGTACGCAGCTCGAGGTCGCAGGCGGAAGCGGCTCGCTCGACGCGGGCGACGGTCGGCAGTACGGCTACGGGACGTTCGACATCTACGGCACCGCCGTCTACAGCGACATCCCGGGCGAGGGTCGGACCTGGTGGGGCACCCCCGAAGGCATCCGTCGGCTCCAGTACCTCGAGGGACTCGTCGACAGCTACCGCTGACGCCTCGGCGCACCCGCCACCCGCGATACACCAGGGCGGTGCCGAGCCACAACGCCCCCGCGTCGAGCGCCCGTTCGCGGAGCCTCGGCCTACGCTTGCGGCATGACGAGGCGACCCCCCGACCCCATCTACTCCGCGGCGATCGGCGCCGGCCGTGCACTGTTCGGCGCCTGGCGCCTCAAGCGTCGCGCGACGGGCCTCGAACACATCCCGAGGACCGGCGGTGCGGTGTTCGCGATGACGCACTTCGGTTACCTCGAGTTCGCCCTCGTCGAGTGGCAGACGTGGTTGCACACCCGCCGCCGGGTGCGCTTCATGGCCACGAAGCGGGCGTTCGACAAGCCCGTCGTCGGCTGGTTGCTGCGAGGGATGAAGCACATCGAGGTCGACATGGCTGCGGGAGCCTCGGCCTACGCCGAGGCGGTCGCGGCGCTGCGCCGCGGCGAGGTCATCGGCGTCTTCCCGGAAGCCGGTGTGAGCGCGTCGTTCACGGTCCGCGATTTGAAGTCGGGCGCTGTGAGGCTCGCCGCCGAGGCGGGTGTGCCGATCGTCCCCGTCGCGGTGTGGGGCGGTCAACGACTGCTCGCGAAGAACCGGAAGATCCGGTTGCGCGACCGCATCGGCGTCGAGGTCGACTTCGCGTACGGTTCACCGATCCTCGTCTCACCTGACGACGCGGTGCCCGAGAAGCTCGCCGAGTTGAAGTCGGAGCTCCAGCGCCTCACGGACACCCTGCAGACCGGTTACCGCCAGGACGGCACGGGGCAGTGGTGGCAGCCCCGGCACCTCGGCGGCACCGCTCCGACCCCCGAGGAGGCGGCGGCGGCCGACGCGGAACGCGACCGCCGCCGCGCCGAGAAGGCCGCCTCCGCCGGCGGCTGAACCCGACCACCTGGGCGTACGCCCTTCGACGAGCTCGGGGGACCGCCCTTCGACAAGCTCAGGGACCGACAGCCATCAGGCGAGGATCGCCCAGCCGTGGGGCGGGACGGCGCGGCCGTCGAGCGACCCCGCGACCACCGTCGCGGCGGCGTCCGCGCCCTCGACGCCGGACAGCTCGAGCGGGGAGTCGTCGAGGTTGAGGGCGACGACGAGCCGGTCATCGCCCGACCGCATCTCCAGCACGAGCGTCTCGTTCGTGAGGGCGAGCGTCCGACTCCGGGCGGTGTGCAGCCACGAATGACGCCGACGCACGGCGATCAGCTCCTGGTGCAGCGCGTACACCTCCCGCTTCCCGGGCAGGTCGGCCGGTGAAGCGGGGAACTCGGGCCGGATCGCGTCGTCGCCGCCGAACCGCTCCTCCTTGAGGCCTTCGAGCCCCCGCTCGTCCCCCGCGTAGACGGACGGCGTCCCGGCGAGCGTGAAGAGCAGCACGAGCGCGTGTGCGCGGTGGCGCTCGTCCGGAATGCGCGTCGCGAGACGCGTCACGTCGTGGTTCCCCACGAACGTGTAGGGGACGAAGGTGTCGAGCAGCTCGTTGTGCCGCGTCAGCGTCCAGTCGAGTTCGAAGAGGTTGACCTCGGCGATCGCGTGCCACGTCGACTGCCACAACTCGTACTGGGTGACGGCGTCCATCCCGGACTCGGAGACGATCGCGGCGTAGTCGCCGTGGAGCACCTCGCCGACGATGTACGCGTCGGGGTGGGCTTCGCGGACGCGCGGCAGCACGCGCGCCCAGAACGCCGGCGGCACCGAGTAAGCGGCGTCGAGGCGCCAGCCGTCCGCGCCGCGGTCGAGCCAGTGGATCATCACGCGCGCGACGAGATCGGCGACCGCCGGGTCGTCGTGGTCGAGTTCGACGAGCGCATCGTGCCCCTCGAACGTACCGCCGTCGCGCACGAGTGCGGTGTCCGGGAACTCCCGGCCCACGTGGTTGAACACGCCGTCGAGCAGCACGCGGATGCCGTGGTCGTGAGCCGCCGTGATGAGGGACGAGAAGTCGCCATCGTCACCGAGGCGCTCGTCGATCCGGAAGTAGTTGATCGTGTCGTAACCGTGGGTGGACGACGCGAAGACGGGTCCGAGCGCGATCCCGTTCGCCCCGAGCGCGATGACGTCGTCGAGCCAGCCCTCTATCCGTCGCAGCTCGTGCGTCGGCGTACGGTCCTGTCCCGTCGTGTCGGCGCCGACGAAGCCGAGCGGATAGACGTGCCACCAGATGACGTGTTCGGTCCATTCGCGCATGGGTTCGAGGCTAACCCGACACCTGCCCGCCCTCCGGGGGATTGCGCGGCGCCTCGATGCCCCACCCCTTCGGTCCGCGGTACGTGGGAGGTTCGACGATCATCGACGTGCGTGGACGTCCCTCAGGGGACCGGTCGACGCATCCGGCGGTGTGGGATCTCGTCCTCCACGAACGGCTCACCCTCGACGACGAAACCGAACCGGGCGTACCAGTCGACGAGGTGCGATTGCGCGTCGAGGAGGATCGGGGCCGTCGGCCGCATCTCGAGGCACCGCTCGACGGCGCGGCGCATGAGGTCCGCGGCGATGCCGCGCCCCCGGGCGCTGCGAGCCGTTGCGACACGGCCGATCCGGCTCGCGTCCGGCTCCTGCAGGATGCGCAGCGTCGCGAGGAGCTCCCCGCCGTCCTCCGCCCAGAGGAGCTCCGCTCCCGGTTCCGCGTCGCGACCGTCGATGTCGGCGTAGGCGGCCCTCTGCTCGACGACGAAGACGTCGATGCGCACCTGGAGGAGCCGGTAGAGGACGAGGGGATCCATCTCGCGGACCTCGGCCCGCCGCACGGTGTAGGCCACGGTCACTCGAGCCAGTCGAGGCGCTCGGGCAGACGGCCGGGCTCGTCGAGCCGAGCGGTCCGCAGTTCGACGCCGTGGGGGCCGAGGGCGAGGGCCGTGACCGAGAGCGAGGCGAGCACGAACCCGTCGTGCTCGTCCTGACGGACGATCGCCTCGTCGTGGTCCGGCGGCAGGTGCGAGCTCTCGCGCAGGACGTCGAGCCACGGCTCCCAGTCGGCACCGCCCGGAACACCCGTCGGTCGACCGGCGTCGATGAAGCGCGGACGCCACCGCGACACCCGCGGAACGTCGAACGTGTCCGGTCCCTCGTGCGTGATCATGTGGACGCCGGGGCCGAGGTCGACCGACTGCACGCGTGTGCCGTCCCAGCGCGTGAAGCGCACGCGATCCGCCGAGAGCTCGACGAGGTTGAAGGTGCGCGTGTGCGGGACGACGCGCGGGTCGAGCCCCGTCGTGACGGCGCCGAGCGGAACCACCCCGCGCGACGTCCAGCCGCCGGCCGGCTCGGGCAGCTCCTCACGGCGGTTGAGCACGACGGCTGCGCGCGCGGGCCCGTCGTTCGTCGCGAGCCACGCACCACCCGCCTCGCGGTCGTGCAGACCGCGGACATCGTCGCCGAGCTCAGGCCACCACGCTCCCGGCGGATCCCACGGCCGCCCCGGCGACTCGTCCCGAAGGCCGAGCATCGTGACGGGCCACGCGCTCCCCGGGTCGAAACCGACGACGACGGTGCACATGCGACCACCTCCTGGGCGACGACGGACGGACTACGTCAGACTAGACGAACGGCGGAGCGCATCCGCCTGGAGAGAGGTGGGCATGGCCGAGCGCTTGACGATCGTCGTGGGCATCACGGGCGGGATCGCGGCCTACAAGGCGGTCGGCGTCGCGCGGTTGTTCGTCAAGGCGGGTCACGACGTCCATATCGTTCCGACGGAGAACGCGCTGCGTTTCGTGGGCCTCCCCACTCTCGAGGCGATCAGCGGGAACCCCGTCACCACGTCGCTCTACGAGGGCGTCGACACCGTGCGGCACGTCGCCCTCGGGCAGTCGGCCGACCTCATCGTCATCGCCCCCGCGACGGCGAACACGCTCGCGAAGCTCGCCGGCGGCCTCGCCGACGATCTCCTCGGCACCACGGTCCTCGCGAGCCGTGCGCCCGTCGTGGTCGCCCCCGCCATGCACACGGAGATGTGGCAGCACCCCGCGACGGTCGCCAACGTCGAGACGCTCCGCGGCCGGGGCATCACGATCGTCGGTCCCGCGGTCGGACGGTTGACGGGACCGGACGAGGGACCGGGTCGGATGAGCGAACCCGACGAGATCGTCGAGGCGGCATTCGCCGTCCTCGCCGGAAGCACGGTTGACGCGCGGGCTCAGGACCTCTCGGGACGACACGTCATCGTGTCGGCCGGCGGCACACGTGAGCCGCTCGATCCGGTGCGGTTCATCGGGAACCGGTCGAGCGGCAAGCAGGGGCTCGCGATCGCGCGCGCCGCCGCCGCGCGCGGCGCGCGGGTGACCCTCGTGGCCGCCCACCTCGATGCCGAGGTGGGCGCCGAGGCGTCGGCGTCCCTCGGCGGGGACGTGGTCCGGGCGGAGACGGCGGAGGAGCTCGCTGCGGAGATGCGCGAGCGGGCACTGTCCGCCGACGTCGTGGTGATGGCCGCCGCCGTGGCCGACTACCGGCCGGCGACGGTGTCCGAGGCGAAGATCAAGAAGGACGACTCCGGCGACGCGCTCACGCTCGTGCTCGAGCGCACGCCCGACATCCTCGCCGGACTCGCGGCGGGCCGCTCCGATGGTCAGGTCGTCGTGGGCTTCGCCGCGGAGACGGCGCCGGACCGCGAGGCTCTCCTCGAACTCGGACGCACGAAGATGGCACGCAAGGGAGCCGATCTCCTCGCCCTCAATGTCGTCGGCTGGACCGCGGGCTTCGGCTCGGACGACAACGCCGTGGTCGTGATCGACCGCTCGGGCACGCCGGTCGGGGAAGCGGCGGGCACGAAGGAGGCCGTCGCGCACGCGCTGCTCGACGCCGTCGTCCCCCTCCTGCCCTGAACCCCCCTCCGGTTCCCTGAGCCCGCAGCTCCTGCGGCGCGCTTCGACGATCTCGCCGGCCGTGCGGTGGCGGACACCGGGTTCCGCGCCCGCCGCGAGCGGCGACTAGGAGCGGGCGGCGAGCGCCGCGTCGATGAGGACCGAGGCGGCGGCCCGGGCGTGGGTCGCCGCGATGGGGTTGCCGGAGATCGCAGCCGTCGTCTGGGCTCCCTCCGCGAGCAGCGCGAGCTGAGGAGCGAGCGACTCGTCGGCCCCCGCGCTCGTCACGAGCGACTCGACGTAGCTCTGGAAGGACTCCTTGTGATCGCGGGCGAGTTCCGCCACCGAGGGGAACACGGAACCGAGCTCTCCGAACGCGTTGATGAAACCGCAGCCTCGGAACGAGTCGTCCTGGAACCAGGACGCGAGGTAGTCGTACATCGCGAGGAGCTTCTCCCGCGGAGTCGTCGCCGCAGCGACGGCTTCGGCCACTCCCGTCTCCCACAGGGCGTGACGAACCCGCAGCACGGCGAGCACGAGGGCCTCCTTCGACGGGAACTGCTGGTAGAGCTTCTTGAGCGACACGCCGGCGGCCGTCCGGACCTCGTCCATCCCGACAGCCTGGAAGCCTCGCGTGTAGAAGAGCGCGTCGGCCGCGGAGACGATGCGGTCGGCGACGTCGTCGGTCAGTGTTCTCGATGCGGTCACGGTCATGTCATCCATTCTACTTGACTTTGAGAACGACCGTTCTCTAGAGTGGGGGACATCGGAGAACGCACGTTCTCCGACACAGGACCGCTTCGCGGAATCGCTCCTCGAGAACACACGTCGAAAGGGAACAGACCATGGGTTACATCACCGTCGGAACCGAGAACAGCACCGACATCGAGCTCTACTACGAGGACCACGGCACAGGTCAGGCCGTCCTTCTCATCCACGGCTACCCGCTCGACGGCGCCTCGTGGGAGAAGCAGACCGCGGCGCTCCTGTCCGCGGGCTACCGCGTCATCACCTACGACCGCCGCGGATTCGGCAAGTCGAGCAAGGTCACGACCGGCTACGACTACGACACCTTCGCCGCCGACCTCGACACGGTCCTCACGACGCTCGACCTCCAGGACGTCGTGCTCGTCGGCTTCTCGATGGGAACCGGCGAGCTCGGCCGCTATCTCGGCACCTACGGCTCGGAGCGCATCGCCAAGGCCGCGTTCCTCGGATCACTCGAGCCGTTCCTCCTCAAGACGGACGACAACCCGACGGGCGTGCCCCAGGAGGTCTTCGACGGCCTGCTCGAAGCGGCGACGGCCGACCGTTACGCGTTCTTCACGGATTTCTTCACGAACTTCTACAACGAGGACGAGAACATCCCGTCGCGCTTGAGCGACGAGGCGTCGCACGCCAGCTGGATCACCGCCATCGGGTCGTCCCCGTTCGCCGCGACGGCCGCGCAGCCCACGTGGCTCACGGACTTCCGGGCCGACGTCGCCAAGATCGACATTCCGACGCTCATCGTGCACGGCACGGCCGACCGGATCCTCCCGATCGACTCGACGGGACGGGTCTTCGCGAAGCTCGTGCCGAGCGCGGACTACGTCGAGATCGAGGGTGCCCCGCACGGCATGCTCTGGACTCACGGCGCCGAGGTCAACGAAGCGCTCCTCGCCTTCCTCGCGAAGTAGGACCCCACACCGCACAACGGGTAGGGCGGGTCCGGTTCACCGGACCCGCCCTACCCCGCATCCTGAATCTCTCGTTGCCTCCTGTTGAGTCTCCTGTTGAGTCTCCTGTTGAGTCTCCTGTTGAGTCTCCTGTTGAGTCTCCTGTTGAGCGCTGTGGTATTAAGATAGATACCCTACGGTGATGACCCACCAGCTCGTTTCCAGAGACCGCACCGAGAGGGAGCCGTGTTCACCAACTTCTCGCTCGTCAATCTGATCGTCACGATCGCGGCCGTCGTGATCATCATTTCGGCTGTCGTGTTCTGGATCCGATCGTCGCGACGACATCGGTGAGCACGAGAATCCTGTTCACGAGCGACCGTCGGCCCTCGAGGCATCGACGGGACGGCCACCGGCCCCGACGAGGGACAATGGGGACGTGAAGCGCAGCGCCGGAATCCTCCCCTACCGCCACACCGACGAGAGCGTGGAGGTCTGGCTCACCCACCCCGGCGGTCCGTTCTGGGCGAAGAAGGACACCCGCGGCTGGGGTGTCGTGAAGGGCGAGTACGGCGATGACGAAACGCCGGAGCTCGCGGCGCGTCGCGAGTTCGCCGAGGAGACCGGGGTGCCCGCTCCGGAGGGTGAGTACGTCCCCCTCGGCGAGTTCCGGCAGTCCTCTGGCAAGGTCATCACGGTCTTCGCTGTCGAGCACGACCTCGGCGACCTCGCCGTGCAGAGCAACACGATCGCGATCGAGGTGCCGAAGGGGTCGGGGCGTTTCGTGGAATTCCCGGAGATCGACGACGCCCGCTGGTACGACCTACTCACCGCGGCGGACAAGATCCACGCGGGTCAGCTTCCCGTTCTCGCGGCGCTCGTCGAGCACCTGAAGACCCAGCCCTAGACCATCCGCGGTCCCTGACCCGTCGACAATCTCAGGGACCGAGATGGGACCGAGGGTGGAGGTTCCCACTCGGAGAGCGGGCGGCGATCCAACCGAATGCGCGATGCCCCGGCCGATCGGGATCCGATCGGCCGGGGCATGGTCTAGGGAATCGACGACGGGACGCCGCTGGCGGTGGACCCGCTAGAGCGCTCTGTCCTCCGCGTCCCTTTCCGCGACCTCACCGGCGGTCTCACGGCGACGGCGTACGACCAGCAGCAGGCCTCCGAGGACGAGCGCGAGGAGACCGGCGACGATCGCACCGACGCCGATCGTGCCGCCCGTGATCGCGAGCGGCGGCGGCGCCTGAATCGGGTTCGTCGTGCAGAGCGCACTCCCCTCCGGGCAGATCCCCGTCGGGGTCTGGTTGCTCAACCCGAGATAGTTCGCCAGAACGTGATTGCCCTGACGGTCATAGGCCATCACCGTCACCGAGTAGTTCACCGTCGCGGTCTCGCCGGCGCCGAGCCGTCCACCGATCGACAGGACGTCGCCGGACTGCTCGAGATCGAACGTGTCGACCGAGGCCGACGCGTGCCGCGTGAGCGTCGCATCGTCGAGCACATCGCCCATCCGGTCCACGTAGTCGACCGTGGCCGCACCGGCACCGGTGTTGTGGAACGTGAGCGTGTACGTCAGGACATCGCCCTGCTCCACCGCCGTCGTCGACGCCGGGTCCACCGACTTCGTCGCCGCGATCTCACCGATCGGGTGGACCGTGCAGTCAGCGTCCTCACCCTCGACCGGCTCACACGTCGCCGGCGGCTCCTCACCCGCACGGACGAGGACGTTCCCGAGCACGTGGTCACCCTGCTGCGCGAACGGACGGACGAGGACCGAGTACGACACCGTCGCCGACTCGCCCGGTTCCAGCGAGCCCGTCACGACCAGGCGGTCGCCGACGAGTTCCACCACGATGTCGCCGTCGCCGTCCACGAGGGGATCGCCCACGAGATCGGCATCGTCGAGAACACCCGTCAGCACGTCGTCCCGGACGAAGGCTCCTGCCGCCGCTCCGTCGTTACGGAACGACAGGGTGTATGTGATGGTCTGGCCGGCGACGACCGGGGATCCGGATGCCGGGTCCGCCGACTTCGCGTCCACGATCTCGGGCACCGGGTTGACTGTGCAATCGACGTCCCCGTCCACGCACTGGGTCGGCGGAACCGCATCGCCGCGCACGAGGTAGTTCCCGAGCACGTCGTCGCCGCGCTGCCCGTCCGGTGCCACCGTCACGGTGTACGAGACGGTGACCGTCTGCGCGGGCGCGAGCGTGCCCGACACCACGACGCGCTCGTTCGTGACCGCACTCGCCGTGACTGAAGCATGGGAGGAGACCGGCTGCGCGGTGATCGTCGCATCATCGAGCACGTCTGCGAGGTGGTCGGTGAAGTCGACGGCGCCGACGGCGTTGCCGCTGTTGGTGAAGGTGAGCGTGTAGGTGAGCTCATCGCCCTCCACGACCGTCGTGCCCGACGCGGGGTCCACGGACTTCGAGGACGTGACGTTCGGCAGGTCCGTCGAGGTGCATTCGAGGTTGCCCGGCTCGCACGTCGCGGGCGGCGGCGTCGACGGGTCGTCGACGAGGAAGTTCGTCGCCCGGTCGTCGCCGCGCTCGTCCTCCTCGTTCACCGTGACCGTGTAGGTCACCGTCTCCGTCTGCCCGGCGGCCAGTTCACCCGTGATGGTGAAGACGCCGCCGTCGACCGCCGACACCACGAGGGCGTCGTCCGAGGCGACCGGTGCGCTTGTGAGCGTGGCGTCGTCGAGCACGCCCGTGAGGTTGTCCGACTTGTCCACGGAGACCGGACCCTGGCCCTGGTTGTCGAACGTGATCGTGTACGTCAACGTCGTGCCCGGGACGATCGGATCGGCCGAGGCCTCGACCGACTTCGAGACGAGCAGACGCCCGATCGGCGTGAGCG
>NZ_RZNB01000004.1 GCF_004078635.1 Labedella phragmitis
CTGCGGCGATGTGCCGGTGGGTGGGGGCGAGGACGGAACCGGTCGGCGACAACATCGGGGTCACAGCTTCACCGACACGGATACGGTTCTTCGCTGTACCGACCGATACCCCGGTGAGTGCGGCGAGTCCTTCTTCCGCGGTGGCGTGACCGAGCTGGCCGAACGTGTCGACGGGACCGCCCGAGCGGGACTTCGCGTCGCCCGCGAGACGGTGGCGGAGAGCGTCGACGACGCGACCGAGGGACTCGACCTCGGTGAGAAGAGTGAGGTAATCGTCACCGGAAAGGCGGCCGGGGACGAGAGCGCCGAGGGGCGCGGCGAGTTCGTCGACCGCGTGCGCGATCGCGACTCGAAGCTGCGTCTCGTGTTCCCCCATAGGAACAGTGAACAGCACACCACCGACATTCACCCGGAGAGTCACCCCAGGGTGGAAAAGCCGGTGGGCAGCCGTTTCGTGGACGACGGTCAGGCTCAGGATGACGCCCTCCGTCAGGCTCAGGGACCGTGGGGGCGGAGTCCGTCGAGCTTCTGCTTCGCGAATCGCCCGAAGTCGCCCAGGAGGGTGACCAATTGCGTGACACGGTGATATAGTTGACGCTCGCCAACTATTGACGGGAGACAGATGTCACGCGGGGACGAGAGCGCGAAGCGCACCACGAACACACCGGCCACGAGCGCCGCGCCGGAGGGCTCGCCCGACGGCTCCATGAACCACCGCCAGGTACTGCAGGCCCTCTCGGGGCTGCTCCTCGGCATGTTCGTGTCGATCCTCGCGGGAACCGTCGTCTCGACGTCGCTCCCGCTCATCATCTCCGAACTGAAGGGCGATCAGTCCGCGTACACGTGGGTCGTCACCGCGACGCTCCTCGCGACCACCGTGTCCACTCCCCTGTGGGGCAAGTTCGCCGACCTCTTCAACCGCAAGCTGCTCATCCAGCTCGCGCTCGGACTCTTCGTCCTCGGTTCCGCGGCCGCCGGTTTCGCCCAGAACACCGACTGGCTCATCGTCTTCCGGGTCTTCCAGGGCCTCGGCGGTGGTGGCCTCGCAGCGCTCAGCCAGATCATCATGGCCGACATCATCAGCCCGCGTGAGCGCGGCCGCTACGCCGGACTCTTCGGCGGCGTCATGGCCGTCGGCACGGTCGGAGGCCCGCTTCTCGGCGGCCTCATCACCGACGCGTTCGGTTGGCGCTGGAACTTCTTCGTGGCGCTCCCGGTCGCGATCATCGCGATCATCATGCTCCAGGCCACGCTGCACCTCCCGAAGCGAGCCAAGCGCAAGGTCACGATCGACTACGCGGGTGCCGTGCTCATCGCGGGCGGCGTCTCGCTCTTCCTCATCTGGATGTCGATGGCCGGCAAGCAGTTCGACTGGATGTCCCTCGAGACCCTCACCATGGTGACGGGCGCCATCGTGCTCCTCGTCGCGGCCGTGATCGTCGAGCTCAAGGCCAAGGAACCGATCATCCCGCTGTCGATGTTCCGCAACCGCACCTTCACCCTCGCGGTCGTCGCGAGCATCTCCGTCGGCGTCTCGATGTTCGGCACGGCCGTCTTCCTCGCCCAGTACATGCAGTTGGCCCGCGGCGCCACACCGACGCAGTCCGGCCTCCTCACGATCCCGATGATGGCCGGCCTCCTCATCGCCTCGGCCTTCTTCGGCTCGCTCATCAGCAAGCGCGGTCACTGGAAGGCGATCATGGTGACCGGCGGTGTGCTCGCCGTCGTCGGAACCGCTCTCCTCAGCACGCTCCACTACGACACCCCGTTCGTACTCGTCGCGATCTACATGTTCGTCCTCGGCGCGGGCCTCGGCATGCTCATGCAGAACCTCGTGCTCGTCGTGCAGAACTCGATCGAGGTGCGCAACCTCGGCGTCGCGACGAGCGCCGTGACGTTCTTCCGCAGCCTCGGCGGCACCGTCGGCGTCTCCGTCCTCGGCTCCATCCTCGGCACGGTCGTGGCCGACGGCATCAAGGACGGCATCGCCGACCTCGCCCCTGAGCAGCAGGCCGCGGCGGCCCAGGCCCTCGGCAGCGGCACGATCCCGCAGGTCAACCAGCTCCCGGAGGCGATCCGAGTCGTCGTCGAGAGCGCGTACGGCACGGGCGTCGGGCAGGTCTTCTTCTACAGCGTCCCGCTCGCGATCATCACCCTCATCGCCGTCGCCTTCCTGCCGAACGCCCGCCTCGGTACGCTGAACGCGGTGCAGTTGAAGAACGAGAAGGGCGGCGCCGCGACGGAGTCCGGGGCGCCGAGTGAGCTCGTGGTCGCGGAGGACGCGCTCATCGACGTCTCGACGGCGTCGGTCGCCCTCCCCCCGGTCGGCACCTCGCACCCCGACGGCCGGCGGTCCGACGACGAGAGCCCTGACGGAGGCCGATCGCGATGACGATGCCGGAGGTCGACGGCGGCACGCAGGACACGAGCGCGGAGAGCTCGTCCCCGATCCACGAGGTCGAAGAGCAGATGAGCGTGCTCGCGGGCAAGATCCGCGTGAGCATCCGCAACGCGGCCGCCGCCGTCGACCCGTCGCTTCAGCCGTTCGGGCTCAAGATGCTCCGCATCCTCGAGCGGCACGGCCCCGTGCACGCGGGGGCGGCGGCGGAGATGCTCTCGGTCGACCGCACCGCGATCAGCCGGCAGTCGCGTCAGCTCGAGGACCTGGGTCTCGTCGCGACACGTGCCGACACCGAGGATCGACGGGCCCGCTTCATCGAGTTGACGGACCTCGGTCGCGAACGGCTCCGCAACGCCGGGCCCACGGGTTTCAACTCGCTCCAGCGCGTGCTCGGCGAGTGGAGCGACGACGACCTCCGGCAGTTCGCGGGCTACCTCGCACGCTGGGTGGAGGGCTGGGATGCTCTCGACGCGGAGACGGGAATCTCGGACGAGGCCGAGGCCGAGGCTGAGGCCGAGGGCCCGGCGTCCTCCGACGACGCCTGACCCTCTTCTGCGCATCACCTGACGGACTGGATGAGTTCGAGCAGCGCCTCGCCGTACGCCTCGGCCGCGTGGTCGCTCGAATAGGTGCGCTCCTCACCGTCGATGCGCGCCGTGACGGTGTAGAGGGTCCGTCCGCGCAGACCCTCCTGCACGCGGGTGAGGGAGACGAACGCGCTTCGCAGCAGTTCGCGGAGCTGGTCCTCGCGCGGCAACCAGAGCGCGTCGTCGAGAGCGACCGAATCGAGGGCCCACTCCGTCGTGCCGTTGAAGCCGAGGATCGTCCCGCTCGGGTACTGGTGCGGTTCGATCGTCATGTCGCTCACGGTGAAGACGTCGCCTTCGAAGTCGTCGCGAGCGATCTGGAAGGCGTCGCCCGACGACGGCGCCCACGTGAGGCCGGCGGTGCGGAGGCGGGAGGCGAGGGCGGTGGAGATCATGTCCCCATCCTGGTGTGTGCAGCGGGGATTCCGCTGAGTCGGCGGTGCGACGCCGACCCAGCGGAAGAGTGGGAGCGGCCTAGTTGTAGTTCCCCACCAGGTTGTGAACACTGAAGTCGGGTGATGATGCGAAAGGATGCGGCGCCGATGCTCGTTTTGGTAGGTTGGGCGAACCGGAAGTAGAAACGCAGCGTCCGACTGCGCGCATACGTGGCCGTGGGGCCGCCACTTCTCTCTTTTGAGGAGTGTGCTATGCCTGCGAATCGAACCGCCCCGAAGTCGTTGCGTGCTGCAGCGGTGGCTTTGGTTGGCCTGTCGGCCGTGTTCCTGTTCGAGATGCTCGACAATTCGGTCCTGAACGTCGCGCTTCCCACGATTGGGACCGAGTTGCATGCCTCGACCGCGGCGTTGCAGTGGGTGACGAGCTCTTACGCTGTGGTGTTCGGCGCGTTGATGCTCGTTTTCGGCGCTCTGGCTGATCGCGCGGGCCGTCGCCGGGTGATGGTCGTCGGTTTGGTTCTGCTCGGGCTGGCGAGCCTTGCCACCGTGTTCGTGACGACCGCCCCGCAGCTGATCGTCGTGCGGGCGGTGATGGGCGTGGCGGCGGCGATGACAACGCCTGGCTCGTTGGCTCTTGCGTTCCGGTTGTTCGAGGAAGAGTCGTTGCGGGTACGTGCGATCACCGTGATTTCGACGGTCGGGCTCGTTGGCCTCGCGATCGGGCCCGTGGTCGGCGGCTTCGTCCTGCAGTTCGCGCCGTGGCAGGCGCTGCTGGTCGTGAACGCGCCGATCGCGCTCATCGCCCTCGTCTGCATTCGTCTCGGGGTGCCCGCCGACCGCCCCGAGGACCTGCACCCGCAGTGCATCGACATTCTCGGTGCGATCCTCGGCACGGCCACGATCGCAATCGCGCTTCTCGCACCCACCTTGTTCATCTCCGACGCCGGATCCTGGGGCCCGTGGGACGCCACAGCGGCAGCAGTCGTGTCCGGAGTCATGTTTGTGATCCGCGAACGGACTGCCGCGCATCCGCTGCTCGAGTTCGCGCTGATTGCCCGCCCCCTCGTCTCCAGCGGGTTGGCGTTCAAGGCCGCGGCGGGCCTCGCGGTCGCGGGACTGAGCTATCTCGTCACGCTGCAACTGCAGCTCGACTGGGGATGGACCCCTGCGCAGGCCGCCCTCGGCATGCTCCCACAAGTCGTCGTGCTCATCGCCGGGGGAACGGTCATCTCGCCGTTGATCAAACGGATCGGCATCGACAACGCCGCCTGGGTGAGCGCAGTCGTGGTCGTCGCGGGCCTCGCTGTCTACGCCGTGTTCGGCAGGCTCGGGTACGCCTGGATCGCTGTCGCGCTCATGCTCGTCGCCGCGGGGATGCGCATCGTCGGCGTCGTCGCCGGCAACAACGTCATGCGCGGCCTACCCGCCGACCGCACAACCCTCGGCGCAGCCCTCGTCGACACGGCAAGCGAACTCACCACCGCCATCGGCATCGCCCTCACCGGAACCATCCTCGCCGCGATCTTCACCGGCAGCATCACCACCCAGCCCTGGACCATCGGACAGATGGCCCAGTTCCGAGCGGCGACGACCCTAGCCGCAACCGCCCTCACCGTCCTCGCCGCCCTCCTGGTCGCGCTCGGCATCACCCGCGGACGCACACGCCGATGAGTCAATGGATACGCGGAATGTTCGAAGCCCAGGCGAATCCGCGGCGGCAGAGGCACGCTCACGTCGCATGCGGCAGACGGCACCTCCGTGGGGGCGGAGGCGCTCGTGACTCACGCTAACGCTCCTTTGACGCCGGAAGGACGCCGGAGGCTTGCAGTCCTCGTCATCGATCGGGGCTGGTCGCTGCGACGGGCCGCCGAACGGTTCCAGTGCTCGCCCGCGACGGCGAAGCGGTGGGCGGACCGGTATCGAGCAGGTGCCCCATTGACGGATCGCAGCTCGCGTCCTGCGTCGTCGCCCGGCAGGCTGCCGCGGCGGACAGAGCGGCGGATCGTCGCGTTGCGATTCACTCACCGGTGGGGGCCGCACCGGATCGCGTATCACCTGCAGCTGCACCGGTCCACGGTGGGGCGGGTGCTGGCCCGTTACCGGATGCCGCTACTGGCCGCCGTCGACCAGTCCACGGGCCTTCCGGTGCGCAAGCCGAAGCCGGTGCGATACGAGGTCGACCGGCCCGGTCGGCTCGTGCACGTGGACATCAAGAAGCAGGGCCGGATCCCTGACGGTGGGGGCTGGAGGGTCCACGGACGCGGCTCCGCCCAAGCACGGAAAGCCGCCACGGCTCGCGACCGGGCTGCACAGGCAGGAACGGGAGCACCGCACGGCTACCGCTACCTGCACCACGCCGTGGACGACTACTCGCGGGTGGCGTACTCGGAGATCCTCGACGACGAACGCAAGGAGACCGCCGCCGGCTTCTGGCAGCGGGCGAACGCGTTCTTCCAGAACATCGGGATCACGGTGAGCGCGGTGATGACTGACAATGGCTCCTGCTATCGGTCCCGCGCATTCGCGGACGCCCTTGGCGAGAACGTGAAGCACAAGTGGACAAAGCCATTCCGGCCGCAAACGAACGGGAAAGTCGAACGCTTCAACCGAACCCTCGCCGCCGAGTGGGCCTACGCGCGACCATACGCCAGCGAGCAGGAACGCGAGGCCACATACGAGACATGGCTGCATCACTACAACCACCATCGACCCCACACCGGCATCGACGGCCAAGCACCCTCAGCCCGCGTTCACAACCTCACGGGGCGGTACACCTAGTCGCCGGACGTCACCGCGCCGAGCTGGTCGAAGATCGCCGTGTTCGCCTCGAACGCGGCGCGCGCCTCGGTGACGAGCACGTCGCGCTCGATCGCATCGAGTTCCATCGCATCGAGCGCGTCGCGGTAGCCGCGCTTGTACGGCACGAGGGCGCCGAGGTCGTCGAAACGGAAGAAGGACAACTGCTCCTCCGTCGCGCCGTAATGACGCCGGAGCATCGTCGCCATGACCTGCCCACCGGACAGGTCGCCGAGGTACCGGGTGTAGTGGTGGGCGACGAGCCGGATCGGTTCGTCGCGGGCGATGGCTCGGAGGTGCTCGGCATACACCTGCGTGGCGGGAAGCGCCGGGATCCGCTCGCGCCAGTCGGGAGCGCCGAGCGCGACGAGGTCGGCCTCGATCACGGCCGCCCGGTCGAGACGTCGGTCGTGCAGGACGGCCGGGTCGGAGTCCGCGACGGCACGGGACTCGAGCGCCGCGTAGACGCGCGCGAACTGTGCGAGATACACGGTGTACGCCGCGAGATCGAGCTTTCCGCCCATGAGCGCCGTCATGAACGGGCGCGACTCGGCGGCGCGGTGCTGCGCCTCGGTGGTTTCACGGAGAAGAGCGGCGACGCCGAGCGCCGGAGGCTCGACGACGGAAGCGATTCGGGTGTCCATGGCGTCACTCTACGGCAAAGGGTAGGTTTACCTAAGTACTTAATCTCGTTAGGGTAGGCATACCTTCCTTTCCCTCCTCGTTCGAGAGATCAGCACCGACGTGACCGCCCTTCGCCGTTCCCCATTCCTCCCCGTCATCGCCTCTCTCGTCCTCCTCCTCGCGGGGCCGGTCCTCGCGGGATGCACGTCTGCAACGTCCGGCGACGACACCGCGGGGGTGGCCACGCCGCGCCTGGCCGACGTGACCGCCGTCAATGAGCCGCGCTCCTGGGAGGGCCCGAGTACCGCCGTCGCCCCCTCGTCCCCCGTCGATCCCATCACCGAGGGCGAGCAGTCCCTCCCCGTCACGGTGACGGACCGGCAGGGCACGACCGTCGAGATCGACGACACCTCCCGCATCCTCGCCCTCGACATCTACGGCTCGCTATCACGGACCGTGTTCGAGCTCGGACTCGGCGACCAGGTCGTCGGTCGGGACGCCTCGAGCGGCTTCACCGAAATCGCCGACCGGCCGCTCGTGACGCAGAACGGTCACGACCTCAACGCCGAGGCGATCCTCGAGCTCGCGCCCACGCTCATCATCACCGACACGAGCCTCGGCCCCTGGGACACGGTCCTGCAGATGCGCGACGCCGGAGTCGACGTCGTCGTCGTCGACTCGCACCGCGCGATCGACTCGATCGGCTCGCTCGTCGGAGAGGTCGCCGCGGCGCTCGGCGTCCCCGAGCGGGGCGCGCTGCTGGCGGAACGCATCTCGGTGGCGGTCGATGAGACCGTGGCCGAGATCGCGGGCATCGCACAGGCCGACGGCGAGAAGCTCCGCATGATCTTTCTGTACGTGCGGGGGCAATCGGGCGTCTACTACATGTTCGGTGAGGAATCCGGCGCCGACGCCCTCATCACCGCTCTCGGCGGGGCCGACGTCTCATCGGAGATCGGCTGGTCGGGGATGAGACCGATCACCGACGAGGGACTCGTCGCCGCGAACCCGGATCTCGTCCTCGTGATGACGGGCGGGCTCGAATCCGTCGAGGGCGTCGACGGACTGCTCGAGGCCGTCCCGGCGCTCCAGCAGACCCCCGCCGGCGAGCACCGCCGCGTCGTCGACATGGCTGACTCTCAGATCCTGAGCTTCGGTCCGGACACGGCTCGCGTCCTCGAGGCGCTCGCCGTCGCGGTCTACGCGCCGGACGCGGCAGCCGCCGGCGCCGCGGGATGAGCGCCGCCGCCACCGCACTCGGACCCGCGCGGTCGAGCGCGCCGGTCCGGGTCCGCTCGGCCGGTCCGCGGCGAGTGCTCGTGCTGACGCTCGGCGTGGCAACGGTCGTCCTCGCCGTCGTGTCGGCGGGGCTCGGTCAACTCGCGATCTCCGTTCCGGAGATCCTCGGTTCGCTCGCGGCGCACACGAACGACGCGCTCGCCTCGATCGGCTGGTCGGCGGTCGTGCTGCCGGAGACGGCCGCTCCGGCGCACCCGAACGCCGATGCGACCCTCTGGATGATCCGCTTCCCCCGCATCGCCATGGCGCTCGTCGTCGGAGCGGCGCTCGCCGTGGGGGGCGCTCTCATGCAGGGCGTGTTCCGAAACCCGCTCGCAGAGCCCGGTGTCGTCGGGGTGTCGTCGGGCGCGGCCGTCGGGGCCTCGATCGCGATCCTCACGGGGGCCTCCTTCGCCGGGCCACTCACCTCTCCCCTGTTCGCCTTCGTCGGAGGGCTCGCCGCGACCTTCCTCGTCTACTTCGCCGCGCGTTCCGGCGGTCGCACTGAGGTCGTCACGCTCGTCCTCACCGGCATCGCCGTCAACGCGGTGTGCGGGGCGGGGATCGCGCTCGCGACCTTCCTCTCGACGACGCAGCAGCGGGAGCAGATCGTGTTCTGGCAGCTGGGCTCGCTCAACGGCACGCGTTGGCAGGACGTCGCGATCGTGCTGCCCATCACGATCGTCGGGATCATCGGCGCGCTCACGCTTTCCCACCGCCTCGACCTCCTCGCCCTCGGCGAGCGCCAGGCGCGCCACCTCGGCGTCTCGATCGAGAGCACGCGCGTGATCGCGATCGTGCTCGTCGCGGTGCTGACGGCCGCGGCGGTGTCGCTCTGCGGCATCATCGCGTTCGTGGGACTCGTCGTCCCGCACCTCGTCCGTCTCGTCCTCGGGCCGGCACACCGCGCGCTCCTCGCCGTGAGCGCTCTCGGCGGCGCCTTCCTGCTCCTCGCTGCCGACACCGTCGCGCGCACGGCCGTCCCGTACGCGGATCTACCGATCGGCATGCTCACCGCGCTGGTCGGCGGTCCCTTCTTCTTCTGGCTGCTGCGCCGCGCCCGCGTGCGGGCGGGAGGCTGGGCGTGAGCGCCGTCCTCGAGGCCCGCGGTCTCCACGTCCGCTACGGCGAGCGCGAGGTGCTCGCCGGGGTCGACCTCGCCGTCTCGCCCGGCGAGCTCGTCGCTCTCGTGGGACCGAACGGCGCCGGTAAGTCGACCCTCCTGCACGCCCTCACGGGTGACGTCGGCCTCTCCTCGGGGAGCATCGCGCTCGACGGACGGCCGCTCGGGGCGATCCGTACCCTCGACCTCGCGCGGCGGAGGGCCGTCCTGACGCAGTCCAACGAGGTGTCCTTCCCCTTCACGGCCGTCGAGGTCGTCGAGATGGGGCGGGCGCCGTGGCGCGGACGCCCCGAGGCGGACGAGGACGACGCACGCATCGCGGCCGCCGCCGAGGACGCGGAGGTCACGACCCTCCTCGAGCGTCGCATCACGGAGCTGTCAGGCGGCGAACGGGCGCGGGTCGCCTTCGCCCGCGTTCGTGCGCAGTCGTGCGAGATCGTGCTCCTCGACGAGCCGACGGCGAGCCTCGACATCCGCCACCAGGAGCGTGTGCTCGCGCGGCTCGCGGACCACGCCGATGCGGGTGGTGCCGCCGTCGTCGTGCTGCACGATCTCGATCTGGCGGCCGCCTACGCCGACCGCGTCGTGGTTCTCGACGGCGGCCGCGTCCGCGCGGACGGCCCGCCCCACGTCGCCTTCACCTCCGCTCTCCTGACCGATGTGTACCGTCACCCGCTCTCCGTGCAGGTCGTCGACGACGACGTGCACGTCCGTCCCGTCCGTCACGTCTCCCGCTCTCGAAAGGAGCAGCCGGCGAATGCCTGATCGCTTCCCCCTCGGCGCCCATCGCGTCCACCGTCTCATGACCGCTACGACGGTCTCCGCGCTCGCGGCAGGCGCCATCGTGCTGTCGCCGCTCTCGGCCCCGTCGGCATCCGCCGAGGCGCGCGTCACGATCGAGGGGGCGTCGGCCGCCGACCCCGAGTTCGCGACCTCCGTGACCGTTTCCGGATCCGGTTTTCAATCCATCACTGGCGGCTTCGGGGGTGTCTACGTCCTCTTCGGCTGGGTGGCCGAGGGCGCGTCGTGGCGGCCGAGCAACGGCGGCGAGGTCGGGAGCGACTACCGCTATGTGCCCGATCAGGAGGCGAAGGAGAACAAGGGCTTCCAGCGATTCGTCGCCTTTCCCGGCAGCGACACGGAGGACGCGGCGAACGCCGTCATGGAAGTGGACGGTTCGTGGCGCGTCGACATGGTCGTGCCCGGCGCGACCTTCGAGAGCCAGGACCGCGGCGGCGGCGTGAGCGAGGTGGACTGCCTCGCGGTACGCTGCGGGATCATCACGATCGGCGCGCACGGCGTGAAGAACGCGAACAACGAGACGTTCACTCCGATCGAGTTCGGCTCGACGCCGGGACCGTCGGACGGCGCCTCGGACGACGGAGGCGAGGACGCCGCGGCGGCTCCGAGGACCGATTCCGCCGCGGCCGCCGCGCGCGTCGGCTACACGACGACGACAGCGATCCCCGGCCAGGCGCTCAGCTTCACGGGTCAGGGCTTCTCTCCGGGAGAGCTCATCGTCGCGACCCTCGACGACGGCGTCTCGGCCGTCGGCCCGCTCACGGCCGGGCCGTCCGGGGAGATCGCCGGCGTCCTCCCCCTCCCGGCCGACCTCCGCGTGGGCACGCACCTCCTGACCCTCACGGGAGCCGCGTCCGGGAAGGTCGCCGAGAGCGACGTGACCGTGAGCGCCGATGCGACGGCTGCCGCCGGGGCCGCGCCCCCGGCGGCCCCGCCGACCTGGCCCTACATCGCGCTCGGGATCGCGATCCTCGTGGCTCTCGTGCTGCTGCTGCTCAGCATCGTGACGTCGATCCGCCGCGTGCACCGTGGCCGCCGTCTCCGCCGGGTCGACCTCGCGACGGGAGCGGAGGCATGACGGGCGCCACGAGACGCGGTCGGACCGCGCGCGCCGTCGCCACTCTCGCGCTCACGGGCGGCCTCGTGCTCGCGGGCACCCTCCCCGCCGCCGCGACCGGCATCCCGCCGGCGACGAACGACTCCGACGACGGTCTCCCGATCGGTGTGACGGTCCCCGAGTCGACGGAGCCCCCGAGCCACGGTGCGACCACGGTCGACGACGCGCAATTGTGGTGGGGGCTGAGCCGGGAAGCGAGTGGCGGCGCATTCGCGGGCGGGTGCAACTTCCTGAGCGCGGGCCTGGCCGGCGATTCCGGCGGAGCGCGCGTGTGGGGCGCGGTCGACGGGCTCTACTCCGCTCGCGAGGGCGACGTCGAGATCGTCAAGGCCACGGCGGCCGGCGAATGGCAGCGCGCCTCCTTCGAGACCAAGTGCCTCGACGCCGCCGGCAACGCAGTCACCGCCGCCTCGCTCTCCTCGTCGACGGACTCGCAGGTCGTCTTCTCGGGCGGCGCGGGCAGGATCGGCGACGACGGCGTCGACCTGCGCTGGACGGGATCCTTCACTGTCGCCTTCTATGGCGGCATGACCTATTGGAGCGCGAGCGACCCGGTCCTCACGGTCGATGCGAGCGGGACGGGGCGGCTCACGGCGACCCTGAGCGGCTATGGGACGAGCATAGAGGACTTGTCGACGTGGGAGCCCATCCCCGGTCGCACGGTCGTGCTCGCGGAGCTGCGTGACGTCGAGCTCGGGGAGGGCGGATTCCAGGTCCTGCCCGAGTACGTCGGCGTCGAGGCGGCGGGAGCCGGCCAGGTACCGCGGACCGAGGCCAACGCTCCGTATTGGGGAGCCTTCCCCGCCACCTTCCTCGGGTTCCAGAAGCTCACGGGACAGACCGGCTACTGGCTGACGTCCGGCGGTCAGCGCGACCCCGCGAAGCCCGCGACGCCCATCACGGTGAACGCGGACGCGCGAGCGCCGGCGATCGTTCCGACGACGGGCGGAGGTGCACCCTCCGGCGGCGGAGCCACGGAGATTCCGCGGAACGATGCGGTGTTCGCGCCTCGCGGTCCGACCACGAGCGCTCCCCCGGCTGTGGCCGCCACGCCGCAGGGGACCGCCCAAGCGGCATCGACGGTACAGCGCGCGAACGCGCCGCTCGTGCCGGGTGCGTCGGACGTACTGACCCCGCTCGTGCTGCCGCTCGGCGGCACGCTTCTCGCGATGCTCGTGAGCGTGCTCGCGTCGCTGCACCTCGCCGGGCGGCTCCGGTTCCCCTGGTCGCGGGCCTGACGAGCGCGGAAGCCGTCAGGCCGGGAGCGGTCGTCAGGCGGGGCTCGTGCCCTCGAGGCGCGTTCGGGAGCGGCGCGCGAGCAGGATGACGGCGAGAATGATCACGAGCGCTCCCGCGAGGATCAGCAGGGTCGCGATCGGAACCGCCGCGAGCGAGTACGGCGCGACGACGGCGTCGAGCTGGGTGGCCCCGACGCCGACGCTCGTGGGGATGACGTCGACCGCTCCGCCGAGCCATGCGAGCGCCGCCACTCCCTCGAGACTCTGCCGGACCGCCAGGCTCGATCCCGGGAGGATCTCGGGCAACTGTTCAGCTCCCGTAGACATCGCTGCCACGCCGAACGGACCGTGGGCGGAACTCGCGGCGACGGCCGTGACTCGCGTGTCGCCCGTGTTGGTGAGGGTGTAGGAGACGTCGAGACGCCCGAGCGCGAACGGATTCCACACCCCATCGAAGGAGACCGTGGGCTCCGACACGTCGACGGAGGGCGAGAGCTCGCCGGCGACGCGGATGTAGAGCCGGCTTCCGAGGCGGCGGTCGACCTGGACCTGCGCGCCGGCGTCATCGGAGAGCAGGGAGGTCACGATGCCGGCAGGGTGATCGCCGGGCCGGGCGTCCGCGGGGACCGTGAGGGTGAACGGCACGATCGCCGTCTCCCCCGGATCGAGGTCGACCTCGGTCGCCCCGAGGCCGACCCATGTACCCGAGTCGACCGATTGCTCGTCCGCCGGGAGGAGATCGATCGTACCCTCGCGAGTCGTGAACGCGTCCGCGGCGTAGACACGGAGTGTCAACGGCATCGCTCCGTCGTTGCGCACCGTGAAGGCGTCCTCGATCGTCGCTCCCGGATCGAGCGCGTACTCGAAGAACGGGCGACCGGTCCCGAGCGGGCCATCGGCGGGTCCGACGCTCCAACCGGCGGTGTCGGCCGCTACCGGGGTCCTCACCCGAGCGGCTTCGTGCGGCATCGGCTCGGCTGCGGCTGCAGCGGCGGTCGCGGAGACCCCGGGAAGGACGAGAGCCGCGACGAGCGCGGCGGCGGCGAGGAGGGGGGATGCGACGGTACGGGTCATGACGGGGTCCTCGAGTCGGGAACGGAGGGCGGAACGGAGGGCGGAACGGGACGGGATACGGGAGGGCGCACGAGAGGTGCGCGAGACGCGACGAGGCGGTACCGGGCCGCAGGGCCCGGTACCGCCGTCGAGATGGAGTCGGATCAGCCGAGCGCGGTCACCGTGAGGGTCGCGGCGTAGTCGCCGGCCGGGGTGTCGCTCGGGATGACGAGCTCGAGACCCGCGTCGATGTTCGCGCTCGCGGCCGTCGTGCTCGATGCGAGGGTCGCCGACGAACCGAGACCCGCGCCGCCCGAGAGCGTCGAGGGTACCGGGGCACCCGCGGTCACGCCGGCACCCGCCGACGAGACGCTCGGGCTCCAGCCCAGGTAACCGGCCGAGAAGTCGGCGGTTCCGGAGCTGAACTCCGACACGCTGCCGGAGATGCTCCACGAGTACGCGCCGGCGCCGCCCGACCGCGTGTCGGTCACGGCGATGGTGTTGAGTGCGCCGTCGGCCGTGAAGGTGCTGCCGACCTGGACGGCGGTGCCGAGGCTCACGGCGTCGGCCGAGGTGAAGGCCCAGCCGAAGCTGCCGGTCTCGGGCTCGGGCGCCGCGGGCACCGTCACGTCGATGTCCTGTTCACCCTCGCCGGGCTCCTCCCCGCCCGGGTTCGTGCCCGGGTCAGTTCCGGGGTCGTTCGCGAGCGAGTACGAGACCGCGAGCGGCGTCGTGGGCTTCGCCGCGTCACGCGAGCCGCCGGAGCTGTACCAGTAGCTGCTCTGACCCGTGAGCTGCTGGAAGTCGACGAAGCTCTGCGGGAAGGATCCCCACGTGGCGCCCGTCGTGGTCTGCGGCGTGCCCGCCGTCGTCACGGTCCTCCCCAGGTAGTCGGGGGTGACGGTGAAGCCGTCCTCGTCGGCGGCGGCTCCCGTGATGTCGGCGAGCACGATCTCGCGCCCCGAGACCGGAACCCACTGCGTCATGTCCTCCATGCTCGCGCCGTAACCCGATGCGGTCGCAGTGAGCTGCCCGTTGCCGGCAGCGTCGAGCGAGAGGACGGGGTCGGTCGCGGTCCAGTAGGTCAGGCCGCCGTAGAAGGCGACCGTGAAGGACCCGGTCCAAGCGATCTCCGTCGAGCCGTCGGCCGCGACCGCGCCCTCGCCGCCGTCGAACACGACGGCGTTCTTCGACAGCGAGGTCGTCGAGCCCGCCGAGACGGGCGTCCCTTGCGGCGTCTCGCACTTCGTGGTCCACGTGGGCTGGACGAGCTCTCCCGCTGCGTTCGGCTTCACGATCGTCACGTCACCGTCGGAGGTCGAGTAGAACCCGTCGGCCTCCGTCCACAGCCGTGAGCTGCCGGTGTTCCCGGCGGTTCCGGCGCTCAGGAAGTTGCAGCCGCCGAAGAAGGCACCGCCGCCGGCTTCGCCGCTGAGACCCCACGTGAACGAGGCGTCGGTGATCTGCCCGGCCGGCGGAGCCGCGTTCGCCGCCGTCGTCGTGCCGAGAGCGGCGCCGAGCGAGAGCGCCGTTGCGGCGACGATCGCGGCGGTACGACGGGCGGCTGAACCGCTCCGGCGCGGTACTGCTGAATCCACGGGTTGTCCTTTCGATAGCGGGACCCCCTCGAGAGGACGCGGCTGCGCCGGTCGATTCGAGACGGTTAGGTAAGGCTTAACTTACTGAGGACAGCCTTACCTTTGCAACGAGGACTTCACGCGCTCTCGTCCCGCCGCCCCTCGCGGACGTCGCGATGGAGGATCAAGAGCACCTCCGAGCGGAGCACGTCGGGAGCGAGGAGCCGACGGCCCACGGTTCCGGCGCGAGGGCCGGAAGACCGTCACTCGCGAGCGCGCGTCCCCGCCTCCCCCACCACGTCGGGAAGACGCTCGGCCTCGGATTCGAGCTGCTGCACGAGCGACGAGTCGCGCCCCATCTCCCGCTCGAGCTCGTGGGCGAGGGAGTCGAGTTCCGCGCCGCCGGCCATGAGGCTCGTGAGCTGGCCGAGGGTGATCTCGCTCTTCTCGAAGTTGCCGAGGCTCGTCCCGCGATTCAGGAGCAGGAATCGGTCGCCGACGGGGTAGGCGTGGTGCGGGTTGTGGGTGATGAACACGACGCCGAGCCCCCGGTCCCGCGACCGCGCGATGTACTTGAGCACGACGCCCGACTGCTTGACGCCGAGCGCCGCCGTCGGCTCGTCCAGGATGAGCACGCGCGCGCCGAAGTACACGGCGCGGGCGATCGCGACGCACTGCCGCTCGCCGCCCGAAAGCGTGCCGATCGGCTGGTCGACGTCGCGGAGGTCGATGCCCATGTTGTCGAGCTCCGTGTAGGTGATGCGCTTCATCTCCTTCACGTCGAGGCTGCGGAACGGGCCGACGCCGCGCGTCAACTCGGAGCCGAGGAAGAAGTTCCGCCAGACGGGCATGAGCGGCACGACCGCGAGGTCCTGGTAGACGGTCGCGATACCAGCGTCGAGAGCGGCACGCGGCGACGAGAAACGCACGGGCTCGCCGTCGAGCAGGAGTTCCCCCTCGCTCGGCGTGTGCACGCCCGCGAGGATCTTGATGAAGGTGGACTTGCCGGCGCCGTTGTCGCCGAGGACGCACGTGACCTCTCCGGCGTTGACCGTCGTCGAGACACCCGAGAGGGCGTTCACGGGACCGTAGCTCTTCCCGATGTCGCGCACCTCGACGACGGGCGCCGCCGATCGCTGCACGGCCGGTGCTGGGGTCGTCGCGCTCATCGGGCGCCTCCTGCCCTGGTTCGAACGAAGTGGTTGAGGAAGACCGCGAGCAGGAGCATCGCGCCGAGGAACGTGCGCAGCCAGTTCGTGTCCCACTGGGCGAAGGTGATGCCCTGGAAGACCATGCCGTAGATGAGGGCCCCGAGGGCCGCGCCGATCGCGGAGCCGAAGCCGCCCGTGAGGAGGCAGCCGCCGACGACGGCGCAGATGATGTAGATGAACTCCTGCCCCACACCGGTGTTGGCCTGAACGGTCGAGGTGCGGAAGAGCGAGATCATCCCGACGAGCCACGCGGCGCCGGCGGTCGTCATGAAAAGACCGACCTTCGTCTTGAGGACCGGCACGCCCACCTGGCGCGACGAGTTGAGCTGCCCGCCGACGGCGAAGATCCAGTTGCCCGCCCGCGTGCGCAGGAGCACCCACGTCGCGAGGATCGTCGCGAGGAACCACCACAGCACGGAGACGTAGAACGTGCCTCCCCCGATCTGGATCGACGAGCCGAAGAGCGGCTGCACCGAGTCGTAGAAGGGCACGTTCGTCATACCCTGGATCGCGACCTGGCCGGTGATGAGCTTCGTGACCGCGAGGTCGATGCCGGCGAGGACGAAGAACGTGCCGAGGGTGACGATGAAGCTCGGAAGCCCCGTCCGCATGACGAGGAACCCGTTGAGCGCCCCGACCGCGAGGGCCGCGACGAGCGACACGAGGACCGCGACCCAGATGTTGAGGCCGTAGTGGCTCGTGAGGACCCCGACGATGAGGGCCGTGAACCCCGTCATGACGCCCGCGGAGAGGTCGAACTCCCCGCCGATCATGAGCAGTGCGACGGCGACGGCCATGATGCCGAAGGTCGACGCGGACTCGAGCCACACGCCGGCGCCCGAGAGCGTCATGAAGTTCGACGTGTAGACGGAGAAGAAGAGCATGACGGCGAGGGCGGCGACGAGGGCGCCGATCTCGGGACGGGCGAGGATCTTGCGAAGCGGGCGGCTTTCGAGCCGCGGCCGGTTCCCGACGGTCACGATGTCGGTCGTCGTCATCGTTCCGCCCGTCCGTTCCGTCTCGTGCGGGTGGGCGTCGTCACCCGGGTGAGCATCGTCATCGTTGCGTCCTTTCGTTGCGACGGTGGGGCGGACGCGCCGCCCCACCGTCTCGCGTCGGTCGGGCTAGCGGGTGCCGTTGGCGGCGTACTCGGCCACCTCCGCCGCGTTCTCCTCGGTCACGAAGGCCGGACCGGAGTAGACGGGCTGGCCGCCGCCGATCTGGTTGCCGTTGACGGAGTCGAGGTAGAGGGCGGTGACGCCGAGGAAGCCCTGCACGTACGGCTGCTGGTCGACCGCGAACAGGATCGCACCGTCCTCGATGTTCGAGACGACGTCCTCCGAGAGATCGAAGGTCGCGACTGTCGCCTCGCTGCCCGCCTCGTCGACGGCCCCGACGGCGTCGATCGCGTACTGGCCCCCGAGGGTCAGGATGCCGTCGATGGACGAGTCGGCCTGGAGTTTCGACTTGATGGTCGCCTTGACCTCGGCGTCGTTCGTGCCGTCGACCTGCAGGTTCTCCATGGAGCCCGTGAACGTCGATGCGGCCGATCCGCAGCGCTCCTCGAGTCCGACGTTGCCGGCCTCCTGGATGACGCACAGGACGTTCGTGAGCCCCTCCTCGCTCAACCGGTCTCCGACGGCCTCGCCTGCGACGGTCTCGCTCTGGCCGATGTGGGTGAGTGCGCCGAACTCGGCGGAGCGTTCGATGCCGGAGTTGATCGTGACGACGGGGACGCCGGCGGCGACGGCCTTCTCGATGCTCGACTGGAGACCGTCCGGGTTCGCCATCGAGACGACGATGCCGTCGACGTCTTGCGCGACGGCGTTGTCGATGAGCTGCGACTGCTTCGCGGGGTCCGGGTCGGCGTTGTACGTGACGGTCACGCCGTAGTCGGATCCGGCCCGCTCGGCGCCGGACTTGACGCGGTCCCAGAAGGCGTCGCCGGGTCCCGAGTGGGTGACGACGGCGTAGGTGAGGTCGAGGGAGGCGGATTCTGAGCCGCCGCCGGAGCTTGCCTGGGGCTCCTGTCCGGTTCCGGAGCAGGCGCTGAGGAGAAGAGCCGCAGTGGTGGCGATTCCCAGCCCCACGAGGAGTTTCTTCGTCATTGAGGGTTCCCTTCGGTGCGGATCGTCTCGTCGTCGAGTCGTCCGGGGTGACGTCGGTGTCGAGTCGAGTTTCCGCTACGACACCCCAAATGTCAATACATTCTGTCATCCATGTATATTGATGCTCACTCAGCGTCGAGGAAGGGCACGTCATGCCAACGAAGCAGCACATCGGGGTCGGTCTCGTCTCGGTCGGGTGGATGGGGCGCGTGCACGCGCGCGCCTACGGTGCCGTCCGCGTTCACTATCCGGACGCCCCCGCCGTCGCCCGGCTCGTATCGGCCGCCGATGTGAGCGAGGACGCGAGGACCTACGCGGCGGACGCGCTCGGCTTCGAGCGGACGACGGACGACTGGCACGACGTCATCGCGGACCCGGACGTGGACGTCGTGTCGATCTGCACCCCGAACTTTCTGCACCGCGAGGTCGCCGTCGCGGCAGCAGCCGCTGGCAAGCCGTTCTGGATCGAGAAGCCCATGGGGCGGGGCTCTGCCGAATCGGCCGACATCGCCCGAGCGGCCACGGCGGCGGGGATCGTGACCTCCGTCGGCTTCAACTACCGTCACGCGCCCGCCGTCGCCCGTGCCCGCGAGCTCGTGCGGAGCGGCGCGCTCGGCCGGATCACGAACGTGCGCGTCTCCCTGCTCGCCGACTACTCCGCGGACCCGCGCGGCGCGCTCACGTGGAGGTTCCAGACCGGACTCGCCGGTTCGGGGGTCCTCGGTGATCTCCTCTCGCACGGCGCCGACCTCGCGCAATACACGGTCGGGCGCATCGAGGAGGTCACGGCCATGACGGAACGCTTCATTCGTGAACGGCCGCTCCCGGCGTCGTCGTCCGCCGGCCACTTCTCGCTCGGCTCCGAGTCGGGCCCGACCGGCACGGTCGAGAACGAGGACTACGCGGCCCTGCTCGTGCGCTTCGCGTCCGGAGCCGTCGGTGTCATGGACTCGAGCCGTGTCGCCGTGGGTCCGCACGCCGAGTACGCGCTCGAAATCTACGGAACGCTCGGCTCGCTGCGGTGGGACTTCCAGCGATTCAACGAGTTGCAGATCGCGGATTCGCGGGACGGGTATCGCACCGTCATGGCCGGTCCGGGATTCGGCGAGTTCTCGCGCTTCCAGCCCGGTCAGGGCACGAGCATGGGCTTCGACGACCTCAAGACGATCGAGGCGCAGCTCTTCCTGCGCTCGGTCGTGGAGGGGCGGCAGCTCGCTCCCTCCGCGTCGGACGCCTGGTCGGCCGCCGAGATCGTCACGGCCGCGCTGCGGAGCGCGGAGGATGGGACGTGGCAGCCCGTCGCGGCGGTCGACGGACCGACGACGACAGGAGAATGACCGCGGGCACGACGGGACGGTCGGCCCATGATCAGTCCAGCATTCGGCTACGCCGTGAACGCCGCCCGGAACGCCTCGAGAGCGGCATCGTCGTCGCCGCTCGCCCACGCCTCGAGCCCCACGACGCCGTCGTATCCGAGCGCCCGCAGCTCGCGAGCCACGGCCTCGTAGCGGATCTCACCCGTGCCGGGCTCGCAGCGGCCGGGCACGTCGGCGACCTGGATCTCCCCGACCCACGGAAGCGCCTCGCGGACGAGTTCGATGAGGTTCCCCTCCCCGATCTGCGCGTGGTAGAGGTCGAGGTTGAGCCGGAGCCCCTGATCATCGACCGAGCGGACGAGCGCGAGCGTGTCGGCGGCCCGCGCGAAAGGCGTCCCGGGGTGGTCGACTGCGGTGTTGAGGTTCTCGAGGGTGAAGACGCGGCCGGCACGCCGCCCGAGCTCCGCGAGCCGAGCGAGGGTGTCGCGGGCGCGCAACCAGTCGTCGCCGTCCACGACGCCGCGCGGACGCACCGGGAGCCCGTCGGGATCGAGTCCCGTCCCGTGGAGGTTGAGCCGCGGGGAATCGATGAACTCCGCGGCGCGTAACGACTCCTCCGCCGTCGCGAGGAGCGCGGCGATCCCGTCGACCGTCGTGAGGTCGCCGTGCAGGTATCCCGTCATGGAGGAGAAGGTCGCTCCCGTCGCAGCGAGCGCGGGGAGATCCTTGGAGGACCAGTCCCAGATCTCCACCGCGAATCCGCCGTCGTGGAGTCGAGCGACGCGCTCGACGAACGGGAGGTCTCGGTAGAGCATCTCGGCGGACGCCGCGAGCCGGTACGTCATGATCGCGGTCAGCTCAGGTCCACGGTCACGGCGACGTGCTCGGTCGCCGAACGCTGCGCCGCGTCCGCGAGCAGGAGCGCAGCGCGGCCGTCCTCGAACGTCGGGCTCGTGGACGGCTCGCCCCTCACCAGTCGGACGAACTCGCGGAGCTCGGCCGCGTACGCCTCGGCGTACCGTTCCAGGAAGAAGTTCTGGTACGGCGGGCGGCCCTCGACGACCGTCGCCGTGGAGAGGCTCACGAGGCTCGTCGGCGCGTTCGCGACCTGCAGGACGCCGTCCGGACCGAACGCCTCGAGGCGCTGGTCGTAGCCGATCGCGCTGTGCCGCGAGTTCACGATCGAGGCGATCGCCCCGGAGGCGGCCCGCAAGGTCGTGACGGCGGTGTCGAAGTCGCCGTGCTCGCGCGCTCCCGCGTCGAAGACGGTCGTACCGACGGCCGAGACCTCCACGATGTCGGGAAGGAAGAACCGCGCCATGTCGAAGTCGTGGATCGTCATGTCGCGGAAGATCCCGCCCGACACGGCGATGTAGGCGGCGGGCGGCGCCGCGGGATCGCGGCTCACGATCGAGAGGTGCTCGAGCTCGCCGATCTCGCCGGCGGCGACGCGGGCGCGGACGCTCGCGAACGCCGGGTCGAAGCGGCGGTTGAAGCCGAGCGCGACGGGTACCCCCGACGACCGGACCGCGGGGAGCAGCGCGTCGACCCTCGCGATGTCGAGGTCGATCGGCTTCTCGCACAGGGCGGGGACGCCGGCGTCGATCGCGGCGGCGATGAGGTCGACGTGGGTCGCGGTCGGCGAGGCGATGAGCACGGCGTCGACGTCACCGGAGGCGAACACCTCGCCGGCGTCGTCCGTCACCGTCCCGCCGAAGCGCTCCGAGACGGCGCGTGCACCGTCCACGAACGGATCACAGACCCACGCGAGGGTCGTATCGGGGTCGGCGGCGATGCTCGCGGCGTGCACCTGTCCGATGCGTCCCGTGCCGATGAGTCCGAAGCGGAGGGGCTGAGTGGTCACGTTGAGTCCTGTCTTCTCCGACGAGGTGATGGCTGCTGACGGTGTGATGGCTGTGGCGGAGTGTTGCTGTGGCGGAGTGCTGCTGTGGCGGAGTGCTGCTGTGGCGGAGTGCTGCTGTGGCGGAGTGCTGCTGTGGCGGGTTCCCCGGACGGGACGACCCGGGATCCCGGTCAGACCCAGGCGGTCAGGACGTCCCTGTTGCGGCGCTGGTCGTCGGCGCGCTGCGATTGGAAGTCGGTGATCGCGACGTCCGGCCCGTTGAGCACGTCCTGCTCGACGACGACCCAACCGTCGAAGCCGCTCGCGTCGACGGCCGTCATGACGGCGACGAGGTCGATGTCTCCCCGACCGAAGGCGACGAACGATCCGGACGACCACACCTCACGCATGCCGCCGCCCGCCGCGAGGACGCGTCGCAATTCGCCGAGGTCGACGTCCTTCAGGTGGAGGTGGTTGATGCGCTCGCCCCACCGTGTCACGGCCGCGAGCGGATCGCCGCCCGCGATGAACAGGTGTCCGGTGTCGAGCGTGAGCGAGACGTCGACGTTCTCGAGGAACCGGTCGATCTCCTCGGGCGACTCGACGAAGGTGCCGGCGTGGTGGTGGAACGTCGGCTCGAAGCCGGCGGCGCGCACACGCTCGGCGGCGCGCTCCGTGTTGCGGAGGAGTCGGCCCCACCCGCCGTCGTCGAGGGGGTCCAGGGCCGCGCCGCGACCGGGAGCGGAGCGCCGCACCGCGGACCCGTCGTCGGCGAGCGTCGGCAGCGGCAGCCGTGATGGGGATGCCTCCGAGGCATCCGAGAAGACGCGCAACGCGGCGTCGAGCGACGGCAGGGCCGCGGCGAACGCCTCGTCGTCGCTGAACGGCAACTGGACCCAGCCGCCCGCGAGTTCGAGGTCGAACCGCTCGAGTCGGCGACGCACCTCGGCGCCCTCACCGAGGTACCCGAGCGGGCCGAGGTCGACACCGCGGTAACCCGCGTCGGCGAGGATCTCGAGCATGGCGTCGGGAGCGACGGTCTCCGCGCCCTCCGGCGTCAATTCGAAGACGCCGAAGCTCACAGGCGCTCCCGCGACGGACGCCCTCATCGGGTCTCCTCCCCGCCGAGGAGCGGACGCTGCGCCGTGCGCTGCTGCTCGTACTCGGCGCGCGCCCGACGCGTCGACTCGAGCGTCGACTCCTCGGCGACGGGCACGTCCCACCAGCCCTCGCCGTCGGGTCCGTAGAGGAGCGGGTCGCTCTCGACGTGGATGACGGTCGACCGATCCGAGCGCTTCGCCTCGGCGACCGCCTCACCGAGCCGTGCGATCGCATCGGCACCGGGGGAGATCTCGACGACGTCGAGTCCGTAGCTGCGCGCGTTCATCGCGAGGTCGATCGGCAGTCGTTGCTCGCCCTGGAAGTTCCGCCGCTCGGGGTCGAGCGCGCGGTACTTCGTGCCGAAACGATCGGAGCCGACGGTCTCGGAGAGATGGCCGATGCTCGCGAAGCCGTGGTTCTGGATGAGGACGACGATGATCTTGATCCCTTCGGCCACGGCCGTCACGAGCTCCGAGTGCATCATGAGGTACGAGCCGTCGCCGATCATGACGATGACGTCGCGGTCGTCCCCCGCCGCGTCGAAGGCGCGCTTCGCGCCGAGTCCGCCCGGGATCTCGTACCCCATCGTCGAGTAGGCGTACTCGACGTGGTAGCCGAGCGGGTCGCGCACGCGCCAGAGCTTGTGGAGATCGCCCGGCAGGGAGCCCGCGGCTTGGACGACGACATCGGCAGGATCGGTCGCCGCCTGGACGGCGCCGATGATCTCCGCCTGACCGGGGAGATCGCGACCGGACGGCGCGAGCGCCTCGTCGACCGTCGAATCCCACTCCGCCTTCTCCTGGCGGATCCGCTCGGCGTAGCCGGTCGAGACCTGGAAGCGGTCGAGCTCGGCCGTCAGAGCGACGAGCGCCTCGCGTGCGTCCGCGATGACGGGCGATTGCGTGCCGTGCTTGTAAGCGTCGAAGGCGGCGACGTTGATGTTCACGAAGCGCACGCGCGGATTCTGGAAGGCCGTCCGCGACGCCGTCGTGAAGTCGCTGTAGCGCGTGCCGATGCCGATCACGACGTCGGCCTCCGCCGCGAGCCGGTTGCTCGCGGTCGATCCCGTCGCGCCGACCCCGCCGAGGTACTGCGGGTGGTCCCAGTCGAGGACGCCGCCGCCCGCCTGGGTCGTGCCGACGGGGACGCCCGTCTGCTCGACGAAGGCCCGCAACGCGTCCTCCGCGCTCGAGTAGAGCACTCCACCGCCAGCGACGATGAACGGACGCTCCGCCGACCGGATCGCGGCGACCGCACGCTCGAGCGCGCCGCGCTCCGGGAGCGGACGCCGGACGTGCCAGTCGCGATCGGCGAGGAACTCCTCCGGCACGTCGAGGGCCTCAGCCTGCACGTCCTCGGGGAGGGCGATCGTGACGGCTCCGGTCTCGGCGGGGTCGAGGAGCACCCGCATCGCGGAGAGGGCGATCGAGTAGAGCTGCTCGGGGCGCTGGACGCGATCGAAGAAGCGCGAGAGCGGCCGGAAGGCGTCATTGACGGTGAGACCGATGTCCCACGGCTGCTCAAGCTGCTGCAGCACGGGGTCGGCGACGCGCGTCGCGAACGTGTCGCTCGGCAGCAGGAGCGCCGGCAGCCGGTTGGTCGTCGCGAGCGCCGCTCCCGTGAGCATGTTCGTCGCGCCGGGTCCGACCGACGCCGCGGACGCGTACGTCGCCCGACGGCGTCGCATGCGCGCGAAGCCCACCGCCTGGTGCACCATCGCCTGCTCGTTGCGGGCCTGCAGATACGGCATCGCCCGCGACCCTTCGGCGTCGAGTTGCGCGAGCGCCTGCCCGATGCCCGCGACGTTGCCGTGCCCGAAGATGCCGAAGATGCCCGGGATCGTGCGCTCGCGGTGGTCGCCGTCGACCGTCCACTGGTGCGCCAGGAACTCCACGAGCGCCTGGCTGACCGTCATCCGTCTCGTCGCCATCAGTTACGTTCCTTCCGTCGGGTAGGGCAGCCGCGCGTCGACGCCCTGTGCGGCCCAGTCGTTCCTCACCCAGGCGTGCCGGGGGTCGTCGGTGATGCGCCACGCGCGTTCCGCGTCCGGGCCGGCCATGACGTTGAGGTAGTAGAGGTCGTAGCCGGGGGCGGCGACGGCGGGTCCGTGATACCCGAACGGTACGAGCGCGATGTCACCCGTTCGCACCATCGCGTTGATGTCGATGTCGCCGGCCGGTGAGGAGTAGGTGCTGAAGACGCCGAACGCCGCGTCGGCGTCCACATCTGTCGCGGCGTCCGCCGTCGGTGCCGACTCGAAGTAGTAGATCTCCTCCAGTCGGGACTCGGTCCCCTCGACGTGTTCGTCGTGCTTGTGGGGAGGGTACGACGACCAGTTGCCCGCGGGCGTGATGACCTCGCAGACGATGAAGCGGGCGGCGTCGAGGGCGTCGGGGGTGCCGAAGTTGTGCACCTGTCGGCTCGCCGCTCCCCCGCCCCGCAATTCCACGGGGGTCTCCTCGGCGCCGATGCGACGCGTCGGCAGCACGTCCGTCGTCGGCGACGAGGCGACCGCGACACGGACGGTCCCATCCCCCGTCGCCGCGATCTCGACGCCCGCGGTGGACGAGACGTAGAGCACGTCGCTCGGCCCGGAGAACACGGAGGCCCGTCCCGCGAGCGACACGATGTCTCGAGCGTCTCCGTCATCGACCGCGACGTCGACGGAGCCCGAGAGGGGAACGACGAGCCGCTCCTCGCCCGCCGCTGGCAGCGCGAGCCTCTCGCCCGGCGCGAGCTCGGCGATCCGGAGGCCCGTGTGCTGCCAGCCCGGGAGCGATGCGTCGACGACGCTCTCCCACCCGTCGCGAGCGAGCTCGCCTCGGCGCCGGAACCAGCGCGGTTCTGCAGTGTTCACACCGGTGTTCACAATCGATCCCTCGTTCCACGGCGAGCGCCGCTGCTCGGTTCCATCGTGCCCTGCCACCGCGTCAGGACGCCGACCCGGCGTGGACGAGTCCGGCCGCGATGTCGACGGCCGCGACGACGTCGCCGTCCGGCGGGTAGAGCAGCGTGCGTCCCACCGTCAGCCCGCGGACCCCGGGGAGCGCGAGCGCCTCCTGCCAGGACGCGAACGTGTCGTCCGGATCGGCTCCGGAGTCGCCCCCGAGCAGGAGCGTCGGGAGCGTCGTCGCCGCCATGACCCTCTCCATGTCGTCGACGACCGGGAGCTTCATCCACGTCGACGCGCTGCTCGCACCGAGTCCCGCCGCGATCGCGATCGAGAGCACGACCGCGTCCGTCGAGAGGTCGTTGACGACGCGACCGTCGTGCCACCGGCTCATGAAGGGCTCGAGCATGATGGGGAGCCCCGCTCGGGCCGCTTCGGTCACGACGCGTGCGGTGCTCTCGAGTGTCGCAGCGGTTCCGGCGTCGTCGAGGTTCACGCGGAGGAGCGTCTTGGCGAAGTCGACTCCCGACTCCACCATCGTCTCGACGTCGTAGCTCGTGAAGCGGTCGTCCATCTCGAACCGGGCGCCGCGCAGCCCGCCGCGGTTCATCGAGCCGACGACGATCTTGTCGTCGAGCAGCCCGAGGAGGGCGAGGTCGTCGATGATGTCGGGCGTTCCGAGCACGCCGTCGACGCCCGGGCGGCGGAGCGCGATCGCGAGTCGGCGCAAGAGGTCGTCCCGATTGGCCATCGCCGTGGGGTCCTGGCCGACGGCGAGCGCTCCCCGCGCCGGGTGATCGGCGGCGACGATGAAGAGCCGCCCGTCGCCGCGGACCACCTCGCGGCGCCGCCGACCGGCGAGGGCTGCGCGGATCGCGCCGGGCTCCTCGGCCCGGACGCGACGCACGCGTGCGAGTTCATCGACCCCGAGATCGCTCGTGATGGTCATGCCGTTCCCCCTCCCACCAGCAGCGCGTCGACCTCGTCGGAGGTCGGCATGGCCGTCGAGCATTCGCGGCGCGACGCGACGATCGCCCCCGCGACGTTCGCGAAGCGCAGGATGCGCTCGAGGTCCCACTCGGAGAGGAGGCCGTGGCACAGCGCGCCGCCGAACGCGTCTCCGGCGCCGAGGCCGTTCACGACCTCGACGGGGAACGGCGGCACCTCCACGCGCTCCGATCGCGTCTTGGCGAGCACGCCCTTCGGTCCCTGCTTCACGATCGCGAGCTCCACGCCCCGGTCGAGCAGCGCGTCGGCCGCGCGATCGGGATCGGTCTCCCCCACGGCGATCTCGCACTCCTCGCGATTGCCGACGGCGACGGTCGCGAACTCGAGGGCCGCACTCACCTGCGCGGTCGCCTCCGCAGGCGAGGCCCAGAACATCGGGCGGTAGTCGAGGTCGAAGACCGTGATGCGGCGACGCGCCCGGATCGCGAGCGCGGCCTCGTGCGTGGACCTCGTCGGCTCGGCGCTCAAGCCCGTCGCTGTGAACCAGAACACGCGCGCGTCGCGGATGGCGTCTGCGTCGAGGTCCGCGGCCTCGATGTTGAGGTCGGGGGCTTTGGGCTCGCGATAGAAGTAGAGCGGGAAGTCGTCGGGCGGGAAGATCTCGCAGAACGTGATGGGCGTCTTGAGCACGGGGTCGGCGGGCACGAGGCGCGCGTCGACGCCGAGTCGCTCGAGCTCGCGCGTCAGGTACCGGCCGAACGGGTCGTCCCCGACGCGCGAGATCAGTCCGGAGCGGCGGCCGTGTCGAGCGGCGGCGACCGCGACGTTCGCCGCGCTCCCGCCGAGGTACTTCCCGAACGTCGAGACGTCTTCGAGACCGACCCCGTCCTGGAGCGGGTAGAGGTCGACGCCCAGTCGGCCGACGGCGAGGACGTCCAGTCCTGTGATGTTCTCGGTCATACGTCGCTGTACAACTTCCTCGTGGCGCGTTCGGCACGGGATCCCGCGCCATGTCCTGACAATATCACAAGCGCCGCCGAGCGACGAGGACGTGACAACGGCTCGCCCAAGTCATATTGTCGTCACATTGCGCACTCGCGCTCGGAGGGAGAGACCGTGTCCGACGATCGCACCTACTGGCCGGACGAACTCTTCGCCGATCTCGACCGCACCGGCCCCGTCCCCCTCTACTTCCAGGTGTCGAGTCGGCTCGAGGCCGCCATCCACTCGGGCGCCATCCCGCCCGGCGCACGCCTCGAGAACGAGATCTCGATCGCCGGCCGACTCGGCCTCTCGCGACCCACCGTCCGTCGCGCCATCCAGGAGCTCGTCGACCGCGGACTCCTCGTCCGTCGGCGTGGGATCGGAACCCAGGTCGTTCAGGGTCGGGTGACGCGTCCCGTCGAGCTCAGCAGTCTCTTCGAGGATCTGCAGAGCACGGGCCACGAGCCGGGGACCGTCATCCTCGCCCATGAGGTCGTCCGCGCCGACGAGTCGCTCGCGAGCCACCTCGGAGTCGCCGTGGGTGACGACGTCGTCCGGCTGCGGCGTCAGCGCACGACCGACGGCGTCCCCGTCGCGGTGCTCGAGAACTTCCTCCCGGCGGAGTTCGCCGACATCACGCGGGAGCAGCTCGAGAGCACGGGCCTCTACCAGGTGTTGCGCGCTCGCGGCGTCGCCATCCGCATCGCGAAGCAGAAGATCGGCGCCCGCCGCGTGCAGGGCGACGAGAGCGAACTCCTCGGCATCGACCGCGGCCACCCGGTGCTCACGGTCGAGCGCGTGGCCTTCGACAACTCCGGTCGGGTCATCGAGTTCGGGCACCACTGCTACCGCCCGGACATGTACAGCTTCGAAACGACTCTCGTCGCGAAATGACGACGGCGGCGCGCACCGGACATCGGTGAGACGACGGCTCCTCGTCAAGGGCCTCGCACGAGGCCATCGCAGGTGATCGAATAGTCGACGACGATCGAGGGATGGTTCTGTGAACGAAGAGATGTCGGATGACGTCCAGCTGGAGACCGGTCCGAGCGACGGGATCGAGGCGGAAGCCGAGATCGACGCACCGGAGATCACGTACGACGAACAGCTCTACCCCGCAAGACCCCGGCGACTCCGCCCGCGCACGAACCTGCGCGGCGGCAGCCTGCGGCGGTCCTTCTCCGACCCGCGGGCGGCGAACGGCCAGAACCCCGCGTACGTCGAGTGGCTCGTTCGCCACTCGATGCTGAAGGACGCCGACGTGCTGAGTCGCCAGCTCTCCGGGCAGCCGAGCATGTGGCGCCACCCCTACGCCCGACCCGACGCGCGTCGCGCCGTGTCGATCGCCGACGTGTGGTTCACGGCGTACCCGATCTCCGTCATCACGCGAGAGCACGAGACCTACATCGGAGCCCTCGCGGATCCGGCGCTGTGGAACGCTTTCCAGGAGATCGGCATCAACGGCGTGCACACGGGTCCCGTCAAGCGGGCCGGCGGCATCTCCGGCTGGTCGGAGACCCCGAGCGTCGACGGTCACTTCGACCGCATCAGCACCCAGATCGACCCCGTCTTCGGAAACGAGGAGACGTTCCTGCGGATGGCGGACGTCGCCGAGGAGCACGGCGGCAGCATCATCGACGACATCGTCCCCGGCCACACCGGTAAGGGTGCGGACTTCCGTCTCGCGGAGATGGCGTTCAAGGACTACCCCGGCATCTACCACATGGTCGAGATCCCTCCGGAGGAGTGGGACCTGCTGCCGACGGTTCCGCCGAACCGCGACTCGGTCAATCTCGATCCCGCGACCGAGGCGGCTCTCTCTGAGCGCGGCTACATCATCGGTGAGCTGCAGCGGGTCATCTTCTACTCCCCCGGCGTGAAGGAGACGAACTGGAGCGTCACGGCTCCCGTCGTCGGCGTCGACGGCGTCACCCGGCGCTGGGTGTACCTCCACTACTTCAAGGAGGGCCAGCCGTCGGTCAACTGGCTCGACCCGACCTTCGCGGGCATGCGCCTCGTCATCGGCGACGCGCTCCACTCGCTCGGGGACCTCGGTGCGAGCGCGCTGCGGCTCGACGCGAACGGCTTCCTCGGCGTCGAGAAGAGCGCTGAGGGTCTGCCGGCGTGGTCCGAGGGCCACCCGCTCTCGCAAGCGGCGAACCACATCATCGCCGGCATGGTGCGGAAGGTCGGCGGCTTCACGTTCCAGGAGTTGAACCTCACGGTCGACGACATCCGGGACACGGGTGCCGTCGGCGCCGACCTGTCGTACGACTTCATCAACCGGCCCGCCTACCAGCACGCGCTCGCGACGGGAGACACCGAGTTCCTGCGGCTCACGCTGCGCACGTCGCTCGAGTTCGGCGTCGAGCCCGTGAGCCTCGTCCACGGCATGCAGAACCACGACGAGCTCACCTACGAGCTCGTGCACTGGTCGACCCTCCACCGCGACGACGTCCTGACGTACCGCGGCGTGGAGACCACGGGGATCGCGATCGCGGACTCGATCCGTGCGGAGCTCACGTACGTGCTCACGGAGAACGCGGACTACAACCTCGTGTTCACGCAGAACGGCATCGCGTGCACGACGACGTCGCTCATCGCGGCCTCCCGCGGGCACCAGACGCTCGACTCGATCCGCGAGAGCGACATCCCGGACATCCGCGAGGCGCACCTCGTCCTCGCCGCGTTCAACGCGTGGCAGCCGGGCGTGTTCGCCCTCTCCGGGTGGGACCTCACCGGGGCGCTCACGATCCCGAAGGAGCAGGTCGCCGACCTGATCGCGGACGGCGACACCCGCTGGATCGAGCGCGGGGCGCACGACCTCGTCGGGTCAGCTCCCGAGGCCACGCGGTCCGCCTCGGGCATGCCGCGGGCGCGTTCGCTCTACGGCACGCTGCCCGACCAGCTCGAGCAGCCCGACTCGTTCGCGAGCCTGTTGCGCGACATGCTCACCATCCGGGCCGAGAACGGCATCGCGACAGCTCGTCAGGTCGACATCCCCAACGTCGCCCAGCGGAGCATGCTCGTGATGGTGCACGAGATCGACGTCGAGGGCGAGGACGAACCGCTCACCCAGGTCACGGTGCTCAATTTCTCGGCCGAGCCGATCGACGGCGCGGTCCTGTCGGAGGCACTCCCGCCGAGAGCGATCGTCACGGACGTCGCGTCGGGCGAGACGATCGCGAAGGTGGACGACCTCCACAGCTTCCCGATCCACCTGGAGCCGTACGGTCGCGCGTTCCTCATGCTCGAGCCCGGCCCGCCCGAGCCGCCGACGGCGACGACCGCCATCCCGATCATCACGTCGGCGATGCCCATCATCCAGCCGTAGACCCGTGCTCACGCGCGCTTCCCCGGATCGAGCAGAGCCTGACGACTCACGCCGGGCCCCAGTGGGCCGGCTTTCACGGCCGACGAGCGACCGTGGCGAGTGGTCGTAGCGCCCACTTCGTTCGATCGCCACCCCGAGCGGCACCGCATGCGTCCGGCAGAGAGTGGAGGCATGGACGGTGAGATGCGGCGGAGGGGACACGCGACGGAGCACGACGGCGGGTCGGACGGGGTGCTCGTGGTCGGTCAGGCCGCGCGGGACCTCGTCCTGCGGACGGAGCGGTTCCCGGAACGGAACGACCATGCATCCGTGACCGAGCGGATGGAGACGCTCGGCGGCAAGGGGGCCAACCAGGCGGTCGGGTTGCGACAACTCGGTGCGTCGGTCCGCCTGCTCGCGGTCCTCGGCCGTGATGCTGCGGGCGAGGAAGCCGCGCGGACTGCGGCGAGCGACGGCATCGACGTGCGCTGGATCGTGAGGCGAGCTGAGACCGCGCTCCTCGTGGACGTCGTCGACGGCGACGCCGACCGGGCGCTCCTCGAGCACGTCCCCGATGACTCCCTCCTCACCGAAGAAGACGTCCGGTCGGCGGCGGAGTCCGGGGCCTTCGACGGTTGCGACACCGTCGTCCTGCAGCTGCAGCAACCCGAGGCGACCGTGCTCGCGGCGGCTCGACTCGGTCGGGCTCGCGGGCTTCGGGTCGTGATCGACGGTGCGGCCGAGGGGAGAACTCGCGATGAGCTACTCGGGATCGTCGACGTCGTGCGAGCCGATGCGACCGAAGCGCGCACCCTCACAGGCGCAACGCTCTCCTCTCCCGCCGAGACCCGGGTCGCCGCCGAATCGATCCTGGCGACAGGCGCCTCCGTCGTCGCCCTCACCGTCGAGGGTCAGGGGGATCTCGTCGCCTGGTCCGGCGACAGCGCCTTCTTCGCTTTCGGCGATGCGGCCGTCGTCGACCCCACCGGCGCCGGCGACGCGTTCGTCGCAGGGCTCGTCACCGGCCTCCGCCGCGGCCTGAGCCCGCGGGACGCCGGGGACCTCGCGCACCGCTCGGCCGCCGCGACGGTTGCTCGGCTCGGTGGTCGCCCCGATCTGGCCCGCCTCGCTCCACACCGATGAGCTCGCTCCACACCGATGAGGACGAGCAGCCGCAGACCGGCAAGGGGTTGCCGGCCGCGAAGACGTCTCGTTGACTCGAGGCATGAGTAGCGTTGCGATCTTCGCGCCGTCACCCACGTTGACGGTCACGATCGAAGAACACGAGTCCGGGGACGAGATCCACATCCACGCGGGCGGGCAGGGCGTCTGGCAGGCGCGGATGCTCCGGACCCTCGGCATCGAGGTGACGCTGTGCTGCGCGATCACGGGCGAGAGCGGCACGGTACTCCGGCGCATCCTCGAGGACGAGGGCATCGCCGTGGCCGCGGTCGAGCGACCGGGCCGCGGTGCCGGATACGTGCACGACCGACGCGAGGGACACCGCGAGGTCGTCGCGGAGGAGGACGGCGACGCGCTCTCCCGCCACGACCTCGACGAGCTCTACAGCCTCACTCTCCGCGAGGGGCTCACGACCGGTCTCGTGATCCTCAGCGGGCCGGACGCCGACTCGGTGCTCGACGCCGACACGTATCGTCGACTCGCGGCCGACCTCCGCGCCGGCGGAGCCCGCGTCGTCGTCGACCTCGCGGGCGATCGACTGCGATCGGCTCTCGAGGGCGGTGTCGACGTGCTCAAGCTCAGCGACGAGGAACTCACGGCCGACGGGTTCACGGACGACGACGTCTCGTCGATCCAGGCCGCCATGCGTCGCCTCCGCGATGACGGAGCCGACACGGTCATCGTGACGCGGGCTCCCGAACCGTCCCTGCTCCTCGACGGCGACGGCTTCCTCGAGGTCTCGCCGCCGTCGCTCGAGATCGTCGACACCCGTGGCGCCGGTGATTCGCTCACCGCCGGCGTCGTCGCGGCCATGACCCGGGGCGAGCAGCCGCGCGAGGCCGTCACACTCGGTGCGGCGGCCGGGGCTTTGAACGTCACTCGGCACGGCCTCGGCACGGGAGACGGGGAAGCGATCCTCCGGCTCCGAGAGTCCGTCGCCGTCCGCGAACTGTCCGATGAGGACCGCCAGGACGACTCAGACGACATCACGGAGGAGGACGAGCGATGACGAGCATCCTCGTGACGAACGACGACGGCATCGACGCTCCCGGCATCCACGTCCTCGCCCGAGAGGCGCGCGACGCGGGCCACGACGTGACGGTCGCGGCCCCGGCCCTCCAGTCGAGCGGCTCGAGCGCCTCCATCATGGCCGCCGAGGACGACGGCGGCATCGCGGTCGAACGCCGCACCCTCGACGGACTCGAGGACGTCCCCGCGTTCGCCGTCTCCGGAGGACCGGGACTCATCGCCCTCATCGCGGCGCGCGGAGCGTTCGGGGCTCCGGCGGACGTCGTGCTCTCGGGGATCAATCACGGAGCGAACGTCGGTCGGGCCATCCTCCACTCGGGCACGGTGGGAGCCGCGCTCACCGCGGGGCTCAATGGCGCACGGGCGGCCGCCGTCTCCCTCGACGTGGGCCTCCACCCCGAGGAGTTCCATTGGGAGACCGCGGCGACGGCCGCCCTCGCGCACATCGAACTCCTGCTCGCCCATCCGAGCGGCACCGTGATCAACCTCAACGTTCCGAACGCTCCGACGAATCGCGGCGTGATCGAGGCGTCACTGGCCCCGTTCGGCATCGTCCAGACCACGCTCGGGGAGAGCGACGAGCACCACGTGCGCCTCGCGGTCGAGGATCTGCCGAACAGTCCGGACCCGGGCACGGACGCCGCGTCCCTCGCGGAGGGCTGGGTGACGATCACGCGCCTCGACCCGGTCTCCCAGCTGCCTCTCGAGGTCGCGCTGGGCTGACGTCCCGCGCCGGGAGCCGCGCTCGAGGCTAGCGCCGCCGCAGTTGCGCGAGCAGTTCGTCGTCGGTCGACCCGGTGTACTCGACGATGCGACCGTTCGCCACGCGATAGATGCCGAACTCCGCGACGTTCGCGTGCCGACGCGTCCCGGGGACCCCGCGGAACTCGCCCGTGTGCGTCCCGCTCCCCCGCAGGTGCGCCGCGATGCGGTCGTCCTCGACGACGAGCTGGATGCGGCGCCAGCGCCAATCCGGGAACGCCTCGAAGAGCGTCGCGAGATCGGCCGTCCACGCCGCCACGCCGCCCGGCAGGTGCGCGCGCTTCACGCGCTCGTCGACGAACTCACGGATGGCGGCGAGGTCATGCCGGTTGAGCGCATCGAGGTAGTCCCCGAACCACCCGTGCAACTCCCACGACTCCACCCGTCCATTATCCCGGGGCGGAGGTCGTGCGGCGCCGTCGTCAGTCCGTCGGCGGCCGCCGCAACCGCTTGGTGTTCGTCCGCTGCTGCTTCGCCTTCAGCCGGCGTTCCTTCGCCCCGCGGGTCGGCTTCGTCGCCCGCCGCGTCGCTGCGGGCGGTCGCGCCGCCTCTGCCACGACGGCCGCGAGCCGCGCCCGTGCCGCCTCGCGGTTCCGGACTTGCGCCCGATGCTCGGACGCCGCGATCGTGAGGACGCCGTCCACGAGACGCCCGCTCAGCCGGTCGAGGACCCGCTCGCGCTGCGCCGGCGACAGTGCCGTCGTGTTCGCCGCGTCCCACAGCAGCTCGACGCGCGAATCCGTCGTGTTGACCCCCTGCCCGCCAGGACCCGAGGACCGCGAGAACCGCCACGACAGCTCGGCGTCGGGGATCGTGATCCCCGACGTGACGCGCAGGCCGGGGCGGTGCGGAGCGGCCATGCCTCCATCATCCCCTGTGATGCACGAGGGCCGGAGGCGGAGTCGTCACGTCGGTGAGGGTGCCGCGAAGGTGAGCCAGGATGCGGGATTGTCGTGCAGGATGCCGGACGCCACTTCCACGCCGAGTCGCTCTTCGAGTTGCGGCACGATCCGGCGGGCGACGTAGCCGAGCCCGGGGATCCCTCCGTACGAGAGGTACCGACTCGCCCTCGCCACATCGCCGCCGAGGATGACCGCCCGTCTCCCCGCCTCGGTGCCGACCACACGAGTGAGGCAATCGAGCAGCATCGAATCCGGCCAGTCCCGATGCCGGGCCCAGCCGTCATAGCCGAGTCGGGCGCCACGAGCCGCGAGATCGGCGTGGACGAGCGGATCCGGATTTCGATCCACGTGTGCCAGGGCCACGCGAGACGGCGCGATGCCCTCCGCCTCCAGCAGATCGAGCAGCTCGTGCGCCGCCGAGCCGTGTTCGAGGTGCACCATGAGGGGCGCGCCGGTGATCCGTGCCGCGGTGGCGGCGGCCGTGAGGACCCGGCGGGAGAACGCCGGGATGTTCCAGTACTCGATGCCGGCCTTGACGACGCCGGCTCGCACGCCCGGTGCCTCCGCGAAGCCGTCGGCGATGTCCGCGATGAATCGCTCGGCGAGGCGGTCCTCGTCGAGCGTCAGCAGGCTGTCGTCGGCGCCGTAGTGCGCGGCGCGGTGCGCACCGGTGACGTGCACGACGTGCAGGCCGGTCGACCGACTGATCCGTGCGACCGCATCGGGTCGTCGGCCCAGCCCGGTGGGCGTCGCCTCGACCATGGCGCCCGTGCCGGCCGCGACGAGGTCGACAGCCTCCGCCCGCGAGAGCTCCTCATCGGCGAGCTCCTCCCCGGGAAGCAGCGGTGACACCTGGAAGAGGTGCTCGTGGTAGTTCACCCGGCCGAGGACCTCGGGGAGGACGTCACCGAGAACGGTGCGGACGAAGGGCTCGGTCATGTCTCCGACACGCTCTCGAACCAGGGTTCCAGCCGCCGGTAGGCGTCGAGGAATTGCTCGTAGCGAATGCGGTACCCGTCTCGTTGCTCAGCATCCGGAGCGATGGCGGCGTCCCGTCGTCCCCACCGCTCGGCGACGCTGAAGTCGTCGAACATGCCGATGCCGACGCCTCCCACCACGGCGGCGCCGACGGAGGTCGCCTCATCACGCATGGTGCGGGCGGACACGGTGACGTCCCACACGTCGGCGAAGATCTGAAGCAGCGCCGCAGACTTGGACGCCCCGCCGATCGTGTCGACGGATCCCACCTCCACCCCGGCCTCGCGGAACGCGGTGAGTCCGGTGAGCAGGTTGAACGCGACGCCCTCGAGCACCGCGCGCACCATGTTGCCCCGGCCGTGATGCATCAGCAGCCCCACGAAGGCCGCCCGGGCCCGTGGATTCCAGTACGGCGAGCGCTCACCGAGCAGGTGGGGGAGGAAGAACAGGCCGTCCATGGCGGCCGGCCTGCCTGCCTGCTCGAGCAGCTCGGCGAAGCGGTCGGGACCGGTCGGCGAGAGGACGTCGACGATCCACTGCAGCGAGGCACCACCGGCCTGCATGGTCGCCGTCGGCACGAACATCCCCGGGATGACGTGGTTGAACGTCATCGACCGCATGAGCGGGTCGTGTACGGGACGCTCGTCCGCGATCGACACCCACGACGACGAGCCGAGGTACGCGTACGCACCCGAGGATCGATCGATGATGCCCGCGCCGAGGGCCGCCATGGGGCCGTCGCCGCCGCCGATGACGACGGGGGTCCCGACCGGCAGGCCCGTCGCCACTGCGGCGTCGGCTGTCACGAGGCCGGCGATGGTGGTGCTCGGCTGGATCTCGGGCAGGAGTCCGAGCGGAAGGTCCGCCGCATCCAGCACCTCGGCAGACCAGGTTCCCGTCGCCTGGTCGTACGCGTTCGTTCCGGAGGCGTCGGACGGATCCGTCACCTGCACACCGGTGAGCCGCGCGACGATGTAGTCCTTCGGCAGCAGGACGCGCGTGGTGCGGGCGAAGACGTCGGGCTCGTTGTCGCGGAGCCACGCGATCTTCGACAGCGTGTAGGTCGCGTTGATGCGGTGGCCGGTGATGCGGTACGCGTCCTCGAGGCCGATCCTCTCGAGGATGCTGGCGCTCTGCGCGACCGACCGCGTGTCCGCCCAGATCATCGCGGGCCGGAGCGCTCGCGAGTCCGGTCCGACGGCGACCGCTCCCATCATCTGGCCCGAGAAGGAGACGCCCTCGATCGTCGCGCCGCGTTCCGCCGCGACGGCCGCCAGCCGTCGACTGGCGCGACAGACGGCGTCCCACCAGTCCTCGGGGTTCTGTTCCGCCTTGCCCCCGGGTCCGAAGCCGACCGGGTACGGCTCGGTGACCGCATCGACCAGCTGGCCGTCCGCGTCCACGAGGGTTGCCTTGTTCCCGGTCGTGCCGAGATCGTGTGCGAGTATCACGAGTCCTCCGCCTTTCCCGTCACCGAAGCGACGAGCCGCCGTCCATGAGCAGTTCGGCACCGACGAAGTACGCCGCCTCGTCACTGAGGAGGAAGCGGACGGCGCCGGCGACCTCTTCGGTCGTGGCGAATCGGCCGATGACCGTGTCAGCGCGCCACGTGTCGTGCATGTGCTGCTTCAAGTGGTTGAGGGGTGTGTCCACGTATCCGGGCGACAACGTGTTGACGCGCACGCCGCGGGGTCCCCATTCCACCGCGAGCGAGCGGGTCAAGGCGGACACAGCCGCCTTCGAGGAGTTGTAAGCGCTCTGCTTCTGAGGGAAGTTGACGATGGCGTTGCCGCTCATGGAGGCGATGTTGACGATCGCGCCACCTCCGCGATTCAGCAGTTCACGCCCGAAGGCCTGATTGGTGAGGAACACACCACGGATGTTGACGCCGTACACGCGGTCGAACTGCTCGATCGGCATGTCCTCGGCGGCAACGTCGTCCTCGACGATGCCAGCGCTCGTCACGAGATCGACGGGGCGCTCGTCGTCGCGATAGATCTCGGAGACCACCGAGCCGATCGATTCCGCCGACGACAGGTCGACCTCGAAGGTCGTCACCGATGCGGGCAGCCGTTCGAGCCCGCGCATGTCCAGTCCGATGACGTCGGCGCCCTCGGCGAGCAGTCGGTCGACGATCGCCGATCCGATGCCCCCGGCAGCCCCCGTGACGGCGACGCGGCGCCCGTGCAGAGTGAGTTCCATAATGTGCTTCCTTGCCTATTTGGTTAGCCAAACTACATCCGTGCCCAGCCTAAAGGCCGTCGGCTCCTCTATCCTGCACCTCACGGCAACTTTCGTGTAGTGTCACTACCAACTGATCGAGGAGGACCGGATGGAACAGGACATCGATGTTCCCCAGTTGCTGAGGGTGCACACGAGCGGTCAGCTCGACGGCGGCACCCGTGTCTACACCAAGCGTCTCGGAGAGATGGCCGGCGTGTATCGGGACGAGTCGGCCTACACGTCCGCACTGGACGAACGCGGCCCCGACGAGCTCGTGTACGAGGTGCACGAACACAAGTACCGTACCGGCCCCGGCGCGCTCATCGTGGGCACCAGCCGCCTGCTCCCCGGCCGATACGGCGATGAGTTCGCCGTCACCCGCGGGCACCTGCACGCGGTCGCGGACCGTGCCGAGCTCTATTACTGCCTCTCCGGACACGGCGTGATGCTGCTCGAGACCGTCGACGGGCAGTCGACGAGCGTCGAGCTGCGAGCCGGGGACGCCGTCGACGTGCCGGGTCAATGGATCCACCGCAGCGTCAACATCGGCGACGAACCCTTCGTGACGCTGTTCTGCTACGCCTCGGACGCCGGTCAGAACTACCAGATCATCGAGGACGCCGGCGGCATGACGACGCTCGTCGTCGACGACGGCGACGGGGGCTGGACGAACCGACCCAACCCCGACCACACCGGCTACCGAGCGGTGGCGCGATGAGCGACGTCCTCGCGGAACTCGGATCGCTCCGCATCGTCCCCGTCGTCGAGATCGAGCGCGTCGAAGACGCCGTCCCGCTCGCCGACGCTCTCGCGGCCGGCGGCCTCCCCGCCGTCGAGATCACCCTGCGCACGGCGTCGGCGCTCGACGCGGTCCGTGCGATCGCCGACGCTCGGCCGGAATTCCTGCTCGGTGCGGGCACCATCATCACGGCGTCCGATGCGCAGCGTGCGGCCGAGGCCGGAGCGCGCTTCCTGGTCTCCCCCGGGCTCACCCCGACCCTGGCCGCCGCTGTGCGGCAGCTGGACCTGCCGTTCATCCCCGGCGCGGTGACCGCCGGTGAGGCGATGGCGGCCGTCGAGGAGGGCTGGGATCTCGTCAAGTTCTTCCCGGCCGAGACCTCCGGGGGCATCGCCGCCATCACGGCTCTCGCGGGGCCGTTCGCGACCCGGGGCGTCCGATTCATGCCCACCGGCGGCATCCGCCCCGCGAACCTCGACCGATACCTCGCGAGCCCCGTCGTCGCCGCTGTCGGAGGCACGTGGATCGCGACGGCGCAGCACCTTCGCGACGGGGACTACGCCGGCATCACCGAACGAGCATCGGCGGCCGTCTCGGCCGCGCAGCAGAGCGGAGTTCTCGCATCATGACCGGAACCTCCCCGAAGACGCTCACCGCGGAGACGCTCGAGCCGGCCGCCGTCCGCACCTTCTACTTCGTCGGCGTCACGACGGCGTCCTCGTCGATCCGCTCGGTGTTCCCGCGCTGGGCGGTCGAGCTCGACCTCGGGGAGGTGGAGCTCGTCGGCGTCGACCTGCCCGTCCACGCGCCCGCCGAGCAGTACCGACGCGTCGTGCAGTTCCTCGCCGACGACGCACTGAGCCTCGGCGCTCTCGTGACGACGCACAAGATGGATCTGTATGCGGCCGCGGCGGATCTCTTCGACGAGATCGACCCGCTGGCGCGGCTCATGACCGAGATCAGTTCCATCTCGAAGCGCGACGGGAAATTGCGCGCCGATGCGAAGGACCCCTACTCGTCAGGGCTCGCACTCGACACCTTCATCCCGCCCACCGCGTGGGGCGACGCACCGCGCGACCTGTTCATCATGGGCGCCGGAGGCTCGGCTATCGCCATGGACTGGCACCTCATCCGCCCCGAGCGCACGGCCGGGCGCCCCGCGTCCGTGATCGTGTCGAACCGCAGCCCGGAGCGTCTGGAGATCCTGCGCCGCGTGCACGAGGCCACCGCTCCCGACGTCCCCCTCCGGACCGAATCGATCGCGACGGCACAGGAGAACGACGCGCTCCTGGCCACGCTCTCGCCGGGCGCCGTCGTGGTCAACGCCACGGGGCTCGGCAAGGACGCCCCCGGGTCGCCGCTCTCCGACGACGCCGTGTTCCCCGAGAACGCCTATGCGTGGGATCTCAACTACCGAGGCGACCTGGTGTTCCTCGACCAGGCGCGTGCGCAAGCGCCCACTCGCGGTCTCACCGTCGTCGACGGCTGGGACTACTTCATCCACGGGTGGACGCAGGTCATCGCGGAAGTCTTCGCGACCGACATCCCCACCTCGGGGCCACGGTTCGACACCCTGTCCCAGCTCGCTCGCGACACGCGATGACGCGCCGCATCCTGGTCACACCCCGATCGGTGACCGCGGCCGGTCTCGAATCGGTCATCGAGCTGCAGCCCTTACGCGACGCCGGGTTCGAGCTCGTCTCCGGACCCGCCGGGACGACTCCCACCGCCGCCGACCTCGCGGACGTGCCGCACGACATCGTCGGTTGGCTGGCCGGGGTCGAGCGCATCGGCCCCGCCGAGATGGACCTGCTCCCCGCACTGCGCGTCATCAGTCGCAACGGCGCTGGCGCTGACGCCATCGACGCCGCGGCCGCCGCCGCCCGGGGCATCGAGGTCCTCACCGCTCGCGGTGCCAACGCTCGTGGCGTCGCAGAGCTGGCCCTCTCCCACATGCTCGCCGGTGTGCGCGGAACGGTGCCATCGCACGACGCGCTGCGGCGCGGTGAGTGGTTCAGGACGCCCGGTCGGGAGTTCCCCGACCTCACCGTTGGTGTCGTCGGGTACGGAGCGATCGGACGACTCAGCGCCGCCTTCGCGCGCGGCCTCGACGCCCGTGTCCTCGTCTCGGACCCGTTCGCGGTCTCCGACCGACCCGATGTCGAGAGTGTCGAACTCGGCGACCTGTTCGCACGCGCCGACGTCGTGACGCTCCACGCACCGCCGCCCGCGGACGGCACCCCACTGCTCGACCGCCGCCGGATCGCGCTGCTGCCGCCTCGAGCGGTCGTGGTGAACACGGCACGCTGGTCCTTGGTCGACCCGACCGCGATGCTCGATGCCCTGGAATCGGGGGCCGTCTCCTGTTACGCCGTCGACGCCTTCGCCGAGGAGCCACCGGCGCCGCACCCGCTCCTCGAGCATCCGAACGTGATCCTGAGCGCACACCTCGGCGGCTACACCGATGCGAGCGTCCGTCGCGCCGTCGAGGGTGCGGTCGCGGGATTGCTCAGTACGCTGGGCTCGAGGTAGATCGCCTCGCCGAGAGGAGCACCGTGACGTTCGACCCCGGCATGCCGCTGCTCGAGCATCTCGCCGCCGAGCTGCCGTCCCTCCGACGGTCGGAGAAGAAGGTCGCCGAACTCGTCGCGAGCGATCCCGGTTTCATCGTGCAGGGAACCATGGCCTCCGTCGCCGAGGCGGCCGGGGTCAGCGAGCCCACCGTCATGAGGTTCTGCACGGCACTCGGCTACGACGGCTTCAACCAGTTCCGTCTCGCACTCGCCCAGTCCGTCGCCCTCGGCCTGCCCGCCACCCTGTCGACCGTCTCGGCCAACGACAGCATCGCCGTCATGGCGTCGAAGGTGTTCGACCACTCCATCAGCAGCCTCGACCGCGCCCGACGCTACCTGGACGCCGCGCAGATCGAACGAGCGGTGGACGCGATCCTCGGCGCCCGCTCGCTCATCCTCACCGGACTCGGCGCCTCCGGGATCATCGCCCAGGACGCGGCGCAGAAGGCGCCGCTCTTCGGAGTGCCCTGCGTCGTGCCGACCGATCCTCATCAGGCGCTCATGACCGTCGCGGTCGCCGATCCGGACGACGTGCTCCTCGCGATCTCCAACACCGGAACCACCTCATCAGTGATCGAGATCGTCGATGCCGCCCAGGCGGCCGGCGCGACGGTCATCGGACTGACCGGAGCGGACGACAGTCCCCTCGCTCAGCGGGTCGACATCGCGCTCGTCGCGCGCACCTTCGAAGACACCGATATGTATACGCCCACGGTGAGCAGGATCGCGGCACTCGTGATCGTCGACGTGCTCGGGACCGCCGTCGCGCTCCGGCGCGGGGAACGGCACGCCGAGCGGCTCTCGTCCATGAAGGAGCAGCTCGTGACGTTCCGGCGCCGCTCCGCCGAGTGATCCGGAGAACGAGCAGAGGGTCCGGAAGCTCGCGCTTCCGGACCCTCTGCTCGTTCTTCGTCGGATCAGAACACGCTGTCCTCGTCGTAGTACTCGTCGACGTTGTCGCAATCGACACCGGCGCCCTCGATGTACTCGATGGCGTCGAAGTCGTCCGGCTCTGCCTCGCCCGTGGCGACCTGGAGCGCGATCTCGAAGGCCCGATCGGTCGCCGCCGACGGGGAGTTCAGAGCCGTCGAGGCGTACTGCCCCTCGCACCCGCCGTCGGAGATCTCCGCGAAGGCCTCCTTCTGCCCATCTACGCCCGACACCACGGTCGTGGTGTTGTTCTGGTCTCGGAGGACCGTCAGCGCGCCGAGCGCCATCGCATCGTTGAGGCCGAGGATGAGGTCGACGTCCGGGTGGGCAGCGAGCACGCTCTCGGTCGCGGGAACCGCCTCGTCCTGCGAGTAGTTCCCGGTCGCCTCGGCGACGATGTTGTAGGTGACACCGGCGGCCTCGAGCCCCGCGAGGAAGCCCTTCTGCCGATCGGGTCCGACGATCTCGTCGTTCGGTCCGCCGTTGATGACGGCGATGTCCACGGTCGAGCCCTCGTCGAACCGCTTCGCCGCGAGCTCGCCCGAGTCCTGGCCGATCTGCTCGTTGTTGGAGCCGACGGCGGTGAAGCCGACCTCCGGGATGCTCGTGTCGATGAAGAGCAGGGGCACCTCCCCGGCGATCTGCTCGAGCTGGTCGCGCTGCGTGTCGGGGCTGATGGCGTTGACGATCAAGACGTCGACGCCCTGGCTCAGGAGGGTCTGCGCCTGGTCGAGCTGGGTGACGGGGTCTCCGCCGGCGTTCTGGAAGAGGAGGGTGAACCCGTCCTCTTCGGCGAGCGCCTCCGCCTCCGCCTGCATCGCGGCGTAGTACGGTGCGTCCACCTGTCGCTGCAGGAATCCGATCGTCACATCCGAGGCGTTCTCGGCGGTGCCGCCCGCCGAACCGCCGTTGTCGCCGACCGTGCCGCAGCCGGACAGGGCGAGCGCCCCGACGGTGACGACGGCGCCGATGCCTGTCGCTTTCTTGAATGTCATCGCTGACCTTTCTGTGGGTGTTTGGGTGGGAGTGGTCCGGATCAGGAGATCGTCGGCCGCGCGCGGCGGCGGGAGAACTGGAAGGTCGTGAGCAGGATCGCGATGAGGATGAGCGCACCGCGGAACGCGTCCTGCAGGAACGTGGAGACGTTGAGCAGGACGAGGAGGTTCGTGATGACGCCGAAGATCAGCGTTCCGACGACCGCGCCGAACACCCGTCCGCGTCCGCCCGACAGAGCCGTGCCGCCGATGACGACGGCCGCGATCGCGTCGAGTTCGTAGAGCGTGCCGGCCGTGGGGGTGCCGGCGCCCACGCGGGAGGCGAGCAGGAAACCGGCGAAGCCGATGAGCACGCCCGCCATGATGTACGTGACGAGCAGGGTGCTGCGCACCGGGATTCCGGAGGCGTGCGCGGCCTCCTTGCTGCTGCCGACCGCGTAGATGCGGCGACCCAGCACGGTGCGCCGTGTGATGAAGCCGACGACGAGCGCGAGCGCGAGCCAGAGGATGCCGATGACGGGGATGCCGGCGACCGTCGCGGTCGCGATGCCCCGGAAGTCGGCCGCCTCGGGACGTACCGGGGAGCCCTCGGTGTAGGCGTACACGAGACCGCGGGCGAGGGCCAGCATTCCGAGGGTCACGATGAAGGGTTCGAGGCCACGGAACGCGACCAGGTAGCCGTTGATCGCACCGATGGCGGCGCCGACCGCGACGGCGATCGCGATCGCCATGATGACGTTCGAACCGCTGAGCAGCCCAGCGGCGAGGACCCCCGACAGCCCCAGGACGGAGCCGACGCTGATGTCGATCCCGCCCGTGAGCACGATCAGGAACTGGGCGAGGGTGACGATCCCGATGACCGAGGTCTGCAGGATCAGGTTCGCCAGGTTCCTCGGGGTGAAGAACGCGTCGGACGTGAGGCCGGCGACGATCAACAGGACGATGAGGATGTAGAGCGGGTACTGCTCCTTCGCCCAGCGACCGATCGCGGCCCAGCGGTCTGCCCGGACGTCCGGGGTCGGGATGGTGACGGTGTCGGTCATGAGATGTCTCCTCCGAGCGAAGCTCGAATCAGGTCGTCGGTGGTGCTGGTGAGGGGGTCGTAGGTTCCGACGACCGCCCCGTCGCGGAGGACGAGGATGCGGCTGCACAGCTTCAACGCCTCTTCGGCCTCGCTCGTGACGACCACGACCCCCTTCCCGCCCGTGGCGAGATCGCGGACGATCTCGTAGATGTTGAGGCGGGCGCGGACGTCGATGCCCTTCGTCGGCTCGTCGAGCACCATGACCTCGGGAGTGGCCTCGAGCCACTTCGCGATGCACACCTTCTGCTGGTTGCCCCCGGAGAGGCTCCGGGTCATGGTCTCCGCCCCGCCCTTCACCTGATATCGCTTCAGCAGCGTGGCGACACGGGCCTTCTCCGCGCGTCGGTTGATGACCCCCCAGCGCGAGTCCTGTCCGGGGGTGGCGAGGGTCAGGTTGAGCGCGTTCGTGAAGGCGGGGACGAATCCCTCGCGGCGGCGATCCTCGCTGAGGTAGGCGATCCCCTTCTCCAACGCCCGTCGCGGCGAGCCGGACGGTATGGGTCGGCCGCGCACGCGGACCGTCCCCGTCCGCCGGTCCTGATGCCCGGAGATGGAACGGGCGATCGAACTGCGGCCGCTGCCGACGAGACCGTAGATCCCGACGATCTCACCGGGTCGCACGTCGAGGTCGATGTCGTGCGCCGATCCGGAGCTCAGCCCGCGCACCTCGAGGATCGGGTCAGCGGCCGGGTCGGGCTTCATGTCGAACGGCTCGAGGGCACTGACGGCCTCGCCGATCATCATCGTGAGGATCTCGTCCGGATCGGTGTCGGCCGTGCGGACGACGTCCACGAGTTGCCCGTTGCGCAGCACGGCGATCCGGTCGGCCATGGCGAACACCTCCGGCATCCGGTGGGAGACGAACACCACGCACACTCCGGCGGCGCGCTCGCGGTCGACGAGTTCGAGGACGTCGCGGAAGTGCTCCTCGGTCGTCGACGCCGTGGTCTCGTCGAGGAGCAGCACTTTGTGGTGGTTGACGCTCGTCCGGCTCAAAGCGAGCATCTGCCGGGGTCCGGGGCCGAGGCTCCGCACCGGCGTTCGCGGGTCCAGATCGCTCAGTCCCACCGCGTCGAGGGCCTCGCGGGTTCGAGCCCCGCGGTCGCGCCGGACCGTGCCCCACGCCTTCACGCCGTCGGCACTGCTCAGCGACGTGAGCCACACGTTCTCCTCGACGGTGAAGTCCTCGATCACGAGGGGCTCCTGGTGCATGAGGAGCACGCCGGCGGCCTCCGCGTCGGCTGGCTTCCGGATCTGGCCGTGCGACCCGATCCGCACCGATCCGCTCGTCGGCGTCTCCTGACCGGCGAGCAGACGCGCCATCGTGGACTTGCCGGCACCGTTCGCGCCGCAGATGGCGAGCACCTCGCCGGGATAGCCCTCGAGCGTGACGTCGCGCAGCGCGTGGACGCCCGGGTAGCTCTTGCTGACCCCATCGAGATGGAAAGCCGGCACGGGCGACCGCTTGTCGTCATGAGAGGACACCGTCGCTCCTTCGCGTTGTAGTAGTACTACGGCAATGTAGCAGAACGCGAGCAAACGGGCGCACCAGATGCGGATTGTGTCCGAATATCTGTAGTTCCGCTACGACGATCGGGCCATCCCTGTCGCCGCGGCGTGCTCAAACGTCGACGCGCGAGTTCCTGACGCGACCGAGCCCGTGCGATCACGCACCTCGACGCTCGGCCGTAAGCACGGCCGCAAAGTAGGCGCACGAACGCTCCCGCTCGGTGGGTGAGGAAGCCCGGACACGCCCCGCCCTGCCGATGTCGGTCGGTAGCCGTCGACGCCGGTCCCGAGTCGGCGGACTCCGGATTGCCCGACTCACAATCGAGGTCGCTGGCGGCGAGCCGTGTCGACTGCCCACGAGATGGTGCCCCTGGAGGGACTCGAACCCCCAACCAACTCCTTAGGACGGAGGTGCTCTTCCATTGAGCTACAGAGGCAGGCGACATCGAGTCTAGCCGACGCCTCGGAGCCGTCGAGAAGCTCGCGTCGACGGACGATCCCCTCCACGTACCGTCCGTTCATCGCGCGGACAGCAGGGCGCGCGCACGGGGTCATACACGGTTCACGGGGTGCCGGAAGCGTAGGGACGCTCCCATCGGGAGCGCTCACCCCACTCGACACACTTCGAAGGACACCCCTGTGCATTCCTCCCCCTCCGCCCCCGTGGGCGGATCCGGTCGGCGCCTCGCGGCGCGCGGCACGGCGGCCGCAGTCGCCGGCGCGGTCGCGTTGAGCCTGTTGGCCGCGGCTCCCGGCGCTCCCGCCGTCGCCGCCCCGGACGACCTCGCGTCGCGCTTCACGTTCGCCGTGCTGCCCGACACGCAGTTCTACTCGCGCTACTCGTCCGACCAGTTCCTCCCGCGCTACGGCAGTGACCCGTTCCGCGCGCAGACGGAGTTCCTCGCGGACAACGCCGAGGCGCTCAACATCCCGTTCGTCGCCCACCTCGGCGACGTCGTCGACCGCGTCGGCACGGCGCGCGAGTGGGAGGCCGCCGACGTCGCGGTGCGCACCCTCGACGACGCGCCCCTCCCCTACTCGATCCTTCCGGGCAACCACGACGTCCGGAACTCGAACGACCAGCTGAGCGACGTCGACTACGACCTCGCGAACGAGCCGTTCCTCGACTGGTTCGGACCGGACCGCGCCGCGGGCGTCTCCACGTTCGAGGGCAGCGACCCCACAGGGCTCAGCCAGTACCACGTGTTCGAAGCCGAGGGCCAGGAGTTCATGGTGCTCGCCATGACGTGGCGCGCGTCGGAGCAGACGTTCCAGTGGGCACGCGACGCGATGGCGGCACACCCCGATGTGCCCGTGATCCTCACGACGCACTCGCTCCTCAACATCGACGCCGACCAGGAGACGCCGCGCGACACCGAGTACGGCGACAAGCTCTGGAACGACCTCATCGCCCCGAGCGACCAGATCTTCCTCACGCTCAACGGCCACTTCCACGGCGCGACGAAGCAGACGAAGATCAACAACGCCGGCCACGCCGTCACGCAGGTCCTCATGGACTACCAGATGGCGTACGAGGGCGGGAACGGTTACCTCGGGCTCATGGAGTTCGACCTCACGAACAACGCGATCAACGTGCAGACGGCGTCCCCGTGGGTCGTGTCGAAGCCGCAGGAGACCCTGACGAGCTACGACCAGCCGTTCCTCGAGGCGCCCGGCCAGCAGTTCACGATCGACATCGACTTCGCCGAGCGTTTCGCCGCCTTCGACCCCGGCTTCACCGCCGGCGAGCCCACGCAGCCGAAGCTCACGCAGGTCGCTCGCGACATCCTCCTCGATGGCTTCGAGGGCCCCGACCCGATCTCCACGGAACTGCCGGGCAATGAGCTCGACTACCTCGAGGCCGACGGCACCGTCGCGCACTGGCGCATGGGCTCTCTTGACGAGGGCGTCCTGCCCGAGGGCGGCGTCGTTCCCGACGTCGCGAACGGCAACGACCTCACGCGCGTGTCGATCGCCGACTCCGGCTCCTCGACCGCCGAGGTCGGCGACGTCACGATCGTGAAGGACGACGTCCACGGCTTCTCCTCCGACGGCGCGGCGATGTGCTTCTCGAACGCCGACCAGGCGGCCGACCGCTTCAGCTACCTCGAGACGGCCTCGGACGCGCCCGCCAACGACGAGACCTTCGAGGACGGCTACACGCTCGAGACGTTCATCAAGCTCGACGAGAGCTGGACCGCCGACAAGAACGGCTGGTCGAAGGCGATCGTCCGCTCGGGCAACCGCTCCGAGCTCCCCGGCATGCCGTGGTCGCAGTGGGACTACACCGCATCACCCGCCGCGCTCGGCATCTCGAACCTCCGCGAGTTCCAGTACACGGAGGTCCCGCTCCAGACCACGAAGGGTGACCGCACCGCGTGGTCCGGCGAGATCATGACGGAGAGCTGGGCCCACGTCGCGATCGTCAACGACGCGGAGTCGAGCACCACGACGATGTACGTCGACGGCGCACCCGTCCTCCGCAACGCGACCGACACACGCGGTCAGTCGATCAACGAGAACACGACGTGGCTCTTCGGCGCCGACTTCGTGGACGCCGCAGCCCGCAACGGCTGGAACGGCTGCATCGGCGAGACGCGCGTCATCGACCACGCGACCGGACCGGCCGAGTGGCTCACGCAGCGCGCCGACCTCGGCACCCTCACCGTCGACGCCCCGACCGGCACGCTGCCGTGGGACACGGAGCTCACCGAGCTCTCCGGCACCGGCTTCCCGGGCGCCGAGGTCACCATCGGCGACGCACCCGTCGAGACGACGGCCCGCGCGGTCGGCGAACTCGCGGGGACGACGACGGTCGGCGAGGACGGCACGTGGACCGTGACGTTCGACGGCGCCCTCGCGTCCGGTGAGTACGACGGCTCCGTCGTGCAGGCGCTCGGCGCCCGCGCGTCGAACGCCATCGCGCTCGACTTCGCGATCGCCGCCGCTCCCGCCGAGCCGACGCCCGGACCCTCGCAGCCCGGAACCGACCCGGACGACCCCGCCCTCCCGGGCGACCCCGACGACTCCCCGTCCGACGACGGCGGCCAGTCGGGTGACGAGGCCGGCGACGACCTCGCCGTCACCGGTGCGACCGTGGCCCCGTGGCTCGTCGGCGCGGCGATCGCGCTCCTCCTCGGAGGAGCGGTCATCGTGATCGCCCGCGCACGTCACCGTCGCGCGACGGAGTAGCCTCCTGCACGCACGAAGGCCCCGCCCGGACGTCCGGGCGGGGCCTTCGTGCACCCCGAGCTTCGCTCGGTTGTCACATATCGGCTATCGAAACGGTGATCGACCGCCGATATGCGTCAACCCAGGAGGGATCGGGTGGACGCGCAGAGTGTGCAGAGCTGCGAAGCTGCAGAGCGTGTTCCGTCAGGCGGCGAAGCCGACGTCGAGGTAGCGGTCCCAGACGGGTGTCGTCCGCTCGACGCCGCGCACGGCCCACGTCGGCCCGTGCGGCGTCTTCGGGGTCAGTCGCAGCTTCCACCCCATCTCCGCCGGTGTGCGGTCGCTCTTCAGGTTGTTGCACTTGAGGCAGCACGCCACGAGGTTCTCCCAGGAGTCCTCACCGCCGCGCGATCGCGGCAGGATGTGGTCGATCGTCGTGGCGGCCTTCCCGCAGTACCCGCAGTGGTTCCCGTCGCGACGGAGCACTCCCCTCCGGGTGACGGGTACGCGTCGGGCGTGCGGGATGCGCACGTAGCGCGTCAGGACGATCACGCTCGGCCGATCCCACGACCCGGATGTCGCCCACACCGGGTGACCGGTGTCGACCTCCACGACGGTCGCCTTGTCGTTCATCACGAGCATGAGGGCCCGCTTGAACGAGACCACGGCGAGTGGCTCGTATCCTGCGTTCAGCACGAGTGTGCGCATCGGTTGTTCCTCTCGAACGGCCGCTTGGGTTTCCGGTAATTCGAACTGCACCGACACGAGACGACGATCGAGGGGTTTCAGGCAACAAAAAAGGGCACCGTCACGCAGACGGCGCCCTTGCTTCGCTCGGCTCGATACCGAGGCACAGTTGGCTGAAATGCTTCAAGACGTACAGACCGCGCGCATCCATGGGGTGGATACCCGAGACCCTGTCCATTCGGCTCCCCTTCTCCTCGAGAAGTGTCAGAGCATCAGAGTACCCCCGAGGGGAACGGAAACCGAACGGAGCCGGTCGATCGTCGACGTGTCGTCACACAGAGTTCACGTCGCCGCGGTCGACTGCGGCGCGAGGCGTCAGCCGGAGATGCGCACGATCGAGTAATCGCTCGTCCAGATGGACCGCATCTGAACGACCTTGCCGGGACGGGGCGCGTCGAGGATCATCCCGTTGCCCGCGTAGAACCCGTCGTGACCCGACATGATGACGAGGTCGCCGGGGCGGGCCTCCGAGAGCGGGATGCGCGTCCCGGCGGCGGCCTGGCCGCTCACCGAGTGAGGGAGGCTGATTCCGAACTTCGCGTAGACGTACATGACGAAGCCCGAGCAGTCGAAGCCCGACGGCGTCGAACCGCCGAAGACGTAGGGCGTGCCCCGGTACTGCAGCGCGGTCTGGAAGACGGCGTCGAGACTGAACGACGGCGTCGGAGCGTCGCCCGAGACGCTGGAGCCGCCTCCAGGCACCGAACTCGACGCGGAGGCCGAGGCCGCCGCTGCAGCGCGCGCTGCCGCGGCCTCGGCCGCCGCTTCGGCTTCCGCGGCAGCGCGCGCCGCGGCGAGCTCCTCGGTCGTCGTCGCGCGGTAACCACCGGCCGCCGCGCCGGTGAGCGCCGCTCCCCCGTCGAGCGTCAGCGACTGGGTCTCGAGGCGGGCGGTCTCGAACGTCGTGGGCGCCGCCTCCTGGCCGGGCCCGGTCGCGAACGCCGGCAGCGCCGTCGTGCTGAAGAGTCCGGCCACGATGACCGTGCCGATCGCACGCGCGCGCAGCTTCTTCGCACGGGAGGCGGCGCGGAACCGGCGCTCGGCCTCACGACGGGCGGCGCGCGAGTCCAGGGGCTGCGAGACGGAACGGGGTGAACGGTGGGAGTCGGGAAGGCTCACGAAGAATTCTCCAGCGCCCGCCGGGACGGCTCGTGCCGCGCCCGCCTCGTTGAGTGGTTCTCGGGTCGATCACCGGGACGAGGAACGGGCACCCGGTGTCGCAGTCCGTGTCCCGGTTGGGAAGACGAACTCGCACTACCCTAGGCGCGGATCACATGATTGTCGAGTTGTCGAGAGAAAAAGATCACGAAAGCATAACGGTTGGCAGAGGTTCCTCCGCGCGGGGTATCGCTTACGCGGCGCCGTTCGCGCGCAACCAGGCCATCGGGTCGACGAGCGAACCGTTGATCTTGACCTCGAGGTGGAGGTGGTTCGCCGTCGAGCGACCGGTGCTTCCAACCTGTCCGATGATCTGGCCGGCGGTGACCTTCTGGCCCACCTGCACCGATCGGGTGCCGTACGTCATGTGGCCGTAGAGCGTGCTGACGGTCTTGCCGTTGATGACGTGGTCGATGACCACCGCGACGCCGTACCCGAAGTAGCTCTCCGTCGAGATGCGGACGGTGCCGTCGGCGATCGCGCCGATGGCCGTGCCGCCCGGGCACAGCATGTCGACGCCGTTGTGGGCACCGCCACGTGAGCCGAATCCGTCACCGATCGTCGCGGTGACGGCGAGCGGGTAACGGACCTCGCCGGAACCGGCGATCGCACCGAAGATGGCGGAGCCGCCACCCGAGCCGCTGGATCCGCCGCCGGACAGTCCGGCTTTCTTGGCGGCTTTGGCAGCCGCCTCTGCAGCCTTCTTGGCCTCTTCCGCGGCCTTCTTGGCGGCGATCTCCTCGGGCGTCGTGGCGCCGTAAGCGTCACGACTCACGGTCAGGGTCTGAGCGGCCGACGAGACGACGAGCGTCTGGGCCGACTGCTCGGCATAGGAGTGCGTCGCCTCCGTCGTCGTGGCGTCCGGAGCGACGGCGTAGGCCGGAAGCGCGACGGTCGCGAAGAGACCGGGGACGACGAGAGCGACGATCGCGGTCGAACGGAACGACTTGCGGGCGGGACCCTGCTTCGCCGCAGCGGGAGCGGTGCGAGCGGGAACCCGCGGGGATGACGGGGCGCCGGCAGTCGTCGACCGCGCGTTCACCGACGGGACGGACGGGGCCGAACGCTGCTGACGGGTCGAGGCCGTCGCCGGCGCATCACGACGCAGGGACCGACGCGAGGGCAGTTCCGGAGCAGCGGCGTCGCCGCGAGTCGAGTCGTCCGGGTTGCCTGGCGTCGAGGGAGCTGACAGGACCAATAGGGTGACCTCCGGCGTCCCGAACCCACGAAGGGCAGCTCTCGTCACGACCAATGTCTTGGCTTCTCCCCGCGAGGTGACGAGTCTCGGGACGACTCGCAGGGGGTCCGTCGGTCGGCTTCTGACCTTTGGACTTCACCGAGAATACGCGACGATCAGCCGAAACGCACGTCTTCCCGAGGAGCATTAACGGGAAAGTAACGGAATGATAACAGCGAATCCGCGCGTGACCAGGGGTTAAAGAACCGCGACGTAGATGTGCCCGGCGACCTCGGTCGGCAGTTCGAGACCGTCCCCGTGGCCCTCGACGCGGACGAGCACGTAGGAACCGGAGGGCGAGAACGTCGCGGTCGCACCCGGCGTGACACCGGCCTGCTTCAGTTGCAGGAGGAGTTCCGGCTCGAACTGCACGGGCTCGGCGAGCCGGCGGACGGTCGCGAGGACGGGCTCGGTCGAGGAACGCACGACGTCGACGACATTCGAGAGCCCCTCGGTGAAGACCGCGGCTTGCGGCCCGCCGAGCTCCTCGAGCCCGGGGATCGGGTTGCCGTACGGCGACTCCGTCGGGTGGTCGAGCACCTCGAGGAGCTTGCGCTCCACCTGCTCGCTCATGACGTGCTCCCAGCGGCAGGCCTCTTCGTGCACGAACTCCCATTCGAGTCCGATGACGTCGCTCAGAAGCCTCTCGGCGAGCCGGTGCTTGCGCATCACGTGCACGGCACGGCGGCGGCCCTGCTCGGTCAGTTCGAGGTGGCGGTCTCCGGAGACGACGACGAGTCCATCGCGCTCCATCCGGCCGACGGTCTGCGAGACGGTGGGGCCGGAGTGGCCGAGCCTCTCCGAGATGCGCGCGCGCAGGGGAACGATGTTCTCCTCCTCGAGATCGAGGATCGTGCGGAGATACATCTCCGTTGTGTCAATAAGGTCGGTCATCGACATCCCCTTCGAATTCACGCATGCGCCCCCAGCCTACTGTTTCGCAGGGCCCCTCCCGCGCACGTCACGATCGGGCGGTGCGGCGCCGCGGCCCTAGAATCGAGCCATGCCTGAGCTCGTCATCCCTCGTGACCTCCTGCCCGCCGACGGACGATTCGGCTGCGGCCCGTCGAAGGTCCGCCCCGAACAGATCGCCGCGCTCGAGCAGGCGGGCACCTCCCTGCTCGGGACGTCCCACCGGCAAGCGCCCGTGAAGTCGCTCGTCGGCGACGTCCGCCGTGGTCTCGCCGACCTGTTCTCGCTGCCAGACGGCTACGAGATCCTTCTCGCCAACGGCGGATCGACCTCCTTCTGGGACGCCGCAGCCTTCTCGCTCATCGAACGACGCAGCCAGAACCTCGCCTTCGGCGAGTTCGGCCAGAAGTTCGCTACGGCCGCCGGAGCCCCGTGGCTCGGGGCGCCCGACGTCCGGAAGGCCCCCGGTGGCGGCATCGTCGCGGCCGAGCCCGTCGAGGGTGTCGACGTCTACGCGTGGCCGCACAACGAGACCTCCACGGGTGTCATGGCGCCGGTCCGGCGCGTGCACGGCGACGCTGGCGCGCTCACCGTGATCGACGCGACGAGCGCCGCGGGCGGCCTGCCCGTCGACATCGCGGAGACCGACGTCTACTACTTCGCACCCCAGAAGAACTTCGCGTCGGACGGCGGCTTGTGGTTCGCCGCGGTCTCCCCCGCCGCGATCGAGCGCATCGAACGGATCGCCACGAGCGGACGGTACATCCCCGAGTCGCTCTCGCTCGCCAACGCCGTCTCGAACTCCCGGCTCGAGCAGACGCTCAACACCCCCGCCATCGCGACGCTCGTCATGCTGCGTGCGCAGCTCGAGTGGATCAACGGCAACGGAGGGCTCGACTGGGCGAGCGAGCGCACCGCGACATCGGCGGCGACCCTCTACGACTGGGCCGAGCGCACGAGCTACACGACGCCCTTCGTGAAGGACGTCGAGGCACGGTCGAACGTCGTCGTCACGATCGACTTCGACGACTCGGTCGACGCTTCGGCCGTCGCGAAGGCGCTCCGGGCCAACGGTGTCGTCGACACCGAGCCCTACCGCAAGCTCGGGCGCAACCAGCTGCGCGTCGCGACGTTCGTCGCGATCGATCCGTCGGACGTCGAACAGCTCGTGCGCTCGATCGAGTTCGTCGTCGACTCCCTCTGATCAGGTGAACGAGGAGGGGCCGGTCGCGATCGCGACCGGCCCCTCCTCGTTGGTTCAGCGTCTCTCACCGTCGACGTTCGTCGTACTCCTCGTCGGAGTCGTCGTCCTCATCCGAGTCGTCGTCCTCATCGGACTCGTCGTCGTCCGACTCGTCGTCATCATCGTCGGACTCGTCGTCATCGTCGTCATCGTCGTCATCGTCGTCATCGTCGGACGCGTCCTCCGGGTCGTCGATGTCGAGCTCGTCGTCCTCCGCGAGATCCGACTCGTCGAGTTCGTCGGAGTCGTCCTCACCGTCGTCGTCCGGCGATCCGCCGAGAGCGGCGGCCGCCTCCTGCGACGCGCGGTAGTCCGCGAGCCGATCGGACCACGGCACCCAGTCGGGAGCCACGAGAGCGCCGTCACCGGGAAGCAACGACACCTCGAGGACGGTCGGTTCCGCATCATCGACGCGAGCGACCGTGACGGTCCAGAACCATCCGATGTAGCCCTCGAGCCGGCTCGCGAAACGCAGGGACAGCACGTGATCGGCCTCGACGATGTGACCGGCGTCCTCCCCGACCGTGCGCTCCGGCGTCGTCTCGATGAGCGCGGCACGCGCGAGCTCGCGGGACGCGAGCAGGACGGGATCGGCCTCGAGCCCGACCGTCTCGTCCGCGGTGCCCTCGACGCTCGCCGGATCCGCATCGGCCTCGTGGGACGAGGCGCCCTCGACGGTCTCCGTAGCTTCGACGGCCGACGCCGCCTCGGCGTCAGACATCGAGCTCGTCGGCGACGCGGCGGAGGACCGCCGCGACCTTGCGCCCGTGGGCGCCGTCCGGGTAGCGGCCCTTGCGGAGGCCCGCACCCAGGCCATCGAGGAGCTTCACGAGGTCTTCGACGATGATCGCCATGTCGTCGGCCGACTTGCGCTTCATCTTCGCGAGGCTCGGCGGTGCTTCGAGGAGGCGGACCGAGAGCGCTTGCGCGCCTCGCTTGCCGTCGGCGATGCCGTACTCGAGCCGCGTCCCCGCCTTGACGCTCGTGACGTCGGCGGGCAGAGCCGACGCGTGGAGGAAGACCTCCTGGCCGTCGTCTCCGGCGATGAAGCCGAAGCCTTTGTCCTCGTCATAGAACTTGACCTTGCCGGTGGGCATGGGGGAACCTCGCTGTGGATCGAAACGCCGATCGTGTCGGCGTCGGGGGTGGTCGCCCCTGGACGACCCAGGAGCGGACGACGCTCACGCCGCCTCTCCAGTTTAGTCGGGCGGCGTCGCGAAGTCCCGCTGTCGCTCGCCACTGCGCGAGGACGTCGGACCCCGCGCTCGAGCCGTTGGGCATATCCTGACAACGTGACCACTCCGACGACGCTCAGACCGACGCGGTTCGAACGCATCCTGATGTTCATGCTCGTCGGCGTCTCGATCATGTCGATCGTCTGCCTCGTCGTCGTGCTCGTCGCCACGTGGGCCGGGGCGACGGACTTCCGCGGCAGCGTGTGGCCCGTCGTCGCGATGACGCCGTACTTCGGCCTCCCCCTCGCGTTCCTGCTCCTGTTGACCCTGCTCATCGTCGCGACGGTGCGACGAGCCCGCGCGGCGACCACCGCCGCCAGCGAGCGGAGCTGACCATGACGGCGCCAGCGAGCAGGCCGGAGTGACCGACACTCTCGCGCTCGCGAGCGCACTCCGCCGCTGGGACGAAGACAGGCTCCGCGCTCTGCTCGTCGCTCGCGACGTCCCCGACGACGCCCACATCGCGGACCTCTTCGATCTCGCCGAGTACCTCCTCGACCGCTCCCGCCTCGAAGCGACGGTGCGTCGGCTCGACCGCCCCACGCTCGTGGTCCTCGCGGCCGCTGCAGAACTCGCTCGTCCCTTCGCCTTCGAGGAGCTCCTGGCGCTCGTCGGTCGACGGGGAGGCTCCGACGGCTGGGATGCCGACGATCTCGCCGCGGCCCGTTCGCACGCCGTCGTCGCGGGCCTGCTCCTCGCCGAGGACCTCGACGTGCCGATCGACGCCGTCGGCTCCGCCTTGCACTCCCTCGACGACGGTTCGCTCGCTCTCGACGCGCTCCTCGCGGCACCGCGCCCGAGCAGCATCTCCCCGGCGGCCGACGCCGCTGCGGTCTCCGCCTCGGCCGTCGAACGCGCCTTCCTCGCGTCGGCGCGGACGGGTGACCTGCTCGATGCTCTGCTCCGCCATCCCGCGCGGGAACTGGGCCGGGGTGGGCTCTCGCTCCCCGATGCGCGCCACCTCGCGACCGTGATCGGGACCGACGTGGCCGCTGTCGGCCCCCTCATCGAACTCGCCTCGACCGCCGGACTCGTGGCGCTCGAGGACCGCTCGTGGCTCGTCACCCACGCGGGCCTCGAGTGGTTGGGGCTCGGCATCGCCGACAGGTGGCGGACCCTCGCCGAGTCCTGGGTCTCGAGCCTCTCTCCCGAGATCCTCGCGGTCATGACCTCGACGCGGCACGGCCAGCTCGGCGAGAGGCTCGAAGCCTTCGCTCATTGGTGGTTCCCCGCCGGCGGCGACTGGCTCACCACACGCGTCGACCGGCTCGCCGCGCGCTCCGACATCCTGGGTCTCACCGTGCGCGGCCTCTGGAGCCCTGCAGCGATGGCCCTCCTCACCGAGGGGGTCGACGCGGCGACCGCCGTCCTGTCGCCGGACCTCCCCAGCGAGGTCGACCAGGTCTACGTGCAGAACGACCTCACGATCATCGCTCCCGGTCCGCTGCGCGCCGAGATCGACCGCACCCTCCGCACGATGACGGACCTCGAGTCGCGGTCGCACGCGTCCACGTACCGGCTGTCGCCCCAGAGTGTCGGCCGGGCATTGTCCAGCGGATCGACGCGCGCTCAGATTCTCGGTTTCCTCCGCTCGGTCTCCCTCACGGGGGTGCCCCAGCCCGTCGAATACGTCGTGTCCGAGGCTGCGGCCCGGCACGGGCTCATCCGGGTCGGCCCCTTCTCCCCCGCCGACGGGGCCAATGCGGCGGCGTCGTCCTACGTCCGGTCGACCGATCGCGACTACCTCGCCGCCATCGGCGTCGATCAGGCCCTCGCTCCGCTCGCCCTCCGGACGAATTCGCCCGGTTCGTCCGATCAACTCGAGAGTTCGCTGCCGCCCGACGTCGTCTTCTGGGCGCTCCAGGACGCGCGCTATCCCGTGGCGCCGGAGAGCAGCGACGGTTCCGTCGTCCTGCTCGGTCGGCTCCGTCTCGCGACCGGTCGCACCTCGGATGCCGGGGCGACGAGCGGACTTCTCGAACGGCTCCGCGCGTCAGTCGGCGACGAAGGCGAGGCCACCGACGCCGCCTGGCTCTCGCGACAGCTCGACGAAGCGGTGAAGCGCCGCAGCACGATCGCGATCGTGGTTCGGTTCCCGGACGGCTCGGACCGGGAGTTCCGGCTCGAGGCGACAGGTCTCTCCGGCGGGCGATTGCGCGGCCGCGACGCGAAGGCGGATGTCGAGCGAACCGTTCCCGTTCGGAGCATCGTCTCGGTCCTCCCCGCGTGAGCGGTCCCGGCACGGGGCTCGGCCCCGCTGCACCCGGCCCCGGCCGCGGCACCTAGACTTGACCCTCATGTCCGACGGCCCGCTCATCGTCCAAAGCGACCGCACCGTACTGCTCGAGGTCGCCCACCCCCAAGCAGACGACGTGCGTCACGAACTCGCAGTCTTCGCCGAGCTCGAACGGGCCCCCGAACACGTCCACACCTACCGCATCACGCGGTTGGGCCTCTGGAACGCGCGCGCCGCAGGCCACGAGGCCGCCGACATGATCTCGACGCTCGAACGCTTCTCGAAGTTCCCACTGCCCCAGAGCGTGGTGATCGACATCGAGGACACCGTGTCGCGTTACGGGCGACTCGTCATCGAACGCGGTGACGACGGATCCCTCGTGCTGCGCTCGACGGATGAGGCCGTGCTCTCCGAGGTCTCGCGCGCCAAGCGCATCGCACCCCTCCTCATCGGGCACCCGGCTCCGGACGTCTTCCTCGTCGATGCGTGGGCTCGCGGTCAGCTCAAGCAGGAGCTCGTGAAGCTCGGCTGGCCGGCGGAGGACCTCGCGGGCTACACGCCCGGCACGCCTCACCCCATCGACCTCGCCGAGACGGGCTGGTCCATGCGCGACTACCAGTCGCAAGCGGTCTCGAGCTTCTTCGACGGCGGCTCCGGGGTCGTCGTGCTGCCGTGCGGCGCCGGGAAGACGATCGTCGGGGCTGGGGCCATGGCGACCGCGGCCACGACGACCCTCATCCTCGTCACGAACACCGTCTCGGCCCGGCAGTGGCGGGACGAGCTGCTCCGCCGCACGAGTCTCACCCCCGAGGAGATCGGCGAGTACTCCGGCGAGACGAAGGAGGTCCGTCCGGTCACGATCGCGACGTACCAGATCCTCACCGCGAAGCGGAGGGGCGAGTACGCCCACCTCGCGCTCCTCGACGCCCTCGACTGGGGTCTCGTCATCTATGACGAGGTCCACCTCCTGCCGGCCCCGGTCTTCAAGCTGACCGCCGAGCTGCAGGCGCGCCGCCGTCTCGGCCTCACAGCGACGCTCGTCCGCGAGGACGGTCGGGAGGGCGACGTCTTCAGCCTCATCGGCCCGAAGCGGTTCGACGCCCCCTGGAAGGAGATCGAGGCGCAGGGATACATCTCCCCGGCGACGTGCTACGAGGTGAGGGTCGATCTCCCCGCCGCGGAGCGGATGACGTACGCGGCGTCCGCCGACGACGAGCGCTACCGCCTCGCCGCGACGGCTCCCGCGAAGCTCGACGTCGTCAAGCGCCTCATCGATCGCCACGACGGCGAGCGCATCCTCGTCATCGGGCAGTACCTCGACCAGATCGACGAGATCGCCGAGACCCTGGGGGCGCCGAGCATCACGGGGTCGACCCCCATCGACGAGCGAGAGCGGCTGTACCAGGCGTTCCGCGTCGGCGAGGAGAAGATCCTCGTGGTCTCGAAGGTCGCCAACTTCTCCGTCGACCTGCCCGAGGCGACCGTCGCGATCCAGGTGTCCGGCTCGTTCGGCTCCCGCCAGGAGGAGGCGCAGCGCCTCGGTCGGCTCCTCCGTCCGAAGGAGTCAGGGATCCCGGCGAGCTTCTACACCCTCGTGGCTCGCGACACCGTCGACCAGGACTTCGCGCAGAACCGCCAGCGCTTCCTCGCCGAGCAGGGGTACAGCTACACGATCCTCGACGCCGACGCTATCGCCGCCTGACGTCCGACCAGGGCGGGACATTCAGGTCAGGAAGCGCCCGTACCGCAAGAGCAGGGTCCCCTCGGAGTGCACGACGTGGGCGAGCGCCAGCTCGACGGGCACATCCGGAGCATCGCCAGAGGAGATCCGGCCCGAGGATCCGGCCGCGAGCATCGGCGCGAGGGTCAGGCAGACCTCGTCGACGGCGCCGCTGCGGATGAGCGCCCCGAACAGCGCCGGCCCTCCCTCCGAGTGGATGCGTCGCAGTCCACGGTCGTCGAGCTCCGTTCGCAGCTCGAGCCCGTCGACGTGCTCGTCACCGCACTCGACGACGTCGGCGACCCGCGTGAGAGCGTCGCGGCGGGACCGGTCGGCGGAACGGGTCGTCAGGATGAGGGGTCGCACGGGAGCGTCTCGGAAGATGCGATCGTCGGGATCGAGCTCGAGCGACCGCGACACGATCCCGAATCGCGGCTGAGGCGCCAAGCCGAGGCGGGACCGCAGATCGGCATGGTGGTCGCCGACGACGAGGGGCCCGTAACCCTCCGCGCGCACGGTTCCCGCGGCCACGACGACGACGTCGCACGAGACGCGGAGGAGATCGAACACACGGCGATCGGCCTCGGAACCGAGACCGGCGGAAAGACCGTCCACCGTTACCGCTCCGTCGACGCTCGCGACGAAATTGACGCGGAGCCAGGGCCCCGCTGCGGGCACGCGCTCCTCGTACCACGACAGCACGTCGAGGTCGCCGGAGTCCCGTCCGGTGATGCCGGACAGCGACCAGACCCGGTCGAGCACGGCATCAGTCATTGACGTCCCCCATGTTGTGACGCAGGAGCGCGGGTGCCCGCATGCCGAGGATCGTCTCGGTCATCCGGACGGCGGCTACCGCCTCCGGCACGTTGTGCATGCGCACGATCCGCGCTCCTTGCGCGATGCACAGCACCATCGCGGCGATCGATCCCTCGAGCCGTTCGCTCTTCGGGGCGTCGATGCTCTCCCCCACGAAGTCCTTGTTCGACACCGCCACGAGCGTCGGGAGTCCGATCGCGGTGATCTCGCCGAGCCGACGCGTGAGCTCGAGGCTGTGGAGCGTGTTCTTGTTCAGGTCGTGCCCCGGATCGATGACGAGTCGCTCCTCGGGGATGCCGCCGGACAACGCGTGTCCCACACGCTCCTCCAGGAACGCGGCCACCTCGTGCACGACGTCTCCGTACTCGGGTCGTGGATAGACGGTGCGCGGCGCAGCGAGGCTGTGCGTGATCACGAGGGTCGCGTCGCTGTCCGCGACGACGTCCACGATCTCCGGATGGAAGAGCCCGGTGGTGTCGTTGATCACGTCGGCTCCCGCCGCGATGCATGCTCTCGCGACCTCGGGGAGGAACGTGTCGACGGAGATCACGACGTCGGAGCGATCCCGCACCGCCGTGACGACCGGCAGGACCCTGTCGAGCTCGTCGGCCGCGGAGAGCGCAGGTCCCGGAGCGAACGGGACACCGCCGATGTCCACCCAGTCGGCCCCTGCCGTGACGGCTGCCTCGCACGCCGCGACGGCGCGCTCGAGCTCGAACGTCCGACCTCGGTCGTAGAAGGAGTCCGGTGTCCGATTGACGACGGCCATGACGGCGACACTCGTCGAGAAGTCGAATGTCCGGGCCCCGATCCGGCGGGCGGGGCGCCGCCGTGGGACACCCTCCGCGAGCGAGGAGAGGGAGCGGGCTGCGAGGGGCATGACGCCATTCTGCCCCGGCGGATGTCGCCGGCGACACAGGGGTGACGGGCGTTCAGGAACGTTCCAGGAAACGTGCAGATAATGGCCTCATGACCGGCCCCCGCATCCTGATCGTCGACGACGAACCCAACATCCGCGACCTCCTCACGACGAGCCTTCGATTCGCCGGGTTCGCCGTGCGTGCCGTGGGCAACGGCGCCCAGACCATCTCGGCCGTCCTCGAAGAGGAGCCGGACCTCATCATCCTCGACGTCATGCTGCCCGATATGAACGGTTTCGGCGTCACCAAGCGGCTCCGCTCCGCCGGCTACACGGCCCCCATCCTCTTCCTTACCGCCAAAGACGACACCGAGGACAAGATCACGGGCCTCACAGTCGGCGGCGACGACTACGTCACGAAGCCCTTCAGCCTCGACGAGATCGTCGCCCGCATCAAGGCGATCCTCCGTCGCACGATGCAGGCGGACGAGGACGCGGTCATCCGTGCGGGTGAACTCACGATGGACCAGGACACGCACGAGGTCCTCGTCGGCAGCACGCCCGTCGAACTCAGCCCCACCGAGTTCAAACTCCTGCGTTATCTCATGCTCAACCCGAACCGCGTGCTGAGCAAGGCGCAGATCCTCGATCACGTCTGGGAGTACGACTTCAACGGCGACGCGGGCATCGTCGAGAGCTACATCTCCTACCTGCGTCGCAAGCTCGACCAGTTCTCGGCCGAGCCGCTCATCCAGACCAAGCGCGGCTTCGGGTACATGCTGAAGACCGCAGCGGCGAAGCCCTGAATCGCGGCCCGGGCGTGACCGAGGCCCCCACAACGAAGCACGACTCCTGGACGGCTCTCGTCGAGAAGTCCGGTGAGTGGTGGAACGGGATCTCGCTACGCACGAAGATCACGGGCGTCACGGTCCTCGTTCTCACCTTCGGTCTGCTCATCGCCGGGATCGGCACGATGGCGATCCTCAAGCCCGCGCTCGTGACGCAGGTCGAGGCGCAATTGAGCACGATGACGGAGAGCAAGGTCAGCGCCTACATCGACGGCGATGAGAGCGCATTCGCGATGGCGGCGCAGAACGATCTCTACATGGCCCTCTACTCGTCGGACGGCACCCTCGTCGACACCTCGTGGGCGAACAACGATCGTCTCGCCCCCCGGATCTGGGAGCGGATCAAGTTCGATCAGGCCCTCGCGAGCGCCGATGCCGGCACGATCGTGACGACTCCGAGCGCCGTCGGCAACACGGAGTTCCGCGGGCGTTTCGTCTCCGTGTACGCGCCCGGCTGCGATTCGTGCGCGCTCGTCTACGTCGCCGCGTCCATGCGGGGCACGGACACGATCGTCGCGACGTACCTCACGATCTTCTTCGGCCTGGGCCTCGGCGTCATCGTGCTCGGCGCCCTCCTCACGCGCGTTCTCGTGACCAACACGTTCCTGCCCTTGCGGGAGGTCGAGCACACGGCCGCGCGGATCGCCGACGGCGATTTCAGTCAGCGCCTGTCCGGGGCGACACCGAACACCGAGGTCGGCCGCCTCAACCGATCGCTCAACACGATGCTCGCGCGAATCGACCGCGCCTTCCGAGATCGCGCGAGGGCGAACGAGCAGATGCGCCGTTTCGTCGGCGACGCGAGCCATGAACTCCGGACTCCGCTCGTCACGGTGCGCGGGTATGCAGAGCTCTACCGCATGGGTGCGCTCCAAAAGCCCGACGACGTCGCACAGGCGATGGAACGCATCGAAAAGGAGGCGATCCGGATGGGCGGGCTCGTCGAGGACCTGCTCGAGCTCGCCCGGCTCGACGAGACCAAGCCGCTGCGCCTCGAGCGCGTCGATCTCACGCCCATCGCTCGCGACGCCGTCATGGACGCGCGCGCGGCCTCGCCGGGACGCGACGTCCGCGTCGTGATCGATTCCCCTCCTCCGCGCATCTTCCCGGTTCGTTCCGCCGAGGACACCCCGGTCCAGGCACCGCCGCTTCCCACGATCGCCAAGACCCGCAGCGGAGCGACGACCGCGACGGGACCGATGGCCCTCGCCGCCGGCACCCTCGCGCGACTGCGATCGCGACGCCCCCGGAAGGGCCAGGAGGACGAGGAACAGCAGCTCACCCTCAACCCCATCGTGCACATGACCGGTCCGACGCCGGATGTCCCCGCCGTGGTCTTCGCCGAGGAGAACAAGCTCCGGCAGGTCGTCGCGAACCTCATGGGGAACGCGCTCCGGTTCACGCCGCCGGACTCGCCTCTCGAGGTGGGAGTCTCGGCGGACCCGATCGCGGGACGTGCCACGATCGCCGTCATCGATCACGGTGAGGGGATCCCGCTTCAGATCCGCGACAAGATCTTCCAGCGCTTCTGGCGGGCCGACTCCTCCCGCACACGAGAGACCGGCGGGAGCGGCCTCGGGCTCTCGATCGTCGCGTCCATCGTGGCCGCGCACCACGGCACGGTGACGGTCGTCGAGACGCCGGGCGGTGGAGCGACGTTCCGCGTCGAGTTGCCCCTCGCCACCCCGGCGCTCCCGGACGACCGCCCCGCCGGCACGGCGGTCGCAGGAGACATGTCGGCGACAGACCGCCCCGCCGGCACGGCCGCTCCTCGAGACCCGTCGGCCTGACATCCGGCCGACCAGCCGGTTCGTCCTCATCGTCACGGGCGCCTGCTCGACGGCTTCGGGAACCGACTGACCGTCACCAGGCCCGCGAGCAGCCGCCCTGTCCACCGCTCGAGACCCCACGAGTCGTGGATCGCCCACGTCACCGTACCGTCGGTCCGTGCGCGCAGACCGTCTGCGTGCCATCGAAAGGGGTGTCATGACGAGGTTCCAGGTCGACAGCGAGGCGGCGGCCGGTGTCGCCGCGAGCATGCGCGGCACGATCGAACGAGTCCGGTCCGAATGCGCGTCTCTCCACGCTCAACTCTCCGAGCTGCAGTCCTCGTGGACGGGGTCGGCGTCGGCGGCGTTCCAGGGCGTCGTCGGAGAGTGGCGGTCCACCCAGCAGCGCGTGGAGGAGTCCCTCACGAGCATCAACACTGCGTTGGACCGATCCGTGCAGAGCTACGTGGACGTCGAGCAGCAGAACGCCGCTCTCTTCCGCTGACGGGCGGACGACGACGGCGGGGCGCCTCCCGAAGGAGACGCCCCGCCGTTGTGTGGTGCTGAACGGTGTCAGCGACCGGTACGGACTAGAAGTCCATGCCGCCCGTGGGGTCGGCCGGAGCCGGAGCGTTCTTCTCCGGCTTCTCGGCGACGACGGCCTCCGTGGTGAGGAAGAGACCGGCGATCGACGCGGCGTTGAGCAGCGCGGAACGCGTGACCTTCACCGGGTCGTTGATGCCCGTGGCGAGCATGTCGACGTACTCACCGGTCGCGGCGTTGAGGCCCTGACCTGCGGGGAGGTCGCGCACCTTGGCGGCGACGACGCCCGGCTCGAGACCGGCGTTGAGCGCGATCTGCTTGAGCGGGGCCTCGATGGCGACGCGGACGATGTTCGCACCCGTCGCCTCGTCGCCCGTGAGCTCGAGCTTCTCGAAAGCGGTCTTGCCGGCCTGGATGAGCGCGACGCCACCACCGGCGACGATGCCCTCCTCGACGGCGGCCTTCGCATTGCGGACGGCGTCCTCGATGCGGTGCTTGCGCTCCTTGAGCTCGACCTCGGTCGCCGCGCCGGCCTTGATGACGGCGACGCCGCCGGCGAGCTTCGCGAGACGCTCCTGGAGCTTCTCACGGTCGTAGTCGCTGTCCGTGTTCTCGATCTCCTTGCGGATCTGAGCGACACGGCCGTCGATCTGTTCCTTGGTGCCGGAGCCCTCGACGATGGTCGTCTCGTCCTTGGTGATGACGACCTTGCGAGCGCGACCGAGCAGGTCGAGCGTGACGTTCTCGAGCTTGAGGCCGACCTCTTCCGAGATGACCTGACCGCCCGTGAGGATCGCGATGTCCTGGAGCTGAGCCTTGCGGCGGTCTCCGAAGCCCGGAGCCTTGACGGCGACCGACTTGAAGATGCCTCGGATCTTGTTGAGGACGAGGGTCGCGAGAGCCTCGCCGTCGACATCCTCGGCGATGATGAGGAGCGGCTTGCCCGAGTCGATGACGAGCCCGGCGATCGCCTGGATGTCCTTGATGTTCGAGATCTTGGAGTTGGCGATGAGGATGTAGGGGTCCTCGAACACCGTCTCCTGGCGGTCCGTGTCCGTGACGAAGTAGGCGGACAGGTAGCCCTTGTCGAAGCGCATGCCCTCGGTGAGCTCGAGCTCGGTGCCGAACGTGTTCGACTCCTCGACCGTGACGACGCCTTCCTTGCCGACCTTGTCGATCGCGTCGGCGATGATCTCGCCGATCTGCGAGTCCGCAGCGGAGATGGCGGCGGTCGCAGCGATCTCCTCACGCGTCTCGATCTCCTTGGCGGAGGCGAGGAGCTCGGAGCTGACGGCGGCGACGGCCTTCTCGATGCCCTTCTTCAGGCTGATCGGGTCGGCTCCGGCCGCGACGTTGCGCAGCCCCTCGCGGACGAGCGCCTGGGCGAGGACGACCGACGTGGTCGTTCCGTCTCCGGCGACGTCGTCCGTCTTCTTTGCGACCTCCTTGACCAGCTCGGCGCCGATCTTCTCGTACGGGTCGTCGAGCTCGATCTCCTTGGCGATGGACACGCCGTCGTTCGTGATCGTGGGGGCGCCCCACTTCTTCTCGAGTACCACGTTGCGGCCGCGCGGGCCCAGCGTGACCTTGACTGCGTCAGCGAGCTGGTTGAGTCCACGCTCGAGGCCGCGTCGGGCCTCTTCGTCGAAAGCAATGATCTTTGCCATGCGGTTTTTCGTCCCTCCCGGACGTTGTGAACGTTTTAGCACTCAGATATCACGAGTGCTAACACGATTCTGGCACTCTCGATCAGCGAGTGCAAGCCAGCGGAAGGGCGATCACGGCGGCACTCGCGAGCGGAAACGACGAACGCCGCCGACCCTGAGGTCGACGGCGTTCGCAGGGCTCTCACCCCTTTCGGTGTCTATGCGAGACGGACCGACTCGGCTTGGGGACCTTTCGCACCCGTCCCCACCTCGAAGACGACCTGCTGGCCTTCTTCGAGGACCTTGTAGCCGCTCATGTCGATCGCGGAGTAATGGACGAAGACGTCCTGTCCTCCACCGTCCACGGTGATGAATCCGTAGCCCTTCTCAGCGTTGAACCACTTCACGGTTCCGTTCGCCATGCCTTACTCCCATGTTGCTGTGTCTCACGGCACTCGACTGTTGCCTATGCCGGGTCTGCCGCCGAGCGACGATCATGCGTGCGGCGCCGTCGTCGAACGGAGAGTGCAGCATGTGCGACCACTTCCAGATAGTAGCCATGGGGCCCCGCCACGTACACGGAAAATCTGAAATGGTTACAGACCCTCAGCACCCCGGAAACGTGCGGGAAACACACATCGCGGGCAACGACCCCTCGGGCCATGCGAGAGCGATGCCGGAGCCCGATGCAAGCGTGTCAGAGGGCTCAGCCGGCGGCGGGAGGCGTGTAGTCGCCGCCCAGGACGACGACGAGCTGAAGGATCGGTTCCTCACCATCCTCCACGGGGATCGCGAACTCGTCGGAGAGCGTGATGCGGCCCACTCCGAGTCCTTCGGCGAGACCGCGGGCCGCGCCCTCCTGCGACGGGTCCTGGTAGTACACCGTCGTCGTCTCGACCGAGTCGTCGTCCGCATTGCTCACGGCGATGTTCTGCGACCAGCCCGCCGCGGAGAGCTGCTCGACTGCCTCGGCGGCGAGCCCGCTCGTCGACGTCCCGTTGAGCACCGTCACCATGGCCTCGGGGTCCACGACCGCCGGGGACGGAGCAGGGGTCGACGGCGCCTCGGACGCCGCTTGCGACTCCTCCTGCTGCGGGAACACCGCATCGAGGTCGAGGCGGTTCGTGATGAGCTGCAGGCCGACGATGCCGATCACCACGAGGACGACCGTCGCCGCGGCCGCCCAGGCGAAGCCCCGCAGGCGGCGTCCGCGCGGTTCGGGTGCACGGTGGGCACCGATCCGCACGGAGCCCGATGGACCCGTCACGTCGAAGCGGTCCTGGGGGTGGGTGGGGCTCATTGCGTTGGCGACATCTTCCGGATCGTCGCTCCGCGAGCGGTCAGCTCGAGGAGCGGGGAGTTGAGCGTGCTGCTCGGGCGGCGGATCGAGCGTCACGGAGGCGTTGCAGCCTCTTCACGAGCATCGGATCGTAGACGAGGGCCTCGCGACGGTCGATGAGCGCACCGAGAACTTGATAGTAGCGGGCCGATGACAGCGCGAACTCGGAACGGATCGCGTCCTCCTTGGCGCCGGCGTGCTTCCACCACTGCCGCTCGAAGTCGAGGATGGCGCGCTCGCGGTCGTCGAGGGCGTCGGCGCCGCGCTCGTCCGCCGGCCCGCCGGTCGTCTCTCTCGCGGCCATCTCGCCCTCCTCTCGGCCACATCCTAACCACGCGACATGTCCGGGAAGTTTCCGTCGGCGGCTCGTCGCCGAGTCCGTGTCCTTCCATGACGCACGGGGACCAACGCCGCCGTCGTGCTGTTGAATGGAGGAGGACACGAGGGAAGGACGACGATGGCCAACGAAGTGAAGAAGAGCGACGCCGAATGGCGTGCCGAGCTGACGCCCGAGCAGTACGCCGTGCTCCGCGAGTCGGCGACGGAACGCGCATGGACGGGCGAGCTCCTCGACGAGAGCAGGGCAGGCCTCTACACGTGCGCGGCGTGCGGAGCGGAGCTGTTCAAGAGCGGGACGAAGTTCGACTCGGGCTGCGGCTGGCCGAGCTTCTACGAGTCCGTCGACCCCGAAGCGGTCACCCTCATCGAGGACACCTCCCTCGGGATGGTGCGCACCGAGGTCCGGTGCGCCGCGTGCGACTCCCACCTCGGGCACGTCTTCGACGACGGCTTCGGCACCCCGACGGGTGACCGGTACTGCATGAACTCGCTCGCGCTCGGCTTCACGCCCGCCGCCGAGTGAGCGGCTCGTCGGAAAGCGACCGCGAGAACCGCACGCCCGCGACGTTCGAGACGGTGCTCGAGGCCGTCGCGTCGCGCCGGTCGTGGTCGAGCGTCACTGACGACGCACCGACGCACGAGGAGCTCGCGCGCATGGTGGCCGCCGCCGGCCGCGTCGCCGACCACAGCTCTCTCCGCCCATGGCGCCTCATCGAGATGAGAGGCGACGCGCGGCTTCGGCTCGCCAAGGCGATCGCCAAGGCGTCGAAGGACCGCAAGCCGTCGGACAAACCCCTGCGAGCGCCGCTCCTGATCGCTGTCGTCGTGACGGAGCAGAAGTCGCACAAGGTGCCGCGCTGGGAGCAGGAGGCCGTGGCGTCGGGGGTCGCCCACACACTGAGTCTGCTGCTCGACGCCGCCGGTTGGGGCGTGTTCTGGCGCACCGGGTGGTACACGCGAAGCAAACCGATGCGGAAGGCGCACCGCCTCGCGAAGAACGAGGAACTGCTCGGCTGGCTCTACGTCGGCGGCGTCCCGGAGCGGAAGCGCTCCGGCCCGCGACGTCCGGTCGAGCCGGAACGGTTCATCACCGTCCTCTGACGCTCGTCGCCGAACGCGCGAGTCGCATCAGCGCCGACGGACGCTCGCGATCGCCACGGCGACGAGGGCGAGCGCCGCCCCGGCCACGGTGGTCCAGTGCACTCCCCCGGCTCCGGGCACGACGAGGTCGAGAACGACGGCGCCGACGAGCTGACCGGCCACCGTCCCGAGACCGAGGACGAGCAGCCCCGTGTGCGCGACGAGGAACGCCGAGACACCGATGAAGACGCAGCCGATCGCGCCGCCGATGTACAGGATCGGGTCGGTGGGGAGCGCCTCGGGGAGGCCGGCGGCGGCGAAGTGCACGAGCATCGCGACGACGAGCACGACCGTCCCGACCGTGAAGTTGATGAACGTCGCGGTGAGCGCGCTCGAGGACAGCTGACGCACGCGACCGTTGACCGCTTGCTGCCATCCGATGCCGATGCCGCCGAGGAGCGGCATGATCAGGAGGAGCAGCGGCTTGTCGCCGCCGAACTCGGTCGACACGGCCCAGCCGACGGCCACGAGGGCGAGCACCGATCCGATGACGCGCGCCGGCTCGAAGGGGACGACGCCGTGTGGTCCGAACCCGATCCGGTCGAGCAGAAGCGATGACAGAGTCTGTCCCGCGACGATGGCGACGGTGAACAGGGCGACGCCGAGCGCCGCCGCCGCGAGCCCCTGGGACAGGACGAGGAAGGCCCCCGCCGCTCCCCCGGCGACTGTCCACCAGGGCACCGTCCTGTTCCGGAGGGCGTCGACGACGCGCCCGAGGCCCCGCCGACCCGTCGGCGAGAACGCCATGACGACCGAGAGGATCACGAGGCCCGACCCGAACGACACGGCTGCGGCGGCGAACCCGTCGTCGAGCGCCGTGCCGAGGGATCCGTTGATGCGCGCCTGGACGGCCACGAACGTTCCGGTGATGACGGCGAGGACGAGCCCCAGCCACTGCGGGAACGCCCGCTTCTCTGCTTCGGCCATGCGTCGGCGGCCCGTCCTTTCCTCGAGAGGCGTTCGTGCCCCGCGTCGCTCCTCGACCTCAGACGGCGGCCGCGCGCAGCTCTCCGAGCAGTCGCTCCACTCGTGACTTGATGTCGTCGCGGATCACGCGGACCTCGTCGAGCGACTTGCCCTTCGGATCGTCGAGCTCCCAGTCCTCGTAGCGCTTGCCGGGGAAGATCGGGCAGACGTCGCCGCAGCCCATCGTGATGACGGCGTCGGACTCCCGCACCTGCTCCGTCGTCATGAGTTGCGGGACGGCCTGGGAGATGTCGATGCCCTCCTCGGCCATCGCCGCGACGGCGATCGGGTTGATGCTGTCGCCGGGCTCCGATCCCCCGGAGCGCACCTCGACGGCTCCGCCGGACAGCTCTCGCATGTAGCCGGCGGCCATCTGGGAGCGGCCGGCGTTGTGGATGCAGACGAACAGAACCACAGGCTTCTCGGGCATCGCGGTGATCCTCATTCCCAGGGGGTCCGATGTCGGACATGGAGCCGACTGCGGGACTCGAACCCGCAACCTACGCTTTACAAGAGCGTTGCGCTACCAATTGCGCCAAGTCGGCCGACGACCACCCATCCTAGCCACTCGTGAGCGGCCGGACGAACGGACCGATCAACCCTCCGGCTGCTCCGTCGGGCCGGGAGTCGGAGTCGGGGTCGGCGTCGCCGTCGAGTAGCTCTCGCTCGACGCCTGGAGGACGAACGCCCGGAACTCCTCCGTGTCCTCGAGCGATCCGGTGTACTGCCGCCCGTTCACGAGGATCGTCGGAGTCGCCTCGACCTTCGAGATGTTCGCATCGGCCAGCGGCCCGGTCGTCGCCCGCGTCGTCGCGGACTCGACCCAGCCGGCGAAGTCCTGATCCTCGATGCAGTCCTCGACGTCCGAGGCGCCGGCGGTCTCGGCGAGGGCGACGAGTTCGTCGTCGGTGAGTCCCGGCGTCCCTTCGGCGGGCTGATCCGCGAAGAGCGCGGAGTTGAAGGCCCAGAAGCTGTCAGGGGCCGAGTCGGCGACGCACGCCGCCGCGTTGGCCGCGCGCAGCGAGTACTGGGTACCGGCTGAGCGTCCCGCGAGGATCGCGATCGGATGGATCTCCATGGTCGCGGCGCCCGAGTCGAGGAGGGACTCGATCTGGTCGGCGTTCGCGCGTTCGAAGTCTCCGCAGAAGGGGCAGAGGTAGTCGACGTACACCCGGATCTGTGCCACCGCCGGGTCCTCGGCCGTGGGCACGGGCTCGGCGCCCGCCTGAAGCGCATCGGTCCGCTGGGCGACGAGGCCCTGTCCGATGACGATGCCGTCGCTCGCCATGTTGGCCGGCCCCTTCGTCGCGGGGCGGATCGACGAGACGACGATCACCGCGACGATCGCGACGACCGCGAGCACGGCGACGATGATGCCGCCCTGAAGGAGGACGCGATTGCGGATCTCCTTGCGCCGCTGGGCGGCGCGGAGCTCCTTCGCCTTCTCTCGGGCGGCCTCGCGGCGGTCGTTCTTGCTCACGGGCGTGTCGGGAGCGGCAGGTTCTCCGGTGGTCATGGATCCTCGCTTTGACGACGTGACAGAGATGCGCGCCGATGCCCGATCGGGCCCGGCGCTCCTATCGATAGTAGGCCCGCGGCCTGAACGCGAGCCACGTCCCCCCTGAGCGCCGCCTCCGACCGCATCGCCCGGGCCGTGACGGCCGCTTCCCGCGTGTCCCCTCCCCGGGGGGAAGCGTGACATACTGGGGGAGCGCGACGAAGACGACGCGTGCGTTGCCGTACCCGGTCGAAGCACCCGCTTCATCGGCGGCCGCGCTTCCATTCACTCGGATCGTCCGGCACGTACCTGCCGGTGAAGGAGAAGACAGAACATGTCATCAGTCACGTTCGACAACGCCACGCGGCTCTACCCCGGTGGCACCCGCCCCGCGGTCGACAAGCTCAACCTCGACATCGCGGACGGCGAATTCCTCGTCCTCGTCGGCCCGTCCGGCTGCGGAAAGTCGACCTCGCTGCGTATGCTCGCCGGCCTCGAAGAGGTCAACGACGGCCGCATCCTCATCGGCGACCGCGACGTCACGGACGTCCCGCCGAAGGACCGCGACATCGCGATGGTGTTCCAGAACTACGCGCTCTACCCGCACATGACCGTCGCCGAGAACATGGGCTTCGCGCTCAAGATCGCGGGTGTCGGCAAGGAGGAGCGCGCGACGCGTGTCCTCGAGGCCGCCAAGCTCCTCGACCTCGAGCAGTACCTCACGCGTAAGCCGAAGGCGCTCTCCGGTGGTCAGCGTCAGCGCGTCGCCATGGGCCGCGCCATCGTCCGTCAGCCGCAGGTGTTCCTCATGGACGAGCCGCTGTCGAACCTCGACGCCAAGCTCCGTGTCCAGACCCGTACGCAGATCGCGTCGCTCCAGCGCCGCCTCGGCGTCACGACCGTCTACGTCACGCACGACCAGACCGAGGCCCTCACCATGGGCGACCGCATCGCGGTCCTCAAGGACGGCCTCCTCCAGCAGGTCGGAACGCCCCGCGACCTCTACGAGGCCCCGCAGAACGTCTTCGTCGCCGGCTTCATCGGCTCCCCCGCCATGAACCTGTTCACGGCCGACCTCGCCGAGGGTGGCGTCAAGTTCGGTGCGAGCGTCGTTCCCGTCGACCGCGACATCCTCAGCTCCACGACCGGCAAGCAGGTAACGGTCGGCGTTCGTCCCGAGGACATCGTCGTCTCGACCGACCCCGGAGCGGGCCTCGAGGTCGTCGTCGACCTCGTCGAGGAGCTCGGCGCCGACGGCTACCTCTACGGCCACTCGGAGGTCGACGGCAAGCGCACCGACGTCGTCGCCCGCGTCGACGGCCGCCTGCACCCGTCGATCGGCGACACGGTCCACCTCGTGCCGGCACCGAACCACATCCACGCGTTCGACGTGGAGTCGGGCGAGCGCCTCAACAAGGCCATCGTCAGCGCCTGACGCTCGGCCTTACGGAACGACGCCGGTCGGCGCGGCTCAGGCCCGCCGACCGGCGTTCTCCTTTTCCCCGACGTCGGTCCCCCGCACTCCACGAAAGCGACGCCCTGACATGAGCGCATCCCTCAGCATCACCTCCGCGACGGTCGATCCCGCGCTCCTCGACCTCCCGTGGAACCTCCCGCTCGACGAGTGGCCGAGCGAGACCATCGCCTCGCTGCCGAAGGGCATCTCCCGCCACCTCGTGCGTTTCGCCTACCTCTCGGGCTACGTCATCGCGGTCAAGGAGACGACGACAGAGATGGCGCGGGGCGAGTACGACATGCTGCGTACCCTGCAGCGCCTCGACATCCCGTGCGTCGATCCCCTCGCGGTCGTCGCGGGACGGATGGACGACGACGGGAGCCCGCTCGCCTCGGTCCTCGTGACCCGTCACCTCAAGTTCTCCCTGCCCTATCGCGCGCTGTTCTCGCAGATGCTCCGCCCCGACACCGCGACCCGGCTCGTCGACGCCCTCGCCGTCCTCCTCGTCCGGCTGCACATCGTCGGGTTCTTCTGGGGCGACGTCTCCCTCTCCAACACACTGTTCCGGCGCGACGCCGGAGCCTTCGCCGCGTACCTCGTGGACGCGGAGACGGGCAAGCTGTTCGACGGCGGCCTCTCGAACGGCCAGCGTGAGAACGACCTCGAGATCGCGCGCGTCAACATCGCCGGAGAGCTCATGGACCTGCAGGCGGGCGGCCGCGCCGACGAGGAGCTCGATCCCGTCGAGGTGTCGAACGGCATCGTCGCGTCCTACCGCTCGCTCTGGAAGGAGCTCACCGGGTCAGAGGTCTTCGCCTCGAGCGACCGCTGGCGCATCAACGAGCGGGTCCAGCGGCTCAACGACCTCGGCTTCGACATCGAGGAACTCGCGATCCGCACCGACGAGGGCGGAACGACGGTGCGCATCCAGCCGAAGGTCGTGGACGCCGGGCACCACCAGCGGCGCCTCATCCGTCTCACGGGCCTCGACACGGGAGAGAACCAGGCGAGACGCCTCCTCAACGACCTCGACTCGTACTCCGCCTCCCTCAGCCGTGACGGTCACGAGGTCGACGAGGAGCAGGTCGCGCACGAGTGGCTGATGCGCGTCTTCGAACCCGTCGTGACCTCGATCCCTCGCGACCTGCGCGGGAAGCTCGAGCCGGCCGAGGTCTTCCACCAGCTGCTCGAGCACCGCTGGTTCATGTCGCAACGCGAGCAGCGCGACGTCCCCCTCGCCGAGGCGCTGACGTCCTACGTCAACGATGTACTGCGGCACCGGCGCGACGAGGCGACCGTCATCAACCCGCCCACCGAGTCGATCGCGGTGCCGGTCGATCTGGCCGAGGACGACGACGACGTCGATTGGCGCGAACGCGTCTAGAGACGACGTTCCCGCGGGCGCTCGAGGAGTCGAGCGCCCGCGGGAACGTCAGGACCGGCGTCAGCGAGCGGTGGCGCGGGCGCGGGCCGTCGAGATCTCGTAGAGGGTCACGGAGGCGGCGATCCCCGCGTTGAGCGATTCGGTGTCCGCACCGATCGGGATGGAGACGATCGCGTCGCACGTCTCCGTGACGAGCCGCGAGAGTCCCTTGCCTTCGCTACCGACCACGACGACGAGCGGACGGTCCGCGAGGTCGAGGCCCGGGAGGTCGACGTCGCCGCCCCCGTCGAGACCGATCACGAACGCCCCGGCCTCCTTGAACGCCTTGAGCGTCTGCGTCAGGTTCGTCGCCATCGCCACGGGCACGCGTGCCGCTGCACCGGCCGAGGTCTTCCACGCCGACGCCGTGACGCCGACGGAGCGACGCTGCGGGACGATGACGCCCTGTCCACCGAAGGCCGCCGTCGAACGGATGATGGCGCCGAGGTTCCGGGGATCGGTGATGCCGTCGAGCGCCACGAAGAGCGGTGTGCGGCCGGATTCGAGGACGCTCTCGAGCAGGTCGACGGGGTGCGCGTATTCGTAGGGCGGCACCTTGAGTGCGACGCCCTGGTGGACGCCGTCCGGTCCGGCGAGCCGATCGAGCTCCGGCCTCATGACCTCGAGAATCGGGACGCCGCGCTTCGTGGCGATCTGGAGGATCTCCTTGACGCGATCGTCGACCTCGATACGAGCGGCGATGTGGAGGGCCGTCGCGGGGATCTTCGCTCGCAGCGCCTCGACGACGGCGTTGCGTCCCGTGACGATCTCGACGTCGTCCTGCTTGCGCGCCTTCCGCTGCTGATCCTGTCGGCGCGATTGCGGCGAGCTCGCCGCGGTCGCGGCACCACGACCGCCGCCGCGGCCGCCGCGCGCCTGCTCCAGACGCTCCTGAGCGGCCTTCCGCTTGCCGGCGGGGTGGTACGGTCGGTCTTCCGCCTTGGGCGTCGGCTTCTTGCCTTCGAGCGCTTGCCGTCCGTTGCCGCCCGTGCCCTTGAGGGGGCCCTTCTTCGTCTTCCGCACAGCACCTGCGCGGTTCTTACCTGCTGCCATCGATGCTCCAGTGTGTGCCTGAGGGGGTGTCTTCGATCACGATGCCGACGGCGGACAGATCGTTGCGGATCCGATCGGCCGTCGCGAAGTCCTTGTTGCCGCGCGCCACGCGGCGTTCCTCGACGAGGCGCATGACGAGGGCGTCGAGCGCTCGCTCCGTCGAGCCGTCGCCGCTCGTCGAGCGCCACTCGGGGGATCGCGGGTCGATCCCGAGCACCTCGGCCATCGCACGGACCTCGGCCTCGGCGACCGCCGCGGCGTGCACGTCGTCGGCGTCGATCGCCTGGTTGCCGGCCCGGACGGTGTCGTGGAGAACCGCGAGCGCCTGGGGAACGCCCAGGTCGTCGTCGAGCGCGTCGGCGAAGGCCTGCGGGACCGCGGGAAGGATGCCGCCCTCGAAGCGCGTCCCGGAGACGCGCCGCTCCGCGCGCTCGAGGAAGCTCTCGATGCGGTCGATCGCCGCCTCGGCGTCCGCGAGGGCGCCGTCGTGGAAGTCGATCGTCGACCGGTAGTGCGCAGACGCGAGAGCGTAGCGGACGGCGATGGGTCGTGCGGACGCGAGCAGGTCCGCCGCGAAGATCGAGTTGCCGATCGACTTCGACATCTTCTGTCCGCCGACGTTCACGAGACCGTTGTGCACCCAGTAGCGCGCGAACGGGAAGCCGGCGGCCGTCGACTGGGCGAGTTCGTTCTCGTGGTGTGGGAAGCGCAGGTCGAGCCCGCCGCCGTGGATGTCGAACTCGTCTCCGAGGTAGCGCCGCGACATCGCGGAGCACTCGATGTGCCAGCCCGGGCGGCCGTCGCCCCAGGGACTCGACCACACCGCGGACGCGGGTTCCTCGGGCTTCGCGCCCTTCCAGAGGGCGAAGTCGTGCGGGTCGCGCTTTCCGCGCGGGTCCGCGTCGGTCGCCGCCTCCATCGCGTCGACGCGCTGCCGCGTGAGCTCGCCGTAGGACGGCCAACTCGTCACGTCGAAGTAGACGTCTCCCGAACCGTCGCTCGCGGGATACGCGTGGCCGCGCTCGACGAGCCGCTCGATGATCTCGTGCATCTGGGGCACGCTCGCGGTGGCCCGCGGCTCGTAGCTCGGCGGGAGGATGCCGAGGGCGCGGTACGCGGCCGAGAACTCGAGCTCCATGCGATACGCGAGAGCCCACCACTCCTCCGAGTCGCTCGCGTTCTGCAGCACCTTGTCGTCGATGTCGGTCACGTTGCGCACGAGGGTCACGGAGTAGCCGGAGACGCTCAACCAGCGCCGCAGGAGGTCGTAGACGAGAGCGGAGCGGAGGTGCCCGATGTGGGGAGAGGACTGCACGGTCGGACCGCAGACGTACATCCCGACGGAGCCGGGGACGAGCGGGACGAAGTCGCGCAGCGTCGCCGTGCGAGAGTCGTGGAGTCGGAGTGTCACGGCCCCAGCCTATTCGAGGACGTCGTCCCGCTGTGATCTCACGAGCGCCGACGCGATCGCCGTGACGCCCTCACCTCGTCCCGTGAACCCGAGACCGTCGGTCGTCGTCGCCGTGATGCTCACGGGAGCCCCGACCATGGCGGTCATCATCCGTTCGGCCTCGAGCCGTCGCGGCGAGAACCGCGGGCGGTTGCCGACGAGCTGCACGGAGACGTTGACGGGCGTGAAGCCGGCCCGCCGCAGGGCCTCGACGGCCGCGCGCACGAAGACGTCGCCGGCCGCACCGGCGAAAGCCGGGTCGTCGGTGCCGAACATTGCACCGATGTCTCCGAGGCCCGCAGCGCCGAGGAGCGCGTCGACGATCGCGTGGGCGACGGCGTCGCCGTCGCTGTGTCCTGCGAGCGCCCGCTCCCCCGGCCAGTCGAGTCCGGCGAGACGGAGCGTGCCGTCACCGCCCGTTCCGTGCACGTCCACTCCGACACCCGTGCGGAGCCCGCCCGCGTCGAGGAGGAGTTCCGCGCGGCGGAGGTCCCAGCGTGTGGTGATCTTGAATGCGCGCTCGTCCCCCTCGACGATCCGGACGGTCCCACCGAGTGCGGCGACCGTCGCGGCGTCGTCGGTGTGTTCGTCCGAGACGTCGGCGTAGGCGCGCTCGAGGAGGTGACGAGGGAACCCCTGCGGGGTCTGGACGGCGCGCAACCGGTCTCGGTCGACGGTTCCGAGGACGAGCCCGTCCGTCGCGACCTCTTTGACGGTGTCGACGACGGGCAGCCCCGGCACCACCGCCTCACCCGTCGACGCCACCGCGTCGGCGATCATCGTGAGAAGCGAGGGCGGTGTGAGCGCGCGAGCGGCGTCGTGCACGAGGACCGTCACGACCGACGGCAGGAGGACCGCGAGTCCGGCGCGGACGGAGGCGGTGCGCGATGGTCCCCCGGGCACGATGGTGAGCGCGTCCGCTGCGACTCCCACGGCACGTTCGGACACCTGCCGCGCCTCGGCCATCCCCGACGGCGGCGCCACGACGACGATCTGGACGCCGCGTGGCATTCCCAGGACGCCGTGGAGGGCCCGCTCGAGGATCGTTGCCCCACCGAGGGGCACGAGAGCCTTCGGTCGCCCGAGGGCGAGACGTGTGCCGTCTCCCGCGGCGACGACGACGACAGCGGTATCCGGCTCGACGCTCATGCTCCGACAGTACCCGGATGGCTGCGTCGTGCCGTGCTGACGGTCCCCACCGTTCACCGCCGACCGCTGTCGGTTAAACGACATCGCCGCCGGCGAACCGGCGGCGATGGGAGTCTCAGGAGGCGAGGACCTCGTCGAGGACCGTCGAGGCCTTCTCCTCGTCGGTCTTCTCCGCGAGAGCGAGCTCCGACACGAGGATCTGACGAGCCTTCGCGAGCATGCGCTTCTCACCGGCGGAGAGGCCGCGGTCCTGGTCACGGCGCCACAGGTCGCGGACGACCTCGCTCACCTTGATGACATCGCCGGACGCGAGCTTCTCGAGGTTGGCCTTGTAGCGCCTCGACCAGTTCGTGGGCTCCTCGGTGAACGGCGCCCGCAGAACGTCGAAGACGCGCTCGAGGCCCTCCTTGCCGATGACGTCTCGTACGCCGACGAGGTCGACGTTCTCGGCCGGAACCTCGATGACGAGATCACCCTGCGTGACGTGGAGCTTCAGATAGAGCTTCTCCTCGCCCTTGATGACCCGAGTCTTCACTTCCGCGATCGTCGCGGCTCCGTGGTGGGGGTAAACGACTGTCTCGCCAACCTCAAAAAGCATGGAATAGTATCCCTTCAGCGTCTCCCAGGATACCACAGGCGTCTCGGAGTAAGGTCCGCCTAACCAGCGCCGTCCCGCGGCGACGCTAGGCTAGTGTCGACAACCGAACCGATGCACGCCGGTCCGCCGAGCGCTGCGTCCCTTCCGCTGGAGGCACCCCTGTGAGAACTCGCGCCCGCATCACCGCGTCGATCGTCCTCGCGGCGGCCGTCGCCCTCGGCACGACCTCGTGCAACCTGTTCGCACCGCAAGCGACGCTCAAGGTCTACGACCCGAGCGACGGCGTGAGCGCGACGGTCGGCGAGATCGCGGTGCGCAACGCCATCGTCTTCGCCGACGGCGAGGACACGGGCTTCCTCCTCGCGACCGTCATCAACAAGGGCAGCTCCCCCCACGCGCTGTCCATCCAGGTCGGCTCGGGCGAGGACCGCCAGGAGTTCACCGTCACGGTCGACGGCGGAACGACGACCACGTTCAGCGCCGGCGACGAGCAGCGCCTCGAGCTCGACCCGCTCGGAGCCGAGCCCGGGTCGATCGTGCCCGTGTTCTTCTCCTACGGACGCGAAGAAGGCGACGAGGCGGCGGTGCCCGTGCTCGAGCAGGACACCTTCTCCGAGTACGCGACCCTCACCCCGACACCGGTCCCCTCGGAGTAGTCCCCGTACGACGACGACGGCCATGCTGTGCACCGAGGTGAGCGGCATGGCCGTCGTCGCAGCCCGTGAGGATCAGGGCTCGAAGCGGTACCCCAGCCCGCGCACCGTCACGAGCATGACGGGCTCCGACGGTTTCTCCTCGATGCGCGAGCGAATGCGCTTGATGTGGACGTCGAGCGTCTTGGTGTCCCCGAAGTAGTCGCTCCCCCACACCCGGTCGATGAGCTGACCGCGGGTGAGCACGCGACCGGCGTTGCGGAGGAGGAGCTCGAGCAGCTCGAACTCCTTGAGCGGCATCGACACCTCCTCGCCGCGCACCGTCACGGTGTGGCGGTCGACGTCCATCTGCACGGTGCCAGCCTCGAGGAGCGACTCCGCCTCGTCGACGTCGGGACCGCGGCGTCGAAGGACCGCGCGGACGCGAGCGAGCAGCTCGCGCGTGGAATAGGGCTTCGTCACGTAGTCGTCGGCGCCGAGCTCGAGCCCGACCACGATGTCCACCTCCGAGTCCTTCGCCGTGAGCATGATGATCGGCACGGTCGACACGGCGCGGATCTGCCGGCACACCTCCGTGCCCGGGATACCGGGGAGCATGAGGTCGAGCAGCACGAGGTCGGCGCCGTGGGTCACGAAGTCGTCGACGGCCGTCGGCCCGTCCGCGGCGACCCGCACCTCGTAGCCCTCGCGTCCGAGCAGGTAGGCCAGGGGTTCGCTGAGGGATTCTTCGTCCTCGACGAGCAGGATGCTGGTCATCGCGAGACCTTTCTCTTGGATCGTCCGCTGGAGGCTGTGGCGTCCTGCGGTGCTTGCGGCAGACGGATCGTGAAGGTCGAGCCCCGGCCGAGCTGGGACCACACCTTCACCTCTCCGCCGTGGTTCTGGACGGTGTGCTTGACGATGGCGAGGCCGAGCCCTGTGCCGCCGGTGCGGCGGGATCGGGCCTCGTCCACCCGGAAGAAGCGTTCGAAGACGCGCTCCTTGTCCTCGTCGGCGATACCGATCCCCTGGTCGGTGACGGCGATCTCGACGGCGCCGTCTACCCCGCGTGCCCCGACCCCGACGCGCCCGCCCGGAGACGAGTACGCGATGGCGTTGGTGATGAGGTTGTGGACCGCGACGATGAGCAACGGCTCGTCCCCGTACACCGCGAGGCCCTTGGCGCGGGCCCCGACGAGTTCGATCCCCGATGACTCGGCGAGGACGCGACTCTGATCGATGGCCGCCGCGACGATGTGGTCGACATCGATGAGCTCCGGCCGGGCGAGGGCATCGGCGGCCTGGAGTCGCGAGAGCTCGATGATCTCCGCGGTGATCTTCGCGAGGCGAGCAGCCTCAGCGCTCATCTTCGTCGCGAATCGGCGGACCTGGTCGGGATCGTCGGCGGCCGACTGCAACGCCTCGGCGAGCAGCCCGACCGCGCCGATGGGGGTCTTGAGCTCGTGGCTGATGTTCGCGATGAAGTCGCGCCGCACCTCGTCGAGACGCTTCGCCTCGGTGATGTCCTCGGCGAGGACGAGGATGAACCGCGTGCCGAGACGGGCGGCGCGCACGCGTATCGTCGCGTTCGCCTCGCCGAAGCGACCCTTCCCGAGCTCGAGCTCCATGACCGCGCGTTCACCCGTCGATCGGACCGAGATCGCGAGGCGGTCGATCTCCTCGTGGACGAGCACACCACCGCGGACGAGCCCCATCGCGACCGCTCCCGGCGAGGCCTTCACGACGTTCGCGGAGGGGTCGAGGACGATGCCCGCGCTCTCGAGCGCGTCGAGGATCTGGTCCACTCCGTCGGGTACTTTCGGCGACGCGACGTTCGCCACACGTTCACTCCGGCGGAACGCCAGGTACACGAAGCTCGTGAATGCGGCGCCCATGAGGGCTCCGAGAGCCACGGCGGCGAGCACCACCCAAGGGGACTCCATGAGACTAGATTAGAGGCACGCTGTGAAGACGATCGGACCACGGCCCCCGGAATTGCGCGGGTCGTCCTGGAGTGTTCATCGTCCCGGCACCGTCCGTTAACCTTCCGACGGCATCGTTGACACGACGGCGTGGCCGACGAATCGAGCGTCAGCGCCCGCACCCGAACGAGAGAGTGATCCTTTTAATGCGCGAAGTGTTCCAGCAGGAGCTGCACGAAGTCCAGCACCGCCTCGTCGAGATCGCCGAGCTCGTCGCCATCTCGATCGAAGGCGCCGTCCACGCCTTCAACGAGTCCGACGTCGCCCGGGCCGAAGAGGTCATCGAGAACGACAACCGCATCGACGGCCTCACCGTGGAGCTCGACGAGCTCGCCATCACGATCCTCGCGCGTCAGCAGCCGGTCGCGCGTGACCTGCGGATCGTCGTGAGCGCCTTGCGCATCAGCGCGTCGCTCGAGCGCATGGGCGACATGGCCGAGCACATCGCCCAGCTCGCCCGCTCGCGCTTCCCCGAGCGCGCCGTCCCGCGGGGCCTCCGGTCGACCTTCGCCGAGATGGGACGACTCGACGTGGAGATCGCGCGCAAGCTCGCCGAGTTGCTCCGCTCAGAGGACACCCGCATCGCCGAGGAGATCCGGGACGAGGACGACCTCATCGACGACCTGCACTTGAGCGTCTTCGACAAGGTCCTCGGTGAGACGTGGAAGGGTGAGACCGCAGCGACGGTCGACGCGACCCTCGCCTCGCGCTACCACGAGCGCTTCGCCGACCACGCGGTCTCGATCGCGAAGAAGGTCCAGTACCTCGCGACGGGAGACTGGGCTCCCGAGAGCACCACGCCCTCGAGCGTCTGACGCCACGGCACGACCGACAGAGCGGGCCCCGGTCCCCCTCCCCTCGCGGGAGACGGGACCGAGGCCCGCTCTGTGTCGTATCGCTACCGGCGAAGCGGTCGACTACTTCTTGCCCTGGGCGGCAACCGCAGCGGCACCGGCAGCGGCGGCCTCCGGGTCGAGGTACTGCCCCGGCTCGATCGGGCGGAAGTCCGCGTCGAGCTTGTAGACGAGCGGGATCCCGGTCGGGATGTTGAGCTCGGAGATCTCGTCGTCCGAGATGCCGTCGAGGTGCTTCACGAGGGCGCGAAGCGAATTGCCGTGGGCCGTCACGAGGACGGTCCTGCCGGCCGCGAGGTCGACGGTGATGTCCGATTCCCAGTACGGCAGCATGCGGGCGATGACGTCCTTGAGGCATTCGGTCGCCGGGATGTCGCCGTCGATGCCGGCGTAACGGGGGTCGTTCGCCTGCGAGTACTGGTCGTCAGCGTCGATGGGCGGCGGCGGGACGTCGAACGAGCGACGCCAGGTCATGAACTGCTCCTGGCCGTACTCCGCGAGGGTCTGCGCCTTGTCCTTGCCCTGGAGCGCGCCGTAGTGGCGCTCGTTGAGCCGCCAGGACCTCTTGACCGGGATCCACAACCGGTCGGCGACCTCGAGCGCGAGATTCGCCGTCTGGATGGCACGCGTGAGCACGGACGTGTAGAGGACGTCCGCCTCGATGCCGGCTTCGACGAGGAGATCTCCCGCGCGCTTGGCCTCGGCGACACCCTGGTCGCTGAGTCGCACGTCGACCCATCCGGTGAAGAGGTTCTTCTGGTTCCAGTCGCTGTTTCCGTGCCGCAGGAGCACGAGGGTATAGGGCTCTGACATGCCTCCAGCCTATCGGGCGGGGTCGCTCCACCGCGGGTGCCTGCGAGGATGGAGGCATGCCCATCGGGGAGATCACACGCGGGACGACGAACACCAATCGTCTGCGCCGAGTCGACCGTTTCATCGCGCGGTCGAGGGCCTTCACGACGGCGGAGTCGCCTCTCGTCGTCGACCTCGGTTTCGGGGCGAGCGGGGTCACGGCCTTCGAGCTCGCATCGCGACTCCGACGGTCGCGACCGGGCGTGCGCGTCCACGGTCTCGAGATCGACCCAGCACGCGTGGCGACGGCGCGGGCGCAACTCGAGGAGGTGCGCGCAGGACGGACCTCCTTTCCGAGCGACCTCGCCGTCACGATCGGACTCGGCGGTTTCGAGACGCCGACTCCGGACGGCTCCCCCGCCGATGTCATCCGCGCCTTCAACGTGCTCCGACAGTACGACGAGAGCGAGGTCACCGACGCCTGGCGGCGCATGGCTGATCACCTCTCCCCCAGCGGAGCGCTCGTCGAGGGCACGTGCGACGAGCTCGGACGCATCGCCAGCTGGGTCACGATCCCGCGGGATGGTCAAGCGACGTTCTCCCTCTCCCTACGGCTCGCCGGACTGGAGCGACCATCGATCGTCGCCGAGAGACTGCCCAAGGCGCTCATCCACCGGAACGTCCCCGGCGAGCGCGTACACGCACTACTCGAGGAGCTCGACCGGCAGTGGCTGCGGAACGCGCCGCTCGGGACGTACGGTCCGGTCCAGCGTTTCGTCGCGTCCGTCGACGGTCTCCGTTCTTCCGGCCGCACGGTCATCGGGGGCCGGAATCGCTGGCGGCTCGGTGAACTCACGGTGCCGTGGTCCGACGTCGCTCCGGACGACGGTGCGGTCCTTCCCGGGCACTGACCGGCCGGGCCGATCGACGCGGTGCTGACCTCAGGTGGGCGGGAGCAGTTCCTGAGCGTCGGCGAGGGGCAGCCCCGTCGCGACGAGCAGATCGACGATGAGCGGACGCACCGCGATCGCGAGGGCCTGCTCCGACACGGATTCGCTCGCGCCGACGACCTCCTCTGGACCGACGTGGCGCGCGAGCTCCTCGAGCGACCGTCGGGCGATCGGGAGTTGGGAGATGTCCTCGAGACTCGCGGACAAGAGGGTCACCGCCGTGACGACCCGCGCGAGGACGTCGGCGATACCCGGGCGACCACGGCCGTCACGGCTCACGTAGTCGATGCGGCGCGCGATCACCCGGAGATTCCGCACGGCGAGGTCCATGCCGGCGAGCATCGTCGCCTGACGTTCGAGTTCGCCGCGGTGACGTCGGACGAGCGGGGAGACGCGAACGATCGCCTGGGCGGATTCGAGGGACGTCTTCCAGGCGTCGAGAAGCGGTTGGGTGCCGCGGACGCGTGCGAGGGCGAGGTCGGCCTCGGACCGGTCCCCGAATCGCGCCGCCGTCACGAGCGCCGCCGTCACGGCGAGGAACTCGTCGAAGACCGCTCGCGCCTCGCGGACGGCCGTCCGACGCGGATCGCGAGGGATGAGCGCCGTCGCGAGGAGGGCGACGGCGCCGCCCACGACGCCGTCGACGACGCGGATGAACGGGCCGCCGTCGGGAGCGGGCAGGAGCACGACGAGGGTCGACTGGATGGCCGCGGCGATCGCGAACGCTCCAGCAGGCGACAACGCACGCGCGACGACGAGTGTCACCGCGAGGACGACGGCGAGTTGCAGGACGCCCTGGCCGAAGGTCAGGACGATGACCTCGGCGACGGCGATCCCGAGCGTCATGCCGATCGCGGTCTCGAGGACACGAGCGGGTCGCGCGTCGCGCACGAAACCGAGACTCGAGAGCGACACGGTGACGGCGAGGAGCGGCACGTCGTGCCCCAGCACCTCCCGGGCGAATACGTAGCCGCCGATCGCGGCGACCGTGATCTGCAGGATCGCGGGGAGCGACGTCCCGGCCCGGCGCACGGAGAGAGTCGACGCCAGGCGTCGTCGCAAGCGCTCCGCGCGGCCCGAGGGGCTCGGCCGATCGCCGACGGGATCGGGTTCGTCCGTCACCGCACTCAGCCGCGGCCGAGGCGCGGGAGGCGCGGCACGTCGGTCGTGGCACCGGCACCCTGGGGCACGATCGTCTGCTGAGCCGCCGCGACGACGGTGTCGTCGACGCGGATCGAGAGGACGACGTCGGAGGGCACAGCCCGCTTGATCACCGCGAGGGCGACGGGGCCGAGGTCATGATGGATCGCGGAGGACGTGACATGGCCGACCTCGCGCTCCACCCCGTCGCGCTCGGCCGTGACGACGGCGCCGTGGGCGGGGAGGACGGCGTCGCTCCCATCGAGGTGGAGCATGACGATGCGGCGAGGAGGGTGCCCGAGGTTGTGCACCTTCGCCACCGTCTCCTGCCCGCGGTAGCAGCCCTTCTCGAGGTGGACGGCGGTGCGCAGCCAGTCGAGCTCGTGGGGAATCGTGCGGTCGTCGGCCTCCGCGAGCTGACGCGGACGCCACGCGGCCACGCGGAGCGCCTCCGCCGCGAGGGAACCGGCGGCGGCCAGCCGACCGGAGCTGACGAGCTCGACGACCTCCGGCAGCTTGTCGCGCGCGACGAGGGACTCCACCCACGAGCGACCGGCACCCGGGTGATCCGACGCGGCATACTGCCAGCCTCCCGCGACGACGGAGGCCCACGGGTCGATCCAGTCGAGCCGGACGGCGGAGGGCGCGGCGACGGGGAGCTCATCGATGACGCGCGTCGACGCGACCACGGCGAAATCGGCCGAGCGATCGGCCACCTCGACGCGCAGCATGAAGCGCATGCGATCGAGCCACGCGGCGAGCGGGGCGGCGAACCCCGGGTCGAGCACGAGCCACGTGGTCTCGCCGTCGTCGAGCACGCGCGCGGCGTACTCGAGGCGTCCCTGCGGGTCGAGGACGAGTGTCTCGGCTGACTCCCCCGGCGCGAGGCGCTCGAGATCCTGCGACGTCAGGGAGTGCAGCAGCCGGAGGCGGTCGTCGCCCACGAGGGAGACGATGCCGAGGTCGGACGCGTCGACGATGGCCCGACCGTCCTCGAGCACACGTTGTTCGCGGATGGGGTCGCCGTAGTGCAGCGGAACGCGGACGACGTCGGCCGCGTCGTCGATCGACTCGGGCAGGACGGCGCCCGGAAGGGACGAGAACACCGAATCGGTCATCAGTCGACCTTCGCGAGGCGGGCCGATGCATGGGTGCGGAGATCCTGCCCCATCGCGGCGACATCCCACGCCCACAGCAGGTGGGCGTCGACGAGGCCGTAGAGCCGGGTCGCCGCCGCGTAGGGCTTGGAACCGGCGGTGCGCATGACGGCATCGGTCGCGAGGTCGATGCGCGGTCCCTTCACCTGCCCGAGGTAGAGCTCGCTGACCCCACCGGGGTGGACGAGCGCGACCTCGAGGTCGAAGCCGCCGTCGGAGTTGCGGAGCGTCTCGACGGATTCGGCCGTCGTGAACGGCCGCGGTGCGGTGGCCGGCAGCATCGCCGGGCCCGGGTCCCCCTCGAGCTGGGTGCGGTGGAGGCGCCAATAGCCGCTCTCCGCGACGAGGGGGGTGCGCTCCTCATCGTCGAGCCACGTGTACGACGTGTAGTTGAGGTACGGGAGGCCGTCATGGCTGAACGAGACGCGCTGCCCGAACTCACGCGACACGGAACCGTCGCCCACGGCGTAGTCGATGACGCCGGATCCCTCCCACACGCCGATGAGCCAGGACAGCGGGACGAGTTCGGCGGGAAGGCCGATCGGGATCTCGATCACGTCGGGTCGACCGTCAGCGCTGGCCGCGGTAGAGGTTGTAGATGACGACGCCGGAGACGTAGGCGATCGCGAGGCTGGCGAGACCGAGGAGACCGAGGTAGAAGAGTTCGAGCGCGAGCATGCGTCGAGTCTACCCGCCGGAACCCCCTGGCAGGCCGTCCCGAGCGACCGATCCGGACCCGACGATCAGAGGGCGAAGAGGGACGCGATGGCGATGACGATCGAGCTGAGCACGAGCACGACGACGGCTCCGCTCACGCTGATCGAGACGCGCGTGAGGTAGCCGGCCGTGACGCCGCCGGCGAGCTGGATGCCGAAGGTCACGAGCACGCTGCCGGCGAGCGCGACCCCGAGCCAGGCGAAGCGCGTGTCCGGCTCGGCGAAGACGCCGATCGCGATCGCCGCGAGCGCCGTCACGACCCACACCGCCACGACGCCGACCCACGGCCGATCCTGCACGTCCATCGACCGCTCGCTCATGCCTCCATGATGCCCGACGGCGCGGACGGCCGTGACCACTGGCATAGTATTGTCCCAGTCACGATCCGGAGGACACGCTTGGCGCAGCTACTCATCCTGACATCGGCCGCCGGCGCGGAGGTGCTCCCGTCCCTCGGACTCCTCAGTCACCGCGTGCGGCAGATCCCGGCGCAACCCGCCCAGCTCGTCAACGCACCCGGCAGCGATCTCATCATGGTCGACGCGCGGCGCGACCTCGCCGCGGCGAAGTCCCTGTGCAAGATCCTGACGACAACGGGCATCGCCGTGCCCCTCCTCCTCATCCTCACCGAGGGCGGACTCACCGCCGTGAGCGCCGACTGGGGCGTCGACGACGTCGTGCTGGATTCCGCCGGTCCCGCCGAGGTCGACGCCCGCATCCGACTCGCGATCGGGCGGCAGGCCCAGGAGCAGTCAGCGAGCAAGATCCAGACCTCTGGCGTTGTCATCGACGAGGCCAGCTACTCCGCGAAGGTCCAGGGCCGCCCCCTCGACCTCACCTTCAAGGAGTTCGAACTCCTCCGCTTCCTCGCGACGCACCCGTCCCGCGTGTTCACGCGCGAGCAGCTCCTCAGCGAGGTGTGGGGCTACGACTACTTCGGTGGCACCCGGACCGTGGACGTGCACGTCCGACGACTGCGCGCGAAGCTCGGCGATCTCGAGCAGCTCATCGGCACGGTGCGCAACGTCGGCTATCGCTTCAACGTGTACGAGGACGACGCCGCTCCCGCTCAGACCACCACCCCGACCGCGTGAGCACGAGGACGACGATGTTCCGCCTCGCACTCCCCCGCCTGACCCAGGACGACGATGCGTCGACTCCGACTCCGCGTCCGTGACCTGAACGAGCCCGGGGTCGCCGACGACTTCGGGATGCTCGAGAGGCGCGCGCAGGCGATCGACGGCCAGCCGCCCTTCAACGATCAGGCGAGACTCGACGCCCGCACCGGCTCACGCACACTCATCACGGCGATCGTGCCGAGCGAGGAGGACGACAGCGAGACCGTCATCGGGGCCGCGATCCTCGGCCAGGGCGAACTCGAGTTCACGATCGATCCGGAGTGGCGCTCGTACGGCTACGGCGACGCGGCCCTCTCCGCCCTCGTCGGGAGCGCTCCGCCGACGCTGTCGGCGTGGGCGCACGGAGACCACCCGGCAGCAGCGGCGCTCGCCTCTCGGCACGGCTTCGACCGCGCGCGTACCCTGCTCCAGCTGCGGATGCCGCTCGAGAGCGGCGCTGTAGCCGCCGCGCCACGGACCGACCTCGCGATCTCCCCCTTCGTCCCCGGTCGCGACGAGGGCGAGTGGGTCGCGCTCAATGCGCTCGCGTTCGCCGACCACCCCGAGCAGGGCAAGCTCACGGTCGACGACGTGATCGCCCGGGAGCGCGAGCCATGGTTCGACCCCGCGGACTTCCTGCTCGCGAGGAACACCGACGCAGTGCTCGTCGGATCCATCTGGCTCAAGGTCGAGGACGGCATCGGCGAGGTCTACGCCGTCGGCGTGCATCCCGACCACGCGGGATCCGGGATCGGCCGCACCCTCATGGAGGCGGGCCTCGAGCGGTTGCGTTCCTCGGGTGTCGCGACGGCGGCCCTCTACGTCGAGGCCGACAACGAGCGCGCGACGCGGTTGTACCGTTCCCTGGGCTTCTCGGATCACGCGGTCGACGTGCAGTACCGCCGCCGAGCGGCGCGTTAACGGGAAGTTCACCACCCCGGTCGAAACCCGTGCTGTGCTGGTGACAAGATGTGGGGATGGTTCCCGAGACATTCGCCACCGATGCAGGCCTCGACCGTGACGACGACGACTTCGACCCCGTCTTCGAGGAAGAGGACCCGGCGCTTCCGGACCACCGCTACCTCGATCGTGAGCTGAGCTGGCTCGCGTTCAACAAGCGCGTGCTGGAGCTCGCCGAGGACGACTCGCTCCCGGTTCTCGAACGGGCCAACTTCCTCGCGATCTTCTCCTCGAACCTCGACGAGTTCTTCATGGTGCGCGTCGCGGGCCTGAAGCGCCGCATCGCCACGGGCATCGCGGTGCCCACGAACAACGGGATCTCCCCGAGCGACGCCCTCGACGACATCCTCGTCGCCGCCCACGAACTCCAATCCCGCCACGCCGCGGTGTGGCACGACCTCGTCGCTCCGGCCCTCGCGGACGCCGGCATCACCGTCGTCACGTGGGACACGCTCGCCGACGAGGTCAAGACGGACCTCGGGGAGTACTTCTCCTCGCAGATCTTCCCCGTCCTCATGCCGCTCGCGGTGGACCCGGCGCACCCCTTCCCCTACATCTCGGGGCTCTCGCTCAACCTCTCCATCCGTGTGCGCAACACGAAGACGGGGCGTGAGGAGTTCGCCCGTCTCAAGGTGCCCCAGATGCTCCCGCGCTTCGTGCCCGTCGATACGGCGAAGTCCCCCGAGGCCGTCCGGTACATCACGCTCGAGGACCTCATCGCCGAGCACCTCGACTACCTCTTCCCCGGCATGGAGATCCTCGAGCACCACGTGTTCCGCGTGACGCGCAACGAGGACATGGAGATCGAGGAGGACGAGTCCGAGAACCTCATCCAGGCCCTCGAGCGCGAGCTGCTCCGCCGTCGCTTCGGACCGCCGATCCGCCTCGAGATCACCGAGGACATGGACGACGTGACCCTCGGACTGCTCGTGCGCGAACTCGACATCACCGACCGCGAGGTCTACCGCCTGCAGGGACCGCTCGACCTCGGCGGACTCTTCTCTCTCTCGGGGCTTGACCGCCCCGACCTGCGCTACCCGAAGCACGTGCCGTCGACCGCGCTGCAGCTGCAGCCGAACGAGCCGAACGGCAAGTCCGACATCTTCCAGGCCGTCTCGAAGCGCGACGTCCTCGTCCACCACCCCTACGAGTCGTTCGCGACGAGTGTCCAGGCGTTCCTCGAGCAGGCGGCGGCCGACCCGAACGTGCTCGCGATCAAGCAGACGCTCTACCGCACATCGGGCGACTCCCCCATCATCGAGGCGCTCATCGACGCGGCCGAGGCCGGCAAGCAGGTGCTCGCCCTCGTCGAGATCAAGGCGCGCTTCGACGAGGCCAACAACATCACGTGGGCCCGCAAGCTCGAGAAGGCCGGCGTGCACGTCGTCTACGGGCTCGTCGGCCTCAAGACGCACTGCAAGCTCGCCCTCGTGATCCGCCAGGAGGGCAACACCCTCCGGCACTACTCCCACATCGGGACCGGCAACTACAACCCGAAGACGAGCCGCATCTACGAGGACTTCGGTCTCTTCACCGCGGACGATCAGGTCGGCAAGGACCTGACGCGCCTCTTCAACGAGCTCTCCGGCTACGCGATCGAGAAGAAGTTCAAGCGACTCCTCGTCGCGCCCCTCCACCTCCGGAAGGGACTGCTCAAGGCGATCGACACCGAGCGCCGCAACGCCGAGGCGGGTCGCCCCTCCGGGATCCGGATCAAGGTCAACTCGATCGTCGACGAGGCGATCATCGACGGCCTGTACCGCGCGAGCCAGGCCGGGGTCCCGATCGACATCTGGGTGCGCGGCATCTGCAGCCTGAAGCCCGGCGTCCCCGGGATGAGCGAGACCATCCGCGTGCGTTCCGTGCTCGGACGCTACCTCGAGCATTCGCGCATCTTCAGCTTCGTCGGCGACGGCGAGCAGAAGACGTACATCGGCAGCGCCGACATGATGCACCGCAACCTCGATCGTCGCGTCGAGGCCCTCGTGCGCCTCACCGACCCGAACCACCTCGCGGAGATCGAGGCGCTCTTCGACCTCGCCATGGACGAGGGCACGATGTCCTGGTACCTCGACGCCGACGGCACGTGGACGCGGCACGCGAGCGATGAGCAGGGGCACCGGCTCGTCGACCTGCAGGAGAAGGTCATGCGGAGCGTCGCCACCCGTCGTCGGTCGCGGTCGCGCCGATGAGCCACGACCACTCCGCGATCTACGCCGCCGGCGCCGTCTGCTGGCGTGTCGTCGACGGCAAGGTCATGGTGCTCCTCGTGCACCGGACCGCCTACGGCGACGTCACGATCCCCAAGGGCAAGGTCGACCCGGGTGAGAGCCTTCCACAGACCGCCGTCCGCGAGATCAAGGAGGAGACCGGGCTGTCCGTGACCCTCGGCGTCCCGCTCGGAGCGGCCCAGTACCGCGTCCACTCGGGACGCGAGAAGATCGTGCACTACTGGGCCGCCGAGGTGTCCGACGCCGCGGTCCTCGCGTCGACATTCGTCCCGAACGCCGAGATCGCCGCGCTCGAGTGGGTCACGGTGAAACGCGCGCTCGCCTATGCGAGCTACGACCAGGACGTCGAGATCCTCCGGCATTTCTCGAAGCTCCTCGACGAGGGCGTCACGTCGACCTTCCCGATCATCGTGCTGCGTCATGCCAAGGCGACGGCGCACAGCGAGTGGAGGGGCTCCGACGCGTCCCGTCCCCTCACCGCGCGCGGTGTGACGCAAGCCGCGTCGATCGTGCCGAGTCTGCTCGCCTGGGGCCCCCGCCGCATCGTCTCGAGCTCGGCGGTCCGCTGCGTCACGACCGTCGCTCCCCTCGCCGCCGCCCTCGGGCGGAAGGCGCGCGTCACCGACGACCTCAGCCAGAACTCGTACGAGACGGGCGAGGCCGACGTGCGCGCCGTCGTCGGGAAGAGGATCGCCTCGGGCAAGGCCGCCGTGCTGTGCAGTCACGGCCCGCTCCTCCCCCTCATCCTGCGGGAGATCGCCCTCGCGACGGCGACTCCTGCCGGCTCCTACCTCTCGAGCGCCGCCGACCTCGAGCCCGCGGCCTTCTCCGTCGTCCACGTGTCCGCGACGGCGCCAGCCTCGGGGATCATCTCGATCGAGACGCACGAGCCGCGCGTCTGAACCCGGCGGTCCCGCGTGCTGACGCGGGGGCCGCGCACGACGGACAACAGTCGTTCACCTGTTGTTTACCAACGTGATGGAGGCTCGTAAGGCCTCGGACCTAGCGTGAGGGCGGGCCATGCACCGGCCCTCCTCATCCCGAAGAAACGGACATCACGTGAAGTTCAACACGTTCGGTCGCACCGCGGCCGTCACAGCACTCGCAGCACTCGCCCTGTCCGGGTGTGCCGCGAACGAGGACACCGCCGCTGGTGGAGGCAGCTCGGAGAGCGCGAGCGAACTCACCGGCACGCTCGTCGGCGCCGGCGCGTCGTCGCAGCAGTCGGCTCAGGAGGCCTGGACGACGGCCTTCCAGACCGCGAACCCCGACGTGACCATCGAGTACGACCCCGCCGGTTCCGGCGCGGGCCGCGACACCTTCCTCGCGGGCGGCAGCGCCTTCGCCGGTTCCGACCGTGCGTTCAAGGACGACGAGATCGCCGAGGGCGACTTCGCCGCGTGCGCCCCCGACACGGGCATCGTCGAGATCCCCGCGTACATCTCCCCGATCGCGGTCATCTTCAACCTCGAGGGAATCGACACGCTCAACCTCGACGCCGCGACGATCGCCGGGATCTTCAACGGCAGCATCACGACGTGGAACGACGAGCAGATCGCGTCGCAGAACCCCGACGCCGAGCTGCCTGACACGGCGATCACGCCCGTCCACCGTCAGGACGACTCGGGCACGACCGAGAACTTCACCGAGTACCTCGGCGCCGCTGCTCCCGAGGTGTGGACCGACGAGGCCGATGGCGTCTGGCCGCTCGAGGGCGGCGAGGCCGCTTCGCAGACCTCCGGCATGATCGACGCCGTCACGGGTGGCGAAGGCACCGTCGGTTACGCCGACGCCTCGCGCGCCGGTGACCTCGGCACGGTCTCGGTCAAGGTCGGCGAAGAGTACGTGCCGTACTCCGCCGAGGCCGCCGCCGCGATCGTCGACGCCTCGCCGATGGCCGAGGGCCGCACGGAGGGTGACCTCGCCGTCGAGATCGACCGCACCTCGGAAGAGGCGGGCGTCTACCCCATCGTCCTCGTGAGCTACCTCATCGGTTGCGAGGAGTACACGGACCCCGCGAGCGCCGAGCTCGTCAAGGCGTACTTCAGCTACATCGTGAGCGAAGAGGGCCAGCAGGAGGCCGCTGACGCCGCCGGCTCCGCCCCGATCTCCTCCGACCTGTTCGACAAGGCCTCGGCCGCGATCGAGCTGATCAAGTAGTACGACCGAGGGTGTGTCCGGGACGTCTCGCCAGACGTCCCGGACACACCCTCGTCCCACGCTCCGCCCCGCTCCACGCGCTCCACCCGCTCCACCCGCTCCATCCCGACCCGACCGAGAGAGCCCGTTCATGACCGCTTCAGCCACCACCGCGCTGATACCCGCGAAACAGCGCCCCGGTGACCGCATCTTCTCCGGCAGCGCTCTCGTGGCCGGCTCGCTCATCCTCGCGGTGCTCGCGGCCGTTGCAGCGTTCCTCATCCTCCAGAGCGTCCCGGCCGTCACGACGAACCCCGAGGACATCTCGATCCTCCGGGGCGTGAACCTCGCCGAGTACGTCTGGCCCCTCATCTTCGGCACGCTCTGGTCGGCGACGATCGCCCTCGTCCTGGCCGTCCCGGTCGCGATCGGCATCGCCCTCTTCATCAGCCACTACGCGCCCCGTCGGCTCGCCCAGGGCCTCGGCTACGTGATCGACCTCCTGGCCGCCGTGCCGTCGGTCGTCTTCGGCCTCTGGGGCGGAAACGTCCTCGCGCCTGCCGTCCAGCCCTTCTACTCGTGGCTCGAGCAGAACGCCGGCTGGTTCCCGCTCTTCGCCGGGCCCGCTTCGGGCACCGGCCGCACGATCCTCACGGCCTCGGTGGTGCTCGCCGTCATGATCCTCCCGATCATCACCGCCATCTGCCGCGAGGTCTTCCTGCAGACCCCCGTCCTCCACGAAGAGGCGGCCCTCGCGCTCGGTGCGACGCGCTGGGAGATGATCCGCATGGCCGTCCTCCCGTTCGGTCGCGCCGGCATCGTGTCCGCCGCGATGCTCGGCCTCGGTCGCGCGCTCGGCGAGACCATGGCCGTCGCGATGGTGCTCTCCGCCTCGGGAGGCGTGACCTTCAACCTCATCAGCTCGAGCAACCCGAGCACGATCGCCGCGAACATCGCCCTGAGCTTCCCCGAGGCCTACGGCGTGAACGTCAACGTCCTCATCGCCACGGGCCTCATCCTCTTCGCGATCACCCTCCTCGTGAACACGATCGCCCGCATCGTCGTGAACCGCCGCAAAGACTTCTCTGGAGCGAACTGATGTCACAGCTCACCGCACCGCCGAAGGCCGGCGCCCCCACGGGAGCGATGCCCAACTCGTACGCGACGGGTCGACTCCCCCGCTTCGTGCCGTTGATCGTCCTCGCCGGCTCCCTCGTCATCATGTTCGCCGTCTTCGCCCTCTTCGCGACGGCCGACCCCTCTGGCGGCTTCAACGCCGCCGGAGCGGTGTTCCTCGCCGTCGTCCTCTACGGGGCCGTCATATACTTCGTGGCCCGCATGATCGAGGGACCGCGCCGCGCGAAGGACCGTCTCGTGACGACCCTCGTGACGCTCGCCTTCGTGATCGCGCTCCTGCCCCTCGTCTCCCTCCTCTCGACGGTGCTGCTCAACGGCACCGCGCGTTTGGACCTCACGTTCTTCACGAACTCGATGCGCAACGTCGTGGGAGAGGGCGGTGGCGCGCTCCACGCCGTCACCGGCACCCTGTTCATGACCGGTGCCGCCGCGATCATCTCGATCCCGATCGGACTGCTCACGTCGATCTACCTCGTCGAGTACGGTCGCGGCCGACTCGCCCAGGCGATCACGTTCTTCGTGGACGTCATGACGGGTATCCCGTCGATCGTCGCCGGACTCTTCGCGTACACGCTCTTCGTGATCATCTTCGGCCCGGGCGTCCGCCTCGGCATCGCTGGTGCCATCGCCCTCGCCGTCCTCATGATCCCCGTGGTCGTGCGATCGAGCGAGGAGATGCTCCGCCTCGTGCCGAACGAGCTGCGGGAGGCGGCCTTCGCGCTCGGCGTCCCGAAGTGGCTCGTCGTCCTCAAGGTCGTGCTGCCCACGTCGATCGCCGGACTCACGACGGGCATCATGCTGTCGATCTCCCGCGTCATCGGCGAGACGGCTCCGCTGCTCGTCGCCGCCGGCTACACGAACAACATGAACTACGACCTCTTCGAGGGCCGTATGCAGAGCCTCCCCGTCTTCGTCTACAGCTCGTACGTCAGCCAGGGAACCGAGGCGCAGGCCTACCTCGACCGGGCCTGGACCGGAGCGCTCACCCTCATCCTCATCGTCATGGCACTCAACCTGCTGGCCCGCTTCATCGCCCGCGCGTTCTCGCCGAAGCTCAGCCGCTAACCCGACCCGAAAGACCACACACGTGTCCAAGCGCATCGAAGTCAACGACCTCAACGTCTACTACTCCAAGTTCCTCGCCGTCGAAGGCGTGAGCCTCACGATCGAGCCCCGCAGCGTCACAGCCTTCATCGGCCCGTCGGGCTGCGGGAAGTCGACCTTCCTCCGCACGCTCAACCGCATGCACGAGGTCATCCCCGGCGCTCGCGTTGAGGGCGAGGTCCTCGTCGACGGCGACGACCTCTACGGCGCCGGCGTCGACCCGGTTCTCGTCCGTCGCCAGGTCGGCATGGTGTTCCAGCGTCCCAACCCGTTCCCCACGATGTCGATCCGGGAGAACGTCCTCGCGGGCGTCTCGCTCAACAACCGTCGCATGTCGCGCTCGGAGTCGGACGAGCTCGTCGAGCGCTCCCTGCAGGGCGCGAACCTGTGGAACGAGGTCAAGGACCGGCTCGACAGGCCGGGCTCGGGCCTCTCGGGCGGACAGCAGCAGCGTCTCTGCATCGCTCGCGCGATCGCCGTCTCCCCCGACATCCTGCTCATGGACGAGCCCTGCTCGGCTCTCGACCCGATCTCGACGCTCGCGATCGAGGACCTCATCGAGGAGCTCAAGAAGGAGTACACGATCGTGATCGTGACCCACAACATGCAGCAGGCGAGCCGCGTGAGCGACCGCACCGCGTTCTTCAACATCGCCGGCACCGGCAAGCCGGGCAAGCTCATCGAATACGACGACACCAACACGATCTTCACGCAGCCGTCCGTGCAGGCGACCGAGGACTACGTCTCCGGCCGCTTCGGTTGATCCGGCCGCTTCCCTGAGACGACGAACGCCGCGCTCCCCTTCGGGATCGCGGCGTTCGTCGCATCACCGGCAGGCCGCATCGTGAATCACCGCGGCGACGACGAATCCCCCGGACTCCGCGGGCGTTCGCGGTGTCCGGGGGATCCGGTGTCGGTGGATCCGGGCGGATCAGACCGGCTCGACGACGAGGACGGGGTCTGTCGTGGGGGTTCCCCCTGAGCCGCCGGACTTCTCGATCGTGACCGCGACGATGTCGCCGGCGTCCATGCCACCGGCGAGCACTCCCCACCCGGTGCCGTCGGCGCCCGTGTCGAAGATGCCGGCGGAGACCGGACCGGCCTCGTCGATGTACCAGAGCTCGTAGGTCTTGCCGCTCGGAAGCTGCGGCAGCCCGTTGACGACGAGCACGGACTTGCCGAGCTCACCCGACCAGACGAGCGTCGCGGTGCCGCCCTCGCCATCGACCTCGACCGTCGTGCGCTGCACGTCGGAGGCCGAGTTGACCTCGGCGAGCGCGACGGCCTGGGGCAACTGGTTGCCGTTCTCGACGATGCCGACGAACATGCTCGACCCCACGATGACGGCTCCGACCGCTGCGGCAGCGACGGCGTACGACAGCGGCTTCGAGTACCAGCGACGATTCGCGCGTTCCTGGGCCTTCCGGATCTGACCGGGGGTCAACTGCGAACGTCGGTCGGTCGTGGCCGGGGCGGTGACCGCACCCGCCGCACTGTGCTCCTCCGTCGGGACGGCGGCGATCGCCGGAGCGGGGACGGGTCGCGCATCGGGTGCCGGGTCGACGGCGTGCCGGGACCGAGACTCGCTCGACTGCTGCGGTGTCGTCGCTATGCGCGCCATGAGCGCGGCCTTCAGGTCCGTGGGCGGATCGACGGGTTCGAGGGCGAGGCCGAGGGCGGCCGAGACATCCTCGAACGATTCGAGCTGCTCGCGAGCGGCCGGAGACGACTCCAGTTCCTTCTCGAAGGCGGCCGCCTCGTCGGCGTCGAGCCCCCCAGCGGCATACACGCTCGCGTCGAAGCCCGGATTGTTGGTGCTGCTCATGATGCCACCCCCATTTCATCTCTCAGACGGATCATGCCGTCACGTATTCGTGTCTTCACGGTGCCGAGCGGCACCCCGAGCATCTCGGAGACCTCGCTGTGGCTGTAGCCCCCGTAGTACGCCAGAGTGACGGCCTCGCGCTGCAGGTCCGTGAGGCTGCCGAGTGCTCGCTCCACCCGCTCGTTCTCGAGCCGGAGCTCCGCGGTCTCGGCGACGGTGTCGTAGTCGATCGCGTGGTCGCGGATGCCCACTCGGAGATCGCGCTCCCTGCTGGCCTGTGAAGCCCGCACGCGATCGACAGCACGACGATGCGCGATCGTCATGACCCACGTCGTCACTCCACCCTTGTTCGGAGCATAACGGGGAGCGGTTTGCCAGAGTTCGACGAAGATCTCCTGCGTCACCTCCTCCGATTGAGAGGGGTCGACGAGCACACGGCGGACGATCGCGAAGACGCGGGATGCGAGCCGGTCGTAGAAGTCTCCGAAGGCGAGCTGATCACCGGACGCGATCCGGGAGACGAGGAGCTGGAGCTCCGCTGCGGCGGTCTCCGCCGTCTGCTTCTGCTGGGCTCGCGCCTCGGTGCTCGTGTCTTCGCTTGCCACGGACTCAAGCATGCCAAACAATCCGGAGAACTCCGGCATCCACTCGCCCGGAGGGGCTGCACTGCTATGCGAACGTGGCGGTGCGACATCCGTCGTCAACATGAATCCGCTCCTTCCGAGCGCCGCTTTCCTCGGATGCGTCCCCACTGCCGACCGGATGAGCGGACCGTTCGCGGGGTCGACGGCACTTCGGGAACAGTTCGGGACCACGGCGTGATCGGGTTGCTCGGAACGCCGCTCGATCCGCGGAATCGTGCGGACAGGACGAGCTGGGAGACGGATTTCGACTTTCTGCGTATAGAGGTACGACTCGGGCCCTCGGCGAGGAATCGCGCACGAATGTCCAATCCCTTCCCGTCCAGGTTCCGAATGCCCCATCGAGAGCCGCGGTACAGCGGCCACGCAAGCCGGCGGATCGTCGGCCTCACAATCACAAGGAGTGTTCTCATGCGAGTGAAGAAGCGCAATCTCATGGCTGTCCTGTCCCTCAGTGCCGTTGCGGCGTTCGGCCTCGCCGGCTGTTCGACCGGCACCTCGTCCGGCGACGCGGCCAGCGAGGAGCCCTCGATGACCGAGGAGACCACGATGCCGAGCACCGAGGAGATGGACCCCGCGATGAACCTCGTCGGCCCCGGCTGCGCCGACTACGCCGAGGCCGTTCCGGACGGCGACGGATCCGTCGCCGGTATGGCTGAAGACCCGGTGGCCGTCGCCGCCTCGAACAACCCGCTGCTCACGCAGCTCACGGCTGCCGTCTCCGGCCAGCTGAACCCGGACGTCGACCTCGTCGACACGCTCAACGGTGGGGAGTTCACCGTCTTCGCTCCGGTCGATGACGCCTTCGCAGCCGTCGACGCTGCGACGCTCGAGGCCCTCAAGTCGGACGCCGACCTGCTCACGAGCATCCTCACCTACCACGTCGTCCCCGGCCAGCTCGCTCCTGACGCTGTCGTCGGCGAGCACGCCACCGTTCAGGGCGGCATGGTCGAGGTGACCGGTGAGGGCGACGCCCTCATGGTCAACGACGCCAACGTCATCTGCGGCGGCGTCACCACCGCCAACGCGACGGTGTACCTCATCGACGGCATCCTCATGCCCGCCATGTGATGACGCATCACCCCTGATCGCGCTCCGGCGCCATCCATCGGAACGGCCATGGCTCACGCCATGGCCGTTCCGTCGTGCGCGGCATGGTCCATGTCGATGCGTGAGGCGCAAGACCCGAGTGGTCCTCAAATTGGTCCTAGCGGCGTCCCCCATGCGGGGGACATACTGTCTCTGATGCGTGCTCCCCCGAGCCCGCTCCCCCGGACCGCCCCGCTTCTCACCCCCCGTCCCGCTCGGCCGCGCGCCGGGCATCTCCGGGTGACGAGCTCGCACAGGAAAGCAGCCCATGAGCGCCTCGAAGAAACTCCTCGCCACGATCGGACTGTCGGCCCTCGTCGTCGGATCCGCGCTCACCGCGACGGCGGCGAGCGCCGCGACCGATGACTGCACGCCCCTCCGGCAGGACGTCTTCCAGGCCGTCAATCCCGACTCGAGCCAGTCGCTCCTCACCGTGAGCGAGCGCGAGACCATCCGCGCTGCCGACGTCTGGGGCTTCACCGAGTCGCGCGGAGCCGTCTTCGAAGCCTCACCGAAGAAGAAGGACGGACTCGTTCCCGTCTACCGTCTCTACAAGGACGAGCGTTTCGTGTGGATCCCCGAGAAGCGCGGCTCGGACGAGATCGAGCGTGCACAGTCCGTCTTCGGGTGGGACCTGCAGAAGATCGACTTCTGGGCATCACCCACGCCGATCGACTGCGGCATCGGGGTGCACCGCCTCTGGAACCAGGAACTGCAGACGTTCCGAATGGAAGCGGACTCGGCACGCGTCGAGGCTCTCCTCGCGGACGGATGGCGCGATCAGGGAGCGCGGTTCTGGGTCGCCCCGAACGACGACGCGCCCACGCCGACACCGTCCCCCACGCAGAGCGATCCGGCACCCACGCCGACACCATCGCCCACGCAGAGCGATCCGGCACCGACTCCCGCGCCGGAGCCGGAGCCCGAGCAGCCGACGCCCGGTCCGGTGCCGCCGTCCGAGTCGCCCGCCGACGCCGACGGCACCTTCTCCCTCGCGATCATCCCCGACACGCAGATGGAGATGGGCCGCACCACGCGCTTCGCTCAGCGGAACGAGTGGCTCGTCGAGAACAAGGAGGAGCTCGACCTGCGGTACGCGCTCCACACGGGCGATGTGACGAATTGGGGCGAGAAGGATCCCGCCCAGTACACGGTGGCGTCCGACGCGATGAAGGTCCTCGAGGACGGCGGCATCCCCGCGGCGATCGCGATCGGCAATCACGACACGAGCGCCGTCTGCCCCGGCGGCGCATCCTGCCCGGGAGAGAACCCGTCGATCACCATCCGTGACACCCCTCTCTTCAACGAGACGTTCCCCGCCACGCGTTACACGAACATCTCGGCGGTCTACGAGACGGGTCGCGTCGACAACCAGGTGCAGATCTTCTCCGCCGGCGGCGCCGACTTCCTCATCCTGACGCTCGAGCTCTGGCCCCGCACGGAGGTCGTGGAGTGGGCGAAGGAGATCGTCGCCTCGCACCCCGGCCACAACGTCATCGTCAACACGCACTCCTACCTCGAGGGCGACGGGTCGATCATGCAGGGCGACGGCGGATACGGCGCCACCTCCCCGCAGTACCTCTATGACGAACTGATCTCGCGGTACGCCAACGTGAAGATGGTGTTCTCGGGCCACGTCGGGATGTCGAACCAGCGCACCGACGTGGGAGTGAACGGCAACCGGATCGCCTCCTTCCTCGGAGGCTTCCACAGCCCGCTCAATCCGGTGAAGCTCGTCGAGGTCGACGTCGACGCCGGAACGCTCACGGCCGAGGTGCACGTGCCGCAGACGAAGACGCACGAGTCGCAGTACGACGCGACGATCGAGGGCATCGACTTCATCGAGTGATCGTCTGAGCCGCCGGGAGCTCGCCCCCGCTCGTCCGACCGTGGGCGGGCTCCGTCGTCAGACAGGCATGAAAAGGGCCGGGCCGCAGAACGCCTCTCGGCGCGAGGCCGCTCGGAGCGGCTAAATGTGGAGCCCGGGGTTACTGCGGCCCGGCCGAGATCCAGTGTAACGGGCCCCACGGTTCCTCGTTTCCGTGTTTGCGCTGCGCGAACACAGGCTGACGAAAGCCGTCCGAATGACGACTCTCGCCCCGGTCCGACCGGTCCGACTCATCAGTCGAGCGACTCCGAGCGCCACAACCGGGCGCACGACGTCAATTCTCCGGCGATGCTCGAATAACGGAGGGCCCGCCGGGTCAGCTCCGTCGAGCGCACGGGCTCGGTGACGTCGAGGTCGTCGGCGACCGACGTGCAACCCGCGCCCGTCACCCGGCAGAACGCCGCTGCACGGTCGAGGGCGACGGCGAAGTCGCCCTCGAAGAGCCCGCGCAGGATCTGGTCGGCGAGAACCGTGATCTCGTCGGGTCCCGTCGGAGCCTCTGCGCCCGCGACGATCGGGTCGATCGTCGAGCTGACGGCGACGCCGCGCTCGAAGTAGAAGGACGTCGAGACGGGGTCCTGCCGGATGAGGACGCGCAGCAGGTAGATCCGCCACAACGCACCCGGCAGGCTGCGAGCACTCGCGCGCGACCACAGCTCGGCGATCGCGTCGATGCCGTGCTCGTCGGTATAGGCGACGAGTCGGTCGACGATCTCGGCGTCGGGGTCGGCGCGGACGCGAGACAGCAGGGCGTGTGACGTCTCGTGCGCGATGCGGCTCGACTCGGCCGGATCGATGCCGCCCTGGTACGCCTCGAACACGGAAGTCGGGAACATCGTCGGCTTGTGGAACTCCTCGGCCATGGCTGCGCCCTCCTGCCTCGTGACACGTACCCGTCAACGCTACTCCCGCTCGCGCGGCGTTCTCCCCCGCCGGTGTCTCACGGTAGATTGGGGAAACGCGGGCCTCTAGCTCAGTCGGTAGAGCAGCGGACTTTTAATCCGTAGGTCGTGGGTTCGAGCCCCACGGGGCCCACCCTGTACTCCCCCGGAATCACGCGGGGCCGACCCGGTCGCCCGGCTTTCGTGGCCTGCATGGGCACGCTTCGTTACGGCCCAGAGCGGTTCGGCTTCGAGGATCGTGTCCTCGCACACGTGCTGGGCGTCGTGGACCACTGACCTCGACCTCGCAACCCAGGTATCGGTCCGGCGAGGATCGTCATCTGCCCTTCTCTGGCAGACTGGGTGGCGCTACGTCGGATCGCGTTTCTGCCCAACGGGCTCGACTGCGGCCCACGATCGTGCATGCAGCGCGCACTCCCGTCGGCTCATCCGCCGCAGCACTGGAAGGGTTCTGCGCCGACGAACCTCATGCTCGCTGTTGCCGAGATCCAGTCAAGCCGTTCCAGGCGGAACGTACGGCCATAGCGGTGCGATGATCGTGGAAGGGAACATGACAGAATCCGCAGCCCGAGGGCTCGACGAATGGGACGACGGTTCGACTCGTTCTCCACTCGCGCAACCACGAGAAGTGACCCGTCCGGAAATACACGACCGCTTCGGGCTCATCGTCGACGGTACGAGGTACCCTCTCGAGCTCGGCGTCGACATCGAGGACTTCAAGCGCACCATCGTGTCCACGACCCGGAACGGCGGTGGCTTCGTGACCATCCCTGGCATGAGCGGGAACTACTCGCTTTTTGTGTCGACCGGGCTCAATCTGCTCATCGTTCGTATGCCCCGAGATTAGCCTCCGCCCGCGTGAGCGCGTGTGGCGGGGCGCTGCGATTCGTTCGGCGACGCGCCCTCCCTCGGTCCCCGCGTCGTGAGGCGGGCCCTGTCACCGTCCGGCACGACGAGCGGCGCGCACGGCCTCGCGCCTGCCGGACTCCCCCGGACGGCGGAGGCGCGCAGCACGCGTGCTCCCTAGGCTGGGCGGCATGACCGATGCCGCTCACGACCCCGCCACCCCGGACACCGTCGTCCCCCCGCCCGAACCCGCGCGGCCGAGCGGCGCATCCGCGCTGCTCATCCGCGGCTTGAGGAAGTCGTTCGGCGCGAAGGTCGCCGTCGAGGACCTCGACCTCGACGTCCCGACCGGATCCTTCTACGGCCTCGTCGGCCCCAACGGTGCCGGGAAGACCACGACGCTCTCGATGGCGACCGGACTGCTGCGACCCGACGCCGGCACCATCGAGGTGCTCGGCACGGACGTGTGGCGGAACACGGTGAAGGCGAAGTCCCTCGTCGGCGTGCTGAGCGACGGCATCGCCCTCTTCGACCGACTCACCGGAGAGCAACTCATCACGTACCACGGCCTCCTCCACGGCATGGATCGTGAGACCGTCGCGCAGCGCACGGGCGAGTTGCTCGATCTGCTCGATCTGCGCTCCGCGGGCGGCACTCTCGTCGTCGACTACTCCGCGGGCATGACGAAGAAGATCGCCCTCGGCGCCGCGCTCGTGCACGCTCCCCGGCTCCTCGTACTCGACGAGCCGTTCGAGTCCGTCGACCCCGTCTCGGCCGCGAACATCCGCGACCTGCTCGCGGGATACGTTCGCGGGGGCGGGACGGTCATCGTGTCGAGCCACTCGATGGACCTCGTGCAGCGCATGTGCGACCACGTCGCGATCATCGGATCCGGGCGGCTCCTCGCCGCGGGGACGACGGACGAGGTCCGGGCGGGCTCGACGCTGGAGGACCGTTTCGTCGAGCTCGTGGGCGGACGACACCACTCGGAGGGACCGACGTGGTTGCGCACCTCCTGAGACTCCGTTTCCGACTCCTCCTCAACAGCTTCACGCGCAGCACGTGGACGCTCGTCTCGGCGATCATCGGCGCCGCGTGGGGATTGTTCATCCTCGTCGGACTCGTCGCCGGGATGATCGCGCTGTCCTACGCCGAGCCCGTGTGGGTCTGGACGGTGTCCGTCCTCGCAGGGGGCGCAGCCGTGCTCGGGTGGATCGTGGTCCCCCTGCTCCTCCGCGGCGTCGATCAGTCGTTGAGCGTCGACAAGCTGCGCATCTTCCCCCTTCCTCCGAGGCGCCTTCTCGTCGCCCTCCTCGTCGTGGGGCTCCTCGGCGTCCCGGGACTCGTGACCCTCACCGCGGGACTCTCGACGACGCTCAGCTGGCTCGGACACCCCGTCGGCCTCGTGGCGGCTCCCCTCGCGGCTGTGCTCGGTGTCCTCACGTGCGTCACGGCGTCGCGTGCTTTCGAGTCGGTCGGCGCCTCCCTCGCGGCCGGCCGCCGTTACCGCGAGGTCATGGGTGTGCTCGTCTTCGTGCCGCTCCTCCTGCTCGGTCCCATCATCGGCGTCGCGGGGTCCTCCCTCGCCACGATCTCGAACGACCTTCCGGATATCGCCCGCACGATGTCGTGGACGCCGCTCGGGGCGGCCTGGTCGATCCCCGGAGACCTCGTGCTGCGCCGCAACGGCGAGGCGCTCGCGAAGACCGGTATCGCCCTTGCGACGCTCGCCGTGTTCGTGCTCCTGTGGAGGCGCAGCCTCGCGGTGCTCCTCGTGACCCCGCCTCGCGCGAGCGGAGGGTCGGGCTCCGCGAAGGGCCTCGGCCCGTTCGCCTGGTACCCGGCGACGCCCACCGGCGCCGTCGCCGCCCGGACCACCGTCTACTGGCTTCGCGATCCCCGGTACGGCGGCTCGCTCATCATGCTGCCGTTGCTCGCGGTGATCGCGGTCTTCCTCGCGTCCACCGGATCCGACTGGTTCCTCGCGGCGCTCGGACCCGTCATCGCCGCGACCCTCGCGATCACCCTGTGCGCCGAGGTGTCGTACGACGGCACGGCCTTCGCGACTCATCTCTCGACGGGAGTGAGCGGGGTCGCCGACCGCGTCGGTCGCGTCATCACGCTCGGTCTGCTGTCCGTCCCGCTCGTGGGCGTCGCGACGGTCGTCCCCCTCCTCGTGCTCGATCGCGGCGAGCAGATCCCCGCGCTCCTCGGGATCGGTTTCGGCCTACTTCTCACGGGCTTCGGGGTGTCGAGCGTCGCCTCGGCCCGGTTCCTCCTCCCCGTTCCCGCGGCCGGAGAGAGCCCGTTCAAGACGCCGCCCGGTTCGACATTCACCTCGCAACTCGGGATGTACGCGGCGTGGTTGATCGTGTTCGGGCTCGCGATCCCGGAACTCGCTCTCGGCATCGCGGCGATCGCCCTCGGGAGCGTCGTTCTCGGCGTCGCCGCGCTTCTCGTCGGCATCATCGCCGGCTCGATCGTCATGGTCGTGGGGATCCGTCAGGGCGGTGCGCTCCTCGAGCGGCGAGGCCCCGAACTCCTCGCGAGCCTGATGCGCGCGCGAGGCGCCTGATCTCCGGCGTCCCCATAGCGTGAGTGACACTCTCGTGTAAAGCCGAAGTCGAGGGCCGCTCGCCTTGTCTAGGCTCGGTCTCGTGACTGAGGGTGCGGTCGGCTCTGGCCCCCTTGTCGTCCCGTCGAACCCGAAGCGACGTGGAGAGGGTCCGGGAGAGCGCGTCGGGCGCCTCCCGGGCCCTCGTGCTCAATCCCGGTCATGACGGCTGGTCACGGCGGGTGTCAGGCGGGGCGCACGCCGGCGGCCGGCAGGATGACGTGGTCGATGTTGCCGATGAGGAACTCACGGTTGACGGGCTTGCCGAGCATGAGCGCGCGATAGGCGACGAGCGCCGGGCCGATCGTGCAGAGCTGCTCGATGTCCACGGAATCGGGGATCTCCCCGCGGTCGACGGCCCGTCGGAAGACGATGCGATTGGCGGCGGCTCGCGGCTCGACGAGCGCCTCCTGCGCCGCCGCGGCGAGTTCGGGACTGCGGGCGATCATCGAGACGATGCCCGCCATGACGCGGAGCTTTCGCTCGGCGTCGCGGATGTTCGGCGGCTTGATGAGGGCGATGAGATCCCCCCGCAGCGTGCCCGTGTCGGGTAGCGCCTCGAGGTCGATCTCGCTCGACTTCATGCAGGCGACGGCGTCGAGCACCAATTCCGGCTTGGACGACCAGCGTCGATAGAGCGTCGCCTTCCCCGCCTTCGCACGGGCGGCGACCATGTCGATCGTCATACCGTCGTAGCCGGTCTCGGCGAGCACGTCGAGGGTCGCTTCGAGGATCTCGGGGTCCCGCGTATGGTCGCGCTTTCGTCCGAGTCTCGGTTTCGGTTCTGCGAGGTCCGCCTGCTCCACTGCAGTCGCCCTCCTCTCCTCGTCATCGAGATTACCAGCGGGTAAAATCCAGAACTGCCTATATCCGGAACTCGACAGTACCGTATAGAGTGACGCTCATGTCAGATTCCTCTTCCCCGGCGACGGACGGTCGTCGCTGGATCACCCTCGTCGTCGTCGGGCTCGCCCAGCTCATGGTCGTGCTCGACGCCACCGTCGTGAACATCGCACTCCCTGCCGCTCAAGCAGACCTCGGCTTCTCGGACGGCGAGCGCCAGTGGGTCATCACGGCGTACTCCCTCGCGTTCGCGAGCCTGCTCCTGCTCGGCGGTCGACTCTCCGACCTCATGGGCCGCAAGCGCACCTTCGTCATCGGCCTCATCGGCTTCGCCGTCGCGTCGGCGCTCGGTGGCGCCGCGACGTCGTTCGAGCTCCTCGTCGCCGCGCGTGCGCTCCAAGGCGTCTTCGGCGCCCTGCTCGCGCCCACGGCCCTCGCCGTTCTCACCACGACCTTCGTCATCCCCCAGGAGCGCGCCAGGGCGTTCGGCGTGTTCGGGGCGATCGCCGGAGCGGGCGGCGCCGTCGGACTACTGCTCGGCGGCTTCCTCACGGAAGCCCTCGACTGGCGCTGGAACCTCTACATCAACGTCATCATCGCCGCGATCGCCCTCGTCGGCGCCTTCCTCTTCGTCCCCACCATCACCCGGAGCGGACCGCGGCCTCGACTCGACCTCCCCGGCACGGTGCTCGTCTCCGCCGCCCTCTTCGGACTCGTGTACGGCTTCTCCAACGCGGAGACGCAAGGGTGGGACGCGCCCGTGACGTGGCTCATGCTCGTCGGCGCCGCCGTGCTGCTCGTCGCCTTCGTGGCGTGGCAGCGTCGCGCGGCCCACCCGCTACTTCCGCTCTCGATCGTGCTCGACCGCAACCGCGGCGCCGCCTACAGCTCGGTGCTCATCGCGGGAGCCGGCATGTTCGGGATCTTCCTCTTCGTCACCTACTACCTGCAGACGACGCTCGGCTACTCGCCGATCCAGACCGGCCTGTCCTTCCTCCCGATGATCGGGATGCTCGTCGTCGCCGCTCAGGTCGGAACGAACGTGCTGGTTCCTCGACTCGGACCGAAGATCCTCGTGCCGACCGGAATGACCCTCGGCGCACTCGGCATGGTGCTCCTGACCTTCGCAGACGAGTCGAGCTCGTACGCCGCCTCGATCCTGCCGGCGCTCATGGTGCTCGGGACGGCGATGGGAACGATCATGCCGGCGTCCATGCAGACGGCGACCCTCGGCGTCGACCGCGAATTCGCCGGCGTCGCCTCGGCGATGGTCAACACGAGCCAGCAGGTCGGCGGCTCCATCGGCACGGCACTGCTCAACACGCTCGCGGCGACGGCCGTGTCCGACTACCTCACGGATCACGCTTCCGTCACCCAGGCCGTCGGCGTACACGCCGCGATCGCCGGCTACTCGACCGCGTACTGGTGGGGCGCGGGGTTCTTCGCCGTCGGCGCCGTCCTCTCTGCCCTGCTCTTCCGCCGACGCGGACAGGGACTGTCGCTGTCGCACTCGCCCGCCGCGCAGTCGACCGAGCCCGTCGCGGCGCTCTGACGACGAGCGCCCGCGAGCGGCGGTGCGGGAGAGCCGCACCGCCGCGCGCCGTCAGCCGGCGAGACCGGTGCGGATGCTCTCGTAGAAGGCCTCCGGCGTCTCGGAGACCCCGGCCTTGACGAAGCGCGACCAGTCGTCGACGAGCACCTCGGCGGAGCCCGCCTCCACCCCGGCGAGCGCCGCCTCGACCACCTGTGCCGGCGTGATCTTCGGCCCGTCGTACCCCCGCATCATGTCGGTGTCGGCCGCACCGAGGTGCACACCCGTGACACTGACGCCTCGGCCTGCGAGCTCGGCCCGGACACTCGTCGTGAGCGCCCATTCGGCGGCTTTCGCCACGTGGTAGGCACCCGCGCCCGGAGCGCTGAACCACGACAGGGCCGAGAGGACGTTCGCGATCGCGCCGCCGCCGTTGGCCGTGAGGACGGGAGCGAACGCGCGGATCATCGAGAGTGTTCCCCAGAAGTGGGTGTCGAGCTCGAGGCGGATCTTCCCGAGGTCGCCCGAGACGAGGTCGGCACCCGTCGTGATGCCCGCGTTGTTGACGAGCAGCGTCACGTCGGACGCCGCTTCGGCCGCAGCCCGGACACTCTCCGGGTCCGTGATGTCGAGACGCAGGGCGCGCACACCCTCGAGGTCGATCGATTCGGGACGCCGGGCGGTCGCGTAGACGGTCGCGCCCCGCTCGACGAGGATACGGGCGAACTCGCGACCGATGCCGCGGTTGGCTCCCGTGACGAGGGCGACGGAGGTACTGATGTCCATGTGGTGATGGTCCTTTCGATGACTGACTCCAGTACCGTAGGACCTGACATCAGTGTCAGGGTCAAGCGAGGAGACGCATGCGCATCGGGGAACTGTCGGAACGGACGGGAGCGAGTGTCCGTTCGCTCCGGTACTACGAGGCGCAAGGGCTCCTCCGGTCAGACCGGACGCCGAGCGGCCAGCGCGTGTATCGCGAGGACGCCATCGACTACGTCCACCTGATCCGCGTGTTCCTCTCCGCCGGCCTCCCGAGCAGGCGCATCCTTGAGATGATGCCCTGCATGGGGTCCGGCACGACGACGCGCGAGCAGCGCGAGATGCTCGCGGGAGAACGGCGGCGCATCGACGCGCAGATCGCGGAACTGACGACGGCGCGGGATCGCTTGTCTCTCGTCATCGAGGACGCGGCACGGCGCGACGAGGGCGACCGATCCGCCGCGTGAAGCGGCTCGGGACGAGCACTGCCGCATCGCCAGCACCCCCGCGAACTGGGGGGTGGGGGATGCTCACAACAGGCAGCGGAACGATTGCGAGGGTTCCTCACGTCCGATTACGCTGATGACCGTTCAGGAATCACCCGCGCGCCCGGACTCGGCGTCACCTCCGCAACGATGATCGCCGTTGCCCTGACGAAGAGAGACCCATGGATCTCACCATCATCATCCCGACCTTCAACGAGGCGCCGAACGTCGCCGAGCTGGTGCGTCGCATCCAGCTCTCCGTGGCGGGGACCGACGCCGAGATCGTCTTCGTCGACGACTCGACCGATGAGACACCCGCGGTGATCGCCGAGGTCGCCGCGCTCGCGACGATGCCCGTCCGGCTCCTCCATCGCGACGACCCCCAGGGCGGCCTCAGCGGCGCGGTCCTCGAGGGCATGGCGATCGCGCGGTCCGATTGGTGCCTCGTGATGGACGGCGACCTGCAGCACCCGCCGGAGGTCATCCCGACACTCGTGGCCCGCGCCCGTCGGGGAGACGTCGACGTCGTCGTCGCATCCCGCTACGTCGGCGACGGCACGGCCCACGGACTCGCGAACGGTCTCCGTACGCTCGTGTCACGCGCTTCGACGCTCGTCACGAAGGCGATGTTCCCGATCCGGCTTCGCGACTGCACCGACCCGATGACCGGCTTCTTCCTCGTGCACCGCCCGTCCGTCGTCCCCGACGAGCTCCAGCCGCGCGGATTCAAGATCCTGCTCGAACTCCTCGCCCGACGGCCCTTCCGCGTCGCCGAGATCCCGTTCGACTTCGCCGAACGGTTCGGGGGCGAGTCCAAGGCGAGCCTCGTCCAGGGCTTCCGCTTCCTCATGCAGCTCGCCATGCTGCGCTTCGGCCGGCTCTCCGGTTTCGCGCTCGTCGGCGGGCTCGGCGCCGTCGCGAACATCGCGATCGTCGCACTGCTGACCTCGCTCGGGATGTCGTACCTCGCCGCGTCCATCATCGGCGCCGAGGTCACGATCATCGGCAACTTCATCCTCCTCGAGCGCTTCGTCTTCTCCGATCTCCGCGAGGAGTCCGGCTCCACCTGGAAGCGCCTGTGGAAGTCGTTCGCGTTCAACAACATCGAGTCGGCGATCCGCATCCCGATCGCGACCGCCGCGGTCTCGGCGGGCATCATGCATGCCACCGTGGCGACGACGGTGACCCTCGCGATCGCGTTCATCGTCCGCTTCACGTTCCACTCGCTCGTCGTCTACGCGCCGCAGCGAAAGGCCCGCGTCTCGTCCATCGCGACCGAGCAGTCGGCCGCCGGGGCGGTCGAGCCGGAGCGCCTGGCGAGCTGAACCGCTCCGGCGACCGCCGTCAGGACGCGGCGATGGCCGGCGCGAGGCTCATGAGGCCCCGGTCGAGGTCGCGAATCCAGCGCGATCAACCGAATCATTCGCGCTACGTCGCGTCCAGCCTGTGCACGCTGGACACCCGTCTGGAAGACTCGACGCATGTCCACGCCGAACGATCCTCTCGACCCGAACCCGTCGACAGCCGGCTCTCCCGACGACGCCGAGAGCTCCGCGCAACCGACCGAGCGGGCCGCGCCGCAGCCGACCGAGCCGTTCGCGAACCCCGGACCCTCGGCTGCACAGCCGCCGTACGGGTCGCAGCAGCCGTACGGGTCGCAGCAGCCGTACGCGTCACAGCCGCCGTACGGGTCGCAGCAGCCGTACGCGTCACAGCCGCCGTACGCGTCACAGCAGCCCTACGGATCGCAGCCCTCATACGGATCGCAGCCACCCTACGGATCACAGCCACCCTACGGATCACAACCCCCGTACACCCCGGGCACCGGTGGTGACGGCTCGAGCGGCACCCCGGGCAAGAACGGCGTCGGTCTCGCGGCCCTCATCGTCGGCGGCGTCGCCCTCGTGCTCTCGTTCGTCCCCATCGTCAACTACGTGAGCGGTGTGATCGCGCTCGTCGGGCTCGTACTCGGCATCGTGGGCCTCGTGCGGAGGAACCGGAAGAAGGGACTGGCGATCGCAGGAACGATCGTCTCGGCCCTCGCACTCGTGCTCTCGATCGTGTTCGCGGTCGTCTACACGGTCGGGTTCACGACATGGGCGGTCGGCGAGATCGCCGAGAACGTGCCCGACTCCTCGGCGTTCCCGTCGGACGGGTCCGGGGAGCCGCAGGACGTCGAGGTCGTCTACGAGGTCGAGGGCGAGGCAACGGGCGCCTCGATCGTCTACTTCTCCTTCTCGGACGGGGCGGACAGCGACGTCCAGTCGCTCGACGGCCAAGCCCTGCCGTGGACCGAGGAGTTCGACGCGACCATCGGCGGGGAGTTCGACTTCTCGACCTTCAGCGTCACGGCGACGAACGGCCCGGACGACACGGGCCCGATCTCGTGCAGCATCACCGTCGACGGCAAGGTCGTGGCGACGGACGACTCGGAGGGCGAGTTCGGTACCGTCTCGTGCCTCGCGAGCAACGTGCTCGACTGACCTCGCTCCGTCACCGATCCGCGAACGACAGGAAGTCCCCCCGCGCATGACCTCTCCCGGCGACGACGCCTTCACCACCCGTCCCACCCTCCGCGGCTCCTTCGGCATGGTGGCCTCGACGCACTGGCTCGCGACCGCGAGCGGCCAGGCGGTCCTCGAACGCGGCGGCAACGCGTTCGACGCGGCCGTCGCGGCGGGATTCGTCCTCCACCTCGTGGAGCCGCACCTCAACGGGCCGGGCGGTGACATGAACGCGATCATCGCCCCCGCCGACGGTTCGGCACCTCGTGTGCTCGTCGGCCAGGGTCCCGCGCCGGCGGGAGCGACGATCGAGCACTACCGCGCCGAGGGCCTCACCGAGGTGCCCGGCGCCGGTGCCCTCGCGGCGGCCGTGCCGGGTTCCGTGATGGCCTGGTTCCGCGTGCTCGAGGACCACGGCACGATGGAGCTCGCCGACGTCCTGTCCTTCGCTCTGCACTACGCCCGCGCCGGTCACGCGATCGGCGCGACGGCCGCGCGAACGATCGACCGGATGAGGGACCACTTCTCCGAGCACTGGTCGGGATCGGCGGAGCTCTGGCTCCGAGACGGCCGCGCCCCGCGCGTCGGCGAGATGATCACGTATCCCGCGTGGGCCGACGTGCTCGACCGGCTCATCGGGGCGGGTGAGACGGCGACGACGCGCGAGGAGCGCATCCAGGCGGCACGCCGCGAGTGGTCGCACGGTTTCGTCGCGGAGGCGATCGAGCGCTTCGTGGCGACACCGCACCGGCACTCGAGCGGAGCCGACCACGCCGGGGTGATCGCGGCCGCCGACCTCGCCGCCTTCGACGCCGGGTACGAGGAGCCGACGGTCTTCCGCTTCCGCGGGATCGACGTCGCGAAGACCGGTCCGTGGGCGCAGGGACCCGCCCTCCTCCAGACCCTCGCGATCCTCGACGGCCTCCCGGATGAGCGGATCGACCCCGACACGGCAGAAGGCATCCACACGATCGCGGAAGCTCTGAAGCTCGCGCTCGCGGATCGCGACGCGTGGTACGGCGACCCCGACCACGCCGAGGACGTCCCGCTCGCGGAGCTGCTCTCCCCCGCCTACGTGGCCGAGCGGCGCGCGCTCATCGCGGACACCGCGTCGCACGAACTGCGGCCCGGCACCGTCTCCGGTCGGGAGCCGTGGGCGATTCCCTCCGTCATGGCCGCTGCGGCAGGCTCACCAACGGCGGGGACGGGCGAACCGACAGTCCGCTCCGACGACGCGATCGTGCCCGACGAGGACGCCTCCGGATACACGCGCGGTGACACCTGCCACGTCGACGTCGTCGACCGCTGGGGCAATCTCGTGTCCGCGACCCCGTCGGGCGGCTGGCTCCAGTCCTCCCCCACCATCCCCGGACTCGGCTTCTGCCTCGGCACGCGCCTGCAGATGACGTGGCTCGACGAGGGCTCGCCGTCGGCGCTGCGGCCCGGACGGCGGCCGAGATCCACCCTCTCGCCGACGATGCTGCTCCGCGACGGCGTGAGCGTCGAGGCACTCGGCACCCCCGGAGGCGACCAGCAGGACCAGTGGCAGCTGCTCTATCTGATCAGGACGATCGTCTTCGGATACAGCCAGCAACAGGCCATCGACGCTCCCGCCTTCCACACGACCGCACACGTGAGCTCCTTCTGGCCCCGCGTGTGGGAGCCGGGAGGCCTCGTCGTCGAGGATCGTGTCGGCGACGAGGTCCTCGAGGCCCTCAGCGCCAAGGGGCACGTGGTCTCACGCGCCGGGGCCTGGTCGCTCGGTCGTCTCTCGAGCGTGCGCCGCGATCCGGCGACGGGGGAGCTCTCCGCGGCCGCTAATCCGCGCGGCATGCAAGGCTACGCGGCAGGCCGCTGACCGACCGGCAGACCGGGCAGCCGACGCACGGTCGGCGCACGAGCGCGACCCCCTCCACCGCCCGCCGGACCCGCCGTAGGATCACGCCATGGCTACCTTCGCGATCGCGGGCGGGCACGGCAAGATCGCCCTGCTTCTCTCCCGCACCCTGACCAGCGCCGGGCACGACGTGCGCGGCATCATCCGCAATCCCGAGCAGCGATCGGACCTCCTCGCACACGGAGCGACCGACATCGTCCTCGACCTCGAGCGGACCGACGTCGACACGCTCGCTCGAGCGCTCGAGGGCGTCGACGGAGTGGTTTTCGCCGCGGGCGCGGGACCGGGCAGCGGCGCCGAACGCAAACTCACCGTCGATCGCGACGCCGCCGTGCTCCTCGGAGACGCTGCCGTCGCGGCGGGCGTCAGACGCTACGTCCTCATCTCGTCGATCGGTGTCACGACCCCGCTCGACGAGGTCGACGACGAGGTCTTCCGCGTCTACCTCGAGGCGAAACGCGCGGCGGAGGAAGGCGTCAGGGCGCTCGATCTCGACTGGACGATCATCCGTCCCGGCAGCCTCACCGACGACGCCGGTTCCGGATCCGTCGCCCTCGTGCCCGAGGACACGCGGGGACCGATCCCGCGCGGCGACGTCGCGAACGTCATCGCCGCCGTCCTCGAGCGCGACGACCTCGCCGGCGTGACCTTCACGGCGTTGTCGGGCGATTCGACCATCGACGAGGCACTCGACGCCCTCGCGCGGTAGCCGGAGGAAAGATCGAGGAAAGTCGCTCCGGCTGTCGATCCACGTCCACTACGTTCGACGCAGAGGTGAGGGCACCACATCGAGCCCTCATCGACGAAGGAGAACACCATGAAGTACATGCTCATCATGCGGTCGGACGACGCGGCGGTCGAGGCGTACAAGGACATCCCGTTCGAGGAGGTCATCGAGCGCATGGGTCGGTACAACGAGTCGCTCGTCAACGCGGGCGTCATGGCCGCCGGCGAGGGTCTGACCGACGCGTCGGAGGGGGTCGTCGTCGACTTCTCCTCCCAGCCGCCCGTCGTCACCGACGGACCGTACGGAGAGACGAAGGAGCTGTTCAACGGATTCTGGATCCTGCAGGTGTCGAGCAAGGAGGAGGCGGTCGAGTGGGCGAGCCGCTGCCCGCTCGGCCCGGGCTCGAAGCTCGAGGTCCGTCGAGTGACCGAGCTCGAGGACTTCCCGCAGGACAACGAGTGGATCCAGAAGGAAGCCCAGTGGATCGCCGACGCCGAGGCCAAGAAGGCGGAGTAGGCCGAGCGGGCCTCGTCGGGCTGAGGGGACGACCCCGGTGAACGGAGCGGAGGCGATCGGTCGCCGGATGGCGGTGGTCTGGCGGATCGAGTCCGCGCGGATCGTCGCCACCCTCGCCCGCTACGTCGGCGACGTCGGCCTCGCCGAGGATCTCGCCCAGGAGGCCGTGCTCGACGCCCTCCGGCAGTGGCCGGAACAAGGCGTCCCGGCGAATCCCGGGGCCTGGCTCACGGCCGTCGGGAAGCGCAAGGCGATCGACGGGTGGCGGCGGCGGGAACGCCTCGACGACCGCTACGCGGCGATGGCCCACGATCTCGAGAACGCCCTCGACACCGACGCCCCGCCGTGGGACCCGGACACGATCGACGACGACGTGCTGCGCCTCGTCTTCACGGCATGCCACCCCGTGCTCGCGCGCGAGCAGCAGGTCGCGCTGACACTGCGCGTCGTCGGGGGTCTCACGACGGAGGAGATCGCCCGCGCGTTCCTCGTGCCGACCGCGACGGTCCAGCAGCGGATCGTGCGGGCGAAGAAGACGCTCCGCGCCGCGCACGTGCCGTTCGAGGTGCCGGGGCGGTCGGAATTCCCGGAGCGACTGTCGTCGGTGCTCGGCGTCCTCTACCTCGTCTTCAACGAGGGCTACGCGGCGAGCGCCGGAGGCGACTGGATGCGTCCGGAGCTCGCACTCGAGGCGCTCCGGCTCGCCCGTTCCCTCGCCGAACTCGTGCCGCGTGAGCCGGAGGCGCACGGTCTCGTCGCGCTGTTCGAGTTCCAGGCGTCGCGCTTCGGCGCTCGGACCACTCCGGACGGCGAGCCGATCCTCCTGCTCGACCAGGACAGGTCGCGGTGGGATCGCACCCTCATCGCGCGCGGCTCTGCCGCACTCTCCCGGCAGGACGCCCTCGGGCGGGGGCGCGGGTACTACGGGCTGCAAGCGGGAATCGCGCAGTGCCACGCGACGGCGCTCCGTGCGGACGACACCGACTGGGAGCGCATCTCGATCCTCTACGAGGCTCTCGGCCGCCTCGCGCCGTCGCCCGTGGTCGAGCTCAATCGGGCGGTGGCGGTGTCGATGTCCGAAGGACCGGCGACCGCGCTCCGGATCGTCGACGAGCTCGTCGCGTCAGGAGCGCTCCGGGGGTACCACCTGCTGCCGAGCGTGCGGGGCGAACTGCTCCACCGGCTCGGTCGGCGGGCGGAGGCGAAGGCCGAGTTCGTCGAGGCCGCGCGACTCACGGGCAATGAGCGGGAGCGCGCCCTCCTGCAGCGAAGGATCGACGCGGCGGACTGAGCCGAGGGCGGTAGTCGGGGGTCGAGGGCGGTAGGAGGAACTGGCGCCCTCAGGCGGGTGTAGCTCTCTGGTCAGTGGAAGTCGCGGGACGTCGTGCGCGCGGCCATCGTGAGCCACTCCATCCGGTCCGCCACGACGTTGATGACGCCGTCGGGTGAGCGTTCGAGCACACCGCGCACGATCATCGCCGGGGCCTCCCGGGCGACGCGGCGGTAGCGCCCCCACACACCCACGCTGCACACGACGTTGACGAGCCCCGATTCGTCCTCGAGGTTCATGAAGGTGATGCCGCTCGCCGTCGCCGGGCGCTGACGATGCGTCACGACCCCCGCGACCTCGATGCGGCGGCCGGACTCGGCCGTGCGGAGCGCCTCGACGGGGAGCACGCCGCGATCGTCGAGCGGGGCGCGCAGATGCCGCATGGGGTGATCGTCGGGAGACACCCCCGTCGACCACAGGTCCGCGATGAGTCGCTCGGCGTCCGTCATCATGCCGAAGAGCGGCGGCTGCACCGTGACCTGCGTGCCCGCGAGTTGGTCGGGACGCTCGGCGGCGGCATGGGCCGCCCCCCACATCGACGAACGTCGTGACTCGCCGAAGCCCTCGAAGGCGCCGGCGGCGGCGAGCGCCTCGAGCTGCGGAGTGGTGAGTCCCACCCGGCGGGCGAGGTCCGACATGTCGAGGAACGGGCCGCCCCGCTCCCGCTCCGCGACGATCTGCGCGGCCTTGCGCTTTCCGAGCGACCCCACCTCGGCGAGACCGAGACGGACGGCGTGGTGGCCGTCGCGCCGGTGGTCGCGCGTGTCGAACGGGGCGTTGCGGTCGAACGGACCGACGGGGGGCTGTTCGCCGCTCACGCACGCATCGGGGCCGGTATGCCCGATCACGTCCGCATCGAGGGGCTCGAGCCCCGCCTCGACGCCCGAGAGCAGGATGTCGGGGCGCAGCACCGTGACGCCGTGGGTGCGCGCATCGGCGACGAGGCTCTGCGGCGAGTAGAAGCCCATCGGCTGCGCTCGGAGGAGGGCGGCGAGGAACGCAGCCGGGTAGTGCAGCCGCATCCACGAACTCGCGTAGACGAGCAGGGCGAAACTGATCGAGTGGCTCTCCGCGAAGCCGAAGTTCGCGAACGCCTGGATCTTCGAGTAGATGGTGTCGGCGTCGTCCCCCACGATGCCGTTGCCCGCCATCCCGGCGTAGAGCTTCTCGCGCAGCGTCTCGATCCTCTCCTGGCCGCGCTTCGAACCCATCGCGCGCCGCAGCAGGTCGGCGTCCTCGCCGGTGCAACCGCCGACCGTCATGGCCATCTGCATGAGCTGTTCCTGGAAGAGCGGAACGCCGAGCGTGCGCTCGAGCACGGGCTCGAGCAGCGGGTGCAGGTAGCTCACGGCCTCCTCCCCCGTGCGACGGCGGATGTAGGGGTGCACGGCGCCGCCCTGGATGGGACCGGGGCGCACGAGCGCGACCTCGATCACGAGGTCGTAGAACCGCCGGGGCAGCAGGCGCGGCAACGTGCCCATCTGCGCACGGCTCTCCACCTGGAAGACGCCGATCGAGTCGGCGCGGCACAACTGGTCGTAGACGCCCTGCTCCTCCTTCGGCATCGTCTGGAGGTCCCACCGCTCACCGCAGTGGTCGGCCACGAGATCGAAGGAGTACTGCAGCGCCGCGAGCATGCCGAGACCCAGGAGGTCGAACTTCACGAGTCCCATCCAGGCGCAGTCGTCCTTGTCCCACTGCAGCACCGTGCGCTTCTCCATACGCGCGTTCTCGATGGGACACACCTCGCCGACGGGTCGATCGGTCAGCACCATTCCGCCCGAGTGGATGCCGAGGTGGCGAGGAAACCCCATGACCTCCTGCGCGAGCCCGATGACGGCGTCGGGGATGTCGTGGTCCTCCGTCGAGGTGAGCGCGCCCCATCTCTCGACCTGGCGCGACCACGCGTCCTGCTGACCGGGGCTGTGACCGAGAGCCTTCGCCATGTCGCGCACGGCGCCCTTCGGGCGGTAGGTGATGACGTTCGCGACCTGCGCGGCGTTGAAGCGGCCGTACTTCTCGTAGACGTACTGGATGACCTCTTCCCGGCGATCGGAGTCGAAGTCGACGTCGATGTCGGGCTCCTCGTCGCGCATGCTCGACAGGAACCGCTCGAAGGGCAGCCCGTAGCGGATGGAGTCGACGGCCGTGATGTCGATGAGGTAGCAGACGGCCGAGTTCGCCGCCGACCCCCGCCCCTGGCAGAGGATGCCGCGCTTCCGCGCGAACTGCACGATGTCGTGCACGATGAGGAAGTAGCCCGGGAAGTCCTTCTCCTCGATCACCTGGAGTTCCCGTTCGATACGGGTGCGCTTCGCCTCGTCCATGTCCGGGTAGAGGCGCTCGGCTCCTCGCCATGTGAGCTCGCGCAACCAGCTCATGGGCGTGTGCCCGGCGGGGACCTCTTGCTTCGGCAATCCCGGCTTGAGGCTCCGCAGACGGAAGCCGAGCTCCGCGGCGTAGTCGACGGTGCGCTCCACGGCGCCGGGGTAGCGCGCGAACCGTGCGGCCATCTCCGCGCCGCTGCGGACGTGCGCCGTCGGGGCGGCGGGGAGCCAGCCGTCGAGCTCGTCGAGGCTGCGCCGAGCACGCACGGCCGCGAGCGCCGTCGCGACGGGGAACTCGCGCGGTGTCGCGTAGTGGACGTTCCCCGTCGCGAGCACGGGGAGCCCCAATCGCGCAGCGATGCGCGCGAGGGCGTCGTTCGCGGTGCTGTCCGCCGGATTGCCGTGATCGGTGAGCTCGACAGCGACGTTGTCGCGACCGAAGAGGTCGAGGAGGGTGCGCACCTCCCGCTCCGCACCATCCGGCCCCTCGGTCTCGAGGGCGTGGCGGACGGCACCCTTCCGGCACCCCGTGAGGATCTGCCACGTGCCGTCGGCGGTCGAGGCGAGGTCGTCGAGGTCGTAGACGGGACGGCCCTTCTCCGCTCCGTCGGCGAGCTGCGCCGACGTGATGGCGGCCGCGAGCCGATGGTAGCCCTCCTGGCCGCGCGCGAGCACGAGCAGGTGCCGCCCCTCGGGATCGGGGACGCCGTTCTGGGGAGTGCCGAGGCCGAGCGAGAGCTCCGCCCCGAACACCGTGCCGAGCTCCGGGGCGTCACCGCGGGCCGCGTTGTGCGCCTCGGCGGCCTCCGCGAGCCTCACGACGCCGTAGAGACCATCGTGATCGGTGAGCCCGATGGCGTCGAGGCGCAACCGGGCGGCCTCCTCGACGAGCTTCTCGGGAGGGGATGCCCCGTCGAGGAAGCTGAACGTCGAGTGCGCGTGCAGCTCCGCGTAGGGGATGCGCGGACCGGCGGGTTCGAGCGGTTGCGGCTCGTCGGGGACGTACGGCGAGCGCTTGCGCGACCACGCGGGAGCGTCGCCGCCGTCGGCTCCGACGGGAGGCGCCCCCGGACGACGTCGGTCGGAGAGCTGCTTCTCGAACTCGGACCACGGGATGGGCGGATTGCTGTAGCCCATCAGTCGTACACCGCTTCGGCCCACCAGCGGTGGGCGACGAGCACGAGCAGCCACGCGCGCCCTGCCTCGTCGACGAGCTGGACGCGTTGCAGGCTGCGAGCAGCGGTGTCCCACCACCGCTCCGAGACGGGCCACGGGCCGGCCCACGCGCTCACCGGCGACGTGCGCTCCGGCTTCTCGCCGATCCCGAACCGCACGGGCGGCGTCGTGAATGCCCCACGATCGTCGACCTCGACGGAGGCGCCGTCGGGACCGATGACGACGACGGGGCGCGGTTCCGGGAAGACGACGCTCGGCGCCGGCCCGGGGATCGCCCCCGGCCACGGCAGTGTCGCGGACTCGGCGACGGCCTTCTCCCCGCCGGGCGGGCGGTCGCCCCACGGCACGAGAACCTGACGCTGCCCGGGCATGCGCCCTCCCGTGAGTCGGGCCGTGAGCACACCGTCGTGGCCGACCATGCTCTGCACGCGGGAGAGCCCGTGGTGCACGCGTTCGTCCGAACCCGTGCCCCACAGACCCTGCTCGTGACGCGACATCGCGTCGACGCTCTCCGGTTCCACGCGGATGCGTTCGACCGCCGCCTCGAGTCCCTCCGTACGTCCGTTGCCCTGGATCTGCCAGCGCACCCTGTCGACGATGTCGGACGCCGTGAACCAGCGCGGGTGCAGCCAGGACCTCTCGCGTACTCCCACGTCCTCGAGGCCGATCTCGACGCGGATCGCCGTCGCCACGAGCGTCGCGGCCCGCAACCGGTCGAAGATGTCGTCGGCGACCTGCCGGAAGGCGAACGCGATCTGGTCGACGCGATCGAGGGGCGTCTCGAAGACGATCTCACCACCGAGGTCGGGCGGAGGAGTGCGTGCCTCGACGTCTCGCGGATCGCGACCGGACGAGAGCGCATGCAGCCGCTCCCCGTCCTCCCCGAAGCGATCGCGCACCTCGACGGCGTCGAGGGCGGCGAAGTGCCCGAGCGTGTCGATGCCGAGGCGGCGCAGCACCGTCGTGAGTTCGGGGCGCTCGAGCACCGACAGCGGCAACGGCGCGAGGAACTCCCTCGTCCGGCCGGCCGGGACGACACGCACGACGTCCTCCGGCCCGCGCATCCGCGCCTTCGCGAGCTGCTCGGCGGCGAAGAGGGAGTCGGCGACCCCCACGCGTGCGATCGCCCCCGGCGGGACGACGCCGTCGGCGTCATCGTCCGCCTGCCCCGCCGGATGGGCGGCGGCCACGACCTCGAGCACCGCTTCCGCCGCCTTCACCTCGCCGCCGTAGTAGCGGCTCGGACCGCGCGCCTTGACGGCGAGCGTTCCGGGGCGGACGAGCTGAGCCCCGGGGACGATGGCCTCGACGGCCGAGATGACGGGTTCGAAGGCGCGATGATCGAGATCGGCGTCGTACGGGAGCACCGTGAGCCCGGGACAGCGCGCTTGCGCCTCCCGCACCCGGAGCCCGCGCGCGACGCCCTCCCGACGTGCCGACGCCGAGCACGCGAAGATCTCGCCCTTCACGACGAGGGCGAGCGGGGCGGACGGAGGCAGACCGGCGGCCTCGGCCGCCGCGATCACCGGCCAATCGGGACACCACAGGAGGAGCACCCGCGGCGGCTCGGCCCCCGGGACACTCCCCGATGTCGTCGCGGAACGGGCCCTCGACATCACGCCACCTCCACCGGACGCAAGTGCCGAGAGGGACGGGCGCTCTCGGCATCGGAGCGCTCCGGGACGGAGGGATCGATCGGCGAGACGGCGGCGGGTTGGGCGGCGGCGCTGATCCCTGCGGTCGCATCGGGCAGCCACAGGGTCGCGCTGAGGGGGCGACCCGCACCTCTGACCTCCGACGTGACGGTGACCTGGCGGGCGGCGAGGTGTCCGTGACCGTGGCCGATGCCCTCCCACGACCCGCCGGACACGCGCAGGGTCGCCTCGCTCTGCGGCCAATCCCCGAGCACGACGAGCGCCGCCCCGCGCTGCCGCAGCCGCGCCGTGAGCCGCGCGAGGTCGCCGGGACTCACTCGTCCCGGCGGACGGGTGAGGACGACCGTGACGACATCGGCCATCGCGGCGGTGACCGCGAGCCATTGCTCCCCCGGGTCGGGCACGAGGACGAGACGCTCAAGGTCGATGCCGAGGCCAGCCGCAGCCTCAGCGCCGAGCGTCGGCATGCCGACGACGGCGCACCACGACCCCGCTGCGCTCGGTCCCGCGAGCAGGGCGAGCGCGAGCAGCGCCGACCGATGGACGGAGTAGCTCGATCCCGCTCGCAGCGCTCCCCCCGGGAGCAGCGGACCGAGAGCCGGGACCGTGGGCAGCGCTCGAGCGTCGAGCTTCGTCTCCTGCATTCCCTTGATGCGGGCCTGCAGTTCGAGGATGCGGTCGAGGGAGGCACGGGCGTCCGCGACGGCGTCACCCCCGGAGAAGGAGGAGCCCCCGACGGCGGAGTCGGCGGCTGACCCCATACTGGAGTCGCTCGAGATCGCCGCCCATGCCATGGGTTAAATATTCGAACACATGTTCGAATGTGTCAATCCGGCTGCGGCGCGTCGCGAACCCCGTCACGCGCCGCTCGGCCTCACCCCGCGAGCAGGTTCACGGCGTCCTCGGCCTGCCCGAAGTAGAGCGCCTGATCCACGAGAAGCGCCGGGTCCTCCGTCGACGACTGCAGCGAGATCACGTACGCCTCGTCGCCTTTCTCGACGTACCAGCTGCCCGCGAGGACGCCGACGGAACTGCCGCCCTTGAAGGCGACGTAGTCCCAGCCCTCGACGACGGACGGCGCGAATCCGGCGTTCGCCGAGAGGATGTCGCGGACCGGCTCGCCCGCCTCGGTCTCGGCGAGCGCCTGCAGCGCGAGGTGCGCGGCGACGAGGTCGTCCGGGGTCGCGAACCAGTCGATGCCGTCCGTCCACACGGCGTCGACGAGATCCGTCGCCTCCACATCGACGGGCCCTCCCGGCAGCGCCTCGAGGATCGCGGTCCGCTCTTCGGCGGTGCCGTCGCGCCACGGCTCGCGCAGCGCGCCGTCATCGCCCCAGCCGATCTGGAACAGCGCGCGCGTCGACGGGAACGGCGTGTCGAGTCCGGGCTCCGAGTGGCCCATGTCGACGAGGGCGCGTTCGACGGACTCCCGACCGACCGCGGCCATGAGCATGTCGGTCGCGGTGTTGTCGCTGATCTCGATCATCTTCTGCGCCGCCTCCCCGACCGTCACGGTTGTGCCGTCCTCCTCGTCCTGGAGCTCGCCGGACGGCAGGCTCTTGAGGTCCGGGGTGATCTCGAGTTCGTCATCCCACGACAACCGTCCGTCGGAGACCGCCGTCACGACGGCGCCGAGGACGTAGAGCTTGAAGATCGACCCGAGCGGCTGGGCCCCCTCGTCACCGACGGACAGGACGACGTCCTCCGGGTCCCCGTCACTCACGACGGTGACCTGGAGACTCGTCGGCGCATCGAGGGCCGCGACGTTCTCCTCGAGCTCGTCCCAATCCGCGGCGGGCGTGCGCTCCGCGGGGGTCGGCGTGAAGAGCAGCCCTGAGATCAGCCCCTCGGCGTCGACGGAGGCCTGCACGTCGAGCGAGCCCTGACTCTCGCTCTCGATCGTCGCGGTCGCCTGGGCGTCCGTTCCGTCGTACGACGTCGGCACCCACGGCTTCCCTGCGCCGAGTTGATCGACGATGTCGACGAGTTGCTCCCCCGTGACCGCGTCGAGCATCGCCTGGTCGAGCCGCTCCTCGACGGACGCCGGTGTCACCTCGATGTCTCCGTTGAGGGCGTCGATCGCCCACGAGATGTGTTCTCCGACGACGGTCTCCGGGATCGCGACGGGGGTCGCAGGCCTGTGCGGTTCCGCGTCGGTCCCGGAACCGGAACCGCACGCGGAGAGGAGGAGCGCTGCGGCGGCGGCAGCGAGAGCGACGGCGCGGGAGCGGCGGCGCGGTGTGGAACGGGCGTCGGTCGGAGGGATCGGTGCGAGGGACGTCATGCTTCCATCGCACCAGCCGGGCGTCCAGGGCGCATCCGCCGCCCGACGGAGTTTCCCCAGCGCGTCCGGCGGGCGGGTGCACCGGCGACGCTTCGGGGCTCAGAATCCTTCGGGTTCGCGCGGCACGTACATCGCCTCGAGCGTCGTGGTCTCCGCTTCGGAGAGCTCGATGTCGACGGATGCGACGGCGTCCTCGAGATGGCCGATCTTCGTCGCCCCGACGATCGGCGAGGTCACGGCGCGCTGCTGCCGCACCCACGCGAGCGCGATCTGCGCGCGCGGGACACCGCGTTCCTCCGCGACCCACGCCACGGCCTCCGCCACCGCGCGATCGCTCTCCTCACGCTGCCCGTAGAGACTCCGGCCGAACACGTCCGTCTCGCTCCGCACCGTGGTGTCGTCCCAATCGCGCGTGAGGCGTCCGCGCGCGAGCGGCGACCACGGCAGCACCCCGACGCCCTGGTCGAGGCAGAGCGGGTGCATCTCGCGCTCCTCCTCGCGATTGATCAGGTTGTACTGGTCCTGCATGGAGACGAAACGCGTGAAGCCGCCGAGATCCGCCGTGTACTGCGCCTTGGAGAACTGCCACGCCCACATCGATGACGCCCCGATGTAGCGCGCCTTCCCGGAGCGGACGACGTCGTGAAGCGCCTCCATCGTCTCCTCGATGGGGGTCTCCGGATCCCAGCGGTGGATCTGGTAGAGGTCGACGTAGTCGGTGCCGAGCCGGCGCAGGCTCGCGTCGATCGCGGAGAGGATGTGCGCGCGGGAGAGCCCGCCGCCGTTGGGGCTCCGCCGCATCCGGCCGTGCACCTTCGTCGCGATGACGACGTCCTCGCGCTCGGCGAAGTCGCGGAGAGCGCGACCGACGATCTCCTCGCTCGTGCCGTCGCTGTAGACGTCCGCCGTGTCGAACGTCGTGATGCCGAGTTCGAGGGCCCGCCTGATGAACGGACGACTCTCGTCCTCCGGGAGGCTCCACTCGTGCGAACCGCGATCGGGTTCGCCGTAGCTCATGCACCCGAGCGTCACCGCCGACACCTTCAGACCGCTTCGACCGAGCCGGACGTATTCCATGGCCACTCCTCGCTTCCGATGCGTCGATCACCCCGATCGACGCACTCAGTATCGCCCCTCCGAGAAGTCAGCGGATGGGGAAGACGGGGCGTGCGGCCTCCGGACGCGCCGACTCATACCACGCGGTCGCCCGCAGCACTCCGAGGTCGTCGTGACGACGGCCCGCGATCTGCAGACCGATCGTGCGTCCGTCCCGCGTGAAACCGCTGTTGATGCTCGACGCGGGCTGGCCTGACATGTTGTAGGGCACGCAATACGCGATGTGCGCCATCCCCTCGTCGCCATCGCCGAACGGCATGGGCCACTCTGCAGGGAAGGCCGCGACCGGTGAGACGGGCGAGAGGACGAGGTCGAACGGCTGCGTCGCCGCCACCGTCTCCGCACGCATCGACTGGATCGTGTCGTACGCCTCGAGCACCCTCCGACCGGCAACGTCTGCGCCACCGGAGCACCACTGCACGATGAAGGGCAGGACCCGCTGCCGATCCGTCACGGAGAGTTTCGAGTAGGTGTTCCAGAAGCGCACGCGCCAGAAGAGGTCGACCGCGTCGAGCATCTCGGGGGTGAGCGCCGGGGCGAGCTCGACGACCTCTGCACCCGCGGACGCGAAGAGGTCCGCCGCGGCTCGCACGGATGCGGTCACCTCCGGGTCGACCGCCATGCCGGCCCCCGGATCGAGCTGCAGGGCGATCCGCAGGCCCCGCACCTCTCGGTCGAGCGCAGTCCAGGGCACGTCTTCCGCGGGCAGCGCGGTGTAGTCGCGCCAATCCGGACGAGCGACGGCGGTCATCGCGAGGGCGACGTCGGCGACGGTTCGCCCGAGCGGTCCGAGGGAGCGCCCGAAATACGGCGTGTCGTGCGGGATGCGCCCGTCGCTCGGCTTGAGGGCGACGAGGCCCGCCCACGTCGCCGGGAGCCGCACCGAGCCTCCGATGTCGCTCCCGATGTGGATCGGTCCGAACCCGGCGGCGGCGGCGGCACCGGCGCCGCCGCTCGACCCGCCGACGGTCCATGCTGGATTCCACGGACTGCGGGTGATGCCGTGGAGACTCGACACTCCGGAGGACAGCATGCCCCAGTCCGGCATGGTCGTCGAGCCGACGATGACGGCACCCGCCTCGAGCAGGCGCTCGACCGCAGGGTTGTCGGAAAGCGGGAACTCCGGCGTCCCGGCGGCCGTCCCCGACCGATACGCAACCCCCCGGCGGTGCATGTTCTCCTTCACCGTGACCGGGACGCCGTCGAGCGGGCCGAGTTCGCCGCCGCCCGCCCATCGGGCGGCACTCGCCTCCGCATCGGCGACGACCTCGGCGGGCACGAACGAGGCGAACACGTTGAGTTCGTCGTTCCGGGCCTCGACGGCGTCGATCACGTCTCGAACGACATCGACGGGTGTGAAGGCGCCCTCCCGATAACCGGTGGCGATGTCGGATGCGGCGAGCGCGCCGAGTCGAGTGGTGGTCGAGGCTTTCACGCATGCTCCAAGGTGTGCTGAAGGGTCGGTGTCGCGAGGACGAGTTGGCGGGTGTAGTCGTGGGTCGGGGACTCGTAGAGCCGTTCCGTCGGCCCCGTCTCGACGATCCGCCCGTCACGCATCACGGCGACCCGATCGCACAGGTGACGGACGACCCCGAGGTCGTGGGACACGAACACGAGAGTGAGTCCGTATTCGTCGACGAGGTCGGCGAGCAGGTTGAGGACCTGGGCGCGGACCGAGACGTCGAGGGCGCTCACCGGCTCGTCGGCCACGAGGACCCGCGGTCGGCAGACGAGGGCTCGAGCGATGGAGATGCGCTGACGCTGCCCTCCCGAGAACTCGTGGGGGAACCTCTCGACGGAGGTCGTCGGCAGACCGACGTGGTCGAGCATCTCGGCGACGAGCCGTCGGCGTTCCGCCGGGGACGCTGCCAGACCGGAACGCAGGTTGGCGGGGTTGAGGAGGGGCTCCGCGACGATGTCTCCGACGCTCATCCGCGGGTCCAGCGATCCCATCGGATCCTGGAAGACGATCTGAAGGCTGCGTCGCAGCTCCCCGAGGTCCTTCTCCTTCGCTCCGCGGAGAGAGGTGCCGACGACGTCCACCTCTCCAGACGTCGGCTGGTCGAGGCCCGAGAGGATGCGCAGGAGCGTCGACTTGCCGGATCCCGACTCCCCCACGATGCCGAAGCGCTCCCCCTCGTGGATCTCGAAGTCGAGACCGCGAAGGGCATCGACACGCGCTGCTCGACCGAACAGACCGCTACGGGACCGGACATAGGTCTTCGTCAGTCCTCGCACGCTCACGATGGGAGAGGGTGAGGCTGCCCGCTCGGCCGACGCCGGAGTCGGATCGGGAGTCGGAGCGGGAGCGACGACGCTCGCAACCGGCTGCTCGTGGACGCTCGTCTCCGGTGCGCGCAGTCGCGACGGGTCATATCCCGCAGCCGTCGCGATCGTGAACAGTCGGCCGTCGGCATCCGTCGCGGTGAGGTCGGACGCAGCGAGCAGGCCCCGGGTGTACGGGTGCTGCGGCCGCGTGAAGACGGTCTCGATGGGCCCCTCCTCCACGACGACACCGCGGTTCATGACGAGGACGCGCTCGCACACACTCGCGACGACGGCGAGGTCGTGGGTGATGAACAGGAGTCCCGTCCCGCGCTGCGTCACGGAGCGGAGGACCAGATCGAGCACCTGCTTCTGCACCGTCACGTCGAGCGCCGTGGTGGGTTCGTCGCACACGAGCAACGCGGGATCGTTGGCGAGCGCCATCGCGAGCATCACGCGTTGCCTCTGGCCGCCCGAGAGCTGATGAGGATAGGCCTGGGCCGACTCGGCGGGATTCGGCAGCCCCACGTCGGTGAGGAGCTCCACGGCACGACGGCTCGCCTCGGACGTCGACGCTGTCCGGTGGATCGTCATGATCTCCGCCACTTGCCGACCCACGCGCATGAGCGGGTTGAGCGCCGTCATGGGTTCCTGGAACACCATCGACATGGCGGACCCGCGGAGCTTCGCGACACGCGCATCGCTCCGACCGAGGAGATTGTCGTCGGAGCCCGCGACGGTCACGCTGCCGCTCGTCGTCAGGGTGTCGGGCAGGAGGCCCATGACGGCCAGGGAGGTCACCGACTTGCCGGAACCGGACTCGCCGATGAGACCCACTTTCTCACCGGGGGCGATCCGGAAGGTGACGTCGTCGACGAGAGTGGTTGCGCCCGCGGAGACCGTGAGGCCCCGGACATCCACCGCGAAATCGGTGCAGGTCATCGGCTGCTCCTCATCTTGGGGTCGAATCGGTCGCGGAGGCCGTCTCCGAGGAGATTGAAACCGAGCACTGCGACCGCGATGGCGATGCCGGGGGCGATCGCCAGGTAGTCGTGCGAACCGAGGAATTGCTGCGACTCCTGCAGCATCCGGCCCCACGACGGGGTGGGAGGCATGGTGCCGAGTCCGAGGAAGGACAGTCCCGCCTCGGCGAGCACCGCGATTCCGAAGTTGACGGAGCACTGGACGACGATCATCCCGCTGATGTTCGGGAGGACGTGCCGCAGCGCGATCCGGAACTCGGAGCGATTCGCGGCGCGCGCGGCGAAGACGTAGTCCGTCTTCATGACCTGGAGGGTGCCGCTGCGAGCCACACGGGCGAACGCGGGGATCGACCCGATGCCGAGCGCGACCATCGCCGTGACGGTCCCGGCTCCGAAGACCGCGCCGAAGACGATCGCGAGGAGGAGACCGGGGAACGCCAAGAGGATGTCGTTGCCCCGCATGATGACGTCCCCCAGTCGCCCGGGCCGCATCCCCGCGAGGATACCGAGCGGCACCCCGACGATGACCGCGATCCCCACGGCGATGAAGCCGACGATGAGCGTGATCTGCGATCCGACCATCACCGCCGAGAACACGTCGCGACCGAAGCGGTCGGTGCCGAACCAGTGCGCGGCGCTCGGGAACTGCAGCCGATCGGAAGCGACCGTCGCCACGGGATCGTACGGCGTCCACACGAGCGAGACGAGTGCGACGAGCGCCACGAGCGCGATCAGGACCGCTCCGACGACGAGCTGGGTCCCGGGACGGCTTCGGCGGCGGCTACGCCCTGGGATCGACGGCGCGGGCACGGGCATACCGACGGACTCGGTTGTGTCGAGGGATGTCGCCATCGTCACGCCGCCTTTCTCAGCCGGGGGTCGAGCACGGTGTACGCGAGATCGACGAGGAGGTTGATCACGATGACGAGCAGGACGAGCACGGCGACGATCGCCTGGACCGCAAGGAGATCCCGGTTCCCGACGGAGTCGACGAGGAGGCTGCCGAGGCCCGGGATCACGAAGACCCGCTCGATCACGACGGACCCGATGAGCATCGCGGCGAGCTGGACGCCGACGATCGTCACAACGGGGACTCCCGCGTTCCGCAGGCCGTGCCGGACGAGCGCGGCCCCCTTCGTGAGCCCCTTCGCACGTGCGGTACGCAGGAAGTCCTCGCGCATGATCTCGAGGACGGCCGAGCGGACGTATCGGGTGATGATCGCCGCCTGGACGCTTCCCAACGCGATCACGGGCAGCACGAGGCGCCGCAGGAACTGGACGGGGTCGTCCGCCGGCGCGACCCATCCGCCCGACGGGAACCATCCGAGGTGCACGGCGAAGACCGCGACGAGGAGGACACCGACGAGGAAGTTCGGGACCGCCACGCCCACTTGCGAGATCCCGGCGAGGGCGACGCCGGACGGGTGGCGGTGCCGGACGGCCGCGAGAACGCCGAGGGGCACGGCGACGAGGAGAGCGACCACCATCGAGAGGCCCACGAGGATGAGCGTCACCTGAACACGGTCGGCGATCAAGGGTGACAGGTCCTGCGACGTCACGTAGGACATGCCGAAGTCGCCGCGGACGAGTCCCCCCATCCACTGCAGGTACTGCACGGCCAGGGACTGGTCGGTGCCGTACTCCGCCCGCCATTGCGCGAGGGCTTCGGGCGTCGCGTTGATGCCGAGCGCCACGACGGCCGGGTCACCCGGCATCACACGCAGCATCACGAAGATGAGCGCGGTCGCGACGAGCAGTGTGGCGAGGAACTGTCCGAGGCTGCTGAGCAGTCGTCGTGCCATTCTCGCTCTCCTTGTCTCTCGGTGGTCGTACGTCGGTCGTCAGGTTGCCGGACGTCGGTGGGCCGCCCATCGGCGGCCCACCGACGCTCAATCGGTCCAGGTCAGCCCGGACAGCACGAGCGACTCGGTCACCGCATTCGCGGCGATCCCGCCGAGTTCCGCCTTGGCGACGACGAGGTTCGGGAACAGGAACAGGACGTCGGAGGCAGCGTCCTCGGTGATCGTGCGGACGACCTCCTTCATGCCGCTCACGTACTCCTCAGGGGTGCCGGAGTCGGCCGCGATGACCTGATCGGCGATCTTCGAGTTGTCGTAGCCGATGTAGTAGTCGGGGTTGTTGAAGGTCGCCAGCACGTCGCGCGCTTCGACCGCCAGGATGACGGACATCTGGTAGTCGGCCTGCGTGAAGACCTTGTCGAGCCAGACGGCGGGGAACTCGGACGACTGGATGGACGCGTCGATGCCGACCTCGGCGAGCTGCGACACGACGATCTCGGAGACGGCCGTGGCGTACGGGCGCGTGGGCACGTCGAAGGTGATCGAGATGTTCTCGGCGCCGGCCTCGGCCAGGAGTTCACGAGCCTTCTCCGGGTCGTACGGGTACAGGTCGGTGAGATCCTCGTAGTACGGGTCGGTCGGGGCGACCATGGCACCGATCTCGGTGCCATAGCCGGCCCAGGCCGCGTCGATGACGGCTCGACGGTCGATGGCGTACATGACGGCCTGACGTACCCGGACGTCGTCGAAGGGGGCGACCGTGTTGTTCATCGAGAGCAGGATCTCCCCGTTCGACGTGCCCTCGATGACCTGGAAGGCCTCGTCGGACTCGAACTGGCCCATCAGGTCGGGCGCCTGCATGTTGTAGACCATGTCGACGTCTCCCGACCGGAGCGCGTTCGTACTCGCGACGGCATCCGCGAAGTAGCGGAGCGTGACGTCGGTGATGTCGGGCTCCTCGCCCCAGTAGTCGTCGCGACCGGCGAGCGTGATGCGGTCGCCGCTCACGAAGCTCTCAACCGTGTATGGGCCGGTGCCGATGGGCTTCGTGGCCAAGTCGTCGACACCCGTCTCGGAGAACATCGCACCGACGTACGTGCCCATGTCGAAGAGCCATGCGTTACTCGGGCGGGAGAGGGTGACGCGCAGCTCGGTGTCGGAGACGGCCTCGACCGATTCGACGACGTCCATCTTCGACTTCGTGCCGTTCAACCACGCATCGCTCTGCACGCGTTCGATGCTGAAGACAGCGTCGGCGGCGGTGAAGTCCTCGCCGTCGGAGAAGGTGACTCCGTCGTGGAGGGCGAAATCGTAGACGGTGCCGTCCTCGCTCACCGCCCAGCTCTCGGCGAGTTGCGGCTGGAGCTCGCCCTCCTGGTCGATCGTCACGAGACCCTCGTAGACGTTGTTCATTACGACCTGCGGGATGGCGGCGCCGGAGGTCGTCGTGAAGTCCAGGTTGACGGGTTCGCCCGTGAGGCCGATGACGACCGCGTCCGACGGGGCGTCCGAGCCGCCGGAGGAGCTTCCGGCCGAACAGGCGGACAGGGCGAGGACGGCGGCCGCTGCGGCGGCTGTCGTCGCGAGAGCGCGACGGGAGGTGTGGGCGTTCATGGAGCTCCTTCGTAAGCCGGGAGAAAGTCGAGGAGACCGGCGTGGAACAGGGCCGGGGTTACTGGTCAGGCCAGTAACCGACACGCTAGGGTGAGGCGAAAGAGAGCGTCAAGCGGGGAAACAAACATGTAACGCAACCTCCGCATTCTCCTCCCCGTCCATCGTCGAGTGTCACCGAGAGGGAGCGATGAGCTTCACACCCGTGCAGAAGGTCAACGCCTACGAGATCATCGTCGGTCAGATCGAGCAGGCGATCTCGGACGGCACCTACGGGGCCGGTGACCGTCTGCCGAGCGAACGAGCACTCATGACCGACTTCGGGGTCAGCCGCGCGACCGTGCGCGAGGCGATGCGTGTGCTCCAGGCCACCGGCGTGATCGAGTCCCGACCGGGCGACCCGCGGGGTCCCGTGATCACGGCCTTCTCTCCCCGAGTGCTCGAGAAGTCGATGGCGAAACTCGCGCAGCTCGACTCCGTGTCGCGCGTCGAACTCCTGCAGTTCCGTCTCCTCCTCGAGGGTCACGCGAGCCTTCTCGCCGCCACCGAGCGCACGGACGAGGAACTCGCGGAGATCGCGCGGCGCGGGGAGGACATCGCGGACCTCGCCGATCAGCCCGACGTCCGATTCGGCGAGCGCGTCAATCGCTTCCATCAGGCCATCCGCCGGGCGTCCCACAATCAGATGCTCGAGATCTGCGGGAACGTCGTCGGTGGCGTGATGGCCGAGATGATCGATCGCCGGCTCACGAGCGAGACGGACCGCAGTTCGCGGGTGCGTACGAGCGCCCGCGACGCTCGCGCGCTCGTCGCCGCGATTCGCGACGGTCGCGCACAGGAGGCCGCCGCGATCTCCACCGGGAACATCTACCGCTACTACGCCGACGACCTGTCATCGGAGGAGACGAGACGTCTCGCGACGATGATGCAGTCGTACGGGGCGCAGATGTGACCGGACCGCGCACGACCGCACGGGTACCGCGTCAGTCGAGGGCGACGGCGGTGGGTGTGCCGCCCGTGAGGCGGACGAGGTCGTCGAACGTCGTGGGGAACACGGTGTGCGCGTGACCGGCCGCCGCCCAGATCACCGGGAACGCGGCGAGCGCCGTGTCGACCCAGGTGCGCAGCGGCGCGGGGTGCCCGACCGGCGCGACGCCCCCGATCACCTGACCCGTCGCCGACTTCACGGCGTCGGCGTCCGCGCGCTTCAGCCGGCCGCCGAGAAGCGGGCCCAGGAACGCGGTGTCGACGCGATGCGCCCCGCTCGTCATGACGAGCACCGGCTCGCCGTCGAGCGTGAAGACGAGCGAATTCGCGATCGCACCGACGGGACAGTCGAGCGCGGCGGCCGCTGCGGCGGCGGTGTGCGCACCCTCGTCGAACCAGACGACCTCGGCGGGGGTACCGGCCGCGGCGAGCGCCGCTTCGACCCGCTCGACCGCCGGGTGGCTCCGCCGCACGCTCACGACGACCTAGGCCCGCTCGGCCGACTGCACGACGTTCGAGACGAGGAGCGCCCGCGTCATCGGGCCGACCCCGCCGGGGTTCGGTGACAGCCAGCCGGCCACCTCGGCGACACCGGGGTCGACGTCGCCGGAGAGCTTCGCCTTGCCGCTCTCCGTCGTGCCGACACGTGTCACTCCCACGTCGACGACGGCGGCGCCGGGCTTGATCCAATCGGCCGTGACGAGGTGCGGAACGCCGACGGCCGCGACGACGATGTCGGCACGACGCACTTCGGCGGCGATGTCAGGCGTCCGCGAGTGCGTGAGGGTGACGGTCGCATCGATGCCCTTCCGCGTGAGCAGGAGCCCGAGGGGGCGACCGACGGTGAGACCGCGACCGATGACGGTGACGTGCTTGCCCGCGAGTGTCACGTCATTCCGCCGAAGCAGCTCGACGATGCCGGCCGGCGTGCACGGAAGCGGCGACGTGAGCTCCCCCGCGACCCCGAGAACGAGTCGACCGAGGTTCGTCGGGTGGAGGCCGTCGGCGTCCTTGTCCGGGTCGATGGCCTCGAGGACCTCGTTCTCGTCGATGCCGCCCGGGAGCGGGAGCTGGACGATGTATCCGGTCACCTCGGGCGCCGCATTGAGGTCGCGCACCGCAGCGAGGACGTCGGCGCGCGAGGCCGTCGCCGGGAGATCCACGCGGATGGACTCGACGCCGACCTCGGCGCAATCGCGGTGCTTGCCAGCGACGTAGCTGCGCGAAGCGGGGTCGTCGCCGACGAGGAGCGTTCCGAGCCCGGGGACGACGCCCCGCTCGCGCAGGACGTCGACGCGCTCACGGAGTTCGGACTTGATGGAGGCGGCGGCCGCGAGGCCGTCGAGTGTGAGAGCCGTCATTCCCGCGCCTACTGCTGGAGGCCGGGGTAGAGCGGGAACGCGTCGGCGAGCGCCGCGACCCGGCCGCGGAGGGCGTCGACGTCGGCGCCCGGACGGAGCGCGAGGGCGATGACGTCGGCGACCTCGGTGAACTCGGTCTCGCCGAAGCCCCGGGTCGCGAGCGCCGGCGTGCCGATGCGCAGTCCCGACGTCACCATCGGCGGACGCGGGTCGAACGGCACGGAGTTGCGGTTCACGGTGATGCGGACGTCGTGCAGCACGTCCTCGGCCTGCTTGCCGTCGAGCTCGGAGTTTCGGAGGTCGGCGAGAACCAGGTGTACGTCCGTTCCACCCGTGAGGACGTCGAGACCCGTGGCCTTCGAGTCGTCGGCCGTCAGGCGCTCCGCGAGGATCTGCGCGCCGCGGATGGTGCGCGCCTGGCGGTCCTTGAAGTCGTCCGAGGCCGCGAGCTTGAAGGCCGTCGCCTTCGCGGCGATGACGTGCATGAGCGGCCCGCCCTGCTGGCCGGGGAAGACGTTCGAGTTGAGCTTCTTGGCGAGATCCGGCTCGTTCGTGAGGATGAAGCCGGAGCGGGGGCCGCCGATGGTCTTGTGCACGGTCGACGAGACGACGTGTGCGTGCGGCACGGGCGAGGGGTGGAGACCGGCGGCGACGAGGCCCGCGAAGTGCGCCATGTCGACCCAGAGTGTCGCGCCGACCTCGTCGGCGATCTCGCGGAAGAGGGCGAAGTCGAGCTGGCGCGGGTAGGCGGACCAACCGGCGATGATGACGCGCGGCTTGTGCTCACGGGCCTTCGCCCGCACGTCCTCCATGTCGACGAGCATCGTGTCCGCGTCGACGCCGTACGCGACGGCGTTGTAGAGCTTGCCGGAGAAGTTGAGCTTCATGCCGTGCGTGAGGTGGCCGCCGTGCGAGAGCTCGAGGCCGAGGATCGTGTCGCCCGGCTGGGCGATCGCGGAGAGGACGGCGGCGTTCGCGCTCGCACCCGAGTGCGGCTGGACGTTCGCGTACGCGGCGCCGAACAGGCTCTTGGCGCGCTCGATGGCGAGCGACTCGGCGACGTCGACGAACTCGCAGCCGCCGTAGTAGCGGCGCCCGGGGTAGCCCTCCGCGTACTTGTTGGTGAGAACGGAGCCCTGCGACTGCAGGACGGAGACCGGGACGAAGTTCTCGCTCGCGATCATCTCGAGGTAGTCGCGCTGGCGCCCGAGCTCCTGCTCGAGGACGGCGGCGATCTCGGGGTCGACCTCGCTGAGCGGGGCGTTGAAGAGATCCTGGGACGTGGTCATGAGGCTGACTCCTTCTGACAGCGGCGGACGTGAGGGTTCTCCGTATCGGCCCAGGCGTACGGCCGAATCCGTGTCAGTCGCTCCCCGATGGTGACCATCTTCAGGCGGATGCAGAGCACCCGTCATACGCCAGTCGCGACGGGAGTCAGCATATCAGGGAGGCGGCGATCGATCACTCGATCCGCACACCGAGGGCCGCGGCGAAGAGCGGTCCGAACTCCGCGAGCTGGTGCTCCCCGATGATCGCTCCGCGCAGGCTCTCGAGCCCCCTCACCGCGGAGAACTCCCCGCCACGGAGGTCGAGGTCGGAGAGCGTCGCACGCGTCACGTCGAGCGTCCCGACGCGGCAGTCGACGAGGCGCAATCGCGTGACCGTCGCGCCGCCGAGGTCGAGCTCCTCGAGCGAGCAGCCCTCGATGAGCAGGTCCGTGACGCGTGCACCGCGGAGGTTGATGTAGCCGAGCTTGCTGTCGGCGATGTGCACACTCCGCACCTCCGCGTCGTAGAGGTCGGCGGATCCGGATCGCGACGAGCGGATCTCGACGTCGCGCCAGAACGTCGACGGGGCGTCGATCACGGGAGCCTCGAGGCCCGTGATCGTGGAGTCCATGAGGCGAGCGCCGCGCAACGCGGCCGCCCGCGTGGTGACCCTCTCGATGGCGCAACCCGAGAACTGCACGTCGGCGAGGTCGACTCCCGTGACGTCGAGATCCGCGAAACGCACCCCGTCGTGGTAGTCGGCGATGCGGAGGTCCTCGATCGTGCCGTCGAGCAGGCCCGCGAGACGGACGGGTGCGACGCGAGGCGCCGACGGGTCGGAGGAGGGTCGACGCGGAGAGGAGGCCATGCCCTCAGTGTGCCGGACGGCACGGACATCGCCGTCGGGGGTCGCCGCTACCGTGGAGCCATGACGACATCGACCCGTTCCCTCCCTCACGACGACCGACCCGAACCGCCCGAGCGCGCCGGCGAGCGCGAGACGCTCGAGGGCTTCCTCGACTTCTTCCGGGCGACCGTCGTGTTCAAGGCGACCGGTCTATCGAACGCCGACGCCGCACGTCGGCTGCTGCCGAGCCTCACCACGGTCTCGGGGCTCGTGCGTCATCTCGCCGACGTCGAGCGCTCCTGGTTCCGCGAGTCGCTCGCCGGCGAGTCCGACGTCCCGACGCGGTGGAGCGACGACGACCGCGACGGCGAGTTCCGCGTCTCCGAGACCGACGATCTCGGAGAGCTGCTGCGCGACTACGAAGCCGCGTGCGCCGAGTCCCGCGCGGTGGCTGCGCGGTACGAACTCGACGACGTCGCCGCAGACGGTCGCCACTCCCTCCGATGGATCCTCGTGCACATGATCGAGGAGACGGGTCGCCACTGCGGTCACCTCGACATCCTGCGCGAACTCCTCGACGGCGCCACAGGGGAATGACGTCCTCGTCATGCCGCTCGGGCGTCGGATAGGATCTGAACGGATTTTGTAAGCACCGCTTACATATGGAAGGGCAGCTGTGGAGACGCGCGACGGAGGCACCCGCTCGATGGCCGGACTGCCCGCACTCATCCTCCTCCCTTCCGTCGTCCGTCGGACCGAGGGCGACTCCCTCCTCGTCTCCGGAACCGTTCGTCTCGTCGTCGACGGAGCGATCGACGCACCGGCGGTCGCGTGGTCCCCTCGTCCGAACGGAAGCGAGGAGCGCACCTGGGCACCGTTCCGGCGCCGCGTCGCCGCGTCGCAGCCGCGACTCGACGCTCTCGGCATCGGCTACACCCACGCGGAAGGGATCGACTGGTCGTGACTGACGCCATCATCATCCACTCGGCGCGACTCGTCGACGCCGGCGCGGAGGTCCCGGACGCCTGGGTCGTCCTCGCCGACGGCATCGTGCGAGACCGGGGGTCCGGCTCCGCGTGGCGGTCCATCGCCGTCGCGGGGACGGCGGAGATCGTCAGCGCCGAGGGCGGCGTGCTCGTCCCCGGGTTCGTCGACCTCCACGGGCACGGCGGCGGCGGCGCGGCGTTCGACGACGGCGCGGACGCGATCCTCACCGGAATCGCAGCTCATCGGGTGCACGGCACGACGCGCAGCGTCGTGTCCCTCGTGTCCGCGCGGATCGACGATCTCGTCGAACGTCTCACCGTGATCGCCCGACTCGCGCAGAGCGACCCCACCATCCTCGGCGCACACCTCGAGGGCCCCTTCCTCTCCCCCGACAACCGCGGCGCCCACGATCCCTCGGCTCTCGTGGCCCCGACCGTCGCCGACGTCGAGCGACTCGTCGACGCCGGCGCGGGCCTCCTCGTGCAGGTCACGATCGCGCCGGAACTCCCGGGCGCGGAGGACGCGATCCGGGCCTTCCGTCGAGCGGGTGTCGTCGTCGCGGTCGGGCACACGGCCATCGACTTCGCGGGCGCCTCGGCGGCGTTCACCGACGGAGCGACCCTCCTCACCCACGCGTTCAACGCGATGCCCGGCATCCACCACCGCGCCCCCGGCCCTGTCGTGGCGGCCATGGCGGCCGCAGACGTCGTGCTCGAGCTCATCGCCGACGGCATTCACGTGGATCCGGCCGTCCTCGCGCTCGCCTTCGCGGGAGCGCCCGGGCGGATCGCGCTCGTCACGGACGCCATGGCCGCTGCGGGCGTCGGCGACGGCGCGTACGAACTCGGCGGCCTCGCGGTCACGGTAGACGACGGGGTCGCCCGCCTGACGGGCAGCGACGTCATCGCGGGGTCGACGCTCACGCAGGACGCCGCGCTCCGCACAGTCGTCACCGCCGGGGTCCCGCTCCCCGAGGCCGTCCGCGCGCTCACCGAGACACCGGCGCGCGTCATCGGCCGACGCGAACTCGGCTCCCTCGCGGTCGGATCCGTCGCCGACGCCGTCCTCCTCGGAGCAGACCTCGACGTCGCGGCGGTCTGGGTGGCGGGAGTCCGGGTCCACGGAGCGCCGGCTGCGTAGATCAGTCCCGTCCCGCACGTGTCCCTCCGTATCGACCGCGCTGGACGATGCGAGTCGGCGTCAGCGTGACTCGGGGGACTCGTCGCTCGCGGAGTCGTCCCCAGAGTCGCCGCGACCGGACCGCTCGTCGGCCCGGCTCACGGCGTCCGCGAGCTCGTCGGTGACGAGCAGATCGCGACGCACGTGGTCGCCGCGGTAGGCGGCCCGGCCCACCATGTGCGCGGAGATCGGGGCCGTGAGGCCCTGGAAGAAGAGGATCGCGATCGCGAAGGCGATCGTCGCGATGCTGACGTTCGAGACCGCGACGTCCACGATGATGAGCCCGAGGCCGAGGATCTGGGGCTTCGTCGCGGCGTGCAGGCGCGAGAGGACGTCCGGCAGGCGCAGTAGACCGATGCCGGCCGCCGCGCACAGGAAGGCCGCGACGACGATGAACGTCGCGGTGATCGCCTCGCTCCACTCGGCGCTCATGTCGAATCCTGCTTCGACATGAAACGCGCGACGCTCACGGAACCGACGATGCCGAACATGCCGAGCACGAGCATCACGGGCAGCGAGTCGGTGTGGTGGTTGACGGCCATCTCGGCTCCGAGCACGCACATGATCGTGACGACGAGCACGTCGGACGCGATCACGCGGTCGAGGAGGCTCGGACCGGTGACGATGCGGTACACGGCCGCGAGCGCTCCGATCCCGAACATGACGCCGGCGGCGATGAGGGCGATCTGCATCAGCGTTCTCCTTCCGTTCCGGGCGGGGTGGGGTCGGCCTCCGGCGGCCGAGCCGTCCCCCGCACGAGGGCGACGTCGTGCGCGGAACCGAAGCCGCGCACGATGCGTTCCTCGGTGCCGAGCACGCGCGACCGGGCCCGCTCGACGTCGCGCCCGTCGTCCGTGTCGAGGACGTGCAGGTACAGGATGGACTCGCCGCGGTCGAGGTCGACGACGATCGATCCCGGCACGAGCGAGAGCGACTCCGCTACCCACATCGTGATGAGGTCGGATCGCGTCCGCAATTGGACCGCGACGATGGAGTTGTGCGGCACCGTCCCCGGACGCAGCACGATCCACGCGACCTGGAACGACGCGACGACGATGTCGAACGCGAGCCGCACGAAGAAGTAGACGGTCCGGGCCGGATCGAGCCGGCGCGAGAACTGGATGGCCGGCAGGTAGAACACGAGGGTCACGACCGTCGAGATCGCGACGCCCGTGAGCACGGAGAGCACCGTGAACTGCCCCCACAGCATCGCCCAGAGCAGGACGAGGCCGAGGAAGAGCATCGCCCGGCTGCCGAGACTCGCGTGCTCGCGCTGGTGCATCACGGCACCTCCACGGGGAAGACGGAGCCGACATACGACGAGGGGTCCTCGATGTTGACGGCGGCACGCTCGGCGAGGGCGAAGAGCGGTCCGGCGAAGACCGTGAGCGCGACGGTCACAACGACGAGGCCCGCCGTCGCGGACACCATGAGGGGCGAGACGGTCTTGAGGGACACACGACCGTCGTCCTCGGGATTCTCGCTCAATGAGGCGAGCAGCGAGGACGAGTAGCCCTCGACCTCGCGGCGACGCCGCCAGAAGGCCATGTTCCACACGCGAGCGAGCGCGTAGAGGGTCACGAGCGACGTGGCCGCTCCCGCGACGATCACGACGTAGTCGAGAGGCGTACCCGACTCGACGCCGGCGCGGAAGAGGCCCACCTTGCCGAGGAAGCCCGAGAAGGGCGGGATGCCGCCGAGGTTGAGAGCGCCGATGAAGTAGAGCACGGCGACGATCGGCGCAGCGGTGAGCAGTCCGCCGAGCCGACTGATGGACGTGGATCCCCCGACGCGCTCGATGAGTCCGGCGACGAGGAAGAGGGCCGTCTGCACGACGATGTGATGAACGACGTAGTAGATCGTCGATGTCGTCGCGGCCTCGCTCCCGATCGCGATGCCGAAGACCATGTAGCCGATGTGGCTCACGAGGGTGAACGAGAGCAGTCGCTTGATGTCGGCCTGCGCGACGGCGCCGAGGATGCCGACGATCATCGTCACTGCTGCCACGACGAGGAGCGGCGTCTGCAGCGGCACGTCGACGAAGAGCACCGTGTCGGTCCGGATGATCGCGTAGATGCCGACTTTCGTGAGAAGGCCGGCGAAGACGGCCGTGACGGGTGCCGGCGCCGTCGGATACGAGTCCGGGAGCCAGAACGAGAGCGGGAACAGCGCGGCCTTGACGCTGAAGCCGACGAGGAGGGCGAGGCACAGCACGAGCTGGACGTTAAGAGGCAGGTCGCGCACGCGATCCGAGATGAGTGCGATCGTCACGGTCCCGGTCGCGCCGTAGATGAGCGCGATCGACGCGACGAAGATGATCGACGACATGAGGCTCACGACGATGTACGTGACGCCCGCGCGGATGCGCGCGCCGGTTCCGCCGAGTGTCAGCAGCACGTAGCTCGCAGCGAGGAGCATCTCGAAGGCCACGTAGAGGTTGAAGAGGTCGCCCGCGACGAAGGCGTCGAAGACCCCCGCCGCGAGGACGAGGTACGTCGGGTGGAAGATCGACACGGGCGGCGGGTTGCTGTCGCGGTCCGCGATCCCCTGACCGATCGCGAACAACAGGACCCCGAGCAGCATGAGCGACGAGACGACGAGCATGATCGCGGCGAGCCGATCGGCGACGAGCACGATGCCCCACGGCGCCTCCCACCCGCCGAGGTGCACGACGGCGGGCCCCGTCGCGTCGACGTGCACGAGCAGCGCTATCGACAGGACGGAGACGGCGGAGAGCACGATGGTGCTCACGGCGATCTGGATCTTCGGGTACTTGCCGAGCGTGAGTGCCACGGCCGCTCCGAGAAGCGGGAGCATCACGACGAGGGGGACGAGGGCGGTCATGCGCGGTCCTCCCCCGTCGTATCGTGCTTCGTCGTATCGTGCTTCGTCGTGTCGGGCGACGTCGTGTCGGGCGACGTCGTGCGGTCCTCGTCGCCCGGTCTCTCGTCGCTCGCCCTGAGCACTTCGTGCACGGCCGCGTCGTCGAGGTCGAGCGGATCGAAGCTCGCCTCGGTCTGCGCCTCGGTCTCGCCCTCGTGCTCGTCGGGGACGGTGTCGCCTTCCTCGCCGAGCTGCGCGAGCCACCACGACCGGTAGATGAGGGCGAGGAGGAACGCCGTGATCCCGAAGTTGATGACGATCGCCGTCAGCATGAGCACTTGCGGCACCGGATCGACCATCGAGTCGTCCGCCGCTGTCCCCGTCACGAGCGGCGGGGAGCCGTTGCCCCCGCTCATCAGGAAGATGAGGATGTTCGTCGCGTTCCCCACGAGCAGGAACCCGATGAGCACGCGTGTGAGGCTGCGTTCGAGCATGACGTAGATGCCGACCGCGTACATCGCGCCCATGAGGACCACGAGGGTCAGGGACGCGCTCATCGTTCGGCCGCCGTCGTCGTCGAGAAGTCGTCGCTCGCGCCCGGATCGAGGTCGGCGTCCTCCTGTTGACGGTCGATCTCGCCGCCGAGGCTCCTCAGGATGTCGACAGTGAGCCCGACGACCACGAGGTAGACGCCGAGGTCGAAGATCGTCGAGGTCCCGATCGAGAGGTGGCCGAGGACGGGTACGTCGGCCTCGAGGTACGCGGACGTGAGGGCATCGGCACCGAAGAACAGGGAGCCGACGGCGGACCCCACTGCGAGCAGGATGCCGGAACCGAGCAGCTTGCCCGCGTCGATCGGCACCGCTTCGGCGAGCTCGTAGCGCCCACCCGCGAGGTAGCGGGCGACGAGCGCGAGTCCGGCCAGGAGACCGCCGGCGAATCCGCCGCCGGGCGTGTTGTGGCCGGTGAACAGGAGGAAGATCGACACGACGATCGCGGGGTGGAAGAGCAGACGCACGAGCACTTCGAGGAGCAGCGAGCGGTTCTCGTCGCGAATCGTGCGACCCGCGAGCAGCCAGGACTGTCGCGCCCCGGAGGCGAGGCGCTCCTCCGGGGTCGCCGTGTGAGCGACGGTCGGCTCGTGAGCGCCGGCGTCCACGAGTTGCGGGTGCGCCCCGGTGTCGTCGTGGTCGTCCTCGGCTGCGGAGGCGTCGGCCGAGTCGATCGTCGCCGGCGACTCTCCCGCCGGACTGATGCCGTTCGACGCCCGGACGTCCGCCGGGACCGCTCGTCGGTTCGCGCGCTGCCGACGAGCGCCGGGGAGACGCTGCGGGGTGCCGGAGCGTCCCGACACGAAGAGCAGGCTCGCGATCCCGGTCGCGACCACGACGAGCACGGCGATCTCGTTCATCGTGTCCCACGCCCGGATGTCGACGAGCATGACGTTCACGATGTTGCGACCGTGCCCCTCCTCGAGGGAGAGCCGCGGGAGTTCCGTCGCGATGCTCTCTGCTTCGCGCGCCGAGAGTGCGACGGCTGCGACGACCGACATGGTGACGCCGAAGAGGACGCCGATGACGGCGCGACGCACCTTCCGCACCGGTCTGTTGTGCTGGGCGATCGCGTGGGGCAGCCGTCGGAGGACGAGGATGAACGTGACGATCGTCGCGAGTTCGACGAGGGCCTGGGTGAGCGCGAGGTCGGGAGCCCCGTGCAGCGCGAACAGGGCGACGAGTCCGAAGCCCGTGACGCCGGCGAGCAGGACGGCGGTCATGCGCTGCCGCGCACGCGCCGCCATGACCGAGGCGACGATCATGCACGCGGCGATCACGACCTGGAGCGGGTAGTCGAAGGGGCGGATGTCGGTGGGCCAGGTTCTCGTGACGAGGAGCATCCCTCCCACCGCGAGGACGAAGACCACCACGATCGTCGTGAGGTATTGCGGCAGGCCGCCCCGCTGGGCGAAGAGGGTGACACGAGCTGCAAGACGGTCGACCGCGTTGACGGTCGTCCAGTAGCCGCGCGAGGCGTCGACGACGGCCGGCACGGTCGACTGGAGGCGCGCGACCGACCGACGGGCCGCGAAGAGGAGGAGTCCGAGCGCGATGACGGCGATCGAGAGGAAGAGAGCCGGCTCGAGTCCGTGCCACAGGGCGAGGTGGTACTCGCCGTGCCCGAACGTGTCGGCGTAGGCCGCGAGGAGCGGGTCGACGAGCGCGACGCCGATGCCGAAAACGATGCCCGCGACGCCGAGCACGAGCGGGGCAGCGACGATGGCGCCGCTGTCGCCGTGGATCGAGACGGGCTCCGTCGTGGTGCGGCGCGCGAAAGCACCCCACAGGAACCGCGCACTGTAGGCGACGGTGAGGACGGAGCCGACGGCGGTGCCGACGAGGGCGACCCACGCCCACGCGTCGCCCCGCAGCCCCTCCTCGATGAAGGCCGTGAAGACCGCTTCCTTCCCGACGAAGCCGATGAGCGGGATGATGCCGGCCATGGACGCCGTGGACAACGCGGCGGCGACCGCGAGCACCGGCATCGCCCGCCCGAGACCCGAGAGCTTGCGCCAATCCCGGGTGCCCGTCCGGTGGTCGATGATGCCGACGGTGAGGAAGAGCCCCGCTTTGTAGACGGCGTGGGCGAGCAGCATCGCCGCGCCGGCGAGCGCCGCGTCGCGCGTGCCGAAACCGACGATGACGAACAGGAAGCCGAGCTGGCTCACCGTGCCGTATGCGAGGACGAGCTTGAGGTCGTACTGGCGGAGGGACCTCCATGCCCCGACGAGCATGGTGAGCACGCCGAAGCCCACGACGATCGGGGTCCATGCCGGCGACTCTGCGTATCCCGGCGCGAATCGCGCCACGAGGTAGATACCCGCTTTGACCATCGCGGCGGCATGCAGGTAGGCGCTCACCGGGGTCGGCGCGGCCATCGCGGCCGGGAGCCAGAAGTGGAACGGGACGATGGCCGACTTCGACATCGCGCCGACGAGCACGAGGACGATCGCGATCGACGGAAGCACCCCCTGCGGGGGCTCGGCGACGAGTTCCGAGATCCGGGTCGTCCCGGCGATGACGCTCAGCATGACGACGCCGACGAGCATGACGAGCCCACCGAGGGTCGTCACCAGCAGAGCTTGGAGGGCCGCTCCCCTGCTCTCCTTCCGGCCGGTGTAGTGACCGATCAGGAGGTACGAGAGCACGCTCGTGATCTCCCAGTACATGAACATGACCATGACGTCGTCGGAGGTCACGAGCCCGTACATCGTGCCGGCGAAGCCGAGCAGCAGACCGGCGAACCGACCGAGCGCCGGCTCGTCGTCGCCGAAGTACGACGCGCAGTACACGAGGACGAGCGCACCGACACCCGTCACGACGAGGGCCAAGAGCCACGCGAGAGCGTCCATCCGGAAGGCGATGGCGAGGTCGAGCTGCGGGATCCACAACCAGGATTCGGTCGCGGCACCGTCGGAGGACGCGATCACACCGGTGTACCCGAGCGTGTGGACGAAGGCGACGACCGGGACGACGGCGAGGAGGAGGAAAGCGCGCCGGCCGAGGAGCCTCACGAGGACAGGAGCGGCGAATGACAGCGCAGCGAACAGCACCGTCATGATCGCCATGGGGTCTCCCGGGGGTGGTCGGCCTCTGTCCCTATTAATCTATCAGGCGTTTTCGACGGGTTGCCCGGGAGCACCGGATCCCGTCCGTCGCATGCCGCGAGCGGAATGGGACGGAAGGCAGCGAGGAGAAGTGTGGTGCGGGCTCCCCCGAGCCCGCACCACACGCGATCCGGCACCTCCGCTCATGGCGTCCCCGAGGCCCGGGTCCTGCGTCCCGATCGGGACTGCGCAGGTTGTGTGCCGGCGTGGCCGAATATGGTGCCGGCGACCGTCGCCGCGAATGCAAGAACTCGGAGACGGTCATCGCCTCGCGCGCGGGACGTCCCGGAGCGCGACACGATGTCATTGGGAGAGAGGAGCGCGGTCGCGGATCATGACGCCGATTCCGGAAAAAGATCGCGTGCTCCCGTCGACCGGTTGTCCACAGATCACCGCAGAGTCCCCACGAGATGCGATATCGGAGGAAAATCGCGAACGGGCGTCATGATCACTGCTCCGGTGCATCTCTCAACACGAAGCCACAACACCACAAGGGAAAGCGGAGAAGCCGTGCAGGACGAGAGCCCCGAGCCGAACACCACCCCAGCCTCCTCCGGCGAGGGCCTCGCGCCCGGATCGTCCGGCTGGGAGAACGCGTCGGACGCCGACCTCCTCACCTACACTCGAGCCGGCGACGGCGCCGCTTTCGGCGAGTTGTGGCGTCGGCACTCGCGAGCGGCGCGCACCGTTGCGCGGTCCTTCACGTCCTCGCTCGACCCCGACGACCTCGTCCAGGAGTCCTTCGCGAAGATCTACCAGGCGTTGCAGAAGGGCGGCGGCCCGACCGGCGCCTTCCGTCCCTACCTCTTCACGACCGTGCGCAACACGGCCTCGGCATGGGGCCGCGCCCGCCGTGAGGCCTCCATCGACACGCTCGAGTCGTTCGAGGACCCGGCGTCGCGCGACGAGGAGACGATGGCCGCGCTCGACCGCAGCCTCACGGCCACGGCGTTCCGCAGTCTCCCCAGCCGGTGGCAGGAAGTGCTCTGGTACTGCGAGGTCGAGAGCATGACGCCTCAGCAGGTCGCGCCGCTGCTCGCGATGAAGCCCAACGCCGTCGCCGCGCTCGCCTACCGGGCGCGGGAGGGCCTCCGCCAGGCGTGGATCCAGGCGCATATCGCGGCCGTCCCCGAGGATTCGGAGCACCGCTGGACGATCGAACGCATCGGCACATACACGCGCGGCTCGCTCGGCAAGCGCGACACCGCGAAGCTCGAAGCCCACCTCGACTCGTGCGCCCGCTGCACCATCGTGGCCGCCGAGGCCCGTGAGGTCGGTTCGCGCATCGCTCTCGTCCTGCTTCCCCTGGCCGCCGGTACCGCCGGCGCCACGGGCTACCTCGCCTGGATGCAGTCCGGCGCACACACCGCCGTCGCAACCGCGGCCATGCCCGCCGCCGTCATGGGCGGCCACGGCATGGGGATCGGGACGCCGATCGACCCGACCGTCCTCGGGTCTCTCGCGACTGCAGGCGCCGGAGCGGGCGCGGGCTCGAGTGCCGGGGGAGCAGGCGCCGCCGGTTCGGGCACCACCGCCTCCGCGACGACGGCCGCCACCGGCGCATCGACGGCTGCGGCGAGCACCGCGTCGGCGGGTGTCGCCTCAGCCGGGCTCGTCACATCCGGAGTCGTCTCCGGTGCGATCGCCCTCGTCGCAGCAACCGCCGTGGCCGCAGCCGTCGCTCTCGGTCCGGGTTTCCTGGCCGGTCACCCGGAGGACGTCGTGCCTCTCGAGTCCTCGCGGCAGTCGGACGTCCCCGCGACCCTTCCATCGGCTCCGACCTCGCCGCCGACGGAGGAACCCGACGCGCTCCCGGAGCCGACTCCTGCCGGCTCCACTCCTGCCCCGACGCCTCCGGCAGCCGACCCGGCCCCTCGAGCGAGCACACCGCCGACCGAGCCCACGAGGCCGCCGTCGCAGCCCGGACCGGTCGCGCCCACTCCCCCACCGACGGAGCCCGAGACGCCGACCGAACCGACGCAACCGACGGAACCGACCGAACCGACCGAACCGACGGAACCGACGGAACCGGCCGAGCCGTCCCAGCCTCTCGAGTACACCGTCGATCAGGGCGGACACGGCGAGCTGTACCCGACGCTCTCGGGGTCCTCGGAGCCCGCAGCCACGATCGACTTCCTCCGCGACGGCGTCTCGGTCGCCCGGGTCGTCGCGGACGCGGACGGCGGATGGGTCTCGCCGATCCTCACCGACACGCCCGTCGGGTCGAGCGAACTGACCGTCCGCCAGACCACGACCACCGGAGCCGTCGAGGAGCGGACCGAGTCCTTGACCCTCGCTCCTCCGCCCCTCATCCTGTCCCCGAACGACGGAGCGACGGTGTCGGCGTTCGACCTCAGCATCGACCTCCAGGGCATCCCCGGGACCGAGGTGCACGGCCGCATCGACGGTGTCCCGGCCTTCACGTGCTCCCTCGCCGAGGGCAGCGGCGAGGCCGCTTGCGCGTGGGTCACCGACTGGGTGCTGTTCGGTCTCGGCGAGCACACCGTGCAGGTCGCCTACGGCGAGGGAACCGCCTTCTCCTCCTCCGCGCCGACCCGGAGCATCCGCGTGAACGTCGTGCTCGTCGTCACTCCCGACGACGCCCGAGAGGGCTGAGGGCTGAGGGCTGAGGCGGGTCACCGCCGGCGGGTCACCCTCCCCGATCGAGGAGCGACCCTCATCGTGACGCGCGAGCCGCTCGACGCCCGACGAGGAACACGATGACCGCGCTCGCGGCCATCAGCACGATCTGCGTCGGCGGCAGGCTCGAGAGGCCGCCGTTCTCGAGCAGCCAGGCGCCCACGAGCGCGCCTCCGCCGATCCCCACGTTGAACGCCGTCGTGTAGAACGCCGCGGCCGTGTCGCGGATGCGGGGGCTCGCGAACTGGAGGACGCGGGTCTGCAGGAGCGGCGGGATCATCCCGAACGCGATGCCCCAGAGGATCACGGCCGTGACCGCGACGACGACGTTCCCGAAGGACAACGACGCGACGGTGACGAAGACGGCCGAGCCGGCGAGCGCGATCACGAGACCGGCACCCGGTCGGCGGGCGAACACCGTCCCGGTGAGCACGAGACCGACGGCCCCGGCGACACCGTAAGCGAACAGGACGACGCTGAACCACGCATCCGGAACCCCGATCCGCTCGACGAGGAACGGCGCGATGAAGGTGTAGAGGGCGTAGTGCCCGATCATCGCTATCGCGGTCGTGAGGCACACGATGGCGACGGGCATGATCGACGGGTCGAGGCCGCGACGGCCGCCGGCCGCTCGGTCTCGGCGCGACCGCTCGACGGGCGGCACGGTCGGCAGCAGGAGCGCGACGGCGACGACCCCGAGTGCGAAGGCTCCGGCGACGGCTGCGAATCCCCACCGCCATCCGATCGCCGCGCCGAGCGCTGTCCCGAGCGGCACACCCAGGACGAAGGCGAGCGTGCCGCCCGCGATCGTGATCGAGACGGCCCGGGCGATGAGCGCGGGAGAGACGAGGCGTGCGGCGTACGCGGGCACCGTGGCCCAGAAGAGACCATGCGCCACTCCGCCGAGGACGCGGCTCGCGACGACGAGGGCGTAATCGGGCGCAAGGGCGGTGAGCAGGTTCGAGATCCCCAGGACGGCGATCACCCCGAGGAGGAACGGTTTGCGCGGGATCCGCAGCGTCAGGGCCGTGAGCGGCGCGCTCGAGACGACGACGGTGAAGGCGAATACCGTCACGAGGAGTCCGACGGCGGCGGGGGCGACTCCGAGGTCCGCGCTCATCTGCGGCAGGAGACCCGTCGGCATCATCTCGCTCGTGACCGACAGGAACGTCGCGACCGACAGGGCGATCATCCCCCACCAGGGGAAGCGGGCGGACGTGTCGACGGAACCCGTCGAGGGCAGAGAACGATCGGGGGACAGGGTCATGGCAGGACACACACAATCAAGGGATCACGCGGACGGAGGACCGCGGGGCGCGACGAGAAGGACTCGAGCAGCATCGGAGGACGGCATCGTCGGCGTTCACTCTGCTCGGGCGATTCGCTCGCGAGCGGAGTTCGGCTGCGCGCCGATGTGCGCGCCCAGGGTCGGAGCGGACCTCACGACCGATGGCAGTTTATCCCACCGCGTGGCAATACCCTAGGACGGTGAACGCCGCCATCCCCACCCGGAACCACTGGGTCCTCACCATCGTCTGTCCCGATCAGCCCGGCATCGTGCACGCCGTGAGCGGCGCCGTCGTCGCGGCGAGCGGCAACATCACCGAGAGCCAGCAGTTCTCGAGCGCCGACACCGGTCGCTTCTTCATGCGACTGCAGGTCGAGTCGTCGGCCGACCGCGAATCGTTCGCCGCCGCGCTCGCTCCCATTGCGGACACCTACGCGATGCAGTGGCGGCTCGACGTCGTCGGCCGCCCGCTCAAGACGCTCGTCCTCGCGTCGACCGCCGCTCACTGCCTCAACGATCTGCTCTTCCGCCAGCGCGCGGGGCAGCTCGCCGTCGACATTCCGCTCGTGCTCGCGAACCACGGGTCGCTCCGCGACCTCGCTGGCTTCTACGGCGTCCCGTTCGAGTCGGCTCCCGTGACGAACGCGGAGGAGAAGGCGGCATTCGAGCGGCGGGTCGTCGACGCCGTCGAGGAGCACGACATCGAGCTCGTGGTCCTGGCGCGCTACATGCAGATCCTCTCCCCCGAGCTGTGCGAGCGCCTCGCGGGCAAGGCCATCAACATCCACCACTCGTTCCTCCCCGGCTTCAAGGGGGCGAACCCCTATCGACAGGCGCACGCCCGCGGTGTCAAGCTCATCGGGGCCACCGCGCACTTCGTCACGAGCGATCTCGACGAGGGGCCCATCATCGAGCAGAACGTCGTCCGCGTGGACCACTCGCGATCGGTCGCCGAGCTCGTGGCGATCGGTCAGGACGAGGAGAGTCGCACTCTCACGCAAGCGGTGAAGTGGTTCTCGGAGGACCGGGTCCTGCTCGACGGTGCACGGACGATCATCTTCCGCTGATCGGACGCGTTCCCGCTCCGCTGGCCCGACGGCACGCACGCCGACCGGCGGCGCCTAAAATCGAGTGGTGACCGCGACAACGACCCCCCACCGCATCGGCGTCAACGACGTCCTCCGCCTCGTCCTCGAGCTCTTCGCCTTCGTGACGCTCGGGGTGTGGGGATTCGTGTCCTTCGTGTTCCCGCTCAACATCGTGATCGGGCTCGGAGCTCCGATCCTCGCCATCCTCCTGTGGGCGCTGTTCCGCTCCCCCCGCGCCGTCTTCTCCGTCGACGTGTACGGCAAGTCGCTCGTCGAACTGCTGGTCGTGGCGGCCACGACGCTCGCCTGGCTCGATCTCAGTCAGCCTGTCGTCGGCATCGTCTACGCGCTCGTCGCCGTCGTGAGCGGCGTCATCGCCGGCCGCAAGGAACTCGCGCGATGACGCCGGCGGCGGTGGCCGACGGGCCATCCGTCCTCGCGGCCTTGCGGGACGCGCTCGGCGACGCCGTCGTCACGGACGCGACCCGCTTGGACGCCGCGCGCGCCGACAAGTCGGGGCACCGATCCGCCGCGGCCCCGCTCGCGATCGTCGAGGCCCGCTCGATCGAGGACGTCCAGTCGACGATGCGCATCGCCACCTCGACGCGGACGCCCGTCGTCACTCGAGGGGCCGGCACGGGCCTCGCGGGCGCCGCGATGGCGTCGGCCGGGGAGATCGTCCTCTCGACGCTCGCGATGGATCGCGTGCTCGAGATCGACGAGGACGACCTCGTCGCCGTCGTCCAGCCCGGCATCCTGAACGGCGCCTTCAACGATCTCCTCGGCGAGCGCGGCCTCTGGTTCGCGCCCGATCCGGCGTCGCGGGCCATCTCGACCATCGGCGGCAACATCGCGACGGGCGCCGGCGGCCTGCTGTGCGCGAAGTACGGGGTCACGCGCGACGCCGTCCTGGGCCTCACCGTCGTCCTCGCCGACGGCCGTGCCATCCGCACGGGTCACCGCAGCATCAAGGGTGTGACGGGGCTCGACCTCACGGCGCTCATGGTCGGCTCAGAGGGACTGCTCGGCGTCGTCGTCGAGGCGGTCGTACGCGTCAAGCGGCGGGTCGAGGGCACGATCGCGACCGTCGCGTGCTTCTTCCCCGACGCAACGAGCGCCGCGCGCGCCTCCTCCGCCATCACCGCCGCCGGCGTGCAGCCCGCCGTCATGGAGCTCATGGACGCGACGTCGCTGCTCGCCGTCGACGCCCTGCTCGGCACGTCCATGGGCGAGTCCGACACCGCCCACCTCGTGGTCCAGACGGACGGGCCCGCTGCGGCCGAGGAGGCGGCCTCCGTCCTCGCGACCGTCGAGTCGCTCGGCGGGCGGGCGGAACTCACGACCGATGTCGCGGAGGGAGAGCGGCTGCTCGCGGTACGGCGCGCGATGCACCCGGCGATGGAGCGCCTCGGCACGACCCTCATCGAGGACGTGTCCGTCCCACGGAGCGCCCTTCCCGCGATGTTCGCGGCGATCGCGGACGTCGAGCAACGCTTCGGCGTGACGATTCCCACTGTCGCCCACGCTGGCGACGGGAACCTCCACCCGAACTTCGTCTTCGAGGGCGACACCGTCCCCGACCACATCTGGGCGGCGGCCGACGCTCTCTTCACGGCGGCGCTGGCGCTCGGCGGCACGCTCACGGGAGAGCACGGCATCGGCGTGTTGAAGCGCCGGTGGCTCGCCGACGAGCTCGGCGACGACCAGGTCGATCTGCAACGCGGCATCAAGGCTGTCTTCGATCCGCTCGGGATCCTCAACCCCGGCAAGGTCTTCGATCCTCTGGTCGTCCGCTGAGGCGTGCGGCCCGCCCGAGCCGGAAGCGGGGTCGAGGCGCAGGTCGCCGCGTGGTCCCTGGCGTGTCCGCGAGAAGAGCCGACGGAATAGCGACTAAACTCCTTACAAATTGGACCACACACTGATCCGAGGCGCACTCGTCGTCGACGGCACCGGAGCACCGGGCCGTGCGGCGGACGTCGTCGTGCACGGCGATCGCATCGTGTCCATTACCCCCGCCACGTCCCTCGCCCCCTCCCCCGGCTCGGTCGACGGCTCCGGCCTCGTCCTCGCGCCGGGATTCATCGACATGCACGCGCATTCCGACCTGGAGATCCTGCGTGAGGGCACGCACGATGCGAAGCTCCTCCAGGGTGTCACGACCGAGGTGATCGGTCAGGACGGTCTCGGATACGCCCCCGTCGACGACGGCGTGCTCGCCGACATCCGCACCCGCATCGCCGGATGGAACGGCGACCTGACCGACGACGAATTCTCGTGGCGCGACGTCGCTGGGTACCTCGGCCGCATCGACGGCGGTACTCCGACGAACGCCGCGTTTCTGGTCCCGCAGGGCAACCTGCGCATGATGACGGTCGGACACGACGCGCGGGCCGCCACCGCCGCGGAGCTCGATCGGATGCAGGGACTACTGGCGGACGGGATGCGGGCGGGCGCTTTCGGCATGTCGAGCGGATTGACGTACGCACCGGGACTGCACGCGACGACCGACGAACTCGCCGCGTTGTGTCGCGTCGTCGCGGCGCACGGCGGCTATTGGTCCCCCCACACCCGCGGTTACGGCGGTGGCGCGCTCGACGCATATCGCGAGGTCATCGACATCTCGCGACGAACCCACTGCCCGGTGCACCTCACCCATGCGACGATGAATTTCCCGTCCAACCGCGGCCGTGCCGGGGAACTGCTCGAGTTGGTCGATGCGGCCGTCGCCGAGGGCGTGGACGTCACGCTCGACGCCTACCCGTACCTCGCCGGCGCCACGACCCTCGCCGCGCTGCTGCCGAGTTGGGCGGCCGCGGGTGGGATGGACGCCACGCTCGAGCGGCTGTCTGACCGCGTCGAACTCGGCGCTATCCGTGAGGCGCTCGAGGTGACCGGCTCGGACGGCTCCCACGGCGAACGTATCGACTGGTCGACGATCACGATCGCCGGAGTCAGCAGTCCCGCGCTCGAGCCGTGCGTCGGGCGTGTCGTCTCGGACCTCGTCGGGCTGCCGGCGCTCGGCGGGCCGGCGACGGCTTTCGACGCCGCGGTCGCGATCCTGCGGCGGGACCGGCTCCGCACGAGCATCCTGATGCACGTCGGGGACGAATCGAACGTCCGCCGGATTCTCGCACACCCGCGGCACATGGGCGGGAGCGACGGCATCCTCGTCGGTAGCCGGCCCCACCCCAGAGGATGGGGCACGTTCCCCCGCTACTTCGCCGCCTACGGCGACCTCATGCCGCTCGAGGAATGGGTGCGTCACCTCACGGGGTCGCCAGCTGCACGACTCGGGCTCGAGGATCGAGGTGTGCTCCGTGAGGGCGCTGTCGCCGACCTCGTCCTGTTCGACGCGACCCGCATCGCCGACGCATCGAGCTACGAGCACCCGCGCACGACGCCCCGCGGCATCAGTGATGTCTGGATCCGCGGCGAGCGCGTGGTCGCCGCGGGCGTTCCGACGGGAGCACGCGCGGGTCGTGCGCTCCGTCACGCCGGCTGACGCGGGAGGCTCTCAGAAGATCGTCGTCACGAAATCCACGACGGCGGCGTCGGGCGACGAGCCGTCGGCCACGATCGGGATCAGCCGCCACTTGTCGAACGCCGTGCAGGGATGGCTGAGTGCCAGCCGCACCCGGTCCCCGACGGCGAGCGGCAACTCCACATCGGCGCGGACGTAGGCATGCTGGTCATCGACCGCGGTGACCAGCAGCGGCGAGACGCGCTCTGCTCCCACCTGGTCGATGACGGGCAGATGCTGGTCGTACGGCACGTCGCGGCGCCCTGCGTCGAGGATCGCGAGCCCGGGTTCCGGGCGCGCGAGCACGTGCGACCACACGTGGATCGCCGGGTGCAGCTCCTCGTCGGTGCCGACGAGGGGCGACAGCTCACGGTAGAAGCCGGAGTCGTGCGTCTGAACCGCGCCGGGCCGGAGCAGCACGGTCGCCTCTCCCACCAACGGCGCCAGTTCCGCTGCGACGACGTCGAAGTAGAGGCTGCCGGACGCCGTGACGATCGGGGCTTCATCCGCGGCGAAGAGCCCGGCGGCAACCGCCTTCTCGAACACCCTCGTGAGTTGCCCCGTCCATGAGCGGACCGCGTCGATCGACGCGGACTTCCGGTCGTGGGCCAGCGCGCCCTCGTACCCTCCGACACCGCGGAGCTCCAGATGTGGATCGTTCGCGACGGCGCTCGCCAACGCGAACGCCTCGTCCCCACCGCGGACGCCGGCGCGGCCGCCGGCACCGCCGAGGTCCACGATCACACCGAGCCGTGCGCCCGCCCGCCGGGCGGCCGTAGATGCCCGGGTGGTCGCCTCGACCGAGTCGACGAAGAAGATCACGTCGGGCGCGGTCTCGGCGAGAGCGTCGAGCGCCACCGGATCGATGATCTCGTTCGCCACGAGGATCCGTTCGACGCCGGCCGCGCGAGCGACCAGCGCCTGCCATCCGGTCGCGACCGTGATGCCCCACGCGCCGGCGTCGAGCGCGCGCGCCCACAGTTCAGGAGACATCGTGGTCTTCCCGTGCGGGGCCCACGAGACTCCGCGTGCAGCCATCCACCGTTGCATCGTCCCGGTGTTGTGCTGCAGTGCGGCCTCGTCGATGACGAGCACCGGCGTGGCGAGATCGGTCAGCCGGATGCCCTGCGTGCCGGCCTCAGCGATCGTCGAACCCCACAGTCGCGGCGGAATCGACTTGTGCTGCGGACCGATCGTGACTGAGGAGTCGGGCACGGTCGCGCTCACGCCAGCACGGCGCGTCGCTCGAGCAGTCGGCGCAATGGCACCAGCTTGCCGACGGCGTCGTCGAGCCCGCCCGGGCGTGATCGACGCAACCACAGCGTGCGCTGCTCGGCGAGGAGCACGTCGAGCCGGTCGCGCAGGCGCAACGCGGTCTCGGGGTCGAGCTCGGCGAGTGCGCCGTGTCCCAGGTCGAGGACATCGGCGGCGAGGAGCGCGAACCGGATGGCGTGGTCGAGCTCGGAGACGGCCAGCTCGCCATCGGCGGCTTCGGGCTCGGCACCGACGAGCAGCGCACGTGCCGTCTCGAGCTTCGCTCGTGCGGCCGCGACACCGGACGGTGCCGGCCACGATCCCGACGGGATCTCGCCGGCCCGCCACAGCACGGTGAAGAGCTGGCTCGCGTTGAGCAGTGGCGATCCGAGCGCGTGGGCGGCACCTCCGGCCTCGACGGTCGCGCGACCGATCCGGCCGGTGCGATCGAGCAGCGCGACCGTGTCGACGAGGGTCGCGAGGTCGAGATCGGCGTTCGAGTCGAGGCACCAGGAGACGGCGCCTCCGAGCAGCAGCGGGCCGAAGCTGACGACCGGCGGCTCGAGCGAGCCGTGGTCGCCCCACTGGGTATTGACGTAACCGCGGGCGCCCGTGTCGAGCCCGGTCCTCGCGACGTCGACGAGGTTGTCGACGGCGTTGTCGGTGCGACCGACGAAGGACTGCCAGGTGCTCGTGCCGGGCGCGAGCCAGAACGGCTCGCCGGACTCGATGAGCGCTGCGGCACGACCACGCGCACCCTGCCGCGTCGCCTCGACGTCGAAGGCGATCGCCTCCCATTTCGCGCGCAACTCGTCGTCGGCGCCGTCGATCACGGCGGCGCTCAGGAGCGGACCGTCGTACTGCCACACGACCGGGACGGCCCCCTGGGGCACGCGGCCCATGAGTTCCGGGTGCTCGGCGAAGATGTCGGCCCAGAACTCGACCTGGTAGCCACGCTCGGTGAGCCGCTCGAGCAGGTGGCGGACGTACTCGAAGTACACCTCGCCGCGTCCTCGCTCGGCGACGGCATCGGCTGAGGCGCCCTGACCGAGCTCGAACGGCTCGTCGGCACCGATGTTGATCTTGCCGCTCGACGTCGTCTCGGCGATCTCGAGCAGAAGCCCGAGGGTGAAATCGGCGTTCTCCCGCGTCGGCTCGAGGGTCGCGGCGGCACGACGCTCGAAGCCCCAGACGTAACCGTCGGGGGTTTCGGAGCGGTCCTTGTACGCCGGGTGCTTGAGCCAGCGCTCCATGTGACCGAGGCAATTCACCGACGGCACGAAGTCGATGCCGCGGGCGACGCACTCCGCGTCGAACCATCGCAGGTCCGCGACAGTGAAGGGCGAAGCGTCCTGCCAGACCAGGTCGTGACCCTCGTACGCGAACGTGTGCTCGATGTAGAGCTCGAAGTGGTTCAGCCGCGCCCGCTCAGCGAGGTCGAGATAGCGCAGCAGGGTCGCGCGCGTCGGCACGCGGTCGCGGCTCACGTCGAGCATGTAGCCGCGGACGGCGAAATCGGGGTGGTCCTCGATGTCGACGACCGACGTCGTGAAGTCGGGGTGAACGCGGAGCTGATCGAGCGTCGCGAGGGCGTAACGCAGGCCACGGGCGTCGGCGTACCGAACCTCGATCCCCGAGGCATCCGCCCGGAGCCGAAATCCTTCGGCAGGCAGCGTGTCGTCCAGCGACGTGCGGGGTGCCGCACCGCGGCTCGGGCCCTCGCCCGTCGTGATCGTCGCCACCCGTGGCCGCGGGAAAAGGGATCCCAGCAGGTCGGTCATCGTGCTCCTCTGTCTGGACGGGGACGCAGCCCGTTCAATTTGTATGGACTCCTGCCATACTAGGGAAATGTCCAGTCCCGCGGAAGCCTCCATCGACATCGATCCCGCAGCGCATGCCTGGTTCGACCAGGCACGGCTCGGCATGTTCATCCATTGGGGACCGTACGCAGTGGCCGCGCGCCACGAACAGGTCATGCTGCGGGAGACGATGGCACCGGAGCACTACGAACGCTACGGCGACTACTTCGACGCCGACCTCTTCGACGCAGACGCACTCGCCGACGCCGCGTGGAACGCGGGGATGCGATACGCCGTTCTGACCGCGAAGCACCACGACGGATACTGCCTCTGGCCATCCGCGCTCACGGACTGGAGCGTCTCACGCACCCTCGGCGGCCGCGACCTCGTACGCGAGTTCGTGAACGCGTTCCGGGCGCGCGGGCTCCGGATCGGCCTGTATTACTCGCTGCTCGACTGGCACCACCCCGACTTCACCATCGACGGGGTTCACCCTCAGCGCGGCGGCGACGTCGATGCGCTGAACGTCGGGCGCGACATCGCACGCTACCGCGCCTACCTGCACGGGCAGGTCGAGGAGCTTCTGACTGGTTACGGCGCCATCGACTACCTCTTCTTCGATTTCTCCTACGGGGAGGGACGCAACGGACTCCCCGGCAAGGGTGCGGAGACCTGGGACTCGGAGACCCTCCTCGCCCGCGTTCGCGAATTGCAGCCGGGCATCCTCGTCAACGACCGTCTCGAGATCCCCGGCGACCTCGTCACGCCCGAGCAGCAGATGCCCATGGGAACCATCGGCGAGGCGGCCGACGCTCCGCGGTGGGAGGTCTGCCAGACACTCTCGGGCAGCTGGGGGTACGACGTTACAGTCGGCCAGCGACGCTCATCGCGGCAGCTGCTCGAACAGCTCGTCACCGCGACGGCGCAGGGCGGCAACCTGCTGCTGAACGTCGGGCCCGACGCGCGGGGTCGGCTCGAACCCGCCGCCGCGACCGTCCTCGACGACTTCGCCACCTGGTTCGCACTGCACGCCAGAACGGTGCACGGAGCCGGTCCTGCAGGACTCGGGCCGGGGCAGGCCGGCGTGACTGCGACCGCGGCGGGCGACCGGGTGTGGCTGCACCTCCTCCACTGGCCACACCGCCACCTCGTTCTTCCCGGTCTCCGCGGTCGGGTGCGGTTCGCCCGATTCGTCCACGACGGCTCGGAGGTCGCGCTCGCCCCGCACCGCGACACGGCCGATCTCATGAACGAGCACACGGTCTTCCGAGTTCCTGCGGACGCCGAAGCCCTCGTGCTCCCGATCACACCCCCCGACGTCCTGCTCCCCGTGATCGAGCTGCACCTCACCGCCTGAACCGGGTGGTCACGCCACGCCGCAGTAGTCCTGCATGATGCGCGCATACATCCGTGCCGCCTGCCGAAGACTCGACAGCGAGACGAATTCGTTCGGACCGTGGGCGCTCGACAGCATGCCGGGGCCGAACGCCGGCAGGGTCGGGATCCCGGCCGCCGCGAACCACGGGGCATCCGTCCCTCCGGGGAACGCATCGAACGGCGGCGCCTCCCCCAGCACGTCGGCACTCGCCCGTCGCACGACCTCGACCAGCGGGTGGTCGTCGGACATGACGCTCCAGGGCAGCCACTCCAGCCCGGGGTGGAGCACGATCTCCGCGTCGAGCGACGGATCGTCTCTGCGACATCCGTCGAGCCACGCATCGATCACTTTGCGCACCGATGCCGGTGTCGCCCCGGGCACCGTCCGGACCTCGATGCCGAACTCTGCGCGGCCGGGCGTGACCCCGAACCCCGCGCCGGTAGCGAGCGTCGCCCCGACGTTCACGGTGGGGGCGACGGTCACCGACCCGGCCACGCCCGTCGGAAACCGGAGTTCCGCCACAGCGCGCTGCATGAGCCCGGCCGCGACGAGAGCGGCATTGACGGTGGGGAGGCGGTCCGAGAGCCCGGAGTGCTTCTGAGTTCCGCGAACGACGACCGTGGCCGCGAGGATGCCGCGCGAGACGAGGTGGATCGCCTGCCAATCGCGGGTCCACCCGCTGGGCTCGCCGATGATCGCCGCGTCGATGCCGGCATCGCGGAGCGTCGGCGCAACCCGTTTCGCGCCGGCGCCGGCGCCCGCCTCCTCGTCGGCGACGAGCGTGAGCACGAGATCGCCGCGGAGCGCGCTGCTCGCCCGGACCGCTCGCACCGCGAGGATCATCGCGGCGAGCGCCCCCTTCATGTCCGTCGCGCCGAGCCCGACGATCCGGTCGTCCACGATGGTCGCGGTGAACGGGTCGGTGCGCCACAGACCCGCGGCGTCGCCGACGGGCTTGGTGTCGACGTGTGCGCAGAACATGAGGGTGGGGCCCCCGCCGACCCCCGGTATCCGGGCGATCAGGCTCGGCCGGCCGCGCACCGGCTCCATGATCGTGCGCTCGGTGAACCCGTCTCGTTCCAGCACTCCGTCGAGATGAGCGATGATCGCCCGCTCGTCTCCGAACGGCGGGATCTGACTGTCGATGCCGATGAGCCGCGCCGTCAGGGCGAGCAGCGCATCGTCGTGACGGTCGAGGTAGTCGTCCGTGCCGGTCATACCACGCCCAGGCGCGCGGCACCGCGCGCCGGCAGGTCCGCGACGTCGGGCACGAGACCGACCCGCTCCGGCATCCGCAGTGCAAGGAGGAAGGGCGAGTCGCGCTCGCCCTTCGCGACGGCGTCGAGGACGGCATCCAGGAGGGGGGTACCGACGCTGGCGAGCCCGCCCATGAGGAAGATTCGCTCGGGGTCCATCGACAGCGTGACGAACCGGATCGCCACCGCGAGCGCTTCCGCTACGGTGTCGACGATGTGCCGCGCGGTCGCGTCGCCGGCGGTCGCGGCGGCGAAGATCTGCTTCATGCGGGGCGGCGGCGAACCCGGACCGAGCATGCGGGCGATCGCCGTGCCCGACGCGTAGAGCTCGAGGCATCCGCGCTGCCCGCACTTGCAGATCGGCCCCGTCGGATCGACCGAGATGTGCCCGATCTCGCCAGCGGCGCCGCGATGCCCGCGCCACAGCCGCCCCTCCACCACGAAACCCGCGGCAAGGCCGGTGCCCGAAGAGATCACCGCGACCGAGTTCGACCGCAGCCCGAGCGCCTCGGCCACTCCGAGGGCTGCAGCATTGACGTCGTTCTCGAGGTGCACCCGTCCGTGGACGCCGAGACGGTCGCCGAGGGCGCTGGCGATATCGAACGGGTCGTGGATACCGAGATTCACTGCGTGGGAGATCACGCCCGCGGCGGGGTCGACGACGCCGGGGACGCCGAGACCGACCCGTTCGACCGCTGCGATGTCGATCGCAGCGTCGGCGACCAGGTCGTCGACGACGGAGCCGATGGTGTGCAGCACGCCATCCACGCCGGCGCGGGTGCGCTTCCGGGCACCCGCCACGATCGCGCCGTCGGCGTCGGTCACGACGCCGCGGACCTTGGTGCCTCCGACGTCGAGGCCGATAGAGAACGAGGCGTACGAGGAGGAAGCCGCAGGTCGCCCCGCGGCGGTAGTGAGATCGACCATCAGCCCTTGACCGCGCCCCCGACGAGCCCCGTCGCCATCCGCCCCTGCACGATGAGGAAGACGATGATGACGGGGATCGCGATGAGCGCGGAGCCCGCCATGATCCCGCCCCAATCGGTCGCCTCGTAGCTGACGTTGAACCGACGCAGCCACAGCGGCAGCGTCGCGAAGGCGTTGTCCTTCATGATCACGAGCGCGAGGGTGTACTCGTTCCAGGAGGACAGGAACGCGAAGATGCTGGATGCCACCAGCCCCGGTGCCAGCAGGGGAAGCGTGATGTGGCGGAACGCGCCGAAGCGCGAGAGCCCGTCAACCTGACCGGCCTCTTCGAGCTCGTACGGCACGCCGTCGATGAAGCCCTTCAGCATCCAGATGGTGATCGGGATGCTGTGACCGGCGTACAGCAATGCCAGGCCGAGCGCGCTGTTGATGAGGTCCCAGCTGTCCATCATCCGGTACTGCGAGATGAACATCGCCTCGGCGGGGATCATCTGGATCACGAGGATCACGAGGATGACGGCGCCCCTGCTGCGGAACCGGAAGCGGCTCACCGCGGCGGCGGCCGCGATCGCGGTGAGCACCGCGACGACGACCGCCAGTGCGGTGACGGTCGCGGACATGCCCATCGCTCTCCAGAACGACTGGTCGGCGATGACGCGCTCGAAGTTCCCGGTGAACAGGTCGGTGGGGAAGAGCGTGAGCCCCGAGCCGTAGAGCTGCTCGTCGGTCTGCAACGACGAGTTGAGCATCCAGTAGATGGGGAACACCCACACGAGGGCGAGAGCGACGCCGATCACCGCGAAAACGGACGTCGATCGTCTCGATCGACGGCGGCGGGGCTCGGTGGTACCGCCTCGAGTGACGACGGCGACGGTCTTCGGTGGTGCGGAGGTCGTGGTCATGACTGATTCGCATTCTTGAGCAGCTGTCGCACGTACCCGGCGGTGAGCACGAGGGTGAGCACGAGCATGATCATCGCGATCGCTGAGCCCTGACCGTAATCACCCTGCCCGAGGCCGATCTGATAGATGTACGTGCCGAGCACGTTGGTGTCGCTCGTCACACCGCCAGCATCCTGCAGTACCGAGATCTGGGTGAACACGCGAAGATCCCAGATGATCTGCAGCATGCCGACGAGGAACAGCACCGGCGCGATGATGGGCATCGTGACCGAGAAGAAGCGCCGGAACGGGCCGGCACCGTCGAGCTGGGCAGCCTCCATGATCGACTCGTCGACCTGCGTCACCGAGGCGTACACCATGAACATCACGAGGGGCACGGAGCCCCAGATGACGACGGCTCCGGCGATGACGAAGAAGGACGCCGGATCGAGCAGCCACGCGTATCCGCGGAACTGCTCGAAGCCGAGAGCGACGAGGACGGTGTTGACGACACCGTTCCGAGTGTTGAACAGCCACTGCCAAACCGTGAGCGATGACAAGTGGGGCATCGCCCAGGCGAGAAGCATCGAGACCTGGAGGGCGACACGGATGACGGTGGGAAGCTTGGTCATCAGGAGCGCGGCGAGGACGCCGATCACCATCGTCAGCCCCGCGACGACCGCACCGAACACGACCGAGCGGACCATGACCCCCCAGAAGACGGGGTCCGTCATCACTCGGGTGTAGTTGTCGAGACCGATCCACTCAGCGGGCTGGCCGAACTGCTGGGCGAGGCCGAACTCTTGGAACGACATGATGATCTGCGTCACGAGCGGATAACCCTGCGTGACGATGACGACGATGACGGCGGGTAGACCCAGCCACAGTGGAGCGGCACGACGGAGCACGGATGCCCGGCGAGGCGGCAGTGGGCGGGCGCCCGTCGCCGGTGGAGCGTCGACGGTGAGCACCATGTCACCTTTCCCTTCTGGAGCCGTCACCGGTGACGGACCGTGTGGTCCGTCACCGGTGACGGGTGATCATTCGTTGAGCAGCGACGTGATGATGGCGTCGTACTCCTCGGCGAGCGCAGTGACGTCGCCGCCCTGGGCTACCTCGGTGAAGAGGTTCCGCATGACGTCGTTGCTCTCGATGACCCCCCAGCCGGGAGCGAGCGGGGTCATCATCGAGTTCTCGACCGCGGCGACCTGCGCCTCGGCCGCCGGGTTGCCTTCAGCGGGAACCGAGTATTCCGTGTTTCCGGGCACCCACCCGCCCTCCGTTGCGAAGTACTCCTGGAACTCGGGTTCGAACATCATCGCGAGCAGCTCGCGCGAGTGCTCCTGGTTCGGCGAGGCCGCCGCGATGCCGATGTTGGAACCGCCGGCCAACGCGTGGCCGATGTCGCCGGCATCGGTCCCGGGGAGCGCGAAGGCCCCCGTGTCCTCCTGCAACTCGGGCGAGATCTCGTCCCACGCGTTCGGGAGCGACGAGAACATCGCGGCGCGGCCCTCGTTGTAGGGGACGTACGGGGTGCGGGTCTCGTCGACGGTCGCCGTGGCGGCTGTCGACATGCCCTCGGTGTAGATCCGCTGCAGTGCCTCGAGCGCCTCGATTCCCTCGGGGGTCGAAAGCGTGCCGACCCACTGGTCGCCATCCTGTTCGGCGATGGGCGTGCCGTAGGTGAAGAGCCAACCGAGGTTCGAGCCGAGGTCCTTGGCCGCGGTGAAGATGCCTTCGAAGTTGGCGACGTCGCTGTTCGCCTCCTTCAGCGCGACGGCGGCGTCTCCGAGTTCGTCGATCGTCTCGGGCACCTCGATGCCGGCCTCTTCGAGCATCGACTCACGGTAGAAGATCACCCTCGAGCCGGCGAAGAAGGGAGCGGCGTACAGCGTCTCGTCGATCGAGCCAGCCTCGACGAGCGAAGGGATCAGCGCGTCGCCCCCGATCTCCTCCTGCAGGTCGGAGATGTCCGACAGGGCCCCGACGCTCGTGAAAGTGCGCACCTGCGTGTTGCCGAACTCCACGACGTCGGGGGTCTGCGACTCGCTGGCGAGCGAGGTCTGGAGCTTGGTGACGATGCCGTCCCAGTCCTGGATCTCGATCGTGAGCTCTGCGCCGTCGTTGCGCTCGGCCCACTCGGTGGCCAACCACTCCTGCGCCGCATCGGGCACGTCGCCGCGCATGAACCACACCGTGAGGTTCGGGTCCGATTCCTCCGCCGACGACTGACCGCCGCCCGAAGCACATGCCGACAGTGCGAACGCTCCGACGAGGAGCGTGCCAACGGCCAGCCGCCTGTTCATTCTCATTGCTCTTCCCTTTTCCATCCTTCGTCGCGCTCTGCACGACGATTTCGACGCTGAATCAATGTGTGGGGGTACCTCGTGAGTACTTCATTATGGTGTTATGCATGTGCTCCACACAAACTCTTGCCCCGTCAGTCTGTGGGGGGAATGTTTCGGCCGCGTGTCAGGCACGAAAAATCAAGGTACAAATGACCACGGATCTCGTGGCCATGCTGGCGGCTAGACATTTAGGTATAGGTTGTTAACAAATCCGCCATTCACGCGTCCCGGGGAGATGACATGCCTTCCGACACCGCCCGATTCACACCCCGCGGTCCGGTCGACGTCGACCGTCCCGACGACCTCGATGCCTTCTGGAACGAGGCGCTCGCCTACCTGGAACGCACGGCGCCCGCTGCCGCGTTCGTCCTCGATGAGACGATGTCGGGCGACGGTGTCGACGTCTTCGCGGTCGCGTACTCGTCCGCGGGAGGCGTCCGCGTCGGCGCGTGGTACACCCGGCCTGAAGGCGCTGCGCCGGGCGCCGACCTTCCCGGCATCCTCTTGATCCCGGGATACATCTCCGATCCGACGGTCGCGAAGTCGTGGTCGTTGCGCGGATACGCCGTCCTCAGCGTCGCTCCGCGTGGAAAGGTGCGGGCGCGCGACCAGATCGACCCGGGATACCCCGGTCTGCTCGTCGACGGTGCCAACGACGCCCGCTCAGCCACGTACCTCGGCTTCTACCTCGACGTCGTCCGCGGGCTCGACCTCCTTGCGGACCGCGACGAGGTCGACCCGACTCGCATCGGCGTGCACGGCTCGAGCCAGGGCGGCGGCCTCGCCGTGGCCACCGCAGCGCTTCGACCGGACCTGGTCCGCTGCATCAGCGCAGGCGCCCCGTACCTGTGCGGCATCATGTCGAGCGTCCGTCTCACGCTGACGTACCCGTACCAGGAGATCCGCGAGTACCTCCACATCCACCCGGAGCAGCGGGCGGCGCTCGAGACCGCCTACTCGTATCTCGACGTGCTCAACATCAGCGAGCGCGTCGCGTGTCCAGCGCAGGTCTACATCGGACTCGGTGACGACGTCTGCCCGCCCGAGACGGGCTTCGCGCTCGTGGAGCGCCTCCCCCACGTCGAGCAGTTCCTGACTTACCAGGGGTGCGCGCACGGCGCGGGACTCCCCTGGGTGAACGAGGAGATCGACGCGTTCCTCGAGCGGCACCTCTCCCCTTCGCCGGCGGCGGCGCGCGAGCACGACCTCATCGGAGGCAACGCATGACCGTGGACTACTGGGACGACCTCGACGCCGACCTCGCGGCGGTGCCGACGAACCTCGTCCTCACGCCGGAACCCTCGCGGACGACGCCCGACTGGACGTTCTCCACGATCACCTTCTCGTCCATCGGTCACCGCGGCTCGGGCCGCTATCGTGCCGCCGGCTATCTCAGCATCCCCACCCGGCCCGGCCCCCACCCCGGCGTGCTCGAGATCCCACGGCACGGCAGTGTCAATCACACCCCGCACAGCAACGACCGCGCCCGCTACGCGATCCTCACGCTGATGCACCGCGGCCAGCGACTCGCCGACGCGCCGTACCGCGCGCCCTATCCCGGCCTCCTCATCGACGGCATCGTCGACGCTTCCGAATACGTCTACCGTGGCATCGTCGCGGACTGCCTCCGGGCGGCCGAGATCCTCCGCTCCCACCCGGGTGTCGACAGCGCCCGAATCGCCGCCGTCGGCGAAGACCTCGGAGTGCTGACCGCCGCACGCCGCCCGTTCTTCCGTGCGCTCCGGGTCGACGGCCTGCTGCTCACCGATCCCTGGCGACGCGCCGAGTCCACCCGCGCATACCCGATGGAGAGCCTCAACGACTTCCGCCGCCACGGCACAGACGACGAACTCGTCGCCGCCCGGTCGACGACGGCGCTGTACGACCCGCTCGCACTCGCGGGCGACGTCACGGCCGCCGCACTCGTCAGCGATGGCTCCGCCTCGGGCGCCGCGCTCGCCTCGAGGCTCGGAGGCACGGCGGACACCCTCGTCCCGACCGGTCGAGACCGCATCGACGACGACGCACGCGACGCCTGGCTCGCCGCGCAGCTCGGCGCACCCGCGATGAGCCGGTACGCCGACGCGATGATCCCGTTGCCCGGGGATTGACCCCGTGATCGTCAACGCGGCAGCGACACTCACGGCGCTCGGCGGCTCCATCATGCCGGCGCCCGTTGTGGCGGCGATGCTCGATGCCGCACAGTCGTGGGTCGACCTCCCCCGCGCGTACGACGAGGCGGGCGCCCGCATCGCCGCGCTCACCGGCAACGAAGCGGCCGCAGTGACGACCGGGGCGGCCGCCGGTCTCACCTTGACCGTGGCATCGCTCCTCACCGGACCCGAGCCGCCGTCGCTCGAGGTCTTCCCGCTCGAACAGCCACGGCACCTCGTGATGTTCCGTGGGCAGCGCAACGGTTACGACTACGCGATGCGACTGCTCGGTGTGCGGATCGACGACGTCGCCCACGACGAGAAGGCGCTCGACCGTGCGCTCGCGTCGGATCCGCTCGCGGTCGTGTGGTTCGCCGGCACCCAGTACCCGGTGACCGACATCTCGCTGCAGCGGGTGATCGAGAAGGCTCACGCCGGGAACGTCCCTGTCGTCGTCGATGCGGCGGCACAGATCCCTCCCGTCGCGTCGATGTGGGACTTCACTCGCGGCCTCGGTGCCGACGCGGTCGTCTTCTCGGGCGGAAAGGGCCTCGGTGGCCCGCAGGACAGCGGGCTCGTCCTCGGGCGCCACGACATCGTTCGCGGCGTCCGTGCTCACGCCGCTCCCCATCAGGGGATCGGTCGAGGGATGAAGGTCACCAAGGAGTCGCTCGCGGGGATCGTCGCCGCTGTGGAACACGCGCTCAGCATCGACGAACAGGCGGTGTTGGCACGCTACGAGTCGGTGGTCACCGCGTGGATCGGTCAGGCCCGGGCCGCCGGCCTCTCCGCCGACCGCGGGTTTCCGAGCGAGGCGGGACAACCTCACAGCCGCGCGTTGATCGGGCTCGGTTCGGCGACACGCGCCCTCGAGGTCCGCGACGCGATGTGGAGGCAGGAGCCGCGCGTCGCCGTACTCGTCGCCGGAAGCTCCGTCGCCCTCAATCCCCAGCCCGTCCGCCCCGGCGAAGAAGATGCCGTCATCGCAGCCCTTCTCCGTGCGTGTGACATCATTTAGGCGGGTGGGCCCATGACTCACTCCCACATCGGGGAAGGACGGAGTTTGGCGATGGTTCTGCCGGACCCGTGGACCCGCTCCGACTCGAAGAAGCTGCTGCCGACCGACGCCCGTGCACACAACCGCACCCTCGTCCTGCGCACGGTCCTCCGCACACCCGATGTGAGCCGCGCCGACGTCTCGCGCATCACGGGCTTGTCGCGCATCACCGTGTCCGACCTCGTCGGCGGCCTCGTGAGCGACGGCCTCCTCGTCGAGACCGACGCCCGCGAGTCGAAGGGCCGTCCGGGTAAGCCCGCCACCCCCCTGCAGGTCAACCCGCTCGCGTTCGCCATCATCGCCATCGACCTGAGCCAGCCGCACCGCTTCCACGGCGCCGCGCTCTCGATCACCGGCCAGATCCAGCACCGAGCCGAGGTCCGCGGCGATCTGACCGGCGGGGCGGCGCTGACCGCCGTCGTGAACCTGATAGCCCGTCTGCAATCCGCCGCGGCGCCTCGGATCGGCGGGATCGGCATCGGCTCCCCCGGCATCGTCGATGGCAGCGGAACGGTGGTGGAGTCGACGAACCTCGGGTGGCGACGACTGCCGCTCGCGACGCAGGTCTCCGAGCGATTCGGCGTGCCGACGATCGTCGAGAACGACGCGAACGCTGCGGTCACCGCCGAAATGAATGCCGACGGCAGTGAGGATCTGCTCCTCGTGCGCATCGGCACCGGCCTCGGAGGCGCCGCGATCGTCAACGGTCATCTCGTCCGCGGTGCGAACAACGCCGCTGGCGAGCTCGGTCACATCACCATGCCCGGTCCTGGTGACTCGCCCGCGACGGTGGAGGCGACGATTCAGCGTCTGCTCGAGCAGGGCGGCGACCCTGGCCTCGTGCAGAGGGTCGGCACGGTGCTCGGCGAGCAGCTCGCCCCCGTGGTCGCGATGCTCGACGTGCCCGAGATCGTCATCGAGGGGCCCCACGGCCTCGACGTCGCGGCGATCGCCGCCGCCGCGGAGACCGCGATCGCCGGTCTCCGACGGATCGGGACCGGCCACCCGTGCCGGGTGCGGCCGGGCTCGCATGACGAGGACGTCGTTCTCATCGGCATGGCCGATCTCCTCCTCAGCCGGACCATCGCGACGATCTGATCCGAGGGCGACCTCCTCGAGCAGCGCGGTTCTCCGATGGCGTCGGCTCGCTCATTGCACAGGTTGCAACGCGGGTTGCAGGAGCCGCTCGCCCGCACCTACGATGGTCCAGTGCCCGACCCGACGCCCCACCTCACGCCGGTGCGCGAGTGAGCCAATCGCTCGAACGCTCCCTCGACGCCTTGGACCTCATCGCGGAGGGCTGCGGTTCCCTCGACGCCCTCGCCGCGAGGCTCCAGGTGCACAAGACGACGGTGCTCCGCCTGCTGCGGGTGCTCGAGGCGCGAGGCTACGTCACGCGCGACCGACAGCACCGCTATCGCATCGGCCCGACGCTGTACCGCTTCTCGCACAACGCCCCCGAGACCGACGACGTCCGCGAGGCCGCTGCGCCGCACATGCGGGCGCTGGCTCGGCAGATCGGGCAGACGGTGCACCTGGCGGAGTACCGCGACGGCGTGGTCACCTACGTCGACAAGGTCGACTCCGGGCACACGCTGCGCATGTATTCTCGCGTCGGACTTCCCGCCCCGCTCCATGCCACCGCGGTCGCGAAAGTGTTGCTCGGCGACATCGACGACGCCGAGCGCCGGCACGTCCTGGCGACGCACGAGTTCACCCCGTACACAGGGCGCACCGTGCGGGACCGACCGACGCTGGAGGCGGCCATCGCCGAGGCCGCCGAGCGCGGGTGGGCCGTCGACCACGAAGAGCACGAGACATTCATGAACTGCATCGCGGCGCCGGTGCATGCCGCCGACGGCCGCATCGCGGCTGCCATGTCGGTGTCGGTGCCGAACATCCTGCTCTCCTATGACGAGGTCCTCGGTCTGCTCCCTGAGCTGCTCGACACGGTCGCCGCCGTCTCCGCCGATCTCGGTTTCCACAGCCCGCACACGTTCATCCCCCCGACCACCGACGAAAGCGAAACCGTATGACCGACCGCATCGCCATCTCCACCACCGACGCCCCCGCTCCCGCACATACCTTCTCGCAGGGCGTGCGTCGCGGCCCTTTCGTGCAGGTGTCGGGGCAAGGACCCGTCGACCCCGCCACCGGCGAGTACCTGCACCGCGGCGACGTCGCAGCCCAGACCGTGCGCACCCTGCTGAACGTCGAGGCCATCCTCACCGCAGCGGGCGCGAGCTTCGACGACGTCATGATCCTGCGCGTCTACCTCACGGCCCGCGATGACTTCGCCGCGATGAATGACGCCTACGGGTCGTTCATCGCGGCCCGCTGCTCCTCGGGCGTGCTGCCGTCCCGCACGACGGTGTTCACCGGGCTCCCGCGCGAGGAGATGCTCGTGGAGATCGACGCGCTCGCCGTCACCGACTGATGCTGCCTCTGCCCTCGCACCGGGTGGTGCCGCTGGCCTCCATCAGCGACCTCGACCACATCGACACGATCGGCGACGGCCTGGTCGCGGGCGGGCTCCCGGTCGTGGAGGTCGCCCTGCGCGGAGCCCACGGCCTACCCGCCGTGAAGCGACTCGTAGCCCGCGGCGATCTGCACGTCGGAGCGGGTACCGTGCTGAGCGTCGACCTCGCGCGCCGGGCTCTGGACGCCGGCGCCACCTTCGTCGTGACCCCGGGACTCGATCCGGAGGTGGTCGACTACGTCCGCGATGCCGGCGTCCCGGTGATCCCCGGGGTGCTCACCCCCACCGAGGTACAGGCGGCAATGGCTCTGGGTCTCGACCGGTTGAAGCTCTTTCCCGCCAATGTGTTCGACGGTCTCGCACTGCTGACCGCCTACGGTGATGTGTATCGCGACCTTCGGTTCATGCCGTCGGGTGGCGTGCGAATGCAGAACCTCGCCGCGCACCTCGCGCATCCCGCGGTGTTCGCCGTGAGCGGCAGCTGGATCACCGCAGCAGCGCCCCAGGGTGCCGGCAGCGTCGCAGCCGCCGCACGCGCGGCCCTCGACGTCGCGGGTGGGCGGGGCACCACGTGAAGCGCGAACTGGACGTGCTGTCGATCGGCGAGAGCCTCGGGCTGCTGGTTCCGACCCGCAACGGTAGCCTCGCTCATGCCCGCGACATGCGACTCGGCTTCGGCGGCGCCGAAAGCAACGTCGCCATCGGGGTCGCTCGCCTCGGCGGCACGGCCGGATGGATCGGCAAGGTCGGCGCTGACGGTGTGGGGGAGCTCATCGTCCGCGAGCTGCGGGCCGAACGCGTCGAGGCCCACCCGCTGATCGATGCGCACGCGGCGACCGCCCTCATGCTGAAGGAAAGGCCGACGCTCGGCACGAGTCGCATCACCTACTACCGCGCAGACCATGCAGGCAGCCACCTGACACCCGAGGAGATCCCGCCCGGGCTCGTCGAGCGCGCACAGGTGCTCCACGTCAGCGGAATCTCGGCCGGCCTCGGCGGGTCGCTGCTGACCGCGGTGCACTCCGCGATCACTCGAGCGCACGCCTCAGGTGTGGTCGTGTCGTTCGACGTCAACCACCGCAGTGCCCTGTGGGCCGACGACACGAGTGCCGCCGAGGCCTACCGTGCCCTCGCGAAGCGGGCGGACGTCGTCTTCGCCGGCGATGACGAGGCCGAGATCCTCACGAACGAGACCGATCCGGCGCGCCAGCTCACCGCGCTGCGGCGCCTCGGCCCTCGCTGCGCGGTGGTCAAGCGCGGTGCCCTCGGCTCACTCGCGGAGGACGACATGGGGCGCGCCGACCGTGGTGCCCTGCGTGTGGACGTCGTCGACACGGTCGGTGCGGGGGACGCGTTCGTCGCAGGATGGTTGAGCGAGACGGTACGCGGGTCGTCGCTTCAGGACCGCCTGCGTGTCGCCACCGAGTGCGGCGCGTTCGCGTGCACCGTCGACGGCGATTGGGAGGCCGCTCCAACACGCGAGGACCTCCAGCGTCTCCACCTCCCCGCGCAGGATCCGGTGCAGCGATGAGCCGACGTGCCTCCGCTGCCGATGCGATGGATCAACGACCCGGTGACTCATCGGGCACCACGGTCGGGTTGCGCGAGCCCTCGGACGCGCTCGCCGTTCGCTGTTAGGGTCGGGACCGTTGCACACCGACAGAACGGGGACCCCATGACCATCACCACCTCCACGCGCGCGGCGCGGGCCCTCGTCGGCCTCCTCGCCGTCGGCGGGCTCCTCCTCACCGGCTGCACGGCGAGCCAGTCGAAGGAAGAGGCGTGCACGCAGCTGAACGCCGACATCAAGTCGGCGAGCGAGGAGCTCACGTCGAGCATCTCGACGCTCGCCACCGACCCCGAAGGCGCGATCTCGGCGCTCGAGAGCTTCCGCGACTCGTTCGGCGACACCGTCGACGAGATCAGCAACGAGGAGATCAAGGACCTCGCCGAGAACACCGAGGACGCCCTCGAGAACTACGTCGACGAGGTCTCGGCGGCCGCCGAGGACCCCGAGAACGCCGACAGCGAGGCCGTCATGGGCTCCGTCACGGAGTTCCAGGAGCAGACGCAGGCCATCTCGGACGCGTGCGGTTCCTGACCCCGCACGACGGAACCGGCCCCCGCATGATCACTCATGCGGGGGCCGGTCCGTTTCCACCGGCGGACCGGTGACGGGGCGGGCGGGCGGCTAGAAGATCACCACCACGATCCGCTTGGGGCTCTTCGCCGCCTCGTGCGTCGCGTCACCCTCGTAGGTCGCGCGCACGGTGTGCACGCCGGAGCCGAGCTTCGGGAGCTTCACCGTTGCCGTCCCATCCGCGGCGAGCACGGCCTCGACCGTCTTCGACCCGACGGTGACGACGACCGCGCCGGTCGCCGGCGCGTCCGACGCGCTCGTGACCCGGATCGTCGCGGTGCGGTTCGACCAGCTGAATCCGACAGTCGGCGAGACCGAGAGCGAGACCTTCGACACGAACGGCACGACGACTCCCGCCGACGAGGCCGTCGCCGGAGCGAGCCCCTCGGCCGTCGCGGTCACGATGACCGTGAGCGACTTGCCCTGGTCGGCCTTCTTGACCTTGTACGTCGCCTTGGTGGCACCGGGGATGTCGACGCCGTCTGCCTGCCACTGGTAGGCGAAAGCGAGTCCCTCGGTGTCCCACTCCCCCGGAGCCGCGGTGAGCTTCTCGCCCACGTGCGGGGTCCCGGAGATCATCGGCGGCGCCGTGTTGACGGGAGCGTCGGGCGCGGGAGCCTCGCCGCTCGCGACCGTGACGACGGTGGCCTCACCGGTGTCGCCGTAGACGACGAGACCGACGTAGTCCGTGAGCGGAGCGAGACCCGACCACGACGCGGTGTAGGCGATCGGTTGCCCCTGGACGCCGTCGAGCTGGACCGGGTCGACGGCGAAACCGCCGGCACCCGTTCCCGGGACGACCGACGCCGTCGTCACGTCGAAGGCCGTCGTCCCGGTGTAGACGCTCGCCACGACGAGGTAGTCCCCCGCTTCCGGCGCCCAGACGTCGACCTGCTCGTCGGCCGAACCCGTCGCCGACTGCCAGCCCGCGACGGGCTCGCCCGCCTCGTCGAGCTGGTAGACCGTGAGGTCGAGGTCGGCCGTCTTGTCCACGGCGATGAGGGAGAACCGCGCGAACGAGGCGCCCTCCGGAACCGTGACCGGGTAGGTGAACTCGTCGCCTCCCGAGCCCGAGCCCGTGTGCCCCTCCGCCGAACCGTCGCCCTCGACGAGCGTCGCCGGAGCGAGACCCTGAGCGGACAGGGCGATGAAACCCGTCCCGCCCGGCGTCACCTCGACGTCGACCGAGCCGGAGACACCCTCGCCCGCGACCTCCTCCGGCGCCACGATCGTGACGGGCCGGACGGCGATCGGCGAGCGGACGGTGGTGCCGTCTTCTCCGTTCCAGACGAGCGCACCCGTGGCGAACTCGTCGAGAGGAGCGTCGGTCCGCGTGAACGTCACCGTGTAGGAGACGGACTCACCCTCGGAGATCGTGAACGAGGACGGCGTGACCTCGGCCGTGACGCCGGGGATCTCGATCGGCGCGGCCGTGTAGGTGCCGTCCGTCGTCGCCGTCACGGTGCGCGTGATGGTCTCGGGAGCGGTGAGCTCACCGATCGCGATGGACGCGAGGTTGAGGCTCGACGGGTCGATCGGCTCCACGTCGGGCGACAGTTCGTACCCCACGCCCTCGATGTACGACTCCCAGTCGTCCACGCCGTTGAGATAGAGGAGACCGGCGTCGAAGAACTCCGTCGGCTCCACCTGCCCGGCGCCCTGGACGAACGGGTCCGTCACGTCGTCGCCTTCTGCGTCCACGGTGTTCGAGGCGGTCGTCATGAGCGCCGACTTCACCTCGGAGGGCGAGGCGGTCGGGTGCACGCCGAGGTACAGCGCCCCGAGACCCGCGACGTGCGGAGCGGCCATCGAGGTCCCCGAGAGGAACTTGAAGGTCGGATCCGCACCCTCGGCGTTGGCACCGCCCGCGAGGATGGCGACTCCCGGAGCCGACACGTCGGGCTTCAGGATGTCGCTGCCGTCCGCGAGCACCGGACCGCGGCTCGAGAAGCCCGCGACCTGAGGAGTGGGCGGCGACGCGAACTCGGACACGTTGTCGGGGAGGAACGTCGCCGTCGCCCCCTCGGTCTGCGCGTACGCGACGATCGCGTCGTGGAACTGGACGTCCACGTGCACGGTCGGAACACTGTGCTCGTCGAGATCGATGGACCCCGCGATCGGGTTGACGAGCACGAGCCCGATGCCGCCCGCTCGAGCGACCTCCGCCGACTTCGCCGTCCGGTCGTACGTGCCGCGATCACACACGACGATCGATCCCGCGACGGCCGCGGGGTCGAGCGAGTCCGGTCCGCAGAGAGTGGCATCCGCCACGCCGTCGGCGGCGACGTCGCCCGCCCAGACGAGCGGTCCCGTGAGCGGTGTCGCGCCCTCCGTGCGGTCGACGGTGATGGACGCTCCCGGGAAGGCGCTGCCGTCGCCGAGCTCGACCGTGGCCTCGTAGCTCGGGATGGTCGACGCGGCGACGGTCGTGATCCAGGGAGAGGCGTTGTCGAGGGTCGAGGCACCGGGCCCGTCGTTGCCGGCCGACGCCGAGACGAAGATGCCGGCGGCCGCCGCGCCGAAGAACGCGTAGTCGGTCGAGGAGACCGTGGTCTCGGCCGCGCCGCCGCCGATCGAGTAGTTGATCACGTCGACGCCGTCGGCGACCGCTTGCTCGATACCCGCGAGCAGGTCGGTCGTGGCGCAGCCGTCGTCGGTCGTGACGGCGGGGTCCGGACCGGACCAACACACCTTGTACGCCGCGATCTTCGCGGCGGGCGCGACCCCGGAGATCTGGCCGTAGTCCACTCCCCCGACGCTCGCGTCGACCGCGTGGTTGCCGGCCGCCGTGCTCGCGGTGTGCGACCCGTGACCGTCGCCGTCGCGCGGCGAGACGTACTCGCCGACGCTCGCGTCGCCGATGCGATCCGCACCGAAGCCGTCGAGGTAGTACCGGGCGCCGATCACCTTCGTCGTACACGACGAAGCGGCGAACTGCTCGCCCTCCTCGCAGACGCCGCGGAAGGTGCCGCCGTCGGCCTTCGAGAAGACGATCTCGTCGCCGTCGAGGAAGGGATCGTCTCCGGGAGCCGACGTGAGCGGTTCACCCGCGAAGGACGGGTTCTCGGGAGCGATACCCGTGTCGAGGACTCCGACGACGACGCCGGCACCGGCGGCGTCGACACCGCCGACGCTCTCCCACACTCCGCCATCGCCCGACAGACCGAGGAAGTCCGTGGACGACTGGGCCGTCGGGTGCAGGATCTCCTCGGCCTCGAGCGAGGTCACGCGCTTGTCGGCCGCGAGAGCGCTCGCTTGGGCGCTCGAGAGATCGGCGGCGAACCCGTTGACGGTGAGCGTGTACGAGTAGTCGATCGTCGCGTCGACCTCTGCGGCCACGTCGGCCTGCTCGTCCGCGAGGTAGTCCGTGTACTCGGTGACGTCCTTCGCCCCCGGGTTCAGCTTGTCACCCGGGTCGGGCTTCGTCGCGTCGAACCCGGAGACACCTCCGTCATAGGTGGCGGCCGGGTCGTCGGCGAGCGTGACGACGTAGCGCCCGGCATCGAACGTCGTCTTCCCGCCCTGGGCGAACGGCGTCGTCGGGGCCGCCGTCGCGGCGCCTCCCGTGAACGCAATGGCCGCGGCCGCCAATGTTGCGGTGAGCGAAGCGGCGAGCACTCGGCGTGCCCCCGCTCCGCGTGCGCCGGCCCGTGGGCCGCGCGGAATGGAATATCTCACGGATACCTTCCCCGTCTCGTGAACCGACGACGCCGATCAATACGGCGTCGTATTGCGCGGGCTTCGGGTACCCGGGATCGAAACTAGCGCAGAAATGGCCCCCGAGGGAGGGCCAGGTGTAAACGTCGCGTTACGGCGGAACCATGTCGGTCGACAGGAGGACACGCGTGCGAACGCGCGATCACCGCGCGAAGAAGGCCGGATGGCGCGACTTATCGGCGTGACCGGCGGACGCACGCGGTGATCGCGCACGGCGAACGCGAAAGCTGGCACTCGCACATCGAGAGTGCTAATCTAATCTCAGATTGAGCGAACATCACTCAACTTTCAACCGACCGCACATCCGGCCGCTCAGCGGCCCCGACGAAGGAGAAAATCGATGGCCATGAACTTCGACCCGTTCCGCGAGCTCGACCGCGTCGCCGGTGCGTTCCTCGACACCCGACGGGGCCCCCGCCTGATGCCGATGGACCTCTACCGCGACGGCGACCACTACGTGATGGCCGCGGACCTCCCCGGTATCGACCCGGGCTCCGTCGACATCGACATCGACGGACAGCTGCTCACGATCCGCGCCGAGCGCACCCTCACCCAGGGCGAGGGCGTCGCGTGGCTCGCGAAGGAGCGCGAGTCCGGCTCGTTCCTCCGGCAGCTCAACCTCGGCCAGGGCATCGACACCGAGAACATCACCGCGAACTACGCGAACGGCGTGCTCTCCGTGACGATCCCGGTGAGCGAGAAGGCCAAGCCGCGGAAGATCGCCGTCGGCTCGGGCTCCGAGCAGTCCGACTCCGTCGACCAGGGACAGACGCTCCAGGTCAGCGAAGCGTCCTGACGACCCGACGACGAAGCCCCTCCCCGCACGTGCGGGGAGGGGCTTCGTCGTTCGTTCGGGCGTCAGGCGGAGGCCATGCGCTCCTGCAGGTTCGCGTCGAGCGTCGCGAGGAACTCCTCGGTGGTCTGGTACGGCTGCTCGGGTCCGACGAGGAGCGCGAGGTCCTTCGTCATCTTGCCCGACTCGACCGTCTTGATGACGACGTCCTCGAGGGTCGCCGCGAAGTCGATGAGCTCCTGGTTGCCGTCGAGCTTGCCGCGGTGCGCGAGGCCGCGCGTCCAGGCGTAGATCGAGGCGATCGGGTTCGTCGACGTGGGCTTGCCCGCCTGGTGCTGACGGTAGTGGCGCGTGACGGTGCCGTGGGCGGCCTCGGCCTCGACGACCTTTCCGTCGGGCGTCGACAGCACGCTCGTCATGAGACCGAGCGAGCCGAAGCCCTGGGCCACCGTGTCCGACTGCACGTCGCCGTCGTAGTTCTTCGTGGCCCAGACGTAGCCGCCCTCCCACTTGAGCGCCGACGCGACCATGTCGTCGATGAGGCGGTGCTCGTACGTGAGGCCTGCGGCGTCGAACTGCTCCTTGAACTCGGCCTCGAACACCTCCTGGAAGATGTCCTTGAAGCGACCGTCGTAGGCCTTGAGGATCGTGTTCTTCGTGGACAGGTAGACGGGGTAGTTGCGGGCGAGCCCGTAGTTGAGCGAGGCACGCGCGAAGTCGCGGATCGACTCGTCGAGGTTGTACATGCCCATCGCGACACCCGATCCGGGCGACTGGAAGACCTCGAACTGCTGCGGCTCCGAGCCGTCCTTCGGCGTGAAGGTCATCGTGAGCGTGCCCTCGCCCTCGAACCGGAAGTCCGTCGCGCGGTACTGGTCGCCGAACGCGTGGCGGCCGACGATGATCGGCTTGTTCCAGCCGGGGACGAGGCGCGGGATGTTCGAGATGATGATCGGCTCGCGGAAGATGACACCGCCGAGGATGTTGCGGATCGTGCCGTTCGGCGAGCGCCACATCTTCTTGAGGCCGAACTCCTCGACGCGCGCCTCGTCCGGCGTGATCGTGGCGCACTTCACGCCGACGCCGTGCTTCTTGATGGCCTCGGCCGCGTCAATCGTGATCTGGTCGTCGGTCTCGTCCCGCTTCTCGATGCCGAGGTCGTAGTACTCGAGGTTCACGTCGAGGTACGGGTGGATGAGGGTGTCCTTGATGGCCTGCCAGATGATGCGGGTCATCTCGTCGCCGTCGAGCTCGACGACCGTGCCTTCAACCTTGATTTTCGACAAAACAACTCCTGTAGGGAATACGGGCGGATCTCGCCGCACCAGCTTACCGCGCGGCCCAGTTGTCTCGACGTCGAGACAATCCGCCAGCGACCCGGCGCCGCCGTGTGCGGCTCATCCTTCCGCGCCGAGCGCTCCGACCGGTAGCCTGTTGACATGGCTGAGCTGAGACTCGAGGAACTGTCCGCGTCCACGATCGTCGCGGTCAACGCACTCACGCTCAAACCCGGCCAGGAGCAGTTCGTCGCCCCGGTCTCCTACGCCGTCGCCGCGGCGGTCGTCGACCCGACGACCAGTTGGCAGCGCGTCATCCTCGACGGCGACGAGGTCGTCGGGTTCATCCAGGGCAACTTCGACCCGAACGCTCCCCAGGAGGAGTTCCGCAGCATCCTCTGGCGGATCAACGTCGACGCGGACGACCAGGGCCGCGGCATCGGCACCTTCGCCGTCGAGGCGCTCCGTTCCGAGGCGGCCAAGCGGGGATTCAACCACCTCGATGTCATCTACGAGCCGGGAGAAAGCGGCCCGGAGGCCTTCTTCCTGCGGGTCGGCTTCACTCCCGTCGGGGAGACCTCGTACGGCGAGACCATCGCCGAGCTCGCCCTCTGACGAGCGTGCAGCGGGACGAGCCCTCCGCACCGGGCGAAGGCACCCCGCCGACGGGTGACGATTTCGTCGAGGAGGTGCTCGCCGTCGCCGCGGCCATTCCCGCCGGGTACGTGATGAGCTACGGCTCCATTGCCGCTGCACTCGGTTCGCGGTCCGCTCGTGGCGTCGGTCGCGTCATGGCGCATGCCGGCGGCACCGTGCCCTGGTGGCGGGTCGTACGATCCGGAGGACTCCCGCCCAGGGGCCTCGAGACGGATGCCCGCCCCCACTATGCGGCAGAGGGCACCCCGATCGTCGAGACGCCGTCCGGCTACCGGATCGACCGCTCCGCCTGGATCTGACGTCCCTCCCCCGCGGCCGTCGAGCGGAGTGAGGCGGCGCGACAGGTCGTGCTGCAGGATGAGTCGGTTCACCCCGCGGGGTGACGACGCGGGCGGGGGTGCCCGCGAGGCTGGAGTCATGGCCCCCCGCCCCGCCCGTCTCGTCGCCCTCACCGCTCTCGCCCTCGCGACAGCACCCGTCCTCGTGTCGTGCTCGGCGGTACAGTTCGCCTTCGGTTCGACGAAGAGCGCCGCTTACTCCGGCATCGACGACTTCCGTGCGGACACGACGCTCCCCGCGCCTCCCTGGGTCCCGGATGATGCGACGGCCATCCGCTACACGATCGATGTCGCGGACGGGTCCTCCATCGTCACCTTCCAGTCCCCGTCGCACTTCACGAGCGGGACGTGCGAAGCGGACGCGCAACGGTCCGTGGCGGCGGAGGCCGGGGAGATCCAGGCGCCGCTCCAGGACTCGTGGTGGCCGGAGACCCTCCCGGCTGCACTGTTCACGTGCGACACCGGCTGGACCGCCTTCGTCGACGGCGACGCGGTCTACGGCTTCCTCCCGGCCGGGTCGGAGTCCGACGGTCTCGGAGCCGCACCGCTCGACGCGACCGCCGGGCCCTGACGGCCGACTGTCGCCTCGACGACGAAGCGGGCGACGGGTGGGATCACCCGCCGCCCGCTCCATCGTCCACGGTACGAGGCCGTCAGACGAGCGAGTCCCGCCAGGCCGCGTGCATGCGCGCGAACCGGCCGGAACCACTGATGAGGTCGGCCGGAGTGCCGTCCTCGACGATCCGTCCGTGCTCCATGACGAGGACACGGTCCGCGATCGCGACGGTCGACAACCGGTGAGCGATGATCACGGCCGTCCGATCCGCGAGGAGCGTCTGGAGCGCCTCCTGGACGAGACGCTCGCTCGGGATGTCGAGCGAGGCCGTCGCCTCGTCGAGGATGAGCACGGACGGGTCGGCGAGGAACGCCCTCGCGAACGAGATCAGCTGCCGCTGTCCCGCCGAGACGCGACCTCCCCGCTTGTTGACGTCGGTGTCGTATCCCTTCGGAAGGGCCTCGATGAAGGTGTCGGCACCCACGGCTTCCGCTGCACGCTTGATCTCGTCGAGACTCGCCCCGGGCTTGCCGATGGCGATGTTGTCGGCGACCGTGCCCGAGAACAGGTAGGCCTCCTGCGTCACCATCACGATCGCGCGACGGAGGTCCTTCGGGTGGAGCTGCCGCAGATCGACGCCGTCGAGGAGCACGCGGCCATCGGTCGGGTCGTAGAAGCGCGAGATGAGCTTCGCGAGCGTCGACTTGCCCGCTCCCGTCGTCCCCACGAGAGCGACGGTCTGCCCGGCAGGGATGTCGAGCGTGAAGTTCGGCAGGACGACGCTGTCGGCGTTGTACGCGAACCGGACGTCCTCGAACGCGACGTGACCGCGCGCCTCCCACAGGTCGATGGGACTCGTGGGGTCCGGCACGCTCGGCCGCTCCTCGAGCACACCCGAGATCTTCTCGAGCGCCGCCGCCGCCGATTGGTAGGAGTTGTAGAACATCGCCATCTCCTCCATGGGGTCGAAGAAGCGACGCGTGTAGAGCACTGCGGCGAGGAGTGCACCGATCTCGATCGCCCCGTCGACCACTCGGAACCCACCGACGAGCAGCACGGCCGCGACCGTCACGTTGCCGATGAGGACGAGCCCGGGGTCGAAGAATCCGAAGAGACGGATAGCGCGCGCGTTCGCGTCGCGGTAGTCCTCGACGAGGTCGCCGTAGGTGGCCTCGTTGCGCTTCTCCTTGCGGAACGCCTTGACGGCGCGGATGCCCGTCATCGTCTCGACGAACTGCACGATGACGCGAGCCGATGTGACCCGTGTCTCGCGGAACACCGATTGCGACCGCTTCTGGAACCACCGCGTGAGGATGAACAGCGGGATGAGCGACACGAGCAGGACGAGGCCGCTCGTCCAGTCGAGCAGGAAGAGCGCGATGCCCGTGAAGCTCATGTAGAGGAACCCAGACACGAGCTGATTGATGCCCGAGTCGAGCAGTTCCTTGATCGAGTCGAGGTCGCTCGTCTGGCGCGAGATGATGCGTCCGGACGTGTAACTCTCGTGGAACTCGAGGCTCAGTCGCTGCGTCTGCAGGAACACGCGCTTCCGCAGGTCGATGAGGATCGCCTGACTGATCCGGGCGCTCAACACCGTGTACCACGCGATGAGGATCGCGCCGATGAGTCCCGTCACGAGATAGACCGCGACGATGAGCACGATCGGCATCCAGTCGGCGCGATCGACCACCGCGGGAAGCCCCGTGTCGATGCCGAAGGCGATGAGGGCGGGACCCGCGACCTGAGCGGCCGTCGAGACGACCACGACGAGCATCGTCCAGAACACCCGGACCTTGAGGGGTCCGAGGAGCGAGCCGAGCAGCCGGAGCGACCGGCGCCGGATCTGGCGGGACTCCTCCGTGGAGAAGTCGTCGCGTTCCTCGCCGCTCACTCCGAGAACGGATGACGAACTCATGAATCGACCTCCTGTCGTCCGTCGCCGTCGGCTGTCGCCGTGGCGAGCGGGTCGTCGTCGTCGAGGCTCGAGATCACGAACCTGTAGTGCTCGCTCGAGGCGAGGAGTTCGCTGTGGGTCCCGACGGCGGAGATGCGTCCGCGCTCGAGCAGCGCGACCCGGTCAGCGAGCATGACGGTCGAGGGCCGGTGTGCCACGATGAGCGCCGTCGTGCTCGCGAGCACGCGGCGGAGCGCAGCCTCGACGAGCGCTTCGGTGTCGACGTCGAGCGCCGACAGCGGGTCGTCGAGCACGAGCACGGCGGGCTTCGCCGCGACGGCTCGAGCGAGTGCGAGCCGCTGGCGCTGACCGCCTGAGAGGCTGAGGCCCTCCTCGCCGACCCGTGTCTCGACACCCTCGGGCAGCTCGCGCGCGAATCCGGCCTGAGCGATGTCGAGCGCCTCCTCGAGTGCCGCGTCGGCTTCGGGCGAGTGCAGGTCGAGGTCGTCACGCCCGAGCAGGACGTTCTCCCGGATCGTCGTCGAGAAGAGCGTCGCGTCCTCGAACGCCATCGCGATGTGACGACGCAGCTCGAGTCGCGACAGGTCACGGATGTCGACGCCGTCGATCGTGATGCGACCACCGGTCACCTCGTAGAGCCGTGTCGTGAGCGCGGTGAGCGTCGACTTGCCCGATCCCGTGATGCCGATGAGCGCCATCGTCTCACCCGGGTGCAACTCGAGCGAGACGCCGTCGAGCAGATCCGGTTGCCCGTCGGCCGTGTCCTGGAAGCGGAAGTGCACGTCGTCGAAGACGAGGCGACCCCGCGGGTCGTCGACGTGGGCCGGCGACTCCGGATCGGTGATCGTGTTCACCTCGTCCATGACCTCGAAGAAGCGGTCCGTCGCCGTCCGGGTGTCGAAGGTCATCGCGAGCAGGAACCCGATCGACTCGATCGGCCACCGCAGGATCGCCGCCGTCGCGAAGAACGCGAACAGCTGACCGACCGTGAGCTCACCCGTCGACGCGAGCCAGACGCCCGCGAAGAGGCACAGGGCGAACGCGATGTCGGGGAGCAGGAGAAGCCAGTACCAGATGCCCGCGATCGCCTTGGCCTTCTCGATCTCGGTCCCCCGAAGACTCTCGGCCTGCGAGGCGAAGCTCTCGAGAGCGTACGTGCCGCGGCCGAACGCCTTGAGCACACGGATGCCGTGCACGGACTCCTCGACGGCCGTCGCGAGATCGCCGGCCTGGTCCTGGCTCCTCCGAGCGATGCGCGAGTACTTCTTCTCGAAGACGAAGCCGTAGATCCAGATGGGAACCGCGCACACGATGAAGATCGCGCCGAGCAGCGGGCTCCACGTGAACAGCACGACACCGCCGACGACGATCGTCACGGTGTTGACCACGAACAGGACGAGACCGAACGAGAGCCACCGACGGATGAGGCTGAGATCGCTCATGGCACGCGACAGGAGCTGGCCGGACTGCCACCTGTCGTGGAAGGCGACCGGCAGGTCCTGGAGCTTGGCGTAGAAGGAATTGCGCAAGCGCGCCTCGACGTGCGTACCCGGGGTCAGGACGAACCAGCGTCGGAGCGCGATCATGACGGCCTCGAGCACACCGAGTCCGAGGACGAGGAGCACAGCGGGCCAGATGTTGGCGGAGTCGCCGGTCTCGAGCGCACTGTCGACGAGGTTCTCGAGGACGAGCGGGATCGAGAGCGCGACGAGCGCCGCGACGAGAGCGGCCACCATGCCGAGGGTGATGCTCGGGATGGCGGGTTTCGCCCACGGGTAGATCCGCCACAGCGCCGCGGCGGTACCGAGGCGTCGGGGCGGAGCGGACGGGGCGGGACGGTCAGGCATGACGACTGCTTCCTTGCGCGTGCGGACGGCGACGGGTCGAGTCGGTCGTCGACGAGAGGGGTGGAGGAGTTCGCTCGAAGCGAATGGGCCGACGCGGACGGTGCCGGGTGCCGGCCGCGTCGTCCTGTCGATGGGACGCCGGGGGTGCGCTCGCGTTATCGGGCGAGGGAGGCACTCGGGAAGGCGAGGATCCCGCCGGAGTGACCCGTCAGCATGCCCAGTCCCGTTTTCGGCGCGATGACGATGTTCATGTGACCCTCCCCTTTTCGACGACTCGTTGGCCGCGCGGGGCGACCGGAATCGCGACGCACGCAGCCTTACAGACTATTCACAGGGCTGCGCGCTGTGCAAGAGGACGCGAGAAGTCGCGACGATGAACAGCGGACGACTCAACCGAGCCGGACCGAGAGGCACGTGACGCAGCCCTCGAGCTTCTCGAACTCCGAGATGTCCACCGTGACGACGTCGTAGCCCAGTTCGCGCAGCAGCTCCGCGGTCTCGGGAGCCGCCGCCGACATGAGCAGGGTCTCGGCGTCGAGGGCCACGACCGCGACGCCCTCCTTCTCGGGCACGGGGAGGAACCGCGTGAACAAGCGCGATTCGTCCACGAGGTCGTCGTGTCCGATGACCGTGCCGTCGGGCAACGCGGTGACGGTCGACTTGAGGTGGAGGGCGCGAGTGACGGGGACCGCGACGACGTCATACCCTCGCGGCGTGAGGAACGCCCGGAACTGCGCGATGCCGTCGGCGTTCGTCCGGCTCGAGCGGCCGACGTAGACCGTGTCGCCGACGACGAGGACGTCTCCCCCGTCGAGGGTGCCGGGGTTCGTGACGCGTTCGATGTCGTAGCCGCGCGCAACCAGGACCTCCTCGACGCCGTCGGTCTCCGCGCGACGCGCTTCACTGCCGGAGCGGGCGATGATCGCGAGGCCGCCGACCACCACGACAGCGTCCTCGACGAAGACGGAGTCGGCGAGCCGCTCGGCGTACGGCACCTCCTGGGTGGTCCAGCCGTGCTCCGCGAAGGCTGCGACGTACGCGTCCCACTGGCTGTCGGCGAGGTCGGCGTCGATCTCACTGCGCTCGATGTGCGTCGTCTGACCCTCGGCGAGGTTCTTCGCGGGGAGGCGCACGAGGGCGACACGCGCCTCCGACGGCCCCGTCGTCCCCTCGGCGGCAAGGGAGCGGTAGACGAGCCGACCCACCGTCGGCACGGTCGCGATCGTCGCCACGAGGAAGCCGAAGTTGACGGTGAGGAGCGTCGACGCGATCGACGGCACGAACGTCTCGTCGATCGGCACGCCTTGCGTGAGCACCTGGACGGACGTTCCCGCGACGGGCGCGACGATGCCCGCGACGATTCCGGCGACGAGCGCGCCCCACCATCGTCCGAGCAGGCCGAAGACCCCGAACGCGAAGACGACGACGAACGAGATGAGCGACGCGCTCAGGAAGTACTGGTGGGCGGCACCGGTGATCGCGGGGTTCGAGCTGTCGGCGATCCAGAACGCCGTGAGCATGGCGAGATGGACGAGACCGGCCGATGCGAGACCGCTGAGGACGGAGGCGAGGAGGCGACGGCCCCAGGAGACGGACATGGACTCGAGCCTATCCGAGGTGCCCGACCTCCCCGTTCCGCGGGGAGGTCGGCCCATCCTCGGAATCAGTGGAAGAAGTGCCGCTCCCCCGTCACGTACATCGTCACACCCGCTGCTCGGGCCGCGGCGAAGACCTCCTCATCGCGCACCGATCCTCCCGGCTGGACGACGGCGCGCACACCGCCGTCGATGAGCACCTGGAGGCCGTCGGCGAAGGGGAAGAACGCGTCCGATGCGGCGACCGACCCGGTCGCGCGCTCGCCGGCCCTCGTCACCGCGAGGTGGCAGGAGTCGACGCGATTGACCTGCCCCATGCCGACGCCCACCGACGCACCGCCCGAGGCGAGCAGGATCGCGTTCGACTTGACGGAACGGCACGCCTTCCACGCGAACGCGAGGTCGGCGAGCGTCTCGGCGTCGGCGGCGTCACCCGATACGAGTTCCCACCCGGCCGTGAAGGACGCGGGGTCGGCGTCGGAGAAGCGGTCCGCCTGCTGCACGAGCATGCCGCCGGAGATCTGCTTCGACTCGAGGGGCTCGAGCTCGAACGACTCCGGCAGCTGCAGGATGCGGAGGTTCTTCTTCGTCCGCAGCACGTCGAGCGCAGCCTCCTCGAACGCGGGGGCGACGATGACCTCCGTGAAGATCTCCTTGACCGTCTCGGCCATCCCGAGGGTGACCGTGCGGTTTGCCGCGATGACGCCGCCGAAAGCGGAGACGGGGTCGCACTCGTGGGCCCGACGGTGGGCCGACGCGATCGCGTCCGGTGCCTTCGGATTCGCGACGGCGATCCCGCACGGGTTCGCGTGCTTGATGATCGCGACGGCGGGCTCGGCGAAATCGAACGCGGCACGGACCGCGGCGTCGGCATCGACGTAGTTGTTGTAGCTCATCTCCTTGCCGTGAAGTTGCGTCGCCTGGGCGATGCCCTGCCCGCCGGAACGCAGATAGATGGCCGCCTCCTGGTGCGAGTTCTCGCCGTACCGGAGCACGTTGCCGAGCTCGGCCTGGATCGTGAGCGAGGCCCCGAAGCCCTCGGACGTGTCGGTGAACCAGCCGGCGACCGCGGTGTCGTACGCCGCCGTGTGCGCGAAGGCGCGCGCGGCGAGCTCGCGTCGTTCCGCGAGCGTCGTCCCCTTCCGCTCCCGGATCGACGCGATGACGTCCGAGTAGGCGTCCGGCGACACGACGATCGCCACGTTCGGGTGGTTCTTCGCGGCGGCGCGCACCATGGCCGGTCCGCCGATGTCGATCTGTTCCACGATGTCGTCGCTCGGCGCTCCGCTCGCGACCGTCTCGGAGAACGGGTAGAGGTTCACGACGACGAGTTCGAACGGCTCGATCGAGAGTTCGGCGAGCTGCTCCTCGTGGGACTCGAGACGCAGGTCGGCGAGAAGCCCGGCGTGCACGCTCGGGTGGAGCGTCTTGACGCGGCCGTCGAGGGACTCCGGGAAGCCCGTGACGCTCGCGACGTCCGTGACGGCGTGACCGGCGTCACGGATGGTCGCGGCGGTCGAGCCGGTCGAGACGATCTCGACTCCCGCGTCGGCGAGCGCCTGCGCGAGGTCGAGCAGCCCCGTCTTGTCGCTCACGGAGATGAGGGCGCGCTTCACCTCGACGAAATCGCGGTCACGGTAGAGGCTCGAGTCGTGGCGGGGGCCGGCCATGCTGGTGCTCCTTGTTAGAGGGCCTCGAGGTCGAGACCGTTGGCGATGTCGAGAACGGTCTGCACGAGCAGGCGCCGTTCGACGGGCTTGATGCGTTCGTGCAGGGCGTGTTCGTCGTCCCCGGGGAGGACGGGGACGCGCTCCTGCACGATGATGGGGCCGTCGTCCACTCCGTCGGCGACGACGATGATCGACGCGCCGCTCTGTTCGGCGCCGGCGGCGATCGCGTCGCGTACGGCATGCGCGCCCGGGAACTCCGGGAGGTAGGCCGGGTGCGTGTTGATGAGGCGCGGGGAGAGATCGGCGACGACGCGGGGCGGGAGGAGCCTCATGAGCCCGCTCAGCACGACGAGATCGGGGTTCCACTCGCGGATGCGTTCGAGCAGAGCCTCGCCCCACTCGTCGCGGCTCGCGAAGTCCCGGTACGGGACGACGAAACCCGGAATGCCGAACTCCTCCGCGTGCGCCAGTCCGTCGGCATCGCGATCGGCACCCACCGCGACGACGCGGGCCGGGAAATCGGCGTCCGCTTGCGCCTCGAGAAGGGCACGGAGGTTTGACCCACCTCCGGAGATGAGGACGACGAGCGACAGCACCCCGCAATCCTAGCGGGCGTCCGGCGGACCGACCCGCCGTGTCAGCGCTCGACCGACGAGTACCGGCCTGACGCCATGCCGACGAGCGCCGCGACCCCCGTGGTGGCGAGCGTCGCGAGTGCGACCGCGAGCGGGGCGGGACCGACCTCCTGCAGACGCTCCGGTCCCATCGCCCCGGACGACGCGAGGGCCAGCAGCCCCATGAGCACGCTCGCGACGAGAGCGATGCCGACGGCCGTGAGCACGAGCGACCGGACGAGTCCGGCTGATCCGACGGCGCGGACGATTGCGGGGCGGACGGCGGCCGCCGCGAGGAACCCGACGAGCACGGGAACGATGAGTCCGAGGAAACCGAACGGCAGGTCTCCCGCCGGGATCGCTCCGAGCACGGGAATGCCCGGTACCGGGCCGAGGAGCGTCGTGGCGGGAGAGACGCTGGTGCCGACGCCGATCGCGAAACCGGGTCCCAGCAGCCAAGCGGCGCACCAGACGACGAGGTTCGGCAGGTAGGCGAGCTGGGCGATCGTGACGGCGATGCCCCCCGTGATCCCCATTCCCGAACTCTCGTAGAGGCCGATGACCGTGCCGAACGACGCGAAGAGCACGATCGCGACGGTGACGGCGGCGGCGCCGACGATGCCGGCGGCGACGATGGCTCCGCCGCGGAGCGACGCTGCCGCGATAGCGCGGCCGCGCACACCGATCCGGTCGGTCGTCCGCTCGACGTACTCCCCGACACGGCCACCGATGGGTTCGTCCCCGCGGCCGAGTCGCGCACCGATGAGTCCCACGGCGAGACCGACGAGGTAGACGAGCGGCGGAGAGCCGATACCGCCGAGCAGCGAGGGGCTCACGATCTCCTCGCGTGCCGTCACCGACAGGACGGCGGAGAGCACGACGACCGTCAGCGTCGCCGAGAGCACGCCCGTGAGCCACAGCCCCGAGTCGGCCGCGCGCCGGCCGGTCCGCGCACCCAGGAGCACCGTCACGAGTCCGATCCCGAGCGGGGCGAGCGACACGGTGAAGGGCTCCCCCGCTTCCAGGACTCCGAGCCGGGCGATCGTCAGGGGATCGAGCGCGACCGTGAGATCCGCACCGTGTCCGAGGAGCCAGACGTCGACGGCCGCGCGCCAGAAGACCGCCCAATCGATCGCGAAGCCGTACTGCACGGCCCACAGGAGGGTGAGCGGGACCAGGGCGATCGCGATACCGATCGCGACGACGATGAACGCCTCGAGGGCGGCGAGGAGCGCGACGGTCGTTCGATTCATGACTCGGCGAGCCTATCCGTCCAAGCGTCACTCTGATGGGCCGCCGCCCCGGCCTCCCGGGAAGCCGTCGGCCGGACATCGGTGAGACGACGACGCCCCCGCCCGGACCGATCCGGACGGGGGCGTCGAGGTGATGGGCTAGAGCCCGGCGATGATCTCGCGCATGAGGGAGGCCGCTTCCGACGGCGTCTTGCCGACCTTCACGCCGGCCGCCTCGAGTGCTTCCTTCTTCGCTTGTGCGGTTCCCGCCGAACCGGACACGATGGCGCCGGCGTGGCCCATCGTCTTGCCCTCGGGAGCGGTGAACCCGGCGACGTAGCCGACGACCGGCTTCGTGACGTTCGCCTTGATGAAGTCGGCGGCACGCTCCTCGGCGTCGCCGCCGATCTCGCCGATCATGACGATCGCCTTCGTCTCGGGATCGGCCTCGAAGGCCGCGAGAGCGTCGATGTGCGTTGTGCCGATGATGGGGTCGCCGCCGATGCCGATGGCCGTCGAGAAGCCGATCTCGCGCAGCTCGTACATCATCTGGTAGGTCAGGGTTCCGGACTTCGAGACGAGACCGATAGGGCCCTTACCGGCGATCGTCGCGGGCGTGATGCCGACGAGCGACTCGCCCGGAGTGATGATGCCCGGGCAGTTCGGACCGATGATGCGCGTCGTGTTGCCCTTGCTCTGCGCGTACGCCCACAGCTCCGCCGAGTCGCCGACGGGGATGCCCTCGGTGATGATCACGAGGAGCGGGATGCCGGCATCGATGGCCTCGATCGCCGCATCCTTCGCGAACGCCGGGGGCACGAACGCGATCGACACGTCGGCGCCGGTCTGCTCCATGGCCTCGACCACGGTGCCGAAGACCGGGAGTTCGACGTCGCCGTGGCTCACGGTCGTGCCGGCCTTGCGTGCGTTGACGCCGCCGACGATCTGGGTCCCGGCCTTGAGCATGAGGGCCGTGTGCTTGGTGCCTTCGCCGCCGGTGATGCCCTGGACGATGACCTTGGAGTCCTTGTTGAGGAAGATCGACATGGTGTTCTGATTCCTTTTGTGGTGGTCGTCCGGTTACGCGTTGGCCAGCTCGGCGGCCTTGTCGGCGCCTTCGTCCATGGTCGCGGCGAGGGTCACGAGGGGGTGGTTCGCCTCGCGCAGGATGCGGCGGCCCTCCTCGACGTTGTTGCCGTCGAGACGGACGACGAGAGGCTTCGTCGCGCCGTCGCCGATGATCTCGAGAGCCTTCACGATCCCGTTGGCGACCGCGTCGCACGCCGTGATGCCGCCGAAGACGTTGACGAAGACGCTCTTGACCTGCTCGTCGCCGAGGATGACGTCGAGACCGGCGGCCATGACCTCGGCCGACGCTCCGCCGCCGATGTCGAGGAAGTTCGCGGGCTTCACGCCGCCGTGCGCCTCACCGGCGTACGCGACCACGTCGAGCGTCGACATGACGAGGCCGGCGCCGTTGCCGATGATGCCGACCTGGCCGTCGAGCTTGACGTAGTTGAGGTCGTTCTCCTTGGCCTTGAGCTCGAGGGGGTCCTCGGCGGCCGTGTCCTTGAGCTCGTCGTGCTCGGGGTGGCGGAACTCCGCGTTCTCGTCGAGCGAGACCTTGCCGTCGAGCGCGATGATGTCGCCGTCCTCCGTGAGCACGAGCGGGTTGACCTCGACGAGAGTCGCGTCCTCGCCCGTGTAGACGGCGTAGAGCTTCACGAACACGTCCGCGACCTTGTCGACGAGCTCGGCCGGGAAGTTCGCCGCGAGGGCGATCTCGCGGGCCTTCGCCGCGTCGATACCGGTGATCGGGTCGACCTCGATACGCGCGAGGGCCTCTGGCTTCTCGACGGCGAGCTGCTCGATCTCCATGCCGCCCTCGACGCTCGTGAGCGAGAGGTACGAGCGGTTGGCGCGGTCGAGCAGCACGGAGAAGTAGAACTCCTGGGCGATGCGGGCACCGGCGGCGACCATGACGGTGCGCACGGTGTGACCCTTGATGTCGAGGCCGAGGATCGCCTTCGCGGCCTCTTCCGCCTCGTCGGGGTTCTTCACGACCTTGACGCCGCCGGCCTTTCCGCGGCCGCCGACCTTGACCTGCGCCTTGACGACGACGACGCCGCCGAGCTTCTCGGCCGCGGCGCGCACCTCCTCCGGCGTGGTCGCGACGATGCCCGGGAGCACCGGCACCTCGTACTTCTCGAAGAGATCTCGGGCCTGGTACTCGTAGAGGTCCACGTGATGTTCCTATCCGCGTCGATGCATTGTGGTCGTGACCGTTCGGCCCACCCCCGCAACGGGTCGCGATCCGGGGGAAAAAGCCGCCTCCCACTCTACTCCGCTCGAACGGAGGCTCCTGTCGGGACGGCCCTGGGTCGCGCTCGCGATGTCCGTACGATTGACCGGATGAGGCGCGTCGGGGTGATCAGGAACAGCGGGATCAGGGACATCGCTGCCGAAGCCGTCATCGTCGCGGCCGGCGGGCGCGCCATCCTCCTGCAGCTCGCGGATCCTGCCGTCGCGGCCGGAGTCGCCCGTCACAGCGATTTCGTGGCGGCCCCGCTCCGCCGGCTCACCGGGACGCTCGACTACGTCTACCTCGTCGTGTTCGGTACCGCGGCAGAACGCGCGGCCGCCCGCCGGCACGTCGAGCGGGCGCACACGCCCGTCCGGTCGGAGCCGGGAGAGTCGCCTGATTACGCAGCGGACGACGCACGGCTGCAGTTGTGGGTCGCGGCGACGCTGTACGACTCCGCGATGACGATGCACGACCTCGTCCTCCGCCCGCTCGACCCGGGCGCCGCCGAGCGGGTGTATCGCGAGTACGCCGTGCTCGGCACGGCCCTCGGGATGCCCGCGGAGCTGTGGCCGGCGACGACGACCGACTTCCGGTCGTGGTGGGACGAGCGCATCGCCACCCTCGTCGTGAGCGAGGAGGCGCGAGGGGTCGCGCGTGATCTGCTGCACCCCCGGCCGCCCGGGGCTCCTCTGTGGTTGCGCGCCGTGATGCCGCTCGCACGCCTCATCACGACGGGTCTGCTCGACGAGCGGATCCGGCGGCAGTTCGGCCTGCCGTGGAGCCCGTGGCGACAGCGCATTCTCGACGCCGTCCTCGGCTCGACCCGCATCGTGTGGCCGATCATCCCGGCCGGACTGCGCCACGCACCTGCGATCAGCTCCCTGCGACGTCATCGCCGACGACGCGCCTGATCACGCGGTCGGGACGAGCGCTCGCTCCCGCTCGAGCCGACTACAGCTTCTCGATCGGGGCGATCTTGATGAGGAGCTTCTTCTGGCCCGCGGCGTCGAAGGCGACGTGGGCAACCCGCTTGGAACCCTCGCCTGTGACGGCGAGGACGCGTCCCTCGCCGAAGTCGGTGTGGCGGATGCGGTCGCCCGCCGCGAGTTCGAGGTCGCCGTTGTCCCTGACGGTGCCCGTGACGGCGTTCGGCCATACCTTCTTCTCGGCTCGCGGCAGGGCGAAGCCGCCGTCGCGGTCGTTGTTCGGTCCCTTCCACCCGCGCGGCCCGTTGAGCGCCCCGGGACCGAAGCCGCCGCGCGAACGCGCTGTTCCGGGCGACTGACGCCACTCGATGAGGTCGTCCGGGATCTCCTGGAGGAAACGACTCGGCATCGCCACGGCGGTCTCGCCGAACTGGGCACGCGACATCGCGAGCGAGAGGTGCAGCTTCTTGCGTGCGCGGGTGATGCCCACGTAGAAGAGACGCCGTTCCTCGGCCGGGCCGCCCGGTTCGTTCGCGGACATCTTGTGCGGCAGGAGTTCCTCTTCGACGCCTGTGAGGAAGACCGCGTCGAACTCGAGCCCCTTCGCCGTGTGCAGCGTCATGAGCGATACGGTGCCGGACGAGTCGTCGAGCTCATCGGCCGCAGCGACGAGCGACACCTCGGTGAGGAAGTCGACGAGCGTCCCGTCGGGGTTGTTGCGCTCGTACTCCTTCGTGACGGCGACGAGTTCCTCGATGTTCTCGGCACGAGCCTCGTCCTGGGGATCGCGGCTCATGCGGAGGGCGTCGACGAGCCCGCTCTTCGTGACGAGCAGCGTGAGCACGTCGCTCACCTCTCCTTGAGCGGCGAGGGCTGTGGCCTCGTCGAGGAGCGCGCTCAACGTGCGGATGGAGCCGGCGACCTTCGGGCCGAAACCGAGGGTGTCGGCCTCGCGGAGCGCCTCGCGCAACGACGTCTCGGCGTTGTCCGCGAAGTTCTGCAGTTGCGTCTCCGTCGCGGGGCCGATGCCGCGCTTCGGGGTGTTGAGGATGCGTCGCACGGCGAGGGCGTCCGCCGGATTCACGACCGCCGTGAGGTAGGCCATGGCGTCCTTGATCTCGGCGCGCTCGTAGAACTTCGTGCCACCCATCACGCGGTACGGCAGCGCCGAACGGATGAAGATCTCCTCGAGCGCTCGCGTCTGGGCGTTGGTGCGGTAGAAAACGGCCATCTGGCTGTACGCCATGCCCTCGCGATGGAGCTTTTCGATCTCGTCGGCGACGAACTGCGCCTCGTCGTGACCGGTGTACCCCGTGTAGCCGACGATCTTGTCGCCGTCGCCGACGGCCGTCCACAGCTTCTTGTCCTTGCGGTCGAAGTTGTTGGAGATCACCGCGTTGGCCGCCGAGAGGATGTTCTGCGTCGAGCGGTAGTTCTGCTCGAGCAGGATGACGGTCGCACCCGGGAAGTCACGTTCGAACTCCACGATGTTACGGATGTCCGCGCCGCGGAACGCGTAGATCGACTGGTCCGAGTCGCCCACCACGGTGAGCGAAGCTCCGGGGATCGAGCCGTCGCCCGTGCGGACGGGGGTGTCGAAGCCCGCCCGCGCCACGACGTCGGCCGGAACGGGCCGCGTGAGTTCGCGGATGAGCGAGTACTGCGCGTGGTTCGTGTCCTGGTACTCGTCGACGAGGACGTGGCGGAAGCGCCTCTGGTACAGCGCGGCGATGTGCGGGAATGCCCGGAACAGGAAGACCGTCTGACTGATGAGATCGTCGAAGTCGAACGCGTTGGCCGCCGTGAGCTCGCGCGTGTAGCGGCGGAAGATCTCGAGGAAGGCGACCTCGTTGGGGTCGCCGACGTTCATGTTGCGGGCGAACGAGTCGACGTCGCCGAGTTCGTTCTTGAGCTTCGAGATGCGTGCACCGGCGTTGGCGGGGGTGAAGCCGAGGACGTCGGCGTCGAGGTCCTTGATGATGCGCTTGAGCAGCACGCGCGAGTCGGCCGAGTCGTAGATCGTGAAGCCCGATTTGAAGCCGAAGTTCTCGGCCTCACGGCGCAGGATGCGCACGCAGGCCGAGTGGAACGTGGAGATCCACATGCCGTCGGCCTCGCGGCCGACGAGGTGGCCGACACGTTCGCGCATCTCGGCCGCAGCCTTGTTCGTGAAGGTGATGGCGAGGATCTGGCTGGGGAAGGCCTCACGCGAACGCAGCAGCCCCGCGATGCGGCGCGTGAGCACGCTCGTCTTGCCCGAACCGGCTCCCGCCACGATGAGCAGCGCAGGGCCGCGATATTCGACGGCTTCACGCTGCTGCGGGTTGAGCCCGTCGAGGAGCGGGTCGCCGCGGCCGTCGCCCTGTGCCCGGCCCGTCCGCACCGGGGTCGACGAATCGACGATCAGCGGTGTCACCGATTCGCGAGAGGAGGGGGTCTGGGCGGGAGAAGAGCTGCTCGACATGTCCCCTCCAGTCTACCGGCGGGGTCCGACACTCCTTCGTCGCCCAGGTGCACGGAGCACGGCAGACGAACGGTCAGCCGCGACGGTCGACGAGAGCATCCCGAGCGGCGACACCGAGGTCCGTGTGGTCGACGAAGACGCCGTCGATACCCGTGCCGAGCACCGCCTGGAACTCGGACTGCCAGTCGCCGAAGGCGTCCGCAGCACCCCGCCGGAACCGCGGCGCGAGGAAACGGTTCTCGGCCCGGAGCGTCCACGCGTAGGCGGTCAGCCCCCGAGCGTGCAGTCGATCGACGAGATCCGTCGTCCCGGCAGCGTCGTCGTCGCCCAGCACGAGCGGCTTGTCGACGCTCACGCCGTGCACCACGCCGACGAGGGCGTCGAGGCCCGCGTCGGTCAGCTCCGCCGCGTACGTCGTCGCCGCGCCGCCGTCGCGCGCGACGAGATCCGCCGCCGCTCCGGAGCGCTCGACGAGGTAGACGAACTCCGCGGAGACGCCTCGCGCGGCGAGCCCCACGAGCACCGTCTTCTCGAAGCTCTCCACGACCAGCTCGGACCGGCCGTTCCAGCCGATGCGGGAGAGTTCGGCGGCGACCAGCTCGTCGAGCGGCAGCCCGAGGCCCTCGAAGTACGTCGCGTGCTTGATCTCGACGGTCATCCCGAGCGGGCGCCCCTGCTGCTCCGCCGCCGCATCGACGACCTCGGCGAGGTCGCTCAGCCGGAGGACGCCCTGCGTTCCGTCGAACGACGCCGACGACGGACGCACGCCGGGGATCCTCTCGCGGACGGTGAGCGTGCTGAGCTCCTCCCACGTGAAGTCCTCGGTGAACCACCCCGTGAGCTCGGCGTCGTCGACCGTCTTGGTCGTCCGCAGGTGCGCGAACTCGGGTCGATCGGCGACGTCCGTCGTCCCGGAGATCTCGTTCTCATGACGCAGCACGAGCACGCCGTCCTTCGTCGCGACGACGTCGGGCTCGACCGAGTCAGCCCCGAGGGCGAAGGCGAGCTCATAGCTCGACCGGCTGTGCTCCGGACGATACCCGGGAGCACCTCGGTGACCGATGATGAGAGGAGTCGCGCGAGAGGCTGACGGCATGACCCCAACCCTAACGAGCGAGCCGGTCGCGAGAGGCCCGTCAACCGGTGGACGACCTCCGTTCACACCCGGTTCTGCCCCGGAAAGACGCGGGAATCGCAAGCAGTCTCTCAGCGTTGTGGGATAGCGTGGACGCATCGCTCCCGCACAGGAAGCGCCGCATCCCAGCCGCACCGACTGAGAGTAGGACTACAGCAATGGCTTCCAACAACCCCGCCTTTAGAAACAACGCGTTCCAGGGGGGTCAGGCTGCGACGCTGAACCACGCGCAGCAGGGCCTCAGCGCCGAGGAACTCGTCCAGATGTACAACCGGCCGGCGGCGGGCTCCACGCAGACGGATCGCATGACCGTCGAGGACACGATCGCCAAGACGGGCATCTCCTTCGGAGTCCTCCTCGTCGCGGCCGTCGTCGGATGGATCATCCCGGTCCTCGCCGTGCCCGCCGCGATCGTCGGGTTCGTGCTCGCCCTCGTCAACATCTTCAAGCGCGAGCCGTCTCCCGCGCTGATCCTCGCCTACGCGGGCGCTCAGGGCCTGTTCGTCGGCGGCATCTCGAGCTTCTTCGAGATGCAGTGGCCCGGCATCGTCAGCCAGGCGGTCATCGCGACGCTCGTCGTCGTCGGCGTCACGCTCGCCCTCTTCGCGAGCGGCAAGATCCGCGCCTCGAAGCGTGCGACGAAGATCTTCCTGATCGCGATGGTCGGCTACGCCGTCTTCTCGCTCGTGAACGTCGGCCTCGTCATGTTCGGCGCGATCGACAGCCCCTTCGGTCTCAGCAGCCAGGTCGAGATCATGGGCATCCCCCTCGGTGTCCTCCTCGGCGTGTTCGTGGTCCTCATGGCCGCGTACTCGCTCGTGCTCGACTTCGACATGATCCAGCAGGGCGTGCGCAACCGCGCTCCCCGCAAGTACGGCTGGTCCGGCGCCTTCGGCATCATGGTGACCGTCATCTGGCTCTACATGGAACTGCTGCGCATGTTCGCGATCGCTCGCGACTGACCGACGCGTCACCAACACGAAGGGCCGGGAGGATTCTCCCGGCCCTTCGTCGTTCCCGCTTCACGAGCGGGAACGGGTGCTCATTCCCACTCGATGGTTCCCGGTGGCTTCGACGTGACGTCGAGCACGACGCGGTTGACGCCGTCGACCTCGTTCGTGATGCGGTTCGAGATGCGCGCGAGCACGTCGTACGGCAGTCGCGTCCAGTCCGCCGTCATGGCGTCTTCCGAAGAGACCGGGCGCAGGACGATCGGGTGGCCGTACGTGCGACCGTCGCCCTGGACGCCGACCGAGCGGACGTCGGCGAGCAGCACGACGGGGCACTGCCAGATCTCGGTGTCGAGACCGGCCGCCGTGAGTTCCTGGCGCACGATGGCGTCGGCCTCGCGCAGAAGGTCGAGACGCTCTTGCGTGACCTCGCCGACGATACGGATACCGAGGCCCGGACCGGGGAACGGCTGACGTCCCACGATGACCTCGGGGAGACCGAGCTCGCGACCGATCGCGCGCACCTCGTCCTTGAACAGGGTGCGGAGGGGCTCGACGAGCTCGAACTGCAGGTCCTCCGGCAGACCGCCGACGTTGTGGTGGCTCTTGATGTTGGCCGTGCCAGTGCCGCCACCGGACTCGACGACGTCCGGGTACAGCGTGCCCTGCACGAGGAAGCCGATGGGATCGCCGTCCTCCTCGACCGATTCCGCGATGAGGTCGGCCTGGGCCTTCTCGAAGGTGCGGATGAACTCGCGGCCGATGATCTTGCGCTTCTGCTCGGGGTCGCTGACGCCGGCGAGCGCCGTGAGGAACTGCTCGCGTGCGTCGATCGTGACGAGACGGACACCCGTCGAGGCGACGAAGTCCTCCTCGACCTGGCGGCGTTCGTCGCGTCGCAACAGACCGTGGTCGACGAACACGCAGACGAGCTGGTCTCCGACGGCCTCGTGCACGAGCGCGGCGGCGACGGCCGAGTCCACCCCGCCGGAGAGGCCGCAGAGCACCTTGCCGGTCCCCACTTGGGCACGGATCCGCTCGACCTGGTCGGCGATGACGTTGCCGGGATTCCAGTCGGGGTCGATGCCCGCTCCGCGGTGCAGGAAGTTCTCGATGACGCGCTGGCCGTACGCCGAGTGCTTCACCTCGGGGTGCCACTGGACGCCGTAGAGGCGACGCTCGTCGTTCGCGAAGGCCGCCACGGGCGTCGACGCCGTCGAGGCGAGCACCGTGAACCCCTCGGGGGCCGCGGCGACGGAGTCGCCGTGACTCATCCACACCGTCTGGTCGGCCGGCTGATCGTGGAGCAGGGTGCCCCCCTCGATCGCGACGTTCGCATCGGTCGAGCCGTACTCCCGCGCTCCCGTGCGAGCGACGGTGCCGCCGAGTGCGGTCGCCATCACCTGGAAGCCGTAGCAGATGCCGAGCGTCGGGACGCCGAGGTCGAACACCGCCGGGTCGAGCGACGGCGCACCCTCCTCGTAGACGCTCGACGGACCGCCCGATAGGACGATGCCGACGGGGTTCCGCTCGGCGATCTCCTCCGCGGAGATCGAGTGCGGCACGATCTCGGAGTAGACGCCGGCCTCGCGCACGCGGCGTGCGATCAGCTGGGCGTACTGGGCTCCGAAATCGACGACGAGGACGGGCCTCGGGCCTTCGGGAAGGTGGTCGGTCATGCTGTCGTGGCCTCCACTGACGGGGACGACGCCGCGGTTCGGCGTTCGAGGTACGAGGTGACCTCGCGGCCGATCCGGGCCTCGAGGAAGAAGGAGAGCAGGGGGACGATGCCGCCTGCCGCGATGAGCAGGAACTTCCAGAAGGGCCAGCGCATGAGCGACCAGAGCCGGAAGTCGCTGAAGAGGTAGACGACGTAGAACCAGCCGTGAGCGATGAGGATTCCGGTGGAGAGGTTCACGGCGACGGCCGTGTCTCGCGGAACGAAGGCGAGGACGCCGTAGGGGCCGCCGAGCTCGAGCTCGTAGCCGAGGCCGTACTTGACGATCATCTCGAGGCACAGCAGGAGGAGCATCACGCCCGTGATGATCGACGCGACCTTGTAGAAGCGGAGGGCACCGCGGACGCGCGGCAGGTCGCTTTCGCGTGGTTCGAGGGGCATGGTGCCAGTTTAGTCGTCCGTCGCCGTAGCGACCGTCACGGGCCGGACGACTCCGCGAGCGCCTTCTCCTCGGCCTCGCGCTCCCACGCGTCGCGACCGAGGCGGTACCAGAAGTACACGGCGAAGCCCGCGAAGACGACCCATTCGACGGCGTAGAAGACGTTGAGCCAGTTGAGAGTCGTCTGCGCCTCGGGACGCGGCGAGAAGACGGGGTCGAGCCCCGTCGGGGCGTCGGCCGAGATCAGGTTGACGCTGTAGATCTCCGGCGACGCCGTCTCCTGCCAGATGTTCACGAGGGCCGCTTCGGAGAGCGTCGTCATGGCGAAGGGGTCGTCGACGTCCTCGTCCGGGAGCTCAGGCGCCTCGGAATCGACGATGCGTCCCGTGAGGGTGACGACGCCGGCGGGCGCGCCGCCGGCGTTCCACTCGTCCGCCACGCGCGTCGCCGTCTCCTCGTCAGCGGTCCAGCCGAGCGCCACGGGGAGCGAGGGCCCGGCGGCGTCCTCCCCCGTCGCGAGGTGCCCCGCTACCCACCACCCGGTCTCGCCGTCGTTCACGCGATCGTCGATCACGAGGAAGTCCCCGCTCACCCACTGCCCGGTGACGTCGACGAGGCGACCGACGTCGTCCGTGCGGATCGGTTCGGCGGGGCGGACGACCTCCTCCATCCGCGTCGGCAGCTCCTCCGCACCGATCGCGAGCCCCGGATCGTTGGAGTCGACCGCGCGCGACAGCTGCCACTGGCCCAGGGCGGCGAACGCCCCGGCGATCACGAGAGCGAGGGCGAGCAGCGCGAGCCACCGCGGGGTCGCGAGGGTGCGCCACAGCGGCGCGTCGGGCACGATGCGGTCCTCGTCGACGAGGGGATCAGTTCGTGTCACGATGACCACCCGCCACGGGCTCGTCACGCTCGTGATCGGACGAGGAGCGTTCTCCGGGCTCCCCCGACATCGCCGCCTCCACGAGCGCGATCTCCTCCGCCGTCATGGCGTTCGGGCGAGCCGCGCGAGGCGTGGTCGCGGTCGAACCGGCGGCGCCGCGGCGCTTGCGACGCCGACTGCCGAGGAGGACCCCACCGATGCGCTCGGACTGCGCCGCGAGCATGGGACCGCCGATCGAGAGGATGAGGACGTAGAGTCCGGCGAACGGCTGGATGCGTTCGTCGAGACCCGCAGAGAGCGAGAGCGTCGCGAGGATGAGCGCGAATTCTCCACGGTTCTGCAGGATGACCGTCGTGTTGATGCCCTCCTGGGCGCCGAGGCCGTTCAGTCGGGCGACGACCTGGCCGGCGACGATGTTGAGGACGACGGTCATGAGCACCGCGGCGAGCACGGGCACGAGCACCCCGCCGAACGCCGAGGCGTCGAGCGCCAGCCCGAAGTTGAGGAAGAAGAAGGCGCCGAACACGTCGCGAAGCGGCACGGCGATCGTCTCGATCCGGTTGCGGAACCGCGTCGCCCCGAGGACGAGGCCGATCAGGAATGCCCCGATGGCGTCGGTCACGCCGAGGAGTTCGCCGATGCCGCCGAACAGGACGGCGAGCCCGAAGAAGAGGATCGTGAACAGCTCGTCGTCCTTCGTCCGCATGAGTCGCGAGACGACGCGACCGCCGAACCGCGCGATGGCGAACATGACGACGATGAACGTGAAGGACAGCGCGAGCCGACCGACGACGGGCCAGAGTTCCGTCTCGCCTGAGAGCACGACACCGACGATCGCGAGGTAGATCGCGATGAACACGTCCTCGACGACCGTGATCCCGAGGATCATCGGGGTCTCCCGGTTGGTGAGACGACCGAGCTCGATGAGGAGCTTCGTGACGATCGCACTCGACGAGGTCGCCGTGATGCCCGCGATGATGAGGGCCTCCGGCGTACCCCACCCGACGAGGAAGCCGAAGCCGAGCCCGACGGCCATGTTGACGAGGATGTACGTGCCACCGGAGACGAGCAGCTTGCCGGCGTTGCCGAAGAACTCGTCCTGGTCGAACTCGAGCCCGAGGTTGAACAGCAGGAGGACGAGACCCATGACCGCGATCAGCCCGATGTAGTCGCCCTCGAGGTCGAGCGGGAACCAACCCGTGTAGGGGGAGGCGAGCAGACCCACGAGCATATAGACGGGGATGGCGGGGAGCCCGATGAGCTTCCCCAGACGCCCGAGGCCCCACGCGAGGACGAACAGGAGCCCGACGACGACCATGTCGGCGCCGAAATGCGATCCCTCGACGGCGGCGGCAAGCGGCATGCGCTAGTTCCCGGGCGACGCGTCGACGGGAGCCTTCTTCGCCTCTCCCGTGCGGAAGAACGAGAACGCCTTCGCCACCTTCTCCGGGCTGCCCGCGACGACGAGGATGTCGCCAGGGAAGACGCGGAAGTCGGCCGCCGGAGCCGGGTTGGTCGATTCGCCGCGCACGACGGCGACGACCGTGAGACCGATGATGCCGTGCTCGGCGGGGTCGCCGAGCGGCTGGCCGGCGATGTGGTCTTCGTAGTCGACGGTGAACCAGTCGATCGAGAGGCCGGGAAGCTGATCGAGCGCCGTGAGCGACTCGGTGATGCGTGTGCCGCCGAGCAGCTCGGCGAGCGTGTGCGCCTCGTCCTCCGAGAGCCGCAGCGACACCTTGGTGGCGTCCGAGCCGTCCTCGTCGTCCGAGAACGTGATGAGGTCGCTGTGGCCGGAGCGGTGGGCGATGACGCCGACCTTGCCGCCGTCGTCGGTGATGAAGGAGTGCAGGACACCGACACCGGGGAGTTTCACCCTCCGAACGTCGACCATCGCACCCTCCTTCTCTCGAGTATCTCCAGCCTACCCGTCCGGCGCGGCGCGCCGTCCGGGTCGGGCGGTCCCGCCGTACGCCTCACGCGAAATCCCCTCCCCACACAGTCACACCCGCACGAGGGCGCCATGTACGAGAGGCGCCCCCGGTACCAAGGAGGCGCCCTCGGAGCGTATGGCAACCTGTCGTTGACAACCGACAGCGTGCCCCACCGACACCCAGCTCCGCCACGTCGTGTCACACCGAGGATGAGCACCGCCATCCTCTGGGCATGCCATCACTCTTCGAATCACCGCACATCCCCTTCGAGTTGTCCTCCGCACGTCGCACGAGTGGCCGCGCACGACCGACCGACCCGCGACTCGACCTGCAGCGTGTGCGTCGCGGCGTCTACATCCCGAGCAACGACTGGGCCGGCATGGGCCACGATGAGCGCTATCGCGCCTTCATACACGCGACTCTCGCCTGCTCACCGACGACGCCGACGCTCAGCCACTACTCCGCAGCAGCATTGAGGCGCCTTCCGATCGTCGGCGGGTGGCCCGAAACCGTCCACACGGTCGTCTCCGAGCGCGGCGGCGGCCGATCGAGCGGCGTCTACACGCGACACCGAACCTCTCATTCGCCCGAGGTCGACGTGATCGACGGCGTCCGCTGCACGAGTCTCGAGCGGACGATCGTCGACGTCGCACGAATCGGCTCCCGCGCCTCCGCGCTGTCGATGGCGGACCACGCCGTCCGACTCGGCCTCACGACCAGGGATCGCTTGCTCGAGGAGGATCATCGACTCGGAACGGGTCGCGGGTCGCATCAGTCACGGACTCTGCTCGCCATCGTCGCCCCCGAGGCCGCGAACGGAGGGGAATCCCTCGTCCGTCTACTCCTTCATGACGCGGGATTCGTCGCTCCGACCCTTCAACTCCGGGTCGATGACTGCGACGGGCTCGTCGGATTCGTCGACTTCGCGTGGCTCGACGCCGCAATCGTTCTCGAATTCGACGGCATGCGGAAGTATGCGGCTCCCGAATACACCGATGGAGCTCCCGAGGAGGTGGTCTGGCGCGAGAAGCGCCGAGAGGACCGGCTCCGAGCCCTCGGTCTCCGCGTCGTGCGGGCGACGTGGGGCGATCTCACGGGGCCCGCCCCTCGACTCTTCGACCTGGTCAGTCGTGCAGGAGTCCCCCGACGGCGCCTCGGCGGCAACGAGGGCGCCAGGTAGACCTGGCGCCCTCGTACGGGTGTAGCTCTTTGGGTCAGTCGGTCACGGAGGCGATGTCGGGCGCTTGCAGACGGACGCGGTCGGCCGAGGCGTCGTCCGGCTGCTCTTGTGACAGGCGTTCCGCCGCGACACGCTTGAGGTAGTTCTGAACCTCGCTCTGCGTGCGCCCCTCGTCCCACCCGAGGACCTCCGACATGAGGGCCGCCGCGACAGGTGCAGCGGAGACGCCGCGGTCCCACGCCTCGATCGAGATGCGCGTGCGGCGCGCGAGGACGTCCTCGAGGTGCAGTGCTCCCTCGTGCGATGCGGCGTACACGACCTCGGCCTGAATGTAGTCGTCGGCGCCCGGCAGCGGCTCGGCGAGCTCCGGTCGGGTGCGCACGAGGTCGAGCAGCTCGTCGGTCAGGACGCCGTAGCGATTCAGGAGGTGCTCGATCCGCACCTTGTGCACGCCGAACGCTCGCGCGATCTTCCCGCGCTTGTTCCAGGCCGCCTGATACCCCTCGGCTCCCAGGAGGGCGATGTCCTGCGTCGTCGACGGCGGGATCTTGCCGTCGAGAGCGTCGGCCGCGGCATCGATGGCGTCCTTCGCCATGACGCGGTAGGTGGTCCACTTGCCGCCGGCGACGACGACGAGTCCCGGCACCGAGTGCGTGACGATGTGCTCGCGCGAGAGCTTCGAGGTCTGGTCGCTCTCACCCGCGAGGAGTGGTCGGAGTCCGGCGTAGACACCCTCGACGTCCTCGCGCGTGAGGGGGACCGCGAGCACCTGGTTGACGTGCTCGAGGATGTAGTCGATGTCGGCGGCCGTCGCCGCGGGGTGCGCCTTGTCGAGGTTCCAGTCGGTGTCCGTCGTGCCGATGATCCAGTGCCGACCCCACGGGATCACGAAGAGCACGCTCTTCTCCGTGCGGAGGATCATGCCCATCGTCGATTGGAAGCGGTCGCGCGGTACGAGGAGGTGCACGCCCTTCGAGGCGCGGACCTTGAACTGGCCCCGCTCCCCCACCATCGCTTGCGTGTCGTCCGTCCAGACGCCCGTCGCGTTGACGACCTGCTTGGCCCGGATCTCGAAGCGCTCGCCCGTCTGGAGGTCGTGGGCCTCGACGCCGACGACGCGCTGCCCGACCTTCACGAAGCCCTCGACCTTGACCCGGCTCGCGACATGGGCGCCGTAGAACGACGCCGTGCGGGCGAGAGACGAGACGTAGCGGGCGTCGTCGACCTGGGCGTCGTAGTACGTGAGGCCACCCGTGAACGCGCTCGCGGCGAGCGACGGGATCGATCGCTGGATCTGACGCTTCGTCACGTGGCGGTGGTGGGGGACGCCGGGGGGACGCCCTCCCGAGTAGCTGAAGATGTCGTAGAGCAACATCCCCGCACCGATGTAGAAGCGCTCCCACACCGGCTTCGTGAGCGGGTAGAGGAACCGCACCGGCTTCACGAGATGGGGGGCGATGCGCTGCAGCAACAGCCCACGCTCGATGAGCGCTTCACGGACGAGCCCGAAGTCGAGCTGCTCGAGGTAGCGGATTCCGCCGTGCACGAGCTTCGAGGACCGGCTCGACGTGCCGCTCGCCCAGTCGCGTGCTTCGAGGAGGCCGGTCGAGAGGCCGCGCGTCACCGAGTCGAGGGCGGCTCCCGTGCCGACGATGCCGCCGCCGATGACGAGGACGTCGAGCTCCTTCGACGTGAGCGCCTCGATCGCCGCCGCTCGCTCCTCCGGGCCGATCTTGTTGGACCGGGATACAGAATTCTGGGCCATCGTCGCCTCCAGGCGTGCTCGTCGGGAACCTCTCGGCTCCGTTTTCGACGCTACTGCACGGGGTAGGGGGCGACAACCACTTCCACTCGCTGGAACTCTTTGAGATCGCTGTATCCCGTCGTGGCCATCGACCGGCGCAAGGCGCCCACGAGATTGGCGCTCCCCTCGGCTGTCGTGGCGGGTCCGTAGAGGACCTCCTCGAGCGAGCCGACCTGGTCGACCGACACGCGACGACCGCGCGGCAGCTGCGAGTGGTACGCCTCGGTACCCCAGTGGAATCCGCCGCCGGGGGCGTCGGTCGCCCGAGCGAGCGTCGTGCCGAGCATGACCGCGTCGGCACCGCAGGCGATCGCCTTGACGATGTCGCCGGCCGAACCGAGACCACCATCGGCGATGACGTGCACGTAGCGCCCGCCGGACTCGTCCATGTAGTCGCGACGCGCGCCCGCGACGTCGGCGACCGCCGTCGCCATGGGAGCGTGGATGCCGAGGCTCGCTCGCGTGGTCGAGGCGGCTCCGCCACCGAAGCCCACGAGAACTCCCGCCGCGCCCGTGCGCATGAGGTGCAGTGCTGCCGTGTAGGTCGCGGCGCCGCCGACGATGACGGGGACGTCGAGCTCGTAGATGAACTTCTTGAGGTTGAGGGGCTCCTGGTTCTTGGAGACGTGCTCGGCGGAGACCGTCGTGCCGCGGATGACGAAGAGGTCGACACCGGCTTCGACGACGGTGCGGTAGAGCTCCTGCGTACGCTGCGGCGACAGGGCTCCCGCGACCGTCACACCCGCTTCGCGGATCTCCGCGATGCGTTGGGTGACGAGTTCGGGACGGATCGGGGCGGCGTAGAGCTCCTGCATCCGAGCCGTCGCGCGCTCAGCGGGGAGCGAACGGATCTCGGCGAGGACGGGCTCCGGATCCTCGAACCGCGTCCACACACCCTCGAGGTCGAGGACGCCGAGTCCGCCGAGCTGCCCGATCATGATCGCCGTCTGCGGAGAGACGACCGAGTCCATCGGCGCCGCGATGATGGGCGTGGCGAACTGGAACGCGTCGATGCTCCACGTGACCGACACGTCCTCGGGGTCACGCGTGCGCCGGGACGGCACGATCGCGATGTCGTCGAACGAGTATGCCCGGCGGGCGCGCTTGGCGCGGCCGATCTCAACTTCCATGCTCACCAGCCCAGCCTACCGGCGTGGGCCCCCGGGAACGGGATCGGGCTCGCCCGCGATGTGCGGACGAGCCCGATCGGAGCACCACCGGGATGCGGTGGCGTCGCGTTTCTCAGCGGCGGTAGTTCGGCGCCTCGACGACGATCTGCACGTCGTGCGGGTGCGATTCCTTGAGACCGGCCGCCGTGATGCGCACGAACTTGCCGCGCTGCTTCAGCTCCTCGATCGTGCGGGCGCCGACGTAGAACATCGACTGCCGGAGCCCGCCGATGAGCTGGTAGGCGACGGCGGAGAGCGGTCCCCGGTAGGGCACCTGACCCTCGATGCCCTCGGGGATGAGCTTGTCGTCGCTCGGCACGTCCGCCTGGAAGTAGCGGTCCTTCGAGTACGAGGTGCGCTCGCCCCGCGTTTGCATGGCACCGAGCGAACCCATGCCGCGGTAGTTCTTGAACTGCTTGCCGTTCACGAAGACGAGGTCTCCGGGGCTCTCGTCGCAGCCCGCGAGGAGCGACCCGAGCATGACGGTCTCGGCTCCGGCGACCATGGCCTTCGCGATGTCGCCCGAGTACTGCAGGCCGCCGTCCGCGATGACCGGGACGTCGTACTCGCGTGCGGCGAGGTAGGCCTCGTAGACCGCCGTGACCTGCGGGACGCCGACGCCGGCGACGACGCGCGTCGTGCAGATGGAGCCCGGTCCGACGCCGACCTTGATGGCGTCGGCTCCGGCCTCGGCGATGGCGCGAGCGCCTTCGCGCGTGGCGACGTTGCCGCCGATGACGTCGACGCCCGCGAAGGCTGGGTCGGACTTCAGCCGACGGATGAGGTCGATGACGCCGGCGGAGTCGCCGTTCGCCGTATCGACGACGAGCACGTCGACTCCCGCGTCGAGGAGCGCGAGGGCGCGCTGCCAGGCGTCGCCGAAGAAGCCGATCGCGGCACCGACGCGCAAGCGGCCGTTCTCGTCCTTCGTCGCGAGGGGGTACTTCTCGCTCTTGTCGAAGTCCTTGACCGTGATGAGGCCCTTGAGCTTGCCGGCCTCGTCCACGAGCGGCAGCTTCTCGATGCGGTGCTGGGCGAGGAGCGCCACGGCGTCCTCTGGGCTGATGCCGACGGGGCCCGTGATGAGCCCGTCGCTCGTCATGACATCCGAGACCTTGGTCGTCGACTTCTCGAAGCTCGCGACGAATCGCATGTCGCGGTTCGTGACGATGCCGACGAGCGTTCCGTCGGCGTTGATGACCGGCAGACCCGACACGCGGAACTGCCCGCACAGGGCGTCGACCTCTGCGACCGTCGCGTCGGGAGTCGTCGTGACGGGATTCGTGATCATTCCGGACTCGCTGCGCTTCACGCGATCGACCATCTCGGCCTGATCGGCGATCGAGAGGTTGCGATGGATGATCCCGATGCCGCCCTCGCGCGCCATGGCGATCGCCATGCGCGCCTCCGTCACCGTGTCCATGGCGCTCGACAGGATCGGTGTCGCGACCCTGATGCGCTTCGTGAGCCGAGACGACGTGTCCGCCTCGCTCGGGATGACGTCGGTGTGCGCCGGAAGCAGCATGACGTCGTCGTAGGTGAGTCCGATAAAGCCGAAGGGGTCGGTGTCCATTGGCGCCTCTCAGTGTGCGATGTTCCCGCGGTCGAGCGGGCGCAGTCATCGGGCCCGGCCGGTTTGTTCCATCTTAAAGCTCAATACACGCTCGGCTATTCCCACAGTGCATAATTACGGCACGCCTTTCGACTACGGCGCGAAACATGACCGTCATGTAGAGGACGTAGCCTCAAGCACCGTCACATGGCACTGGACGAGGCACCGGCGACAACGCCGTCGCCCTCTTGGAGGTAAATCCTTGCACGCAGCTAGAACAACGGGACTCGTCCCGCGGCCCGTCGCCCTCGTCCTCGCGACGCTCTTCGCGGCGCTCGCGCTCCTCGGTATCGGCACGTCGGCGGCGTCGGCATCCACCGACCCCAGTGAGGAGCCCGCGGGTCCCGTCCTCTCCATCGGCGGAATCCTCCGCGACGGTGACGAGCCCGTCGAGGGCGTCGACATCGACGTCGAGGGTGGCGGGTTCTCCGAGACGGCGACGTCCGACGAGAACGGCCGCTGGAGCGTCGAGGTCCCCGAGAAGGGCGATTACACGGTCACCCTCGACACGGACACGCTCCCCGACGGGATCGAACTCCGCGATCCCGACCGCACGAGCGCGGACGTGTCCGCGGACGAGTGGCAGACGAGCAGCATCTCCCGCCTCTTCCCCCTCGGAGAGGACACCCGACAGACCTCGGGATTCTTCGACCTCTTCATGCAGCGATTGGTCTCGGGCCTCAACTTCGGTCTGCTGGTCGCCCTCGCGGCGATCGGCATCACCCTCATCTTCGGCACCACGGGCCTCAACAACTTCGCCCACGGCGAGCTCGTGACGTTCGGCGGCATCCTCGCCTGGGTCTTCGCCGTCCTCCTCGGGCTCAACATCTTCATCGCGATCCCCATCGTGGTCATCCTCGGAGCAGCGTTCGGGTACGTGCAGGACACGGTCCTCTGGCGTCCGCTGCGCAAGAAGGGCGTGAAGCTCGTCCAGGCGATGATCGTGAGCATCGGGCTCGCGCTCCTTTTGCGCTACTTCTACCTCTTCAACGTCGGCGGCGACACGAAGACGATGAATGTCGGGCTCTCCGACGCCGTCGTCCTCGGGCCGGTGCGCATCACGACGGGATCGATCCTCAGCATGGTGCTGTCGGTCGTCGTGCTCGTGGCCGTCGCGCTCTTCCTCACACGGACGCGCATCGGCAAAGCGACCCGCGCGGTGTCCGACAACGCGGCACTCGCGGCGGCGTCGGGAATCGACGTCGACCGCATCATCCGCATCGTCTGGGTCATTGCCGGCGGTCTCGCCGCTCTCGCCGGCGTCATGCTCGCCCTCTACCGCCAGGTCTCGTGGGACATGGGCTTCCAGGTCCTGCTCCTGATGTTCGCGGCGGTGACCCTCGGCGGGCTCGGCTCGGCGTATGGGGCGCTCGTCGGCTCGATCGTGGTCGGCCTCTTCGTCGAGCTGTCCACTCTCGTCATCCCCGCAGACCTCAAGTACGCGGCCGCACTCATCGTCTTGATCTTCGTTCTGCTGCTGCGCCCTCAGGGCATTCTCGGCCGCCGCGAGCGGATCGGCTAGGAAGGAAATCATGGACTGGGGAAACATTCTCGGCAACGCCGTCGGCGAGCTCATCAGCCCGACCACCGCGGCCTACGCCCTCGCCGCCATCGGCCTCGGCGTGCACTTCGGCTACACCGGCCTGCTGAACTTCGGTCAAGCGGCCTTCATGCTCATCGGGGCGTACGGGTTCGCGATCCCGACGATCGAGTTCGGCGCGCCGCTGCCCGTCGCGATCCTGTGCGCTCTCATCGCGTCCGTCCTGTTCGCACTGTTCCTCGGGATCCCAACGCTGAGGTTGCGCGCGGACTACCTGGCCATCGTGACGATCGCCGCCGCTGAGGTCGTCCGGTACATCGTGACGACGACCGGACTGACGGAGGTCACCGGAGCGGCGAACGGTCTGAGCGGGTTCAAGGGAACCTTCGCCGCGAGCAATCCGCTCCCCGAGGGCACATACGGCTTCGGACCGTTCACCTACAACTCCTACGACTGGTGGGTACGCATCGTCGGCTGGGGCCTCGTGATCCTCGCGAGCGTCCTCGTCTTCCTGCTCATGCGCAGCCCGTGGGGCCGCATCGTGAAGGGCATCCGTGAGGACGAGGACGCCGTGCGCAGCCTCGGCAAGAACGTCTTCTCGTACAAGATGCAGGCACTCGTCATGGGTGGAGTCATGGGGTCGATCGCCGGCATCATCTTCATCCTCCCCCGCGCCGTCCAGCCCGCGAACTACACGACCGGCCTGACGTTCTTCATCTGGACGATCATGCTCCTCGGCGGAGCGGCAACGATCTTCGGTCCCATCATCGGCGCGATGATCTTCTGGGTCGTCCTCTCCCTCACCCAGGGCGTGCTCTACGGCGCCATCGAGTCCGGATTCCTCGGATTCCTGTCCACGACGCAAGCGGGCCAGATCCGCTTCATGCTCGTGGGGCTGGCCCTCATGCTGCTCGTGATCTTCAGACCACAGGGCATTTTCGGCAACAAGAAGGAGCTGAGCTTCAGTGTCTAGCGACAACGCCGCGGGTGGAACGACGGCGCCCGCCATCCCTTCGACCCACCCGCTCGTGTCGGGCACCGTCGGCCCCGGATGTGCGAAGGTCGACCCGATCGTCGTCGCCGACGGCGTCTCACGGACCTTCGGCGGCCTCACCGCCGTCGACGTCGCGCACCTCGAGATCCCGCGTGGGAAGATCACGGCACTCATCGGCCCGAACGGCGCCGGCAAGACGACGATGTTCAACCTCCTCACCGGCTTCGACAAGCCCAACACCGGGACGTGGAACTTCAACGGCCGCTCCCTCGCGGGAGTGCCCGCGTTCAAGGTCGCGCGTGCCGGCATGGTGCGGACGTTCCAGCTCACGAAGTCGCTCGGCCGCCTGACGGTGCTGCAGAACATGCTGCTCGGGGCGACGAAGCAGCCCGGTGAGAACATCTTCACGGCTCTCGTGCGTCCGCTGTGGAAGTCGCGGGAGGCCGAGATCACGATCAAGGCCGACGAGCTGCTCGCACGGTTCAAGCTCGACGCGAAGCGTGAGGACTACGCCGCATCGCTCTCGGGCGGTCAGCGCAAGCTCCTCGAAATGGCACGCGCGCTCATGAGCGATCCGGAGCTCATCATGCTCGACGAGCCCATGGCGGGTGTGAACCCGGCCCTGACGCAATCGCTCCTCGGCCACATCAAGAACCTGAAGTCGGACGGTACGTCCGTCCTGTTCGTCGAGCACGACATGCACATGGTCACGCACATCTCCGACTGGGTCATCGTCATGGCCGAGGGCAAAGTCGTCGCCGAAGGCCCGCCGGAGACGGTGATGAAGGACCCCGCGGTGATCGACGCGTACCTCGGCGCTCACCACGACACGGATCTCGGCGACCTCACGGGCGGTCCCGACCTCGTCGAGGATGCGCGGGCCGCAGCCGAAGAGGTCCACGAGCACAAGCACCACGAGGAGGACAAGTCATGAGCGACGCGAGCATCCAGGCGTCCGGTACCGCGACGGCCGAGCGTCCCGAGGCGGTCCTCCGCACCGAGGACCTCGTCGGCGGTTACCTCCCGGGCGTCAACATCCTGAACGGCTGCTCGATCGACGCCTACCCCGGCGAGCTCATCGGCATCATCGGTCCGAACGGCGCCGGCAAGTCGACGCTCCTCAAGGCGATCTTCGGCCAGGTGAACATCCGCGGCGGCAAGGTCACGCTCAAGGGCGAGGACATCACGGGGCTCAAGGCGAACAAGCTCGTCGCGAAGGGCGTCGGCATGGTCCCCCAGAACAACAACGTCTTCCCGACGCTCACGATCGAGGAGAACCTCGAGATGGGGCTCTTCCTCAAGCCCTCGCTCTTCGCCGAGCGGTTCGAGTTCGTCGCCACGTTGTTCCCGGAGCTCGGCTCGCGCCGCAAGCAGCGGGCGGGTTCCCTGTCGGGAGGCGAGCGACAGATGGTGGCCATGGGCCGAGCGCTCATGATCGACCCGTCCGTGCTCCTGCTCGACGAACCGTCGGCCGGACTCTCCCCCGTCCGACAGGACGAGACGTTCCTGCGCGTCCACCAGATCAACCGGGCTGGCGTCTCGGTCATCATGGTCGAGCAGAACGCGCGCCGCTGCCTGCAGATCTGCGACCGGGCGTATGTCCTCGACCAGGGCCGCGACGCGTACACGGGCACGGGCAAGGAGCTCGCCCAGGACCCGAAGGTCATCGAGCTCTACCTCGGGACGCTCGCGGCGGATCAGGGGCACTAGAACGCGTCTGCGCCCACGCACGAGGAAGGCCCCCGGACGTTGTCCGGGGGCCTTCCTCGTGCGTCCACCACGTCCACGACGTCGTGAGCGCTTCTTGAGGACGCTCTCCGCGCGTCGATGACGCATGACGAGCCCGTGCGCGCCCTCGCAGCGCGCCCACCTCGCCCCTCCGCGGCCATCGCCGGGGATCCTCAGTCCGAAGACACTACTCGGATACCGGCCGGAGGTGCGCCCTGGCGACACGAACGGGGCGCCGGATCCGAAGATCCGACGCCCCGTCGTGGAGGTGGAGCGACTTAGCCGAGCGAGCCGAACTCGCTCGTCACGGGGGCGTAGGTGTTGCCCTCGCCGTACTGGTAGATGCCGATGTAGGCCTCGGTCGGGTCACCGTTCTCGTCGAACGTGATCGGACCGGAGACACCGTCGTAGTCGATGTCCGTGCCGTCGGCGAGGAGCGTGGCGCACGCGTCGAACGACTCGCACTTCTCACCCTCGGCGGAGACGGCCTGCAGCTGGCTCTGGATGCCGGGGCCCGAGGCGTCGTCCGCGGCGATCGCGGCGAGAGCCATGAGCATGACGGCGTCGTAGGACTCCGCGGCGTAGCTGTAGTCGGTCAGCTCGGAGTTGATGCCGAGGAGGCGCGACTTGAAGTCGTCGTTCGCGAGCACGCCGGGGAGGGTGCCCTGAGCACAGTTGAGGGTGCCCTCGTCGAAGTCGGCCGAGTAGTCGGCGAGGTTGCCGTCGACGAAGTAGACGTCCTCACCCGGGAAGCCCTGGGTGCCGACGAGCTCGGGGACGATGACCTTCGTCTGGTCGAACGCGATAAGCGCGATGGCGTCGGGGTCCTCCGCCATGACGGCGTCGATCTGCGAGCTGAACTGGCTGTCACCCTCGTTGAACGCCTCTTCGGCGACGATCGTTCCGCCGGCCGACTCGACGGCCGTCTTCACGTTCTCGGCGAGGCCGGTACCGTACGCGTCGTTGAGGTAGAGGAGACCGATATTGGTCGCGCCGTCATCGACCATGAGGTTGCCGAGCACGCGCCCCTGGAGGACGTCGGACGGCGCGGTGCGCCAGTAGTAGCCGCCGTCGTCGTAGGTCGTGAAGTCGGGCGAGGTGTTCGCCGGCGAGATCTGGACGACCTGAGCGCCCGTGACCTGGTCGATGAAGGTGAACGAGACGCCGGAGGACGCGGCACCGACGATGCCGGACACGCCCTGGCTGAGCAGGTCGGTCGCCGACTGCGTCGCGATGTCCGTCGTGGTGTCACCCGAGTCGCGGTGGATGACGGCGGCGTTTCCGCCGAGCACACCGGTCTCGGACGCGTTGATGTCCGCGATGGCGAGGTCGACGCCCGCGATCTCGGGCGGGCCGAGGAACGCGAGCGTTCCCGTCGTGGGCAGGATCGAGCCGAGGGTCAGGGTCGTCTCGCGGTCCTGAGCCGCGGTGATCTCCGCGGGCTCGAGCTCCGTCGTGGTCTCGGCGGCTTCGGGTCCACATGCCGTCGTGCTCGCGTCGGGCTCTTCCTCGTCGGTTCCTCCGCCGGTTGCCGAACAGGCGGTCAGCAGCAGCGTGCCGATACCGACCGTGGCGATACCGACGCCGACGCGTCGGCGGAGTGAACGCGAGGGGCTCGCGAATGCGCTCATGGTGCTCCTTCAATTACCTCAAATAGAGAAGATCGCGGCGGCAGGGTCTACCGACGCGTGCAGCCAAAGCTAATGGCGGGCCGAACCAGAAACAATACGGTCCTGTTACGGCCGTGTAACGCGACCCAATCGTTACATTCCGCGGTCGACGGGTGTGCTTCCTGCGGAATCCGTCGCGGCGGAACGGCGCGACACCGGAGTTCGCGGTGATCGGCTCGCGAGCACGAGATCGACGACGAGGACGACGAGGGCGACCCAGACGAGGCCGAACCCGACCCATCGCTCGAGGGGCATGTCCTCATGCTGGATGGCCACCCCGACGATGAACTGGAGGACGGGGGCGAGGAACTGCACGAGCCCCATCGTGACGAGCGGGAGCCGCCGGGAAGCCGAGGCGAAGAAAAGGAGGGGCACCGCGGTGATGACTCCCGACAACACGAGGAGCACGACGTGGGCGGGGCCCGCTGCACCGAAGGTGATGCCCGTCGTCAGCGACACGAGGACGAGCCCAGCGACCGCGAGAGGGATGAGGGTGAGGCTCTCGACGGTGAGCCCGGACAGCGCGTCCACGGTGCCGCCGACGCGCTTCTTGATGTACCCGTAGAGCGAGAACGACGTCGCGAGGATGAGCGCGATCCACGGCACGTCCCCGTAGCCGACGGCGAGCACGACCACCGCGACGGTCGCGATCCCCACGGCGACCCACTGGGCGCGACGCAACCGTTCGCGCAGGAGGACGACGCCGATGATGACCGTGAAGATCGGGTTGATGAAATATCCGAGCGCCGCATCGACGACGTGGCCGGTGAGCGCTCCGAGGACGTACGTCTGCCAGTTCACGAAGATGAGGAGGGACGCGACCACCATGACCGCCATGGTGCGTCGGTCCCGGAGGATCGCGAGGAGCCGGCCCCACGTGCGCGTCACGAGCAGCAGCGCAAGGCAGAACACGAGGGAGAAGACGATTCGCCAGGCGACCACCTCGATGGGGCCGGCCGGGACGAGCAGGAGGAAGAACACGGGGAGCAGGCCCCACAACACGTAGGCGCCCGCCGCGTACGCGAGCCCGCCGTGGGCCTCGACACCTCCGGGGCCGTTCGTCGGCGATGCGCCGATCTCCGTTCCCCGTCTCGTCACCGTCCGATCCTACCGGCGGGCATCGATCGACCGGTCGCATCTGGCGGCCCTCCACCCGCGAGATCCCGCCGGATTCGAGCGCCGCGGGAAACGAGACGGGCCCGCTCGACCGGAGTCGAGCGGGCCCGTCGGGCTGAAGAGGATCGTCAGCGGACGACGACAGCGAGGACGTCGCGAGCGGACAGGACGAGGAACTCGTCACCGCCGAACTTCACCTCGGTTCCGCCGTACTTGGAGTAGAGCACCCGGTCGCCGACGGCGACGTCGAGCGGAACGCGGTTCCCGTTGTCGTCGATGCGGCCGGGGCCGACGGCGACGACTTCACCCTCCTGGGGCTTCTCCTTGGCGGTGTCCGGGATGACCAGACCGGAAGCAGTCACCTGCTCCGCCTCGACCTGCTGGATGACGATGCGATCCTCGAGCGGCTTGATGGAGACCGACACGGTTGACCTCTTTCTTGTGCGAAGACTGAAGTTAGCACCCTCACCCTGAGAGTGCTAACGCCAGTCTACGGATGCGCTGGCACTCGTGCAACGTGAGTGCCAGCACTCGTACACGCGCTGGTAGCGTTGCGGGATGGACAGAGCGGAACTCGTGGAACTGCTCACGCCAGAGGGTCTCACACTCCTCGACTCCGTGTCGTTCGAACGGCCGATGGACATCCTCACGACGGTGTCGCGACTGCGCGCCGAGGGCCACTCCCCCGCTCTCGTCGCCGCCGTCATCGGTCAGGCGCGCTTGCGCTCGAAGGCGCGCCGGAAGTTCGGACCGTTCGCCGACCGCATGCTCTTCACCCCCGCCGGACTCGAGCAGGCGACGCGCTTGCGCGTCGCCGCCCTCCACGCCGGTCGCTACGCGTCGGCGGGGCTGCACTCGGTCGTGGATCTGGGCTGCGGCATCGGTGGCGACGCACTCGCCCTCGCGAGCCTCGACCTCGCCGTCACCGGGGTCGAACGCGACGAGGTCACCGCGGCGATCGCGAGCTACAACCTCGCTCCGTTCCCTGGCTCCACCGTCGTGCGCTCGGAGGCGGCCGACATCGACGTGGCGGTCTTCGACGCCGTTTTCGCCGACCCCGCCCGGCGGACGGCCGGACACGTCGAAACCGCCCGTCTCACCGATCCCGACGACTACTCGCCGTCGTTGTCGTGGCTGTGGGGGCTCGCCGAGCGGATGCCCGTGGGCGTCAAGCTCGGGCCGGGTTTCGACCGCGCACGCATCCCCGCGGGGTCCGAGGCTCAGTGGGTGAGCGTCGACGGTGACGTCGTGGAGCTCGGCGTCTGGTCCGGCCCGCTCGCACGCCATGGCGTGCGTCGATCGGCTCTCGTCGTCTCCGACGACGGCACGAACGAGCTGTCGGCGTCCACCGACAGCGAGGACGAATCCGTCCGCACCCTGGGCGAGTACCTCTACGAACCGGACGGAGCCGTCATCCGAGCCCGCCTGATCGGGGACCTCGGGCGTCGCATCGGCGCCGGCATGGTGAGCGATCGCATCGCCTACCTGACGTCCGACGAGCGGGTCGCGACCCCGTTCGCGGCAGCGTTCCGCATCGTCGCGGATCTCCCGCTCGACGAGAAGACGGTGAAACGCGAGTTGCGGACCCGGAAGGTCGGGGTGCTCGAGGTGAAGAAGCGCGGGGCGGACATCGATCCGGCGGTCTTCCGGAAGCGCATGGCACTGTCGGGACCGAACTCCGCGACGGTCGTGCTCACGCGCGTCGCCGGTCGGCACCGCGCGCTGCTCGCCGAGCGCGTCTGAGGACGGCGTCCCACTCTCTCAGGTACTCGTGGGGATCGATCCGAGGATGGGTGCCATCATCGCGAGGAAGAAGAGCGGCGCGACGACCGAGAGCACCACGATGACCGAGAGCACCACGATGACGACGACGAGGCCCGCGTTGATGTAGGAGATGATGAGGCCGGCCTTCGCCGGGCCGGCCCCCTGCTCGCCCGACGTGCGGAGCTGCGAGAGCGCGATGTGCCCCGTCACGATGCCGACGATCGGCATGACGAACGCGGCGATGATCGTGACGATCGCGAGGGTGTCGGTCGGAGCGGCTGGCGGATACGCGGCGTAGCCGTTCGGCTGCTGATACGGCGGGTAGCCCGTCGCCTGCTGCCCATACCCCTGCTGCTACGCGAGGATGTGGACCAGGCTGTAGGCGAGCCAACCGACGGACGCCAGCCCGCTCACGGCGGCGAGCACGATCGACCACGTCGAGATCGTGCGTGAGGCACCCGGCTCCCGGCGATTCCGGAGGGCGAGCACCAGACCGATGATCGACAGGGGAAAGCCCCACCCGATCGCGAGGCCGATGAGCGCGCCGAGGATCGAGAGCACGAGGCCCGCGACGGCGGACCGGGTCGCCGATCGCCGGTGAGGCGTGAAGGGGACGGATCCCGCCACCGGCCAGGGCTGCCCGGCGGGCGGCGCCGCGAATTGCGGGCCGGCCGGGTGCCCGGCCGGCTGGCCCCCGGCTGGAGGCGGGGCGAATCCGGGGTTCGACGGCGCCGCGAAGGGCTGCGACGCGGGCTCCTGGTATCGGGGATCGGTCACGGGGTCCTCCTCGGGACGGACGAGCGAGCAGGGGACGAAGAACGAGCGGGGAACGAGCCGGGCGATGACGGGCGCTCAGCGGACGCTGGGCGGGCGAGCCGCCACGTCTCACGGTACCTGGATCAGGGTCACCGGGAGCGTGGAATCCGCCGCAGCGAGCTGCGACGACGGCGCGTGTCCCGCCCGGATGCGCTCCGCGGCGAGCACGGCGATCATCGCTCCGTTGTCGGTGCAGAGATCGAGCGGCGGGATGCGCAGGTCGACGCCCGCTTCGGCCGCGCGTTGCGCGGCGACGTCCCGGAGCCGCCGGTTGGCGACGACGCCGCCGCCGAGGAGCAGACGCGGGACGCCCGTGTCGCGGCACGCGGCGAGCGCCTTCGAGACGAGGACGTCGACGACGGCCTCGCGGAACGACGCCGCCACGTCGGCCACGGGAACCGGGTCGCCGTCCGCTTCGCGCTTCTCGACCCAGCGGGCGACGGCGGTCTTGAGACCGGAGAACGAGAAGTCGTAGCGGTGGCGGTCGAGATCCTTCGGTGCCGTGAGACCGCGGGGGAAACGGATCGCTGCAGGGTCCCCGGTCGCTGCCGCCCTGTCGATCTCGGGTCCGCCCGGGTACGGGAGCCCCAGCACCCTCGCCACCTTGTCGAACGCCTCCCCCGCCGCGTCGTCGATGGTCTCGCCGAGCAGTTCGACGTCGTCGACGAGGTCGCGCACGAGGAGGAGGGACGTGTGGCCGCCCGAGACCAGGAGGGCCACAGTGGGGTATTCGATGCGCCCGCTGTCGGGAGTGAGGAGATCGGCTCCGACGTGACCGACGAGATGGTTGACCGCGTAGAGCGGTTTGCCGAGCCCCACGGCCAGTGCCTTCGCCGCACCCACTCCCACCATGAGCGCGCCGGCGAGGCCGGGTCCGATCGTCACGGCGACGGCGTCGAGCTCATCGAGCTCGACACCCGCCTCCGCGACAGCGGCGTCGATGGTGGGGACGAGCGCCTCCAGGTGGGCGCGGGCTGCGACCTCGGGGACGACTCCCCCGTACCGGGCGTGCTCGTCCATCGACGAGGCGATGCGGTTGGACAGCAGCCGTCGGCCGCGCACGATACCGATGCCGGTCTCGTCGCAGCTCGTCTCGATCCCGAGGACGAGCGGCTCGCGGGTGGTCATGACGCTCCCACGGGGCCGACACCCGCATCGGCGGGCGGCTCGAACTCGAGTCGCATCACGATCGCGTCGACGTCGTCCGGCTGGTAGTAGTGCGGGCGCACGCCGATCGCGACGAACCCGAGGTCGGCGTAGAGGGCCCGCGCCGCGGGATTGTCCTCCCGGACCTCGAGAAACACCCGCTCGGCACCGGCGAGCCGTGCCGCGCCGATGAGTTCTGCCATGATGGCCCGCCCGAGCCCGGCTCGGCGGAACGAGGGCGCCACGGCGATCGTCTGGATATCCGCGTCCTCGGAACCGCTCGGCGCGAGGACACCGCCGTACCCGACGACGCCCTCCACGTCGTCGACGACGACGAGGTAGCTCGTGTGCGGACTCGCGAGTTCCGACGCCATCTGGGGCCGCGACCAGGCGTCGCTCACGAACGTGTCCTCCTCGAGGGCCAGGATCTCCTCGAGATCCTCGACCGCGGCCGGTCGCATCGACACCGTCACGGGGTCACCCGCTTCCGGGAGGAGAGCGTCACGTCCGGCGCCCTCAGGTAGACGGGCTCGTCGGCCTCGCCCGCGCGGCGACCGGCGAGGGTCAGCGCCGCGAGACGCGCGACGAACTCGGCAGGCACGTCCATCGCGTCGAGCCGCTCGGCGTCGAGGACCTCGAAGACGTCGCGCGGAGCGAGTTCGGGTCCGCCGATACGCACGGGCCCCGAGGGGTCGACACCCGAGTAGCGGGTCCAGGCCACCTCGCGCCGGCGGGCGTCCGTCACGACGACGAGTTCTCCCGCGATCGGGGACTCGAGGCGAGCCGCCGCGATCGCATCGTGGCTCAGGACGGGCACGACGGGAACACGACGGGCGACGCCGAACGCGCGAGCGGCGGCGATCCCGATGCGGAGCCCCGTGAAGGGGCCAGGACCCATCCCGCTCGCGACGGCGCTCACCTCGGCGGGGCCGACTCCGGCGTCCTCGAGGACACCGCCGATGAGGGCTCCGACGACCTCGGCGTGCGTCAAGTGCCCAGCTTCGGAGCGCGCCGACGCGAGACGTCCCGACGGATCGCAGAGCGCGACGGACGTCCCGATGGACGAGTCGATCGCGAGAATCACGCCTGCCAGCCTACCCGCGCGGAAGGGCGCGACCGGCGGTCACGACGACGACTCGCGGCTCGTCGGCGACATCGGCGTCGACGGCGTCAACGGAGTCGGAGCCGGCGGGCGCCACGGTCTCCGACTCCTGGTCGTCCGCTCCACCGGTGGGGCGCTCGATCTCGATGTCGATCCATTCGTCGGCGACCGTCGCCACGACGTCGCGCCCCCACTCGACCACGACGACCGAACGGTCCAGATCGAGGTCCAGGTCGTCGAACTCCCGCGGGTCGCCCAAGCGGTAGGCGTCGACGTGCACGAGCGGCGCACCGCCCACGAGGCTCGGATGAGTCCGCGCGATGACGAAGGTCGGCGACTGCACGGGCCCCCGCACCCCCAGCCCCTCTCCGATGCCGCGAGTGAGAGTCGTCTTGCCCGCACCGAGCGGTCCGGTGAGGACGACGAGGTCCCCGGCCGCCAAGCGCGAGCCCAGCTCCACACCGAGCGCATGCATGTCCTCGGCCGTCTCCACGACGTGCCGCGCGGCCTCGATCATTCGAACCCCACATAGGTCCGACGGACCCGTCGGCCGATCCTCGTGACGATGTCGTAGTCGATCGTGTCGGCGTGGGCTCCCCACTCCGAGGCGGACGGGACACCCGTCGCGGGGTCCCCGAACACCACGACCTCGTCACCGACCTCGACAGGCGACTCCCCGACATCGACCACGAACTGGTCCATCGCGATCCGGCCTGCCACACGGTGCCGGATCCCCCGGATGGAGACCTCTCCGAGCGAGGACGCCTGCCGGGGCACGCCGTCGGCGTAGCCGATCGGGACGAGCGCGAGGGTCGAGCGGTCGTGCGTCCTGTACCGGTAGCCGTAGGAGACGCCGGAGCCCGGGTCGACCGACTTCACGGCCGCGACGTGTGACACGAGTCGCATCGCGGGACGCAGCCCGAGCTCCGCGGCGCCGATCCCGGGCACGGGTGAGAAGCCGTACATCCCGATACCGAGCCGCACGGTGTCGAACCGCGACTCCGGAAGCGCGATCGAGGCGGCCGTCGCTGCTGCGTGCACCATGCGGGGAGCGAGCCCCCGCGACCGAACGAGATCGAGCGCCTCGTCGAAGGAACGGATGGCGTCGCGGTCGTCATCGTCCGACGTGTTGGAGAGGTGGGTGAAGCAACCGTCGAGGTCGATGGACCCGTCGCGGACCGCCGTCGCCGTGGCGTCGACGACGTCTCCCCAGGCCGAACGCGCGACGCCGTTGCGGCTCAGTCCCGTGTCGAACTTGAGGTGCACGAGCGCCGGTCGATCGGGCGACGCGGCGTCGACGACGCGTGCGAGTTCACGAGCGCTCGAGACGCCGATCCGCACGTCGGCCGCGAGAGCGGCGTGGAAATCCTCCTCAGGGTCGTGCAACCAGCTGAGGATGGGCGTCGTGATGCCCGCTTCGCGCAACTCGAGGGCTTCCGTCACGTCGGCGGTTCCGAGCATCTCGGCCCCGCCGCGCACGGCCGCGCGAGCCGCGGCGACAGCTCCATGACCGTATCCGTCGGCCTTCACGACGCCGATCACCCGTCGCCCACCGACGTGCTCGCGGAGCGCCCGCACGTTGGAGGAGATGGCGTCGAGATCGACGACGGCCTCTCGGAGCGCGCTCACGACTGCTCCCTCGACTCGGCCACGACGTAGGCGATGGCGATTCCGGCATCGTGCGTCATGGACAAGTGCAGGACGTCGATGCCGCGTTCCGCGACGACACGCGCCGTAGAGCCGGAGAGCGCGAACGTCGGCGCTCCGCCGTCCCCCGAGACGATCGCTATGTCGTTCCACACGAGTCCTTCAGCGGAACCGAGGGCCTTCATGAGGGCCTCCTTCGCCGCGAATCGCGCGGCGAGGGAACGAAGCGGCAACGGCCGTTCGCTCTCAGCGAACAGGCGATCGCGCAAACGCGGCGTGCGCCCCACCGCCCGTTCGAATCGAGCGAGGTCGACGACGTCCACCCCGATGCCGACGATCACGGAGACACCTGCGTCACGAGGACTACTCGACCGTGACGGACTTGGCGAGGTTGCGCGGCTGGTCGACGTCGAGACCCTTCGCCGTCGCGAGGGCCATCGCGAAGACCTGGAGCGGAACGACGCTCAGGAGCGGCTCGAACAGCGGTCCGGCGAGCGGGATGCGGATGACCTCGTCGGCGGACGGCAGTACGGCGACGTCGCCCTCCTCCGCGATCGCGATGATGCGGGCTCCGCGCGCACGGATCTCCTCGATGTTCGAGACGACCTTCGAGTGGATGGTCTGAGCGCCGCGCGGGCTCGGGACGACGACGAAGACGGGCTGGCCGGGCTCGATGAGCGCGATCGGTCCGTGCTTGAGCTCGCCGGCGGCGAAGCCCTCAGCGTGGATGTACGCGAGCTCCTTGAGCTTGAGGGCGCCCTCCATGGCGATCGGGAAGCCGACGTGGCGCCCGAGGAAGAGGACCGCCCGCGTGTCGGCCATCCAGTGGGCGAGCTGCTCGATGGTCTCGTTGTTCTCGAGGACCGTCGCGATCTTGTCGGGGATCGCCTGGAGCTCGGCCGCTTGCGCGGCGATCTCGTCGGTGGGGAGCGCACCGCGGACGCGGGCGACGTGCAGAGCCAACAGGTAGAGCGCGGTGATCTGGGCGACGAACGCCTTGGTGGACGCGACGGCGACCTCGGGACCCGCGTGCGTGTAGACGACCGCGTCGGACTCGCGAGGGATCGTCGCGCCTTGCGTGTTGCAGATCGAGACGGTGCGCGCACCGGACTCGCGTGCGAACTTCACGGCCATGAGCGTGTCCATGGTCTCGCCGGACTGGCTGATGGAGATGACGAGAGTCCGGGGCGTGATGACGGGTTCGCGGTACCGGAACTCGTGGCTCAGCTCGACGTCGACAGGGACCTTCGCCCACTTCTCGATCGCATACTTCCCGACGGCGCCGGCGTACGACGCCGTTCCGCAGGCGATCACGACGATGCGATCGATGTCGAGGAAGAGCTCGTCGAGCCCGTCGAGCTCCGGGATCGTCACGGTGCCGTGGTCGTCGACGCGCCCGAGGACGGTCTTCGCGACCGCTTCGGGCTCCTCGCTGATCTCCTTCGCCATGAAGCTCGACCAGCCGCCCTTCTCCGCGGCGGACGCGTCCCAGCTCACCTCGAAGGGCTCCGCTTCGACGGGGTTGCCGGCGAAGTCCGTGATCTCCACGTCCGACGGCGTGATGGCGACCATCTGGTCCTGGCCGATCGCAAGCGCGCGGCGGGTGTGCTCGACGAACGCCGCGACGTCGGAGCCGAGGAAGTTCTCCCCGTCGCCGAGACCGATCACGAGCGGCGAGTTGCGACGAGCGCCCACGACGAGTCCGGGCTCGGCCTGGTGTACGGCGAGGAGCGTGAAGGCACCCTCGAACCGACCCACGACGCGGCGGAACGCGGCACGGAGATCACCCGTCTCGCGGTACTCGCGGCCGAGGAGGACGGCGGCCACCTCGGTGTCGGTCTCGCTGCGGAAGGTCTCGCCCTGCTCGAGCAGCTCCGCTTTGATGGCCGCGAAGTTCTCGATGATGCCGTTGTGGATGAGGGCCAGACGGCCGTCGTCGCCGAGGTGCGGGTGGGCGTTCGCGTCGGTGGGTCCCCCGTGCGTCGCCCAGCGGGTGTGGCCGATGCCGGTGTGGCTCTCGGGCAGGTTGCCGGCCGCGAGGTCTCCGCTCAGGACGGCGAGCTTGCCGGCGCGCTTGCGCGTGTGCATCGTCCCGTCGCCATCGATGACCGCGACGCCGGCGGAGTCGTACCCCCGATATTCGAGACGCCCGAGACCGCCCATGAGGACATCGATGCTGTCGAGCGGACCGACGTATCCCACGATTCCACACATGCTCTCCACCCTACCCGCAGTAGATTCGGTTGCATGCCCGACGCGAGCGCCACCACCCACCCCCAGACGACACCCTTCGACGAGATCGACCGCGCCGACTGGGCTCGACTGGCACCGGGTGCCGTCTCCCCGCTCACGGACGCCGAGATCGTGCAGTTGCGGGGCATCGGGGACCGGCTCGACATGCGCGAGGTCGCCGAGGTCTACCTCCCCCTCAGTCGGCTCCTCAGCCTCTACGCGCGATCGGCGAAACGCCTCCACGACGAGCGGACTGCGTTCCTCGGCGAGGACAACGTCCGCACCCCGTTCGTGATCGGGGTCGCCGGCTCGGTCGCCGTCGGCAAGTCCACCGTGTCACGTCTCCTGCGCGAGCTCATGTCGCGGTGGCCGGACACCCCGCACGTCGAGCTCGTCACGACCGACGGCTTCCTGTACCCGAACGCCGAACTCGAACGCCGCGGCATCATGAGCCGTAAGGGGTTTCCGGAGTCGTACGACCGGCGGGCGCTCCTGCGCTTCGTGACCGAGGTCAAGAGCGGCGCCCCCGAGGTGCGCGCGCCGTTCTACTCGCACCTCGTCTACGACATCATGCCGACGGCGAGCGTCGTCGTCCGCCGACCGGACGTGCTCATCGTCGAAGGACTCAACGTCCTCCAACCCCCCGTACGTGGTCAGATGAGCGTCGCCGACCTCTTCGACTTCAGCATCTACGTCGACGCGCGCACCACCGATATCGCGACGTGGTTCGAGGAGCGCTTCATGGCGCTCAAGCGCGGCGCCTTCACGAACCCGAACTCGTATTTCCAGGTCTTCTCCGACCTCGACGACGAAGAGGCGCGTGAGCGCGCCCGCTACTTCTGGTCGACCGTCAACGAACCGAACCTCGTCGAGAACATCCGTCCCACCCGGGCCCGCGCGAAGCTCGTGCTCGTGAAGGACTCCGACCACACGGTACGGAAGGTCCTCCTGCGCAAGATCTGACGCGGGCCGCCTCGGGGGCCGATCGGATGTCAGCCGGCGAAGCGGCTGCGGAGGTCGACGAAGGTGAACCAACCGCGCTTGCCTGCGGCCATCCCCCAATACTGCCCGCGTTGACTGTGCACGATCTCGACCTTGGTTCCGCCCGGTATCGTCGCCACAGCGCCGCCCCCGGGGGTGCTTCGAACGACCGTCGATCTCGTCGTCTTCATCTGAGCCTTCGGATAGACCTTCGTCTTCGTGGAGGACGGCAGTTGGTTCAGATGGAGATAGGCCGTCTTGGTGATCGCGGCGATCGCCTCCTTCGATGCCCCGCCGGAACCCAGCACCGAGATCACGAAGGTGCTCTTCGCCCCGTAGACGATTCCTGCATCGGCTTGGACCATGCCGGAGCTGAGCCAGAGTTCCCCTACCTTCGACGCCGTGCTGATCCCCTCGGGGACGCCGGAGCCGATCCGCGTCTTCCAGATCTGCGTCTTCATGAGATCGATCAGGTACTTCGTGCTCCCGGGCGACAGGAGGGATCCGGTCTGGAGGCGCTGCAGCAGGAGCGCCAGGTCGTTCGCAGTCGTGGTCTTCGTCCAGCCTGACGAATTCGTCCCCGAGAAGAACTGCGTCGCGCCGTAGCCCTCGCGGGCGAGCTTGGTGTTGAGCTTCGAACGGCCGAGCAGCGCCAGGAGGTCACGTGCGCAGTAGTTGTCCGAGACCTCGATCATCGCTCGCAAACACTCCCGCACCGTGTATCCGGACGAGAGCTTCCGGCCGAGCGAGGTGATGCCGTTGTCCGAGTTGTCGAGCACGGCGTAGGCGATGTAGAGCTTGCTGACACTCGCCGGTTCCTTCTTCGAGTTGCCGTAGGCCGTCACCGAGCGCTGCGCACCGCCGATCTCGCGAATCGTCACCCCGTATTTCCAGCCGTACTCGTCGAGGCGGACCTTCAACTTGTCGAGGAGGGCCTTCTCATCCGCGACCCCCGGCCACACGGGAACGGTCTGCGCCGACACGACGGCACGCGTCGTGTATCCCGGTCGCGATCCGGTGAACAAGACGCTGATCTTGTGTCCGACGTGCGCTGGCGTCAGCGTGAACGTACGCGACGTCGCCCCGGGGATCTTCTTGCCGTCGAGAGCCCAGTGGTAGCTGAAGGTCGTCGGTGACGGGGTCCAGTAGCCCGCGTTCGCCTTGAGCGTGGCGCCCTCGCGCGGGTTTCCCGCTATCTGAGGCACGACCGTCTGGAATTCGGCTGTCGCACGCGGCTGAGGTGAATTACCGTCGGGCGACGGCGCCCCGTCGTCGGGCACAGGCGTCTCGTCCGGGACAGGCGTCTCGTCCGGGACAGGCGTCTCGTCCGGGACGGGCGTCTGGTCCGGGGCAGGCGTCTCGTCCGGGACGGGCGTCTCGTCGGGGATCGGCGTGACGTCCGGGGCGGGAGAGTCGTCCGGAGACGGAGACTCGCCCGGAGCAGCCGACGGAGGGGCAGCGGTCTCGTCTGGCGCGACGTGTGCGACTGCAGCGGCCGAGAGAGGCTCGGCGCTCGCCGTCCCGACCCCCTCGAGAGGAACGAAGGCTCCGACGAGGACGGCCGCAGCCGCCGCCGCGATGGTTGCTCTCAAACGACGACGTTCCACGTGACTCCCTCATCCGCCTCGACCGAGTCCGACGATACGACGGCGCACTCTAGAGGAATATACCCGGACGGCGTCCGCCGCTGTCACCCCCCGGCCACGCGCGATCATCGCCCGCGCGGTCGAGCAGCGCTCAGATGGCGAGTCGCGACCGCACGATGTCCGCGAGAGCGTGCGCGTGCCGGTCGGCCGTCTCCTGATCCGCGGCTTCGACCATGACGCGGACGAGGGGCTCCGTCCCGCTCGGGCGGAGGAGGACCCGGCCGGTACCCCCGAGTTCGGACTCGATGCGGCGGACGGCGTCGGCGAGCACCTCGTCGGAGTCGAGGGCCGAGCGGTCGACTCCGCTCACGTTGACGAGGATCTGCGGGTAGACCGTCATGACCGAGGCGAGATCCGCGAGCGAGCGCCCCGTACGCGCCATCTCGGCGAGGACGTGCAGACCTGTGAGGATACCGTCACCGGTGGTCGCGTAACGGCTCATGACGACGTGACCCGACTGTTCCCCACCGAGCGAGAAGCCGCCGTCGCTCATCGCGCCGAGGACGTAGCGGTCGCCCACACGCGTCTCGACCATCGAGATGCCGTTCTCGGCCATCGCGATCTTGAGCCCGAGATTGCTCATCACGGTGGCGACGAGTGTGTCGGAGGCGAGCACTCCCCGACGCTTCATCGAGACCGCGAGGATCGCCATGATCTGGTCGCCGTCGATGACCCGACCCGTCGCGTCGACGGCGAGGCACCGGTCGGCGTCGCCGTCGTGGGCGATGCCGACGTCCGCGCCGAGCTCGACGACCGTGCGTGCGAGGAGATCGAGGTGCGTCGAGCCGACACCGTCGTTGATGTTCATGCCGTCGGGCTCGTTGCCGATGACGGTGACCTGCGCGCCCGCGTCGCGGAAAGTCTCGGGCGAGACGCCAGACGCGGCGCCGTTCGCGCAATCGAGCACGACGTGGATGCCGTCGAGTCGCTGCTTCTCGAGGCTGCCGAGAAGATGGACGACGTAGCGGTCCTCGGCGTCGGCGAAGCGCCGGATCCGACCGACGTCTCCCCCGGTGGGCATGAGGATGTCACGCTCGAGGTAGGACTCGATCCGTTCCTCGACGACGTCGGGCAGCTTGGTGCCGCCGCGCGCGAAGATCTTGATGCCGTTGTCGGGGGCGGGGTTGTGCGAGGCCGAGATCATGACGCCGAAGTCGGCACCGATGTCCTGGATGAGGAACGCCGCGGCCGGCGTCGGCAGCACGCCGGCGTCGAGCACGTCGACCCCGGAGCTCGCGAGTCCCGCCGCGACGGCGGCCGACAGGAACTCACCGGAGATGCGCGGGTCGCGGGCGAGAACCGCGACGGGCCGCCTACCGGCGGCCCGTCGGGCTTCAGCACTGCGACCCTTGCCGAGGACGACGGCCGTGGCCTGAGCGAGACCCAGTGCCAGATCGGCGGTGAGGTCCTTGTTCGCGAGGCCGCGGACGCCGTCCGTACCGAACAGGCGTGCCACGAGTGGTGGTTCGCTCTCGCGCTTTAGCGCTTCGAGAACTGCGAGGCCTTACGGGCCTTCTTGAGACCCGCCTTCTTGCGCTCGATGACGCGAGCGTCACGCGTCAGGAAGCCGGCCGCCTTGAGCGTCGGACGGTTGTTCTCACGGTCGATCTCGTTGAGCGCACGGGCGATCGCGAGACGGAGGGCGCCGGCCTGGCCGGAGGGCCCACCACCGGAGATGCGCGCGATGACGTCGTAGCTGCCGAGGAGGTCGAGCACCTTGAACGGGTCGTTGATCAGCTGCTGGTGCAGCTTGTTCGGGAAGTACTCGGCGAGCTCACGGCCGTTGACGGTCGCAGTGCCCGAGCCGGGGATGATGCGCACGCGGGCGATGGCCTGCTTGCGACGACCGACCGCTGCGCCGGGGACGTTGAGAACGGGGCGGGGGGTCGCGGTGTTCTCGGTCGCGGGCGTCTCGGTCGAGAAGCTGTCGGGGGTCTGGTCGAGGGAATCGATGATCTGAGCCACGGTGTGGAATCCTTTGTCGTTTTCGGCGGCGCTTACTGCGCGACCTGGCCGAGGGTGTACGTCTTGGGCTGCTGTGCAGCGTGGGGGTGCTCGCTGCCGGTGTACACCTTGAGCTTGCGGAGCTGGGCGCGACCGATGGAGTTCTTCGGGAGCATGCCGCGGATCGCCTTCTCGACGGCGCGGACCGGGTTCTTCTCGAGGAGCTCGGCGTAGGTGACCGAGGAGAGACCGCCCGGGTAGCCGGAGTGGCGGTACGCCTTCTTCTGCAGAGCCTTCGAGCCCGTGAGGGCGACCTTGTCGGCGTTCACGATGATGACGAAGTCACCCGTGTCGACGTGGGGGGCGAAGATCGGCTTGTGCTTGCCGCGCAGGAGCGTGGCGGCGTGGCTCGCGAGACGGCCGAGGACGATGTCCTCCGCGTCGATGACGACCCAGTCGCGCTGGATCTCCGCGGGCTTGGGGGTGAATGTGCGCGTCACAGTAGTGCTGCTTTCTTATCGGAGTTGGTCGATCGTGAATCCCGCTCCGTTGGGAGTTCTCGATGAGAACGCCGCAGGTGGAGGGCTCAACTTCGAGTGGGCGCCTGAACGGGCGCACACCAAGGGTCAACGTTAGTCGATCCCGTCCTCGTCGGCAAGCTCACGCTCGAGCGTACGGCGCGCCCGCGTCAGCGCCGCCCGCGCCGCGAGCTGGTCGTCGGGCGGGTAGGCGACCTCGACGAAAGTGAGCCCGCGCGCCGGCATGACGCCGAAGCGGCCGATCCGCTCCGCGTCGTCGCGGAGCCGCACGACCTCGGCGACCGTCATCCGACCTCCCCCGACGGCGACGCACGCGCCGACGATGGAGCGCACCATGCTGTGGCAGAACGCGTCGGCGCGCACGCCGGCCTTCAGGACGCCGTCGCCGTCGCGATGCCAGTCGAAGTCGAGGAGCGTGCGGATCGTGGTCGCCCCCTCCCGGGGCTTGCAGTAGGCGCCGAAGTCATGAAGACCGAGGAGCGCCGCGGCCGCCTCCCTCATCGCTTCGAGGTCGAGCACCGCGGGGACCCAGGCGGTGAAGGCCCGCTCGAGCGGGTTCCGGCCCGTCACGTAGTCGGCCACGCGGTACTCGTAACGCCGCCAGAGGGCGCCGAACCGCGCATCGAAGCCCTCGGGAGCGACCGTCGCTCGTGAAACGACGACGTCGGAGTACGGGCCGAGGATCCCGTTGATGCGTCGCCCGAGCGCCGATCCCGGATCGGTCGATCCTCCCCGGTTGCGGGTGAGACGATGGGACCGGTCCGCGTCAAGGTCGAGATGCACGACCTGCCCGACGGCGTGGACGCCTGCGTCGGTGCGACCCGCGACGACGAGGTTCGACGCCGTGCCGAACCCGCCGAACGACTGGTCAATGGCCTCCTCGAGTACCCCTTGCACGGTGCGGAGGCCCGGTTGCCTCGACCACCCCGAGAAGGCCGAACCGTCGTACGAGACGTCGAGGCGGTACCGCGTCGACGCGGATTCCGATGCCGAGGAGGTCTCCGATGTCCCCGAGGTCACGCCGTCGGCCTCACCATTCGGCGACGAACGCGAGCGATCGCGTCGTGGGGACGAAGCCCATCCCGGCGTAGAGCGAGTTCGCTCCCGTCGGGCTCGCCGTGTCGACGTCGAGCACGGCGCGCTCGAGGCCGGCGCGCCCGTACGACGAGAGGAGCGCCGCTATGCAGGCGGGAGCAAGGCGACGGCGACGGCGATCGCGCACGACTCCGATGAGGGCGACGTAGCCGCTCGAGAACCCTTGGGCGGCCCAGTCCTCCTCGTTGACCGTCGAGAGGGCGAAGGCGACGACTCGCCGACCGCCGGCGTGATCGTCTTCGACAGCGACCCACGACAGGTCCTCGCGGAACGACTCTCCACCGACGAACTGCTCCCATCGCTCGGGGACGGTGGGCTGGCTGCCCCAGTGATCACGGAAGGCATCGTTTCGCGCGAGCCTCGTCGCCTCGGAGAGCTCCCGCGTGAAGGGCACGATCTCGATGCCGTCGCTCGACGGGAACTCCGGGATCGGTTCCGCGACGACGCGCTCCATGGACGTGAAGTACCGCTCGAGGCGCAGTCCTGACCGGGTCATGAGACGTGCTGCGGCGTCGTTGCCCTCCTCCTGGTACGCGACGGTCCAGCCCGGGAGGCTCGAGTGGGAGGAAGCGAGCTGCTGCGCCGACCGGGCGTACTGCCAGTCGAACAGCACCCGACCGATGCCCCTCCCCCGCCACTCCGGATGGACTCCGCCGAATGCGTACGACTGCACGCGCGTCTCCTGGCCGGGACCGAGAGCCGTGACGCCCCACGCGATCACCGTGCCATCGGCGTCGAGAGCGATCAGGCTGTCGCACTCCGGGTCGATGTGCGAGCTCTCGAAGTCCTCTGCGATGTCCTCGCGGGGCGTCGTCCAGGTGGGATGGTCGACCGCATCCATGAGCCGCTGCGTCGCATGGATGGCATCGATGTCGGCGGCAGTGGCCGGGCGCCACTCGTGCACGTCTTCGTGGTCGGGAACGGGCAGCGCGGTCGGCGCTACGACGCGCTCCGACAGGGGTCCGGCGGGGGGCATGCCTCGAGCCTAGAACACTCCGATCGATGCCGCCCGTCGTCCACGGAGGAGTTATCCACACACCGCTCCACGTAAACGTGAGCATCACTACGCTTTTCCCGGCCGGCCGTGTCCGGCACCGCTCGACGGCGCGCGGAACGTTCGCACATCGTCAGGTACCAGGGGGAACCACATGATCCGACACACGGCAGACGCGCGCGCCTTCGGCGCCGGGGACACGTCACACGCCTACACGTCCGAGCCGTCCCGGCTCCACCTCGAGACCTTCGTCCGCGACCTCGGCTATCCGGCCGAGCGCGTCGACGAGGTCATCTTCCACTTCCGCCGCGAACGCGGCGCCATGACGGTCGACGACGCGGCGGAGCACCTCGCCGAGTGGATGTCCGCCGTGGGTCGCGTGCACGTGGGCGACGAGCGGTCGCTCACCCCCGAGGATGCCACGGCATCCTTCGTCCTGAGCGGCGCGGCCATGTGGCACTCCGACACGCTCTTCGCGGACCCGAGCGCGCTTCCGCCGGCGCACCGTGCGGCGCTCTCCGCGGCCTCGACGACCGTCGTACCGCTCGAGAGCCCGTTGCCGATGCCCGCGCAGGACCTCGCCGGTCCCCGCTGGGGTCGTCGCCGCCGCACGGAGCCGAGCGTCCACCGAGTGAGCTGGATGTCATCGCGGTGAGCGGGCGTCACGCGACGGCGATCACGTTCGACCACGACGCGAGCCACGCCGGTGCCGCCCGCAGCTTCGTCTTCTGGTCGACCTCCGTGACGACGGCGGTCGGAACCCTCGGCGCCTGGTGGGCGCTCGACACGGGCGGCCTCAACCCCGCGGAAATCGTCCAGATCGCCCTCTTCGCCGTCTGCTTCGCCTGGATCGCCTTCGCGTTCTGGACGGCCCTTGTGGGCTTCCGCCGTCTCGTGACGCGGCGAGCGGTCTCGGGCTTGCGCGGCCCGAACGGGTCGGCCGACACCCAGGCGATCACGAGCCGGGTCGCCCTCGTGGTGCCGATGAGGAACGAGGACCCTCACGCCGTCTTCGCCAACATCCGCGCCATCGGCGAGTCGATCGGTCGCAGTCGTCACCCCGAGCTCATCGACTTCTTCATCTTGAGCGACACCGTCGACCCCGACATCCAAGTCGCCGAAGAGGTCGCCTGGACCGAGCTGCGCGGGCACCTCGCGTCGATCTGCCGGGTCTACTACCGACGCCGCACCGACAACAGCGGCAAGAAGGCCGGCAACCTCGCGGAGTTCTGCCGCCGGTGGGGCGCGAGCTACGAGTACTTCATCGTGCTCGACGCCGACAGCCTCATGGAGGCCGACACGATCATCACGATGACGCGCATCATGGAGCTGAACCCCGGCGTGGGCATCCTGCAGGCCCCGCCGACGTCGATCGGCGGTCGATCGCGCTTCGCCCGCCTCCAGCAGTTCGCCGGCTTCGCCTATGGCACCGTCGTCACGGCGGGCATGTCGGGCTGGCAGGGCGGCGACTCCAACTACTGGGGCCACAACGCGATCATCCGGACGAAGGCGTTCGCGCGCTACTGCGGACTGCCCGTCCTGAGCGGCACCGGCCCGTTCTCGGGCGAGATCCTCAGTCACGACTTCGTCGAGGCCGCTCTCATGCGACGAGCCGGCTACGAGGTCTGGATGCTTCCGGAGCTCGTGGGGAGCTTCGAGCGCCTGCCACCGACCCTCCTCGACTACGCTCAGCGAGACCGGCGGTGGGCGGCAGGCAACCTGCAGCACCTCCGACTCCTCGGCACCGCCGGGCTGCACCCCATGAGCAGGCTCCACCTCTTCATGGGCGCGTCGTCCTATCTCATGTCGCCGGTGTGGCTCCTGTTCATCCTGGCCGGCGTGACGTCGGCCTTGCTCGACTCCGCAGCCTCCGAAGGCCCGACCGTCGATCCGCTCGCGGCCGTCGTCGTGTTCGTCTCGTCCACGGTTCTCGTCTTCGCCCCGCGGTTCCTCGGCCTCGTCGCGGTCCTCCGCGATCGCGACGCCCGACGCGCCCTCGGCGGCGCCGGACTCGTGATCCTCAGCGGCATCTTCGAGATCGTCGTCTCCGCACTCATGGCGCCCATCACGATGGTCATGCAGACGCTCGCTCTCGTCGGCATCCTGAGCGGCGCGAAGGTGTCGTGGGGAACCCAGCGTCGCGACGGCGAGCGTCCGACGGCGCTCGACCTGCTACGCGTCCACACCCCGCACGCCGTACTCGGCCTCGCGCTGCTCGTCACAGCGGTCCTCATCCCCGGCTCGGCCCCGTGGCTCGCCGCGATGATCGTGTCGCTCCTCGCCGCTCCACTGCTGACGGCGTGGACGTCCGGGACCGACCCCGAGTCGTCCGTCATGAGCCGACTCATCCGCGTGCCCGACGAGGTCGCACCACCGCGCGTCGTCGTACGCGCCGACGAACTCGTCGCCGTCCGGCCGACTCCCGTCACGGACGGTCTCCGCCGGGTCCTCACCGACGGGCGCGCCCACTCGGTGCACCTCGCCGTTCTCGCCACCGCCAGTTCAGCGCCGCCGACAGTACCCGAGCGTATCGCCCGCCTCGTCGACGACGGCGCCTGGGCGAGCATCAGCGTCGAGGACCGTGCCGTCGCTCTCGCGTCGCCCGAGTTCCTCCGCGCCCATCGCCGGAGTGTCGTCCGTCCGGTCCGCACTGCGACCACCGTCCTGGCCCCCGTGCACGGCTGAAGAGGAACTTCGCCCGGCGGAGACGACACGCACGACGCCGGAGCCGACCGACGGCTCCGCTGTCGTTCTAAGGGGTGTTCGTTCTCGGTCACCGGATGTCACGCACGGCGCTATCCGAACGGGCCTGCCCTCCCGCTCATCCGCTGACGCCTACCCTCGTCCCCGCATATACCGCGACACATGAAAAAGGTCCCCCGGAGCATCGCTCCGGGGGACCTTCTTGTGCGGCTCGACTACTTCGAGTCAGACTCCGACGCGGCCTCCGCCGACTCCTCGGCCTCGGTCGCCTCGGGCGTCGTGGTCTCCTCGGAGACCACGGGCTCTTCGACCGTCTCGGTCTCCTCGACCTCGGCGGGCTCCGGCTCGGTTGTCGCGGCGGCGGGCGCCGCCGTCGTCTTCGACCGCTTGACCTTGGGCGTCACGGGCTCCAGGACGAGCTCGATGACGGCCATGGGGGCGTTGTCGCCCTTACGGAAGCCGACCTTCGTGATGCGGGTGTAGCCGCCCTCACGCTCGGCGACGAGCGGCGCGATCTGCGTGAACAGCTCGTGCACGACCGACTTGTCACCGATGGTGCCGAGGACACGACGACGAGCGTGCAGGTCCCCGCGCTTCGCGAAGGTGATGAGACGCTCGGCGACCGGACGCAGGCGCTTGGCCTTCGTCTCCGTCGTGGTGATGCGCTTGTGCGTGAACAGAGCAGCCGCGAGGTTCGCGAGCATGAGGCGCTCGTGGGCGGGACCGCCTCCGAGACGGGGACCCTTGGTTGGCGTAGGCATTGGTGTATTACTCCTGTGTCAGTGGGAAAGCCGGCGGGACCTAGTTGGTCTCTTCTTCGAAGCCCGAGTAGAAGTGGGCTCCATCGAAACCAGGGACCGAGTCCTTGAGGGAGAGGCCCATCTCGGTGAGCTTGTCGCGCACCTCGTCCACCGACTTCTGACCGAAGTTGCGGATGTTCATGAGCTGGTTCTCAGACAGCGCCACGAGCTCGGACACCGTGTTGATGCCCTCGCGCTTGAGGCAGTTGTACGAGCGGACCGAGAGGTCGAGGTCTTCGATCGGGATCGAGAGCTCGCTCGAGAGCACGGCGTCGACCGGCGCGGGGCCGATCTCGATGCCCTCGGCAGCGGTGTTGAGCTCGCGGGCGAGACCGAACAGCTCCACGAGCGTCTTGCCGGCCGAAGCGATGGCGTCGCGCGGCGTGATGGCCTGCTTCGTCTCGACGTCGACGACCAGACGGTCGAAGTCGGTTCGCTCACCGGCACGCGTCGCCTCGACACGGTAGGTGACCTTGAGCACGGGCGAGTAGATCGAGTCGATCGGGATCTGACCGGCCTCGGAGAACTCGTTGCGGTTCTGCGTCGCCGAGACGTAACCGCGGCCGCGCTCGATCGTGAGCTCGAGCTCGAACTTCGCCTTGTCGTTGAGCGTCGCGATGACGAGATCCGGGTTGTGGATCTCAACACCGGCGGGTGCCGAGATGTCGGCGGCCGTCACGGCTCCGTCACCCGTCTTCCGCAGGTAGGCCGTGATGGGCTCGTCGTGCTCGCTCGAGACGACGAGTCCCTTGATGTTCAGGATGATCTCGGTGACGTCTTCCTTCACACCGGGGATCGTGCTGAACTCGTGGAGGACGCCGTCGATCCGGATGCTCGTGACCGCTGCGCCGGGAATCGACGAGAGCAGGGTCCGGCGGAGGGAGTTGCCGAGCGTGTATCCGAAGCCGGGCTCGAGCGGCTCGATGATGAACCGGCTACGGAACTCGGAGATGTTCTCCTCGGAGAGCGTAGGGCGCTGTGCGATGAGCACTGTTGATTCCTTTCGGCCAAGCGTCCGCTATATGACGCTTGCGTTGGTGAGGTATTGAGTTGTCTTCGGCCGTGCAGCGGGCCCGCCGAGCGATCGGCGGGCCCGCGACGGGGTGGAATCAGACGCGGCGGCGCTTGGGCGGGCGGCACCCGTTGTGCGCCTGAGGCGTGACGTCGTTGATCGAACCGACCTCGAGGCCGGCCGACTGCAGCGAACGGATCGCGGTCTCGCGACCCGATCCCGGTCCCTTGACGAAGACGTCGACCTTCTTCATGCCGTTCTCCTGCGCCTTGCGGGCGGCCGACTCGGCCGCGAGGCCGGCGGCGAACGGGGTCGACTTGCGCGAACCCTTGAATCCGACGTCTCCACCCGAGGCCCAGGCGATGACCGCGCCGGACGGGTCGGTGATCGAGACGATCGTGTTGTTGAACGTCGACTTGATGTGGGCCTGGCCCACGGCGATGTTCTTCTTTTCCTTCTTGCGCGGCTTACGAGCTGCCGTCTTCGGTGTTGCCATGTCTACTCCCTGGAATCCTGGTGGCGGGCGCTGGTTAGCGCGCCTTCTTCTTGCCGGCGACGGTGCGCTTCGGGCCCTTACGGGTACGAGCGTTCGTCTTGGTGCGCTGACCGTGCACGGGGAGGCCACGGCGGTGGCGGATGCCCTGGTACGAACCGATCTCGACCTTGCGGCGGATGTCGGCCTGCACCTCGCGGCGCAGGTCACCCTCGACCTTGTAGTTGCCCTCGATGTAATCGCGGAGGGCGACCAACTGGTCGTCGGTGAGGTCCTTCACGCGGATGTCTCCGCTGATTCCGGTGTCGGCGAGGGTCTTGAGTGCCCTCGTGCGTCCGACTCCGTAGATGTACGTCAGTGCGACTTCCACGCGCTTGTCGCGGGGAATGTCTACGCCGGCGAGACGTGCCATTGTGGCTCTCCTAGGAGTGTTGTGGAGGTGTGGGGCGATTCCGGTGCCAGGGCCTCCGACCCTGGGTGTCCCCCGCTCCCCGGCCTGCTGGCCGCGGAGCGGGATCTGGAACCGCTGTTTCAGGTGTTCAGTTGTGAGTGTGCGTGGTCCGTGCGGAGCCGACGGCCGCGCAGCACCGGGGCTCAGCCCTGGCGCTGCTTGTGACGCGGGTTCTCGCAGATGACCATGACGCGTCCGTTGCGACGGATGACCTTGCACTTGTCGCAGATGCGCTTGACGCTGGGGTTGACCTTCATCGTGTTTCCTCGTTCTCGCTGTCCTCGTACCGGGAGAAGTCCCGGCCGTTACTTACAGCGCGGACTTACTTGTAGCGATAGACGATTCGACCACGGGTGAGGTCGTAGGGCGTGAGCTCCACGATCACGCGGTCCTCCGGAAGGATGCGGATGTAGTGCTGCCGCATCTTCCCCGAGATGTGGGCGAGGACCTTGTGGCCGTTCGTCAGCTCGACGCGGAACATCGCGTTGGGCAGCGCTTCGACCACCGAGCCTTCGATCTCGATGACACCGTCTTTCTTGGCCATAGCCTCACTGTCGTTACTGTCGCTGGGGGTAGGTCCGCACTGGTCGTGCGGGTGATGGTCGGCGCCTGGCCCGTCGTCGCCTGACGCGCCGAACGATGGCACAAGGCACCAAAGGGATATCTTATGCTATTCCGCGCCGTTCCGCCACTCGGTGGCCGGGTCCACGACGACCCGGCTCCCCGAAATGGATGCTGACGGCCCGGCCCCCTCGTTGTCGAGGGAACCGGGCCGTGTCCACGGGGCGAAGGCTCGTGTCGCGCTCAGCGCGACGCCACGACCTCCACGAGGTGCGGCGTGAGCGGGTGCTCGGGCGGCAACCCGGTCACGCGTTCGACGAACGCCGCCGGAGCGAGGTCGGCGAGCAGCTGCTGGAGCTCGACGCTCTCGGGGTCCTCCGGCGCGTCGAAGCGGAGGGCGACGCCGATGGCCTCGACGAGGTCGTCGGTGAGCATCCCCCGCTCGGCGAGCTGGGAGGCCGGCCCAATGAAGCGCTCGTCCCGCGAGAGCTTCCGCAGCGGCTGGCGCCCGACTCGCACGACGGTGTCGGGGAGGGCGTCGTTCGCGAACCGCGCGAGGATCTTCTCGCGATAGGCGTCCTGCTCCGCCGGGTCGAGCTCGTGCTTGGCCACGAGGAGCGCCGACGTCTCGCGGAGGACCCGCTCGACGAGATCGCGCACCTCGGGGTCGGCGAACGCCTCGGCGATCCGCTGATGACCCGCGGCGAAGCCCGCATAGGCAGCCGTCGCGTGACCCGTGTTCACCGTGAAGAGCTTGCGCTCGATGTACGGGCCGAGCGCATCGACGAACGTCGCACCGGGGATGACCGGAGTGGCTCCCCCGAACGGCGTCGACTCGATGACCCACTCGCAGAAGGTCTCGACGGTGACGTCGATCCCCGCTGCCGGATCCTGCCCCGGGACGATGCGGTCGACGGCCGTGTTGGCGAAGACCGCCCGCTCGTCCACCGTCACGGCCGAGTCGCCGGCCGACGATCGGATCTCGGCGGCGAGGGTGTCGGTCGCCGAGATCGCGTTCTCGCACGCCATGACCGCGAGGCGGGGGGAACCGCTCGAGCGAGCGAGCAGTCCCTTCGCGATGACGGGCGCGACGAAGCGCAGGACGTTCGGTCCCACCGCGGTCGTGACGACATCCGCCGTCGCGATCTCCTCGATCAGCGCGGCCTCGTCGGCCGCGCTGTTGACCGCACGGAATCCCGTCACGGTCTTGGTGCGGCCGCCGGCTCCCACTTCGTGGACGTCGTAGGAGTCGGCGGCCGTGATCGCATCGATGAGGTCAGCGTTCACATCGGCGAAGACGACCTCGTAGCCGGCCTCGTGGAGGAGGAGCCCGATGAAACCGCGTCCGATGTTGCCGGCGCCGAAGTGAACGGCCTTCATTCTGCGTTGACCTCCTCGAGGAGCGCGTACAGCGTGTCAGCGTCCGTCGCGTTCACGAGCTTCGCGACCTCGTCCTCGTCGGAGAAGATGATCGCGATCTTCGACAGGATGCCGAGGTGTTCGTCCCCGACGCCGGCGATGCCGACCACGAAGCGCACCTCCTCCCCGTCCCAGTCGATCGGTGCGGGGTAGCGGACGAACGAGAGCGCCGACGTCTTGATGGCGTCCTTCGACTCGTTCGTGCCGTGCGGGATGGCGAGCAGGTTGCCCATGTAGGTGGACACGCTCTTCTCCCGCTCGAGCATCGCGTCGACATAGCTCGGGTCGACGGCACCGGAGGAGACGAGCAGTGCGCCTGCCTCACGGATGGCGTCGTCTTTCGTGGTGGCGGAGCCCTCCGCCACCACGTTGGCACGGGTCAGGATGTCGTCGCTCACTGTGCGGAACCTCCCTGGTGCTGGACCTGGTCGACGACCTCGTCGTACTTCGGCGAGTTCATGAAGTTGTCGACCGAGACGTGCTGCGAGTTCGGCGACTTCTGGCGCGCGCGGTCCGTGAGGTCCTTGTGTGTGATCACGAGGTCGGCGTCACCGGTGAGGTTCGCGATGGCCTGGTTGGTCACCGTGACGCCCTCGACGCCTGCCTTCTTGAGCTTGTTGCGGAGGACCGATGCGCCCATGGCGCTCGATCCCATGCCCGCGTCGCACGCGAAGACGATGTTGTGCACGGCCGTGGCGGTCGCCACCGTTGCACCCGCGGCGGGAGCCGTCGCGGCGACCGGGTTGGCAGCCAGTCCTCCGAGAACACTCGACTCCTTGCCCTTGTTCGCCTGAGTCTTCGCGACGGCGGCGGACAGGTCGCCGCCCTCGCCCGACGCGAGATCGCGCTTCCGCGACGCACGCAGGATGACCGACGCGATGAGGAACGACACCGCAGCCGACAGGATGACCGACAGGATCACGCCGATGAAGCTGTTGCGCTCCGTGGCGGCCAGGACCGCGAAGATCGATCCGGGCGACGCCACGCCCACGAGTCCGGAGCCGAAGGCGACGTTCGTCGCGACCCCCGTGGCACCTCCGGCGATGACGGCGAGCAGCAGGATGGGCTTGCTGAGGACGTAAGGGAAGTAGATCTCGTGGATACCACCGAGGAATTGGATCACGATCGCGCCCGGGGCGGTGGCACGGGCAGCGCCGATGCCGAAGAAGGTGAACGCAAGGAGCAGACCGAGACCCGGACCGGGGTTCGCCTCGAGGAGGAAGAGGATCGACTTGCCGCTCTCCGCGACCTGGTCCGCCGCGAGAGGCGTCAGCACGCCGTGGTTGATGGCGTTGTTCAGGAACAGGACCTTGGCGGGCTCGATGAAGATGCTCGCGAGAGGCAGCAGACCCGCGCCGAGGAGCCACTGCACGGCGTTGCCGAGAACCTGGCTGACGAACGAGAGAACCGGAGCAAGTCCGAAGAAGCCGAGCATCGCGAGCGCGAAACCGAGAATTCCGGCGGAGAAGTTGTTGACGAGCATCTCGAAGCCGGGGCGGATCTTGCCGTCCCAGATCTTGTCGACCTGCTTGATGAGCCACCCGCCGAGGGGGCCGCAGATCATCGCGCCGAGGATCATGGTCGTGTCGGCGCCGGCGATGACACCCATCGTCATGATCGCGCCGACGACGCCACCGCGAGTGTCGTAGACCATCTTGCCGCCGGTGTAGGCGATGAGGAGCGGGAGGAGGTATGTGAGCATCGGACCGACGATGCCCGGGTACTCGGTCCCGTTGGCGTCGGGGAATCCACCGAGCTGCGGCACGGGGGTCCACCCTGTCTGGATGAAGAAGGCGGTGATGATGCCCCAGGCGATGAATGCCGCGATGTTCGGCATCACCATGCCGGAGAGGAACGTGCCGAAGCGCTGGACGGCGACGCGAGCGCCGGCCGGCTTCGACGTGGTGGACGTCGTTGTCATGAGTGGGTCTCCTTGGGGGACTCGACCGCGGCGGTGACCGCGGCCCGGGCTTCGGCCGCGCCCGAGGCGGCCAGGGCGGTTTCGGCGAAGCGGCGAGCCTCGTCGAGGGTGTAGCGGGACAGTGATGCGCGCACGTCCGCGAGAGCGGACGGTGACATCGACAGGGTGGTGGCTCCGAGGCCGACGAGGACGACGGCGAGGAGCGGATCCGCCGCGGCCTCGCCGCAGATCCCGACGGGCTTGCCGGCGCGGGCGCCGGCGGCCCCGACCTCTCCGACGAGGCGGAGGACGGCGGGGTGCCAGGGATCCTGGAACGACGCGACCGACCCGAGCAGTCGGTCGGCGGCGAGCGTGTACTGCGTCAGGTCGTTGGTGCCGATCGAGGCGAAGTCCGCCTCGGCCATGACCCTGTCGGCGAGCAGGGCGATCGAGGGGACCTCGACCATCACGCCCACCGTCTTGAGTCCGAGCTCCTTGGCGAGCGAGACGAAGTAGGTGGTCTCCTCGACCGTCGAGACCATGGGCGCCATGACCCACAGGTCGGCGGACGTGACCTTGTCGGCCTCGGCGAGCGCCGTGAGCTGCTCGCGCAGGATGTCCTCGCTCACGCGGAGAGCGCGGAGACCGCGCAACCCGAGTGCCGGGTTCTCCTCGTGGGCGTCGTTGAGGAACTCGAGGGGCTTGTCGGCGCCGGCGTCGAGCAGTCGCACGACGACCTTCTTACCGGGGAACGCCTCGAGCAGCTCGACGTAGTGGGCACGCTGCTCGTCGATCGTCGGGGCACTGCCGCCGGCGTCGAGGAAGAGGAACTCGGTGCGGAAGAGTCCGACTCCCTCGGCGCCCTGATCCGCGGCGGCCTGAGCGGCCTTCGAGGATCCGAGGTTCGCGAGGAGAGGGATGGCCGTACCGTCTGCGAGGGCCCCGGGAGTCGCGGGTGCGTCGACGAGAGCGGCGCGGTCGGCGATGCGGGCGCGCGCCGCGGCGATCTCGTCGTCGCTCGGCTCTGAGACGACCGATCCGGCGGCGGCGTCGACCACGACGGTCTCGCCGTCCGCCAGAGACAGCGCGTCGAGCACACCGACCACGGCGACGATCGACTTCTCGCGAGCGAGGATCGCCGTGTGCGACGTGGGTCCGCCGTCACTCGTGACGAGAGCGAGCACCTTGTCGAGATCGAGGAGCGCCGTGTCCGCCGGTGCGAGGTCGCGGGCGACCAGGACGAACGGCTCGTCGAGCTCCGGCACGCCGGGCGCCGGGACCCCGAGGAGATCGGCGATCACGCGCTGGGCGACGTCGTCGAGGTCCGCTGCCCGCTCTCCGAGGTAGCCGCCCATCGCCGCGAGTTGGTCGCGGAAGGCCGCGAAGGCCTCGGAGACGGCCCGCTCGGCGGTCTTGCCCTGACCGAGCAGTTCGTCGATCGAGTCGGAGAGGGTCGGGTCCTCCGCCATCATCGCTTGCGCCTCGAGGACGTCGCGAGCGGTGCCCCCTGCCTTGGCGCCGCGGTCCTCGAGCGCCCGGGCGACGCGCCCGAGGGACTCGACCGCCCGAGCCTTCTCGGCGTCGACGCCGATCGTGCTCCGGACGTCTGCCGGCGTCGCGAGCGGCTCGGGCATCCGGGCGACGGGACCCACCGCCACCGCCTGTCCGATTCCGGTTCCGGTCATGCGCATGAGCGGGCTCCTCTTCCCTCGGATGGTGCGACGAGTGTCATCGTGCGCTCACGCCTGGTCGTGGTCGGTGACGAGCAGCTCGGTGAGCTCGTCGAGCGTCGCGTCGGCGCCGTCTCCCTCCGAGGAGAGCGTGACGTAGTCGCCGAACTCGACACCGAGGGAGATGACTCCGAGGATGCTCGCGGCGTTGACGGCCTTGCCGTCGCCCTTGGCGATCGTGACGGGGTTGGGCGCCGCAGCGGCCGCCTGCGTGAACAGCTTGGCCGGTCGGGCGTGCAGTCCGTGCGACGATCCGATGCGAACGGTGCGTGTAACCATGGGTCACTCCTCAGCCGCCGCCTGATGTCTGCTCCGACGTCGTCCGTCGGCGCGGTCCCCAGGTGGGGGCTCCGGCCGGCGTTCATGATCCCACCCCGGCGGCGTCGAGGGCGGTCTGGAGAGCGAGGGAGCCGTCCGCCGATGCGACGGCCGGTTCGGGGAGCACGGCGACGACGATCCGCTCGTCGGTCGCGTGCACGGTGTCGACGATCGAGTCGAGCCGATCGGCGAGGTGGGGTCCGACGAGCACGAGATCGACCCCGGACAACGAGGAGGAGAGGAGTTCGAGCGATCCGGCACGAGCCGTGATGTCGAGGCCCCGCCCGGCCGCGGCGCGGCGGAGGCGGAGGGCGACGAACGTCGAGGACGCACCCGCACCACACACGACGAGGATCTCCATCGATCCGTCCCTGCGCTTTCTCTCCGTGGTACTCGTGGCTGGAACGCCCACGCAATCAGCAGTCTCGTCGGCCGATCGTTCGCACGCCACCACGGAATCTTCCGCAGGGGCGGAAAGGTCCGCCCGTGCGCGGCGGTCGGGGGACGCGTCGGTCGTCGGAGATGATTGACTCGACGGGTGCACCGATGCGCGGCCGTCCGAGAACTGTGAGGAGCGCCCGTGACCCGCGAGAGACAGGACCGGATCCTCGCGCACCTCGCGCGCGCCTCCGACACCGTCACGGCGTCGGAGCTCGCGGACGCCCTCGGGGTCACCCCGCGGAGCGTCCGCACGTATCTCGCACGTCTCCGCGCCCGTCCGGGGGCAGAGGACCTCGTCGTCTCGGGTCCGACGGGCTACCGCCTCGACGAGGAGGCGTACGCGCGCTTCCGCAGCACCGAGTCGCGGTCGGCCACGACGATCGACACACCCCGCGAACGCAGCACCCGGATCATCCGCGAGCTGCTGGCCGCGGCGAACGGACTCGACGTCTTCGACCTCGCCGACCGGCTACACGTGAGCGAGTCGACCGTCGAGGCCGACCTCGCGAAACTGCGTCCCCTCGTCGCGGAGCTCGAGCTGCGGATCGCCCGGAACGGATCGACGGTCACGCTGTCGGGCTCGGAGCGCGACCGTCGGCGCCTCATCAGTCGACTCTTCCGCGACGAGACGACGCAAGGGCGCATCGATCTCGACGCCGTCGAGCGCGCTTTCGCGTCCGAGAGCCTCAGTGCGTTCAAGACGGCACTCCTCCGCGAGCTCGAGGCCCGGCAGTACGACGTCAACGACTACGGCACCGACAACGTCCTCCTCCACATCGCGATCGCCGTCGACCGCGTATCCCACGACAAGCGCGTGCCGGACGACGAGCGGCCCCAGCGGTCGGAGGGCTTCCACGGCGAGGAGTTCCCCGCTCTCCTCGACGCGCTCGTGACGCAGCATTTCGGCGTCGCGCTCGGACAGGGCGACGCCGAGTACCTCGGGTACCTCCTGTCGACGCGCGCGGTCGCCCCATCGACGTCCACGGAGGCCGGTGAGAACGACCGTCGGCGCTACCTCGCGGACGACGATCTCGACCGCGTCCGCCGCATCACCCAGCGCGCAGGCGCCGAATACGCCGTCGACCTCTCCGACGAGGACTTCATCACGCGGCTCGCGCTCCATGTGCACAATCTGCTCGAACGGGCGAGCGACCGCTCCTTCTCCCGGAACCCCCTCACGCGCTCGATCAAGACGTCCTATCCGATGATCTACGAGCTCGCCGTGTTCATCGCGCGGGAACTGCGTGACCTGAGCGGGGTCGAGATCGACGACGACGAGATCGCCTACATCGCGATGCACGTCGGGGCCCACCTCCAGCAGGAGGCGCGACGGGAGGACCTCGAGCCCGTCGTCCTCGTGTGCCCCAACTACTACGACCTCCACAGCGTGCTGAAGGCCCGCGTCCTCGCGTCGGTCGGGGACCTCGTCCGGGTCGAACGCGTCGTAACGCGCTCCGACGTGCCCTGGAACTCCCTCGGTGTCGACCTCGTGCTGTCGACCATCGAGCCCCCCGTGCCGGTGGACTCGGTCGTCACCGTCGGCCCGTTCTTCGGCGAGTCCGACGGCGACCGGGTACGACGGGCCGTCGCGCGGCTCCGCCGTGGTCGGCGGCGCTCGGCGATCGCGGCCGAGCTGCTCGAGTACTTCTCCCCCGCGCTCTTCGTCCGCAACCACTACACCGGTGACGAGGAGTCGATGATCCGCCAGCTCGGCGAGCTCATGATCGCGGACGGCGCCATCGACGAGGACTACCTCGACGGGGTCATCGAGCGCGAGCGGATGTCGTCGACCGCGTTCACCGACGCCCTCGCCGTCCCGCACGCGATGGCCATGTCGGCGGAGCGGACGGCGATCGCCATCGCCGTCAACGAGCACAGCATCCCGTGGGGAGACGCCCGCGTCAACGTGGTCGCCCTCATCGCGTTCAGCGCCGACGGACGAGCGCGCTTCCAGCCCGTATTCGATCAGATCGTCGAGGTCTTCTCCGTGCGGGAGGACGTGCAGCGCATCATCCGGGGATCGGACGACTTCCGGTCGTTCATCGAGGAGCTCGTGCACACGATGGACTCCTGAGGGCCTTCCCGGCTCCCGAGGTCAGCGACCGAGCAGCATCGCGTTCATCCCGGTCGTCAGCGCGACGTCGATCGCGAGGGGTCGATCGTCGATCGCCGTGACGGGGGCGGCGAGCCGCACGCTCGACACGAACCAGGCCGCGTCGGCCTGCTCGAGGGCCGCGACGGGCAGTGCCTCGTACTCCGTCCGGTACCCCTCCGCCTCGAGCCAGGCGTACAGGGCGGCCTGCGTGGTTCCGGGCAGGATCCCGCCGTCGGTCGAGGGCGTGACGATGCGGTCGCCGAAGCGCACGATGAGGCTCGAGGTCGGCCCCTCGAGGGCGAAGCCGTCAGAGGAGACGAAGAGCGCGTCGTGAGCACCCCGCCGCTTCGCCTCGCGGATCGCCGCCATGTTGATGGCGTAGGACAGCGTCTTGGCGCCGGCGAGGAGCCACGGAGCCCGCTCGGCGACGTCGAGAGGGAAGCCGCGGTCGAGGGTCACGACGCGGATGCCGTCGCGGCGCTCCGTGAAGTCCGAGGCGGCCGCCCGCGCGACGATCCAGGCTGTCGGCACGCCGCTGCCCTCGACACCGCGCGTGAGCACGATCTTGAGAGACCCCTGTCCCGTCGACGGCAGGGAAGCGACGGCACGCTCCATCGCCGCTCGCCACTGACCGATGTGAGGCGCCGGCAGATCCAACATGGCAGCGGATCTGCCGAGACGCGCGAGGTGCTCCTCGATGCCCTGCGGGCGTCCCTCGATCACGCCGAGCGTCTCGAAGATGCCGTCACCACGGGAGGCGCCGAGGTCGAGCACGCTGAGCGTGGGGGCCGCGGCGTCGTCCTCGCGGACGGACGCGGCGATCTCCTCCTCCGTCGGCGAGTCGGTCGCAGCGAACGGCGCGAGGAAGAACACACGGGGAGAGGACGGGGAGATCATGCCCCCGACGATACCGCCGCATCGTGTCGCGTCGACCGAGGACGCGAGACGCGGGACGGACTCGAGGTCCGCGTCAGGCGATAGGCGTCGGGACCACGCCGTACGGGGCGAGTCCGGCCGCTCCCCCGTCACGAGCCGTGAGGACCCAGATGCCGTCGGCGTGGACGGCGACGCTGTGCTCCCAGTGCGACGCCATCCCACCGTCGACCGTCGTGACGGTCCAGTCGTCGTCCTGCACGAAGGTCTCGGGGCTCCCCGCGACGACCATGGGCTCGATCGCGACCGCGAGACCCGGCTTCACGTCGGGTCCCTTGTGCGACACGCGGTAGTTGAACACGGGCGGCGCCTCATGCATCGAGCGCCCGATGCCATGCCCGATGTAGTCGGTCAGGATACCGAAGTCGCCTCGGCTCTCGACGGATCCCTGGACCGCATCGCCTACCTCGTTGAGGCTCTTCGCGCGAGCCAGTCGGGCGACACCCGCCCAGAGCGAGGCCTCGGTGACGTCGGAGAGCGTGCGCCGCTCCGCGACGATGTCGGGCCGGGAGCGATCGTCGATCACGACCGTGAAGGCGGAGTCGCCGTTCCAGCCGTCGACCTCGGCGCCGCAATCGATCGAGACGATGTCGCCGGGCTCGAGAGGCCGGTCGTTCGGGATGCCGTGTACGACGTCGGCGTTCACGGAGGCGCAGATCGTGTGATGGTACCCGGGGACGAGCATGAAGTTCGGCTGGCCGCCACCCGCCCGGATGGTGCGCTCGGCGATCGCGTCGAGTTCGAGCGTGGTGACGCCGGGACGGACCGCGTGCCGCACCGCGTCGAGCGCCGCCTCGGTCAGGCGACCGGCTTCGAGCATGAGACGGAGCTGGGCCGGCGTCTTGTAGATCGACTTGCGGAACACGCGTCAGACCGCGTCGGAGCCGACCGGCACGATGCCCCGATCGGCGAGAGCCGCCGTGACGCGCTCCGCGACCTCGTCGACGCGTCCGAGACCGTCGATTTCCGCGACGAGGCCACGATCGCGGTAGAGACCGATGACCGGCTCGGTCTGCTCGAGGTAGACGTCCTGCCGGTGGCGGATGACGTCTTCCGTGTCGTCCTCGCGCCCCTGCTCGACGGCCCGCTTGAGGAGGCGCTCCACGACCTCGTCCGTGTCGGCGACGAGGAGGACGACGGCGTCGAGACCCGCTCCCGACTCGTCCAGGATGCGGTCGAGTTCGGCGACCTGCTCGGTCGTGCGCGGGTATCCGTCGAGGAGGAAGCCGGCGACCGCGTCGTCCTGCAGGAGCCGATCGCGGACGATCTCGTTGGTGAGCGAGTCCGGGACGTACGAGCCCGTTGAGACGATCGACTGCACCTGCTTGCCGAGCTCCGTGCCGTTCTTGATGTTGTCGCGGAAGATGTCGCCCGTCGAGATGGCGGGGATCCCGAAGGTCTCGGCGATGAGCTTGGCTTGCGTGCCCTTGCCCGCCCCGGGAGGCCCGACGATGAGCAGTCGCGGACCGGCCTGCCCCTGAGCGCCGGTCACCGGAGAAGTCCCTCGTAGTGACGCTGCTGCAACTGCGAGTCGATCTGCTTCACCGTCTCGAGTCCGACGCCGACGATGATCAGAATCGATGCGCCGCCGAAGGGGAAGTTCTGGTTCGCGCCGACGAGCGCGAGGGCGATGAGCGGAATGAGCGCGACGAGACCGAGGTAGATCGAGCCCGGCAGCGTGACACGCGTGAGCACGTAGTCGAGGTACTCGGCGGTCGGTCGACCCGCGCGGATGCCGGGGATGAAGCCGCCGTACTTCTTCATGTTGTCGGCGACCTCCTCCGGGTTGAACGTGATCGCGACGTAGAAGTACGTGAAGCCCACGATGAGGAAGAAGTAGAGCGCCATGTAGAGCGGGTGGTCGCCCTGCGTGAGGTAGTTCGTGACCCACACGACCCACGCAGCGGGCTCCTCACCGGCCGCCGGCTGGTTGAACTGGGCGATGAGCGCCGGCAGGTAGAGCAGCGACGACGCGAAGATCACGGGGACGACACCAGCCATGTTGACCTTGATGGGGATGTAGGTGTTGTTGCCGCCGTACGTCCGGCGTCCCACCATGCGCTTCGCGTACTGCACGGGGATGCGCCGCTGCGACTGCTCGACGAACACGACGAGGGCGACGATCACGAGTCCGATCGCGAGCACGAGGAGGAAGACCTCGAAGCCGCGCGACTGGGCGATGGCCCACAGCGACGTGGGGAAGGTCGCCGAGATCGACGTGAAGATGAGGAGCGACATGCCGTTGCCGATGCCGCGCTCGGTGATGAGCTCGCCCATCCACATGATGAGGCCGGTGCCGGCGGTCATCGTGATGACCATGAGGAGGACGGCGTACCAGGTGTCCGTCGTGAGCAGCTGCGAGCACTCGGTGCTCGCGTTGGTGCCGAAGAGCGCTCCGGAGCGCGCGACCGTGATGAGCGTCGTGGACTGGAGGACGCCGAGGAAGATCGTGAGGTAGCGCGTGTACTGCGTGAGCTTGCCCTGGCCCGCCTGACCCTCCTTGTGGAGCGTCTCGAAGTGCGGGATGACGACGCGCAGCAACTGCACGATGATCGACGCCGTGATGTACGGCATGATGCCGAGCGCGAAGATCGAGAGCTGCAGGAGGGCGCCGCCCGAGAAGAGGTTGACGAGCTCGTAGAGGCCCGAGGTCCCCTGGTTCTGCTGGAGACACGTCTGCACGTTCGCGAAGTCGACGAACGGTGCGGGCACGAACGATCCGAGCCGGTACAGGGCGATGATGCCGAGGGTGAAGCCGATCTTCCGACGAAGGTCTGGCGTGCGGAAGATCCGCGCTACGGCGCTGAACAAAGGGGGCCTCCTGGTTTCGAGCCTGTGCTCGGCTCGTCGTCCCGGTTGGGATCCGGGTCCGCGTGAAACGGGCCCGGCAATCGAATCTAACCGATCACCGGGCCCGTTCGCGCACCTGGTCCGCTGGCGGCCCCGTTCCGAGGGCGACCGACGGCGTCGATCACGGTCTCGGAACGGGTCCGGCCTGTCGGGATTACTTCCTGACTACTTTACCGAGCCGCCGGCCGCGAGGATCTTCTCCTGCGCGGAATCGGAGACCTTGTCGACCGCGACGTTGAGCTTGACGCCCAGATCGCCGCCGCCGAGGACCTTGACCTTCTCGTTCTTGCGAACCGCACCCTTGTCGACGAGATCGGCGACGGTGACGTCACCTCCCGCCGGGTACAGCTCGGCGAGACGCTCGAGGTTGACGACCTGGTACTCGACCCGGAACGGATTCTTGAAGCCGCGCAGCTTCGGCGCACGCATGTGCGACGGGAGCTGGCCACCCTCGAACCCGGCCTTGACCGAGTAACGCGCCTTCGTGCCCTTGGTTCCACGACCCGCGGTCTTACCCTTCGAGCCTTCACCACGACCCACGCGGGTCTTGGCCTTCTTGGAACCCGCGGCGGGCCGCAAGTGGTGCACCTTGAGGACCTGGGCGCGAGCCGCGGTCGTCTCGGCGTCCTTCGTGGCCTTCTTCTCCGCCTTGGGAGCGGCGACGGCCGAATCGGCCGATGCCGTCGTACCGGCGGCGGCCTTCTTGGCCGGAGCCTTCTTGGCCGGCTTCTCGGAGGCGTCGGCCTCAGCGACCTTCGCCTTCGGCGCGGCCTTGGGAGCCTTCTCCGCAGTGTCGGACTTCGCCTTCGGCGCAGCCTTCTTCTTCGGGGTCTCCTCGGTGACGTCGTTCTTCTCGTCAGCCATTAGTCGATCTCCTCAACCTTCACGAGGTGAGCAACAGTGTTGACGTAACCACGGTTCTGCGCGTCGTCCGGGCGGACGACGACGTCGCCGATGCGCTTGAGACCGAGGCTGCGCAGCGTGTCCCGCTGGTACTGCTTCTCACTAACTTTGGACTTGGTCTGCGTGACCTTCAGACGACCGGCCATCAGGCACCTACCTTCGCCGCGGCCGCTGCTGCGGCGTCGGCTTCTGCTCGGACGAGGCGCTCGGGAGCGACCTGGTCGAATTCGAGACCACGACGGGCGGCGACGGCACGAGGTTCCTCGAGCTGCTGCAGCGCCGTGACCGTGGCGTGGACGATGTTGATCGTGTTCGAGGAACCGAGCGACTTCGAGAGGACGTCGTGGATCCCGGCGCACTCGAGCACGGCGCGGACCGGACCACCGGCGATGACACCGGTACCGGCCGCAGCGGGACGGAGGAGGACCACACCGGCGGCCGCCTCACCCTGCACGGGGTGCGGGATGGTGGAACCGACGCGCGGGACGCGGAAGAAGTTCTTCTTCGCCTCCTCGACACCCTTCGAGATCGCGAGGGGAACCTCGCGGGCCTTGCCGTAGCCGACACCCACGAGACCGTTGCCGTCACCGACGACGACGAGGGCGGTGAAGCTGAACCGACGTCCACCCTTCACGACCTTCGACACGCGGTTGATGGTCACGACGCGCTCGAGGAACTGGCTCTTGTCCTGGTCGCGACCGCCACGGTCACGACCGCCCTGGTTGCGGTCGCGCCCGCCGCCGCGACGGCCGGAGCGCTCGTCGCGCGTCTGGCTCTCGCTGCCGGCCGCCGTCTCGACGGGCTTCTCGGCCGTCTCGGCGACCGCCGTGTCGGACACGGTGGTTGCGGGAACAGTGGTCTCAGCCACAGTTTGCTCCTTGCTGGTTGCTTCGCTCACAGGTTCAATCCACCCTCTCGAGCACCCTCGGCGATCGCCGCGACGCGTCCTGCGTAACGGTTACCACCACGGTCAAAAACGACACCTTCGATGCCGGCCTGCTTGGCACGCTCGGCGACGAGTTCGCCGACGCGCTTCGCCTTGGCGGTCTTGTCACCCTCGAAGGTCCGCAGGTCGCTCTCGAGCGTGGATGCGGAGACGAGCGTGTGGCCCTGGGCGTCGTCGACGACCTGGACGAAGACGTGGCGAGCAGAGCGCGTCACGACGAGACGGGGACGGACGGCCGTGCCCTCGATCTTCTTCCGCAGACGCGCGTGGCGACGGCCACGGGCGGCGGACTTGGTCTTGACAGCCATGGTTACTTACCAGCCTTTCCGGCCTTGCGACGAACGTTCTCGCCGGCGTAACGCACACCCTTGCCCTTGTAGGGCTCGGGCTTGCGGATCTTACGGATGTTGGCGGCGACCTCACCGACGGCCTGCTTGTCGATGCCCGACACGGTGAGCTTGTTGTTGCCCTCGACCGTGAAGGTGATGCCGGCGGGCGGGTCGACCGTGACCGGGTGCGAGAAGCCGAGGGCGAACTCGATCGAGCTCCCCCGCTGCTGGACGCGGTAACCGGTTCCGACGACCTCGAGGCCCTTGGTGTAACCCTGCGTCACGCCGATGATCTGGTTGGCGATGAGCGTGCGGGTGAGGCCGTGGAGCGAACGCGACGTGCGCTCGTCGTCCGGACGGGTGACGAGGACCTGGTTGTCCTCGATCGTCGCCTCGATGGGGGCGGCGACGGTGAGCGCGAGCTCGCCCTTCGGGCCCTTGACGGCGACGTTACGACCGTCGATCGAGACGGTCACCCCTGCGGGGATGTCGATGGGGAGTCTTCCAATACGAGACATGACGGATTACCACACGTAGGCGAGGACTTCCCCGCCGACGCCCTTCTTCTCGGCCTGACGGTCCGTGAGGAGACCGGAGGAGGTGGACAGGATGGCGACACCGAGACCACCGAGGACGGTGGGGAGCTCCGTCGACTTCGCGTAGACGCGGAGGCCGGGCTTGGAGACGCGCTTGATGCCGGCGATCGACCGCTCGCGGTTCGGGCCGAACTTGAGGCTCAGCGTGAGCGTCTGGCCGACCGTCGCGTCCGCGACGGTCCAGTCGGAGATGTAGCCCTCCGCCTTGAGGATGTCGGCGATGTGCCCCTTGAGCTTCGAGTGGGGCATGGAGACGCTGTCGTGGTACGCCGAGTTGGCGTTCCGCAGTCTGGTCAGCATGTCTGCGACCGGATCTGTCATCGTCATGATGGATTTCCTTCGTTCACCAGGTTTCGGCACCCGTTACGCGAGAGACGACCTGTGGTGGTGGGGTCCGGCGATTGCCGGACCCCGTTTCTTGCAGAACTCCCAGCCTACTGCGCGGAGTCGGCCGACTTGAACGGGAAGCCGAGCGCCTTGAGCAGCGCGCGTCCCTCGTCGTCGGTCTTCGCCGTCGTGACGACCGTGATGTCCATACCGCGGACACGGTCGATGCGGTCCTGGTTGATCTCGTGGAACACGGCCTGCTCGGTGAGACCGAACGTGTAGTTGCCGTTGCCGTCGAACTGACGGTCCGAGAGACCGCGGAAATCGCGGATGCGCGGAAGCGCGAGCGACAGGAGACGGTCGAGGAACTCCCACATGCGGTCGCCGCGCAGCGTGACGTGCGCACCGATCGGCTGGCCCTCGCGCAGCTTGAACTGCGCGATGGACTTGCGGGCCTTCGTGACCTGCGGCTTCTGACCCGTGATGAGCGTGAGGTCGTTGATCGCGCCGTCGATGATCTTGCCATCGCGCGCCGCGTCACCGACACCCATGTTCACGACGATCTTCGTGAGCGTCGGGATCTGGTGGACGTTCGTGAAGCCGAGGTCGCCCTGGAGCTTCGGAGCGATCTCGCCCTTGTACTTCTGCTTGAGTCGGGGCTGGATTTTGCCAGCGGCCGGTGCAGTATCAGTCATTACTTGAGGTCCTTACCAGACTTCTTGTCGATGCGGACACGACGCGTCTTGGTGACGCCGTCCTTCACGACTTCCTCGGAACGGTAGCCGACCTTGACCGGCTTCTTGGTGTCGGGGTCGACCAGGACGACGTTGGAGACGTGGATCGGGGCCTCGTGGGTCTCGATGCCGCCCGTCTTCGTGCCGCGCTGGGTCTGGCCCTGACGCACGTGCTTCGTGACGTAGTTGACGCCCTCGACGATGACGCGGTTTCGCTCCACGAGCACCTCGATGACGCGTCCCTGCTTGCCACGGAAGCCGCCACGGTCCTGCTTGGGGCCACTGATCACCTGGACCAGGTCGCCCTTCTTGATCTTCGCCATGACTAGATAACCTCCGGCGCCAGCGAGACGATCTTCATGAACTTCTTGTCGCGAAGTTCACGTCCGACCGGCCCGAAGATGCGGGTACCACGGGGGTCTCCGTCACCCTTCAGGATCACTGCCGCGTTCTCATCGAACTTGATGTACGACCCGTCGTTGCGACGGGTCTGCTTCTTCACCCGGACGACGACCGCCTTGACGACGTCGCCCTTCTTGACGTTGCCACCGGGGATGGCGTCCTTGACGGTCGCGACGATGACGTCACCGAGGCCGGCGTAGCGTCGAGCCGAGCCACCGAGGACACGGATCGTGAGCAACTCCTTGGCGCCGGTGTTGTCGGCGACCTTCAGGCGCGATTCCTGCTGAATCATCCTGTACTCCTTCTACGAAGCAAGCCCGGGGGGCTTACTTGGCCTTCTCGAGGATCTCGACCAGGCGCCAGCGCTTGCTGGCGCTCAGCGGACGGGTCTCCGCGATGATCACGAGGTCCCCGATGCCGGCGGTCTCGAGCTCGTCGTGGGCCTTGACCTTCGAGGTGCGGCGGATGACCTTGCCGTAAAGCGGGTGCTTCACGCGGTCTTCGACCTCGACCACGATGGTCTTGTTCATCTTGTCGCTCGTCACGTAGCCGCGACGCGTCTTGCGGTAACCGCGGCTGGCGGCGTCCTTGACGTCGTGCTCGGCCGACTCGTGACCCTGCGCAGCCTTGTCAGTTGCGGTAGCCATGATCAGGCCTCCTTCGTCTCGTCGGGCGTCGTGGTGTCCTCAGCGGACTCCTTGGCGGCCTTCTTGCTCTTCTTCGGAGCCTTCGCCTGCACCTCGAGAGGAGCGGGGGTGGCCCGGATCCCGAGCTCGCGCTCGCGGATGACCGTGTAGATGCGTGCGATGTCGCGCTTGACGGCGCGGAGCCGTCCGTGCGTCTCGAGCTGGCCGGTCGCGGCCTGGAAGCGCAGGTTGAACAGCTCTTCCTTGGCCTTGCGCAGCTCGTCGACGAGTCGCTCGTCTTCGAATGTGTCGAGCTCGCTCGGGGTGAGCTCCTTGGAACCGATCGCCATTATGCGTCGCCCTCCTCGCGCTTGATGATGCGTGCCTTGAGGGGCAGCTTGTGGATTGCACGGGTGAGCGCCTCGCGGGCGAGAGTCTCGTCGACTCCCGCGACCTCGAAGAGCACACGGCCGGGCTTGACGTTCGCGACCCACCACTCGGGCGAGCCCTTACCGGAACCCATTCGGGTCTCGGCCGGCTTCTTCGTGAGCGGACGGTCCGGGTAGATGTTGATCCACACCTTTCCACCACGCTTGATGTGACGCGTCATGGCGATACGAGCGGACTCGATCTGACGGTTGGTCACGTAGGCGGGCGTCATGGCCTGGATGCCGAACTCGCCGAAGCTGACCTTCGTGCCACCGGTCGCCTGACCGGTACGCACGGGGCGGTGCTGCTTGCGGTGCTTGACTCTGCGTGGGATCAACATGGTTATGCCTCAACTCCTGCGGCGACGGGCGCCTCGCCTCGAGGGGCACGACGCGGACGGTCACTGCGCTCGGGGCGGCTCGACTTCTGGTTGGCCTGCTCGCGGGCGAGTTCCTTGTTCGTGATGTCGCCCTTGTAGATCCACACCTTCACGCCGATGCGGCCGAACGTCGTCTTGGCCTCGTAGAAGCCGTAGTCGATGTTGGCGCGGAGCGTGTGCAGGGGCACACGGCCCTCGCGGTAGAACTCCGAGCGGCTCATCTCGGCGCCGCCCAGTCGGCCGGACACCTGGATGCGGACGCCCTTGGCGCCGGCACGCTGAGCGCCCTGCAGCCCCTTGCGCATCGCGCGGCGGAACGCCACGCGAGCGGTGAGCTGCTCGGCGATGCCCTGCGCGACGAGCTGGGCGTCGGCCTCGGGGTTCTTGACCTCGAGGATGTTGAGCTGGATCTGCTTCTTGGTCAGCTTCTCCAGGTCGGCGCGGATGCGCTCGGCCTCGGCGCCGCGGCGGCCGATGACGATGCCCGGGCGCGCCGTGTGGATGTCCACACGCACGCGGTCACGGGTGCGCTCGATCTCGATGCGGGAGACACCGGCGCGGTCGAGCGAGGTGCTCAGCAGGCGACGGATCTTGACGTCCTCCGCGACGTAGTCGGAGTACCGCTGGCCGGGCTTCGTGCTGTCGGCGTACCAGCGCGACACGTGGTCGGTGGTGATGCCGAGACGGAAGCCGTACGGGTTGACTTTCTGACCCATTACTTCGTCCCCTCCTCGGGAGTGGCGAGCACAACCGTGATGTGGCTGGTGCGCTTGTTGATGCGGAATGCACGGCCCTGGGCTCGCGGCTGGAAACGCTTGAGGGTCGTGCCCTCGTCGACGTACGCCTTGGCGATGTACAGGTCCTGCTCATCCAGGTAGCTGTTGGTCGCGTCGGCCTTGACCCGGGCGTTCGCGATAGCGGACGCGACGAGCTTGTACACCGGCTCCGATGCACCCTGCGGGGCGAACTTCAGGATGGCGAGTGCCTCCTGAGCCTGCTTTCCGCGGATGAGGTTGACGACACGACGAGCCTTCATGGGGGTGACGCGGATGTGTCGCACGCGGGCGATTGACTCCACCATTTCTCTTCCTCCTTACGCCTCCGCGGTCAGCGGCGGCGGCCCTTCTTGTCGTCCTTCACGTGGCCACGGAACGTGCGCGTGGGGGCGAACTCTCCGAGCTTGTGACCGACCATGGTCTCGGTGACGAACACCGGGATGTGCTTGCGACCGTCGTGCACGGCGATCGTGTGACCGAGCATCGCCGGCACGATCATCGAGCGGCGCGACCAGGTCTTGATGACGTTCTTGGAGCCGGCTTCGTTCGCGGCGACGACCTTGCGAAACAGGTGGTCGTCAACGAAGGGGCCCTTCTTGAGACTGCGAGGCATCTTCTACAACTCCTACTTGCGCTTCTTGCCGACGTTGCGGCGACGAACGATGAGCTTGTCGCTCTCCTTGTTGGGGTGGCGCGTGCGGCCTTCCTTCTGGCCCCACGGGCTGACCGGGTGGCGTCCACCGGAGGTCTTGCCCTCACCACCACCGTGCGGGTGGTCGACCGGGTTCATCGCGACACCACGCACGGTCGGGCGGACGCCCTTCCAGCGCTTACGGCCGGCCTTGCCCCAGTTGATGTTCGACTGCTCGGCGTTGCCGACCTCGCCGACGGTCGCGCGGCAGCGCGCGTCGACGTTGCGGATCTCGCCGGACGGCAGACGCAGCTGGGCGTAGGGGCCGTCCTTCGCGACGAGACGCACCGAGACGCCGGCCGAGCGGGCGAGCTTCGCTCCCCCGCCGGGCTTGAGCTCGATGGCGTGGATGACGGTACCCGTCGGGATGTTGCGCAGCGGCAGGTTGTTGCCGGGCTTGATGTCAGCGCCGGCACCCGACTCGACGATGTCGCCCTGTGAGAGCTTGTTCGGCGCGAGGATGTAGCGCTTCGTGCCGTCCACGAAGTGGAGGAGCGCGATGCGGGCGGTGCGGTTGGGGTCGTACTCGATGTGAGCGACCTTGGCGTTGACGCCGTCCTTGTCGTTACGACGGAAGTCGATGACGCGGTACTGGCGCTTGTGGCCACCACCGATGTGACGGGTCGTGATGCGGCCCTGGTTGTTGCGTCCACCGGTCTTGGAGATCGGGCGGAGCAGCGACTTCTCGGGCGTCGATCGCGTGATCTCGGCGAAGTCGGCGACGCTCGACCCGCGGCGACCCGGGGTCGTGGGCTTGTACTTGCGAATAGCCATGTTTTCTTCCTCCCGCTTCCTAGCCGACAGCCGTGAAGATGTCGATGGAACCGGACTTGAGTGTGACGATGGCGCGCTTGGTGTCCTTGCGCTTGCCGATGCCGAACTTCGTACGACGCGTCTTGCCCGTACGGTTGAGCGTGTTCACGGACGCGACCTCGACCTTGAAGATCTTCTCGATGGCGAGCTTGATCTCGGTCTTGTTCGAGCGGGGGTCCACGACGAACGTGTACTTGCCCTCGTCGATCAGACCGTAGCTCTTCTCGGAGACGACCGGGCTGATGATGATGTCGCGCGGATCCTTGTTGGCGGCCATTACGCGGTCACCTCTTCCTTCTTGGTCTTCGCCGCGACGAACGCGTCGAAGGCGGCCTTGGTGAAGACGATGTCGTCGGAGACGAGCACGTCGTACGCGTTGAGCTGGTCCTGGCTGAGGACGTGCACCGTCGGGATGTTGCGGACGGCGAGAAGGCTCTTCTCGTCGTCGCGCTCGAGCACGACGAGGACGTGCTTCGACGAGGCGATTCCGCCGAGGTACTCGGCAGCGGCACGCGTGATGCGCTCGTCGGCGACCGAGAGGGTCTCGACGACGTGGAGACGAGCCCCACGGGCACGGTCGGAGAGGGCTCCGAGGAGAGCGGCCGCGATCATCTTCTTGGGGGTGCGCTGCGCGTAGCTGCGGGGAACGGGTCCGTGGACGATGCCACCGCCGGTCATCTGGGGAGCGCGGATCGAGCCCTGACGGGCGCGGCCGGTGCCCTTCTGCTTGAAGGGCTTGCGGCCGGCACCGGAGACCTCGCCACGACCCTTGGTCTTGTGGGTGCCCTGGCGAGCCGCCGCGAGCTGCGCGACGACGACCTGGTGGATCAGCGGGATGTTGGTCTGGACATCGAAGAGCTCTGCGGGGAGCTCGACAGAGCCCGCCTTCTTGCCTGCGGTGTCGAGAACGTCGAGTTCAGTAGCCATGGGGTCAGGCTCCCTTCACTGCGTTGCGGACGAAAACGATGCGCCCACGCGCGCCGGGGACGGCACCCTTCACGAGGATGAGGCCCTTCTCGGCGTCCACGGAGTGCACGTGGAGGTTGAGGACGGTGACGCGCTCGCCACCCATGCGGCCCGCCATGCGCATGCCCTTGAAGACGCGGCTCGGCGTCGACGAGGCACCGATGGAGCCGGGCTTACGGTGGTTGCGGTGAGCACCGTGCGACGCCGAGACGCCCTTGAAGTTGTGGCGCTTCATGACACCGGCGAAGCCCTTGCCCTTGGAGGTACCGACGACGTCGACCTTCTGGCCGGCCTCGAAGACCTCGTTCACCGCGAGCTCCTGACCGAGTGAGTAGTCGGAGGCGTCGGCGGTGCGGATCTCGGTGAGGTGGCGGCGCGGCGTGACGCCGGCCTTCTCGAAGTGTCCACCGGCGGGCTGGTTCACCTTGCGGGGGTCGATCTGCCCGTAGGCGATCTGGACGGCGTCATAACCGTCGACCTCGGGCGTGCGGACCTGGGTCACGACGTTCGGCGTGATCTGGATGACCGTGACGGGAACGAGCTTGTTGTTCTCGTCCCACACCTGCGTCATGCCGAGCTTCGTGCCGAGCAGACCCTTGCTGGTCTTGTTCTGCGTTGACATTCTTATCGTCCCTCGACTCAGAGCTTGATCTCGATGTTGACGTCGGCCGGCAGGTCGAGTCGCATGAGCGAGTCGACGGCCTTCGGCGTCGGGTCGATGATGTCGATGAGGCGCTTGTGGGTGCGCATCTCGAAGTGCTCCCGGCTGTCCTTGTACTTGTGGGGCGAACGGATGACGGCCACCACGTTCTTCTCCGTCGGGAGCGGCACGGGGCCGACGACGGTCGCACCCGCGCGGGTGACCGTGTCGACGATCTTGCGTGCCGAGGTGTCGATGACCTCGTGGTCGTACGACTTAAGTCGAATGCGGATCTTCTGTCCCGCCATTGTGTGACTCACTCTCTGTCTTGCGTCTTACGATCCCTCGCATTGGACGCGCTTCGTTCGCATCGGGCGCTCACGCGCCCCATGCCCGGCGCTCCTGTTGTCGCGCCGCTGCTCTCTCGAACACTGTTCTTCTGTCAAACCTCGCCGACCCCCGACCCGGCCCGTCGGTGTTCCGTCTTCATCGAAGGCGGACGCACGTGTAGCCGGATCGTGTGGGTTTCGGTTGAGTCGTCGTCCTGCTGCCCGCGGCCTAGACCGACGCCCCCACGCGGTTCTCGAGGAACCGGAGGACGTGCCTATGCACTGCCTGGCAGTGATCCGCGGTGACATCCGTGCGCGAGCGCACGACCATCCGCGGAGTGTTGAACTAGGAAAGTCTACGAGACGCCAGGCATTCATGCAACCCGGGCGTGTCGCGCCGACTCCCGCGCCATTCCGGGCGACATGACGAACGCCCCCCGAGCCGTCGAGCGGCTCGGGGGGCGTCCGTGTTCCGTTGGGGTGACCGGTGATCAGCCCTTGGCGCGCGCCGTGCGACGGCGAGCGGCCGAGCCGGCGATCGTGATGACCGCGCCGCCGGCGATGAAGAGTCCGGCGAGACCTGCGATGAGACCGGCGTCGGCTCCCGTGACGGCGAGGCCGTCAGCGGGGACCGCGGGGTCGGCCGCAGGAGCGTCGGCCGGGATCAACGACGGAGTCTCCACGGAGACACCGCTCTGTTCGGGAACGTAATCCTCGCCCGCCGCCTGGACGACGACGGCATCGGCGCCGTCGACCTCCACGGTGGAGGCGGAGGCCGCGCCGCCGGTGAATGCTGTCATGAGCGCTGCGAGCGTGACGACTCCCGCGGCCGCCGACGTACGGACGAAGGCGCTGGAGCGCCCCTCGTTCGACGAGTCGAGGTGCCGGCGGGTCTTCGTCACGGGTCGGGCTCCCGTTGCTGAAGTAACCATTTTTCGAGTTGCCGCTGCGTCGGCATCTCCCCCTTTTTCGGATTGATCGCAGTGATCCCACGCTAACGCAAACCTGAGCGATGCTCACTGCCTAATGTGAGTAACCCTCACCCCAGTACGGGGCACATGCTCATTGACCTGCAGTGCAGGAGTACACGGCCGGGGCGAGGTGGCCCGCCCGGGGGAGTATGCGCCGGGACGAAATGCCCCCCGAAGGGGTTAGGTGAGGCCGACTCACGTCGCATGATCGCCGTGTCCGATTCCACAGGCGGCCGGATCGGTCCGGCCGGAACGAAGGGAACACACATGAAATCCATGCAGACGCGGGCCGGTGTCCGGCTCGCATCCGTCGTGCTGCTCGCGGGCGTCGCCGTCGGCGGGCTCTCCGCGTGCGGGGGTCCCCCTGCCGGCTTCTTCCAGCAGCAGTCGCAGCAGTCGGGGCAGATCCCGTCGGGTGCCGTCGTCACCGGTGGTTCCGTCCATCAGGACCAGGGGACGTCCTACGGCGGCTCAACCGGCGGCGCCGTCACCTTCGGGAAGTGATCGGGATGCAGACAACGCTGAAGAAGAACGGCGAGCGCCAACCGCGCCGGCTCCGCAACCCACTCCGCGCGGCGGGCGCCATCGCCGTCGCAGCAGGAATGCTCATCGGAGCGACCGGGTGCGGCTACTCGCAGAACTGGGGGACGACGAGCGGCGGCAGCACGACGAACGGCACGACGCTCAACTGGCAGTACCCCACGCCCCTGCAGGCCCCGTGAACGGCGGTCGCTCCGGTCACCCGCATGGGCCGGAGCGACCGACCCGGTGGACCCGGCCGGTGACGCGCCTCGCGCTCGGCACCGTTCGGGCCGCTCCACCGCCTCGATCCTTGATCCCCGACCCTCCTGCGACACCCCACCCGAAGTGGATTCGATGAAGAACCTCGCCCGATTCAGCCTGCACAACCGGTCGCTCATCACGCTCCTCGCGATCGTGTCCGCCGTCTTCGGCTGCATCGCCTTCTCGTCCATGCGCCAGGACCTCGTGCCCGCGATGGCGTCACCGACGATCTCCATCGTGACCTCGTACGAGGCGGCGACGCCGACCGTGGTGGACAGCGAGGTCTCGAGCGTCATCGAGACGATCGTCGAGTCGGTCGACGGTCTCGAGTCGACGACGACGTACAGCGGATCGGGGCTGTCGCTCGTGACCGCGACCTTCGAACTCGGGCTCGACACGACGGACGTGAGCGAGCAGATCTCCAAGAAGATCGGCGAGAACCGCACGCTGCTGCCCGACGACCTCAAGCCGCAGGTCTCGGCGGCCTCCGTCGACGACTTCCCCGTCATGCAGTTCGCCATCAGCCCGGGCGAGACGCAACTGACGAAGACGCTGCAGGACTCCATCTCGAAGCGCGTCGAGGGTGTCGCCGGTGTCCGCGAGGCACGGTTCGTCGGTGTCGCCGACGACCAGATGCAGGTCAAGCTCGACGAGTCGCGGAGCGACGAGACGGGCATCCGCATCAGCGACCTCCAGGCCGCCATCCTGTCGGGAGGCGCCGTCGACGCGTCCGGCTCGGTGACCGAGGGCGAGCGCACGTTCGACGTGCAGAGCGGCACGGCCGTCGGCGACGCCGAGGACATCGCCGCGATCCCCGTCGTCGCTCCGAAGACAGGCGAGACCCTCACGGTCGGCGAGGTCGCGACCGTGCAGCACATGGTCCCGGGGGCGTCGATCGTCTCCCGTGTCGACGGCGATCCGACGGTCGTCATGATGGTCACGAAGGTCCCGAACGCCAACACCGTCGAACTCGCGAAGAACGTCGCGGCGGAGATGGCCGACGTCGACGCGAAGTACGACCTCGAGTCCACCGTCGTGTTCGATCAGTCCCCCTACATCCAGAAGTCGATCGAGACCCTTGCGACCGAGGGACTCATCGGACTCGTGTGCGCCGTCATCGTGGTGCTGTTCTTCCTCGCGTCGATCCGGACCACTCTCGTGACGGCGTTCTCGATCCCGAGTTCGATCCTCCTCGCGGCGATCGCGATGACCGCAGCCGGTTTCTCGATCAACATGATCACGCTCGCGGCCCTCACCGTGGCGATCGGACGTGTCGTCGACGACTCGATCGTGGTCGTCGAGAGCATCGAACGCGAGATGCTCGTGACGGCCGACCGGTTCACGGCCATCACAACGGGCGTCGCCACGGTCGCGAGCGCGGTGATGTCGTCGACGCTCACAACGGTCGCCGTCTTCCTTCCCATCGCCTACATCGGGGGGACGATCGGCGAGCTCTTCCGTCCCTTCGCACTCACCGCCGCCGCCGCCATGCTCGCGTCCCTCGTCATCTCGCTCACGATCATCCCCGTGCTCGCGTACTGGTTCGTGCACCCGCGCCCGCTGCAGCCGACGCGTCCGCGATTCGACGAGCGCGTCCGCAACCGCATCGACCGCGGCTACCGCCCCGTCATCACGTGGTCGCTCGCTCGACCCTGGCGCATCGTCGCGTTCAGCCTGGCGATCGTCGCGGGTACGAGCGTCATCATCCCGGGATTGTCCACCGGGTACCTCGCTCCCCTCGGCGACACGCAGATCCGCGTCATGCAGAAGCTCGATCCCACGACGAGCGTCGCCTCGCAGCAGAAGTCGGCGGAGATCATCGAGGGCGCGCTCGCCAAGGTCGACGGCGTCGAACGGGTCCAGACCTCGATCCGCTCGTCGGGATCCATCATCAAGGACGCGTCTCTCGGCGGTGGTGCCGGGATCGCGTCGTATCTGCTCTCGACGCCGCCCGATGTCGACCAGACGGCGATGATCGACGAGGTGCGCGACCGCCTCGAGTCGCTCCCCGAGTACGACACGCTGGGCGAGATCGACTACTCGATCGCGAGCGACATGGAGTTCTCCTCCGGCATCGAGATCTCCGTGACGGCGATCGACGACGCCGGACTGACGGAGGCCATCGCTGCGGTCACCGAGAATGTCGAGGCCCTCAGTACGGTCGCCGACACCGAATCGACGGCGGCCAACACGGTCGAGCACGTCGACATCGACGTCGACGGCGAGAAGACGATCGAGTACGACCTGACCGATCAGGACGTGCGCGACGCTGTCACCGGCGCGCTCTCGAGCGCCGAAGCCGGGACGATGGTCGTCGGCGGCGACACGCTCGACATCCTCGTGTACCCGGAGAAGAGGATCACGGCCACGGCGGACCTCGACGACATCCCGATCGACACGCCGATGGACGGCGAGAAACCACTGTCCACGTTCGCGACGGTCACGAAGACCGCGGGTCCCGTCGTCGTCCAGAGCCAGCAGGGGCTCCGGTCGGCCGTCATCACGGTCGAGCCGCGCACCGACAATCTCGGAGCGACGTCCGATCAGCTCGCGGCGGCGATCGATGACATCGACCTTCCCGACGGGGCGACCGTGAGCCTCGGCGGTTCGGTCACGGCTCGCGTCGACGCCTTCCAGCAGATGGGGATCGTGAGCCTCATCGCCGTGCTCATCGTCTACACGATCATGGTCGCGGCGTTCCGCTCGCTCGTGCAGCCCGCGCTCCTGCTCGTCGCCATCCCGTTCGCGGCGACGGGCGGCGCCATCATCCAGGGCATCTCGGGAGAGCCCATCGGCATCCCGTCGCTCATCGGTTGCCTCATGCTCGTGGGCATCGTCGTCACGAACTCCATCGTTCTCGTCGACCTCGTCAATCAACGGCGGGCGGCGGGCATGCCTCTCCATGAGGCGATCATCGATGGCGCCTCCCGTCGCATCCGGCCCATCCTCATGACGGCCGCCGCGACGGTCTTCGCACTCGTGCCGATGGCGCTCGGCTTCACGAACAGCAGCGCCTTCATCTCCCGTCCGCTCGCGCTCGTCGTGATCGGCGGGCTCGTGTCGTCGACACTGCTCACGCTCATCGTGCTGCCGGTGCTGTACTTCCTGCTCGAGCGGTGGCGCGAGCAGCGTCGCGATCGTCGCGTCGAGAGCGAGGACGACGGGGTTCCGCGCTACAAGCGCGGCGCGACCCCGAGCGCGGGCCGTTTGGGACGCCCGGCCGCCGCCGGACGCGCTCCCGTTCGCCCCTCGCCGCGGCGTGCACCGATCGAGCGCCCGAGTCGCTCGGAACCGCGGACCCGACCGCGCGTCGTGGCTCCGTCCCCGACTCCGCCGGAACGTCCGCTGCATGACCACGGCGGACGCACCTCCGCGCCCGATGGGTCGGAGCGCGGCGGCACCCGCACCCGGTACGTCGCTCGGCTCCGTTCCTCGACGACATCGAGCATTGATCGCGACCAGCCCTCGCGACAGGCGCCCCGATCGCGGGAGGCGGATCCCGCGCACCACGGCGTCTCCCGAGTCGCCCCGACGGGAGAGCCCGTCCTGCACATCGGTCCCGTCCGCGAGGACCCGACTCCGGCGACGCACCCGGCAGCGGATCTCGAACGCACGACCCGGTTCGTACCCGCCGTGACCGCGTCAGCGCCAGTACCATCGCCGTCCATGTCGGCGGCTGAGTCGTCACCGGATCCCCGTCCCGTCCCGCTCATCACTCCGACCCCGGCGCTCGCTCGGCCCTCCTCGGCCCCCTGGGGCGCGTCGACGGGCGCGGGCGCCGCGGCGCCGGGCGGGGGGCGACGGACGCATCGAGGCGCGTCGTCGCAGTACGTCACCTTCTCGCAGGACGAGGAACGGCTCGAGACCGCCACCCTGAGCACGTGGTGGACCATCGGGTCGGGCGGGCGGCGTCCGCTCCTCATGATCGATCCGTTCACCCCGCACGCGAGCCACGGCGTCGGCGTCGCGACCCCGGTCCGCGCCCTCGAGTTCTCGGGCAGCACCCTCTCGCCCGATCAGTTCTCGATGGCAGCCCGGCTCTCGCAACTCCTCCGGACCGAACTGCACGGCTATTCCTACTTCGCCGCCCAGCTCGTCCTGTGGGAGATCCTCGGGCCGAGCGTGGACCCCGACGTCGACGTGCGCGTCCCTGCCGAGGACGCCGACGTCGTCGGGCGCGAGTTCGACTCCCTGTACGATCGTGTGCTCAGCACGACGACCGAGCCGGAACCCGCCATGTGGGTCGTGACGCCCACCGCGGCGTCGGAGCCGCGCATGCTCATCGCCGGGCTCGATTGAGCAGCTTCCACCAGGCACGACGAAGGGCCCCGGAGCTTTCGCTCCGGGGCCCTTCGTCAGCAGTCGGAAAGGACTACTTGATGATGCTCGTGACGGTACCGGCACCGACGGTGCGGCCACCCTCACGGATAGCGAAGCCGAGGCCCTCTTCCATGGCGATCGGCTGGATGAGCTCGACCGTCATCTCCGTGGTGTCGCCGGGCATGACCATCTCGGTGCCCTCAGGCAGCGTGATGACGCCGGTGACGTCCGTGGTGCGGAAGTAGAACTGCGGGCGGTAGTTCGCGTAGAACGGGTTGTGACGCCCACCCTCGTCCTTGGAGAGGATGTACGCGGTGCCCTCGAACTGGGTGTGCGGCGTGACCGAACCCGGCTTGACGACGACCTGACCGCGCTCGACGTCCTCACGCTTCGTTCCACGAAGGAGCAGACCACAGTTCTCACCGGCCCACGCCTCGTCGAGCTGCTTGTGGAACATCTCGATACCCGTGACGATCGTCTTCTGCGTCGGACGGATGCCGACGATCTCGACCTCCGAGTTGATCGCGAGCGTGCCACGCTCGGCGCGGCCCGTGACGACGGTTCCACGACCGGTGATCGTGAAGACGTCCTCGATCGGCATGAGGAACGGCTTGTCCTTGTCGCGCACCGGGTCCGGGATGGACTCGTCGACGGCGTCCATGAGCTCGACGATCGCGTTGACCCACTGCTCGTCGCCCTCGAGAGCCTTGAGGCCCGAGACGCGGACGACGGGAGCGTTGTCACCATCGAAGTCCTGGCTGGAGAGGAGCTCACGAACCTCGAGCTCGACGAGCTCGAGGATCTCCTCGTCGTCGACCATGTCCGACTTGTTGAGCGCGACGAGCAGGTAGGGCACGCCGACCTGCTTCGCGAGCAGAACGTGCTCACGCGTCTGAGCCATGGGGCCGTCGGTGGCGGCGACCACGAGGATCGCGCCGTCCATCTGAGCAGCACCGGTGATCATGTTCTTGATGTAGTCGGCGTGACCAGGGGCGTCGACGTGCGCGTAGTGGCGCTTCGGCGTCTCGTACTCGACGTGCGAGATGTTGATCGTGATGCCGCGCTGGCGCTCCTCGGGAGCGGAGTCGATCGACGCGAAGTCGCGCTGAACGTTGGTGGCCGACGGGTACTTGTCGGCGAGCACCTTCGAGATCGCTGCGGTCAGGGTGGTCTTGCCGTGGTCGACGTGACCGATCGTACCGATGTTGACGTGCGGCTTGGTCCGCTCGAACTTGGCCTTAGCCACTGTGGGTCCTCCTCAGGACTCGTGTAGGTGCCCGGACGCTGGATTGCGCCCGGTTTTCTACGGGGTTTGTGTATTCATGTTACAAGGGTCTACCCGCTGCAACGACACCGTGTGATCCACACCGTGTGCTCGTCGGAACCCTCCGGGCGAACTACTCGCCCTTGCCCTTCTGGACGATCTCCTCGGCGACAGCCTTGGGAACCTCAGCGTAGCTCTCGAAGGTCATCGAGAACACCGCGCGACCCGAGGTCTTCGACCGCAGATCACCGATGTACCCGAACATCTCCGACAGAGGGACGTTCGCCCGGACGACCTTGACGCCGGAAGCGTCCTCCATCGACTGGATCTGGCCGCGGCGGGAGTTCAGGTCGCCGATGACGTCGCCCATGTACTCCTCGGGCGTGCGCACCTCGACCGCCATGAGCGGCTCGAGGATGACGGGGCTCGCCTTGCGAGCGGCCTCCTTGAAGCCCATCGAGCCGGCGATCTTGAACGCCATCTCCGACGAGTCGACGTCGTGCGCCGCGCCATCCATGAGGATGGCCTTCACGCCCACCATCGGGTATCCGGCGAGGATGCCGACGTTCAGCGCGTCGCGGAAGCCCTGGTCGACCGAGGGGATGTACTCGCGCGGGATGCGACCACCGGTGACCTTGTTCTCGAACTCGTAGGTCTTCTCCGCGGTCACCTCCATCGGCTCGATCGCGAACTGGATCTTCGCGAACTGGCCGGAACCACCGGTCTGCTTCTTGTGCGTGTAGTCGTGACGCTCGACGGCCTTGCGGATCGTCTCGCGGTACGCCACCTGCGGCTTGCCGACGTTCGCCTCGACGCGGAACTCGCGCTTCATGCGGTCGACGAGGATGTCGAGGTGGAGCTCGCCCATGCCCTTGATGACGGTCTGACCCGTCTCGGCGTTCTGCTCGACGCGGAACGTCGGGTCCTCTTCGGCGAGCTTCTGGATGGCGACGGAGAGCTTCTCCTGGTCGGCCTTCGTCTTCGGCTCGATCGCGACCTCGATGACGGGCTCGGGGAACGTCATCGACTCGAGGACGACCTGGTCGGACGGGTCGCACAGGGTGTCACCCGTGGTCGTGTCCTTGAGGCCGATGACCGCGTAGATGTGGCCGGCGGTCACCGAATCGACGGGGTTCTCCTTGTTGGCGTGCATCTGGAAGATCTTCCCGATGCGCTCCTTCTTGCCCTTGGTCGAGTTGGCGACGGCTGCACCGGAGTCGACATGACCCGAGTACACGCGCACGTAGGTGAGGCGACCGAAGAACGGGTGCACCGCGACCTTGAACGCGAGAGCCGAGAACGGCTCGGTCGCGTCGGCGTGACGCAGGACGATCTTCTCCTCGTCCTTGATGTCGTGGCCTTCGACGGCCGGGACGTCGAGGGGCGAGGGGAGGTAGTCGACGACGGCATCGAGCATCGGCTGGACGCCGCGGTTCTTGAACGCGGAGCCGCACAGCACGGGGTAGATCTCGCTGTTGACGGTGAGCTTGCGGATGGCGCCCTTGATCTCGGCGACCGTGAGCTCCTCGCCACCGAAGAACTTCTCGAGGAGCGCGTCGTCCGTCTCGGCGACGGTCTCGAGCAGTGCCTGACGGTACTCCTCCGCCTTCTCCTTGAGGTCGGCCGGGATCTCCTCGATCTCGTACTTCGCGCCCATCTGGACGTCACCCTTGGAGTCGCCGCGCCACGTGAGGGCGCGCATCTCGACGAGGTCGACGACACCCTCGAAGGAACTCTCCGAACCGATCGGGAGCTGCAGCACGAGCGGCTTGGCGCCGAGGCGCTTGATGATCGTGTCGACCGTGAAGTAGAAGTCGGCGCCGAGCTTGTCCATCTTGTTGACGAAGCAGATGCGCGGGACGTCGTACTTGTCGGCCTGACGCCAGACGGTCTCGGACTGGGGCTCGACGCCCTCCTTGCCGTCGAAGACGGCGACGGCGCCGTCGAGGACGCGGAGCGAACGCTCCACCTCGACGGTGAAGTCGACGTGACCGGGGGTGTCGATGATGTTGATCTGGTTCTTGTTCCAGAAACAGGTCGTCGCGGCGGACGTGATGGTGATGCCGCGCTCCTGCTCCTGCGCCATCCAGTCCATCGTCGCCGCACCGTCGTGCACTTCGCCGATCTTGTGGGTGATACCCGTGTAGAACAGGATGCGCTCGGTGGTGGTGGTCTTGCCGGCATCGATGTGAGCCATGATGCCGATGTTGCGGACCTTGTTCAGGTCGGTGAGCACGTCTTGTGCCACGGGTATTCCTCCGGGGGAGATAAGGGGTTCGGATGCCGAACGAGGCGGGGGCCGACACGGACGTGCCGGCCCCGGCAGCGACTACCAGCGGTAGTGCGCGAACGCCTTGTTCGACTCGGCCATCTTGTGGGTGTCTTCGCGGCGCTTGACCGCTGCACCGAGGCCGTTCGATGCGTCGAGGATCTCGTTGGTGAGACGCTCGGTCATGGTCTTCTCACGACGACCCTTCGCGTAGCTCACGAGCCAGCGCAGGGCGAGGGTGTTCGCACGGTGAGGCTTGACCTCGACCGGCACCTGGTAGGTCGAGCCACCGACGCGGCGGCTCTTGACCTCGAGGGTCGGGCGGACGTTGTCGAGCGCCTTCTTGAGCGTGACGACGGCGTCCTGACCGTTCTTCGCGGCGACACCGGCGAGCGCGTCGTAGACGATGCGCTCGGCGAGGCCCTTCTTGCCGTCGAGGAGGATCTTGTTGACGAGCTGGCTCACAACGGGGGCGCCGTAGACGGGGTCTGCGACGACGGGGCGCTTGGGAGCTGGTCCTTTACGAGGCATTTACTCAACCCTTCTTCGCGCCGTAGCGGCTACGGGCCTGCTTGCGGTTCTTCACGGCCTGCGTGTCGAGGGCGCCGCGGACGATCTTGTAACGGACGCCGGGGAGGTCCTTCACTCGGCCGCCACGCACGAGCACCATCGAGTGCTCCTGGAGGTTGTGACCCTCGCCGGGGATGTAGGCCGTGACCTCGGTCCCGTTCGAGAGCTTCACACGAGCGACCTTGCGCATCGCCGAGTTCGGCTTCTTGGGCGTCGTCGTGTACACGCGCGTGCATACGCCGCGCTGCTGCGGGTTGGCCTTGAGGGCGGGAGCCTTGGTCTTCTGGACCTTCGGCGACCGGCCCTTCCGGACCAACTGCTGAATGGTTGGCACTTCTTCTCCTTGATATGTGCTGCACGGTGACAGCGGGTGTTTTCGAGCATTCGCCTCGCGCTCCGCCCGATCGGATCGGAGGGGGACGTGACGAGTTCAACTGGACCCACCGGGCTCCCGGAGTCGAGAGCCTGTTGGTGTGGTGGGTATGCCGTGGGGGTGTCCCGCTCGGAAGGACGGCCTGACGGCCGTACTCGGAGAGCAGGGATCCCTGAAGTGCGTGAGTGACGAAGCGATCGGGAGTCACACTGTTTCAGGCATGACGACCGGCGCACCGAAGCGCACACCCGGCCAAGTGTAATCGGCCGGAGGGCCCCGGTCAAACGACCGAGGCCCCCCGGACGACGCCGTCCCGCGTCAGGGAACGTACGTCGCACCATCCTCCGTGAAGCCCGTGATCGCGCCGCCGACCTCGACGTCCATCGGGCCCGCCGTCGACGTCCCCGTCTGACCGGAACCGGGGTCCCGTACGTCGCAGTTGAGCTCGGCCGAGCCCGAACTGTCCGTCGTCACGGCCCACTCGCCGTCGGCGTACTCTTCGATCGTGAAGGCCGGGCGCGGCTCGAGCGTCCAGACGCAATTCGTGTACTCGTACGCGGGGTTCTCGCCGCGAGCAGAGAAGGGGCAGCCTTCCGGCCGGAAGTCGGTCGAGGCGACGCACCCGTCGATGTAGGCGTCGACCGCCTCGGTAGCGGCGGTCACCGCTCCCTCGGTCAGTGTGACGACGAGGGTGCTCGATTCGGCACCGTCCGCCGTGGTGGCCGTCGCGGCATCGGCTCCGAAGCCGAGGACGTCGACCGTGATCGGCTCCGCCGTGAAGAACGCGTCGTCGCTCGCGAGTGCGACCGTGTACGTACCGGGAAGGGCGCGGAGCTCGACCGAACCGGAGTCCGCAGGCTCGAGGGCCGTCGTGTCGACGCCCGCGACGGTCACTGCGGTCTCCGCCGGGCCCTCGATCGAGTAGCTCACGACACCGAGCTCCGGTGACTGCAGACGCCACGTGTCGAAGACGACGAACGCCTTGCCAGCTTTGGAGAGGGTGAACGTCGTCTCGTACGACTCGTCGCCCTGGGAAACGGTGGCCGCGACCTCGGCGGTGTCGCCGGTGATCGTGGTCTCGCCCAGCTCGTAGCCCGTGATGCGATCCTCGGCATCGCCGTACACGTCGTCCGTGAGCAGCACGTCACCGTCTCCGACGTCATCGCCCGACACGGCCAGGGCCTCCTCGGCGTCGCCGTCCACGAGCGCCGTCAGGTACTCCTCCACCTCGCGCTCGGGGGCGTTCGCCTGGGTGCCGAGCACTCCCCCGACGACACCGCCCGCGATGAGGAGGACGAGGACGACGACGAGCGAGATCCAGAGGGCGGCGCGACCTCGCTTCTTCTTCCGCGGCTGCGAGAGCGACGGGTCGGTGAGCGGGTACGGCGACGACGGAGGCTGCTGCGCGCCCGTCATCGCGTACGGCTGCGTGGGATAGGCGGTCGTGGGCTGCTGCGGGTAGGCCGTGGTCGGTTGCTGCGGCGGCTGTGGAGGGGCCGACCGGGGATCCGAGCCGGCCGGGTACCCTGTCGGAGGCTGCTGGTTCGGGTACTGCTGCGCAGGAGGCTGCTGGTTCGGGTACTGCTGCGCAGGAGGCTGCTGGTTCGGGTACTGCGGCGCCGGCGACTGCTGGTTCGGGTACTGCTGCGCCGGCGACTGCTGGTTCGGGTACTGCTGCGCCGGAGACTGCTGGTTCGGGAACTGCTGATTCGGCTGCTGCTGCGCGTACGGGTCGGGGACGCCGGCGGCTGCGGGGCCCTGCTGTCCGTCACCCTCGGGATTCTGCGGACGCCAGGGCTGCTGGCCGTCGTTCGGCGGGTACGACATGGACTTCCCCTTCGTCGGTCGGCGACCTCGCAAGTCTACCGAGGACCGATCGCGCCGGAAGGGGCAGCTCTGCCCGCCGCCCGGGTACGGCAGCGGCGGAACGGGAACCCGCCGTGGACGTCAGGTCCAGCGTGATGGCGGTGTGTCGAGGTGCACCGTGAGGTCGGCGAGCAGCGCCTCGACGTGGGGCTCGACGTGGCGCTCGATGCCCGCGCGGATGCGGCCGCGGTGTTCCTCGAGCGCGATGCACGCGAGCCGACCGGCGTGCGTGGCGCATTCGTCTGCGAGGCGCAGCTCCGTGCGCAGCGCCTGCTTCTCCTCCTCGGACAGGTCGCGGGGCTTCGGAGGCGTGACGTCGCCGTCGCTCTGGCCGGCGAGTTCACCGAGGGTGAAGAGATACGGCTCCCCCGGTTCCGGCTCGGGGTCGAGTGGGAGTCCCTCGAATTCCGGATCCAGTCCGCGCTCGGGGCGATAGCCGGCCGACTTGCGGCGCTCCGTCTCGAGCAGCTCCTGGTGGAGGAGCGGGAGGTTGCGTTCGGTGTACTCGTCGACGACTCCGTCGATGATCGTCTTCATGCGCGTCGAGAGGGCGTGCTGGACGGCGTGGGGCACGTCGGAGTCGAGCCCGGCGGCGGCGATGACCGGCGAGCCGAAGCATCGGCGGCACAACCGGGTCCGGCCACGTGTCGTGGCCGGACGCCACCGCGGCAGCCAGCGCAGCCACGCGTCGACTGCTTGGGCCACGGTCGTCTCGAGGGACCGCTCCATGGCTACACCGTAGCGCCGCTCGAGGCCGTACGGCGGAATTCCGCGGGACCGGCGGGGAAAATCACGCGTGCCCCTGTGCGACCTCCCCGTCAGTCCTGCTCGTCGCGTTCCCACGGCCAGCGCGGGACGGCTCCGGGCCGAGCGTCGGCGACGGCGGAGTAGGCGACCGCGACGACCGCTGCGATGGCGCCGGCGAGGTACGGGAACGCCGAGGCGAGCGTCGAGCCCGCGAACGCGACGCCCTCGAACACCGCACCCTCCTCGAGAGCCACGAGCGCGGCGCCCGACAGCACGTAGGCGAGGAGGACGGCGACACCGACGACGACGGGCCAGGAGCGCTGCCGCACCCGTGACGCCGGGCGCCGGGCGTCGCGCAGGAGCGCGACGCCCGTGACGATCACGGCCGCCGCGATCATGGCAGGGCCGACGAGCGCACCGGTGCCGGCGCGCGCGACGACGTCGACGTCCGCGAGGAGGCTCACGAAGCCGAACGCACACACCACGAGGGCGAGGTGGAGGACGACGGCGAAGGCGGCGACGACGGTCGCCCGGTCCCGCCCCGACCGTCGCTCGTCGTCCGGCCCGCCGACCCGCCCGTCAGTCATCGTTCCCCCGGCCCACGTGATCGGTCTCGCGCCGACCGCGCGTCGGCGCGCGCCGGGCGGGCGACGACGTCCCCCGTCGCAGTCCGAGGGAACGCAGGGACACGAGAGCGAGGAGGCGTCCGCGCCGGTCGACGCGTGAGTCGAGGGAGGCCCGGAGGTCGTCGACGAGGCTCCACGCGCGGTCGGCGTCGCCGTCGCTCGGCTCCATCGTGGAGAAGGTGACGCGGTCGGCGAGCACGGCGAGGCGATGTGCGCCGCGCGCGCCGTGCAGGTCCGCGAGTTCGTGGCGTGTGACCGACGGGGGCGGCTCGATGCCGTGGTCGACGACGGCGTCCCTGAACTCGCGCCAGCCGGCGACGACCCTGTCGGCGGGGTCGGGCGTACGGCGTCGGAGCGACCGTCGCCGCGCCTTCGCCGCGATGACCGCGATGAACGGCGAGAGGATGACGGCGACGACGATGACGACCCAGGACAGGACGCGAGCGATCTGGAGGAGGACGGCGAGGAACGGGTCGAGGACGGGCTGATCCTCCGGCTCGCTCGAGTCCGGTGCGGTCTGCTCGCTCCTGTCCGGCTCCTCCTCCGGCTGCGGCTGGAGGTCCTGGTACGGGCGGGCGATGAGCGTCGGGTCCTCCGGCTGCTCCTCGGGGACCGGGCGTTCCTCGGGGGTCGGGTCGATCGCGACCCAGCCCCGGCCGGCCGCCCTGACCTCGATCCACGCCGCGATGTCGGATCCCGTGAAGGCGACGGGACCGTCGGTCGCGCCCGTCGTGTTCGCGAACCCCATGACGACGCGCGAGGGGAAGCCGAGTTGGCGCGCGGCGAGCGCAGCGAGGGACGCGTACTGCTCACCGTCCCCCACCATCGGCGAGTCGCTGAGGAGGCGCGAGAGCCGGTCGAGGCCGTGCCCGGAGGGGCTCGCGGGCTCGTCGTCTCCGACGCCGTGACTGATGTAGCCGACGGAGCGGATGCCCTCGAGCACCGCCGCGAGGTTCTCGCCGGGTGCGGCACCGGCCGTCGAGTAGGCGTCGAGCACGTCGAGCAGACCCTCGGGCGAATCCCCCGGCTTGTCGGCGGCGCCGCCGGGGACGAGCGAACCGACGCCGTCCGGCGCGACGAGTTCCGGTTCGACGGCGTCGACGGTGTAGCCGTCGCCCGTGCGGAGCTCCGCCGTCACCGCGGCCGTCCCGGCGTTCGCGTTGTAGTAGAGCGAGTCGGCGAGTGACGCGCGTCGCTCCCCCGCGAACTCGACGGAGCCGAGGTAGCCGCTGCCGGGCAACCAGACTCCCTCGTAGGAGCCGATCGTGACGGTCGTGGTGCTCGGGGTCCCGGCGACGGTCGGGTCGAGTCGGAACGGGAGCCGCTCGAAGGAGCCGGACGCGCTCGGGTCCTCGGCGCTTCCGACGTTCCACACGACGCCGTCGAAGTCGTCCATGACCGCGAGACGGATCCGCGGGGAGGCAAGCCCCTCGGCGGTCAGCATGACCTCGTCGGCCCGCCCGTCGCGGTGGTACGCGCGGAACGTCGACAGCGGGCTCGGATAGTCGCGCGGGTTGAACGGCCGTTCGACGGCGTCGCGAGCGACGGCGCGTTCGCCTGCGGGAGGAAGGAGCGCGACGGCGCCGGTCGCCGCCGTGACGGCGACGACCACGACGATCACGGCGGCGATGATCGACGAGACGACCGAGCGGCGGCGGTCGCCCCGCGAGAAGGCGACGGCGCCCGTGACGTCCGTCGACGTCGCTGCGGAGACGGCGGCGCGGCGCTCGCGGAGACCCGTGAGCCAGAGGAGGAGGACACCGGCGAGGAGCGCGCTCACGACGACAGCGTTCCCGGGGGCGGAGCCCCGGGAACCACCGGGGCCGAGGACGATGCCCGCGACGAGGAGGAGGGGCGGCACGGCGGTCGCGAGCTCCGGGAGGCGTGTACGCAGAGCGATCGAGGTCGTGAGGATCGTGGCGAGGAGGACGAGGAGGAGGGCGGGGACGAGGAGCGCCTGGTAGTCGCCGACCGGGGTCGCGATGGTGAGCAGCCGCTTCCACGACAGGACGACGCCCTCGGCGAGCGCGACGAGCCCGTCGGGTGACGGCAGCACGCGAGCGATCGCGAGCGAGGGGACCGCGAGGGGCACGCCGACGAGCGCGAACGCGGCGACGGCCCACACCGTCATGATCCACGGCCCGGTCCCCCGCCGGGCGCCGACGACGGCGATGGTTTGACCGACGAGGATCCCGCCCGCGACGACGAGGAGGAAGGCCGTCGACGCGTAGACGGGCCACAGCGCGGCACTCGCGATCGCGATCGCGATCGACGAGACGACGGCGGTCGCCCACACGAAGCGCGACGACGTGCCCGACCGTGTCGGACGGGATCCTGCCGTTCGCGCTCGTCGCGCCTCCGCCCGCGTCGTCGCACTCATACGCCCGTCCTCAGAAGGGACGCTGACAGGTCCTCGAGGAAGCCGATCGTGAGCACGGTGAGGTCGCCGACGCGGCGCATGCTCGGGACGATCTCGGGATCGCACACGACGGCGACGACTTCGACGCCCGGCGGGAGGTTGGCCGCCGCGGCCATGAGCGACGTCGCCGTCGCCCGCGAGCCGCACACGAGGAACGCGAGCGAGACGCCGGCGATGCGTTCGGAGGCGAAGCGCACGACGTCGCCGATGCGGAGCGTCCCGGGCCGCGGATCGACGCGGCACAGGTCGTCGAGCAGTCGTGCGGGTGAGAGCGAGGCGAGGTGGTTGACGGCCGACGCCGCCCGCGGTCGCGCGGCGGTTCCCGCGGTGTCCATCACGGCGCTCGCGACGACCGAGACGTCGCGACCGTCGGCGATCGCGCGGGTCCCGAGGGAACCGGCGACGCTCACCGCCATCTCGAACTCCTCCTCGGTGGCGAACTCCTCGGGGTGGAGAGCGAGCACGACGAGGAGATGGCTGCGACGGCTCTCCTCGAACTGCCGCACCATGTACTGCCCCGTCCGCGCCGTGCTCTTCCAGTGGATCGCGCGACGTTCGTCGCCCGGGACGTACTCGCGTAGCGAGTGGAACGACAGGTCGCTCGCGGTGAGCTCGCTCGTCGGGATGCCTTCGAGGTCGCGGATGAAGCCCGTGCTGATGCTCGGGATGGAGATCGTGCGCGGATGCACGAACAGATCGACCCTGTCGTCCCACCGGCGCTCGCGCTTGACGATCCCGATCGGATCGGCCCTGATCGTCCGCACCGGCCCGATCGGCACCACTCCCCGCCGAGTCCCGGTCATGACGAACGTGTCCTCGAACCGCGCGCCGACGGCGAGGCCGGGGATCGGGAACACCGCGACGGCCTCGCCGACCGGGACCTCGACGCTGACCCGCCCGAGCCGGTGGCGCGTCGGGTTCGCGACGGCGAGGTGGATCGCGGCCTGATCGCCGACGACGACGCGCGACACGGGGATCGACATCGTCGCCTCGTGACGGGAGCGACCGACGAGGAACGCGACCGCGACGAGCAGCACGACGGACCCAGCCCATCCGATGAGCACGAGTTCCGTCCAGGCCGCGACGTACCCTGCGAGAAGGGCGACGACGACGACCCCCGCGATCACCCATCCGAGGGGCTCGACGACCGCCGTGAGCCGACGCCAGCCTGCGATGACCCGCGACGACACCCCCGAGACGGCGGCGACGGTCGCGGCGATCGCCGTTGCGAGCACCCCGACCCTCTCGCCGTGCTCGTCGGGGCGTCGGGTCGTCGTCATCGGGCGCCCTGCTCCTGGGGCGGAGGGGTGTCGATGAGGACTCGGGAGATGACGTTCGACGGGGTGACCCCGTCGAATTCGGCCTCGGGATCGAGGACGAGCCGGTGACCGAGGACGGCCTCGGCGAGCGCCTTGACGTCGTCGGGGATCACGAAGGAGCGGCCGGCGGACGCCGCGAGGGCACGCGTACCGCGGACGAGAGCGAGGGCTGCGCGCACGCTCGCCCCGAGCCTGACCTCGGACGCCGAGCGGGTGCCCTCCACGATCCGTGCGATGTAGTCGTTGATCGAGGAGTCGACGTGCACCGTCGAGACGAGAGAGACCATGTCGGCGACGGTGGCCGCGGGGACGACGGCCGAGACCTCCGCCGCGTCGCTCGAGTGCGGGTTCTCGAGAATGCGCATCGTCGACTGGTGGTCCGGGTAACCGATGGACGTCTTGAGGAGGAATCGGTCGAGCTGGGCCTCCGGGAGCCGGTAGGTCCCCGCCTGCTCGATGGGGTTCTGCGTCGCGATGACCATGAACGGGCGACCGACCGGGTGCCGGACGCCGTCGACGGTCACCTGCCCCTCCTCCATGACCTCGAGGAGGGCCGATTGCGTCTTGGGGCTCGCACGGTTGATCTCGTCGGCGAGCACGACGTTCGCGAAGATCGGCCCGCGGTGGAACTCGAACTCCTGGGACTTCTGGTCGTAGATGCTGACGCCCGTGATATCGCCGGGGAGGAGGTCGGGCGTGAACTGGACCCGGCTCGCGGTGCCGTCGATGCTCTGCGCCATCGCCCGGGCGAGGGAGGTCTTGCCCGTTCCCGGGACGTCCTCGAGCAGGAGATGGCCACCGCTGAAGAGCGCGACGAACGCGAGGCGGATCACGTGACTCTTGCCGAGCAGGATCTGGTCGACGTTCGCGATCATTCGGTCGCACACCCCCGCGAACCACGTGGCCTGCTCAGGGGTCATCGTCATGTCGGGTCCACTTTCGTCTGCTGTCGTCCGCGTCGCGTCGACAGGGCATGTATTCTCACGGCGCCGCCTTCCACTGATTGGCGTACACCGGCTGGCCGGGCACCGCGACCCTCACCCAGATGTTGCCACGAGTGACCGGGGTGTTCTCGCACGAACCGACCTGGTCGAGCGGAATCGCCTCCGCGACGAAGTTGTCGCAACTGAACTCGAGTGCGGTGCTCGGGACGCCGCCGATCGGGTGGCCGTCGGAGAAGGTCATCGTGAGCCCGTCGAGCTGCGGCGTGACACGCGTGCTCACGACGGGGCCGGGGGTCGCGTCGGGCGCCGACCAGTCGCTGCAGAGCCGGCCGGCGCCGAACTCCTCGCAGACCTGGAATTGGACGTCCAACACGTAGCCGTACTGTCGGTCCCTCGGCACGATCATGCGTGACGAATCGAGCACGCCCTCGGTCGCGACACCGTTCCCCGTCGCACGGTAGGAGACGGTCGTGGAGAGTGCGCCGCCGCCCGAGGCGTACCGCAGGTCGTTGACACTGTAGGAGTAGAGCCCCTTACTGAAGGGGGCGAGCGCGCCCCACCCGGTCGTTTCGGGCGTGCCGGGCCGTTGCAGCGGCGTCGCCGACACCTCAGGGCTTCCCGTGCAGCCCTGGCCGTTGTACGCGAAGACGACGGCTCGGTAGTCGACGTTCGGAGTGAGGCCCGTGAACGTGTGACTCGTCGCGACGCCCGCGTCGACGAACTCGCCGTCGGGGTCGGCGAGTCGGAGCTGCGGCGCGCCCTGGTCGACGCCGTCGACGCGGCAGCTCGGGAGCGAGCCGTCCGACGAGAGCGCGACGTAGTACCGCTGCACGGCAGCACCGTTGCCCGAGAACAGACCGGCCCACGAGACGGTCACCTGGGTCCCGGCCGACCGGTCGGCGTCGGCGCTCGGTGATCCCGACACGGTCGGGGCACCGGCCGGGGTGTTCGACCCCGAGACGCGGTTCCACTGCGGAGCGGCGCCCGTGAAGTCGTTGCGCGACTGCACGGCGAACGCGACGGGCGTGCCGTTCGGGATCGTCTCCGACCGGATGCTCTGCACGTAACGCGTGCCGACGGGGTCGTCACGGCCGACCGTGACGGTCTGAGTGACGGAGCCGACGGTGACGTCGTACGCGACGATGGGGCTCGCTCCCGAGGCGTCGGCGGGCTTCGCCCACGACACGCGGAGTCCCGAGTCGAGGGGCGTCGAGGCGAGGCTCGTGGGGGCCGGCGGGATGAGGTCGGACCAGGCCGGCGTGCCGAGAGCGGTGGGGTCACTCGTTCCGACGGCGTTCGTCGCGGTGACCTGGACGCGCACCGCGTTATCCCGGCCGTTGCCCGGCGTCCCCACCGCGCACACCGACGACGAGCACGGAGTCGTCGACACGACCTCGCCCGTCGCGACGCTCGTGAGCGTGACGGTGAAGGACTCGATCGGCGCGTTGTTGAACGCGCCGGGGGTCCATCCGAGGGTGAGGGACCGGTCCGTGACGGCTCGAAGACTCAATGCGGTCACGGGCTCCGGCCGGTCGCGGACCGAGATGCGGACGCCTCCCCAGACGAATCGACTCGGGTCGCCGGTCGCGTCGGCGACCTGGTACTGCAGGGACACGTCGGCGATCGCGGCGTCGTCGTCCACCTCGACCGTGAGAACGCGATTGTCCTCGGACGGCGAGATCGAGATGCCCGACGGGAGGCCGGCGCCGTCCATCCCTCGAACGGCGACGACGCGCAGGGGCGTGTCAGGGAAGGGGTTGGTCGCGCTGTCGTTCGCGAGCACGTCGACGGTCGTCGTGGAGCCGCGTGAGACGGGTACGCCGTCGGCCGCCGGCGAGGCGAGAGGCAGGGTCGAGGGCACGACGCGGACGTCGATCCGTCCGGCCGTCCCGGCGTTCTCGGAATCCGCCACGGCGATCGAGACGGAACCGCTCGACCCCACGGGAGCCGAGGAGGCGATGGTGAGGTCGAGCGATCGCCCGTCGATCTCGGCGGCGATGCCCTCGGGCAGCGGAGCGGCGACGGTGTAGCCGAGCTCCTCGATGCTCTCCGGGTACGGATAGGTCGTGAGCTTCGCGAGGTCGAGGGTCCGCGTCTCGCCGGGCTCCACGTCGAGGGTCGCACCCGTGAAGACGGGGGGCTGGTTGTCCCGTGGAGTGACGGTGATGGGGAGGACGAGGGTCGCGATCCGTCCGTCGGGGTCGTCGGCGCTCTCGCCGTCGGTCACCTCGAACAGGATCGACGCCGGCCCGAAGTACTCGTCGGCGCTCGTGAACTCGAGGGTGTCGTCGTCGACGACGAGGTCGTCGCCGTTGCCGTGAGCGGCCCGTACCGCCGCGCGGTCGGTGAGCCTGACATCACGGCCCCCGATCGCCACGACGTGATCGGACAGGTCGATGCGCACCGTCTCGCCGCTGCGGACCGTGACCGCGTCGGCGTCGCTCCTCAACTGCGGCAGCGCTTCCTCGAGGCCAGGGACGCGGACGAAGGCCCAGCCTTCGACGCCCTCCTCGTCCGGGTTCGAGACGCTGAAGGGCACGACCCTGCTGGAGTCCCCCACCTCGACGACGACGGCGCCGCGCTCGTCGACCGTCGCGACGTCTCCGAAGCGCTCCGGGACCCCGACCTCGAGATCGGAGACGGGTCCGTCGAGGTAGCTCACGTTGGCCCGGACGTCGACCGTGACGGTCTCACGGTCGAGGACGTCCTCGACGGTCAGGACCGAGTCGCGCGCGACGGGGACGGCCGGCGGCGCGTCGGCGTCCGTCACGACCGTGATGAAGTTCGACGACGAGCCGCCGCGCTCGTTGGCGATCGTGTAGACGAAACCGAACTGCCCCTCGACGTCGGGGAGTTCGACGTCCACCGCGTCGCCGGTGATCGTCGCGGCGATCCCCGGATCCGCCGGCTCGACCGACACGATCCGGAGAGAACCGCCGTCGGGGTCGGAGTCGTTCTCGAGCACCGGTACGGTGACGGTGCGGTTCGGCCGGGTGACGACGAGGTCCTCGACGGCGACGGGGTTGCGGGCCGCGTCGGCCCGTGTCGCGACGCCGATGCGGACGACGGCCGTCGATTGCGCTCCGAGGGCGTCGACGACCGTGTACTCGAAGGAGTCGGTCCCCGCGGCGTAGGCCCCCGCCTCGTAATCGAACCACGTCGGCCCGCTCGTGACGACGTTGCCGCTCTCCGGCGAGCTCGATTGTCCGACGAGTTGGACGGAGTCGCCGTCCGGGTCGATCCCGGACAACGGCACCTCGACGCGCACCGTCTCTCCGGCGAAGACGCGAGCGGTGACGGTGCGTGGCGCCGGCGGGGTGTTCGAGGCGCGGTCGATCTCCCGCACGCTGATCGCGACGTCGGCGTCCGCCCACTGCCCGTCGGGGCCGGACACGCGGTAGGTGATCGTGAAGTCGCCGGGGGTCGTCGGCGCGAGGTAGCGGACGACGTCGCCCGAGACGAACACGAGGCCAGCGTCGGCGGGGAGCCCCCTCGGAAGCTCGGCCGCGAGTGCGAGTTGACTGCCGTCGGGGTGCTCGTCGTTGTCGAGCACCGGGATGTCGACGACGTCGCCGACGCGCACCGACACCGAATCGGCGGTCGCGATGGGGGGCTGTGGGCGCTCCGGCTCGGGGATCTCGATCACCGTGATCGTCCCCGTCGCCGCGGCGTACCCGTTGCTGATCGTGTACGGGAACGAGACGGGGGCGTCGAGCGGCCCGGTCAGGACGACGCGCACGGAGCGCTGGTCGAGCACCTCGACGCGGAGGCTCTCGGCGACGTCGTCCGTCTGCACGTCCGTGACGAGGAGCACTCCCCCTGCCGGGTCCTCGTCGGTCTCGAGGACGTCGACCGACGTCGGCGTGCCGGCGCGCACGAACACGGTGTGCGGAGCCGGGATCGGCGCCTCGCCGACGGCCGGCGGGGTCGTCACCTGGATGCGGGCGACGCCCGCCGTGGTGCTCGTCCCGTCCGTGAGCGAGAAGTCGACGTAGTAGACACCGGCGGTCTCGCCCGTGAATCGGAACGTGCCGGCGTCGTAGTCCGGTACGATCCGCGCGTTCTCGCGCTCCGCCACCCCCGCGAGTCGGATGGCCCGCACCCCGCCGCGCGCATGCGCGAGCGGCGAGACGGTGATCTCCTGGCCGACGTGTGCGACCGCGGGGAACGGCTCGGAGATGATCGGAACGTCGTCGCGTTCACGCACCGTGACCGAGAGGCGACCGGCGCCCTCCGCCGCGCCGTCGGACACGACGAGCGACACGTCGGAACGACCCGTCGTCTCCCCCGACGACGTGAACACGACCGTGCCGTCGGGCTTCGAGAGCGCGAGTTCGGGAGCCGACGCCGCTGCGGAGACGAGATAGAAGGGGTCGCCGTCCGGATCGAACCACGTCGTGAGCACGTTCGTCGTCGCCCGCGAACCCGCCGCGACGAGCGTCTTCGGTGCGCGCATCTGCGCGGGGGCCGTATTCTCGTCGGGCGCGCGCACCGTGAGCTCGACGTTCGCGCTCGCACTCCCGCCGCGTCCGTCGCTCACCGTGTAGCCGAACGAGAACGAGCCGGTCGCGTCGTCCGCGAGGGTGACCTGCAGGGCCTGACCGTCGGACACGATGTCGATGCGGCCCACGTCGTCGGGGAGGGACTCCACCTCGTCGACGATGAGGACGTCTCCGTTCGGGTCGTAGTCGTTGAGCAGAACGGGCAACGGCGACGTGCGACCGGGACGACCGCCGAACTCGTCATCGACAGCGACGGGGGGACTCGGGGTCGTCTCGTACTCCGGCGGGGCGTCTTCGTCGTTCTGCTCGACGTCCTGCCGGTCGTCCTCGTCGTCGAGGAGATCGCCCCAGTTGTCGATGAGGACGTCGCCGTCCTGGACCGCCCACGAGCGACCCGTGCGGCCGTCGTTCAGGAGCACCCGACCGCGGTTCTCGCGGAACTGCGGAGCCGCTCCCTCCCGGAGGCCCTCGAGCGTCGCGGTCCGGACGTCGTCCCCGACGCACCGCTCGAGGAGCGTGCCGTCGTCCCACGCCGCGTACAGGCAGTCGCCGACGGCGACGGGGGCGACGGGTCGCCCGGTCGCCTCTCCCACCTCGCGCGTCTCTCCACCGTCGAGAGGGACCTCCACGAGACCCGTCGCCGTGCCGATGGCGACGGTCCTCCCGCCGTCGCTCGGCTGCTGGAGGACCGCCCCTGCCGCCCCGTCGATCGTCCGACGGGAACCGTCGACGTCGACGACGCCGCTTGCCACGTCGAGGAGCACGGTCGAGCCGCCGACCGCTGTGATGGCGATGTCCTCCCCCGCGAAGGCGTCGACCGCGGTCGTCTCGGCCACCTCGTCCTCCGTCGCGGCGTCGAGCGAGGACACCTCACCGAGGGACGGCGAGTAGACGACGAGCCGGCCGGCGGGCGAGAGCGCCGAGACGGATCCCGCCCCGAGCGTGAGCGTGGGTTCGGTCGACGCGTCGAAGTCGCCGAGGCCGTCGAGGGGAACGAACCAGACGTCCCCGTCGGCGACGATCACGAGCCGCTCCCCCGCGAGACCGACCGTCTCCGTCCCGGGGGGCAGCGGCACGTCCTCGTCACGCGTCGCCGTCGCGACGTCGACGACCGAGACCGCGGACCGCGCTCGGTCGACGACCACGACGGTATCGCCTTGCTGGACCACATCGAGCTCGCTCGACTCCACGGGGAACGCGCTGTTCAGTTCGAGCACCTCGAGGTTGGCACGACCGATAGCGGCGTCCTGCCCGTTGACGACCCAGACGGCCGCGTCGTCGAGCTCGGTGTTCTGGGTGCGATAGCCCGTCGAGGTCACCGCGAGCGTTCCGAGCACGGCGACGATCGCCGTCGCCGCCGCTCCCGAGAGCACGCGGCGACGGTGACGGCCGAGCCACGCGCGCACCATCAGCCCGTCCCGTCGGGGAACTCGACGCACTTCTCGGCGCTCGGCTCCCCGAGGCGACCGGAGCGGCGGACCGTCACGGTGATGCACTCCGACGCGCCGGGAGTGCCGTCGATGCGGAACTCGGAGGTGCGCTGGATGCTCTCCGAGCCGTCGGAGCTCGTGATGACGAAGTTGTCGCCCTCGAGGAGATCGTCGCTCGTCCACGAGAACACCGCGGTCTCGTCCTCGACCGTCGCCCCGATGTCGGTGATCACGGGGATCGCCGCATCGCCTCGACCGTTCGTGAGGAGCACCGTCGTGACGGCGGCCGCGAGCACGACGGCCGCAACCGCGATCGCCGCGACGATCGGACCGGTCCGTCGCGGCGCCGCGATCCGGCTGCCGGTGGTCGAGCGGCCATGCGTCGAGAGCGACTCGCGGACGACGGTACGCGCGTCCTCGACGGGGACGTCCGCCGGGGTCGCCTTGACCTTGCGCGGTCGGCGCCCCGGATCGACCTGTCGGATCGCGCTCGCGCGCGTACGATCGGCGGGGTCCGCGATCGGGGCCTGCGCCCACTCGTCGATCGCGATGTCGGGCTGCGTCTGCGCGAGACCGAGCTCGGCCTCGACCATCTGGAGTTCGCGAGCGAACTCCAGTGCGCTCGATTGCCGGGCCTCCGGTCGACGCGACATCGCGCGGCGGAGGACGAGCTCGAGCCGCTCGGGCACGTCGGGCCGCTCGATGGGCTGCAGTCTCCCCCGGGCGATGCGGGTCATGAGGTCGGCCGGGGTGTTCGCCCCGCCCGGGACCTCGAATGGGCTCCGGCCCGCGAGGAGCGAGTACACCGTCGCTCCGAGCGACCACACTTCGCTCGCGATGTCGCCGTTCGACGCAGCGGAGAGCACCTCGGGAGCGGACCATGGAACCGACAGGCCCACCGATTGCTCGGGCGCGACGGACCCGATGACCGCCGCGATGCCGAAGTCGCTCAGGACGGGGTTGCCGTACACCGTGAGCAGGATGTTCGACGGCTTGATGTCGCGGTGCAAGACCCCCGTGCGGTGCGCGGACTCGACGGCTCCGGCGATCTTGATGCCGATGCGCAGCACGTCTGCGACGCTCATCCGCTCCGACCGGTAGCGCTCTCCCACGGACGACGGGCACATCTCCATGACGAGGTACGGCCGTCCGTCGGCCGCGACGCCCGACTGGTGGACCGTGAGGATCGCGGGGTGCATGCTGAGCTGCGCCATGAGGTCGGCTTCGGCCCGGAACACGTCGCGCGAGGCCTGGTCGACGTAGCCGCTCAGCATGACCTTGACGGCGACCTGGCGCTTCGGACTGTCCTGCTCGTAGAGGAAGACGTCGGCGAAGCCGCCGGAGCCGAGGATGCTCGAGTAGGTGAAACCCGGAAGGACGGGGGGCGCGGACGGCAGGCGTGTATTCACGCGGGCGTCACCTCCGATCAGCGGGTTTCCCGCGCTGACGACGACGCCGGTGTTCGGCAGCACGAGTGACCTCATCCTAGGCCGATCAGACGGGTATTCTCTGCGGGTTCGGCACACCGCTCGGAGGCATGATCTCGAGCACGACACCGTCGCCGATGTCGATGAACGTCCCGGGGATGACGGCGATCCCCTGGCCGGCCCGCAGCCGCTGCCATTCGCGACCCGGAAGGATCACGGAGGTGCCGTTCGTCGAGCGCAGATCCGTCACGACGACCGAGTCGCCCTGCTGTCGGAGCTCGAGGTGGGTCGAGGAGACGAGCTTCGTCGGAGACGCGACGGAGAAGAGCCGGACGGGCTCGTCGAGCGGGATCCGCGGCTGCTTCGGATTGCGACCGATGTAGTGGACGACATCGAGGGGGTATGGCTGGCCGTCACGGACACGGAACGCGAAGGTCGTCTGGGTGCGCTGGTCGGGACGATCCGGCACGGCGGCCCTCAGGGTCGTGCGCTCATCCGGGGTCGGGGGAAGCGACGAGCGCAGCACCGTCCGACCGTCGTGCAGCACGGAGTCGGGGATCTCGCCGGCCTCGACGGGGATCGAGCCCGTCGCGACGGGGCTCTCCTGTGGGCGCGAGGGTGCCAGAGCCGCGCCGGTGGACGACTTGCCGGAGCCCCTCGGGGCGGCCGCGTGCGCTCCCGGGCGGCGGATCGTGAGGAGATCGTCGCGCCGCACGGTCCGATCGACCTCGCCCGTGAGATCGGCTGGGCGCACGAGGCTGCCGTCGTCGACGGCGGGTCGGGGAGGGAGCAGTCGACCGGCTCCCCATGCGATGCGGTCCGCGACGATGATGCCGCCGGCGACGGGGAACTCCACGGAAGCGCCGATGCCGCCGCCGGCCCGCGTGACCGTGCTGATCGCGACGACGCCCTCGAGCTCGGACCGCGCCCATGAGCGGTCCGCCGGCGGGGCGATGCGCGCCGACCCTCCCACCACGTCGACGTCGAGCATGCCCTCACCGTGGACGAGAGCGGACACGGCCGCCGTCTCGTCTCCCGCCGGGCGGACCGAGACGGCGACGAAGGACAAGATGCGGCCGTCCGCGAGCTTCTCGGGGATCGCGGCGATGATGTCGTCGAAGCGCGCCCCGGGCTGCGACACGACGGCCCACACGCCGTCCACGACGGGCTGGTCGACGGGGGTGAGCATGCCGACGACGGTCTCGGCGCCGACGAGGTACAACCACGATGGCGCCGGAGTCTCGAGACTGTAGCGGAAACCCGGCGACGACACTGGAACCCTTTCGCTCGCGAGCCTGACACTCCAGCCTAGACGCGCCCGACGGAGCGCGGCAGACCACGGACGGGGGCCACGATGCGCCGTTCGAGGGGCCGCGGCGGATCACGGCCCGGGTGCCGAGCGGCTAGCGGCCGACGCGCTGGACGACGACCCGCACGGCGCCGAGCAGGAGGCTGTGCCCGCTCGGGATCGGGGTCGGAGTCTCTGGCGCGCACGCGGTCTCGAAGCCGTCGTCGTCGACGACGGCCGTGCCGTTCGTCGAGTGCAGATCGGTGACCCAGACGTGGCCGCGGTCCCACGTGACGAGCGCATGGGTCTTCGAGACGCTGCGCGCGACGTCGTGGACCCGCACGAGCTCGGCCGACGGGCGCGCCGACTGGGCGACGGGGTCTCGGCCGAGCAGCACACCGCGGCCGATGACGGCGCTCGTGCCGTCGGGGAAGTGCAGCACCGGGCTCTCGATCGTGGTCGGGGCGGTCACGGGGACGTCAGCAGGAGGGTGGGGTGCGGCCTGTCCAGCTGCCTCCGGCGCCCGCACGGTGTCGACGGGCGCCGACGGAGCAACTGGTGCGACCGGCGGAGCCGACCCCTGCAGTGCAGCCGACGGCCCGCCCATCCCCGGCGGCAGCCCGATGAAGCCGGGACGTGACGACCGATCAGGGGAGGTCGAGGAGGCAGGAGGAGCAGGAGGAGCAGGAGGAGCAGGAGGAGCAGGAGGAGCAGGAGGAGCAGGAGCAGCAGGAGCAGGAGCCGGAGAAGCACCAGGCGCCGGGGATGCGACCTGCGGAGCAGGCACAGCTTCAGCAGGAGCACTCGGTGGAACGGGAGGCAACGGTGGAACGGGAGGCAGCGCTGGAACGGGAGGCGCTTCCGGCCTCCCGGCCGAACCCGGGAGCGGCGGCCTCGGCGGCACCGGCAACCCGTTCCAGTACTGGGTGCCCGGCTGCTGAGCCTCCGGCTGCTGCGCCTCCGACTGCAGGCCACCCGACTCCTGGGCCTCCGACCGCCGCTGGGCGCCAGAGGTCTGCCGGGATTCGTCCGGCTCAGGAGCTTCCTGCTGCGACACGGCGCTCGGCTCCCCTCCGTCGTCGTCCGTCGGTGACCGCTCGGCTCGAGCGGGAGCCGCCCGCGCGGCTGATGCGGAGGCGACTGCGCAGTCGCCGCCACCAGCCTACGCCGCGGCCCGCCGCCGCGACCTCGCGGCGCGCTCCCTGCCAGAGGACGTCGACGTCCCCGACGGGCGCTTCGCCTCCCGCGAAGACCGCCTCGTCGGCTCGTGCGGCGATGTCGCGGAGCGATCGCATGACGGCGGGGTCCGTCGCCGCGCCCTCGTGGTCTCTCGAGCGCCGGGACCGCTGCGCGGCGAAACTCGAGGCCGTGGCGATGCGCGTCTGGTTCGGCGGTACGGCGAAGCCGAGTTCGGCGTGTCCGTCGACGAGCTCGTCCCACGCACCGACGGCCCTCTCGTGCCCTTCCGCTGCTCGTCGACGTCGTCGCCGGCGCGCGGACTTGAGGAGCGCGATCACGAGCATCCAGAGACCCAGGATGAGGAGGGGCGTCGCGACGCCGATCGCCGTGTGGGCGATCCACGCGGGGAACACGAAGGCGTCGTCCTTCTCCTCGTCCTCGCCGTCGTCGGTGTCGACGGACGTGAGCAGGTCCTCCTGCTTCTTCTCGACCCGCGGGGGCTGCCGGACCTGCGGCTGGGGTTCCGTCTGCGGCTTCGGGTTCTGGTCCTGCGGGATCTCGGTCTCGTCGGGGGTCGGGTAGAACGGGATCCAGCCGACGCCCTCGAAGGGGACTTCGACCCACGCCGTGACGTCGCCTCCCATCACCTCGGTCGGCTGACCCTCGACGATGTTCTCGGGCGCGAAACCCATGACGACGCGAGCGGGGAATCCGAGCTGGCGAACCATGAGGGCCATCGCCGCGGCGAACTGCTCCTGGTCGCCGATCATCTGGTTGCGCGTGAAGAGCTCCTCGATGCGGTCGGCTCCGTGTCCCGCGCGCGACGGGACGCTGTCCGATGCGAGTCCGTGGCTGAGGAAACCGTTCGTGTGGAGGGCCGTCTCGATCGCACGGACCTGTTCGATGGGGGTCTGCGCGTCCGCGATGTACTCGGCCATCTTCGCCGTCACGACGTCGGGGCTGTCGACGATCGGGGGCATCGCGATCTGTGCGGGCTCTACGGATTGCAGCGCGTCGTCCGACGGGACCGCCTGCATCCCGCTCGTGAGTGTGTATTCGTCACCCTCCGACAACCGCGACATGAGCACGGTCGTCGACGTCGCGGCGTTGAAGCGCACGCTCTCGGTCCGCTCGGTGTCCGCACCGGCGAGCTCGAGTCGTGATGGTGCGCCGACACCCGGGAGCCACACACCCGTGTACCCCTGCACCGTCACGTCGAGCGATCGCTCGTCGGCCCGAGTGAAGAGATCCGGCTCCGGGAACTCGCCGCCGACGAGTCGGAACGAGCCCGAACCGTTCGTCGCGACGTCGACCCCCGCGACGTCCCACAACCTGCCCGTGTACGTGTCCATCGTCGCGAGACGCAACTGATCGCCCGGGACGAGTCCGTCGACCGTGAACAGGATCGTCTCGTCGAGGTCGGCCGTGTAGTTGCGGAAGCCCGCGAGCGGGCTCGGATAGTCGACGGGGTCGAAAGGCGGCTGCACGACCTCGCGGAGGACGAAGCGCGACTCCGCGACGGGTGCCTCGACCGCGGCCGTCCCGACGGCGCCTGCGGCGACGGCTGCCGCCACGATGACGGCGGTGCCGACGAGCTTCCGCCGGGCCAGCGTGCTGCGGTCCTGCAGGCTCGCGTTGCGACCGAACGGGTTGCGCCAGCCGAGCCACACGAGCGCGACGACGGCGAACGCGGTTCCACGGACGGCGGCGAGGAACGGGTCGTCCGTCCCCAGCACGACCGTCACGATGTAGAGGACGACGGGGGCGATGAGAAGGACCGAGACGCGGCCGAGCGAGCGACTGCCGCGCGGCACCCACCGCAGGGCGAGCACCGCGGTCACGAGTCCCGTGAGCCACGCGCTCACGTACGGGAGGACGAGCAGGTAGTCGGGAGCCGCAGCCGGGGCCGAGAGCGTGAGGACGTCCCTCCAGCCGAACACGGCGCCGACGGCGAGCCCGCGCAACGAGCCGAGCGACGGCAGGACGCCGAGGATCGCCTGACCCGGGATCGCCGCGGGAGTCCCGAGGAGGAAGTAGAGGACGAGGGCCAGCAGCGCCGTGAGGATCGCCGAGAGCCCGAGGACACGGGAGAGCCAACCGGCGGCCACGCCGACGAGGAGTCCCACGACGGCGGCGACGAGGAACCAGCCACCCACGAGCACGGGCGCGAAGCCGAGGAGGGCGATGGCGAGGAGGAGGGAGACGACGCCGAGGTCGATGAGGGAGCGGCGGTCGGCGCTCGCGGCGAGACCCGAGCGCGGGCCTCCCCACCCGCGGGACGATCGGGACGTCGCGCGGCGGGCGTCACGCCGCGCCCCGCGCCGCGTCGCGGTCGCGGTGTCGGCGAGGCCGTCGCGCAGGCCGGGCTCCGCGGCGCCCTGCGGGTTCGCGCCCTGCGGGTTCGAGCCCTGCCCGCTCATCCCCTGCCCGCTCATGACGCCCTCGTGAGCACGCGCGGGAGGTCACGGAGAGCGCCGACCGTGAAGATCTGCAGTCCTCCGGCGATCTGGACCTTCGGGTTCTCGCCCTCGGCGATGCGGAGCGCGATGACGCGCGTCTCCGACGGGAAGAACTTCTCGATCGCACGGAAGTCTGCCGCGGTCATCCGGCTGCCCGCGACGATGACGGCGACGCTCGGCGCCGGGAGCATCGCCGTCGCGTCGCGCGCGAAGTCGCGGGGACTCGTCGTCGCACCTCGGATGACATCGATGCGGCACGTGTCGTCGAGCAGGGCGCCGCCCGTGTGGGTGCGCAAGCGCCGGCCCTCGGTGACGACGTCGATCGCCGTCGCCTCGCGGATGACCTGCGTCGCGACCGACGCGGTCACGGAGACGGCGAGCTCGAACTCCTCGACCGAGGCGAAGTAGCGCTCGTCTGAGGTGTGGAGGATCGTGAGGTGGGAGCGACGGGTCTCTTCGAATTGCCGCACCATGAGCTGGCCGGTCCGAGCGGAGCTGCGCCAGTGCACGTGCCGCACGTCGTCGCCGACGACGTACTCGCGGAGCGCGTGGAAGGCCATGTCGCTGTTCGTGATCTTCTGCGTCGTCTGACCCTCGAGGTCGCGGACGAGTCCGGCAGCGCTCGGCTGGAGCCGCGTCGTCACGGGATGGACGAACAGCTCGATCGGCTCTGTCCACGACACGGTGCGGCGGAAGAGCCCGAGCTGGTCGCCCCGGACGGTCACCGCGGGACCCGCGTCGATGACGGCACGCCGATGGGTGGGGACGGCGAAGAGCTCGTCGGTCGCCGCCTCGGGGGCGAGCCCCGGGATCGCGAAGACCGCGAGTCCGTCGCCGACGGGCAGCTCGAGACGGGTGGCGGACGTGCGGCGCGAACCGACGTTCGTGATCTCGACCCGCCCGATCGCCCGTTCACCCACGACGACCCGCGTCGGGCTGAGCGTCACCTCGACGCGGAAGCTCGTCCGGCCGAGCACCGTCACGATCGCGACGACGACGGCCGCGGTCGCGGCGAACGCCACCGCAAGAACCTCGGACCAGGACCACGACAGGCCGACGACGAGGAGGACGGTCGAGGCGACGATCGCGAGCCAGCCCGTCGTCGTGACGACCCCGACGACCGGTCCGACGGCACGGACGACCGGCCGCATACCCGTCGCGAGGGTGCGACGGATCGACGCGAGCCGCGTGGGCTTCGCATCCGCTCCGAACGCCTCCGTCGCCGTGTTCGCCATGCCCTCGAGGTCCTACGCTGCCCGCGCGGCCGGCGGCGTCACCCGGGCGATCACACGGGTGATGATGTCGATCGCGGTCGTACCCGCGAACTCGGCCTCCGCGTCGACGATGATGCGGTGCGCGAGGACGTGGGGGGCGAGCTCGCGGACGTCGTCCGGCGTCACGTAGAGCCGTCCCTGCGAGAGAGCCCACGTCTTCGCGATGCGCGCGAGGGCGAGCCCACCGCGCATGCTCACTCCGAGCGCCGAGTCCTCGTCGTCGCGCGTCCCCTGCAGCAGGTCCGTGATGTACTCCATGACGGCGCGCTCGACGTGCACCTCCGACGCCAGTTGGATCATCGCGTTGACGGCTTCTGCACCGATGATCGCCGAGACGCGGGAGGCGCGCGCGCGGTTCGCGGCGTCCATGAGCAGGTCGACGCTCGTGTCACGGTCGGGGTAGCCGAGCGACGTCTTCACGAGGAACCGGTCGAGCTGGGCCTCCGGCAGCTTGTACGTTCCGGCCTGCTCCACGGGGTTCTGCGTCGCGATCACCATGAAGGGACGGCCGACGACGTGCGTCTCACCATCCACCGTGATGAGCCCCTCCTCCATGACCTCGAGGAGAGCCGACTGCGTCTTCGGCGAGGCACGGTTGATCTCGTCGGCGAGCACGATCTGGGCGAAGATCGGGCCCTTGTGGAACTCGAACTCCCGCGTGTTCTGGTTGTAGATCGTGACACCCGTCACGTCGGACGGCAGCAGGTCCGGCGTGAACTGGATGCGCGAGTGCGCGCCGTCGAGGGTGTTCGCGAGCGCCTTCGCGAGCACCGTCTTCCCCGTGCCGGGGTAGTCCTCGAGCAGCACGTGGCCCTCGCTCACCATCGCGGCGACGACGAGCCGGATGACGTCCTGCTTGCCGAGGATCGCTTTGTCGACGTTGTCGACGAGGCTCGTGAAGGCGTCGCGGAACCACGCGGCCTGTTCGGTCGTGACGGGCACTGTTCTCCTTGGGTGCGAGGGGGGGGTCTGTCGGTGACGGGGCGTGATCGCGGTCGCGGCGCAGGCGGTCTACGGGAACGAGAACGGTCCGTAGTCCTTGCCATCGATCGTCAGGAGAACACCGTTCGCCGTCCACGAGCCGTTCTGGATGTACGCGGTCGACCGCGTCTCACCCTTCTCGCCGGAACTCGTGTACGTGCCGGCGATGTTCTCCCAACCGTTGCCGCGGTTGAACTTCGGGGTCACGCGGTGGTCACCCGGACCGAAGTTCTCCCAACTCCACCCCACCTTGTACGCGTTCGTGACGCCCTCGATGGTGCGCGGACCGTCGTAACCGAACACGTCGGTGACGGTCGGCACGGGTGGTGGCGGCGGCGGAGGTGGAGGCGGCGGAGGCTGGTCCTCGACGCTCGCGGATGCGGAGGTGCTCGCAGGGCCGCAACCGGCCGGTGAGCACGCGACCACTGTGAAAGAGTACGTGCCGGCCTTCATCTCGGCGGAGGTCGCGCGCGTCTGAGCGGTGCTGCCGGTTCCGCCGCCGCTGAAGGTCCACTCGTAGCGATCGATGCGTCCGCCGCTGTCGGAGGGCGCGGCCCAGGCCATCGAGAAGGTGCTCTTCGCCCAGTCGCTGTCCTTCGAGAGGCTGAGGTTGCGGGGAGCTCCGGGCTTGCCGTACGAGACCTCGCTCGCGGCGGCGGAGGCTGTGCTCTCCCCGACGCCGTTCGTCGCCGTCACGGTGAAGGAGTAGGTCGTGCCGTTGGTGCCGGAGAAGGAGCACGGCACGCCGGGCGAGCAGTCCGTGCGCGTGGTGCCGTCGTTACGCGTGACGGTGTAGCGGGTGACCTCGGAGCCGTTGTTCGCGGGCGTCGCACCGACCGTCACGGCGATGCTGCGATCGCTCGGTTTGAGGGTGGGAGCCGGTGGCGCGTCGGGCACGTCGGTGACCGTCACCGAGGCGCGGCCCTGCGAGGTGCGAGAGGGGTCCTTCGTGGCGTCCTGGATCGTGTAGATGACGCTGATCGATTGGCTCTTCGGGGCACCCGTCTCGATGACGACGTTCGTGCCGCTCACAGCCGCGGACGCTTGACCGGATTCGACGGCGACGTCGGTGATCGTGAGGTCCTGGCCCGGAAACGGGTTGAAGTCGTTGTCGAGGACCGGGACGGTCACGGTCGTGTTCTTCCGCGCATCCGGCATGGTGTCCTCATACGCTTGCGGGAGCGGCCGGGACGACGCGACGACTCGGATGTTGACCTGGCCGACGACCTGGAACTCCCGGTACGTCACCGTGATCGGAATGGTCGTGGAGGTTCCGGGCTGCACACCGAACGGCGCGCTCGCGGTGAGGGTGGAACCGGCGAGGTTCGCTTCGATCCCACCGGTCGGCTGCCCGAGGGAACCGAACGTCACGGAGCGGAGGACGTCCGCGTTCGGGTGCGCCGCCGACTCCCGCAGGTCGATCGGGAAGGGAGTCCCGTCGGCCTCGATCGAAAGCGTCGGGTTCGTGAAGGTGGGAGGCTCGTCCTTCATCTCGGGGTCGCCGACCGTGATCGGCATGGTGAGGAGGGAGACGCCGAGCGCGGTGCCGTCGCTGACCTCGAAGGTGAGGGATGCGGGGCCGCGGTAGTCCTTCGCGGGCGTGAAGGTGACGGTCTGGTCGTTGACGTAGTTGGGGGTACCGTCGCTGCGGTTGCTCGTGACCTTCTCGGGGTCGGTGAGCGCGATGCCTTTGCCCGTCGGGGATTCGGCGATCTCGGAGAGCTTCCACGTCTTCGTCTCGTTCTTGTTCACGATCCGCTCCTCCTCGATGAGGACCGGAGGCAACCCATCGGAGAACGGCGGGACCACGATGAACGCGGCGGAACTGAGCCCGTCGATCTCGTTCGTGAGGCGGTAGGTGATCGCCGTGCGGGTGTCGCCGAGCGTGACCCGGGCGGTGCCGTCCTCGAGCAGCTCCACCGCTCCCGCATTGGGTCCCTCGATTGTGGGGACGAGGTCCTGCACCCGCCCGCCGGGGTTGGATGCGCCCTCACGGAGGTCGATGTCGACGGTCTTCTCCGCGATCACCTCCCGCGCCTCGATCACGTGGTCCTCCACCCCGGGAGGCTGGATACGCGCCTCTTCCGTGACACGGACTTGCACGTAGGCGTTGTCCGTGCCGCCGTGGCCGTTGGAGATCGTGTACCGGATCGCGAACGACGTCTCCTCATCCGGCGCCTCGATCTCCACCGTGCCACCGTTCACCTCCGCGGCCACGTCGTCCGGGACGTCACCGAGCTCGTTCGTGAGCTCGATCGGGTACGCGTTCGGGTCGGAGTCGTTGCCGAGGACCGGGACCGTGACGATGCGGCCGGGTCGGACCTCGATGCGGTCGTCGACCGCGATCGGCGACATGTCCTGCGCGGGACGCTCGATGACCGCGATCTTGATCGTGCCGACGGCGGTGGCGCCGTACACGTCGCGCACACGGTACTGGAAGGTGTCGGTGCCGTAGCGGGTCGGATTCGCCTCGTACACGAACGTGTCGCTCGTCGCGTCGCGGACCAGCCCGAGCTCTTGAGCGCCCGTGATGCCGTCGAACACGACGGAGTCTCCGTCGCCGTCGAGGCCGTCGAGCGGGACGTTGACCTCCACGTCGGCGCCCGCGAAGACGCGAGCTGTGAGGGTCGGCGCCGTCGGCGCGAGGTTGTTGTCGGCGTCGACAGGGATGACCGTGAAGACGACGTTGCCGACGGCCTTCTGCTGGAACTCGTCGGTCACCTGATACGTCGCGGTGTAGACGCCCGGTTCCGACGGCGCCTGGTAGCGGACCCGATCGCCGGTGACGAAGGAGAGCCCCTTCTCCGCGGCCTTCATCAGGTCCTGATCGACCGTCATGAGCGCGTTGTCCGGGTGCAGGTCGTTGTCGAGCACCGGAACGCTCGCGATGTCCCCCGCGCGGACCTTGACGAAGTCGTCCTGCAGGATCGGCGCCTGATGCTTCGTCAACGGCGCCACGGGAACGACCGTCACGGTCGTCGTCGCGTCGTGCGTGCCATCCGAGAGCGTGTACGAGAACTGCAGTTGGCGATCGAGCGCCTCATTCGCGGTGACGCGCACGACCGACTGTCCCAACAATTCGACCGAGAGCGCGGCGGCATCGTCGGGAGTCGCGATCGACCGCACCGCGAGCACCGACCCAGACGGGGACACGTCGTTGTTGAGCACGGCGAGGCTCGTCGGCTCGTTCGGGCGCAGATAGAGGGTGTCGCGGACGGCGATCGGCTTGCCGATCTCGTCGGGGAGTTCTGCTACGTCGACGCGAGCGAGACCGACGCTCGTCTTGGGTCCGGCGGCGAGCGTGTACTTCACGTAGTACGTGCCGGGCGCGCCGGCGGAGAGGGACAGCACTCCGGAGTCGGTGTTCGGGGTGATTCCGAGGCCGCCGGTGATCGCCTCCGCGCCGACGAGGGCGAGAGGAGCGCCAGACGGGGAAACGTCGTTGTCGAGGACGTCGAGTTCCACGGCCTGCCCGACGAAGGTGTCGGTGAAGTCGGGGGTGCCGACGGGGTTCATCGACCCCGCCGGTTTCGCGTCGAGCGCGAATGTGCCCGTCGCTTCGGTGGTGCCGTCGGACACCACGAACACGACGTCGCGGACACCCAACTGGCCCGAGGAGTGGGTGACGGTCACGAACCCGTCGGGAGAGAACCTGACCCGGTCCCCGGCCTTCGACGCTGCGCTCTTGAGATAGATGTCGTCGCCGTCCGGATCACGCCAGTCCATGAGCGCGTTGTACGACACCGTCTGCCCCGACTCGACCGACGTCGCCCCCACGCGCTGCTCCGCCGGAGGCTGGTTGAGTTCATACGGGACCACGCGGATCGACAGCGACGCCGTCGACACCCCACCGGGGCGACCGTCGGACACGGTGTACCGAAGCGAGATGGTCCCGCTGGTCTTCGCCTCCGACGGCGTGAACTGCAGGGCACGGCCCCCGTCGATGTACTCGAGGGTTCCGTCCGACTCGGACACGCCCGTGTCGGAGATGACGGTCAAGACGTCGCCATCGGGGTCGGTGTCGTTGTCCAGGACCGGCAGCACGGTCGAGCGACCGGGGCGCGCACCGATGTCGTCATCGCGGGCGAGCGGCGGCCGGTTCGTGTCGGTGCGCTCCGCGATCGTGTCCTCGAACGACTGCCGCGACGCCTTCTCGTCGCCCTCCTCGCCCTCGTCCTCCTCGGGAGGGGTCACCTCTTCCCAGTTCTGGACGAGGCGCATGTTCGCGTCGACGAGCCAGATGTCACCGGTGAAGAGATTGTTCAACGCGATGATCTGCCGATTCACGCGGAACATCAGCGGCGACCCGTCCGCCGTGGGCTCGACGTCCTGCCGGTCGATCTCCGTCTCGTCGCACACCGCGAGGTACCGGCTCGCCGACGACCACGCCCCGTGCCAGCACCCACCGAGGTTCACGGGGGCCGCGACGTCGTCGGCGCTCGTCGCGGGAGCCGAGACGTTCGCCGACACGACCATCGGGTCGCCGTCGCCCTCGAGCGGCACGGCGATGAGCGAGTCCCCCGTCGCGACGAGCGCGACGTCGTCGGACGGGCTCGACTGCTGCAGCACGAGACCGTCCTCCGGGAGGTCGATCGTCGACCCGTCGCCGCGCACGATCCGGCCGTCCGTGCGATCGAAGATGACGGGCTTCTCCCCCGCGGCCGCGACCTCGATGTCCTCGAGCGGCGGAAGCTTCTGCGTCGACGACTCGTTACCGTCCGACGGGAGCGTGTGGAGTTCGCGCTCCTCGGTGGAGACGGCGAACACCGTCCCCGTCGATGACACCGCGACGTGCGCCTCGGCGCCGAGTTCGAGGATCGGCTCGGTGTCGACGGTGCTCAGCTCCAGGCCCGTCTCGACATCCGTCGTCCACAACTCGCCGTCCGGGGACAGCACGGCAAGAGTCGTCGCGCCGAGAGCGACGCTCGAGCCCGCCGGGATGTCCGTCTGCTCGACGAGAGTCGTGTAGGAGGGGTCGATCATCTCGATCGTCGACCCCGTGAGGTCGTGCAGCACGACGGTCTCCCCGTCCTGCAGCACGTCGATCTCGTTCGACACCGTCTGCACGGCCGCGTCGAGCTCCTCGATCTGACGGTTCAACCGCCCCGCGAGCAGCTCCGACCCGTTCGTGACCCAGACGTCCTTCGCCTCGAGCGTGACATCCGTGACGGGGAACCCGTCATGCAGGATCGCGAACGACACCGGAACGGCGACGAGCACAGACACGGCGACGACGGACGCGGTGACCTTCCGGCCGCGCAACCACGCCCGAATCCCCAACCCCGTCACATCCCCTCGGCAGCGTTTCGTATCCCACGTCACGGAGGCGGTCGACCGACGGCACACACGCGACGACGACACGCGGCCCCCGGGAAGAAACGCTAACACGCACCCCGTCCGGCTCACGTGCCGGACGACATCCGGCCCGCCCCCCAGTTCAGGCGAGTCGACGCCGTCGAACGGCGCGGATGCTCGCGCCTCAGACCGTCGGCTCCTGCAGGTTGCCCGTCGTCTCGGCGGCATCCTCCGCCGCGTTCCGCTCGAGCAGGATGAGGTCGTCCGCGTCGACGAGTCGCGTCGACACGGCGTACTCGACGAGTCGTGCGCGGCGGTTGGTCGCGAGCTTCCCACGACCCCCGCGGAGCCCCTGCACACCATGGCGATCGAGCTTGTCGCACACGTTGTCGAGCTTCCTGTTGAACGCCGTCTGCGTCCACCCGAGCCGCGCGGCGGCGTCCGCCGACGCCGGGATCTCGCCCCGACCGGGCGAATTCTGCTTGAGGATGTCCTCGGCGAGCGCCACGACCAGCAGACGCTGGCTCGTCGTGAGGGTGATCGGTCCGACGGTCGTCTCACCCGTCGACGCCGACGTCAACTGCGACGTCGCGAAGTAGTCCGACGTGGAGTGGATCGCGAAATCGTACGTCGTGGATCCGGCGCTGAAGAGCACGTTGAGCGTCGGGAACACGATGGGAAGCCGTGCGTTCGGCGCGAGCCACGCCTGGACCTGCCCCGAGTCGTCCGTGACCGTCGCGGAGAGCAGCGTGCCGACGTTCGCCAGCCACCACAGGTCGTTCTCCTTCGACACGGCGAGGAAGCGCCGGTGCAGGAAGGGGTTCTCGTCGATCACGAGGTCGGCGTCGCGGCCGATGTAGAAGGGCTCGTCGGGGTGGACGTCGTACCACTCCCCGCAGAACTCGATGCGTGGGTTGCTCACGATGTGCACATCTCCAGAGGTTCGGGTGATTGTCGACCGGAGCGCACGATCCACACGGATACGCACACCTCGTCGCCGGGCTCGATGCCGCCGACCGTCGCCGACGGTGTTCCCGTCGGTGTCTTGTCGCCGGGGACGCCGTCGGTGCGCTGCCAGATGTAGCGGTCGCCCTCGCGTGCGTCGGGGTTGGTCCAGGAGAAGGTGACGGAGGCCCCGCCGTCGCCGATGGCGATGTCGCCCTCTCCCGGCGCCGGAACGCCCTCAACGTCGAGCGGATCGTTCTCCACCGGGTTCGACGTCGCGACGGGTTCCTCCTCGCCTCCGAGCAGGATGCCGGCCGTCACGGCTCCGCCCACGAGCACGACGACGAGTCCGATCACGATCGCGGGGATCCATCGCCGTCGCGCCCGCACCGTGGAACGGCGCGCACCGCGGACGGTCGCGTCGTCGACTCCGGCACCGATCGCACCGGTGTGGGGAACGTGGTCGGCCGTCGACCACCCTGCCGTTCCGGCCGCAGGCGCTGCGACCCGTGCCGCGTCCGTCGGGCCGGGGTCCTGTCGCACGACGACGGGGCGCCGCATGATCGTCCGGTCGTCGTCGCCCGCTGCCCCGTCCGGCTGCGACGCCGTCGGCCCCGCCGGGGGTGAGACGATGCGCCCGGTCGGTCCGACCCCCGGTTTCTGCGCCTCGACCGTCCGGATGTCGCGCATTCGGGTCGCGTCGGGGTCCCCGCCCTCGGGTCGCGTGTTCGACGGGATCGCGAGGTTCGGCACGTCGATCGTCGTCGGGCTGAACGAGAGCTCGAGCTCCACTCCCTGCAGAGCGCGCGCGAACTCGAGCACCGAGTCGTACCGCGACGCCTTGTCGACGGCCATACCGCGAGCGAGCACCAGCAGGAGGGATCGCGGGATGTCGGGGCGTTCGTCCTCGAGCGGAGTGATCGTGCCCCGCTCGATGCGGCCGATCAGGTCCACCATGCCGTTGGGCTTGCCGCGCACCTCGAACGGCGTGTGACCGGCGAGGAGCGTGTAGACGGTGGCAGCGAGTGAGAACACATCGCTGCGCACGTCCGTCTGCGGGTGGTCCGCGAACATCTCGGGAGGCGACCACGGGATCGACATGCCGATCGTCGGGCTCGTACCGCCGTCGGCCTCCCCCGTCGGAGAGCCGGCCGACGGCAGGAGTCCGGCGTGCGCATGGTCAGGATCGAGCGCGGCGGAGATGCCGAAGTCGGTGAGCGCCGGCCACCCGTAAGCGTTGGTGAGCACGTTCGCCGGCTTGATGTCGCGGTGGAGGATTCCCGCGGCGTGAGCCGTCGCGACGGCGCTCGACAAGCGCACGCCCGTCCGCAGCGCGTCCGCGACCGTGAAGCGGTGGTCCTTGTACTGCTCGGCGAGGCTCGGGCCGGCGCAGTACTCCATGACGAAGTAGGGGCGCCCGTCCGCTGCGACCGCGGCCCCGTAGATCGTGACGATGTAGGGATGCGCGGAGAGCTGCGCCATGAGGTTCGCCTCGCCGACGAACGCCGATCGCGACTGGTCGTCGACCGTCTCGGCGGCGAGCACCTTGACCGCCACCTCACGGCGCGGCAGCTCCTGTTCGTACAGGTAGACGTCGCTGAACCCGCCGGATCCGAGGGGCCGGACGAAGGTCAGGCCCGGGATGTCGGGCGGACTCGTGGGAGCACGGCGCACCCTCGTCACACTCCCCTGACGCGCATCGTGACACCGCCGCCCAGATCGATGAGGGTACCCGCGATGACGGGGGTCGGCTCACCGCCACGGAGCTTCTCCGGCGGACGACCGGGGACGATGACGATCGTGCCGTTCGAGGAGTGCAGATCCGTCACGACGACCGTGCCGCCCTCGACGCCGACGCGGACGTGATTGCGCGAGATGTCGTCGCCGACGAGCGTCACGAGGTGCGGGAGGGCGGAAGCCGGAACTCCCGCGACGCTCGGCGCCCGGCCGAGCACGACGGGGACGTCGAGCGGCTGCCGGGACCCCGATGGCAGTTCGAGCTCGTAGCGCTGCACCGCGAACGACTGCGGGACCGCAGCGGGGACGTGCGCCCCCTGGCGGGCCGCGCGCAGGTCCTCGGCGAGCACGGTGAGCCCGTCGTGGTCGCCGAGGGTGTCCGCCGGCACTGGAGCGTCGGAGGCACCGGGCGCGGGCGGGAGCAGTGGTGCCGACGGAAGCGACGGCGCAGGTGCCAGGGGCGGAGCGGGCGGAGCGGGCGGAGCGGGCGTCCCTGCGGCCGCAGCGGCACGAGCCGCGCGGACCGCGCGCGACGGACGGGCGATCGTGTGACCCTCGATCGGGTCGTCGTCGATCGGGTCGTCGTCGATCGCGTCGTCGTCGAGGGAAACGGGCACCGCTGGTCCCGCGTCATTGCCAGCGGTCGCCTGCTCGACGTGGCGCCCTGCGCCCCGTTCTCCGTCCAGCGCTACGTCCCGCTCGCCGTTCGGCACCGCGTCCCGCTCGTCCTCCTTCACGGAGATGCGCGACACCCAGACGGAACCGGCGTCGAGCTCGAGATCGACCACGGGGGCGCCGGGGTCCCCGAGTTCGAAGGTGACGGCTGTCGCGCCGTCGATGTGCCGCTCCGTCCAGCTCGCGAAGCCGCGCGCTTCGACGCTCTCCTCACCGGCTCGGGTCGACACGAGCGCCCGGCCTTCACCGCGCGCGACGATGCCGACGCCGTCCTCCTCGAGGCGACCGGGCAGCCAGAACGCGAGCACGAACGACGGCGTGCTCGTGAGCCCGGCCGACGTGAGCGCGTCGAGGAGCCCCTGCACCGTCGAACCTCCGCGGGTGAGCGCGACGAGCGGCTCGATACGGTCGCTCGTGAGCTCGAGACGCACCGCGAGCAGGCAACCGGGTGCCGCGACGGCGAGCCACTCGGGCGCGACGGTCGGGCTGTAGCGGAATACGGGCATGCGTCAGGACCTCATGTTCGGGGAAGCGTCTCTTCCAGGACGCCGAGCGGCCTGTCGTCGTGGTAACCGGGGCTCTGCGGTCCCGTCTCGGTGCTCACGGCGTCGACGACGACGACGGTGACATTGTCCCGCGAGCCCTGCCGGATCGCTCGTTCGACGAGCGCGGACGCTGCGTTCTCGACGCCCGCGTCGAGGTCGCCGACGATCTCCGCCTCCGACACGTCGCGCGTGAGCCCGTCCGAGCAGATCACGAAGGTCTGGCGTCCCGAGACGGGGATCAGCCACACGTCGGGGTCCGCGTCGTCCTCGACCCCGACGGCGCGCGTCACGACGTTCCGATCGGGATGGGACGCGGCCTGCTCGCGCGTGATCGATCCGTCGTCGAGGAGTTCCTGAACGGCGGAGTGGTCGACGGTCACCTGGCGGAGTCCGCGCTCGTCCCGCAGGTAGACGCGGGAGTCGCCGATGTTGAAGACCATCCAGTGCAGGTCGATCTGCGTCGAGAGACTCACGAGAGCGACGCCGGCGATGGTCGTTCCGGCGATGCCGCCCCGTGTGCTCCACGACCGCACCGTGGCGTTCGCCGCCGTGATCGCCGTGAAGATCGCTTCGGGCGCGGTCGGACGTCCGGGGCGCACGCTCAGACCGAGCTGCTCGACCATCGCGCGACTCGCGAGGTCGCCGCGGTGGTGACCGCCGAGGCCGTCTGCGACGGCGAAGACCGGCGCGGCGCTGAAGAGGCTGTCCTCGTTGACCGCCCTGACCGGTCCGGTCTCGGATCTCCCCGCGGCGGCGATCGAGATCTCCGACCGTTCATCGGCGATCAGGATGCGATTGTCCACGCGAACGTCCTTCCCCGGGCCTCGGTACGACAGCGGACCCGTCCGCCACGCTACTCGACCCCTGCCGCGACTCGCGATGGGGACGGCTGCCCATCGCCCGGCGGCACCTCGGTGCGATCGATCAGGCTCGAGCGGCGGGTCCGGCCTCGAGCACGCGCTCGTACTCCTCGCGCGCCTCGATGTTGCGCGCGCGGACGGATCGCCCGCGCTTCCCCACCCACACGCCGAACCAGATCGGGACCTCGCGAGCGACGATGAACGCGAGGACCGCAGCGGGCGTGAGGGCCTGCGCGAGCAGGAACGACGGCACCTGGGACGGAGCGACCTCGAACGCGTTCTGGATGAGAGCGCCACCGAGCGCTCCGGCATAGGTGATGATCGCGACGACGAAGCCGCCGATCACATAGCCCCACCAGGGTGCACGAGTGAGCACGACGATGAGCAGCACCCAGGCGAGGAAGAACACGATCACGGGCACGAAGAAGGCCGCACTCGTGAGGATCGTCATCGCCGAGGCGGCGTAGTCGACAGCTGTCCCCGACAGAAGCGGGGTCAGCAGGAGGGCGACGAAGTACAGCGCACCGAAGACGGCCGTCGCGAGGACGCCGACGAGAACGCCGAAGCCGCGGTTGCCCTTCTTCTTGGGAGGCGCCGGGGCCTGAACGTAGACGGGGCGCTGCGCGGCACCGTCGGAACGGTCGGCGGCGTCGCGATCCGACGCCGTCCGGGTGTCGACGGCGCGGTCGTCGCGATCCCTCGCGATGCGTTCGGTCGTCGACGACCGGTCGCGATCGGCCTCGTGCGTCGACGCGGCGGATCCCGCGGATCCCGCGGCGACAGCGGCGACCGCAGCCGCCCCCGAGCCGGATCCTGCTCCGGAACTCGCGGGTGAGGGGTCGCCGAGGGCCTGCGGCGGGTACGGGTGGAAGTCCTCCTCCGGAGACGGCTTCGTGAGGGGCCGCTCGTCGGCGCCGGGTTCGGTGTCCGGCTCCTGATACGCGCCGTAATCGACGACGATCTCCTCCCCGCCGGGACCTTCCGTCGCGGGCGACGGCTCGGCGTCCGTCGCCCCGATCGGGTAGGGCTCGCGCTCCTCGCCGGACAGGTCGTCGTTCGACGAGAGTGCGGAGGTGGAGGCGGCGGAAGCCGAGCCGTCGTAGACGTCAGCCGGACTCGTCGGCTGGACGGGCTCCGCCGGGACCCCAGGGTCAGCGGGAGCCGCACCGTCGATCGAGTGGCTCGGGTCGGCGGCGACCGCAGCGACGTCGTCTCGGTTCACGTCGTCACCGGCGTCACCCTGCACCGTGCTGTCATCGGAGCTGGGGCCGTCGAGGATGATGCCGTCGTGCGACTGCTGGTCCTCATGGGGCGAAGTCTCGTGGTCTGGCGTGTTCGACGTCATGGCGGAGCTCCCGTTCTGCGGCGAGCAGGTCTTCTGCTCGGGCATGACTCTAACGCGGGACCCGGCCCCCGGCCGGGTGGCACGCGGGACTCGGCCGAGCCCGTCGTCGACCGGGCGTCATCCCCTCCGCGCGGAGAGCCTCACTCCGCGGCGGGCCAGAGGGATTCGACGATGTCCTGGGTGTACCGGTCCGGCGCGAAGTTCACCCAGTGCGTCGCGATCCACACGCCACCGCGGACGAAGTGCGATTCACCCGTGCGGTAGGTGCCGAGTTCGTCCGTCACTGTCTCGCTGTCGATGCAGCGCTTCCCTTCGGATTCGTCGTAGCACTCGTAACCGAGCGAGTCGAGCTGTTCGAGGACCGCCGCCGCCGTGTCCGACGACACCTGCGTGATGTTCGTGTTGAGACCGTACTCCCCCGCGAAGCCCCAACTGCACTTGAAGGTCGTACCGTCGGTGATGAGGGCGGCGAGGACCGGATCGGTCGAGCCGAGGCTGTCCGTGACGGAGTCGTCGTTGAGGGGCAGGCCCGTCGACTCGAGGTACTCGTACATCTCCGACGAATAGATCTGCGTGCATTCGGTGGGGCGCGGGGCGGCCGGCGCGGCCTCCGCCGTCTGCGCCGGAACCGGCCGCGAGCCGTCGCCGACGGCGGTGCCCGTGTCGGGACGCGTCGGACTCGCCATCCCGGCGCCGTCCATGTGCGTCAGCAGCGCGAACACACTGCCGGCGAGCAGCGCGAGGACGGCGGCGATCGCGATGGCCGAACCGATCCACAGGCGGCTGCGACGAGGGGTCCCACCGTCGTCGCGCGCATCGGCGGTCGACGGGCTGTGCTCATCGACGGCGTCGGGATGCGTCATGACTCCTCCTGGGGGCTTGGGCCACTCCTCGATGCTACCCGTCACGAGATCGGGGCGGCCGTACCGCGCTGCGGGGTGGCTGCGTGTTCGCCCGTTACTCCGCGGCCGCTTCTTCTGCTCCCGCCGCGCCGAGGAGGACGTAGGCGAAACCCGTCGAGGTCGCTGTGAACGAGCCGGTGTCCTCGTCGGAACTGACCTGGAGCGACGTGACGAGGAACAATCGTTCGCCGTGCTGGAGCCGATCGACGAAGTCGAGGACGTCCTCGTTGGAACCCGTGACCGCGACGGAGACCTGCATGGAGTAGAAGTTCTCCGGCGTGATGAGGGGATCCGTGATCATCGGAGGACCGGTGGGTTCGGCGGGAGCCGGTTGCTCCTCGGCCCCCTCCTCTGCTTCCTCCGTGTCCCCTTCGTGGGCACCCGAGTCCGGTGGCACGTCGACGACCGGAGGGGTGTACGCGACGAGCGGCGACGTCGTCACTTGCGTGACCGTCGTGCCGCTCGCCGCGGCGAGGGCATCGAGCTGGTCGAGCAGGAGCGACGACTCCGACGTGACGGGGATCGACGTACGCAACGCGTCCCGGTCCTCCTCGAGCGCGTCGAGGCCCCCGAAAGCCGTCTCCAGACGAGCGACGGTCGCCTCGGTTGCGGCGTTCTGCGCGTCGACGCCCCGGCGTTGCTCATCCGTCGCTCGCATCGCGACGAGTTGCGGCTCGACACCGACGAACCATCCGAGCACGAGCACGGCGACGGCGACGATGGCCGTCCCGATGATCCAGAGCCTCTGCGCGTTCACTCGCCCGCCTCCGATCCCGCCTGGCCCTCGCCGACCTTCTCGTCGTCGGGCGTGAATCGTTCGGACCAGGCGCCCTCATCGATCTGCATGGTCACCGCCGACGTGTACAAACGGCTCTCCTCGTCGAGCGACACGGAGGCGGGGGTGGCTCCGACATACCCGGGCAGGTCGGCGAGACCGTCGAGCCACGACGTCACGTCCGGAAGAGTCGCGCTCACCGCCGAGAAGGTGAGCGTCGCGACGCGCGGCTCCTGCAACGGCTCGTCCGACTGTGCGAACTCGCTGAGCGGCGATGCCGACTCGATCAAGACCGACATGACGACGACGTCGGCCGGGAGCTTCGACTGGACGCTCAGAAGGTAGTCCTTCCAGAGGATCTCAGTCGACGCTCCGACCTTCCGTCCGCTCTCGATGAGGGCGATCTCCTCCTGCACCCGGCGCACCTCGATGTACTTCGCCTGCTCGACGAGCAGATCCGCCGTGCGAGCTTGTGATGCGAGGAGCGCGAACTGACTCTGCACGTTGAGCCACGTCGCCCCTCCGGCGGCGAGACCGACGACGAGCAGCACGCCGAGCAGACCGAGCAGCAGCCGACGACGGGTCTTCTTGGCCTGATGCTCCGCGACGATTTCGGGCGGGATGAGATCGGCGCGTGGACGGCGACCGACCGCGAGTTCCTCGACGGCGCTCCGGGGGCTCATGCCGCTGCCCTCCCCGCGTGGGCGTCCTGCACGCCGACGGCGAGCCCGAGCGCCACCGTGAACTCCGCCTGCCGGGCATGCAGCCCTTTGGCGTCTACGCCGCGCGCGATCGCAAGACCGGCGAGCACGTCCACCGGAGCGACCGGCAGACGCGTCAACTCGGCGAGCGCCTCCGGCAGTCCGCGGAGGAAGGACCCTCCCCCGCACAGCTGGATCCGCTGGAGGATGGAATCGGGCCGAGTGTGCGTGAAGTAGGCCACCGTGTTCCGGATGCTCCCGAGCAGATCGCTCGCGACCTCGTTGATGATATTCATCGCCGGCACGTGCCACGGGTCAACGACCCGCGTCGTCAGACCGACGAACCGCTTGAGCGTCTCCGCCTCGCCTCGCTCGAGTTCGAGCCGGAGCTTCAGAGCCTCGGTGACGTCCTCACCGCCCGACGGGATGATGCGGAGGAACTGGGGAACACCACGCGTCGAGATGACGACGGTCGTGGCCGTCGCGCCAATCTCGACGACCGCTTCCGTGACGATCCCTGCACCCTCCGACGCGGCCGTGCCCAGGAGGAGGCGTGAGAGCGCGAAAGGAACGAGGTCGACGCCCGAGGTGGTGAGTCCCGCGAGTTCGACGGCTCGAACGTTCCCGAGGACGGCCTCCTTGATCGCGGCGATCAACAAGCCGTTCACGACCGGGCCCGAGTCCGACATCGCCTCGGAGATCGGGTAGAAATCGAGTAGAGCCTCCTCCACCGGCACGGGGAGATGATCCTGGACCTGGTACGGGAGCGACTCGCGGATTCGCGTGATCGACATACGGGGAAGGGTCAGGTCACGGGCGAGCACACGCTGGTTGCCCATCCCGATCACGACCTCCTTGGAGCCGAAACCCGCCGTCGACCACAACCGTTTGAGGGACGAGGCGACGGTGCGCTGCTCGATGACCTCACCGCGCGCGACGGCGCCCTCCGGCAAAGGAATCTCTCCGAAACGCAGCACGGTCGGTCGCGCCTTGTCCGGGTCCTTGAGTTCGACGGCGCGAATGGCGACGCTGCCGATGTCGATGCCGACGACGCTCGATGCCATGGTGTGTCTCCTGAACTGTGGTGCTCGTGGTGCGTGGTGGACGCGGGCGCTCGGTGCGCTCACGCCAAGCCGAGGGATGAGAGATAGACGGTGGCGACGGGTTCACCGGCGACGGCGCCGATCCATGCCCCGAGGAGCATCCAGGGGCCGAACGGAATCCCCGACCCGCGTCGAGCGCGACCGGTCACGAGCAGGCTGACCGCGAAGAGTCCGCCCGTCAGGAACGCACCGAACGCGCCGACGATGAGTTGTGGCCACCCGAGCCACGCGAGCGCGAGCCCGAGCACACCCGCCAGTTTCACGTCGCCGAGCCCCATCGCTCCCGGCTTGACGGTCGCGAGGATGAGGTAAAAGACCGCGAGCACGGCGGCGCCGATGACGGCGCGCCCGAGAGCCTCCGGCCGCCCGTCCAGGAGCGCCGATGCCCCGAGGAGGACCGTCAGCACGACGTAGGCCGGGAGCACGATCCGGTCCGGGAGACGATGGAGGTCGAGGTCGATGAGGCCGAGCGCGAGCGACACCGCCGCGAGGTAGAGGAAGGCGACGAGGCCGAGGCCCGAGGCGACGATCCCGCTCACCGTCTCCGTGAGCCCTGTGACGGAGGTCCACCACCCGGCGACGCCGATGAAAGCGACGCCGCCCGCGAGCTCGACGAGGGGGTAACGCACGGAGATCGGCTCGCGGCACGCGCGACACCTGCCGCCGAGCACGAGCCACGAGAGCACGGGAACGTTGTCGTACGGCTTGATGTCCGCGCCGCAGCCGGGGCACGCACTCGGCGGGTTCACGACGGACAGCCCGTTCGGCACTCGATAGACGACCACGTTGAGGAACGAGCCGATCAGCAGTCCGAAGACGCCGACGAGCACGGCACCCACCACAAGGAGAGGGACGAGGTCCACCTGAGTCATGCCGGGCTCCCGTCGGGCTTGAAAGCAGACTTGACCTCGACGATCTCCGAGACGCCGTAGGTCGTGGTCGCCGGCGAGAGGAACTTGGGTGGTGCCAGGTACTTGAAACGCGGGTCGTACGAGTAGTTCTTCAGGTAGCCGCTCTGCACGCCACCCGCTCCGTCGGTGGTGGCGACCGGGCCCCGGAACTTCTGGGCGATGGACCCCATCACGGTGAGCGTTCCGAAGGACGCGCCGCGGTCGTAATTCTGCACGATGAAGGTGTGCAGAACCGAGAGGATCGCAGCATCGATCCGCCGATCCTTCGTGGTCGAGATGTTCGCGTAGGTTCTGCACGTCGTATTGCGACCGTATTCGTCCTTGTTCCAGACCGAGCAATAGACGGGTTTGTGCACCCACACCGAGTTCTCGCCGACCAACCCGAGGACATCGTCGGATGCGCTCTCGTAGGTCAGGTCTCCGGTGACGTAGATGTAGTTCTGGGCGGCAAGGGTCACTCGGCCGTCGAGCACGCCCTTGACGTAGAGGTCGCCGTTCCGACACCCGTAGTGCGCCGGTGACGCGTATGGCACCTGTTCGTTGGCGGCGGGGTGTTTCTCGGTGCCGAAGGTCCACTGGTTGCCGGAAGAGGAGCACGTGAAGTTGCTGGCCGTCGTCGAGATCGGGATGTTCGGGTTGCCCGCTTGATTCGGCACGTTCTGGACGTAGATCAGGTTCTGGTCAATCACGGGGATCGTCGCACCGTCGAGGGAACCGAGCTGTCCGGTCTGGTTGCCGGGGGTGCCGCAATCGGTGTTCACGACGGCACCGGAGGCCGGCGAACCCGACGTACGCGTCGCTCGCGTGAACGGTGACTTCACGTTCATCATCCCGTCCGCGGTGAATGTGATGATCGTCGGACCGCTGTAGAGGCAGCCGGGGCGCGGCACCGTGCTCGACATGAGGTCACCACGCGTCTCACGGAGCATCTCCGCGTTCGACTCCGGCATTTTCGGGGCATCGCTGTGCTTAGGCGCTACCGCGAAGACCGGAGAGCCAGAACAACCGGAGGCAGTCGACCGCTTGTAGAGCGGCGCAATTCGGTTCTCCGTCGTGAACGTACCGTTGAAGCGCGTCGCACCGCAGGTCAAGACGGTGTCCTTCGAATGGAACGGACCGTTGATGACGTCGTTGGCGGCGAACTGGATGTTCTGACACCCGCTCGCGTGGGTGTTCCCCGGCAGCTGGTGCGCGTAGGTGAGCGGGCACCAGGAGTTCGGGCGCAAAATGGGATCCGTCATCTCGAAATCGGTGTAGTAGAGGTAGTCGACGAAGCCCTTCTGCTTCACGTTCACGACGATCGAGCGGACACTGTCGCCGACTCGACCGGAGGAGCGGATCCGGAGACTCCCGGCCGTCGCGTAGGAGGAGTTGTCGACCTCGTACCGGTACTGGGCCCCATTGGAGCTGCCCGGCACGCTCGCCCACGTCCCAGTCGTGCCGATGCCGAAGGCCGGATTCTCCTGGGCCGGCAGGACCAGCGTGCTGGTGCTGCTGAAGGCGGCGTGGGGGTTCCCATAACGCGAGTACGACGTGTCGTTCGACAGTCGCGACTGGTAGTCGTCGACCCCGGCGTATGCGGCCGCAATGGCGGCGCTCCAATCCGCGTCGTGCGAGGACTTCCGGGTTCCACTGACCGCGACCGCTGTGGCCGTCGCGACGAAGATCATCAGGACCATTCCGATGATGATCGTCATGGCGAGCGCAGCACCGTCGTCCGCCCCTTCTCGCCACCGACCCAGAGTCGTCCTCAGCCGGTTCACGGGATCACCCGGGTTCGACCGAGGTTCGGGATCGCCACCGTGTTCTCGAGCGCGACGCGAGAGCGGGTGTCGGTGGACGAACCCTGGATGGTGAGAGCGATGGACACGGCGCTGACGGACGCGAGGACGTCCGTACTGATCACACCGCCCGACGGCACCGCGATCGGATGCCCCGCCTTATCGAGATAGGTGAACAGCGGCGAACCGGTCTCGGCCGCCGGGACGAGCGAGGTGGCCAGCTCGCGCCTCGAGGTGGGATCGGGCGGAAAGTTGTAGAAGTCACCGTCCGGTGGGCCGGCCTCCCACGTCGTCTCGATGAGGTCGGTGCGCTCGACTGAGTACTGCACCTTCACCGGCTTCTGGTCGCTGTTCTGGAGGTTGACGTAGGCGTACATCGTGAACGAGTCCGGCGCGATCTGGACGAACGCCGGTCGTGGGACCATTTCGTTCTTCACCGGGTAGGGGGTGCCGGCCCGCACCATGCGCGTTAACTGGTTCATCCCGTTCGACGCCATCCGGGTGTTCGTGTCCGTCGCCGACGAGACCGACATGGCGCGGACGGAGCTGATGAAGAGGTTCGCGATGAGGGCCGAAATGATCCCCAGCACGAGGATCCCCACGACAAGTTCGACGAGGGAGATGCCCTCGTCGCGTTGCGCGACGCGCCGGACGCTGACCATTCGCGCCGCGACCGCCCGGACGACCATCGACGGGTTCACGGCACGACCACCTTCCGCGGGTCCAGGGTCAGGACGCCGTCGTTGAAAAACCCTCCGGTGAGGGGGGCCACCGCTGATCCGGGAATCACGCCGACGGTCCCGGACGGCGTCGTCACACTCCAGGTCCCGAACGGCAGGACGAAATCCCGAAACCCGGAAAAAGAACCGAGCGAGTACTCCATGGTGGTGCCGCACGTCGGAGAGTCGGCGACGGGGGCGATGCTCTTCGCGGTCACCGTCGCCGTCGACCCGGCGGGCATCGTCACCCTCACCACGGCGACGGGGACCGACACGGTAGTGGAGGTGCCGCGAGCCGTCGCCGTCGGAGGGATGACCCAGCCGTCCTTCGTGACGCCGTCGGTTCCCGTCGCCGGAGGCCAGCGAGACGGGTCGATCGCGTCGCAAGACGTCGCGGCACCGGATTCGATGGCCACCGTGCCGGCCATAACCGTGTAGCCGGCCTCGGCAGGGAACATCCGAACGGTCGACTGAGGCGAGCTCGAGAGGTAAGTCCCTGCTGTGCTGACGTAGCTGACCCCGAGCCCGGAGGGGATGATTGCGTTCGGGCTCGCGCTGCGATCGAGCGCCGGCGTGATGGCGATGGCTTGGTCGTAAGCGAACAGCACCGAGGTGGCGGCTCCCCGAACCACGGCCTGATCGCGTTGGACGGAGATCGCTTGGTGCGTGCCCGAGACGTAGCCCGTTCGCTGGATCGTGACGTCGTAGTTGCCGGGCTTCACTTCGAGGGCATAGGAGCAACCGCTGCTGTTGGTGACGGGAACCGGCTCTGTGAGCGTCGCCGCGGTCCCCGGGGTGGCCGACGGCGTCACCGAGACGGTGATTCCCTCCGCGCCGGACCCGTCGGCGCGCGTCACCTGAACGACGACCGTGCCGAGCGTTTCATCGTTGATCTTCGACGACGGCGCGATGATCGTGTCTGAACGGACCGTGCGCTTTGCGTCTCCGGAGCCCCAGGAGACCTCGACGTTCACCTGCTGATGCAGCAGGACACCGTCTCCGGCGCCGCAATCGGTCGAGTTCAAGCCGGTGTTGATCCATTTCGTCGTGCGAGTGACCGTGTAGGGGATGCCGCCGACCATCTCCGTGCGCGGCTGCGCCGTCGAGATCGAGAACACGTCTCCGACCGACCTTACGAAGTCGATCTCCTGGGCGGCGAGGTTCGCAGCGGCGGCACGGCCCCGGGAGTCGTGTGTGGACTGCAACGTCGCGAGGATCGAATAGGCGACCCCGAGCGACAGGATGGCGAAGACCATCATGGCCACCACGAGTTCGACGAGGGTAAGTCCGTCGTCGGCGCTCGCGCGACCCGCTGAAGAGACGGGTGCCACGGGGAGGAGCTTGCGCATTCTTCTCACGGGGCACCTCCTCGACTCAGGTGAATGGGGAGAGCGGAACGGAGATCGGCAGCGGCACCTCTCCCCGAGGTGCCGCTGTCGCGTGGTTGTGGTGCTGTTGGTTCGTGTGCTGCGGTGTGAGGGTCGGGTACTCACGCAGGTGGTTCGGACAGAGACCGGTGGGACGCCGAACGAACGGCGCCCCACCGAGTGACTGATGGTGAAGGGTTAGGACGAGGGCGTCGTCGTGCCGGTGGTGCCGCACTTACCGGTGGCGACGCCCGCGTCGGACTTGATGTTGAACCACTTCTCGTCAGTGGCCGCGCCATCTCGTTGGGCCTGGATGCAGAAGGCCTCAGCGCTAGGGGTTCCGCCGAAGGTAATCGATGCGTCCTTAGTGTCAGCGGAGTCCGTGAAGCCGTACTCCTTCAAGAGCTTGGCGTCGTCCGTGTTGGTGAAGCTAGGCGTCGTCGACTTCTCGGTGTAGAACGCGGTGACGGCGATCTTGGCGTTCGTCAGGTCCGACTTCACAGCCGAGTCCTTCGCGTTCTCCTGAACACCGATGTAGATCGGGATGGCGATGGCGGCGAGGACGCCGATGATGATGACGACGACGAGGAGCTCGATGAGCGTGAAGCCCTTGTCGCTGTCCTTGAGGGCGGCCTTACGTGCGGCGAGCGCCGCGGTGATACGAGCAACCATGAGGGGTTCCGTTTCTTGGTGATGTGCGTGCAGGGTGTGGGTCGTAAGGCCGGGTTTTCCTTGACCCTGGACGATGTTAGAGGCGGAGAACCGGTCGTGAAGACACACCAACGGGGGTGAAAATCCCCCGGTCGTGACCCCAATGTCGGGGTGGCGACACCTCCCGGCGTACACCGAACTGGGGGCACGTGTCCCGTGGTTGGGGGGTGTATCGCCTCATCTGGGAGATCACCTCCGTATCGGGTGGCGGCGTGCAGAATGCCCGCCGGAGAGGCACACGACAGCAGATCGATGGGAGCCGCGGTGCGCGACTGCGGCACGTTTCAATGCGATCACGAACACCGACGAAGGGCGTGATGGTCGCCTCAGGGCGGATCGGGCTCGGTGACGTACGTGCGCCCCGCCGGACTCGTCCAGGACAGCACCGCCGTTCCGTGGTGGGGAGCGCCTCGCACTCGCTCGACGCTCCAGGCCGTCTCGTGTTTGAGGTGATGGTGGTTGGCGCAGAGGGCCGCGAGATTGTCGTGGGCCGTCTCGCCGCCGTCCGCCCACGGGACGGTGTGGTCGAGCTCGCAGTCCCGCGCGACGCGATTGCAGCCCGGAAAGCGGCACCGGCCGTCGCGCAGGCGGACGAACCTCTTGAGGTCCGTCGGGACGGCGTAGGAGTCGCGCCCGACCGACAGGACGACTCCCGTCTCCGGGTGCGTGAGGATCCTCGTGAAGCTCGGCGCCCGCGCCGCGAGCCGTCGGGCCGTGTCGGCGGGGATCGGGCCGTACCCGTCGAGGACGGCGGGCTCCTCGCTGGCCCCGAGAAGCGTCAGGACCGGCACGGTGACGTGGACGGTGGGCCGGATGACGTCCGCTCCCGACACGGCCTCCGGAGCGCCGCTCAGCAGGAGGTCGCGAGCGATGTCGGCCCGTGTCTGCGGGAGCGTGCGGCCGCTGCCCCGCGCAGCACGGCGACCGAGTCGCGTGAGCGTGTCGTACACGGCATGCGCCTCCTCCGCCGGAAGGTAATGATGCAGCCACGCCATGCCGTCGTCGGCATCCTCCAGCACGACCCGTCGCTCCGCCGCCGCCCACCGCACCCGCACCTCGATGGACTGCGGCAGCAACCGCTCACGAATGACACGCGCCCGCCGCTTCAGACCTGGCGGGTTCGTCGTCTCGGCGAGAGGCACACTCTCGTTCTCGAATCGTTCCAGGCGCCTCTCAGCATCCCGCGGATCGGCGTCGGTCGGGTGAGCGCCCAGACCGATGCTCTGCTCGATCAGGACGCGCGCGTGTCTCTCCCCGATGCGCCCATCAGCGAGAGCGGCCAGTGTGAGGGGCAACCGCCGCACGAGTCGCTCGGCCTCGTCGAAGTCACGCGCGACGACCCGCTCCGACTCGTGTATCGCCACGGCGACCTCGGCAACGAGCGCGCGATGCGCCAACTCGGCCCGCAGCCCCGAGTCGAGCGCCGGGGGTGGGGCCCAGCGACCACCCGGCGCGACGCCGCCGAATCCGACGACTTCGGACTCGACCTCACGAGAGCGCAACTCGACGAGCACGCGCGCCTGCAACGCGGCCTCGCGTGAGGCCGCCGCGCGGCTCGCGATGAGCGCGTCGAGCAACACCGCCCGCGAGGCGGAAGCGAGGTCGTCGGGATCCATGACGGCATGGAATCACACACCACCGACATCCGGATCATGTCCGCTATCGGGTCTTTTGTCCCTGTGGACGGGTCATCCCGATAGCCGCTGTGGACGACGATCCCGGGGAGAGAACCGGCCGCATCGAACGGCCGCCCGTGCCCTACTCGCCTACTCGATCGCCGTGTAGATGCTGAAGATCGGGAGGTACAACGCCACGATCATGCCGCCGACGACGATCCCGAGGAACGCGATGAGGAGCGGCTCGATGAGCGCCGTGAGCTGCGCCGTCGTCGTCTTGACCTCCTGGTCGTAGAAATCGGCGATCTTGTCGAGCATCTGCTCGAGCGCACCCGAGTCCTCGCCGACGGCGATCATCTGCGTCACCATCGGCGGGAAGACCTTCTCGTCGATGAGCGGCAACGAGATCGACTGCCCCTGCCGCACCGCGTCCTGGACCCGCGACAAGGCGTTCTCGACGACCCAGTTCCCGGACGTCTCCCCCACGATCTGCAGCGCCTGCAGGATGGGGACGCCGGCGCCGATCATGTCCGAGAAGTTGCGGGCGAAGCGCGCGACGGCCAACTTCGTCATGAGTGGACCGAACACGGGAGCCTTGAGCTTCAACGGATCGATCGTGCGACGGACCTTCTCGGTGTTCTTGTTCTGCCGCCACCACACGGTCCCCACGATCGTCAGGACGATGAGGAGCGGCGCGAGCCACACCATCTGCTTCGAGAGGATGACGAGCAGCATCGTCGGCGCCGGCAGATCCGCACCGAACCCCGCGAACATCGTCTCGAAGATCGGCACGATGAAGATCAGCATCGCCGCGACGGACACGAAGCACATGATGATGACGATCACCGGGTACGTCATGGCCGACTTGATGCTGTCCCGCAGCTCGACCTCCTTCTCGAAGTTCGTCGCGACGGTCGAGAGCGCGTTGTCGAGGAACCCGCCGGTCTCGCCGGCCCTCACCATGTTGATCATGATGGGCGGGAAGTCGCGCGGGTGCTTCCGCATCGCGTCCGAGAGGGAGGTGCCCGCTTCGACGTCGTCGCGCACGCGCGCGAGGATCTTCGCGAGCGCGACCGACTCCGTCTGCTCGGCGAGGATCGTGAGCGTGCGGAGGAGGGAGAGACCGGCGCCCGACATCGTCGACATCTGCCGGCTCATGACGGCGAGGTCCTTGAGCGTCACACCCTTGGAGAGACCGGGGATCGAGATCTCGCGGTTGAGCCCCGTGCCGTCGGGGGCCTGCTCGATGGAGACCGGTGAGAGCCCCATGACCCGGAGCCGCGACGCCACTTGCGCCTCGCTCGTGGCGTCGACCCGGCCCTTCACGATCTTGCCGCTCGCATCGCGCCCCTTGTAGGCGTACGCGGTCATCGTGGGCATGTCAGGCCTCCGTCATGCGAGCCGACGGCACCGCGAGCGTGGTTCGAGCGGCCTCGCGGGTCGTCACGAACCGCTCCCCGAGAAGGCGTCACCGAAGTCGATCCCCGACGACCGCATCGCTTGAGCCGCGGCTTCCGTCGGCGACTCCACACGACCGAGCAGGCGCGCGAACGCCGACGGGTCGTGGGCCTTCGCCTCCGCAGCCTTCCGCGTGATCGATCCGGCGTTCACGAGTTCCGCGAGATGCTGATCCATCGTGTGCATGCCGAGGTCCTTGCCCGCCTGCATCGAGGAGATGATCTGGTACGTCTTGCCCTCGCGGATGAGGTTGCCGAGCGCCGGAGTCATCACGAGCACCTCGGTCGCGACGACGCGGCCCGATCCGCTCGCCTTCGGCACGAGAGTCTGGCAGACGACGCCCTGGAGCGTGCCCGCGAGCTGCGTGCGGACCTGGTCCTGCTGGTGCGGCGGGAACACGTCGATGACACGATCGATCGTCTGCGCGGCGTCCTGCGTGTGCAGGGTCGCGAAGACGAGGTGACCGGTCTCGGCCGCCGTGAGGGCCACGGAGATCGTCTCGAGGTCGCGCATCTCGCCGATGAGGATGACGTCGGGGTCCTGACGCAGGACGTGCTTGAGGGCGTTCGCGAAGCTCCGCGTGTCCTGCCCGACCTCGCGCTGGTTCACGATCGAGAGCTGGTTGGGGTGCATGAACTCGATCGGGTCCTCGACCGTCACGATGTGGTCGCGCCGCGTCTTGTTCACGAGGTCGATGAGGGCTGCGAGGGTCGTCGACTTGCCGGAGCCCGTCGGTCCCGTGACGAGCACGAGGCCGCGCGCGAGCGTCGCGAAGCGCGACACGGAGTCGGGTACGCCGAGAGCCGAGAGCGGCTTGATCTCCGTCGGGATGAGGCGGAACGCCGCGCCGATCGAGCCGCGCTGCTTGTAGTAGTTGACGCGGAAGCGGCTCGCCTCGGTGAGGGGGTGGGCGAAATCGAGTTCGAGCACGTCGGCGAATGCATCGCGTTGCCGGTCGTCGAGGATCGCGAGCAGCTCGCGCGACACCGTGTCGGCGTCCCACGGGCGCGCACCCTCGATGGGTTGCAACCCGCCGCTCACGCGGACCGTAGGCGGCGCGTCGCGTGTGATGTGCAGGTCGGATCCGCCGAGCGCCACGAGCTCGTGCAGGGCAGCCTCAAGCGTCACGTGGCGCGACGCCCCGGACCCTGACGCTGCCCCAGACGCCGACGCCGACGCCGACGCCGACAAAACTGTCGGCGCGGGAGCAGCGACGGACGCGGGAGCAGCCGCGGACGGCACGGAGCCGACCGTCGGGGCGGACACGAACGCGCTCACGTCGTGCGACACCGTGGACGGTGCCCGTGCAGCTTCAGCCTCGGCGGCCGCGGCGGCTTCCGCGGCCGCCGCCGCGAAGGCGTCCGCCGGTGCGCTCGCCTGCCGCTGCGCCCGACGGGACAGCTGCCCGGGAGCCCCCGGCGTCCAGCCGCCGGCGTCGTCGCCCGGCGGGGTCACCGGGATCTCGTAGATGGGACCTGTCACGCGTCGCTCCCTCGTCGTCCGATCGTGTGCTGTGTCGTTGTCGCCGATACTCGGAGGCGGCCTCCGCCGCGTCGCCCGCTCACACGGCCACCCGCAGGATCTCCTCGAGCGACGTGTAGCCCCGTAACGCCTTCGCGAAGCCGTCCTGACGGAGCGTGAGCATCCCTTGACGCTTCGCGACCCTGGCGATGTCGGCGGACGACGCACGTTCGACCGTGAGTCTTTCGATCTCCTCGGAGACGGCCATGACCTCGTGCACGGCGATGCGCCCGCGGTAGCCCGTGTTGGAGCACTGTCGACAACCGACGGGGGCGAAGAGCCGCACGGGCGCACCGTCCGGGCCGATCGAGGGGAAGCCGAGCCGATCGAGCTCCTCCCCCGACGGTTCGGCCGGTTGCTTGCACCGCTCGCACAGCTTTCGGGCGAGTCGCTGCGCCACAACGCAATCGAGGGCCGAGCCCACGAGGAACGGCTCGATCCCCATCTCGGTGAGACGCACGACGGCGCTCGGCGCATCGTTCGTGTGGAGCGTCGAGAGCACGAGGTGGCCCGTGAGCGATGCCTCGATGGCGATCTGCGCGGTCTCGTGGTCGCGGATCTCTCCGAGCAGCACGACGTCGGGGTCGCTCCGCAGGATGGAACGCAATGCGCTCGCGAACGTCAGGCCGGCCTTCGGATTGACCTGCACCTGGTTGATGCCGTCCATCCGGTACTCGACCGGGTCCTCGACCGTGATGACGTTGATCTCCGGCCGCGCGACGGCACCGAGCGTCGAGTACAGCGTCGTCGACTTGCCGGATCCCGTCGGACCGGTCACGAGGATCATGCCGTGCGGTTTCGAGATCGCCTTCTCGTAGACCCCGTAGTTGCGCTCGAGGAGGTTGAGGTCGCGGATGCTCATCGCGGTGTTCGAGTTGTCGAGGATCCGCATGACGACCTTCTCGCCCCACACCGTCGGCAGCGTCGCGACACGCAAGTCGATCTGGCGGCCGCCGTGCACGACGGACATGCGGCCGTCCTGCGGCTTCCGCCGCTCCGCGATGTCGATGTCGCTCATGATCTTGAGCCGCGAGATGACGCCGTTCTGGATGGCCTTCGGGGCGCTCTGCATCTCGTGCAGCACGCCGTCGATGCGGTAGCGGACACGCAACTCGTTCTCGGCCGGCTCGATGTGGATGTCGGACGCCTGGTCCTGGATCGCTTGCGACACGAGCAGGTTGACGACGCGCACGATGGGCGCGTCATCCTCTGACGACTCCGTCACGAGGGCCGCGTCGATCGACGTGCTCTCCTCCTCGAGCGTCGTCGTGAGGTCGCTGAGCTCGTCGTCCGCGCGCAAGTAGCGGTCCATCGCGGCCGCGAGGTCGTGCTGTTCCGCCATCACGGGCTCCACGACGAGGTGGGTCGCGGCGCGGACGTCGTCGATCGCGAAGACGTTGCCCGGGTCCGCTGTCGCGAGACGGATCCGACCGTCCTCGACACCGATCGGGAGTACGCCGTGCCGGCGGCAGATCGCGGACGACACCATCGAGACGGCGGTGCGGTCGACGGGGTACTCGAGGAGTTCGACGAAGTCGAGACCGCGCTGGATCGCGCGCGCCCGAGCCACGTGCGCCTCGGTCAGGACACCGTCCGCGACGAGGCCGCGCACGACGGCCTCCTCGTCGGCATGGTTCCGGCTCAACCGCTCGAGTCGGTCGAGATGCTGGAGCGGCAGGATGCCGTGCAGGATGAGCGTTTCCGTCATCGACGCCACGTGGGTCACCTCTTCCCTCGACGTGGCGGATCACACCACTCCCGCCGCACGCGCTGGGTTCACGCGTTCATCGGCCGGAGCAACGCTATTCGAGCCTCATCGGTGGGAACAGTCCCGCAATGTGGGCTCCCCCGTTCGGTGGACGCGGAGCCTCCGCCGTCGAGCGTGGGAACACCGAAGGGCCCCGGCGGATGCCGGGGCCCTTCGGGTGGATCACATCTCCTGCGGAGACTCGCGCCTAGCTGTAGTTGCCGGGCGTGAAGTCGTCGCTCGAGAAGCTGTCGAAGTCGACGAACGAGAGGTCCGCCTCGCTGAACGCGCCGTCGTCCGCGAAGATGCGGTTCGGGTAGCGCTCGGCCTTCGCCTCCTCCGTCGCCTCGACGGCGACGTTGCGGTAGCGCTGGAGACCAGTGCCCGCGGGGATGAGCTTTCCGATGATGACGTTCTCCTTGAGGCCGACGAGCGGGTCGCGCTTGCCTTCCATGGCGGCCTGCGTGAGGACACGCGTGGTCTCCTGGAACGACGCGGCCGACAGCCAGGACTCGGTCGCGAGGGACGCCTTGGTGATACCCATGACCTCCTGGCGAGCCGACGCCGTCTTCTTGCCCTCGGTCAACGCCTCGCGGTTGAGGTTGTTGTACTTCGAGCGGTCGACGAGCTCACCCGGCAGCAGGTCGGTGTCGCCGTGGTCGACGACGGTGACCTTGCGGAGCATCTGACGGACGATGACCTCGATGTGCTTGTCGTGGATCGGCACACCCTGCGACCGGTAGACGCCCTGGACGCCACCCACGAGGTGCTTCTGGACCTCGCGGACGCCCTGCACGCGCAGGACCTCCTTGGGGTCGACGGCACCGACGTGGATCTTCTGCCCGAGCTCGACGTGCTCGCCGTCCTCGACGAGGAGGGTCGCACGCTTGAGGACCGGGTAGACGACCGGCTCGTCGCCGTTGTCGGGGGTCAGGATGACCTTGCGGCTCTTGTCCGTCTCCTCGATCGTGATGCGACCGGCGGCCTCCGCGATCGGGGTCGCACCCTTCGGGGTACGGGCCTCGAACAGCTCCTGCACGCGGGGAAGACCCTGCGTGATGTCGTCGGCCGACGCGGAACCACCCGTGTGGAAGGTACGCATCGTGAGCTGGGTTCCCGGCTCACCGATCGACTGGGCCGCGATGATGCCGACGGCCTCGCCGATGTCGACGAGCTTGCCGGTCGCGAGCGAGCGGCCGTAGCAGGCAGCACACACACCGACGGCGGACTCGCACGTGAGGACCGAGCGGACCTTGATCGACTCGACGCCCGCGGCGACGAGCTTGTCGATCAGGACGTCTCCGACGTCCGATCCGGCCTCGGCGATGACCGTGCCGTTCGCGTCCACGGCGTCGGCCGCGAGCGAACGGGCGAACACGGAGTTCTCCACGTTCGCGTCACGGACGAGGGTGCCCTGGGCGTCGAACGCCGCGATCGGGAGCTCGAGCCCCTTGGTCGTCCCGCAGTCGTCCTCACGGATGATGACGTCCTGCGACACGTCGACGAGTCGACGAGTGAGGTATCCCGAGTCGGCCGTACGGAGGGCCGTGTCGGCCAGACCCTTACGGGCACCGTGCGTCGCGATGAAGTACTCGGCCACCGACAGACCCTCGCGGTACGAGGAGATGATCGGACGAGGGATGATGTCACCCTTCGGGTTGGACACGAGTCCACGCATACCGGCGATGTTCCGGATCTGCAGCCAGTTACCACGAGCGCCGGAGGACACCATGCGGTTGATGGTGTTGTCGACGGGGAAGTTGTCCCGCATCGCCTTCTGCACGTCGTCGGTCGCCTGCGTCCAGATCTTGATGAGCTCCGCACGACGCTCGGCGTCGGTCGTGAGGCCCTTCTCGAACTGCGACTGCACCTTGGCGGCCTGCTTCTCGTAACCCGCCACGATCTCGCGCTTGTTCGGCGGCGTGAGGATGTCGGAGAGAGCCACGGTCACACCGGAACGCGTCGCCCAGTGGAAACCGGCGTCCTTGATGCGGTCGAGGGTCGCGGCGACCTCCACCTTCGGGTAGCGCTCGGCGAGGTCGTTGACGATCGACGAGAGCTGGCCCTTGTCCGCCACGGCGTCGATGAACGGGTAGTCCACCGGGAGCGCCTCGTTGAAGAGCGCGCGACCGAGCGTCGTGGTGTGCAGGTACGGCTTGCCCTGCTCGAAGCCCTCGGGCGTCGCACCTTCGGCGAAGTACAGGCCCTCGAGACGGATGCGCACCTCGGCGTTCAGGTCGAGCGTGCCCTGGTCCTTCGCGAGGATCGCCTCGGCGATGCTCGAGAACGCACGGCCCTCGCCGACGGCACCGGGGGTGACCGTGGTGAGGTGGTGCAGACCGATGATCATGTCCTGGGAGGGCAGGGTCACCGGGCGGCCGTCGGACGGCTTCAGGATGTTGTTCGACGCGAGCATCAGGATGCGCGCCTCGGCCTGGGCCTCGACGGACAGCGGGAGGTGGACGGCCATCTGGTCACCGTCGAAGTCCGCGTTGAACGCGGCACACACGAGCGGGTGGAGCTGGATGGCCTTGCCCTCGACCAGCTGAGGCTCGAACGCCTGGATGCCGAGACGGTGCAGCGTGGGCGCACGGTTGAGGAGCACGGGCCGCTCGCGGATGATCTCCTCGAGCACGTCCCACACCTCGCCGCGTGAACGCTCGACCATGCGCTTGGCCGCCTTGATGTTCTGAGCGTGGCTCAGGTCGATCAGACGCTTGATCACGAACGGCTTGAACAGCTCGAGCGCCATCTGCTTGGGCAGACCGCACTGGTGGAGCTTGAGCTGCGGGCCGACGACGATGACCGAACGACCCGAGTAGTCGACGCGCTTTCCGAGCAGGTTCTGACGGAAGCGTCCCTGCTTGCCCTTGAGCATGTCGGACAGCGACTTGAGCGCACGGTTTCCGGTACCCGTGACCGGGCGACCGCGGCGGCCGTTGTCGAACAGCGCGTCGACGGCCTCCTGGAGCATGCGCTTCTCGTTGTTGACGATGATCTCGGGGGCACCGAGGTCGAGCAGACGACGGAGACGGTTGTTGCGGTTGATCACACGACGGTAGAGGTCGTTGAGGTCGGACGTCGCGAAGCGGCCACCGTCGAGCTGCACCATGGGGCGGAGCTCCGGCGGGATCACGGGCACGACGTCGAGCACCATCGCCGCCGGCGAGTTGCCGGTCTGGACGAAGGAGTTGACGACGCGGAGCCGCTTGATCGCACGGATCTTCTTCTGGCCCTTGCCCTCGGCGATCTGCTGGTGGAGCAGCTCTGCCTCGGCGTTCAGGTCGAAGGAGAGCAGGCGCTTCTTGATCGACTCGGCACCCATGTAGGCCTCGAAGTACAGGCCGAAACGGTCCTGCAGCTCGTGGAACACGGCGTCCTCGGGCTTGAGGTCGCCGACCTTGAGGGTGCGGAAGTCCTCCCACACGCGCTCGAGGTGGGCGATCTGCTCGTCGAAGGACTTGCGGGTCTGACCCATCTCCTTCTCGGCGGCGTCCTTGGTCTTGCGCTTCTGGTCGGCCTTGGCGCCTTCCTCCTCGAGAGCCGCGAGGTCGTCCTCGAGCTTCTTGAGGCGGTCGGCGATGCGGGCGTCGCGCTGGTCGCCGAGCGTCTTGATCTCGAGCCGCAGCTCGTTCTCGAGACCCGGCATGTCCTGGTGACGTGCCTCCTCGTCGACACTGATCACCATGTACGCGGCGAAGTAGATGACCTTCTCGAGGTCCTTCGGCGCCATGTCGAGCAGGTAGCCGAGACGGCTCGGAACACCCTTGAAGTACCAGATGTGCGTGACGGGCGCGGCGAGCTCGATGTGGCCCATGCGCTCACGGCGGACGGAGGACTTCGTGACCTCCACGCCGCAGCGCTCGCACACGATGCCCTTGAACCGGACGCGCTTGTACTTGCCGCACGCGCACTCCCAGTCACGGGACGGCCCGAAGATCTGCTCTCCGAAGAGACCGTCCTTCTCGGGCTTCAGGGTGCGGTAGTTGATGGTCTCCGGCTTCTTGACCTCACCGTACGACCACCGACGGATGTCGTCAGCGGTGGCCAGGCCGATGCGGAGTTCGTCGAAAGTTGTTGCGTCGAGCAATTCTTATCTCCTACGGAATGTTTCTCGAAGTTCTAACGATGTGTAGGCGCTGCGCCTGAATGGGTACAGTGCCCGGATCAGATCTCGTCGATGGACGAGGACTCGAACCGCGAGGAAATGTTGATGCCGAGCTCTTCCGCCGCGCGGAACGCATCGTCGTCGGTGTCACGGAGACTGACCGCCGTACCGTCGGCCGAGAGGACCTCGACGTTCAGGCAGAGCGACTGCATCTCCTTCATGAGGACCTTGAAGCTCTCGGGGATACCGGGCTCCTGGATGTTCTCGCCCTTGACGATCGCCTCGTACACCTTGACGCGGCCGAGGATGTCGTCGGACTTGATCGTGAGGAGCTCCTGGAGCGCGTAAGCGGCGCCGTAGGCCTCGAGGGCCCACACCTCCATCTCACCGAACCGCTGTCCACCGAACTGCGCCTTACCACCGAGCGGCTGCTGGGTGATCATCGAGTACGGTCCCGTGGAACGGGCGTGGATCTTGTCGTCCACGAGGTGGTGCAGCTTCAGGATGTACATGTAGCCGACCGAGACGGGCGCGGGGAACGGCTCGCCGGAACGACCGTCGAACAGTCGCGTCTTGCCGGAGGAGCCGATGAGGCGGTCTCCGTCGCGCGTGACGTTCGTCGAGTCGAGCAGACCGGCGATCTCCTCCTCCGCTGCGCCGTCGAACACGGGCGTCGCGACCTTGGTACCGGGAGCGGCCTCACGAGCGTGCTCCGGCAGGTTCTTCGCCCAGTCCGGGTTGCCCTCGATCTTCCATCCCTGCTGGGCGATCCAGCCGAGGTGGAGTTCGAGGACCTGTCCGAAGTTCATTCGACCGGGGATACCGAGCGGGTTGAGGATGACGTCGACCGGCGTGCCGTCCTCGAGGAACGGCATGTCCTCGACGGGCAGGATCTTCGCGATGACACCCTTGTTGCCGTGACGGCCGGCGAGCTTGTCGCCCTCGGTGATCTTGCGCTTCTGGGCGATGTAGACGACAACGCGGCGGTTGACGCCCGAGCCGAGCTCGTCGTCGCCGTCCTCCGCGTTGAACTCCTTCACCGCGATGATCGTGCCGGACTCGCCGTGGGGCACCTTGAGGCTCGTGTCGCGCACCTCGCGGCTCTTCTCGTTGAAGATCGCGCGGAGCAGGCGCTCCTCGGCACTCAGCTCGGTCTCGCCCTTCGGCGTGACCTTGCCGACGAGGATGTCGCCAGGACGGACCTCGGCGCCGATGCGGATGATGCCGCGCTCGTCGAGGTCCTTGAGCAGTTCGGGGCTCACGTTGGGGAGGTCACGGGTGATCTCCTCCTTGCCGAGCTTCGTGTCGCGCGAGTCGACCTCGTACTCCTCGATGTGGATCGACGAGAGGACGTCGTCCTTCACGAGGTTCTGGCTGAGGATGATCGCGTCCTCGAAGTTGTGACCCTCCCACGTCATGAACGCCACGAGGAGGTTCTTGCCGAGCGCGAGCTCGCCGTTCTCCGTCGCGGGGCCGTCGGCGATGACCTCGCCGACCTCGACGCGGTCGCCCGCGTTGACGATGACACGGTGGTTGTAGCTCGTGCCCTGGTTGGAGCGGTCGAACTTCCGCAGGTAGTAGGTCTGCGTCCCGCCCTCGTCGAGCTGGATCGTGACGACGTCGGCCGAGACCTCGGCGACGACACCGGCCTTCTGCGCGGTGAGCACGTCACCGGCGTCGATGGCCGCGTAGCCCTCCATACCGGTTCCGACGAGCGGCGAGTCGCTGCGGAGCAGCGGAACCGCCTGACGCTGCATGTTCGCACCCATGAGGGCGCGGTTCGCGTCGTCGTGCTCGAGGAACGGGATGAGCGACGTACCGACCGACACCATCTGGCGCGGCGAGACGTCCATGTAGCCGATGTCCTCGGCCGGCACGAGGTCGACCTCTCCGCCGGTCTGACGGGCGAGGACCCGGTCCTCCTGGAAGTGACCGTCGGACTTCAGCGGCGCGTTGGCCTGGGCGACGATGAAGTCCGCCTCCTCCATCGCGGTGAGGTAGTCGATCTGGTCGGTGACCCGGCCGTCGACGACGCGACGGTACGGCGTCTCGATGAAACCGAACGCGTTGATGCGGGCGAAGGACGCGAGCGAGCCGATGAGGCCGATGTTCGGGCCTTCCGGGGTCTCGATCGGGCACATGCGGCCGTAGTGCGACGGGTGGACGTCACGGACCTCGACGCCGGCACGCTCACGCGACAGACCACCGGGGCCGAGCGCCGAGAGACGACGCTTGTGCGTGAGACCCGCGAGCGGGTTGTTCTGGTCCATGAACTGCGACAGCTGGGACGTTCCGAAGAACTCCTTGATCGCGGCGACGACGGGACGCACGTTGATGAGCGTCTGCGGCGTGATGGCCTCGATGTCCTGCGTCGTCATGCGCTCGCGGACGACGCGCTCCATCCGGCTGAGGCCCGTGCGGACCTGGTTCTGGATGAGCTCTCCGACGGCGCGGATGCGACGGTTGCCGAAATTGTCGATGTCGTCCGTGTCGAGACGGATCTCGGCCGGCTTGCCGTTGCGGAGGCCGTTGAACGTGGTCTCCTCGGCGTGCAGGCGGACGAGGTACTTGATCGTCGCGACGATGTCGTCGACCGTCAGGACGGAGTCGCTGAGCGGAGCGTCGAGACCGAGCTTCTTGTTGATCTTGTACCGGCCGACCTTCGCGAGGTCGTAGCGCTTCGAGTTGAAGTAGAAGTTGTCGAGGAGCGCGCGAGCGGCCTCGGCGGCCACCTGCTCGCCCGGACGGAGCTTCCGGTAGATGTCGCGAAGCGCGTCCTCCTTCGACAGGATCGCGTCCTTCTCGAGCGTCAGCTCGATGGACTCGTAGCCCTTGAACTCGTCGAGGATCTGCTCGCTCGTGAGGCCGAGTGCCTTGAGGAACACCGTGACCGACTGCTTGCGCTTGCGGTCGATGCGGACGCCGACCTGGTCGCGCTTGTCGATCTCGAACTCGAGCCAGGCGCCACGGCTCGGGATGATGCGAGCGGAGTAGATGTCCTTGTCGGAGGTCTTCTCCTGCTGGCGCTCGAAGTAGACGCCAGGGCTGCGGACGAGCTGGGACACGACGACACGCTCGGTGCCGTTGATGATGAACGTGCCCTTCTCGGTCATGAGAGGGAAGTCGCCCATGAAGACCGTCTGGGTCTTGATCTCGCCCGTCTGGTGGTTCATGAACTCGGCCTCGACGTAGAGAGGGGCCGCGTAGGTCTTGCCGCGCTCCTTGCACTCCTCGATGGAGTACTTCTCGGGCTCGAGGTACGGGTTCGCGAACGAGAGCTGCATCGTCTCACCGAGGTCCTCGATGGGGGAGATCTCCTCGAAGATCTCGTCGAGTCCGCTCTTGGACGGCAGGTCCTGTCGGCCTTCCGCCGACGCCTCGTCGACGCGGGCCTTCCAGGCCTCGCTCCCGACGAGCCAGTCGAAGCTCTCCGTCTGCAGTGCGAGCAGATCGGGAACCGTCAGGGTGTCGCTGATCTTGGCGAACGACAGTCGGGAAGCCCCGCGGCCGTTCTTGGGTGTGGTGGGAGTTGCGTTGCGCGCAGCAGCCAAGGAAATAACCTCCGTGGACCCCGTCAGGTCGTATCACTGTCAGTTGATGAGGGAAGTCTCGCCGGACGCACAGAAAGGAGCACCTCGAAACCACGGGGAAGTGGGATCATCGTGCACACGGGCCGACCGCAATATGAAGGCAGAGTGAAACGTCTGGGAGCGCAAAGGTCAATCATATGCCGAGTTATCCCCTGTGTCTACTTCTCGGCTTGACCTTTTCGGCGAGTCTCCTGTATAAACGCGAGCCGCTCCGATCTATTCCCCCTCGGGAGCCCGTCCCGCGGGCCGGTCCGTGAGCCCGTCGCGCCGCCGTCGCGGTAGTTTCGACGCATGGATCATCCCCACATCCGGCTCGAGGGCAGCGGCTTCCAGGCCGTCATCGAGCCCGACCGCTTCGTGCCGGGGAGCTTCCAGCTCGTCGTCGACGGGACGCCGCAATCGCACGTCAACCTCGAGGACCCCACGGATCTGAGCTTCGAGTACGTGCGCCGCATCGGTCACGTCGTCGACCTCGCCGCCGAACCGGGCGCCCCCGTCACGGCCGTGCATCTCGGCGCCGGAGCGCTCACGCTGCCCCGCTACGTCGAGGCGACGCGCCCCGGCAGCCGGCAGCAGGTCGTCGAGATCGAGCGCGAGCTCATCGACTTCGTGCGCGAGCACCTGCCGCTGCCGAAGCGCGCGTCGATCCGCGTACGCTACGGCGACGCCCGCGAGGTCGTCGGAAAGCTCCCCGGCGCCCTCCACGGCGCGTGCGACCTCGTGATCGTCGACATCTTCCAGGGCGCGCGCACGCCGGCCCACGTCACGAGCGTCGAGTTCTACCGGGAGGTCGCGCGGCTCCTCTCGCCGACGGGGCTGCTCGCCGTCAACGTCGCCGACGGGCCGGGCCTCGCGTTCGCCCGCAGCCAGGTGTCCACCCTCGCCGCGGCGCTCGACCACGTCGCGGTGATCGCGGAGGCGCAGATCATCAAGGGCCGGCGCTTCGGCAACCTCGTTCTCGTCGGGTCCCCGTCGGAGCTCCCGTTCGATTTCCTCCCCCGGCTCCTCGCCGGCGGACCACATCCGGCCAAGGCACTCGTCGGCGCGGAGCTCCGCCAGTTCACGGCGGGGGCGCCCATCGCCACGGACGCCACGGCGACGGGTTCACCGCCGCCCTCGAAATCCGTGTTCCAGATCAAGCCGGGTCGCTGACGGGACTCTGCACCTCGCCCCCCGGCATCGAGCGCATCCCGCGACAGGCGGGGGCACCTCGCCGGGCGAGCGCCGTGCCGCGCCTACAGTTGGTCCGGTGACGAACAGCATCATCCTCGGTTATGACGCGGCCAGTCTCCGCGAGAAGGTCGACCTCAAGGCCGTCGGCGAGCGCCTCGACGAGCTCGGCGAGCTCCGGAGCCTCACGGCCCTGTGCGAGAAGGCGTGGCTGTTGAAGGTCGCCGGCCAGCTCGACGAGGCGCTCGAGATCGCGAACGAAGCCGTGCGACTCGCCCGCTTCACGGGAGACCGCAAGGAGCTCATCCGCCCGCGTCTGCTGCGTGCACAGGTTCTGCAGTTCCGCGGGGCGTACGACGACGCCATCCACGAGCTCAACGCGTGCGCCGACGAGGCACACACGCACGAGTGGACGCTGTACGAGGCGTTCAGCCTGCAGCACCGCGGCAAGGTCTACTTCGACATGAGGCGCTTCGAGGAGGCCCTCGAGGACTTCCGTGCCGCGGCGGAACTCCGTCGGCAGCTCGGGGCGCCGGACGAGCAGATCGAGTCGTCCCTCATCGCGATCGCCGTCACGGAGTCGTTCCTCGCCGACGCGAGTTGATCACGCCCGTCATGAGGTTGCGCATGACGAGCGGCGCGTCCCGTCCGGTTCGGTCCGGAATGTCGGTCGCGCGTTATAACGTGAGTCCATGGCAGATCTCGCTCGAGTGAGGGTCTGGGCCGACGCGCTCATCGCACTCCACCTCGACCCGGCGGTCTGGAGCTTCGGCTTCGACAACGCGAAGAAGCGTGCCGGCTTGTGCAATTTCACCGATCACCGCATCACCGTGTCGCGGTATCTCGCGGCGCGCTACGACGACGACGAGGTGCACCAGATCCTCCTGCACGAGGTCGCCCACGCGCTCGCGGGAGCGGCCGTCGGCCACGGCGCGGAGTGGAAGCGCATCGCGGAGGACATCGGCTACGCGGGCGCCCGCTTGCACTCGGGTCAGACGGCGGACGAGCTCGCGCCGTGGGTCGGCTCCTGCCCCAACGGGCACACCGTCTACCGGCACAGACGCCCGAGCCGTCGCAGTTCGTGCGCCGTGTGCTCGCGCAGTTTCGATCTGCGCTTCGAGATCCGGTGGCACCGCCGTGAGATCACGCCGGCCATGCGCCGCAATGCCGCCGCGTCGGTCGCGTCCTAGGCGACGGCGGTTCCCGTGCCCGGCGCCGACCGCTCCTCCGGAGACCCCCTCGACCTCTCGATCGCTCTGCTCCGCGGCGTCAACGTCGGTGGCATCACGGTCAGATCCGCTCCGCTCGCCGCCGCCTTCGAGAGCCTCGGCTACTCGTCCGTGCGTACCGTGCTCGCAAGCGGAAACGTCGTCTTCGACGGCGGCGATCGTCGCCCGGACGTCGTGAAACGCGACGTGGAGAGGGCGCTCGAGGACGCCTTCGGCTACGACGCCTGGATCGTGCTCACGACGCAGTCCCGTGTCCGCGCGATCGCGGAGGCGTTTCCGTTCGCGGAGGTCGACGGTCGACAGCCCTACGTGGTGTTCGGTTCCGACGAGGCGATCCTCGACGACTTGGCGTCATTCGCCGAGACGGAGACCGATCCGGCGGTCGAACGCATCGTGCGGGGCGACGGCGTCCTCTACTGGGACCTGCCACGGGGCTCGAGCACGGACACGGCCTTCGCGAAGCGATCGGCGCGCTCCCGCTACCGGTCGAGCACGACGACACGGAACCTCCGGACGCTGCGGAAGCTCGTCTGACGGCGGTCAATCGAGGCAGAACTCGTTTCCCACGGGGTCCTGCATCGTGTCGGTGTCGGTGTCGGTGACGGGGCCCGGTCGCTCGTGATCCACAAGAGCGTCGCCCCCTTCCCGACGAGTCGCTGCGACTCCGCCTCCCGTCGGTCCTCGTCGACCCTCGCGTCGACGTGCACGCGGTTCTTCGCCGTCTTCGCTCGGGAACCCGCCGGAAGAACAGCCGCGGCGACTCCCCTTTCGGGTCGCGCTCGGCCGCGATCCTGTCGAGCGCGAGGTCGGCCCGTTCGCGGATCGTGCGGCGCGCTCCAGAGATCCGGCCGGCGTCCCGCGTGAGGCCGAGCGGTCGATCGCCCGGATCGTCGAGTCCCATGTGACCGACTATTTTTGGTTTCGTGAGAGTCACCTCAAGAGTCGATGTCCCGACGGGCCAGTGGTTCGAGTCCTCCGACGGCGTGAGGTGGTGGTTCGACAGCGGATCGCTCGCTCTCGACTTCGCCTACACCGGTGGTCTCGGAGCAGCGGACGGAGACATCGAGCATCCGTGGGAGTTCCTCCGCTCGACGGCGGACCTCGACCACTGGATCGGCGAGCGCATGGCGACGTCCCCGTCGACCGACCGCGACATCCTCGACGCGCACGCACTCCGTGGAGCGATCACGAGGCTCGCGCTCGCCCGGTCCCGCGAGCTTCCGCTCACCGGGAGCGACATCGACCTCGTGAACCTCTACGGCGCGACGCCGGACATCCCGCCGCGACTCGAGGGAGGCTCGCGCCAGGCCGGCCGGACATCGGCGCGAGCGGCGCAAGCGCTCTCGACGATCGCGCGAGACGCGATCGCTCTCTTCGATCCCGAGTCGAGCGGCCGGATCCGCGAGTGCGACGGCCACGACTGTTCGCTCGTCTATCTCGACACCTCGCGCGGCGGAACGCGGCGCTGGTGCTCCATGTCGCGGTGCGGGAATCGGCACAAAGTGAGGGCGCACCGGGAACGTCGAGCGGCGGGCGCCCGCGGCTGACGGAGGACCGTCACCGCCGGGCGCCCGCGATGCGCGGCTTCCGGACTCAGTCGCCGACGGAGACCCGCGGGTCGAACGCCACGTAGCCGGCGAAGTCCTTGCCGACCCGGTCGGCGGCACCGTCGTACGGCTCCGGGTAGGACCAGGCGATGTCGCTCGGTCCTCCCGTGAGCGAGTAGTACTGGCACACGCCCTTCCACGGACACGTGTAGGGGGTGGGACTCTCCTCGAGGCTCGACCAGTCGATCGATGCCGGCGGGAAGTACCAGTTCCCCTCGATACGGATGAGGTCGTCCTTCTCCGCCGTCGCGATGACGCGGTCTCCGAGTACTGCCTGCATTGTCTCTCCTCGTCTGACTGTCGGCCGGCGTTCCGGCCACTGTCGACGTTACGCCGAGGGGAGGCGCAGCACGACGGTTTCGCTCTCGGCGTCGAGCCGGGCGAGGGCTCGCAGTTCTTCCGCCGTGACGGTCCCCGACGCCACGAGCTCCTGTCCCGCGACGGACGCCGTGTAGAGGTGCGCGACCGCACCGGACAACCCCGAGAACGCCGCGCACGCGACAGCGGCCTCGGGAGAGGTGAAGTCGATGCCGAGCGTCGAGAGGGCGTCGATCACGGCGCCGGCCGCGAGGACGTCGGTGGCCGAGAAGACCCCGCCGTCCGTCGCCGCGACGACGGAGATGGAGACGCGTCGACCGAGCGCGACCTGGTGCTCCAGGATCCAACGGGCGGTCGCCGCGCGTGAACGGAGCGTGGCCCCGACCACGGCCGCGCCGGGCGCGACAGCGGCGACGTCGACACCTGCCCCGGAGGTACCGAGCGCGTCGACCCACACGACGACGTCGGCCTGGCCGATGCGCGCGAGACCGTCGACGCCCACGTCGAAACGGACCTGATACTTGCCCTGCGCCGGCGGCGGGAACACGGGAGGATTCGTCACCACGACATCGTATTCGACCGTCGGCTGCCGCTCCGATCGCACCGACTCACGTCGTCATCTCACTCATCGCTCGGGACCCGGCGGAACCGTCATCGACGTGAGGGATCACGGAGCCGCTCCCCCGGAGCCACACGCATCGCCTGCTCGATGACCTCGAAGTCGTGGCGGCTCAACTCGAGGAAGCCCTTCTTCAACTGCAGTCCCCAGTCGAACGAGTGGCGCGTGAACTCGAGCACGTGGAGGAGGGGACGGATGGGGGCATCGGCGACGTCGAGCCGGTACTCGACCCGGCGACGCCACGGCCGCCACGTGGAGTCCACACCACCGACGCGATAGAGATCGTCGTCCGCGACGCGACCCACTGCCGTGAACGAGCGCACGGGCACACCCTCGGCGGTGTCCCGTGCGGAGTAGAAGGCGAGGCCGTCCGACTCCCTCATCCCCTCGAGCCCCTCGCGGCGGCCGAAGGTCAATTGGGCGACGCCGAGGTCGACGACGCGACGCACGTGGTCGCGCTGCATGACGCCGAGCCAGTACCGGATCGCCATCGGCCGGGCCTACCGCTCCGCCGGCGGACGGGATCGCAGGACCGCCGCGAGGAACCGTACGAACACCGCGATCCAGCCGAAGAGGATGACGAAGGCGACGAGCTCGAACGCCGTGAGGTTGAAGTAATTGACCTGGAAGTGCAGGAGCGCGGCACCCACGAGCGCGAGCAGGAAAACGATCGTCACGAGGAAGAACTGCCACGGCAGCCCGCGCAGGAGGAGCGGAGCGGCGATGAGCAGCACCCCGAAGACGATCGTCGTGCCGCCGGAGAAGACGTTGTGCGCGAGGATGCTCACGTTGATCGGCACGATCCCGATGCCCGCCAGGAAGAGCCCCATCACGACGAAGAGCGTCGAGACGACACTCGGGCTCCACCGGAACCGCACCTCGCCTCGCTCATGCAGCAGATGCAGATCGCGGTCGACGTAGAGGGCGAACGTCGTGACGAGCACTCCCGCCACCACGAGAGTGACGTTGAAGAGGCTGCTGCCGCGGTCGCCGAAGGTACCGAGGTGACTGAAGTGGTACCGCCACCAGTGCGGATCCGTCGAGATCGACATGCTCGCGAAGGTTCCGACGGCCATGAACGTCAGCAGCAATTGCGACATCGTGACCGTCGTGAGCGACGAGACCGAGAGGTAGACGGTGTACGTCGCGAGCCCCGCACTGACGGCGACGGCGACGATCGCCGCGTAGCCGTCGACTTCGAGGTCCCGGAAGCCCGCCTGGATGATGACGAAGGCGCCGAACGTGATCATCGCGGCGATCGCGACGTGCACGATCGAGACGGCGGTCGCATCGACGACGGACTTCCACGCCGGCAGCGTCAGCCGCCAGCGCTGGCCGGGGTGGGTGCGCGAGCGCCAGTAGCCTGCGACACTCGCGACGAGTCCGGCGACCGAGACGGCGATGATCGCGGCCGAGCCGACCGACCAACCGCCCCAGATCGGGGTGAGCGAACCGAGGAAGGCGATCGCGCCGAAAAGCGCACCGACGAGTCCCGCGACGAGGGCTGCGATCGCCGCTTCCGTCTCGATGCGTACCGTCGTCGCGGGAGCGGGAGCGGGAGCCGCCATCGTCGTCGTGTCACGTGTGCCCGTGCCGTCCGGATCCGCTGGCGACTCGAGCGGGCGATCGCCCTCATGATCGCGCGGGTCGACGACCCTTCGCTCGTCGAGTCGCGGATCGTCGGTCATGCCTCCAGTGTAGGAAGCGCGGGCCGGACCTTCGCGCGACGGCCCGGCGCTGTCAAGGGCGGCCACCGTCCGGGCGACTTCGGCATCATGATCGCATGAGGATCCAGCTCAAGACCGTGCTCGATTGCGAACCCGACGTCGCGTGGCGCGCCCTCCGGTCGCCCGCGGCGCTCCAGGAGATCTACGGGCCCGTGCTCGCGATGAAGCCCGTGGCGGACCTCCCCACCATGTGGCAGGCGACCACGGCGGAGGTCGCCCTCTCGATCGCGGGCCTCGTGCCGACCGGTCGGCAGCGCATCGACATCTCCTTCGACGACGACCGGGCCGACGGCGTCCGTATCCTCGTGGACGATGGCAAGCCGCTCTCGGGTCCGCTCGCGCTCCTCGGGTCGTGGCGGCATCGCATGGCGATCGCCCCAGCCCCTCACGACCAGGGGAAGACCCTCTACCGGGACCGACTCGACATCGGGGGCGCCGCAGCGCCCGCCTTGTGGTTCCCGCTGTGGACGGTGTGGCAGTGGCGCGCGTCACGACTCGCCGAACTCGCTCCGACGTGGGCGTACGACCCCGAGATCGCCGCGGTCGACGAGGACGGGGGCGAGGAGTTCGCGGCCGGCGACGGTGCCGAGGGCGGGGCGGAGCGCTGAGTCGAGCGGTGCCGCGGTCCCTGCAGCGCGCCGCTTCGTGGACCGACCACCCGTTTCCGTCGTTCGTCCGCTAGACTGGGTGCAACGGTGAACCCATCGACGGGTTCCCTGCGTCGTCAGAACGCTCTTCACATCTCTCACCCACTTGCACGCGTCCGGTCCTTTCTCCAGGCGCATCGTGACAGCAGTCGGGGAGCGGTCCACTCGGATCGCGTGGGATCTCTGTTGAACCGTGCGCGGTGGAACACCACCCGCACCGTTCCAAACGGCGAACGATCGTGCCATGAGGCACCTTCGCCACCTCAGCACCCACTCCCCCGGCACAGACCGGAGGGCTCCGGCGTGCGAACGATGCCCGAAAGGCACCAGTGACCGACATCACCTTCAGCACGCTCGGCGTGCCCGCTCCTCTCGTCTCCGTCCTCGCGGCGGACGGGAAGACGACCCCGTTCCCCATCCAGGAGGACACGCTCCCCGACACGCTCGCGGGCCGCGACGTCCTCGGGCGCGGAAAGACCGGCTCCGGCAAGACCATCGCCTTCGCGATCCCCCTCGTCGCCCGCCTCGGCGGCGCACTCGCCGGCGGCAAGCGCCGCCCGGGTCGGCCGCTCGCCCTCGTGCTCGCCCCCACACGCGAGCTCGCCACGCAGATCGACGCGACCCTCGCGCCCCTCGCCGCGGCGTACAACCTCACGACCACGACGATCTTCGGCGGCGTGAGCCAGAACCGTCAGGTCGCCGCACTCAAGTCCGGCGTCGACATCATCGTCGCGTGCCCCGGTCGACTCGAGGACCTCATGCAGCAGGGCTTCGTGTCGCTCGACGCGATCGAGGTCACCGTCATCGACGAGGCCGACCACATGGCCGACCTCGGCTTCCTGCCCGTCGTGACGCGCATCCTCGACAAGACGCCCTCGAACGGTCAGCGACTGCTGTTCTCCGCGACGCTCGACAACGGTGTGGACAAGCTCGTCCGACGTTTCCTCCACAACGAGGTCCTCCACTCCGTCGACGAGGCCAACTCGCCCGTCGCCGCGATGACGCACCACGTGTTCGAGGTCGAGAGCGTCGAGGGCAAGAAGGTCCTCGTCGAGAAGCTCGCCTCCGGCACGGGACGACGGATCCTCTTCCTCCGCACCAAGCACCACGCGAAGAAGCTCGCGAAGCAGCTCACCGCGTCGGGCATCCCGGCCGTCGATCTGCACGGCAACCTCTCGCAGCCGCAGCGCGACCGCAACCTCAAGGCCTTCGGCGAGGGAAGCGTCCGCGTGCTCGTCGCGACCGACGTCGCTGCTCGCGGAGTGCACGTCGACGACGTCGAGCTCGTCGTGCACGTCGACCCGCCCATGGAGCACAAGGCGTACCTGCACCGCTCCGGTCGTACGGCTCGCGCCGGCAGCGCCGGCGACGTCGTGACCGTCTCGCTCCCGACGCAGCGGGGCGACCTCGCGGCACTCCTGCGCAAGGCGAAGATCTCCGTCAAGCCGACGATCGTCACGGCCGACTCCCCCGAGGTCACCGCTCTCGTCGGTGACGTCGCCGCTTTCGTGAAGCCGGCCCCCGAGGAGCGTCGCCCCCAGGGCGGCGGCGGAACCTCCCAGGGCGCGAACGCACGCCGAAAGCGCGCCGCGCGTGACGAGAACGGTTCGTCCACCGGTGGTCGCGGTCGCGGTCGCGCCGACGGCGGCCGTGGTGAGGGTGGCCGTGGTCAGGGCGAAGGCCGCGCTCAGGGCGAAGGCCGTGGCCAGGGCGGCGGGCGCCGCTCCGGTGGCCGTGACGGGGCGACCCGCGACGCCGCTCCTCGCACGGGTGGCGCGCGCTCCGGCGCCGGTGCTCAGCAGTCCGGCGGAGCCTCGTCCGGCGGTCGCCGCGGCGGCGCATCCGGCGCGAAGGCTCCCATCCGTGTCGGCAGCCTCGTGGGCGGTCGCTCGGGTGGCACGAGCCGCGGCAACGGCCCGCGCCGCGCCCAGGGCTGACCCGCAGGGCCGCTCAGCACTCCCGGATCCCCGGATCGAGACGGACTCCTCCGTCCTCGTTCCGGGGATTCGTGCTGTCCCACGTGCCCGCGGATCCGATTTGGGAGGCCGGGCGGCCCCCGGTATCGTCGGCACATGGAGACCATTTCCGCCACCGTGAGACCCGTGCGGGACGTCGACGCCGAGGCTCTCGGCCGCGTCCACGCCACCTGTTGGCATGAGACGTACGACCACCTCGTGAGTTCTGCGACCCTCGAGAACCTCTCACCGCGCCGCATGGCCGAGTTGTGGACGCACTGGATGAACCAGGGCCCGGAGTACGTGCAGTACGCCGCCCTCGTCGACGGCGAGATCGTCGGCTTCGCGGGGTCCGGACCGGCTCGCGACGATGATGCGCCGCGCCCGCGCGAGCTCTACTTCATCTACCTGCTGCACGCGTACCACGGCACGGGCATCGGCCAGCAGCTGTTCGACGCCGCATGCGGAACGGAGCCGACGTACCTGTGGGTCGCGGAGGACAACCCGCGAGCCCACGGCTTCTACCGCCGCAACGGCTTCACCCCCGACGGCGCGTCGCACGACGAGCCGTTCCTCGGCGAGACGATTCACGAGGTCCGCCTGATCCGCTGAGGAGACGTCCGGAGGGCCGGAAACGGCGATGGCGGGTGTCTCCACACCCGCCATCGCCGTTTCCGTCTCACCTCGTCAGAAGTCGAAGTCGAACCCGTCGCCGTCGCCGAATCCGCTCATGAGCCCGCCGATCACGAGTCCACCGACGACACCCCCGAGGATGTCGCCACCACCGCCGCGACCACGCCCGTACCCCCCGTAGCCGCCATAGCCCTGCTGGTACTGCTGCTGCATCTGCTGCTGCTGGTGCGCCTCGATGTCGCGCTGGCCGAGCGTGACGGCGAGCGCCGCGAGGCTCGCAGCACGGCGCACCTGGCCGAGCGCTGTCGTGGCGTCGGGAGCGGAGTCGAGCGTGTCGAGCAAGCGCTCGGCCTCGGCGAGCTTGGTGCGCGCGTCCGGTCCGATCGGGCCGCGATAGCCGGAGAGGAAGTCGCGAGCGACGCCGATCTGCCGCTCGGCATCATCGAGGGCCGGCCCGATGGCGGCGCGAGCGTGCTCCTCCTGCTGCTGACGACCGCGGACGTCCGCGACGACAGCGTCGAGCGCCGAGTTCGCGTCCCGCAGGCTCTCGAGCTCTCCGAGCGGGTCGCGACGATCGGCGCTCGGCGACAGGACGGCGAGCGCCGACGTGGCCCGCGCCGCGGCGGACTCGATCGCGGAGCGCGCCGCGGGGTCGCGGAGCGTCGCCACGAGACGGCGCGCGTCGACGATGTCCGACTCGGTGTCCGCGACGACGGCGGCGAGGGTCGACTCGGCCCTCAGCGCCTCGACCTCGAAGTGCTCGACGGCTGCGACGAGCTGGCCAGCGCGATGCACTGCCTCCTCCGCCGTCTGGAGAGGAACCGTCGCGTCGGCCGCCCGGCGGGAGCCGAGCCGGTCCTCGGCGACCTCGAGGCTCCGCTCCGCGTAGACGACGAGCTCGCGCGCTTGTGCGGGGTTACGGCTGACGGCCCGCAACGCCTCGTCGGAGTATCGCGAGCGCAACCGCTCGAGCAGTCGCTCCGACGACTCGATGCCCGGTTGCACCTCGGTGATGCGGGCGCGCACAGTACGGACGGCTGACGGAGCCTGCTGCTCGAGGGACCGCAACGACGTGAACGCGGCCGACTGCTCGGCGAGTGCCTGCTCGGCCGACGCCGCGAGCTCGATGATGCGGCGGTTCCAGTCACGACGTTCCTCGACGGTGTCGGGGAACGCGTCCTCGAGACGCTGCTTGAGCTCGAACGCCTCACGGAGCCGGGCCCGCGATCGGGCGAGCGCCCGCGTGAACTCCGCCGTCGCGGCCTCACCGAACTCGGCGACCGCGAAGCCGACCTCGTCCTCGCTCGACTGGACGCGGTCGTCGGCGTGGACGAGGGCGCTACCGGCGCGGGTCTCGAGCTCGCGCAGTTCCGACTCCGTCGCTGCGATGCGCCGCTTGCCCGCGCGTCGGACGAGAGTCGTCACCACCGCGGCGGCGGCTCCGATGCCGACGACGATGACGACGAGAGACACGAGGATTTCCGGGAGGCCCATGAGCCGATTCTACGGACTCCGACAGGGAGCCCGCCGAGCATCGTCAGGCGGTCGACGACCCGACGAGCCGCTCGACAGCCGCGAGCGGGATGCCCACCCACGCCGGACGATTGCGTGCCTCGTAGAGCGTCTCGTAGACGGCCTTGTCGAGCTCGAAGGCGTCGAGCACGTCGCGATGCGCGTCGAGGTCGATACCGGAGCGGGTGCCGTAACCGGCAGAGAAGGCCCGTCGGCCCGTCGTCGCCCAGGACCCGACGGCGGCGGTGTCACCGCCGTCCTGTCCGAGCGAACCCGCGACGTAGTCGAACGACCGCAGCATGCCCGCGACGTCCCGCAGCGCCATGTCGGGGCGCGTGCGCTCCGCCATGGTGCGGAGGGGTTCGCCCTCGAAGTCGATGAGGATCCAGCCGCGCCGGTCGGACCAGAGCACCTGACCCAGGTGGAGGTCGCCGTGGATGCGCTGCAGAGCCGGCCACGACGCGCGCGCCGCTCGCGCGTAGACCGCGTCGATCGCAGCGCGGTGCGCGGCGAGTTGCGGCGCCTCCGTCGTCGCCGTTGTGAGGCGCGATCGCATGACGGCGACGGCCGCGTCGATCTCGGCCTGGGTCGTCCGCACGGTCGGGAACACGGATGCGAGCGTCTCGTGAACCTCGGCGACGGCTTCCCCGAGTGCACGGGCCCGCTCGGAGAAGTCCTCTCCCGCGGCGGCCGCCTGCAGCGCGACGCGCCAGGCGTCCTCGGATCCGGCGAGGAACTCCTGGACGGCAGCGAGGTGACCCACCGCGACTCCCTCGGCACGGCCGGGGTCGGGCCATGACCCCGTCAGTACGCCGAACGAGCGCGGCACTCGATCCGAGCCCGCCGCGCTGATCCCCGACTGCAGCGTCACGTCCGGATTCTCGCCGTGGTGAACGAGTCGGAACACCTTCGCGATGAGCTGCGGGAGGGGACCGCCCTCGACGTCGACGACGATCGACGTGTTCGACTGCTCGCCGGAGAACACGCGGGAGGAGCGGGGCGTTCCGGGGTCGATCGCCGGCTCGCCGACCGCCTGGGCGCCCGAGCCCTCGAGTCGACCGCCGTCGGCGATCGTGCGCACGAGGAGCCCGACGTACGCGGGGTCGTGGGGACCGTCGTAGAGGAACCGGCCGTCGACCTCTCCGATGAGGGCGTTCCTCGATTCCGGCAGCTCCGTCGGGCGGAAGACGACGGGCACCTGGTAGAGGAGCGGCTCCGCCGGGGCCTCGTCGAGCAGCAGGAACACCGTGACGCGGACGCCCGGCACCCCGCCGTCCAGGCTCGCCACGACGCTCAGCGCTGGTTCGGCCCCCTTTGCCTGGTACCAGCGCTGACGCGCCATCCACTCGGCGATGACAGGAATGACGGCGCTCATGTCGCGACTGTAACCGGTGGCGGAGCACGTCCGTCAGGGGTCGCTTTTCCTGTGCCCGTCATGGCAAGGGGGTCTCGGCGAGCAACCGGGGGCGATCGGCGGAACGCGCCGGGGCGATCGTCAGCGCAAGCAGCCGACCGAGGCGAGCGCGGAGCGGACGAGGCTGCCGCGGCCGCCCTCCATCTCGGCCGAGACGGCGTCGGATGCCGCTTCCTCCGGGGTCATCCACGTCACCTCGAGGGCGTCCTGACGCGGCTCGCACGTGCCCGTGACCGGCACGACGTAGGCGAGCGAGACCGCGTGTTGGCGATCGTCGGAGAAGAGCGAGACCCCCGGCATGGGGAAGTACTCGGCGACCTGGAACGGCACCGGCGAGGCCGGGAGCTGCGGGAACGCCATGGGTCCCAGGTCCTTCTCGAGGTGTCGGAAGAGAGCCTCGCGGAGCGTCTCGCCGTACAGCACTCGACCGGAGACGAGCGTGCGGGTCATCTGGCCGGTCGGCGTCGCACGGAGCAGCACCCCTACCTCGGTCACGATACCGAGGCCGTCGACGCGAACCGGCACGGCCTCGACGTAGAGGAGCGGCAGTCGCTGACGCACCTCGGCGAGTTCGATGTCGCTCAACCACCCGGGATTCGCCGAAGGCCGCGGCGGCTCGCTCGACTCCTCGGGGACGTCGGGATCGGGATCGGGTGTTCTCACGGCCATTGGGCCATTCTGCCGTGCGACGCCGCGCTGCGGGTACGCAGTCCCCGTGAGTCGTGTGCACGTCCAGCCGGCCCCGGCGTCGGCGGCCGTCGTTACGCTGGACGGAGGGACGCCGACGCGTCCGGCACCCGCATCGGCAAGAGGAGTCCGCGTGAGCACGATCGAGATCGACGACGACGCCGTGCTCTGGTCCGCGGGTGTCCAGGACCGCGTCGACCGGCCTCTCCTCGTCCTCCTCCACGGTCACGGATCGAACGAGGGCGACCTGTTCGGGCTCGGTACGGCACTCCCGCTCGAGCCCGTCATCGCCTCGCTGCGCGCGCCCCTGGCCGCGCCCTGGCCGCTCATGGGCTGGTCGTGGTACCCCCTCGACTCTCGCGGTGCGCCTGACGTCGCGGGAGTGGACGCCGCCGTCGAGGCCGTGATCCGCTGGACCGACCGCCTCGAGGTCGCGCCCACATCGATCGGCTTGCTGGGGTTCTCGCAAGGCGGCTCCATGACGCTGCAACTCCTCCGTGCCGCTCCGGATCGTTTCCGCTACGCCGTGACCCTCGCGGGCTTCGTCCCGACCCTCGAGCACGAGGGCGACGACGATCTCGCGGCCGCCGCACCGCCGGTCTTCTGGGGCCGCGGCACGCTCGACACCGTCATCCCGGCCGCCGCCGTCCTGCGGACGACGGACTGGTTGCCTCGCCACTCGACCCTCACCGGCCGCATCTACGAGGGCCTCGCCCACGCCGTCTCGCCGCAAGAGCTCACCGACGTCGCGGCGTTCATCTCCCGCGAACTCTGATCCGGAGGCCCCGCGTCCCTACACGAGCGCGCCCTCGTCAGCGACCATGCACCGGGTGTCGGTGGTGTGTGTTTGCATGAATGCGTGAGCGACGTCCTCGACCGGTTCTCCCCCGCCACCCGCGAGTGGTTCCAGGGGGCGTTCGACGCGCCGACGCGAGCGCAGGCCGGTGCGTGGGACGCCATCTCGCGCGGGTCCCACGCCCTCGTCGTCGCCCCAACGGGGTCGGGTAAGACGCTGTCAGCGTTCCTGTGGTCGATCGACCGCCTCATCGCCTCAGGAGCGTCGGCCGCGGCGGCATCGACCGCGGCGACCGAACCCGTCGCAGCGAAACGCGGAAAGCGGTCGGCGGCGGAGGCGCCCGAAGCGGTGCCGGGCACACGCGTGCTCTACATCTCACCGCTCAAGGCGCTCGGTGTCGACGTCGAGCGCAACCTCCGCTCGCCCCTCGTCGGCGTCACGCAGACGGCGAAGCGGCTCGGGCTCGACGTACCCCAGGTGCGCGTCGGGGTCCGATCCGGCGACACTCCGCAAGCCGAGCGTCGCGCCCTGCTCAAGAACCCGCCCGACATCCTCATCACCACGCCAGAGTCGTTGTTCCTGCTCCTCACGTCCGCCGCCCGCGAGACGCTTCGCGACGTCGACACGGTCATCGTCGACGAGGTGCACGCGCTGGCCGGCGGGAAGCGCGGCGCGCACCTGGCCGTCTCGCTCGAACGGCTCGACGATCTGCTCGAGAAGCCTGCGCAACGCATCGGCCTCTCTGCCACGGTGCGGCCGCACGAGGAGGTTGCCCGGTTCCTGTGCGGGCGCGCGCCCGTCGAGATCGTCGCGCCTACCGCCGACAAGCGATTCGACCTCACCGTCGTGGTCCCCGTCGACGACATGACCGACCCGGGCGCGGTCGACCCCGCACGCTCGTCCGACGCCGCCGGTGGGCCTCGAGAGGGCGCCACCGCCGGCAACGTCGTGCCCGACGGCGAGCGCACGGGCTCGATCTGGCCGCACGTCGAAGAGGCGATCGTCGATCGCATCCTCGAGCACCGGTCCACGATCGTCTTCGCCAATTCCCGCCGCCTCGCCGAGCGACTCACAGCCCGCTTCAACGAGATCTGGGAGGAGCGAAACGCACCCGAGACAGAAGAAGGAGACGACGCCTCTACCGGGGGCACCTCCGCCCGCCGCGCACCGGCGGCTCTCATGGGCGGCAGCGGGCAGACCAAGGGGTCTCGAGCGGGCACGGCACTCCTCGAACCAGGCGTCGCGACCGAGGCCACGGGGGCTCCGCTCGCTCGCGCCCACCACGGTTCCGTCTCCAAGGAGCAGCGGGCCGAGATCGAAGACGCCCTCAAGACCGGGCGGCTCCGCTGCGTCGTGGCGACGTCGAGTCTCGAACTCGGCATCGACATGGGAGACGTCGACCTCGTCGTCCAGGTCGAGACGCCGCCCTCCGTCGCGAGCGGGCTGCAGCGCGTCGGTCGAGCGGGGCACCAGGTGGGCGAGATCTCGCGCGGCGTGCTGTTCCCCAAGCACCGCTCGGACCTCGTGAGCACGGCCGTCGCCACGGAGCGCATGGTGACGGGTCAGATCGAGCGGCTCTCGGTGCCGGCGAACCCGCTCGACGTCCTCGCTCAGCAGACCGTGGCGGTGTGCGCGCTCGAGCCCGTCGAGGTCGAAGCGTGGTTCGACACGGTGCGCCGCAGCGCTCCCTTCCGATCCCTGCCCCGATCGGCCTTCGAGGCGAGCCTCGACCTCCTTGCCGGTCGATACCCGAGCGACGACTTCGCCGAACTGCGGCCCCGCCTCGTGTGGGATCGCGACGCCGGGACGCTCACGGGCCGACCGGGAGCGCAGCGGCTCGCCGTCACGAGCGGCGGCACGATCCCCGATCGCGGGATGTTCGCGGTCCACATGGTGGGCGGTGACGCCAAGGGCGGAACACGCGTCGGTGAGCTCGACGAGGAGATGGTCTACGAGTCGCGCGTCGGCGACGTCTTCGCGCTCGGCGCGACGAGCTGGACGATCCAGGAGATCACGCACGACAGGGTCCTCGTGACCCCGGCGTTCGGTCAGCCCGGGCGGCTGCCCTTCTGGAAGGGCGACGGCCTGGGTCGGCCCGCCGAACTGGGCGAGGCCATCGGGGCCTTCGTCCGCGAGACGGACGCGGCGACACCGACCGCCGCGGAGGAGCGCTTGTCGGCGGCGGGCCTCGACCACCGTGCCGTCGGCAACCTGCTCACCTACCTGTCCGAACAGAAGCGCGCCACCGGTCACCTGCCCACCGACCGCACCCTCGTGGTCGAGCGCAGCCGCGACGAGCTCGGCGACTGGCGCGTCATCCTCCACTCCCCCTACGGCATGCACGTGCACGCGCCATGGGCGCTCGCGGTCGCGGCGCGCGTCCGCGAACGGCTCGGAGTCGACGGCGGCGCCACGGCGAGCGACGACGGCATCATCGTCCGCATTCCCGACACGGACGCCGAGCCCCCGGGCGCCGACCTCTTCGTGATCGACCCGGACGAACTCGAGGCGATGGTGCGCGACGAAGTCGGCGGGTCCGCCCTGTTCGCCTCGCGCTTCCGCGAGTGCGCGGCGCGAGCGCTCCTCCTGCCCAACCGCCGCCCCGGGTCGCGCGCGCCCCTGTGGCAGCAGCGGCAGCGATCCGCGCAACTCCTCGACGTGGCGAAGCGCTACCCCGATTTCCCGATCCTGCTCGAGACGGTGCGCGAGTGCCTGCAGGACGTCTACGACCTGCCGGCCCTCCTCGACCTCGCGAAGCGCATCGGATCGAGGGCCGTCCGCGTCGTCGAGACCACGACGGACACACCGTCGCCGTTCGCCGCTTCGCTCCTCTTCGGCTACGTCGGCGCGTTCATGTACGAGGGCGACAGCCCGCTCGCGGAACGCCGAGCCGCGGCTCTCGCCCTCGACCAGGGCATGCTCTCCGAGCTCCTCGGACACGTCGAGCTGCGCGAGCTGCTCGATCCCGGCGTCATCACCCGCACGGAACTCGAACTGCAGCGCCTCCTTCCGGAGCGCCGCATGCGCGGGCTCGAGGGCGTCGCCGACCTCGTCCGGATGCTCGGTCCGCTCACCGTCGACGAGGTCGCGGCACGCCTCGAGGCCGAGAACGCGGCAGAGTCGCCTGGCGCGACGGGAACGGCGGGTGAACCGTCGGCAGCGATCACGACTGCAGCGACGACGAGCGCCGCCTCGGAGTTCGCCAACACCGCCGACCGGCCACACGACGACGACGTTCCCGAGCCGGAGCCGGACGTCCCCCATGCGACCGCGGAGCAAGCGCTCGCGCACCTGCGCGCTCTCGAGTCTGCGAAGCGGGTCATTCGGTCGTCGTTCGCTGGCGCCGAGTGGTGGTCGGCGATCGAGGACTCCTCCCGCTTACGCGACGCACTCGGCGTCCCCCTCCCGATCGGCGTACCGGTCGCCTTCATCGAGCCCGTGACCGATCCGCTCGGGGACCTCGTCGCCCGCTACGCGAGGACGCACGGTCCGTTCACGACGTCGGCGGTCGCTCGTCGCTTCGGCCTCGGCCCCGCCGTCGCACGGCACACGCTCGGTCGACTGGCCGATGAACGGCGCATCCTGAGCGGCGAATTCCTCACGGCCGCGCGCGAGCGGGGAGCGGATGACGACGAGTGGTGCGACTCCGAGGTCCTCCGTCGACTGCGCCTGCGGTCGCTCGCCGCGCTCCGACACGAGGTCGAGCCCGTCGACCAGCAGACGTTCGCGCGCTTCCTCCCCGTCTGGCAGCACGTCGGCGGTTCGCTCCGCGGGGTCGACGGGGTGCTCACAGTCGTCGAGCAGCTCGCCGGCGTCCCCATCCCCGCGTCGGCGTGGGAGTCCCTCGTCCTGCCCCAGCGGGTGAGGGACTATTCGCCCGCGATGCTCGACGAGCTCACCGCCACGGGAGAGGTGTCCTGGTCGGGAGCCGGTTCCCTGCCCGGCAACGACGGGTGGGTGGCGCTCCACCCCGCTGACGCGGCCCCCGTGACCCTGCCGACCGCTCGCGATCACGAGCCCGACGCCCTCCAGCGCGAGGTGCTCCTCGCGCTCGGGACCGGTGGTGCCTACTTCTTCAATCAGCTCGCGGAGAGCACCGGAGCCGCCGACGACAAGGCGCTCGTCGCCGCGATCTGGGACCTCGTCTGGGCCGGACTCATCACCAACGACACCTTCAGCCCCCTCCGCACCCTCATTGGCGGTGGCGGCTCGCATCGCGCGACGCGCGCGACGCCCCGAGCCCGCACGTACCGGGGCCGAGCCGTTCCGCGCCCCACGATGGCGACGCGCGTCGGTGGGCCGCGCCTCGGGGGTCGCTGGTCGATCCTGCCGCTCGCGGAAGGCGATGCGACGATCCGCGCCGCCGCGACGGCGGAGATCCTGCTCGACCGCTACGGCATCGTCACGCGCGGGTCGGTCGCGACCGAGGGTGTGCCGGGCGGCTTCGCGCTCGCCTACAAGGTGCTGAGCGGCTTCGAGGAGAAGGGGCGAGCGCGCCGCGGGTACATCATCGACGGCCTCGGCGCCGCCCAGTTCTCCACCTCGGGCACGGTCGACCGGGTCCGAACGTTCGTGCGCTCGGAGCCGCGCGGCGAGAAGCCCGGCGAGCGCCTCACATCCGTCACCCTCGCAGCGACCGATCCCGCCAACCCCTACGGCGCCGCGTTGCCCTGGCCGAGCAACGAGACCACCGGGACGAAGCACCGGCCGGGCCGCAAGGCCGGTGGTCTCGTCACGATCGTCGACGGCGAACTCGTCTTCTATCTCGAGCGCGGCGGCTCGTCCCTGCTCGTCTTCACGACCGACGACCAGCTCGTGCGCGACGCCGCCGTGTCGCTCGCGAACGTCGTCCGCGACGGCCGCGTCGAGAAGCTCGCCGTCGAGAACGTGAACGGCGAATTCGCGCTCGGCAGCCCGCTCTCGCTGCCGCTGCGCGAAGCGGGTTTCGCCGAGACTCCCCGCGGACTGAGGATCAGACGTGCCTGAGGGCGACACCGTCTACCGCACGGTCACCCAGTTGAACCGCGCCCTCGCTCACGACGTCGTCACGCGGTGGGACCTCCGCGTTCCGGCCTTCGCGACGACCGACCTGCGCGGCGAGCAGATCCACGAGGTCGTCGCGCGCGGCAAGCACATCCTCCACCGCGTCGGCGACTTCACCCTCCACACCCATCTCAAGATGGAGGGGTCGTGGCATCTCTACCGACCCGGCTCCCCCTGGCGTCGACCTGACCACACCGTTCGCGCCGTCGTCGGAACGGAGTCGTGGACGGCCGTGGGCTTCGAGCTGGGCGTCACCGAACTCGTCCCCCGCGATCGTGAGGACGACGTCGTCGGCCACCTCGGCCCGGACCTGCTCGGCCCCGACTGGAACGCCCAGGAGGCGATCGACCGACTCGGCTCCGACCCGGCGCGGCCCGTCGCCGTCGCCCTCCTCGACCAGCGCAACCTCGCCGGCCTCGGCAACGAATACGTCAACGAGCTCTGCTTCCTCCGCGGCACACTGCCCACACGATCCATCGGCGAGGTCGACATCCCGCGCGCCGTAGAACTCGCCCATCGCCTCATCCACGCCAACCGCGACCGCGTGGAACGCACCACGACGGGCGACCTGCGGCCCGGCCGCCAGGTGTGGGTCTACGGTCGCGACGGAAAGCCCTGCCGTCGCTGCGGCACACGCATCCGCCGCGGGGAACTCGGCGCCAACGAACTCGCCCTCCGGGTCACGTACTGGTGCCCCTACTGCCAGACGTAGGGATGTGAGCGACGCGCTGCCGGACCCCGACCCGCGGGACTCCGGCTACGCGTCGGGCGTCGAACCGTCGTCCCAGCGGGACTCTGCGGTGATCGCTCGCCACCGCGTGAGGAACACGGCGGCCGCATCGTCGTGGATGAGGCCACCGTCGGCCGTGAGGACCGGGTAGGGAGTCTCCGGCACACCGTCGGCGGGACGGACGTCGATGTGGGCCGCCGAGTAGCCGTTCGCGTGGAGCCAGTCCGCCATCGCATAGTCGGACCGCGAGTCGCCCATCGTGCGCCAGTGGTGCGGAATCGCGAGCCCGTGCTCGCGCGCGAGCAGGATGGCGCGCTGAGCGCCGAGATCCTTGCCGAGCGACGGGTGCTCGATGTCCGTCGAGATGATCGTCGGGTCGATGCGCACCGTGACACGACCGGCCCGGCCGAGGTCGACGACCTTCTCGCGCTGCACACCGCCGCCCATCGCGAGAACCTGCTCGAACACGTCGTCGTCGAACCGCGCTTGCGCCTCGTGATAGGCCGCACGCGGCACCTCGATGATCTGTTCGACGGAGATCATCGCGAGCTTCTCACGGTCGAAGAACATCGTGTCGGCGTACCGCTCGGCCACGCGCTCGTCGACCCACCGCTCGAGCGACTCCTCCATCGCGAGAGCGCCGTCCACCTCGGGCTCGTCCATCGACTCGGCATCGAAGCCGAACCAGACGGCGCCCTTCTCGCACACCGCCCACAACCGGCGACCCGGTTCGAGTCCCGCTCCGCGCACCGCCGGCACGACGACGTCGCGGATGAACGCGGCCGCCCGTCCCGTGTTGAAGACGACGAGCGCACCGGCGTTCGCGAGCGCGGCGAGATCCGACGCGACGGACTCGAGCCGCACGGTGCGTGTGTCGGGGCTCGCGATCGGCCCGTCGACGTCGAGGAGCAGACCGACGGGAGGCGCGGACACGGTTTCGGCGAGGGAGGTCACGCGTCCATCGTATGGCGACGTCGCCAGCCGCCTCCGAACGCGGCACCGCGTCCCCTACCGGCCCGCGCTCGCCCATCGGTACAGTTGCGGGACCGACGAATCGAAAGGCGAAACATGAGCGAGCAGTACCCCTCCTCCCCTCAGCCGTCCGGCCAGCAGCCGACGGGCCAGCCCCCGTACTCGGGCCAGTCCCAGTACTCCGGTCAGCCGCAGTACTCCGGGTCCCCTCAGTACCCCGGGTCGCCGCAGTACCCCGGCACGGCGTCGAACGGCTCGATCCCCGGGAAGACCCTCGGCATCGTCGGCTTCGTGCTCGCGTTCGTCGCGTCGCCCATCGGCCTCATCGTCAGCATCGTCGCGATGGTCCAGTCACGGAAGGCCGGCGCCAAGAACGGCTTCGCGCTCGCCGGCATCATCATCGGCATCATCGGGACGATCGTCATCATCGTGTTGATCATCGCTCTCGTCGCCCTCGGGGCGGCCGGAATCGGCTACCTCACCGAGATGTGCGCGGAACTCGGCCCGGGCGAGCATCTCATCGACGGCGTCACGTACACCTGCCCGTAGGGCAGACCGGCACACGGGCCCGTCCGCACAAGCCGCGTCGGCACTCGCGTCTAGGAGGCGCGGGTGCCGACGTGCGCGGACCGTCCTGCCGCCGACGGCTCGCCGTGGAGCGTGAGGTCGAGCCCGTGCGCCGAGAAGGACTCCGTCATCATCTGCTCGAGCCACGCGTGATTGAGCGAGGGCACCCGGTTGCCCGAGTAGGCGAACGCGATGTCGCTGTTGCAGCTCATCCACATCGCCTCCGTCGCCATCCGTCGGTCGGATGCTGGCAGAGTCAGGAGGAAGCTCTCGCGGCGACGCAGCTTCTGGGTGACGATGACACTGATGTGAGCGAGAATGCGGTCCTCGACGGCGATCTCACGTGTTCCGTACTTGAGCATTCCCATGAGACATCCCCTCAGTGATGCGTTCGCGTCGTCCGACTGTCCATCATCAGTGTGGTCGAGTCGTACTTCCGCATATTGACACTTGACAGGAGAGTCCGACAGGGCGGGAGAATCCTCGACAGAGCCGCGGGCGGAACATCGATTGCACGGAAACTCTCCCCTGCGGACGGGGTTGACCATGTCGAGGGCGCCACGTTCACTGGAACGATGCAGCGCATCTACTACACAAACGACACCATCGTCACCGGCACGGAGATCGCGCGTGCGCTGCTCGAGTACGCCGCTGCGCTCGCCCGTTCCGACTCCGCCCAGACGGTCAGTATCCCCGTTCGTCGCGCCGACGGGTCCTCCGCCCGCGCCACGCTCCTCCTCGGCCCGGCCAGTCAACTCGTCGCGGAGGACGTGGAGGACGACGAGGACCTCGGCGACGAACTCCGCGACGACGTCCTCGTCGCCCGGATCAAAGCGATGACGGCGGAACTCGCCGCTCCACGCGCCATCTCGACACGAGCGGCCGCGACGGCTCCTGAGGAGGCCGCGAACGACGCGGACGACGACTCGATCGAATGGTTGTAACGACCACGACCGGCGGCTGAGGCCAGTACGACCGCTCCCGACGGCGACGACCCCGCAGCGGAACGATCCCGGACCGAGAGGTCCGGGATCGTTCTGCGTACGGCGCCGCTACTCCTTGTGCAGTGTGTCCTGCACGGCTCCGGCGATCTTCTCCACGCGGTTCGGCAGTTCCGTCGTGCCGTAGAAGCGCGAGTCCGGGTGCGTGGGCGGCGGCATCGGCACCGTCGACTGCGGGCCGTCGAGGTACGTGAACTCGCCCTTGCCGTCCGGCGTCGGTCCCGAGGCCCAGGAGCCCTCCTTGGCGTGCTCCCCGTCGGAGAAGTTGATGTACTCGTACGACACGTCCCGGTCCTCCTTCTTGATGGGGAAGTTGCTCGGCACGGGCAGCAGTTCGAGGCCCTCCTCCTGCAGCTCGGCCGCCGCACGCGTCCACTGGTTCTGGTGCATCGTGTCGCGGGCGAGGAGGAACTTCAGCAGGTCACGGACCCCCGAGTCGTCCGTCATGTGATAGAGCCGGGCGACCTGCAGGCGGCCCTGCATCTCGGCGTTGGCGTTCGCCGTGAAGTCGGCGAGCAGGTTGCCGCTCGCGGTGATGTAGCTGCCCTGCCAGGGGTTGCCCATGCTGTCGACGGGTCGGGCGCCGGCTCCGGCGACGATGCCGTGCTGGATGTCGGTGCCGCCGATGACGGCCGCGACGGTCGGGTCCGACTGCACGGCCTCGTCCGTGATGCCGAGCGGCGCCTTCTCGAGCAGCTGAGCGATCATGATCGCGAGCATCTCGACGTGACCGAACTCCTCGGCCGCGATGCCGTAGACGAGATCGCGGTACTTCCCGGGGATGTGCATGTTCCAGGCCTGGAAGCTGTACTGCATGGCAACGGAGATCTCGCCGTACTGTCCGCCGAGCACCTCCTGGAGCTTCCGCGCGTAGACGGCGTCCGGAGCGTCGGGGGTCGCCTTGTGCTGCATTTCTTGCCGGTGGAAGAACATCTGGCTGCCTTTTTCCTCTCGTCGTGGACGGGCCGATCGCTTTCCCGGCCCTGCCTCACGGTAGGTCGGCACCCCCCGGACAGGTCCACGGCTTTGCGTGAGCGGATGCGCTGCCTACAATGCGTCGCGGCGCCTCGGCGGCGTCCGTCCCCGCGGGCCGGCGACGACTCAGGACCGCCGCCCGACGCCCTCCGGCTGCTCGGCGGCCGCAGCAGCCGAGCGGGGCTCCGGAACGTCATCGAGGTTGAGGCCACGAATGGAGTTCGACGCCTCGAGGAGGTGCTGCAGCCACTCGGCGTTGAGGTGCGCGATGCGCTGCTTGGTGAAGCGGAAGTGGAGGGTCGACCCTTCATGGATCCACACGGAGCGGCGTCCAGACCCCTGGTCGGCCGGGTAGCTCCATGTGAGGAGGAACGACTCGCTGCGCCGCAGTTTCTGGGTCGTCACGAATCTGACGTGCTCGAGGAGTCGATCGTCGAGGGTGAACTCGTCGGTGCCGACGATGAGGGTGGCCATCTCACTTCACCTCGTCGACCGGACGACCGACGGAGAAGACGCTCGAGGCGAGCTGATAAACGGGAGAAGACGAGTTCGCGCGTCGGCGCGCAGGGAAGTGGATCACCTTGCTCACCATAGGCAAAACGGCGGACCGACGAAGAGAGGCTTGACAATCGACCGCGACGTCCGGTCGTCCTGACTCACGCCGCTCCTCCGCCTGCGACTCACGGCTAACAGACAGGCCAGGGGGTGTCAAGACTCTGACAGCCCCGCTCCGGTCCGCGAGGCTGTTATGACACGAGAGAGGGGCGTGAGATGGCGATGACGACACCGGCACGACCGGTTCAACAGGGGATCGAGACGATCGCTCTGACGGAGACGTCCTGGCGGGTGTGCGATGGGACCCTGCCCGACGACGACGCGACGCGGCTCCTCGCCTTCGTGGAGCAGAACGACGTCGGCTTCGAAGTGCTCTGGATGTGGCCGTTCCCCGGATCGTGCGAGACGTTCGCTGCGCTCGACGAGGCGTTCGACGCCGTCGCCGAGCGGCTCCAGCAGCGCCGCTACTTCCCGGAGGGATCGTGACGCCCCCGACCAGGACAGACGAGACGGACACCGTGCGGGACCTCGACGATGCGTCCACGTTCGTCGGCGGAATCGCGTTCCCGGCTGCTCGCGCCGATCTCCTGCTCCACGCGATCGTGACGCACGCGACTCCTCGGCTCATCGGCGAGCTCCGGGCCCTCCCGGATGTCGTCTTCCCTGACGCCGACGCCGTGATCGACGCTCTCCACGACCGCTGATCGGGGGGGGGGGGGGAGCGGGCGACCGTCGCGTCGGCCGTCCGCTCGCTCCGGGCTCCGTGGAGGGTTAGGGTGGGGAGCACCCATCAGCGGGCAGCGAGCCCCGAACGCGAGGAGCCGAACCGTGGGAAAACTCGTATACGGCGACTCCGACATCGACATCGACATCGATGACCGTTCGCTCGCACATCTGCAGATCGTGATCGGCAACAAGCTGCGTCGTGGGGAGAGCTTCTTCTTCTCATGGAAGGACGACCCGGCCGTCGGCGACGGCCGCTCCGCCATCTGGCTCGACCGCGCGATCCCCCTCTACTTCAAGTTCTCGGGCAGCCGAGCACCCGCCATCAATCGCGAGTGGATCGACGCCCTCAACGCGTCGGCCAACAGCGGCACGGGGCTCGTCTTCACCGACGAGCCCGGTCAGGTGAGCGGTCCGGCTTCGAGCCTCCGCGGCCACATCTGACCGGGGGCCAGCCCGGCATGTCGCTCCAGGTCGATGAGACGAGCATGACAGCATCGCGGCCGACGACACCGGTCACGGCAACGGGCGGGTGAACCCTTCCTGACCATCCCCTCCACTCCTGCCCGGGCCCCTATCGGGAGCTCCGGCGCCGTGCCAGACTGAGTCGACGGAGAACGAAAACTCCTCGTCCCGAGTGATATCCCGCACAGTTCCGTGCGGCTCCTGCTGGTCGCGGCTCCTCCGTACGACCCGGTGCTGTCTCTCGCACCGTCCCACGCGTTCCCGTCATGCCGTGCTCGTCGAGAGCATGCCGCTCACCCGGTCCGCGATCCCGCCCCGCAGACGCGATCCGCGTCCCCCGCCACAACGCACAGACCGAGACGGTCGCACTCGATGCGACCGTCCCTTCGGAAGGAAGTCCCCATGGCCACGTTCACGTACGGCACGACCGCCACGACGCTCGAGATCGACGACCGTCAGCTCGCCCATCTCCAGCACATCATCGCGCAGCGGTTCCGCCGCCAGGAGAGCCTCCTCCTCACCTTCGTCCTCGAGCGCGGCGGCGAGCGCCGCCGCCGCACCGTGTGGCTCTCGCCGTCCTCCCCGCTCGAGTTCGACTACGACGCGAGCGTCTCGCAGAGCCTCAACCGCTCGTGGCTCGAAGACCTCATGCAGCAGTCCTACTCCGTAGGCGGCGTCGTCCTGGCGCAGGAACCGGGGACCGACGCGTCCTTCGCCACGGCACGCGCCACCGACGAGAACCTCGCGCCCGTGACCGCGCTGGCCTGACCCTTCGCGCTCACCTCGGCGGCCCCGCTTCCACCATCCGGTGGGATTGGGGCCGTCGTCGAATCACCGTGCGTCATGGTCCGAGCATCCCACCCTCGCCGAGTGGTGTGGGCGGTCGCCGCGTCGCTGGCCGCGGCGACCCGTCCCGTGGCGCTACGACGCCGGCGGGTAGGGACGGTCCGTCAGGACCGCGGCGAGGTGCGCCGCGTTGCGCGCAACGGTCTGCGTCTGCGACGCGACCGCTTCGGGAACGGCGTCGAGGTCGTTGTAGTCGACGCTCTGCATCGCCTCGCCGTTCCAGTACACGCCGCCCTGAGCCGGGATCGTGTACCCCACGTCGTTGAGGGCTTGGAAGAAATCCGCGGTGATCTTGTGCGCGCCGTCCTCGTTGCCAACGACGACCGCGACCGCGACCTTGCCGAACAGGTGAGGGCGGCCGGCGTCGTCCGTCTCGGAGAGCTCGGCGTCGAGGCGCTCGAGGACCCGCGAGGCGACGCTCGACATATGTCCCATCCAGGTGGGCGTCGCGAGCACGAGGATGTCGGCGGCGAGCACCTGCTCGCGGATCGCCGGCCACTCGTCGCCCGCGCCCATGTCCTTCTCGACACCCGGTCGCACGTCCGCATCGACGACGCGGACCTGATGGCCCGTGACGCCGAATCCGGCGAGCGCCGCGAGCACTTCACCGGCGAGCTTCTCGGTGCTGGAGGGCGCCGGGGTCGGCTTGAGGGAGCAATTGAGGACGAGTGCAGTGAGAGACATGTGCACCACGATACGAATTTCACGATCCTCGCGCGTCCCGTTGCGCTCATGCCCGGCAGTAGCCATGGCGAGCGGCCGGCCGCGTCGGGTCAGTGGGTGGCGCCGACCGCCTCGCCGCGCTCCGTGAGGCGCGAGATGCCCATCAGGACGCCGACGATGACGAGACCGAGGGCCAACCCGAAGACGGCCGACATCGCGGTGTCGACGATCCAGATGACGACGGGGCCTGTCGCCTCGATGGCGTGGGTGACGGCGTGCACGACGTCGTACGGTCCGTGCCAGAACGTCTCGGCGAGGTTGGCGATCACGAGGTGCCCGCCCACCCACAGCATCGCGACCGTTCCGACGATGCTGATGACCCGGAACACGGCGGGCATCGACGCCACCACGCGCGCACCTGTCCGCCGTACCTGGCGCGACTCGCTCTTCATGAGCCGGAGACCGACGTCGTCGATCTTGACGAGCAGGGCGACGGCACCGTAGACGAGCAGCGTCATCCCGAGGCCGATCACCAGGAGCGCCCCGAGCGTCATCCAGATGCTGAACTCCTGCGGCAGACCCGTGAGGGCGATGAGCATGATCTCCGTGCTCAGGATCAGGTCGGTGCGGATCGCGCCGAAGACGAGCTTCTTCTCGTCACGCGGACCGTCGTCGACCGACTCGTGGTGCACCCCGAACCACTCGAGCACCTTCTCGGCACCCTCGAAGCACAGGAACGCACCGCCGATGATGAGGAGGAACGGGAGCACCCACGGTGCGAAGGCCGTGAGCAGCAGCGCGATCGGGATGATGATGACGAACTTGTTGACGAGGCTCCCGAGCGCGATCTTCCACACGACGGGGAGCTCGCGGGCAGGTGTGATGCCCTGCACGTACTGCGGTGTGACGGCGGCGTCGTCGATCACGACGCCAGCGGTCTTCGCGCTCGCCTTGAGCGCAGCGGTCAGGATGTCATCGACGACGGCGAGCAGACCGACCGACATGTGCTTCTCCTCGGGATTCCGTGGGGTTCGTCGCCACTCCGGGATACGGGTGTCGCTCGACAACCGTACCCGAGGCGTCCGGTCGGGAGCACCGTCCAGCTCTGCTCGGCTGCTATCGGCCGGGCGCAACCCCGCGGCATCGGACGGGATCACGCGTAGCCTCGGCAGACCCGCCCGGGTGGCTCCATCCACGCGACACCACACCAGGAAGACGTCCGTGTCTGACAAGAAGTCCAGCAAGAAGAAGCAGAAGCGCGTCGACAAGAAGGCCTACGAGAAGGAGCTGCGGCGACTTCAGACCGAACTCGTGAGCATGCAGCAGTGGATCACGGCGTCCGGCGCTCGAGTCCTCGTGATCTTCGAGGGCCGCGACGCGGCCGGCAAAGGCGGCGCGATCAAGCGCGTCATGCAGTACCTCAATCCGCGGAGCGCGCGAGTCGTGGCCCTCCCCCGGCCGTCGGAGCGCGAGAAGGGCCAGTGGTACTTCCAGCGCTACATCGAGCGGCTGCCCACGACGGGCGAGATCGTGCTCATGGACCGATCCTGGTACAACCGGGCGGGCGTCGAGAAGGTCATGGGTTATTGCACGGACGAGGAGTACGACCGCTTCCTCGCCCAGGTGCCGACGGTCGAGCAGATGCTCGTCGACGACGGGATCATCGTGCTGAAGTACTGGTACTCCGTCTCCGACACGGAGCAGGAGAAGCGGTTCCGCTCGCGCCTCAACGACCCGATGCGGCGGTGGAAGCTGTCCGAGACGGATCTGCTGTCGATCACGAAGTGGGAGGACTACTCCTCCGCGAAGGATGCGATGTTCGATGTGACGGACCACGAGGCCGCGCCCTGGTGGACGATCAATAGCGACGACAAGCGCGCGGCGCGCATCAACACGATCAGCCACCTGCTGAGTCAGATCCCCTACGACCGACTCGATCCGGACGAGGTGCACTTCCCCGACCGTCCGGCCGCCGCGGGGACCGTCCGGCCGCCGATCGACGATCATCGCTTCGTGCCGGATCACGCCGGGTCCCTGTAGGGTGCCCGAGCGCGGCCCGCGCTTCCTCGTTCCGGGCTCCTGCCCCCTCCATGTCAGGGGACCCTCCTCCACGTCAAGGGGATTCTCGCTCGAACGCCGCGCGAGTGATCGTTAGAGACCGGGTGCACGACTCGACGCGGAGGAGGGACGATGGTGCTGCGGGAGGAGATCGAACTGCTCACACGGACACCCGTGCGTCTGTGGCTTCTCCTGTGCGGGGCGTACGTCGCGGCGGTCGTCGTCCTGAAGCCCGTGCTCCTGGTCCTCCTGCAGCACGCAGCCGTCGCGGCCGGTGTCCCCGCGGTGTCACCCGACTCGTTTCCGGCGCTCCTGTCGTCTCCCCCGTCGTGGGCGCTCGGCGGGACGGCCCTGCTCCTCGCCGCCGGAGCGGCGGCCGCCTGGACGGCCCTCGTCGTAGCGGCGGCGGCGAGCGTCGAGGAGGGACGGGCGACCATCGGGCTCGTCACCGCCCGATCGTGGAGAGCACTCGCGAGCCGCGTGCGCGACGGAACCGCGCTCATCGCCGTTCCCCTCGCGCTGCTCACCCCGCTCGCCGGTTTCGCCGTGTTCACCCCGCTCACGGAGGATCTCTCCGTGCCTCCCTTCATCGCGCGGGAGTTTCTGAAGGCTCCACTCTCCGGCGCCCTCTGGGGCCTGGCGATGGCGGCGATCGCGGCCGCGTCGTTCGGGACCGTCGTCCTCCTCTCGCGGGAGCGGAGGGCCGGGCGCTCCGTGTCGTCGCACCGTTCCATCCGCTCCTTCCGCTGGTCGTCGGCCCGGCACCTCGTCGGCCCCGCGTACAGAGTCGCCGTCGTCGTCGCCCTCTCCGCTCTGCTGCCTCCCGGTGACACGCTGATCTCCGCGCTCCTCTCGATCGTCGGCGCCTACACCGTCGCGCTCTCGCTCGTCGTGAACCGACGCGGCACACCCCGGCCGCGGACGGCTCGGTCCGCATCGGCCCGACCGGCGGCCGTCGTCGTCGTCGCGAGCATCGCGGCCCTCGCGATCTCGGGGGCCGTCGTGACGTCGAGCGCGACGGCCGGGGAATCCGACGATCCGCTCGTCATCGCGCACCGCGGCTACGACCGCGGCGGACCCGAGAACACGATCTCCGGACTCGAGGCGGCCGCACGCCGCGGGGCCGACGTCGTGGAGGTCGACGTTCAGCAGACAGCGGACGGCGGTTTCGTCGCGGCGCACGACACGAACCTCCTGATCCTCGCGGGGCTCGATCGCAACCTCTACGACATGTCGACGGAGGAGGCCACGGCGACGACCGTGACGATGCACGGACGCTCCGACAGCATCCCCACGATGACGGAGTACGTGGAGCGAGCGATCGAACTCGGGATGCCTCTCCTCGTCGAGTTCAAGGTGACGGGACACGAGGCGGACGGGTTCGTCGAGGACGCGCTCCGTGAACTCGACGCGCTCGGCGCGCTCGACGGCCGGAACCTGTTCCACTCCCTCGACGCCGAGACCGTCCGCGCCGTCGAGCGCATCCATCCGGGACTTCGGACGGGACTCACACTGGCGATGTACTCGGGCCGCCTGCCCGCGATCGGCGCCGACTTCTTCGTCGTCGAGCAGGCCTCGATCACTCCCGACATGGTCGCCGACGCGCACTCGAGGCGCGCGCCTCTCTATGCGTGGACGGTCAACGACGACCTCGACATGCTGACATTGCTCGACATGGGCGTGGACGGGATCGTCACGGACCGCATTGACTCCCCCGTACTGGCGGGGGGCGGCGAGGAGCGGTCACGAGGCTGAGCCGCGGACCGGGCGGTCCGCCGTCAGCCGACGGCATCAGCTGGCGATGTCGGCGATGGCGCCCGCTCCGATCAGGTCGCAGGCGTCGAGATCGACGAACTCCGCGCCCTGCCCCGCGCGCGCGAAGACGCTGCGGCGCGCGCCGGCGTCGTGGGGCTCGGCAGCTGTTCGAGGGTTCTGGTCGTCCATCCTGTTCCTCCTCGAGGGTCACGGTACGTCGTCGCCCTGTCCCGCACTCTGGGGCGTGACAGATCGTCGGTCCATCCGGAGACCTGGTCTCCGGACGACGAATCACGAGGATAGACAAGTCGATCCGCTTTGTCCACCATTCACCCGACACGCAATTCGGATAGTTGTGCCCCATCCCGTCGACGGAGGGACCACCGGCAGAGGTCGAGGCGTGAGCGCAAGCGTGTCGGCGCGCCGCAACGCCCGGCGCCTCTTCGACGTCCTGATCGTCGATCCGGATCTGGTGCGAATCAGTGGTGGTGCGTGTCACCCCACGCGGGGAACGGATCGGAGTACGACCGCCACACGCCGGCCCCCTCGAGAAGCTCCTCGGGCGTGAGCAGACACCGGCTGAGGACGTCCGTGAGCAGCTCGGACTCGAGGCGGTGACCGAAGAACACGATCTCCTGGCCGGCCGGCGAGTCCGGGTCCCAGCTCGTCATCCCGGTGGGATCGAGGCTGAGGAGGTCGCCGGCGCTCGACCACGAGCCGACGCGCTCGGGTCTGCTCGCGAGGCGGACGAGACCCTTCGAACGCAGGATGCGTCCGATCCTGCTCGGTGTCAGTTCCGTCGCGATCGCTGTCGCGAGGCGGGTCGGGTGGAACGGACGTGGGTCACGGAAGACGGCCGCTTCGACGAGCCCCGAGCTGTTGGGCCCGTCCGAGGAGAGCTCGAGCTGCCACCCCATGTGCGCTCCGATGCGATGCGCCCGCGTCTCCGTCCGTGCGATCGGCAGGGACCGGAGCCACACGACCCCGTCGACGGCGGTCACGGTCGCTGTCGGGTTCAGCCGCTCCACGAGGGCCAGCGCGAGAGCGGCCCGGGCGTCACCCGGGGCATCCTCGAGATCGGCCAGGACGATGGTCGAGGCGAACTCAAGTCGCGCGGCGAGCCGTTCGGGAGCGTCGTCGACGACATCGGAAGGAGCGTCGCCGATCTCGAGGAACCGGTCGAGGATCTCGCGCACCGACGAGACGGCGATCACCTCCCGCAGGAGGACGGGCACCTCGTGCGCCTCGCGTCGCGTCAGGACGTATTCGCAGACGAGCGCGACCTCCATCACGTCGGCGCTCGGTTCCAGGACGACGACGGTCTCCCCCGTCACCCCCGCGTCCGCGCTGGCGAAGACGGTCTCGGCGAGGTGCAGGCCGAAGTCGCCACTGTCGTCGCCGTCCGTCTCGACGTGTCGGTCCGGCGCCGGAGGCCGGACGCCTGCAAAAGCCGTCGCGACCTCCGTCGCATCCCGGACGTCCGTGGCACTCACGAGCGTGAGAGCCAGCCCGGAGCGTGACCGCGTGCGTCCGACGTTGTTCTCGAAAGGTCCCATGACGGACTACTCTAATTAATAATAGTTATCAATACGAGAGGATCGCCATGAAGGTTCGCAATTCCATCAAGTCGCTCAAGAAGATGCCGGGCGCTCAGGTCGTCCGCCGTCGCGGACGCGTGTTCGTCATCAACAAGCTCAACCCGCGTTTCAAGGCGCGCCAGGGCTGACGGCTGTCACGCACGGGAAGGCACAATGCCACGAGTCGCCTCGCTCGTCATGACGAAAGTCCCCGGTCGCACCTGAGGAATCAGGGCTACCGGGGACTTCGTGGTGGCGGTGACGGTGGGATTTGAACCCTATGCGAGGGCACGAACTAGAGGCAGTCATCACGTCGACGGCCGCGATTGAAGGTTCGGCGGTCACGCCATGGAGCTAGCTGCCGGTTCGCGGCGCTCCGATTGTGGGCAAAATATGGGCACGCCAAAAGGCTCGGGGAACGGGGCCGGCCACTGCTGGTCGCGGTCCGGAGTAGCGATGTGGGTTGCGTCGGGCGGGTACCCGGGAACATCCTCGAGTCGCTCAGGAGCACCTGCGATCTTTGGAATGCGCGCGTACCAGTGAAGAGTGATTTCTCGCAGGCGGTCTGCGAGTTGCGGCTCATGGCCCGCGTAGTCGATGAAGCGGAACACACCGTATTGCGCGGCCTTGTTGGCGAGCACGAGGATTGCGGACATCGCGTCGGCGTCCGGGAACGAGAACGGCCGCCCGTCGATATCGACGGTGACTCGCAGTTCCGGTGACGGCCACATCTTCCCGTGTGCCGAGCCTGCAGATGCGCGCCACAGGCGTTCGACGTGCGCCGAATCGCCGAGGTCACCATTAGAAAACTTGGTCCGCACTTCATGGGCTGCCTCTGTGACGAGCGTCAGGTAGGACGGGTCATCGACTTGAATACGGTGGCTCTCAAGAATGCCGAGCAGATCGAGCCGCTGTTATTTGAGGCCTGCCTTGCGCTCCGGGTCTACCTCGGCTTTCCGTTGCTCCGCCCAGTCAGCAAGGACGGAGCGAGAGATGCCGCCGAAGCACTTCACGTGGATCTCGCGCGGCCATGACCCATACCGCTTGAGACGCGGACTCGAGCGCCGCGCGGGCCAGCGTCTGAGCTGGACGTGCCTCGTGGCGCACAGTCCGTCGGGATGGAAGGTCAGCGGCGCGACGAAGTCGGCCCACATACCAAGGTGTTCGAGTGCGGAGGAAAGGTAGGAGCGGCACCACACTTCGCACGACTGCGGCAAGTCCTGGTCGATTACCTTGAATGGCGACCCATCGATGGCCGATGGCGTCTCCGTCAATAGGTCGCGCATGACGCGAGCAGATTGCGCCACCTCCACCCACGAGCGCGATTGCTCTCGATGGACTGCAATACGGCTGGGAACATCGTCAGCAACCACGGCCCGAGCGTAGCGGACTGGTAAGCCGAGAATCCGTGCTCAGCAGCCTCACGACGCCGTCACCGGCAAGGTCTGGGTACCACACCCTTGCGACCTAAGCAGTGCCACTCGCAGCGCTGGCTAGATACTCCTCGCCGGCCACGTCAACGGAGAACTCGACGATCTCAATCTGTTCATCGCGGATCGCTTCAAGGACCTCATCCGGTGTGACCCGGAAGAACTCCCGGCGCAGGTTGACCTTGTTGACGCGACGTTCGGCGAAGCGCCGGTGGAGGGCCGCCTCCACGCTCACTGCGTCCTGGGCGAAGAAGAGCGCGTGGACGTCGAATCGGAACGGCACCGATGCGTCACCGAGTTCCGTCACACGATCCATCGGCTCGAGGCGGCGAGTCATACCGATCTTCACCATGTCGCGCCCGAATGCGCCGACGTTCGAGATCACGTAGACGTGGCCTGCGCGGATATTTGCCGCACGGTAGTCGACATCGGCGAGCGCACGTTCGACGTCGGCGAGCTGCGCCTGGAGTCGGGCGACACCCGCCTCGTCACCGTTCGCCTGCAGGACCGCGATCGTGGAGAGGTAGTGCGACTTCTCCTTGTTGAGCTTCTCCTGCTCACGAGCGAGCTCCTGCTCCGCTTTCCGTTGCTCTCGAAGCTCCTCGCGCCGTTCGCGTTCGAGCTCCTTCTCCCGCTGAACCGTCTGAAGGTGACGAGCGGCAAGTTCGAGTTCGTGAAGACGAAGCTCGTGGTATTGGGGCGTGATGTGGAGATCAATCATGGTCCCCTGACGCGCGATCTGATCGACGACCGTCGAGAGTCGCTTCTGAGCGGTTGCGAGGTTGCCCGCACGCACTGACTTGACGCAGTTCTCGGCTTCCGCGTTGTAGCCACGAAGGAGCAACTTCGACATGTCGCTGACGAACTTCTTCCCCTTCGCCACCGAGTTGTTGAACGTGAACTGAGTGGTCGCGCTGGTGGCACCACCGTCACGAACCGTCTGCTTGATACGGCCGCGCAGCGCCTCCAGCTGCGTCGCGAGCACGGTCGACGACTCGGCGGGGTGCTCGTAGTCGAAGATGCCGAGCCCCTGAAGGTCGATCGTATGGCGCGCGCCGACAATCTGTTCACTGAGACGCGCGAGTTCGCCGCGCGCGCCGACCACCTGCTCCGTCACGGCCGCGAGGTCCCGGCGTGAGCTGTCAACCTGCCCCTGAAGCTCCCCCTTACGACGCTCCGATTCGATCGTGTCATCGAGGGCGTACTGGCTGATGATCGAGCGCAGGTACGCGTTCTCCTCCTGCAGTTGTTCCGCGAACTTCTTCGCGCCGAACGTCGGAACACGCTGATCGTGTCGATTCGGCTGAGTGTTCTGAGGCTGAGTAAGAGACATTCGAGCCGGCTGGGGCGGCTGCGACACGCGCTGTTGTCCGGGCTGCGGGGACGCTGGTCGAGGAGCAGCGACCGGTTGGGCCTGAGCCGCAGGGGTCGCCCCCTGTCGCGGAGCAACGTGCTGAGTCCACTGGTTCCCGTCCCAGTAGCGAACGAACGCAGGGTTGTGCGGATCCGGATACCAATTTGCGACGACGGACACGGCGACCTTTCGATGAGCTGAATCATCCACGGTAGAAGCTACCGGCGCGCTTGTGTACTCCCCGATGATGGGCACAGGTCCGATCGTCCGAAGCTTGACTTATCGATTTGTTTGGGCAGCCCGAGTACGTGCTTTCTGCCCCAGGAGGTGGCAGGCGCTTTCACGGAGTCCGGCCTGAGCTGGCCCCGAGCAATTGATGAAGAAGATGGCGGCGGCGGCGGCGGCGGCGACGGCGACGACGACGACGACGACGACGACGACGACGACGACGACGACGACGACGAAACGGTACTCGCATCGAGGCCTACTTGGGTTTGCTCAAGCCGACGGCGCACTCATCTCATCGGACGGCGAGTTCCGCGCGCACCGCCGGCAGGATCTCCGTGGCGAGCAGTTCGATCGAGGCGAGCGTGTCCCGTCGAGAGAGCCCCCCGAGTCCGACCTGGGCGAGGAACCGCGTGTGCCCGAGGATCTCGTGCTCCCAGAGGATCTTGTCGACGATCTCGGCCGGGCTGCCGGCGAAGAGCGCACCTCGCGGCCCCGCCCAGGCGTCCAGCGCTTGACGATCGAGCCGGCCCGTCCTCGGCATGTTCTGCTCGATGTACGACGAGTAGTGCGGGAAGAACGTGTCGCGGGCGCCCTGAGATGTCGGCTCCGCGTAGAAGTGCGACGTGACCGCGATGCGGTTCGGCTCACGACCCGCCTGACGGGCGGACGTCCTGTACAGGTCGGCGAGCGGCGCGAACCGTTCCGGAGCTCCGAGGATCGCGAGGTACAGGGGCAGTCCTTTCGTCGCTGCTCGGACGACGGACGCCGGCGTACCGCCGACGGCGATCCAGATCGGGAGCTCGTCCTGCAGAGGACGCGGCCAGATGCCGGCGTCGTCGAGCGGAGGGCGCGTCGTCCCCGACCATGTGACCGGATTCCTCGAACGGATGCGCAGTAGCAGGTCCAAGCGGTCCTCGAAGTACTCGTCGTAGCGTTCGAGCGCCTGACCGAACAGCGGGAAGGATTCGACGTACGCCCCGCGCCCCGCCGTGATCTCCGCGCGGCCGCCGCTCAGGAGGTCGAGTGTCGCGAAGTCCTCGAAGACGCGCACGGGGTCGGAGCTCGACAACACGGTTACCGTGCTCGTCAACCGGATCCGGCTGGTCTGCGCGGCGATGGCCGAGAGCACCATCTGTGGCGAAGTGATCGCGAAGTCGTCACGGTGGTGTTCTCCGACGCCGAAGACGTCGAGCCCGGCTTCGTCGGCCACCCGCGCCCACTCGAGGACATCGGCCAAGCGCCGAGCAGGGTCGATCGGTCGCCCGGCGGCGTCCTTGGTCAGCTCACCGAAGGTGAAGACACCGATCTCGAACGGTTCGACGAGGTCCATCAGCGTGAGACGGCGTCCACGCCGAGGTGCGTGATGAGAAAATCACGGACGTCCGCGAGTTCCTCTGAGCTGATGCCGTGTGCAAGTCCGGGGTACACGCGCGCGACGAGGGAGCTGTGCTGAGGGAGGAATGTCGCGGTCCGCTCGACGGCCGCGGTCGTGATGACGCGGTCCTCAGCGCCTCGACCCCAGAAAGCGGCCGGACGGTCGGACTCGAGGGCGCCGTCGGCGGGTTGCGGCGCGCCGAGCACGAATCCGCCGAGCACGACCGGCGCGACGACCCGATCGGGTCGGGTGCGCAGCAGCTGACTCGCCATGAGCCCGCCCTGCGAGAAGCCGATCGGGACGATCTTCACCGCGCTCGGGATGTTCTCGTCGACCCATGCCCAGATCGCGGCCGTGGCCTCCTCGACAGGTAGGGCGTCGGGGTCACCGGGCCTCGTGATGGTGAACCAGGCTGCTCCCCCGCCGCCGATCTCGACCGGTGCACGGAGCGACACCCACGGAAGGGTGAGCCCGAGGGCCGATGCGAGCCCGGTCAGGTCGTGCTCGTTCGATCCGTACCCGTGGAGGAAGACGGCGACAGCCGACGTCGAGCCGATCGCGGACGTCCACTCGCGTGAACGCTCAGCCTGAAGTTGTGATGCGCTCATCGTGCGAGCACCTCCTCGGTCGTGACGTCGGGAAGCGCGATCGTGACCCGGGTACCCCACGGATCGGTCACGACGACGGAACGCCCGTCCGACGAGAACGGCACCGAGCGGAACGCGAGACGGCCTTCGAGTGCCTCGAGTTCCTGCCGGGCGGGAACGGTGATCGAGACGTCGCCGAGCCCGAGGCTCGCAGCTCGCGGTCCAGCGCCTCGGCTGTTCCAGACGTTCATCGCGACGTGGTGGTGGTATCCGCCGGCCGAGGCGAACAATGCGCCCGGGTACGACGTCTGGGTCGTCTCGAAGCCCAACGCATCGACGTAGAAAGCCCTGGCCGTGTCGACGTCGCCGACCTGGAGGTGCACGTGCCCGACGCGGCCGGCGAGACCCGGTCCGGCGTCGAGGGCGCTCTGGGTGAGGTGCTCCCGGAGATACGCATTCGGGTCGAGATACGCGGTGGCCATCCGGATCTCAGGACCGTCGTGGATCCACACGGATCGATCGCGGTCCGTGTACAGTTCCACGCCGTTCCCCTCCGGGTCGGTGAAGTAGAAGGCCTCGCTGACGAGGTGGTCGCTCGATCCGGCGAACCGACTCGAGGGCAGCTGTGCCGCACGATAGACGGTCGCGGCGAGACTTGCGGCGTCCTCGAAGAGGAACGCGGTGTGGAAGAGGCCGGCCTGACGCGGATCGACTCCGGGGAGACCGGGCGTGTGCACGAGCTTCACGAGCGGCGTACGACCGCGGCCGAGCACGCGGTGGATCTCCCCTCCGCGGCTGCTCTCCTCGAGAGGCTCCATCGCGAACGCCTGCGAGTAGTAGCCGGACATCGACTCGAGGTCGCCGACCCGGAGGGTCACGGCTCCCATCGTGGTGTCGGCAGCGAGGATGTCCTCCGCGGGAGACGTGGTCATGGCGGTGTCTTCTTCCTGGAGATGAGGAGCCCCTCCGTCCCGGCGGTCTCGTCGGGACGGAGGGGACGGGTTCAGTTGATGACGCCGAAGCCGCCGGTCCAGCTGACCTTCTCGCCGGCGGCGAGGGTGAGCTGCAGGAAGCCGAGCGCTTCGAGCTCGTGAGCCCGCTTGAGCGATCCGGCATCGATGGCCTTCACGCCGCCTGCGGACACGAGGGCCGCGAGGGTGCCCTTGGCGTCCGCGTCGTCGCCGGCGATGAGGACGGTCGTGTCCACGGGTCCGACCTTCTTTGCGGCGAGGGTGCCGGCGAACGTCGTGTTGAAGGCCTTGAGGACCTTCGCGCCGGGGACGAGGGCCGCGAGCTCGGCGGCGGCGGAGCTGCCGACGGGGACGACCAGGGCGTCGAACGTCTCGAAGTCGAGAGGGTTCGTGATGTCGACGACGATCTTGCCCTCGAGCTGGTCGGCGTACGCGGCGGCGATCGGGGCGAGCGCGGCGTACGGCACGGCGAGAACGACGACCTCGCCCTGGATCGTCGCGGTCTCATCCGGACCGATGTGCTGGACCGATGCGCCGCCGGCGGCGACGACTCCTGCGATGGCGGTTCCCATGTTGCCGGTTCCGAAGATGGTGACGGTGCTCATGCTGTTGCTCCTTCGTGACCCGAGGGCCAAATGATTGTCGGTACAACTAATGTACGACGAAATGCTTGTAGATGCAACCTTTTGGATAGAATGGTTCCATGACGGATACCCGATGGCTGAGCGACCCCGAACGAGAAGCGTGGGTCCGATTCTCCGCCGTGCTCGAACTACTACCCGCTGCACTCGATGCACAGTTGACGCACGACGCGTCGCTCACGCACTTCGACTACTTCACTCTCGCGATGCTCTCGGAGGCACCGGGACGCGTGCTGCGGTCCTCCGCACTCGCCGCGCGGACGAACGCGTCGCTGCCGCGGCTCTCGAAAGTCATCAGTCGGCTCGCCGACCGCGGCTTCGTCACTCGGTACCCGTGCGCCGAGGACAAGCGGGCGACGAACATCGAGCTGACCGAGGCCGGCTGGAAGAAGGTCGTCGCCTCGGCTCCCGGGCATGTCGAGAACGTGCGCGCCATGGTGATCGACGCATTGACGGCGGATCAGGTCTCGCAGCTGTCGGCAATCTCCGCCGCTCTCCTGACGAGACTCGATCCGGACGGAAAGATGCTCGCCTCCGCGGCGCACGACGAGCCGAGCACCATCGGCGA
>NZ_RZNB01000005.1 GCF_004078635.1 Labedella phragmitis
GCTGGTGCGAAGTCCACCACGTCACCCCGCACCGGCACGGCGGCCGAACTCACGTCGACAACGGAGTGCTCCTGTGTTGGGGACACCACCAGAAGATCGACTCCGGACCCTGGCGCCTCAGCATGCCCGACGGAGTCCCACACGTCCGCGGACCCGGACACCACGAATGGACCCACGTCACGAAAACACGCGGACGACCACCACTCGCGGCCACCGGCTAGCGCCCTCAGGGGAGAGGCGCCGCCACGTCATCGTAACCGTGGCGCCGTCAGTCGGGAATGATCCGCTTCCCCATGCTCACAGAGCCGTCGGCGGCGTATCCGAGGGTCTCGTAGAAGCGCATTGCGGCGCTGTTGTCGGCACGGACCTGCAGATTCACCTTGGGGCAGCCGAGCGCTTCCAGCTGAGTCTCCGCCTCCGAGACGAGGAGACGACCGAAACCGCGGCCACGGTGCGCCGGATCGACGGCGAGGTAATTGAGCCATCCGCGGTGGCCCTCGTACCCGGCCATGAGGGTCGCGACCAGCGCGCCGCCGTCATCCGGGGCCGCCGTACCGTCCGGCGCCGCGGCCTCGCCGACGAGGAACAGTTCCGGCTGCACCGTGAGCTTCCGCTCGATGTCGCGCAGGGGGTCGTTCCACGGTCGCGTCAGCCCGCACGCCTCCCACAGGGAGACGACGGCGTCGGTGTCGGAGCGCTGGAACGAACGGATACGCATCCGTTCAGTCTGCCAGCATGACTCCCACCGGAAGGTCGGTCTGTCGCCGGCCCAGAGCCCGTGAGCCCAGAGCGCAGAGCCCGTGAACCCCAGAGCCCCGTGAGCGCAAAGCCCCGTGAACCCCAGAGCCCCGTGAGCGCAAAGCCCCGTGAACCCCAGAGAGCCCCGTGAGCGCAAAGCCCCGGGAGCCGAGAGTCCCGTGAGGAGAGACAGCCGGGCGGAGGTCCCTGGCCCGGTATGTTCCTCGGACCGACGCTACGCGCGACCGGATCGGCGGCGCCGCGGCACCCGGATGGTGGATCCGGACGCGAGTTCGATCGCGTCGCTGTAGTGCCCGACGAGGGCGCCGGTGACGCTCTTCCAGGTGCGGGTCCGCACGGCCTCGCGCGCCGCACGGCCGAAGGCCGCCCTCTTGCCGTCATCGCCGACGAGGTCGCGCACGGCGTCGGCCATCCCGGCGAGATCCCCGGGTGTGTAGAGCCAGCCGGTGCGGCTCGAGTCGACGAGGTCGACGGGTCCGCCTCGCCCGGTCGCGACGACCGGCACGCCCGAGGCCATGGCTTCCTGGATCGTCTGACAGAACGTCTCCGACTCCCCGGGGTGGACGAAGACGTCGAGGCTCGCCATGACCGTCGCGAGATCGTCACCGCCGAGGAATCCTGTGAAGTGTGCCTTCGGGAGGAGTCGACGGAGCGACGGACCGATCGGACCGTCGCCGACGATCACGAGGCGAGTGCCCGGAACCTCGGAGAGGGCCGCCAGATCCTCGAGCTGCTTCTCGGCGGCGAGGCGACCGACGTAACCGACGAGGCGCTCGCCGTTCGGCGCGACAGACCGGCGCCACTCCTCGGAGCGTCGTGCCGGATCGAAGCGCTCGGCGTCGACCCCGCGTACCCAGAGACGCACGCGATCGATGTTCCGCTCCTCGAGCTGGCGGATCGCGGCGCTCGACGGGGCGAGCGTGAGCGTCGATTGCGAGTGGATGCGGTCGACGTGCTGCCAGAGCAGCTCCTCCGCGTAGGGGATGCCGTAGCGCGCCGCATACGCCGGGATCTCGGTCTGGTACACGGCGACGGTCGGGAGCGCGAGCGTCTGAGCCGCGAGGAGTCCGCGCCACCCGAGCACGAACGGCGACGCGAGGTGCACGACGTCGGGCCGGAAGCGGTCGAGCGTCGTGATGAGTCGACGCGACCCGCCCGGCGCGACGCGCACGCTGGGATACCGGGGGAGCGTGAACGACGGCACCTGGTCGACGCGCACCCCCGCGTGCTCCTCGGGGGTGAGGCGCCCGCTGCGCGCGGCGATCACGATCATCTCGTCACCGCGCTCGGTGAGATGCTCCATCACGCGCAGCAGCGAGTGAGTCACCCCGTTCATGTGAGGGAGGAAGGATTCGGCGACGATCGCGATCCGCATGAGAAAACCCTCGCCGACGGGCACGACGATTGGGTGAGCGCGAGGCGGACGGGAGATGACGACCGGGTGACATGCTCGTGACACGGACCGAGGAATACCGAGACCATGGCGACGGTTCCCCTCCTCAGATAGATTCAACTGAATAGAACGAGGGATGGGGAAGAGGATGAGCGCGATGGCGAAAAAGCTCGAACTGGGCCTGGACACGTTCGGCGATGTGAGCGTCGATGCCTCGGGGGAGACGCTGTCGCACGCGCAGGTCCTCCGCAATCTCGTGGAGGAAGCGCGTCTCGCCGACAGCCTCGGCCTCGACTACTTCGGGATCGGCGAGCACCACCGCGTGGACTTCGCGGTGTCCGCCCCCGAGGTTCTGCTCGCCGCGATCGCCGCGCAGACGGAGCGCATCCACCTCGGTACGGCGGTGACGGTCCTGAGTTCCGACGATCCCATCCGCGTCTTCCAGCGGTTCGCGACCCTCGACGCCGTGTCGAACGGCCGGGCGGAGATCATCCTCGGCCGCGGATCGTTCACCGAGTCGTTCCCGCTCTTCGGCTTCGAGCTCTCGCAGTACGAGGAGCTTTTCGAGGAGAAACTGCAGCTCTTCGCGGAGGTTCGCAAGCAGGAGCCCATCACGTGGACCGGCAACACGCGTGCCCCGCTATCGAACCAGTCGGTCTACCCGCCGATCGAGAACGGCCTCCTGAAGACGTGGATCGGCGTCGGCGGCAGCCCGGAGTCGGTCGTTCGCGCGGCGCACTACGGCTTCCCCCTCATGCTCGCGATCATCGGGGGAGAGCCGCACCGTTTCGCCCCGTTCGTCAAGCTGTACAAGCAAGCGCTCGAACAGTTCGGCCAGCCGCTGCAGCCCGTGGGCGTGCACTCGCCCGGCCACGTCTCGGACACGGACGAGCAGGCCAAGGACGAGCTCTGGCCGCACTACCGCGTGCTCCTCGACCGGATCGGCCGGGAGCGCGGCTGGCCGCCCATTACACGCGAACGGTTCGAGGCGGAGGCGGGGCCCGAGGGAGCGCTCTTCGTCGGCTCGCCCGAGACGGTCGCGACGAAGATCGCACGGGCCGCGAAGCTGCTCGAGCTCGACCGCTTCGACCTCAAGTACGCGAACGGCACCATGCCGCACGAGAATCTCATGCACAGCATCGAGCTGTACGGCTCCGAGGTCGCGCCGCGCGTTCGCGAGCTCCTCGGCGCCGAGGAGTTCGTCAACAGCTAGGCGTCCCCAGGAGTGGGGACCGCTCCCCATCACGACACTCGTCGGGCTCTCGATAGGGTGGCGAGTGCGCCCGTGATCGCCGCGAAGGCGCGTCGATCGTGCCGTCGGGGGTGGGTGCTGTGAGTTCGGGACAGTCCGTCGAGCCCGGCGGCGTCACGTCGGCCGACGCGCGCCGCAGCATCGCCCGCTTCCAGGGTGTGGCGTGGACGATCGGGGCCATCGTCATGGCGGTCATCGCCTTCGGGACGTTCGCGCGACTCGAGTGGAACGCCGACACGGGGACCCTGCGGGACACCGCGGACGGCAACTCCTACGGCGACTACCCGTGGTTCGACGAGACCCTCCCGGAGATGGAACTCATCGACGGCGGCGGTTACGAGTACTACTCGGGAACCGGCAACGCGGTCATCCGCGTCGACGACGTGACGACGGAGCCGCTGCAGGTGACCCAGGTGAGCGATGTCTACGTCGACCTCCACATGACCGAGAGCGGCGACATCGACCCGGAGACCGTCCTCCCGGAGGCCGAGTGGCCGCTCGACGTGGGGAGCCCCCAACCGGAGCTGCCCGTCGTGGTGTTCCCCTACGAGGGGACACTCGAACTCTGGGTGACGTCCGACGATCCGTGGACGCTCCAGATCGACGAGCTCGACGCCGAGGAGATCACGGACGTCGTCTCCGGCCAGGGAAACGCCCTCCTCCTCTACCGCGGCAGCGCCGTCAGCGCGCTCTTCGAGTTCGCGGGCGATGGCATCTTCTTCGTCACCGCTTACACCCGCGAAGAGGGCCAGGAGTCCATCATCATCGAGAGCGACCCCCTCAAGGAACGGCACTCGTGGTCGCCCTCGGACGTCGTCGTCCTGAGCATCGAGTCCGACGCCGAGCGGGGGGCCTGGGTCGTCGACATCGACGATTACGCGGACGAGGAATCGACGACGCGGACAACGACGCCCACCTCGTCGACCCCGCCGGATCCCGACGATACGACGCCCCCCACCGAGCAGGAGACCCCCTAGATGCCCGATTTCGCGAAGACCCTCGACCAGGCGTTCAAGGCGCGGTTGCCCCTCCTCTACATCGAGACGAGCGAGGAGGAACGGGTCGTTCAGGAGATCGGCCGGGCGGCCGGTGAGCTCCGCCACCCCCGCCAGGTGTGGACGTGGTCGTCGGCGAGCGGGCTCGTGTCCCCGGAGTCGAAGGTCATCGCGAACACGACGAACCCCGCCCGTGCCCTCGAGCACGCTCTGGGTGTGACGGAGAACGCGGTCTTCGTCTTCTGCGATCTGCACGCCTACTTCGGGTCGGAGGCCCGGCCCGGTGACCCCGCCGTCATTCGCACGGTGCGCGAGGCCGTCATCGACTTCCGTCACGGCGACCTCGGGCGAGCCCTCATCGTGACGGCGCCCGTCCGTGTCATCCCGCCCGAGCTCGACAAGCTCACCAACCTCGTCGAGTTCCCCCTTCCGGCTCGGGAGGACCTCGCGTGGCTGCTCGAGACGATGATCGAGAACAACACGTCGGGGAGCAGCCGGATCCGGCTCACGGCTTCGGCAGCCGATCGCGAGAAGATGGTGCAGGCGGCACTGGGGCTCACGATGGCGGAGGCCGAGAACGCCTTCGCCCGTGCCATGGTCGACGACGGGGCGCTCACGTCCGACGACATCGACGTCATCGTCGACGAGAAGCGGCAGACCGTTCGAAAGGCGGGTCTCCTCGACTTCGTCGACGGAGGGCTCGACCTCGACCAGGTCGGCGGCCTCAACAACCTCAAGCGCTGGCTCTCACGGCGCGACGGCTCGTGGCTCGCCGAGGCCGAGGCGTTCGGACTGCCAGCGCCGAAGGGAGTGCTCATCACGGGCGTCCCCGGTTGCGGCAAGTCGCTCACGGCGAAGGCGACGGCGGCGTCATGGGACATCCCGCTCCTGCGCCTCGACATCGGTCGGATCTTCGCGGGACTCGTGGGCTCGTCGGAGCAGAACCTCCGCACGGCGATCGCGACCGCCGAGGCCGTCGCGCCCTGCATCCTCTGGGTCGACGAGATCGAGAAGGGGTTCTCGAACACGACGGGCACGGGTGACTCCGGTACGACCGCTCGCGTCTTCGGGTACTTCCTCACGTGGTTGCAGGAGAAGAGCAAGCCGGTCTTCGTCGTCGCGACGGCGAACAACATCGATTCCCTGCCGCCCGAGTTCCTGCGGAAGGGCCGCTTCGACGAGATCTTCTTCGTGGACCTGCCGACGGCGCACGAGCGCGACGCGATCTGGCGCATCCAGCTCGGCTCGCAAGCGACGCCCGCCAACGGACTCACGGCGATCGCGGCCGACGACGCCGCGATCGCCCGATTGAGCGCAGCGAGCGACGAGTACTCGGGAGCGGAGATCGAGCAGGCCGTCGTGGTCGCGATGTACGAGGCGTACGCGGCTGGCCGGGCTGTCACGGTCGAGGACCTCGAGCACGCGGTCTCCTCGATGATCCCGCTCGCCGTCACCCAGTCGGAGGAGGTCGCCGGCATCCGGAGTTGGGCGGCTCTGCGCGCCGTGCGCGCGACGGGCAGCGAGGACGCCGACCCCGTCGACGAGACGGCGGCGCCCGGTGTGCCCGCGACCGGTTCCGACCTCGCGAGGCGACGTGGCGGACGGACGGTGGACTTCTGATGAACGCGACGGCGATGACGACCGCGACGACGACGGCGATGACGACCGCGACGACAACGACCGTGGCCCGGACGACCAGGACCGTGGCCCGGACGACCAGGACCGTGGCCCGGACGACCAGGACCATGAGCCGGACGACCAGGACCATGACCCGGACGACGGCGAGCGGGACCACCGTGACCGGGACGACGGTGGGGGCGGGGAGACGCTGATGGCGGAGAAGAGACTCGTCGTGCAGGTGCGGGCCGATGGAACGGTCCACGCGGAGACGTTCGGCATGCAGGGGCCGGAGTGCCTCGACTACATCGCCGTGCTCGAGAACATGCTCGAGGCGGAGACGACCGAGTCCGCGTTCACCGAGGACTACTACCGCTCGAGCGTCGGCCAGGACGACTCCGTGATCACCGAGGACCGCGATGCGCTCGGTCGCTGAGCTCTTCGCGCGACCGATCCCCGCGCACGAGTCGGGGGAGACGCTCCGCTGGTCGCGCTTCCTCGCATCGACGATCGCCGAGGGACCCGGCCGTCGATCGGCGCTGTGGGTGCAGGGGTGCTCCATCCGGTGTCCCGGGTGCTTCAACCCGCACCTGTGGGCCGCAGCCGGCGCCCGTCTCGACTCCACGGAGGACGTCGCCCGCGACCTCGTCGCCCGATCGGTTGCGGCGGGCGTCGAAGGCGTCACGCTCCTCGGGGGCGAGCCGTTCGATCAGGCCGCGGCGCTCGCCGAGGTCGCGGCGGCCTACCGCTCGGCGGGTCTCACCGTCATGACCTTCAGCGGCTACACCCTCGACGCGCTCTCGGAGTGGGCGCTCGAACGGTCCGACATCGCCGCGTTGCTCGCGGCGACCGATCTCCTCGTGGACGGACCGTACCTCCGCGATCGGCCCGACGCCCGTCGGCCCTGGCTCGGATCCACGAACCAGGGCATCCGGGCGCTGACGCCGGCGTACACCGAGACGGTCGCGGCCATCGAGGCCGCTGCGGCCCTCGGCGCCGTCGCCGCGGCGGCGGAGTCCGGCGACCGCGTGGAGATCCGCATCTCGGTCGACGGCCGGATCGACGTCAACGGCTGGGCGGACGACGCCGCCCTCGCCGCCCTGTTCGACGACCTCGGAGCCCGCGCAGACGGCCCGCTCCGGAAGGAGAAGAACCGATGAGTGTCACGATCCTCTTGATTCCTGCTGCGCTCGCTGCGGCCTCCCTCGCGGGCGGCACGGGACTCACGGCCGCATTGGCGGCGCGGCGCGAGGGACGGCAGGGCGGCTCGCCGACCGACGACTCCGTCGGAACCGCCGTGAGCGTCAGCACCCGGATGAAGGACAGCGGCCTGCTCGACGCGGCCCTCGCCGACATCGGAGCCGTCGACGTCGTCGTCGGCGAGAGCGATGTCACGGCCACCGTCGACGGCCACGTCCTCGCGATGACGCTGACCGATGAGGACGTGTGGGAGGCCCACTTCTCGCGCGACGGCGGAGTCGACGCGGACGCGTCGATCGCGGAGGACGTCATCGCGCGGCTCGACGCCGCCTACGCGCGGCGCGTCCAGGCGGCCGTCGCCGATCGCATCCGCGCCCGCGCCGACTCCGCCGGTTTCGAGCTCGTCTCGGAATCGCGTGACGAAGACGCGACCGTCACGATGGTGCTCAACGTGCGTCAAGGCGGCTGACGGTGACGACGACCACGACGAACCGGCGGAGGGTCGAGGGCGACGCGCCGTCGCTGCGCTGGCTCGTCTTCGCGAGCGTCTGGCTCGTCCTCGTGCTCCTGCCGGGCGGAGTCATGACGTGGCTCGGTTTCGCGTTCATCGGCTTCGCCGTGCTCCGACCCGTCTGGATCGCCGCGGCCGTCGCCTACTTCAGCGCGACCGTGACCTTCTCGAGCGATGCGTGGGGCGCGTGGGGCATCGTGCTCAACGGCGCACTGTGGGTTCTGGGAATCGGGCACGGTCTCGCGGCCAACCGCCGGTGGCTCAGCACGCTGTGGGGGCGGCGTGAGCGCGGTGAGCGACTGTTCGGTCGCGGAGGCCGCCCTCGCACCGTCACGCGGTCGCGCCGACGCGCCCGATCGGGGGCGGACGTGCCCGCCGAGGCGGCCGCGCTCTTCGAGGGCGACGGCACCCTCGGCTCCGACTACCTCGCCGACGGGCCGAGCGCGTCGAGCGCGATCGGCCGGGGACGGGAATCCTCGACACGTGCGGCGACACCGGCTCAGCCGAAAACCCGTCGACCGTCGACACGCTCGCGTTCCCGGGCCGGCGAAAATGCGCTGCCGGAGGCTCCCGTCGACGTCAACACGGCGACGCAGAAGGAGCTGCAGTCCCTTCCGGGGATGACGCGTCAGCGGGCCAAGGGCGTCGTGAAGGAGCGCGATCGCCTCGGCGGATTCCGGTCGATCGATCAGTTCGCGACCGTCGCGGCCCTGCAGCCGCACGAACTCGTCCGGCTCACGCCTGCGCTCGAGTGCTCGCCGCGACCGCGGGCGCCGCGCACGTTCGGACGCCGGGTCGAGTTGTAGATCGCGACCCAATCGGCAACGCGTCGGCGCGGATTACCGGGAATCCGGGCGAGACACGCCTATGGTGGCCGTGTGTGGAGGCTAGATCGACGAAACGATGACGGCGTGCTCGAGAACGAGGGCGTCGCCGGAGGCGACGACGTGCTCGGTCCCAACACGACCCAGCCGCACGACCTCTCCCTCGGCGACCCCACGGTGACCGTGGCGAACATCGCCGACCGGACGCGCGAGCAGTGGCGAGCCGAGCTCGCCGACGTCGGCGGGCGGTCGCCGCTCCTGCACTTCGTGGACGCCGCGCACACGGCCATCGAGTTGAGCGCGACCCACCCGGGCGGCCTGCCGCAGTTCATCACGGGCAAGTCGACGCTCTTGTCGAACCTGATCCGCGACGAGGTCGCGCTGCGGCGCGCGAAGGTCTCCGCCGACCTCATCACGTCGAAGGGCATCGAACTCCGCAGCGTGCGCGGCATCGGCGCGGTGCATCTCGCCGTCGGTCTCGCGCACTGGCGGAAGGACGGTGAGGACTTCTGTGCCCCGGTCCTCCTCCGGCCGCTCGCCATCCGCCGCTACGGCAACGACTTCGAGTTGAAGCTCACGGGCACGACCGTGCTCAACCCCGAGCTCGCGCGGGCGCTCCGCGAACAGTTCGGCATCACGCTCGACGCGACGGCTTTCGAGGCCCTCGCCCACGCCGGCGACGTCTTCAAGCCTCAGCCCGTGATCGACCGCTTGCGCGGACTCACCTCGCACCTCGACTGGTTCAACGTGCAGCCGCGACTCGTCGTCTCGTCGTTCGCCGACGCGAGCGCCGGACTCATCGAGGACGCTCGCTCGCTCGACCACCCGGTGCTCGACGCTCTCGCCGGCAACCCGGGTTCGCGTCGACTCATCGAGGGGATGAGCTCGCCGGTCGACCCCGTGCCGCAGGACGAGCGGCCCCCGACCACCGACACGCTCCTCCTCGACGCCGACTCCGAGCAGGAGAACGTCATCGCGCAGATCGTGGCCGGCCAGTCGATCGTCGTGCGCACGCTCCCGGGTACCGGCGGCACGCAGACGATCGTCAACGCGCTCGGTGAACTCGTGTCGAAGCACAAGCGCGTCCTCGTCGTGAGCCCCCGCCGGTCGAGCCTCGACGGCATGCGACACCGCTTCACGGGCGTCGGGCTGCCCGGCCTCGCCGCGCACCCCGCGACGCTCCGCCGCGACCTCGTCACGGCGATCTCCCGCAACGAGAAGGCGAAGGCGCCGCGCGTCTCCGACGTCGACGACGCGCTCGTCCGGCTGCGCAAGGTGCTGCTCGACTACCGCTCGTCCCTCGTATCGATCGACCACATGCTCGGGGTCTCCGTCGTCGACGCGCTCGACGCCCTGACGGCACTCGCGAACAAGCCGGAACCGCCGTCGACGGCCGCGCGTCTCAGCATGGATTCGATCGCGCGCCTCGCACAGGGCCGCGACGAGACCGCTCGTGCGCTCGCGCACGCTGCGGCGCTCGGCGAGTTCCAGTACGGTCCGGGCGACTCCCCGTGGTACGGCGCGCACTTCGCCACGACGGCCGACGCGAAGGCCACCCACGAGCTCGCCAAGAAGCTCAACCGCAGCGACCTCCCGCGACTCCTCGAGCGCGGGTACGAACTCATCGGGCAGACGCGCATGCGCCCGTTCGAGACGCTCGAGGAGCTCGGCATCTACTTGCGCCTCCTCCTCGACGTCCGGGAGACACTCGACAAGTTCGTGCCGTCCGTCTTCGACCGCTCGCTCGCCGAGCTCATCGCCGCCACCGACTCGCGACGCGAGTCGCCGGGGATGTCCTCGGCGAACCGCCGCCGCTTGAAGAAGCTCGCGAAGGAGTACGTCCGCCCGGGCGTGCACATCTCGGACCTCAACGCCGCGCTGCGTCGTGTTCAGCAGCAGCGCATCCTCTGGCAGCGCTACGTCGACGCGGGCGTCACCCCCGAAGTGCCCCTCGGCATCGCCGACGTGCAGGTCGCGTACCAGCGCGTCGTCGCCGATCTCGGAGCCCTCGACGCGCCGCTCGGCAGGGAAGCCGAGGCCGACCGTCTCGTCGCCGCGCCGGTCCGGGAACTCGTCCGCATGATGTCGGGCCTCGCCGCCGAGTCGCAGGTCATGGACAATCTCCAGGAGCGCACGACCCTCATCGCGGAGCTGCGCGAGAAAGGTCTCCACGACCTCCTCGTCGATCTGTCGAGCCGCCACGTGCCCGAGCACCTCGTCGCCGACGAGCTCGAGCTCGCGTGGTGGCAGTCGGTCCTCGAGAACGCGCTGTCGAACGACAAGGCGCTGCTCGGCGCGAACACCCAGGTCATCGACCGGCTCGAGTCCGACTTCCGTCTCGTGGACGAAGCGCACGCATCAGCGTCCGGCGCGATCCTCGCCGGCATGCTCGCCGACATGTGGAAGATCGGTCTCGTCGACTGGCCGGACGAGGCCCACGCCCTGCGCACGCTGTTGCGGGGCGACGGCACCGTGACGCCGGCGGACGTCGAGAGCGCCGCGCCGCACCTCGCTCGCTCGCTTTCTCCCATCTGGGCGATGTCGCCGTACGACGTGCCGTCGCTCCCGGACTCGCTGCGATTCGATGCGGTGTTCCTGCTCGACGGGGGAGCGACGCTCCTCTCGGAGAACGTCGGCGCGATCCGTCGTGCCAAGCAGGTCGTCGTCTTCGGCGACCCCGTGACGCAGAGTCCCACGCCCTTCCAGATCGCCGTCGGCGCTCAGGACGAGACGGCGGCCGACGCGGACGTCGACGTCGACGAGCTCGCGAGCCGCTCGGCCTTCGCCCGCCTCGGCGAACTCCTCCCGGGTCTCGGCCTCACCCGCAGCTACCGCGCGGGCGGCGAGGACCTCGCGGAACTCGTGAACCAGCGCTTCTACGGCGGGGAGATCGACTCGTTGCCGTGGGCCGGTTCGTTCCTCGGTCACGGATCTCTCACCCTCGATTACGTCGCGAACGGCCACGGCATGCCCGACCCCGTCACGGGGACGGTCGAGTCGGTCGATCCCGAGGTCGCGCGGGTCGTGAGCCTCGTGCTCGAACACGCCACCAACCGTCCCCGTGAGTCGCTCATGGTCGTCACGGCGAGCGAGAAGCACGCGTCACGCGTCCACCAGGCGGTGCTCGACGCCTTCTCGCGTCGGAGCGACCTCTCGGAGTTCATCCTGCGGGAGCGGGCCGAGCCCTTCACCGTGCTCACGCTCGAGCAGTCGGAGGCGGAGAGTCGCGATCGCGTCATCTTCTCGCTCGGCTTCGGCGTCACGCCGCACGGCCGCGTGCTGTCGACGTTCGGCGCGCTCGGTCGACCGGGAGGTGATCGCCTGCTCGCCGTCGGGATGACGCGGGCCCGGCGGTCGATGGTCATCGTCTCGTGCATCCGGCCGGAGGACATCGACCCGGAGCGCATGCAGTACGGCATCGTCGCTCTCGCGCAGATCCTCCGCGAGCCGCCGCGACGCGACCCCCGGCCGCCCGCGACCGAGGGGGCGCAGCCGATGCTCATCGACCTCGCCGAACGCCTCTACCGCTACGGCCTCAACGTGGAGATCGGGTACCGCGGATCGATCGCGCTCGTCGCCGCCTACGGGTCGAAGGCCGTCGCGATCGAATCGGACCCCGAGGTCGGTCTCGAGTCGCTGCGTGAATCGTTGCGATTGCGACCCGACGTGCTCCGCCGGCTCGGCTGGCACTACGTGCGCGTGCACAGCTTCGACCTCTTCGCCGATCCCGAGGCCGTGGCGCGCAACATCATGTCGATCCTCGGCGCTCCCGTCCCGGAAGGCTCCACTCCGAGTGCCCAGTTCTCCTGAGGCGCCGCGTGAGGGCGAGGGCGAGGGCGGGGACGAGGGCGAGTCCACTCCGCGTCAGCTCATCCGTCGCGTTGCGGGCTCCCGTCGCGCGCGACTCGAACCGGCGCCCGGAACCGACCCGTCGCCCGATGCGCCGCGCCGGGGTGACGCCCCTTCCTCCGCCGATTCCACGCCCGGTCCGCGCGGCGAGAACGACGACCGATTGCGGCAGGACGTTCCGCCGCACTGGTGAGCGGGTGTATACATTGAGGACGCCGCACGGCGCAGCGCACCGGGAGGGACGGGCGACCACAGGTCAACATCGCTGAGAGGCAGCCCGATGCAGTTCTCACCGTCCGCCGTCGCGTGGACAAACGCTGAACACTACGAGCCGTACATCGGCCGGTGGAGTCGACTCGTCGCCCCGAGCTTCGTCGACTGGATCGACGTCCCTCCGGAGGCGCGCTGGCTCGAGACGGGGTGCGGGACGGGTGCGCTCACGTCCTCGATCCTGGAGCACGCGCGACCGTCGTCGGTGCTCGCGACCGATACGTCCCAGCACTACCTCGACCACGCTCGTCGGCTCGAGCACGATCCCGTTGTGGACTTCCGCCTCGAGAGCGCCGAGCACGTCGGCCTTCCCGACGCTTCGGTCGACGTCGCGGTCTCGGCGCTCGTCCTCAACGTCCTCGCGGACCCCGCGGTCGCTCTCGCCGAGTCCCGGCGTGTGACGCGCTCAGGGGGAACGGTCGGTGCATACGTGTGGGACTACTCGTACCCGCTGTCCGCGATACGGATCTTCTGGGACACGGCGATCCTGCTCGACCCGATCGCGCGGCGACTCCACGAGGGGCGTCGGTTCGCCTCCTGGAGTGCGAGCGAGCTGGCCCGGCGCTTCCGCGGGTCCGGTTTCGCCGACGTCGAGTTGGTGGACATCGAGATCGAGACGACGTTCGCCGACTTCAGCGACTACTGGGAACCGATGCTCGGAGGTCAAGGGCCGGCACCGACCTACATCGCATCCCTCGAACCGGGAGCCGTCGACACCCTGCGGTCGGCCGTCTACCGGCAGCTGCCGTTCGAGGACGACGGGTCGATCCGCTTGCGATCGCGTGCGTTCGCCGTGCAATCTCTCGTCCGCTGAGCGATCGTGCGCCTACTCCTCCGGTCGGTCCTGCGGCTCCGCTCGGTTCTGCGCCTCGCGCCGGGTGGCGGGAATCGAGGCCTCGCCGGACGCTGCTCCGCTGGCGCTCAGCAGATCGCGGATCTCCGCGAGCAGTTCCACCTCGGTCGGCGCGAGCGGCGCCGCGTTGTCGCCGACGGGGCGGTTCTTCGCGAGGAGGTTGTCCGCCCGCTTCTTGAGGGTGTTGATCGGCAGTACGAACGCGAAGTACACCACGGCCGCGACGATGAGGAAGTTGAGGATCGCGCCGATGATCGCGCCGATGTACATGATCGACTCGCCGCCGCTCATCGTCGGGATCACGACGGGGAGCGCCTTCTCGAGCGTCGAGGCGTTGAAGATCGCGCCGATGAGCGGGTTGAACAGGTTCTCGACGATCGCGGTGACGACCGCGGTGAACGCCGCCCCGATGACGACGGCGACCGCGAGGTCGATGACGTTGCCGCGGAGGATGAACTCCTTGAAGCCCTTGATCACGTGTGTTCCCTCGTTCCCTGATGCGAGTGGACTCATCGCCGGTCGGCGATCAGACGGTGGAGGAGCTCGAGCTCGAGCTCGAGCCTGAGCCTGACGAGCTCGAGCCTGAGCCTGAGCCTGAGCCTGACGAGCCTGAGCCCGAGGACCCCGAGCCCGAGGACCCCGAGCCCGAGGAGCCCGAGCTCGACGAACCGGATCCGCTCGTCGACCCCGAGTCGCTCTTCGATCCAGAATCGGACGTCGCTCCAGAGTCGCTCTTCGATCCGGAGTCGGACGATCCCGTGGCGGGTGTGCTCGAGGAGGTGCCGTTGCGGGAGTCCGTCCGGTAGAAGCCGCTCCCGTTGAAGGTCACGCCGATCGAGCCGTAGACCTTGCGCAGTCGGCCGCCGCAGACGGGGCATTCGGTGAGGGTGGCGTCGCTGAAGGACTGGTACATGTCGAAGGCGTTTCCGCAATCGGCGCAGCGGTAGGCGTAGGTGGGCATCGGTGTCTTTCGTCGTGTGGTGCTGGTGTGCGTCGTGAGGGGCGTCGTGAGGGGCGTCGAGCGTCGCCGGGAGCCGTGACGGCGGGACCGGAGGAGCGTCGTCGCGTCGGTCAGAAGTCGATGATGCGGTCGGGCGTGACGACGCCGTTGACCGGCTGGTCGTGACGCTCCCGGGGGACGTCGTCGACGAGTTCGGAGTCGTAGACGACGGCGTAGACCGGCGGGCACTTCTCCATCGAGCCGAGCGTCTTGTCGAAGTAGCCCTTGCCCCAGCCCATACGCATGCCGTCGCGACCGATGGCCGCTGCCGGGACGAGGATGAGGTCGACGTCGTTGATCGCGAGCGGGCTCAGCAGCTCGCCGGAGGGTTCGGGCATGCCGAACATGCCGACGAGTTCGACGCCGTCCTCCCCTACGGTCCAATCGAGCAGGCCGTCCTCCCGGCTGACGGGGAAGAGGACGCGGATGCCCTCGGCCCGGGCCCACGTGAGGAACGGACGCGTGTCGGGTTCCGACGGGGCGGAGAGGTAGCAGGCGACGGATCGGGCGCTGAGTGCGAGGGTGAGGGATTGCAGGTTCTCGGTGAGGCCGGCGGACGCGTGTTCCTGCTCGGACGAGGTGAGGTTCTGCCGGCGTTCACGCAGTTCGGCCCGGAGGGCGCGTTTGCGGTGCTCCGTGTCGGTCGTCATGCGCACATTCTAGTTCCGGTGTCCGGTCGGCGTGTCCTCTGTGAGTTCGACAGAGCCGAGAGGGCGTTTGTGGATACGCTGGCCCCATGGGACAGAGAGTGCAAAAAGCCGTCATTCCTGCTGCTGGTCTGGGAACGCGCTTCCTTCCGGCCACCAAGGCGATGCCGAAGGAGATGTTGCCGGTCGTCGACAAGCCGGCCATCCAGTACGTCGTCGAGGAAGCGGTGGGTGCGGGTCTCGACGACGTCCTCATGATCATCGGCCGCAACAAGAACATGATCGCGAACCACTTCGACCGCGTCGCCGAGCTCGAGCACAACCTCCTCGCCAAGGGCGACGAGAAGAAGCTCGCCCGCGTGATGGAGTCGACGGACCTCGCGGACATCCACTTCCTCCGTCAGGGCGACCCGAAGGGGCTCGGTCACGCCGTGCTCCGCGCGAAGAGCCACGTGGGGGACAACCCCTTCGCCGTGCTCCTCGGCGACGACCTCATCGACGAGCGCGACCCGCTCCTCACGCGCATGCTCGACGAGCAGGAGAGTCGTAACGCGACGATCATCGCGCTCCTCGAGGTCGACCCCGACTCCATCCACCTCTACGGCGCCGCCGAGGTCGCGGCCACCGACGACCCTGACGTCGTGAAGGTCACGGGTCTCGTCGAGAAGCCCGCGAAGGAGGACGCCCCGTCCAACCTCGCGATCATCGGACGCTACGTGCTCAGGCCCGAGGTCTTCGACGTCCTCGAGACGACGGAGCCGGGCAAGGGCAACGAGATCCAGCTCACCGATGCCCTCCAGGTGCTCGCGGCCGACGACGAGATCGCCGGCGGCGTCTACGGCGTCATCTTCCGGGGTCGTCGCTACGACACCGGCGACCGCCTCGACTACATCAAGGCCATCGTGCAGCTCGCTCTCGACCGTGAGGATCTCGGCGCCGATCTCGGCCCCTGGCTCAAGGACTTCGCGGGCAACCTCGACTGATCACGGGCCCGGCCCCGCGGAAGGACTGCCATGGCAGCGCCGCTTCCCGTCCTTCGTGACGGCGACATCTCGATGCGTTCCATCCGCTTGCGCGATGCGAAGGCCGTCGAGCGTGAGCTGATGGAGAACCGTTCCTGGCTGCGGAAGTGGGAGGCCACGAACCCGTACGCCCCGCTCGGGCCGTGGGACATGCGGGGGAGCATCCGCTCCCTCCTGTCCCAGGCCCGGCAGGGCACGGGCCTGCCGTTCGTCATGGAGTACCGGGGCGAGATCGCGGGGCAGCTCAACGTCTCGGGGATCGTCTACGGCTCGGTCTCGAGCGCGACGCTCGGCTACTGGGTCGCTGAGCGATTCGCGGGCCACGGCATCACGCCGACGAGTGTGGCGCTCGCGACGGATCACGTGTTCTTCACGATGGGGCTCCACCGCATGGAGATCTGCATCCGACCGGAGAACGCGGCGAGCCTGCGCGTCGTCGAGAAGCTCGGCTTCCGTTACGAGGGGCTGCGTCGCCGTTTCATCCACATCAACGGCTCGTGGGCAGACCACTTCAGCTTCGCCCTCGTGCGCGAAGAGGTGCCCGGGGGAGTGCTCGCGCGGTGGAAGGACGGCCGCGTCCCTCGCGGCGCCACCGTGATCCCCGAGGCCGATCGCGCGGCGGCCGCGAGCCCCCTCGTCACTCCCGAGGGCTGATCGGCCGGATCTACCGCAACACACCCATCACATCGTCAGACTTCGGGAACCTTCAACCCTTACCTTAGGGACATGGCCGGTGGTGGAATCCTGAGTGGTGGTGTGGTGTTCGCGATCGCCGCTGCGCTCTGGATCCTCTACCTGATCCCGACGTGGCGTCGCCGGAGCGAGTTCATCGCAACCGAACGCAACGCCGTCCGCCTCCAGCAGACCCTGCGTATCCTCGCCGAGACCTCGGAGGTCCCCGCCGAGGTCCGCATCGAGGCCAATGCTCGTGGCGTCGCCGAGCAGCAGCGGGTCCTCAAGAAGCACCGCGCCGAGCAGGCCGCGATCGCGAAAGCCGAGGCCGAGGCGCTCGCCCGCAAGCTCAAGGCCGAGTCGCGCAAACGGTCCGCCGGGGCCGCCGCCGCGACGCTCGCGCGGTCGCGTCGTCGTGCCCGCCTCACGACGACCGTCGTCCTCTTCGCGTCCCTCGCCGCTATCGCCGTCGGCGGCGTGCAGTTCGGGACCGCCGGCTCGTGGCCGGTGCTCGCCGTGGGTGGATCCACCGCGATCGCGTGTGTCGCGCTGCTCGTCCGGATGGCCCGTGTCACGACGCGAGCCGCTCGCCCCGTCTCGGCCGTTCCGGCCGCGACGACCGTCCACACGACGGCCGAACTCCTCGAGTACGAGGCCGACGTCGTGCCCGAGTCGACGTGGACGCCGGTTCCGCTCCCGAAGCCCCTCCACCTCTCACAGGGGTCCACCGCCGCGAGCGTCATCGCGGAAGCGGACGCCCACGAGCGGCTCCGCGCTGCGGCCCTCGCCGAAGCGATGTCACAGCGGGCCGCCGAGCTCGCGCCGCCCGTCACGCGCCTCCCGGTGCGGGAGACTCCCGCGGCGGAATCCCGTCCGACGGCCGCCCCGGTGCCGGCCGGAGACGTGCCCGTCGTCGACTCGCGCTTCGCCCGGATGGGTGTCGTCGACGAGTCGGAGATCTCGGCCGCCGACCTCCTCGGCCGCCGTCGTCTCGTCGGCTGAGCGACCGCCCATCGCGGCGGTCGGCGCCCACTCGTGCGACCCCCTCGTGGGCCGTCGGCGGTCCGATCGGCCGGGCCGATCGTGATAGTGTCTTAAGGCACTCGGGCCTATGGCGCAGTTGGTAGCGCGCTTCGTTCGCAATGAAGAGGTCGGGGGTTCGAATCCCCCTAGGTCCACCGAATCGGTCTGTTTAGAACAATTGACCTTATAAGAACCGTTTGAAGGCACCGAATCTCCCTCCGGAGGATCGGTGCCTTTGTCGCTTGTCGCGATCGTGGCGAAGGGTTCGGCGAGGTCGCCCTCAATGCGATCATCCTGGAACACCAGGATCCGGGCGAAGAACGCGCGGTTGTACACGCGACGAAGCTGATCCGGTGCGCGCCTGTAGGCCTCGTGACAGTCTCTGATGAGTGCCATGGCGTCGTCGAGATTGCGCTGGAGGACTTGGAACTCGGTCTGCAAGGAGGCGAGGCGTGCGTCGACCTCGGCGAGCTGGCCGTTGATCTTGCTCTGCTCTCGCCTATAAAACCGGACTGCCGTCGATCGCCTCCGGACATGACCGCCGGCCGGACGCCAGGATCCTCTTACGCGCGAGGGACGTCGTCCGAGTCCTCCTCGTGCCGGTCGCTATCACGACCGCCCTCGTGGCGGGCGCGGCGGGGACAATCACGGCCATACCGCCCGCATCGACGGAAGCGTCGGGAGGGGCGGGCATCGTGGCCGACGCTGGCCCGAGCAGACCCACCGAGATCCACACCTTCGTTCCGGGAAGCTCCTATGATTTGGAACTCGACGAACGGCCCGTGGAGGAGCTCTCGTATGCCGACTGCTGGGAGTGGTCCTTCGTCTCGGCGCGCGTAGACGCGATGCTGTGTGCCTGGGGAGGCTCCGACGGGGGGATCATCTACGACCCGTGCTTCCGGCTAAAGGATGAGGTTGCCGTGTGCCTGACGGAGCGCGACCCATTCTACTCGGACGGTACGCCCGGCGGTCTGGTGCGCATAGCCAGTCAGGTGGCTCCGCCGTCCTTCGTCTCGGCCGACGGTCTCGTCGGTGCCGAACAGGCGTCCGACACCCGCTACCCGTGGTCGTTCTCCCTCGACCGCCTCGGAGAAGACGGGACCCGCTACCTGTGTAGGCCGATGCTGAGCGAGCCGATCGCCTTCGTTGACGTGACCTTCTCGTGCGGCACCGAGCCCGGCACCTACGCCGCCGCCGGCAACGGCGCGGAATGGTTCGCCGAAGGGCGATGGATGATCATCATGCGTCCCGGAGCCATCCGGGCGACGAGCCTCGACATGAGCGGCGCCACCTGGACGGTGCAGATAGCCGACCCTCACACCAACGAACTGGTCTCCGTCGACGTTGTCGAAGCCTGGTTCTGAACTAGGAGCGCGAGCAATGGAGCGCAGAGCCGCACGATTTTGTGCCCGGCCCGAGGGTGGGCGCGCGGGCGACCGAGCCCATCGACCTCGCGCGGTCACGGTAACCGCTGATCCGGCACGGCCAACCCGGTGCTCCCGCAGCACTGTCAAGCGTGGGCCTCGAGACTTCGAGGATGCCGCACCGCCAGCTCACGCGGCGTGTTTCGCTCGTCAGACCGCGGTCGAGTTGTTCCAGCGCAAGTGGCTGGTCCAGTGGTTGTAGTAGCCCGCGCCGGCGCGGTTGATCACGTGCATCGTCACCTGCATTCGGACGAGCCTATTGCCGGGGATGAAGCAAAGGTTGGTGAATGCAGGGGTGACTCCCCACGACTTGTGTACCGCCTTGTCGGCCCATACCTTGCCGGTGTTGTCGATGAGATTGATCCATCCGTAGGCGGAGTACCACTGGGCGCCACCGTCCACCTCGATATCCGTGAAGCGGAACTGCACCTGCCCCTTCATGTTCCTCCACGTGTAGTAGTTGATCGGTTCGCCGCTACCGTTCTGTCGTGCCTCGGGATACGAGTTGGACCATGCCATGGACGAGTGTTCCTTTCAATCTGGAGGACGTGGTCCCCGGTGTCGTGGCAGATGAACGCGAGATGGGCTTCGGAGCTATGGGAGGGTGAAGGTGATCGCGTTGTCACATGCGCCAGTCGCCCTGCCGCCGGCACTCGAGACCGTGTAGGGGTCGAGGTTGTAGACGTCCTCAGGGTGGATGCCGTGGCCGCAGAGGCGCACGGCATTCAACAGGTTGAGCTCCATCTCCGAGATGCAGAAGCGGCCGGCGACCACCGACGCTACGTCGCCGGGCGCGACGGTGTACGTAGCTGGCTGACCTTCTTCGTTGATTGTCACGTCGCCCGTCGCGAACTCGTGCGGACCGAGATCGCGCATATGGGCGAAGGCATCGGCTGAAAGCCTGCCCCCGTCTATCGGATCCATCATCGGAATCGGCTCATCGCTCGGGCTGCAGCGATCCGCGGCGGCCTTTGGCGTCACCGAAGGGGTTGGGGAGAGTCCGCCAACCCCGTCAGAACCTTGCGCCCCGACGGCCGTGCCGCTGCATCCGGCGAGCAGCAGGGCCGCGAGGGCGAAGATGGCGGGCCGGGCGATGCGCATGGACCGATCCTAGGGGCATCAGCAGATCGAGGTCGAGACCCTCGTTCATGGCCTATGCCATCTCGGCTGTCGGGAGACAGGTCTGCTCGGCGGTATCAGATGATCGATCCGATGAGCCGATCGCGCCGGTTTGCCACAGGGCCGCTGGGACCGGCACCTTGTCTCATCCCTGGCCAGGTGCCCCGTATCCCTCTCCGTCGGGGAGGTCGGGGCACGTTGCGTCATCAGTCTGTGCCGCGACCTCGGCGCGCACAGCAACTCCGTCCTGCGTCTTCTGCAGGGTAAACACGATGCCCTCCTGGGCGCCTTCCTCGGGCACGAAGCCGACGATTGCCGACTTTAAGGAGGCGTCGTTCGGTAAGGGTCCGACGGCCGTGGAGAGGAGTTCGGCAGGGGGGTTGTCCATCAGCCAGTTCGCGGTCTCGCCCATTGTCGAGTTCGGAATCGACCAGAACGTCTCCAACTCGGCGACGGGACCGCAGGGCCAACCCGTGAAGGAGTCGAACCTCGCTACCCTCGCGTCGGCGTGGGTGGCTCCGGCCGGCAGTTCAACTGATTCAAGCCACGTGCGCGCCTGTGCCTGCGCCTCTGGATCCGCGCTGCCGGAGATAGCGAATTCTCCGGCGGATCCGTCCGTCTGCGAAGTGGGGCTAGGAGAGGACGACGCGTCCGCGTCGCCGGCGCTGATCGGATCAGGGTCTGAGCATCCCGTGAGCCCCAGAGCGAGGATCGCGATAGCTATGAGAGCTGAGATGTGCCGCATACGTGCATCCTAGACGCCACCACTGGCCAGACTCACAGACCTGGAGTCGGGCTGGGCGTCGTTCTCGCTGAGGTCCTTGACAAGGCCGTCGGAGGCGGCGGCAGACGCGAGCCGAACCAAACCTCGCCCGGTCCGAATGGTCCGATCGGGACCATCATGCCTATCTCGGACGGCGGCTACCTCGGCAACGGACGGAAGGCCCGGGCTGCTCGGCGCCACGAACTCGTGACGTCTGCTTCGGGCCGTGGTACCTTGCGGGTACGTCGAACCGATCGGATATGTCAGGCGGTCTCGACACCGCTTTCGGTCCGCATCATGCCAACGCGTGCCGCGGAATCATGAGGAGGAACCTTGGTACACGGTCACCGAGAAGTGATAGTTTCCCGACGGGCAGCAATTCAAGTTGCGGCAATCGGCGGAGCCGGACTGCTGATGCTCAGGCCTGAAGCCGCCATCGCCGCGACGCTCCCGGTCAGGGTCGAGACCGGACCAGGTGACGTGGACGCGTACCTCTCGGAGATGCCTTCCAAGGGACTTACCGATTTGGCCGGAATTCACGCCGAGTACCGCGAGGCCGCCGCGGCCTTCCCTTACGAGATGCCGCCCGGATGGTCCTTCCCGTCCGAGTCCGGCCTGCGAGACATCCCGACGACGGCTAGCGAAGGCTCCGAGACAAGCGCGTTGTGGGAGCGTGGCAGCGGGACCGCGGAGGCGTATCTGTACTGGCAGACGGCCGTCTCCCAGGCAGCCTACGAGGCGCACCTCGACGGGGACCAGGCAGGCGTCGCCAGCCTGCTGGACACGCTTGAGGCGGGCTACCGATCCGACGTGCGACGCACGGTGCTCGAGGATCCTGCCGAGGACTTCATTAGGATCGAAATCGCAGCCGCCCGCAACGGCGATTTCACTGGCCTCAAGAGCGTCGCCAGCGACTGACGGCGTGCGTCGCGGTCAGCACGTGCATAGAGGGCGGGTGGCTAGCTGAATCAGGCTGCGGGAGCGGTAGCAGCCGTCAGCGAGGACGTAGTTGACGACAGCGGCGACAACGCCATCGCCAGACCCGTCTCGTTTGTGAACCAGCCAAAGATCTGCGGAACCCAAACCGGTCCGTTTCCCGTCCCCGAGTGAGCCGGACATGAACGCGCCAATGATCAGGATTCCCAGTCCAAGTCGAGCCGCGTCGACTCATCGGTCGGCCGGGTTCGTGCGTCTGCCAAGCCAGACTCGCGATAGATCCTTATAGTTCCTAGCGTGCCGCTGAACGCGAACTCCCGTCGGTCGCGCCATCGACCTGGCCAATTCGGCGTGCGAACAACGTGCCCCCACGGAAATGGTCGGGGCACCGCTCGTTGGTCGCCGGAAGCATGGTCAGTAGGCCTGCCAGTCGTAGAGGCGGGGGATGATGGCTACCGACGCCACGACGAGCCCCGTCACGAGCAGGGCGCTGAGGACTATTACCCACGTGCCAAGGACGTGGACCTTCCGGTCCGGCCGTCCTGAGCGGGCCAGGAGGAACACCCCGCCGACCGAGATGAGCCATAGGACGAGCAGCCCGGAACCGAGTACCACGAGGTACTCGCTCTCCCCCTCCTCCCATGCCGACCCGCGGCCCAGCCCTTCCTGCCGAAGGTCGAGGCCCGCGAGATTGAGGAAGGCCGCACCGAAAAATCCGAGCAGGACCCCCAGGGCGCCCACGACGACCACGGATATCGATCGGGGTTTCATCGTGACGGCTCCCGTCGCCTCAGAATGACTGGTGCCATCGCTTGATCGTGTAATACAGCTGCATTCTGTTCCTGCCGTAGACCATGGATTCCTGAGCCGGAGTGCCGCCGTCGAACCACGAATTATTGTAGCCGACGCACATCGCCATCACCTGGCTCGGCGTCATCTGGCGCAACTGCGACCTCGACGCGCCCCCGGCCCCCGAGGCCTCCATCATCATCGTGAGGGCGCCCATCAGGATCGCTGACTCCTCGTCATTCTTTATTAGGCGCCACATGTCCCACATGTCCTGCCAGACGGCCGCGTCGTACGAACGCGACGTGACGATGCCCTGTGAGACACCCCAGTTGTTGGCACGTATCGCGGTCTCGGCCTTCGCCTGGCATACTCCCGTTGAGCTGTCGCTGCGCGACCCCGGGGGAGGGGTCTGGCCGAGCTCCTTCGCGGCGTAGTAAGCCGCGACGAGCGCGTCCGCGCCGGCGTCCCCGGGGTTGATCACCATTCCTTCCCATATCAGCGGCGTCATGATCAGGGCCTTCGGCACCCCGAGGGTGGTGGCGAGCTCGGTGATGTACTGGTCGTGGGTGCTGACCCTGCTCTTGACGTTCGGCCGGTTGCCGACCATGACCGCTGGCTGAACGATCGAGTCCTCGTGCTCGAGACAGGCCCGGAACCATTCCGCTTCGAACGCGTCCAGCTTGACGGCGGGGATCCTCGGGTCGGCCGTGGTCCGTATGGTCGGTGAGATTTGATTTATGCCGGCGTACCGACCCGACACGACGTTCTTGTCGATCTCGATGGCCCCGGTGCCCGAGCCGACGGTGAGGGTGCGAATCTGGTCGAAGGCCCAGCTCGCGGGCAGCGGCTTGCCCAGGTTTCCCGCGTATCCGGTCGACATGTCCGACACGAAGCTACTCACGGCGAGGCCCGCCTCAAGCAGCTGCCTGCAGACGTCGCGGGGACCGTACACCCCCACCCGGTAGGTACGCCCCGTGCGCTGGAGTCGCTGCTGTATGCCCTGGAAGTACGGGATCACCGCGTCGGTGACCTGGTACGGGAGCGCATCGAAGTCGACCGAGAAATAGATGATCGTGTTGTTCGGGAGTCCGTAGCCCCAGGCCGCGTTGGCCGCCTCCTCGCCGACCTCCGCGCCTCGCCGGGGCGTGAAGTGCGAGATGGACGCCCCGCCGGTCTGGAAGAGAGGGAACACCCGGCCTCCCGAAGCGAAGATGCGCTCCAACTCGCCGTGCTTGATGCACTTATCCAGCGAATAGTCCGGAACGTTGGTCAGGTAGCGCCCGAAGTACACGTATCCGGCGTTGCGGAGCGTCGCCAACTTCTCGGCGGTCAGGGTGGTCACGCAGTCCGCCCCCGTTCCCGGACGGTCCGGATCACCGGTGCTCACGAGCAGCGACGCCCAGGTCTGGAGGTCGGCGGTCCCCGTCGGCGGGAGTCCGACGAACGACTGGAAGCTGTTGGTGTGCGTGGCCGTTGTACTCGTGAAGGTCCCAGTGAAGGTCGTGGCGTATCCGTTCACTCTCAGCGCGAGGTGGAACAGGCGGACGAAATGCTTCGTGGTGTCGCTGCTGCCCGTGGAGAGGTTTGCCTGCGTCTGGAGACCGGACTTCGTACCCGGCCCGAAGTTTCCGTTCGCGACGCCGTCCGCCATACCCAGCTCGTACTGCAGTGCGAATAGCAAGGCGCGGTGCGTGTCCCGCAGGAAGTATCCGTCCGCCGGGACGAAGAAGTAATCGCGTCGCGCCTGGTGCCTCGCGTTCATGGAACGCTGGCCGTCGCGGACGACGGAATCGCCTCCGGGAAGGAGCCGGGCCGCGTCCATGGTGAGCAGGAACTTGAAGAGCTTGGGCGTGAGGTCGCTAGAGGTCGTGCCCAATCCCAGGTCGCCGCGCAGGCTGGTGACGGCGAGCTGGGTGGCGGTGGCCCATCGACCTTTGAGGTCGCCGCCGTCGGCGTTGTATCCCTTGCAGTAGAGACCGGCCTGCGCGATCTTTACGATATTGGACGGCCCCGCGCTCGTATTGGGGTTCGAGGCCGTGATGGTGCCGAACGAGGTCAGCGCGGCCAACGTGCCCGCGCCGAAGCTGTCAGACAGCGACGAAATGCCGAGTTCGTACTGCAGGGCCCGGGTGAGAGCGTACATCGTCGCCCAACCGGACACCCCGTCCACGATGAGCGTCTCGAAGCCCGGACGGGCGCTGTAGGTGACGTTGTACCAATCCTGCGCCGCCTGTACCCATGGGTCAGCCATCGTGCCGCCATTCTCTCGATTGCATTGTCGCTGTCGTCGTTCGTCACGCGGTCGGGGCCGGCACGTAGGTGCTCAGCTGCGATCCGGACGCGGTCACCGGGAAAGAAGTGTGACGTCCCGATTCCCGCAACCCGACCATGAGTTCCGGCGGCACGAGCTGGACTCGGGGCGTCACGCCTGTGAAGGACTTCGGCTTGGTGTCGGACGGATCTTCGGTGAAGATGAGCTCGACCTGGTCGCCCGTGACAAGTTCGCGGCTCGTTTCAAGGGTCAGCTCGCGGATGCCGTCCGCAGACGTGATCGCGAACGTGGCGGGCGGGGAGTCGCCGATAAGTGTGAGGACGGGCGAAGGGAGCAGGTCCGCGTAGGACGCGACCGCGGTGAGACCCTTTGGCGCGGGCCCCGGCCCCATGCTCGTCAGTGTGATCCTCGCTGGCACGACCGTTGATTCGAGGCAAATCCAGTCGGCGGCGAGTTCGACGCTCCACGGCGCGCAGTCGGTGGAGGATGGCGCGACGATTATCTCGTCGATCAGCGTGCCGTCGGCATCGAGGGCCTGGAAGGTCGTTGCGACCACGTCGCCGACGTTGTCGTTCGGGTAAGTGGAGAGAGCCTCCACCTGGAAACTGATCTCGGTGATCTCCGGGGGTACGTCCAGACTGAGCATACCCTCGCCATCGTTGACCTTCTCGATCTCCCGAATCGAGGAGCCTACGATTCCCAGCACTGGCGCATGCAACGCGAACAAGCGAGGGTCCCAGGTCGCGACGAGGCGCAACGTACTGGACCGTTCGAGCAGTTCCAGGCGGACCGGGAATGATGCCACGCTTTCCGTGGTCCATGCGGGATCGAAGTACTTCGTCGTCGCGCAGACGAGGTCCTCTGAGGCGAAGACCGTGCCGCCCGACGACGCCAGGGCCTGGGAGGTGGCGGACTGCGGGATCCTCACGCTTGCCGCTACGGCGGAGACGACCAGCGCTCCGCGAAGTATCGAGCGTCTCGACAATACTACGGATGTGCCAATCACTTGATCCCAGCTCCTGACCATACCCCAGCAGAGGCGTGTCAATTTTTTTCGACGGGGGCCGACAATGGATGCTTTTAGTTGTTCGGAGACGCGAGTCGGGTTCGATCAGACTCGCTCTCCTCATCCGAGGGGAAGGCCGCCGACTTGGTGCTTCCCAAATCGACCGTCCTCTAGCCCAATAGGCGGTGCGAACAGCTTCAAGCTATCGGCGGCGGACGCAGGCGCGATGCCCCACTTGTGGGACTAGCGCTGTCAGGGCGAGGTGTGAGATCGACCGGCGAACGCCGCGTCTCGGAGAATCTCTGAAGACGCTCGCGAAGTGCGTCATGCCGCACTGGAGTTTGGGCGTGCATCGGCCTCGACGGGAAGCAACCTCGAATCAGGACATGCCGTCAGAACGGGATGCTGGTCACTGTCTGGTGCCGTGTCCCGGATGGAGGTCGGGCCACGGTTTGGGCGCGATCTCGTCGAGCCCGACACCGAGCGCCTGCGCGATGGCCATCACGTTGCGTAGCGAGGGATTGGCCGGGGTGCCGGGCATGGACTCGCCCTTCTCGAACTTCTAGAACGTGTACCGGGAGAGGCCGGCCGCGTAGGCGACCCGGCTCAGCTCTCGGGAATCAGATGTCAGATTTCCTCAAGAATAGAGTCGCCGGACCAGCTGAGGAGAGGACCGAGCCAGTCATAGCGGGATAGCCCCTGGAGATCAGTCATCACCAGGTTCCCGGCCAGAACCTCCAACACCCGGAAGGTCACCGTCTCTTGCTGAGAAGAACCACGTCGAGTGACTTTCACGAACTGGCCCTCCTCGAAAACCCAAACGTCCCCGTCAGATCGCCATGTCACGCGTCTTGCCATGACACGAGCTTGGACTTTATTCGGATCCGCTTTGGGCGAAGACGCACCGTTAGTTCTAGTTGGTGTGGACGGGTCTCTTAGGACGCCTGGGCATGCCCTGTTCCAACCGATTTAGGGTCGCTCGCACCGGTACGTCCGATCGGGCCGATTCCCACCCCTGGGCGATGTACCGGTGGTGTTGTGGAAGATTCAACACGATCGTTGCGCGCCTGCTTGCAAAAAGAGGGATCAAGGCGCACAAATAGGGACATATGAGCGACGCAGAGAAAGCCCACGATAAGCCACCGATCGACGCCCCGATCAAATCGTCGGCGGATGATGATTTGGGACGGGCTCCGGTCGCGCACGATTTTGCCGAGTCTGTCCGCGAGCTCGACGCCAGCGAGGGGCTGGTGGTCGGTGTCCTCGGGCCGTGGGGGCACGGCAAGAGCTCGTTCATCAATCTCATGCGTGAGCAGTTCGAGCAGGAACCGAAGCTGACGGTCATCGATTTCAACCCGTGGATGTTCTCCGGCTCCAACCAGCTGGTCAACTTCTTCTTCACCGAGATCGGCGCCGAGTTGAACGTCAAGAACAAGAGCAAGTTCGGTCAGGCTGCTGACTGGCTGGCGAAGTACGCCGGCATACTCAAGCCGGTATCGCAGTTCATCCCGGTTCCATTCGCGGGAGCGGTCGGAGAGGCGGCGGCAGGAGCTGTCAGCGGATTGGCTGAGACCACGGATGCCGACCGAAGCGCGAAGAAGGTTCGCGAGAAGATCACCGAAGAACTCCTAGCGCTGACGGAGCCGATCGTCGTGGTGATCGACGACATCGATCGACTCACGACTCCTGAGATACGCGAGATATTCAAGCTGGTTCGCCTGACTGCCAGTTTCCCGAACATCGTCTACGTGCTGGCGTTCGACCGTGCCCGGGTCGAGCAGGCGCTTACGGAGGATGGCGTGCCGGGGCGTGCCTATCTTGAGAAGATCGTGCAGCTGAGCTTCGACGTGCCACAGGCGCCGGAAATGCTTCTTCGCTCCCAGGTTTTCGCCGAGCTCAACCGCGTGCTCGCACCCGTCGCTGACATCGAGATCGACGAGGACCGCTGGGGCGATGCCTACTTCGAGATCATCGACCCGCTGCTCTCGAACATGCGGGACGTGACCCGTTACGCCATCTCGTCGAGATCGACGATCAAGAGTCTTGGCGCTGAGATTGACCTCGTCGACCTCCTCGCGATGGAGGCCGTCCGCGTGTTTCGGCCCGACCTCATGCAGCGTCTGGCCAAGCTCCGCACGGAGCTGACGAAGACGCGCGACTATTCATCGCGCAAAGACGATTACGCGCAGAAAGCTGTCGACGCGCTCCTTAGCGACTTCGCCCAGGACGCATCGCTGATACGAGCGCTATTCAACCGGCTCTTCCCGGTCGCACTCCAATACGTGGAGAACAACAGCTACGGCTCGGAATGGCGTGCTACCTGGCGCACCGCGCATCGAATGGCGCACGCCGACTACCTCAACCTGTACTTCGACCGCGTCGCACCAGACGCTCTAGTTGCGTTCAGGAAATCCGAAGGCGCCTTCGCCGTACTCGACGACGCAGAAACGCTCAAGGCGTACCTTTTGGCACTGGAACCGGACCAGCTGGACACGATCCTTGAAGGCCTGACGGCATACGAGAGGAGGTTCACGACGGAGATGATCGTTCCCGCGTCGACAACGCTGTTGAACTTCATCGACAGAATCCCTGAGAAGAAGAACGCAGGGATGTTCGACCTCGGTCGCCCGGAGGTCACGGTAAGACGAGTAGTTCTCCGCCTTCTTCGCAAGGTCGAGGACGAAACGGCTCGGGAAGCCCTAGTCGCTGAGATTCTGACAGGCATCGAAACGTACTCCTCTCAGCTCGACTTCATTCACAGCGTCGGCTACCGGGAAGGCGCCGGCCACAAGCTCGTCAGCGAGGCCTTCGCTCAGCGGCTGCAGGACGAGTTCGTGAGCGGACTTGAGAGGGATGCGCCAGCAGAACCCGACCGTGAATGGGATGCCTGGCGTATCTACGACGCAGTACGCGACGCGGTCGGCAAGGCGCCACTCACGGCTGCCTCGGATCCGGTTTTGATCAGGTCGGTCCTCCGATCGGCGAAGTCGACGTCCCTGTCTCAGTCTATGGGTTCACGAAAAGTCAGAACAGAGGATCGTCTCGCCTGGGACCTCGTAGTCGAGCTGTTCGGCTCAGAAAACACAGTCAAGAAAGCTGTGGCCAACGTCCGCAAGCAGCTTGGAAATGACGGCATTCTGCAACTCGCCGACAGGTATCTTGAGGGTTGGCGACCCGAGCGGTTTTGAAGGGGCGCGCATAGTCAGGGTCAGCCATGCCGCGCACGTCCTCCCGCGAACACTTCGACCGCTACCGTCTCCTGCGGGACCTGTGGCTCTTCGCGCCCGGCATCTACGCCGTGTTGTCGCCGATGCAGCAGTGGGAGATACACCGCCTTTACAGGCCGTCGAAGTTCCTGACGGAGGAGCAGCTTCCATCCCGGATGCATGACGTGCTATCCGGAGAGCCATCTCTGGTGAACAGGGCCGGCAAACACTTGAAGCGGCTTGTTGCCGTACACGAATGGGCGGCGGAAAGGGTCGGCGATCCCGAGGACTGGGAGGGGATCGGGCGGGCGCTTTCCCGCTCGCGGGTGCTCGGACGCGCCGCGGTGGCCGGTCCGTCGAAGCGAGGGAAGGTCATCCGGGTCGTGCCGATCATGAGGCCCGAGCCCGATTACGAGCGCCTGGCGCCGGGCCTGTTTTCGTACCTGGAGTGGGTCCGCCAGGGGAAGCCGGGTCCGGGGGAGTGGCCGTCCTGATCACCTTCTTCACCGTCGCCGGGTCCCGTCCGAGCGCCCGGGCTATGTCAGTGAAGTTTGCGCCCGAACGGTACAGCTCGTGGGCGCGCCGTCGTTCCGCCTCCGTGATCGTGCGCCGCATCACGACGCCGGCGGACTTGAGATGCTCGGTCACCGTGTAGCGGTGGAGACCGTGCTTCTCGGCGATGGCATAGACGCTGAGGCCGGAGCGGTAGTCGGCCGTCATCTGCCCGAGCAGGGCTGGCGTAACCTGTCGGAAGGAGCGGGTGCCGGGCACGCTCTCGCGAACGGGAAGCTGGAGCACTTTGGCGATCCGTCCGCTGCTAAGGGCTTTCCTCAGAGCCGACAAGGGCTGCGAATTGTTCGCAAGCACTTCCAATAAGTCCACCAAGCTCTCATTCTTATCCGCCCTCACCAGGGGTAATGTCCGATCGGACGGGCCCACCGGTACATGCCGGTGGGTTCTTCGTTTCCGCGGATCGTCCGTCTGACCCCTGTTTCCCTGTTCCAACCGCCTTAGGGTCCTTCGCACCGGTACGTCCGATCGGGCCGATTCCCACCCCTGAGCGATGTACCGGTGATGTTGTCAATGTCGCTACGGTTTGCGGCCTGATCACGCTTGCAATGTCGTGGGGTGCTGTCACAATCAGAGGCACATATGGGTAAGACAACTACGCCTCCATCAGCAACCGGTCCTCAAGGAGTTCGATCATGAGGGTTCGGCATCTGCGCATTCAGAACTTTCGTGGGATTGAGGACAGCGAGATCCACTTCAAAGCCCACACCTTGCTGGTGGGCGGCAACAACGCCGGAAAGTCGACGATCTGCGAGGCCCTCGACCTCGTGCTCGGTCCTGAACGGCTCTATCGTCGTCCGGTGATCGACGAACACGACTTCTACATGGGTAAGTACGTCGATGGAAATGGCGAACCGGTCGAAGTGCGAATAGACGTCGTACTCACCCAACTGACGCCCGAGGAGCGACGACGCTTCGGAGATCAGCACCTCAGGCTCTGGGACGAAGCAGCTAGCGAATTCATCGACGAGGATGACGGCGGCGTCGATCGCTCTGGAGACGAAGGCGTCGACTGGGCGCTACCCGTCTGCTTCATCGGACGTTACGACCGCGACGAGGACGACTTCGTCGGCGACACATTCTTCTGCCATCCCGAACCGATCGTCGACGAAACCGACGTCGAGACTCTCGCCTCGCTGGGCGCCGGCCTGGTCCCGTTCCGCCGAGCACATAAGCGTCTCGCCGGCTACGTATACCTCCGGGCCCTCCGTACCGGCTCCCGCGCGCTCAGCCTGCAGCGGGGATCGTTGCTCGACACGATCCTGAGATTGAGCGGGGACGGCTCCGCAGAGATGTGGAGCGACACCCTCGCGAAACTCACCGACCTGGACCCGGCGGTAGGCGACGTCCCGCAGCTCAAGGAGGTTCGTGAGGACCTGCGCGAGCGCCTCGGCCGATTCGTTAACATGACGCCGGGCGACAACTCCGCCGCCTTCTTCGCCTCGGACCTGACCCGCCAGCACCTCCGAGAAGTGGTGCGTCTCTTCGTCGCGACCCAACCCAGCGACCATCTCGTGCCCTACGACAAGCAAGGCACCGGATCTATCAACCTGCTCGTCTTCGCGCTCCTCACGATCATCGCTGACCTGAAGGGCTCGCAGTCCGTCATCTTCGCGATGGAGGAACCGGAGATCGCACTGCCTCCCCACACCCAGCGCCGGGTCACCCGGTACGTGCTTAAAGAAATGGGCCAGTCGATCGTGACCTCCCATTCCGGTCCCGTCATCGAGCAGTTCGAGCCCGACAGCATCGTCATGCTGCACCGTGAAGTCACGAAGCTGATCGGAACGCCGATCGACCCCTCGAAGGTGAAGCGAAAGACTTACCTCACTAACAAGCGGCAGTTTGCGGAAGCAATTCTCGCCCGAGGCGTCCTTGTGGTCGAAGGTTCCACCGAGGCGGTCGTGTTCCCCGCCGTGTCGAACGTGCTGGAACGGGTACACCACGGCTACACGCACCTCGACTTTTCGGGGGTCTCCATGTTCGCGACTCCGGGTGACGGCTCGGTCGCCAAGTTCGGACCGATCTTCAAGGCCCTCGGCAAGAAGACCTGGGGCGCATGCGACAAGCCGAACGGGACATTGCCACAGGACCAGATCGACGACCGGACCAAGTTCGACCGCTTCTGGGAGTCGCCCGAAAAGGGCATCGAGGACGTGCTTGTGAAAGGCATTCCCGTGGAAACGCACCGTCGGTTCCTCGCGGATGTGTCAGGCCGGCCCGACTACCCCCACCTTCCTTATGACCCGCAGATTAAGGACGAGGATGTTCCAGCGCTCACCGGCAAGGTGCTCAAGGCTCGCAAGGGTGAGGCGTATGCCTACGCCGCCGTCCTGATCGAACACTGCGAAACCGAGGCGGAGCTCCCCGAAGAACTCGTCGACGTACTTTTGGGAATCGACTCGGAGCTCCAGGGGGAACCTGAGTTGGGCGCGGAGCCCGATGCCGTCGACGTAGCGTCCGGCGATGCCGGTGATGAAGCGACCGTAGCTGAGGACGAAGCCGGGGCATGAGCTTCGAGCTTTCCGGGCCAGCGCAGGAAGCCCACGACCACGACGGTCGGATAATGGTTCTCGGCGGTCCTGGGTCCGGGAAGACGACCCTCTCGCTACTCAAGACGCAGCGGCTCATTCCCGGCCTGGAATCCGGCCAGAACGTGCTCTTCCTGAGCTTCTCGCGGGCGGCAGTTCGGCAGGTGATGAACCGCACGAAGGACGTACTCACGCGTGACGAGGGTTCACGAATCACTGTTCAGACCTACCATGCGTTTTGCATGGACATCCTCCGCGCGCACGGCCGACTACTGAGCGGAAAACCGGCGCGCATCTTGTTTCCGGATCGGGAAAAGATCAGCAAGGCCAGCCATGACGGTGACTGGAAGGTCGAGCGCGACCGGCTAGCTGTCGAGGAAAACCTCTATGCGTTCGACAACTTCGCCAGCGGAGCAACGTCTCTGGTGGCGCAGGTCAGGAAAGTGGCCGAGCTGGTCGCCGATCGTTTCCCGGTAATCATCCTCGATGAGTTCCAGGATACGAGCGACGCCCAGTGGGAGCTTGTTCACGCGCTCGCGGAGCGCAGTGAGCTAATCGTCCTGGCTGACCCGGATCAACGCATCTTCGAATATGACGACCGGGTCGACCCTGAACGACTCAACCAGGTCCGTGCGTTGCTCGCTCCAGTGGAGTTTGACCTTGGCGGAGACAACCACCGAAGTCCCGACGCTGGCATTCTGAACTTCGCCGACGCGGTACTTCAAAATCGAGAGCTTCCGAAAACGGATGACGTCGGGGTCATGAGCGTCTGGCCACGATCGTATCCCGCCGCAACGCACGCAGCCTCGATCTGGCTTTACGCGAAACTTCGGAAAGAAGGCGTGACTAAGCCGAGCATCGCCGTGCTCGCGCGTACGAACGGGCTGGTCTCGGAGATCTCCGGCTGGTTGTCGGAGACGCATAAGTTCCAGGGCAAGGAGTACGGTCCTGTCTCGCACGACGTCCTCTGGGACGCCGAGATATCGGCCGCCGCCGCGCAGGTCGTGGCTTCGATACTCGAGTGGTCAGGCGTGGACCCGTCCTCTGACGCCGCCTCAACGCTGGAAGCCGTGGCTTCGTTCTTCGACGTCAAGAGTGCCGTAGCTACGAACGGGCCGATCGCGAGTGCCGTTGTGCTTCGGGACCGTTACAGGGTTAACGCCCAGGCGTTGAGAGACGGAAAGGGCGTTCGTCCGATTGGAGCGAAATGGATCCTCGCGAAAGCCGTGAGTGGCGTCTCGTTCGTTGGGAACCCAAAGGCTGACTGGCTAGCGGCGCGGACGATCCTGGAAGGCGCCAGCGGGCTGGAAGAGATCGTGCAGGCGGTGCGATTCGTGCGACTTTTCGGTGCCACCGACGAGATCGGCGGGCAGCTGTCGGAACAATGGGACCGGGCCGGAAATTACGGCCGTGCTACGGACATTGTCAGACGTACGTTAGATCAGGGACGACTCGTCAGCGAGCAGCGGGAGCCGCAAGGTTTCGTCCTCATGAACATGCATAAGTCGAAGGGTAAGGAATTCGACGGCGTGATCGTCGTCGAGGGTCATCTTCATCGGGGCGTCTTCTTCTCCGAGAGGGAAGAGTATCCACACCTTGCGACGCGCCGACTCCTTCGCGTTGCCATCACCAGGGCTCGACACAAGGCCATCATCATCCGTCCGATGGGAGCGGTTCCCCTCACGCAGTAGTGCGGTCAAGTCATGAGTAGGTCTCGCAGTCGCGTCGCGATCGGAGTACGGCAAAGCTGATGCCGCGCACGTCCTCCCGAGAACACTTCGACCGCTACCGTCTCCTCCGGGACCTCTGGCTCTTCACGCCCAGCATCTACGCCGTGCTGTCACCGACCCAGCAGTGGGAGGTCCACCGGCTGTACCGGCCGTCGGAGTTCATGACGGAGGAGCAGCTTCCCTCGCGGATGCGCGACGTGCTGGCTACCGAGCCCTCTTTGGTGAACAGGGTGGGCAAGCACTGGCACCGGCTCAACGCCGTCTATGAGAGGGCGACTACCCGTGCAGGCGGTCCCGAGGACTGGGAGGGGATCGGGAGGGCGCTCTCGCGCTCGAAGGTGCTGGGCCGCGCCGCGGTCGGCGGGACCTCGAGGCGCGGCAAGGTCATTCGCGTCGCTCCGATCATGAGGCCCGAGCCCGACTATGAGCGTCTGGCGCGGGGCCTGCTTTCGTATCTGGAATGGGTCCGCAATGGGAAGCCTGGTCCCGGTGACTGGCCGTCCGATGACCTTCTTGACCGTCGCCGGGTCGCGTCCGAGTGCCCGGGCAATGTCGGTGAAGTTAGCGCCCGAGTCGTAGAGCTCGTGGGCGCGCCGCCCTTCCGCCTCCGTGATCGTCCGGCGCATCACGACGCCCGCCGCCTTCAGATGCTCGGTCACCGTGTAGCGGTGGAGGCCATGCTTCTCGGCGATGGCGTAGACGCTGAGGCCGGAGCGGTAATCAGCGGCCAGCTGCTCGAGCAGAGCGGGCGTCACCTGCCGGAAGGAGCGGGTTCCGGGTGCACTCTCGCGCACGGGAAGTTCGAGGATCTTAGCGATCCGGCCGCTGCTCAGGGCCTTACGAAGGGCCGAAAGGGGCTGCGAATTGTTCGCAAGCACTTCCAATAAGTCCACCGAGAATCCCGTTCACGCACCGCGTGAGCGGGATGTTGTGTCTCTGGACAGTGTCGCTAGCGCGGCACTCCGCGGCTCGAGCCGGGCTGCACGATCAAACGGTCGTCCCGATGCCGTGCGCGGCACTCGTCCGCGAACGCGACGGCAGCGGCGAGGTCCGTCGTGAAGTGGGAGTATTCGGTGCGGGAGAGGCGGTAGTACTCCTCATAGTCCGCAGCGGAGTTACTCACGGGGATGGCGAGGTATCGCGATCGCGTGCGCGTCTCCGTGCCGAGCGAGAAGCGTTCGTCGACGAACACGTGGCTGTCGGTGAAGCGTCTGCGTTTCCGCCGCCGCCGCCGTCCGAAGAAGTCGTCGATGCTCTCGATGCTGGCGGACAGGAGCAACGACACGAGGTCCGCGATCATGTGCCCGCTGCCTCGCCCGCTCCCTCGCGCGCTGTCATGTCCTCGACGTTAGCCCGTTCACCGGCCGTTCGCCTCCATCCGTCAGCATGGGAGGGTGACGACCGTCGAGGACCGGCTGAACGCGCGCGCGCCCGCCGAGCGCGAGCCGCGGCGTCGACCGTTCCGAGCCGACATCCAGGGGCTCAGGGCCATCGCGGTCGGCCTCGTGGTTCTCGATCACGCTGGCGTTCCGCTCCTCGGCGGCGGATATGTGGGCGTCGACGTCTTCTTCGTCATCTCCGGGTTCCTGATCACCGGGCACCTGCTCGAGGGGCTGCACCGGACCGGGCGGATCGACCTCGCGCGCTTCTACGCCGCGCGGGCCCGCCGCATCCTCCCCGCTGCGCTCGTCACGATCGTCCTCACGACGCTCGCGAGCTTCCTCGTCGTGTCGCCGCTGCGACTCGTCGACATCGTGCACGACGCCGTCGCGTCAGCCCTGTACGTCCCGAACATCGTCTTCGCCGTGCGGCAGACCGACTACCTCGCGGGTACGGCGCCGTCGCCGTTCCAGCACTTCTGGTCGCTCGGCGTCGAGGAGCAGTTCTACATCGTCTGGCCCGTGCTGCTTCTCGCGGCGTATCTGATCGGTCGGCGGTCCCGTACGGTGCTCCTCGCGGCCATCGCCGTCATCACCGTCGCCTCGTTCGGCGCGAGCGTCGTCACGACGCCCGTGTCCGAGTCCCTCGCCTTCTTCTCGCCCCACACACGGGCGTGGGAGTTCGGCGTCGGCGCGCTCGTCGCGGGGTTCGGCGCCGCCATCGCGCGCGTCCCCGGCGTGATCGCCGGGGCGCTCGGTTGGGCCGGCCTCCTCACGATCCTCGTGACGGGTGTGCTCTACTCGTCGGACGTCGCGTATCCCGGGTCCGCCGCGCTCGTTCCGGTCGGGGGAGCGGCACTCGTCGTGGCCTTCGGGGCGCGAGGGGGAGTCGATCGAGCGCTCTCCGTACGGCCGCTGCAGGTCGTCGGCGCGATCTCGTACTCGCTCTACCTCGTGCACTGGCCGATGCTCGTCCTGGCGCACGAGCACCTCGGCATCGACGCGCCGCTCGCGCTGCCCGTCGGCCTCGCGGTCGCGGCGGCGGCCGTGCCCGTCGCGTGGGTGCTCTTCACGGTCGTCGAGACCCCGGTCCGTCGCTGGCGCGGCCCGTCGCGCCGGGTCCTCATCGCCTTCACGGCCGCGACCCTCGTCGTCGTGACGGGTCTCGTCGCCGGCAGCGCGGCGGCGTCGGTGCTTCCGCTCACCTCGGCGCGCACGGAGCCGGAGCGCTCCGCTGGCGAGCTCCCCGCCGGGACGCCGTTCGTCCCCGCGAATCTCTCGCCGACCCTCGACCGGGCGATAGCCGACACCGGCGAGATCTACACGAACGGTTGTCAGCAGAACCTCCGCGAGTCCACCGTGCTGACGTGTTCCTTCGGGGAGCTCGACTCGCCGCGCACGATGGCCCTCTTCGGTGATTCCCACGCCGGGCGGTGGTTCCCGGCCCTCGAACGGGCCGCGACGGCGCTCGGCTACCGCCTCGACACCTACACGAAGTCGGGGTGCCGCTCGGAGGAGACTGCGGCGGCGTGGGAATCGTCGAAGAACGCCTCCTGCTCCGCCTGGCGGGAGGCGGCGGTCGCCCGCATCACGGCCGATGCGCCCGACATCGTCGTGCTCGCGAACCACCTCGGTCCCACGCCGGGCCGGGACCCCGATGTGCAGAATGCCGACTGGATCGACGGACTCTCGCAGCTGTACGACCGGTTGCCCGCCTCGAGCCGCGTCATCACCCTCGCGGACTCTCCCGAGTTCGCGGCCTCACCCGTGCTGTGCCTCTCGTCACACCTCGACGCGGCCGACGCGTGTGCGATCGAGCGGGCCGACGCGCTCAACCCCGCCATCCGGGAGGCGCAGCGAACGGTCGCGGCCGAGCGCGACGGAGCCGTGATCGACCTCACCGACTACCTGTGCAACGTGTCGATGTGTCCGGCCGTCATCGGGGCGACACTCGTCTACTCCGACGAGCACCACCTCACGGCGACCTTCTCGCGGACCCTCGCGACGGCCCTGTCCGCGCGACTCGCTCCCCACCTCGAGGACGTCGGGTGAGGACCCGCCGGGCCGCCGCCGAGAGGAGCATCGGCCGCCGGGCCGCCGCCGGCGCCGTCGTCTTCCTTGCGGCGCTCACGGGCTGCACCGCGGAACCGTCGGTCGCCGGCATCGTGCCGCCGTCGTCCGACTACGCCGGCGTGGCGTTCGTCGACGACGTGGACTTCGGAGCTCCCCAGGGAGTCCTCCTCGACATCTGCCTGCCCGACGACGTCGAGGAGGACGCGCCCGCCGTCGTGTCCGTCCACGGCGGGGGGTGGCGACAGGGTGACAAGGCGCAGCGGCCGTGGCGCGACACGTGCGCGTGGCTCGCGAGTGAGGGCTTCGTGGTCTTCCAACCGAACTACCGCCTCGCTCCCGACCATCCGTATCCCGCGGCGATCGAGGACGTGTCGCGAGCCGTCCGCTGGGCGCGGCAGAACGCGCAAGTCGAGCGATTCGGACACGATCCCGAGCGGATCGGCGCGTTCGGCGATTCCGCCGGAGGCAACCTCGTCTCCCTGCTCGGGACTCGCGGTGAGGGACCACGCACTGTGGGGACTCGCGTCGACGCGGTCGTCGAGTTGAGCGCACCCATCGACCTGACCCTCGCGGGTACGGCGCTCGGCGGGCTGAGCAGCGACTTCCAGCGCGTGCAGCTCGACTACCTCGGGTGTGCAAGCTACGACGACTGCCGGATCGCCGCCGACGCCTCACCCGTCACGAGCGTCGATGCGAGCGATCCGCCGTTCTTCGTGGCGCACTCGACGGACGAGTTCATCCCCGTCGAGCAGGCCGAGGCGTTCGTGGCCCGCCTGGAGGAGGCCGGGATCGAGGCCGAGTTTGTGCCGGTCGCGGGATCGGGGCACGCGCTCGCGATCCTGGACGACGACTTGCGCGAGCGGATCGCGACCTGGCTCCACGAGCAGCTCGACGCCTGAGCGGGGACAGAGGGTCCGCGGTCAGGCGTCCAGCCGGATTCGCCGACGGCCGGATCTGGTGATCAGGCGGTGGTGCGGATCATGCGCGGACCCGCCCAGGCGATGAGCGCGAGGACGAGAACCACGAAACCTCCGAAGACCGGGACGAGCGGGAGGACGAGGAGCGCCGCGCCGACGAGCAGGGGCGGGATCGTCATGCCGGCGAAGGCCAGGAGGAAGATGCCCGAGGTGACCTCGCTGCGGTTGCCGTCGATCGCGAGGGTTCCCGCGGTCGCGAGAGCCCCGCGGAAGACGAGCCCGACGCCCGCTCCGGCGATGACCCCGCCGATCACGAAGGCCGCGGCGGACACGAACACGTCGGCCGCGCCGAGGACGAGGAGTCCCGTGACCATCGCGGACACGCCGAGGACGAGTTGCGGGCGCGCGGCCATCCGGGCGAAGACGAGTTGCGACGCGGCCGCCGCTCCGAACACCGAGAAGGCGACGACGCCCGCGAGCAGGTGGTCGGGCTCGTGCAGCATCTGAGCGAGGAACGTCGGGGCGATGGAGCCGAACAGCCCCGTGATCGCGAACGCCGCGAACGCGCCGATCCCCGCGGCCCAGTAGGTCGAGCGGCTCTCCGCGGGCACGCGCACCTTCTGTGGACGGTACGCGGAGGGAGCTGCGTTCTTCACGACGGTCTCCGGCACGAAGGCATAGGCAAAGCCGATCGCGACGAGGGCGGCGAGGAAGACGACGAAGGGTGTGACGAGCGGGGCGTCCGCCCACTCGGCGAAGGCGCCACCGACGAGGGGGCCTATGGCGAGACCGCCCATGTTCGCGACGCCCGCGATCGTGGCGGCGAAGCCGACCGTCGCGGCGGGGTGGGTGATGCGGCGGAGGTCGGCGAGGTGCGCGGTCGCGGCGGCCGTCAGCATGCCGATGCCGAACCCGGCGACGAGGCGCGCGACGATGAGACCGGGTGTCGTCGACCACACGAGGAAGAGGACGGCCGAGACGGTCTCGAGCACGACGGCGGAGAGGATCATGCGGCGGCGGCCGACGCGGTCGCTGATGTGGCCGACGAGGTACAGCGCGATCATCACGCCGACGGAGTAGGCGGCGAAGACCACCGTGACGATGATCGTCGGGAAGTGATCGCGAGCCGCGTAGAGGGAGTAGAGCGGCGTCGGAACCGTGTTGAAGGCCATCATGACGAGGAAGGCGACGGCGGTGATCCAGAAGCCCGCGCGGTGGGGGACGCGGGGCACGCGGGGGAGCGCGGCGCGTCGAGTCCCGGTAGGACCGTGTGGGGCGACGGACGGAGAGGCGGTGGTGGTCATGCGTTGATCATGCTCTCGCCGATTCATCGATGGAAGCGGATGTTTTCGATCATGACGATCGAGGCGGTCTATGATCACGTCATGGACACGCGCATGCTGGAGTATTTCGTCGCGGTCGCGGACGAGCGGAACCTGACACGAGCGGCTGGGCGGCTCTTCGTGGCGCAATCGACGGTGTCAGCGGGTCTGCGGAGCCTCGAGACGGAGCTCGGCGTCCGCCTCTTCGACCGCGATACGAAGTCGGTGTCGCTCCTGCCTGCTGGCCAGGACCTGCTCCCGATCGTCCGCGACATGCTCGACAGTCTCGACACGATGCGCTCGACGGCGCGGGAGGCGGGCAGCGGGCTGCGCGGTCGCGTCCGCGTCGGCACGTTCGCAGCGCTCCGGGTCTTCGACCTCCCCGGCGTCCTCGGTCGTTTCCGCCTCGAGCACCCCGGCGTCGACGTGCAACTCGTGACGTCGGCGACCGGCTCGACGGGCCTCATCGACGACCTCGTGAAGGGCAGACTCGATCTCGCGTTCGTCGCTCTCCCCGTGCCCGCCGGGGTCGCGGCGGAAGCGGTCGTCAGAAGGCCTTTCGTGGCCGTCGTCCCGGAGGCGCACGCCCTCGCGACCCGCCGGACCCTGTCGTTCGCGGATCTCGCGGGCGAGGACTGGGTGGACGTCCTCCCGGGCTTCGGCAACCGCGTGCAGGTCGACGCCCGGCTCCGCGAGGAGGGGATCACGCGACGCCTGAGTGCGGAGGTCGCGGACCTGCCGAGCGTCGGCCCCTTCGTCGCCGCGGGGATCGGTGTGGCCGTCGTTCCCGATGTCATCGGCGCCGTCGGGTGTCGAGTCGTCCCGCTTTCCGACCGCATGCCCGAGTGGGTCGTCTCGCTCGCCGTCCGGCGTGGAGGGGAGCGCCGGCATGCGATCGCCGCTCTCGCCGAGGCGCTGCGATCGGGAAGTGCGGAAGCGGGACGGTCGGACGATGGCGGCCGCTCGAACGCACCGCGGTGACGGACCGCGCCGGTCGTTGCCTCACCTGATCGCGAGTGGCAGGGTGACGGCATGGCGATCGACCGGAAGAAGACGCTCGACGACTACCGCGCGCGACGCGGCGAGTTCCGGGTCGTCGAGGTGCCGGCGCGCCGATACCTCATGGTCGACGGGCAGGGCGACCCCAACACCTCGCCGCTCTACGCCGATGCGATCGCCGCGCTTTTCCCTGTCGCCTACGCGCTCAAGGCCGCGGTACGCCGGGAGGCCGGCGACGACTTCGTCGTCATGCCGCTCGAGGCCCTGTGGTGGTCGGACGACATGAGCACCTTCACGACCCGGCGCGACAAGGCCCGCTGGCGGTGGACGGCGATGATCCTGGTGCCCGACGCCGTCACCGCCTCCCTGTTCTCCGAGGCGATCGAGGAGGTCGCCGCACGGAAGAAGCCCTCCCGCGTCCGCGACGTCCGCCTCGACGTCCTCGAGGAGGGGATGTGCCTCCAGACGCTCCACGTAGGTCCCTACGACGACGAGGCCGCCGTGCTCGCGCGACTCCACGAGCACGAGGTCCCCGAGCGGGGCCTCCGCCTCACCGGGAGGCACCACGAGATCTACGTGAGCGACGCGCGAAGAACGGCTGCCGAGAGGCTGCGGACGATCCTGCGGCAGCCGGTCGCCCTGGACGAGTCCTGATCCCGCCTCCGGTGCGAGAGGCGGGACCAGGAGCGAGTGGCCCGGAGGAGCGTCGGCTCACCCCACGGGGAAGGGGACCGCGCCCTCGACGGGCGCCGTGACGGTGAAGCGCCCGATGTCCTCCGTCGTCACGCCGTCGACGGCGAGTTCCGCGAGCACGCGGCCGATCGTCGGGGTGAACTTGAAGGCGTGGCCGGCACCGAGGGCGACGATGACGTCCGGGTGGTCGTCGAGAGGACCGATCACGAAGCGGCGGTTATCGGTGAGAGCGTATTGGCACGTGATGGTGCGGAGCGCCTCGCCGCTCGCCGGGATCGTGCCCGCCATGAAACTCGACAACTGGTCGATGAGAGCGGGCGACGGGACGAACGTGCGGTCCTCCGGCGCCATGACGTTGTCGGAGACGTCGCGAGCCGCCTTGATCGTCGGTTCGCCGTAGGTGGGGAAGCCGTAGTAGCACTGCACGTCCTCCCATATCCACACGGGGAAACGGCTCCGATCGAACGTCGCCGGGTCCGCCGGGGTGAAGTAGGAGACCTGCTCCTGCATCACGACGAGCGGGATGGCCGCTCCGAGCGGTTCGAGGAGGCGGTTCGTCCACGCGTCCGTCGCGAGCACGACCTTGCGGGCGCGCACGTCGCCGCGGGAGGTGCGGACGACGACCCCGTCGGCATCCGGTTCGATACGGTCGACGGCAGTCCGGTCGCGGAGTTCCGCTCCCGCAGTGCGGGCGTGCATCTGCAGCGTCGCGACGGTGCGGGAGGCATGGGCGATCCCGGAGTCGGCCGTGTAGATGGCGCGGACGTTGGCGGGAATCGTGAACTGCGGGAAGCGCGCGTGCACGCTCTCGTTGTCGAGCATCTCGAACGGCACGCCCGTCGCGGTGAGGCTCTCGACGAAGTCGTCGATCGAGTGCGGCCCGTCGTCGGGGAAGAAGACGATTCCGCCGGTGATGTCGACGAGTCGTTCGCCCGTCACGGCCTCGAGGTCGGCCCAGTCGCGGTACGCGGACTGTGCCAGGCGGACGTATTCGCGTGCGCCGTACGAGGTGCGGACGATGCGGGAGGTGTCGTGCGACGCTCCCCGCACGTGACCGAGATCGAACTGTTCGAAGGCCACCACCGTCACCCCCTTCCGCGCGAGGTGGTAGGCGGCGGCGCTTCCGAGAGCGCCGAGTCCGACGACGGCGACGTCGAATGTCTCCATGTGGTGCGTGTCCTTCATTCGTGGGGGTGGGCAAGAGGGGGTGAGGGGGAGGGGATCGGTCACAGCACCTTCGCGAGGAACGAGCGGGTGCGCTCGTGCTGCGGAGCACGGAGGACCTGCTCGGGCGGCCCGCTCTCGACGACGACGCCGCCGTCCATGAACGTCACGGTGTCCGCGACCTCCCGGGCGAAGCCGATCTCGTGCGTCACGACGATCATCGTCATGCCGTCGGCGGCGAGCCCACGCATGACGTCGAGCACCTCGCCGACGAGTTCCGGGTCGAGAGCGGACGTGGGCTCGTCGAACAGCATGAGCTTCGGGCGCATGGTGAGGGCACGGGCGATCGCGACGCGTTGCTGCTGGCCGCCCGAGAGCGAGCGCGGGTAGGCGTCCGCCTTGTCGGCGAGGCCGACGACGTCGAGGAGTGCCCTGGCGCGTTCGCGAGCGCTCTTGACGCTCTCGCGCCGCACCTGCACGGGCGCTTCGACGAGGTTCTCGAGCACGGTCATGTGGGGGAAGAGGTTGAACTGCTGGAAGACCATGCCGATCTCGCTGCGCCGTGTCGCGATCTCGGCGTCGCGCAGTTCGTGCAGTCGGTCGCCCTGGCGCCGGTAGCCCACGAGCTCGCCCCCGACGCTGATGGTCCCGGCGTCGATCTTCTCGAGGTGGTTGATGCAGCGGAGGAAGGTGCTCTTGCCCGATCCCGACGGCCCGAGCAGGCACATGACCTCACCCGTCCGCACGGTCATGTCGATGCCGCGTACGACGAGGTTGCTCCCGTAGCGCTTGTGCACGCCTTTCGCCTCGACGAGCACGGGGGCTGCTCCCGTCGTCGCGTCGTCCGTCATGAGCGCGTCCCTTCGTCTTGAACGTCGGTGGTCGCCGGTCTCCGGACCGCTGCATGCCGCGGGACGAGACCGTGCACGATGGTTCCGAGCAGCGACCGCTCGGGCCGGCGGGAGTCGCCGCGCGTGAAGTGCCGCTCGAGGTAGTACTGCCCCATGCTCAAGACCGTCGTCACGACGAGGTACCAGAGGCTCACGGTGATGAGCAGCGGGATCACCTGGTACGTGCGCGAGTAGATCGCCTGGGCCTGCCAGAGCAGTTCGGGGATCGCGATGACACTCACGAGCGAGGTCGTCTTGAGCATCGAGATCGTCTCATTGCCCGTCGGGGGGATGATGACGCGCATCGCTTGCGGCAGGACGATGCGGCGGAACGTCTGCGACTTCCGCATCCCGAGCGCGTGCGACGCGTCGGTCTGTCCCGAATCGACCGATTGCAGACCGGCCCTCACGATCTCGGACATGTATGCGCCCTCGTTGAGCCCGAGTCCGAGGACGGCTGCGAGGAACGGGGTGATGAGCACGTTGGTGCTCTCCGAGAAGAGCGTCGGCCCGAACGGGACGCCGAGCGAGATCACCGGGTAGAGGGCCGCGAGGTTGAACCAGAAGATGAGCTGCACGAGCAGGGGTGTTCCGCGGAAGAACGCGATGTAGACGGACGCGGCTGCGGCGACGACGAGGTTGCGGGACTCGCGGGCGAGCGCCATCACGATGCCGATGACCACGCCGACGACCATCGCGACGACCGTGAGCCACAGGGTGGTCCCGAGGCCCTCGACGATCTGGGCGTTGAACAGGTAGCTGAAGACGAGGCTCCACTGATACCGCGGATTCGTGATGAGCGACGTCACGACGAGGCCGGCGACGACGAGCACGACGATCGTTGCGAGCCATTGGCCGTAGCGGCGGACGGGGACGACGCGCACGGCGTCCCCGTCGATCCCCCGATCCTCCGTCATCGTCGTCCCGCCCCCGTCCACGTCGGTTCCGCTGCGAGACGTCATCAGGCGCCGGCGGTGAGGATCTCGGACGATTCGATCGCTCCGCTCGTCACGCCCCACTTCGAGAGGATCTCCTCGTAGGTGCCGTCCTCGATGAGCACGTTGACGGCTGCCGCGATGGCCGGGGTCAGATCGGAGCCCTGCGGGAAGGTGAAGCCCCATGTGCTCGGGTCGTAGGTCTCCTCGAGCACCTCGAGGGCGCCGCCCGACCGCTCGGCGACGTAGGTGAGCGGGCCGTAGTCGGACATGCTCGCGTCGGCGCGCCCCGAGGTGAGCGCGAGAGTCGCGTCTGGCTGCGTCGGGAAGACCGAGACCTCGATCTCCTCGTCGCCTGCTTCCTCGCACGCCGCCTGGAACTCGGGCATGTAGTCGTCGGCGTAGACGGTGCCCTGCTGGACGGCGATGCGCCGTCCGCAGAGGGAGTCGAGGCCGATGTCCAAAGGGTTGCCGGTCGGGACGATGAGCGAGGTGCCGCCGGCGAAGTAGGTGACGTAGTCGACGACCGCGAGCCGCTCGTCGGTGACGCTCATCGCGCCGTTCGCCATGTCGACGCGTTCGGACTGGAGCGACGGGATCATTGCGTCGAACCCGACGTCCTCGTGCTCGACCGTCACGCCGAGCACGTCGCCGACGGCGAGGAGGAGCTCGATGTCGTTGCCGGTCAGGGTCGTGCCGTCGTCGGCCAGGAGGAAGTGCGGAGCGTAACCGGGACCACCGGCGGCATGGATGACGCCGGCCTCGGCGAAGTCGGCCGGGAGGAGATCCGCCGCCTCCTGATCGAACGTGCCCGCGATGAAGTCCGATCCGATCGTCTCGACGGGAGCGGGGTCGGAACCCGCGCCGGTTCCGCCGCTCGTGTCGGACGCGCACCCCGCGAGCAGGAGCCCGCTCGTGGCGATCGTGACGACGACAGCGATGCGTCGGCGGAACGGTCGCGGGGTCGTGAGCAAGAGCGACGGGCGTCGGTGTGGGGGGAGGGCGGTCATGAGTGTCTCCTCGAGCGTGAAGGCAGGGCGGACGGGGGTGGGGCTCTGTCACTCCCCGGCGGCGGGTGGTCCGTTCGCGGGGTGCCGTCACTCTAGAGAGCGCGTGATGCCCGGCTGTTACAGTGCTTGCCGTGCGCAATCCCAGGCTGAGCGAATTGCGGTCCCTGCACTTCACGGCGGAAGCCGACCGGTGACGGCCCGTCTCGAGGCGGCGCTCCGTGCCGTGCGCGTCGTGGCCGAACGCACCGATCCGACGGCCGCCCTCGGCTCCGGTGCGATCGCCCGGGTGCTCGACATCTCGCCCAGCAGCGCCTCGAGGCTCTGCGCCGACCTCGTCGGCGTCGGGTTGCTCGATCACGGGAGCGCGTACGGCACCTTCCGCCTCGGGGGGACGGCGATGCGGCTCTCCGGGCGAGCCGCCGCTCCCTTCGCCCAAGCCGTCCGGTACGCGCTCACGATCGCCGCGCAGCTCACCGGCGAGACCGCGTGCCTCGCCGCCGGAGCGGGCGAGGAGCTGCACGTCGTCGCGACCGTCGGCTCGGAGTGGACGCTGCACGCGTCGGCGGACCTCGGCGAACGGATCTCCGGTGGCAGCGCGATCGCCCGCGCGGCCGGGGTGAGCGGTGCCGATCGCGGAGACGCCCCCGGTGGCGCAACGGGTCGGATCGTCGAGGGCACGAGCGGCAAGCGCATCGAGGTCGCCTCGGCGGTCCTCGGGCCCGACGGCGAGTGCATCGCCGTTGTCGCGGTGCGACTGCCCGTCAATCGCTCCCGTGGCGGCGTGCCGCGAGCGCGCCGCGCCGTGGAGGCCGCGCGACGTCGGATCGAGGCGGTGATCGCGGCCGAGGTCGAGATGACGGCCCCCCGGCCCCCCGAGCCCGCGGAGCCCGGCGGAACGCCCACGACGTCCGATCGCGCCGCCGCTCTCGAGGCGGCCGGACGGATCCTCGCGCACCTCGCGACGGCACCCGACTCGCTCGCGGGGATCGCCCGCGCGACGGGACTGCGGCCGGACCGCGTCAGCCGACTCGTCGAGTCCTGCACCGTCGCCGGCATCGTCGCCGAGCGTCCCGAACGCGGCGTGTGGGAGATGAGCTGGGGCGTGCACGGCTGGCACCGTACGGCGACGGGGCCGACCCTCGTCACACGCGGCCGTGCGCTCGTCGCGGCCGCGGCAGCGGCGACCGGCACCTACGGCTTCATCACGATCCTCAAGGGCATCCGCAGCTTCACGGTCGTCGAGGAGCTGGGGGATCCCGACGGCGGGCTCGTCATGATGCCGTGGCTCGGACGCCCCCACCCGATCATCGGCTCGGACGGTGGACCGACGCTCGTGATGGACTTCGCGCCGGACGATCTCGGGCGGCTGCTCGGGAAGCGGCATCCGCAGCTCGAGTTCGACGCGCTCATCGATCGCATCGACGTGGTCTCGCGCGACGGCGTCATCTCGATCGAATCGATCGAGGAGGCCGGGCTGCTCTCCGTGTCCGCCCCGATCCGGGATGCGAGCGGCCTCGTGGTCGGGGCGGCGTGCCTCACGGGCGGGGCCGATGCCGTCACGTCGAGACGAGCGGAGCTCGAAGACGCGACGCGCGACCTCGCGCGCGACCTGACGGGGCTGCTCGTGTGAACCGCCCGAACGGGCCGACGTGACCCAGGCCGCGCACGCACCTCGTCTACCTGATCGTCACTCGTCTGCTCGCTGGACGGGGGCTGCGGTTCCGGTGATCGCTCGTTCCGTCGGGCTCAGCCGCGCGCCCAGTCGAGGAGGCGATCGGCCGGCCACGTCGTGATGATGCGGTCCGCCGGGACGCCGTTGCGCTCGGCGCGCTCGGCCCCGTACGCCAGGTAGTCGAGCTGCCCGGGCGCGTGCGCGTCCGTGTCGATGCTGAAGAGGCACCCGGCGTCGAGCGCGAGCCTCATGAGGTCGTCGGGCGGGTCCTGCCGTTCCGGCCGCGAGTTGATCTCGACGGCGACGTCGTTCTCGGCGCACGCCGCGAACACGGCCGCGGCGTCGAACTCGGACTGCGGCCGCGTTCCGCGCGATCCCTGCACGAGCCGACCCGTGCAGTGGCCGAGGACGTTCGTCCGGGGAGTGCGGATCGCCCCGAGCATGCGCTCGGTCATCGTCGCTCGATCCGAGCGCAGTTTCGAGTGCACGCTCGCGACGACGACGTCGAGCCGGTCGAGCATCTGGGGCGACTGGTCGAGCTCGCCCGACTCGAGGATGTCGACCTCGATACCCGTGAGGAGCCGGACGGGTCCGCCGGCCGCATTGATGTCGGCGACCACGGCGAGCTGCTCCGTCAATCGCTCGGCACTCAGTCCGTTCGCGATCGTGAGGTTGGGGGAGTGGTCGGTCAGAGCGAGGTACTCCCGGCCGAGCAGTTCCGCGCCGTGCAGCATCTGCTCGATCGTCGTGGACCCGTCCGACCACTCGCTGTGCGCGTGCAGGTCCCCGCGGAGTTGCGCGAGAAGCTCCGCTCCGCCCGTCGTGAGGGGGTCTGTGTTGCGCTCGCGCAGATCCGCGAGGTAGTCCGGCACCTGGCCGGAGACGGCCTGGGTGATGACTTCTGCCGTTCGTCCGCCGATGCCCTTCATGGACGTGAGCCGACCGCTTCGCGTCCGGTCGGCCAACTCCTCCGGTGAGAGCGGGGCGATGATCCTGGCGGCCTTCCGGAACGCGCCGACCTTGAACGACGGGGCGGAGGATCGCTCCAGCCAGAATCCGATCTCGTTGAGGGCGTCGACGGCGAGCATGCGCTCCATTGTGCCCTGTGCGACGTGCTCCGGATACCGGTTGCGGGGCCTGCGGAGACCGGCCGGGGACCGGTCGTGGACCGGTCTGACATCGGTCGGGAGGCGCGCCGACGAGCGTTCCGGGCGATGTCGGTGGTGCGATCTACCGTGGAGCCATGGACATCAGGAATTGCCCCGAATGCGGCGACGACACGATGAACGCCGGTCTCGCCTCCTGGCCCGGTATCGACGGCCCCGTCGACGTCACGCGCTGCGCGAGTGACGAGTGCGACTGGGTCACGATCGACTCCGACCTCGAGGTGCGGGTCGTCGACGCCCACGCCGTCGCTGCCTAGCGGGCCGAGCCCCGCACACGACTCACGCCGGCGGTGTTCACGCCGGCCGTGTTCGCGCCAGCAGTGTTCACGCTGACCGTGTTCACGCCGGCAGTGTTCACGCAGGCAGTGCCGCCTCGATCGCTGAGACGATCTCCGGCGCGTCGGGCTGCACGCTCGGACGGAAGCGATGCACGGTGCCGTCCGGGGTCACGAGGAACTTCTCGAAGTTCCACGCCACCCGGCCGGCCTTTCCGCTCGCGTCCGGCGTCTGCGTGAGCGCCGAGTAGAGAGGGTGCGCCGAGCGGCCGTTGACCTTCACCTTGTCGAACATCGGGAACGTCACACCCCACGTCGTGGAGCAGTACTCCTTGATCGCCTCGGTACCGGAGAGCTCCTGCAGGAACTGGTTGCTCGGGAAGCCGAGGACGGTGAAGCCGCGTTCCCCGTACGTCTTCTGCAGCTGCTCGAGTACCTCGTACTGCGGCGCGAGGCCGCAGCGCGATGCCACGTTGACGATGAGTTTCACCGGTGCGTAGTCGGCGAGGGTCGTCGCGACCCCGTCGATCGTCGTCAACGGGATGTCGTCGAGCGAGGAGGGGGCGGAGTTCTCGGACATGGTGCCTCCGGTCGGGGATGATTCCAACGTATCCCTTTCCGGCTGCGCGCTGGCCGCGAGTCGCCTCGCCCCCTCGTCCGTCGACGACCGGTCAGGACCCGACGAGCGAGGCCTCGATCGTGGCGATGTCGTCGGGCGTCAGCTGCAGGTCCGCAGCCTTCGCGCTGTCGGTGATCGATGCCGGCCGCGACGCTCCCGGGATCGGGATGACGGTCGACGCGATAGACAACTCCCATGCGAGCGTGACCTGGTACGGGCTCACTCCGTGGGCATCTGCGACCTCGGCGAAGGCGGCGTGACTCGAGGCGAGCTCCGCGGCGTTCGAGATGCCGCCGAGCGGGCTCCACGGGAGGAAGGCGAGGCCGAGTGACGCGGCGTGCTCGAGCTCCGGGCGGCTCGAGAGGAACCGCGGCGAGAACTGGTTCTGGACCGAGACGAGGGATCCGCCGAGGATGCCGTGAGCCTCGTCGATCTGGTCCACCGACGCGTTCGAGATGCCCGCGAGTTCGATGACGCCCTCGTCGAGCAGGTCCTTGAGCGCTCCGATCGAGTCGGCGTAGGGCACGTCGGGGTCCGGGCGGTGGAACTGGTAGAGGCCGATCGCGTCGCCTCCGAGACGCGCGAGCGATGCCTTCGCCGCTTGCTTCAGGTACTCGGGGCGGCCGTCGCGCGTCCAGGACCCGTCGCCCGGCCGGAGGTGTCCGCCCTTCGTCGCGACGAGCACGTGCGACGTGTCGCTGCCGTAGCTCGCGAGCGCCTCGGCGATGAGCGACTCGTTGTGGCCGACCTCGCCGGCGTCGCGGTGGTACGCGTCGGCCGTATCGATGAACGTCACACCGGCGTCGAGGGCGGCGTGGATCGTGTCGATCGACCGCTCGCGCTCCGGCCGGCCCTCGATGGACATGGGCATGCCGCCGAGGCCGATGGCGCTGACGGTGCGGTTTCCGATGGTGCGACTCTCCATGGGGTTCTCCTTCGTGTCGTGTCGTGAGCGACGATAGCCGTGGCGCTGCGCGGGGTCGGGGCCTTTACAGGTCGGCACCCGTGAGGCAAGGGGTCCGGCTCGACGCGCCACGGCTGGACGCCGGCGGGTGAAGCGGACCAGAGTAGGACGAGCGCGATCCGCCGTCGCCGGGCGCACGCCCGCCACGCCGCGCACCACCTCGGAAGGACAACGAATGACCTACGTCGCCGCCCCCTCTCGCTACGACGGAACGATGCGGTACCGTCGCACGGGTCGATCGGGCCTCGACCTGCCGCTGCTGTCGCTCGGCCTCTGGCAGAACTTCGGTGATGACCGACCGTTCGAGACTCAGCGCGGGATCGTCCGGCGCGCGTTCGACCTCGGCATCACGCACTTCGACCTCGCCAACAACTACGGCCCGCCCTACGGCGCGGCCGAGCTCAACTTCGGGCGGATCCTCGCGACGGACCTCGCCCCCTACCGCGACGAGATCGTCGTCTCCTCGAAGGCGGGCTGGGACATGTGGCCCGGCCCGTACGGCCAGGGCGGCGGCGGCCGGAAGTACGTGCTCGCCTCGCTCGACCAGTCCCTCGGACGCCTCGGCCTCGACTACGTCGACATCTTCTACTCCCACCGCTTCGACCCGACGACGCCGCTCGAGGAGACCGCGGTCGCGCTCGACACGGCCGTGAGACAGGGCAAGGCCCTCTACGTCGGCATCTCCTCGTACGGCGCGGACGACACCCGGACGATCGCTGGCCACTTGCGCGAGCTCGGCACCCCGCTGCTCATCCACCAGCCGTCGTACTCGATGCTCAACCGCTGGATCGAGACCGAGGGCCTCCTCGACGCGGCCGCCGAGGTCGGGGCCGGCGTCATCGGTTTCACGGCGCTCGCGCAGGGCCTGTTGACGGGCAAGTACCTCGACGGCGTCCCCGAGGGTTCCCGCGCCTCCCTGGGCACGTCGTTCTCGCCCGACGTCCTCACCGATGACGTGCTCGCGAACGTGCGCGCGCTCGCGGGGATCGCGGAGCGGCGAGGGCAGTCGCTCGCCCAGCTCGCGCTCGCCTGGGCGCTGCGCGACGATCGCGTGACCTCGCTCGTGATCGGCGCCTCCTCGGTGAAGCAGCTCGAGCAGAACGTCGGCGCCCTCGAGAACACGTCCTTCACGGCGGAGGAGCTCGAGGAGATCGACCGCTACGCGACGGACGCGGGCGTCGACCTCTGGAAGGACGCGCGCGAGGGAAGCCTCGGGTCCTGACGTGTCCCGATCGAGCAGCACTCGCGGCGGGGTCGCCTCGCGATTGGCGGGAGTCGGCATCGCCGCGCTCGTGCGAGCGGTGCGGCTCGTCCGCTCGCCGCGGCCGATCCACTCGGCGGGAGTCGTCGTCAGGGGTCGGCTCGAGCCTGTGCGGGATCGCGCCGCGACGAGCGGCATCGCGTGGATCGACGACCCACACGCACTCGAACTGACGGGTCGGGTCTCGCGCGGTATCGGAACGCCCGTGCCCGCCCCCGACATCTGGGGACTCGCGCTCCGCCTGCACGGCGGCGACCCGTCGGACGGCGCCCGGTTCGCCGATGAGGGCGTCGGCGACCTGCTCCTCTCGAGCGTCGGGAACCTCGGCGTGCCGTGGCGGTTCGTCCCGGTCGCCCGCTTGTCGGCGCACGGAGCGGTCTTCACGACCGTCATGCCGTACCGCTCGCCGAACGGACCCGTGCTCGTGGGCGCCCGCACCGTCTCGGGAGCGCCGGCGTCGGCCTCGGCGCGGGGAGTCGCGATCGAACTCGCTCGCACGCCGTGGCTCCTGCAGCTGCTGTGGGCGGTGCCGAACGGTCGATGGCGCCCGTTCGCCACCGTCTCGCTCAGCGCTCCGACGGCCCCGGATTCGACGAGGCCCGGCGCGGAGCTCGACACGGCTGCGCTGCGCTTCGACCCGGTGCTGTCGCCTCCACCCGGTGCCGCGACCTACGGCTGGACGCGGGCGCTCCGCGAACCCGCGTATCGGGTGGCGCGGCGGGGCTGACGGTCCTCGCCCCGATCGGACCCGCGGCCGCGGATCACCGGGACGGTGCCGCCGTGCCCTTCCCCGGGTCGATCCCCGCCGCATCGCGCTCTCGCGTCGTGAGGTACAGGCGATGCGCCGTGATGACCACCGCGAGCCAGGCGAGCCCCAGGACCCACGCGGCGAGTACATCCGTGAACCAGTGGTGACCGAGGAACACCCTGCTCGCTCCGATCGCGAGCACGAAGACCGCAGCGACGGAGATCGTGAGGACCCGGGCGACGACGCTCGATTGCCGCAGGATCAGGAGATACGCGACGATGCCGACGATGACCGTCGCGTTGAGGGTATGCCCGGACGGGAACGACGGCGATGTCTCGTACGGCGGCACGGCGTCCTCGGTCTCGGGACGTGCGCGTCCGATGAGCTCCTTCCCTGCGATGGTCATGAGCAGCGAGCCGACGCCAGCGGCGGCGATGAGGATCACGGGGGTCCAGGACCGTCGGCGGAACGCGAGGGCGAGCATCGTCGCGACGGCGAGCACCGGCATGCCGATGACGCCGGCGATGTCGGTGAAGTGTGTGACGGCGCCGTCGAGCCACGGCGATCGCGCGGAGATCGCGGCATCGAGGAGGGGCTGGTCGAGCAAGGCGACGCCGTCCGTCTCGGTCACGGCCTCGTAGACCTCCGAGACGACGTACGTGAGGGCCGTGGCGATGGCCGCTCCGATGACGAGGAGCAGCACGAGCGCCTTGTTCGGCCCGAGCGCACGGCTGATTCGGTGGAAGAGGGCGGCCAAGAACCGGCCGAGCGGGGTCCGCCAGTCCGTGAGCTCCTGGGATCCGACGCGCCGGTCGTGCCGCAGCTCGCCCTCTGGTCCCGTCTCGTCGGGTCTCGGCCGGCCCAGGAGGTTCTTGTCCGTCATCGTGGCGACTCCTCGTGATCTTCTCCGTGAAGAGCGAGGGTAACGCGCCGGCTTCGTGCACGCCGGATCGACGGCGGGGATGGCGCGAGTCGCGGGAAGTGGCTAGAGCACCCGCCCGACGGGGGCAAGCGGGCAATGTCTGCCCTTTCGTGGCCCAAGATGGAGGAGTGACCACTTCAACGGAATCTCGCATCGATCCCCAACCGGCAACGCCGGCGGAACCGACCGGACGCATCGTCCTCGTCCGCCACGGCGAGACGGAGTGGAGCCGATCGGGTCAGCACACCGGGTCGACGGATCTCCCGCTCACGACGGTCGGCGAGCAGCAGGCCATGCTCCTCGGGACCGTCCTCGATGCGTCGGACTTCGGGCTCGCGCTCTCGAGTCCTCTCGCGCGGGCGCGCCGGACGGCGGAGCTCGCGGGTTTCCCCGACGCGATCGTCGAGCCGGACCTCATCGAGTGGGACTACGGCGCCTACGAGGGCCGCACGACTGCGGAGATCAGCGCAGAGCTCGGACACCGCTGGGACCTCTGGCACGACGGCGTCCCGGCCGGGACGACCCCGGGGGAGAGTGCGGCTGACGTGCGGAAGCGTGCCGATCGCGTGCTCGACCGGGCGCGCGCCGCGCTTCCCGACGGCGACGTCATCCTCTTCGCCCACGGCCACATGCTGCGCGCCATCGCGATCGCCTGGGTCGAGCTGGCGCCGACGGCCGGCACGATCTTCGCCCTCTCGACGTCGACGCTCAGCGAACTCGGTTTCGAGCACGGCCGCCCGGCGATCCGCGTGTGGAACGCCCCGGTCGAGCACTGACCCGGCGCATCAGGCGCCGCGATGCACCGCGGATCCTCCCGCGTCAGTGCTCGAGGAGCATCCGCCGCGCGAGCCGCGCGATCTCACGTGTGGCGGGGGAGAGCACGGTGTCGCGGCGCTGAACCATCGCGATCACGTCCCAGAGCGGTTCCGCGAAGCCCACCGTGTGGAGGTTCTCGGGAAAGACGCGGCTCGCCGCGACGGCTCGCGAGACGATCGTGTCGCCCCCGCCCCGCGCGACGATGCTGAGGGCCGACTCGACGTGTTCGACCTCGAGGGTCGGCGTGAGGTCGACGCCCTCGACCTGAGCCCGGCTCGCGAGCTGGCGTCTCGTCGGGTCGCGCCAGCCGTAGTGGGCGTCGTAGAGCACGAGATCCGTCGCGCCGAGGTCGGCGATCGTCACGGGCTTCGCCGTCTTCGCGGGGTCGGCGGAGGCGAAGACGACCTCGTCGCGCATGAGGGGCGTGACCGTGAGTCCCTCGTTCTCGATCGGCAGCACCACGAGTCCGGCCTCGAGGTCGCCCGCCGCCACGGCGTCGGCGACCTCCACGGAGTTCTGCCCGATGATGCGCAGCCGCACGCGGGGATAGCGCTCATGGAAGGTCTCGAGCAACTGGCTGAGGAAGTAGAAGTTCGCGTTGCGCAAGAGCCCGAACGTCGCGACGCCGCCGAGGAGGGACGTGGACGAGCGGAGGGCGGCGTCGGCGCCGTCCACCGCGGTGACCGCCTCACGCGCGAAGGGGAGCAGCTCCTCGCCCGCGCTGGTCAGGGCGAGTTTCCGGGGCCCGCGCGTGAAGAGCCTCACCCCGTAGAGATGCTCGATCCGCTTGACGAGTTCCGACACGGAGGGCTGCGACATACCGAGCGCGCTCGCGGCGGCGGTGAACGTCCCGACGTCCGCGACGGCGAGGAAGGCACGCAATTGATTGAGCGTGAGGTTGCTGGCGACCATAGGTCAAACCTATGGGATGTCGACGGTAATTCGGTATTGTCCAGGGGGAAGCCGGTTGGCAGGGTGAACATCATGAAATTGAGCCCCCGCTTCCTCTCCGAGTACGACAATCGCCTCCGCCACCTCAAGGCGCCCGCGGTCGACGCGCCCCCGGCCCAGTCGGACCCGGCCGTCCGTGCGCGTGTCTCGGAGATGCTGTCGGACATCGAGGCCAGCGGGATCGACGCCGTGCGGCGTTACGCCCGCGAACTCGACCGCTTCGAGGACGCCGACTTCGAGATGTCGGCGGAACGGCTCGCATCGTCGGGCGATCGACTCGAGCCCGCCCTCCGCGAGGCCATCGAGCTCGGTTCGGAGCGGACGAAGCAATTCGCCCGTCTTCAGCGCGAGCACCTCACCGACTTCGAGGCCGAGCTCGTCCCGGGACTCGTGACAGGACAGCGCTACATCCCCGTCGCCCGCGTGGGAGCCTACCTGCCGGCCGGTCGCTTCCCCCTCACGGCGAGCGCCTTCATGACCGTCGGCGTCGCCAAGGTCGCCGGGGTGCCCACCGTCATCGGCTGCACGCCTCCCGGCCCCGACGGCCGACCGAACGACGCGGTCGCGTACGCCGCCTACCTCTCGGGCGTCGATCACCTCTACACGCTCGGGGGAGTGCAAGCGCTCGCCGCCATGGCCTTCGGTCTGCTCGGCGAGCAGCCCGTCGACATGGTCGTCGGTGCGGGAAACGCCTTCGTCGCGGAGGCCAAGCGCCAGCTCTTCGGTCGCGTCGCGATCGACCTCCTCGCGGGCCCCTCCGAGGTCGCCGTCATCGCGGACGAGACCGCGGACGCCGAGATCGTCGCGGCGGACCTCCTCGGTCAGGCCGAGCACGGCCCCAACTCGCCCGCGGCGCTCGTGACGACCTCCGAGACCCTCGGCCTGGCCGTCATCGAGGCGGTCGACCGCCAGCTCGAGACCCTCTCGACGCGTGAGATCTGCGGTCCGGCGTGGCGCGACTTCGGTTCCGTCGTGCTCGTCGGCTCCCGCGAGGACGCCGTCGCCGTCATGGACGAGTACGCGCCGGAGCACCTCGAGGTCCAGACGTCCGACGACGTGTGGTACCACGACACGCTCACCAACTACGGCTCACTCTTCCTCGGGCACTGGAGCACCGTGGCCTACTCGGACAAGGGCATGGCGGGAACCAATCACACGCTCCCGACGGCCGGAGGCGCGAAGCACAGCGCCGGCCTCTCCGTCTCGCGCTACCTCAAGCCCCTCACCTACCAGCGCATCGCCCGCGAGGCCACACCGGCTCTCGCGGCCGCGGTCGACGTCATCTCCGCGAGCGAGGGGATGACCGCCCACCAGGCGACGGCCACGATGCGTCTCGCCACCTATGCTCAGTGATCGCACCATCGACCCTGCGAAAGACATCATGAGAATCACATCCCGAACGTTCCCCGCTCGACGCGTCCTCCTCGGCGGTCTGCTCGGCGTCTCCGCCGTCGCGCTCGTGGGCTGCGCAGCCCCCGGCTCCGGCTCCGGATCGACCGCCGCCCGGCAGGACGAGATCACCGCGGAGGTGACCGCCGACCAGATCGCCGACCTCGGCGACGTCACCCTCACCCTCTGGGCCGACCAGGCGGAGGAGCCCCTCATGGACCTCCTCGTCCCGGTGTACGAGGAGGCCTACCCGAACGTGACGGTCGACGTCACCTACAAGAGCTTCGACGACCTCATCGCGACGGTCGTGAACGCGGCCAACAGCGCCGACGCCCCCGACCTCTTCCAGGGCAACATCGGCTACGCGGTCGACGGGGCGCTCGTGAAGGCTGGACTCGTCCGTCCGCTCGACGACGTCGCGAGCGTGTACGGCTGGGAGGACGGCGCCGGCGCGAGCACTCTCGCACCCTCGCGCTGGACGGAGGACGGCTCGACGTTCGGCGACGGGACGCTCTACGGGATGTCCCCGATCAGCGAGGTCCAGGGCATCTACTACAACGAGTCGAAGCTCACCGAGCTCGGACTCGAGGCTCCGGAGTCCGTCGAGGACCTCGAGGCGGCGCTCCCGATCGCAGCGGCGGCCGGTGAGACGCCGATCATGCTCGGCAACTCCGACCAGTACGCCGCGACGCACATCTTCTCCGACATCGCCGCGACGACGCAGGACCCCGCCGACATCCGGGCCTGGATCGGCGGCGACCCCGACCAGACGTTCGCGACCGACGGCAACATCGAGGCGGCCGAGACCATGGCGGAGTGGGCGTCGAACGGCTACTTCGGCGAGGGCTACGACGGCCTCGGCAACCAGGACGCGATCGCGCGCTTCGCGGACGGCGACGGTGTCTTCTTCGTGGGAGGCTCCTGGAACGGGGCCTACCTCGACGCGGACGCGTTCGGCTTCGGCGCCCTCGCCTCCGGTGGAGTCGGTGCGACGGCGTCGCCGTGGCACATCAGCTCGTCGAGCGACGAGGCCATCGCCTCGATCGCCTTCCTCGACATGCTCCGCTCGCCGGAGACCGCTCAGTGGATCCTCGACGAGGGACGGCTCCCGGTCGTGACGGACGGCGTCACCGCGTCGGGCGCCCTGCAGGAGCAGACCCTCGACGCGCTCACCGCCACGATCGAGGCCGGCACCCAGGTGGGCTACTACGACTGGACCACGACCGACATGCTCTCCGTCATGGGCGGCGGGCTGCAGGAGGTCATGGCCGGCCGGACCACGGCGGAGGACTTCGTCGACGCCGTGCAGAGCGCCTGGTCGAAGGAACACGGCGGCGCCTGATGGCCGTCACCTCCGCGACGCGCGCCGTCGTCGCCGGCCCCTCGGGTCGGCGGCGGCGGTCGCCGGTCGCCGGGTACAGCTGGAGCTCCCTGCTCTACGTCGCGCCTGCCCTGCTGTTCTTCGCCGTCTTCGTGATCTACCCGATCTGCATCTCGGTGCAGACGTCCTTCTACGAATACGACGGACTCACGCTCGCGACGCCGGTCGGTGCCGCGAACTACGTCGCGGTCTTCACCGACCCGTCGTTGCGCGAGGCTCTCCTGCACTCGCTCGTGCTCCTCGTCTTCTACGCCGCCCTCCCGGTCCTCATCGGTCTCGTGCTCGCCGGCGCCCTCTCGCGTATCCGGATCTACGGATTGACGTTCTTCCGTGCGGCCCTCTTCATCCCGCAAGTGCTCTCGAGCGTCGTCGTCGCGGTCGCGTGGCGCGGCCTGCTCGCGGCCGACGGCCCGGTCAACGACACCTTGCGCGCCGTCGGCCTCGGATCGGTCGCGACGAGCTGGCTGGGTGACTTCGACACGGCGCTGCCCGCGGTCGGCGCCATCGGGACGTGGGTCCAGTACGGACTCTGCATGGTGCTGTTCCTCGGCGGAATCGTCGGCATCGATCGATCTCTCTACGAGGCGGCCCGGCTGGACGGGGCCGGGGCGGTGCGCGAATTCCGCGCCATCACCCTGCCGGCGCTCCGTCCGCAGATCTCGATCGCTCTCATCCTCTGCATCACGTTCGCGCTGCGAAACTTCGACATCATCTGGAACACGACGCGCGGCGGCCCCGGTACCTCGACCGCCGTTCCGAGCGTCTACATCTACCAGGACGCGTTCCAGAACCGGGCGCTCGGACAGGCGTCGGCGCTCGCCGTCGTCCTCACCCTGCTCATTCTCGTGATCGTCGGCCTCGTGCAGCTCGCGCTGCGCGAGCGCAGCGAGATCCGTCCGCGTTCGCTCCGCCGATCGGGAGGACTCCGATGAAGGTCTCGCGTACGGAGACGACGCTCACCCACGCCCTCCTCGTCGTCGCCGCGATCATCGCGGTCTATCCGCTCATCTCGATCGTCCTGTCGGCCCTGCGCGGCGGCGACGGGTCGATCGGTCTCGGGAGCTTCGAGCTCGCGTGGGAGCGTGGCGGCTTCGGCACGGCCTTGCTCTCGAGCGCGTTCATCTCCATCACGGTCGTCGTGGTCACGGTCGCCGTCGTGAGCCTCGCGGGCTTCGCCCTTGCGACGATGCGCGTGCCGGGCGGGCGGCTCATGCTGCCGATCCTCCTCCTCGGCCTCGTCCTGCCCTACGAGGTCACCGTCCTCCCGCTCTACCAGCTCATGACCGATTGGGGACTGCTCGACACCTGGTGGGCGCTCATCCTCCCGCAGATCGGCCTGTCCGTCCCGCTCGGCGTGTTCTGGATGCGGTCCTTCTTCGCCTCCGTCCCGGGTGAACTCCTCGAGGCGGCGCGCATCGACGGCGCTGGTCGTTTCGAGACGTTCCGGCTCGTCCTCCTGCCCGTCGCCGGACCGGCGATCGCCACGCTCGCGACGATCCTGTTCCTCTTCACGTGGAACGAGTTCCTGCTCGCCCTCGTGCTCGTCCCGCAGGACCCGCTCGTGCAGACCGCTCCTCTCGCGCTGTCGTTCTTCGCCGGCGCGGGCCGGACGATCGACCCGAGCGTCACGGCGGCCGCCGCGGTCATCGTCGCCGCGCCGATCGTCATCGCGTACGTCATCCTCCAGCGACGCCTCATCTCCGGACTCACGGAAGGAGCGGTGAAGTGACGGCATCCCCGATCCCCACGGCCACTCGCGTCGTGTGCGAACAGCTCGCACCGACGATCGCGGACCTCGCGGGCAACCAGCGCCTCGTGCTGGAGACGATCGCGCGGGACGTCGCCGACGGCGCCGACATCGTCGTCCTGCCGGAGCTCGCGACGTCGGGCTACGTGTTCGAGTCGGCCGAGGAGGCCCGGTCCGTCGCCCTCCGGCGCGATGACCCGTTCTTCGCCCGTGTCGCGGAACTCCTCACGGGGACCGACGCGGTCGCGATCTTCGGGTTCTGCGAGCAGTCCGACGGTGACGAGCTCTACAACAGCGCGGCCGTCGTGACCGCGACCGGCGTCGTCGAGGTGTACCGCAAGGTTCACCTGTGGGACCGGGAGACCCTCGTGTTCACCCCCGGATCGGCGGCGCCGCCCGTCGTCGACACGGCCCACGGTCGTGTCGGGGTCATGGTCTGCTACGACCTCGAGTTCCCCGAGATGCCACGATCGGTCGCCCTCGCGGGCGCCGACCTCATCGCCGTGCCGACGAACTGGCCGTTCACGGACGTCCCGGCGGGGGAGCGGGCGCCCGAAGTGATCCACGCCCAGTCCTCGGCGAGGGCGAACGGCGTCTTCATCGCATGTTGTGATCGCGCCGGGATCGAGCGCGGCCAGCACTGGACGGAGGGCACCGTCATCGTCGACCAGTTCGGCTGGCCGATCGACCGGGCCTCGGGGGTCGCGCGAGCGACGGCCGACGTCTTCCTGCACCTCGCACGCGACAAGTCCATCTCGCCGCACAACGACCTGCTCGCCGACCGTCGACCCGACGTCTACCCGAAGGGAGCGGCACGATGACCGCTCGACCCGATTCCCTCACGACCACCCGTTCCGGGGCGAAAGACGAGTGGTGGCGCTCCGCCGTCATCTACCAGGTGTACCCGCGCTCGTTCGCCGACGCCGACGGTGACGGGACGGGCGACCTCGCGGGTATCACGGCCCGGCTCGACCACGTGGCCCGGCTCGGAGTCGACGCCGTCTGGCTGTCGCCGTTCTACCCGTCGCCGCAGCGCGACGGCGGTTACGACGTCGCGGACTACCGTGACGTCGACCCGCGGTTCGGCACGCTCTCGGACGCCGACGACCTCATCCGGACGGCTCACGACCTCGGTCTCCGCATCATCGTCGACCTCGTCCCGAACCACTGCAGCTCGGACCACGCGGACTTCCAGGCGGCTCTCGCGGCCGCGCCGGGGTCGCCCGAACGGGCGAGGTTCCACTTCCGCGACGGGCGCGGTGACGACGGCGTCGCTCCGCCGAACGACTGGACGTCGATGTTCGAGGGGCCGGCATGGACGCGCGTCGTCGAGCCGGACGGGCGGCCCGGCCAGTGGTACCTGCACCTGTTCGACTCCTCGCAGCCGGACTGGAACTGGGACGAGCCCTCCGTTCGCGCCGATTTCGAGCAGACGCTCCGCTTCTGGCTCGATCGCGGCGTCGACGGATTCCGCGTCGACGTGTGCGACGCCATCATCAAGGCTCCCGGCCTGCCCGACTGGCCCCACCGCACGAAGGGAGTGGTCGAACCCGTCGACGGGGTCATGCCGCCCATGTGGGATCAGGACGGCATCCACGAGGTGTTCACATCCTGGCGCTCGGTGCTCGACGAGTACGAGGGTGAGCGGATCCTCTGCGCCGAGGCGTGGCTCGCACCCGAGCGGGCCGCCCGCATCGTGCGACCCGGGGAGATGCATCAGGCGTTCAACTTCCGGTACCTCGAGCAATTGTGGGACGCCGGCGATCTCCGCCGGACGATCGACGAGTCGCTCGCGGCCAACGACGCGGTCGGGGCGCCCACGACGTGGGTCCTGTCGAACCACGACGTCATGCGTCACGCGAGCCGCTACGGCTACGACGGTCCCGTCGAACTCGAGTCGGGCGTGGGCGTCGACGACCCGCAGCCCGACCGTACGCTCGGGCTCCGGCGGGCACGAGCGGCGACGACTCTCATGCTCGCCCTGCCGGGTTCCGCCTATCTCTACCAGGGGGAGGAACTCGGCCTGCCCGAAGTGACCGACCTGCCGGATGCCGCTCGTCAGGACCCGGTGTGGGAGCGCTCCGGTCGCACGATCCGCGGTCGCGACGGCTGTCGCGTCCCCCTGCCGTGGACGGCGGAGGGCCCGTCCTTCGGTTTCGGGTCGAGCGAGTCGACGTGGTTGCCGCAACCGGCGTACTTCGGGGAGTTCTCCGTCGAGGCGCAGGAGGCCGACGAGGGATCGACCCTCGCGCTGTACCGTCGATTGCTCGCGCTCCGGCGCGAACACCGCCTGGGTGCCGGCGACCTCGGCTGGGAGCCGTCGAGCGACGGCGTGCTCGTGATTCGACGTCCCGGCGTACGTGTGATCGCGAACGTGACGGCGTCGTCGGTTGCGCTGCCCGATGGGCGCGTGCTCGTCGCGAGCGGTCCGTTGGAGCCGGGCGTCCTCCCGGCGGACACGACGGTCTGGCTCGAGGTCGTGGAGTGACGTCGGGACGACGCCCCGACTCGCGATAGCGTGAGGGGGTGGAAGACATGCTCGCGCGGATCGGTGAGATCGCCGAGCTGTTCACCTGGCTGGGGCTGCTCACGGGAGTCATCGTCCTGCTGGCCGGTCTCGTCGTCCGCCTTCTGGAGGGGACCTGGCTCACGGCCGAGGCCGACGTCGCCGAGATCGACGGCGATGTCCAGCTCGCGTGGGTCGCCGACGACGGCCAGGTCTACCGTCGGTTCCTCGATCCCGAGGAGCGGCACACCGTTGGCGACCTCGACCGGGTCACGGTGCACTACCGGCACGATCGACCGCTCCGGGCGCACCTCGACAAGCGCACCCACGGTTCCCGTGTGCTGGTCCTCCTCGGGTTGATCCTCACGGGCGTCGGGATCGTCGCGGCCGTCGCGCAGATCGTCGTCGTCATCGCCCTGGGGTGACATCGCTCTGGGGTGACGTCGCTCCGGGGTGGCATCGCTCCGGGGTGGCATCGCTCCGGGGTGACATCGCCCTGGGGTGACATCGCTCTGGGCTGGAACCACCGAGCGGGAATACCGGAGGGGAGTCCTCGGTTGAGATCATTGACGGCCGAACGAGCGACGACCGTCCGAACGGGTCGATCGAGCCTCAGACGAGGAGTCGAGGCAGCACACGGCACAGGACCCGAGGTCTCGCCGGGCAGCGCCGCCCGATGCACATCGCTGAACCGGGAGAGGAGTGCGCCATGGGTAGGACCATCATCGAATTCGAAGACGAGCACGGAGTCGTCACTCGGTACCGTCGCCACGAGAACGGACGCGGCAATGTCGCGACCTCCGCTCGCGTCGACCCCTCGACGCTCGTCGAACCGACCGCCTATGTCGAGTCGGGTGCCCGCGTCGGCCGTAGCGCGATCGTGAGCGGCGGCAGCTGGATCGATCGCGACGCGATCGTCCTCGACCACGCCGTCATCGGGGCGGGCGTCCACGTCGGCGAGGGTGCGGTCATCGGCCGCGGCGCCGAGATCGGCAGCTTCTCACGCATCGGCGCGGGGGCGACGGTCGGAGACTTCGCACGACTGGCGAACGACACGAAGGTACCGGAGGGCGGCGACGTCCCCGCCGGCCGCATCCCGCGGGTCCTCCCGCGGGCGCGTACGGCCGCCTGACGCGGATCGAGAGCTCGTCCTCAGCAGGGCCGTCACGGAATCGTGACGGCCCTGCTGACGTGTTCGAACACCATGCTCGTGCGCGTCGAGGCGACGAACGGGTGCGCCGAGAGGTGTTCGAGGACGAAGTCGCGGACGTGTGCGCTGTCGCGCGCGGCGATGTGGAGGATGAAGTCTTCCGAGCCGCCCAGGAAGAACAGCTGGAGGACGTCGGGCATGCGACGCATCTCCGCGCTGAACTCGGCCATGCGGTGGCGAGCGCCGGATCGGACGCTCACGCTGATGAGGGCCTGCAGCCCGAGCCCGAGTGCTGCCGGGTCGACGCGCGCCTCGAACCCTGTGACGACACCGCGGTCCACGAGCGAACGCACGCGGGCGATGCACGTGGACGGCGCGATGCCGACGCGCTCGGCCAGCTGATTGTTGGGGATCCGGGCGTCGCGCTGGAGCTGCTCGATGATCGCCGCGTCGACGTCGTCGATCGCGCCGCCCGCGCGGTCGCGAACATTGTTCTGTGCCACGTCCGATCACCGCCCTCTCGCCGCACGATGTTCGGTCGATAGTCGAACCGACAGCGTGATGTTCTGAGTTTATGCCGTCGCAACGAATCACTCGCCAGAATGACAGCACGCGCACGACGCGCCGTGCGACGGACGAGGAGGACGCCATGCTGGTCGGAGTGCCGACGGAGATCAAGAACAACGAGAACCGCGTCGCGGTGACCCCGGCGGGGGTGCACGAGTTCGTGCGTCGCGGTCACGACGTGGTCGTGCAGTCGGGCGCCGGCATCGGTTCGTCACTCACCGACGCCGATTTCGCCGACGCCGGCGCCACGATCGTCGCCGACGCCGACGCCGTGTGGAGCGCAGCCGACCTCCTCCTCAAGGTGAAGGAGCCCGTCGAGTCGGAATACGAGCGTCTCCGCGCGGACCAGGTCCTCTTCACGTACCTCCACCTCGCGGCCTCGCGGCAGTGCACCGACGCGATCCTCGCGTCGCGCACGACGGCCATCGCGTACGAGACGGTGCAGCTCGCCGATCGCTCGCTGCCGCTGCTGTCCCCGATGAGCGAGGTGGCCGGTCGGTTGTCGGCGCTCGTCGGTGCGTACCACCTCATGCGCTCGGCCGGGGGACGCGGAACGCTCCTCGGCGGCGTACCGGGTACCCCGAAGGCCAAGGTCGTCGTGATCGGCGGCGGCGTCGCGGGGGAGCACGCCGCCGCGAACGCTCTCGGGATGGGTGCGGACGTCACGATCGTCGACCTGTCGATCCCGCGTTTGCGTGAGCTCGAACGTCGCTTCCAGGGGACGATCCGGACGGCCGTGTCCTCGCACTACGAGATCGCCCAGCTCGTCAGGGACGCCGACCTCGTGGTCGGGTCGGTGCTCATCCCCGGTGCTCAGGCTCCGAAGCTCGTGACGGACGACATGGTCGCCTCCATGAAGCCGGGAGCCGTGCTCGTCGACATCGCGATCGACCAGGGCGGTTGCTTCGAGGGCTCCCGTCCGACGACGCACGACGCACCGACCTTCCCGGTGCACGATTCCATCTACTACTGCGTCGCGAACATGCCCGGTGCGGTGCCCGAGACGTCGACGCGTGCACTGACGAACGCGACGTTGCCTTATGCCGTCGCCCTCGCCGACAAGGGCTGGCAGCGAGCGCTCGCGGAGGACGAGGCCCTCCGTCGAGGTCTCAACGCGCACGACGGCGTCGTCACGAACGCCGGGGTGGCCGCCGCACTCGGCTACGAGCACGTCTCCGTCGACTCGGTCCTCGCGGGAGCGGCCGCCTCGCGGCCGCACCCCGTTCACGCCTGATCGTGACGCCACGACGCCCCCGGCCGGATCGGTCGGGGGCGTCGCCGTCCGCTCGGGGTCGTCCTACTCGGCCGAAGCGTTCTCCGACTGTGCCTCCTCCGACTCGGCGAGGCGACGACGTACGTCGTCCATGTCGAGGTCCTCGATCGCCGTCACGAGCTGCTCGAGCGCTGCCGGGGGCAGGGCTCCGGGCTGTGAGAACACGAGGATCCCGTCGCGGAACCCCATGAGCGTCGGGATCGACGAGATGCCCGCCGCGCTCGAGAGGCGCTGCTCAGTTTCGGTGTCGACCTTGCCGAAAACGACGCCCGGGTGCTTCTCCGATGCGGCGGTGAACGTGGGAGCGAACTGGCGACAGGGGCCGCACCACTCCGCCCAGAAGTCGACGAGAACGATGCCGTTCTCCTCGACGGTGGCCCCGAAGGTCTCCTCGGTGAGTTCGATGGTCGCCATGGTTCTCCTCTTCGTCCGTCGACCGACGTGGCCGGCCGGCCCGTCGGTGGTGAGCGGCGGTCTCCCGTCGTCCCAGATGTCCTAACAGTCGATCGGCACGGGAGATTCCCGGGCCCGGGCGGCGCGGTGTTCACAGGCTATCCGCCGGATGCCGACGTAGGCTTGTCGTTGGTGCTGACGAGCGGAGGCACCATCCCGACGAGTTCGCGAAGGAGGCGATCACACGGTGTACGACCTGCTCCCCGGCGGCCAGACCATGTGGTTCTTCTTCATCGCCCTCATGCTCGTCATCCTCCTCGCCCTCTTCGGTCGCAGTCTCTGGCGGAGCTTCTCGAGCGGCGCGTCCGCTCGCTTCGACATCACCGAGATCCCTGCCGATCTCCCCGGCAGTCGCGAGTTCATCGTTCGCGACGACAAGACGGGCTCGCTCCTGCAGTTCCTCACCGTCCAGGGACAAGGACGCATCGTGAGCGTCGAGGTGCCGAACCGGCATCGCGGCACCGGTGTCGAGCTCGAGCTCTTCGAGGCAGGCATCTCCGCGGTCCCCGACATCGCGTGGTGGACCTGGCCGCCCACGACACCCGAAGGGTCCGTCGCCCTTCGTCAGCTCGCCCAGCGCCGCCCCGAACTCACCTTCTGGGACGCGACGGGTGCGCGCATCGTCTGACGCGCATCGTCGGGCTAAGATGGAGCCATGGCTTTCGCGATCTCGATCCTGCTGTTCCTCGCCGGAATGTACCTCTTCGCGCTCGCGTTCCTCGTGCCCGGATTCGAGGGTGCCATCTTCATCGCGGGCGTCCTCGTCGTGAGCCTGTCGATCTTCATCCCGGTGCACATCCTCCGCAAGAACTAGCGCCGTCACCGACGCGCATCCTCGACCCGGCGACACCCCGGGGAGGTATCCTGAGCGCGTGATCGAAGACATCAAGAAGCGCTCCCTCCACCGCATCCGCATCCTCGAAGGCCAGATGCGCGGCCTCGAGAAGATGGTGGAGAACGAGGACTACTGCATGGACATCATCACGCAGTCCCTCGCCATCCAGAAGTCCCTCGGCTCCCTCAACAAGCTCATCGTCGAGAACCATCTCCGCACGCACGTGACGTCGATGTTCGAGGCGGGCGGAGACGAGCGCGAGGCCGCGGTCGAGGAGCTGCTCAAGGTCTTCGAGCTCTCCAACAACCGCGGTTCATGACGACCTGCCCGACCCTCCGATCGGGCCGAGCAAAGCCGTCGCGACGGTCGAGTGTGCCGACTCCGGGTCGGAAGGGTGGAACATTCCGGCGAGGACGTCCCGGTACAGCCGGCTGAGCTCGTTCCCGGCGAAGTAGCTCGACCCTCCGGCGGTGCGGATGGCTTGATCGACGACGGCTCGAGCCGTCTCGGTCGCCCGGGTCTTGAGGCCGACGAGGGCTCGGAACCACTGTGAGCCGTGGTCGACCCCGTTCTCGATGTCGGCCGTGACTGCGGCGATCTGAGGCCAGATCGCGTCGTGAGCGATGGCGGCCTCGGCGATGCGCCACCGCAGATCCGGGTCGTCGGAGAGCGGGGCCCCCGTCCGTTTCGACCGGCGGCGCGAGACGGCCTCGACGGCGAGCTGGAGTGCGCGACCGCCGATGCCCGTGTAGACGGAGGCGATGAGGGACTCGAAGACGGCGAAGATTCCGAAGACGAGCGGATCGGCGTTCGGGCCGGGATCGAGCCGTCGGAGGACGCGATCGGCTGGAGCGTGCGCTCCGTCGAGCACCGTCGTCCGGCTCTGGCTCGCCCGCATGCCGAGCGTGTCCCAATCGTCCTTCGTCGTGACGCCGTCGCGTGAGACGAGCCCGTAGACGATCTTCGGGGCGTCGGGGGAGGTCGAGTCGAGTCCCGTCACGCCGAGGGTCGTCCACGCCGGCGCGAGGGACGTGAAGATCTTCGTGCCGCTGAACGTGTAGCCGCCCGAGCCGTCCGGTGTCGCGACGGTGTCGGAACCGAAGAGGACGAGGTCGTTGCCCGCTTCGCTGATCCCGAACGCCAGGATCTCGCCGGCACCGGCGAGTCGCTCGACCTCAGCGAGAGCCGCATCGCCGCGGCGCCGGAGCAGCCGGGCCACCCCGGTCCAGACGAGGTGCATGTTGATGGCAAGAGCGGTCGCCGGGGCGGCCGCCGAGAGTCGCGACTGCGCCTCCGCGACGTCCGCGAGGGAGGCGTCGCGGCCGCCGAGGTCCTCGGGGAGGAAGGCCCGCAGGTATCCGGCCGCGGCGAGGTCCTCGAGATCGTCCGCGAAGAACGCGTTGTCCCGGTCGTAGCCCGCGGCGCGCGAGTGGATACGTGCGAGCAGGTGGTCACTCAGGAGGTCGGTCATGTCTCGTCCTTCGGGGTGGGGGGATTTTCTGCTGCCGTCGCCTTCGACGCGGTCGATCGTGAGGCGGTGCTCTTCGTCGTCCGCGGTTTCGCGGCCGACGTGCGGGAGGTCGTGGCTCGGGGTGTCTTCGCTCGAGGTGGCTTCGAGCTCGTCTGCGTCGCAGGAGGGGCAGAGGCGTCGACCCCGGAGTCGATGCCGGCGTCGATGCCGAGGCCGATGCCGGCGTCGGCATCGGCCTCGGCCTGGGGTGTGACGGCCGTGGCCGGCGCTGAAGCTGGAGCGGACTCGCCGAACGGGGGAGCGGCGTTGGACGCGCCCGTGCCGGCGGGGGCGGCGGAGGGAGTCGAAGCCGGCGACTGATGCGACGACGCCGCTTCGCCGGGTGCCGTCGCCGGAAGGGGTGGTCGCGGCGGGACCGTCTGCTGGGCATCCGTTGGCCATGACGCATCGAATCCGACTGCCGCCCCCGGGCGGGACGAGGCCGCCGTGTCGGGATCCGACGGGGGGACGGGTCGCCCGCTTCGAGGCGACGGTCGCGGACCGTGTCCTCGACGCCGCCGGCGCAGCCACCACACGAGCGCGGAGACGGCGGCCGCGAGGAGGAGCCAGGGGACGAGCACTCCCACGACGACGAGGGCGCCGCCGAGGAATGCGCCGAGCGAACGGAATCCGAGCACGAGCCCGCCCCAGAAGTCGCCGGGGCCGGCGCCGCCGACCTCCTCGGGAACACCGATGTCGACGGACACGGTCGAGAACGCGACCTGCTCGACGAGCGACTGCTGTTGGGCCACGAGACTGTCGCGCTCGGCCTGGCGGGTCGTGAGCTCGGACTCGATGGAGATGAGGTCGCTCGTCGACGTCGCCCCGTCGAGGAGTTCGAGCAACCGGTCGATCGACGCCTCCAGCGCGCCGATCCTCGCCGTGATGTCGGTGACGCTCGACGTCACGTCGCGCCGATCGAGAGCGGACGACACGACCGTGGCGGCCTCGGCGATCTCGTCCATCACTCCATCGAGATCGTTGGTCGGAATGCGCAGCACGAGGGAGGCGGAGGCGGGATCGGCGGCTCCGGCGGGGGAGTCGGTGCGCTGATCGACGCGGCCGTCGGCGGCATCGGCGATCTCCTCGATCTCGTCCGCGACCTCGATCGGATCGGCGTGACTGAGTGACACCCAGGCCGTCACGACGACCTCGCGATCGGCATCCGTCCCGTCGTCGGAGCCCCCCGCACCGACGTCGGGCTCCGAATCGTTCGGGAACGGTTCACCCGGGAGGACCCGACCGGGCTCCGGCACCGGGCCGCCTCCCGACTCGTCCGTCGCGGAGCCGCCGGAGGAGGAGCACGACGCCAGGAGGAAAGCGGTCACGGCGGAGACGATCAGGACGGTAGGGGTTCGCGTCGACCGGGGCATGTCTTCACCTTACGAGCGCCCGCCGACGGGTATCGTCACGGATTGCTCACGAATACCGCGGTGGCCGATGTTCACCGAACATTCGGCGATCCTACGATGCGACAGCAGATTCTTCGATTATCGTGCGCGCCCCCTACCGTATGACCCCTGTTCGGGAGTATGGTCACGTAACCGCACCGGAGGCCCGAAATCTCTGGTGGCCATCGCGCCGGGAGCCGTCACGGCGGCCGCGACGTGATCCGACGGAGTGGGTGTTCCCCCGGGCACCGACGCACCGTCCCAGTTGTGGAGTCGCACCCTCCGCACCTGTTGAACCCGAAACGACAGATGCCTATCAGGAGGCTTGTGCATGCCCATTTCCCTTGATCGCGCCCCCGGAGAACCCATGAGGCTCATGGTGATCGTCGGAAGCGTCCGCCCCGGTCGCGCGGGACTCCCCGTGTCGCTGTGGGTCCACGACCGTGTCGCCGAGGTCGGCGGCTTCGAGATCGACTTCGTCGACCTCGCGGAGCTCGAGCTTCCCTTCATGAACGAGCCGCTCGATCCCAAGCTCGGCCGCTACTCCTACCGCCACACGCTGGCTTGGAGCCGGCGCGTCGCCGCAGCCGATGCCTTCGTGTTCGTCTCGCCGGAGTACAACCACTCCTACTCGCCGGCGCTCAAGAACTCGATCGACTACCTCTTCCACGAGTGGTCGAGGAAGCCCGTCGGGTTCGTGAGCTACGGGGGAGTGGCGGGCGGGACCCGCGGGGTCGCTGCGCTCCTCCCCGTGCTCCACAGCCTTGGCCTCGTGCCCACGGTCGCCACAGTCGACGTGCCCTTCGTGAGGCACCAGATCGACGACGGCTTCTTCATCCCGACGGATCGTCAGTCGGCCGATCTCGACACGATGCTCATCGAGATCAAGGAGCTTCAGGAGTCGCTCTCGGTCGTCCGCCGCGAGGCTCTCGCGGTTCGCTGACACGACCGGACGCGTCGGCAGCGGCGTCGCCTTCGGGCGGCCCCGCTGTCGTCGTCGTTGTTGTTGAGCCGCTCGGAGCCGGCGGTGGTCGGACGTCAGGACGGCTGGACGGGAACCGGCTCGGTGTCCGCGAGGGGGCTCGCATCGCGACCCCGGAGGTCGGGGTGCCACCGCTTGCCGGCGGCGGGGACGAGGAAGCCGACGAAAGCGAGCGCGATCGCGGCCCAGAACGCCCCGCTCGGGCCGCTCTCGTCGATGAGGAATCCCGCGGCGGCGGAGCCCAGGGCCGCCCCGATGAGCTGTCCCGTTCCGACCCAGCCGTAGGCTTCGGCCGTGTCGCTGAACTTGACGCTCGACGAGACGATCGCGAAGAGCACCGCGAGGGCCGGTGCGATGCCGATGCCGGCGATGAAGAGGGTCGCGGCGAGCCACCACGCGTTGAGGAAGACGGCGGCGAGAGCCACTCCCGCGAAGACCACGAACATGCGTCGCGCGAGCGCCCATGGCCCGATCGGGACGTGCCCGAGGGCGAGCCCGCCTGCAAGGCTGCCGATGGAGAACACGGCGAGCACGATGCCGGCCTCGAGGCCGTCGTGACCGAAGGTCGCGACGACGCCGGCCTCGATCGCCGAGCACGCGCCGATCAGGAGGAATCCCACGACCGTCGCGAGGAGGACGGGCGGCTTGGCGAGCACCTGGCCGAGCTTGCGCCGGCTGCGCGGGATCCGGACGCGGCCGACCTCGGGGGAGGCGATGAACCAGATGCCGCCCGCGACCATGATGACGACGGCGAGCATGATTCCCCACACCGTGCCGACCTGGGTGGAGACGAACGTCGTGATGACGGGACCGAGGACCCAGATGATCTCCTGGGCCGACGCGTCGAGGGAGAAGAGCGGGGTGAGCTGTTGCGACGTCACCATCTTCGGGTAGATGGTGCGGACGGCCGGCTGGATCGGCGGGGTGCTGATGCCCGCGAGGAAGCCGAGGACCATGTAGAGCGGCACGGGCATGACGACGAGGGCGATCGTGCTCACGACGATGACGGAGACGACGAGCGTCGTCACGAGGACCTTCCGCATGCCCCATGAGCCCATCCAGCGGCTCGTGAGGGGACCGGCGATGGCCTGGCCGATGCTCGTGGCGGCGAGCACGAGACCGGCGGCGCCGTACGACCCCGTCACCTGCTCGATGTGGAGGAGGAACGCGAGGGAGAGCATCCCGAAGGGGAAGCGGGCGAGGAGCTGCGCGCCGATGATCCGGGCGACCCCGGGGGCCGCGAGGAGGTTTCGGTAGCTGGACACAGGACAACAGTGTATTGGGGTGCGACACGCCGGTGTCGCGTGGCCGATCGGCGGAATGTGGGTGGCCCCGAATACGTTGACATCTGTGGAGGGATCGCGGGCGACGGCAGCACGATTTCCGGCGGAATCGGCGTTTTTCCTCGTTCGGGGGACGACCCGCGGCCGGTGGAGAAAAGGGTGGATAACTCAGGATTCCCGTGGATAACCCCGTGGAAAACTACATCCGTGTAACTACTACCCCTTGGGGTGCAGACTCGGCGGGCTCACTAGATGTAGTATCGGAAGCCCGGTGGGAAACACCGGAGGTCCACGCCGGTCCGCCGGTGGAGACGGTTCTGTCGAACGGCTCGTAGACCTCCGGAACGGCTCGTCCAGAACACCCGCCGGCATCAACTTCTAGAACGAACCGCACTCGAGGAGAAAGGTCCCCAACCATGGCGATCACCGTTTACACGAAGCCCTCTTGCGTACAGTGCACGGCCACGTACCGCGCACTCGACAGCAAGGGCATCGAATACGAGGTCTTCGACCTCTCCGCCGACGAGAAGGCGCTCGAAGCGGTCAAGTCGCTCGGGTACCTCCAGGCGCCCGTCGTCATCGCCGACGAGGACCACTGGTCGGGCTTCCGTCCCGACAAGATCGAGGAGCTCGCTCAGCGCCTCGCCTAGGCGACCGCTCAGCCCTTAGCTGCTTGCCAGGGGGCTTCAGCTGCTTGCCAGGGGAGGGCGCCGTCTGACGGCGGCGTCCTCACCCCGGGACCATCCGGTCCCTCGTTCATCACTCGACGTCGGGAATCGTTCGGGAGGCGCTGCGTGGAGACGAGCAGCATGGTCGCCAGTACGGCCTCATCCGCCCGCTCGGCGGATTCCGCCCGCTCGGCGGATCCGGCCCGGATCGTCTATTTCTCGAGCGTCTCCGGCAACACCAAACGCTTCATCGACAAGCTCGGTGTTCCGGCGAAGCGCATCCCGCTCTTCGCGAAGGACCCGGCGCTCACGGTCGACGAGCCCTACGTGCTCATCCTGCCCACCTATGGCGGCGGGACCGAGGGCGGAGCCGTGCCCAAGCAGGTCATCCGCTTTCTCAACGACCCTCACAACCGTTCCCTCATCCGCGGAGTCATCGCGGCGGGGAACACCAACTTCGGCGAGGCCTACGGCATCGCCGGCGACATCATCTCGGCCAAGTGCCACGTGCCGAACCTCTATCGCTTCGAACTCTTCGGGACCCCCGACGACGTCGAGCAGGTTCATGACGGATTGGAACAGTTTTGGAACAGACAGTGACGGAGATCCCCGCCGTTCAGGGTATGGATTACCACTCCCTCAACGCGATGCTCAATCTCTACGGCCCGAACGGCGAGATCCAGTTCGACAAGGATCGTGAGGCGGCGCGCGAGTACTTCCTGCAGCACGTCAACCAGAACACGGTGTTTTTCCACACGCTCAAGGAGCGCCTCGACTACCTCGTCGAGAAGCAGTACTACGAGAAGGACGTGCTCGACAAGTACCCCTTCGAGTTCATCTCGCAGCTCAACGACCTCGCCTACTCGAAGAAGTTCCGCTTCCAGACCTTCCTCGGCGCGTTCAAGTACTACACGTCGTACACGCTCAAGACGTTCGACGGAAAGCGCTACCTCGAGCGCTTCGAGGACCGCGTGGTCATGACGGCGCTCGGCCTCGCCGACGGCGACCAGCAGCTCGCCACGAACCTCGTCGAGGAGATCATCTCCGGTCGCTTCCAGCCTGCCACGCCGACCTTCCTCAACTCGGGCAAGGCGCAGCGCGGCGAACTCGTGAGCTGCTTCCTCCTCCGCATCGAGGACAACATGGAGTCGATCGCCCGCGGCATCAACTCCGCCCTGCAGCTCTCGAAGCGCGGCGGCGGCGTCGCCCTCTCGCTGTCGAACATCCGCGAGTCGGGTGCGCCGATCAAGCAGATCGAGAACCAGTCGTCGGGCATCATCCCCGTCATGAAGCTGCTCGAGGACTCGTTCAGCTACGCGAACCAGCTCGGTGCGCGTCAGGGCGCCGGCGCCGTGTACCTCTCGGCGCACCACCCCGACATCCTGCGCTTCCTCGACACCAAGCGCGAGAACGCCGACGAGAAGATCCGCATCAAGACCCTCTCCCTCGGTGTGGTCATCCCCGACATCACGTTCGAACTCGCGAAGAACGGGGAGGACATGTACCTCTTCTCCCCGTACGACGTCGAGCGCGTCTACGGTGTGCCCTTCGGCGACATCTCCATCACGGAGAGGTACCAGGAGATGGTGGACGACGCCCGCATCAAGAAGACCAAGATCAAGGCTCGCGATTTCTTCCAGACGATCGCCGAGATCCAGTTCGAGTCGGGCTACCCGTACATCGTGTACGAGGACACCGTGAACGGTGCGAACCCCATCAAGGGCCGCATCAACATGTCGAACCTCTGCTCCGAGATCCTGCAGGTCAACACTCCGACGACCTACAACGAGGACCTCTCGTACAAGGAGATCGGCAAGGACATCTCCTGCAACCTCGGCTCGCTCAACATCGCGCTCACGATGGACTCTCCCGATTTCGGCCGCACGGTCGAGACGGCGATCCGTGGTCTCACGTCCGTGTCCGACCAGAGCCACATCACGTCGGTCCGCTCGATCGAGGACGGCAACGACAAGTCGCACGCCATCGGCCTCGGCCAGATGAACCTGCACGGATTCCTCGCTCGTGAGCGCATCCACTACGGCAGCGAAGAAGGCATCGACTTCACCAACATCTACTTCTACACGGTGCTGTTCCACGCCTTGCGGGCGTCGAACCGGATCGCGATCGAGCGCGGCACGACCTTCGAGGGCTTCGAGGACTCGACCTACGCGTCTGGCGCCTTCTTCGACAAATACGTCGAGCGTGTGTGGGAGCCCGAGACGCCGCGCGTGCGGGAGCTCTTCGCCTCCGCAGGTGTCGCCATCCCGACGCAGCAGGACTGGGCAGCCCTCAAGGCATCGATCCAGCAGCACGGCATCTACAACCAGAACCTCCAGGCCGTGCCGCCGACGGGCTCGATCTCGTACATCAACAACTCGACGTCGTCGATCCACCCGATCGCGTCGAAGATCGAGATCCGCAAGGAAGGCAAGCTCGGTCGCGTGTACTACCCGGCGCCGTTCATGACGAACGACAACCTCGAGTACTACACCGATGCGTACGAGATCGGCCCGGAGAAGATCATCGACACGTACGCCGCGGCGACGCAGCACGTCGACCAGGGCCTGTCGCTCACGCTGTTCTTCAAGGACACCGCGACGACGCGTGACATCAACAAGGCGCAGATCTACGCATGGCGCAAGGGCATCAAGACGATCTACTACATCCGCCTGCGCCAGCTCGCGCTCGAGGGCACCGAGGTCGAGGGCTGCGTCAGCTGCATGCTGTAGAGGCTCGACCCCTCCGGTCCCTGAGCCCGACCGCCCCGAGCCTGTCAGAGGGTCGACGGGCGACAGGCTCAGGGACCATCCCCGTATCACCACCGCACCTCCCCGAACTCCCCGAAAGAAGTCACCCAGTGTCTGAGAAGCTCAAGCTCATCGACTCGGTCCAGGCCATCAACTGGAACCGGATCGAGGACGAGAAGGACGTCGAGGTCTGGAACCGCCTCGTCAACAACTTCTGGCTGCCCGAGAAGGTGCCGCTGTCGAACGACGTCCAGTCGTGGAACACGCTCACGCCGAACGAGCAGCAGCTGACGATGCGTGTGTTCACGGGCCTCACGCTCCTCGACACCATCCAGGGCACCGTCGGAGCCGTGTCGCTCATCCCCGACGCGCTCACCCCGCACGAGGAGGCCGTCTACACGAACATCGCGTTCATGGAGTCGGTGCACGCGAAGAGCTACTCGTCCATCTTCTCGACGCTCGCGTCGACGCGTGAGATCGATGACGCCTTCCGCTGGTCGGTCGAGAACCCGAACCTGCAGAAGAAGGCCGCGATCGTCATGGAGTACTACCGTGGCGACGAGCCGCTCAAGCGGAAGGCCGCGTCGACCCTCCTCGAGTCGTTCCTCTTCTACTCGGGCTTCTACCTGCCGATGTACTGGTCGAGCCGCGCGAAGCTCACGAACACGGCCGACATGATCCGCCTCATCATCCGCGACGAGGCCGTTCACGGGTACTACATCGGCTACAAGTTCCAGAAGGGGCTCGAGAAGCTCACGGAGTCGGAGCGCCAGGACATCAAGGACTACACGTTCAGCCTCCTGTACGAGCTCTACGACAACGAGGTGCAGTACACGCAGGACCTGTACGACGAGGTCGGTCTCACCGAGGACGTCAAGAAGTTCCTGCACTACAACGCGAACAAGGCCCTCATGAACCTCGGCTACGAGCCGATGTTCCCGAAGACCGTCACCGACGTGAACCCGGCGATCCTGTCGGCGCTCTCGCCGAACGCGGACGAGAACCACGACTTCTTCTCCGGGTCCGGCTCGTCGTATGTCATCGGCAAGGCCGTCAACACGGAGGACGAGGACTGGGACTTCTAGAGTCCCCTGATGAACCGCTATTTAGCCGAGGAGGTGAAGATGGATATTCGCAGCACCGAAGGTGAGCGTCGCGGACTGAGCGAGGCTCGTGCCCACGTATTGCCCACAGTCCATCGACACCGATACCGCGCGACGCCTAAGTCGCGCTCCTCGGCACCCCTATTTGGAGGGCTCTCGCGTGTATCCGCGGGGGCCCTCCTCCCGTTGTCCCCGGCGTCCGCATCGGGGTTGATGGCGACGAAAGGAGGTACCCCGCCATGACGAAGCACTTCCCTCAGGGGCCCGACGGGTCTTGGAAGACGGGTCAGCGCGTTCCGTTCGACGGAACTTGGGCTGACCAGTACGGGATCGTCAGCTTCCACGAACGTGGAGCGACGTTCCCGCCGTGCATCGACCGCAAGGGAGAATGCGCATTTCGCTATCTGGTCGAAGCTGTTGCAGCAGCGTAATTCGATCAGCTGATTGAGCAAGGGCCCCCGACTTCGGTCGGGGGTCTTTGTCATTTAAGGGATGCGATCCTCGCGGTCGACGCACGATCGGAACAACACCTAGCATCGTTCATTTATGCCCGGCGCCGCAAGGACTTTGAGCGTCCCGGGCGTGTCACTACACAGCTGTCGCGCGCGATCGCGCCTCGTCGACTGCCATCGCGACGGCGTCCAGGTCGTCGTCGAAGAGCTCGCCTTCACTGACTTCGCTCTGCGTTCGTTCGGCGACAACCCGTGGACGGGTGTCGGCATTGGCAGCCAGAGCGTCGTCGGCACCACCGCCGTTCAGATCACGGACGGGGCACACCTCGCGGTTGCTGTCGAAGGTGGCCTCGCACTATTCATCCCGTGGATGATGCTGATACTCACCGCCGCCGTCACCGCGCTCTACGTACGTCCTCGTATGGCGCCAGTTCACCGATTCCTCGCACTGGCCCTGATCGTATTTATCGTCTACCAGTTCGGTGTCGCGTCGTTCGTGAACTCTTCCATCATCGGGAAGACACCTTTCCTGCTCTTCTGGGCGTCGTTCGGCATCATGATGGCGCTCGCCCGCGTAGCCCGCGCCGACGCCCAGTCGGCCGAGCTTCAGAAAGAGCCAATTCCGGCGGCCGTCATCACGAAGTAGAGCAGGGAAAGCGCGGGGGACGCGTGAGACGCACTAGAGGACCAACCAGCACGCGCCCGCTCTCCAGTATTGTCGCAGCATGACGCCGCCCACCTCCTCAGCCCGCATCCGCTCATTGGACGGGTTGAGGGGGTGGGCGGCTCTCATTGTTCTCATCAGCCATGTGATGCTGACCATCCCGGTGTTCGCGGAAGTCGTCTACAACGAGGTGTCGCCGTCCGATCTTTCCCCAGTCGAATATGTGCTCAGCTACACGCCTGCGCATCTATTGTGGGCTGGCCACGAAGCGGTGTTCCTCTTTTTCGTCCTCAGCGGCATCGTTCTGACGATGCCCGCGCTCCGCTTTCGGGATAGGTCGGCCTGGATGCGCTACTACCCGCGCCGCATCGTGCGGTTGTACGGGCCGGTCGTAGCTGCGGTGTTGTTCGGCGTCCTGCTTGTTCTCCTGGTGCCGCGGGTCGGTGCTGAGGGTCTCGGCCCATGGATCGATGATCGTCCGGCTACCCTCACTCCCACGGGCGTGGCCCGTGACTTACTTCTGGTGTTCGGTGTATCGGGGGTTATCAGCCCCCTGTGGTCCCTTCGGTGGGAGGTTCTGTTCTCGCTCCTCTTGCCCCTGTATGTGTGGGCGGCAGTGAAATGGCGGAAGTTCGCCTGGGCGAAGTTGGGTCTCCTCACGGCGCTGATGATCGGTGGCGTCCTGATCGATTCGGGCTACGTCTTCTACCTGGCCATGTTTGCGTTCGGTGCTTTGGCCGCAGTTCACCTTGAGGATCTGAGAACTGCCGCGGCGAGGATCAACAACATCACATGGGTGTTGGTCCTCGGCGTAGGTGTCCTACTCACGACCGCGCGCTGGACGCTTGAGCCCTTGGTGAGGTCAGAAGCGCTGACGGTCCTACCGGCCTTCTTCGGGTGCGCAGTGCTCGTTTTCGTTGCCGCTTTCTGGCCGCCAGCGATGCGGCCGCTCGAGCATCCGGTGTCTCAGTGGCTCGGAAAGGTGTCGTTCAGCCTTTACCTCACCCACGAGCCCATAGTCATCGCTACCACGTTCATCTTCGGCCGGCAGGTCCCCCCGCTTGTGCCCGCGATCTCCATCGCCGTGTCCCTGGCAGCCGCATGGCTTTTTTTCCGATGGATCGAGGCACCGACACACTCGCTTTCGAGGCGCATCGGCGCGAAATCCCGACTGGGCGCGAGTTCCGCCTGAGTTGCTCGGTCACCTGGGAATCTCGACGCGTTGCGGTCGCGGCCCATCTGCTGCCTTGTACATCCCGAAACGCATCCTGTCCCCTGACGATCGAGTCGGGGTCGGGCACCTCGTAGAGGACGGACTGATTCGCGAGGTGGAGTTCGTCGAAGTACCCGAGCAGCTTCCGGTCCTGAGACTCGAGTGCCCATGCGACGACGCGGTACTTCAGGACTTCGTCTCCACCGTTCGGGGGTGTGAGCTTCACGAGGCGGATGATCGCCTTCGGCAGGACGGGGTCGTTGCGCATGCACACCCATTCGACGCGGGAGATGCGGATGGGTTTCGGTACGACGGTCACGGGTGCTCCTCTCTGGGGGAGCGCGCCGGCCCGTGCAGCAGAGACGTTACCTGACGGTGGTGACAGAGAGAAGCTGCGAGCCCTCCGGAATCTGCTCGATCGCTGCAGCTCGCGCCGCGTTGTAGTCGTCGCCTTCCGCTTCGATTTCGCGGACTTCGGTGGGGCGGATGTGGGCGATGACTTTCATGCGTTCCAGGGTAGCCACGGCGGCCGACAGCGTCGTACGGTGGGCGTTGTCCGGCAGGGGTCGGCCTCGCTACCCCCTGGCCGCCTCTGCCGGACACTCGCACCCGTGAGCTCGCTGCGGCTCGACGACGAGCCGCTTGGTCGGCCGCCTGCCCACCTTCTGCCCACACTTGAAGCGAACCACAGCGAACCAGAAGGAATCGTGGGGAACCGAACGCCCGCGCAAATTAGCGGATCCCGAACCCGGAGATCGTCGTTCCGGGGGCGTGCGTAGAACCACGACTTCTTCTCGGGGTCGGGCTCGTCGTATGTCATCGGCAAGGCCGTCAACACGGAGGACGAGGACTGGGACTTCTAGTCCGACACCGATCCGCGGACGACCGGACGAGCCCCCGACGCATCACGCGTCGGGGGCTCGTCCGCATCATGGAGCCGAGCGAGCCCGCCGGGGAGTCGGCGGAGACTGAGCGGGGATGGCGACGCCGCAGGCCGCCGTCGCTGTCAACCGTCTCCTCGCCGTCAGCACGATCCGGGTATTGTCACAAGGGATGGTTTTCCCATGTCGTGGCCGACTCCTAGCACCCGTGACTCTCTGCAGGCGACCGCCCCACCATCCACGGGAGGACCGGCGGGTCGGCGGTTCGGGTCGCTGATCCGCCGGTCGCTCGAGGCCTGCTCAGCCCCGCTGCTGATCTCTCGCCGTAGTTCGGGCGCTGTAGTTCGGGCGTCGGCCGCGCGCGTGTGCGAAGTGCGAGTGCGAGTGCGGCGCACCGAGACACGGGCCCGACATCGGCCTTCCCCCCGGAAGGCGGACCAGAGCCCGTGTCTCGCGCGCTTCTTTCCATACCGGCGCAGCGGGAGCGCGCAGTATGGATGAGGCGGCGGCATCGACGGACGCCCCCGCCTCGTTAGAGGTCGTTCGGAGCGGTGCCGATACCGGATGGGTGAAGCGACGAGTGGTGCGGGCCGCGGTCGTCCCCCCTCAGACGACCGAGGCCCGCACGGGGTTCGCGCACCGGATCAGTGCATGGCCACCTTCGGGTCGTGGCGCACCGATCCGGCGCCGATGAGCGAATCGAAGTAGCGGCGCTCGGCGGCGGAAGCCATCCGGTCGGGGACGTAGACGGCGCCGTTCACGCGCGGGAATCCCGAGCGCGTTACCACCAATCGAGTCCACTCGCGAATGCGTTCCATGCCGTTCCCCGCTCCTCGGACGTCCACGTCGGACGTTCTCTCACTGGAGGAGATGCGAAGTCACCGGGATCATGACGCGGGTCGTGGAGGAATCTCGGGAGTAGCCGGATCCCGTCAGGAGTCGAGAGCGGAGTGCTCGCCGAGCGAGTGCCACGTGCGGTTGTGGTAGACGAGCGGTGCACCGTGCTCGCGGGTGCCACCGTCCGTCGCCGTCTGGCTCGTCTCGAGCGCGTGCACGGCGATGATCGTCGAGTTGCCGGCTTCCATGCGATTGATGACGCGGCCACGGATCCACGTGCTCACACCCGTGAACACCGGCTCACCCGTCGGTAGGCGTGTCCACGACGCGGCATCGGCGAAGCGGTCGACACCGCTCGTGGCGCCGAGCTTCGCGAGGTCGAGCCGGTCGGCATCGAGGATGTGGACGACGAGCGTCTCGGTCGTCGTGATGACGGGAGCGGCGGAAGAGGACGAGGAGATGGAGAACACGAAGATGGGCGGTTCGGCGCTCACCGAGAAGACCGACGTCGCGGTGAGGGCGGCCGGGCCTGACCCGTTGTCCGCGGTGATGAGCGAGACACCGGCGGCGTGGTGCCGGAAGATCGCCTTGAACTCGTCGGGTCCGACGCCCTCGAAGCCGAGCCGAGGGGTCGACTCGTCGGAGAAGGATGCTGCGGAGTTCGTAACGCTCACCGGGGGTCCTCGATTTCTTGCCGTCATGGGAGGGAACGCGTCGGCGTTCCGTCGCATTCCAACTTCGTCGCTTCCGAGCAGGACGGCAAGGCGGGTTACCGACTGTGACGGGCCTGATACGTCCGCCTAGTCTGGATCCGTGACGGTGCTCATCTCGGTCGACGATCTGTCCGCTCTCCAGGAGAGAGGCGAGCGGGTCCGGATCCTCGACGTGCGCTGGCGTCTCGATCGGCCCGACGGCCGAGAGGACGTCGCTGCCGGCCACATCCCCGGCGCCGTCTACGTCGACCTCGAGTCGCAGCTCGCCGGGCATGGGGATGCGAGGGACGGGCGGCACCCGCTGCCCGCGCGCGACGACCTCGAGGGGGCCGCGCGCTCGTGGGGTCTCGACGACGGCGACACCGTCGTCGTGTACGACGACCTCGGAGGCATGTCGGCCGCTCGCGCCTGGTGGCTCCTGCGACACCACGGAGTGCAGGACGTCCGCATCCTCGACGGGGCGTTCTCCGCGTGGCGGAACGCCGGCCTCCCGGTGGAGGAGGGAGTCGTCGTGCCTCCGCTCGGAACGATCACCCTGGTCGACGGCCGTGCGCCGGTCGTGGGCGTCGACGACGTCGCGGCGATCGCGGACCGTGGTGTCCTCGTCGACGCTCGAGCCGCCGAGCGCTATGCAGGCGACGTCGAACCGATCGATCCGCGAGCGGGTCATATCCCCGGCGCCGTGAGCGCGCCGACCGCCGACAACCTGACCGAGGACGGCCGCTTCCGCTCGCCGTCGGAACTGCGTGACCGCTTCGCGACGGCGGGGATCACGGACGGCGACGAGGTCGCGGTCTACTGCGGCTCGGGCGTGACAGCGGCGCACACGATCGCGGCGCTCGCCGTCGCCGGAATCGATGCGGCCCTCTTCCCGGGATCCTGGAGCGCCTGGTCGAACCACCCCGACCGCCCCGTCGCGACGGGAGACGCTCCCGGCGCCTCCCGGTGACGCGTCCGCGCACGAAACGGGCAGCTGCGGGCGGAAGATCACGGGCGGACGTCTGCCGCGTACGCAGGAGCCCGCAGGTGGGTCGCGAGGTCAGCCCGCGAGGACCTTCGTGATGCGTTGCAGGGAGACGGACTCCGAGGTGCCGAGCTGCGTCGCGAAGAGGCTCACGCGGTACTCCTCGAGCATCCAGCGCGCGTGGACGAGCGCCGGCGGACCGTGCGGGTCGATCGGGATGGCGCCGCCAGCGGCGGTGTAGCGGTCGAACGCCGCCTGGAACTCGTTCATCCACGCGCGATCGCGGTGCGGATTGTCCGCGAGCTTCTCGGCGCGCAACCGCACGCCCGAGATGTACCGGGGGAGATGCTGCAGGCGCGCGAGTCCCGTCTGCCCCACGAAGCCGGAGCCGATGAGCGCCTCGAGCTGCGCCCGAGCATCCGCGACTTGCGCGATGACGGCCATCCCCGTCGCATCCTTGAGGGCCTTGTCCGCTCCGCGCGCCGCCTGAAGGATGCGGGCGACGAGCGAGACCGTGTCGAACATCGTGTTCATGACGGCCCCCGAGACGCGGTCGCGGATCGCCTCGTACTGACCGCGGAGGAACACGGTCCCGTCAGGGCTCACCCGGTAGAGCACGTCGTCGATGCACGCGAGCAGGCAATCGTCGAACAGGGCGTTCGTGGACGGGTATCGGCTCGTCGCGAGCGCGAGCTTCTCGTTCTGGGTGAGGTGCGACTGCACGTAAGACGCGGGCGATGGCACGGCGAGGCGGAGGAGGCGCCGCACGCCGGCGGGTAGTGTCCGTGCCTGCTCCTCGGGGGTCGCGACGATGCTGATGGACACGGAATCGCCGTCGTCGATGAGGGTGGGGTAGCCGCGCACGACCCCACCGCCTTGCTTCACGTCGATGAAGCGCGGAAGCTCGTCGAGATCCCACGTCGTCAGTCCGCGACGCTCGATCGCGTGCGGGCTCGCCTCCGCGACGGTCGCGACGCTCTGCGCCGATCTCGATGCGAGGCGCTCCTGCAGCCGGACGAGGTCGCGTCCGCTCGCGATTTCGCGCCCGCGCTCGTCGACGACGCGGAAATTCATCTTCAGGTGGTCGGGGACCCTGGCGACGTCGAAGTCGCTCGCCTCGATCGCCATGTACGACAGTCGTTTGATCGACATCGCGAGGCGAGCGGCGAGGGTGTCGGCGTTCGTCGTCGGAGCCGCGTCCGGCTGATCGGGCAGGTCGGCGAGTAGCTTCTCGGCCCAATCGGCAGCCGGGACGACGTTCCTGCGGATCGACTTCGGGAGCGACTTGATCATCGCCGTGACGAGATCCTTCCGGAACCCGGGCACCTGCCAGTCGAAACCCGCGGGGGAGAGGCGCGGGAGCAGTGCCAGTGGGACCTGCACGGTCACGCCGTCGTCCTCCGAACCCGGGTCGAAGCGGTAGCGCAATCGGAGCTTCTGGTCGCCCTGACGCCACGTCGGAGGGAAGAGCGATTCGTCGACCTCCGCGGCCTCTTCCTCCGGCAGGAGGTCGGCGCGCGTCATGGTGAGGAGGTCGGGGTTCTTCGCCCGCGTTTGCCGCCACCAGCCCTCGAAGTCGCGCGTCGTCGCGACGTCCGAGGGGATACGCGCGTCGTAGAAGTCGAAGACCGCCTCGTCGTCGACCAGGATGTCGCGGCGCCGGGTGCGCTCCTCGAGCTGCTCGAGCTCGCGGCGCAGCGCCTTGTTCGCCCGGTCGAACGGCTGGGGCGAATCCCACTCGCCCTCGACGAGGGCGTGCCGGATGAACAGTTCGCGACTCAGCTCCGGGTCGATGCGCTTGTACTGGACGCGCCGGCGCGGCACGATCGGCACGCCGTAGAGGGTGACCTTCTCGAACGCGACGACCGCTCCCTGCTTCTTCTCCCAGTGCGGCTCCGAGAAGCTGCGCTTGCAGAGGTCTCCCGCGACCTGCTCGGCCCACGCGGGGTCGATCGAGGCGTTGTTGCGTGCGAAGAGCCGCGACGTCTCGACGAGTTCCGCGCTCATGACCGCGTTCGGCTGCTTCTTCGCCAGGGCGGAACCGGGGAAGATCACGAATCGCATGCCGCGCGCGCCGACGTAGTCGCCCTTCTTCGGCGGCCCCGGAGTCTTCCGGTCGCGGCCGCCCGACGGTTTCGACGCTGCGGCGGCCGCCTGGTCCTTGACGCCGATGTGGGAGAGCAGACCGGAGAGGAGGGAACGGTGGATGCCGTCCGGGTTCACGGCGGGTTCTCCGACCGTGAGGCGGAGAGGCTTCGCGAGCCGCTTCAATTGGCGGTAGACGTCCTGCCACTCGCGGACCCGGAGGTAGTTGAGGAACTCGGCGCGGCACAACCGGCGGAAGGCGCTCGACGAGAGTTCGCGCTGCTTCTCCTCGAGGTAGTTCCAGAGGTTGAGGAGGGTCAGGAAGTCGCTCGTCGGGTCGGAGAAGCGGCCGTGGAGCTCGTCTGCCCGCCCCCGCTGCTCCATCGGTCGCTCACGCGGGTCCTGGATCGTGAGGGCCGCGACGATCGCGAGCACCTCGCGCGTCGTGTTCCAGCGCCGCGATTCGACGATCATGCGGGCGAAGCGCGGGTCGATCGGCAGCCGTGCGAGGTCGTGCCCGGTCCTCGTGAGGCTCGGTTCCGCGCTCCGAGGGTCCTTCAGCGCGCCGAGTTCGGCGAGGAGGTCGAGCCCGTCGCGCACCCCGCGCGTGTCGGGCGGCTGAAGGAACGGGAAGTTCTGGATGTCGCCGAGGCCGAGGGAGACCATCTGGAGGATGACGGCCGCGAGTCCCGTGCGAAGGATCTCCGGTTCGGTGTACTCCGGGCGGCGCTCGAAGTCCTCCTCCGAGTACAACCGGATCGCGATGCCGGCGCTCGTGCGCCCCGCTCGGCCGGATCGTTGCCGCGCCGACGCCTGCGAGATGGCCTCGATGGGGAGGCGCTGGACCTTCGACCGCGTGCTGTACCGGGAGATGCGCGCCGTGCCCGCGTCGATGACGTAGCGGATGCCGGGCACGGTGAGGCTCGTCTCCGCGACGTTCGTCGCGAGCACGACGCGCCGGCGGACCCCGGCCACGGTCGAGGGCCGGAACACGCGGTGCTGCTCCTCCGAACTCAACCGGCCGTAGAGGGGCAGGACCTCAGTGACGCCGCCGCGTTCGCCCGCGTACTTCGCGCGCAGCGCGTCGGCGGCGTCGCGGATCTCCGCCTCACCCGAGAGGAAGACGAGGACGTCGCCAGAGCTCTCCCTCGCCAGCTCGTCGAGCGCGTCGGAGATCCCCTCGATGTAGTTGCGGTCGTCGCTCGGAGCATCGCCGTCGTCCTCCTCGTCGTCCGTCGGCTGCTCGGCGACGAGAGGGCGGTAGCGGACCTCCACGGGGTAGGTGCGGCCGGACACCTCGACGATCGGGGCGTCCCCGAAGTGCTTGGAGAAGCTCTGCGGGTCGATTGTCGCCGACGTGATGACGATCTTGAGGTCGGGGCGCTGGGGAAGGAGTTGCTTGAGGTAACCGAGGAGGAAGTCGATCGTGAGGCTGCGCTCGTGGGCCTCGTCGATGATGATCGTGTCGTAGCGGTGGAGGAGCCGGTCGCGTTGCATCTCCGCGAGCAGGATGCCGTCCGTCATGAGCTTGATCTTGGTCTCCGAGGAGACCGTGTCGGTGAAGCGGACCTGGTAGCCGACGAGGCCGCCCAACTCCGTGCCGAGCTCGTCCGAGATGCGCTCGGCGATCGTGCGGGCGGCGATCCGCCGGGGCTGCGTGTGCCCGATGCTCTCGCGACCGAGCTCGAGGCAGATCTTCGGCAGTTGAGTCGTCTTACCCGATCCCGTCTCGCCCGCGACGATGACGACCTGATTGTCGCGGATCGCCGCGGAGATCTCGTCGCGCATGGCGCTGACGGGTAGCTCGGGGGGATACACGATCGCGGGAAGCATAGCCCTCCATCGTACGACGGCGAGGAGCGTCGCCGTCCGCTCCCCGGGCGCAGAGGCCACGGACTGAGACAAAGTGATAGCCATGAAAGAGTACTTTGTGCTACAAAGTATGTATGAGCGATGACATGGGAGACGACCGCCTCGACCGCGACGTGATGGCGACGGACGACGCTCCCATGAGCGCGGCCCAGATGCTCGAACTCAGCCGGGCGCAGCAGCAGCGCGTCGCCGACTTCTTCGAGACCCCGACCCTCATCATCGTCGCGACGTGGGGCGTCGCCTGGTTCGTCGGCTTCCTCGCACTCTGGCTCGGAAGGCCGGCGAGCGTCCTGCCCATCCCGGGCGACATCGCCGGCACCGCGTTCGCCGTCCTCATGATCGTGGGCGTCGTGACGTCGGTCGTCGTGGGATCGCGAACGGGAGCGGGAGTGAAGGGTCGCGAGCGCTTCGAGGGTGCGGTGTACGGGATCTCGTGGGGTGCCGCCTGCACCGCCGTACCCGTGCTCGGCGGAGCGCTCCAGCGCGCCGGTATGACGACGGACGTCGCCGCGCTGTTCTACCCCGCGGCGTATTGCATCGTCATCGGCACGCTGTATCTCGTCGGAGCAGCGCTCTGGCAGGACCGCTCCATGATCGTCGTCGGCGCATGGATCCTGCTCGTGGGCGTCGTCGCTCCCTACTTCGGTGCACCCGCGAGCTACCTCGTCATGTCACTCGCGGGCGGCGGCGCCTTCCTCGTCTACGCGGCGCTCCTCCTGGGCGCCCGATCGCGCGTCAAGCGCAGTCGGGTGGTGAGGCCGTCGTGAACGAGCTCGACCCCGTGATCCACGCTCAGGCCCGCTTGCGCATCATGTCGACACTCGCCGCTCTCAGTGACGGCTCGAGCATGACGTTCCCGCGGCTCCAGAACCTGCTCGACATGACCGCCGGCAATCTCTCGACGCACCTCCGGAAGTTGGAGGACGCGGGATACGTGTCCGTGCGGAAATCCCACAACGAGCGCACTCCCGTGACCGACGTGACGCTCAGCACGGTCGGCCGTCGAGCGTTCGAGGACTACATGACCGCCCTACGAGCCCTTCTGGGAGAGAAATGACGACATCGACGCCCCGCGCCGGAACCCCCCTCGCACGGCTCGACGGCGTGTCCCGCCGATTCGGCGACACCCTCGCGCTCGACGACGTGACCCTCGAAATCGCCCCCGGCTGCATCCTCGGCCTGCTCGGTCCGAACGGGGCGGGGAAGTCCACGATCCTGTCGCTGCTGGACGGTCGTCGACGCCCCACGAGCGGCCGTGTCGAGCTCTTCGGGCGATCACCCTCCGACCCTGTGGCGCGTCAACGGCTCGGGTGCACGCCGCAGGAGACGGGTCTTCCCGACACGCTGCGTGTTTCCGAGGTCATCGACTTCGTCGGCGCACATTTCGAGCAGACGACGGAGACGACCTCGCTCGTCGAGGAGTTCGGACTGGCACCGATCCTGAAGAAGCAGACGGGCGCACTCTCAGGCGGACAGAGGCGACGGCTCGCCGTCGCGCTCGCCTTCGTGGGGAACCCGCGGCTCGTGCTCCTCGACGAACCGACGACCGGTCTGGACGTCGAGGCTCGACACACACTGTGGGACGCACTCAGGCGCCAGCACGATCGCGGCGCCACGATCGTCGTGACGAGCCACTACCTCGAGGAGATCGAGGCTCTCGCGGAGCGCGTCGTCGTGGTGGGTGCCGGGCGGGTCCTCGCGGACGGGACCCTCGCCGAGATCATCGGCCGTGCAGGCCTCCAGCGCGTCTCGATCACGACGAGCGAGGCTCAGCGCATCGCGCGACTGCCCGGCGTCGTGCGCCACGAGCGCGACGGCGACGACGTGACCTTCTGGGTGCGCGACTCCGACGTGTTCGTCCGCGAGCTGATCCGCTCGGACCTGCCCTTCCGGGGAATCGCCGTGCGCGGCGCCACCCTCGAGGAGGCGTTCGTCACCCTCACCGGCGCGGCAGAAGCCGCGACGCGCCCCTCCACCGGAAGGACGGCGGCGTGAGCACCACGGCATGGACCCGCGGGTCGGCGAACCGCATCGGTCGCGCCGTCCGTCTCTCGGGCGTCCACGCCCGCTTCAACCTCTTGGAGACGGTCCGCGTCCCCATCGCGATCATCGGCTCGCTCGTCTTCCCGGCGCTCGCGCTCGTGTTCTTCGTCGTGCCGCAACGCGGGGTGGCCGCCGACCCCGTGTTCGCCACGCAAGCCGTCATCTCCCTCTCGGTGTTCGCGGTCATGTCGAACGGGTTGTTCGGCTTCGGCATCAGCCTCGCGGAGAGCCGTGAGAAGCCGTGGGACCCGTATCTGCGGACCCTGCCGGCCCCCGGCATCGTCCGTATCGCCGGCCTCGTCGTCGCGACGGGAGGCCTCGGGATCCTGGCGATCCTTCCCGTCGTGTTCGTCGGGGCTCTGCTCACGGAAGCACAGGCGACGCCCGGCCGCATCGCACTCGGTCTCATCGCGCTCGCGACCACCGCCCTCCCGACGATGTTGATCGGAATCGTCATCGGGCTGACGTTCCCCTCGAAGGCCGCTATCGCGATCGTCCAGGTCGTCATGTTCGCGTTCGGCTTCGGCGGCGGGCTGTTCCTGCCTCCGCTCCTGTTTCCCGACTGGCTCGACAGCGTCTCGAGGTTCCTGCCGACTCGTGAGGCCCGCGAGCTCGTCGTCTGGGCGGTGCAGGGCGGTGACCTGGAGTGGTGGGCGCCGGTCGGCATCGCGTCGTGGAGCGTCGTGCTGCTCGTCGTCGCTCTCGTCCTGTTCCGGCGCGACGAGGGGCGCCGGTTCCGTTGAGACGCCGATCGCCAGGACGCAACCCGGTGATGAGAGGCGCGCGCGGTCAGTACCGTAGGGGACATGACAGTTCCCACTCTTGACCTCAACTCCGGCCACTCCATCCCGCAGCTCGGCTTCGGCGTCTTCAAGGTGGACCCGGCCGAGACGGAGCGCATCGTCACCGACGCGCTCGAGGCCGGCTACCGCCACATCGACACCGCCGCCATCTACGGCAACGAGGAGGGCGTCGGCCGTGCCATCGCCGCGAGCGGCATCCCGCGCGACGAGCTCTTCATCACGACGAAGCTCTGGAACGACGACCAGGGCACCGACTCCGCCTTCGCCGCGATCGACCGCAGCCTCGAGAAGCTCGGGCTCGACTTCGTCGATCTCTACCTCATCCACTGGCCGACCCCGAAGAAGGACCGCTACGTCGAGTCCTGGCACGCACTCGAGCAGATCGCAGCCGACGGCAAGAGCCGCTCGATCGGCGTCTCCAACTTCCTCGTGCCGCACCTCGAGCGCATCATCGGCGAGGGTGGCACCGTTCCGGCGGTCAACCAGATCGAGCTGCACCCCGCCTACCAGCAACGCGACGTGACCGAGTTCAGCCGTGAGCACGGCATCCACATCGAGGCGTGGGGTCCGCTCGGTCAGGGCAAGTACCCCCTCTTCGACGAGGAGCCCGTCGCGGCCGCCGCTCGTGCCCACGGCGTCACCCCGGCGCAGGCCGTGCTCAAGTGGCACCTCCAGATCGGCAACATCGTCTTCCCGAAGTCCAACTCGGCCGAGCGCATCCGCGAGAACCTCGACCTGTTCGGCTTCGAACTGACGACCGACGAGGTCGAGGCGATCTCTGCTCTCGAGCGCGGCGGCCGGGTGAGCGCACACCCCGACGAGGTCAACTGACCGACGTCCTGCGCTGACCGACGACACCGAAGATCGGATCCCCGAGATGACCGACTCGAGCCCTGGCGCCACTGCGACGGCATGGGACGACGACGAGCAGGCCGATGACGCGTTCGGGCAGAGCTGGAACGCGTGGCATCGCGCCCGGCTCCGTGCGACGCTCTCGCCGCTCGGCATCGCCGCCCTCACGGCCACGCACTGGCTCACGACGACTCCGCAGCGACTGCCCGGGATCCCGGGCGAGTGGTCGGCGGACATCGACACGGTCGTCGGGCGGGGATCCGAGCTCGACGGGCTCACCGTCCTCCGCGACGGTGAGCCCGCCGGCGTCGTCACGGGCGACGAGGCACGGCTGACCCCGGGAACGGATCTCGTGTGGGGTGAGCGGCGTCTGCGCTTCTTCGACCGCGACGGCTCGCTCGCGCTGCGGGTCCTCGATCCCGAGGCGCCCGTCCGCCGGAGTACGGCGGACATCGGCCACTTCCCTCCCGACGAGCGCTGGGTGGTGGACGGTCGGTTCACGCCGGCCGACGACGCGGCGACGATGTCGGTCACCGCGATCGACGGCTACGTCGCGGAGGAGCGGTTCGCCGGCACGGTCTCGCTGACCGTCGGCGACGAGCCGCTCGAGCTCACGGTCACCGGGGGTCCGCGCGGGCTCCGCGCCGTAATCGCCGACGGCACCAGCGGGACGGAGAGCTATCGCTTCCGGTTCCTCGGGATGCCGGCGCCCGCTCCCGATGGAAGCGTGCGCGTCGACTTCAACCGCGCCTACCTCCCTCCGTGCGCCTTCAGCGACGAGTACGTGTGTCCGCTGCCGCCTCCGGGCAACCGCTTCGCGACGCCGGTCCGGGCCGGGGAGACGGCTCTCGTGCCGGTCGACGCGAGCATGCCCGTGAGGGCGCCGGTGAGCGGCGGGGCGGCCTGACGATGGCCTCCCGGCTCGCGGACGCCGTCAGTCCCTACCTGCGCGCCCACGCGGACAACCCCGTCGATTGGTGGCCGTGGGGCGAGGAGGCGTTCGCCGAGGCCCGTCGGCGCGACGTACCCGTGTTCATCTCCATCGGCTACGCGACGTGTCACTGGTGCCACGTGATGGCCCGGGAGAGCTTCTCGGATCCGGAGATCGCGGAGCTCCTCGGCGACTCGGTCGTGAGCATCAAGGTCGACCGGGAAGAGCACCCGGGCGTCGACGCCGCCTTCCTCGCGAGCGCGAGCGCCTTCACGAGGAATCTCGGCTGGCCGCTGTCGGTCTTCACGACGCCTGACGGCGAGGTCTTCTTCGCGGGCACCTACTTCCCGCCGATGGACGTTCAGGGCCACCCGTCGTTCCGTCGGGTCGTCGCCGCCGTCGTGGACGCCTGGACGAACCGGCGCGATCAGGCCGTGGCGACCGGAGCGGCCGTCGCGAACGCGGTGCGGGCGAGCATGCCCGTGCGCGACGCGTCGTCTGCGCTCCCCGATCGCGAACAGCTCGACCGCGCGATCGACCTCATGCGCTCGGCCGAGGACCGCGCCAACGGTGGTTTCGGCGGTGCTCCGAAATTCCCCGTCGCACCGGCGCTGCTCTTCCTCCTCGAGGCGGGCGGAGACGATGTCGCCGCCCGGACCCTCGAGGCGATGGCGCGCTCCGACCTCCGCGACCCCGTGGAGGGCGGCTTCTTCCGGTACGCGACGGAGGTCGACTGGTCGGTCCCGCACTACGAGCGCATGCTCTACGACAACGCCCTGCTCCTCGACGCCTACACGCTCGTCTGGCGACACGATCGCTCACGGGCGTGGGCCGCGGAGGCTGCAGCAGGCGCCGCCCGGTTCCTCACCGAGACGATGCGCATCCCCGGGAGCGGTTTCGCGAGCGCGCAGGATTCCGAGAGCACCGTCAGGGGCGAGCGCTCGGAGGGCGGCTACTACGCCCTGACGGCGGCGGAGCGCCGGGCCGAGGAACCACCGGCGCTCGACCGCAAGGTCCTCACGGGGTGGAACGGCCTCGCGATCGCCGCACTCGCGCGTGCCGGCGTCGCCTTCGGTTACGCGGCGTGGGTCGACGCGGCGCTCGCGGCGAGCGACGCGCTCGTCGCTGATCACGTCCGCGCGGATGGCTCCCTCGTCCGCGCGACGCTCGACGGCCGCTCCTCTGACGCCGTCGCGACGCTCGAAGATCACGGCATGTTCGCCTCCGGACTGGTCGCGGTCGGCCTCGCCGCCGAGCGGGCCGATCTCGTGGCCGCAGGGCGACGCATCCTCGACGCCGTGCTCGACTCCGATGGCGGGTTCCACGAGCCCGGTGGCGGGGATCCCGTGCTCGTCGCTCGAGGACTCGCTCTCGCCGGCGACCCGTCGGAGGGCGCCTACCCGTCGGGCCGCAGCGCGTGTGCAGCGGCCGCGTTCGACCTCTTCGTCCTCACGGGGGAGCGGCGCTACCGCGAGGCGGCGGAGGGGGCGGTCGTGGCCGTCGCCCCGCTCGCCATCTCCTCTCCCGTGTCGTTCGGCACGAGTCTCGCGCTCGCGCATCGACTCGCCTCGGATCTCGTGCAACTGGTCGTGGTGCGGCCCGACGGACTCGATCGGTCGCGCGACGCGCTCACGGACGTCGTCTCGACCACGACGGCGGCGAGTATCGCCGTCTCCGTATCGGAGTCCACGGCCCGGCGGCTCGCGGACGACGGGGCCGAGCTCTTCGCCGCACGCACCGCTCGTGGGGACCGCTCGGCGGCCTACATCTGCCGCGACTTCGTCTGCCGGCTGCCGCTCACGGAGCCGCACGAGGTGGCGGCGGCACTCTGAGCGACAGCGTCGTCATCGCGCGCGCTCGCGGGTCGGAGCGGGGACGAGCGGCTTGTAGGCTCGATGAGGAGGCGACCATGGCGATGAACGGCACACACGCGAGCGAGAACGGCTCGCTCACGGTGGCGTTCGTCCGCGGTGTTCTCCCGGGCAAGTGGCAGCGGATCTGGAACGGTCGTCACCCGAGGGACCCTCTCGAGCTCGTGCCGACGGAGCAGGGCGCGCAGCTCGCGCCGCTCCTCGACGGTCGCGCCGACATGGCTTTCGTGCGCCTCCCGCTCGACGAGGCGATCGATGACGATCTCCTCCACGTCATCCCGCTCTACGAGGAGATGACGGTCGTACTCGCCTCCGCCGACCACGACGTCGCGGCGGCGGAGGAACTCTCGGCCGGCGACATCGCCGACGAGCTCGTGCACCCGACAGACGATTCCCTCCTCGACACGATCGAGGTCGTGAGAGCCGGGGTCGGGCTCCTCGTCCTGCCGCAGTCCGTCGCTCGTCTCGCGGGCGGCAAGGGGCTCGAATGGCGCCCGCTCGTCGGTGCGGCTCCGTCGCGCATCGCCCTCGCGTGGCCGCGTCCCGTCGACGGCGCCGACGCTGCGCTCGTCGACGACCTCGAGGACTTCGTCGGTGTCGTGCGCGGCCGGGGCGAGAACAGCTCGCGCGGACGCACCGATCAGGCCGGCGAGGAGAAGCGATCGGCCGAGAAGCGGGCGGAAGAGAAGCGGGCAGCGGAGAAGCGAACGGCGGACAAGCGCAAGAACGCGGCGGGCGCGGCGGGCGGACGTGTGCGCGGCGCCGGATCCCGCTCGACGACGGGCCGGGGGAGAGGGTCCCGCAACGGACGATCGGGTCGTCGATGAGGCGAGCGGTGTTCACCTCGGTCGCTCTCGCGGCCCTGCTCGCGACGGGGCTCGCGGCGTGCGGGACCACGACGGACCCCGTCGACGACCTCGGGGCGACCCACGCTCCCGATGTCACCGCGGAAGCGAGCGCGTTCCCCGTCGGTGCGGGTGTCGACTATCAGCTCGGCGGGTCCTACCCGCCGGCCGAGGGCGTCGACATCGTCGCTCGGGACAGCACGGAGGCTCCCGCAGACGGCCTGTGGTCGATCTGCTACGTCAACGGCTTCCAGTCTCAGCCGGGCGCCGACGAGTGGCTCGCCGATCGCCCGGAACTCGTCGTCCACGTGGACGGCGTGCCGCTCGTCGACCCGAACTGGCCGGACGAGTTCGTCCTCGACACGTCGACGCCGGCCGACCGACTCGCGATCATGGGCGTGATCGGTCCCATCATCGACGGCTGTGCGGATGCGGGCTTCGATGCCGTCGAGATCGACAACCTCGACAGCTTCACACGTTCCGCCGACCAGCTCACCGTCGCGGACAACTTCGCGCTCGCCGCGCTCTACGTCGAGCGGGCGCACGACCGCGGTCTCGCGATCGGCCAGAAGAACGCCGCGGAACTCTCGCCGGAGGCTCACGACGAGGTGGGCTTCGATTTCGCCGTCGCCGAGGAGTGCCATCGGTTCGCCGAGTGTGCGTCGTACACGGACGTGTACGGTGACGCCGTCGTCGACATCGAGTACGACGACGACCTGCGGGGGACGTTCGCCGACGTGTGCGCCGACCCGGCGACGCCGAGGTCGACGGTGCTGCGCGATCGCGACCTCGTCCCGGCGGGGGAGCCGGGCTACGTCTTCGAACGGTGCTGACCGCGGTCTGACGAGCGGGAGGGTGACGTCCCGGCTCGGTCCTGACGCGGTGTCGTTCAGCCGCCGAGTCCCGAGACCACCTTCGCGACGCGGCGTGCTCGCGTCTCGGCGACGGTGGTCCCCGCGACCGAGGTGACGTGCGCCTTACGTGCACTCGGCGAGAGCGCGTCGAAGGCGGCCCGGACACCGGCCGCATCGAGCGCGGTCGCGAGGTCGTCCGGCACCGCGACGGTGCGCGGCGCCGTGTCGAGGTCGAGCGCCACCTGCACCTCGTCACCGGTCGTCATCCCGGCGGCCTCTCGGTGCTCTGCGGACACCGGGATGAGGAAACGGCCGCCCATGACGCCGATCGTGCTCCGGTAGGTATACCCGCCGAGGGAGACCGTCACGGCGGGACGCTTGCCGCCCCCGAGCGATTCCAGGACGCGCGGCGGCACCTCGATACCCGTCGCTGTCTTCCCGGCGAGTTCGAGTACCGCGGAGAACGCGACGGTCATCGTCGACCCTTCGTCGTGGACGGGAGCGTGCTGGAGACTAGCGCAACTGCTTCTTCGCCGAGATCTGGCCCGTGTCGAAGCCGAGCAGGTGCAGGCCGCCGTGGAAGCGGGCGTGCTCGACCTTGATGCAGCGGTCCATGACAACGGTGAGGCCCTTCGCCTCCGCGTCGTGAGCGGCCTCCTCGTTCCAGATGCCGAGCTGGACCCAGATCGTCTGGGCGCCGATCGCGACGACGTCGTCGACGACCGCGGGAATGTCGGACGGCTTCCGGAACACGTCGACGATGTCGGGGACCTCGGGAAGCGAGGCCAGGTCCGGGTAGGCCTTCTGACCGAGGATCTCGTCGGCATTGGGATTGACGAAGTAGACGCGGTAGTCCGAGGACTGCAGTAGATAGGTGCCGACGAAGTAGCTCGATCGCGTGGGATTCGGGGACGCGCCGACGATCGCGACGGACTTCGCGTCGCGGAGGATCCGGAGGCGCTGCTTCGCGTCGGGACCCGACCACGTGCGCTGGGTCTTCAGGAGCTTCGCGAGCGGCGAGCTCGCGGGCAGCTCGCACGTGAGGCCGTTCTGCAGTCGCGTCTCGACGAGGTCGGTCATGGTCACACCTCCACAGCGGCGGCGAGCGCCTGATCGAGATCGTCGATGATGTCCTCGGGGTCTTCGATCCCCACGCTCAAGCGTACGACTCCGGGCAGGACGCCCGCGTCGACGAGCTGCTGCTCGGAGAGCTGGGCGTGCGTCGTGGAGGCCGGGTGGATGATGAGCGTCTTGGCGTCGCCGATGTTTGCGAGGTGGCTCGCGAGGTTGACCGACTCGATGAGCTTCTGGCCGACCGCTCGACCGCCCTTCACGACGAAGCTGAAGACGGAACCCGGTCCGAGCGGCAGGTACTTGTTCGCCCGATCGTGGTGCGGGTGTCCCGGCAGCCCCGCCCAGAACACGCCGTCGACGCGGGGGTCGTCCGCGAGCCACTCGGCGACGATGCGCGCGTTCTCGACGTGGGCGCGCATCCGGAAGGGCAGCGTCTCGATGCCCTGGGCGAGCGTCGCGGCGGACTGCGCCGAGAGCGACGGCCCGATGTCGCGCAACTGCTCCGCCCGCAGCCGCGTGAGGAAGGCGTATTCGCCGAAGTTGCCGGACCACTGGAGTCCGCCGTACGACGGCACGGGCTCGGTGAAGAGCGGGAACTTCGGGGAGTCCCATTCGAAGCGACCGGACTCGACGACGACGCCGCCGAGCGTCGTGCCGTGACCGCCGAGGAACTTCGTGGCGGAGTGGGTGACGACGTCGGCCCCCCATTCGATCGGCCGATTGAGGAAGGGCGTCGCGATCGTCGAGTCGATGATGAGGGGAATGCCGTGAGCGTGCGCCACGTCGGCGAGGCCCTCGATGTCGGCGATCTCCCCCGAGGGGTTCGCGACCGTCTCGGCGAAGACGAGCTTCGTGCGCTCGGTGATGGCCGCCGCGTAGTCGGCCGGCTCGGAGCTGCGTACGAAGGTCGTCTCGACGCCGAACCGGCGGAGGGTCACGTCGAGCTGGGTGATGGAGCCGCCGTAGAGGTTGGCGGAGGCGACGATGTGGTCGCCGGCTCCGACGAGGCTCGCGAAGGTGATGTACTGCGCGGCGAGTCCCGTCGCCGTCGCCACGGCACCGAGGCCGCCTTCGAGGCTCGCGACGCGCTCCTCGAAGCTCGCGACGGTCGGGTTCGCGAGGCGGGAGTAGATGTTGCCGTACTTCTGCAGCGCGAAGCGCGCGGCGGCGTCGGCCGTGTCGTCGAACACGAAGGCCGTCGACTGGTAGATCGGCAGGGCCCGTGAGCCCGTGACGGCGTCCGGGATGTTGCCGGCGTGGATTGCCCTCGTGCGGAAGCCGTACTCGCGATCTGCCATGCGTCCAACGCTAGTGCGGACCCCCGGCCCCGGAACCGGCCGCCGTAACGCGAGGTCACATCGTGCGCAGGCGTCGACCAGGGTGCCGTGTCACACTATCTTCAGCCGCTCGACCGCGGCTCCGGACGAGGGCGCAGTACCCGGGCAGCGACAAGACTGACGCTTCGAAGGAGCATCGTCATGTCGTGGATCGTCCTCATCCTGTCCGGAGTCCTCGAGGCCGTGTGGGCCACGGCCCTCGGCAAGTCGGAGGGTTTCTCGAAGCTCGTCCCGTCGATCGTGTTCGGCGTCGGGCTCGTGCTCAGCATGGGCGGTCTCGCCTGGGCGCTACGCGAGCTGCCCGTCGGCACGGCCTACGCCGTGTGGGTCGGCATCGGCGCGACCATCACGGTGACCTACGCGATGATCACGGGCGACGAACCCGCGAGCCTCGTCAAGATCGTGCTCATCCTCGGCATCGTCGCGTGCGTCGTCGGACTCAAGCTCGTCTCCGACGCGCACTGACCTCGCTCACCGGGCGTCTGTTCACACGGCATCAGCGCCGCCGCCCACCGTTCAGGTCGCGTCGGCGCGCACGCGACGGGACCGCATGTCGAGCAGGGCGAAGACGAGGGCGGCGGCGACGAACGCGATCGTGACGATGGTCGCGTTGCGGTAGGCGTCGTGATAGACGGCGAGGTCGGAGACCTCTCCCGTCTCGGAGTACACCGTGGCGTAGAACGTCGCTGTCGCGGCGGCGAGGCCGACGGCCGTGCCGATGCGCTGGCCGAGCTGGCCGATCGAGCCCGCCACGCCGCCCGAGGAGACGGGCACGTCGGCGAGCATGAGGGTCTGGTTGGGGGAGATGACCGCTCCGCCTCCGATACCCGCGATGAGCATGGCGGCGCTCATGGCGAAAGGTGCGACGTCGGGCGGGAGGATCGCGGCGAGGACCGAGTTGGCGGAGAAGCCGATGACGACGAGCACGAGCCCCGCGATCACGAGCGATCGGCCGTACCGCTCGACGTGCCGACCGCTCCACCAGGAGCTCACGGCGGACGCGAGGGCGAACGGGATCGTGATCATTCCGGCGAAGACGGGAGCGAGACCGAGTCCCTGCTGCACGAAGAGCGTGAGGGTCAGGAACGTCGCCGGCATCGCCGCGAAGTAGCTCGTCCCGATGAGGATCGCGTTGCGGTAACCCGCGATGCGGAAGAGAGAGAAGTCGACGACGGGCGTCTGTCCCCGGCGTGCGTAGCGTCCCTCCCACAATGCGAAGAGACCGCCGAAGACGGCGAAGGCGACGAGCAGCCACCAGCGCGCGGGATCGTCGTCCGGCCCGCCCGTCGTCAGCACGAACGGCAGCATGAGGCCGAGCACGGCGAGGCCGAGCAGCACGATGCCGACGGGGTCGAGCGAAGCCGTCCCTGCGGCCTTCGGCTGGGTGCGGGGGAGGAGTTTCGCCGCGACCGGAAGCAGGATGAGCGCGAGCGGCACGTTCATCCAGAAGAGGAGCGTCCACCCGCTCTCGGGTCCGCCGATCGCGATGAGCAGGCCGCCGAGGGTCGGGCCGAATGCCGTCGAGAGCCCGATGATCGCCCCGAAGAGGCCGAACGCCCGCCCGCGCTCGGGACCGACGAAGAGCTGCTGGATGAGCCCCAGCACCTGCGGCATGAGGAGACCGGCCGCCGCTCCCTGGAGGATGCGGGCGATGATGAGCACCGTGCTCGTCGGAGCGATCGCGCACGCGAGGCTCGCCGCGGCGAACGCGGCGAGGCCGATGAGGAACATGCGCTTGCGGGAGTGCAGGTCGCCGTAGCGACCGGCCGGCACGAGCACGAGTCCGAAGGCGAGAGCGTACCCCGCGACGATGAGCTGCAGGTCGGTCGGTCCGGCGCCGAGCGCCTCCTCGATCGACGGGAGGCCGACGTTGACCTTCGACAGGTCGAGGATGGTCAGGGAGGCGACGGCGACGCACGCGGCGAAAGCCCTCCACCGGGTGCGGCGATCCGGGTCGCTCAATTCGTCAGACATCGCCGTCCAGACTACGTGTTCGGCGGGGTGCTCATCGGGGCTTGCGGCGCGAGCGCTCCCCGACCCGTGGTCGGATCCCGTCCGCCTCCGTGGCGGCCGACCGGGTCAGCAGGGCAGCGCGTCCCGGATGGCGATGGAGGCGTCCTCGCCCGTCGTCTCGTGATCGGGGCCGCCGGCGCGGGCGTCCGACCCGAGCGAGAGCGCGGGGGCCGACGCTCCCGATTCGATGCGCTTGGCGGAGGCGTGGACGGCGTCGACACCCGTCGCAGCGATCAGGGCGGCGTTCGAGGCGTCGACACTCGCCCCCGCCATGATCTGAACGCTCCCGTCGGCTCGACGCGGCGTCACGATATCCGACCTCGTCGGGGACCTCGTCGCGACGGGGCTCGTCGTCGAGCACGGCACGCAGGCGCCGAGCGGCCGGGGGAAGCCCGGTGTCCTCGCGTCGACGTCGACCGCGGAGGGCTCCACGTCGTCGCGATCGACCTGTCGCGACCCGACGGCTACGTCGGCGCCGTGTACAAGCTGCTCTAGATCCACCCGGGCAGCCAGTAGTGCAGGCGGATGAAGACGTCGGTCGACCACGTCGCCGTCCACAACGGGTACCAGAACGCGCTCAGGAGCACGGCGACAACGAGGAAGACGCCCACGGCGATCATGCCGGCCGTCCGCCTCCCCGGATCGTCGCCCCGACGTCCGGCGATCGCGGCGATCGCGTAGGTCAGGCCGAGGAGGAGGTAGGGCTCGAAGGTGATCGTGTAGAACTGGAAGACGGTGCGGTCGGGGTAGAGGAGCCACGGGACGTACCCCGCGACGACCCCGGTGAGCACGAGGCCGATCCGCCAGTCCGGACGCACGAGCATGCGGTACACGAGGAACAGCAGAGCGGCGATCGACGCCCACCAGATGACGGGGTTCGCGATCGAGGTGATCGCCTCGGCTCCACCGGGCGTCGCTGAGTACCACATCGACGTCGGCCGGACGAGGAGCAGCCACCCGTACGGCGACGCCTGGTAGGGGTGTGGCGAGATCAGCCCGACGTGGAACGCATACATGGACTGGTGGTAGTGCCAGAGGCTCTGGAGCGCCGTCGGCACGAAAGCGAACGGCCCCGTCCACGCGTTGCCGGGCTGGTCCGCCCACGTACGGTCGTAGCCGTCGTCGCCGAGGAGCCACCCCGTCCAGCTCGCGAGGTAGACGAGGAACGCGACGGGGACGAGCAGGACGAACGTCGCGGGACCCTGGCGGAGGATCGCCGCGCTCCAGAAGAACGGGATGCCCGCTCGGCGCCGCGCGAGCGCATCGACGACCACGAGGTAGACGCCGAAGACCGCCAGGAAATACAGACCCGACCACTTGACGCTCGTCGCGAGCCCGAACGCCAACCCGGCCGCGAGCACCCACGGTCGGTTCCAGAGCACGGGTCCCCACGAGTGCCGCGGATCGCTTCCGCTCCGCACGACCCAGTCGTCGAACCGCCGCCGGGACCACTCCCGGTCGAGCAGTACCGCACCGACGCCGAGGAGGGCGAAGAACATCACCATCGTGTCGAGCAGCGCGACGCGCGACATGACGATCGCGTGACCGTCGATCGCGAAGAGTCCGCCCGCGACGACGGCCAGCAGGGTGGACGAGAAGAGCCGACGCGCGATGAGGGTGAGAAGGAGCACGGCGAGAGTGCCGATGACGGCGGTCGCGATCCGCCATCCGGCGCTGTCGGCGCCCTGGCCCATGAGCGCCATGCCGAGGCCGATGATCCACTTGCCGAGCGGCGGGTGCACGACGTAGCTCGGGCTGTCGAGCCACGCGTTCACGTCACCGCCCGCGAACGCGTCGTCCGCTGCTTCCGGCCAGGAGCGCTCGGCTCCCGTGTTCCAGAGCGTCCACGCGTCCTTGACGTAGTAGGTCTCGTCGAACACGAGGGCGTGGGGGTGGCCGAGATTCCAGAGCCGCAGCACGGCGGCGACGAGCGTCACGACCGCCGGGCCGGCCCACCACCACAGCCGCCGGTACCCGGGGGAACCGGCGAGGGCGCTCCACCAGGACTCGACGCGAGTCGACAGTGCCGGTCGTCCGGGGGAGGAGGGAGGCTCCCGGTGCTCGACTCCCTCGTCGGGTCCATCGAGGAGGACGTCGTCGAAACTCGCACTCGCGCGCTCGCCGTCCTGGCCGGTTGCCGTCACGCTGACCATGCTAGGTGCTCGGCCGGTCCCGGGCCGTCGAGCGGCTGTCAGACTGGGGGCATGATCGTGCTCGGAGCGACCCCCATCGGCAACCTCGGCGACGCGTCGCCCCGACTCGTGGAGGCGCTCCGCTCCGCTCCCGTCGTGGCCGCCGAGGACACCCGCACGACGATGCGGCTCCTCTCGGCCCTCGGGATCGAGGAGCGCCCGCGACTCATCGCCCTGCACGACCACAACGAGCGCGAGCGGAGCGCCGACCTCGTCGAGCTCGCGCGCGACACCGACGTCCTCGTCCTGAGCGACGCGGGGATGCCGACCGTGTCGGATCCCGGGTACCACCTCGTGGAGGCCGCCGTGGCCGCCGGTATCCGCGTGACGGTCATCCCCGGACCGAGCGCCGTCATCGCGGCGCTCGCCGTCTCCGGGCTGCCGACCGACCGCTTCAGCTTCGAGGGCTTCCTCCCGCGGAAGCCCGGGGAGCGGCGCTCGACGTTCACGGCCCTCGCGGGCGAGCCGCGCACGATGGTGTTCTTTGAGTCGCCACAGCGCCTCGCCGAGAGTCTCGCCGCCGCCGCGGAGGTCTTCGGCGCGGACCGGAGGGCGGCGGTCTGCCGCGAGCTCACGAAGCACTTCGAGGAGGTCCGCCGCGGAGGTCTCGCCGAGCTCGCCTCGTGGGCGGCCGATGGGGTGAAGGGGGAGATCTGCCTCGTCGTCGAGGGGGCGGCGCCCGCGACGCTCTCCCTCGCGTCGGGAACCGAGCAGGTCCTCGCGCTCGTCGGTGCCGGTGCCCGTCTCAAGGAGGCGTCGGCGGAGGTCGCCGAGGCGACGGGACTCGGTCGACGGGAGCTCTACCAGGCCGCCTTGGAGGCCCGACGGCCGTCCTGACCGTGCTCCGGAAGGCCCTGCGGCCCTCCCGTCACACGGCGCCCCGAGGCCCCGCCGCGTCCTAGGATTGACTCCATGTCTTCAGGCCGTTCCTTCTACATCACGACGCCGATCTTCTACGTGAACGACGCCCCGCACATCGGGCACGCGTACACGGAGGCGGCGACCGACGTGCTCAGCCGCTGGCACCGCCAGGCCGGTGACGACACGTGGTCCCTCACGGGCACGGACGAGCACGGCGAGAAGATCATGCGCACGGCCGTCGCGAACGGCGTTACGCCGAAGGAGTGGGCGGACCGCCTCGTCGCCGAGGCGTGGAAGCCGCTTCTCGAGACGATCGACGTCGCGAACGACGACTTCATCAGGACCACCGACCCGCACCACGAGCACAACGTCCAGGTCTTCCTGCAGAAGCTCTACGACGACGGCCACATCTACGCCGGCGAGTACGAGGGCTACTACTGCGTCGGTTGTGAGGAGTACAAGCAGTCGAGCGAACTCCTCGACGGAACGGGCGAGTACGAGGGTCAGCTCGTGTGCGCCATCCACTCGAAGCCCGTCGAGCTGCTCCGCGAACGCAACTACTTCTTCCGCATGAGCGCCTTCGCCGACCGTCTGCTCGCGCTCTACGAGGAGCAGCCCGACTTCGTCCAGCCCGACTCGGCGCGCAACGAGATCGTCCAGTTCGTGAAGCAGGGACTCAACGACCTCTCGATCTCGCGCTCGAGCTTCGACTGGGGCGTGAAGGTGCCATGGGACGAGAGCCACGTCGTGTACGTGTGGTTCGACGCGCTCCTCAACTACGCGACGGCGGTCGGCCTCTCCGATGATCCCGAGCAGTTCGCGCGCCGCTGGCCCGCGACCCACGTGGTCGGGAAGGACATCCTGCGGTTCCACTCGGTCATCTGGCCCGCGATGCTCATGGCCGCGGGCCTCGAGGTCCCGAAGCAGGTCTTCGCGCACGGCTGGCTGCTCGTCGGCGGCGAGAAGATGTCGAAGTCGAAGCTCACGGGCATCGCTCCCCGCGAGATCACCGACACGTTCGGGTCCGACGCGTTCCGCTACTACTTCCTCCGCGCGATCGCGTTCGGGCAGGACGGCTCCTTCAGCTGGGAGGACCTGCACGCGCGCTACCACGCCGAGCTCGCGAACGGCTTCGGCAATCTCGCGTCACGGGTCATCGCCATGGTCGGCCGGTACGTCGACGGCGTGCTCCCCGCTCCGGGCGAGTCGACGGCCGCCGAGGACGAGATCCAGCGCATCGTCGCCGAAGCGACGGCGAACGCCGATGCGGCTATCGACCGCCTCGCGCTCCACGAGGCGATCGGTTCGGTCTGGACGATCGTCGACGCCCTCAACGGCTACATCACGGAGCAGGCGCCGTGGGTGCTGGCGAAGGACGAGACACAGCGCGACCGGCTCGCGACGGTGCTCTACACGGCCACGGAGGGGCTCCGCGCACTCGCCGTGCTGCTCTCGCCCGTGCTCACGACGACCACGCCCGTGCTGTGGAGCGCGATCGGCGCCGAGGCGGCGCTCGGCGCGTTGCGCGACCAGCCGATCCGTGATGCCGGCCGGTGGGGTCAGCTGCCGGCGGGCGCGACGGTCGCACCGCTCGAGCCGCTCTTCCCGCGCATCGAGCTCGCGACGTCCTGAACGCCATGGCGGACGCATCGCACGTGAGGTCCCGTTCCGACCAGGGACGGCGTGATCGGAGTTGGCCGGACGAGCCGGTGCCGCTCGCGGTGCCCGTCTACGACAACCACACCCACCTCGAAGTCGCCGACGGCGACGACCCGCTCGACCTCTCGACGCAACTCGCGCGGGCCGTCGCGGCGGGAGTCCGTGGCGTCGTCCAGGTGGGCACCGACGTCGCGACGTCGATCTGGAGCGCCGAGCTCGCCGCGGTCGACCCCCGCGTGCTCGCGGCCGTCGCGATCCACCCGAACGATGCTCCGGAGCTCGCGGCCGCCGGCGAGCTCGACGCGGCGATCGAGACGATCGCCGCACTCGCGTCGAGGCCCCGGGTCCGCGGCGTCGGCGAGACGGGGCTCGACTTCTTCCGCACCGGCGAGGACGGGCGGGACGCGCAGTTCGCAGCCTTCGAAGCGCACATCGACATCGCGAAGCGCTCGGGGACCGCGCTCCAGATCCACGATCGCGACGCCCACGACGCCGTCGTCGAGACCCTCCTGCGCGTCGGCGCCCCCGAGAAGACGGTCTTCCACTGCTTCTCGGGCGACGAGGACCTCGCGCGCATCTGCGCCGAGAACGGCTGGTACCTCTCGTTCGCCGGCACCGTGAGCTTCTCGAACGCCGCGGGTCTGCGAGCCGCTCTCGCGGTGGCGCCGCGCGAGCTCGTGCTCGTCGAGACGGACGCGCCCTACCTCACGCCGACGCCGTTCCGCGGCCGCCCGAACGCGCCGTACCTCATCCCGTACACGCTCCGCTCGATGGCCGCGACGCTCGGCGTCCACGAGGACGAACTCGCCGCCGACATCACCGCGAACACGGAGCGCGTGTACGGCTCGTGGGACGACGGCCTCGATGCCTGACGTGCGCTTGCTCGGGCCCGCGGAGATCCGCGACCTCGCCGAGGTGCTCGACCTGCAGCCGACGAAGAAGCTCGGGCAGAACTTCGTGATCGACGCCAACACCGTGCGTCGGATCGTGTCGGTCGCGGGCGTTCGAGCGGGGGAGACCGTCGTCGAGATCGGTCCGGGGCTCGGGTCGCTCACGCTCGGGCTGCTCGCCGCCGAAGCCGCGGTCGTCGCCGTCGAGATCGACGGTCGGCTCGCGGAACAGCTCCCGAAGACGGTCGGGCTGCTGGCTCCCGACGCCGACCTCACCGTCGTGCACGAGGACGCCCTCCGGATCGCCGAGCTCCCCGGCGACCCCGTCCGCCTCGTCGCGAACCTGCCGTACAACGTGTCCGTACCCGTGCTGCTGCACTTCCTCGAGCGCTTCCCTTCGCTGCGCTCGGGCGTCGTCATGGTGCAGGCGGAGGTCGGACACCGGCTCGCGGCCCTGCCGGGATCGAAGATCTACGGGTCACCGAGCGTCAAGGCGGCCTGGTACGGCCGGTTCCGCACGGCCGGGAATGTCGGCCGGCAGGTCTTCTGGCCGGTGCCGAACGTCGACTCGGTGCTCGTCGCGTTCGAGCGCGCCGACGAGCAGCCCGGTGACGAGAGCCTGCGTCGGGCGACCTTCGACGTCGTCGACAACGCGTTCGGGCAACGACGGAAGATGTTGCGTCAATCGCTCGCCCCCCTCTTCGGTGATTCGTCACGCGCGATCGCCGCGCTCGAGGCCGCGGGAGTCGCCGCGACCGCGCGCGGCGAGGAGCTCGAGGTCGATCGATTCATCGCGATCGGTCGCGAACTCCTCGCGGTCTGACCGTCGGCCCGACGCGACTACCGGAGAGGGGAAGTGGAGCGCTTTCCCGCTGGTCTAGGTTGGAGGCATGGGAGCCACTGCCGCGCGTCAGCCCGTACGGGTGCGTGCACCGGGGAAGATCAACGTCTTCCTCCGGGTGGGTGAGGTGCGTGACGACGGCTACCACGACGTCGCGACCGCCTACCAGGCCGTGTCCCTCTACGAGGACGTCGTGGCCCACGACGCTGACGGCTTCTCCGTCGAGTTCTCGGGCTCGGTCGACGTCTCGTCCCTGCCCACCGACGGGTCGAACCTCGCGATCCGAGCCGCCCGAGCCCTCGCGCGCCGCACGGGACATCGCGGAGGCGTGCATCTCGACATCGAGAAGAACGTGCCCATCGCCGGAGGCATGGGCGGTGGTTCCGCGGACGCCGCGGCGACCCTCGTCGCGTGCGACGCGCTGTGGGGCACCGGACTCCCGAAGGAGCAGCTCCTGAAGCTCGCCGCGCGGCTCGGGGCCGACGTGCCGTTCGCGCTCATGGGAGGCACCGCGATCGGGACGGATCGGGGCGACCGGCTGTCCCCGGCGCTCGCCCGCGGCTCCTTCCACTGGGTGGTCGCCTTCTCGGATGAGGGGATGTCGACGCCCGCCGTCTACACGGCCCTCGACGCGCACCGTGAGCGGTACGCCGCGGACATCCGACCCGCCTCGACGGCCCCGTCGGTGGATCCCCACGTCCTGCACGCCTTGCGCGCGGGCGACCCCGAGATGCTCGCCGACTGCCTGTCGAACGACCTGCAGGCGCCGGCCCTGCGCTTGCGTCCGGAGCTCGCGGACGTGCTCGAACTCGGGGAGACGAGCGGAGCCCTTGCCGGCATCGTGTCCGGATCGGGACCGACCGTCGCGTTGCTCGCCTCCGACGTCGAGTCGGCGATCGACCTCCAGGTGGCACTGAGCGCGTCGGGTCTGCGGGCGGCTCGCGTGACCGGTCCGGTCGGTGGCGCTCGCGTCGTCTCCGACTGACGGCCCCGCTGCTCGACGGTCGACCCGCGGCGGAACCGAGCGGGAGATCCGGCGGCGTCGAGGTCGGCGAAGCGCGGGTAGTCTCGAAGGGTGGCACATCTTCTCGGGGCTGAACGGCTCCGCCTCGAGTACCCGACCCGCGTGGTCTTCGACGGCGTCACCGTCGGTGTCTCCGAGGGCGACCGTATCGGCGTCGTCGGGCGCAACGGCGACGGCAAGTCGACCCTCCTCTCGCTCCTCGCCGGACGGCTGCAGCCCGACGACGGCCGCGTGACGTCGCGTCGGGGCGTCACGATCGGCATGCTCGACCAGGGCGACGTCCTCGATCCCTCGCTCACGGTGTCGGCGGCGATCGTCGGCGACCGGGCCGAGCACGAGTGGGCGGGTGACGCACGGGTCCGTGACGTCATCGCGGGTCTCGTCTCCGACATCGCCTGGGACGCGGAACTCTCGACCCTCTCCGGCGGCCAGCAGCGCCGCGTCGCGCTCGCCGCGCTCCTCGTCGGCGACTGGGACGTCGTCATGCTCGACGAGCCGACCAACCACCTCGACGTCGAGGGCATCGCGTGGCTCGCGCAGCACGTCCGGTCCCGCTGGAGCGCCTCGTCCGGCGGTCTCGTGGTCGTGACCCACGACCGGTGGTTCCTCGACGAGGTCTCCACCACGACGTGGGAGGTGCACGACGGGATCGTCGAGGCGTTCGAGGGCGGCTATGCCGCGTACGTCCTCCAGCGCGTGGAGCGTGACCGGATGGCGGCGGCGTCCGAGTCCCGTCGGCAGAACCTCATGCGCAAGGAGCTCGCCTGGCTGCGGCGCGGCCCGCCCGCGCGCACGTCGAAGCCGAAGTTCCGGATCGACGCCGCGACCGAACTCATCGCGGACGAGCCGCCCGCTCGCAACAGCATCGCGCTCTCGCGGCTCGCGACGGCCCGCCTCGGCCGCGACGTCGTGGACCTCGAGGACATCAGCGTCGAGTTCGGCGGAAAACGTGTCCTCGACGGCATCACGTGGAGGATCGCCCCGGGCGAGCGCACGGGGATCCTCGGCGCGAACGGCGCGGGCAAGTCGACTCTCCTCTCCCTCGTCTCCGGCACCCTGGAGCCCTCGACGGGCCGCGTGAAGCGCGGGAAGACCGTCAACGTCGCGACGCTGTCGCAGCGCCTCGAGGAGCTTGAAGGCCTCGAGCACGAACGCGTGCGGGACGTCGTGGGTCGCTTGCGCACGGCGTACTCGATCGGCGGGAAGGACCTCTCACCCGGTCAACTGCTCGAACGGCTCGGGTTCTCGAGCGCGCAACTGTCGACGGCGATCGGGGAGCTCTCGGGCGGCCAGCGGCGACGCCTCCAGCTCCTGCTCGTCCTGCTCTCGGAGCCCAACGTGCTCATCCTCGACGAGCCGACGAACGACATGGACACCGACATGCTCGCGGCGATCGAGGATCTTCTCGACGAGTGGCCCGGCACGCTCCTCGTCGTTTCCCACGACCGCTACCTCGTCGAGCGCGTGACGGATCAGCAGTACGCGGTGATCGGGGGGAAGCTGCGGCACCTGCCCGGCGGTGTCGACGAGTACGTGCGCTTGCGTGCCCTCGAGGACGACGCGCGCTCGGGGACGCTCCACGAGTCGTCGTTCGCCGCGTCGACGGCGTCCGCCGCTGCCGCGCCGACCGCGTCCGGGCTGAGCGGATCCGAGCGGCGCGCGGCCGAAAAGGAGCTCTCGGCCGCCGAGCGCCGCATCGCGAAGCTCGAGAGCGAGAAGGCGGCACTGCACATGCAGCTCGCCGAGTCCGACCAGAGCGACTACGAGAACCTCGGCGTCCTGCAACGCCGTCTCCAGGAGATCGACGAGGAGATCGACGGCCTCGAACTGCGTTGGCTCGACCTTCAGGAGCAGTTGGGCTAGAACGGTGTTGCTCCGCCGACCCGACGGGTTCCGCCGGCGCGTCATGTTCCGCTGTGTTACGTGTCTGTCGGGACGGTCCCCGAGCCGTGCCTACCCTGGATGACGGTGGCGCTGCAGCAGTGCGCCCCCCCCGGATCACAGCATCCAGCACCAGCACCCGCACCAGCACGGAGGAACCACATGCCGAACGCCTTGAAGCTCACCAGGAAGATCGCCGCAGCCGTCTCGGGGATCGCGGTCGTCGGACTGCTCGCCGGGTGCGGAGCGGGCTCGGGTGCCGGAAGCGCCGAGGACAAGGGCACGGAGTCGAACCCCGTGAAGATCGGCGTCGTCGGCGCGAGCGACCCGTATTGGGAGACCTACGTCGACGCCGCGGCGGACGAGGGCATCACGGTCGAGCTCGTCGACTTCGCCGAGTACACGCAGCCGAACCCCGCGCTGTCGGCCGGCGAGATCGACATCAACCAGTTCCAGCACATCGTCTACCTCGCGCAGTACAACGAGGAGGCCGGTGAGGACCTCCAGCCGATCGGCTCCACCGCGATCTACCCGCTCCCGCTCTACTCGACGCAGTACGACTCGGTCGAGGACATCCCCGACGGCGCCGAGATCGCGATCCCGAACGACGAGAGCAACCAGGCCCGCGCGCTCCTCGTGCTGCAGTCGGCCGGGCTCATCGAGCTCGAGGGCGGCGGCAGCATCTTCTCGACGCCCGACGAGATCGTCGCCGCCGACTCGCGCGTCACGGTGACGCCGCTCGCCGCCGACCTCACGGCGACCTCGCTTCCCGACGTCGCCGGTGCGATCATCAACAACGACTTCGCCACGAAGGCGGGACTCTCGCCCGACGACGTCATCGCGGAGGACGACCCCAACGACCCCAACGCCCTGCCCTACGTCAACATCTTCGCGGCGCGCTCCGACGACGTCGACAATGAGACCTACGCGCAGCTCGTGGAGATCTACCAGGACACGAAGTCCGTGACGGACGGCGTCGTCGAGAACTCGGGCGACACCGCCGTGATCCTGAAGACCCCGGTCGAAGACCTCCAGTCGTCGCTCGAGGACGTCCAGGCGGACATCGCCGAGGCGAGCTGACGCGTCCCGACGAACCACCCGCGTAATGCGGCGACCGCGACCCGGTCGCCGCATTCGCACGTCACCGAGACCCACACAGAAGGAGCACTCGTGCCTCTCGTCCAGATCCGAGACGTGACCAAGGTGTATCCGGCCTCGACACGGGGAGGCGAGCCCGTCCGCGCGATCGACGGCGTCGACCTCGACATCGAGGAGGGCGACGTCTACGGCATCATCGGGTACTCCGGCGCGGGCAAGAGCACGCTCGTGCGGCTCGTGAACGCCCTCGAGTCGACGACCTCCGGCAGCATCATCGTCGACGGCACCGACATCACGACGCTCTCGGAGCGCGAGCTGCGGAAGCTGCGGCTCGGCATCGGCATGATCTTCCAGCAGTTCAACCTCTTCTCGTCGCGGACCGTGCGCGGCAACATCGCGTACCCGCTGCAGGTCGCGGGGCGTCCCAAGGCGGAGATCCGGGCGCGCGTCGACGAGCTGCTCGACTTCGTCGGCCTCGCGGACAAGGCGTCCAACTACCCCGACCAGCTCTCGGGAGGACAGAAGCAGCGCGTCGGCATCGCGCGCGCTCTCGCGACGTCCCCACGCATCCTGCTCGCCGACGAGGCGACGAGCGCGCTCGACCCCGAGACGACCCATGAGGTCCTCGGCCTGCTCCGCACCGTCAATCGGGAGCTCGGGGTCACGATCATCGTCATCACGCACGAGATGGACGTCGTGCAGTCGCTTGCGACGAAGGTGGCGGTCATGGAGAAGGGCCGCGTCGTCGAGAGCGGTGACGTCTTCGACGTGTTCTCGAGGCCGCAGTCGCCAGCATCGCAGCGCTTCGTCTCGACCGTCGTGAAGGGTGTCCCGTCGGACATCGATCTCGAGGCACTGCGCGCCCGGCATTCCGGGCGATTCGTCACGGTGACCTTCCGCGACGGGGGAGCGAGCCAGTCGGACGTCTTCCTCGAGTTCGGTCGCGAGGGCATCGGCTTCGAGCTCGTCTACGGCGGGGTCAACGAGATCCAGGGGCGGGCGTTCGGCAACCTGACGCTCGAACTCACGGGTGCCGACGAGCGCATCGACGCCGTCATCGACCGATTGCGCGAGCGCGTCGAGATCGTGGAGGTGGTGTGATGGACGCCGTCATCGACCTCGCTCCGCTGTTCGCCGAAGCGGCCTTCGAGACCCTCTGGCTCGTCTTCGCGAGCCTGCTGTTCGGCGGCATCGGCGGGCTCATCGTCGGGCTCGCCCTCTACGTGACGCGAGCGGGCAACCTCTTCGCGAACCGTGTCGTGTTCGGCGTGCTCAACGTCATCGTCAACATCTTCCGGCCGATCCCGTTCATCATCTTCCTGACGGCGTTCCAGCCGCTCGCGCGCCTCGTGATCGGAACCGGCATCGGGACCGAGGCGGCGATCTTCACAATCTCTCTCGCGTCGACCTTCGGCATCAGCCGCATCGTGGAACAGAATCTGCTCACGGTGTCTCCTGGTGTCATCGAGGCGGCCCGCGCCGCCGGTGCCGGCCCGCTGCGCACGATCCTCACGATCGTGATCCCCGAGGCGCTCGGCCCGCTCATCCTCGGCTACACGTTCGTCTTCGTGGCCATCGTGGACATGTCCGCCGTCGCCGGTGTCATCAACGGAGGCGGACTCGGTGCGTTCGCCATCCAGTACGGTTTCCGGCAGTTCGAACCGGCCGTCACGTGGACGTCGCTCGCGATCGTCATCATCCTCGTGCAGGTCGTGCAGTTCCTCGGCAACGGGCTCGCCCGGAAGGTGCTGCGCCGCTGAGCCGAGCCGGCGTTCCGGTCGTCGTCCCGGTCGCCGCTCAGGAGAGCTGGGCGTTCTCGCCGACCTGATCGAAGTCCACGCTGAGCTTCCGGAGGAGGCCGGCGAGGCGCGCCCGGTCGGACGCCGTGAGGCTCGCGAGCAGCTCGGCCTCGGCGTCGACGAGACGCGTGATCGCGGCGTCGACTCGCGTCAGCCCCGTCGGCGTCATCACGACGAGGATGCCGCGTCCGTCGTGTGGATCGGTCCGGCGCTCGACGAGTCCGGCGGCGACGAGCCTGTCGATACGATTCGTCATGGTGCCGCTCGAGACGAGGGTCTGCTGGAGCAATTGCTTCGGACTGAGCATGTAGGGCTCACCGGCCCGACGGAGCGCGGCGAGCACGTCGAACTCCCACGACTCGAGCTTGGACCGCGCGAACGCCTGTCGACGTGCCCGGTCGAGGTGGCGCGTCAAGCGGGACACGCGCGACAGCACCTGGAGGGGGGAGAAGTTGAGATCCGGTCGCTCGCGCTCCCACGCCTCGACGATCCGGTCGACCTCGTCGCTCTGCTCCGCCATGGACCCATTATCGCGGTCCACCCGACGGGCGGCACCGCGCGAGCGACCACCGGATGGGTGCTCCCGATCTGGCAGACTGGAGCGGTGCGTCGGTTCGGCCGCCGCACGGTCCGCCTTGGTGTAACGGCAGCACGACAGCCTTTGGAGCTGTTAGGACCAGGTTCGAATCCTGGAGGCGGAGCGTGAGCGAACAGACCCCCCGTGACTCAGCCCTCGCCGTCGTCATCCTCGCCGCCGGGCAAGGGACGCGCATGAAGTCGGCGACGCCGAAGCTGCTGCACACCCTCGCGGGCGTCCCGATCCTCGGGCACGTCCTCGCCACGGCTCGAGCGCTCGGCGCCGAGCACGTCGTGACGGTCGTACGGCACGAACGCGACCGCATCGCCGACGTCGTGTCGCGCGAGCTCCCGGAGAGCCTCGTGGTCGACCAGGACGATGTTCCCGGCACGGGGCGAGCGGTCGAGCAGGCCGTCGAGGCGCTCCCCGGTGGTTTCGATGGCGACGTCCTCGTCGTGAACGGCGACGTCCCGCTCCTCGACTCGGACACGCTCGCGCAGCTGCTCGCGCGCCACCGCGCCGGCGAGGCCGTCGCGACGATCCTCTCCGCGGTCCTCGACGACGCGACGGGCTACGGCCGGGTCGTTCGCTCGGAGGAGGGCGGTCTCGACCGGATCGTCGAGCAGAAGGACGCCGGTCCCGACGAGCTCGCCGTCACCGAGATCAACGCGGGCGTCTACGTGTTCTCGGTGCGATCGCTGCGCGAGCAGCTCGGGCGACTGACGACGGAGAACGCCCAGGGCGAGAAGTACATCACCGACGTCATCGGGCTCCTGCGTGAGGGCGGCCAGGAGGTCGCCGCCGTGCCCGTGTCCCAGTCCTGGGTGGTCGAGGGCGTCAACGACCGGGCGCAACTCTCGCGCCAGGCCGCCCGCCTCAACGCGCTCATCATCCAGAAGTGGCAGCTCGCGGGCGTCACCGTGCAGGACCCGTCGACGACGTGGATCGACCTCACCGTGACGCTCGCGCAGGACGTCACGATCAAGCCGGGGACGCAGCTCCTCGGGGCGACCGTCGTCGAGACGGGAGCAAGCGTCGGACCCGACACGACCCTCGTCGATTGCGAGATCGGACAGGACGCCGAGGTCCGCCGGACCGACGGAACGCTCGCGGTCATCGGCGCCGGCGCGACGGTCGGGCCGTTCGCGTACCTGCGTCCCGGCACCTACCTCGGCGCCGCGGGGAAGATCGGCACGTTCGTCGAGACGAAGAACGCGAAGATCGGCCCCCGCAGCAAGGTCCCGCACCTGTCGTACGTCGGCGACGCGACGGTGGGGGAGGGTGCCAACATCGGAGCCGGCACGATCTTCGCGAACTACGACGGCGTCGACAAGCACTCGACGGTCGTGGGCGACGAGGTCCGCACCGGGTCGCACAACGTGTTCGTCGCTCCCGTTAGAATCGGAGACGGAGCGTACACGGGTGCGGGAACGGTCGTCCGCAAGGACGTGCCGGCCGGCGCCCTCGCCATCAACGTGGCACCCCAACGGAACCTCGAGGGGTGGACGGTAGCCAACCGGCCGGGCAGTGCTGCCGCGTCGGCGGCCGAAGCGGTCGCGTCCGACGAGTAGTCCTCCAGCCGAGCATCAGAGCGCAAGAGCCGGGAAAACGGCAGGAAGCAGGCCCAGTGTCCGGCATCAAGATCAGTGGTGAGAAGCGGCTCGTGCTCGTTTCGGGACGTGCTCACCCCGAGCTCGCGGAAGCCATCGCGGAGGAGCTCGACTCCGAGCTCGTCCACACGGACGCCCGCACCTTCGCCAACGGCGAGATCTACGCGCGCTACGACGAGAGCGTGCGCGGCAGCGACGCGTTCGTCATCCAGTCGCACTGCGCACCGATCAACGAGTGGCTCATGGAGCAGCTCATCATGGTGGACGCGCTCAAGCGCGCATCGGCCAAGCGCATCACCGTCGTGGCGCCGTTCTACCCGTACGCCCGCCAGGACAAGAAGGGCCGCGGTCGCGAGCCGATCTCCGCTCGACTCGTCGCCGACCTCTTCAAGGCGGCCGGAGCCGATCGGATCATGTCCGTTGACCTCCACGCTGCACAGATCCAGGGCTTCTTCGACGGCCCCGTCGACCACCTCTTCGCGATGCCCGTCCTGCTCGAGCACTTCCGCGAGAAGCTCGACGCGTCGACGCTCACGGTCGTGTCTCCCGACATGGGCCGCGTGCGCGTCGCCGACATCTGGAGCGACAAGCTCGGTGCCCCCCTCGCGATCATCCACAAGCGGCGCGATCCCCTCGTGCCCAATCAGGTGACCGTGCACGAGATCGTCGGAGAGGTCGAGGGTCGGGTCTGCCTGCTCGTCGACGACCTCATCGACACGGGACGCACGATCGTGAAGGCGGCAGAGGCGCTCAAGGCCGCCGGCGCGATCGGTGTCGTCGTGGCCGCCACGCACGCCGTGTTCAGCGACCCGGCTCCCGAGCTCCTGCAGTCGGACGCGATCGACTCCGTCGTCGTCACGGACACCCTCCCCATCTCCGAGGCGAAGCGGTTCCCGACGCTCGAGATCCTCCCGATCGCCCCGCTCATCGCGCGCGCGATCCACGAGGTCTTCGACGACGGCTCGGTGACGTCGATGTTCGACGGCGCCGCCTGATCCCGTCAGCCGCCTGACCTCGTGCGCCGCCCGGCGTACGAGCGTCGTCACCCGCTGTTCACCGCCGCAGGGGAGCATGATCGCGTGAGCATGTCAGCGCCATCAGGGCCAGCGTCGACGCCGACGAACCCACCCGGGCTCGAACGGCGGCTGGGTCTCGGTGACGCCGTGATGATCGGTCTCGGATCGATGATCGGCGCCGGGGTGTTCGTCGTCTTCGCGCCCGCCGCGGCCTCGGCCGGCGCGCTCCTGTTCGTCGGTCTGCTCGTCGTTGCCGTCGTCGCCTGGTGCAATGCGCGTTCGACGGCCCGGCTCGCGGCGGCCCATCCGACCTCGGGCGGAGCGTACGCCTACGGTCGCGCGGAGCTCGGCCACTGGTGGGGCTTCGTGGCCGGGTGGTGCTTCGTCGTCGGCAAGACCGCGAGTTGCGCGGCGATGGCCCTCGCCGTCGCGGCCTACGCGGCCCCGGCGGAGCTCGAGCGCTACGTCGCCGTCGCTGCGGTCGTCGCCCTGACGATCGTGAACGCCCTCGGCGTGACGAAGACGGCGGTCGTCACGCGCGTCATCGTCGTGCTCGTGCTCGCGGTGCTCGTCGTCGTCGTGGCGGCGGGAGTCGCGGCGGGCGGCGCGGCAGAGGGCACGCGCGCTCTCGACGCCGCCCCGGCAGTGCTCGGGAGCGTGTACGGCGTCCTGCAGTCGGCCGGACTCCTCTTCTTCGCGTTCGCGGGATATGCCCGCATCGCCACGTTGGGGGAGGAGGTCCGTGCTCCCGAGCGCACGATCCCGCGCGCCGTGACGATCTCGTTCGTCGTCGCGCTCGTCGTCTACGCGGCGGTGGCGCTCGTCTGCATGCTGGCTCTCGGGGTCGACGGCCTCGCGGCGAGCCGCGAGCCGCTCGCCGACGTCGTCCGCGCGGCGGGGTGGGCGGAGGCAGTCCCGATCGTGCAGGCCGGGGCGGCGCTCGCGGCGCTCGGAACCCTCCTCGGACTCATGGCAGGCATCGGCCGGACCAGCTTCGCGATGGCGCGGGAGGGGGATCTGCCGCGATTCCTCGACCACGTGCACCCGCGCTCGCGCGTGCCGGTGCGGGCGGAGCTCGTGCTCGGGGGCGTCGTCGTGCTCCTCGTGCTGTTCGTCGACGTCCCGACGGCCGTCACGCTCTCGTCCGCCGGCGTCCTCGTCTACTACGCGGTCGCCAACCTCTCGGCGTTCCGTTTGGCCGCCCGCGTGCCCGCGGTGCGGGCGCTCCGTGCGACCGCGATCGTCGGCCTCGTCGGGTGCGTCGTACTCGTGCTCGCGCTGCCGCCCGTCGCGGCGGCGTCGGCCCTCGGGGTCGTGCTCTTCGGTGTGCTCGGTCGCGCGGTTGTCCTGAGGGCGCGCGACCGGACCTGATCGTCGAGGGCGCCACTTCGGTCACGAGGGCGCCACGTGGACGTGGCGCCCTCGTGCGGGTGTAGCCGTCTCGTCAGTAGAGGAAGATCGCGAACCAGTCGCGGCTGTGCGCGTGGATCAGCACGAGGAAGAGCACGAAGTCGAACAGCAGGTGAACGGCGACCACGAAGCTCAGCGACTTCGTGAGCGTGAACGTGAGTCCCTGGATCAGCGCGAAGGGGAAGATGAGGAGCGGACCCCACGCGTGGAAGCCCAGCTCCCACAGGAACGACGTGAAGATCACGGCCTGCAGGAGGTTCGCCGTCCACAGCGGATAGTGCCGCCGCAGCAGCGCGAAGCACGTGCAGATGAAAAAGAGCTCGTCCCAGATGCCGAGCGCGTTCGTGCCGAGGAACAGCCGGAACACCGCGCCGGCGTCCGTGGCCGCCGGCCAGTTCTCGAACACGCCCGTCGAGATCATGTAGACGGGCAGGATGAGATACCCGAGAGCGACGATGCCGACGAGATAGCCGTACTCACGGAGCGTCCAGCGTTTCCCGGTGAGCACGGGGAAACGCACGGCGTGATCGCGGAACCAGAACCGCGACGCCAGGTAGGGACCGAGCACGGCGGCCGCGAGCGCGGCGCCCATCACGAGCATGTGCCCCCACTCGATGTTGGTGCTGACCTCGACGAGGCTCACGACGACGATCCCGAAGCCGATGAGCGAGAGGTCGCGACCGAGCGACCGGTCGGCGACGAATCCGAGCGCGACGGCCGCGAGCAGCACGAGGTAGGCACCCGGGCGCCAGTGCAGCCCGAACATGAGCAGACCGGACACGGACAGCAGGACGCCGGGAACCAGCCGGGCGAGCGAGGTGCTCGCCGACGTGCTCCCGGCGTCCGATGCGGTGACGGTGCTCATCGTTCTCCGGTGTCCGAGGCCTCGGTCAGTGCGTGTCGACGGCGCTGATCTCGGAGCGGTCGCCCGACCACAGCGTGTGGAAGGTGCCCTCCTTGTCGATGCGCTTGTAGGTGTGCGCTCCGAAGAAGTCGCGCTGACCCTGCACGAGCGCCGCCGGCAGACGATCGGCGCGGAGGCCGTCGTAGTACGACAGCGACGAGGAGAACGCCGGGGCGGGGATGCCGGCGTGTGCCGCCGTGGCGACGACGCGGCGCCAGCTGTCCTGAGCGCCCGCGACGGCGTCGCGGAAGTACGGGGCCGTGACGAGTGCGACGAGACCGGCGTCCTCGGCGTACGCCTCGGTGATGCGGTTGAGGAACTGGGCGCGGATGATGCAGCCGCCGCGCCAGATCTTCGCGATCTCGCCCTTCTCGATGTCCCAGCCGTACTGCTCGGCTCCCGCGACGATCTCGTCGAAGCCCTGCGAGTAGGCGATGATCTTCGAGGCGTAGAGCGCCCGGCGCACGTCCTCGATGAATGTCTCGGGGTCGTCGACCGTCCAGGCGTCGCTCGGCCCGGGCAGGTCGGTCGCGGCGGCACGCTGAGCCGGCTTCGACGAGAGCGAACGGGCGAAGACGGCCTCGGCGATGCCGGAGACGGGGATGCCGAGGTCGAGGGCCGTCTGGACGGTCCAGGCGCCGGTGCCCTTGGCGCCGGCCTGGTCGAGGATGACGTCGACGAGGGGCTTGCCCGTCTCGGCGTCGACCTGCCGGAGGACCTCGGCAGTGATCTCGATGAGGTAGCTCTCGAGCTCACCGGTGTTCCACTCGGCGAACACGTCGGCGATCTCGGCGGGGGACTTCCCGGTCCCGCGGCGGATGAGGTCGTAGGCCTCGGCGATGAGCTGCATGTCGGCGTACTCGATGCCGTTGTGGATCATCTTGACGAAGTGACCGGCGCCGTCGGTTCCCACGTGCGTGACGCACGGCTCGCCCTCGGCGACCGCGGCGATCGAGGAGAGGATCGGACCGAGGGTCTCGTAGGACTCGGCGGAGCCGCCGGGCATGATGCTCGGGCCGTTGAGCGCGCCCTCCTCGCCGCCGGAGATGCCGGCGCCCACGAAGTGGATCCCGGTCTCGCGCACGGCCTTCTCGCGGCGGATCGTGTCGGTGAAGAGCGCGTTGCCGCCGTCGACGATGATGTCGCCCGGCTCGAAGACCTGGGCGAGTTGGTCGATGACGGCGTCGGTCCCGGCTCCGGCCTTCACCATGATGATCGCGGTCCGGGGGGTCGAGAGGCTCGCGGCGAACTCCTCGATCGTCTTCGAGCCGACGAAACCGGCCTCGGGGTGTTCGGAGAGGAGGGTCTCCGTCTTCTCGTATGACCGGTTGTAGACGGCCACCGTGTTGCCCTCGCGACTGGCGAGGTTACGGGCGAGGTTCGAGCCCATCACCGCCAGTCCGACCACTCCGATGTTGGCTGTTCCGTGCTCGTTCTCCGCCATGGACGGTGCTCCTGTCGATTCAGTTCTCGTGGGCCGACGCTTCGCAGGGCGCGCGCAGGGCCGAGGACAACGATACCGACATCGCCGCGGCATGTCCCGGGCTGTCGGTCGTCGGGGGCAGACGTTACGGTCGTTGGACCGCGCGAGCACGCCGTGATAGCTTCTTCCTTAAATCTGACGTAATGCGCTCCAGCTTGTTATTCGTCGGATGTAAAGATGCGTCCGACGGAACCGATGGAGGAACGATGTCGTCCCACTCCCTACCCCCGATCATCGTCATGGGCGTCTCGGGAAGCGGCAAGTCCACGATGGGCGCCCTGCTCGGCGAGCGCCTCGATCTGCCCTTCATCGACGGCGACGACCTCCACCCCGATGAGAACCGCGAGAAGATGCGCGCCGGTCATCCGCTCGACGACGACGACAGATGGCCGTGGCTGCACCGCATCGGAGAGCTCATCGACGCCGGGCTCGTCGAGGGGCACGCGACGATCGTCGCGTGCTCGGCCCTCCGGAAGAGCTATCGCGACCTCATCCGGCGCCACGCCCCAGAGGCGATCTTCGTGCACCTCCGCGGATCGAGCGAGCTCATCGCGGACCGCATGGGCGCGCGCGATCACGAGTACATGCCCGCGACACTGCTCGGGTCGCAACTCGCCACGCTCGAGCCCCTCGAAGACGACGAGCGCGGCGTCGTCGTCGACGTGACGGCGAGCCCCGACGAGCTCGCCGACCAGATCATCGCGGCGCTGCCCGCCGTGACGACCCCCTGACCCGCACCCGCTCCACTCACTGCGAAGGACACCGATGTCTCCGACCCTGTTCCGAACCGCCACGACGCCGAACGGCGTCGAGTTCGACCTGCTCTGGACGCTGCCGCCCGCTGCGCTCCTTCTGATCGCCGCCGCAGCGATCGCGCTGCTGCTCGTGCTCATCATGCAGTTCCGCATCCACGCGTTCCTCGCTCTCATCATCGTCAGCCTGCTGACGGCGATCGCTTCCGGCATCCCCGTCGGCATGATCGTCACCGTCCTCACGCAGGGCTTCGGTGGAACCCTCGCGACCGTCGCGCTCCTCGTCGGGCTCGGTGCGATGCTCGGGAGGATGCTCGAGCTGAGCGGGGGAGCACAGGTCCTCACGGACGCGCTCATCCGACGGTTCGGTGAGAAGCGCGCGCCGCTCGCCCTGTCGATGGCGTCGCTCATGATGGGCTTCCCGATCTTCTTCGACGCCGGACTCGTCGTGATGCTGCCGATCATCTTCACCATCGCACGTCGCCTCGGCGGCTCGCTGCTCCTCTACGCATTCCCCGCCGCGACGGCGTTCTCCGTCATGCACATCTTCGTTCCGCCGCACCCCGGCCCCGTCGCGGCCTCCGGGCTGCTCGGCGCCAATCCGGGACTCGTGCTCCTCCTCGGACTCGTCGTGGCTCTGCCCACCTGGTACGTCGTCGGTTACCACTTCGGGCGCTTCGTCGGCCGCCGCTACGACATCGCCGTCCCGGAGATCCTCGGGCGGGCCGACTCCTCCGACAACGCCTTCGCCTCGGCGCCGAAGCTCCGCACGATCGTGTTCCTCCTCGTGCTGCCCCTCATCCTCATCTTCCTCAACACGGGCCTCAACTTCGCGGCGACGGCCGGCTGGGTGTCGCTCGACGAGGTGTGGGTGCAAGCGCTCCGTCTTCTCGGCGAGACGCCCGTCGCCCTCCTCATCACGGTCGTCCTCGGCATGTGGCTGCTCGGTTGGGGAGCGCGCAAGGAGCGCACCCTCGTCGAGACCGTGGTCGACGGCGCGCTCGGCCCGGTCTGCTCGATCATCCTCATCACGGGCGCCGGTGGCATGTTCGGTGGCGTCCTGCGCTCGAGCGGTATCGGAACGGCCCTCGCCGAGTCGCTCGACGCGATCGGCCTCCCCGTCATCGTCGCCGGCTTCCTCATCGCCGCGATCGTCCGCATCGCGCAGGGCTCCGCCACGGTCGCCCTGACGACGGCCGCCGCCCTCGTGCAGCCGATCGTCGTCGACTCCACGTCGTTCAACCCGATCGAGGTCGCGGCGATCGTCTTGAGCCTCGCCGCCGGTTCGGTCTTCGCCGGCCACGTCAACGACTCCGGGTTCTGGCTCGTCAGCAAGTTCTTCGGCATGGACACCAAGACGACCCTCAAGACCTGGACGGTCGGTCAGGCCCTCGTCGGCGTGTGCGGCTTCATCCTGTCCCTCGCGATCTTCCTGATCGCCAGCGCGTTCTAGGACGGCTCCCGATGACTCTCGAATCGCTCTTCGGTCTCGACGATCGGGTCGCCCTCGTGACGGGATCGAGCCGCGGCATCGGGCGCGAGCTCGCCGCGGCTCTCGCCGAGGCGGGCGCGACCGTGGTGTTGAACGGACTCGACGCGGACCGGCTGGAGTCCACTCGAGCGGAGTTCGCCGCCCGATTCGGGGAGGACCGTGTCGCGGCAGCGGCGTTCGACGTGACGGATGAGGAGCAGGTGGCGCGTGCCGTCGCAGACCTCGAGGCCCGCGTCGGTCCCATCGCCGTTCTCGTCAACAACGCCGGCATCCAGCACCGCGTGCCGCTCGTCGACGTCGCCCTCGCCGACTGGCAGCGCGTGCTCGACGTGAACCTCACGAGCGCCTTCCTCGTCGGTCGCGAGGTCGCCCGGCGCATGATCGGCCGCGGCACGGGGAAGATCGTCAACATCTGTTCCGTGCAGTCGGATCTCGCGCGTCCGACGATCGGCCCGTACACGGCGGCGAAAGGCGGTCTCCGCAACCTCACGCGCGCCATGACCGCCGAGTGGGCCGCACACGGCATCCAGGTCAACGCCGTCGCCCCCGGCTACATCCACACCGAGATGACGCAGAACCTCGTCGACGACGAGGCGTTCAACTCGTGGATCGTCGGGCGGACCCCCGCAGCACGATGGGGGACACCCGCCGATCTCGCGGGACCCGTCGTGTGGCTGTCGTCGAGGGGATCGGACTTCGTCAACGGGCAGGTCGTCTTCGTCGACGGCGGGATGACGGTCGTCGTCTGACCCCCCGATCCGAACGGAATGAGAACGCCATGACATCGAGCACCCCGTCCCCGACCACCCCGTCCCCGACCACCCCGTCCTCCGCGACGCCCGACTCCACTCTCGCGGTCGTCGCGCACGCGCGCGACGACGTCCGCGTCGAGGAGATCCCGCTGCGCGAGCCCCGCGCCGATGAAGCCGTCGTGCGGATCGCGTTCGGCGGAGTATGCGGCTCCGATCTGCACTATTGGACGCACGGGGCGGCGGGGGAGTCGATCCTCCGTGAGCCGATGATCCTCGGCCACGAGGTCGTGGGCACGGTCGAGCGGGCGGCCGTCGACGGATCGGGCCCCGCTGTCGGCACCCCCGTCACGGTCCATCCGGCGACGGTCGTCGAGACGGGGGAGCGGTACCCGACGGATCGTCCGAACCTCTCGCCCGGCGGAACCTACCTCGGGAGCGCCGCCCGGCTGCCGCACACCGACGGCGCCTTCGCCAGAAGAGCCGTCCTGCCCGCTCGGATGCTGCGTCCTCTCCCGGCCGGGCTCTCCCTCCGGGACGCCGTGGTGGCCGAGCCCGCCGCTGTCGCCTGGCATGCCGTGTCGCGAGCGGGATCGGTGACGGGAAAGCGGGTCGCCGTGATCGGGGCCGGGCCCATCGGAGCCCTCATCGTCGCCGTCGTCAAGCGCGCGGGCGCCTCCGAGATCGTGGCCGTCGACATGGTGCAGGGGCCGCTCGAGCGGGCGGTACGGCTCGGCGCGACGCGCACCGTCCTCGCGACCGACGCCGATGCGATCGCGGCGCTCGACGCCGACGTCGTGTTCGAGTCGTCGGGCAGCCCGCGAGGTCTGATGTCGGCCGTCCGTGCGGCGACCCGCGGGGGCCGCGTCGTCATGGTCGGGCTCCTGCCGAGCGGCGAGCAGCCGGCGCTCCTCTCGCTCGCCATAACGCGCGAGCTCGAACTCGTCGGCTCGTTCCGATTCTCCGGTGAGATCGACGAGGTGATCGAGGCGCTCGCCGACGGTTCGCTGGACGCTGCGGCTGTCGTGACGCACGAGTTCCCCGTCGAGGAGGCCATCGCCGCCTTCACGATGGCCAAGGACTCGGGCGCGAGCGGCAAGGTCGTCATCGCCTTCTGACGACGCCGGTGTCCCTCGCTCCGGGTACTCAGCTCCGTGCGTCGAAAGCGCGCGGCTGTCCTCGCCAGATCGACTCGACCTCGTTCATGGTCCGGTGCATGATCTTCTCCATGGCCGAGCGGGCCGCGTCGGGTCTGCCGCCATGGATCGCGTCCGCGACGTCGACGTGCAGCTGGAGAGCCTCGTCGTGGGGGCGCTCCGGCATGAGGCCCTGTTCCGTCCGCCCGCTCAGGACCTCGGCGACCACTCCCGAGAGACCGGCGAACATCTCATTGCCGCTCGCCCGGAGCACGAGCGCATGGAACTCGGTGTCGAGCAGGAGGAACTCCTCGAGCTTGCCCTCACGGCCGAGGCTGCGCATCCGCGCGGCGAGGGAGAGGAGCTCCGAACCGAGGTCGTCGGGCGCGTGCTGCGCGGCCAGCTCGGCGGCGTAGGGTTCGAGGGCGCTGCGGAGCTCGGTGAGGGAGCGGAACTGCGCACCCCGACCGGCGCCGGCGAGCCGCCATCGGATGACGAGGGGGTCGATGAGGTTCCACGACCCGACCGAACGGACGCGGATGCCCACGCGCCGGACGGATCGGACGAGACCGAGCGATTCGAGCACGCGGAGGACCTCGCGCACGACCGAGCGGGAGACGTCGTAACGCTCGGCGAGCGCCTCCGCGAGCATCGTGGATCCCGCCGCCAGTTCGCCCGACACGATCCGCAGCCCGAGGTCGTCGAGGACGCGGTCGTGGAGGCTGGACATCATGGTCAGACATTACCGTGGCGGTCCCCGCCGGCTCCGATCGAGGGGACGGCCCCTGGTGGGGTAGACTCTCCCACTGAACTTCGGCGAGGGAACCCGTCACCGCCACCGGCGGCAGCGGGAACCGTTATCGACGCGGTGAGTGGGCTTCACGGCTTGTCCTCACGCGCAATGCGTTCGAGTTGATTCTGGCAGTCCCGCACGAACCGACGACCGTCGGCGTGCGACCGAACTGGACCGTGAAGGTCCGCAAGGAGAACATCATGTCCGACGACAACAAGGTCATCGCGGAAGCCCGCGAATCCTTCGGCAAGGGCGCTGCCCGCAAGATCCGCGCTGCCGGCAAGATCCCCGCCGTCATCTACGGCCACGGCACCGACCCGCAGCACGTCACGCTCCCGGGCCACCAGATGCTGCTCATCGTGCGTAAGGCCAACCAGATCATCACGCTCGACATCGCCGGCACCGAGCAGCTCGTGCTCGTGAAGGACGTCCAGCGCGACCCCGTGCTCTCGATCATCGAGCACATCGACCTCGTCGTCGTCCGCAAGGGCGAGAAGGTCACCGTCGACGTGCCCGTGGTGCTCGAGGGCGAGTCCGCTCCCGGCACGATCTCCAACCTCGACGCGAACTCGATCTCGCTCGAGGTCAGCGCCACGGACATCCCGGAGCGCGTCGTCGTCTCCGTCGAGGGCCTCGCGGAGGGCGTGCAGATCTCCGCCGCCGACCTCGAGCTCCCCACGGGCGCGACGCTCCTGAGCGACCCGGAGACCCTCATCGTCGCGATCTCGACGCCGTCCGGCCCCTCGTCCGACGACGAGGCCGCCGACGCCGCATCGGCCGAGGCCGGCGCGGAAGCCGGTGTCGACTCCGAGTAGTCGACCCACCGCAGGAACGCCTCATGGCAGACGTCTGGCTCGTAGCCGGGCTCGGGAATCCCGGGCCCGGCTACGCGGCCAACCGTCACAACGTGGGTCAGATGGTGCTGTCGGAGCTCGCGTCCCGCCTCGGGGCGCGGTTCTCACGGCACAAGACGCCCAACCTCGTGGCCGAGGGGCGCGTCCGCCCTGGGGCGGCGAAGCTCGTGCTCGCCGCTCCGACCACGTACATGAACGAGTCGGGGAGGGCCGTCGCGCCGCTCCTCGACTACTTGTCGATCGCACCGGAGCGGCTCATCGTCGTCCATGACGAGCTCGACATCCCGTTCGACACCGTCCGCATCAAGAACGGCGGAGGGCACGGTGGCCACAACGGTATCCGGGACATCATCAAGGCCACCGACTCGGCGCCGTTCGTGCGCGTGAGGGTCGGCGTCGGCCGTCCCCCCGGGCGCCAGGACGCCGCCGATTTCGTCCTCAAGGACTTCTCCTCGACGGAGAAGCAGTCGCTGCCCTCGCTCATCGCGGACGCGGCCGACGCTGTCGAGGCGATCGTCGAGGACGGCCTCGTCGCGGCGCAGCAGCGCTTCCACTCGCCGGCCCCGTAACCGCGCGTCGGTTTCACCGTGCGTGAGGCTTCGACGACGTGCCCATCTCCGTTGGGTCGGCGCATCTCGGTGGTGTTCGGCCGGTTCGACCCCTGATCTAAGACAACCGAGCGGTTTCCACTGGTCACCGTTCCCCACGATCTCGCGCAACCCGGACGGGCTGTCGGCGGTGCCGCGTAGACTTGTGCGGTGACTCTTCAGGGCCTGATTCCCGCGCTCGCGCGCGCCTCCAGCTTCCAGAAGGCTCTCGGCTACGCCGGTCGTGACGCCGACTTCTCGGCGACCGACGGCCTCCGCGCTCCTCTCCTCGCCAGCCTCGTCGAGGCACGCCGCCAACGCGGCGAGTCGGCGGCGCTCTTCGCGATCACGCCAACCGGGCGCGAGGCCGAGGCCTTGCGGGCGGCGCTCGCGAGTCTGCTCCCGCAGGCCGAGATCATCGAGTTCCCCGCGTGGGAGACCCTCCCGCACGAGCGGCTCAGCCCCAGCGCGGAGATCGTCGGCAAGCGCATCCACGCGCTTCGTCGCATGCGAACGTGGAATGGCGTCGATCCGCTCATCGTCACGGCGTCCGTGCGTGCCGCGCTCCAGCCGATCGCCGACAATCTCACCGAGATCGAGCCCGTCGTGCTGCGTGCCGGAGCCCGGGGCGAAGACCTCGGCGAGATCACGCGGCGGCTCGTCGAACTCGCCTACGTCCGCGTCGACATGGTGTCGCGTCGCGGTGAGTTCGCGGTCCGCGGCGGTATCCTCGACGTCTTCCCTCCCGTCGCCTCCCACCCCGTACGCGTCGAGTTCTTCGGCGACGAGGTCGAGACGGTCCGCGCTTTCAGCGTCGCCGACCAGCGGTCCCTGCCGGACGCGATCCATGAGGTCGAGCTGCCCCCGAGCCGCGAGCTGCTCCTCAGCGAGGGCGTGCGGAAGCGCGCGTCCGAGATGGTCCACGAGTTCCCCAGCCTGTCCTCGATCCTCGAGAAGGTCGCGAACGGCATCCCCGTCGAGGGGATGGAGTCGCTCGCCCCCGCGCTCGTCGACAGCCTCGTGCCCGTGACGCACTACGTACCGACGGGTGCCGCCGTCGCCGTCGTGGCCCCCGAGCGCGTCGCCTCACGATCGATCAGCCTCTCCGAGACGAACCGCGAGTTCCTCGCCGCCGCATGGAGCGCCGCGACCGCGGGAGCCGAGGCTCCCATCGACCTCGAGAGCGGTGAGTTCCTCTCGCTCAACACGCTCAAGGATTCACGCGAGAAGAAGGGTGTCCGCGAGCCCTGGTGGACGATCAGCTCGTTCCAGATGGGCCCGGCGGACGCTCCCGTCGACGCGAACGGCGAACCTGTGCCGATCGACATCGACGAGATGCTCACCGTGCGCGTCGACGCCGACCCCGTCCCGAGCTTCTCCGGCAACGTCGAGGGCGCCGTCGGTCACGTCGCCGCGTTGCTCGCCGACGGCTGGTCGGTCGTCGTGGCCGCTCAAGGAGCGGGGCTCGTCGAGCGCGCGCGCGACGTGCTCTCCGAACGCGGTCTGGCCGCGCGCATGGTCGACGTCCTCCCGGAGGACGCCGAGCCGGGTGTCGCGCACCTCGTGCAGGCGAGCGCCGAGAACGGCTTCCAGCTCCCCGAGATCAAGCTCGCCGTCATCGGCGAGTCGGAGTTCTACGGACGCACGGCAGGGTACGACTCGCGCGCCGTGAAGCGGCTCGCGTCGCGCCGCAAGAACGTCGTCGACCCGCTCCAGCTCCAGGCCGGCGATTTCGTCGTGCACCAGACGCACGGCATCGGCAAGTTCATCGAACTGAGCCAGCGCGAGGTCTCGTCCGGAGGCCGCAATCCCACGAAGACGATGCGCGAGTACCTCGTTCTCGAGTACGCGCCGTCGAAGCGCGGCTACCCCGGCGACCGGCTTCTCGTGCCGACGGATCAGCTCGACCTCCTCACACGCTACGTCGGAGGGGAGGCCCCGCAGCTCTCGAAGATGGGCGGCAGCGACTGGGCGCAAGCGAAGGGCAAGGCCCGCAAGGCCGTCCGCGACATCGCCGTCGAGCTCGTCAAGCTCTACTCCGCGCGCATGGCCTCCCGCGGGCACGCCTTCGGTCCGGACACTCCGTGGCAGCGCGAGCTCGAGGAGGCGTTCCCGTTCGCGGAGACGCCCGATCAGCTCACGACGATCGATGAGGTCAAGCGCGACATGGAGAGCCCGATCCCGATGGACCGGCTCCTGTCCGGCGACGTCGGGTTCGGAAAGACCGAGGTGGCGGTGCGCGCCGCATTCAAGGCCGTGCAGGACGGCAAGCAGGTCGCGATCCTCGTTCCCACGACGCTCCTCGTGAAGCAGCACTTCGAGACGTTCCAGGAGCGCTTCGCCGGGTTCCCCGTGCACTTGCGTGCCCTCAGCCGGTTCCAGACCGACAAGGAGGCGCGCGAGGTCATCGACGGGCTCGAGCGCGGCACGGTGGACGTCATCATCGGCACGCACCGCATCCTCACGGACAGGATCCGCTTCAAGGACCTCGGCCTCGTCATCATCGACGAGGAGCAGCGGTTCGGCGTCGAGCACAAGGACGCACTCAAGAAGCTCAAGACCAACGTGGACCTGCTGGCGATGAGCGCGACGCCCATCCCGCGAACGCTCGAGATGGCCGTCACGGGCATCCGTGAGATGTCCACGCTCGCGACGCCGCCCGAGGAGCGTCACCCGGTCCTGAGCTTCGTCGGCCCGCGCAGCGACAAGCAGATCGCCGCGGCGATCCGGCGCGAGCTCCTCCGCGAGGGCCAGGTCTTCTTCGTGCACAACAGGGTCTCGAGCATCAACCGGATCGCGTCGCAGATCGCGGAGCTCGTGCCCGAGGCACGCATCGCCGTCGCCCACGGTCAGCTCTCGGAGCACGTCCTCGAACAGGTCGTCGTCGACTTCTGGGAACGACGTTTCGACGTGCTCGTCTGCACGACGATCATCGAGACGGGACTCGACATCCAGAACGCGAACACGATCATCATCGATCGCGCGGACAAGTACGGGTTGAGCCAGCTCCACCAGTTGCGCGGTCGCGTCGGTCGAGGCCGTGAGCGCGCCTACGCGTACTTCCTCTACGACGAGACGAAGCCGCTCTCGGAGACCGCGAACGACCGGCTCTCGACGATCGCGGCCAACAACGAGCTCGGAAGCGGAATGCAGGTCGCGCTCAAGGACCTCGAGATCCGCGGAGCGGGAAATCTGCTCGGCGGCGAGCAGGCCGGTCACATCGCGGGTGTCGGCTTCGACCTCTACCTCCGTATGATCGGCGAGGCCGTCTCGACCTTCCGCGGCGACGTCGCGGAGGGCCAGACCGAGCTGCGGCTCGAGCTGCCCGTCGACGCCCACATCCCCGAGGACTACATCGACAGCGAGCGACTTCGCCTCGAGGCCTACCAGAAGCTCTCCGTCGCGAGCGCGCCGACGGCCTCTCCCGACCAGATCGACCTCGTCATCGAGGAGCTCACGGACCGCTACGGCGAGCCGCCCGCCGCCGTCGCGACCCTCGTCGAGGTCGCACGACTGCGCCAGCGTGCGCAACGGTCGGGCCTCGGCGAGCTCGTCGCGATGGGGAGCAACCTGCGAGCGGCACCCGTCGACCTGCCGGACTCCCTCCAGGCGAGGCTCCGGCGGATGTACCCGCAGGGCAAGTTCATGAAGCAGACGAACGCGCTCGTCGTGCCCATGCCGCGCGTCGACGGCGAGCCGCTCGCGGATCACGAGCTCATCGCGTGGGTCCGCCAGTTCCTCGACGCGATGGTGCCGGTGCCGAAGGACGCGCCGGCGCCGGCGGAACGGTCCGCCTGATGCGCGGGACGCTCGCCTGACCCATCGAGCGTCCCGCAACCTCAGCCTGCGCCAGTCGCGCCGTTGATACCAGTCGCGCCGTTGATATCAGTCGCGCCGTTGGTACACATCGGGGATGCCGTCGGCGTCCGCGTCCTCAGCCTCCTCGGCCGCGATCTTCGCGTAGTGCCGATTGCGGAATCCGAGCACGACGCTCGCGAGGGCGGCGGCGATGAGCGACGCGAGCAGGATGCCGACCTTCGCGTGATCGTCGTGGGGGCTGCCCTCGCCGAACGTGAGTCCCGCGACGAGGAGTGACACCGTGAATCCGATCCCGCCGAGCAGCGAGATCCCGATGAGGTCGATCCACCGGACCGCCGCGTCGAGGCTCGCTCTCGTGAGGGTCGTCACGAGCCAGGTCGTCCCGGCGATACCGATGACCTTCCCGAGCACGAGACCCGCGACCACGCCGATCGTGACCGTGTCCGTGAGAGCCGCGCCCAGCTCATCCCCGACGACGGTGACGCCCGCGGCGAAGAACGCGAAGATCGGGACGGCGACCCCTGCCGAGAGCGGCCGGATGTGATGCTCGAAGATCTCGGCCAGGCCGGGACCGGCGTCGGGCCCACCCGCCGCCGCACTCCGGAGGACAGGAACCGTGAAGGCGAGCGCGACGCCCGCGATCGTCGCATGCACTCCCGAGGCGTGCACGAGCGCCCACGCGACGAAGGCGATGGGCACGAGGACGACCCAGCCGGTCCACTTCCGTCCGCCGAAGAATCGACGGAAGCGCTGCACGAGGAAGCCGAAGAGCGCGATCGGGACGACGGCGAGTCCGAGGGCGACGAGGTCGATGTCGTTCGTGAAGACGACCGCGATGATGCCGATGGCGATGAAGTCGTCGACGACCGCGAGGGTCAGGAGGAAGATCCGCAGGGCCGAGGGCAGCTTCGAGCCGATGATCGCGAGCACCGCGACGGCGAACGCGATGTCGGTCGCCGTCGGGATCGCCCAACCCCGGACCGTCTCCGGGTCCGATGCGTTGATGAGCGCGTAGATCACAGCGGGCACGATGACACCGCCGAATGCCGCGAGCACGGGGACGACGGCCGTCTTCGGGTCCTTCAGGTCTCCCGCGATGAATTCGCGCTTGAGCTCGAGGCCCACGATGAAGAAGAAGATGGCGAGCAGGCCGTCAGAGGCCCAATGGCCGATGCTCAATTCGAGGTGCCAGGGCTCGTAGCCGATGGTGAAGTCGCGCACGGCGTAGTAGGCGGCGGATGCTGGCGAGTTCGCCCACACGAGTGCCGCGACGGCGGCGACGAGGAGGAGGGCCCCTCCGACGCTCTCTTTGCGGAGGATCTCGTTGATCCGGAGCGCCTCGCCGTAGCTTCCGCGCCCGAAGACGCGGCTCTTGGCCGGGGGAGCCGGTTCGAGCGGCGGGGTACGGGGGGAGGGGGATCCGTCGGCGTCGGGAGCCGGGCGACCGGCTTCGTCCGAACCGGGCGTGGGAGGAGGGGTGTCGGTCATGACCGTCCTTCGTGTGGGCGTGATCGTTCTTCTCCGCTGCGGTACGCAGCGTGCCGACCAGACTTCCCGGCTCTCCGTCCTCCAGTCTACCGGGGCTGTCGGCATATCCTGAGCCCAAGCGATACGGACGGAGATCTGCTGTGACACCCACTGATGGAGGACCTGCGCCGACGGATCCAGCGGGTGGGTCGAGCGCGAGGTCGACGAGCGGGACCGATGCGGCCAGACTGGTGGCCTTCCTCCGTGCGACCTTCGGCTCCGGAACGACCAAACCGCTCGCGTGGCGGCGCGCCCAGTTGCGCGCCCTCCGCCGCTTACTGATCGAGGGCGGACCAGACCTCGAGGCGGCGCTCGTGAGCGACCTCGGGAAGTCGCCGGCCGAGGCCCAGGTCTCCGAGATCGGCGTCGTGATGGCCGAGATCGATCATGCTCTCCGGCACCTCCGCCGCTGGGCGCGATCCGTGCCCGTCGTCGTGCCCTACGCGGTCGCGCCCGCCACGGCGCGCGTCGTGCCGGAGCCCCTCGGGGTGGTCCTCGTGATCGCGCCGTGGAACTACCCCGTCCAGCTCCTCCTCGGTCCGCTCGTCGGTGCGCTCGCCTCGGGCAACGCCGTGGTCCTGAAACCGAGCGAGGTCGCGCCCGCGACGAGCGCGGTGCTCGCGCGACTCGTGCCGGAGCACCTCGACTCCCGAGCGGTCGCCGTCGCCGAGGGTGCGGCCGACGCCACGACGGCGCTGCTCGAGCAGCGTTTCGACCACATCTTCTTCACGGGAGGCGCCCGAGTGGCCCGCATCGTCGCTCGCGCGGCCGCCGAGCACCTGACCCCGACGACGCTCGAGCTCGGCGGGAAGTCGCCCGTGTGGATCGACGACACGGTCGACGTCGACGCTGCGGCACGCCGACTCGCGTGGGGGAAGTTCATGAACGCGGGCCAGACGTGCGTCGCGCCCGACTACGTCCTCGCGACACCGGCCGTGGCCGCGCGGCTGACCGCGGCCCTCGGCCGCGCAATCACCGCCTTCTACGGGGATGACCCTGGGGCGAGTGCCGACTACGGCCGCATCGTCGCCGATCAGCACGTCGCGAGGCTCGCGGCGCTCCTCGAGGGCGAACAACCCGCGATCGGAGGCTCCGTCGACAGGGCCGCCCGCTACATCGCGCCGACCGTCGTGGACGGCGCCCGGCTCGATTCGGCGCTCATGGCGGACGAGATCTTCGGCCCCATCCTGCCGATCGTGCACGTCGCGGGCCTCGATGAGGCGATTCGTGTCATCCGGTCCCGCGAGAAGCCCCTCGCGCTCTACGTCTTCACTGCGATGCGTTCCGTGGAACGGCGGCTGCTGCGCGAGACGTCGTCGGGGGCGGTGGGTGTCGGTGTGCCCTCGGCCCATCTGCTCGTACCGGGTCTGCCGTTCGGCGGAGTCGGCGCGAGCGGCTCCGGTGCGTACCACGGCAAGCGGTCGTTCGACACGTTCACGCACGAGAAGGCGGTGCTGAGGAAGCCCCTCGCCCCGGACACCTTCGCGCTCGTGTATCCGCCCTTCACCCCCCGGCGGGAGTCGGTCATCCGACGTGTCATCGCCCGTACGGGCGCGCGACGGGGGGAGCGTCGCCCATGACGGACCTTCCCGAACTGGCGCGACTCGTCGCGGCGATGGAGGACGTGCTCGATCGCTGCGTGTGGAGCCGGACCATGACGCACGAGTCGCTCCTGACCTACCTCGTCGAGGAGAGCTACGAGCTCGTGGACGCGGTCGAGTCCGGCGAGCCCGATCACATCCGCGAGGAGCTCGCCGACGTCCTCCTGCAGGTCGTCTTCCACTCGGCCATCGCCGCGCGGACGCCGTCGGAGGGCTTCGGCGTCGAGCAGGTCGCGGCGGAGGCGGCGGACAAGATGATCCGGCGGCACCCGCACGTGTTCGCGGGGGTCGACGCTCCGACGGTCGAGGACGTGCTGCGGGTGTGGAGCGCCGCCAAGGCGGAGGAGAAGGCCGCTCGCGAGAGCATCATGGACGGTCTCCCGTCGGCGCTCCCCGCCCTCGCCCTGGCGGCGAAGACCATCGGACGCATCGAGCGCTCGGCGCTCGGCGTCGAGGTCCCCCCGCCCGTCGTCGAGGTGCCGGGGGACGAGGAGGCGCTCGGTCGGCTCCTCCTCGGGATCACCGCCGCGGCCGCGCGTTCCGGACTCGATCCCGAGCGTGCGCTCCGTCGCGCGACGGTGGAGATGCAGGAGACAGTCAGAGCGGCGGAACGCTCACGAGGAGACCGGGACGGCGAACCGGCCGACGGCTGACGGCGATCCGATTGCTCCTCCCGGCGCTCACGGTCACGCCACCCGTTGCCCGCTCGGGAGCCGACGCGCGGGGGTGCGCGTGCGGGCGATCCCCCAGACGAGGAGGCCGGCGGCGAGCACCACGTGGGCGCCGAGTCCCACGAACCACGACGGTGTCGTCGAGTTCCAGATGTCCTCGGGTGTCGGCGCCGGGTCCTCCATGCTTCCGGATCGGAGGGCGGCGCACTCGTCGTAGACCGTCTCGGCCTCCGGCGGAATCTGGGCGGCGCGCGCCCCGAGCGCGAACGCGCCGAACAGGTCGACGGGAGAACCGCTCGCGTCGAAATCCCCGCCGCTCGCGTCCGCGAGCACGACGTACGGGTTCGCGGCGAGGAACCCCCAGACGAGGTCGAAACGTGGCACCTGCGTCGTGTAGACCTCCGGAGGGAGACAGTCGGGCGCGCCCGTCTCGCCCTCCTCGTAGTAGGCGGCGTCGACACCGATGTACGTGTTGCGTTGCTCCGTCTGCACGGCGAGGCCGCCGAGACCGAAGGCGATGAGCGTCCCGATGGAGAGGGCTGCGACGACCAGATAGGTCGTCGCCACGGAGAACAGCGGTCGGCCGATGACCGCCGACAGGCCCACGCCGACGGCCGAGACCACTGCGAGCTCGATCACGAGCACGAGGAGCGAGACGAGGACCGTCCGGGGCGGCAGCTCCCCGAGCGTGAACGAGAACAGCAGGAACGGGAGCGACACCACGAGGAACGCGAGCGACGTGATCCACGACGCGAGGAACTTGCCGATGACGATCTGGCTCGTCGAGACGAGCGTCACTTGCGTCGTCGCGAGCGTACCGGCCTCCCGGTCTCCGTTGACGGCCGCGCCGCCGAGGGCGGGAGCGAGCAGGGTTCCGAGCAGCAGGACGAAGTAGACGATCGTCGAGAAGAGGTAGCCGCCCGTCCCGGTGCCGCCGTCCATGCCGCTGTTGTTCGACGTCGCCCACAGCAGGAGTGTGACGGCCGCGACGAGGGCGGTGAAGAGACCGAGGAGGACGTAGACGGCGACGCCCCGGACGCGCTGCGCGAGCTCGAGCCCGACGACGATGCGCAGACCACGCGTGAACGGGATCATCGGGCGTCTCCTGACTCGCGGGGCCCATCGTGTCCTGCGGGGTAGGCGGCGGTGCCGCCGCCCGGTCGACCGGCGTGGGGCTCCCGGTCGAGGTCGAGGAACGTGCGCTCGAAGTCGCCGACGGCGGGGGCGAACGTCGTGACGCGCACGCCGCGCTGGACGAGACCCGCGAGCAGGTCGGCCGCCACATCCTCGGACGTCACCGAGACGACGACGGAGTCGCCGATCGTCGACACGGCGGATCGCGGGACCTGAAGCTCGGAGAGCGCCAGGGCGAGGGCGTCGGGGGCTCCGATGGCGCGGATGCGCCACGGGCGGGCCGCGGACGCCGCTCGGGCGAGCCGCTCCGCGCTCACGGTCGACCCCGCCTCCACGAACACGGCGTCGTCGGCGAGTTCCTCGAGCTCGGCGAGGACGTGACTCGAGACGAGCACGGTGCGGCCGTCGCGCGCGAGACCGCGCACGAGTTCGCGGAGGGCGACACGCGCCGCCGGGTCGAGTCCCGATGCGGGCTCGTCGAGCAGGAGGACCGAGGGGTCGTGGACGAGGGCGCGCGCGAGGGACAAGCGCTGCTTCTGGCCGCGGGACAACGAGCGGGTCTGCGCATTCGCGAGCGCGTCGAGGGAGACGAGCGAGATCAGTTCCTCCGCCCGCTCGGTCGCCCGCTCGGCGGACATGCCATAGAGGAGTGCTGTGGTCCGGATCGCCCGCCGTACCGAGAGTGTGTTCCAGGATCCGAGGACGTCGGGCATCCACCCGGTCACGCGACGGACCGCCTCCGGTGAGGTGACGGGGTCGTGGCCTGCGACCGAGATCGTCCCGGCGTCGGGCGCGAGGAGGGTCGCGAGCATGAGCAGGAGCGTCGTCTTCCCGGCGCCGTTCGGTCCGATGAGGGCCGTGACCCGGCCGGGCCTCGCCGAGAACGTCATGTCGCTGACGGCGTGCACATCGCCGAAGGAACGCCGGAGCCCCGTCACGACGATGCCGCCGGCTCCCGGCGGTGCGGGCGGGCGCGTCACGAGTGGCTTCTGGGTCATCCGCACCTCCAGGGGGCGCTCGCTCGGAGGGGAGTCCATCGAAGCGTAGCGCGCACGGGTGGACGAGTGGGCGACGGCGCCCATGGCACAATCGGGGCATGGCTTCACCCATCTCCCCGCCGCGCGGCATGCGCGATTTCCTGCCGGCAGAGAAGGCGCGACGGGAGGCGGCGCTCGCGACGATCCGTCGCGTGTACCGCACGCACGGCTTCGACGAGATCGAGACCCCCGTCGTCGAGGACCACGCCAGGCTGCACTCGGGACTCGGCGGCGACAACGAGAAGCTCGCGTACTCGATCCTGAAGCGCGGTCTCGACGCCGACGCCTTGCGCGCGGCTGCGGATGGTGCGGGAGCGGCGTCCCTCGCCGACCTCGGCCTCCGCTTCGACCTCACGGTGCCGCTCGCCCGCTTCTACGCGAGCCACCGGTCCGAGCTCGGGCCCGTCTTCCGCTCCCTCCAGGTGGCGCCGGTCTGGCGGGCCGAGCGGCCGCAGAAGGGCCGCTACCGCCAGTTCGTGCAGTGCGACATCGACATCATCGGCGAGGCGGGTCCGCTCGCGGAGGTCGAGCTCCTCTCGGCGACGTCGTCCGCCCTGCGCGCTCTCGGGATCGACGGTTTCCGCATCCGCATCAACGATCGTCGGCTGCTCGTCGGCATGCTCGACGGGTTCGGCTTCCCGGAGGACGAGCACCCCGGCGTCCTCATCACGGTCGACAAGCTCGACAAGATCGGCCACGACGGCGTCGTCGCGGAGCTGCGCGAGCGCGGCGTGACGGCCTCCGCGGTCGACGCCCTCGAGACGTTCTTCGGGCGCCCGCAGACGATGGAGTTCGTGCCGTTCGGGGAGAAGCAGATCCGCCGAGCGCTGCCCGAGGGCGCCGACGACGCGGTCGTCGCGGACCTCGCCGCTATCGGCCTCGCGGCGACCGCGCAGTCACGCGTCGACGCGCCGCCGCCCGGCGACCCGCAGTTCGCGCGCGACCTCGTGGTGTTCGATCCTTTCCTCGTGCGCGGAATGGGCTACTACACGGGCCCGATCTTCGAGATCGAGCACCCCGACTTCGGGTACTCACTCGGCGGCGGCGGCCGCTACGACGGCATGATCGGCCGGTTCCTCGGCCAGGACGTCCCCGCGACGGGCTTCTCCATCGGTTTCGAGCGCATCGTCGACATCGTCGCCGCGGGCGACGGTCCCGACGACGACGCCGTGGTGCTCGTCCACGAGGGCGACGCGGACCCGCGCGTGCTCCTGCGGCTCAAGTCCGAGCTCATCGCTGCCGGCGCCGGGCGCGTGCGCCTCGAGCGCCGCGTGAAGAACCTCAAGGCGCTCCTCGACCGCGTGGCCGCCGACGGCTTCGGCCGGTTCGCCACCGTCCCGCGCGACGCGGGCGAGGACCTGACGGCCGATCGGCTCGAGTTCCGCTCCTTCGCGTGAACAGCTGCTGAACGTGTGCGGGGAGCCCGGCGGGCCCCTCGCTAGACTGTCCAGGTGGGTGCGGATCACCCACGAACCCACACTCAGAGGAGATTTACCGTGGCACTCATTGAGGCTGTAGCAGCTCGCGAGATCCTGGACTCGCGCGGCAACCCGACCGTCGAGGTGGAGGTCCTGCTCGAGGACGGCACCGTCGGACGGGCCGCCGTTCCCTCCGGCGCGTCGACCGGTGCGTTCGAGGCCTACGAGCTGCGCGACGGTGACTCCGCCCGTTACCTCGGCAAGGGCGTCCGTCGCGCCGTCGAGGCCGTCGAGGACGAGCTCGGCCCGGCCATCGAAGGGCTCCCCGCGATCGACCAGCGCCTCGTCGACCAGGCGCTCATCGAGGTCGACGGCACCGACAACAAGAAGCGCGTCGGCGCGAACGCCATCCTCGGCGTGAGCCTCGCGGTCGCGAAGGCCGCGTCAGACTCTGCCGACCTCCCGCTCTACCAGTACCTCGGTGGACCGAACGCGCACGTCCTGCCCGTTCCGCTCATGAACATCATCAACGGTGGAGCGCACGCCGACACGGGCGTCGACATCCAGGAGTTCATGGTCCTCCCGATCGGTGCTCCCACGTTCTCGGAGGGCCTCCGCTGGGGCGTCGAGACGTACCACGCGCTCAAGAGCATCCTGAAGGCGAAGGGCTTCGCCACGGGTCTCGGCGACGAGGGCGGCTTCGCGCCCGACCTCGAGCACAACCGTGCGGCGCTCGACCTCATCGTCGAGGCGATCGGCACGGCCGGCTTCACGCCGGGAACCGACATCGCGCTCGGCCTCGACGTCGCGTCGAGCGAGTTCTACCGCGAAGGCGCCTACCAGTTCGAGGGCCGGGCCCGCTCGAGCGAGGAGATGACCGCCTACTTCTCCGAGCTCGTCGACGCGTACCCGCTCGTCACGATCGAGGACCCGCTCGCCGAGGACGACTGGGCCGGCTACGCCCACCTCACGCCGGCTCTCGGCTCGAAGGTCCAGATCGTCGGAGACGACCTGTTCGTCACGAACCCGGAGCGCCTCGCCGACGGCATCGCACGCGGCGCGGCCAACTCGCTCCTCGTGAAGGTCAACCAGATCGGAACGCTCACGGAGACCCTCGACGCCGTCGCTCTCGCGCAGCGCTCCGGATACACCGCGATCCTCTCGCACCGCTCGGGCGAGACCGAGGACACGACGATCGCGGACCTCGCGGTCGCGACGAACGCCGGCCAGATCAAGACCGGTGCGCCTGCCCGGTCCGAGCGGGTCGCGAAGTACAATCAGCTCCTGAGGATCGAAGAGCTCCTCGGCGGCGCAGCCGTCTACGCCGGTCGCTCGGCGTTCCCGCGCTACACGGCCTGACACGGTCGTGTCGGACTCCCTCGTTCGCCCGGTGACCACCGGGCGGCCGGGGGAGTCCGTTCTTCCGCCCGCACCCTCATACACGCAGGCGTCGGCTCCCAGCCGGCGTCGAGACCGATCCAGACGACGGAGGACGCATGGCCCCGAACACGAGAGAGCCGCGCGTGCCCGTGCGCACCTCGCCGGGCTCCGTCTGGCTCCGGGGCATCCGCTTCTCGGGCTTCTCGCTCCTCATGATGGGGTTGCTCGTCCTCGGCGTCGTCGTTCTCGCCCCCAACATCAAGGCGTTCGTCGAGCAGCGGCAGCAGATCGCCGATCTCAACGCGCAGCTCTCGGAAGACCGCGAAACCGTCGAGCGACTCACGGCGGAGCGGGAGCGGTGGGACGATTCGACCTTCGTCATGACACAAGCGCGCGAGCGGTTCTTCTACGTCAATCCCGGCGAGGTGAGCTTCCTCATCATCAACGACCTCGACCCGGCCGTGCTCGCCGACGTCGATGAACCGGTGAGCGACGAGCTGACGACGACAGACACGGACTGGACCGAGGCTCTCCTCGCCTCGCTGCTCTCGGCCGCCTACGCCGACGAGGTGCAGGCTCCCGAATAGTCGTCCTAGGTCCCCGCTCCCGGGCCCGGTGGCCCGTGCAGCCGCAGACGCGGTGCCTCGCCCGCGCAGCCTGCGGGATAATCGAAGGATGACCTCCCGCAGCACCGATGTCCCGCAGCCGTTCGGCGTCGGCGAACCCGCGACCGACGAGGACCTGCGCGTCCTCCGCGCCCAGCTCGGTCGGCCGGCGCGCGGCGTCCTCGGAATCGCCGCGCGATGCGTGTGCGGGCGCCCGACCGTCGTCGTCACGGCCCCGCGGTTGCCGGACGGGACGCCGTTCCCCACGTTCTACTACCTGACGCACCCAGCGGCGACGGCCGCGATGTCGGCTCTCGAGGCCACCCAGGTGATGCCGGAGCTCTCCGCGCTCCTCGAGGATCCCGAGGTCGCCGCGGATTACCGCTCGGCGCACGGGCGCTACCTCGCGGATCGCGAGGCCGTCGACGTCGTCCCGGAGATCGTGGGCTTCTCCGCTGGCGGGATGCCGTCGCGCGTCAAGTGCCTCCACGCCCTGGCGGCGCACTCGCTCGCCGCGGGCCCCGGTGTGAACCCCATCGGCGACCTCGCGCTCGAGCGCTCGACGTGGAGCCCGTCGCGCTGCCAGTGCGTCGTCATCGACGACGGCGAGTGACGTCGAGCTGTCGCCCTCGACGGGAGACGGGGGACAGCGAGGAGTGAATCACCTGTGAACCTGGCTGATAGACTCGATGCGCTCGGTGTCGTCGGAGCCACCCGGCCTTGCTCGCGGGCGGCCTGCAAGTACATCATCTGATCGAGTCAAGACACAAACACTCACGTGTAGGAGAGCATTCACCGTGCCCAAGATCCTCATCGTCGGCGGCGGCTACGCCGGTTTTTACACCGCATGGAAGCTGGAGAAGCAGCTCCGACCCGGTGAAGCCGACGTCACGATCGTCGACCCCCTCCCGTACATGACCTACCAGCCCTTCCTCCCCGAGGTCGCGGCCGGGTCGATCGAGGGACGTCACGCGGTCGTCGCGCTGCGTCGTCACCTCAAGAAGACCGAGGTCATCACCGCGAAGGTGACGGCGATCAACCACGCCGAGAAGAAGGCGACGATCACGCCGGAGCTCGGTGACGCGTGGGAGTTCGACTACGACATCATCGTGGTCACGGGCGGCGCCGTCTCGCGCACGTTCCCGATCCCGGGCATCGCCGAGAACGCCATCGGCCTCAAGACGATCGAGGAGGCCGTCGCCATCCGCGACCGCATCCTCGGCAACTTCGACCGCGCGGCGACGCTCCCGGCCGGGCCCGAGCGCGACCGCCTGCTCACCGTCGTCGTCGTCGGCGGCGGCTTCGCGGGTATCGAGGTGTTCGCCGAGCTGCGGTCGTTCGCGTCGGCGTTGCTCTCGTCCTACCCCCAGATCTCGTTCGACGACGTGCACTTCCACCTCATCGAGGCCATGGGGCGCATCATGCCCGAGGTCTCGCTCCCCACGAGTCACTGGGTCCTCAAGAACCTCGCCGAGCGCGGCGCCCTCGTGCACCTCGACACGCAGCTCCAGTCGGCCGTCGACGGCAAGGTCGAGCTCTCGACCGGCGAGAGCTTCGAGTCCGACCTCATCATCTGGACCGCGGGCGTCATGGCGAACCCGCAGATCGTCCGCAACAGCGACCTGCCCGTCGAGGAGCGCGGTCGCATCAAGGTGCGTACGGACCTCCGCGTGGGCGACGAGGACACGATCGTGCCCGACGCCTGGGGTGCGGGAGACATCTCGGCCATCAAGGACTTGAGCGGCGGCGGTGTCGGCGGGTACTGCGTGCCCAACGCCCAGCACGCCGTCCGTCAGGGCAAGCTGCTCGCGAAGAACCTCGTCGCGACGCTCCGCGGCGAGGACCCCAAGAACTACATGCACAAGAACCTCGGAGCCGTCGCCGGTCTCGGTCTCGGTACGGGCGTGTTCCAGTCCGGCAAGCTCGCCATCAAGGGGTTCCCGGCGTGGGTCGCCCATCGCGGCTACCACGGCCTCGCGATGCCCAGCTGGGAGCGCAAGCTCCGCGTCGTGTGGGGCTGGTGGAACAACATCTGGCTCGGTCGCGACATCGTCGGCATCGAGGCGCGCGAGCACCCGCGCGCCGTCTTCGAGCAGTTCGCCTCTCGCCCGAAGCCGCCTGCAGCCGAAGCTCCCGCCGTCGAGGAGAAGAAGCCGGCCGCCGAGCAGCCCGCCGCCGCTCCCGCCGAGGAGAAGAAGCCTGCCCGCAAGCCCGCCGCACGCAAGGCCCCGGCCAAGAAGCCGGCAGCGGCCGAGCCGGCCGACGAGCCCACGGGTGCCGACCCCGCGGAGTCCTACGGCGGCGCCGCCGAGGGCACGGACTCGAAGCCCGTCTCCGCCGACAAGTAGTCAACGGTTGCTCGGCGTCGACTGACGACCGACGACCGACGAGGGACCGGGCCGATCGGCCCGGTCCCTCGTCGTATCCGCGGCCGTCACGTGCATGGATAGGCTGGACGCGTCGGCGGACACCCACCTCGGTCGGCTCGTGCTCGACCGCCCCCGTAGCCCAATCGGCAGAGGCAGGCGACTTAAAATCGCCTCAGTCTGGGTTCGAATCCCAGCGGGGGCACCGTGTGACGCGTCCGTCGCCGCCCGGCCTGTGCCCCTCAGCCCTCACGAGCGAGCTCCGGGGCCACGAAGCGCCGCCAGATCCACACCGACACGAAGAGCGTCGCGCACGCGACGACGCCGACGACGCCGAGGGTCGCGACGGCGTCGGCCGATTCCGTCGACCGCGAGCCGAGGAGCGCGACCTCGAGCGCGACCACGACGATCGCGAGTGCGAGCCAGCCGATCCGAGAGGACGCCCACAGCGATCGTCCCGTGGACGTTCCGAGTGGGATGAGCATGATGGTGGCGGATCCGAGTGCCGCCGCGGTGAGCACGTTGAGGGTCTCGATCACGAGGCTCGATGCGAAGCCGGGCTGGAGGGCGGGGGAGAGCAGGAGTCCGGCGCCGCCTGCGAGCACGCCGAGGACCGCGAGGGCGCCGATGCGAGCGAGAGCGATTCGTCCCTCGGTCGCGCGTCCGACGGCGGCGGCCGTGCTGGCCGTGACGACGAGGGCGAACAGCACGGGAGGGTGGAGGTCGAGGATCCGCGACGCGGCGGCGGCGCCGGCGACGATGAGGAAACCGCGCGGGTCGACGGTCGTGTGCAGGCGCCCGCCACCCAGCCAGCGGGAGATGAGCGACGGTACGACGACGGAGACGAGGGCGATGACCGCCGTCGCCGTCACGGCGGCGAAGAGCAAGCGGGCGTAGGCCGGCGTTCCGTCGACGGGGCGCGAGAGGATCAGCAGCGCGGCGACGGCGAGGAGTGCGAACACGACCGTCGTCGCCGAGGCGGGCGAGGCGTCGACCGGCGGAGCAGTGCGGGTGACGACGACATCACGCCGGTTCCGACCGGCCAGCACGATGCGGCGCGTGGCACCGGCGTGCTCCGCCGCGGGAGAGCCACGAAGCAGCAGCAGCGCGCCGAGAGCGATCGTCGACGCGACGAGGGCGGCGAGGACGACGGCCCTCGCGACGTCGGCTCCCGTCGCGGAGACGAGCAGCGGCGAGAGCGGCGCGGAGAAGGGGGTCGTCGCATCCCAGGCGTCCGGGGCTGTCGGGGAGCCCGGCCGGGCACCGGGAGGCGGTGGAGCGGCCGGCGCGCCCGGCTGCGTCCCGTCGGCCGGTGAGTCCGTCGTCCCGGGCGCGGGCGTCGCGCCGTCACTCGGATCTGCCGTCGGCGTCGGGGCGGGCGACGAGGGCGTGGGGGTCGGCGTGGGAGACGTGGAGGGCGCGCCGATCGCGACGCCGACGGCTTCGCTTCCGGAACTCGAGTTCGACGCGACATCGCGCTGAACGGCGACGATCCGCCCCTCTCCGCGTGCCAGCGCAGCGACGCACGACCACCGCCCGCTCGAGACGATTGCCTGACATACCGACGCGGAACCGACGAAGACCGTGACCGTCGCGCCGTTCTCGCCGGTTCCGGCGAACCGGACCTCGCCGACGGGCAGGGTCGCCCCGTCTGCCGGTGCCGAGACGACGGGCGGAACGGGAGCGGTGCGATCGAGCACGATCCGGACGGAGCCGCTCGGGTCGGACCGGACACCGGGAGCGAACGGAGCCTCCTGCGTCGCCGACAACCGGTAGGCGCCGTCGGGCGCGGATCCGGTGAGAAGGCAGGTCCACGCACCGCTCGAGTCGGCGGTCAGGCCGCACGACTCGCCCGACGTGGAGGTGACCGTCACTCGAGCCCCGGGAATGCCGTTTCCGCGGACGAGGCCGTTGACGGGCGCGGTGCCCGAGGTCGCAACGGTCGGCGGGGGCACACTCGTGACAGCGATCGACGATCCGTTCCCGGCGGCGTTTCCGTCGGTTCCCGTGCCGATAACCCGCAGGACGACGGCGCCTCCCGCGGGTAGGGCCACGCCGGAACAGGAGAACGAGGTGGCGGGCCCTGCGTCCACGACGCACAGCACGGTTCCACCTCCGATTTCGACGATCACGCCGGTCCCGGCGCTCTTCGTTCCGGAGATGAGCGTCCGAGCCGACGTGACGGCCGAGCCGTCGGCGGGGGACACGATCGTGGGAGCTGCCGGCCCGGGCTCGTCGGGCGACGGAGCGGGGTTCGAAGGCGTCGGTGCGGGCTCCGTGGAGGCGGGATCGATCGGCGTCGGCTCGGTCGAGGCAGGGTCGATCGGGGCGGGCGAGGTCGGGGCCGACCCCGACGACGGCTCGGTCGACGCGGGTTCGACATCGGTGGACGAAGCCGCCGCCGCTTGCGGCGAAACGAGTACGCTCAGCCCGATACCGCCGATCACGGCCACGAGAGCGATGACGGCGACGAGGATGCCCAGGGCTCGACCGACGGGGGATCTCGCCGCGATCGACGCTCCCACTGTGCGCTCGGCATCGCGCTTCGCCGGTTCCCTCGTTCCCACCTGCATCCTGTCTAGGGTCGCGCCGCCATGAGGTCAAGCCTCCGCGCCGTATCGAGATGCACTGTTCACCCCGACGACGCTAGGGTGAGCCAAACGGAGGACGCATGCCGATATCCCTCGAGAACGGCGGTCGCGCGAGCGTCGCACGCGCGCCGTGGCGGGATCCCGCCGCCCACTGGAAGTCGATCGCCGACGCAACGGCGTCCGTCGATGCGCCCGTTGCGGTGCTGCACGCCGACGCGGTGCGCTTCAACGCGCACGACATCGTCCGCCGGGCGTCGGGCAAACCGGTGCGGATCGCCTCCAAGTCGCTGCGCGTGCGGTCGGTCATCGAGGCGCTCCTGGAACTCGACGGGTTCGCCGGCGTCCTCGCCTATACGCTTCCCGAGGCGCTGTGGCTGTCCGAGACGATCGACGACGTCGTCGTGGGGTATCCGACCGCCGACCGTGGTGCGCTCGAACGACTCGCGACGTCCCCGCGCGGCGCCGCTCGCGTCACCGTCATGATCGACAGCGTCGAGCACCTCGACCTCATCGACTCCGTCCGCGCACCCGCCGAGCGTGAGACCATTCGGGTCTGCCTCGAACTCGACGCCTCCTGGCGCTCTCGCGGGCCGCTCGGCACGGTCGGCGTGCACCGTTCGCCCCTGCACGAGCCGCACGAACTGGAGACGGTCGCGCGCGCCGTCGTCGATCGCCCGGGCTTCTCCCTCGTCGGGATCATGTCGTACGAGGCGCAGATCGCGGGTGTCGCCGATCGTGCGGGCCGACGCGCCTACAACGCGACGGTCGCCTTCATGCAGAACCGGTCCATGGCGGAGCTCCTGGATCGACGCGGAGCTGCCGTGGAGCGCGTCCGCCGCATCGCCGATCTCGAGTTCGTCAACGGCGGCGGGACCGGGTCGCTCGAACGGACGACGCAGGATCCATCGATCACGGAGGTCGCGGCGGGAAGCGGCGTGTTCGCCGGGCACCTGTTCGACGGGTACGGGCATTTCGCTCCCGCGCCCGCCGCGGCATTCGGACTCACCGTCGTCCGCCGTCCCGAGGCCGACGTCGCGACCGTCCTGGGCGGTGGTTTCGTCGCCTCGGGTCCGCCCGGACCGGATCGGCTGCCGTCTCCCGTCTGGCCCGCCGGTCTCGAGTACATTCCGCGGGAGTCGGCCGGAGAGGTTCAGACTCCCCTCCGCGGCGGCGCGGCGCGATCGCTGCGCATCGGGGACCGGGTGTGGTTCCGTCACACGAAGTCCGGCGAGTTGTCGGAACGCGTCGACCGCTTCCACTGGCTCGACGCCGCGGAGGACGGGATCGTGAGGGTGACCGACGACCTGCCGACGTACCGAGGCGAGGGCCGGAGCTTCGTATGACCGCGACGGGAGCAGCGTGGCGCAACTGGGCGCGGACGGAGACCGCGCGCCCGATCCGCGTCGAACGACCCTCGAGCGCCGGAGCAGTGCAGCGGGCCGTCCGCGCGGCCGCAGCCTCCGGGCTGCCCCTCAAGGCGGCCGGTGCCGGGCACAGCTTCACGGGCATCGCCGTCGCGACGGGCGTTCTCCTGGAACTCGACGACCTCTCGGGCCTCGTGGAAGTCGACCGCGAGCGGCGCTCGGCGACGATCCTCGCCGGCACACGATTGTCGGACGTGTCCCGGCTCCTGTCACCACACGGTCTGGCCCTGCAGAACCTGGGTGACATCGACCGTCAGACGATCGCCGGTGCCCTCTCGACCGGAACGCACGGTACGGGCATCGGCTTCACGGGTCTCGCGGGCCGTGTCCGCGCGGTGACGCTCGTCACGGGGGACGGGACGCTCCGTCGCATCTCGGCTGACGAATCGCCGGAGCTGCTTCCGGCCGTCGCACTCGCCCTCGGCGCGCTCGGTGTCCTCGTCGACATCACCGTCGAGTGCGTCGACGCCTTCGTCCTGAGCGCCGTCGAGGCCCGGGAACCGTTCGCCGAGACGGTGCAAGCCGCCGAGGCGCGAGCGCGGGTGAGCGACCACTTCGAGTTCTACTGGTTCCCGCACACCGACGCCGCGCTCACGAAGACGAACACGCGGCTGCCCGCGGGGAGCCGGCGGCAGCCGCTCCCGAGAGCGCGCCGCTGGTTCGATGACGACGTCATGGCCAACGGGGTGTATCGGGCCGTGTGCGCGACGGGCGTCGTCGTGCCGGCGGTCGTTCCGACGCTCAACCGCGCCGCGACGCGCCTGACGGGCTCGCGACGCTTCACCGATCACTCCCACCGTGTCTTCACGACGACGCGTTCGGTCCGCTTCGCGGAGATGGAGTACGGAATACCGGTGTCGGAGCTGCCGGCCGTGCTCGCGGAGATCCGCGCGCTCATCGACATCGAGCGGTGGAGGATCTCGTTCCCTCTCGAGGTGCGTTTCGCCGCAGCGGACGACCTCTGGCTGTCGACGGCGTCGGGCCGCGAGACGGCCTACGTCGCTGTCCACCGGTACTACCGCGATGCACACACGGAGTATTTTCGCGCCGTCGAGGAGGTCTTCCGTCGGCACGGGGGACGACCGCACTGGGGCAAGATCCACTACCTCGGTGCGGACGAACTGCGAGAGCTGTACCCGCGGTTCGACGACTTCGTCGCCCTCCGGAACGACCTCGACCCGAAGCGTGTCTTCGCGAACCCGTACCTCGACCGCGTCCTCGGAGCCTGAAAGCCTGAGAGGCTGAAGGCGCCGGAGCCCACGTCGGCAGCGGGAGCGTCGATGCGCACGACGTAGACTTGACGGACGAGCCGTGCGGCAAGAGGCCGGCTCACGACAATGAGGGGAAGCCCCGCATGGAATGGCTGATTCCTGTCCTGATCATCGTCGCCGTGGTCGCGGTCATCGCGGTGTACTTCTGGGTCACCTACAACTCGCTCGTGGGCCTCGCCGTGCGCGTCGACGAGGCGTGGAGCGACATCACCGTCCAATTGAAGCGCCGAGCCGACCTCATCCCGAACATCATCGAGGCCGTGAAGGGGTACGCGGCGCACGAACGCGGGGTCTTCGAGAACGTCACGAAGGCCCGGGCCGAGACGTTGTCGGCCGGCAGCCCGTCCGAGGCGTCCGTCGCCGAGAACCACATGCAGCAGGCGCTGCGGTCGATCTTCGCCGTCGCCGAGGCGTATCCGCAGCTGCAGGCGAGCCAGAACTACCTGCAGCTCCAGGGCGAGCTCGTCGACACGGAGGACAAGATCCAGGCGTCGCGCCGGTTCTACAACGGCGGTGTGCGCGAGCTCAACACCAAGGTCAAGGTCTTCCCCAACAACCTCTTCGCCCGCCGGGCCGGTTTCCGAGAGCGCGACTTCTTCGAGGTCGCCGACGGCGCTGCGATCGCCGAGCCCCCGCGCGTCCAGTTCTGACCGTCCGGCCCGACGCCTCACCGGGGCCCGCCGAGAATCTCTCTCGGGTGACGGACGATCCGTGAGCACGATCGTCCGACCGTCGCGCTGAGTGTCGGGTGCGCGCCATGCCGACCATGCCTCATCGTCGCGGACAGCGGACAGCGGACAGCGGACAGCGCTATGCAGAACGCCGGAGCGGGGATCGACCGGTCGGTCGATCCCCGCTCTGCGGTGATGCGTCAGAGTCGTGGGACCCCGATCAGTACACATCCTCGATCGTGACCGTGTCTCCATCGATGACGATCGATCCCGTGAGACCCCAGTCGTCGTCGAGGCCGAAGGGAAGGGAGGCTTTGGAGCCGTCGTACGTCGTTCCGGTGACGTCGGCGGTGTAGGAGCCGCCCGTGGCGTCGAAGTAGCTGCCGTACTCGTCGACCTCGACCGTGGGGTAGGTCTTGATCTTGTAGGCGACCTTGTCGACCGAGCTGAAGTCGCTGTACCAGGTGAGCCGCAGGTTGCAGCCCTCGGGGTCGAGCTCCGTCGACGTCACGCACTCGTCGAGGTGGGCGTTGACCGCTTCCTGAACCGCTGACGTGAGGGCCTCGGTCGGTGCGACCTCGAGCGTCACGCCGTCGTAGCTGGCACGCGAGCCGGTCGCGACCGTGTAGGACTGCTCCTCGGCGGTGAAGAAGTCGTTGCCCGGGGCTCCGACGGTGTACACGGCCGGGTACGCCGCGAGGCTGTACTCATCGCCGAAGGTGACCGTCGTGCCGTTGATCGCCGCCTCGGTGGTCTCGGCTGGGGAGTTGGAGACGTAGACGGGCAGCTCGCCGACGAGCGGCGAGTCGATCTTCCACGTGTCGAAGAACAGGCCCTGCTTGCCCGCCTTGGACAGCTCGATGTAGCCGTCGTACGCGGTCCCGTCGAGGCTGTAGGACACGCGAACGGTCGCGATGTCGCCGCTCACGCGCGAACTCGTGACCTTGGGGTTCTCGATGAAGGCGCTCGCCTCGCCGAACACGTCGTCGGTCAGGAGGGCCGCCTGCTCGTCCTTCACGCCCGGATCGGCGAGTTTGTTGGCGGCCGCCGCGTCGCCCTTGGCGATCGCGGAGAGGTACGAGCGCACGGTGGCGTCGGGTCCGTAGACCGAGGAGTTCACGACGTTCACGACCACGGCACCGATGATCAGCAGGAGGACGAGTCCGCCGGCGAGGGCGCTGAAGAGGATGATCTTCTTCTTGTTGGGGTTGCCGGGGCGCTTCGGTCCGCCGGGGCCGCCGGGGGGCGTCGCACCGTACCCGCCGGTTCCGGCGGGATAGGCGTTCGTCGTGGGGTAGGCGCCGTTCTGGGGCGGGACCGCTCCGCCGCCCTGCGGGGGCTGGTAGGAACCGCCGTTGGGCGACTGCGGCGGCTGGTACGACCCGGTGTTCTGCGGCTGCGACGGCGGGGTGGCACCCTGCTGGGGCTGGTACGAGCCGGAGTTCTGGGGCTGGTACGCGCCCGATCCCTGCTGCGGCTGGTAGGCGCTCGCGTTCTGCTGCGGCTGGTACGCCCCCGATCCCTGCTGCGGCTGGTACGCGCTCGATCCCTGCTGGGGCTGGTACGCGCCCGTGTTCGGCTGCTGCTGGCCGCCCGCGGGAGGCGGACCCCACTGCGGTGCTGAGCCCTGTCCCTGCGGGCCCTGCTCGGGTGTCTGCGGCGGGTTGTTGTCGGCGACCATGTCTGTGTCTTCCCCTTCGGTCGAATGCGATCGAGCCAAACCTACCAGCGACGATCCGCGCGAACACGGGGGAGAAGTCCCCATATCGAGGGGCCGGAACGGTGGTTCGGGCACCTCGGGACGGGAAGCGGATGGGGCCTCTCCGGTCGTCAGGGCGATTCGTGACGATCGGCGGCGAGTTCCCTCGCGACGGCGTCGGCGAAGGTGCCGCGGTTTCCGACCGAAATGCTCTCGTGACCCTGCCACTCGGCGACGCCCCGGAGCACGGCGGCGAGGCGGTTCGCGGCGTCGGCCGGAGCCTCGGGTTCGAGCCATGCCGACTGAACGAGGAGCCGCCGACTGCTCCGGTCGCTCTTGAGGTCGACGCGCGCAGCGATGCGACCGTCGAGCAGCACCGGCAGGACGTAGTACCCGTACACGCGGCGGGGCGCCGGCGTGTAGATCTCGATCCGGTAGTGGAAGTCGAACAACCGTTCGGCCCGCCCGCGCGTCCAGACGACCGGATCGAAGGGGGAGAGGATCGAGTCGCGCGGGATGCGGCGCGCACGGTGGGCGTCGCGGTGGATCCAGGAGGGCTGCGCACGCGGGCGCTCCGACCCGCGCGCTGCGCGGACCACGACCGGGATGGCCTCGCCATCGTCCTGCAACTCGCTGAGGACCGAGCGCGTGTCGGCGACCGGGAGGCGGTAGTAGTCGGCCACATCGGCCGCGGTCCCCAATCCCGTCGCTCGGAGAGCGTGCCTCACGAGCGAACGGATCGCGTCGCCCCGGCTCACGTCGACGTCGAGGACGGAGGCCGGGACGACCTGCTCGGGAAGCGCGTAGATGCGCTCGAAGCCCGTCGTCCGCCCCGCTGACACGACGAGCCCCCACGCGAAGAGCACCTCGAGGCCCTGCTTGACGTCCGACCATCCCCACCAGGGACCGCGTCGTCCCGACGCCTCATGCTCGACGGCGCTCGCGGGCTGGGGACCGCTCGCCCGGAGATCATCGAGCAGCCACGTCAGCATCGCCTGGTTCGCGTGCGACCAGTGCTGCGGATCCGCGGCCGCCTTGTCGCGTCGAGCGGCCATCTTCCACCGCCAGAGGGGCCACGATGCGATCGGCATGAACGTGGCCTCGTGCCCCCAGTACTCGATGAGCCCGGAACCGGCCCGATGAGTGAGGCGATCCAGGTCGGCTTTCGCATAGGGGCCGAGGCGCGCGAAGGCCGGCAGGTAGTGACTGCGCTCGAGCACGTTGACCGAGTCGATCTGCAGGACGCCGAGCCGCTCGACGAGGGCGCGGAGGGAACGGATCCCCACCGACGTCGCCGCACCGTCGGCGGTGGGCGAGACCGGCCGCGAGCGGTGGAAGCCTTGCGCTGCCAGGGCGACGCGGCGCGCGGCGTCGAGGGAGATCGTCTCGGTCATCGCTCGAACCCTAGCAAGCACCTCCGACGCCCGATGCCGGCACCGGGTGGCGGGGCGATCGACCTCCGGATCGGCCTGTGGGCATGCCGGGCGCCGGATGATCGCGGACGTAGACTGACCCGGTGAACGACAAGCGATGGTCGAGTCTCGGGCTGCCGTGGCACCCCCGCCGTCGCGCGCGTCCCGAGCAGGTCGCCGGGACACCGACGTCGGCCGATCCGGTCGAGGAGGACCCGGCCCTCAGCGCGGTCCGGGACCCCGGCCCGGCCGTCCCCGTCCGCTCGACGGAGGCCGACGACGTCACGCCGGGCGTTCGGATCGCGGCGGCCTGGTCCTGGCGACTCATCGTCATCGCGGCGGCGCTCGGGCTCGCGATCGTCCTCGTCGTCCAGCTGCGTCTCATCGTCATCCCGCTCCTCATCGCCGTCCTCGTGTCGGCCCTGCTCGTCCCGTTCGTGTCGTTCCTCGTCGCGAGGCGATGGCCGAAGGGCATCGCGATCGCCGTCGCCATGATCGTCGCGATCGGGATCGTCTCGGGCCTGCTCTGGCTCGCGGTCCAGCAGATCACCTCGGAGTTCCCGACCGTGCGGCAGCGCACCGTCGAGTCCTACCGGACCTTCACGGCGTTCCTCCTCGATTCCCCGCTGCACATCACGAGCGAGCAACTGAACGGCTTCATCGCATCGGTCATGCAATCCGTCCAGGAGGACGGACAGGCACTGTGGAGCGGAGCCCTGTCGGTGGGGTCGACGCTCGGTCACGTCGTGACCGGTGTCCTGCTCGCGCTCTTCAGCCTCCTCTTCATCCTCATCGACGGCAGGAGCATCTGGTCGTGGGTCGTGCGGATCCTCCCGACCCGGGCTCGCCCGGCGTTCGACGGAGCCGGTCGTGCCGGATGGCACACGCTCGTCAACTACGCACGCACCCAGATCCTCGTCGCGACGATCGACGCCGTCGGCATCGGCGCCGGCGCCTTCCTCCTCGGGCTTCCTCTCGCGATCCCGATCGCCGTCCTCGTCTTCCTGGGCTCGTTCGTGCCGATCGTCGGCGCCGTGCTCACGGGCAGCGTCGCCGTGTTCATCGCGCTCGTCTACAACGGTCCGGGCATCGCCCTCGCGATGCTCGCCGTCGTCCTCGGTGTCCAGCAGCTCGAGGGCCACGTGCTCCAGCCGCTCCTGATGGGCGCGGCCGTCAAGGTGCACCCGCTCGCGGTCGTCCTCGTCGTCGCCGCCGGATCGATGCTCGCCGGGATCCCGGGCGCCCTCTTCGCCGTTCCCATCGCGGCGGTCGTCAACGTCATGATCGGCTACATCGCGAGCGGTGCGTGGCGGACCTCCGACGACCCGTTGCGGTATCACGGCGACGTCCTGTGGCAGACCGTCCCGCGACAACCGCCCCGCCCCCGACGATCGCGCCGGGTCGAGCCGTCGGGCTCGGCCGCCGGCACCGGAACCGCGCCGACCCTTCCCGACAACGACACCCCACGACCCCGACAGGGAGACCGCCCGTGACCGACCTCTCGACGACCGAATCGTCCGCGTCCCTCGACCCGACGTCCGACTCCGTCATCCCCACCCTGGCCGAGTTCGAACGAGCGCTCGTCACGGTCTCGGCCGTCGTGCAACCGACACCGATCGAGAGTTCCCGCTTCCTCGGCGATCTCCTCGGTGCCCCGGTCTATCTCAAGTGCGAGAACCTCCAGCGCACGGGCTCGTACAAGATCCGGGGCGCCTACAACCGGCTCGCGCAGTTGAGCGACGAGGAGAAGGCCCGCGGCGTCGTCGCCGCCTCGGCAGGCAATCACGCGCAAGGCGTCGCCTTCGCGGCGCGCGAGCTCGGCATCCAGTCGACCATCTTCATGCCCGTCGGTGTGCCGCTTCCCAAGCTCCAGGCCACGCGCGACTACGGAGCGCGGGTCATCCTGCGCGGCCACACCGTGAGCGAGCCGCTCGAAGCGGCCGCGCAGTTCGCGGAGGAGACCGGCGCCGTGCTGATCCCCCCGTTCGACCACCACGACGTGATCGTGGGGCAAGGCACCCTCGGACTCGAGATCTACCGCGACCGGCCGGACGTCGAGACCGTCGTCGTCCCGATCGGGGGAGGCGGACTCGTCTCCGGGGTCGCGGCGGCGATCAAGCAGCGGGCGGCCGAGGACGGCCGGACGGTGCGCGTGATCGGTGTCCAGGCGGCCAACGCCGCGGCCTATCCGCCATCCCTCGCCGCCGGCGCACCGATGGACGTGCCGATCCAACCGACGATCGCGGACGGCATCGCGGTGAGTCGTCCGGGCACACGCAACTTCGCGATCGTCGACCAGCTCGTGGACGAGGTCGTGACGGTGTCGGACGACGAGACCGCCAAGGCGCTCGTCGTCCTGCTCGAGCGGGCGAAGCTCGTCGTGGAGCCCGCCGGCGCGGTCGCGGTCGCGGCGATCCTCGAGGGACGCGTCACGAACTCCGGTCCCACCGTCGCCGTGCTCTCGGGCGGCAACATCGACCCACTGCTCATGCAGCGCGTCGTGAGCCACGGTCTCGCGGCGGCGGCCCGGTACCTGACGATCCGAGTCCCGCTGCCCGACCGTCCCGGCCAGCTCGCCCGTATCGCGGAGCTCGTCGCGAGCGTCAACGCGAACGTCGTGGAGGTCCTGCACACACGGCGTGCACCCGGGATGCAGATCAACGACGTCGTGCTCGAGTTCAGCGTCGAGACTCGCGGCCCCGAGCACCGGGGTCTCGTGGTCGAGACGCTTCGCGGAGCCGGTTACGACCCGCTCGTCATCGACTGACCCGAGCCGGTCGGCGGCCCGGAGGGTTCTCTCGCGGGCCGGACGATCTGCGGGGACGCACTCGCGCCCCCGCAGCCGGGTCACTGACCGTTGTACGTCTCGACGTTCTTGATCGAGACGGAGATCTCCTTGCCGTTGGGCGCGATGTACGAGGTCGACTCGCCGACCTTGAGCCCCTGGATGGCGGCGCCGAGCGGGCTCTGCTCGCTGTAGACGTCGAGCTCCGATCCGCTCGCGATCTCGCGGCTGCCGAGCAGGAAGACTTCTTCGCCGCCGGCGACGTCGGCCGTGATGACGGTACCGGGAACGACCACGCCGTTCGAGGTCGGCGCCTCGCCGACCTTCGCCTCCTTGAGGATGTTCTGCAGAGTGCGGATGCGGGCCTCCTGCTTGCCCTGCTCGTCCTTCGCGGCGTGGTAGCCGCCGTTCTCCTTGAGGTCGCCCTCCTCGCGCGCGATCTCGATGCGCTTGGCGATCTCCTCCCGGCCCGTCGTCGACAGGTGCTCGAGCTCGGCGGCCAACCGGTCGTAGGCCTCCTGGGTGAGGAAGGACACGTTCGTCGAATCAACCATGGGAAATGCTCCTGAACGAAAACAGACGCCCTGACCGCGGGGCCAGGGCGTGGTGGACGATCATCGGATCGTGTGTTCCGAGAATCTTAAGGCAGCCAGCAACGGGAAATCAAACCCGTGTTGCTCTGTTCGCTCGTGCGGACGACCTCGGTGATGACGCGGTTCCGCTCGTCGGACGCCGGGACCTCGACGATCTTCCACCCCACGATCGCGTGGGCCTCGTTGAGCGCCTGGACGGCGCAGACCGTCGGCGTGCCGGGGGCGACGTTGATCGAGAACGAGACCTCGACGGAGTGCTCGTCGACGATCGTGTGAGCGACGTCGCGGGTCTCGAGGGATGCACCGTCGCCGTCGAAGGCGACGAGAATGACCCACGCGGCGAAGACGACGACGATGAAACCGCCGAGCGACCAGAGGATGCGCTTCTCGAGGCGGCGCGACCGCTGCCCGCGCCCGTAGCGTGCGTCGAGGTCCGGAGCGCCCGGCGGCCGCTTCTCGGTGTCCGTCATGTGTTCCTCGTCCGTCGTCCCGTCGCTGTCAGCGAGAGCGATTACTCTTGTTACCAGGGTAGTCGCTCCCGCTCCGACGGACCTGAGCAGCGCACGACGTCGAGTCGTGCCGCCCCGGTCCGACGCGACGCTTCGCTCCACCAGACCTCCACCACCTCCATCTCCACCCGCCGGCCTCGGCCGGCCTCGAAGGACGAAGAGTTATGACGCTGAGACTGCTCGCGGTTCACGCTCACCCCGACGACGAGTCCTCGAAGGGCGCGGCGACGACGGCCGCGTATCGGGCGCGCGGCGTCGAGGTCCTGGTCGTGAGCCTCACCGGTGGGGAACGGGGCGAGGTGCTGAATCCCGCCCTCAGTCGTATGGCCATGGCGGAACGCGATCTGCCGGGGCTCCGGCGACTCGAGATGGCCGCCGCCGCGCGCGCCCTCGACGTCCAGCACCGCTGGCTCGGCTACTTCGACTCCGGGATGCCGTCGGAGGACGGTTCGCTCCCGCCGAACTCGTTCGCGTCGATCCCGGTGGAGATCTCGGGTGAGGCGCTCGTCCGCGTCATCCGGGAGTTCCGTCCCCACGTGATGACGACGTACGACGAGAACGGCGGGTACCCGCACCCCGACCACATCCGCTGCCACGTGATCTCGATGTTCGCGTTCGAGGCAGCAGCGTCGAGGGACGCCTACCCGGCGGCGGGGGAGCCCTGGCAGATCTCCAAGGTCTACTACGACCAGATCTTCAACTATCCGCGCACGAAGGCCAACGTCGACATGCTCCTCGCGGAGGAGCCCGACTCGCCGCTCGCGGAGCAGCTCGCCGAGATGCTCGCGTGGGTCGAGGGCCGCCCGGACCGGGCGACGGCGCACATCCCGGTCGGCGACTTCTTCGAGAAGCGCGACGAGGCGCTCCTGGCGCACGAGTGCCAGGTCGCCCCCGACTCGCGGTTCTTCTTCTGGTCGAACGATCTCCAGCGCACGGCGTGGCCGTTCGAGGACTTCGAGCTCGCGAAGAGCACCGTCCCGGTGCGTGACCGGGAGGACGACCTGTTCGAAGGGATCGAGGACACCGAATGACGCTCACCACCACCACCGCTGTCGGCTGGGGACTCGCGGCACTCGCCGAGGTCACGCCGACGCCGAGCCCCGCGAGTTACGACACGGATCAGGTGACGCCGGGCGTGGTCGGCTTCGTCGTCACGTTCGCCCTCGCGATCCTCGTCATCCTGCTCGTGCTCGACATGGTCCGTCGCGTGCGACGCGTCAACTACCGTGCCCAGATCGCCGAGGAGCTCGACGCGGAGGAGCGGGAGCTCGCCGAATCAGAAGCGGGCGGTCACGACCCGCTCGCGCCGCCGACCGCCGGTGCACCGGACGATTCGGACCGCCGCTAGCCGATCGCTCCGACCGCGCACCGTCTCTGGGCCGCGCGCGCTCGCCGGGCTCGGCCTCGGACGCGCTCGCTGCGTTCAGCCGTTGTAGACGGGCGCGGTCGCGAGCAGCAGGATCGCCGTCCAGTGGCAGAGGAACGCGATGACGGTGCAGACGTGGAACAGCTCGTGGAACCCGAAGTGCCCGGGCCAGGGGTTGGGGCGCTTGAGCGCGTACATCACGGCTCCGCCGGTATAGAGCAGCCCGCCGATGATCACGAGGATCATCGCGAGGGCGTCGGCATTGAGAATATCGACGATGTACATCATCGCCGCCCAGCCGAGGCCGATGTAGAGGGCGACGTAGAGCCAGCGCGGTGCGGTGATCCAGAAGACGCGGAAGCCGATGCCGATGAGGGCACCGGCCCAGACCGAGACCAAGAGGACGACGCCCTTCGACGGCGGCAGCGCCAGCAAGGCGATCGGCGTGTAGCTCCCGGCGATCAGCAGGAAGATGTTCGAGTGGTCGAACCGCTTGAGGAGGACCTTCGTCCGCGGCGACCAGTCGAATCGGTGGTAGAGCGCCGACATGCCGAACAGCAGGAGCGACGACATCGCGAACACCGCGGAGGCCCACTTCGCGACGGGACCATCTGCGAGGGTCACGAGGATGATGCCCCCGATGATCGCGATCGGGAAGGTCCCCGCGTGGATCCAGCCGCGCCAGGTGGGCCGCATGTCGCCCGGGTGTGCGGCCGTCGCGTCGACGACGGGGATGCTCGGCAGATCGGGCGCGTCACGCTCGTCGGCCGTGACGGCGCGATCCGCCTCATCGGGTGCGGGGGTCGCGCGTGCGGGCGCCGACGACGAACGGTCATCGCGATGGGGGGTCGCCATGTCCTCCAGATTACCCGTCAACCGGACGGAGTCCGCTGACAGTCTCTCGGAGCGAAGTGCACTACCGTATCCCTGTGACTGGGTGGACGGAGCCGTTGGGCCGCGGGGTTCTGTACCGGCTCTACGAGAAGCGGCTCCGGCGTGCACTCGTTCCCGACTCCCTGCCCCACCACGTCGCGATGATCATCGACGGGAACCGTCGGTGGGCCCGTCAATCGGGCTACGAGACCGTCGCTCACGGCCATCGCGCCGGAGCGGCGAAGATGCGTGAGTTCCTCACGTGGTGCGACGATCTCGGTATCGGCGTCGTGACCCTCTACCTGCTCTCGAGCGACAACCTGACCAACCGGCCGTCGGACGAACTGCGTGAACTCATCGAGATCATCGCCGATCTCGCCGAGGACGTCTCGCACTTCCGAAACTGGCGCGTCCAGCACGTCGGAGACGCTGCGCGGCTGCCCGCCCCGCTCACATCCGCCCTGTCCTCTGCCCAGGCGCGCACGTCCGATCACACGGGTCTCCACGTCAATCTCGCTGTGGGTTACGGCGGCCGTCATGAGATCGTCGACGCGATGCGCACGATCGTGCGCAACCATCACCTCGAAGGCGGCAGTCTCGACGAACTCGCCGAGCTCCTCACGCCCGACCTCATCGGCGAGCACCTGTACACGGGCGGTCAGCCCGACCCCGACCTCGTGATCAGGACTTCGGGAGAGCAACGACTGAGCGACTTCATGCTCTGGCAGAGCGCGCACAGCGAGTTCTACTTCATGGAAGCACTCGGCCCCGACATGCGCGAGGTCGACTTCCTCCGCGCCTTGCGCGACTACGCCCGCCGTCATCGACGGTTCGGCGGTTGACCCGCCCGATCGTGAAAGGCACGACAGCATGAGCATCATCGACCCCTCCACGTCCGCGTCCGTCGCCGGCGGCGATCCCGTCGAGACCGCCGCGTCGGCCGAGGCTTTCGTCGCGGGGTTCACCGAAGACCCCGGCTACCTCGACTACGCGAAGGTCGGTCCTCTCTCAGCCGCCGTGCTTGCGGAGGCGAACGCCGCGCACGACGTGCTCTCGCGCTTCCGCTACGGAGCATTCGACTCGCTCGCCGGCGCGTGGAGTCGAGCGCAAGCGGGACTGAGCGCCGTGAGCGGGTTCCGGCCCGACCAGTTCGTGGCGCAGCCGGCCACGAGCCACGGACTCCTCCACGTCATGTTCGGGCTCAGCGGCACGGTCGTCCTGTCCGCCGCCGAGTTCCCGTCGCTTCCGGTCGCGGCACGCCGGGCGGCCGACGCTCTCGGAGTGATGACGCCACGGTGGCTCCGCCCCGAGGACGGCCGGGTCACACCGGAGTCGATCGCCGCGCACCTCGACGACGACGTGACCGCTGTCGCCGTGAGTCTCGTCGACCCGCGGACGGGTTTCGTCGCGGACCTCGAGGGCATCCGCTCCGTCATCGGCGACCGGCTCCTCGTCGTGGACTGCATCCAGGGTTTCGGTGTCGTCGACGCGCCGTACGATGTGGCGGACGTCATCGCGGGCGGCGGGCAGAAGTGGTTGCGCGCCGGGTGGGGGACCGGGTACCTCGCGATGGGCGATCGCGCGCGCGAGCTCCTGACCCCGGTTCTCTCCGGGTTCACGGGGACGGGAGGGGTGGAGCCGTGGGACGACGTGCCCGAGCCGGCCGACGACGTGTCCGCCTTCTCCGTCTCCAACCCCGATCTCGTCGCGCTCGCCCGGCTGTCGGCGTCGCTCGAGGAGGTCGTGGCCACGGGTGTGCCCGCGATCGCCACCGCGATCGCCGAGCGTGTCGCCGTGCTCATCGACATGGCCGACGAGTTCGCCATTCCCGTCTACTCGCCTCGGGCCGAGCACGAGCGGGCGGGCATCGTCGTGTTGGAGCCCGGAACCGACGGCCTCGGCGCCTTCGCCGCCTCCCTCCACAATCACGGCATCACCACGACGACGCGACAGGGTCGCGTGCGGCTGAGCGTGCACGCGGGGACGAGCGCCGAGACGCTCGGGATGCTGCGCGACGCCCTCATCTCGTACTCGACTCTGGCCGTCTGATCCGCCCCCAGTGTTAACGTCCCCGAAACCTCAGGGCCAGCGTGTCGACGATGCGCCGTCTCGGGTGGGACGTAGCCTCCTCAATATCAGGTATGGCGCCTGATCGAGCCGGCCACACACGTTCGACTCGTTACCACTACGTGGCCGCTCGTCGAGAGATTCCGAGCGATGCTCGGGGTGGGAGTGCTCGTGACAACGATGAAAACCTCCACGGCGACAGTCGGCGGACGGACTCCGGAGATCAGGACGAGCGGGCGGTCGGGGGCGGGTCGCGCACCCGACCAGGCCGAACGCACGTACGTCCTCGACACCTCCGTCCTCCTGTCCGATCCGCGCGCGCTGTTCCGCTTCGCCGAACACTCGGTGGTGATCCCCATCGTCGTCATCGGCGAACTCGAGGGGAAGCGGCATGACCCGGAGATCGGCTACTTCGCCCGCCAGGCGTTGAGGCTGCTCGACGACCTGCGCGTCGAGCACGAGCGGCTCGACTTCCCCGTGCCCACCGGCCCGGAGGGCGGCACTCTCCGCGTCGAGCTCAATCACTCGAACATGTCCGTCCTCCCGAGCGGTCTGCAGCTCGGCGACAACGACTCGCGGATTCTCGCCGTCGCCCTCAATCTCGCGAACGAGGGACTCGCGGTCACCGTGGTCTCGAAGGACATGCCGTTGCGGGTCAAGGCGGCGTCGATCGGTCTCGCTGCCGAGGAGTACCGCGCTGAACAGGCGGTCGAGTCCGGTTGGACCGGCATCGCCGATCTGCACATGTCCTCCAACGAGATGGCGGACCTGTACGAGAGCGAGATCGGGTCCTCGACACAGGTCGACGGGCTGCCCCTCAACACGGGTCTCGTCATCCACTCGGACCGCGGCTCGGCACTCGGGCGCGTCACGGGCAAGCGCGAATTCGCGATCGTTCGCGGCGACCGGGACGTGTTCGGACTCCACGGCCGCTCCGCGGAGCAGCGCCTCGCGATCGACATGCTGCTCGATCCCGAGATCGGCATCGTCTCACTCGGTGGGCGAGCAGGGACGGGGAAGTCCGCGCTCGCGCTCTGCGCGGGACTCGAAGCGGTGCTCGAACGGCAGCAGCACCGGAAGATCATGGTCTTCCGGCCGCTCTACGCCGTCGGCGGTCAGGAGCTCGGCTACCTCCCGGGCGACCAGGGCGAGAAGATGAATCCCTGGGGCCAGGCGGTCTTCGACACCCTCGGTTCCGTCGTCTCGAAGAACGTCCTCGAAGAGGTCGTGGAACGCGGGATCATCGAGGTCCTGCCGCTCACGCACATCCGCGGTCGGTCCCTCCACGACGCGTTCGTGATCGTCGACGAAGCCCAGTCCCTCGAGCGGAACGTCCTCCTGACGGTGCTGTCCCGCATCGGTCAGAACTCCCGCGTCGTCCTCACGCACGACGTCGCCCAGCGCGACAACCTGCGGGTCGGACGGCACGACGGCGTCGCGTCCGTGATCGAGACCCTCAAGGGGCACCGCCTCTTCGGCCACATCACACTCACGCGATCGGAGCGCAGTGCGATCGCCGGTCTCGTGGCGGAGCTCCTCGAGTCCAACGAGCTCGCCTGATCGGGGGAGGGACGGCACGTTCGGGGCCGGGCCCCGACGACTGATGGGAGCGGCTCCGCCAACGGCGGGGCCGCTTCCTCAGGAAAGCGCCGTCTCGTTACGATGCCTGGATGAGGTACGTCCAACTGTGCGAGCGCTTCATCATCCACGAGTTCCCGGCAGCGGAGATCGCCGTGGTCGGTGGCAGCACAGCGCGCGGCGACCGCACTCCCTCCAGCGACATCGACCTCCTCATCGTCGGCGACGATCTGTTCGCGGACGATGCCACGGGCTTGGCGGCGACCTACGGCTTCGAGGGCGAGGTCTTCGAGGTCTTCGCGTACACCCATGACGGCTATTCGGAATGGGCACGCGACGGCATCAGCCAGTACAGGCCCGTCATCGTCCACATGCTCCTCGAGGGCCGGGAGGTACGTGGAGGCGAGGCGCTGGCCGCTCTCCGCGATCGCTGGCGGGAGAGTCTCGCCGACGGTCCGATCGTGGGCGAACACGAACTCGCGACGCGGCGCTACGCGATCACCGACCTGTTGGACGATCTTCGCGACGCCGTGGACGACCTGGAGCGACACGTCATCGCGTGGTCTCTGTTCGAGAAGCTGGCCGAGCTGATGCTCCTGGTCGACGGACGTTGGATCGGAACAGGGAAGTACCTGCCGCGACGGCTTCGCGAGTTGAGTCCCACTCGAGCCGACCTGCTCGCGTCGCCGCTGCTCGCCGGGGATGTCGCAGCGTTCGCTGCACGTGTGGACGAAGAATTGTCCCGCGCCGGTGGTCGGCTGCACGCGGGCTTCGTCCGCTGAGGGACTGACGGAAGCTGCTCCGCCTCCGAGTTCACCTCGTCCGCGTGTGGAGAACGACGACGAGGCCGGCGTGACGTCGCTAGCCTCTGCGGATGCCGCCTTCCGTCGAGTTCCGTCCGTCCTCCGCGCCTCGTGACGACGCCCCGTTCGACGAGCGAGTCGCGCCCTTCTCGCCGTGGTGGCGAGAGTTCTCGCGATGGCGGCGTTATCCCGCCGACGCCCTCGTCGGCATGGTGTTCGCCATCCTCGCCGGCGTCGCATTCGGGCCCGTTCCTGCTCTCGTGCCTGCTCTCGCGCTCGCCGTCGTGACTCCCGTGCTCTGGAGGGTCGACGTGGTGGCGCGGCGACTGCCCAACGGTCTCGTGTACCCCTGCGGAGCGCTCACGGCCGGTGCTGTCATCGCCTCGGGCGTCGTCGACGCGGATGCGGCGACGGCGGCTCTCGCCACGGTGGGATGCGCGGCGCTCGTCTTCGTCGTGCTCTCGATCGGCGGCGGAATGGGCATGGGCGACGTGAAGCTCGCGGTCGTGCTCGCGGGTGTGCTCGCGCTCGTGCGGCCTGACGCGGTGGTCCTCGCCGCGGTCATCGCCTTCCTGTCGGGCGGTGTCGTCGGGCTCATCGTCCTGCTGAGGGTTCGCGCGCGCAGCATTCCGTTCGGGCCGTTCCTCCTCGTCGGGTTCTGGGTGGCCGTCGTCTCCGTCGCGTGATGCGACGACCGAGGCGTTCAGCCGTAGCCGTTCCGCAGCGGCCGTTCGTCCGCGGCCGGGCGGTGGTGGTGGCACGGAGGATACTGGACGGGTGACGATCCCTCCGCCCGGTGGCGAGATCCCGGAACGCGCCCGCCGCCACCTCGGTCGAGCGACCGTGACGCCCGTGTGGGAGAACGCCGACGGCGGCCTCACCTACCGCCTCGACGGCCTCGATGGCGGCCGACACGTCAAGTGGGGACCGCCGACGTACGCCGGGCTCTTCCGTGAGGAGGCGCGCCGACTCAGCTGGGCCTCCCGGTGGCTCCGCGTCCCCCGGGTCATCGAACTCGACGACGCGGAGACCGAATCCGGTGTCGTCCTCGTGACCGAGACGATCGACGCGCGTTCCGCCGTCGATCCCCGCTGGGTCGCCCGTCCGATCGAGGGTGTCCGGGCGTGCGGCGCCGGCCTCCGCGTCCTCCACGAGTCCCTGCCCTCGGACGAGTGCCGCTTCTCGTGGAGCGTCGCCGAGCGCATCGCGGAGGCGACGGACCGCGGTGTCGCGGTCCCGGCGGACCTGATCGAGGCTCCAGCGATCGATCGACTCGTCGTGTGCCACGGCGACCCGTGCGTGCCGAACACCCTGCTCGACGACGAGGGGAACCCCGTGGCGCATGTCGACCTGGGAATGCTCGGCCTCGCCGACCGGTGGGCGGATCTGGCCGTCGGGTCGATGAGCATCGGATGGAACTACGGCCCTGGCCTCGAGCACGTGTACTTCGAGGGCTATGGGATCGAGCCCGACGCCGAGAGGATCGACTACTACCGCCGCTTGTGGAACGAGACGTAGCGGAGGTCGCCGTCACTCTCCACGGAACGACACGACGGGCGGCGGACCCCGAGAGGGCCGCCGCCCGTCGTGTGGACGATCATTGCTCGGACGCGTCGGATCGTCTCGATCAGCCCGGGTGGGTCATCGAGAGGAGGTCGAGAGCGGCGTCGAGCTGCTCCTCGGTGACCTCTCCGCGCTCCACGTAGCCGAGGTCGACGACCGCCTCGCGGACGGTGATGCCCTTCGCGACGGAGTGCTTGGCGATCTTGGCCGCCTGCTCGTAGCCGATCACCTTGTTGAGGGGCGTCACGATGGACGGCGACATGCCGGCGAGGGCGGCCGCGCGCTCGATGTTGGCCTCGAGGCCGTCGATCGTCTTGTCGGCGAGCACCCGGCTGGCGTTCGAGAGGAGGCGGATCGACTCGAGCAGCGCGGTGCCCATGAGCGGGATCTGCACGTTGAGCTCGAACATGCCCGAGGCTCCTCCCCAGGCGACGGCGGCGTCGTTTCCGATGACGCGCGAGCAGACCTGCAGGACGGCCTCGGGGATGACGGGGTTCACCTTGCCTGGCATGATCGACGAACCGGGCTGCAGGTCGGGGATGTGCAGCTCTCCGAGACCGGTGTTGGGGCCCGAGCCCATCCAGCGGAGATCGTTGCAGATCTTCGTGAGGCTCACGGCGATGGTCCGGAGGGCGCCGGACGCCTCGACGAGACCGTCGCGGTTGGCCTGAGCCTCGAAGTGATCCGCCGCCTCGGTGATGGGAAGCTCGGTGTCCTCCTGCAGGAGCGCGATGACGCGCTGCGGGAAGCCGGCGGGCGTGTTGATGCCCGTGCCGACGGCCGTGCCGCCGAGCGGGACTTCGGCGACGCGGGGGAGAGCGGTGCGGATCCGCTCGATGCCGAGCCGGATCTGCCGCGCGTACCCGCCGAACTCCTGACCGAGGGTGACGGGCGTGGCGTCCATGAGGTGCGTGCGACCCGGCTTGACGGCGTCCTTCCACTGCGCGGCCTTGGCCTCGAGCGCGACGGCGAGGTGGTCGAGCGACGGGATGAGGTCGTCGATGAGGGCGCTCGTGACGGCGATGTGGACGGATGTCGGGAAGACGTCGTTCGAGGACTGCGAGCAGTTCACGTGGTCGTTCGGGTGGACCGGGGCACCGAGGTGGCGGGTCGCGAGCGTCGCGAGCACCTCGTTCATGTTCATGTTCGAGGAGGTGCCGGACCCGGTCTGGTACACGTCGATCGGGAACTCGGCGTCGTGGGCGCCCGAGATGACCTCGTCTGCGGCCGCCCCGATCGCCGCGGCGATGTCCTCGGCGAGGACTCCGAGCTCGGCGTTCGCTGCGGCCGCTGCCTTCTTGATGCGAGCGAGCGCCGCGATCTGGGCGGGCTCGAGAACCGTGCCGGAGATGGGGAAGTTCTCGACGGCGCGCTGCGTCTGCGCCGCGTACAGCGCGTTCGCGGGGACCCTCACCTCTCCCATCGTGTCGTGCTCGACGCGGAATTCTCCGGTTGCGGACGAGGGGGACGAAAGTGACACGGGATCTCCTTGTTACGCGGGGACGCAGCTCTGCGTCCGATCGGCTCTCGTGGACGAGTCTGCCGAGGTCGGTGGTTCTGGGGTTCGGTGCTTCGGGGTTCTGCGGCTCTGGGGTTCGGCGGCGTCGGGGCGGTGCTACGACGCGACTCCGGTCGGCTCGATGTTCCCGACGATGACATCGGGAACGACGGTGCCTTCGAGGAGCTTGTAGTTCGCCCCGACGATCGCGAGCGTTCCCGCCGCAACCGCCTCGCTAATCATGACAGAACGCTCCAGGAGACCCGAGACCGTGTCGCGGAGGTGCTCCTTGCCCACGAGCGACGCGTCGACCGTCGTCGGGTCGACGGCGCCGGTGCCCGCCACGCGCGTGACGGCGGGAACGATCTGCTGGATGAGGCCGTCGATGTGCGGCGGGAGGGGAGCGGCGTCGGCGGCGCGCGAATCGATCGCGGCACGGACGGCACCGCATTCGTCGTGGCCGAGGACGAGGATGAGCGGGACGTTCAGCACGCCCACCGCGTACTCGAGCGAGCCGACGACGGAGTCGGAGATCACCTGTCCGGCGTTGCGGACGACGAAGAGGTCGCCGAGACCCTTGTCGAAGATGATCTCGGCGGCGAGCCGTGAATCGGCGCAGCCGAAGAGGGCGGCGTCGGGCAATTGGTGGTGCGCGAGTTCGTGGCGTCGCTCGACGTCTTGGCGAGGGTGTCGCGGTTCACCCGCGACGAAGCGCGCGTTGCCGCGCTGCATCTCGCGCCAGGCCGTGCCGGGTCGTTTCGTGGGCATCACTCGTCTCCGTTCGACGCGTTGAGGGCTGCTTGAGGTGCTATCGCCTCGACCACCGTGGTGATCTCGTCGACCGTCCCGGTGCCGAATACCGCGATGGTGCTCGATCCCACCTCGGTCGACATCGCGTAGTGGACGTTGCCGACGTCGTCGGTCGACTCGCGGTTGTCGTAGACGGTCCATTCGAGTCCGCCGATCGTCGTGACCGACGAGGCGATCGACCTGTTGAGTTGCGCGGCGAGCCACGTGGGGTCGGCGTCGAAGCCCTGGATCACGCCGACGAACTCCTCGCTCGGCGTGACGAAACCGACGTTCCACGAGGTGACGCCGCCCGTCCCGGTCGACCGGATCTCCGCGTAGTTGCTCGACCAGGTGTCGGGGAGGTCGGGGCTCACGAGCGTCTCCGGGCGGGACTGCTGGGCCTCCGCCGCGACGCCCATCCAGTCGACCGCTCGATCGAGGGGCTCGTCGGAGCGCGGCACGACGAGCACGATGAGGATGACGACGCCGACGGTCGCGAGCAGGGAGAACACGAGGTTGTTGACGGTCTGCCTGGCGCGGTGGTTGCGGGAGTTCTCGGCCTTCCGTGCGGCGGTCTCCTCGGGCGTCTCCGGCCGGCCGAGCTCTGCGACGACGCGGCCCTGACGCGAGGGACGCCGGGCGCCGGGCGTCCGGTCGCTCACGCGTCGTCCGCGGACGAGGACGCGGCGCGAGCGGCGTCGAGCCGCTTCTTGGCCCCGATGAGCCATTCCTCGCACCGACGCGCGAGCGCCTCGCCGCGCTCCCACAGGGCGAGCGACTGCTCGAGCGTTGGAGCGCCTTGCTCGAGCTCCGACACGACGCGTACGAGTTCGTCGCGAGCCTCTTCGTAGCTCAGCGTCGCGACGTCGTTCGGCGTGGTCATGGTGTCCATTCTATCGAGTGCTGTCGGGTGCTCAGTGGTCGACGGGACCGCTCGAGACGGCGCCTAACGCGCCGTCGGCGGTCGTGACCCGGAGGGTCTCGCCCGCGGCGGCGTCGCCCGCGGCCCGGACGACCGAACCGTCCGCCGTCTGGGTGATCGTGTAGCCGCGAGCGAGGGTGCGTTGGGGGGAGAGGGCACGCAGTCGAGCGGTCGACTCGGCGACGACGCGCTCCTCGTGCTGCACCACCCGCTCCGTGAGTTCGACGCCGCGAGCGACGTAGCGCGTGAGGTCCTCGGCGCGTCGATCGACGATCCAGTGCGCGTTCGCGAGGACCGGTCGGGTGCGGAGGGACTCGAGGCGCTGCATCTCCGTCGAGAGGATCGAACTGAGGCGCACGGTGACGCGGCTCCGGAGCTGCGAGACGATCGCGGACTGCTCCGTGACGTCGGGTACGACGCGCTTCGCGGCGTCCGTGGGTGTCGACGCGCGCAGGTCGGCGACGTCGTCGAGGAGGGGCTTGTCCGCCTCATGACCGATCGCCGACACGATCGGGGTCGTCGCGGCGGCCGCCGCTCGCACGACCTTCTCGTCGCTGAAGCCGAGCAGATTCTGGAAGTCACCCCCGCCGCGGGCGATGATGATGACGTCGACCTCCGGGTCGTCATCGAGTCGTTCGATCGCGCGGACGACGTCCGGCACCGTGCGGTCACCCTGAACGGCTGCGTGGACGATGCGGAAGTCGACCTGCGGCCACCGCAGTTGCGCGTTGCGGAGGACGTCCTTCTCCGCGTCGGAGTCCTTGCCGGTGATGAGCCCGATGCGGTGGGGGAGGAACGGCAGCGCCTTCTTGCGCGACGGGTCGAAGAGTCCCTCGGCGGCGAGGGAGGAGCGCAGTCTCTCGAGCCGCTCGAGCAGGTCGCCGAGGCCGACGTGCTTCATCGCGAGCACCTGCATCGTGAGGCTGCCGCCCTTGACCCAGTAGTTCGCCTTCATGAGCACGACGACGTGATCGCCCTGCTTGAGATCGGCGGGGATCTTCGCCCGGACCGACGACCACACGGTGAAGCCGACCGTGGCGTCCGCCTCGAGGTCTTTGAGCTTGCCGTAGACGTTGCCGCCCGAGACGCCCCACTGCGTGATCTGACCCTCGACCCAGATGGTGCCGAGCCGGTCGATGTAGTCGCGGATCTTGGCGCCGAGGAGTGCGACGGGCCACGGGGACTCGGCGGTGGCCGGACCGCGTTCGCCTTCGGGGAATCGCGGCGTCCGTGTTTCGCTCACGCGCGACCCGCCTCTCTCAGCCGACGCGCGACGGCGCCCACGTAGAATCGAATGGTGACCACGACGACTCTCGGACTGCCGACACCCCGTGTGCCGGGCCCTCGTGGCCGGCTCAAGGATACCGCGATGACCGGTACGGGTCGGGTGCTCCTCGCGGCACCTCGTGGATATTGCGCGGGTGTGGACAGAGCGGTCATCGCGGTCGAGAAGGCCATCGAGCGGTACGGCGCCCCCGTGTACGTCCGGAAGCAGATCGTGCACAACGTCCACGTCGTTCAGGAACTCGAGTCGAAGGGCGCGATCTTCGTCGACGAGGTCGACGCGGTTCCGAGCGGCTCGCACATCGTCTTCAGCGCTCATGGCGTGTCTCCGGCCGTCGTCTCCGCAGCCGCCGAGCGGGGTCTTCACGCGATCGACGCCACATGCCCGCTCGTCACGAAGGTCCACCGTGAGGCCACGCGCTTCGCCCGCGACGACTTCCAGATCCTCCTCATCGGCCACGAAGGACACGAAGAGGTCGAGGGCACCGCGGGCGAGGCGCCCGATCACGTGACCCTCGTCACGTCGCCGGAGGCCGCCGACACCGTCGAAGTGACCGACCCCGAACGGGTCGTGTGGCTCTCGCAGACCACGTTGAGCGTCGACGAGACCATGGACACCGTCCGTCGACTGCGCACGCGCTTCCCGGCGCTCGCCGATCCGCCCTCCGACGACATCTGCTACGCCACGCAGAACCGGCAGGTCGCGGTGAAGAAGATCGCTCCCGCCTCCGATCTCGTCATCGTCGTGGGCTCGGCGAACTCGTCCAACTCCGTCCGGCTCGTCGAGGTCGCCCTCGAATACGGGGCGAAGGCGGCGTACCGCGTCGACTTCGCTCACGAGGTGCGGCCGGAGTGGTTCCAGGGCGTCAGGACCGTGGGGGTGACGAGCGGCGCCTCCGTTCCCGAGGTGCTCGTACGTGAGTTGCTCGCGGAACTCGCCGAGGCCGGCTACGTCGACGTCGAGGAGGTCGCCACGGCGGAGGAGGACCTCGTGTTCTCGCTCCCCAAGGAGCTGCGCACCGACCGTCACGGCGCGCGCGACGCCCGAGCCATGGGCGGGAGGCGCACCCCGTGAACGATCAGCCCGTCGAGGGAGAGCGACGGCCTCGGCCGCAGTTCGGTGAACTCGCGACGCCCGAGGAGCAGCGCGCGGCGATCGCCGTGCCGGATGCCGTCACTTCGTCCGAGCCCGTCCCCGTGGAAGCGGATCGTCCGGCCTCACGCCTGGCTCCCTCACGATCGGTTCCCTCCGCTCCGAAGGCGCCCCGCCCGGCCGGTGACGCGGCGCGCGCCCCCGTCGATCGGTTCATCAGTTGGGGACTGCTCGGGCTCGGTCTCTTCAGCATCCTGCAGTCGACCGTCGCCCTCTTCGATCTTCCCGCCGCCATCAACGCCTTCTTCGCCCCCGAGGACCTCGACGCCTACGGTCCTGTCGGGGCGGGACGAGTCCTCGGCCTCGTGGCGCTCGTCGTGTACATCGCGCTGTGGGTGCTCGCGCTCGTGCTCGTGCAGCGCCGGGTCGGCCGCGGCCGGTCGAGCTGGTGGATCCCGCTCGTCGCCGGTGTCGTCGCGAACGTCGTCGTGCTCGTGTGCGTGGGGTCGGCGATGATGATCGACCCGGCGATCGCGGCCTACATCCAGGAGATGGCGGGAACCCCGCCGACGCCCTGAGTCCTGCTCGCGGCACATGGCTCGAACCGTGGTGACCGTCGGAGAAACGAGGAGGGCCCCCGACCGCGGTCGGGGGCCCTCCTCGTTTCTCAGCTCCTGCCGGAGCCCGTCCGATCAGCTCTGGGAGTGACCGAAGGAGCCGAGCTGGCGCGTCGCTTCGACGACACGGGCCGCCATCGCGCTCTCGGCGACCTTGCCCCAGGCGCGCGGGTCGTAGGTCTTCTTGTTGCCGACCTCGCCGTCCACCTTGAGGACGCCGTCCCAGTTGGAGAACATGTGACCGGCGACGGCGCGCGTGAACGCGTACTGCGTGTCCGTGTCGATGTTCATCTTGACGACGCCGTTCGCCACGGCCGTCGAGATCTCCTCGTCCGTCGAGCCCGACCCGCCGTGGAAGACGAGGTCGAGGGGCTTGTCGGAGGTACCGTACTTGGCCGCGAGTCCCGCCTGGATGTCGCCGAGGAGTTCGGGCTTGAGCTTCACGTTGCCGGGCTTGTAGACGCCGTGGACGTTGCCGAAGGTGAGCGCCGCCATGTAGCGACCGTCGTCGCCGAGGCCGAGCGCCTCGACGGTCGCGATCGCGTCGTCGAGGGTCGTGTAGAGGTGCTCGTTGATGTCGTGGCTCACGCCGTCCTCTTCGCCGCCGACGACGCCGATCTCGACCTCGAGGATCGCGCTGATGGCCTTCATACGGGGGAGGATCTGCTTCGCGATCTCGAGGTTCTCGTCGAGCGGCACGGCCGAGCCGTCCCACATGTGCGACTGGAAGATCGGGTTGCCGCCGTCCTTGACGCGCTCCTCCGAGGCCGCGATGAGCGGCATCACGAAACCGTCGAGGGCGTCCTTCGGGCAGTGGTCGGTGTGGAGGGCGACCGTGATCGGGTAGTTCTTCGCGACCTCGTGGGCGAACGCCGCGAAGGCGAGCGCTCCCGCAGCGCGGTTCTTCACGGTGTGACCGGCGAAGTAGTCGGCACCACCCGTGGTGACCTGGATGATGCCGTCGGAGCCGGCCTCGGTGAGGCCCTGGAGCACCGCGTTGATCGTCTGCGAGCTCGACACGTTGAATGCCGGGTAGGCGAAGCCCGTGGACTTCGCTCGGTCGAGCATCTCGGCGTACTGCTCCGGGGTGGCGATGGGCATGACTGCTCCTTAGCGGTCGAACGGGTGCTGTGGGTCGAGTCTATCGAGGGGGCGGCACTAAACTCGATGACGGGTACCCGCCGCCCGTTACGACTGATCGCCGCCGACTCGCGCTCCCCGGGAGGACCCATGCCCACCGTCCAGAACGACACCCCCTCGTACGCCTCGAATCCGGATCGGAACCTCGCTCTCGAGATCGTCCGGGCCACCGAGGCCGCCGCCATCCGCGCCGTGCCGTTCATCGGCCGCGGGGACAAGCTCGGCGCCGACGGCGCCGCGGTCGACGCGATGCGGACCTTCCTCGGAACCGTCAACTTCGACGGCGTCGTCGTGATCGGCGAGGGCGAGAAGGACGAGGCCCCGATGCTCTTCAACGGCGAGCACGTCGGCAACGGCTCCGGGCCACAGTGCGACATCGCGGTCGACCCGATCGACGGCACGTCGCTCACCGCGACGGGCCGACCCAACGCGATCTCGATGATCGCGGTCTCCGACCGCGGCACGATGCTCGACGCGTCGACCGTGTTCTACATGGACAAGATCGTCACGGGGCCCGAGGGCCACGGGGCGGTGCACCTCGACCAGACCGTCGGGGAGAACATCCGCGAACTCGCGAAGGCCAAGGGCAAGCCCGTCGCGGACATCCGCGTCGCCGTGCTCGACCGGCCGCGTCACGAGGGGCTCATCGAAGAGATCCGCGCGGCGGGAGCGCACACGCGCCTGATGCTCGACGGTGACGTCGCCGGGGGTATCAATGCGGCCCGCTACGACCACCGCGTGGACATGTGCATCGGAACGGGCGGCAGCCCCGAAGGCGTCGCGACGGCGTGCGCGATCAAGGCGCTCGGCGGGCTCATCCAGGGCCGACTCGCGCCGAAGACCGCGGAGGAGCGGGAACGCGGACTCGCCGCGGGCCTCATGTTCGACTACGTCTATTCGGCGGACGAGCTCGTCGCGGGGGACAACACCCTGTTCGTGGCGACGGGCGTCACCGACGGCGAACTCGTCGCGGGTGTCTCCACCGACGGCCCCATCGTGAGTACCTCGAGCATCATCTTCCGCAGTCACTCGGGCACGGTGCGGCGCATTCAGGCGGACCACGTCCGCGAGCGCTGGATCTAGCCGACGAGTCGACCGGACGATGGGCCGGCGCATCGCCGGGCCGGCTACTTCGTCGAGTCGGCGGGCGCAGCCGACGACTCTGATCAGCTCGCGCGCTCGGCCGGGTCTCGTTCCTGATCGCGGTCGACGTCGAATTCGATGGCCGTGAGCTTGCGCGGCGCCGACGTGATGGGCTTCTGCACCTCGATGAGCTTCGTCTCGTCGACCCCGGGGAACTGTCGAGCAGTGACGAGCACGCGGGACTCGAGCGAGTTCGCGAAGCTGTTGTAGCTGTCCACGGTGCGCTCGAGGGCGCGACGGAGTGCATCGGCGTGACCGGCGAGCGTTCCGAGTCGGTCGTAGAGCCCCGATCCGAGCTCGAAGAGCTTCCTCGCCTCGTCGGTGACCGTCTGCTGCTGCCACGCCGAGGCGACCGTCTTGAGGACGGACCAGAGGGTGACGGGGGAGGCGAGTGCCACCCGCTTTCCGAAGGCGTAGTCGAGGAGGCTCGGGTCGGCTTCGAGGGCGGCGGAGAGGAGCGACTCGCTCGGGACGAAGGCGATCACGAACTCGGGGCTCGAGCTGAAGCCCTGCCAGTAGGCCTTCTTCCCGAGGGCATCGACGTGGCCGCGTACCGCCTTGACGTGCCGGTCGACGAGGGCCGCGCGCCGCGCTCCGCTCTCACCGGTGGCCGTCGGTGCGATGGCCGAGGCTTCGAGGAAGTGCTCGAGGGGGACCTTCGCGTCGACCGCGACGGAGGTGCCGCCGGGGAGGCGGACGACCATGTCGGGGCGGAACGAGCCGCCATCGGTCGTGATCGAGTGCTGCAGATCGAAATCGACGTACTGGGTGAGCCCCGCGACCTCGACGACGCGCTTCAATTGGGTCTCGCCCCAGACGCCTCGGGCGCTGTTCGAGCGCAAGGCGCTCGCGAGGGACTCCGTCGTCGCGCGGAGGTGTTCGTCGGATTGTCGTGAAGCCGCGAGCTGTTCCGCGAGCGACCCGAACTGCTCGCTGCGTTGCTGCTCGAGCTCGGCCACCGTGCGCTGCATCGTCTGGAGCGTCTCGCGCACCGGCGCGAGCGCCTCGAGCACGCGGCGCTCGTCGCGTTCACGGTCGTCGCGAGCCGCTCGTTCGGCCCGCTCGGCGTCGAGCTGCTCGCGCACACCGTCGAGAGCGGCCGACATGGCCGCGAGCTCCGCTTCGAGGGCCGAGCGTCGCGTCGCCTCCTCGGCGCGCACGGACGCGATCGCCGCTTCCGCCCGAGCGGCTGCGACAGCGGCATCGGTCGTCGCCGGTGCGGACGCCGCCCGGCGGCGTCCGATCGCGGCGCCGAGGCCGAAGCCGGATGCCGCCCCGGCGGCGAGCCCGAGGATGGCGACGAGGAGGAGGATGGGGTCCATACGTCGAGTGTGCGGCACACCCCCGACACCGCGCGGCGGACCCGCGGGGACAGCGACCGAACCACGGCACCGGACGACCCGACGCGGGGCTCCGACCGATCGAACGAGGAGAACGAGATGACGAGAGATCCCTCACCCGAAGCCGGCATCGGCGTCGGCATCGGCGTCGGCGTCGGCATGGGTGCCAGCGGCGGAGGAGCGGCGGGGGAGGCGAGCGCTGTATCCGCCTCCTCCTCGCGGCGGGTCGCAGCGCGGTCGTTCTCGAACGCCGCCGAGATCTACGAGACGTCACGCCCGGGCTACCCGGAGGCCGCGGTCGACTGGATGATCCCCACCGGTGCGAGCAGTGTCCTCGACCTGGGAGCGGGTACGGGCAAGCTCACGAGCGCTCTCGTCGCGCGCGGGCTCGACGTGCTCGCGATCGATCCGTCGGCGGAGATGCTCTCGGTGCTCACGCGCGTGGTCCCGGAGGCTCGGACGATCGTGGGTGAAGCGGAAGCGCTCCCGCTGCGGGACGGCTCGGTCGACCTCGTCACGGCTGCGCAGGCGTGGCACTGGGTGGATCCGGATCGTGCCGGTGCCGAGGCCGCGCGCATCCTCGCGCCCGGCGGGCGCCTCTCTCTCGTCTGGAACATTCGGGACGAGCGCCTCGACTGGTTGCGGCGCCTCGGTGAGATCGCCGGCTCGGAGCGCTCCTACCGCGACCTCGGCGAGGATCCGGTCGTGAGTCCTCACTTCGGTCCGTTCGAACGCGCCCGGTTCGAGTGGTCCCACCTCCTGACGCTCGAGGAGGTACTCGACCTCGTCCGTTCGCGCAGCTGGTATCTGACGGCCGACGAGGCGGGCCGTGAGCGCATGATCGTCGGCGTATCGGAGCTCGTCGCCGCCTCCGCCGTCGACGGACGCGTGGAGATGGCCTACGTCACCGAGGTGTTCCGAGCGCACCGACGATGAACGTGTCTCGCTTGGAGTATGAGGCTTCAGAGTTCGGTCCGTGACGATCAGGCGCGCGAGTTCAGCTCTTGGCGCTCGGGCTCGCGAGCTACGCTCTCCGGCGATCAGAACGATGGATCGGTCGAATCGGTGACGACGCGTCCGTAGGGGCTCGTCCATGTCGGGTGGGCCGTCCGGTCCGGGGACCGAGACACCTGCCACGTGCTGGCGTGCTTGAGACGGTGATGCGAGCGGCAGAGGCAGGCGAGATCGTCGTGAGCCGTCGCCCCGCCGTGCTCCCACGACCGCGTGTGATCGATGTCGCACCCGCCCGCGTCGCGTTCGCAGCCCGGGAATCGGCACCGTTCGTCGCGTAACCGGACGAGTCGCCGAAGGTCGGCGGGAACGGCGTACGACGTGCGACCGACGGACACGACGGTGCCGGTCTCGGGGTGGGTCAGGATGCGAGTGAAGGCTGGGCACGGGAGGCCGAGGCAACTGAGGTCGGGCCAGACGACGGCGGAGCGAGCGCAGGCGCCGCCGGTGCTCGGCGACCACCGATCGTTCTTCGTTCGCCCCCGCGAACATCCCCCGATGCATACCGCCACTCGACCACGCACCACCGACATCCGCCCGTTCCCCGGACGTGGTCCGAAGCGGATAGCCTGGCCGTCGTGCGCTCGGGAAAGTTCTACGTCTTCCTCGTCCTCGCCAATCTGTTCTGGGCGGGCAACTTCCTCTTCGGCAGCGTCGTCGTCGACCAGCTCTCTCCCTTCCTCCTGACGGCGTTGCGGTGGGCGGCAGCCGCGCCTCTGCTCATCGTCCTCGCGATCGTCGTCGAGAAGCCTCGGTGGCGCGAGGCGCTCCGCGAGTGGCCGATGCACCTCCTTCTCGCGGCCCTCGGGCTCGTCGGGTTCTGCGTGTTCAGCTACGAGGCGCTCCGCCACACGACGCCCACCGATGCCGCCGTCGTCGGTGCCATCAACCCCGCCATCATCGCCGTCGTCGCCGGGCTCATGGCACGCGAGCGGGTCGGCGCGCGGCGGTCCGCCGGGATCATCGTGTCGCTCGTCGGGGTCCTCGTGGTCATCAGCGGCGGCGCCCTCGGATCGCTCCTCCGCTTCGACGTCAACGAGGGGCACGTCTGGATGCTCGGGGCAGTCGTCGTCTGGACGGGCTACACGATCCTCGGACGACGGCTCTCCACGGGGCCCGTCACCGCCTCCGCCGTTCAGGCGACTCTCACGACGATCGTGCTGGCACCGTTCGTGATTCCGCAGCTCGGCGACGTCTCGCTCCACGGATCGGCCATCGGCGGACTCCTCTACATCGCGATCTTCCCGTCGGTCCTGTCGCTCGCGCTCTGGAACGTCTCGGTGAAGAAGGTCGGCGCGAGCACGGCCGGCGTCTATCTCAACCTCCTGCCCATCTTCACGGCGCTCCTCGGGCTGGCCGTGGGCGTCCCGCTCTCGCTCGCGACGGTGCTCGGCGGTGCGCTCGTGGTGCTGGGCGTGACGGTCACATCGACGCGGCGGCGGCTCCCGGCGGATGATCGTGGCGGCCCCGGGCCACGCGGGCAACTACGATAGACCCTCGTGGCTCTCACTATCGGAATCGTCGGTCTCCCCAACGTCGGCAAGTCGACGCTCTTCAACGCGTTGACGAAGAACGACGTCCTCGCGGCGAACTACCCCTTCGCGACGATCGAGCCGAACATCGGTGTCGTGAACCTGCCCGACCCGCGCCTCGAGGTGCTCGCGGGCATCTTCGGCAGCGAGCGGATCCTGCCCGCCACGGTGAGCTTCGTCGACATCGCGGGCATCGTACGCGGCGCGAGCGAGGGGGAGGGGCTCGGCAACCAGTTCCTCGCCAACATCCGTGAGGCCGACGCCATCGCTCAAGTCGTGCGCGGTTTCGTCGACTCGGATGTCGTGCACGTCGACGGAGCCGTCGACCCGAAGTCGGACCTCGAGACGATCGGCGCCGAGCTCATGCTCGCCGACCTCCAGACACTCGAGAAGGCCGTCACGCGGTACGAGAAGGAGGTCAAGGGCCGCAAGCTCGACCCCGCCGTCCTCGAGACGGCGAAGGCCGCGATCGAGTCGCTGCAGCAGGGAACGCTCCTGTCCGCGACGACGCTCGACCTCGCGCCCCTCCGCGAACTCGGCCTCCTCACCGCGAAACCCTTCATCTTCGTCTTCAACGTCGACGAGTCGGTGCTGACCGACGACGCGAAGAAGGCGGAGCTCGCGGCGCTCGTCGCACCCGCCGAGGCCGTCTTCCTCGACGCGAAGATCGAGTCCGAACTCATCGACCTCGATCCCGAGGACGCCGCCGAGCTGCTCGCTTCGACGGGTCAGGAGGAGTCGGGCCTCGACCAGCTCGCGCGCGTCGGCTTCCAGACGCTCGGACTGCAGACCTACCTCACCGCCGGCCCGAAGGAGTCGCGCGCATGGACGATCCCGCAGGGCGCCAAGGCGCCTCAGGCTGCGGGTGTCATCCACACCGACTTCGAGAAGGGCTTCATCAAGGCCGAGATCATCTCGTTCGACGACCTCGTCGAGACCGGCTCCGTCGCGGAGGCCCGCGCCAAGGGCAAGGCCCGCATGGAGGGCAAGGACTACACGATGCAGGACGGCGACGTCGTGGAGTTCCGCTTCAACGTGTAGTCGGCCGCCGCGGCCACCGGGTGCCGATACGACGCAGCCCCTCTCCGATGCGGAGAGGGGCTTCGTCGTGCTGTCGTCACTCGGCGTGGTCGTCCTCTTCGGGTTCGAAGGACGAGGCCGTGCCGGTGTGGCCCGCGGCCACGCCGTTCGGGTCGTTGGGGATGGTGCCGCTCTCGCCGAGGCCATCCGGCTTCGGGGTTCCCTCGCTGTCGTCGGCGGGCTCGGGATTCTCGGCGGGCTCGGGATTCTCGGCGGGCTCGACGGTCGGCGTCTCGTCGACGGAGCCGTGGGGATCGTGCAGTTCGGCCATGGCGCTTCCTCCTTCGTGTGCGGATGGCCAGGCTACGTGCCGTCCCCGCGAGTCGACAGGGGGTCCGCCCGTCTTGACATATGACGGAGCGAGCGGAATCAACCGGCGCGTCGGGCGATCGTGGTCCATGGGGCCGTTCGTCGACGCGTACGACTGGGTCGCCGCCAACCCGCGGTCGCGCATGGTCGTCTCGCTGCTCGACGACATGGACGCGAAGAAGCGGGACGAGCATCGCGCTCGGGCGTTCGCGCTGCTCGATGGCGAGGCGGACGGTCGGCTCGTGAAGACGCGAGCCCGACGGACCCACCCGGCTCAGCCCGCCCCGCCCGACATTCCGAACAACGGGTAGGCGACGGTCGTGAGGACGATCACGACCGTCGTCGCGGTCACGAGGATCGTCGGGCCGAGGGGGAGCGGTCGGCGCGCCACGACGTCCCGGACGAGGCGGACCGCGGCGGCGCCGCCGACGAGCACCGCGCAGACGAGCAGCACCCACCCGAGGATCACGAGAACCACGAAGAGCGATTCGGACACCGGGTCGAGGAACCCGATCGCCGAGCCCGTCGCGAGGGCCGCGGCGCCGCACGTCGCGAAGCCCAGCGCGACCGCGGGAATCACGACCGTCGAGTCCGCCTCCGGCTGTGTGCTCGACGGCATCGTCCTCTCCATGAGTCGAACGATAGGGCCCGCTGCGGCTTCCGATCAAGTGGATTCGCGCCGACCCGCGGCACCCGCCGCGTCCCGCGGCACCCGCCGGGTCCTATCGCATGTCGCCGACACGGTCCACGCATTGCCGTGACGCCGGGTCGCCGCCCATCATCGGAGGATGAAGGCGAAACTGATCAATTCCCGCGGCGTGACCGTCGCCGTCGTCGACGACACCGGACCGGAGATCGTCTACGAGGGCGTGACGTACCGGGCTCGAGATGAGGGCCACGAAGGCGGAGCGACCCCCGGGGACGCGAGCGATCCGTCCTTCTACGAGGTGACGAACGAGTCCTGAGTCGCCCTTCCGGCGGGGGCATGGAGACGGCCCCGGCATCTTTCGGGTCGATGCGGGGCCGTCTTCGTAACGCCAGGCGCTTCATCGAGCTTGGAGTCGGAGGGCGCACGATCGGTGGCTAAGTTCACGGCCGCGGCGCTCAAGAGGAAACGATACGGTGGCTCCGTTTTCTTGTCCACCCTTTGCCCGACAAGGAGACACTCGACTACTCTCCGTCCTGAGGGGCGCGGATGGCCCGTTTCGTTGCGTGCTCGGTCCGTGTCCGGCCCGTGTTCGGGTCGCCGACGCTGCGCGTCGGCGTTCAGCCCGCCCATCCCGCCGGAACGGAAGACGTCAGTCCTCGCGGTCGCCCGGCGCTTCCGGCTCCGCCTCGGTCTCCTCGACACGATTGCGCAGGTGATCGGCCATCGCGCCCGCGCCGTCGTCCTCGTGCTCGTCGACGGCCTCCTCGATAGCCGCGCGGAGGTCGTCGCTGGTGGAGTCGTCGGGGCCTGCCGGAGTGGGGTTCTGTGTGTCGCTCATACGTCGACGCTACGCCCGCGGCGGGTGCGGCTCCACCGCTGGTGCGAGGCACGACGGGCGGCTACGTTCGATCCCTGCGACTCCGAGAATCACGACGGGTTCCGCTATCGCTCACGGTGACGTGTCGAGGCGCGTCTCTCCCGACCCTCCGCCGTGGATGGGCCGAACCTCGGCACCGCCGCCCGCAGTGAGCACGCCGCAGTGCGGTACTGGTGTCCCTTCGCTGCGCTCCAAGCTGGCGCTTTCCGAGCGTGAACGGAACCTCGGTGACGAAGCGGCCGACGACCACGCGGCCGCTGCAGGATCTGCAACGTTCAATCGCGAACCGAGACTTGACACCCGATGAGGTGACTGGTGTAAACGGATGTGAACCCGCACAGTTGACGTATGACTCGTTCCGAGCCACTTCTCACCCCCCACTTCTCTCGGCGGAACATCGTCGCGGGCGCGGGAGCGATCACCGCTTCCCTCCTCATCGCCGAGGCGCTCGGGGCAGCATCGCTGCCGGAGGCGGAAGCGGCGGGCATCACGTGGTACCACCCCTTCACGAAGCGCGTTCCCATCCGGAGCGATTTCGGCCCGCGCAGTTCGCCGTGCGCGGGGTGCAGCTCGTTCCACAAGGGGCTCGACTACTCGCCCGGCCATTTGACCCCCATCTACGCAGCCGCCGCCGGCACCGTCGTCTGGCGACGTGACGTCCTCGCCTACGGGCAGTTCGAGGCGAACAGCTTCGGGAACTGCGTCACCGTGGACCACGGAAACGGACTCCAGACGGTCTACGCACACCTCGAGAAGGGCTCGGTCGCACCGCTCGGCGCGATCGCTGCTGGCCAGCGGGTGGGGCTCGTCGGTCACAACGGCTCATCGACGGGGCCGCACCTCCACATCGAGGTCCGGCAGAACAACGTCAGTATCGACCCCGAACCCAAGATCAATCTCGCGCCGCTCGCTCCCGTGCCGGTGCCTCAGGAAAGCGACCTCGAAAGGCTCGACATGCTCATGATCGGAACCGAAACGGCGTTCAAGAACGTCCGAGCGGGCTACGTCGCGCTGGTGGGATTCAAGTTCCTCCACCACATCTCCCGCACGGAACGTGACGCACTCATCAAGCACGCGAAGATGAGCGTCAAGGTCATGAGCCCTGTGGAGTTCGAGGCGATCCTCACGGCCCTCCAGATCCCCATCACCGCCGCGGTTCCGGGCGCGAACTACGACGGCCAGCGGGTCGGCTGACCCGCGATCACGAAGCCGGGCGTCGCATGACGGTGCACCTGCGCCTCGAGACCGTCGTCCCGCTCACACCCGGTCAGGCGTTCGACCTCTCGCGGGACGTCGGGCTTCATCTCGACTCGTTGGTCGCTACGCGGGAGACGGTCGTCGCGGGGCGGCGGAGCGGACTCCTGCAGCAGGGGGAGCACGTCGCGTGGCGCGGGCGCCACCTCGGGGTGCCGTTCACCCTCATGTCGCGGCTGACGACGGTCGATTACCCGAGGCTCTTCGTCGACGAGGAGATCGCGGGCCCGTTCCGTCGGTTGCGACACGAGCATCGCTTCGAGCCGCACCGCGATGGGACGCTCGTGACCGACGACATCACCTTCGCGGCCCCGCTCGGGCCCCTCGGTCGCCTCGTCGAGAAGGTCGTCCTCGAGAAGTACATGCGCGGCCTCATCTCCGCGCGGAACGCGCACCTGCTCGTCGTGGCGCGCGGGATCGCGGTTCGCGCGGCACCGGTCGGCGTCGGCGACTGACGGCGGCCCACCCGTCGGGCGAGGTCCGCTTCCAGCCTCCTGCCTCACCTCCCGCTCGGGCGGAACCGGCTCCTCATCTCGCGAGGGTGCGCAGGGCGGTCGTCGCGTCGCCGACGGTGCGCGCGACCGCGAGCAATTCGTCGCGCGTCGTCGTCGGACCCCACGTGAAGCGGACCGCCGAGTCGGCGTCCGCTTCGAGGCCCATCGCGAGCAGGACGTGCGACGGCTCCGTCCTCCCCGCCGCGCAGGCCGAGCCGCTCGACGAGACCACGCCACGGCTCTCGAGCTCGAGGAGGATCGTCTCGCCGCCGAGTCCATCGAAGACGAAGGAGGCGTTCCCCGGAAGCCGCTCGCTGGGATGTCCCGTGAGGCGCGCTCCAGGTGACACCGCGCGAACCGCGGCGATGAAGTCGTCTCGAATCGCACGACGATCTCCCATCGTGAGACGCTCGCCGTCCGCGAGGTTGACGGCGGTCGCGAGGGCGACGGCGCCCGCGACCGACTCCGTTCCGGAACGTCGTCCGTTCTCCTGCCCGCCCCCGTGCACGAGCGGCTCGAGGTCGAGACGGCCGCGGAGCACGAGGGCGCCCGTTCCCTTCGGCGCTCCGAGCTTGTGGCCGGAGAAGGAGAGAGCGTCGACGCCGAGTTCGCCCAATCGCGTGTCGAGCTGACCGACCGACTGCACGGCGTCGGTGTGCATGAGGGCGCCGACCGCGTGTGCGGCTCGCGCGATCCCCGCGATGGGCTGCACGGTGCCGACCTCATTGTTGGCATGCATGACGCTCACGAGCGTCGTGTCCTCCCGGAGCACCGCACCGACGGCCGCCGCCGACACGACTCCGTGGTCGTCCACCGGCACGACCGAGACCTCGAAGCCGTGGAAGCGTTCGAGGTACTCGGTGGACCGGAGGACGGCCTCGTGCTCGACGGCGCTCACGACGAGGTGGCGCCCGCGGGGGTTCGCGAGCGAGAGCCCCTTGACGGCGAGGTTGTCGGCCTCGGTCCCGCCCGAGGTGAAGACGACGCCCGTCGCCCGTACCTCGAAGACGCGAGCGACCGTGCGGCGCGCGGCGGCGAGGGCACCGGCGGCGGACTCGCCGACGGCGTGGACGCTCGAGGGATTGCCGAACTCGCTCGTGAGGAACGGCCACATCGCCTCGACGGCCTCGCGCCGCACCGGTGTCGTCGCTGCCGCGTCGAGATAGATCACGAGGGCGCGCCGCTCGCGTCGATCGAGACGTCGAGGCCCAGGTCGAGGGCCCGTGCGCTGTGGGTGAGGGCGCCGACCGAGATGACGTCGACGCCGGCCTCGGCGATCGCTCGCACCGTCTCGAGGGACACCGTGCCGCTCGCCTCGACGACGGCCCGCCCGGCGATGCGGGCGACCCCGGCGCGGAGGTCAGCGAGGGAGAAGTTGTCGAGCATGATCGTGTCGGCCCCGCCCGCGAGCACATCGTCGATCTGGTCGAGCCGATCGACCTCGACCTCCACGTGTGTCGTGTGGGGGAGCCGCGCGCGCAGAGCGCGGAGGGAGTCGATCACCGACGACCCTCCGCCGGTCACGACGGCGAGATGGTTGTCCTTCACCATGACGGCGTCGGACAGGGACTGCCGGTGATTCCGGCCGCCCCCGCACACGACCGCATGCTTCTCGAAGACACGAAGACCGGGCGTCGTCTTCCGGGTGTCGACGATGCGGGCACCGGTGCCCGCGACGGCGTCGACGAAGCGCGCCGTGAGGGTCGCGGTCCCGCACATGCGTTGCACGAAGTTCAACGCGACGCGTTCGGCCTGCAGCACGGAGCGGGCCGGCCCGCTCACCCGAGCGAGCACGTCACCGGCCGCGAACCGGGTGCCGTCCTCCGCGAGATGCGACACGACGACGTCGGCGTCGAGCAATCGGAAAGCGGCCATGAACACCTCGGCGCCGCTGAGGGTGCCGTCCTCGCGGGCGACGAGTGCGGCATCGGCGTGGGCCTCGGGGGCGAACAACGCCTCCGAGGTGAGGTCGCCCCATGGGGCGTCCTCGAGCAGTGCCGCCCGTACCGCGGTCTCGATGTCGAATCGCGTCAACACGCTGTGGCCTCCTCGAGGTCGTGGTCGTGGTCGTGGTCGTGGTCGTGGTCGTGGTCGGAGACCGCCGAGCGCTCGCCGACGAGGAACCTCGGTTCGGCGAGGGAGGGGTCGGTCGTCGGGAAGTCGCTCCGGGCGTGGGCACCCCGCGACTCGCGTCGTTCGAGAGCGGCACGGACGACGAGGCCGGTGACGATCGCCGCGTCGTGGTCGGCCTCGCCCGTCGACGCGAGTACGTCCACGCCGGTGAGGGCCCGACGGAGCCCGGCGTCCGATCGCGAGAGGCCCACCTCCTGCCAGAGCAGCCGACCGAGCGCGGGAGACGGAGCCGCCCCGGCCGGGAGCGGCCGCCCGACCGGCGGCTCGGGCAGGACGACGGTGGAGCTCCTGCCCGGCGGGACGGCGAGGTGTCGTTCGGGAAGACCCGGGAGTGAGAGGGCTGCGGCCGCGCGAGCCGCGAAGACCGCGCCCTCGACGAGGGAGTTGGACGCGAGCCGGTTGGCCCCGTGCACGCCCGTGCGCGCCACTTCCCCCACGGCGAAGAGTCCCGGCACGGTCGTCCGTCCGTCGAGATCCGTGGCGATCCCGCCCATCGTGTAGTGTGCGGCCGGCGTCACGGGGACGGGCTCGCGGGTCCAGTCGATGCCGGCCGCCCGGAGACGGCGGGCGATGCCCGGGAACCGGGCGTCGAGTCGCCCGCCGTCGAGGTGCGTCGCATCGAGGAGGACGGGACGACCTCCCTGCCGCCGCATCGCGTCGGCGATCGCTCGCGCCACGACGTCGCGCGGGGCGAGTTCCGCGTCCGGGTGCACGTCGAGCAGGAAGCGCTCGCCGCTCTCGTCGCGCAGAACCGCTCCCTCCCCACGTACCGCCTCCGAGACGAGGAACCCTCCCGAGGCGGTGAGCACCGTCGGATGGAACTGCACGAATTCGAGGTCGGCGACGGCGGCTCCCGCGCGGACGGCGACCGCGATCCCGGAGCCGCCAGCAGATGGCGGGTTCGAGGTGTGTTCGTAGAGCCCGGCGAAGCCTCCCGTGGCGAGGATCACCGCGTCGGCGGCGAGCACGGATGCCCCCAGCCGGTCACGCAGGCGAACGCCGCGGGCCACACCGTCGACGATCACCAGATCGGTCGCGACGGTGTCCTCGAGGACGAGCGCAGCCCTCTCGCGCGCGATGGCGGCGAGTGTGCGCTCGATGGCGGCGCCCGTCGCATCCCCTCCGGCGTGCAGGATGCGCGGTGCCGAGTGGGCCGCCTCGAGTCCGAGGGCCGGTCGCCCGTCGACGCGGTCGAAGCGCACGCCGAGACCGATGAGCTCATGGAGCCGCTCAGGCGCTTCCGTGCACAACATCCTGACGGCGTCCTCCGTGCAGAGACCCGCTCCCGCCCGGAGGGTGTCCTCGACATGTGCCGCGACGCTGTCGCTCGCGCCGATCGCTCCCGCGATGCCGCCCTGGGCGTACCGCGTATTCGAGTCCTCGATGCCGCCGGCCGTCACGAGGACGACGTCGTGGTCGCGCGCGGAGTGGATCGCCGCCGTCAGGCCCGCGATCCCGGATCCGACGATGACGACCGTTCGCCGCACTGGCGCGCGCACGTCACGCCGCCGGGACGGGGGGACGAGCCGCGAGCATGCGTTCGAGGGCGATACGGGCGGGGACGGAGACGTCGTCGCCGACGGTGATGCGGTTGACGATCCGTCCGGCGACGAGCTCGTCGAGGACCCAGGCGAGGTAGCCGGGATGGATGCGGTACATGGTCGAGCACGGGCAGATGACGTCGTCGAGGCAGAAGATCGTGTGCTGCGGGTACTCCGCCGCGAGCCGCTGGACGAGGTTGATCTCGGTGCCGATCGCGAACGTCGAACCGGCCGGGGCGGCGGCGATCGCCTTCGTGATGTAGTCCGTCGATCCGCTCTCGTCGGCGGCGTCGACGACGGGCATGGGGCACTCGGGGTGCACGATGACGCGGACGCCGCGGTGCGCAGCCCTGGCGCGGTCGATCTGGTCGACCGTGAAGCGCCGGTGCACGGAGCAGAACCCGTGCCAGAGGATCACGCGTGCGTCCTCGAGACCGCTCTCGTCGTTCCCGCCGAGAGCGCGGTGCGGGTTCCAGAGCGGCATGGCATCGATCGGCACGCCCATGGCCTTGGCCGTGTTGCGGCCGAGGTGCTGGTCGGGGAAGAACAGTACGCGCTGGCCGCGTTCGAACGCCCACTCGAGGACCGTGCGCGCATTCGAGGACGTGCAGACGATGCCCCCGTTCCGTCCGCAGAATCCCTTGAGGGCCGCGGACGAGTTCATGTACGTGACGGGGATGACGGGCACGCGGCCGTCGGCGTCGGGTTCCGAGCCGTAGAGCTCCATGAGCTGTTCCCAGCACTCCTCGACCTGATCGATGTCCGCCATGTCGGCCATCGAACAACCGGCGGCCAGGTTCGGCAGGATCACGGCCTGATCGGGGGCCGAGAGCAGGTCGGCTGTCTCGGCCATGAAGTGCACGCCGCAGAACACGATGGCATCGGCGTCGGTCCGCGCCTTGGCCGCGTTCGCGAGTTGGAAGGAGTCGCCGACGTAGTCGGCGTACTGCACGACCTCGTCGCGCTGGTAGAAGTGTCCGAGGATCACGAGCCGGTCGCCGAGGACCCGTTTCGCGTCGCGGATGCGCCGATCGAGTTCCACCGGAGACGCCGTGCGGTAGAACGCGGGCAACGCGCCTTGGCGTGGGGATCCCGTCGGCAGCACGTCGCCGAGGGACGCGCCTGGCCCGTATCCCGGCGGTTGCGTGTCGAACGTCCACGGAGCAGCCGCGAGTTCGGGAGTGCACGTCTCACCCTCGGCGCTGCCGGCGGTGATGTCGCGGATGGTCAGATCGACGGAAGCCGTGATCGTCATCGTGTGGTCTCCTTCGTCGGGGAAGAGGAGGTCGGGGAAGAGGGGGGAGCAGCCGGGGCCGGGGCCGGGGCGGCGGCGTAGCGGTAGAGGCGCGCGGGGCGGTGGGCGCCCGTCCGCCGCATCTCGCCCGTCGCCTCGAGCTGACCGTGCGCATCGACCTGCCGGCGGAAGTTCGCGGGATCGAGGCGACGCTGCAGGATCGCCTCGTGCACGCTCCGCAGTTCGGTGAGCGTGAACGTCTCGCCGAGGAGGGCCCGCGCCATGTCGCTGTATTCGACCTTCGTGCGGAGGCGCCCGAGGGCGTAGGCCACGATCTCGTTGTGATCGAAGGCGAGGCGGGGAAGTCGATCCGCCGGGAACCACCGCACGTTCTGGCCCACGAGCGCTCGCCGAGCCTCGGCGGAGTCGACGAGGGCCCAATAGACGATGGACACCACTCGGCCGCCCGGCGAGCGATCGACATCGCCGAAGGCATAGAGCTGCTCGAGGTAGCGGGGGGCGAGCCCCGTCGTTTCGGCGAGTGACCGACGAGCGGCGTCCGCGAGACTCTCGTGGGCATCGAGAGGCCCGCCGGGGAGCGCCCACGAACCGTCGAACGGCTCGCGAATGCGGCGGACGAGGGGGAGCCAGATCGTGGGGTCCCCGTTGGCGGCGCCGATGCCGTCGTCCTGGCGCAAGGCGAAGATGACCGTCGACACGGCGATCGCGACCGCCTCGTCGGCGTGGGGGGATGCTGCCATGATCGGCACTCCTTCGGGTTGGCACGACCCTAACAGTGCTACCCGCTTAAGGTGCAAATGACTATAAGAACGTCACGTTTCGGATCGCGGTCGCGCCGTGTCCGCCCCGGTATGCTGGCTGGACAATCGAACATCGGGCCGCACACGCGATGCGGGAGAGCCGGTACGCCGGCACCGAAGGAGCAAGCCTCCCCGCCAATCTCTCAGGTTTCGTACCGCATCGAACTGGCCACTCTGGAAAGTGGACTCCTGCATCGACCCTCGGTCGTGGACGTCCCGCCGACGGTGAAAGCCCCGCGTCAGCGGAGTGAAACTCTCAGGCCCATGACAGAGGGGGAGTTCCCGACCAGGCGCATCGCGCCGGCGTCGCGGAGTCGTCGTCCGTTCCCGCGGTGGCGTCCCGAGGCGATCGATCAAGGAGAACTCGTGCCCGATCTTCCCCGTTCCAGCCCGCTCGGCGACATCCACGTCGCGCTCGGTGCGACCTTCACCGACTTCGCCGGGTGGTCGATGCCGGTGAAGTACTCGAGCGACCTCGCCGAGCACCACGCCGTTCGCACGGCCGCCGGCATCTTCGACATCTCCCACATGGGGGAGATCTCGGTGCGAGGCGCTCGCGCGGGCGAGTTCCTCGACGCGACCCTCGCCGGACGGCTCTCGGCGCTCGAGCTCATGCAGGCGAAGTACACCCTCCTCCTCAACGAGCGAGGCGGAGTCGTCGACGACCTCATCGTCTATCGCAACGGTGCGGACGAATACCTCGTCGTGGCGAACGCGTCGAATCGCGAGGTCGTCGCAAAGGCACTGACGTCCGCGGCGACCTCGTTCGACCTCGCCGTCACGGACGTGAGCGACGGCATCGCCCTCATCGCCGTACAGGGACCGCGCGCTCAGGAGATCGTCGAGAAGACCGTCGGTTTGGACATCGTTCCCGGTCAGGCGTCCCTCGCCGAGGTGCGCTACTACCGGGCGACGGCCGCGACCTTCAATGAGCGCAACGTGTTCATCGGGCGGACCGGGTACACCGGCGAGGACGGCTTCGAACTCTACGTCGACGTCCGCGACGCGGCGGCGCTGTGGTCGGCGCTCACCGTCGCGGGCGCACCGCTCGGGCTCGTACCCGCCGGCCTCGCGTGCCGCGACACCCTCCGACTCGAGGCCGGCATGCCGCTCTACGGACACGAACTCGGCACCGACCTCCTGCCGGAACAGGCCGGGCTCGGCCGCGTCGTCGCACTCGCCAAGGACGTCGACTTCCCGGGTCGCGCAGCCGTCGAGGCCGGGGCGCCCGAGGGTGCGCGCGTCCTCGTGGGTCTCGTCGCTGAGGGGCGCCGAGCCGGCCGTGCGGGCTACGCGGTCGTCGCGACCGACGGAACGCCCGTCGGTGAGATCACGAGCGGGGCGCTCTCGCCGACGCTCGGCCACCCCATCGCCCTCGCGTACGTCGACCCGGACTCGTCCGCGGTCGGCACGCAGCTCGCCATCGACGTCCGCGGTTCGCGAATCCCCGCGACCGTGACCACTCTGCCCTTCTACTCGAGAAAGAAGTGACCATGCCGGACCTCACGACCCTCCACTACACGACGGAACACGAGTGGATCGCCGTCGACGGCGATGTCGCGACCGTCGGCATCACCGACTTCGCCGCCGACAAGCTCGGTGACGTCGTCTTCGTCGAGCTCCCCGAGGTCGGGGGACAGGTGACCGGCGGCACCGTCGTGGGCGAGATCGAGTCGACGAAGTCCGTCGGCGAGCTCTACGCTCCCGTCGACGGGGAGGTCGTCGAGACCAACGACACCGTCGTCGACGACCCGTCGCTCGTCAACAGCGACCCCTTCGGGGCCGGATGGCTCGTCAAGGTGCGCTTCACGGCGCTGCCCGACGGGCTGCTCGACCACGACGCGTACACGGCCCTGGTCGGCGAGTGATGGGGGAGCGTTTCTCCGACCGTCACATCGGCACGACGGTCGCCACCCAACGCGTCATGCTGGACGTCGTCGGGTACGGTTCGGTCGACGAGCTCATGGACGCCGCCGTACCGGGATCGATCCGCTTGTCGGCTCTCGGCACCTCCGTCATCCCCGAGGCGGCCGACGAGCGCGGTGCCCTCGCCGAGCTCCGCGGGCTCGCGGCGCGCAACGCCGTCAACCGCTCGCTCATCGGCCTCGGCTACTCCGGCACGATCACGCCGGCCGTCATCACACGCAATGTCCTCGAGAACCCCTCGTGGTACACGGCGTACACGCCGTACCAGCCGGAGATCTCCCAGGGCCGCCTCGAAGCCCTCATCAACTTCCAGACGATGGTGACGGACCTCACGGGACTGCACACGGCGAACGCGTCGATGCTCGACGAGGGCACCGCTGTCGTCGAGGGCATGCTGCTCGCGCGCCGTGCGTCGAAGTCCCCCTCCTCCGTCTTCCTCATGGACGCCGACGCCCTCCCGCAGACGAAGGCGCTCCTCCTCGGTCGTGCCGAGCCCGTCGGGATCGAGATCGTCGAGATCGATCTCGCGACCGTGGACGATCTGCCCGAGGCGTTCGGTGCCTTCGTGCAGTACCCGGGAGCGTCAGGCCGGCTCTGGGACCCGAGCGACGTGGTGGCCCGAATCCACGCGAGTGGGGGACTCGCCGTCGTCGCGGCCGACCTGCTCGCGCTCGCTCTCGTGCGCTCTCCCGGCGAGTTCGGCGCGGACATCGCCGTCGGTACGACGCAGCGCTTCGGTGTGCCCCTCGGGTTCGGCGGGCCGCACGCCGGTTATCTCGCTGTGCGCGCGGGTCTGGAGCGGCAGATGCCCGGGCGCCTCGTCGGCGTCAGCCAGGACGCCTCCGGTCACCCCGCGTACCGGCTCACCCTCCAGACCCGTGAGCAGCACATCCGTCGCGAGAAAGCGACGTCCAACATCTGCACCGCGCAGGTGCTCCTCGCGGTGATGGCGTCGATGTACGCCGTCTACCACGGCCCCGACGGTATCCGCCGGATCGCGCAGGAGGTCGCCGACCGCGCGGCGTCGCTCGTCGATTCCCTCGAGATCGCCGGAGTGGAGGTCGTCGCGACCGACGTCTTCGACACCATCCGCGCGATCGTGCCCGGACGCGCCGACGAGATCGTGAGCGCCGCGCACGAGCACGGCCTGCTGCTGTGGCGCGTCGACGCGGACACCGTCCACGTCGCGGTCGACGAGACCACCGAGCGAGCCGACCTCGAACTCGTCGCGTCCCTGCTCGGCGGCGATCCCATCCCGGACTCGCCCTCCAGCCGGATCCCGGAGGCGTTGACGCGCTCGAGCGAGTACCTCACGCACGACGTGTTCAACTCCCACCGGTCCGAGACGGCCATGATGCGGTACCTCAAGACCCTCGCGGATCGGGACTACGCGCTCGACCGCGGGATGATCCCGCTCGGCTCGTGCACCATGAAGCTCAACGCCGCGACCGAGATGGAGGCCGTGACCTGGCCGGAGTTCGCCGCCCTGCACCCGTTCGCCCCCGAGGGCGATGTCGAGGGATCGCTCGAACTCATCGCGCAGCTCGAGCGCTGGATGGCCGAAGTCACCGGGTACGACTCCGTTTCCCTCCAGCCCAACGCCGGCAGCCAGGGTGAACTCGCCGGTCTCCTCGCGATCCGCGGGTACCACCGCTCCCGCGGCGGCGAGGCGCGCACCGTGTGCCTCATCCCGCAGAGCGCGCACGGCACGAACGCGGCGTCAGCCGTGCTCGCGGGCATGAAGGTCGTCGTCGTCGCGTGCGACGAGCTCGGCAACGTCGACCTCGACGACCTGCACGCCAAGATCGCGCAGTACGCGGAGTCCCTCGCCGCACTCATGATCACCTACCCGTCGACGCACGGCGTCTACGAGCACGAGGTGCGTGCGATCACCGACGCCGTGCACGAGGCCGGCGGCCAGGTCTACGTCGACGGCGCGAATCTCAACGCCCTGCTCGGCTATGCGCGCTTCGGCGACTTCGGGGGAGACGTCTCGCACCTCAATCTGCACAAGACGTTCTGCATCCCGCACGGCGGCGGCGGGCCTGGCGTCGGGCCGGTCGCGGCGAAGGCCCACCTCGCGCCGTTCCTCCCCGGTCACCCGATGGCGCAGCGGTCGGACCACGACGGTCACGAGCACGGGGGCGTTCCGGTCTCCGCCGCGCCGTACGGCAGCGCGAGCATCCTGCCGATCGCGTGGGCGTACGTCCGCATGATGGGTTCGGAGGGTCTCCGCGCGGCGACGGGGGCTGCGGTCTTGTCGGCGAACTACATCGCTGCGCGACTGCGCGACCACTTCCCGGTCCTCTACACGGGCGGCGCCGGGCTCGTCGCGCACGAGTGCATCCTCGACCTGCGGCCCCTGCGGGAGGCCACGGGAGTCACGGTCGACGACGTCGCGAAGCGGCTCATCGACTACGGCTTCCACGCGCCGACCATGTCGTTCCCCGTCGCGGGCACGCTCATGGTCGAGCCGACGGAGAGCGAGGACCTCGCCGAGATCGATCGCTTCATCGACGCCATGATCGCGATCAAGGCGGAAGCCGACGCCGTCGGCGCGGGGGAGTGGCCCCGCGAGGACAACCCGCTCGTGAACGCCCCGCACACCGCGGAGAGCGTCGTCGACGACGCGTGGTACCACGCCTACTCGCGCGAGAAGGCCGTCTACCCCGTCCGCAGCCTCGTGCGCTCGAAGTACTGGCCACCGGTGCGTCGCATCGACCAGGCGTTCGGCGACCGCAACCTCGTCTGCTCGTGCCCGCCGCCGGAGGCGTTCGCCTGATCAGCGAGCTGCCCGCGATGCCCGTCGGTCCCGTGAGGACCGACGGGCATCGTCGTCCCGTCAGGCCTCGAAGACGTCAGGCCGCGAAGACGTCAGGCCGCGAAGACGTCCGGCCAGAGGGACACGGCGAGGGGATAACCGACGAACGACACGATGTCGAGCAGCGCGTGCGCGATCACGAGCGGCATGACGCGTCCCCAGCGGAGGTAGCACCAGCCGAATACGAGTCCCATGACGATGTTGCCGACGAAGGGCCCGTAGCCCTGGTACAGGTGGTACGTCCCGCGCAGCAGCGCCGCCGCCCCGATGATGAGCCACGGCGACCACGCGAGCTCCTTCAGTCGCGTGGAGAGGTAACCGATGACGATGACCTCCTCGACGAGGGCGGCACGGAGCGCGGAGAACACGAGCATCGGCACGGTCCACCAGTAGGTGTCGAGCGAGGACGCCTCGACGGCGAGATTGAGGCCGATGAGCCGGCAGACGGCGAAGAACACGATGCCCGGCACGCCGATCGCGAGGAAGAGCCCGACGCCGAGCACGGCGTCGCCGCCCGGACGCCGGAGATCGAGGCCGATCCGCTCGAAGGCGCTCCGCGAGGGCAGCCACAGCAGGTAGAGCGCGAGGGCGACGGGCAGAAGATCGAAGAAGTGCGACAGGAACTGGTAGGTGAAGTCGAGCCACTCCCGCTCGCTGCGCGCCGGGTTCACCGAAGTGCTCTGGTCGGCGATCGCCACGGGCGCGGTGGCCGCCGCGATGATCGCGACGATCGCGTAGACGGCCGATGCCCCGAGCGACAGCCCGAGGACGATGACGATCTCCCAGCGGATGCGCGCACGACTCATCCGTCCATCCTGACCTACGTATGCGCATACGTTTCGCGGTGTTCATCCGGGCCCGAGGTGCGCCGCGATCGGACGAAATGACCGTTCGAACTGCACACCTCGCAACCGAGCGCTAGTTTCGTGCACGGATCTGCGCCGAAACGCAGCAATACGTCGGAGCGCTGCAACGATCGTGAAACCTCATTACCGCTTTGTAACGTTATGGCTCCTCGGTTTGGCCGACAGGTGACTGGCTGCTTAGGGTCAGTGGTATCCAGAGCGGCAGTGGCGCGCTTTTCGCGTGCGCTGACGCTCGTCACCTTGCACAGGAGGAACAGTGAGAATCACTCGATTCGGGGCAGTCGCTGCCGCGGTCGGTACCGGTGTCCTCGTCCTGTCCGGTTGCTCGGCCCCCGCGGCCCAGGACTCCGGACTCGACGAAGGCACGTCGGTCAACGTTGCGTGGAACCAGGCGTTCTACTCGTACAACGGGTCGACGTCGTTCGGTAACGCCACGGCCAACAACAACATCACCTCGATGACGTTGTCCGACTTCAAGTACTACGACAACACGCCGGAACTCCAGAAGGACGAGTCCTTCGGTACCTACGAGCTGGTGTCGGAAGACCCGCTCGTGGTGGAGTACACGGTCGCCGACGACGCCGTGTGGTCCGACGGCACCGCGATCGACGCCGGCGACCTCCTTCTGGGCTGGGCAGCCAACTCGCGTGCCCTCGACACCCCGGAGTTCGACCCGACGGAGTTCACGGACCCCGAGACCGGTGAGTTCACCGACGACTTCCCGACCGACGTCGTCTACTTCGACTCCGGCGCCCAGCCCGACACGGGCCTCGGCCTCGTGCAGGAGGTCCCGGAGATCAGCGAAGACGGCAAGACGATGACGCTCACGTACAGCGCGCCGTGGGTCGACTGGGAGCTCGACTTCCCGCCGATGCTTCCGGCTCACGTCGTCGCCAAGAACGCCCTCGAGATCGATGACGACGCGGAGGCCGAAGAGGCCCTCGTGACGGCGATCGAGGACAACGACGCCGCGGCGCTCGCCTCCATCTCGAACTTCTGGAACAACGGCTTCAACTTCACGGAGCTCCCGGAGGACGAGGGACTGTACCTCTCGAGCGGCCCCTACGTCATCACGGACTTCCAGGCCGACCAGTTCATCACCCTCGAGGCCAACGAGGAGTACGCGGGAGACCGCACTCCGAACATCTCGGAGATCACCGTCCGCTTCATCCCGGACCCGAACGCCGCCGTGTCGGCTCTCGAGAACGGTGAGGTCGACGTGATCTCGCCACAGGCGACGACCGACGTCGTCGACGCGCTCGAGGCCATCGACAGCGCCACGGTCCTCACGGGTTCCGAGGGCACCTACGAGCACGTCGACCTCATGTTCGACAACTCGAAGAGCGGCCACTTCAACGACCCCAAGGTCCGCGAGGCGTTCATGAAGGTGATCCCGCGCCAGGAGATCATCGACAAGCTCATCAAGCCCATCGTCGGTGACGACGCGGTGACCCGCGACTCGCAGGTGTTCGTGCCCGGCGCCGAGGGCTACGACGAGTCGATCGAGGGCAACGGCTCCGACGCGTACGCCGATGTCGACATCGAGGGCGCCACGGCGCTCCTCGCCGAGGCCGGCGTCACCAACCCCGAGGTCTGCGTCCTGTACGCCTCGAACAACCCCCGCCGTGTCAACGAGTTCCAGCTCATCCAGTCGTCGGCCGCGCAGGCCGGCTTCAACGTGACCGACTGCGGTAGCGAGGAGTGGGGCGGACTGCTCGGCACGCCGGGCGCCTACGACGCCGCGCTCTTCGGATGGCAGTCGACCAGCCTCGGTGTGACCGAGGCCGGCCCGAACTTCCAGACGGGTGGCATCAACAACCTGAACTTCTTCTCAGCCCCGAGATGGACGCTGTCATCGCGGAGCTCGGTGGAGAGTTCGACCCCGAGAAGCAGATCGAGCTCAAGCAGGAGATCGACCGCATCCTGTGGGAGAACTACTACGGCGTCACCATCTTCCAGTTCCCCTCGGTGACCGCGTTCGACGAGTCGAAGGTCACCGGGATCGACCCGTCGATCCTCGCGCCGACGATCTTCTGGAACGTCACGGAGTGGGAGGTCCCGAGCAGCTAAGACTCGCGTCTTGCTGAATCGGTAGCTCCCCCCGTCGGGGCGCTGGGTCCGCAATCGGACCCAGCGCCCCGACCCATGACCGCCGCCACCCGCACGATCCTGCGGTAGTTTGGCTCCGAACCACACGCGACCCGTGTGCCCGGATCGCCGACGGGCGGCCCCTCGAGATAGGCAGGTAGCCATTCCCATGGCTTCATTCATCACCCGGCGGTTGATCGCCGCCTTCTTCGTCCTCCTCGCCGCGACCTTCGTGATGTACATGCTCACGTGGGCGGCCGTCGACCCGCTCCGGGACCTGCGGGAGGGCAACGCGCCGAACAAGGCGCAGCTCATCGAAGCCCGGTCGAACCTCCTCGACCTCGACGTCCCCGTCTTCTTCCGCTACTTCCTGTGGCTCGCGGGCGTCGGCAAGTGCTTCATCGGCCAGTGCGACTTCGGGACGAGCATCCAGGGCCTGCCCATCACGACCCTGCTGTCGCAAGCGATCGGATCGACGATCCAGCTCGTGACCGTCGCTCAGATCCTCGCGATCATCCTCGGCATCATCGTCGGCATCACGACGGCCCTCCGCCAGTACAGCGGCTACGACTACGTCGTGACCTTCTTCTCGTTCCTCTTCTTCTCACTCCCCATCTTCTGGGTCGCCGTCCTCCTCAAACAGTTCGTGGCCATCGGGTTCAACGACTGGCTCGGTTCTCCCGAGATCGCGATACCCGTCATCATCGGCCTGACAGTGCTGTCCGGCTTCTTCTGGTTCTCGGTCGTGGGCGGCAGCCCGAAGCGACGGTGGGCGTCGTTCGCCGTCGGAGCCGCCGCGGCGGCTGCGCTGCTGTTCTACTTCAACGCCGTCGACTGGTTCTCGACCCCCTTCATCGGTCCTGTCGGCGTGGTCCTCACAGCCGTCGCGGCTGCGTTCGGGGTCACCGCGGTCTCCGTCGGGCTCAAGGATCGCAAGGCGCTCATCGCCGCGCTCGTGACCGCGGGACTCGGCATCGTGGCGTACTTCCCGATGTACTACTTCCTCTCGGCGTACATGACCCTCCCGATCTTCGTCGGGCTCGCCGTGCTCACGGTCGTCGTGGGAGCCGTGATCGGGTTCCTCCTCGGGGGCAAGGACAAGGCCGCCTCCGCCCGGACGTCCGCGATCGTCGCGTTCGTCGTCGGGGGAGTCGTCGCCCTCGACTGCCACCTGTACTGGTGGAGCGCCTACGTCGGCTCCTCGCGGGTCGGCGGTCGCCCCATCGCGACCGTCGGATCGCAGACGCCGAACCTCGGCGGCAACTTCTGGATCCAGGGCATCGACACGTTCACGCACCTCCTGCTGCCGACCATCGCGATCATCCTGATCTCCTTCGCGAGCCTCACGCGGTACACCAGGGCGAGCATGCTCGAGGTCATGAACCAGGACTACATCCGCACAGCCCGGTCCAAGGGACTCACGCAGCGCACGGTCGTCGTGCGCCACGCGCTCCGCAACGCGATGATCCCAATCACGACGATCATCGCCCTCGACATCGGAGCGCTCATCGGCGGTGCCGTCATCACCGAGTTCGTGTTCGGCTGGTCCGGCATGGGGCAGCTCTTCCAGAAGGGCCTCAACAGCCAGGACCCGGGCCCCGTCATGGCGTTCTTCGTCGTGACCGGCCTCCTGGCCGTCGTCTTCAACCTCGTGGCCGACCTCTTGTACGCGGCCCTCGACCCGAGAATCAGGGTGTCCTGACATGAGCGAAATCAACCTCGAACAGCCCGGCCCCGGGCACACCCCCGGCGTCGTCCCCGACGAGACCTCCATCGAGCAGCGCGAGACTCAGGGTCTCAGCCAGGGCCAGATCGTCCGGAAGCGCTTCTTCCGTCACCGTGCCGCGGTCGTCTCGATGATCGTGCTCGCGTTCGTCGTGCTGCTCGCCTTCACGTCCGTTGGCCTCGCGCTGCCCGGAATCCGGATCCCCGGCTGGTGGCAGTGGAACTGGACCGAGACGCCCGAACTCGTCGACAACGGGCGGCCGACGCTCAACCTCGTCCCGGGCCCCGGCTTCGGGATCGGCGTCCACCCGTTCGGGCAGGACCAGGTCGGTCACGACATCTTCGCTGTCGTCATGCGCGGGGCGCAGCAGTCGCTCATGATCATGGTTATCGTCGGCGTCGTCGGCACCGTCATCGGCGTGCTCTTCGGCGCCCTCGCCGGTTTCTACCGCGGCTGGGTCGACACCGTGCTCATGCGCTTCACCGACGTCATCATCACGATCCCGTACATCGTCGTCGGAGCCGTCGTCGGTCGCGCGGTGGGAGGCCTCGGTGCCGCCCTGCTCGGCATCTTCCTCGGATTGTTCTCGTGGATGGGTCTCGCGCGACTCGTGCGCGGCGAGTTCCTCTCGCTGCGCGAGCGCGAGTTCGTCGATGCGGCGCGCGTCTCCGGGGCGAGCGACCGCCGGATCATCTTCAAGCACATTCTGCCGAACTCGGTCGGCGTCATCATCGTGGCGGCGACCCTGCTCATGGCGAGCGCGATCCTCGCGGAGACGGCCCTGAGTTTTCTCGGTTACGGCGTGCGCTTCCCCGACACCTCGCTCGGTCTCATCATCTCCGAGAACCAGGCCGCCTTCGCGACCCGCCCGTGGCTGTTCTGGTGGCCCGGTCTCTTCATCATCATCATCGCGCTGTGCGTCAACTTCATCGGAGACGGTCTGCGCGACGCCTTCGACCCGCGCCAGAAGAAGATGCCGTCGCCCAAGGCTCTCGCTCGGGCCGCGGCGAAGAAGGCCTCGAAGGCCTTCTCGAAGCCGGCGACGAGCTAGATGACGCTCACGACAACGCGGCGCGAGCGCGTCCGTCTCTCCGGCGAGCGGCGGTCGTCAGAGCGCCGCTCCCAGGAGCGACGCGACGACGAGCGCCGCGAGCACAACGATCGTGCCGATGTGCCAGGTCGTGCGGACCGATCCGGGTTCGATGCGGCCGGACGCGAGGTGGCCGGCGTCGCGCAGGGACTCCCAGTGCGTACGCACGATCTCGGCGGCCTGGCCGGACGGCGTGTTGGCGGCGTCGCCCGGGCGGACCGACTCCCCGGCGTAGGCGCTCTCACGCAGGTTCGCCACGTCGGCGCGGTGCAGCGATGCCGCGCCGCGGACGCCGGGAGCCGGAGCGGCCCACACGGAGATGCGGCGGCCGGCCGCGCGGATCGTCAACGCGAAACGCGTGTCGAGGCTCTCGATCGCCGGCCACGCGATGTGCCAGGTGCGCAGGATGTTCACGACCTCGACCCCCTCCGGTCGCACCGACATGCCGGGTCGCCAGAAGAGCGCCCAGCACACCACGGCGAGCAGGAGGGTCGGGGGAGCGGTCCGCGCGATCGTCACGAGCTCGCCGGTGAGCAGGACCCCCACCAGACCGGCGGCACACACCACCGCCACCACCACGGTCAGGATTCGTCCGAACAGCGGGCGGAAACGGACCTCATGACTCGGCAGACTCGACATGAGTCCAGCTTTGCAGATGGGAATCGACGCGATGTCTAACTCAGCACTCCTCGACGGCACTCCGAGCGGCGACCCGTCGACGCTCCCCGAGACGGTCCTCGCGGTCGACGGCGTGAACGTCGACTTCTGGGTCGAAGGGGAGCTCTATCCCGCGGCGATCGACATGAACTACGAGGTCCGACGCGGCGAGGTCCTCGCGATCGTCGGCGAGTCGGGCTCGGGAAAGAGCACGAGCACCATGGCGCTCCTCGGGCTCCTCCCGCAGAACGCCCGCGTCACGGGCTCCATCAAGCTCCTCGACCGCGAGCTCAACGGCGTGCCGGAGTACGAACTGCGGAAGATCCGCGGAAACCAGATCGCGACGATCTTCCAGGAGCCGATGACGGCGCTCAACCCCGTCTACACGGTGGGCTTCCAGATCAGCGAGGCGCTCCGGTCGCACTTCGACATGTCGCCGACGGAAGCGAAGGCCCGCGCCGTCGAGCTCCTGACGATGGTCGAGATGCCGAACCCGGAGCAGTCGTACGACAAGTTCCCGCATCAGCTGTCCGGCGGCCAGCGCCAGCGGGCCATGATCGCGCAGTCGATCTCGTGCGATCCCCTCCTCCTCGTCGCCGACGAGCCGACGACGGCGCTCGACGTCACGGTCCAGGCGGAGATCCTCGACCTCATGCGCGACCTGCGCAAGCGGCTCGACTCGGCGATCATCCTCATCACCCATGACATGGGTGTCGTCGCCGACCTCGCGGACCGCGTCCTCGTGATGAAGAACGGCGTCGTGGTCGAGGGCGGAACGGTGGGCGAGATCTTCACGGCCCCGAAGCACGCCTACACGCAGCAGCTCCTGTCCGCGGTCCCGCACCTCGGGCGGGGCGAGGTCGAGGTGACCGAGCGGCTCGAGGAGGCGCTCGAGGGTAAGCGCGACGCCGTCCTGTCATTCTCCGACGTCGCGATCGAGTACCCGAAGCGCGGCCGCATTCCGGCCTTCCGCGCGGCCGACGGCATCGACCTCGAGCTCTTCCCCGGTGAGATCGTCGGTCTCGTCGGGGAATCGGGCTCGGGCAAGACGACGCTCGGGCGCGCGGCCGTCGGCCTGCTGCCGATCGTGGAGGGGAAGCTCGTCTCGTGCGGGGTCGACATCTCGAACGCGACGCTCAAAGACCTGAAGCCGCTCCGACGCAAGGCGGGCATCGTCTTCCAGGACCCCGCGTCCTCGCTCAACCCGAGGATGCCGATCGGCGAGTCGATCGGCGAACCGATCTTCCTCGCGGGCGAGGCGAAGGGCGCAGACCTCGACAAGCGCGTCCAGACCCTGCTCGAGCAGGTGGAACTCCCGACGAGCTACCGCAACCGTTTCCCGCACGAATTGTCCGGCGGTCAGAAGCAGCGTGTCGGCATCGCGCGCGCCCTCGCGCTCCGTCCGGATCTGCTCGTCGCCGACGAGCCGACGAGCGCGCTCGACGTCTCCGTCCAGGCACGATTCCTCGACCTCCTGCAGGAGCTGCAGCAGCAATTGCAGTTCGCGTGCCTCTTCATCAGCCACGACCTCGCGGTGGTGGATCGGCTCTCGCACCGCATCGCGGTCATGCGTAAGGGTAAACTGGTGGAACAGGGCACCGGCGATCAGATCCTCCGTGCCCCCGAAGACCCCTACACCCAGCGCCTCATCAGTGCCGTTCCTGTGCCTGATCCGGTCGAGCAGCGAGCTCGTCGAGAGGCGCGACACCAAGCCAAGCAGAAGGACCAGGGATAGAACTATGGCGATTGCCACACGTGCTGACCTCCGTAACGTGGCGATCGTCGCACACGTCGACCACGGCAAGACGACCCTCGTCGACGCCATGCTCCGTCAGACGAACTCGTTCGCGGAGCACGCCCACCTCGAAGACCGCGCGATGGACTCGAACGAGCTCGAGCGCGAGAAGGGCATCACGATCCTCGCCAAGAACACGGCGATCTCGTACAACGGTGTCCACGCGACCGACGGTCCGATCACGATCAACGTGATCGACACGCCGGGCCACGCCGACTTCGGCGGAGAGGTCGAGCGCGGCCTCTCCATGGTCGACGGCGTTGTGCTCCTCGTCGACGCGAGCGAGGGTCCGCTCCCGCAGACGCGGTTCGTGCTCCGCAAGGCGCTCGAGGCGAAGCTTCCCGTGATCCTCCTCGTCAACAAAACCGATCGTCCCGATGCGCGCATCGACGAGGTCGTCGCCGAGAGCCAGGACCTGCTCATCGGTCTGGCCTCCGACCTCTCGGAGGACGTGCCGGACCTCGACCTCGACGCCGTCCTCGACGTGCCCGTCGTCTACGCGTCCGGCAAGGCCGGCCGCGCGTCGACGACGAAGCCCGACAACGGCTCGCTGCCCGACAACGAGGACCTCGAGCCGTTGTTCGACGCGATTCTCACGCACATCCCGGCGCCGACGTACGACGACGAGCACCCGCTCCAGGCGCACGTGACGAACCTCGACTCCTCGCCGTTCCTCGGTCGTCTCGCCCTCCTGCGCGTGTTCAACGGCACGCTCAAGAAGGGCCAGACGGTCGCGTGGGTCCGTCACGACGGCGACGTGCACAACGTCCGCGTCACCGAACTCATGATCACGAAGGCCCTCGACCGCTACCCGGCTGAGAGCGCCGGACCCGGCGACATCGTCGCCGTCGCCGGCTTCGCCGACATCATGATCGGCGACACCCTCGCCGATCCCGACGACGTGCGCCCTCTCCCGGGCATCACGGTCGACGATCCCGCTATCTCGATGACGATCGGCACCAACACCTCGCCGCTCGTCGGCAAGGTGAAGGGCCACAAGCTCACGGCGCGCATGGTCAAGGACCGTCTCGACCGCGAGCTCATCGGCAACGTCTCGCTCAAGGTCCTCGACATCGGGCGGCCCGACGCGTGGGAGGTGCAGGGCCGAGGAGAGCTCGCACTCGCGATCCTCGTCGAGCAGATGCGGCGCGAAGGCTACGAGCTCACCGTCGGCAAGCCGCAGGTCGTCACGAAGCGGATCGACGGCAAGATCCACGAGCCGTACGAGCACCTCACGATCGACGTCCCCGAGGAGCACCTCGGCGCGATCACGCAGCTCCTCGCTGCCCGCAAGGGTCGCATGGAGAACATGTCGAACCACGGCACGGGCTGGGTCCGCATGGAGTTCATCGTCCCGTCGCGCGGCCTCATCGGCTTCCGCACCGAGTTCCTCACGCTCACGCGCGGAACCGGCATCGCCAACGCCATCTCGCACGGCTACGGCGAGTGGGCCGGCCAGATCGTCACCCGCCAGAACGGCTCGATCGTCGCGGACCGTTCCGGCGTCGTCACACCGTTCGCGATCATCGCGCTCCAGGAGCGCATGACGTTCTTCGTGAACCCGACCGAAGAGGTCTACGAGGGCATGGTCATCGGCGAGAACTCCCGCGCCGACGACATGGACGTCAACATCACGAAGGAGAAGAAGCTGACCAACATGCGTCAGTCGACCTCCGACACGTTCGAGTCGATGACCCCGTCGCGCCAGCTCACTCTCGAGGAGAGCCTCGAATTCGCCCGCGAGGACGAGTGCGTCGAGGTCACACCCGAGATGGTCCGCATCCGCAAGGTCGAGCTCGATCAGAACGCTCGCGCCCGCCTCACCTCGCGGCTCAAGAAGCAGTCCGAGTAGTCGTCGGCCCGTCGGCCCACGAGCACACGACGACGCTGCCCCCTCGATGATTCGAGGGGGCAGCGTCGTCGTGCGAGGGGTGTCAGGGATTCTCGGGCAGGAGCACCTGCGCGAAGGTGTGCGCCGCGAGGGCCGCCATGTCCGGGTCGTCGTCGGAGTGCGCGTCGAGCGCGGTCGCGAGGACGAGCGCCCACGCCCGCGCTCGACGCCAGTCGGCCGCTTCATACCCGCGCGCTTCGTCCGCGGTCACCCGGAACTCGGCTCGCGCGTCCGCCTCGAAGAAGAGCCACCCGGCGGCGAGGTCGGTCACGGGATCACCGGCGCACACATCGCCGAAGTCGATGAGCGCGACGAGTCGGCCGTCCTCGACGAGGACGTTGCCCGGGTGCGGGTCCCCATGGAGCCAGACGGGCTCCCGCTGCCACGGCCGCGTGTCGACGAGCTCCGTCCACAGCTCGGCGAGGGCCGGGGCAGCAGGGGACGGCGACGCGGTGAGGCGACCGCGGACAGCGACGTCGCGGAGTCGCAGATCGACGCCGCGCACGGGATTGTGCGGCGCGTCGGCGGGAGCGGGCACGTGGAGCGCCGTGAGTGTGTCGGCGAGCGGGCGTGCAAGAGGCGCACGCTCCGCGGCCGCCAGGCCGAGTGCCGAACGGCCGGGCAACCACGGCGCGACGGTCCAGGACCACGGGTAGCGCCAGGTCGGCCGTCCGGTGCGCTCGGGCACGGGGACCGGCACGGGAAGGAGTGCTGCCAGTTCCGGGAGCCACCTCGCCTCGTGCTCGATGAGCACCGCGGACGCCTCGCGCCGGGGGAGCCTCACGACGAGGTCGTCACCCAAGCGGTACAGCGTATTGTCCCAGCCGTTCGTGATCAGGCGCAGCGGCCGATCGGCCAGATCGGGGTGCTGCTCGGCGAGGAGCTCGGCGACCAGTCGGTCGTCCACGAGCACGTCGGCGTCGGGTGTGCGACCCATCGTTGCCTCTTCCCCGTGCGGCTCAGGACTCGAACAGTCTCCGACCGATGTACTCATTCTCGCGTGCTCCCGGAGGCACGGCGAACACGGCGGACCCGATGTGCTTGAGGTATTCCGCGAGGGCGTCCGTCGCGATGGCCTCCTGGACGGCCACGAAGTTGCCGACGGATCGTTGGAAGCTGATGAAGAACAGGCCGGCGTCGAGCGTTCCGAGGGGATCGCTGCCGTCGACGTAGTTGTACCCGCGTCGAAGGAGTCGAATCCCTCCGACGTTGCTCGGATGCGCCCGCCGCACGTGCGACGTCGGATCGATGAGCGGTTCGCCCGCTGCGCCCGTGGTCGCGAAGTCGGGTTCCGAGAACTCCGTGCCTCCGGACAGGGGAGCGCCCTCGCCCTTCGACCGGCCGATCACGCGTTCCTGCTCGAGCCGTTGCTGCCGATCCCAGACCTCGATGATCATCCGGATCTTGCGGGTGACGAGATAGCTCCCGCCGCGCATCCAATCGACGTCCTCGCCGCCCGCCCACACCCACTCGTCGACCGCCGAACGATCCTCGAGCTTGAGGTTCGCCGTCCCGTCCTTGAAGCCGAAGAGGTTGCGGGGCGTCTTCTGCGCCGTCGAGGTCGAGGAGGTCCGGCCGAAGCCGAGCTGCGACCACGCGACGGATGCTCGCCCGAAGGCGATCCGGCTGAGGTTGCGGATGGCGTGGACCGCTACTTGCGGATCGTCGGCGCACGCCTGGATGCACAGATCGCCGTCGCTCCACTCGGGGCGGAGGGCGTCACCGGCGAACCGCGGCAGCCGCTCGAGACCGGGAGGCCGGCGCGCCGCGATCCCGAATCGATCGACGCCGTCTTGACCTGTGAAGAGCGTCGGACCGAAACCGAAGGTGATCGTCAGCCCGCTCGGCGGAAGGTCGAGGGCCTCTCCGGTGTCGTCGGGAGGAGCGATGTCGGGACCGCCGAGCGCGCCGTCCTCCGAGACGTCGAGACCCGCGGTCAAGCGCGCCGCCGCCGCGGTCCAATCGGACAGGAGCTCGATGAGCCCGGCGCGGTCGAGCGAGGCAGACACGGTGAACGCGGCGAAGTGCAGCCGGTCCTGCGCCGGGGTCGTGATCCCCGATTGGTGCTCCCCGTAGAACGGATACGTCGTGGTTGTTTGGGGGGCACCTGCTGTCAACGGACTCGTCGACGCGAGGGCGACGCCTCCCGCCGCTCCGGCCGCCAACCCCGCGGCTCCAGCGGAGACGAGCCCGAGGAGGCCGCGCCGTGAGACGCCGCGGACCGGCCGGTCCCCGTCGTCGGGGGCGTCGTCCGTCGTCGGTGCGTCCATGCGCCTAGGAGACCCCGAGAACGGTGCTCGTGAGGCGCGAGAGCGGTTCGGCGAGGGCGTTGACCGCGTCGGACAGTTCCTTCTTGTCGCCGTCGTCGAGCTCACCGTACGCGACGAAGCCGTCCTCGATGCTGCCGTATTCGGCGAGGAGGGTCTCGAGCGCCGCGAACTGCGTCGTGATGTCGTCGACGAGCGCGGCCCCGTCCTCTCCGTGCGCGATCGCGATGTCCTCGACGTTGCCGAACGCGACCTTCGCGCCCTGGACGTTCGCGGCGAAGTCGGTGAGATCGGTGCCGGACCACCAGTCCTCCTCGCCCGTGATCTTGCCAGAGGCGACCTCGTCGAGCAGCGCGATCGCGCCGTTGCTGATGTCGCCGAGCGACACCGTGAACGCGTCGTCGGTCACGAGGTCGTGCAACTCGGCGACGTCGGCAACGAGGCCGTCGGCGAAGGCCGTGCGCTGCTCGGCAGTCGACGGGGCCCAATCGACGGTCGCGTCGCTCCCGTCCGAGTTGAGCGCCCCGGGCGCCGGCGGCCACAGGTCCTTCTCGATGCGGTGGAAGCCGGTCCAATCGAGTCCGTCGGCGACGGCGTCGACCTCGCGGAAGTCGATCTTCGGGTCGAGGTCGCCGAAAGCCTCGGCGGTCGGCTCGACGCGCTCGTAGAAGACGCGCGTCGACGCGAAGAGGGATCGCGCGAGGTCGTCGTCGCCCGCGGCGTACGCATCGGTGAACGACTGGACGGCGGGGATCAGTTCACCCACTTGCGACCGGATGTAGGCGACGTAATTCGTGACGGCGGCGTCGGTGAGTTCCTGCTCGTCGTCGCTGATCGCCGCGGACTCGCCGCTCACGGTGAACTCGGCGAGGCCGACGGGAGCGCCGACCTGCTGGAACTTGCACGCCGTGAAGTAGGTGCCGGCGGGCAGCTGCGCGACGTAGCCGACCGTCTGCCCCGGCGCGACGTTCTCCTTCTCGCCGACGATGCGCAGCTTGTCCTCCGCGAGGATCTCGAACTCGTTGACGTCGGTGCCCTCGTTGCTGAGGGTGAAGGTCACCGCTCCCGCCGATGCCGCATCGGCCGAGACGGCACACGTGTCGTCGGTGATGCTCACGCTGAGGGCTGCGGCATCGTCGGTCGGCGTGTTGGGCACGCACCCCGTGAGGGCGAGGGCGATGAGGCCACCACCGCTGAGAGCGGCGAGAAGGCGTCGGGACATGGGGACTCCTGTCGAAAGTGGTGAGCGAAGCGATGGGCGTGCGTCCCGGTAGCGGGAACGGCGGGGGAGGAGCGCCGGCGATGCGGGGTCTCAGGCGGGCGAGCCGACGACGTCCGTCGGTCCGGCGCGGTCCGAGACGGATCGCGACCCGCCCCCGGTGGTGCGGGCGACGAAGAGCGCGAGCACGACGACGAGGTACACGATCCAGGCCGTGAGCTGGACCCACGTCGGCGTCGGGGTGAAGTTGAGGATCCCGGCGAGCAGGGTCCCGTACCAGCTCGTCGGCGGTACGGCCGCGCTCAGATCGACGGCGGCGACGCCCCAGCCGGGCAGGACGGCGGCCTCCTGGAGGTCGCCGATGCCGTAGACGAGGATCCCGGCGGCGACGACGATGAGGAAGACCCCTGTCCAGCGGAAGAAACGCGAGAGGTCGACGTGCACGAGGCCGCGATTGATGAGCCACGCGACGAGGACGGCGATGAGGATCCCGACGAGGGCCGCGAGCGTGCCCGTCGCAGCGTTCTGCGACGAGGACGCGGATGCCCACAGCAGCAGGGCGGTCTCGATGCCCTCCCGCCCGACGCTCACGAGGCCGATGAGCACGACGGCGATTCCCGAGGACCCGATCGCGGCGTCGAGCTTCGACCGGAGGTCGCGCGTCAGGTCGCGCGCGTTGGACGCCATCCAGAAGATCATCCAGGTGACGAGCGCCACCGCCAGCAGGGAGAAGACGCCGCCGAGGATCTCCTGCGCCTGGAAGGACAACCCGTACGGCCCCCACGTGAGGACCGCCCCGACGGCGAGCGAGAGGACGACGGCTGCAGCGACGCCCGTCCAGAGCCGGGGGAGCACGTCACGCCGACCGATCCGATCGACGTACGCCACGAGGATGCCGATCACGAGGGCCGCTTCGAGGCCTTCTCGGAGACCGATCAGCAGGCTGGCGAACACGATGGCCCTTCGGGGAGGATCCGGTCGCGCGATCGGCCGGGACGGTGGGAGGGTCGAGTGGTGGGGGACGTCCGGCGGCGGGACCGGATCGTCGTAGCTGAGGGAAGGCTTGCCTAACCCGAGCCCCTCCGACGATAGCCATGGCTCGAGCGGTTGTCCAGATAGACTTGCCCGGTGACCGCGAACCACGGCGACGGGCCCGCCGCGAGGACATCGGACTCCCCGTTCGAGCCGTGGCCTGGCACCGACGCCCGTGCGGACCATTCGGCGCCTCCCGTCGCCGACGCGACTCCGAGTCTCGCTTCCCGCATCGTGACCGCCGTTCTCGGCCTCGTCGTCGGCGTGGTCTACGGTGCCGTCGGGACCGTCGCTCACCCGCTCGCCGTGTCCATCGGGTCGCTCTCCATCCCGTACGGCCTCGTCATCGCGCTCGTGGGAGTGCTGGCACTGTTCGTGGGGTTCCGCCTCGTCGTGGGAGGGAGACTCGCGGCCGTCGGAGCGGCGATCGGGGTGGTCGGCATCGTCTCGCTGTTCTCCCTCGAGAGCGTCGGCGGTTCGATCCTCATCCGCGAGGGGCTCGCCGGGTCCGTGTGGCTCGTCGGACCGGCGCTCCTCGGCGCTCTCGTGATCGCATGGCCATCACTCCCGACGCGCGCGCATAGACTGGAAGCTCCCGACGTGAAGGAGCCCCACACACCGTGACGTACGTGATCGCCCTTCCCTGCGTCGATGTGAAGGACCGCGCCTGCATCGACGAATGTCCCGTCGACTGCATCTACGAGGGCGACCGTTCCCTCTACATCCACCCCGACGAGTGCGTGGACTGCGGAGCGTGCGAGCCGGTCTGCCCCGTCGAGGCGATCTACTACGAGGACGACCTCCCCGCGGAATGGTCCGACTACTACACCGCGAACGTCGAGTTCTTCGAGGACATCGGATCCCCGGGCGGAGCCGCGAAGGTCGGTGTGATCCACAAGGACCACCCCGTCATCGCCGCGCTGCCTCCCCAGGCTCACTGACGGCTGGGCGACGCGTGGCTCTCGCTCCGCTTCCGGACTATCCCTGGGACGCGATGGCTCCCTTCGCGGAGTCCGCTGCACGCCATCCCGGCGGGATCGTTGATCTGTCGATCGGGTCGCCCGTCGATGCGACCCCGGAGATCGTCCGTCGAGCTCTCGCGGAAGCGACCGACGCCCACTCCTATCCCGCGACGATCGGGACGATCGACGTCCGCACGGCCGTCGTCGAGTGGTTCGCGCGTCGCCGGAACGTCCCGGGACTGATGACGGACCAGGTCATCCCCACCATCGGTTCGAAGGAATTCGTCGCCTTCCTGGCCTACATGCTCGGCCTCGGCGACGGCGACGTCGTCGTGCACCCGGTGAACGCCTACCCGACCTACGCGGTCGGCGCCGCGATGAGCGGGGCGACGGCCGTGGCGAGCGACGATCCCGCCGAGTGGCCGGAGAACACCCGGCTCGTCTGGCTCAACTCTCCGGGCAACCCCGACGGCCGGGTCCTCGACGTCGAGCAGTTGCGTGTGCGCGTCGCCCGCGCCCGCGAACTCGGAGCGATCATCGTCGGAGACGAGTGCTACGCCGAGCTGGGCTGGGACGGGCGCTGGGCGTCCGAACGCGTTCCGTCGATCCTCGACGACCGCGTCACGGGCGGCGACTCCCGGGGCGTGCTCGCGATCTACTCGCTCAGCAAGCAGAGCAACATGGCCGGATACCGCGCGGCCTTCGCCGCGGGATGCCGTGAGACGATCGCGCGACTCACGACCGTGCGCAAGCACGCCGGTCTCATGGTGCCGGCGCCGCTCCAGCACGCCATGGCCGTGGCGCTGCGCGACGACGGCCACGTCGCCGCGCAGCGCGAGCTGTACCGCCGTCGACGCACCGTGCTTCGCGACGCCCTCGGTGCCGCCGGCTTCCGCATCGACGGGAGCGAGGCAGGTCTGTACCTCTGGGCGACCGAGGGTCTCGACGCGTGGCGGACGATCGCGCGGCTCGCGGACGTCGGCATCCTCGCGGGCCCCGGCCCGTTCTACGGAGGGTCCTCGGCGGAACACGTCCGGCTGTCGCTCACGGCGACGGACGAGCGCATCGACGCCGCGATCGACCGATTGCGGGCGCTCCGAGACACGGCCGCGGGTTAGTGGTTTCCTCACGCGATGACGAGCGAGCATTGGCGGGTGCAACAGTAGGTGCCGACGCCGATTAGGCTGTAGTCGTCAGTGACGCCGGTGGGAACCACCGGCGGTCACGCTCGAATGGGACATCCAGCCAGGGAGGCACTGTGGGCGACGTCGGTCACGATTCAACGAAGGAAACCGAGACGGCGACCCTGTCGTTCCCCGGAGGGAGTGCCGAGTTCCCCGTCCTGCCTTCCGTCGACGGGGCGTCGAGCATCGACATCTCGGCCTTCACGAAGAAGACCGGGTACACGACCCTCGACTACGGTTTCGTCAACACGGCGGCCACGAAGTCGACGATCACGTACATCGACGGCGATGCCGGAATCCTCCGCTACCGCGGCTACCCCATCGAGCAGCTCGCGGGATCGTCGAGCTACCTCGAAGTCGCCTGGTTGCTCATCTACGGCGAACTGCCGACGGCGGATCAGCTCGGCGAGTTCGACGAGCGCATCCGCCGACACACGCTCCTGCATGAGGATCTGAAGCGGTTCTTCTCGGCGTTGCCGCACACCGCCCACCCGATGGCCGTGATCTCGAGCGCCCTCTCCGCGCTGTCGACGTACTACGAGAACTCGGACGACCCGAAGGACCCCGAGCAGGTCGAGCTCACGACGATCCGCCTCCTCGCGAAGCTGCCGGTCATCGCCGCCTACGCCCACAAGAAGTCGCTCGGACAGGCGTTCCTGTACCCGGACAACTCGCTGAGCTTCGTCGACAACTACCTCAAACTCAACTTCGGCAACCTCGCGGAGCCCTACGAGATCGACCCGGTGCTCTCGGGCGCCCTCGAGCGACTCCTGATCCTCCACGCGGACCACGAGCAGAACGCGTCGACGTCGACCGTCCGGCTCGTCGGTTCGACGGGTGCGAACCTCTACGCCTCGATCTCCGCCGGCATCAATGCGCTCTCGGGCCCGTTGCACGGCGGGGCCAACGAGGCGGTGCTCGACATGCTCGGCAAGATCCGGGACAGCGGCGAGGGCGTCGCGCGTTTCGTCGAGCGCGTCAAGAACAAGGAAGACGGCGTCAAGCTCATGGGCTTCGGACACCGCGTCTACAAGAACTACGACCCGCGCGCGAAGATCGTCAAGGAGAGCGCGGACTCGGTCCTCGAGCACCTCGGCGTGCAGGATCCGCTCCTCGACCTCGCGAAGGAACTCGAGCAGATCGCGCTCGAGGACGACTACTTCAAGGAGCGTCGTCTCTACCCGAACGTCGACTTCTACACGGGAGTCATCTACAAGGCGATGGGCTTCCCCACGCGGATGTTCACGGTGCTGTTCGCGATCGGCCGGCTGCCCGGCTGGATCGCCCACTGGCGTGAGATGAACCTCGACCCGCAGTCGAAGATCGGTCGCCCGCAGCAGCTCTACGTCGGCCCCGCCGAGAGGGAGTTCCCGCAGCGCTGACGACTCCGACTGTCCGGGTGGTCAACGGCCCTCCCCGAGCGCACCGTTCGTCGTGGCGGGGAGTGCTGTCGGTCGGCCCGTGCTCACGCGTCGGTCGGGCGCTCAGCCGCCGCCCGGCGTCAACCGGAGCAGGTCGACGGCCGCGTCCTCGGTCGCCCCACGCGTGAACGGCCAGCGTCGCGTCTCGTTCGCCGCCCACGCGTCGGTCTGGTCCGTGTAATGCGGATGGAAGGCATGGCCGGAGCTGCCCGCGAGAACGATCCACGTCGACGCGTCGACGTCCGCGAGATCGACGACTTGGCGCATCGACGGTGCCCAATCGACGGCGTAGCCGTCTGGCAGGTCCCAGCCGATGGCGTTCACGACGCTCGACCCGCCGGACGTCCGCCACGGTCCGCGGTTGAAGAGCGCCTCGATGGGAGCGATGCCCGACGTCCCGAAGCTCGCGTTGCGGAGCTCGAGCTCGTGCAGGTCGCCCCAGCTCCATCGTGACGGATCGTCACCGAGCAGCCGCGCCGACTCCGCCCACGCCAGCTGGACGTTCCGGGAGAGGGTCGCGTCGATCCCGTCGACCTCCGCGGCGTCGTCACGCCACCAAGACGACGTCGGCTGATCGAGCAGACGATCCACGACGAGGAACCAGCGTGACCCTCCCGCGGGTGGCAGGTCGTCCGGCAGATGCGGTCGGAAGGTCTCGTCGAGCAGGGTCTTCCAGAAGACGTTGAAGAACGCCGCGGCCGCCGCGTCCCGGTCGTCGTGGACGCCCCAGTCGCGGAGGAGGGTCTGCGCCTCGACGACAGCGCCGTCACCCTCGAGGTCGAGCAGCAGCGGGACGAGGCGCTCAGCGATCGCGTTGTGGTCGTCCGCCTGGATCGCCGACATGTCGTCGGTCGTGATGGGTTCCTCTCGGTCGACGAGGCCACGGACGGCCCGCTCGATGCGGTCGGCGCGATAACCGGCGTCCCAATCGGAGGTGAGGAACGGGCCGTCGCCGTTCGGCGTCACGGCGTTGTTCGCGGTGACGATGTAGCCGTTCGGCGGGTTGTAGACGCTCGGCAGGTCCGCGAAGGGGACCGTGCCGACCCACCCGGTCGCACTCGACCACCCGGGTTGCGGGCGTGTGCCGTCACCTCCGCTCCGGACCGGGATGATGCCGGGCGCCTGGTAGCCGATGTTCCCGTCGACGTCGGCGTACACGAGGTTCTGAGAAGGCACCTCGAACCGTTCGGCCGCGGCTCGGAACGCGTCCCAGTCCCGCGCGGCGTTCATGGCGAAGATCGCGGTGGGGGTTCGTCCCGGCGACAACGCCGTCCACTGCAGCGAGATCGCGTAGTCGCCCTCCGACTGGCCGGAGACGGCGGGGTAGTCTGCCGCGATCGAGCCGATCTGCTCGGAGACGTCGGAGATCACGGGACCCCGTCCCGTCGATCGGATGCGGACCTCGACGTCGTCCCCACCGGCGACGTGAATGCGCTCCGACCGCACCTCCATCGGCCTCATCGCGCCGTCGAGCTCGAACTCGTCTCCCGAGAGGCGCTCGACGAAGAGATCGGCGACGTCGGGGCCGAGGTTCGTGAACCCCCATGCGACGCGGTCGTTGTGGCCGATGACGACGCCGGGGAGCCCGGAGAACGTGAATCCGGCGACGTCGAACGGGCACGCTTCGCTCACGGTCGAGCAGCGGAGCCCCATCTGGTACCAGATCGAGGGAAGCGACGGGCCGAGGTGCGGGTCGTTGGCGAGCAGCGGGCTCCCGCTCTCCGTGTGCTCGCCCGACACGACCCACGCATTGGACCCGATGTCCGTCCCCGCCTTCCCGAGCAGCTCGGGGACGGAGTGGAGGGCGGCGCGGACGTCCTCGAGGGCTGCGCTCGCCTCGACGGCCGTGTCGGTGTCGGTCTCGGCGGCCGTGTCGGTGTCTCCCGCCGTCTCCGCCGATGGGTGTACGGGCTCCGAGCCCTGCGGCGCACCGCCCGTGATCGTCGGGTGGTCGTCGTACGGGTAACCGGGGTAGAGGTCCGTGACCTGCTCGGGAGGGAGTTCGGCGGAGAGGAGTGCGCGCTCGATCTCGTCCTCGAGGTTCGACCGGAGGTCCCACGCCATGGCCTTGAGCCACGCGACGCTGTCCGCGGGCGTCCACGGCTCGGGGGAGTAGCCCGGGTTCTGCAGCCCGAGCACGGCGTACTCGAGGGAGAGATCCGCCCCCGATCGCGACGAGAGGTAGGCGTTCACACCGCTCGCGTAGGCGTCGTAATAGGAGCGCGAGACGTCGTCGAGCGCCTCGACCTCCTGTTCGGCGACCATGCGCCACCCGAGCGTGCGCACGAAGGCATCCGTTCCCACCTGGCTCTCTCCGAAGAGCTCCGCGAGGCGTCCGGCGGTCACGTGTCGCCGGAAGTCCATCTCCCAGAACCGGTCCTGCGCGTGGACGAAGCCCTGAGCGGCGAAGAGGTCGAGCGCGGAACCGGCTTCCAGCTGAGGGATTCCGGCGTCGTCGCGCGTGACCGTGACCGGCCCGTCCAGCACGTCGAGCCGGATCTCGCCATCGGTCTGCGGGAACGATCGCTGCACGGTCCAGAGCCCGAGACCGCCGAGCACCACGGCGAGTACGGCCACGACGGCGACCACGCGGACGACGAACGTCCATGCCGGATGGCGACGCGTGTCGTAATCGGCTCGTCGCATGCGCACTCCCTCGTGTCGCCGCCGGCTCGACCGGAGTGCCTAGGCGTGCAGAGCGGTGTTCAGGACGATACCGGTCCCGGAACGGCGAAGCACCTCGACGGCGCCCGTCGTCGAGTTCCTCCGGAAGAGCAGACCGGGGACGCCGCTCAGCTCGGCGGCCTTCACCACGGGGCGATCATCGGTCCCGGGCTCGATGACCGTGACCTTCGTGCCCGTCGTGACGTAGAGACCCGCCTCGACGACCGAGTCGTCCCCGATCGAGATCCCGATCCCGGAATTCGCGCCGAGGAGAGCGCGCTGACCGATCGAGACGCGGTGCGAGCCGCCCCCCGAGAGCGTCCCCATGATCGAAGCACCGCCGCCGATGTCGCTGCCGTCGCCCACGACGACGCCTTGCGAGATCCGACCCTCGACCATCGATGCGCCGAGCGTTCCGGCGTTGAAGTTGACGAAACCCTCGTGCATGACGGTCGTGCCCGGCGCGAGGTGCGCGCCGAGGCGCACGCGCGAGGAGTCCGCGATCCGCACACGCTCGGGCGTCACGTAGTCGAGCAACCGGGGGAACTTGTCGATGCCGGTCGCCTGGATCCCCGCGCGCTGGAGGTGCGGGCGTAGAGCATCGTAGTCGGCGGGCAGTACGGGGCCGGCCGTCGTCCACACGACGATCGGCAGGTGCCCGAATATCCCGTCGAGGTTGATCGAGTTCGGGGGAGTGAGCACGTGGGACAGCAGATGGAGCCGGAGGTACGCATCCGGCGTGCTCGCAGGAGCGGCGTCGAGGTCGATCTCGACCGTCACGACGTCGACGGTGACGCGACGTCGGTCGTCGGCAGAGGCGAGCGCCTCGAGCTCGGCCGGTGCGATCCACTTGTCCCGACCGGCGGGAAGGCGACCGAGCCGCGGCTCCGGAAACCAGGTGTCGAGGACGGTGCCGTCCGAGGCGGTCGTGGCGAGGCCGTCACCCCACGCGAAGCGGGGTGCGGCGGCATCGACGGTCGGGGCGGAGGGAGTCGCGGTCATGACTCCTAGGCTAGTTGGCCGAGCGGTCGCTCGACGTCGTCAACAGGGCCGTCGGGCGTCTGCGCGCTCTCACTAGACTGGGCCCCATGGAGCCCCTAGCCCCCGCGTCGAGACCGACCCGCCTCGACCTGACGGCATCGCCCGTCGACCTCACCCGGGTCATTTGCGACATCGAGTCGGTCTCCGGCGACGAAGGCCATCTCGCCGACCTCATCGAACAGGCCCTCTCCGGCCTGGGTCACCTCGAGGTGATTCGCGACGGAGACACCGTCGTCGCGCGCACGAACCTCGGCCGTGACCGCCGGGTGATCATCGCCGGCCACATCGACACCGTCCCGATCGTCGACAACGTGCCGTCGCAACGGGAGACGATCGACGGGGCCGAGTACATCTGGGGTCGCGGAACCGTCGACATGAAGGCCGGTGTCGCGGTCCAGCTCCACCTCGCAGCCACCCTTCCCGACCCCGCGGTCGATATCACGTGGATGTGGTACGACCACGAAGAGGTCTCGGCGGAGCTCAACGGACTCGGACGCCTCGCCCGCAATCGGTCGGACCTGTTCGCGGGCGACTTCGCGATCCTCGGTGAGCCGTCGAACTCGCGCATCGAGGGCGGGTGCAACGGCAATCTCCGCATCGAGGTGCGGGCGTTCGGTCTGCGCTCCCACTCCGCGCGCAGCTGGGTGGGAGACAACGCCATCCACAAGATCGTCCCCGTTCTCGACACCCTCGCGGCGTACGAGCCGCGTCAGGTGGAGGTCGACGGCCTCGTGTACCGAGAGGGACTCAACGCCGTCGGCTTCTCCGGTGGCATCGCGGGGAACGTCATCCCCGACGAGGCGATGGTCCACATCAACTATCGGTTCGCCCCCAGCCGCTCGGTCGATGAGGCCATCGCCCACATGCACGAACTCTTCGGCGACTACGACATCCGCGTGGTCGACCAGGCCGAGGGGGCTCGCCCGGGACTCGAGGCGGCGATCGCGCAGCAGTTCGTCGCCGCCGTCGGTTCGGAACCGGCGCCGAAATACGGCTGGACGGACGTCGCGCGGTTCTCGGCGATGGGGGTGCCGGCGGTCAACTACGGACCGGGCGATCCGCTCAAGGCGCACGCAGACGATGAGCGCTGCTCCGTCGATCAGATCATCGAGTGCGAGCGCGGCCTGCGTTCATGGCTCTCCACATGAGCGCGACGAGCGCTGCGGCGGCGACGCCGGTCGCCGAGGTCCGCGGGGATCGATTCGGTCGGCTTCCCTGGTGGGTCGTCGTGCTCGGGCTGTTCGCCGTCGCTCGCGTCATCACGACGGGCATGCTTCTCTACCTGGCGTCGATCCAGAAGGCGATCCGGTGGGCGCCGGCGTCGCCCGACCTGCTGACCTTCTCGGGACGGTGGTGGGACGGCGGCTGGTACCGCGTCATCTCGGAGACCGGCTATCCGACCGTCGTCGAGCCCGAGGCGAACGGCCACATCGGCCAGAACGAATGGGCGTTCATGCCCGTCTACCCGGGCGTCGTCCGCGGGCTCATGACCGTGACAGGACTCGATTGGGCGGCTGCATCCGTCCTCGTGTCGCTCGTCGCGGGGTTCGGCGCAGCCCTCGTGGTCTACCTCCTCTTCCGAGAGCGCCTCGACAAGGGAACCTCGTTGTTCGCCGTCGTCCTCTTCTCGATCTCGCCCCTCGCGGCGATGTTCCAGGTGGCGTACGCGGAGTCGCTGCACGTTCTGCTGCTCGCGACGGCGCTCCTGCTCGTGCTGCGTCGGCGGTACCTGGTCCTCATCCCGATCATCATCGTCATGGGCTTCACCCGCCCGAGCGGTCTCGCGTTCGCGCTCTTCCTCGGTCTTCACATCCTGTTGCGTCTGTACCGCCGGAAGGCCGATCCCTTCTCGCCCCAGGAATTCCTGTCGGCCGGCGTCGCGACGTTCGTGAGTCTGTGCGTCGGATTCGCCTGGCTCGTCATCGCGGGGATCGCGACGGGCGACATGGCCCACTACACCGACACCGAACTCAGTTGGCGCGCCCCCTACATCGGCTACCAGCACCTCGTTCCCTTCACGCCGTGGTTCCAATCACTGAATTACCGCATCGGCATGCCGTGGGGGTGGATGTTCGTGACCGTCATCATCGTCGGCTTCATCGTCACCATGTTCCTGCCGCAGGTGCGGAGACTGGGTGACGACATCCGGTTGTGGTCGTTGAGCTACGTGCTCTACCTCTTCGCCGTGTTCTTCCCGCAGTCGAGCACGTTCCGGCTGCTGCTCCCGCTCTTCCCGCTCGCCGGGGCCCTCGCCATCCCGCGCTCGCGCGTCTACCGCGTCGCGGTCGTCGTCGCGTCGCTCGTCGGCCAGTTCCTGTGGCTGTTCGTGCTCTGGCGCGTCTACGACGACTCACCGCTTCCGCCGTGACCCGAGAGCGGTCCCCGGTGAGTGGATCGCAAACGACGGTACCGCTCGCCCCGGTCGCCGTCGTGGACCGGTTCGCCGCCCTGCCGTGGTGGGGCGCCGTCCTCGCGATCTACGTGGCGTCACGCCTCGTGACGACCGCGATGATGGTGGTTCTCGCCGCAAACCAGGACCAGAACGCGTGGACGGGTGCCTCGCCCCGCTACGTCGACTTCGCCTCGATGTGGGACGGTCGCTGGTACAACATCGTCGCCGTGTCCGGCTATCCGAGTCTGCTGCCCGTCACCGCCGATGGACACACGGGGGAGAACGCCTGGGCGTTCATGCCGGTCTACCCGCTCGTCGTGCGCGCCCTGATGGTTCTGACAGGAGCGGAATGGGCGGCCGCCGCGGTCACCGTGTCCGTGCTCGCCGGAGCGGGAGCCGCGCTCGTCACCTATCGGCTCCTCCGCACGCACCTCGATGCGAACACGGCGCTGTTCGGCGTCGTCCTGTTCTGTGCCGCCCCGCTCGCCCCGATGTTCCAGGTCGCGTACGCGGAGTCGCTCCACCTGCTCCTGCTGTCGACGGCTCTGCTCCTCCTCGTGCGCCGGCGGTACGGGGTGCTCGTTCCCGTCATCGTCGTCATGGGATTCACGCGGCCGAGTGCGCTCGCGTTCGCACTCCTGCTGGGGCTCCACCTCATCGTGCGCATCGCGACGAGGACGCGCGAACCGTTCCGCCGCGGCGAGGCGCCCGCTCTCATCGCGGCGGTCACGGTGAGCGGTGTCGTGGGACTCGCATGGCCCGCGGTGGCCTGGTTCGTCACCGGCGACATCGCCGCCTACACGGACACCGAGCTCGCCTGGCGCTCCGCCTATATCGGGTACCAGCATCTCGTCCCGTTCACGCCCTGGTTCCAGGGATTCGAGTGGTGGTTCGGGCGACCCGTCGGCTGGGCGGCCGTCGTCGTCCTGGTCGTCGCCTTCGCGATGGCGCTCGTCAGCCGGCCCGTGGCGGCACTCGGCATCGACATCCGGTTGTGGCTCGCGAGCTACGCCCTGTACCTTCTCGCGGTCTTCTTCCCGCAATCGAGCACCTTCCGTCTCCTCGTCCCCCTCTTCCCGCTCGTCGGGGCCATCGCCGCTCCGCGTTCCCGCCTGTACCGCGTCGCCGTGGTCGTCGCCGCGATCGCACTGCAGTGGGTCTGGCTGCTCATCGCCTGGAGGGTCGACGGCTACGACTGGACGCCGCCCTGATCTCGCATCCACGGAGGTGGGGATTAGCGCGAACCGGCGCCGATCACGGATAATGGACGTAGTACACGAAAGGGGAGCCGTATGGCCGCGATGAAGCCGAGGACCGGAGATGGGCCTATGGAGGCCGTAAAGGAGGGTCGGCTCATCATTGTGCGAGTGCCGCTCGAAGGAGGAGGTCGGCTCGTCGTGTCGGTAAACGACGACGAGGCGAAGGAACTCCACGACGCGCTCGCCGGAGTCGTTTCCGCCTAATCCACCAGCACCACGCGATGGCGCCCGGATCCCCAGGATCCGGGCGCCATCGCGTTGTCTCGACCGGTCAGACCGCGAGTTTCGTCACCTGGAGGAGGCCGTCGCCCACGATGGAGAGGGCGCTCACGACGGCTGTCGACGACGCGACCTCGTCGATGAGCGAGCGGTAGCCCACGGTCACATCGTCGCGAGCGGCGGGATCGGCGACGCGTCCGCGCGACAGCGCATGCGTCACGACGACCGTGCCGCCGGCACGGACGAGGCGCAAGGCGTGTTCGAAGTACTCGATGACGGAGATGTTGTCGGCGTCGATGAGAACGAGGTCGTAGGAGTCCTCGTTCATCCGGGGGAGCACGTCGAGGGCCCGACCCGCGATGAGCCGGAAGCGGTTGGCCGGGACGCCGGCGTCGTGGAAGTGCTCGCGGGCCGCCGCCTGGTGCTCGAGTTCGCTGTCGATCGATGTGAGCACGCTCCGCGGGCTTCCCGACAGCATCCAGAGTCCCGAGACTCCGCTGCCCGTTCCGATCTCCATGATGTTGCGCGCGCCGGAGGCCGCGACGAGGAGGGCGAGCTGCGCGCCCGTGGCGGGGGAGACCGGGTCGACGCCGACCTCGAGTGAATGGGCGCGGGCGCGGGCGATCGCATCGGGCTCGACGACGACGTCGTCGGCATACTTCCAGTTCGCGACGTGCTCGGACTTTGCGTCGTGAGAGGACACTGGGCGCTCCGTGTTCGTTTCGGTGGTGCGGGGATCGATTTCGATCGACCTTCCGCCAGGATACGGCGGAGCGTCCGGGCTGAGGCGCAGCCACGTCGGGGTACTCTTGATGCGTGTTCGGACTGACCCCTGAAAAGGTGCTGCTCATCGCGGTCATCGCGGTGCTGATCGTCGGGCCCGAACGCCTTCCCCTCTACGCCTCGAGGTTCGCGCAGTTCATCCGATGGCTCCGCGATCTCGCGCGAGGCGCCCAGGACCGCATGCGCGAGGAGATGGGCCCCGAGTTCGACGAGGTCGACTGGAAGAAGCTCGATCCGCGGCAGTACGACCCTCGACGCATCATCAAGGAGGCGCTACTCGACGACGAGCCGGCGCCCGTGCTGTCCGCACCGTCCGTGCGCACGCGGGCCGAGAAGCCCGCCGTGCAGCAGAGCCATCGTTCCCGGTTGGAATCGGGGGAGTACTCCGGTCCGCCTCCCTTCGACGCGGAGTCCACGTGACGAGTGAGTCGCCCGGCGTGTGGGTCCGGACGGACGGGGCGTTCCGTCTCGCCCGTGCGGAGTCACTCATCGCGGCCGTTTCGGACCATCCGACTCCTGGAGTCGTCTTCCGCGACCTCACCCCGCTCTTCGCCGACGCCGAGGCCTTCTCGGTCGTCGTCGACGCGATCGCGGAGCCCTTCGCCGGCCGATTCGACGTCGTGGCCGGTCTCGAGGCGCGAGGTTTCCTCCTCGCAGGAGCCGTCGCCGCTCGGACGGGGACCGGCGTCCTCCCCATCCGCAAGGCCGGCAAGCTCCCGCGAGAGACGGTCGCGGAGAGTTACGACCTCGAGTACGGGAGGGCCACCATCGAGGCCCACCGCGATGATCTCCCGCCGGGCGTCCGGGTCCTCCTCCTCGATGACGTCCTCGCGACGGGCGGAACCCTCGCGGCGGCGTTGCGGATCGGTGAGAGGCTCGAGTGGGACGTCGTCGGTTGCGGGGTCGTCCTCGAGCTCGACGCTCTCGCCGGGCGGGACGCTCTCGATTCGCGCGTCGTCAGCGTCTTCCACGTGTGACGCTCGGGTCCGCCGCCGTTCTCGCCTGCTCCCTCATCACCAACCGCATGAGCGGGCGATGAAGTCGTAGGGGGCCGCGCCCGCAGGATGTCGGACGCGGGCACGTGCACGCCCTCGACGCCGGACTCGAGGCGGACGCGTACCGCTCGGACCGCAATCGGCGAGGGCGACGAGGAGCAGGGCGGCCGCGACCGCCGAGCGGCACCCCACTGCCCGCGCGGTCAACGCACTCGCACCCCGAGGGGTCTGCCGACGAGTCCTCGGCCGAGACGGACGATGTCCTCGGCGAGCCGACCGATCGCCGTCGCGGCCGTGTCGGTCGGTGTCCCGAGGACGACGGGAACGCCGGCGTCGCCGCCCCGCCGGAGTGCCGGGCTGAGGGGGATCGTCGCGAGCAGCGGGACGGGCGCGTCCTGCCCGATCGAGAGTCGCGTCGCGACGTCGGCGCCACCTCCCGATCCGAACAGATCGATCACGGAGCCGTCCGGTCCGACGAAAGGCCCCATGTTCTCGATCACCCCGATGACGCGCTGACCCGTCTGCCTCGCCACGACCCCGCTGCGCTCAGCGACGTCGGCCGCTGCGGCCTGGGGCGTCGTCACGACGAGAACCTCGGCGTGCGGCAGCAATTGACCGACCGATATCGCCACGTCGCCCGTGCCCGGGGGGAGATCCAGCAGGAGGACGTCGAGGTCGCCGAAGTAGACGTCCGTCAGGAACTGCGCGATCGTGCGATGCAGCATCGGGCCGCGCCACGCGACGGCCGTCGACGGGTCGTCGACGAACATCCCGATCGAGATGACCTTCACGCCGTGTGCGACGGGCGGGAGGATCATGTCGTCGACACGCGTCGGGCGTACCGCGCGGCCCGCGTGTTCCGGGTCGTCGAGTCCCAGGAGGCCGGGGATGGAGAAGCCGTGGACGTCCGCGTCGACGAGCCCGACCGCGAGCCCGCTCGCGGCGAGTGCCACCGCCAGGTTGGCGGTCACCGTCGACTTGCCGACTCCGCCCTTGCCGCTCGTCACGGCGATGACGCGTGTCAGAGAGTCGGACGTGAACGGCATCTCCCGCCGCCCCGGTCCGCGCAACCGCTCGGTCAGCGCGCGGCGCTGCTCCGGGGTCATGACGCCGACATCGACGATGGTCGCGGTCACTCCCGGAACACCCGCGACGGCGTTCCGGACGTCGTTCTCGATCGTCCGTGCCGCTGGACAACCGACGATCGTGAGCCGGATCGCGACGTGAGCGGCGCCCGATCCGTCGACCGCGACATCTCCGACCATGTCGAGCTCGGTGATGGGGCGGCGGATCTCCGGATCGATGACGCGGTCCAGCGAGCGCCGCACCCGCTCGACGATGCCCGGGTGCTCCGACACGGTCGGCGGCGGGACCGGATCAGACATGCGGGCGGTCCGTTCCGCCGTCGTCGATCGACGGGTCCTTCGATTCGAGATCCTCGAGCAGTGAGCGCAACTCCTGCCGGATGAAGTCGCGCGAGGCCACATCCTTGAGGGCGAGCCGCAGCGCCACGACCTCACGAGCGAGGTACTCCGTGTCCGCGAGGTTGCGTTCCGCGCGCTGACGGTCCTGTTCGATCTGGACGCGGTCGCGGTCGTCCTGCCGGTTCTGCGCGAGCAGGATGAGGGGAGCGGCATAGGACGCCTGCAACGACAGGATGAGCGTGAGGGCGGTGAAGCCGAGTGCCGCCGAATCAAAACGGGCGTCCTCGGGCGCGAGGGTGTTGTAGATGATCCAGGCCACGCAGAAGAGCGTGAGGCCCATGAGGAACCACGGTGTGCCCATCGCGCGCGCGATCCACTCGGTGAAGCGGCCGAATCGGTCGCTCGACTGCCGCCGCCGCGGCGCGAGCACCGGAGTGCGCATGCCCTTGGGGGCGTCGAGCCTGACGTCGTTCTTGGGCGTCCTAGCCATGCGTCATCCTCCGTCCGGTGCGTGCTCTCTGGGGGCGTTCGTCGTCGCCGTGACTTCGCCAGTCGTCCGGCAGCAGGTAGTCGAGGATGTCGTCAATCGTCACCACCCCGACGAGCCGATGGTTCTCGTCGACGACGGGAACGGACACGAGGTCGTAGCTCGCGAGGATCCGGGAGACCTCGGCGGCCGACGTGTCGGCGGATACGGGATCGAGACTCTGATCGAGGATGGTGCCGAGCCGCTCGTGCGGCGGATACCGCAGCATCCGCTGGAAGTGAACCATCCCGAGGAAGCGACCCGTCGGCGGCTCGTATGGCGGGAGGGTGATGCAGACAGCCGCTCCGAGCGCCGGGGGCAGCTCGGCGCGACGGACGAGGGCGAGGGCCTCGGCGACCGTCGAGTCGGCGGAGAGGATGACGGGCTCGGTCGTCATGAGGCCACCGGCGGTGTCGGGGGCGAACGCGAGGAGCATTCGGACGTCGTCCGCTTCCTCCGGCTCCATGAGCTCGAGGAGGTGCTCGCCGCGTTCGGTGGGAAGCTGCGCGATGAGGTCGGCGGCGTCGTCCGGCTGCATCTGGTCGAGGACGTCGGCCGCGCGGTCGTCGTCGAGCTGCCCCAGGATGTTGACCTGCTCGCTCTCGGGCATCTCCTCGAGCGCGTCGGCGAGACGATCGTCGGGGAGTTCGCCCGCGACTTCGAGCATGCGCTCCTCGGGCAGATCGAGCAGCGTACTCGCGAGGTCGGCCGGCTTGAGGTCGGTGTACGTGGCGATGAGCTGCTCGGCGGACTGCGCCTCCGTACCGCCGGTCTTCTCGGTCACATCGCGCCACGATACGAAGGTCGTGTGGCCCTTGGCGAAAAGGGAGTTGCTCGTCTTCGGTCGGCGGACGAAGTACTGGCTGACCGCCCAGGTCCCGCCGGCCTTCTGCTCGATCGCCACGTCCTCGATCGTCGCCTCGCCCGAGCCGTCGGTGAAGACGACCTTCCGTCCGAGGATCTCCGCGATCACGCGCTCCTCGCCGGCCCGCTGTTCGAAGCGGCGGACATTGATGAGGCCCGTCGTGATGATCTGACCGGCCGCGATGCTCGTGACGCGGTTGATCGACACGAAGACCCGCCTCTTGCCCGGAATCTCCACGAGCAGACCCACCACGCGCGGGGGATCCGTGGGCCGTGAGACCACGAGGACGTCGCGCACCTTCCCGACCCGGTCGCCTGCCGGGTCGAAGACCATGCACCCGGCCAACCGGGCGACGAACACTCTCGTGGCACTCACCCTTCTAACTTAGCCCGCACAGCGTTTCCACACGGGCCCGGCGCCGGATGTTCTCGACCCGGTGGGACAATGGAGCCGTGAGTATCCCGCAGAGTGGACAACGCCGGAGCCCCATCATCGGAATCCCTCCGGGCGAGGCCGTCGCGAGCTTCGACAAATACGACGACGCTCAAGCGGCCGTCGACGCTCTCGCCGCGGCCGATTTCCCGGTGCGCAACGTCTCGATCGTCGGAGCGGACCTCAAGAGCGTCGAGCGCATCACGGGTCGCATGAGTTACGGCCGCGCAGCTGCGGGAGGCGCATTGAGCGGAGCGTGGCTCGGCCTCTTCTTCGGACTGCTGCTCGTGATCGTTGCTCCGCAATCGGGCGTCGTCTTCGTCGGTGCCGCCGTCCTCATCGGCGCGGCCTTCGGCATGATGTTCAACGTCGTGACGTACACGTTGCGGCGTCGCCGACGCGACTTCAGCTCGATCGCCCAGATCGTCGCGTCGTCGTACGCCGTCGTCGTCGAGACCGAACTCGCCAACAAGGCGCGGAACATCCTCGGCGGGTCGGCCGCCGAGACTCCGGACGAGCAGGGTCCGAGCCTCTACCTCTGATTCTCCGGAGGGCGCCGGCCGCGCCCTGTCCTCAGTCGCGCGGGGTCGACGCGACGCGAGCCATCCAGGCCTCCACGTCGTCGGCCGTCCGGGGGATGTCGGCCGAGAGGTTCACGGCTCCGTCCGCCGTGACGAGGATGTCATCCTCGATGCGCACGCCGATACCCCGGAACTCCTCTGGGACCGTGAGGTCGTCCGGCTGGAAGTAGAGACCGGGCTCGATCGTGAAGACCATCCCCTCGGCGACGACACCGTCGTGGTACATGTCGCGACGGGCCTGGGCGCAGTCGTGCACGTCGAGCCCGAGGTGGTGGCTCGTGCCGTGCACCATGTAGCGACGGTGGAACTGGGCGTCGGGCTCGAGCGACTCCTCGGCCGTGACGGGGAGCATGCCCCACTCGGCCGTGTAGCGCGCGATGACCTTCATCGCCTCGGCGTGGACCTCGCGGAAGACGATCCCGGGTCGGACGATCGCGAGGGCCGCGTCAGCGGCTTCCCTCACCGCTTCGTAGACCTTCCGCTGGACCGGTGAGAAGGTGCCGCTCACCGGGAGGGTGCGCGTGATGTCGGCGGTGTAGAGGCTGTCGAGCTCCACGCCGGCGTCGATGAGGATGAGGTCGCCGGGCGAGACGGTGCCGTCGTTGCGGGTCCAGTGCAGGATGCAGGCGTGCCGACCCGACGCCGCGATCGTGTCGTAGCCGACCGCGTTGCCGTCGAGTCGCGCGCGCGTCGAGAAGACGCCCTCGACGATGCGCTCACCGCGCGGCTTCGCGGCGAGCGTCGGGATCGCGGCGACGACGTCGTCGAAGCCGCGGCGGGTCGCCTCGACGGCAGCCGTGAGCTCGGCGACCTCGAACTCGTCCTTCACGAGGCGCAACTCGGAGACGAAGCGGTCGAGCTCCTCGTCGTCGCCGAGCGTGCGGTCCGCCTCGCGCGTCTCGAAGGCGTCGAGGTGGTCCGTCGCGATGCCGAGATCGGCCGCGACCTGCTCGAGCGAGGGGCGCGCTCCGATCCAGAACTCGCCGATCGCCGGATTCGCGTAGAACTCGTTCGAGTCGCGGCCCGCGCGCTCCCGGAAGTAGAGCGTGGCGTCGTGACCGCTCTCGGTGGGGTCGAGGACCAGCACGGAGTCGGGTTCACTGTCGCTTCCCCAGCCCGTCAGGTGGGCGAAGGCCGAGTGGGCCCGGAAGGGGTAGTCGGTGTCGTTGGAGCGAGTGAGGAGAGCTCCCGCGGGCAGGACGACGCGCTCTCCGGCGAACGCGGCGGACACGGCACCGCGGCGCTCCGCGGCGAAGGAGGCGACCCTCCGCTGCTCGGGGAGTTCATCGACGCGCTCGGCCCATCCGCTCGAGATGTAGTCCTGGAACCGAGTGCTCTGCGGCGTCGTCGACCGGTTGCTGTTCGCGGGAGCGCCCGTCGGCTCACTCGCGGACGGCGCGGGAGTCTCGGGAGTCGCTGTCTGGGAGTCTGCGGGGGCTGTCACGTCGCTCGAGGAGGCCATGCCTCCATTCTGGCACCGCCGGCTACGGGGCGGAGGACAGCTGCACGAGGACGGGGCGGTGATCGCTCGCTTCGAGTGCCGGGTCGTCGAGGACGCGCATCCCCGTGGCGATCCAGTTCGGCGTCGCCATGACGTGATCGATGGGGGAGCCGAGCAGGGTCGGCCACGCCGACGACCACGTTCCGACGGCCGCGTTGCCCGACTGGAGGCCGGCGTCGGAGCAGCGACCCATGGTCGCTCCGTCCGTCGTCGCGAGACCCGCCATGTGATCGACGGTCGCGTTGAAGTCGCCGGCCATGATGACGTTGTCCTCCGCGCACTGCGTCGCGAGCCACTCGAGGTCGGCCCGCCAGTTCTCCATCTGACCGGGGATGGGGGCGACGGCGTGCACGGCGACGATCGTCGGCCCGTCGCCGTCGGTCGGTTTCAGCACGACCGTGGGGAGGACGAGCGTGTTGCCCACGCGCGCCTGCTCCTCGGCTCGATCCCGATTCGAGTCCCAGACCGTGCCGTAGTCGCCGAGCCGGGGACTGACGAGGATCGTCGTCGATCGCGCCTTGGCGATCTTGTCGAACCAGACGGTGTGCACCCACATGGGGTTGCCGCCCTCGCGCATGAGGTTGGCGACCTCGATTCCGGTCTCCTTCGTGGTCTCCGGGAGACTGATGATGTCGGCCTTCCCGTCGAGGGCCGTCCGGGCGATGGTCTCCGCCCCGGGCGCGTCGCCGAGGGTGTTCCAGCTCAACACCGTCACGGAACCGTCCGTCCACTCGGCGAACGACGAGTCGCCGACACCCCGCGCGCCCATGATGGCGGCGTTGCCGGCCGCCGTCAGGACGAGGAGGACGGCGATGGTGCCGGCGACCGCGCGGAGCGGACGCGCGAGCGCGAGCAGCAGGAACAGGGCGGCAGCCGCGAGCGCTCCGACCACGAGGAAGCCGCGCAGGGCGACGAGTTGAGCGACCATCCACACGTTCTGGGCGCCGAAGAGTTGCGGCCACGTCGCGACGAGGCACGCGATCGCGACGGCGATCGTGATGACGGCATCGAGGAATCTGAGCATGGCGCTGCCACCATACCGACAGGCCCCTGGGAAGCGGCCGAGCCGGCTCGGGTGTCGCCTCCGGGATCGCCGACCCGGCTCCCGCCGTGAACGACGACGGCGCGGGCATGACGCCTAGACTGAGGGGATGGCGGGCGAACGGCGATTCCACGGCCCGAGCGACCTGCACACCCACTCGAGCGTGTCCGACGGCACGGAGACACCGAGTCGGCTCGTCCGCTCGGCGTCGGCCGCTGGGCTCGGTACGGTCGCTCTGACCGACCACGACTCGACGGCCGGGTGGTCGGAAGCCGCGGTGGCGGCGCGCTCGGAGGGCATCACCCTCATCCCGGGCATGGAGTTCAGCACACGTCTGGGCTACCGGAGCATCCACCTCCTCGCCTACCTCTTCGATCCGTCCGACGGCGACCTCGTCACGGAGATGGCCAGGATCCGCGAGGCGCGGCTCGTGCGAGCGGAACGCATCGTGCAGAACCTCTCCCGTGACTACGCCCTGACCTGGGACGACGTCGTGGCGCAGACCACGGACGGTGCGACGATCGGGCGGCCGCACATCGCGGACGCCCTCGTGGCGCGCGGTCACGTCCCGACGCGGAGTGAGGCGTTCGCGAGCATCCTGCATCCGTCGAGGGGCTACTTCCTCCCGCACTACGCGCCCGATCCGGTCGACGCGGTGCGGCTCGTGGTCGCGGCCGGGGGAGTGCCCGTCATCGCGCATCCCGCGACGCGCGGGCCGGGCCTCATCGTCTCCGACCGCGACGTGGAGGACCTCGTCGGGGCGGGCCTCGCCGGCCTCGAGATCGACCATCGGGAGAACACGGCGTCGGGCAAGCAGGCCATCCGTCGCCTGGCAGGACGCCACGGTCTCATCCTGACGGGATCGAGCGACTACCACGGCACGGGCAAGCCCAATCTCCTGGGGGAGAACACGACGTCGGATGACAGCGTCGCGGCGATCATCGAGCGTGGCACGGGAAGCGAGCCGGTCTACGGTCGAGCCGTCGAGGATCCTGCCCGGGCCTGACGGGTCCGTCGGGGCCGACGCGCCTGTCGGGAACGACTCGCCTGTCGGGAACGACGCGCCTGTCGGGAACGACGCGCCTGTCGGGAACGACGAGGGCGCACCCGCTCACACGGGTGCGCCCTCGTCTTGTCTCCGGTGACTGCCGTCCGATGGATCAGGCGGTGGGCGGCGCCGTCCGGCGGCGCGTGCGATTGCGGCGCCGCGGAGCGCTGTTGCCGTCGTGGTGCTCTCGGCCGCCACCGTCGTGGGTACCGGTGGCCGCCGGGGCATCGGCGATCGCTCCGCCGGTCGTTCCCTCAGCGCGCGGGTTCTCCCGCTTCCGCTCTCCCGCATCGCTAGCCGATCCGCCGCGCGAGCGCTGCCCACGACCGCCTCGGCCGGAGCGGTCGCCGGCCCCGCCACCGGAGGTCGAGGAGGTCCGGGGAGCAGCGGCGGGGGAGGAGCCGGGCAGCCGACCCTTCGTGCCGGCGGGGATGTCGAGGTCCTCGAAGAGGTGCGGCGACGAGGAGTAGGTCTCCGTCGGTTCAGGCTGTCCGAAGTCGAGGGCCCGGTTGATGAGAGCCCACTTGTGGAGGTCGTCCCAGTCGACGAAGGTGACGGCGATGCCCGTCTTCCCCGCGCGACCTGTGCGCCCGACGCGGTGGAGGTAGGTCTTCTCGTCCTCCGGGATGGTGTGGTTGATGACGTGCGTCACGTCATCGACATCGATGCCGCGAGCGGCGACGTCCGTTGCGATGAGCACGTCCTTCTTGCCCGCCTTGAACGCGGCCATCGCGCGCTCGCGCTGCTCCTGACCGAGGTCGCCGTGAACGGCGGCGGCGTTGAAGCCGCGATCGTTCAGTTCTTCGACGAGCTTGGCGGCTGCGCGCTTCGTGCGCGTGAAGATGACGGTCTTGCCGCGGCCGTTCGCCTGCAGGATCCGGGCGATGACCTCGTCCTTGTCGAGCGAGTGCGCACGGTAGATGAGGTGCTTGATGTTCGCCTGCGTGAGGCCCTCATCGGGGTCGGACGCCCGGATGTGGATCGGCTTGTTCATGAAACGGCGCGCCAGGGCGACGATCGGCCCCGGCATCGTGGCGGAGAACAGCATCGTGTGTCGCTCGGGCGGCGTCTTGGAGAAGAGCTTCTCGATGTCCGAGAGGAAGCCGAGGTCGAGCATCTTGTCCGCCTCGTCGAGCACCATCTCCTGGATCTTCGAGAAGTCGAGGAGGCGCTGGTTGTTGAGGTCGATGAGTCGACCGGGCGTGCCGACGACGAGCTGGGCGCCCGCCTTGATCTGTTCGATCTGGCCTTCGTACGCCTTGCCGCCGTAGATCGACACGATCTTCGTCCCACGGTTCGCGGCGGCGACCTCGAGGTCCTCGGTCACCTGGACGCAGAGCTCGCGCGTCGGGACGACGACGAGTGCCTTGACCCCGGGCTCCGGGTTCGCGCCGAGCCGCTGAAGGATCGGGAGGCCGAACCCGAAGGTCTTGCCCGTACCCGTCTTGGCCTGGCCGATGATGTCCTGCCCGCTCAAGCCCAGGGGGATCGTCTGCTCCTGGATGGGGAAGGGGGAGAGAATGTTCTTTGCTGCGAGGGCGTCGACCATGTCCTGGTCGACCCCGAGATCACGGAAATCCACGTATTCGTTTGCCTGTCAGTGCGTGAGTGCGGTCTACGCCGTTGTCTGTTCACGTCTGCGGCGTAGGTCCCGATCCGATGCCGGGAATCACCTCAGACTATCGGACGCGGCCGGGCGTCGCCTGGAGGACCCACTGGCGCGCCCGATCGCCGCGTCAAGCGGGCGGCAGGTCTTCGGCTAAAGTTGCGGGGTGGCATCCTGGTTCGGCCGACGCGGTCCTCGGAGGGAGACTCCGCGGCTGCGCGCTCGTGGAGCCCGTCGCTCCGTCACGCGGGTCGAGTTCACGGATCTCCACCCCGATCCCGACAGCTACCTCGGCCGCGCCGCACGGATCCAGTTGGGCCACGTCGAGACACTCGGTGCCCTCGTCGCCCGCTTCGAGCGCTTCGACGACAAGGAGCGGCTCTCGACGGCCGCCGGCTTCGCGCTCAGCAAGCATCAGGCCGTCGTCGCCGAGATCGAGCGGCGCGACGGTGATCCCGCCGAAGCGATGGCTGCGGTGGCCCCCTCCATCGACCATTTCCGTTCCATCACGCAGGGCAACAGCCCGACGGAAGCACTCTTGTCGTTCCATGTGACGTCCGGCTTCCTCGACGACCTGTTCATCGGACTCGCTGCGAGCCTGCCGCCGGACCTCGGCCCCCGGATCGGCGGACTCCTGGGTGCCGAGGCCGGGACCGCGGGCATCGTCGACATCCTCGAACGGGAGATCTCCGTCGACCGCCGCACCGCATCCTTCCTCGCCATGTGGGGTCGGCGGCTCGTGGGCGACACGCTTCTGCTGGCGCGGGAGGTCGTCGACGGCGGCGGGCACGAGCACGGCGACGACGTCGAGCCCGTCTTCACGGAGCTCATCGCCGCGCACACACGGCGGATGGACGCGCTCGGCCTCACGGCGTGAGGCGTCCCGCGAGGCGTCGGGCACGAACTCGGCGAGCGGGTCTCCTCGGAGCTCATCGTGTCGCCGACGAGACGATGCACGCCCGCGACCCGACGGTGTGGGAGTGATCCCGCTTACGACGTCGGCGGCGACGGGGTGACGTTCGAGAGGCTCAGCCGCCGAGGCGGACGAGCATCCTCTCGTCGGAGGTCGATCGTGACCGACCCAGGACGACGGCGGCGACGGCCGCGGCGACGGCGGCGAGCAGGAGCGTGACGGCCCAGATCCACCCGCCATCCCATGGCCAGCCGAGAACGGTCAGCCCGAGCCAGACGACGGCCGATACGACCACACCGATGGCGGGGACCAGGAGCACCCCGCGCTCACGCTGCCAGGGGGCCGCGTAATGGACGCCGAGTCCGATGATCGCGCCGCCGAGCGCGACGAACAGCAACTCCATGGATCAGGCGACGAAGCCGACGCGGCGCTGGTCTTCCGAGCCGACCTCGACGTACGCGAGACCGGCGGTCGGGATGATGAAGAGGCTGCCCTTGGAGTCCGTCAGGCTGAAGTACGAGCTCTTGTCATCGAGTGCCGCTTGGATCGTCTTGCGGACGTCCGAGATGGACTCCGACGACTCGAAGCTCACTTCGCGGGGACTGTTCGCGATTCCGATACGGATTTCCACGTGGATGCCTTTCGATTGCCTGGATTACGACTCTACGACACGGCCCGGGGCCGGGCGCTCCGCGTCGACTCGCCGTGAGCGAACACGCGCTCGCCACCATGCCGACGTGCTGTGCGGCGATGTCGGTGGCCGACGCTAGCGTGAACACGTGACTTCCGAGACCTCTGCGACCACCGAGACCGCCCGGGTCTCCGCGAGTGCGGAGCGCAGGGCCACTTCCTCCGCGATCTCCGGTGCACGTGCCGGTTCCGCCGAGGCCGGCTCTCGTGCTGTCCACCTCGACGCCGATCAGCGGCGGGTCGTCGGCGCCCCCGTCGGTCGGCACCTCGCCGTGCTCGGTGCGCCGGGCACGGGGAAGACCACTGTTGTCGTCGAACTCGTCGCGGAGCGGATCGCCACCGGTGCCCGTGCCACGGACGAGATCATGGTGATCGCGGCCGACCGCCGTGCGGCGACTCGGTTGCGGGATGTGCTCGCCGTCAGGGTCGGGGTGCCGACCGCGGGCCCGCTCGCTCGCGCTCTCACGTCGTTCGCCTTCGGCATCGTCGTCGCCGGAAACGCGCACGACGGGCTTCCCGCGCCCCGGTTGCTCACCGGTGGCGAGCAGGACGCCGTCATCGCCGATCTCCTCCTCGGCGACGACGAGGACGGCCGAAGCGACGACTGGCCGGCTCATCTCGACGCGGAGGTCCGGAGTCTTCCCGGGTTCCGTGGCGAGCTCCGGGAACTCATGGCCCGCGCCGTCGAAGCGCACGTCTCGCCGTCCCTCCTCGAAGAGCTCGGCGATCGTCGCCTCCGGGCCGAGTGGCGCGCCGCCGGTCGGTTCATCCGCCAGTACCACGAGGTCGTCGACGCGTTCCGTGACCAGTTCTACGACTCGACCGAACTGGTGCACCGCGCGACCGAGATCGTCGATGGAGCGGGGCCGTCCGGCACGGGACTCGGCCCGTTCGCGCGTCTCCGTTCCCTGGTCGTCGACGACGCCGAGGAATTGAGCGCAGCCGGCGCTGAGCTGCTCGCGGCGTTCGCGCGCCGCGGCGTCGACATCGTCGTGACCGGTGACCCGGACGTGGCGTGCGGGGGCTTCCGGGGAGCGAACCCCGACGTCGTGAGCCGACTGCCGCAGGTCCTCGACGCCCCGGCCGACACCGCGGTCCTCGGTTCCTCCTATCGTGGATCCCGTCAGCTGGCCGACGTGTACGAGCGCGTCGTCGCGCGGGTAGGAACGGCCGGAGCGGGCGCTCAGCGCCGCGTCCGCCGGCCGAACCGGTCGGTCGAGGAGCCGGTCCTCGTCACGACGCCGTCGAGCGTCGCGGAGCAGGTTGCAATCGTCGCGCGCGAGTTGCGTGAGCGACACGTCTTCGCCGGTGTGCCCTGGCACGACATGGCCGTCGTGGTGCGAAGCCGATCGCAGATCGCAGCGCTCGAACGCGGACTCGCCGGACTCGAGGTTCCCACGCGCGTCCTCGCCGGAGGTACGGCGCTCCGTGACGAGCCGTCGGTCCGTGCCTTCGTGCTCGCGAGCCGCGTCGCCCTCGGGGTCCGCCGGCTCGACGACTCCAGCGCCGAGGAGTTGCTCACAAGCGTCCTGGGCGGATTCGATCGGGTCGAACTCCGGCGGCTTCGCGCGGCCCTCCGACAGCGTGAGGCCGACGCCGGAGGGGTTCGCTCAGCGGGCGAGCTGCTTGTCGAAGCGATGCAGCTCCCCGGTTCGCTCACCGACCTCGACACGCGTCACGGGCGTAAGGCGCAATCGCTCGCCGATAACCTCCGGCGCGCCGAGGCGTCGGCCGCGGATGGCGCGACGGTGGAAGAGCTGTTGTGGGGGCTGTGGGAGCGAGCAAGGCTCGAGCGCGCACTCGTCGAGCAGTCCCGCGGAACGGGGCTCGCTGCGGACGAGGCCAACCGCACCCTCGACGCGATCGTCGCCCTCTTCGCGGCCGCCCGCCGCGCCGTCGAGCGGTCCCCGGGCGAGAGCCCCGCGCACTTCCTCGATCAGTTGACGGAATCGGATCTCCCGGAGGATACGCTCGCTCCGCGTGCAGCGGGCTCCGCCGTGGTCATCACCACGCCCGTCGGAACCGTCGACAGGGACTTCGACACCGTCGTGATCTGTGGTCTCCAGGAGCACGGCTGGCCCAACATGCGGCAGCGCGGGACCCTCCTCGCGAGCGGCGAACTCGCCGACGCGGCAGCGGGGATAGACCCGACCCCCTCGGACGCTCGAGCCCTCGTCCTGCACGACGAGCTCCGCCTGCTCGCGCGGACCGTGTCTCGCGCCCGGGAACGGCTCGTCGTGAGCGCGGTCTCGGGGGAGGACTCAGCACCGAGTCCGTTCCTGCCCCTGTTCCCGCCGCCCACGGACGGACTCGTGGAACGGCACCCGCTCTCGCTTCGAGGACTCACGGCCCGGCTCCGCCGCGACCTCACGGTCGCGATCGAGCGGGGAGAGTACGCGGCCGCCGAGCGGGCCGCTGTCTCGCTCGCACGTCTCGCGCGCAACGACGTCGATGGAGCAGACCCTCACGACTGGTCGGGCCTGCTCGACGTGTCCACAGACGCCCCGCTCGTGTCGGCAGAAGAGACGGTGCGAGTCTCGCCGTCACGCGTGCAGGCCTTCCGCACATGCGGACTGCATTGGTTGATCGACGAGCTCGGCGGCTCGACGGCGACCGTCGCCTCCGGGCTCGGCACGATCCTCCACGAGGTCGCGGAGAATCTCGAGAGCACGGACGCCGACGAGATCTGGCGTGCGATGGCAGCGCGGTGGAGCGAACTCCCGTTCGAGGCGGGCTGGCAGGCGAGCCTCGAAGAGGTGAAGGGTCGGGACCTCGCTCGGCGCTTGGCGCTGTATCTGGCGAGCCTCGAGTCGCGCGGCGCCACGGTCATCGGCAAGGAGGTGGCTTTCGAGCTCCCGATCCCGCTCGTCGTGCCGGCGGAGGACGGGCGGCCCGAGTCGCCGGATACCGCCACGCACTCGCCTGATGCCGTCGCCCACGCGCCGGACGATGGGCCGACGATGGCCGTACTCCGCGGCACCATCGACCGGGTCGAGCTCGTGCGCGACGGCACGATCGACATCGTCGACCTCAAGACGGGCAAGAACGAACCGAAGACGGACGCCGGCGTCGTCGACAACCCGCAGCTCGGTGCCTACCAGCTCGCGATCCTCGAGGGAGCGGTGCCGGGCGTCGACGGACACGCGGGAGCCGGGGCGAAACTCGTCGTGCTCGCTGGTGCGGCGAAGACCAAGGCCTTCTACGAACCGAGGCAGGAGCCCTTCTCGCACGAGCAGGCCGTGGCATTCCGTGAGGGCATCGCCGCGACCGCACGCGAGATGGCGGGCTCCGCGTTCCCCGCGCACGTGTCGTCGCACTGTCTCGAGCCGTTCTCCTTCGGTCGTTGCCGCATCCACGTCATCGAGGCCGTCACCTCATGACGGCCGGAATCGGTGCGGCGAGGATCGCCGAGCTCCTGGAACTGCCGTCACCCACGAGCGAGCAGGTGGCGGTGATCGAGTCGCCGTCGGCACCGTCGATCGTCGTGGCGGGTGCCGGCAGCGGCAAGACCGAGACCATGGCGAACCGTGCGGTGTGGCTCGTCGCGAACGGCGAGTCCGCACCCTCGGAGATACTCGGTCTCACCTTCACCCGCAAAGCAGCGGGCGAACTTGCTGAGCGTGTGCAGCGACGGTTGCACGATGGCGTCACCGCGGGTGTCGTGGACCTGCGCGGCGACGACGTCTTCGAACGTCCAACGGTCGCGACGTACAACTCGTTCGCCGACGGATTGTTCCGCGAGAACGCGCTCCTCGTCGGCCGTGACCCGGAGTCGGCGCTCCTGAACGAGGCAGCGGCGTGGCGCCTCGCCCGGCGGGTCGTGGTCGAGCACGGCGACGACCGCCTCGTCGGGATCGGGAAATCGATCGACACGGTCACGGAAGCCGTCGTGAACCTGTCGCATGCGCTCGCAGACAACATCGCGAGGGGTGACGACGTCCGGCGATTGGTCGAGCAGTTCCTCCGGCTCCCCGCGCTTCCGTACGGGGGCTCGAAGCGAACGCCCTACGCGAAGGTACTCGAAGCCGTTCAGACTGTCGCCGCGCTCGAACCCCTCACGGAGTTGGCGGAGCGTTTCTCCGAAGAGAAGCGACGACGAGGACTTGTCGAGTTCTCCGACCAGGTCGCCCTCGCCTTGGCGGCGTGCGAGCGCGACCCGTCGATCGTCGATGCGACACGACGTCGCTTCCGCGCGGTCATCCTCGACGAGTATCAGGACACGTCCGTCGTGCAGACCCGCCTGCTGTCCCTGCTCTTCGCCGATCACTCTGTCATGGCGGTCGGAGACCCGCACCAATCGATCTACGGCTGGCGCGGCGCCAGCGCCGACAACCTGTCCCGATTCACCACGGACTTCGCTCGCTCGACCCCGGTGGAATCGTTCACCCTCTCGACGAGTTGGCGCAACGACACGGTCATCCTCGACGCCGCCAATGCGCTCGTCCAACCTCTCCGTCATCAGCAGGCCGTGCCGGTCCCCGAACTCGCGGCGCGACCCGGCGTCGGGGCCGGCGCTCTCGACGTGGTGTTCGAGGAGACGATCGACGAGGAGGCCGCGCGCGTCGCCGACTGGATGGCGCGACTCGTCCTCGACGGCCGGACCTCGGCGTCCCCGCCAACGGCCGCGATCCTGTTCCGGGTCAGACGACACATGGACCTCTTCGCCCGTGCCCTCGCCGAGCGGGGCGTGCCGCACCGCATCCTCGGCCTCGGCGGGCTGCTCTCGTCGCCCGAGATCACCGACCTCGTCGCCGCGCTCCGTGTCTGTCACGATCCGTCCGCGGGATCCTCGCTCATCCGCGTGCTCTCAGGCCCGCGTTGGCGGATCGGTGTTCGGGATCTCCGTGAGCTGCGAGCACTCGCCTCGTGGCTCGAACGACGCGACGTCCGTTCGACGCGTCTGAGCGACGAGGTCATCCAACGGATCAGGGCGTCCGTCGCCGCGGACGGTTCTGTGTCCATCGTCGACGCGCTCGACGCGCTCCGCGACATGCCCGACAGTCACGTTGCGCTCAGCGGCTTCAGCGCCGAGGGCCTCTCGCGCTTGCGTGAGGCTGCTCACCTCTTCCGGCTCTTCCGCAGCCGCGCGGGCGCTCCCGTCCTCGATTTCATCTCCCTCGTCACGTCGGGGCTCCGGCTGGACATCGAGGTCGTAGCGAATGCGTCCCGATCGACGCTCCGCACCGCGAACGCGCGCCTGCACGCCTTCACGGACGAGGTCTCCTCCTTCCTGGCGAGTGAGGAGAGCCCCACGCTCGGCAGCGTCCTCGCGTGGATCGGTCGCGCCGAATCGGACGACACGATGGCGCCGCGCACGGAGCCGCCCGAGCCCGGCGAAGTGCAGCTGCTCACGATGCACGGCTCGAAGGGTCTCGAATGGGACGCCGTGGCAGTCGTCCGGATCGTCGAACGGGAATTCCCGGGCGAGGCGAAGGACGGCAAGGGATGGGTGAGCTTCGGATCTCTCCCGTACGACTTCCGGGGCGATGCGGCGGAGCTCCCGGTCTTCGCCTGGCGCAATGCCGAGACCCAGCAGGACGTGAACGAGGCGCTCGCACGATTCTCCGACGACCTGGCGGCACGGCATGCGCTCGAGGAGCGCCGACTCGCCTACGTCGCGCTCACCCGCGCCCGTTCCCGTCTCCTCCTGAGCGGTTCGTTCTGGGGCGAGCACAAGACACCCCGCCGGCCGAGCGTCTTCCTCCGCGAGCTCGAAGAAGCCGGCATCGTCGCGCCGCTTCCGATGGAACCGCGATCCCCGGAGAACCCGCTCACCGACGACGACGATGTTCTCGTCTGGCCGCGGGACCCGCTCGGTTCGCGGCGCCGATCCGTCGAACGTGCCGCCTTCCTCGTGAAGTCGGCGACGGAGGACGAGCAGGGTGCCCCCGAAACGCCGGGATCATACGCCGAGACCATCGACCTCCTGCTCGCCGAACGAGCCGCTCTCGCAGGACCCGGTGATCGCGAGATCCCGGCGCGGATCGCGGCCTCACGCTTCAAGGATTACCTCAAGGATCCCGACGCGGTGATCTCCGCGATCGAGCGTCCCGTTCCGGAGCGGCCCTACCGCCAGACCCTTCTCGGCACGCTCTTCCACGGCTGGGTCGAGGAACGGTTCTCCGCGACGGGCTCACCCGAGACGATCGACGCGTCGGTCGACGAGATCGACCTCGACCTCGACCTCGATCTCGACGACGATCTCGACGGATCGTCCGATTCCGCGCCGGACGCACACGATCTGCGCACGCTTCAGGCGACCTTCGAGGCCTCCGAATGGGCCGACCTCAGGCCCATCGAAGTCGAGCGGGAGATCCACGCGATGATCGCCGGACGCATCGTGGTGTGCAAACTCGACGCCGTCTACGATCGCGACGGGCGTCGACAGATCGTCGACTGGAAGACCGGGAAGCCGCCCCGAACGGCCGACGAGTTGGAGGAGCGGCAGATCCAGCTCGCGCTGTACCGACTGGCGTACGCCGACTGGGCGGGAATCGACCCGGAAGCGGTCGACGCGGTCTTCTACTACGTGAGCGAGGACCGCGTCATCCGGCCCGAGCGCTTCTACTCCGAGTCGGAGTTGCGAGCTCGATGGGACGAGGCGCTCGGGTCGCCCATTCGATCGGGCTGATCGTGACCCGTGCGGATCCACCCCGTCGTGTCGAACTCGACGGTCTCGCGCGCACTGGCCCGGACGCGACGCTGTCGCTCCTCATCGCTCGGCTTCTCTCGGTCGTCGTCGTCGTCGTCGTCGTCGTCGTCGACGACGATCGGGCCGGTCTCGGCATCCTCGTGTGCGGGTTCGTCCGCGTCATGCTCGCGCCCGCTCACGACGTTCTCGAGTTCCGAGCGGTCGTACGAGTCGGTCTCGAGGCCCGTGCTCCCGGCAGCCGCCGATGTACGCGGCGTCCGGGAGAGGAGCGTCTCGACGTCGTCGACCGAGAGGACCGGGCCGGTGTGCTGGGACAGCGGATGCATCACATCCCCGAGTACGTGCTCAACGAGTCCGTCGAGCATGGACACTGCATCGTCGACGATCGCCTGATCGTGCGTGTCCTTGCCGTGCAGGAGCCAACGAGCGAGTTCGAGTTCCGCGTAGAGCATGGCGCGGACGCGGATTCGGGCGTCGGGAGTGCGACTCGAGGCCGCGGTGTAGGCCGCGAAGACGCTGTCCGCCGCTTCACCGGCTCCCGACAGCCAGTGCAGATCGTGAGCGGGGTCGGACGACCGGAGCCCGCTCCACCCGATCATGCCCACGACGATCTGCCCGACCTCGTGTTCCGCGATCACGAACGACTCCGCCGACACCGTGCCGTTGACGACCGTCGGGTTGAACTGCCAGAGAGCGTCGTCGGCGATCGCGTCGGTCCAGCGGGCACCGACGGCGGCGGGAAGGAGGCGGGTGGCGAGGGCGCGATCGACGACGCTCGAGGCCTCCCGACGGCTCTCCTCGGCCGACTGGGTCGGCAGCCCGACCTCGCCGACGAAGGAACCGGGCAGCGCATGCAGCGCCGCGAGCGCGCCGCCGATCGACGTCGCCACGCCGTCTCCGGCCGGCAGATCGTCGGCACGCACCTGGACGCCGGGCACGAACGTCGAGACGACCGCACGCGTGTCTCCCGCCGGCGTCTGACCCAGCACCGTCGGCACGGTGAAGGGGAGTCTGCTCCGGATGCCGTCGGTGAGCGCGGCGAGCGCCAGGAGTTCGCGGGCCTGCTCGGTCTCGGCACGCTGGGACGTGGGGACCCGGACCACGATCTCGCGCTCGTCGTCGGTGCGCAGGAGCGCGGAATCGAAATCACCCGAGGCCCCGAGTCCGAGCGGGCCGCTCCCGATGACGGTCAGGCCAGGGACGGCCGACGTCGCGAGCGCGGCTAGAGTGAGGTGGGATCTGGCCATGCCTCCTAGGTTAGGTCGAGTGCCCCTGACCGGAGCCCGCGCCACGCCTGTCCGATTGGGGTTCGATGATCTCTCGTGTCCGCCCGCTGGGTGACTTCCCGCTGTCCCGCTCGGCGCTCGATCGGGACGAGGTCGCACGCACGAGCGAGGACTTCCTCGCCGCGGCCCTCGAAGACCCCGCGACACGCGTCGTGCGCCTGCGCTCCGGCCGTCTGCCCGTCCGAGACGACGCCATCGTCTTCGAGGAGGTCTCCTCGCTCGACCGCCCGCCTCTCGACGAGGTCGTGTACCTCGGTCGCACCCTCGGGGACGAGGGCTCGGTCCCGATCGGCGTCCCGGTCCTGCTCTTCACCGAGGGCGACGCCGCCTCGGATCGCTCGTCCGCTCGAGCGGCGGACGAGGGGGAGTGGATGAGCCCTCGGGACGTCGCCCACCGCCTCTCGGACAGGGATGCGGGAATCGCGGCCGAGGCCCTCGCGATCTCGAACTGGCACCACGTCTCGCGCTTCTGCGCGAACTGCGGAACCGCGACGATCGTTCGTCGGTCCGGCTGGATGCGCGCGTGCCCGCACTGCCACGCCGAGCACTTCCCCCGGACCGATCCTGCGGTCATCGTGCGCATCGTTCACGAGGACCGGATCCTCCTCGGATCGAGCGTCTTGTGGCCCGAGGGACGCTATTCGCTCCTCGCGGGCTTCGTCGAGGCGGGCGAGTCCCTCGAGGCCGCCGTCCTCCGCGAGGTGCACGAGGAGTCGGGCATCCGACTCGGCCCCCCGACCTATCTGGGCTCACAGCCGTGGCCGTTCCCGCGATCGATCATGTTCGGCTTCCATGCCGAGCTTGCGGATGGTCAGGACCCGGCGGCGATCCGGCCGGACGAGGACGAGCTCGCCGACGTCCGCTGGTTCAGGCGCGATGAACTGAGGGACGCCGGGTCGGACGTCACGCTGCCCGGCAGCACGTCGATCGCCCGCGCCATCATCGACGACTGGCTGAACGGCTCAGACGGATCGTGACGGGCGACCTCCTCGCCGGGTTGGACGAGCAGCAGAGGGCGGCGGCCGAAGCGCTGCGCGGTCCGGTCTGCATCCTCGCCGGCGCGGGCACCGGAAAGACGCGAGCGATCACCCACCGCATCGCCCACGGCGTCGCGACCGGTACCTACGCGCCGAATCGCGTTCTCGCCCTGACCTTCACGGCACGAGCCGCCGCGGAGCTGAAGTCCCGGCTTCGGGGGCTGGGCGCCGGGGGAGTGTCGGCCCGGACGTTCCACGCCGCGGCTCTCAGTCAGCTCGGGTACTTCTGGCCACAAGTGGTGGGCGGGACCCTTCCGCAGGTCGTGACGAAGAAGGCGACGCTTCTCGCTCACGCGGCCGAGAGGGCGCGCATCGCCGTCGACACTGCGACGCTCCGGGACATCGCGTCCGAGATCGAGTGGCGGAAGATCACCGGGCGTAGCGTCGACGAGTACGCCATCGCCGGACGCCCCGCGCCCGGAGCCCTCACGACCGACATGGTCGTCGAGCTCCAGCGCGCGTACGAGTCGCTGAAGGACGAGCGGCGACAGTTCGATTTCGAGGACGTCCTCCTCGCATGCGCCGGCATGCTCGAGCAGGAGCCGCGAGTCGCTCTCCAGGTGCGGGAGCAGTACCGGTTCTTCGTCGTCGACGAGTACCAGGACGTTTCTCCCGCCCAGCAGCGGTTGCTCGAGCTGTGGCTCGGGGACCGCCGCGACGTGTGCGTGGTCGGCGACGCCAGCCAGACCATCTATTCGTTCGCCGGCGCCTCGTCGTCCTATCTCCTCGACTTCGAGCGCACCCACGAGGACGCTCTCGTCGTGCGCCTCGAGCACAACTACCGGTCGTCGAGGTCCGTCGTCGACACCGCCAATCGGCTGATGCGCGGGCGACCGGGCGCTCTCTCGCTCACGGCGGCGCCCGCATCCGCCGACGACGTCCCCGGCGAGTTCGACGCGGGACTCCCCTCGGCGACCGTTCACGCCGACGACACGGCCGAGGCCGCGTCGGTGGCCGACTCCGTCGCGGCGCTCGTCCGCGCGGGCACCCCAGCATCTGATATCGCGGTCCTCTATCGCATCAACGTCCAGGCGGCGGCGATCGAGCGCGCGCTGGCGGACCGTGGCATCACCTCGCACGTCCGCGGTGCCACACGCTTCTTCGATCTCCCCGAGGTGAAGCAGGCCATCCTCGCGTTGCGCGGAGCGTCCGTCGCCGTATCCGGCGAACCACTGTTCAAGTCGGTGAGCGACGTCCTCCGATCGCTCGGGTGGACGCACGTGCCGCCCGAGCAGCGCGGTGCGGTGCGGGACCGGTGGGAGTCGCTCAACGCGATCATGGGCCTCGTCGACAGCGCCTCGGCGGACACGACCCTCCGCGAGTTCACCGACGAACTGCTCGAGCGGCAGTCGGCGCAGCACGAGCCGACGCTCGACGCCGTCACGCTCGCGACGCTGCACGCCTCGAAGGGACTCGAGTGGGACACCGTCTTCCTCATCGGTCTTTCGGAGGGACTCGTGCCGATCAGCTACGCGAAGTCCTTCGACCAGATCGACGAAGAGAGGCGTCTCCTGTACGTGGGCGTCACGCGGGCACGTCGACGACTGCGGGTGTCGTGGGCGGAATACGGAGCGCGGTCGACGATGCCACGCGAACCGTCTCGTTTCCTCGCGGAGATCGGCATCCGCACTCCGGATGCACGCGGTGCCGGCGCACGACGGGGATAGGCGAGTCGCTGATCTCGAGTGAACGGTCGGCCAACGAGTCCCTGCCGTCGACGTCTCGCGACAGCACGACACGGATGGCGAGGGCGGCGATCTCGGACACGAGGGGCTCCCGTTCGCGCGGAGACGACCGGCCCTCGAGCTGACTCGCCATCGCGGGCCAGGCGGCATCGGATTCGGCGCGCGCCCGGTCGAGGCAGTAGAGGCAGGGTCCCGACCCCGGATGGACGAACGGACCGACGACTGTCGATCGGTCACCGTGGATCACGGCGAGGTGATCGACGTCCCGGTTGAGCCAGCGGGCGTACCGGGCGGGGGCGACCGAGTATCGGGCGATCACGATCGCGACCTCGGCCCGGTCCGCGTCCTCGACGACATCGAGGCGCTCGTCACCGGCGGCGAGCTGTGCGATACGAGCAGCGGTCTCCCCCCGTCCGTCGATGGCGAGCCGTACGCGGGCCGGGGGCACGTCGTCGTTCGCGAGGGCCGGTGAGACGCGTCTCGTGAGCCGCTCCGCGTCGGCGGCGGTGCCGCCGGCGAGCTTCGCGAGCACGACCAGCGCGGCCGGAGTAGTCCCGACCATGAGGGCGGAGACGAGTCGCTCGTCGAGTGTCGTGAGGTCGTCGAGCACGACGGCGTCGTGCTCGAGGCCGAATTGGAGGGTCGTCGGTGTGCGCCAGACGACGCTCCGGTTCTCATCGATGCGCAGGATCATGCGGACATGGTGGCCGACGACGTCTCCGGGCGCGCCGGCTCTCCACAGGCGGCGTCCTTCCGGTCTTCCGTCCGTGGGCGGTGCCGCGTGCCCGGTCGGCCACGCGACACCGCCCGTCGATCACACGTGGGGCGGGGGATCCTCGCGCGGAGGGGCGTCATCGTCCGAGGTCGGAGTATCGCCTCGCCCGCGTTCTTCGCCACGCAAAAGCGCTTCGAGGGCGGTGTCCATCTCGTCGAGTTCGGGCTCCTCGCCGCGGGCCTTGGCCTCGAGAGCCGCGATGAGGCGACCGGGATCGTCGATGTCGGCGGCCACGGGCATGAGGTCGGGGTGGGACCAGAGCGAATCGCGCAGCTCGGGACCGACGGCGTCGGTCACGGACTGCCACATCGCGGCCGCTTCGCGGAGGCGGCGGGGTCGGAGCTCGAGGCCCACGAGAGTGGCGAACGCTGACTCGGCCGGACCGCCCGTCGCTCGGCGACGGCGAACCGTCTCGGCGACGGCGTCCGCGTTGGGGAGTCGGCGCGTCGCGGACGCCGTGATCACGTCGACCCAGCCCTCCACGAGCGCGAGGGTCGTCTCGAGTCGTGCGAGCGTCGCGAGCTGCGCCTCGCTCTTCGGAGGGATCAGCGAACCGTCGACGAGGGCCGAGCGCAGCTCCTCGGGGTTCGACGGATCGAAGCCCTCCGCGAGCGATTCGAGGCGTTCGGTGTCGACGCGGATACCGCGGGCGAACTCCGTGATCGAGGAGATGAGGTGGAGGCGGAGCCATCGCGCGTGACGGAAGAGTCGTGCGTGGGCGAGTTCCCGCACCGCGAGATACAGCTGCACCTGGTCGTCGGAGAGCTCGAGACCCTCGCCGAACACGCGCACGTTCTGCGGGATGATCGCGGCGACGTTGTCGTCGAGGAGGGGGATACCGATGTCGCCGCCGGACACGACCTCCGTCGACAGCTGGCCGACGACCTGTCCGAGCTGCATCGCGAACATGGTCCCTCCGATACCGCGGAGCATCTTGCTCGCGCCCGCGATCATGCTCTGCAACTCGTCGGGGGCCTGCTCCTCGAGGACGCGCGTGAGTGCGTCGGAGATGCTCGTCGCGACGGGCTCGGCGAGCTGCGCCCACACGGGCATACTCGCTCGCACCCATTCGGCACGGGTCAGCAGCCGCGGCTCCTGCGTCAACTCGGTGATGCTCGTCGCGTCCGCGAGCCAGAGCGATGCGACGTGGAAGGCCTGTTCGAGCGCGAACCGCTCATCTGCGGCCGCCGGGACAGCTCCCGTCGTGGCGATCGTGGTGGCCTGGTCCGTCGAGATCTTCCAGTCGATGCCGTCTCCCTGGTTCTGGAGGGCCGCCTGGAACTGCGCCATCATGGCGGCGAGAGCCGTCGGGTCCGACGGCAGCCCCGCGACGCCGGCCAAGCGACCGGGGTCGACCGCGCCCTGCCCGGACAGGAGGTCGCGCAGCATGTCGCGCAGTTCGTCCTCGGGGGACTTGTCGTCGTCTTCAGCCATCTCGGTCACCTTCCAGCGAGCACCGTGTCGGGCCATCTACGCTAGTCGCTGAACCTGACGGAAAGTCGTGGCGCGGGCAGGGGGTCGTCCGCCCGCCGCGAACACCGCAGAAAGGACCCCCTCGTGTCTCTCTTCGCCGACGACCACGTCGCGCCCCCCGCAGAACGCCCGAGGCGACGGATCACCGTCGGAGGCGTGTCGCTCGTCGTGGCGTTCGCCCTCCTCATCGTGTTGGCTCTCGCTCCGAGCCCCTATGTCATCCAGCAGCCCGGCCCGGTCTTCGACACCCTCGGAAGCGTCCCGACGGGCGAGGACGGCGAGGACGGCGAGGACGTGCCCATGATCGAGGTCGCCGGAACCGAGACGTTCGAGACCGAGGGGTCGCTCGACATGCTCACGGTGAGCGTCGTGGGGACCCCTGAGCAGCGGCCCACCTGGTTCGAAGTCGCGACGTCGTGGTTCGACAGGAGCAAAGCCGTCCTGCCGATCGAGGCCGTCTATCCTCCGGGCGTCACCTCGGAGCAGCGCGACGAGGAGAACGCGACACTCATGACCGATTCGCAGCAGACCGCCGTCGCCGCGGCACTCCGGGCCCTCGACTACGACGTCGAGGAGGAGGTCGTCGTCGGTGACATCCCCGAAGGGGCACCGGCCGAGGGTCGGCTCGAGATCGGCGATGTCATCCTCCGCGCCAACGGCGAAGCCGTGGACACCGTCACGACGCTGCGACGCATCATCGCCGACAACGGGCCGTCGAAGCCCGTCTCCTTCGACATCCTCCGCGACGGCGCGGACGAGACCGTCGATGTCACCCCGGCGGAGCAGACGCTCGACGACGGCAGTTCGAGCGTCGCCGTCGGCGTCGTCGCGTCGAGCTCCTACGAGTTCCCGTTCGACGTCTCCATCCAGCTCGAGAACGTCGGAGGACCGAGCGCGGGGATGATGTTCGCCCTCGGGATCATCGACAAGGTGACGGAAGGGCCACTCACCGACGGGCGGTCGATCGCGGGGACCGGAACGATCGACGACGACGGGAACGTCGGACCGATCGGGGGCATCCGTCAGAAGCTCTACGGCGCCGACAATGCGGGGGCCGAGATCTTCCTCGCGCCGGCGGCGAACTGCGATGAGGTCGTCGGCCATGTCCCGGGCGATCTCGAGGTCTTCGCGGTCGCGACCCTCGACGAGTCCCTCGATGTCCTCGCCGCGATCGGCGGCGACGGCAACGTCGAAGCACTTCCCACCTGTGAAGACGTCCTCGCGGGCTGACTGTCAGGCATCGCACGTAGGATTGCAGTGAACCCCCGACCGATGAAGGCCAACACGCAATGACCTCTGCATCCACCGTCCGCTCCGAGTCGCCCAACCGGAGACGCCTGCCGCTCGCCATCACGCTCGTCGTGGTCGGTGCGCTGGTCGTGGCGTTCTTCCTCTTCACGGGCCTCTACACCGACTACCTGTGGTTCTCGCAACTCGGGTACGCCTCCGTGCTCACGACGCAGTGGGCGGCGATCGCCGTGATGTTCGTCATCGGCTTCGTGGCCATGGCGGTCCCGGTCTGGGTCACGATCAACCTCGCTTACCGGCTCCGGCCGGTGTACGCGAAGCTCAATTCGCAGCTCGATCGCTACCAGGAGCTCGTCGAACCCCTCCGGCGTCTCGCGATGTGGGCGATCCCCGCCGTCCTCGGCCTGTTCGCGGGTCTTTCGGCCTCGAGTCGGTGGGAGACGACCCTGCTCTGGTTGAACCGCACGGCGACGGGATCGACCGACCCGCAGTTCGGGCTCGACCTGTCGTTCTACCTTTTCGAGCTGCCGTTCTACCGCGGCGTGGTGTCGTTCGCCTCGGCCGTCGTGCTCATCGCACTGCTCCTCACCGTTGCCGTCGCCTATCTGTACGGGTCCATCCGCGTGAACGGTCGCGAGCTCCGCATCTCGAAGTCCTCGCGCATCCAGATCGCGATCCTCGCCGGCCTGTACCTCCTCCTTCAGGCCGTGAGCATCTGGTTCGACCAGTACACGACGCTCACGCAGACGGGCGACCTCATCACGGGCGCGAGCTACACCGATGTGAACGCGACCATCTGGGCTCGACAGATCCTCGCGGGCATCGCCCTGCTCATCGCCGTCCTCTTCTTCGTCACGGCGTTCATCGGTCGCTGGCGCTTCCCGCTCGTCGGAACCGCCCTCCTGCTCGTCGCGAGCGTGGTCCTCGGTTCGCTGTACCCGTGGGTCGTGCAGCGCTTCACCGTCGACCCGAACGCCCGCGTGCTCGAGGAGCCGTACATCCAGCGCAACATCGACCTCACTCGTGACGCCTTCGACGTCGCCGAGGTCGAAGAGGTGCCGTACTCGGCCACGACGGAGGCGTCGCCCGGCGCTCTCCGTTCCGACGCCGAGACGACCGCATCCATCCGCATCATCGACCCGGCTCTCGTCAGCCCGGCCGTGGCGCAGCTCGAGCGATTCAAGACCTACTACGGCTTCAACAGCGAGCTCGACGTCGACCGGTACGAGATCGACGGCGAGAGCCAGGACACCGTGATCGCGGTCCGTGAGCTCCGTCAGTCGGGCCTCGGCGACGGCTCGTCGTGGTACAACAACACCGTCGTCTACACGCACGGATACGGCGTCGTCGCGGCGTACGGAAACCAGCGCTCGGCGGACGGTCAGCCCGTGTTCTTCGAATCGGGCATCCCCACGAGCGGAGAGCTCGGCGAATACGAGCCGCGCGTCTACTTCGGTGAGCAGTCGCCGACGTACTCGATCGTCGGAGCTCCTGAGGGCACGGACCCACGGGAACTCGACTACCCGTCGGGTGAGGACGGGCAGTCCGAGACCTACAACACCTTCGAGGGTGATGCCGGGCCGAAGCTCGACTCGGTCTTCAACCGCCTCGTCTACGCGCTCAAGTTCCAGTCGGAGCAGATCTTCCTGTCGGACGCCGTCAACAGCGACTCGCAGATCCTCTACGACCGCAACCCGGTGGACCGGATCCAGAAGGTCGCTCCCTACCTGACGCTCGACTCCGACCCGTATCCCAGCGTGGTCGACGGCAAGGTGGTCTGGATCGTTGACGGCTACACCACGTCGGACGCGTACCCGTACTCGCGCACCGTGAGCCTGTCGAACTCGATCGCCGACTCGGATTCCGAGGCCCAGCGCTACGCGATCGACGACATCAACTACATCCGCAACTCGGTCAAGGCCACTGTGGACGCGTACGACGGCACCGTCACGCTCTACGCATGGGACGACGAGGATCCCGTGCTCAAGACGTGGCAGAAGATCTTCCCGTCGACGCTCAAGCCCATCAGCGAGATGTCGGGCGACCTCATGAGTCACGTGCGGTACCCCACGGACCTGTTCAAGGTGCAGCGGTCGATCCTCGGTCAGTACCACGTTACGGACGCCGGTCGCTTCTACTCCCGCACGGACGCTTGGCAGACGCCGGCCGATCCCCAGGAGGACGCCTCGACCAACAGCCTGCAGCCTCCGTACTACCTCACGCTGCAGATGCCTGGCCAGGAGACGCCGTCGTTCTCCCTGTACTCGACGTTCATCCCGCGTGGTGCGTCGAGCGAGGACGCCTCGAACGTCCTCAAGGGCTATCTCGCCGTGGACGCCGACGCCGGCAACGAGGACGGGGTGAAGGGTGAGGGCTACGGAGCACTCCGATTGCTCACCATGCCCGACGAATCGACGGTCCCGGGCCCCGGCCAAATGCAGAACGACTTCAACTCGGATCAGGCCGTGTCGTCGCTCATCAACATCCTGCGTCAGGGACAGACGGACGTGCTGAACGGAAACCTGCTCACGCTCCCCGTGGGTGGCGGACTCCTGTACGTCCAGCCGGTCTACGTCCAGAGCACCGGAGAGACGAGCTATCCCGTCCTCCAGAAGGTGCTCGTCGGCTTCGGCGACCAGATCGCCTTCGAGGACACCCTCGACCAGGCGCTCGACTCCCTGTTCGGCGGTGACTCGGGAGCGAGTGCCGGCGACGGTGACGTCCCGGTCGGCGAGGGCGAAGGGGAGGAGACGCCGAGCGAACCCACGGAACCGACGCAGCCCGCGGAACCCGGTGATGGCTCCGAGGCGCCGTCCACGGGAGTGGACGTCGACCTGGCCGCGGCTCTCGCCGAGGCCCAGGCGGCCATGGAGGCCAAGCAGACGGCCCTCGAGGCCGGCGACTGGGCGGCTTACGGCGAGGCCGATGAGCGACTCTCCGCCGCTGTCGAGCGGGCACTCGGGCTCCTCGGCGAATAACCGATCGGGGGCGGTCCGCCGCCCCCGATTGGACGTCTCCTCATCCGCGTGCTAGAGTAAATTCTTGTGCCGCGGGGTGGAGCAGTTCGGTAGCTCGCTGGGCTCATAACCCAGAGGTCGTAGGTTCAAATCCTGCCCCCGCAACAAAGAAGGCCCGGAATCATCACGATTCCGGGCCTTTCCCTTTGCCCAGGGACTGTGTTCCCGGTAACGAGTGCGCACTGCCGGGCTAAGTAGTCGACGCGGTTCGCAGCCGCCGATTCCTCGACAGTGCCCGACCTCGGCGTAACGCACAACCACATGGTTCTACGTGGCGGTCACGACGAGGTCGACCCTCTCTTTCGAGCGCCGAGCGATCGGACCGGGCGGTGCGTGTCTGTCGATTGTGGCGGATGCGCGCTCTCGCGAGACGTGGTGGGGGCCGTCGACGCGGGACGCTTCGTTCCTCGAGCACGACTTGCCGGAGGGCGGTGGTGCGCACGACGCGGTGACCGGCCCAGAGGATGACAGCGCCAGCGGCATCCGGCGCATCCCGCAGAGGCCTGAACAGTGCCCCTCCTATAGCAGGAGGGGCGCCGCTTCGCACGGGGCGGCGTTGCAACGGACACCCGCATAGCCTGACCACATGGTCAGGTTGCGTCGAAGCGTCGCGTCGGGTCCCGGGTGGACGCGCCGCCGTTCCGGTCGGGGGTTCCGGTACATGGACGAGGATGGTCACACGATCACGGATCCCGTTGCCCGCGCCCGGATCACGGACCTCGTCATCCCGCCGGCCTGGTCGGACGTCTGGATCTCGCCGTATCCCAACGGCCACATCCAGGCGGTGGGGACGGACGCCGCCGGTCGGCGCCAGTACATCTACCACGAGGCATGGCGGGAGAAGCAGGACGTCGCCAAGTTCGAGCGCTGCCTCGACTTCGCGGAGGTCCTCCCGGGCGTGCGCCCGACCGTGACGCGGCACCTCCGCGGCGACCCCACGTCGCGCGAGACGGTCCTCGCCGCGATGTTCCGCATCCTCGATACGGTCTCTCCGCGGATCGGCGGCGACCGCTACGCCGACGAGAACGGTTCCTACGGGCTGTCGACCCTTCTCGGCCAGCACCTCCTGCTCTCCGGTGACCTCGTCACGCTGCATTTCCCCGGCAAGAGCTCGCAGCAGTGGCATTCGGAGATCATCGACTCCGATCTCGCCGACGTCTTGCGCGCCCTCCGGCGTCGTCGTGGCAAGGCTTCGAGGGTCTTCGCGTGGAAGACCGGTCGGCGATGGAAGACGCTGTCCGCCGAGGACGCGAACGACTACATCCGCGGGCTCGTCGGAGAGACCTTCAGCGCGAAGGACTTCCGCACGCTGCACGGATCATCCGTGGCCGCGCAATCGCTCGCACGCACCGGCCCCCAGGACACGATGACGGCCCGGAAGAAGGCCGTGGTCGCGGCCGTGAAGGCGGCGTCGGTGCATCTGGGCAACACGCCCACGATCGCACGTTCGAGCTACATCGATCCGCGCGTCCTGACCCTGTACGAGAACGGGCGGACGGCGCGGCCGGCGCGCGGCCACGCTGGGGAAGCAGCGCTCGTCGAACTCCTGCGCCCTGGCGCGACCGAGGTGATCGAGTAGGTCGTCGTCCGCCCGGCGCGATCCGTCAGATCGAAAGCCGACGTAGTCCGTCGACGGCCGATTCGAGGACCCCCCGTCGCTTGCAGAAAGCGAAGCGGACGAGCGAGGCGTAGTCGCTCCGGTTCTCCGGTCGCACGAACGCAGTGACCGGCACTCCGACGACCCCGGCCCGCTCCGGCAACGAGACGCAGAGCTCACGAGCGTCCGCGAAGCCGAGGGGGCGAGCGTCCGCGATCACGAAGTACGAGCCGTCGGGTACCGACACGGCGAATCCGGCGGCCCGCAGCCCGTCGACGAGGACGTCGCGCTTCTCGGCGAGATTCCGTGCGATCCCGGCGAACACGTCCTCGCCCAGGTCGAGACCTCGTGCGATCGCCGGCTGGAACGGCGACGCGTTCACGTAGGTGAGGAACTGCTTCACGGTCAGGATCGCGGTCACGAGCACCGGGGGAGCGATGAGCCAGCCGACCTTCCATCCTGTCGTGTTGAAGGTCTTACCCGCCGACGAGACGGTGATGGTCCGCTCCCGGGCGCCCGGGAGGGCGGCGATGGGGCGATGCGCGCCGGAGAACATCAAGTGCTCGTAGACCTCGTCCGTGAGGATGAAGGCGTCATTCCGGTGAGCGAGTTCGACGACGAGTTCGCGCGTCTCCTGGTCGAACGCCCTTCCGGTGGGGTTGTGAGGGTCGTTCACCAGGATGATGCGTGTGCGATCGGTGACGGCGCGGCGGAGCTCGTCGTGATCCGGGCGGAAGTCGGGCCAACGCAGAGGCACCGTCACGAGCCGTGCCCCGGCGAGGGCGACCAACCCGGCGTACGCGTCGTAGAAGGGCTCGAAGACGACGACCTCGTCACCGGGTTCGACGAGGGCGAGGATCGACGCGGCGAGCGCCTCCGTCGCTCCCGCCGTGACGACGATCTCCGAGGCAGGGTCGACGGGGATCGCGTAGAAGCGATGCTGGTGGCGGGCGATCGCCTCGAGCAGGAGAGGGTCGCCGCGCCCGGGCGGGTACTGGTTCTTCCCGGCCGACACGGCATCGATGGCGGCCTCGAGGACCTCGACGGGCCCGTCCTCGTCTGGAAAGCCCTGCCCGAGGTTGATGGCACCGGTTCGCGCCGCGAGCGCGCTCATCTCCGCGAAGATCGTGGGAGCGATCGAACCGTCGGGCCGGAGGAGCCCGGCTCCCGCCGCTGTGCGTCGCCACGGGCCCTGGAGTGTGCTCATGTCCTCAGGCTACCGACCTCGGAACGGCGTGGGCGTGAACGCGGATGTCAAGGGAGGACGCCGCGACCACCTTCCTCTGCGATCCTCGACGAGGGAAGCGAACCGTCGTCGAGAACGTAGCGGCGAGGATTCGGCTGGGGCAAAGGTCGCTCACAGACGTGGTCGACCAAACGTCCAGACTTCAGGGCGAAGCTTGCGTCGGTTGGAAAAAGGAGAACACACCATGACCGAGAACACCACCGGCTCGAACGAACCGGTTTCGGAGAACCCCGCCGACGGAACGGAGCCCACGCGGTCCGCCGGTTCGACCGACGCCGCAGCCGGTACGTCGACTCCGGTCCCGCCGACAGGCGACCGCGTGACGAGTGAATGGCCCACCGACGCCCCGCCGAGGCCGGCCCACCCCTACGTCGCCCCCAACGTCTCCAGCTCGACCCCCGTGGTTCCCCCGGTCGCCGACGGATCGTCGGCCCGGTTCGCGGCCCCGACGGCTCCGCATTCGGCATACGCGCCCAACGCCCAAGCCGGTCCCTCGGCTCCGGGCCGACCAGGGGACCACCGCGACTGGCACCCGCAGCCGGGCGCGACGGGCCCCGGTGTGCCGACGACCGGCGCGCAGACATCGCGTGACGCCTTCGGCAACCCGACCTATGCCGTCCCGGCACCGGCGACCTCGCGCTCGACCACGAAGCGCCGCGGCTCGACGATGCTCGTCGCAGGACTCGCGATCGGCGCACTCGTCGGTGGCGCATCGGGGGCCGGAACCTTCGCCCTCGTGAACGGTCTCCAGTCGCCGGCAGCGGTGACGAGTTCCGCCGGGGGGACGCAGAACGTCACCATCAACGACACCGCGGCCGTGAACCGGACGACAGCGGTCGCAGCCAAGGCCTCACCGAGCGTCGTCACGATCGCCGTCGCCGGGAGCGACGGAGCGGGGACCGGCTCGGGCATCGTCCTGAGCGACGACGGATACGTCCTCACCAACAATCACGTCGTCACGCTCGACGGCAGCGTCTCGGACCCGACGATCCAGGTCACCGACAGCAGTGGGCGTCTCTACAGCGCCACGATCGTCGGAACCGACCCCGTCTTCGACCTGGCCGTCATCAAGCTCGATGACGCGAGCGGCCTCACGCCCATGGAGTTCGCCGACTCGTCGAAGCTCAACGTCGGGGATACCGTCGTCGCGATCGGTGCTCCCCTCGGCCTCGCCGGTACCGTCACGGACGGTATCGTGAGCGCGCTCAACCGCAGCATCACCGTCGCCTCCTCGGCCGTTCCCGACACCACCGAGGGCGAGGACGGGAGCGACGGCGGAGGACAGTGGGGCTTCGAGATCCCCGGCCAGGAGGACCAGGGCTCGCAGGCCACGGCATCGATCTCACTGCCCGTCGTGCAGACCGACGCGGCGATCAACCCGGGCAACTCGGGTGGTGCGCTGGTCGATGACAACGGCGAGCTCATCGGTGTCAACGTCGCAATCGCGAGCGCGGGGAGTTCCTCGAGCGAGCAGTCCGGCAGCATCGGTGTCGGTTTCGCGATCCCCTCCAACGTCGCGGAGCGCATCGCGAATGAGATCATCGAGGAGGGTTCGGCGAGCCACGGTCTCCTCGGGGCCTCGGTCGGCGACGCCTCGACCGTCGAGGGGAGCGACGTCGCCGGCGCCGTCATCGACGAGGTCACGGCAAACGGAGCGGCCGAGAAAGCCGGCATCCGCTCGGGAGACGTCGTCACGTCGTTCAACGGCGTCCCGATCACGGGGGCGACCGATCTCACGGCTCAGGTGCGCGCGCTGGCCGCAGGCGCCAGCGCGACGGTCGTCTATCAGCGCGATGGTCGCGACTACACCGTCGACGTGACTCTCGGCGAGCTCGATCTGCAGTAGGACGCAGGCCTCCTCGACGGCCGCACCGACATCGTCGGCGCGGCCGTCGGCCTGTGCGCACCACGGGCGCCCTGACACCCCCTGGTAAGCTCGGGCGCACCCGAATGCGAGTGGAGAACATGGAACGACCGCGGCGAGACGAGCCGGTGACGGCTCGGCCGGGCGTCTCCTACGTCATGCCCGTCCTCAACGACGTCACGCATGTGCGGGCCGCCGTGCAGAGCCTCCTGGACCAGGACTACACCGGGGAGTTCGACATCGTGGTGGCGGTCGGGCCCTCGATCGACGGGACGAACGAACTCGTGGAGGAGATGGGGCGGGCGGACCCACGGATCACCGTGGTCGACAACCCGGCCGGATCCACCCCGTCAGGGCTCAACATCGCGATCCGCGCGTCGCGTCACCCCATCGTCATCCGCGTCGACGCGCATTCGGTCCTCCCGCGCGACTACGCGCGACTCGCGGTAGAGACGATCGAGCGGACCGGTGCGGACAACGTCGGCGGGATCATGGACGCCCAGGGCACGACGGCTTTCGAGAAGGCCGTCGCCGGGGCCTACGGATCGCGAGTCGGCCTCGGGGGCACGCCTCATCACGTGGGAGGAGCTGAGGGGCCGGCGGACACGGTGTATCTCGGGGTCTTCCGGCGAAGCGCCCTCGAGCGGGTCGGGCTCTTCGACGAGCGCATCAAGCGGGGCCAGGACTGGGAGCTCAATGAGCGCATCCGCTCGAGCGGTGGCACGGTGTGGTTCACGCCCGAGCTGCGAGTCACCTACCGCCCGCGATCGACCCTGTCGCGACTCGGCCGTCAGTTCTTCTCGACGGGCCTGTGGCGGGGCGAGCTCACGCGGCTCATCGCGGCCTCGCGCAGCCTGCGATACTTCGCGCCGCCCGTGCTCGTCGTGGGCGTCTCCCTCGGGATCGTCCTCGGTCTCGTCGGGCTCGCGACCGCCGTGACCGGCCAGGCGGTCCCGCTGCTCCTGCTCGGCTGGCTGGCCCCCGCGGCCTACGCCGTCATCGTCGTCGTCGCCGCGGCCCTCGTCGCCCGTCGGGACGGTGTCGGGACCTTCGCGTGGTTTCTCGTAGTGTTGCCCTGTATCCACTTCTGCTGGGGCATCGGTTTCGTTCTCGGTTACCTCTCCCTTGCGAGCAACATCGCGGCGCAGACGTACAAGAAGGGCGCGGGCGCGAGTGACACACGAATCGGTTGAGCGGCCGCTGAAGCCGCGCAGCTTCGCGGAGCTGAGGGCAGTGGCCCAGCCGCCCGAGGTGCGGAGCCGACGCAACGCGGAGCACTGGACGGCGTCGCTCTACCTCCGGGACCTGTCGCCCTATCTCACGTGGGTCCTGCTGCGGACCCCCATCAGCGCGAACGGCGTCACCGGGCTCATGATCCTCACCGGGTGGTCGGTCGCCGCTGCGCTCCTCATCCCGGGGTTCTGGGGGGCTGCGCTCGCGCTCGTGCTCGGTCAGATGCAGATGCTCGTGGACTGCTGCGACGGCGAAGTGGCCCGGTGGCGACGGACGTCCTCTCCCGCCGGAGCGTTCCTCGACGCGGTCGGTCACTACTCGACGGAGGCGCTCATCCCGCTCGCGCTCGCCATCCGCGCAGCGGGCTATCCGGTCACTGCCCCCGAGGACTTCGCATGGACGACGCTCGGCGCGCTCCTCGCCCTCGTCATCATCCTCAACAAGGCGCTCAACGACATGGTCCGCGTCGCTCGGGCGAACTTCGGCGCACCGAAGCTGACGTACTCCGAGGGGGAGAGCGCACCCCGTGGCGGGCTCCTGAGCGTCGCTCGACGCATGGCGAAGTTCGTCCCGTTCCATCGACTCTTCCACTCGGTGGAGTTGACGATGGTCATCTTCGTGGGAGCGGTGGTGGGTTTGTTCGTGGGAGACGAGCTCGCGATGCGCTGGACTCTCGTCGGGCTGCTCGTGCTCGGCTTCGTGACCCTCGTCGGGCACTTCGTCGCGATCATGGCGTCGAAGAGGGTCAGTGTCTGACTTTCGCGTGCCGACCGTCGGGGTCGTGGTGCTGACGCAAGGCACGCGTCCGTCCGATCTCGCGGATGGTCTCGCGAGCGTGCTCGCCCAGGAGGATGTCGCGCTCGACGTCGTCGTCGTGGGTAACGGCTGGCAACCGGTCGGTCTCCCGAAGGGCGTCCGAGGGCTCGGCACCACCGAGAACGTCGGAATCCCGGCGGGACGGAATCGCGGTGCCGCCGTGGTGTCGGGGGAGTACGTCTTCTTCCTCGACGACGACGCGCGTATCCCGAGCCGGCGGTTCCTCGCGGACGCCGTCGATCTGCTCACCGCCCAGCCCGACATCGGTCTCGTGCAGCCGCGGCTCGAGGGCCCGGGTGACGACGACCCCCCAGCGCGGTGGATCCCGCGGATGCGGAAGGGTGACCGCCACGACTCGAGCAACGTCTTCTCATGCCTCGAGGCAGCCGTCGTCCTCCCGCGACGCGTCTTCGACCGCGCCGGTGGATGGGGTGACGAGTACTTCTACGCCCATGAGGGCATCGAACTCGCGTGGCGTGTGTGGGACCAGGGGAAGCGCGCCTGGTACGCCGGCGACCTCCTGGCCCTCCACCCGATCGTCCATCCCACGCGGCACGCCGAGTACTTCCGGATGAACGCGCGGAACCGGGTCTGGCTCGCCCGGCGCAACCTGCCGATGCCTCTCGTTCCCGTGTACGTCGCATCGTGGACCGCCGTGACACTTCTGCGCTGGTGGCGACGGCCGGCCGACCTCTCGGCGTGGTTCGGCGGCTGGACGGAGGGGTGGCGGACGTCGCCGGGGGTACGACGGCCGATGTCGTGGCGTACGGTCGTGCGGATGGCGCGAGCGGGACGACCGCCCGTTATCTAGACCGTTATCTTCCGCAGTTATGGTGGAACCCATGGCTCTTCTCACCGATGCACGGAAAGCGTTGCGGTTCCTGAGGAGGACACTCGCGTCGCGATCGGCGTCGCGTGATCTGTCGAAGACGCTCGCCTCGCGTCCGACCCTCGAGCCCGGTCGGTTCCGCATCGCCGTGTACTTCGCGGACAGCAGCGTCAACATGTACCAGGTTCGGCAGTGGTATAAGCCGCTCGCGGTCCTGGCGAAGCGGTGGCCCGTCGTGATCCTCAGCCGGGGAGCGACCGCCGCGGCAGCGCTGCTCGAGGAATCGCCCGTCCCCGTCGCGTACGTGCGCACCGTCGTAGCGCTCGAGCAGACGCTCGCCGAGCAGGACATCAGAATCGTCCTCTACGTCAACCAGAACGCCAAGAACTTCCAGATGTTCCGGTACGGTCGCATGTGGCACGTCTTCATCAACCATGGTGAGAGCGACAAGATGTACATGATGACCAACCAGTTCAAGGCGTACGACTACAGTCTCGTCGCCGGGGACGCGGCGCTCGGCCGGTTGCGTCGGGCCCTCTGGGACTACGACCTCGAGAAGCGCGCCATCCCCATCGGTCGTCCGCAAGCCGATCACTTCTCGGGAGCGCTTCCGTATACGCCGGACGACCGAACGGTCGTGCTCTACGCGCCCACCTGGGAGGGGGACCGCGCGTCGGCCGCGTACGGCTCGATCGTGTCCCACGGCGTGACCCTCGTGCGGGAACTGCTCGCGACGGGGCAGCACCGGGTCGTTTTCCGGCCGCATCCGCGCTCCGGCGTCGTGGACCCCGCCTACGGCGCCGCGAAGCGCTCCATCGTCGCGATGCTCGAGGAGGCGAACCGAGAGGATCCGTCGGCGCACCACGTGTACGACGACGGTCCCGACATCGGGTGGCAGATCTCCGCCGCCGACGTCGCGGTCGTGGACATCTCGGCGATGGTCTACGACCGGCTCGCCACGGGCAAGCCGCTCCTCATCACCTGCCCGGCCGACCCCGCCGCCGTCGTCGACTCCGAGGGCTACCTCACGGCGTGCGAGTGGCTCACGGCGGAGGCGGCACCGACCATCGTCGCCGAGACGGAGCGGCTGCTGCACGACGACGAGACACTGACGCGTATCGACTACTGGTCCCGGCACTACTTCGGCGACCCGACGCCGGGCGAGGCGACGCGTAAGTTCCACGCGGCGATCGATCACCTCATGACGGAGTGGGACCGGTTCGCCGCGCTCCACGCCGGTGATGGTGAGACGGAACTGACAGCGAGCAGATCGTTCGACCCCTCGGAATCCGACGACCTCGACGGAGAGACCGACTAGCGGCGGTCGACGGACTCCGTGTCGTCGCCCGAGAGTTCGTCGAAGCCGGACGCGTCGGCTTCCCCCGGCGACACGGGACCCGCTGTGACGGCGCGACGACGGACGAACGGCAGCTTCCGGCGCGGAGTCCTATCGTCCTCGATGGTCTCGAGTTCGAGGGGGAGCACGTAGGGCGCGGGGCCGAACGCCGTGCGCGCGGCAGAAACGACCTGCCGCCCGGCCATGTTGTTGCCGACCCCGCCGATCGCCGCCCCGATGCCGAAGGGTGCGGCCTTGCCGATGAGCGAAGCGCCGTGGTTGACGGCGAACTTCCGGAGGAATCGCTTCTTGAGCTCGTCGACGACGGGCCCCATGAGAACCTGCGGGATGCTCGTCGACACCATCTCGCCCCAGAACGCCTTGCGTTCGGGCCCCTGCCCCATCGCCTGACCGGTGAACTGCTTGACGAGGTCGGATCCGGTGCGGCCGAGCATGAGCGACATGACGAGAGCGCGTGCGCGGACCGGGTCCTCGATCGTCACGCCGTGGACCTCGGCGACCGACTGCGCGAAGAGAGCCGTCGTCTCGAGAAAGCCCGCCGTCTCGACGCCGGACAGTGCGAGCGTGACGCCCGTGCCGATCGCCGGCACCATCGCCGTCGCGCCGACCGCGGCACCGCCGGCGGTGATCGCCGCGAGGTAGCGGCGTTCGAGGACCCTCACAAGCTGGTCGGGCGTCGCACCGGGATGACGCTTGCGCACGCCGCGCACGTAGGCGACCACGGCGGGGCGCTGCACCGCGAGGACGCGGTCGAGTCCCTTGACCCAGGCGGACTGGTCGTTCGACGACACAGCGGTGTCCTTCGCTTCTCGACTCACCCGTGAAGTCTATGTCGGTGTCGCCCCCGCTCCCTGTGTCTTGCCGCAGTGCCGAGACTGTGTCAGGACGCCGTCGATCAGTGAACGGGTGTCGGCGGCCGGTCGTGTGTCGGACCGCTCGCGTCAGCCTGCGACGGCGGGACGATTGTAATCGTCGTTGTAGCGATCGAGCACGTCGCCGATGGGTCCGTCGAGCACGAGGGAGCCTTTGTCGAGGTAGAGTCCCCGCTCGCAGAACCGTCGCAGATCCTTCTCGTTGTGCGAGACGAAGAAGAGCGTCCGTCCCCCCGCGAGCATCTCGTCGATCCGCGCGTAGCACTTCGCCTTGAAGGCGCGGTCGCCGACCGCGAGGACCTCGTCGACGAGCAGGATCGGTTCGTCCAACTGGGAGATGACGCTGAACGCGATGCGCACCTTCATCCCGCTCGAGAGGTGCTTGTAGGGAGTGTCGACGAAGTCCTCGATCTCGGCGAACCCGATGATCTCGTCGAACCGCGCGTCGATCTGCGAGCGTGTCATGCCGTGCAGACCGGCGGTGAGGTACACGTTGTCCCGGACCGACAGGTCGTCGACGAACCCGCCCGTGATCTCGATCAGCGGAGCGACGCCGCCCACGACGTCGATACTGCCCTCGTCGGGGAGAACGACACCGGCGACGAGCTTGAGCAACGTGGACTTGCCCTGTCCGTTGCGCCCGACGACGCCGATCGATTCGCCCCGCGCGACGGTGAAGTCGACGTTGCGCAGGGCCCAGAACTCGTTCGGTCGCGAGCGACGGCTACGGCCCGCGAGGAGGTCCTTGAACGTGCGGCGTCCCCGCCGATTGCGCCGGAAACGGATACCGACGTCGGAGACGGCGATCGCGATCGGTGTGTCGGCCATCAGAGCTCCTTGAGGACGGCGCGTTCGCAGCGGCGGAAGACGACGAGCCCGACGGCCAGGATGAGCAGGGACATCCCGGCGGAGACGGCGACGAGGAATCCGTCGAACTGTGCCGGGAAGAACGCCGATCGATACAGCGCGAAGATGCCGCTCAACGGATTGAAGGCGGCCCAGAAGTGCAGCTGTTCCGGGAGGTCGCTCGTGCCGTACACGATCGGCGACGCGTAGAACAGGAACCGGAGGACCAGTTTGGTCGCTCGCTCCAGGTCGCGGAAGAAGACGACAAGAGGGGCGACGAGCATGCCCACTCCGATCGTGAGAGCGGCCTGGATGCTCATGGCGAGGGGGAACAGTAGCAGGCCGGGTCCGACCGGTGCTCCCGCGACGATCGCGAAGACGGCGAGCACGGGGAGCGACGCGATGAATTCGACGCCCTTCGAGGCGACGATGCGATTCACCCAGATCGTGCGTGGGATCGACGTCGATCGGACGAGCTTGGCGTCCTTGAGGAAAGCGCGTGTGCTGTCGGAGACGGCGCCGTTGAACCACATCCACGGCAGCAGTGCGACGAGGAGGAAGACGATGTAGGGACGCTCGCCGATGTTCCCCCCGCGGTCGAAGACCACGGCGAAGACGAACCAGTAGATGCCGGCCATCACGAGGGGGTCGAGGATCGACCAGACGTAGCCGAGCGCACTCGTCGAGTACCGCACACGGAGATCGCGCGACGTCAGCAGCACGAGTGCGTGGCGGTACCGGGCGGCGGACGACCTTCTCGTCGGGCTCACCGGTCCTGGTCCACTCACAGCACCAACTTATCCGCAAAAAAGGACCGGCACGTGCGAGACGCGCGTGCCGGTCCTGCGGAGAGGTGACGACTAGACGAAGAGGTTCGCCCGGTCGAGGTCCTCGGCGAAGTCGACCTCGACGGCGTAGAGGTCCGAGATGTCGACCGGCTCGACGAGGATGTTGTTCTGCTCGATCGCGAGCTCGATGCCGCGTTCGAAGTAGTCCTGCGCGTCGACGCGCTGCAGGTGACGGATGAGCGTCGCCTTGTCGGCGGCCGAGATGTAGTTGATGCCCACGGCCTCGCCGAGTCCGCCCTTGACGGTCTTCGAGAGCTTCTGGATATAGCCCTCTGCGCTCGTCGTGTACTTGACCTCTTCGTCCGAGACCTTCGCCGTGTTGACCGTCACGAAGGACTGGTCGCGCGCGATCATCTCAGCCGCGCGGTCGAGCACCTGCGGATCGAAGACGACGTCACCGTTCATCCAGAGGACGCCGCCGGGCTGCGAGGCCTGGAGAGCCCGGAGGAGGCTCTTGGAGGTGTTCGTCTGGTCGTACTGCTCGTTGTACACGAACGATGCGTCGGGGAAGGCCTCGACGATGTGCTCGAGCTTGTAGCCGACGACGATCGTCACCTTGGCCCGCTTGCCGAAGGCGTGGTGGATGTTGTCGAACTGCTGCTGCATGATGGTGCGGCCGTCGCTCAACTCGGTGAGCGGCTTGGGAAGGGACCGTCCGAGTCGGCTTCCCATGCCGGCGGCGAGAATCACTACCTGAGTGGTCACGAAATGCTCCTTCGTTGGAAATCGGGGGAGACGGCGCGGGCGCCCGCTGGGCCGTTCACACGCAATTCACCCGAAAGTCGATGAGATGACACCCCGTTATGTCCTCGTACACGATAACGGGACACCCTCGCGGGGGGCAGCAGGGTTGACAGTGTCGTTGTGGATTCGTGATACGCCGCTCGGGCTCCTCCCAGCCCGACGTCTCGTCGACTGTCGACACCGCTCTGCACGCCCACAGCGCCCTTGGTAGGTTTAAGCGGTGACTTCCGAATCCCCTCAGAACGACGACGCGCGGACGCCGTCGACCCCTTCCGAGCAGACTCCGGAGTCCGCTCCGGGCGGGAGTGCGGGCGCGAAGAAGTCGTCAGCGCGCACCGCTTCGTCGACGCCGCGAACCTCGAAGTCGTCACGGTCGACATCGTCCTCCACCTCGAAGTCGTCGTCCACCCCCTCGACAAACCGTCGGAAATCCGCCGCCGCATCCGCGGACGCTCCCGACGCCGTCGTGGAGCCGCAAGCGTCGGCTCCGAAGAGTCCCCGGTCGGCCGGTTCGACGCGCAAGCCCGCCGCGAGCGCGCAGAAGCGAACTCCGGATCCGGTCCGCTCCGCCGCGGCGAAGGCCGCCGCGGCACGGCGCAAGGCGGCAAAGGAAGCCGCTGCCGCGGCCGCCGCAGCGGCAGCCGCCGAGGCCGACGCGGCAGCTGAGGCAGCTGGACCGGGTGAAGACGCGTCGGTGGACTCGGCGGCGGCTGCCGGGCCGGCGGTCGCCGGCCCCGCGGATCCGATCGACACGGGAACGCTCGAGGACTCCGGCAGTGATCGCGCCGTGGTCGAGAGCGATGTCGCGCCCGATGCGCCCACACCGGCCCCCGAGGAGCCGATCACGCCCGCGGATGGACTCGCCCCTGTAGCCGAGACTCCTGGCGAGGCAGACGGTGGCGCTGAGGAGGGCGCCGCGCTCAGTGATGCCGACGCGCTGGTGGACGACGAGATCGCTGGAGCGCCATCGACATCCGATGATTCCGCGTCGCCTCCTCCTCTTCCTCCTCTTCCGGCCATCTCGGCCGCCGAGGCCGCCGTCGTCTTCGCGCAGGGGCCGGCCCCGGCATCCGAGCACGACACGACGCCGACGAGCACCCGCTCGGTCGGTCTTGTCGATCGCCTGAAGCGACTGTTCACGTCGCGATCGATCGGCGAGGCCGCTCCGAGCGAGACCGCCGCGACCGAGAGCACCGACGCGGGTTCCGCCGATGACGCTCGGGCGCCCGGCGTCCTCGTCGACGATTCGAGCGAGACGACCGGTGCCTCCGTGTCTGCTCCGGCGCCCGTAACCGACCACGACGGCTCCGCGGCGGAGCACGACGCGCTCATGGTCGAGGGTCGCGCGGTCACGCCTCTCGATGAGGAGCGGAGCGACGAGCGAGCCGTGGAGCTCGGCACCGTGCTCGCCGTGCGGGGACTCACCAAGAGCTTCGGCGACACGCACGCCGTCGATGCGCTCGACCTCGACGTCCACGCTGGATCGTTCTACGGGATCGTCGGCCCGAACGGCGCCGGGAAGACGACGACGTTGTCGATGATCACGGGTCTGCTGCGGCCCGACGCCGGCTCCGTCTCGGTGAACGGCACCGACGTGTGGGCCGATCCGGCAGCCGCGAAGCGCACGATCGGAGTGTTGCCCGACCGCTTGCGTGTCTTCGATCGCCTCACCGGTGCCCAGCTGCTCTACTACGCCGGCATGCTGCGGGGGCTCAAGAGCGACGTGGTCCGGAGCCGCGTGGAGGATCTCGCGCGGGCCTTCGGCCTCGAGGACGCCATGGGTCGCCTCGTCTCCGATTACTCGGCAGGCATGGTGAAGAAGGTGTCACTGGCGGCAGCCATGATCCATTCGCCTCGCATCCTCGTGCTCGACGAGCCCTTCGAGTCGGTCGATCCCGTGTCGGCGGCCCGGATCGTCGAGATCCTCCGCACCTACGTCGACAACGGAGGGACGGTCGTCCTCTCCAGCCACAGCATGGACTTCATCCAGAGGGTGTGCGATCACGTCGCGATCATCGTCGAGGGTCAGGTGCTCGCCGCCGGAGCGGTCGAGGACGTCCGCGGCCCCGTCTCGCTCGAGGAACGCTTCCTCGAACTCGCGGGCGGGCGGAAAGCGGCGGAGGGGATGGAATGGTTGCACAGCTTCTCCGGCTGAGGCTTCAGTCCTCGCTCGGCGCGCTGCGTCGGACGCCCATGCAGATGCTCGGGCTCCTCATCGGGATCGGTCTCGGCATCGCGATCGTCTGGGCGATCGGACTCGGCCTGTTCGCGTTGCGCTTCGTCGAAGCGGGAAACGCTCGCGACCTCATCGTCGTCGCCGGTTCGTTCGTCGTGCTCGGGTTCGCCACGGTGCCGTTGCTCTTCCGGCTCGAGGACCCGATGGACCCGCGCGCGTTCGCGCTCTTCGGGCTGCCACCGCGTCCTCTCGCACGAGGGCTCGCAATCGCCGCGCTCCTCGGCGTCCCGGCGATCGTCATGGCCGTGCTGAGTCTCGCGACCGTCGTGACGTGGTCTCGCGGGCCGCTGCCGATACTGTTCGCCATCGTGTCAGCCCTACTCGCCGTCGCCACGTGCGTCCTTCTCGGGCGCATCTCCATCGCGGTCGGATCGGTCTTCCTGTCCCATCGACGCACGCGCGAGTTCACGGGGATGCTGTGGCTGCTCGTGATCGTCCTCGTGATCCCCGCGCTCGCGCTGCTCGCGAGCATGGACTGGGGGAACGCGGGCTTCACGGTCTTCGGCCGGGCGGCATCCGTCGTGAGTTGGACGCCGTTCGGCGCGGTCTGGTCGGCGCCAGGGGACGCGGCGACGGGCTCGCTCGGGGCCGCAACGGTCAAGCTCCTCATCGCCGTCGCGACCGTCGCTCTGCTGTGGCGGGGTTGGGAGGCTCTCGTCGCGAGGCTCGTCGTCTCACCCGTCCGAGAGGCCCCGACGAAGAGCTTCGGCGGGCTCGGTTGGTTCGATGCGCTTCCCGGCGGTCCTGTCGGCGTGATCGCCGCGCGGAGCCTCACCTACTGGTCCCGGGACTCGCGCTATCTCGCGCCTCTCCTCGTGATCCCCGTCGTTCCGTTCCTCATGATCGCGCCCCTTCTCGTGGCGGGCGTGCCGGCTCAACCGCTCGCGCTGCTCCCGCTGCCCGTGATGTGCCTGTTCCTCGGGTGGTCCCTCCACAACGAGCTGGCGCTCGACTCGAGCGCCGTGTGGTTGCACGTTGCGTCGGGTGTCCGCGGCTGGGCGGACCGTCTCGGACGCACCGTGCCGATCCTGTTGATCGGGACGGTGCTCGTCGCGGCGGGGTCGGCGCTGACGGCGGTCGTCTACGGCGACTGGAGGGCGTTCCCCTCGATCGTCGGCGTCTCCTCGGCGCTGCTGCTCGTCGGTGTCGGCGTCTCCTCTCTCGTGTCCGCACGACTCCCGTACGCGGCGGTCCTTCCGGGCGACAGCCCTTTCCAGCAGCCGCAGACGAGTGGAAGCTCCGCCGTCGTCTCGCAATCCGTCAGCCTCCTCGCGACCATCGCCTTGACCGTCCCGACGTTCTGGTTCGCCGCGCGGGGCCTCGTCGAATCACCCTCCTGGCACCTCGTCGCACTGTTCGTGGGGCTCGGTTCCGGTCTGCTGGTGCTGATCGTCGGCATCCTCGCCGGAGGCCGTGTCTTCGATCGACGCGGCCCGGAGATCATCGGCTTCGCGACGAGCGTGTAGCTCGAGCCGCAACGGCTCTCCTGCGTGCCGGCGGTCGTAGAATGGGGTCATGCAGACGCCCAGCTTCAGCACGATGGACCCTTCCGGTACGCCCGATGGGGGATCGACGAGCGTGCTCGACCGCGAACTCGAGAAGCTCCTCGAAGACGAGGCGATCGAACCGGGTGACCACGAGCGCTTCTCGCACTACGTGCGCAAGGAGAAGATCCTCGAGTCGGCGATGACCGGCAAGCCCGTCAAGGCGCTGTGCGGCAAGAAGTGGACCCCGGGTCGCGACCCGGAGAAGTTCCCGGTCTGCCCGAGCTGCAAAGAGATCTACGAGAAGCTCAAGAAGGACTGAGCCGGCGAAGCGCCGCTCCTCACTCGTAGAGGGTGGGGAGGGCCGGCTCCCCACGAGTGAGCCGGAAGGCGGCGGCGGGCAATTCCCCGACGGCGCTCTCCCGGTGTGCTCGAGCCCGCTCCACACCCGTGGCTCCGAGGACGTCCTCCATCGGTTCCCCTCCCACGAGCAGTGGCGTGAGGAGTTCTCGTTCGTCCGTGCGCGCTTCGGCCGTGGGGGAGGTGCGCACGACTTCGGCGCTCGCGACTCCGCCGTCGAAGCGGCGGTACGCGCGCTTGCGCCCGCCCAGGGAGACCTTGTCGGCTGAGGCCTTCGCCACCGACACCCAGTCGCCGGCGTCGTCGCGATGCGCCACGAGCTTGTAGACCATGCCCGCCGCCGGTGCTCCCGATCCGGTCACGAGCGACGTGCCGACGCCGTAGGAGTCGACGGGAGAGCCGGACAAGCCCGCGATCGCATACTCGTCGAGGTCGTTCGTGACGGTGATCTTCGTGCCGACCGCGCCGAGCGAGTCCAGTTGCTCGCGGACCTCGACCACGAGGGTGGGGAGATCGCCGGAGTCGAGGCGGACGGCGCCGAGCCCCGTGCCCGCGACGCGGACGGCCGTCTCGATCGCCGTCGGGATGTCGTATGTATCGACGAGCAGGGTCGTCCCCGAGCCGAGGGCGGCCACTTGCGCTCGGAACGCGTCCTCCTCGGAGTCGTGCAGGAGGGTGAAGGCGTGCGCGGCCGTACCCATCGTCGGGATGCCCCATGTGCGACCGGCCTCGAGGTTGCTCGTGGCGCCGAAACCCGCGATGTACGCCGCTCGCGCGGCCGCGACGGCGGCCTCTTCATGCGCGCGTCGTGATCCCATCTCGGCGAGGGGGCGACCGGCGGCCGCCGTCACCATGCGCGTCGCCGCATTCGCGACGGCGGAGTCGTAATTCAGCATGCTGAGCACGAGCGTCTCGAGTACCACGCCCTCCGCGAAGCTCGACTGCACGACGAGCACGGGGGACCCGGGGAAGTACACCTCGCCCTCCCGGTAGCCCCAGACGTCGCCCGAGAACCGGTAGTCGGCGAGCCAGTCGATCGTGGCGGGCCGGACGATCTGCGCGTCAGCGAGCCACGAGAGCTCCTCGTCGCGGAACCGGAACCGTGTGATCGCCTCGACGAGCCGGCCCGTGCCGGCGACGACGCCGTAGCGTCTCGCGCCCGGAAGCCGACGGGCGAAGGTCTCGAAGACCGCTTCGCGGTGGGCCGTGCCCTTCTCGATGGCCGCGTCGACCATGGTGAGTTCGTAGCGGTCGGTGTGCAGGGCGGTGGAGTTGCTCACCTCGTCAGCCTAGCGACGCGGCTAGGCTAGTTGCTCGTGACGGACGCACCGATCGGGATCTTCGACTCTGGGGTCGGTGGGCTCACCGTGGCGCGCGCGATCCACGACCAACTGCCGAGGGAATCGATCCTGTACATCGGCGATACGGCGCGCTCGCCCTATGGTCCGAAGCCCATTGCGGACGTCCGACGCTACGCCCTCGAAGTGCTCGACGATCTCGTCGCCCAGGGCGTCAAGATGCTCGTGATCGCGTGCAACACCGCATCGGCGGCAATGCTGCGGGATGCGCGGGAACGCTACGACGTCCCCGTCGTCGAAGTCATCCAGCCGGCGGTGCGCACGGCCGTCGCGACCACGCGGAACCGGCGGGTCGGCGTGATCGGCACGGTCGGGACGATCAATTCCCGCGCCTACGAGGACGCGTTCGCCGCAGCTCCTCAACTCGAGTTGTTCACTCGCGCGTGCCCCCGTTTCGTCGAGTTCGTCGAATCGGGTGTGACGACGGGATCCGAGGTCCTCGCTGTCGCCGAGGAGTACCTCGCGCCGCTGCGTCACGCCGGCGTCGACACGCTCGTTCTCGGATGCACCCACTATCCGTTCCTGAAGGGCGCGATCTCATACGTCATGGGACCGAGCGTCACCCTCGTCTCGAGCGACTCCGAGACGGCGAGCGACGTGTACCGCGAACTCGTCTCCCGCGGCCTCGAACGCACCTCGCTCGAACAGCCCACCCGCCGCTACGAGGCGACCGGCAACAGCGCCGATGACTTCCGCGACCTCGCCAACCGACTGCTCGGTCGTGAGATCGACCGTGTCGACCTCGTCCAGACGGGCGCCATCGATCTGTCCACCCTCCACCCCGCACCGAGGAGCACTTCGTGACCGACACCATTCGCGCCGACGGCCGTATCCCCGAGCAGCTCAGACCCGTGACGATAGAGCGGGGGTGGAGCGATCAGGCCGAGGGGTCAGCCCTCATCTCCTACGGCCGCACGAAGGTGCTCTGCACGGCGTCCTTCACGAACGGTGTCCCGCGGTGGCTGCAGGGCAAGGGCAAGGGGTGGGTCACCGCGGAGTACGCGATGCTCCCGCGTTCCACCAACGACCGCATGGACCGCGAGTCGGTGAAGGGACGGATCGGTGGCCGCACTCACGAGATCTCGCGCCTCATCGGGCGGAGCCTCCGGGCTGTCATCGACACGAAGGCGCTCGGCGAGAACACCGTCGTGATCGACTGCGACGTCCTCCAGGCTGACGGCGGAACCCGTACGGCCGCCATCACGGGCGCCTACGTCGCGCTCGCCGACGCGATCGCCTGGGCCCGTGATCAGAAGTTCGTGTCGAAGAACGCCGTGCCCCTCACTGACAGCGTCTCGGCGGTCTCCGTCGGGATCATCGACGGCGCCCCCATGCTCGACCTCGCGTACGTCGAGGACGTGCGCGCCGAGACCGACATGAACGTCGTCGTGACGGGAGGCGGCCAGTTCGTCGAGGTGCAGGGGACCGCGGAGGGTGCGCCGTTCGATCGAGCGGAACTCGACTCGCTCCTCGACCTCGCGGTCGAGGGCGCCGCCGAACTCGCCGCGATCCAGCGGTCGGTGCTGCAGAACGGCACGGCATGACGGACGAGGGCGTGGCCGTCGTCGAGATCGTGCTGGCGACGCACAACGCGCACAAGGTCGAGGAGTTCCAGCGCATCATCGGCGAGGCGTTGCCCGGCGTGACGGTGCTCCCGTACGACGGCCCGGAGCCCGTCGAGGACGGCCTGTCGTTCCAGGAGAACGCTTTGATCAAGGCGCGGGCCGCCGCCGCCCACACGGGGCGCATCGCCCTCGCGGACGACAGCGGCATCTGCGTCGACGTGCTCGGCGGATCGCCGGGCATCTTCTCGGCGCGGTGGGCCGGCCCGGGTCGCGGTGACGAGGCCAATCTCGAACTCCTGCTCGCGCAGTTGCAGGACATCGCTCCGTCGGACCGGGGTGCCCGCTTCGAGTGCCACATCGCCATCGTCGTACCGGGCATCGACGGGACGCCCGAGCACGAGGCGATCGCCGTCGGCGTGTGGCCCGGTGCCCTCGCCACGGAACGCGGGGGAGCGAACGGTTTCGGCTACGACCCGATCTTCATTCCGGAGGGCGACGGCCGGACCGCCGCCGAGCTCAGCCCGGAGGAGAAGAACACGGTCTCGCACCGAGCTCGGGCCGTCGCCGACGCCATCCCGCACCTCAGCATGATTCTCACCTCGCGCGACGAGTGAGGTGTTCGGCCCGATAATGGGAACGACGATCATTTCTCATAGCTGACCAGCGGTTCCGAAGTCGTCTGAAGGACGTAGGCTGGAGTCATGGCTCACGATCACGCACACGGCGCCGCGGACCGGTCCCGTCTGCTGATCGTCATCCCGATCGTCGCGGTCGTCCTCGTCGCGCAGTCGATCGGCGGACTCGTGACGGGCTCGCTCTCCCTGCTGGCCGACGCCGGGCACCTCTTCTCCGACCTCACGGGCCTCGTCATCGCGCTCGTTGCGATCGGCATCGCCCGGCGCCCGGCCACCGATCGCCACACCTTCGGGTACCAGAGGACGGAGATCCTCGCCGCGCTCCTCAACGGACTCATCCTCACCGTCGTGGCCGTGAGCGTCGGGATCGAGGGCGTGCGGCGGCTCGTCGAACCGGGTACGGCGGACGTGGCGGCTCTGCCCATGCTGCTCGTCGCCGTCGTCGGTCTCGTCGCGAACGTCGTCTCGCTCCTCATCCTGCGCGGTTCGGCGAAGGGGTCCCTCAACATGAGGGGCGCGTACCTCGAGGTCCTCGGCGACGCGTTCGGGTCGATCGGCGTCATCGTCGCGGCCATCGTGATCGCGACGACGGGCTTCGTCCAGGCGGACGCGATCGTGTCGCTCCTCATCGCCGCCGGGATCCTCCCGCGGGCCGCCCTCCTCATCCGTGACGTCTGGCGCGTGCTCAACGAGTCGGCGCCGCTCGGCACGGACGTCGAGGTCATCCGCGATCACATCCGCGGGACGCCAGGGGTCGTCGGCGTCCACGACGTGCACGTGTGGGCGATCACCTCCGGAAGGCACGTGTTCTCGGCGCACGTCGTCGTGGACGCCGTCGTCTTCCGCCAGGACGGGGCCGGTCGGCTGCTCGACGATCTCGGGGAGTGCCTCACGGCGCACTTCGACGTCGAGCACTCGACGTTCCAGCTCGAGCCTGCCGCTCACGCAGCCCACGAGGACCAGCACCACCGCTGACAGCTCTCCCGACGGCGCTCGCTGTCGTGTCGTCCGCGAACGCGGAAGTCGAGGATCAGGCGCGACCGGTGGGCCGGTCGTTGTCCTTGTCCTGGTCGAACAGCGTGCGGTCGAGGACGAGCTGCTCGGCCTCGTCGTGATCGACGACGGCGTCTCCCGCGGCCGCGTGACGCTTCGCCTTCCGGCTCGACTGCACGTAGTGGTAGATCGTGGGGGCGAGGGTGAGCACGACGGCGGCGATGAGGATGATGTCGATGTAGTTGCGCACGAAGTCGGCGACGGGCGGGATGTAGCCGAGCAGGTAGCCGAGGAACGTGAGCCCGGCACCCCAGACGAGCGCGCCGACGAGGTTGTAGAACGTGTACTTGCGGTAGTCCATGTGGCCGACGCCGGCGGCGACCGGCGCGAAGGTGCGGACGATCGGGACGAAGCGCGCGACGATGACCGCGAGCCCGCCGAAGCGTGTGAAGAACGCGTTCGTTCGTTCGACGTTCTCGATGCTGAAGAGGCCGGATTCCTTGCGTTCGAAGACCTTCGGCCCGGCCTTATGACCGATCAGGTAGCCGACCTCACCGCCGAGGAAGGCCGCGAGACCGATCGCGAGCGCGACGACGAACGGGGGGAATCCGAGTCCCGGGTGGAAGGCGAAGAGACCCGTGATGATGAGGAGCGTGTCGCCCGGGAGCAGGAAGCCGACGAGGAGACCCGTCTCCGCGAAGACGATGAGGCACACGACGAGGAGAGCCCAGGGGCCGGCGGTGACGATGATGCTCTCAGGGTCGAGCCAGGGGATGAGTGCGGAGTGATGCATCGGGTCTCCAGTCGTCGGCTGCTTCCGAGCCAGTCGGCGCACGTTCGGTGCTCGAAGTCTAGCCGTCGGCTATGCCGCGAACCCGGGATCCCGCCAAATATCCGCCGGGAGGATGAGCCCCCGTTCGGGAGCAGGTTCGCCGCGCGAACGAGGGCCTCCTCGTGAGTGCGGAAGGGGGGAATCGAACCCCCACGCCCGAAGGCACAGGAACCTAAATCCTGCGCGTCTGCCGATTTCGCCACTTCCGCGTCGTGGTGCGTTGTCAATTCTAGAGACGCGGGGGAGCAGGTGCCGAACTCTCGTGAACTGAGTCCGCGGTGTTACGGATACTGATGGGCGAGATCGGCGGCAGTCCCAAGCGCGCTGGGGATAACTCGCTCAACCATTCGAGCGGTAGGGGACGATAGAGCTAAGTCGGGAAAGGGCGCAGGTGGCACCGGCAGTGTGAAGGGTTCGCTTTACACAACGAACGGGGAGTTCAGCGCCAACAACTCTTATCGTGCCTCATTCACGGCTGTTGGCGGAGGCAAGGTGAATAAGATCGTCGCCTGCACGCACGTGCGCGCGTATAGCGTCGTGGGGGTGAGTGGGGTCGGAGTGGTTTACTCTGAGTCACCGTGCTCGACGGTCAAAGGCAAGAAGAATGTGTTCAAGCGGTCGCGGAGCTATGACGCGATTGTCGTCTATTTAACGATTCGATATGACGTGCGTTATTACACCCCCACCGGCTCGTTTCAGCTTGCCGGCTGAGATTTTCTGCTAGAGAAAGATCGGTCAATGTTCGGCAACTTCACTCTTATCAACGCAGTCATTTCACTGTTCGCAGTGGCTGCGATTGTGGCATTCATCGTCGTATGGGTTCGGACGGCTCGTCGTCGAAAGTAGAAGCAGCGTTTGATGCTCACTCCGACGGAGGCATAGAACGCGGTCGCGCGCTTGAGGAAACCGGCCGCGGTGACGCCTTTCTCATCGGCATGGATTTCCGCATAAGCGAGCCGGGAGTGGTCATCGATCGCGGTGTGGACGTAGTCGTAACCAATCCCGCGACCGCGGACTTTCTCGCTCCGGCCGTGGGCGCGCCAACCGCCGCCGTCCGGGATGCGGCCGAGTTTCTTCACGTCGATGTGGACCAACGACCCCGGATAGGGATGCTCGTAACGGTTCTTCGTTCGCCGCGTCGCCCGGATCACGACCCCGGTCACGGGGTCGGTGTCACGCAACAGCGGAGTGTGATGACGGGCCAGGACCCGACCGATCGTCGACGCGGGCATCCCCAACCGGGCGCCGATGAACACCGGCCCGCGCCGAGTCAACGCTCGCAGGATCCGCACCTGCGTCTCCGCGCACGCACCCGTCCGACGCGGATGGGAACGCGCGACGCTGGACCGGTCCTGCAATCCGACGATCCCCGCCTCCCGGAACCGGCGCCACCACCGCCACGCCGTCGTCCTCGACACTCCCATCTCGGACGCGACATGAGCCACCGCACGACCCGAATCGATGCGCTGAACCATGATCAACCGGCCGGCAGGGGTCAACCGGGCATTAGCGTGGGACACGAGAGACCTCCGTGTGATCGAGCTGCAGAACTAGACAGCTCCAACTCGACACCGGAGGTCTCTCCTACGTCAACAACGATCGAGGTCAGTACAGCTAGCGCAAGTGCACCCGCGGCAACGCCGGCGATGACGGTTCTCAGGACGAGCCGATGTAGTTTCATGACTTTTCTCATTCGTAGATGGAGACGCCGGTAGTGGCGTCGCAACGATCCTGGTTCGGCAGTGGTGTGAGCTAGTACCTCACGTTCGAACGTCGGCCAAAGGGCCGACACAGGTTGACGCTGTGGAGAGGGCGGACGAATACCGGCTGGATTGCGCGATCATGCTGGACATGGGGCAGTCGGGGGACAGCATCGCCGAGCGCGTGCGTACGCGGGTACGACGAGAGGGCATCGACCTCGGAGGTGACCGGGTCGCGGCGGAACGGTTGGTCCGCGACGAGTTGCGACGCGACGCCGAGTCCTCGTACCGAGGTGCTCGTGCCGTCGTCGCCGACGAGGACGTCGCCGCTCGTGAGGCACTCGCGGTCCTCACCGGCTTCGGTGCGATCCAGCCGTTCCTCGACGATCCCGAGATCGAGGAGATCTGGTTGAACGGCCCGTCCCGCGTGTTCGTCGCCCGCAACGGTGTGAGCGAACTCACGGACACGGTGCTCACCGAGGAGGCGGTCCGGGATCTCATCGAGCGGCTGCTCGCGAGCACCGGTCGGCGGGTGGACCACAGTTCGCCTTTCGTAGACGCCTCGCTGCCCGACGGTTCGCGGCTCCACGTCGCCATCCCCGACGTCACGCGCCGTCATCCCGCTATCAACATCCGCAAGTTCTCGCGTCGCGTCCGCAGTCTCGCCAACCTCGTGTCGCTCGGTTCGCTGACGCCGAGAGCGGCCGAGTTCCTCCGTGACTCCGTCAGGGCCGGCGACAGCATCGTCGTATCGGGCGGCACGCAATCGGGCAAGACCACACTGCTCTCGGCGCTCCTCGGTGCGGCTCGGTCCGGTGAGCGCATCGTCACGGTCGAGGAGACGTTCGAGCTCGATCTGCCCGGCCAGGATGTCGTCGGTCTGCAAGGGCGACAACCGAGCCTCGAGGGCACCGGCGAGATCACGCTGCGCCGCCTCGTCAAGGAGGCGCTGCGGATGCGTCCCGATCGACTCGTCGTGGGGGAGGTGCGAGAGGGCGAGGCGCTCGACCTCCTCATCGCGATGAACTCGGGGCTCCCCGGAGCCTCGTCCGTGCATGCCAACTCGGCGCGCGATGCTCTCGTGAAGCTCTGCACCCTTCCGCTGCTCGCCGGCCGCAACATCGACGCCGATTTCGTCCGGCCCACCGTCGCCGCCAGCGTCGATGTCGTAGTGCACTGCGTCATCGACGCCGACGGCCGGCGGCGGGTCTCCGAGATCATCGCGCCAACGGGTTCCGGCAGAGACGGAGCGATCGAGGCCAGCACGGTGTTCGAGACTCGCGGCGGTTCTCTCACCGAGACGGGCTGGAGTCCGGCGAGCGATCGTGGGCGCAACCGATGACCTGGGTGCTCGGGGCCACGCTCGGCGGAGGGCTCGTCCTCATCGTCTCTCCGCGATTGTGGCCGCGCCGCGAGAAGGCGACGGTCCGTTCTGTAGATCGTCTGGCCCCGGTGCGTGCGCGCCTGGCACTCGCCGGTCTCGTGCGGGTCCCCCTTCCGGTCTTCGTCGTCGTGTCGGTCATCGTCGGGCTCACCGTCGGGGCCGTCGCCGTCATCGTCACGTCCATCCCTGTCATCGGTGTGCTGGCCGCTCTCGTCGGAACGGCGGTGCCGTGGGTCCTCGTGTCCATTCGGGCCTCCGCTCGACGGAGGCTGCGCTCGACGCTCTGGCCCGACATCGTCGATCACCTCGTAGCCGCAGCTCGCTCGGGCCTCGCGGTTCCCGACGCGGTCGCGAGCCTCGGGAGGCAGGGGCCAGAGGACCTCCGGCCCGAGTTCCGAGCCTTCGCGCGTGATTACGCCACGTCGGCGTCGTGGGGTGGTTCGGTCGACCGGTTGAAGGCCGTGCTGGACGACCCGGTGGCGGACCGCGTTCTCGAGACCCTGCGCATGGCGCGGGAAGTCGGGGGCTCCGACCTCACGGCGATTCTTCGGCAGTTGGCGGTCGCGCTCCGCGACGAGGCCGCGACGCGAGCCGAACTCGACGCTCGACAGAGTTGGGTCCGCAACGCCGCGAAGCTCGGCGTCGCTGCGCCCTGGTTGGTCCTCGTGCTGCTGTCGACCCGTCGGGAGGCGGCGGCGGCGTACGCGTCCGCGGAGGGGACATCGCTCATCGTGGCCGGGGCCGTCGTCTCCGTCGTCGCCTACCGCCTGATGCTCGCCGTTGGGCGACTTCCGACGGAGCGGCGGTGGTTCCGGTGACCGCGGCGGCCGCGTGGTCCGTCGTGTTCGGCGCAGCACTGGGCTTCGGGCTCTGGACCCTCGGAGGAATCGTTCCCCGTATCGGCGTGCGACGACTCGGGGAACGGGTGGCACCGTACCTCGTGGACGTCTCCGACGAGGCGAGAGCTTGGGTGGATCGACCGTCCGGTGACCCCGTCGCCCTCGTCTGGGGTCTGCTGAGACCCGTCTTCGGTCGATTCTTCGATCTCCTGTCGGTTCTCCTCGCGAGCAATCACACCGTCTCCCTGCGGCTCGGTCAACGCGGCGCTTCCCTCGAGGTCCCCTCCTTCCGCCGCCGCCAGCTGCTGTGGGCGGTCGTGGGGATCGCCACCGTCACGGTGCCGGCCGTCGCGACCGCCGTGAGCGGCGCTCTTCCACCGTTCCTGGTCGCGATGCTGCCGATCGTGGGAGCGATAGTCGGTGCCCTCGCGTGCGAGTGGGAACTCGCACAGGGGGCGAAGCGTCGTGTGGCGCGCATCGAGGCTGAGCTCCCGACGGCCCTCGGGTTCCTGAGCCTCAGTCTCTCGGCGGGTGAAGGCATTCTCGACGCGCTCCGACGCGTCGCACAGGTCGGTTCGGGCGAATTCTCGGCCGAGTGCCGACGAGTGACCGCGGACGTCGGCTCGGGGGTGCCGCTCGCCCGGGCATTGTCCGACCTCTCCGACAGAATCACGCTGCCCGCGTTGTCACGGACGATCGAACAGCTGACGGGTGCGCTCGAGCGCGGCAGTCCTCTCGCGGAGACGCTGCGTGCCCAATCGGCCGACGTCCGGGTGGAGGGCAAGAGGCGCCTCCTCGAGTCCGCCGGACGCAAGGAGGTGGCGATGCTCGTTCCCCTCGTGTTCTTGATCCTCCCGCTCTCGGTCGCGTTCGCGATCCTTCCGGGCCTCATGGTGCTCCGCGCCGGTTTCTAACCCCTTCCCGCCGTTCCCTTCCTGTCTCACAAGCACACCGCCGACGAAAGGCCTCCTCCATGAGTACGATCACACGCCTCCTGAACCGGGCGTCACGCCGACTGTCGGACGACCGGGGCGACGTCCCGGGCTGGGTCCTCGTAACGCTGATGACCGCCGGTCTCGTCATTCTGATCTGGGGCCTCGCCGGACCGGCGCTCGCCGGTCTCTTCGAGCAGGCCATGTCGCGCGTCTCTGGCCTGTGACACAGTGTCGCCGTGGTCGCGGCAACGGATTCCCTGCACGGTGATGCGCCTCACTGGGGGAACTCGACGCGGTCTGCCCGTGGCGATCGGCAACGACCGAGGGTCCGCGGTCGTCGAGAACCTCCTCGTAACCGTGCTGCTGACGACGCTCGCGCTCGCCGTCATCCAACTGGCCCTCGCGCTCCACGTCCGCACGACGGTGGTGGATGCGGCCTCGGAGGGTGCGCGTTTCGGGGCCCTCGCGGGCAACGGGCCAGCCGAGGCCGTCGAACGCACGCGTGCTCTCATCGACGCGGCCATCGGGGACGGGTACACGACGCGTGTCAGCGCAGCCTACGGCAATTACCGCGGCCGCGCGTCGATGGCCGTCACCGTCGACGGGACCCTGCCGGTGATCGGTCTGCTCGGGGTGGGGGAGGGATTGCATGCCGTCGGACGCGCCGCCGTCGAGACGCTCGAGGACTGAGGACGGCAGCGCCTCGCTCGAGTTCATCGTCGCGGGTCTCGTCCTCCTCGTCCCGATCGTCTACCTCGTGGTCGTGCTCTTCCAGATCCAGTCGGCCGTCCTCGCGGCCGAGGGAGGAGCACGTCAAGCGGCACGCCTGTTCGTCGACGCAGCGGATGTCGACTCGGCGACCGATCATGCCTCGGTCGCAGTGGAGTTCGCGCTCGCCGACCAGGGGATCGACCCCGCCGCGGCCGACGTGTCGATCACGTGTGATGACGGAGGCCCGGACGAGTGCCTCGATCCCGGCGATCTCGTGACGGTCGTCGTCCGGCTCGACGTGTCCCTCCCGCTCGCTCCACACGTCCTCGGTCTCGACGAGCTCGTCACGGTCCCAATCGAGGCGAGCGCCGTGAACGCCGTATCGGAGTTCCACGTGGGGGAGCGGTGATGAGGCACATCCTCGGCGGGGAGCGCGGGTCGACGCTCGTGCTGACCCTCGGTTTCGCGACGTTCGCGCTCGTCGTGACCCTCGTCGTCGCCGCGGCGACCTCCCTCTACATCGAGCGGAAGCGCTTGCTGGCGCTCGCTGACTCGGCCGCTCTCGTGGGGGCGGAAGCCTTCGACCTCGGTGACGTCCGTGTCGCCGAGGACGGGACCGGGGTCACGGTGGAGCTCGAATCCCAGAGCGTCGCGAGAGCCGTCACGGTCCACGTCGACCGGGTGGGACGCACTCGCCTGGAGGATATCCGGGTCGAGGCGGCCACCAGTCCGGACGGGCAGAGCGCCGAAGTGTCGCTGTCGTCGTCGTGGCGCCCGCCCGTGCTCACGCTGTTCCTGCCCGACGGCGTCCGTCTGGAGGCGACGTCGTCTGCCCGCTCGGTGCTGCGCTGAACAGGGGGATCCCTCGCCGCCGCTCGACGACTCCCGGTTCCGCTCCAGTCGCTCCGGCTGCGCGGCGAGCATCGTCTGGAGCGCATCCCCGAAAGCGACGACGTCGGCCTCGGTCGTCCCGTTGAGTGCTGACGTCGACCGCGAGTCACCAGGTCAACCTACGCGGTTCACCAGGCGTTCTGACGAGCGTCGTCGCAGGCCGGCGACTCCGGTCGCGCCCCCCCCCGTTGCTGTGTGGCGGTCGCTGGGCGACGACAAGCCGAGCGGTCGCTCGCGCTCAGCCCACGTCCGGCCGCGCGACGCGCGGCACGTGCCGGGGGAGGTGTCGCAGGAACAGCAGAGCCCCGATGAGGCCGACGACACCGAGGGTGAGGCTAGCGGTCGCGAGGGACGCGATGACGGTGATGCCGGAGATCGCAAGGGGAGCGCTCGCCTCGCCCGCGTGGGTCGTGAAGCGCCACGCGGCGAGGAACCGGGCCGGGTCGTCGCGCGGGGCCAGGTCGGCGCCGACGGTCATGAGGATGCCGCTTCCGATGCCGTTCGCGAGGGCCATCGTGATGGCGATCGCGATGAAGAGACCCTCGGTGCTCGTGAAGGCGAGCAGGATGTGACTGAGCCCGAGGCCCGTAAGCGCGGGGATCGCCGACCACAACCGGCCGAAGCGGTCCATGATCTGACCGGACGTGTAGAAGAGGGCGAAGTCGACGGCTCCGGCGATGCCGATGACGATCGCCGTCTGCGCGTCCGCCATACCGATCGCGACCGCCCAGAGCGGCAGGATCACGGTGCGTGACGACCGCACGGCCGACATGATCGCGGCCGCGAGCCCCATCCGCGCGAGCACGGCGCGGTTGTCGCGGATGGTCGTGAAGACGTTGACGCGTCTCCGCTCGCCACCGGGTTCCGACCTCGACCGTGCGAGCGATGCCGTGGGATCGGGCACCACGAGCAGGATCAGGATGACGAGCACGCACGCGACGACGTGCACCCAGAAGACGATGCTCGTCCACCCCGTCGCGTGGATGAGCCCCGCCGCGACGAACGGGCCGATCGCCCAGCCGCCGCGGAAGGTGCCGCCGAGGGTGGAGAGCGCACGGGCGCGGAACTGCACGGGCACGTACGTCGTCATGAAGGCGTGCCGCGCGAGGGCGAACACCGAGGTGGAGAGCCCGCTCAACAGGATGCCGACCGCGAGCCCGACCGTCGTGGGGAACAGCAGGCACACCCCCAAGCCGACGAGACAGACGATCGCGGCGCCGATCATCGCGGAGCGCTCGCCGAAGCGCGCCACGAGCGAACCGGCGGGCACGTCGCCGAGGAGTTCTCCCATCATGAAGAGCCCGCCGAGGAAGCCAGCGAAGGCGAGGTTCGCCCCGAGGCTCGACGCGATGACGGGGATCATCGGGATGATCGCGCCCTGGCCGATCGAGAAGACGAATGTGGGCAGCAGAGCCGACAGTGCGACCGAACGGAAGGAGAACGAGGGGGAGGAGACCGACATCAACAACCGACCCTACGCCCCGGTCCGGCGCTCCACGGTAGGCTTGCACGGTTATGTTTCCTTTGGATCTGAGCGCCGACATCCAGGCGCTGCGCGCCACCTTCGCCGACATCAAGACCGTGGTCGACATCGACCGGGTCACCGCCGACATCGCCGAGCTGAGCGAGCAGGCCGGTGCGCCCGATCTGTGGGACGACACCGAGAAAGCGCAGAAGGTCACGAGCGCCCTCAGCCACCGGCAGTCGGAGCTCGCGCGCATCAACAGCATCGAGAGCCGCCTCGACGACATCGAGATCATGGTCGAGCTCGCGAACGCCGAGGAGGACGAGGACTCCGCGAACGACGTCCTCAAGGAACTCGAGGCCGTGCGCGCCACGATCGGCGAGCTCGAGGTGCAGACGCTCTTGAGCGGCGAGTACGACCCGAAGCCCGCCGTCGTCACGATCCGTGCCGGCGCGGGTGGCGTCGACGCCGCCGACTTCGCGGAGATGCTCCTCCGCATGTACTTGCGGTGGGCGGAGCAACACAACTACCCGGCGAAGGTCCTCGACACGAGCTACGCGGAAGAGGCCGGCATCAAGTCGGCGACGTTCGAGGTCGACGCGCCCTATGCGTTCGGCACCCTGAGCGTCGAGGCCGGCACGCACCGCCTCGTCCGCATGAGCCCGTTCAACTCCGCGGGCAAGAGGCAGACGAGCTTCGCGGCCGTCGAGGTCATCCCGCTCCTCGAAGAGGCCGTCGTCGTCGACATCCCCGAGAACGACATCCGCGTGGACGTCTTTCGCTCGTCCGGTCCCGGTGGGCAGTCGGTCAACACGACCGACTCCGCCGTGCGCCTCACTCACATCCCCACGGGCATCGTCGTGTCGATGCAGAACGAGAAGAGCCAGATCCAGAACCGCGCGGCCGCCATGCGCGTTCTCCAGTCGCGACTGCTCATCCTGCAGCGCGAGCAGGAGGCTGCGACGAAGAAGGAGCTCGCCGGAACGATCACGGCGAGCTGGGGCGACCAGATGCGCAGCTACGTGCTCGCGCCGTATCAGATGGTCAAGGACCTGCGGACGAACTTCGAGTCCGGCAACCCGCAGAACGTCTTCGACGGCGATCTCGACGGCTTCATCGCCGCCGGCATCCGCTGGCGCTCCATGAAGGACATCGACGGGGAGTAGGCACTCTCGGCCGGGTCGTCTCCGCTCGCCTCGACGGTGTCGGCGGCGGTGGCGTGCCCGGCGAGTCCTGCGAGCATCCGGGGGAAGCGTGCTTAGGCTCGAACAGCCATGATTCGTTTCGACCAGGTCACCAAGAAATATCCAGGCACGATCAAACCCGCGCTCAACGCCGTCGACTTCGAGGTGAGGCGCGGGGAGTTCGTGTTCCTCGTCGGTGCCTCGGGCTCCGGGAAGTCGAGCTGTCTGCGGCTCGTGCTCAAGGAGGAGAAGCCCTCCGCCGGCACGGTGCACGTGCTCGGGCACAACGTCTCGTCGATCTCCAATCGGAAGATCCCCTACTTCCGCCGCAATCTCGGCGTCGTGTTCCAGGACTTCCGGCTGCTGCCGAACAAGACCGTGTTCCAGAACGTGGCCTTCACGCTCCAAGTGATCGGCAAGTCGCGCGGCTTCGTCCAGGAGGCCGTGCCCGACGTCCTCAAGATGGTCGGCCTCGACAACAAGGCGCAGCGCATGCCCCACGAGCTCTCGGGTGGCGAGCAGCAGCGCGTCGCGATCGCGCGCGCGATCGTCAACAAGCCCCAGGTCCTGCTCGCGGACGAGCCGACCGGAAACCTCGACCCCGCCACGAGCGCCGGCATCATGCAGTTGCTCGAGCGCATCAACGCGAACGGTACGACCGTCGTCATGGCGACGCACGAGGCAGCGATCGTCGACAAGATGCAGCGGCGCGTCATCGAACTCGTCGAGGGCGCGATCGTGCGCGACGAGACGCACGGAGGCTACGGCAACACAGCCGTGATCCCCGAGCTCGGACCGCGCAAGGAGCGCGGCGCGGACGCCGAACGCGCGAAGCGCGCCGTCGAGGAGGCCGCTCGCGAAGCGCCGTCGACCCAATCCGTCGTCACCCAACGCCGTTCCGAGGCCGCGGAGGTCGTCGCGCCCACGGGTGAGGCGACGGACGCCCCGTCGGCCACGCGCGCGAACCGGAGCGAGACCGGGGCGATCGATCGTCTGAGCGACTCCGAGCCGAACGAGACGGCGGCCGCTCAGGCGGAGCCCGCTGGCACGACGCCGAGCGGACGCGCCTCGGACGGCACGCCCCCGTGGGCCGCTCGGTCGCGTGACACCTCCGAGGACCTCGCGACAGCGGGCGAGCAGCCGGACCGCGACGACACGCCCCGCCCCTCCGAGCCCGCGCAGCCGCTCACGCAGAGCCAGCCCATCACCGGACTCCCGTTGATCCCGGGGCCACTGCCCGACGACACGCAAGAACACCTGTCCCTCGCCGAGAGGCTCGGCTTGCGCGCCGGCAAGCCGCGTGACGAGGACACCGAGCAGAACGTGGGGCCGACGAAGTGAGATTCGCACTCGTCTGGGCCGAGGCCCTCAACGGCCTCCGCCGCAACGTGTCCATGGTCATCTCGGTCGTTCTCGTGACCTTCATCTCGCTCACGTTCGTCGGGACGGCCGTGCTCATGCAGATGCAGGTCGGGCAGATGAAGAACTACTGGTACGACCGCGCCCAAGTGGCCGTGTACCTCTGCACGAACGACTCGGCAGCGGAGTCGTGCGCCGGGGGAGCTGCCACCGAGGAGCAGATCGCCGCCATCGGCGCGCAGCTCGACTCGGACACGCTCGCGCCGTACATCCAGGAGTCCTACTTCGAGGACAACGACCAGGCGTACACGAACTTCCAGCAGCAGTTCGAGGGCAACGACCTCGCCGACCTCGTGACTCCCGACCAGCTCCCGCAGGCCTACTGGGTGAACCTCGTGGACCCGTCGCAATCGGCCGTCATCAGTGAGGCGTTCTCCGGTGTCCCTGGCGTCGAGACGGTGACAGACCAGCGCCAGTACCTCGACCAGATCTTCTCCGTGCTGAACATCGCGAGCTACGCCGCGATCGGCATCGCCGGTCTCATGCTCGTGGCCGCCGTCCTCCTCATCGCGACGACGATCCGTCTCTCGGCGTACTCGCGCCGCAAGGAGCTCGGGATCATGAGGCTCGTGGGCGCGTCCAACAGATTCATCCAGACACCGTTCGTGCTCGAGGGCGTGTTCGCGGCGCTCATCGGGTCGATCCTCGCCGGCGGCGCGATCCTCGCGCTCGTGCACTTCGTCGTGTCGGGTTACCTCGCCCCGCGGATGCTGTTCATCAGCTTCGTCGACGTGGCTGACGCGGTCGTCGTGGTTCCGATCCTGCTCGCTCTCGGCATGGTGCTCGCGGCGCTGTCGGCGAACTTCGCGATCAAGCGGTACCTCCGCATCTGATCGGGCGTCGTCCTCGGGCCCCGATGCGCACGGGGACGACGATCGCTCCGGTAGACTGGGGGGCTGTCTTCACGAGAGGGCGAGCGGACGAGGAGCAGGTCATGCCGAGAGAAAAGGGCGAGAAGGTCGTCGCCACCAATCGTCGTGCTCGGCACGACTACCTCATCGAGGACACCTACGAAGCGGGCCTCGTCCTGACCGGCACCGAGGTGAAGTCGCTCCGCCACGGTCGCGCGTCCCTCGTCGACGGCTACGCCTACATCGACGGCGCCGAGGCATGGCTCGACGCCGTCCATATCCCCGAGTACGGCCAGGGCACCTGGAACAACCACCCGGTGCGGCGGAAGCGCAAGCTGCTCCTGCACAAGCAGGAGATCCTCAAGATCAGCCACAAGATCGCCCCCGGCGGCTACACGCTCGTGCCGCTGCGCCTCTACTTCAGTGACGGTCGCGCCAAGGTCGAGATCGCCGTGGCCAAGGGAAAGCGCGAATTCGACAAGCGTCAGGCGCTCCGCGAGAAGCAGGACAAGCGCGAGGCGGATCGCGCGATGCGCACCAAGAACATGGTCGGGGAATAGCTCCGGCGCCCTGCCGTTGTAGAATGAGTGAGCGCTCCATGCGCATGCTGACCGGTTTGCCGGTCCTGACAACTCGACAGTGTGACGACGACCCGCTCTCGTGGAGCAGACTCCACGGGATCGTGCACGGGGATGATCGGTTTCGACATCGCCTGCAAAACCGAGAGAAGCGGGCCGAGGATGCAGGGTTATCTCGTTAACGATCTCTGCAAAACACAAGTGCCAATTCCAAGCGCACTGACTTCGCTCTCGCTGCCTAAGCGAGTTTGAGAGTCCGTCAGACCGGATGCGTTCCCGATCCGGACCCTGGCGTCATCTAGGGGACTTGCTGCACACCGGCGTTCGGACGGTGTGTGGGACTTTTCCCGGACTGGGCCTGTCGACCTAGGTGCCTGTGGCAAAGGTCGGGGCCGAGTAGAACGTCTGCACAGGATACGCCCGTAGAAGGCTCGGAATTACAGCGATGGACGGGGGTTCAATTCCCCCCATCTCCACCATCGGTCGTCGTCACACCGTCGGGTTCTCTTCACGACGCATCGCGCGTCCGTAACCCTCCACGTCAGAAGGCGTGACGGTCACTCGAGTTCGGCCAGTGCGATGTCGAGGGCCCTGAGGAAGAAGGCCGCGCTGGCGGCCGAGAAGCACATCGGCGGCTTCACTTTGAGGACGTTGCCACGGTCGCCCGTCGGTTGTTCGATGACGCCGAGATCCCGGAGTCGGTCGCAGACGATGCGTGTCTCCGTGTCCGCGGGCTCCCGGGTCACGGGATCGCGGACGAGCTCGACCCCGAGGTAGAGCCCACGGCCGTGCACGGCGCCGATGAGGGGGTGCTGCTCGGCGAGAGCGATGAGCCCGCTCCTCAGCAGTTCGCCCACCCGTCGAGCGTTCCCGGGCAGGTCCTCCTCGAGCAGCACGTCGAGGACCGTGACGCCGATCCGTGCGCTCAGGGTGCTCCCGCCCGCTGAGGAGAACACGGTGCCCTGGTCCGCGAGGGCATCGACGATCTCGCCGCGGGTGATCACGGCGCCGATCGGGTGCCCGTCGCCCATCGCCTTCGCCATCGTGACGATGTCGGGGACGACGGCGTGCTCCTCGAAACCCCAGAAGACCTCTCCTTGCCGCCCGTAGCCGACCTGCACCTCGTCGGAGACGACCACGCCACCCCCCGCCCGGACGGCGTCGTAGACGGCACCGAGGTAGCCGGGCGGCACGGCGATCCCGCCGGCGTTGCCGTTACGAGGCTCGGCGATGAAGGTGCCGATGGGTGTTCCGGACGCCGCCCAGTCGCCGAGTCTCGAGATCGCGTCGCGTGCGTACGCGGCGCCCGCAGCGGTTCCACGATGGCGGCCGCGGTAGGCGTTCGGGGCATCGAGCACGTGCACCCAGGACGGGCGGGTCTCTCCGGCGCGCGGATTGTCGGACGTCGAGGTCGACACGGCGTCGGCGGCCAACGACCAGCCGTGGTAGCTCTCGGCGACGCACGCCACGTCCGGCCGTCCCGAGAACGCCCGTGCGAGACGCAGGGCGAGATCGACGGCCTCGGTCCCGCTGTTGACGAGGAGGACGGCGTCGAACGCCCCGGTCGGGAGGGTCTCGAGGAGCCGCTCGCTCAACTCGGCGACGGCGGAGTAGTGGAAGCGCGAGTTGGTGTTGAGGAGACGCCATTGCCGTTCGGCGGCTCGCGCCACGGCCGGGTGGCCGTGCCCGAGGACCGTGACGTTGTTGACCATGTCGAGGTAGTGCCGGCCGTCGACGTCGATGAGGTGCTCGCGCCAGCCGCGTTCGATGCGCGGCGGGTCCTCGAAGTAGTGGCCTTGGACGGGGGAGTAGGAGCGTGCCCGGCGTGCGAGCGTCGCCTCGTCGGTCGCACCAATGTCGTCAGCGGACTCGACGTCGACGGACGACGAGAGCAGTGCCGTCGGGTCGGCGTACCGGGAGCGCAGCCCCCGGAAGAGCGCGCGGGTCACGAACCTCTTGTGTGGTCCGTCGGCTGCCGTTGGCGTCGTCGCCCACACGGTGGCGAGCCCGGCGCAGGTGCCGATGGGCTCGCCGGGCGCGACGGTCGTGCCCGGGAGGGGCGAGCTCTCGAGCCCGGCCACGACGAGGGCGACACCGTTCGACACGACGGCGAGGTGCCCGTCCGCCGTGCGGGCGATCTCGCCTCCGATCGGTGCTCGGAACGCCACGGGGCCGTCCGAGTGCACGTCGACGCCGAGCCCCACGTTCACCGGCGGTCGCAACCCGGTGGCGGTCGCCCGCGTCAGCCGCCCCTCGCCGAAACGCGTGATCGCCACGCCATCGTCGGGAGCGGCGGCCGAGGCCGCTCGAGCCTCGGCGGCAGTGCCGTCACCCTCCAACCAGTCGCCCTCGCGGAGATCGTCCGAGGACCAGCCGAGGTCGACGAGCGCGGCCGTGGTGTCGCCCACGGCGGGCACGACGGCGGGCGGCGCGTTGAACGGGGCGGCCGGTCGGTCGAGGGCGAGACGGACGGCCCGTTCCGCGACGTCGAACGGCAGCGACGCGGCCGACGCGAAGACGGACCATTCGCGTTCGAGAGCCTCGGCGGCATAGTCGTTGCCGGGATCGATCGCGACCTGCTGGAGTCCGCTCACGACGAGGACGGCTCCCCGCAGCACCACGAGGGGCCAGAGCGCCCGGAGCTCTCCGTCGGTCAGTGCGACGTGGCGGTCGAACGCCCGCACGAGCGGTAGGGCGACGAGCGGGTCGTCCGGCTCGCGATGCAGAGCGGCGGTGCACGCGACGGCGACCTCCGCCACCCGCCAACTCGTCATGGCGTCGCCGAAATCGATGATCCCCGAGAGGATGCAGGCCCCGCGCTCCACACGCATGACGACGTTGTCGTCCGTCAGGTCGCCGTGCACGGTCTGGACCGGCAGCGCGTCGCGGAGGTCGTCGAGCATCGCCGTGACGGCGGCGAGGGCGTCGAGCACACGTGCTCGCCGAGCCTCGTCGGGGACGCTGTCCGCCAGAGAGCGCACGACGTCCTCACCGCTCCGCAGGTCCCACTGCAGGTCGCGACGCTCGAGGCCCTCGTGCGTGATGCCGGCGAGAGCCAGCGACGTCCGACCCGTGAGGTCGCCGAGGGCGGCGACGTCAGACGGCGTCAGTCGGTCGCGATCGATGAGCGGCGTACCCGCGACGAACGACAGCAGGCGGACATGGTGGGGCTCGCCGTCGATCTCCACGGTCGATATCAGGTCGCCGGTCTGCGATGGCAGCGGCACGGGCACGTCGATCCCGGCGGCCCGCACGTGGCGCATGACCGCGTTCTGAGCCTCGATCTCGGCGCGTCCGAACGCCCGGTTGCTGACCTTCAGGAGGACGTCACCCTGTCGACTCGCGACGAGGAAGTTCCGGTCCTGCTGGCTGCCGAGTTCGCGCACGGCCCCTGTGACGCCGAACACCTCGTCGGCGAGGCGGGTCGCTCCCGCCATGTCGATGTTCGGACGCGGCAGTCCCTCCTCGAGCACGGCGGCCTCTCCTCGTCAGAGCGTCAGTGTGTCAGAGCGTCAGTGACCGAGGGCGGCCACGACGTCGGCGTGCAGGGCCCCGTTGGTGGCGAGCGAGCTGCGAGCCGCGATCGTGTCCGATCCGTCGACGGCCGTGAACCGACCGCCCGCCTCCTCCACGATCACGGCGAACGGGGCGATGTCCCACTCCTTCACGTCGAACTCGGCGACGACATCGACGAGACCCTCGGCGAGCAAGCCGTACGACCACGCATCGCCGTACGCGCGATCGCGCCAGACGGCTCGCGAGAGGTCGACGAGCCTGTCGAGATATCCCGCCTCGTCCCACTGCTGGATGCTCTGGAAGCTCAAGGACGCGTCCGAAAGCGACTCGACGCCCGAGACGCGCAAGCGGCGCGGTTCGTCGTCGCCGTCGTGGAGCCACGCGCCGAAGCCGCGCGATGCCCACCAGCGCTTGCGGAACGCCGGAGCGCTCGCGACGCCGACGACGGGGCGGCCGTCGATCGAGAGCGCGATGAGGGTCGCCCAGTTGGGCACGCCGCGGAGGAAGTTTGCCGTGCCGTCGATGGGATCGATGATCCACTGGCGTTCCGTCGACCCGCCGGTACCGAACTCCTCGCCCAGGATGCCGTCTCCCGGGCGCTCCGCCGTGAGGATCTCACGGATGGCCGTCTCCACGGCGAGGTCGGCGTCCGTGACCGGTGTGCGGTCGGGCTTCGACGAGATCGAGAGATCGGCGGATCGGAATCGAGCGATGGCGATGGTGTCGGCGACGTCCGCGAGGCGGAGGGCGAGCTCGAGATCGGCCGAGAGGGCGCGTCCGTCGAGGGGGTCGTTTCCAGTGGCTGAGGTCACGATCCCACGATAGGGCGTGGGCGGCTCCGGACGCATTCCTCCGGGTGCATCGTCGATTGGCGCGCTCCGCGATCGGATGCTAGTGTTGACCCTCGGTTCGGGTCATCCGGATCACGCACCTCTAGCTCAATCGGCAGAGCAACTGACTCTTAATCAGTGGGTTCTGGGTTCAAGTCCCAGGGGGTGCACGGAACAGCCTCGGAGACTCTCGCCAGTCTTCGGGGCTTTTTCATTTCGTGGGTGTGTCGGGTCGGG
>NZ_RZNB01000006.1 GCF_004078635.1 Labedella phragmitis
TACGGTCACCGGTGGTTCCGCGTCGTCCGCCCGGGCGACAAGCGCCTCACATAGTCCTCGTCAGCCCCGATTGCGTACGCAACGGACATCGGCGGGTGTCATCGCACCCGCCGATGTCCGTTGCGTACGCAAATGGGCGAAGGGGGTGGCGCGGGGTGAGAGCGGTCAGGCGGTGAAGACGCCCGCGAGGGTGCGCTTTCCGTTCCGCGACGCAAGACCGCGACGCCGCCCGGGAGTGTCGGCTCGAACGTCGCGTTCTCGTCGGCGATCTTCTCGTTGTCGACGTACACGCCGCCCTGCGCGAGGGCACGCCGAGCTTCGCTGAGACTCGAGACGAGTCTCGTCTCGACGAGGAGCGGCAGCAGCGGAGCGCCCGGCGCCGCCGAGACGTGCGGCAGCTCGGTGAGGGCGGCGCGGAGCGTCCCCTCGTCGAGCGCCGAGAGGTCGCCGTTGCCGAAGAGCGCGGCGGACGCGTCGATCGCGGCGCGCGCCGCCTCCTCGCCGTGCACGAGGGTCGTCACCTCGAGCGCGAGTCGCTTCTGCGCCTCACGCCGGAACGGTTCGTCCGCCACGAGCCGCTCGTAGCCCTCGATCTCCTCACGGGTGAGGAAGGTGAAGACCTTGAGGCGCGCGATCACGTCGGCGTCCTCCGTGTTGATCCAGAACTGGTAGAACGCGTACGGCGACGTCATCTCCGGGTTCAGCCAGACGGCGTTGCCCTCGCTCTTGCCGAACTTCGTGCCGTCCGAGTTCGTGATGAGCGGCGTCCCGATCGCGTGGGTGTCGGCGCGCTCCACCCGGTGGATGAGGTCGACGCCGCTCGTGAGGTTGCCCCACTGGTCGCTTCCGCCCGTCTGGAGCACACACCCGTACGAGCGGTAGAGCTCGAGGAAGTCCATCCCCTGGAGGATCTGGTAGCTGAATTCGGTGTAGCTGATACCGGCATCCGAGTTGAGCCGGGCGCTCACGGCGTCCTTCTTGAGCATCGTGCCGACGCGGAAGTGCTTGCCGATCTCGCGGAGGAAGTCGATCGCGGTGAGCGGCGCCGTCCAGTCGAGGTTGTTGACCATCGTCGCGGCGTTGTCGCCCTCGAAGCTCAAGAAGTTCTCGACCTGCGCGCGCAGGTTCGCGACCCACTCGTTCACGGTCTCGGGCGAGTTGAGCGTGCGCTCCGCGGTGGGGCGCGGGTCGCCGATGAGGCCCGTCGATCCCCCGACGAGTCCGAGCGGCCGGTGCCCGGCGAGCTGGAGTCGGCGCATGACGAGCAACTGCACGAGGTTGCCGAGGTGCAGGCTCGGAGCGGTGGGGTCGAACCCGCAGTAATACGTGATCGGATCCCCGCCGAGAAGCGCTTTGAGGGCCGAGGCATCGGTGGACACGTGCACGAGCCCACGCCAGACGAGCTCGTCCCAGACGTCCTCGAAGGAGGCGTCGTTCTGTTGGGTCGGGAGAACGGGATTGATCACCGGTTCACGATATCAGCGACGTTGCGCTGACCTGATAGTGGACACGCATCAGCCTGCAGGCTAATATCGGGCAGATATTAGCCGGGAGTGTGAAGCTATGTTCGTCATCACCGCCGACCAGGTCGACAGCCGCTCGACCGACGACGCCGCCGCCGGCGCGCTGCGCGACATCGGCGCGGAGTTCGGCGACCGGCTCCGCCTCCCCCCGGACCGCACGGCCGGCGACGAGATCCAAGCGCTCACGGGCAGCGCCGACACCGCGTACCGGCTGGTGCTCCGACTGACGCGCGACGGCCGTTGGAGCGTCGGACTCGGCGTCGGCACCATCCGCGAGCCCCTCGGCGACTCCACCCGCGCGTCGACCGGGAACGCCTTCTTCGCCGCTCGTACCGCCATCGACGCCGCGAAGAGAACACCCGCCCGGTTCGCATTGCGCGCGGAGCCGCCCACGGACGAGTCCCGCGACCGCTCGACGAACACGGCTCTCGGCGCCGACGGCATCGAGGCCCTCATCGCGCTCGTGCTCGCGCTCCGCGAGAAGCGGACCGACAAGGGCTGGGAGGTCCACGACCTCCTCGACGCCGGCTCGACGCAATCGGAGGCCGCCCGCACCCTCGGCATCACGCAGGGTGCCGTCAGCATGCGCGCGCGCACCGGCTCGAGCCGCGAGGAGTTCGCCGCGTCGGAGGCGATCGTTAGGCTGCTCGAGAACCTGCACACGACCACGACGGACGGATGAGCGATGGACCTCTTCGACAGTTCTCTCGGCACCGTCCTCTACTGGATCGCGACCGTCGGGTTCGCGGCCGCCGCCCTCGGAGCCACCGTTCTCACGACCGTGCTCCGCCGCCCGCCCCTCATCACGGTCGCGGCCGTGATGCTCGGCGTCGGGATCCTCACCGTCGCACTCCCCACGCCGGAGCCGCCCCTCATCGTCGCGCTCCTGATCGGCGTCACGGCGTTCGCCCTCGCCGTGCTCGGCGGTTCCCCGGCGGCATCCTTCGCGCTCGATCTCGCGACCCACGGCAGCGTCAGTCCCGGGGCGCACGGGGGCATCATCGTCGACCGGGGCGGCCCCAATGCGACGGCCCCGCGTGAGGTGCTCCGCGGCGGTCTCGCGATCGGTTACCTCGAGCGCGCGGCCATCGCCGGCGCCCTCATCGCGGGCTACCCCGAGGCCATCGCGATCGTGGTGGCCGTCAAGGGCGTGGGCCGGTTCACCGAGCTCGCCGAAGCCGAGACCCGGGAGCGTTTCATGATCGGCACCCTGGCGAGCATGGTGTGGGCCGCGGCCTCGGCAGCCCTCTTCGTCTTCGCCATCACCTGAAAGCCCCGAAAGCGCTACACCCGTCCGAGGGCGCCAGTTCCATCTACCGCCCTCGGCACCGAACTACCGCCGTCGTCGGCACCCACCGTCGGGTGGCGCCGGTACGGGGACACGCTCGGGTCACCCAGGACCCAGAAGCGCCAGGGGAACGCGTCTCCCCCACCCGGTCCGCTCACGCCGGTCCTCGGTCCGCTGCCGATCAGGGCACGGTCGAGCGGAGTCCCGATCCGCATCTCGAGTTCGTAGGGGTCGGCGTCGAGAGCGGCACCGTCGTCGGCGAGCGGGATTCCGAGCGCCGACGCGAGTCGAGCGGGTCCGCGCGCGAGATCCCGGTCGGCCCGCGCAGCGGGGCGTCGAGTGCGCGCGATGTCGACACCCTCGACGACCTCACCGGCCCGGAGCAGCACCGCCGACGCGGTCCCCTCCGGTGAGCACACGACGTTCGTGCACACGTGCATTCCGTAGGTGAAGTACGCGTAGAGCCGCCCGGGTGGACCGAACATCGTCGCGTTCCGCTGCGATCGCCGCCGGAACGCATGCGACCCCGGGTCCTCCCCGACACCGAGGTACGCCTCGACCTCGGTGATTCGCACCCCGACGGTGCCGTGCTCGTCGGTGCGTCGCAGCACGGCACCGAGCAGGAGCGGGGCGACCTCCACTGCGGATGCAGCGAACACCCGCTCCAGCTCCGTCATCGCGTGGGCGTGGCGTCCAACGCTGCAGCGAGAGCGGCGACGCGCTCGGTGAGCTCCGACCGCTGCTCGGCGACCCGGGTGGGCGCGGTTCCGCCGGTGCCGTTGCGCGACGCGATCGACCCGGCGACCGTGAGCACATCGCGCACGTCGGCCGTCAGTTGCGGCGAGATCGCGGCGTACTGCTCGTCGCTCGGTTCGTCGAGGTCGAGCCCGTGCTCCTCGCAGAAGCGGACGAGCGCACCGGAGATCTCATGCGCGTCCCGGAAGGCCACTCCCTTCCGCACGAGCCACTCGGCCACGTCCGTCGCGAGCGAGAAGCCCTGCGGCGCGAGCTCGGCCATGCGCTCGGTGTCGAAGCGCAGAGTCGCGACCATTCCCGTGAACGCCGGGAGCAGCACCTCGAGCGTCTCGACGGAGTCGAAGACGGGCTCCTTGTCCTCCTGCAGATCCCGGTTGTACGCGAGCGGCAGGCCCTTGAGGGTCGCGAGCAGTCCCGTGAGGTTGCCGATGAGTCGGCCCGACTTGCCGCGAGCGAGTTCCGCGATGTCCGGGTTCTTCTTCTGCGGCATGATGCTGGACCCCGTCGAGTAGCCGTCGTCGAGGGTGACGAATCCGAACTCGCGCGTGTTCCACACGATGATCTCCTCGGCGAACCGCGAGAGGTCGACACCGATCATCGCCGTGATGAAGGCGAACTCTGCGACGATGTCGCGCGACGCCGTGGCGTCGATCGAGTTCTCCGTCGGACGCTCGAAACCGAGCTCGGTCGCGATGAGCTGGGGATCGAGGCCGAGGGAGCTTCCGGCGAGCGCCCCCGCCCCGTAGGGCGACGCGGACGCGCGGACGCGCCAGTCGCGGAGCCGCTCGAGGTCGCGGACGAGGGGCCACGCGTGTGCGAGCAGGTGGTGGGCGAGCAGCACGGGCTGGGCGTGCTGGAGGTGGGTACGGCCGGGCATGACGGCCGTCGCATGGTCTTCGGCCTGCACGGCGATCGCGTCGAGGAGGCGGACGAGATCGTGACCGATCACGCGGGCGTGGTCGAGGAGGTACAGCCGCACGAGCGTCGCGATCTGGTCGTTGCGGCTGCGTCCGGCGCGGAGCTTCCCGCCGAGCGCCGTCCCCGCGATCGTCATGAGTCCGCGCTCGAGGGCCGAGTGCACGTCCTCGTCGTCCTCATCCGCCGTGAACTCCCCGGACTCGACCGCGGCCTCGAGCCTGTCCAGCGCCTCGGTCATCCGCTCGAGCTCGTCGGCCGTGAGGTAGCCGGCCGCCGCGAGCCCCTTCGCGTGCGCCCGCGAACCGGCGATGTCGTATGGCGCGAGAGCGAAATCGAACTGGGTCGACTTGCTCAGACGCGCGAGTTCCGGCGACGGCCCGCTCGCGAATCGCCCGCCCCAGAGGGCCCCCGCCTCGCTCGCCCGGTTGTCCGCCATGTGTTCTCCCTGCTTCGTCGTCGCGTGTTCGATGCGTGTTCGGTGAGCGCTCGCGCGCGTCAGGCCTGCTCGAGAAGCCAGACGAGCAGCGCCTTCTGCGCGTGCAGCCGGTTCTCCGCCTCGTCCCAGATGATGCTCTGCGGCCCGTCGATGACGTCCTCGGTGACCTCGAAACCGCGATCGGCCGGCAAGCAGTGCATGAACACCGCGTCGGGTTTGGCGAGGGCCATGAGGTCGGCGTCGACGCGATAGGCGGCGAGTGAGGTGAGGCGCCTCGCCTTCTCCTCCTCTTTGCCCATCGAGACCCACGTGTCGGTGACGACGACGTCGGACCCGGTGACGGCCTCGTTCGGGTCGGTGTAGAGGGTGACCGTTCCGCCGGTCTCCCGCGCGCGACGCACGGCGTCCTCCACGACCTGCTGGTTGGGTGCGTAGCCCTCCGGTGAAGCCACCCGGACGTGCATCCCGGCAGTGGCACCGGCGAGCAGGTAGGACTGCGCCATGTTGCTTGCACCGTCGCCGATGAAGGTGAGCGTCTGCCCGGGGAGCGAACCTCGGTGCTCGCGGATCGTCAGCAGGTCGGCGAGCAGCTGGCACGGGTGGAAATCGTCGGAGAGCGCGTTGACGACCGGCACGGTCGTCCTCGCGGCCATCTCCTCGAGACCGGCCTGCGCGTAGGTACGCCAGACGATGGCGGCGACCTGCCGCTCGAGCACGCGAGCGGTGTCGGCGGCCGTCTCCTTGCCGCCGAGCTGGCTGCTCGCGGTCGAGATGATGAGAGGCACGCCGCCGAGGTCGGCGATGCCGACCGCGAACGACACGCGCGTGCGCGTCGACGACTTGTCGAAGATGACGGCGACGGTCTGCGGACCCTCGAGCGGCTTGACCGAGAAGCGGTCCTTTTTCAGCTCGATCGCGAGATCGAGGATGGCGCTCTGTTCGGCCTGGGAGAGGTCGTCGTCGCGGAGGAAGTGACGGGTCACGGGGCTGCTTTCGGTGGGAGTCAGGCGGCGGCGGCGAGCGCGGCGCGGAAGCGGGAGTCGAACTCGGCGAGTTCGGCCTCGCCGATGATGAGCGGAGGTGCGAGCCGGATGCTTCGGTCGTTCGGCGCGTTGATGACGAGCCCGAGCTCGAGAGCGGCTCGCACGACGGCGGGGGCGACGGGCTTCGCGAGTCCGATGCCGACGAGGAGACCGGCCCCCCGCGTTTCGAGGATCAGGGGCGAATCGATCGCGGCGATGAGCGCGCGTAGCTGCTCGCCGCGCACGCGCGCGTTCTCGACGAGTCCCGCGTCCTCGATCTCACCGAGCACGGCGTTGGCTGTAGCGGTCGCGAGCGGGTTGCCCCCGAACGTGCTGCCGTGCTGGCCCGGAGAGAACAGCTCGGAGGCGTGACCGAACGTCACGAGGGCGCCGATGGGCACGCCCCCTCCGATGCCCTTCGCGAGCGTGATCGCGTCCGGCACGATCCCCGCCCGCTGGAACCCGAACCAGGAGCCGGTGCGCCCGGCCCCCGTCTGGATCTCGTCGACGATGAGCAGGGCGCCGTGCTCGGCGGTCAGACGGCGTGCCGCCTCGAGGAATCCGTCCGGCAGGTCGACGACGCCGGCCTCCCCCTTGATGGGCTCGACGAAGAGTGCGGCGACGGAGTCGTCGATCGCGTTCTCGAGCGCCTCGATCGTCGACTCGATGTATTCGACGTTGCCCGGCAGCGGTTCGAAACCCGCGTGGAGCGCGGGCTTGCCCGTGAGCGCAAGCGAGCCCATCGTCCGGCCGTGGAAGGAGTTCTCGAGCGAGAGGATCTTGTACTTCGTGCCGTGCGGGCCCTTGTTCAGGCGCGCGAGCTTGAAAGCCGCCTCGTTCGCCTCGGTCCCGGAATTGCAGAAGTAGGCACGACCGGACTCTCCGGCACCCGTGAGGCGCTTGAGGCGTTCGGCCAGCTCGAGCTGCGGGGGCGTGGAGAAGTAGTTCGAGACATGGATGAGGGTGGCCGCTTGCCGCGAGATCGCCTCCACCATCACCGGGTGAGCGTGACCGAGCGCGTTGACCGCGATACCGCCGAGGAAGTCGAGGTAACGCTTCCCCGCGCCGTCCTCGACCCAACAGCCCTCACCGCGGACGAAGAGCGCTTGCGTCATGGCGAAGGTCCGCATCATGTCCGTCTCGACGCGTTGCTTCCACTCGTTCATGACAGGCCTTTCACGACTTCGGTTCCGATTCCCTTGTTGGTGAACACCTCGAGCAGAGTCGAGTGCGGGAGGCGCCCGTCGATGATCGCGGCGTTCTCCACTCCCCCGTCGACGGCTTCGAGGCACGCCGTCATCTTCGGGATCATGCCCGATTCGAGGCGCGGCAGCAGGGCACGGAGTTCCTCTGCGTCGATCGTCGACACGAGGGACTCGCGGTTCGGCCAATCGCTGTAGAGACCGGCGACATCGGTGAGCACGATGAGCTTGCGTGCGCCGAGGGCGACCGCGAGCGCCGAGGCCGCCGCGTCGGCGTTCACGTTGAGGAAGGCACCCGGGCGATCTTCGTCGGGGGCGATGGAGGAGATGACGGGCATCCTCCCCGAATCGAGCACGTCGACGACGCCGCGCGTGTTGACGGCGACGACGTCGCCGACGTGGCCGAGGTCGACCATCGCGCCGTCGACCATCGCGCCGCGTCGCCGTCCGCCGAAGAGCTCGCCGTCCTGCCCGTCGAGACCGACGGCGAGGTCGCCGTGCGCGTTGATGAGGTCGACGAGGTCGCGGTTGACCTCGTCGCGGAGCACGTCGCGGACGACCGTGATGGCCTCCGTGGTCGTGACCCGGTACCCGCCCTTGAACTCGCTCTCGATGCCGAGTTCCTTGAGGCGCGCCGAGATCTGGGGCCCGCCGCCATGCACGACGACGGGACGCAGCCCCGCGAGCCGCAGAAACACCATGTCCTCGGCGAAGGTGGCCTTGAGCTGGTCGGAGACCATGGCGTTCCCGCCGAACTTCACGACGACGGTCGCGCCCGAGTAGTGGGCGAGCCACGGGAGCGCGTCGATGAGGACCTCGGCCTTCGCGATCGCCTCGGCCTGGGAGATGGGGGTGTGATCGATCGTCGACATCAGCTGGAGTACGCGCTGTTCTCGTGCACGTAGTCGTGCGTGAGGTCATTGGTGAGAATGGTCGCGGACGCGTCGCCCTCCTTCAGATCGATGAGCACGTCGACCGCCCGGTCCGTGAGATCCACGAGGTCGCGCGGCTGGTCGGGGCCGCCGTTCGAGCACACCATGACGCCGTTCATCGACACGTCCACGACGTAGGGGTCGAACGCGGCCGCCGTCGTCCCGATCGCGGCGAGCACGCGACCCCAGTTGGGGTCGTTGCCGAAGACCGCGGCCTTGAAGAGGTTGTTGCGTGCGACCGAGCGGCCCACCTCGACGGCGTCGTCCTCCGTCGCCGCCCCGACGACGCGGATCGCGATGTCGTGGCTCGCTCCCTCGGCGTCGCCCTGAAGCTGCTCGGCGAGGTCGAGGCACAGCTCGGTGAGCGCGGCGACGAACGCCGACGGCGTCGGCGAGACGCCGGACGCGCCCGAGGCGAACAGCGTGACCTGATCATTGGTCGACATGCAGCCGTCGGAGTCGAGGCGGTCGAACGAGACCCGCGTCGCGCTCCTCAGGTGCGCGTCGAGTTCGTTGGAGGAGACCACCGCGTCGGTCGTGATGACGACGAGCATCGTCGCGAGGCCCGGGGCCAGCATGCCGGCACCCTTCGCCATGCCCCCGATCGTCCAGCCCTCGAGCGAGCGCACGGCGGTCTTCGGCTTCGAGTCGGTCGTCATGATCGCGCGGGCCGCGGCGTCGCCACCATCGGTGCCGAGCGCCTCGGCCGCCGCCGAGACTCCGGCGAGGAGCTTGTCACGGTCGAGCTGGTCGCCGATGAGGCCGGTCGAGCAGACGAGGACATCGCCCGCCGAGAGGGAGAGCGACTCGGCGACGGCCTCCGCCGTCGCGTGCGTCGTCTGGAAGCCCTGCGCGCCCGTGAAGCAGTTCGCGCCACCCGAGTTGAGCACGATCGCGTTCGCGACACCGTCCGCGATGACCTGCTGCGACCAGATGATGGGGTTCGCCTTGGCGCGGTTGCTCGTGAACACGGCCGCCGCGTTCTGCAACGGTCCGCGGTTCACGACGAGCGCGAGGTCCTCGGCCCCGGAGCTCTTGAGTCCGGCCGCGACTCCCGCCGCCTCGAATCCTGCTGCTGCGGTCACGCTCACGGTGCCACTCCGTTCACACTGAGTCCGGTCGACTCGTCGATGCCGAGGGCGATGTTCGCGGACTGGATCGCCGCTCCCGCCGTGCCCTTGGTCAGGTTGTCCACGGCGGCCACGACGACGACGCGCCCCGCCGCCTCGTCGACCGCGAGGCCGAGGAGGGCGACGTTCCCCCCGAGGACGTCCGCCGTGCGCGGGAATTCTCCTTCGGGGAGCAGTTCGACGAAGCGCTCTCCGGCGTAGGTGTTCTCCCACGCCGCTCGCACCTCTGCGGCGCTCGTCCCGGGCACGATCCGCGCGGTCGACGTCGCGAGGATGCCGCGCGACATCGGCACGAGGACCGGCGTGAACGAGATGCTCACGTCGGCGGCGCCCGCCGCGCGCAGACTCTGTGCGATCTCCGGGATGTGGCGGTGCGTGCCGCCGACCGCGTAGGGGTTCGCACTTCCGAGGATCTCGCTCGCGAGCAGGTTGAGCTTGAGATTCTTTCCCGCCCCGGAGGGACCGACCGCGAGGACGGACACGATGTCGGTCGACTCGATGACTCCCGCGGCGATGCCGGGTGCGAGCGACAGGGCGACCGTGGAGGCGTTGCAGCCGGGGGCGGCGATCCGCGTGGCACCGACGAGTCGATCCCGCTGCTTCCGCCCCGCTTCGATGGGGAGTTCCGGCACGCCGTAGTCCCACGCTCCGAAGTACTCGCCGCCGTAGAACGCAGCCCAGTCGTTGTCGTTCACGAGTCGGTGGTCTGCTCCGCAGTCGACGACGAGGGTCGACTCGTCGAGATCGGCCGTGACCGCTCCCGACGCTCCGTGCGGGAGCGCGAGGAACACGACGTCGTGCCCTGCGAGGGTGTCGGGCGTGGTCTCGACGAGCACGCGGTCCGCGAGAGAACGCAAGTGGGGCTGGACGGACCCGAGGCGCTGACCCGCGTTGCTGTGCGCGGTCACGGTGCGGATCGCGAATTCGGGATGGGCGTCGAGCAGTCGGAGCAGCTCGCCCCCCGCATAGCCGGAAGCACCGGCGACGGCCACGGAGTAGGACATGGTTCTACCTTATTGAGTGAGACGAACGGTCGGAGTTCCGGCGACGCGTCTCGGACCCGTTGCGGGTCTCCCGGCGTCGCCTATCGTCGCTCGGCAACAAGGCGTCGACGCAGCGCACGGGCGGAGCCCAGTGCGGGAGTGCTGCGAACGAGGAGAGCCATGAGGGACAGCGTACTACCCGCGCGGCGGCCGTCCTACCCGCGCGGCGGCCGTCGCGAATCGTCCGGGGCCGACGGTGAGGCCCATGCAGTCGGTGGCTTTGACGCGGCCCCATCCGGCCACTGTGCGAACCGCACAGCATCACGGCGGATCAGTGCTGTTCGCACATGGCTGGTGGCGAGGTGGCACTCTAGCCTGGGTCCGCGCCACTACGTCCCCTCCCCCCGACCTCGAAGGACCTCTCATGGCCAGCATCGCCCCCGCCGACGATTTCGCGCTCTCCCGCGTCGCGCCCTCAGCCCGCAAGCCCTGGTTCGGCATCGCCGTGCAGCGCTTCGGGCAGGTCTCCGCTCTGTCCCAGTTCCTCCTCGGTGCCACCCTCGGCTACAGCATGACGTTCGGCGAGGCCTTCCTCGCCCTGCTGCTCGGCTCCGTCATCCTCGAGGTCATCATGTGCATCGTCGGAATCATCGGGCAGAAGGAAGGGCTCAACACCGCCCTCCTCGCCCGATGGACCGGATTCGGCGAGGTCGGCGCGAGCCTCGTCGGCCTCGCAATCGGCATCAGCCTCATCGGCTGGTTCGGAATCCAGTCGGCGATCTCCGCCCAGTCCCTCGACGTCCTCATGCCGGGTGTCATGCCGATGTGGGCCTGGAGCCTGCTCTTCGGCCTCGCGGTCACGGCCATCGTGAGCTTCGGCTTCATCGGCATGCAGTGGCTCGCGAACGTCACGGTGCCACTCTTCCTCGTCCTCGTCGGTTGGTCCGTCATCAGCGAGCTGACCCGTCACGACATCGGCGAGCTGCTCACCGGCCCGGCTCCCGGCCCGACGATGAGCGTCTGGGCGGGAACGGGGATCGTGGCCGGCGGCCTCATCGTCGGAGCGATCATCACCGCCGACATGACGCGGTTCAACCGCTCGAAGGCCGACGTCGTGAAGCAGACGGTCGTGGGCGTGACCCTCGGGGAGTTCGTCATCGGCCTCGCCGGTGTCCTGCTCGCGCACGCTGCGGCGACCGGCGACATCGTCGCCATCGTGACGTCGTCCATCGGGTTCATCGGGCTCATCATCGTGATCACCGGCACGCTGAAGATCAACGACTGGAACCTCTACTCGTCGACCCTCGGCCTCGTGAACTTCATCTCGACCGCGTTCGCGAAGAAGCTGAACCGCGTGACGACGACCGTCGTCCTCGGCGTCGTCGGATCGATCCTCGCGGCCGCCGGCATCCTTTCGCAGTTCACCGGCTTCCTCACCATCCTCGGCGTCGCCTTCCCACCGATCGCCGGCATCATGGTCGCCGAATACTTCATCGTGAAGCGCTGGCGGGGTGAGCTGGACGCCTCTCGCGCCGTCGGGCGCCTGCCGGAGACCGCTCCGCGGATCGTGCCCGCGACGATCATCATCTGGCTCGTGTCGGCCGTGGCCGGCTATGTCATCACGTGGGGAATCCCGCCGGTGCTGTCGCTCGTGCTCTCCATGGTCCTCTACGTCGCCGCCGGCAAGCTCGGGCTGGTTCGCGGCGTCGGTCGTGCGGTGACGGCCCAATCCGCCGACGTCGATGCCCCGGCGACCACGACGGTCTGACCCTCACTCGTCCCACCCTCGCACCACTCGGAAAGAGAAAAAACATGCACATCGGCATCGACGTCGGCGGAACCAACACCGACGCAGTGCTCATGGACGGCCGGCAGACGCTCGCGGGGGTGAAGAACGCGACGACCCCCGACGTCACCTCCGGCATTGTCCAGGCGATCGAGGGTCTGCGTACCGGCCACTCGTTCGACGGCTCCGACATCAGCGCTGTCATGATCGGCACGACGCACTTCATCAACGCGCTCGTCCAGGCGAAGAGGCTCGCACCGACGGCGGCGCTGCGGCTCGGACTGCCCGCGACCAAGGCGCTCCCTCCCCTCGTGGACTGGCCCGAGACCCTGACGACCGCGATCAGTGCCCGCAGCTACCTCGCGCACGGCGGCTACGAGTTCGACGGCCGGCCGATCTCGCCGCTCGACGCGGACGAGCTGCGCGGGATCGCGGCCGACATGGCCGCGAACGGCGTCCGTTCCGTCGCCATCTCCTCCGTGTTCAGTCCGGTCAACCATGACCTCGAGACGACCGCGGCCGGCATCGTCGCGGAGATCCTCGGGCCGGACGTCGCGATCTCGCTCTCCCACGAGATCGGCCGTATCGGGCTGCTCGAACGGGAGAACGCCACGATCATCAACGCGGCCCTCCGCGAACTCGCGTCCGAGATCGTCGACGGTCTCACCTCCGCCGTGCGTGCTCAGGGCATCACGGCACCCATCTTCCTGAGCCAGAACGACGGGACGCTCATGGATGAGGACTATGTGCGCCTCTACCCGGTCGCGACCTTCGCCTCCGGCCCGACGAACTCGATGCGCGGAGCGGCGCTCACAAGCGGCCTCGAGACGTGCGCTGTCGTCGACATCGGAGGCACGACCGCCGACATCGGTCTGCTTGTGAACGGATTCCCGCGGGAGACGGCGAACGAGGTGAAGGTGGCGGGCGTCCGCACGAACTTCCGAATGCCCGACGTCCTCTCCATCGGCATCGGGGGTGGCAGCGTCGTCGACCTCGACACCGGCGAGGTCGGACCCGAATCCGTGGGCTACCGGCTCACGACCGAGGCGCTCGTGTTCGGCGGCTCGACCCTCACCGCGACGGACATCGCCGTGGCCGCCGGCCGTGCCGATGTCGGAGACCCCACGCGCGTCGCCCACCTCGATCCGGTCTTCGTCACCCGGGTGCTCGACCGGATCGCCGAACGCGTCGCCGAGGCCGTCGACCGCATGCGCACGTCGCCCGAGCCGATCCCCGTCGTCGCGGTCGGCGGCGGCTCGATCCTGCTACCCGACGAGTTGCCCCTGTTCGGAGCGGTGCACCGGCCCGAGAACTACGCGGTGGCGAACGCCATCGGTGCGTCGATCGCCCAGGTCGGCGGTGAGATCGACAAGGTGTACGCCGTGAGGCCCGGAGGCCGCGACGAAACCGTCGCCGGGGTCCGCGCTGAAGCTGTGGACAAGGCCATCGCCGCCGGAGCGACGCCCGGCTCCGTCTCCATCGTCGATTTCGACGAGGTCCCCATCCCCTACCTGCCGGGCAACGCGACGCGCATCCGGGTCAAGGCCGTCGGCGATCTCGACATGGCGGTGTCGTCATGAGCTGGATCCTCACGGCAGATGCCATCGACGGCCTCGCCCGGGGGGCCGCCGTCCTCGGGACGGGCGGCGGCGGCGATCCGTACATCGGGGCGCTGCTCGCACGCCGCGCTGTGGACACCCACGGACCCGTCACGGTCATCGGGCTCGACGAGCTGCCCGACGACGCACTCGTCCTGACCGTCGCGATGATGGGGGCTCCGACCGTCATGGTCGAGAAGCTCCCGAGCCTCGACGAGGTCGTCGCGCCCGTCCGCGCTCTCGGTGCGTCGCTCGGGCGCGCCGTGACCCACGTCGCGTGCGCGGAGATCGGCGGCGTCAACTCGACGATCCCCGTCGCGGCCGCTGCTGCCCTCGGGCTCCCGCTCCTCGACGCCGATGGAATGGGGCGGGCCTTCCCTGAGCTCCAGATGGTGCTCCCCACGCTCTACGACGTGACGGCCTCGCCTCTTGCCTTCGGCGACGAGAAGGGCAACGTCGGAGTGCTCAACACGGTCGACAATCACTGGACGGAGCGCATCGCGCGGGTCGCGTGCGTCGAGATGGGCTGCTCCATCATGATCTCGGGGTTCCCGATGGACGGCAACATCGCGCGCGTCGCCCTCGTGGATGGTTCCCTGAGCCACTGCGTCGCGATCGGCGCCGGCCTCGTCGAGGCGCGCGCCGAGAAGACCGACCCGGTCGCGCGCGTCGTCGAGATCATCCGGGGGCGCGAGTTCTTCGCCGGCAAGGTCGTCGACGTCGAGCGTGCGACGACGACGGGGTTCGCTCGCGGCCGGGCGACGATCGACGGGACGGACGGATCCCTTACCCTGTCCTTCCAGAACGAGCATCTGATGGCCGAAAGCGACGGGGAGGTGCTCGTGACGACGCCGGACCTCATCATTGTGCTGGATCACGAGTCGGGAGAGCCGATTACGACGGAGGGACTGCGCTACGGCCAGCGCGTCCGCGTCGTGGCCGCTCCGAGCGACCCACGCTGGCACGCCCCGGAGGCACTCGCGATGGTCGGTCCCGGCTACTTCGGTTACGAGACGGCGTCCCGCCGGTTCGACGGGACTCGGGAGCCGGTGCTGTGAGCTGGACACTGACCGCCGCGGACCTCCCCGACCTCGCTCGCGGCGCCACGCTGCTCGGCACGGGCGGGGGCGGCGACCCCTACATCGGGACGAAGCTCGTCGAGCGTGTGCTCGGCGACGGCGCCATCACGATTCTCGATCCCGACGAACTTCCCGACGATCTGTTCGTGATCCCCACCGCGCAGATGGGCGCTCCGACCGTCATGATCGAGAAGATCCCGGCGGGGACGGAGCCAACGCTGGCGCTTCGCACCCTTGAGAAGCACATCGGACGCCGTGCCGACGCCACCATGCCCATCGAGTGCGGCGGCATCAACTCGATGATCCCGCTCATCGTCGCCGCGGAGACGGGCCTGCCCGTCGTCGACGCCGACGGGATGGGGCGGGCTTTCCCCGAGCTGTCGATGGAGACCTTCGCCGTCTACGGCGTGCACGGCTCGCCGCTCGCGTTGAGCGGCGAGCGCGGCGAGACGGTCGTCATCGACACCGGCGACGACGACCGGCAGATGGAATGGCTCGCGCGCGGCGTCACCATTCGGCTCGGCGGGGTCTCGCACATCGCGGAATACGCCATGACGGGAGCCGACGTGAAGCGCACGGCGGTGCCGAGGACCCTGTCGATGGCCCTCGCGCTCGGCCGCGCGATCCGCCGGGCGAGAGACGCCCATACGTCGCCCGTACAAGCCATCGTCGACACCCTCGCACCGACGCTCTACTCCGAGGTGCGCGAGCTCTTCGTGGGCAAGGTGAGCGACGTCGAACGGCGTACGACCGAGGGATTCGCGAAGGGGTCGGCCGTGATTGCGTCCCTCGATCCGGGCGACGACGACCATCTCGACATCGCCTTCCAGAACGAGAACCTCGTCGCCCGGCGCGGGGGCGAGGTGGTAGCGATCGTCCCCGACCTCATCTGCGTCGTCGACATGGAGACGTGCGAGCCCGTCACGACGGAGGGCCTGCGCTACGGCCAGCGCGTCCGGGTCCTCGGCATCTCCACCCCGGAGATGATGCGGACGCCGGCGGCGCTTGCGGCCTTCGGCCCGCGGGCCTTCGGCCTCGACGAGCCGTTCATCCCCGTCGAGGCCCGCCAGTACGCTTGACTCATGGTGAGGACGCTCGAACGCCACGAGCTCACGACGCTCGGTCGAGGGTATGGCGTGCTGGGGTCCGGTGGCGGCGGGACGACCACGATGTGGCAACTCATCCTCGCCGAATCGCCGCTCTGGCCGCTCACGGTCTTCGGAGTCGAGGACCTGCCGGACGAGACGCCGTGCGTCGCCGTCGCGTTCGGTGGCTCAACCCTGCTCCTCGGCGAGCGCATCCCCGGTGACGCCCCGTTCGCGCCCCTCGTGGATGCCGCCGAGCGCTGGACAGGCGTGCGGGCGCGCGCCGTGTGCGCCCTCGAGGGCGCCGGCCTGAACGGCCTCAGCCCGTTCTCGCTCGCCGACGAACTCGCCGTCGTCGATGCCGACCTCATGGGAAGGGCCCTCCCCCGTCTCGACCAGCTCACCCTCTTCGTCGACCGCGTGCCGGGGACCGTGACGATCTGTAGCACCGGTGCGGACGGCGTCGTCGTGATCGACACGGCACGCGCCGCGGACGTCGAGAAGCTCGCACGAAGCGCGATCGTGCAGGCCGGCGGGATGTCTGCAGTGCTCGTCGCGGGTTTCACCGTCGGCGATCTGCGTGAGCACGCGGTCACCGGCGGACTCGACCGCGCGATGAGGCTCGGTCGCGCATTCGAGCACGACGGTGCCGCCCCCTCCCTCCCCGAGCTCGCGGACGCACTCGCCGCTCGGCTCCTCGGAGTCGGCCGTGTGATGACCGTCGAGACGACACCGGACGACCCGTTCGCGTCGACGATCGAGATCCGCGCGGATGACGGCGCCCTCCTGCGCGTCATCGCCCGATCCGAGACGCTCGCGTTCATGAGGGACGGCCAGGTCGAGTCGGTCACCCCCGAGATCATCGTGACCGTCGATTCGCTCTCCCGTAGCGTCCTCCAGGTCGACGGCTTCACGATCGGGAGACACGTCGCGATCCTCGCGCTCCCCGCACCCGAGTGGTGGACGCAGACACCGGAACGGCTCGCGACGGTGTCGCCGGCGGCGTACGGCCTGTCCGGGTTGGACGGGCCGTGCGGATCGGACGGGCTGCCCGGGATGGGCGGGACGCCGTGACGTCGGAACTCGATCTCGACGCTCTGCTCGCGCACCCCGGCAGTGGCGGCGTCCGCGTCGTCGCCGGGTCGTCGGCCGCGCCCTGGACGCGCGTCGACGTCGAGGAGTCGGTGGCGGATCTCTCCCGCTCGGTGGCCAGCGCGCTCGCGATCCTCACGACGTCGTGGCCGCCGGCGAGCTGGCAGCAGGACGCGCTCATCCGGCGAGCGCGGGACCTCGGCTACCGCGCGATCGCGCTCCCCGGCGCCGACGCACTCAGGGCAGGAGGCCGGTACCTCGCCGAGCGGCTGGGCGTCGTCCTCCTCGAGACCGACGACCCCATTCGGCTCGCGAAGGCCTGCTGGGAACTGCTCGAGGGCCGTGACGCCCTGACCCTCGGCTACGTCAGGCACGTCGCGCAGTCGATCGAGTATCACGCGACGGGCCTCGCCGATCTCCTCCGCCATCTCTCGGCGAGCGTCGGGCACGGCATCGCGCTGGTCGATGCGGAGCGCGTGATCCTCCAGGCCGGCGGGACGCTCCCCAGGGCAGTGCACGACGCGATCGACTTCGGGCCGTGGCTCGACACCGTATCGGTCGAGGAGGGCGCCGCCTCGTCCGTGCTCGTCGACAGCCCGAGCAGGGCCGGACTCCGGCTCGCGTTCTTCGGCGACGGGCTCAACGCGGCGCAGCTCGGCGCCCTCGCCGTCGCCGCCGAGGTGGCCATGCCGGCCGTCGCCGCCCGCATCCTCATCGACGAAGTCGCTGATGTGAACGACGCCGCAGGCGCCTCCGGGCTCTTGCGCGACTTCGTCGAGCAACGCGACGGTCGCGACGCCGAGCTCGAGCAGCGCATGTTCGATCGGGGCTGGCGTACGACGGGCTTCCATGTCGCCTTCCGCATCATCGGTCGGACCCGCGTCGACACCTTCCAGCTGCTGCGGTTCGTCACCCGCGAGCTCGCCGCCCTCCCCGGGCGTTTCCACGTTGCCACGAGCGGTCGAGGCATCACCGGCTGGGCGAGCTTCACGTCGCCGCCTCCGCCCGGCGTCGTCGAGGACCTCGTAGCGTCGCTCCGAGTGGTGCACGCGTCCACGCGACGGGCCTTCAACGTCGCGACCGGTGTCGGGGCACTCCACAGCGGTTCGCCGGGACTCGTCGCCTCGATCGACGGCGCGACGGACGCCGCGCGCATCGCGGCGACGCGGTCGTCTGCCGGGTGGTTCGTGCGCATCGACACGCTCGGCCTCGAACAGCTCCTGCTGTCCTGGACCGAGAACGACACCTTCATCCCCGCCGCGGCCTCCCTCCTCGGCCCCCTCCTCGACGGTCCGCCAGACCTGCTCGACACCCTGACGGCCTACCTCGACCACGAGTCGGGCATCGCGGCGACGGCCGAGGCGATGGGTCTCCACCGCAACACCGTCTCCACGCGCATCGCGCGATCTCAGGAGATCTTGGGACTCGACCTGTCGGACGCCGAGGTCAGGCTCGCCGTCCACCTCGCGTGCCGAGCCGTTCGGCGCGCCCCCGACCGCACCACCACCCGCCGACATCGGAGCACCTCATGACGCACGGATCCGTCCCCCTCATCGCCGCCACAGGCAGCACCACGACCGCGGGAGCCCTGTCATGAGGGCCATCGTCTACGACGCATTCGGCGGCCCTGTCGAGGTGCGCGACGTCCCCGAGCCGACCGTGCCGGACGGCGGTGTCGTCCTCCGGGTGGGCGCGTCGGGCGTGTGCCGCAGTGACTGGCACTCCTGGGCCCACGGCGACGACATGGTGACCCTCCCGAACGTGCCGGGTCACGAGTTCGTGGGGACGATCACGGCCGTGGGCGCCGGGGTGTCGCGCTGGGCGATCGGCGATCGCGTGACCGCTCCCTTCGTGTGCGGCTGCGGGGTGTGCGAGTGGTGCGAACAGGGCGACGCTCAGATCTGCCCGGACCAGACGCAGCCCGGCTTCACAGGGTGGGGCTCGCACGCGGAGTTCGTCGCGGTGCACGCCGCCGACGCGAACCTCGTCGCGGTACCTGACGCCCTGTCGGACGACGCGGCGGCGAGCCTCGGCTGCCGCTTCGCGACGGCCTTCCGCGCCGTCCGCTCCCGGGCGGACGTGCGGCCCGGCGAGTGGGTCGCGGTGTTCGGAGCCGGCGGCGTCGGTCTCAGCGCCGTCATGATCGCCCGCTCGCTCGGGGCTCGGGTCGTCGTCGTGGACCGCAGCCCCGCGGCACTCCGGCTCGCGACGGGGCTCGGCGCCGACGCCGTGCTCGAGGCCGCTCCCGATGTCGCAGAGACGATCGTCGACCTCACCTCAGGAGGAGCACACGTGTCCATCGACGCCGTCGGTTCGGCGGAGACGAGCACGAGCGGCATCCTGTCGCTCCGGCGCCACGGCCGGCACGTCCAGATCGGCCTCCTCGCGGCGGAGGAGCTGCCACGCCTCCCCCTCGACCGGGTGATCACGTTCGAGCTCTCGGTCCTGGGGAGCCACGGCATGGCCGCACGCGACTACGCCGACATGCTCGCGCTCGTCGCCGACGGCACGCTTCGCCCCCAGGACCTCGTGACGGGCAGCGTCGGCCTCGAGGAGGGGGCGACGCTCCTCCCGCGTACGGACACGATGCCGTCGACGGGCATCACGGTCATCCACCCTGCGGAGTGAACCCGTTCTCACCCGCGGCCGACGAGAGAGAGGACGCCGGCCGCGTGGGGCCCCCCAGACGTCACAGCGCGTCGCTTTCGACCCCTCAGCGACACGCCGACGGACCTTTGGCGTCGAATCGTGCGGCAATAATCTCACATGTGAGATACGCTGAAGCACGTGACAGACGTAGACACCCTCCCCACCGCCGCAGCCCCTCTCCGTGAAGTCGGAGCCCTCATCCGCGGCGCCCGCCAGGGCAAGGGACTCACACAGTCCCAGCTCGCGGAGCGCGTCGGCACGAGCCAGAGCGCGATCAACCGCATCGAGCAGGGCGGCCAGAACATGAGCCTCGACCTGCTCAGCCGTATCAGCGCAGCCCTCGACAGTGAGATCGTCACCTTCGGTGACTCGCGCAAGAACTCGCACCTGCGGGTGCAGGGCGGAGCGAAGCTCCACGGCAGCATCGAGGTCAAGTCGAGCAAGAACGGCGCCGTCGCCCTCTTGTGCGCCGCGCTCATGAACCGCGGAACGACGCGACTCCACCGTGTCGCGCGCATCGTCGAGGTCGACCGCATCATCGACGTGCTGCGGAGCCTCGGCGTCCAGGTCACGTGGTCGGCCGACGGCAACGACGTCGAGATCAAGGTCCCCGAGACGCTCAAGCTCGACGCGATCGACGAGGAGGCCGGCCGCCGCACGCGCAGCGTGCTGATGTTCCTCGGCCCGCTCCTCGGTCGCTTCACCCAGTTCGAGCTCCCCTACGCGGGCGGATGTGACCTCGGCACCCGCACGGTCGAGCCTCACCTCATCGCCCTGCGACCGTTCGGTCTCGAGGTCGAGGCCGGTGCCGGCTGGTATCACGCGACCGTCTCCCCGAAGTCCGGCGAGCAGATCACCGTGATCCTCACGGAGCGCGGCGACACCGTCACGGAGAACGCGATCATGGCGGCCGCCGTGCGCGACGGCGTCACGGTCATCCGCAACGCGAGCCCCAACTACATGGTCCAGGATCTCTGCTTCTACCTGCAGCTCCTCGGCATCGAGGTCGAGGGCATCGGCTCGACGACCCTCCGCATCACGGGCAAGTCGCGCGTCGAGGCCGACGTCGATTACTGGCCGGGCGAGGACCCGGTGGAGGCGATGAGCCTGCTCACCGCCGGCATCGTCACGAACTCCGAGATCACGGTCACGCGTGTCCCGATCGAGTTCATGGAGATCGAGCTCGCGACCCTCAGCGAGATGGGCCTGAAGTACACCATCACGCCGGAGTATCTCGCGAAGAACGAGCGCACCCGCCTCGTCGACGTGACGGTCCACCCGTCGGAGCTGCGCGCGCCGATCGACAAGATCCACCCGATGCCGTTCCCGGGTCTCAACATCGACAACCTGCCCTTCTTCGCCGTGATCGCGGCGTGCGCGACGGGTGAGACGCTCATCCACGACTGGGTGTACGAGGGCCGGGCGATCCACCTCACCGACCTCACGCGACTCGGGGCCAACGTCAAGCTGCGCGACCCGCACCGTCTCGACATCACGGGCCCGACGCACTGGTCGGGTGCCGAGGTCAGCTGCCCCCCGGCGCTGCGCCCCGCGGTCGTCATCCTGCTCGCGATGCTCGCGGCGAAGGGCACGAGCGTGCTCCGCAACGTCGACATCATCGCGCGCGGTTACGAGCAGCTCCAGGAGCGCCTCATCTCCCTGGGCGCCTCGATCGAGTCCTTCCGCGACTAACCCACAGAGCTACACCCGCACGAGGGCGCCAGGTACACCTGGCGCCCTCGACGCGTATCTGGCGCCCTCGGTGTTCGCGGTGCCGGACCCGCTCATCCGCTGAGAGGACGAGTGAGGGCGTGACCGCAGCTGCGCTCACGCCCTCACTCGTCGTTCCGACGGCTTACTCGCGGATCGTCGCGCCGAACCGACTCCCCGCGAGCGCCGCTCCGGCGAGCTTCGCCTCGCTCGCCTCGGCCGCTGTCAGGGTGTGATCGTTCGACCGGAACCGCAGAGCGAACGTGAGGCTCTTCGTCCCCTCCTCGAGTCCCGCACCCCGGTAGTCGTCGACGAGGCGGATGTCCTCGAGCAGGTCCCCGGCGCCTTCCCTCACGGCGGCGAGCACGGCAGCCGCCGCGACGCGCTGCTCGACCACGAGCGACAGATCCTGGGTCGCCGCCGGCATGACGGCGATCGGAGACGCATCGATCGTCGTCGGCGCCGCTGCGATGACGGCGTCGAGGTCGAGCTCGAGCGCGGCGACCGTGCGCGGCAGGTCGGCGTCGAGCGCAACAGCCGGCAAAAGCTCTCCTGCGTAGCCGGTCAACGCACCACCGACGCTGAGGACCGCTGTGCGTCCGGGGTGGAACGCGTGGTGGCGGCCCTGCGCGACATCGATCCGCACCCCGGTCGCGAGTGCGATCACCTGGACGGCGGCCAGGACGTCAGCCAGACCGGCCGGAACCGCTGGCTCCCCCGCGCGCTTCGGGAGGCGGTTCCCGAGCGAGACGACACCGACGTGTCGCGGCTGCGGCGGAATTCCGTCCTGCAGTTTCGCGAGCTCCTCGGCGCTCGGACGCCCCACGGCCGACGGCAGGACACGCTGACCGTACGACCGACCGCGTGCGGGACGGAAGACGGTCCCCGCTTCGAAGACGGTGAGGTCGGTGAGCCCACGCGAAGTGTTGCGGCTCGCGACGGCGAGAAGGCCGGGCAGCAGAGAGGTCCGCAGGAACGGCACGGTTGCGTCGAGGGGATTGGCGACGCGCACGGACTCGGGCGTGTCACCGTCCGGCGCGCCGAAGAGCGCATTCTGCTCCGCAGCGACGAACGGGTAGGCGAGGACTTCCGTGGCCCCCCAGGCGGCCAGCGCGTCGGCGACCCGTCGCCGGATCACTTGGGCCGGCGTGAGGCCGCGTCCGGGCGGAGCGACGGGAAGGACCGCGGGGATACGGTCGTAGCCGAGGATCCGGGCGACCTCCTCGGCGAGGTCGGCACGCTCGGTGATATCGGGGCGCCACGAGGGCGCCACGACGGAGAGGTCCGGCTCGGAGTGATCGACCGTGCACCCGATCTCGCGCAGAGCGGCGATCGTCTCATCGCGTTCGGCCTCGAAGCCGACGATGCGGGAGACGTAGCCATCGGGCAGCGAGATGCTCGAGGGCTGCTCGGCGTCGTCGATGGCCGTGGTCTCCTCGTCGACACGGCCGCCGGCGAGCTCGACGAGGAGCTCGGCGACGCGATCGGCCGCGTTCGAGGCGACGTTGGGATCCACGCCCCGCTCGAAACGCTTGGACGCCTCGCTCGGCAGCTTGTGCCGACGAGCCGTGCGAGCGATCGAGACCGGATCGAAGCGCGCAGCCTCGATGAGCACGTCCGTCGTCGTCGAGCCGATCTCCGTGCTCGCCCCGCCCATGACACCCGCGAGCCCGATGGGGCCGCTGTCGTCGGTGATGAGCAGATCCTCGGGATCGAGGGCACGGTTCTGCCCGTCGAGCGTCGTGAGGTGTTCCCCCGGTGCAGCCCGACGGACGACGATGCCGCCGCGGAGCGCGCCGAGATCGTAGCCGTGGATCGGCTGACCGAGCTCGAGCATCACATAGTTCGTGATGTCGACGGGCAGGGAGATCGACCGGATGCCCGCGAGGCGCAACCGCGACGACATCCACATCGGGGTCGGCTTCGACACGTCGACCCCGCGCACGGTGCGCGCGACGAAGACGCTCGCACCGGCGCGACCACGGATGGGCGCGGAGTCCTGGATCGAGACCGGGTAGCCGCCCTCCCGTGCCGGCGGGCGCGAGAACGCCTCAGCGGGATCGGTGAAGGCTGCACCCGTCGCGTGGGCGTACTCGCGCGCGACGCCACGGATGGAGAAGGCGTAGCCGCGATCGGGCGTCACGTTGATCTCGACGGCCGAGTCGTCGAGCCCGAGGAGCGCGATCGCGTCGCTCCCGACCTCGGCATCGCCGAGTCCGAGCTCGACGAGTCGGAGGATGCCATCGTGCTCGTCGCCGAGACCCAGCTCGCGGGACGACGCGATCATGCCGTCGGAGACGTGACCGTAGGTCTTACGAGCCGCGATGGGGAACGGACCGGGGAGCACGGCGCCCGGGAGCGTCACGACGACTTTGTCGCCGACGAGGAAGTTGCCGGCGCCGCACACGATGCCGTGCACGCTCTCGCCGCCGTCGGCCGCCGTCTCGCCCTCGGGCGCGACGCGGACCTGGCACCAGCGAATGGTCTTGCCGTTCTTCTGCGGCTCCTCGACGAAGTCGAGGACCTCGCCGACCACGATCGGTCCGGAGAGCTCGACGCGGTGGATGTCCTCCTCCTCGAGACCGACGCGGACGAGCGCGGCGTGCACGTCCTCCGGCGTCGTGCCGGGCGCGAGCTCGACGAACTCCGCGAGCCAACTGAGCGGAATCCTCATCGTCACACCACCATCCCGAACTGCTGCGAGAAGCGGATGTCGCCCTCGACCATGTCGCGCATGTCCTGCACGTCCGAACGGAACATGAGCGTGCGCTCGAGGCCCATTCCGAACGCGAAGCCGGAGTAGACCTCCGGGTCGATGCCCGCCGCGCGCAGCAGGTTCGGGTGCACCATGCCGCACCCGCCCCACTCGATCCAGCGCGCACCGCCCGAGAACGTCGGGTGCCAGAGGTCGAGTTCAGCACTCGGCTCGGTGAAGGGGAAGTAGCTCGGCCGCAGACGGATCTTCGCCTCGTCACCGAAGAGCGTGCGCGCGGCGTGCTCGAGCGTTCCGCGCAAGTGCGCCATCGTCAGGCCCTTGTCGACCGCGAGACCCTCGAATTGACTGAAAACGGGGGTGTGCGTCGCGTCGAGCTCGTCGGTGCGGTAGGTCCGTCCGGGCGCGAGCACGTAGACGGGCAGCTCGCGCTCGAGGAGCGCCCGGATCTGCACGGGCGACGTGTGCGTGCGCAGGACGAGGTGCGAGTCGACGGGGTCGATGAAGAACGTGTCCTGCATCGCCCGTGCGGGGTGGTCCGCGTCGAAGTTGAGGGCGTCGAAGTTGAACCACTCGCTCTCGACCTCGGGACCCTCCGCGATCTCCCACCCCATGCCGACGAAGACGTCGGAGACACGCTCCTGCAGGAGCGTGAGCGGGTGGCGCGCGCCGGGGCGGTAGGCGGTGGCGACGGCGGTCACGTCGACGGTCTCTGCGGCGAGGCGGGCGTTCTCCTCCTCGAGGACGAGCTCCTGCTCCCGCGCCGAGAACGCCTGGTTCACGCGACCCCGCGCCTGGCCGACGAGCTTGCCGAGCGGCGCCTTCAGCTCGGGGGCGACATTGCGCAGTTCACCGTTCAAGCGGGCGAGCGTCGAGCGCTCCCCCGTGTGCTCGGCGCGGACCTGCTTGAGCGTTGCGGAATCGGTCGCGCTCGCGACGGCGGCGAGGGCCGCGTCGACCGCGGCGGAGACCGCTTCTTCCGTGATGGGAGTGGGTTCGGACACGATCACCCAGTCTAGTGAGTCATCGTCGGGCCGTCGGCGTCAGAGGTTCGACGACGCAGCAGCGGAGGCCGTGTCCTCGCCTGCGCCGAGGGGAGCTCCTCCCGCGCCGGCAGGACCAGCCGCACCGAGCCGCCGCGAACCCGAACCTGTCCGACGCGAAAGCCACCGGGCGAACCACGACAGGAGGAGGTTGATGGTGAGGTAGATCGCGAGGGCCACGAAGAACAGCGAGAACATGTAGCGATTGCCGTAGAAGTTCGCGAGGTAGTTCGTCGTCGTGCGGAGCAGCTCGGGATAACCGACGATGTAGCCGAGGGAGCTGTCCTTCAGGAGAACGACGAGCTGGGCGACGATGATGGGGAGCATCTGCCGGAACGCCTGCGGGAACTCGATGAGCAGCCGTGTGCGCAGCGGCGTGAGCCCCAGACTCAGGCCGGCCTCCCGCTGCCCCTTGGGGAGCGACTCGATGCCGGCGCGGAGCGCCTCGGCGATGAGCGTCCCGTTGTACACGACGAGCGCGGCGACCACCGCCCAGAGGGCCCCCGTCGAGAAGACGAGGAGGATGAAGAGCATCATGAGCAGCACGGGCATGCCGCGGAAGAACTCGATGAGGACGGTCGCCGGAATTCGGACCCACGTGTTGGCCGCCGTGCGCAGGATCGAGAGGACCACTCCGAGGATGAGCGCTCCGACGGCTCCGAACGCGAACGCCTGCAGCGTGCGGACGGTCGCTTCACCGATCGATCGCCAGACGATGGGTTCGGCGAAGATGTCCCAGCGGGACTCGTCGAACATCCCGGGGAGTTCGAGGCCGCCTGACGTCTGGCGAGGGGCTGCGAGTGTCATGACGACCCAGGCGAGCCCGGCGGCGATGAGCACGATCCCGACGACCGAGAGGATTCGGGAGAGGCGCCGGGCCTTGGGACCCGGGGCGTCGAAGAGGATTGCTGAGCCGCTCATCGCGTCACCGCGACCTTTCGCTCGAGGTGCGCGGCGATCTGGCCGAGCGGCACCGTGATGACGAGGTAGAAGAAAGCGACGCCGAGGAGGAGCGCGATGACCGCGTTCCCGTTCTGGTTGACGAGGGCGCGGCCCGCAGCGAAGAGCTCGGGAACGAAGAACGCGCCCGCGATCGAGGTGTTCTTCGTCAATGCGATGAACACGTTGATGAGCGGCGGGATCGTCATGCGGATGGCTTGCGGGAAGACGACGAGTCCGACGGTCTGACCGAATCCGAGCCCGAGGCTCCGTGCGGCCTCGGCCTGTCCGATCGCGACCCCGTTGATGCCGGAGCGGAGCGCCTCGGCGACGAAGGGCGACGTGTAGACGGACAGGGCGATGAACGCGAACGTCAGGTAGGGGAAGTCGACCCCGAGGATCGGAAGCACCACGGCGCAGAAGAAGAACACGAGAGTGAGCGGCGTGCATCGCACGATCTCGGTGTACACGGTGGCGAAACCGCGGAGCGACGCGACCGGGGAGATCCGGAACACGGCGATGATCGAGCCGATCACGGTCGCGAAGAACCCACCGACGACGGTGAGTTGAAGGGTCATGAGGAACCCGCCCCAGAAGGTGGGGAGGTTGTCGAAGATCACCTGCACGGGCGAGGCCTCTCTGGTGGAGCGGGAGCGGGCGAGCGGTCCCTCGCACATGTCGTGCGCGAGGGACCGCTCGTCACGGGGTCAGTCCTCGTAGCGGTTGACTGTCGGCGGCTCGACGTACGGGAGCACGGCGCCGGCCGTGTCTTCCCATGCCTGCTCGTACGAGCCGTCCTCGTAGGACTCCTCGAGGACGTCGTTGATCCAGTTGCGGAACTCGGTGTCGTCCTTCGCGAGGCCGATGCCGTAGGGCTCCTGCGTGAACGGTTCGCCGACGACCTTGAACTCGCCCTCGTTCTGGGCAGCGAGGCCCGCGAGGATGACGTTGTCGGTGCTGACCGCGACGACCTGGCCCGTGCGCAGCGGCTCGAGGCAGTTTGCGTACGTGTCGGTCAGGACGACCTCTGCTCCGAGTTCGGCGAGATTGTCGGCAGGGGTCGACCCGGAGACGGAGCAGACGGGCTGACCGACGAGGTCGTCCTCGCTCTCGATGTCCTCGTTGTCCTCGAGAGTGAGGATGGACTGACCGGCCTCGTAGTAGGGGCCTGCGAAGGAGATGACTTCCTTGCGCTCGTCGTTGATCGTGTACGTCGCGATGACGATGTCGACCTGACCGTTCTCGATGAACGGCTCACGGTTGGCCGAGACCGTCTCGGTCCACTCGATGTCCTCTGCCGCGATACCGAGCTTCGCGGCGATGATCTTGCCGATCTCGACGTCGAAGCCGACGGGCGTGCCGTCGGGGCCGACGAGACCGAACAGGGGCTGGTCGAACTTCGTGCCGATCGTGATGGAGCCGGCCTCGGCGAGCTCGGCCATGGTGCTTCCTTCAGCGAACTCGGGCGATTCCTCCACCTCGGTTCCCGGGTTGGCCGAATCACTCGAACCGCCGCACGCGGCGAGCGCGAACGCGCTGGCGGCCGCGAGGGCCACCAGGGAGAGCTTCTTGCGCATCATGAGATATCCCTCTTCTTGGTTGTACTGCTGCTGTGTTTCCCTGTCGCCGAAGCGATGAGGCTGTGGGGATCACCCGAGCGAGGCGGATGCCTCGCCCGTCAGTGATTGAGGATCTTCGAAAGGAAGTCCTGGGCGCGCTCGGACGTGGGATTCGAGAAGAACTCCTCGGGCTTCGCCTGCTCGACGAGTTGGCCATCGGCCATGAAGAGCACCCGGTCGGCCGCCTTCCGCGCGAATCCCATCTCGTGGGTCACGACGATCATCGTCATCCCCTCTTTCGCAAGACCGACCATGACATCGAGGACCTCGTTGATCATCTCCGGGTCGAGCGCACTCGTGGGCTCGTCCATGAGGATGAGCTTGGGGCTCATCGCGAGCGACCGGGCGATCGCGACACGCTGCTGCTGACCGCCCGAGAGCTGGGCCGGCATCTTGTTCGCCTGGTTCGCGACACCGACGCGCTCGAGGAGAGCCATCGCGCGGTCCGTCGCATCCTTCTTCGACATCTTCTTGACCTTGATGGGCGCGAGGGTGACGTTCTCGAGAACCGTCTTGTGGGCGAAGAGGTTGAACGACTGGAACACCATTCCGACGTCGGCCCGCAGGGTCGCGAGAGCGGCCCCCTCCTCCGGGAGCTTCTTGCCGTCGATCGTGATCGACCCGGAGTCGATCGTCTCGAGACGGTTGATCGCGCGGCACAACGTTGACTTGCCCGACCCGCTCGGCCCGATCACGACGACGACCTCGCCGCGGGTGACGGTCGTCGTGATGTCCTTCAGGACGTGGAGCTCGCCGTAGTGCTTGTTGACGCCCTCGATGACGACGAGGGGTTCACCGAGTTTCGCCGTCGGAATGGACGTCGTCTCCGGCATGTATCGCTGCTCCATGCCTCCACGGTATGTGAGCGTGTGTTACCTCCGCATTGCGGGGAGTCACCGTTACCCATTCGTGACGTCATGATGGGCCTGTGGGCGACGGTCAGGAGCGCTGGGCGAACGCGCTCTCGTAGAGGCAGACGGACGCTGCGGTCGCGAGGTTCATCGACTCGGCGTGACCGAAGATCGGCACCGTCACGGCACGATCGGCGAGACCGAGCATCTCGTCCTCGAGGCCACGCGCCTCGTTGCCGAACACCCACGCGGTCGGCTCCCCGAGCACGCCGTCGCGCCGCACATCGAGGAGGCTCTCCCCCTTCACATCGGCGGCGAGAACTCGCATCCCGGCTGCACGCGAACGGCCGACGACGTCGGCGAGGTCGGCGTCCACCGCGACGGGGAGGTGGAAGAGCGAACCCGTGGTCGACCGGACGACCTTCGGGTTGTAGAGGTCGACGGAGCGACCGGTCAGGATGACGGCGTCGGCACCGGCGGAGTCGGCTGCTCGAATGATGGTGCCGAGATTGCCCGGGTCGCGCACCTCTTCGAGCACGGCGATCAGGCGTGGAGGTTCCGCGAACACGTCCTTCAGTGCGGTGGGGAACTGCTTGCAGACCGCGACGACGCCTTGCGGAGTCACCGTATCGGCGAGAGCCGCGAGCACGTCCTCGGTGACGAACTCCACCTCGAGGCCCTCCTCGGCCGCGGCCGTCGCGACCGTCGGGTAGCGTTCGAGAGCAGTCGGCGTGGCGAAGAACTCGAGGACGAGGTCCGGCTTCCACGTCAGCGCTTCACCGAGGGCCTGCGGTCCCTCGAGGAGGAAGAGACCGCTCTCCTGGCGAGCGGAGCGCTTCGCCAGTTTCGCGACGGCTCGAACACGGGGCGAACGCGGGTTGTCGATCACCTCGCCAGTCTAGGGCGGCGACTCGTCGCGTCCCCGACGAAACGACGGACCGGCCGGGGAATCCCCCGACCGGTCCGGTCATGATGCAGTCGACGCGATTACGCGGCGTTCTCGCCCTTCGGGGCCGACGTGTCGGCGGGCAGGGCAGCCTTCGCGCTCTTCACGAGAGCGGCGAACGTGGCGGGCTCGTTCACGGCGAGTTCGGCGAGGATGCGACGGTCGACCTCGATGCCGGCGAGGCCGAGACCCTGGATGAGGCGGTTGTACGTGAGGCCGTTGGCGCGGGACGCAGCATTGATGCGCTGGATCCACAGGCGGCGGAAGTCACCCTTACGGGCACGGCGGTCGCGGTACGAGTAGGTCAGGGAGTGGGTGACCTGCTCCTTGGCCTTGCGGTACAGGCGCGAACGCTGGCCGCGGTAGCCCTCAGCGCGCTCGAGGATGACGCGACGCTTCTTGTGGGCGTTGACGGCCCTCTTTACTCTTGCCATTTCTTAAGTCTTCCTTGCGTTCGTGGTCGGCGGATCAGATGCCGAGGAGCTTCTTGATGACCTTGCGGTCCTGAGGGGCGACGACCTCGTCACGGTTCAGGCTGCGCTTGCGCTTGCCCGACTTGACCTCGAGGTTGTGGCGCATGCCCGCCTGCTGCTTCATGATCTTGCCGCTGCCGGTGACCTTGAATCGCTTCTTGGCACCGGAGTGCGTCTTCTGCTTAGGCATTCTTTTCCTCCTGCTTAGCCGCCTTGTTCGCGGCGCGTTGTGCGTTGGCCTCTGCTTTGGCCTCGGACTTGTTCTTGAGCGGACCGATGATCATGACCATGTTTCGTCCGTCGATCGTCGGGGTGGACTCGACGGTGCCGTATTCGGCAACGTCCTCCGCAAACTTCTGAAGCAGACGCACACCGAGCTCCGGGCGCGACTGCTCGCGTCCACGGAACAGGATCATCGCTTTGACCTTGTCGCCGGCCTGGAGGAATCCCTCGGCGCGCTTGCGCTTGGTCTCGTAGTCGTGTCCGTCGATCTTGAGGCGGAAACGAACCTCCTTGAGGATCGTGTTCGCCTGGTTGCGCCGGGCCTCCTTGGCCTTCTGCGCAGCCTCGTACTTGAACTTGCCGTAATCCATGATCTTGGCCACAGGCGGCTTCGAGTTGGGTGCGACCTCGACGAGATCCAGGTCGGCTTCCTGCGCGAGACGCAGGGCCACCTCGATCTTCACGACGCCCACCTGCTCTCCACTCGGACCGACGAGGCGGACTTCGGGGACGCGGATACGGTCATTGGTACGGGGATCGCTGATGCGTGGCTCCTCTTCTAGAGACTTCCGGCCACTCGCGGAACGGTCGTCCGGCGAGGCGAAAGGAGAAAAGCACACACCCGAGCACGACACGTCGTACTCGGCACCGCACCCGGAACCAACGACACCGCTTCCCGTGATGCAGAGCACCACGGTCCACAGGCTGGTTGTCGACCGGACATCCGATTCCCGAAGGAGCCGGCGTCCGGCGGAGTGCAACGACCCGGTAACCTGTTATCGGTCAAGCGCGGGTGGGAGTTCATCCACTTTCGTACCGGGACAGATGTCCCGGAGCCCGAAGCAGTCTAACAGAGGAATGCAGTGAGCAACAGCGAGTCCGGATCCATCCGTTTCGAGGACGACGCGTCGGACGCCACGGTCGCCGACGTCACGCGCGACATCGCGGACGTCGCGGCCGTCGAGGTCATCACCACCACGGCCGTCCACCTCATGAGCGCCGCGGCGGTCAAATGCGGTCTCGCCGACGACCCGGAGACCCAACAGGATCTCGACGAGGCACGCAAGCTCATCAACGCCCTTGCCGGACTCATCACGGCGGCGGCCCCCGAGGTCAGCGACATGCACGCGCGCAGCCTGCGCGACGGCCTCCGCTCGCTGCAACTCGCGTTCCGCGAGGCGTCGACGGTCCCCGACGCGATCGGCCAGGGGCCGGGCGAGAAGTGGACGGGTCCGGTCAGCTGACCGCTCGACGGGTCGGCCTCACTCCGAGGCTGTGAGCTTCACCGCGAGCGAGTCGACGCGCGTCGCGATGACCTCGTCCGCCGCCCAGCGGCGCGCGAGGCGCTCGAGGATCTGATCGAGCTCCGTGCGCGTCAGACCGGAAACGAGTTCGAGCACGACCTGCACCTCGGGCCCACGCAAGCGCGCGTCCGGGTCGCCGTGGCGGACGCTCACGGCGATGACCCCGAGTTCGGTGGAGATCGAGGCGTCGAACGCCGCGTACACCTCGGGATCGTCGGGAGCCGCGGTCCAGCTCTCGGCGCGGGCGACAGACCAGAGGGCCGGCCGACGGAGCACGAATTCGGTCTCACTGCCCGGATCGACGACGACGAGTTCGGTGTTCTCGGACGCGGCGGCCAGCGCCACACGCGTGCCGTCGGCGGGGACGGGCCGTGCTGTCGCGTTCCACGACGCCATGGCCGCGACGGACGAGAACACCGGGAGGACGGCCCGGCCGTCGGGGCCGGCGACCGAGACGATCGACAGTTCCTGCGTCTTCTCCACGCGTAGACCGTCGGCGTTCTCCTCCACTCCTCCGGCCTCCGCGACGAGCGGGATGAGGAAGCGAGCGGAGCGGAACACCTCGACGACGTCTCGCTGGGTCGCCGAGCCGGCGTGGAAGCGGGTCAGGACGTCGAGGAGTTCGGGCGGCGCCGAGCCGTCGTCATTCGCGTGCGCCGTGTCGTGGTGGCCGAAAGACCGGTTCGCCCAGGGGCGACCTGCGGAGTCCGCAGGATCAGTCTCCGGCGACATCCAGTGCCTCGGCGAGCGTGAAGGCACCGGCGTACAGAGCCTTGCCGACGATCGCCCCTTCGAGTCCCTGTGGGACGAGACCCCGCAGTGCGGCGATGTCGTCGAGGCTCGAGATGCCGCCCGACGCGATGACGGGTCGGTCGGTGCGGCTCAGCACCTGCTCCAGCAGCTCGATGTTGGGGCCGCGCAAGGTGCCGTCCTTCGTGACGTCGGTGACGACGTAGCGAGCGCAACCGGCCTGCTCGAGGCGGTCGAGGACGGTCCAGAGGTCGCCGCCCTCCTGCGTCCAGCCGCGCGCCGCGAGCGTCGTGCCGCGGACGTCGAGCCCGACGGCGACGGCCTCGCCGTACTGACCGATGACGTTGGCGGCCCATTCGGGGTTCTCGAGGGCCGCGGTGCCGAGGTTGATGCGCTTCGCACCGCTCGCGAGCGCGGCTTCGAGAGACGCGTCATCGCGGATGCCGCCGGAGAGTTCGACGTTGACGCCCCGGACCTGCTTGATGACGCGCCGGATCACCGCGGCGTTGTTGCCGCGCCCGAAGGCCGCATCGAGGTCGACGAGGTGGATCCACTCCGCGCCCTGCTTGGCCCAGTCGGTCGCCGCGTCGACGGGGTCGCCGTAGTTGGTCTCTGTGCCGGCCTCGCCCTGCGTCAGACGGACGGCCTTGCCGCCGGCGATGTCGACGGCCGGAAGCAGCACGAGGTCAGGGGACTGGTTGAACTCGCTCATTGTGTGTCCTCGATCGGGTTGGAGACGACCGCTCGCGGCCGCACACGATCCTAGTCAGAACCGAGCGACGTGAGCCAATTGGACAGGAGACGGATCCCGGCCTCACCCGACTTCTCGGGGTGGAACTGTGTCGCGGAGAGCGGCCCGTTCTCGACGGCGGCGAGGAAGCGCCCACCGTGGGTCGCCCACGTGAGACGGGGCTGCGGGAACGGCGGCTCGACCTGCAGCGACCAGTCGGACGCCGCGTACGAGTGCACGAAGTAGAACCGCTCGTCCTCGATGCCGTCGAACAGGATGCTCCCGGCGTCGGGCTCCACGGTGTTCCACCCCATGTGCGGCAGAACGGGAGCCTGGAGCTCCTCCACGGTGCCCGGCCACTCCCCGAGCCCTTCAGCCTCGACGCCACGCTCGACGCCGCGCTCGAAGAGCACCTGCATCCCGACGCAGATGCCGAGCACGGGTCGTCCTCCCGCGAGTCGCTTGTCGACGAGTTCGCCTCCCCTGGCGGCCTCGAGCGACTCCATGACTGCCGCAAACGCTCCGACGCCCGGGACCACGAGCCCGTCGGCCTCGAGAGCGGCTTTCCGGTCCGAGGTGAGTTCCACGTCGGCCCCCGCGCGCTCGAGCGCCTTCACGGCGGAGTGCACGTTGCCCGACCCGTAATCGAAGACGACGACCTGAGGACGACGGATGCTCACAGCGCTCCCTTCGTCGACGGCACGCCGACGACGAGCGGGTCGAGTGCCTTGGCGTGCCGGAACGCGCGCGCGAACGCCTTGAACTCGGCTTCGGCGATGTGGTGCGGATCGCGGCCGCTCAAAACCGTGAGGTGCACGGTGAGCGCCGCGTGGATCGTGATGGCCTCGAAGATGTGACGCACCATCGATCCCGTGAAGTGCCCACCGATCAGGTGCATCTCGAAACCGGCCGGCTCGCCGTCGTGCACGAGGTACGGTCGTCCGGAGATGTCGACGACCGCGCGGGCGAGCGCCTCGTCGAGGGGAACGTGAGCGTCGCCGTACCGCGAGATACCGGCCTTCGAGCCGAGCGCCTCCCGGATGGCCTGACCGAGCACGATGCCGGTGTCTTCCACGGTGTGGTGCACGTCGATCTCGACGTCGCCGGAGGCCCGGATCGTGAGGTCCGTCAGCGAGTGCTTCGCGAACGCCGTGAGCATGTGGTCGAGGAACGGGACGCTCGTCTGGATGTCGCTCACCCCGGTACCGTCGAGGTCGAGACGGAGATCGATCGAGGACTCGGAGGTCTCCCGCTGGATGCGGGCGACACGGTTGCCGCTACTCATACCGTCGAGTCTAGTTCCGCGAGGGCATCGAGGAACGCGGTGGTCTCGGCCTCCGTGCCCGCCGACACGCGCAAGCACCCCTCGATGGCGAGGTCGCGCACGAGGATGCCCTGCTCGAGCAACGCCTCGAAGACGGCGTGCGGATCGCGCACTCCCCCGAAGAGGACGAAGTTGCTCTCCGTCCGGTAGGGGCGGTAGCCGAGTTCGGCGAGCCGCGTGACGATGCGGTCACGCTGGCCCCGGATGTCGTCGACCATCGCGAGCATCTCCTCGCTGTGGCGGAGTGCCGCAACAGCCGCTGCTTGCGTGAGAGCCGACAGGTGGTAGGGCAGCCTCACGAGCCGCAGCGCGTCGGTGACGGCCGGGGCAGCCGCGAGGTAACCGAGGCGGACACCGGCGAACGCGAAGGCCTTGCTCATCGTCCGCGAGATGAGCAGCCGCTCTCGACCGGGAAGCAGCGTGAGCGCGCTCGGCGTGCCGTCCGGAGCGAACTCCGCGTAGGCCTCGTCGACGACGACGATTCCGCGAGTCGCGTCGTAGACCGCCTCGACGGTGTCGAGCGACAGCGGAGTACCCGTCGGGTTGTTGGGCGAGCACAGGAAGACGAGATCGGGGTCGTGCCGCTTCACCGCCACCGCCGCCGTCTCCGGAGACAACTCGAAGTCCGCGTCGCGCGATTCACCGATCCACCGAGTACCCGTGCCATCGGCGAGCAAGGGGTACATGGAGTAAGTGGGATCGAAACTGAGGAGGGAGCGCCCCGGCCCGCCGAAGGCCTGGAGCACCTGCTGGAGGACCTCGTTCGAGCCGTTGGCCGCCCAGAGGTTCGATGCGGTGAGTGCTTGCTCCTCCGGTAATCCGCGGTTGAGGTAACCGGCGAGCGAGTCGCGCAGAACGGCGAACTCCCGGTCCGGGTAGCGATTGGCTCCGAGGACGGCAACTGCCAGGGACTGCACGATGTCGTGCGCGACCGCCTCGGGGATCTGATGCGTGTTCTCGTTGACGTTCAACGCGACGGGCACCGACTTCTGCGGAGCGCCGTACGGAGACTTGCCGCGCAGGTCGGCGCGGACGGGAAGGTCGTCGAGGGAGGTCACCTATCGAGCCTACCGATCGTCCGGGTTCCCGCGAGAACCGTCCGCATCGCACGACGGCCCCTCAGCGACCACAGTCGACCGTACCGCTCTTACGAGTCGAAGCTACGAGCCGCCGCTATGAGCCGGAATAGGCGCTCGGGATGGCGAGGCGCTGCCCCGGCTCGACCGCGGACGACGTCAGCTGGTTGAGGGAGACGATCTCCGCGATGACGTCACGCGGATCGGACGCGGGTGCGATCCGCTCGGCGACCTGCCACAGGGATTCCCCGGCGTTGATCGTGAGGTACTCGAACTCGACGACGGACGCGCTCGAACCGGCACCCTCCGACGTGGCGATGGCGGACGTGGCGTTCACGCCGGCGACGATCCCGAGAGCGATCAAGGGCGACACCACGAGCGACGTGAGGACGAGCCGACCACGACGCGTGATCCGGAGGCGCGGTCTACTCGACGGCGTCGCCGTCCGTCGACCCGACGCGGCACCCGCCGCACGTGCGAAGGCCCGCGGCGATTCGATCCGCGGCATGTGGATCACTGCACTCATGTTGCTCTCCTCGTGATGTGAAGCACCTCGCCGGTCTGGTGAGCGTGGGAGGTACTGCTTCGGAAGGAAGCGAGTCCGCTCCGAGTCCTCGGCCGGGAGGCCTCGAAGCGAATCTCTGTTCCGAATATATCTTCGAATGTTCGAACACGCAAGGCGATGTTCGGACGATATCACCACCGATTCCGCGACACACTCGAACAGACGTTTGCCTGGGAGGTGAACCGTGGATACAGTTTCGATGTCGAGAGACAGCAGATCACGAGCCACCGACATTGGGTCGCGTGGCGGAAACGGCGGGCAGGATGAGCGACGACACGGGCGGCACGAGGGGCACCCGCAGGGCGGACTCCGTCGTCGGGGACAATGCCGTCGGTGGCAAGGGCACGAGGCGTCGCAAGAGCCTCAGCGAGAAGCAGCTCGCCATCCTGGACGTCATCCAGCGCTCCGTCAGCCAGCGCGGTTATCCGCCGAGCATGCGCGAGATCGGTGACGCCGTCGGCCTCGCCTCGCTCTCGAGCGTCACCCATCAGCTCAACCAGCTCGAACTGTCCGGATATCTCCGGCGCGACCCCAACCGCCCGCGTGCACTCGAGATCCTCATCGAACTCCCGTCGGCGGCGTCGGAGTCCCTCGACTACGAGAACTCCACTCCCGTCGGTGATGCCGCGATGGTCCCGCTCGTGGGGCGCATCGCGGCCGGCGTCCCCATCACCGCCGAGCAGCACGTCGAGGAGGTGTTCCCCCTGCCCCGTCAGCTCGTGGGCAAGGGCGACCTCTTCATGCTCAACGTGTCGGGCGACTCGATGATCGACGCCGCGATCTGCGACGGCGACTGGGTCGTCATCCGCGCGCAGCGCACGGCGGAGAACGGCGACATCGTCGCCGCCATGCTCGACGGCGAGGCCACGGTGAAGGTGTTCCGTCAGCGCGACGGGCACACGTGGCTCCTCCCCCGCAACTCGAACTTCGAGCCGATCCTCGGGGATCAGGCCGAGGTCCTCGGCAAGGTCGTCGCCGTCCTTCGCTCCGTCTGACGACGGCGGTCGCCGGCCGTTAGACCTCGGCGACCTCGTCGGCGGTGTTCGCCCGTCGAGCCGTCACGAAGTCGCCCAGCTGAGCGGCGATCTCCTCGCTCACGAGCGCCTCGACCCGCGTGCCTTCCTCGGTGTAGTCGATGGAGGTCACTTGAGCGCGACGGTGGAGCATCGAGATGAGCTCACCGCGGTCGTAGGGGACAAGTGCCTCGATTATGACGCTCGGTCGCGGCAGGGCGTCGGCGATCCGGTCGAGGATCTCCTGGATGCCCTCGCCCGTGCGGGCGGACGCGAAGATGCCGCTCGGTTCGAGTCCGCGCAGGATCAGTCGGTCGTCCTCCGAGACGAGGTCGCTCTTGTTGAAGACGACGATCTCGGTGATGTCACGACCTCCGACGTCGCCGATGACGTCGCGGACGGTTGCGATCTGCGACGCAGGGTCCGGGTGGGAGGCGTCCACGACGTGCACGATGACGTCGGAGTCCGCGACCTCCTCGAGCGTCGACCGGAACGCCTCGACCAACTGGTGCGGGAGGTTCCGCACGAACCCGACGGTGTCGGCGAGCGTGTAGGTGCGACCGTCCTCGGTGCGCGTACGGCGCACGGTCGCGTCGAGCGTCGCGAAGAGAGCGTTCTCGACGAGGACGCCGGCACGAGTGATGCGATTGAGGAGACTCGACTTGCCCGCGTTGGTGTAGCCCGCGATCGCGACGCTCGGCACCTCGTTGCGCTTGCGGTTCGCTCGCTTCGCCTCGCGGGCTGGAGCGAAGCCCTTGAGCTGAGCCCGAAGCTTCGCCATGCGGGTGTTGATGCGACGACGGTCGAGTTCGATCTTCGTCTCACCCGGTCCACGGGATCCCATTCCGGCACCTGCGCCGCCGACCTGACCACCGGCCTGGCGCGACATCGACTCGCCCCAGCCGCGGAGCCGTGGGAGCAGGTACTCGAGTTGCGCGAGCTCGACTTGCGCCTTGCCCTCGCGGCTCTTGGCGTGCTGGCTGAAGATGTCGAGGATCACGGCCGTGCGGTCGATGACCTTGACCTTGACGACGTCCTCGAGAGCTCGCCGCTGGCTCGGCGCGAGCTCGGTATCGGCGATCACGGTGTCGGCTCCGAGCGATGCGACGATCGCACGGAGCTCGTCGGCCTTACCGCGCCCGAAGTAGGTGCTGGGATCCGGATGGGGCCGCCGCTGGAGCACGCCGTCGAGGACGACGGCACCGGCGGTCTCCGCGAGTGCCGCGAGTTCACGGAGCGAGTTCTCCGCGTCCTGAAGAGAGCCCTGCGAATACACGCCGATCAGGACGACGTTCTCCAGGCGCAACTGTCGGTACTCGACCTCGGTGACGTCCTCGAGCTCCGTCGAGAGACCACCGACGCGGCGGAGCGCCTGCCGATCCTCGCGGTCGAACTGCTCGCCGTCGCCACTGTCGAAGCCGGTCGTCTCGTCCGCTTGCAGAGCCTGCGCGCGGCCTGAACCGAACACGGAGTAACCGGCCGAGGGGCGCCCGGCGTTCGCCAGCACCCGCTCGACGGCGTCGTCGTCATCGGTGGCGTCCACGGGGGTCTCGTTCATCCGGTTAACCCTACTCTCTGGCTCTCCTGTACCGTACGTCTATGCCTGGCGACCACTATTTCACTCCCTCGCCGGATAGTGAGATGGGCTTGCGCCCGCTCTCCGTGACGCTCGCGGGAGCACCCCGGAAGCTGCAGACCGGCAACGGGATCTTCAGCCCCGACCGCATCGACGTGGGCACCGCGGTTCTCCTGTCCGAGGTGCCCGCTCCGCCACCCGGCGGGGACTTCCTCGACATCGGCTGCGGCTGGGGCCCGATCGCGCTGACGCTGGCGATCGAGTCGCCCCGTGCGACCGTGTGGGCCGTCGATGTCAACGAGCGCGCGCTCGAACTGGTCCGCCGGAATGCCGAGTCCCTCGGACTGAGCAACGTGCGTGCCGTCCTGCCGGACGACGTCCCCGACGAGGTCCGCTTCCGCACGATTTGGTCGAACCCGCCCATCCGGGTCGGGAAGAGCGAGCTCCACGCGATCCTGGAAAGGTGGGTCCCCCGGCTGCAGCCCGGATCCGACGGCTATCTGGTCGTTCAGCGCAACCTCGGATCGGACAGCCTCCACCGGTGGCTCGACACGAGCCTGCCGGACGGCTTCAGCGTCCTCCGGGCAGCCACGGGAAAGGGTTACCGGGTACTGAAGGTCCGTCGCCGACCCGGAGCGTCGACCGAGTCGGAGTAGCTGCTCCTCCCCCGTCGGAACGCCCGATCGGACGACTACGCGAGGTCGAGGGTCCCCGTGTAGACGAGTTCTGCCGGACCGGACAGCGCGACGTGTTCGCCGTCCTCCGCTGCGAACATGCGGACGCCGAGTCGGCCGCCCGGAACGTCGACGCGCCAGTGGTCGGGCGCTCCCCGCCCCGCCCAATGCCGGATCGCGAGCGCCGCGGCCGCGACGCCCGTACCGCAGGAGAGCGTCTCTCCCGAACCGCGTTCGTGCACGCGCATCCTGATGCGGCCGACGCCCTCGCGCACGAGCGGCTCGTGCGCGACCACGAGTTCGACGTTCGCTCCGGCCGCGGGGGTCGGGTCGAGCTGTGGAGCGTACGCCAGGTCGGCGGAGGTGAGTTCGTCCTCGTCGGCGAGGGCGACGACGACGTGGGGATTGCCCACGTCGATGCCGAGGCCGGGACGCGGGACGTCGACGTCCTTCACGCGCACGAGCGGGTCGCTGCGGTCGAGGCGCCAACGACCCAGATCGACCTGGAAGCCGTCGACTCCGCGCTGCACGTCCTTGACCCCCGCTCGCGTCGCGATCGTGAGTGTGTCGCCGGTCTCGAGCGAGGCGAGGCCGTTGTCGACGAGGAAACGCGCGAAGACCCGGATGCCGTTTCCGCACATCTCCGCAACGGACCCGTCGGCGTTGCTGTAGTCCATGAACCACTCGGCCTCTGGCGCGTCCGCGAGGAGTGCGACACCCTCGGGAAGGCTCCGCGACCGGATGGCCCGGATGACGCCGTCGGCACCGACACCGAAGTGCCGATCGCAGATCGCCGCGATCTGCGCGGGCGTCAGTGTCGCTTCACCATCCGGGTCCGCATAGAGGACGAAGTCGTTTCCCGTCCCGTGACCCTTGGTGAACTCGATCGTCGTGGGCATGGCCTCAATCCTAGGGCTGCGTGACACCGTCGATGAGCGGTCGGACGGCGGCGAGCGCCATGTCGACAAGGGCGGGGTCCTCGGCCTCGAGCACCGTCGCTCCCTCGTACCTCCGAAACCAGGAGACCTGTCGGCGGGCGTAACGACGCGTCAGTCGCTGCGTTTCCGCGACGGCCTCCTCCTCGGTCATCGCACCGTCCAGTTGGGCGAGGGCCTGCGCATATCCGATCGCCCGGGATGCCGTGATCCCGCGACGGAGTCCCTCGGCGTCCAGCCGTTCCACTTCTTCCAGGAGCCCGTTCCGCCACATCGACTCGACACGAGCGTCGAGGCGCCTCACGAGCCGTTCGCGCGGCACCGTCAGGATGATGGTGCTCGATTCGGGCCGCGCCGACTGGTCGGGCAACAGCCCGGTTGCGGAATCTCCCGTCAGCTCGGCGATCTCGAGCGCGCGCACGAGGCGGCGACCGTTGCTCGAACCGATGCGTCGAGCCGCATCAGCATCGACGGCGGCGAGGCGCGCGTAGAGCGCTCCCGGGCCGATCTCCTCGAGTTCCCCCTCGAGTCGCGACCGGATTCCCGGATCGGTGCCGGGGAAGGAGAAATCGAAGAGGACGCTCGACAGGTAGAGGCCGGATCCGCCCACGAGGAGGGGGATCGCCCCGCGATCGCCGATTTCACGAATGAGGCGGCGGACCTCCTCCTGGTACCGCGCGACCGACGCCTCCTCGGTCACGTCGAGGACGTCGAAGAGGTGGTGCGGGAAGCGGCGCCGCTCCTCCTGCGTCACCTTGGCCGTGCCGATGTCCATCCCCCGGTAGAGCTGCATCGCGTCGGCGTTGATGATCTCCGCGGGCACGCCCAGCGCGGCGAGCCGTTCGGCGAGCGCGAGCGACAGGTCGCTCTTCCCGGTCCCGGTCGATCCCCCGATCGCGAGGACACGCGCCGGTCGGTCGCCCGTCACCGCTCGTCGTCGTCGGGGTGATAGATGGGTGCCGTCCCGACGGAGGACGACGTGGCCGGTTCCGCGCGCCCGACCCGCAGCGTCGGCAGCCCGAGGGACACCGGTCTCGGACCGCTCGACGCGGCGTTCACGGGCGTCGGGACGCCGCAGGAGTCCGCTTGCGCGCGGTCCCAGGCATCGCCCGAGCGAGTGCGTCGGACGCGCGGAGCGGCACCGGCATCGGCGAGGAGGTGCCAGGGCGCGGCGTACGTGACTCTCGCGGTCACGATGTCGCCCGGCCGGGGGCGCTCGACGCCCTCGGGAATCGCCACGTGCACGAGTCGAGAGTCCTCCGCGCGACCGGAGAGGCGCGAGTTCTCCGCGTCCTTCTTGCCGTCTCCCGCCGATACGAGGACGTTGACGTCACGACCCACCTGACCCTGGTTCTCCTCGAGACTGATCCGGTCTTGGAGGGCGGTCAGTCGCTCGTAGCGCTCCTGGACGACGGCCTTCGGGACCTGCTCCCCCATCGTGGCGGCCGGCGTTCCTGGCCGGACCGAGTACTGGAACGTGAACGCCGAGGCGAACCGCGCCTCTTCGACCACCCTGAGGGTCTCGGCGAAGTCCGCTTCGGTCTCGCCGGGGAAGCCGACGATGATGTCGGTGGAGATCGCGGCGTCCGGAATGCGGCGCCGGACGCGCTCGAGGATGCCGAGGAAGCGCTCGCTGCGGTAAGAGCGGCGCATCGCGCGGAGGATGCGATCCGATCCGGACTGCAGCGGCATGTGCAGTTGCGGCATGACGGCGGGAGTCTCCGCCATCGCGTCGATGACGTCGTCCGTGAACGATGCCGGGTGAGGGCTCGTGAACCGGATACGCTCGAGGCCGTCGATCGTGCCGACGGCTCGGAGCAGCTTGCCGAACGCCTGACGGTCACCGAACTCGACACCGTAGGAATTGACGTTCTGGCCCAGCAGGGTCACCTCGATCGCGCCGTCATCCACGAGCGCTTGAACTTCCGCGAGGATGTCGCCGGGGCGTCGGTCTTTCTCCTTGCCGCGCAACGCCGGCACGATGCAGAAGGTGCACGTGTTGTTGCATCCCACGGAGATCGACACCCAGCCGCTGTACGTCGACTCGCGACGAGTGGGGAGGGTGGAGGGGAATGTCTCGAGCGACTCGAGGATCTCGAGCTGCGCCTCACCGTTGTGCCGTGCCCGCTCGAGCAGACTCGGGAGCGACCCCATGTTGTGGGTGCCGAAGACCACGTCGACCCACGGAGCCTTCTGCAGGATGACGTTCTTGTCCTTCTGCGCGAGACACCCGCCCACCGCGATCTGCATGCCCTCATGACGACGCTTGATGCTCGCGAGCTGACCCAGATTGCCGTAGAGCTTGTTGTCGGCGTTCTCGCGCACAGCACACGTGTTGATCACGACGACGTCGGGTTCGACGCCCTCCGCGCGGACGTAGCCCGCCGCCTCGAGGGACCCGCTCAGCCGTTCGGAATCGTGCACGTTCATCTGGCAGCCGTATGTACGCACCTCGTAGGTGCGCGTTCCACCGGAGTTTGCGGTCCGCGCGGCGATCCCGCCAGGAATGAGGTTCGGGTGGGTCGCGACGCCGATTCGCGCGTCGACCGCCGTGTGAAGGTCCGGGTTGATCGTGCTCATGATGGGGTCAGTCTACGACGCGGTCGGGCAGCGATCCGGCGCCACGGGAAGCCGCCCGACGGCGGCCTCGCCGTCAGCGGAAGCGCGGCCCCCCGGACGGCGACGAGCGCTTTCGGACGACTTCCGACACGACCTCACGGACGAGACCTCCCGGATAACCGCGACGCGCGAGAAATCCGGACAATCGACGCTCGATGGTCTGAGCGTCGAGCGATCGGAGCTGACGGGCGCGCTTCTCAGCGAGCTCGCGGGCGGCGTCTTTCTCGTCGTCCGCGTCGATCTCCGCGACGGTCTCCGCAACGATGTCCGACTCGAGACCGCGCGCCGAGAGAGCGCGCGCCACGGCCGCCTTGCTCTGACCCTTGACCTCGGAGAGACGACGTCGCAATTCCTCGGCGAGGACACGGTCGTCGACGTAACGCAGATGGATCAAGCGCTCCACGAGTGCCTCCGCCTCGACCCCGTCGAGGCCGTTCTCCGCGATGAGCGTGCGAACCTCGGATTCGCTCAGCGCCTTGCGCGACAACGCGCGCAGGACCCTCTGTTCGACGACGGCCTGCTCGATGACCTCCGGCGCGTTGCCGTTGTCGTCCTCCTCGTGGGAGATCGACCGGGAGAGTGCCGTCACGACCGCCTCTCCGGCGCCACGCGACCCGGTAACCCGATCGGCTGCACCCGCTCGACGGTCCTCCGGTGCACGACCGTCCTCAGCCGAGGACGGCCCCGCTCCCGGCAGAAATCTGACGGGAGCGAGGCCGCCCTCGGATGATGAATCACGCACCGCGGCGTGCCGCCAGCTCGTCGGGAGCGGCCTCGTCGGCCTTCGGAACCCCGATGCCGAGCTTCACCTTGATCTTGCTCTCGATGTCGGCGGCGATGTCCGGGTTCTTGAGCAGGAAGTTACGCGCGTTCTCCTTGCCCTGGCCCAGCTGCTCGCCGTCGTAGGTGTACCAGGCACCGGACTTCTTCACGATGGTGTGCTCGACACCGAAGTCGATGAGGCTTCCCTCACGCGAGATTCCGACGCCGTACAGGATGTCGAACTCGGCCTGCTTGAAGGGCGGCGCCATCTTGTTCTTTACGACCTTGACGCGAGTACGGTTACCGACCGCCTCAGTGCCGTCCTTGAGCGTCTCGATACGACGGATGTCGAGGCGGACCGACGCGTAGAACTTGAGCGCCTTTCCGCCGGCCGTCGTCTCCGGACTTCCGAAGAAGACACCGATCTTTTCGCGCAGCTGGTTGATGAAGATCATCGTGGTGTTGGTCTGGTTGAGACCACCGGTGAGCTTGCGGAGAGCCTGCGACATGAGCCGAGCCTGCAGGCCGACGTGGGAGTCGCCCATCTCTCCTTCGATCTCGGCTCGCGGCACGAGGGCGGCGACCGAGTCGATCACGATGAGGTCGATCGACCCCGAACGCACGAGCATGTCCGCGATCTCGAGGGCCTGCTCACCCGTGTCGGGCTGCGAGACCAGAAGGGCGTCGATGTCGACGCCGAGCTTCTTGGCGTACTCGGGGTCGAGAGCGTGCTCCGCGTCGATGAAGGCGGCGATTCCACCCGCACGCTGGGCGTTGGCGATCGCGTGCAGAGTGAGAGTGGTCTTACCCGACGATTCGGGACCGTAGATCTCGACGATGCGGCCGCGCGGGAGCCCTCCGATACCGAGCGCGACGTCGAGGGCGATGGAGCCCGTCGGCACGACCTCGACGGGAGCACGCTCGTCGCTTCCGAGGCGCATGACGGAGCCCTTGCCGAACTGGCGATCGATCTGGGCGAGAGCCGTTTCGAGGGACTTCTCGCGGTCTGCGGGTGATGGCATGGGATCCTTCTCTCTGCGAATGAAGCGCTCCTCGTCGAGTAGGTTCTCGTCGATCGGCACTCACGTTGTGCGCCTATAGGCTGCCGCTACGGCAAGGCTGGAGCGTGAGGCGTTGATGTCTTCGACGTTAGATCGCACCACCGACATCGGTCGGTAGTGAATCCACGACGGTGGAGATCCGACGCTTCTCACCCGTGTGTACGACGGTAGCAGGACCCGAACACATGTTCGAGGCTCGACACGCGCGTGTCGAAGATGGATTCGGCCTAAGACCGGGGCTCGGGCCGACCCACGCCCGCACGGCGACCGGCGGGGACGTCCGTCTCGTCGCACAGAGCGAGCCAGACCGTGCGGACCTCGACGCCGGCGTCGAGAGCTTCCCGTGCGGATCTGCCGCCGAGGCGCGACAGAGCCAGGTCGTTCACGAGAACACGACCGTAGCCGTCGCCGAATTCATCGACCACCGCGATCTCGAACTCACTGCGTTTCATGTCTTCCTCTCGGATCGGAGTGGTGACGCGGCCAGCCGACGCGCGCCAGGGACGACGAGACCCCGCCGAGCTCTCGCTCGACGGGGTCATGACGTCTGATGTTGCTCTGCGACTCTCCGGACAGGCGACTCGCCTACCGGAGTTTTGAGGGAACGCGAACGATTCGGCGCTCAGCCGGCCACGAGGTCGGCATCGAGCTCGACGACGAAGTCCTCCGGAACGGTGTCGGGGATCGGGTCGATCCCCTCGAGCACCGCGAGCCGGTCTCCGACCTCACGCATGATGACCGAGATGGGCGTCTCGAGAGCATCGGCGACAGACGCGAGGATCTCGCTCGATGCCTCCTTCTGCCCGCGCTCGACCTCGCTCAAGTATCCGAGAGCGACACTCGCCTTACTGGCGACCTGGCGCAGCGTCCGGCCCTTCTGCAGACGGAAGTCCCGCAAGACGTCCCCGATTTCCTGACGAACCAGAACCATTGGACCCTCCCCTTCTGCGTATAGGCCTTACGACCCCCGCCGGTGCGGATGTGTAACCTTACTACACCCGTCGATTGCGAAAACCCTAACCCTGGCGACTGGAGTTTTCGTGTGTGTACATCGGATGTAACGGCGAATTAACGCACGCTATTCCCCAGCATTTCGAGGGCCAGGTCGACCGTCGCCCAACGGATCGATGACCGGTCTCCCCCGAATGCGGCTTCGCGCACGAGGAGGCCTGCGTCGCTGCTGACAGCGACGAAGACCGTACCAGGCGCGCGCCCGCCTTGGCTCGCCGGTCCGGCGACTCCCGTCGTCGCGACGCCGATTGACGCGGGACCGGCCGCCGTCGCGAGGGTACGTCGGACGCCGACGGCCATCTGGCATGCCACCTCGGCGTGGACGGGCCCCTCGCGGTCGAGCAGGTCGCGGTCGACCCCGAGCACGGTCGCCTTCAGTTCCGTGTCGTAGGCCACGACGCCGCCGCGAACGACGGCCGAGGCACCCGCAGTGGCGATCAGGGCCGAGGCCAGGGCGCCGCCCGTGAGCGATTCCGCGACGGCGACGGTGTGGCCGGCGGCCGCGAGGGCCCGGATGAGCCCGCCCGTGTCGGTGCTCACGACCGCGAGCGGCGGGCTGCACGCGCCCCGCGCGCCTCGGCGGCGACGTAGTCGACACCACTCGCGACCGTGAGGACGAATGCAGCGGACATGAGGATGACGTTGACCACGACGATCCACTCGCCCACGAGCGGCGCGAGCGGTGCGAGGGCGAACGAGATGGCGATGGCCTGGATCACTGTCTTGAGTTTGCCCATCCAGGCAGCGGCGACGACGTGATCCGAGAGGACGACCATGCGGTGCACGGTGATCCCGATCTCGCGGACGAGGATCACGATGGTGATCCACCAGGGCAGCTCCGAGAGGATCGACAGCGCGACGAGGGCGGCCCCTGTGAGGACCTTGTCGGCGATGGGGTCGAGCAGCTTGCCCAGATCCGTGACGATGTTACGACTGCGGGCGATGTGCCCGTCGATGCCGTCGGTCGCGATCGCGAGGACGAAGAGCGCCGTCGCCGCCCACCGGAGACCCCCTTCTGCACCGGCGTCGGCGAACAGGAGCCAGAGGAAGACCGGCGCCAGCAGGATCCGGACGACGGTGATCGCGTTCGGCAGATTGAGATTCGGCGTCGTCGAACCAGGCCTCAGCGCATCATCGACCACGACGTCACTCCCTCCCGGTCAGTCCCCAGGCGTCCTCGTCGGAATCGCCGTCGACCACAGGATAGCCCGCGAACTGATCGTCGACCGGATCGCCTGTCGCAGCGAGGACCGTCGTGGCGGGCACTGCGGAGGAAGCGGCTGCACTCGATGCAGCCGACGGTGCCGCCGACGGCACGGCCGGATCCTCGCCGCGCATGCGTGCCATGACGGACGGCAATTGCTCGGCCGTCACGAGTACGTCGCGAGCTTTCGACCCCTCGGACGGGCCGACCACTTCACGCGATTCGAGGAGGTCCATGAGCCGACCGGCCTTCGCGAAGCCCACGCGGAGCTTGCGCTGCAACATCGACGTGGAGCCGAACTGCGTCGAGACGACGAGCTCGGTCGCCGCGAGCAGGAGCTCGAGATCGTCGCCGATATCGGCGTCGACCTCTTTCTTCTCCGCGACCTGCGCGACGTCCGGCCGGTACTCGGGCCGGGCCTGCGCCGTGACGTGCTTGACGACCTTCTCGATCTCCGACTCCGCGACCCATGCGCCCTGGACGCGGACGGCCTTGGACGCGCCCATGGGGAGGAAGAGCGCGTCGCCCTGACCGATGAGCTTGTCGGCGCCGGGCTGGTCGAGGATGACTCGAGAGTCCGTGACGCTCGTGACGGCGAAGGCCAGTCGTGATGGCACGTTCGCCTTGATGAGTCCGGTGACGACGTCGACCGACGGACGCTGGGTGGCGAGCACGAGGTGGATTCCGGATGCGCGCGCGAGCTGGGTGATGCGCACGATCGAGTCCTCGACGTCGCGCGGAGCCACCATCATGAGGTCGGCGAGTTCATCGACGACGACGAGCAGGTACGGGTACGGCTTGAGGACGCGCTCGCTTCCCGCAGGAAGGACGATCTCGTCGTTGACGACGGCCTTGTTGAAGTCGTCGATGTGGCGGAAGCCGAACGACGCGAGGTCGTCGTACCGCATGTCCATCTCCTTGACGACCCACTGCAGCGCCTCGGCGGCCTTCTTCGGATTCGTGATGATGGGCGTGATGAGGTGCGGGACGCCGGAGTAGGGCGCGAGCTCGACGCGCTTGGGGTCGATCAGGACCATGCGCACGTCGGTCGGCTTCGCCCGCATGAGCAGGCTCGTGATCATCGAGTTGACGAAGCTCGACTTACCGGAACCCGTGGAACCGGCGACCAGGAGGTGGGGCATCTTCGCGAGGTTCGCGACCACGAAGCCGCCGCCGACGTCCTTGCCGACGCCGATGGTCATCGGGTGCGTGCTGGAGGTCGCGGCGTTCGAACGGAGGACGTCCCCGAGGGTGACGATCTCGCGGTCGGAGTTAGGGATCTCGATGCCGATCGCGCTCTTACCGGGGATGGGCGAGAGGATGCGCACCTCGTTGGAGGCGACGGCGTATGCCAGATTCTTCGAGAGCGCCGTGACGCGCTCGACCTTGACACCGGGGCCGAGCTCGATCTCGTACTGGGTGACGGTGGGACCGCGCGAGAAGCCCGTGACCTTGGCGTCGACGCCGAACTGGTCGAGGACGTTCGTGATGGCGCGCACGACCTCGTCGTTGGCGGCGGACCGCTGCTTGGCGGGTGAACCGGCACCGAGGGTCGCGGTCGACGGCAGGCTGTACGGCTGCGCCGGTGACGTCGGTTTCGCGAGGGTCGCCTCAGCGTCGCCACGCAGCGCGACACTGCCGAGTCCCGGGAGCGCTTCCGTGTCGCCCGAGACGGAATCGTCGTGGAGCCCCACGGCGGAGGGGACGGAGCCGGAGTAGTCGGCGACGGCGCGTTCGGCGGCCGAGAGGTCCCCCAGGACTTCCGTGTGCGAGGTCGTGGCGGTCGGAGCCGTCTCCGGCTCGACGGGGGAATCGAAGCCGCCAGCGGTTCCGCCGCTCAGGAGCTCGGTCATGTCGTCGGCCCCGGTGGACTCGAAGGCCGGGGCGTCCTCGCGGCCGCTCTTGTTCCTGCGCCACCACGGCAGGGACTCCTCGCCCGGCTCGGCCTCGTCGAGGACCGCCGTGCGGGAGTCCTTCGGCCGCTCGTCGTGCTCCGTTCCGAACATCCACGCCCACAGCTGACGCAGCCGCGCCGGCACCTTGGCGGGCGGTGTCTTCGTGATGATGAAGAGGCTCAGGAGGGTGACGAGCGACAGCACGATGATGCCGCCGATCGGCGTGATGACTGCGGCGAGCGGCCACCCCACGATCCAGCCGAGCAGGCCTCCGGCCGTCGCGAGGGCGGGCAGCCCACCGTCGCCGGGGCTCGGCTGGTCACTCGCGACGTGGCAGATGCCGGTGACGCCGAACAAGAACAGACCCAGGCCGATGCCGACGCGACCGTTGTCGTGGACGGAAGAGGGGTGTCGGAACAGCCAGAACGCCAACATGAGCATGATCACGGGCAGAGCGAAGGCCACCCGTCCGAAGAGCGCACCGAACGTCCAGGCGTCGAGCGCCCGTGCCACATCGTTGCCGGTTCCGAACCACTCGACGGCCATGCCTGCGACGGCGAGGAGCACGATGAGGAAGGGCACGCCATCCCGGCGCTCGTCCTTCGCGAGCGTGTCGGCGCTGAAGGCGCGTGCGGCCCCCCCGGCGAGGTGCGCGAGCCCCATCCAGCCGCGGACCAGCAGGTTCGGGCCGGTCTCGGGCTCCGGGGTCGGGAGCGGCACCGTCTTCGTTCGGGCGCGCGACGGCGTCGACCGGGTCGATGCGCGGCCTTTTCCAGACGACTTGGTGCTCGTAGCCATGTTCCCAACGGTACGACGAACCCCCGTCATCACACGGGAGTGACTCGGGTTTCATGGGGAACGGGCCCCGCACCAGGACGATCGGACGTCACCGGAGGATCTTGACCATCGTGTCGGAGTGGTCCGTCGACGACACGACGACGAAGCCCTCGCTCACGTAGAGCCGGTGCGCGAAGTTGCCGTGGTCGACACTCAACGAGAGCCGCGCGTGTCCCGCTGCTCCGGCCATGGCCGAGACGCCGCGGAGCAGCTCCCGGCCCACACCCTGCGCTCGCCACTGCCGACCGACGCCGAGGGTGAGCTCCGGGACACCGCCGGCCACGAAGCCCGCACCGGGCTTCGCACTGTCGAACAACCGGAACCAGCAGGCGCCGATCGGGTGCCCGGCCGGCGACTCCGCGACGATCCCGGCGTCGGCCGGTCTCATCCACCCCGAGACGTACGGCGAGAGGGCCGGATCGGCGAGGACCTGGAGGCGGGGGCGATGGCTGCCGGGCGACCAATTGGCCGCCTCGACGAGCATGTCGGCGAGGAAACGTGCGTCCTCCCCCACCGCGGGTCTCAGCAGGAACGCCGTCATGTCGGAACGATAGACCGCCAACGTTTCCGCTGCGTTTCCGAGGTGTCGTCAGATCCGGATCGCGTCGATCGGCTTGACCCTGACCGCGACGATCGCGGGGATCAGCCCGGCGAGCGCTCCCACCGCCGTCGCTGCGACGAGGCCGAAGACCGCAGCGCTCATCGGGAACGCCGGAGGGTCCGCCACCATGCCCTGCGTGAGGAACTCCTCGACGACGGGCAGCTTGACGATGAGCACCGCGAGCATCACCCCCACGACACCCGCGACGGCCGTCGCCACGACCGATTCCATGAGGACCGAGAAGAAGACCCTGCTCGATGTCGCCCCCATCGATCTCCGGATCCCGATCTCCCTGATCCTCTGCCGCACCGTCACGAGGGCGATGTTCAGGAGTCCGAGCGCGCCCAGCAGCAGGATGACCGCTCCGATGCCGAGCGTCAGCATCCGCAACACCGCCGTCGGATCGTCCATGAACGCTCCGTAGTCGGTCCGGAAGACGTCGACCGTCGCGCCCTTCCCGAGTCTCGCAGTGAGGTCGCTCTGCACGAGTCGCATGAGCTCCTCCCCCGCTGCCGGCGGGACCCACATCTCGTACATCGGCATGAGTTCGTCGAACGCTCCGGGCGGAAGCGCCGTCGCCGCCGATCCCGCGAGCATCATGAGGCCGGGCTCGGTGTCCCAGGACGGGCTCGCGTAGACACCGATCACGACGAGGGTCGCATCGTCGAATCGACTCGACGTGACGGTGGGGTGCGTCGCGAGGTCCGGCGATCCGATGCGCTCCCAGAAGGCTTCGTTCACGACGACGGCCGGAGCGAGACGCTCGGCGTCGCCGACCGCGAACCATGACCCCTGCTCCATGCGGGTCCGGTGGAGCGTCGCGTAGGGGTCGTCGACGAAGATCATCGACGTGTCGGCCACACCGTCCGGGAACTGCACCGGCGCGTAATCGTTGACGATCCGCGTCGCGTAGGAGATGTCGAAACGATCGAGCGTCTCGAACCACGCCTCGTCCGCCGCTCCCGGCGGCGGAGTGCCACCGGGGGTGAGGTTCGCACTCATCGTGAAGGGCCGGCCGGACGAGCTCTCCGCCTGCTCGAGGACCGCGCGCTGCGCGAGCTCCGTCACGGCGACACTCGCCGAGAGTGCGCTCACCGCTACCGTGACGCCGACGAGCGACAGGAGCACCCTGCCGCGGTGCACGCGGACCTCCTGCCACGCCTCCGCGACGGCGCCCACGAGGGACGTGAGGAAACGCGTCATCACGTCACCACCCCTCGATGAACCGCGGCCGCCGCGGCCGTCGCCTCGTCCGCGGTGAGCACGCCGGAGTCGAGACGGAGGTGCCGGTCCCCGCGCGCCGCGATGGCGGGGTCATGGGTGATCGTGACGAGGGCGGCTCCCTGCTCCGACACGATCTCGTCGAGGAGGTCCATGACCGATTGGCCCGTCTCGAGGTCGAGGGCGCCGGTCGGCTCGTCCGCGAGGATGACGCGCGGGGTGCGGACGAGAGCGCGAGCGATCGCGACACGTTGCTGCTCGCCCCCGGAGAGGCTGCTCGGCAGCGAGTCGAGGCGGTGTCCGAGCCCCACCCTCTCGAGCATGTCGCGTGCGATCCGCTCGCGACGCCAGAACGACGGCCCGTCGGCGTAGAGGAGCGGGAGCACGGCGTTCTCCGTGGCCGTCCGACCCTCGAGCAGGTTGAACTGCTGGAAGATGAAGCCGATCTCGCGGCCGCGGATCCGATCGCGGTGACCGGAACGGATGGACCTCACGTCGACGCCGTCCCAGCGCAGTTCACCCGTGGTGGGCAGATCGAGCAGCCCGAGGAGGTTGAGCAGGGTCGACTTGCCGGATCCCGACCGGCCGACGATCGACACACGATCTCCGGCGTCCACCTTCAGGTCCACTCCGGAGAGGATCGTCAGCGCTTCGGAGTCCGCGATCGGGACGGTACGTGTGACGTCGTCGAGCTCGAGGAGGCTCATCCCTCCGTGGTCCCGTCGTCGCAGTAGACCGAGCCGTCGGGTTCCTCGATGCAGCCGTCTTCGACACCGACGTCCGTCGCGTCGTCCACCGGGATGAACTCGAGCACGGAGGCGCCTTCCTCCACGCCCCTGACCTCGACCAACGACCCGTCGTTGAGGCCGAGTTCCACGGCCGTCTCGACCGGTGCGCCGTCCTCGCCCATCAGCCAGATGGAACCGGCCTGCGAGTTGCCCTTGACGGCGGTGACGGGCAGCACGAGGACGTCCTCGACCGATCCTCCCGGCATCGAGATCGTCCCCGTGAGACCCGCGAAGACGGTGACATCACCCGGCACCGCGCAGCGGACGGTCGCGCCCGTCGATGTGCCGCCCCCGTCGCCGAGCTCCTCGCCGCCCTCCGGCGCGCTCCCCGCTAGGGGGACCGTGATCGTGAGCCCGGTGCACGTGAACGATCCGGGACCACCCACGACCTCGACAGCGGCCTCCGACGGCCGCTCCTGAAGCCGGTACTGCTCCTCCGGCGCGATCGTGCCGGTGACGCTGAACGACGGCGGGGCGACGCTCGCGACGGGGTCGCCGATCTCGACGAGCTGCCCCTTCACCACGGGCAGTGAGCTCACGGTTCCGGCGAGCGGCGCCGTCACCTCTTCCGTGCGGTAGGTCGGAGGACGTTCCGTGACGGTCTCCTCCCCCGTCTCCTCGTCCACGTCGACGACGGGCTCCTGCACGATCTCCTTGCGGACGACCGCGATGACGTCGCCCTTCGCGACCTTGGCGCCCGCTCCCACTCGGAGCTCGAGGATGTCGCCGGTGAGAGGGGCCTTCGCGTCCACAGCGGGATCGGCGACGATCGATCCGTCGACGAGGACCTCGTTCACGACGGAGCCCTTCTCCACCGTGACGACCGATTCGGAGACGGTGCCCGTGGGTTCGGCGGGAGACGCCTCGTCCGACGTGTCGGGGAAGAACGCGAGTTTCACGAGAGCGATCGCGATGGTCGCGAAGACCAGGATCCGAAGGATCGGGAAGATCCATTTCCGCCAGACACCCATGACACACCCTTCACCGCGCCCTCCCTGGGCGTGCGATCGGGGGTCAGCCTATGGGGATGCTCTGCGGCTCGTCATCATCCTGTGGACGGAACTCCGCTCAGGCCTCGATGACGAGGGGGACGATCATCGGGCGCCGACGATACGACGTATTGACCCACCGTCCGACGGTCCGGCGGACGATCTGTGAGAGCGCGTGCGTGTCCCTCACCCCGTTCGTCGCCGCCTCCGCGAGCGCCGCAGCGATCTTCGGCTTGACCGCGTCGAAGACGGCGTCGTCCTCGGCGAACCCGCGCGCGTGCACCTCGGGCTCCACGATGAGTCGGCCGGTCTGCGCTTCGACGACGCAGATGATGGAGATGAAGCCCTCTTCGCCGAGGATGCGGCGATCCTTCAGATCCGCGTCCGTGATCTCGCCGACCGTCGATCCGTCGACGTAGACGTACCCGAGTTCGAGCTGGCCGACCACCCGAGCGACGCCGTCGCGGAGGTCGACGACCGTCCCGTCCTCACCGAGGATGGTGTTCTCGCGCGGAACCCCCGTGTCGATCGCGAGCTTCGCGTTCGCGGAGAGGTGGCGGAACTCGCCGTGCACGGGAAGGACGTTCTTCGGTTTGAGGATGTTGTAGCAGTAGAGGAGCTCCCCCGCCGCCGCATGCCCGGAGACGTGCACTTTCGCGTTCGCCTTGTGGACGACGTTGGCGCCGAGCTTCGTGAGTCCGTCGATGACCCGGTAGACGGCGTTCTCGTTGCCGGGGATGAGGCTCGATGCGAGGATGACGGTGTCGCCGGGTCCCGGCTCGATGGCGTGGTCGAGGTTCACCATCCGGCTGAGCACCGCCATCGGCTCCCCCTGGGATCCCGTGGACATGAACACGATCCTGTCGTCGGGGACGTCGTGCGCCTTGCGGTAGTCGATGAGGACGTCGCCCGGCACGTCGAGGTAGCCGAGCTCGGCGGCGATCGTCATGTTGCGCACCATCGATCGTCCGAGCAGGGCGACGCGGCGACCGTTCGCCGCCGCGGCGTCGAGGACCTGCTGCACGCGGTGCACGTGGCTCGAGAAGCTCGCGACGATGACGCGTCGCGGGGCCTTCGCGATGACCGAGTCGAGGACCGGGCCGATGGAACGCTCGAGCGGCGTGAATCCCGGGACGTCGGCGTTCGTCGAGTCGCACAGGAAGAGATCGACCCCTTCTTCGCCGAGCCGTGCGAACGCACGCAGGTCGGTCAGACGACCATCGAGCGGGAGCTGGTCCATCTTGAAGTCGCCGGTGGCGAGCACGAGGCCGGCCGACGTGCGGACGGCCACGGCGAGCGCATCGGGGATGGAGTGGTTGACGGCGACGAACTCGAGCTCGAACGGTCCCAGTCGCTCCACGTCGCCCTCACGCACCGTGAGCGTGTACGGCTTGATGCGGTGCTCCTTGAGCTTCGCCTCGACGAGAGCGAGCGTGAGACCGGAGCCGATGAGTGGAATGTCCGCCTTGAGCCGGAGGAGGTACGGGACCGCACCGATGTGATCCTCGTGGCCGTGCGTGAGGACGACGCCGACGACGTCGTCGAGCCGATCCTGGATCGGCGAGAAGTCCGGGAGGATCAGGTCGACGCCCGGCTGGTTCTCCTCGGGGAACAACACACCGCAGTCGATGACGAGGATCTTGCCGTCGATCTCGAAGATCGTCATGTTGCGGCCGACCTCGCCGAGGCCGCCGACCGGGATGACGCGCAGCGTACCGGCCTCGAGCGCCGGCGGTTCGATGATCTGGCCGGTCATCCGCCCTCTTCCTGTCGTGATTCCTAGCGGGTCGTTCCGTGCACCTTGGGCAGGGCACCGCCGGCTGCCGCGTTGCGGTCCGGCCTGAAGTTCGAGAAGTCGACACCCGGAATGTCGGTGACGAGGTCGATCTCGTCCTCGATTTGAGCGGCCTCCCACTCCTCGGGGCCGACGAGCGGCAGCCGCACTCGGGGGCTCGAGATGCGGCCGAGCCCGTGCAGGATGTACTTCGCCGCGACGGTGCCGGGCACGTGCGTCATGACGGCGCGCACGAGCGGCTCGAGCCGCCGGTGAGCGGCGGTCGCCGTGGCGAGATCGCCCGCGTTGACCGCGTCGACCATCTGACGGTAGGGAGTCGCGGCGATGTTCGCGGTGACGCCGATGAGTCCGGACGCTCCGATGGACAAGTGCGGGAGAACGTTGGCGTCATCACCCGAGAAGTAGAGGAGGTCGGTCTGGTTGAGGACCCTGCTGACCTCCGAGAAGTCGCCCTTCGCGTCCTTGACCGCGACGACGTTCGGGTGCTTCGCAACCCGCAGGATCGTCTCGTACCGGATGGGGACGCCCGTGCGGCCCGGGATGTCGTAGAGGATGACCGGCAGGTCCGTCGCGTCCGCGATCATGCGGAAGTGCGTGAGGATGCCCGCTTGCGTCGGCTTGTTGTAATACGGGGTGACGATCATGACGCCGTCGGCGCCCGCTCGTTCGCTCGCGCGGTACAGCTCGATCGCGTGCGCGGTCTCGTTCGATCCGCCGCCCGTGATGATCTTCGCCCGGCCGGCCGCGACCGACTTGCCGACCTCGACGAGCCGGAGCTTCTCGGCGTCCGTGAGCGTGGAGGTCTCGCCCGTCGTGCCCGTGACGACGATGCCGTCGGCGCCGGCCGTGATGACGTCGTCGATGTGTTTCTCGACGTCGTCCCACGCCACCTCGCCGTCACTCGTGAACGGAGTCACGAGTGCCACGAGAACCTGACCGAAGGGATTCTGCACGAGAGCCACGAGTCCAGGTTATCGGTTCATCGCCACCGTGCTCGCGCCAGGGGTCCCCCTCTGCTCGGCCGCGGGGTTAGGCTCTGGTCGAACGGGCGATGACGCCCGTTCCCCGACACGGGAACCGCCCCCCGATGACCCTGGAGGACACCATGGCAGTGACGAGTGAAGCAACGACGGTCTGGAACGGATCCCTCTTCGACGGATCGGGCTCCGTGTCCCTCGACTCCTCGAAGGCGGCGACCCTCGCCGTCGACTGGAAGGCGCGATCGGAGGGCTCGAGCTCGACCACGACTCCCGAGGAGCTCCTCGGCGCCGCTCACGCCGCCTGCTTCTCGATGGCCTTCGCGAACGCCTTGACCGAGGCGGGCTTCACGCCCACCAACATCCAGACGACGGCGGCCGTGACCTTCCAGCCCGGCACGGGCATCACCGGCAGTCACCTGCTCGTGAGCGCGAACGTGCCCGGCGTCTCCGCCGAGGACTTCGAGCGCATCGCGGGTGAGGCGAAGTCCGGTTGCCCCGTCTCGCAGGCCCTCGCCGGCATCCCCATCACGATCGAAGCGAGCCTCGCGTGACGGACGGGTCGTGAGGATCGTCGTCTCGGGCGCCGGTGGTCTCATCGGATCGGCTCTCGTCGAGCGGCTGCGCGCAGACGGCGATGACGTCGTCCGCCTCGTCCGCCGCCCGGCGGCCGGCACCGACGAGTCAGCCTGGGATCCGTCGACCGGGCGCGTGGACCGTCGTCTGATCGCATCGGCCGACGCTGTCGTCAACCTGTCGGGCGCCTCCATCGCTCGACTGCCGTGGACGCCTCGCTACAAAAGGGCCATCCTCGACTCGCGGCTCGCCACGACGTCGACGCTCGCTCAGGCGATCGCCGATTCCCCGACTCCGCCGGAGGTCTTCCTGTCCGCTTCGGCCTCGGGCTTCTACGGCTCGCGACCCGGAGAGGCGCTCGACGAGTCGAGCGCGCACGGGTCCGGGTTCCTGAGCGGCGTGACCGTCGCGTGGGAACGAGCGGCGCGCGGGGCGGACGACGCGACGCGCGTCGTGCATGCGCGAACGGGAATCGTCGTGGCGACGGCGGGCGTCCTGAAGCCGCTCATCCCCCTCACCCGGCTCGGTGCGAGCGGCCCTCTCGGCGGCGGCGGCCAGTACTGGCCGTGGATCTCCCTCGAAGACGAGGTGCGCGGGCTCGTGCATGCTCTCCGCAACGACGTCTCCGGCGCCGTCAACCTCGTCGGGCCGACGCCCGCGACGGCGGACTCGCTCATGCGCGGGCTCGCCGATCGGCTCTCGCGCCCCTACTGGCTCCCCGTTCCGGCCTTCGCCGTGCGCACGGCGCTCGGCGACGCGGCGGACGATCTCCTGCTGATCGATCAGCGGATCGCGCCCGGAGCCCTCGAGTCGAGCGGCTTCACCTTCCGCCACCGCACCGTGGCGGACGCCCTCGACGCGGCCCTCAACGCTCGAGGCTGATCGCCTCGCGGATGGCGGCACGTGCGCGCCGCCTGTCGCCCGCTCCGTCGTACGCGAGGCCGAGTCGGTACCAGGCTCGCCAGTCACGCGGGGACCCCTCGACCTCCGCACGGAACGCGGGAAAGGCCGCATCGACAGCGTCGCGGTCGAGCCGACCGCTCGGGCGAGCGGGGAACTCCTCGGTCGGCAGGCCCCCCTCGGATTCGAGGATGCGGCCGAGACGTTCGGCCGCGGCACCGAACCGGATCTCCCGATAGAGCGCCCATGCACCGACGATCGGGAGAACGATGAGGGCCACGCCGATCGCTATCGCGACAGGCTCGCCCGTCGCCACGAAGAGCACGGCCCTCTGCCCGACGAGGACGAGGTAGAGCGCGAGGAGGACCGCCATGACGATGACGGCGATTCGGCCTCTCACGAGCGGCCCGGCAGCGCGATCCCGAGATCGACGAGGCTCTCGAGCCCCACGATGAGCCCGCGCGCGTCCCGAGCGGCCGGAAGGGCGAGCCGGATGCCCACGTCGTAGGCGGCGCTCGGTTCGATCGTCTCGTGCGTGATGGTGAGCGTCTCACCGTCGCCGCCGAATACCACGTCCTGCTTCGCGACGACCCCGCGCAAGCGCATGCTGTGCACGGGGATGCTCGTCACCTGCTGGCCACGCGCCCTCTGGTCGATGTGCGGCGCCTCGACCGGCCCGGCGTCGGCTCGCGCCGCCGCCATGAGTTCGGCGGTCCTGACGGCTGTTCCGCTCGGCGAGTCGACCTTGGTCGCACGGTGAGCCTCGAGGATCTCGATCGATTCGAAGAAGCGGGACGCGACGGTCGCGAGACTCGTCGCGAGCACGGAGCCGAGCGAGAAGTTGGGGATGACGACGACTCCGCGATCGGTCCCCTCGAGGCGCCGTCCGAGCTCCGCGAGCCGTGCTGAGGACCACCCGGAGGTGCCGACGAGGACGTTCGAGCCGCTCGCGACGGCACGCTCGACGATCGCGGGACTCACGGCGGGCGTCGTGACGTCGACGACGAGGTCCACGCCGTCGAGGTCGCTCAGCGCGCTCGAGGACCCGAGCGCGGCGACGAGTTCGAAGTCGTCGAATCCGTCGATGATCCCGGTGATGAGGCTGCCCAGCTTCCCGCTCGCTCCAGCGACGGCGACGGTGGTTGTCATGTCTCCAACTTACAGGCGGGCCGATACGATCGACGCGTGGTGAGTGTCATCGAGACCGCGACGGACGACCCGGTCGCGCACGGACTTCTGACGGAGTACTTCGAGAGCCGAGAGCTCGGTTTCACGGGCGGTGTCTACCGCACGGTGTTCCCCGATCCTGAGCGGTTCGTGCCGCCCGTCGGCGTCTTCCTGCTCGTGGTCGACGACGAGGGAACGGCCGTCGGGTGCGGCGGCATCCGCTCGCTCGCGCCGACGGTCTTCGAGGTCAAGCACCTCTTCCTCCGCGCTGAGACGCGGGGGCGGGGCTGGGGCTCTCTACTCCTCCACGAGCTCGAACGCCGAGCGGTCGGATTCGGCGCGACGGAGATCGTGCTGGACACCAACGCGAGTCTCACGTCCGCCGGTGCGCTCTACCGTTCCGCCGGCTACCAGGACGTCGAGCCCTACAACGACAACCCGAACGCGACGAACTGGTACCGGAAGAGGCTCGTACCGGTGCCCTGACACCCGGGACCCGGTCAGACGGGGAGCGGGTCGGGCAGCCCCGTACGGAGTTCGACGGGCAAGTGCGACAGGTCGTTGTGCGTCAGCATGCTCCACGGGCGGCCGGGCTTGCGCTGCATGATCGTCAGTCCGCAGTTCGCCTGATCGATCGTCATCCACTTCCAGGCCGGCGCGTCGAGCACCTCGCGGACGAACCACGCGATCACGAAATTGTGGGTGATGAGGACGTCGTGACGCTCACCCGGCCGTGGGGCCAGGTATTCGGCGACCGCGTCGGCCATCTGGGCGGTTCCGGCCTCGATCTCCTCGTCGGTGACCGAGCCGAAGAACGGCTCGTACGCCGAGGGGGTCTCGGGAGTCTTGCCCGTGGGGACGCAATCGAAGAGCAGCGACGACTCCTCGGGAGTGATGGAGGGCAGTCGCTGTGCGACGATCGTGGCCGTCTCGGCGGCACGCTGCAACGGCGAATGGTACGCGGCGGTGAGAGGGAGTCCGCCGAGCCGCTCGGCGAGCAATTGCGCCTGGCGTCGACCGCGTGCGGAGAGGGGTCCGTCGGGCATGCCGTGCTGAGCGTCTTGCTGCTCACCATGGCGGACCAAGTAGAGGTACTGCGACATCCCTGCGTTCCTCCTCGAGCATTCCGCTGACCGGGGGTGTGGAGCGATCAACCACCACCGGGGACGGGCCACGCGTAACGGGCACCGCGGTGACCGGACGGAAAGCGACGGTGCGATTCGTCTCCCCCAGCCTATGCCAGGGGTCGGAGATCGGCGGGGGCCGCGCACGGGCGTGTAAGAACTGAGTCGCGAGAAGTCGAGAGCCGCGGCCTGCGTCAGGAGCTGACGCGGTCGAGTTCGACCATCTGCGTACGGCTCAGCTGCACGCCGGAGGCCGCGACGATCGCATCCACCTGATCGGCTCGCGACGCGCTCACCACCGGGGCCGTCACCGCGCTCTTGGCGAGCAGCCACGCGAGAGCGATCGTGGTCGGCGCCGTCTGGTGCTCGGCGGCGACGCGATCAAGCGCCGCGAGGATCCGGAGCCCCCGTCGCCCGAAGTGCTCGGCGGCCCGCACGGAGCGTGATCCGCCGCCGATGAAATCGGCGCGCGTCCGGTATTTGCCGGTGAGGAAGCCGTTCGCGAGCGCGTAATAGGCGAGCACGCCGAGGCGCTGGCCACGTACCACGAGCTCGGCGTCGCCCTCGAATCCGCGTCTGTTGACGAGGCTGTACTCCTGCTGCACTCCGACGAACCGCGGCAGCCCTGTGGAGGCGAGGATGCGGGCCTCGACGAGGCGCTCAGGGGAGAAGTTCGACGCGGCGAGGTGGCGGACCTTGCCGCTCTCGACGAGCCAGGCCGCGGTGCCGAGGGAGTCCTCGAGCGGCACAGTGGGGTCGTCTCCGTGGAAGAACAAGACGTCGATGTAGTCCGTCTGGAGGCGTTCCAAGGACGCCTCCACAGCCCGGACGAGGTTGACGGGGCCGAGACCCGGCGCGTCGGGGTGCCGGCCCACCTTCGTCGACACGACCATGTCGTCCCGATTGCCGCGGTGTGCCATCCATGCGCCGATGCGGACCTCGCTGAGCCCGCCGGCGTAGCTGTCCGCCGTGTCGATGAAGTTGCCGCCGTAGTCGGCGTAGCGATCGAGGATGCGCCGGGTCTCGTCGGCGGATGCGGTCCACCCGAAGACGCTTCCGCCGAGACCGACGGGGAACACCCGCAGATTCGTCTCGCCGAAGGATCGACGCAAGCGGGACCCGATGCCGGGAAGGCCCGGAAGAACTCCGATGGGCTCGGACGGATGCGGGACCGAGGTCTCGATACCGGGGCGGTCAGCGACGAGCGAGTCGAACGTCGGCGCAGGGCGGTGACCGTGCGACATGCGACCGCCCCCTCTCCCATCCGGGCCGTGCGGAGTGCCCGTGAGGGAAGGTTATGTCACACCACCGACGGACTCGGGCTCAACATGAGGCCACCCGGTGACAACTTCATAACGATTCGACAACGTCGCTCGGTGCACACCGATGGGGACGAAAATGCACGTCGGCCCGCCCCTGGACAGGGGGCGGGCCGACGTGACGGGTGGATCAGGCCTCGGAAGGCGCCTCGGCCGGAGCGGAGTCCGCGCCGTCCTCCTCGGCGACGACCGGCGCGAGGGAGAGCTTGCCCCGGTCATCGATCTTCGTGATCTCGACGAGGATCTTCTGGCCGACTCCGAGCACGTCCTCGACGTTCTCGACGCGCTTGCCGCCCGCCAACTTGCGGACCTCGGAGATGTGGAGCAGACCGTCCTTACCCGGAAGCAGGGAGACGAACGCACCGAACGTCGCGATCTTCACGACGGTTCCGAGGAACTGCTCGCCCACCTCGGGGTTGGTCGGGTTGGCGATCGCGTTCACCTGGGCACGGGCGGCTTCGGCCGACGGACCGTCGACGGCGCCGATGTAGACGGTGCCGTCCTCCTCGATGGAGATGTCGGCGCCGGTCTCGTCTTGGATCGCGTTGATCGTCTTGCCCTTCGGCCCGATCAGCTCGCCGATCTTGTCGACGGGGATCTGCACGCTGATGACGCGCGGGGCCGTCGGAGCCATCTCGTCCGGCTGGTCGATCGCGGCGTTGAGCACCGCGAGGATCGTCATGCGGGCTTCCTTCGCCTGCGTGAGCGCGGCGGCGAGAACGGAAGCGGGAATGCCGTCGAGCTTCGTGTCGAGCTGGATCGCCGTGACGAACTCCGACGTTCCGGCGACCTTGAAGTCCATGTCGCCGAGCGCGTCCTCAGCGCCCAGGATGTCGGTCAGGGCCGCGTAGCGCGTCTGACCGTCGACGGTGTCGGACACGAGACCCATCGCGATGCCCGCGACCGGGGCGCGCAGCGGCACACCGGCGTTGAGCAGCGAGAGCGTCGACGCGCACACCGAACCCATGGACGTCGAGCCGTTCGAGCTCAGCGCCTCGGACACCTGGCGGATCGCGTAGGGGAACTCCTCGCGAGCGGGAAGCACGGGGACGAGGGCGCGCTCGGCCAGGAAGCCGTGCCCGATCTCGCGGCGCTTCGGGCTGCCGACGCGGCCGGTCTCACCGGTCGAGTAGGGCGGGAAGTTGTAGTGGTGCAGGTAGCGCTTCGACTTCACCGGCGACAGCGAGTCGATCTGCTGCTCCATCTTGAGCATGTTGAGCGTCGTGACACCGAGGATCTGCGTCTCGCCGCGCTGGAAGATGGCTGAACCGTGCACGCGAGGGATGACCTGCACCTCGGCGTCGAGCGGACGGATGTCGGCGAGCCCACGACCGTCGATGCGGACGCCCTCGGTGAGGATACGGCCACGCACGATCTTCTTGGTGACGGCCTTGTACGCCGCGCTCACCATGGGCGGAACCTCGCCGCCGAGCTCGCCGGCCTCGACCTTCTCCTGGATCTGAGCCTTGACGCGCTCCTTGAGTGCGTCGTCGGCGTTCTGGCGCTCGGTCTTGTCGGCGATCTGGTAGATCCCGACGAGTTCGTCGTGCGCGATCGCGTCGACGGCGGCGAAGGCGGCGTCCGAGTACGGCAGGAAGACCGGGTAGTCCTGGATCTCCTTGGCGCTCTGCGCAGCGAGTTCCGCCTGGGCCTTGACGAGGGCCGTGATGAAGGGCTTCGAGGCCTCGAGACCCTCGGCGACGACGGCCTCGTTCGGCTTGGTCGCTCCACCCTGGATGAGACCCCAGCTGTGCTCGGTCGCCTCGGCCTCCACCATCATGATGGCGACGTCCTCGGTACCGTTCTCGTCGGTGACGACCCGGCCGGCCACGATGATGTCGAAGACGGCGTCCTCGAGCTGAGCGGCCGTCGGGAACGCGACCCACTGGTCGCCGATCAGGGCGAGGCGCACGCCGGCGATGGGGCCGGAGAACGGCAGACCGGAGATCTGCGTCGACGCGGAGGCCGCGTTGATCGCGAGGGCGTCGTAGAACTCGCCCGGGGCGATCGAGAGGACCGTGATGACGATCTGGACCTCGTTGCGGAGGCCATCGACGAACGACGGGCGCAGGGGCCGGTCGATCAGGCGGCAGACGAGGATCGCCTCGGTCGAGGGGCGGCCCTCTCGGCGGAAGAACGAGCCGGGGATCTTGCCGGCGGCGTAGCTGCGCTCCTCGACGTCGACCGTGAGGGGGAAGAAGTCGAAGCCGTCGCGCGGGTGCTTCCCGGCGCTCGTGGCCGAGAGGAGCATCGTGTCCTCGTCGAGGTACGCCGCGACGGCGCCCTGCGCCTGCTGGGCGAGACGGCCGGTCTCGAACCGGACGGTACGCGTGCCGAACTTGCCGTTATCGAGAACGGCTTCGGCGAATTTGATTTCAGGACCTTCCATTGAGGTCTTCTCTCCTTCGTTCACCGGTGCCGACGCCGGCGTTGGACGCGGGCGGGCACCTCTGACGCGAAGCAGGAACAGGCAGTACATCCTCAGGCTGGTCAGCCTGGCTGATCTCCAGTAGAAAATCGCCGTACACCGGTACGGAAATCCACCACCGAGGACCAGCTTCCTGCCGGGCCTGCTCCGCGTTGCATCGGTGAGACCGGACGGTCGCACCACTCTTCAGGCTACCAGACGGGGCCTCCTTCGCCCCAGGGAGACGCGGGTCGACTCGTCGTGAGCTGCTCTCACCTTCTTCGCGTACCGGCGTCATGATCCACCGCAAGTCGACTCTTCCCCTCGTAGGGGAACCCCGGCGGGTGTCGCGAGTCGCGCCGCCGGGCCTCTCCCCGTCTCCACCACGACGTCGAGGAGCGACAACACATGCGATTCACCTCCCTCACCCGACTCGGTAGCGGACTCGGCGCTGCCCTGCTCGGCCTCACGGCCGCAGCCGCCGTTCCCGCCGCGGCTTCGGCCGCTGAGCTCGATGCGATCGATGCGATCGATGCCGTCAGCATCGTCGCCCCGAACCCTGATGATCCCTCGGCCCCGCTGTCCGTCGGCCAGGAGTTCACGGTCTCCGCCGAATGGAGCGTCGCCGACGACGCACGACCGGGCGACACCTTCGCGCTCGAGTTCCCCTCGCCCATCTCGCTGGCGTGGGCGCAGGAGTTCGATCTCCGCGACCCCGATGGCGCCGTCGTCGGGACGTGCGAGGCGGCGGCCCAGTCGATCCGGTGCACCCTCGGCGACTACGTCCTCGACCACGACGACGTCCACGGGGCTCTCAGCGTGCACGCGATCGCCTCCGCGTCGACGGATTCGGGAGAGCTGACGTTCGAGACCTCGACGGGTGCGACCATCACGGCCGCTGTGCCCGGAGGAGGGATCGTCGCCGACGACCCGAGCGGCGGACCGGACCAGATCCGGAAGTTCGGGGGCATCGCGCCGGACGGATCATCGGCTCGCTGGGCCATCGAGGTCCCGATCGAGCACCTCCTACGTCTCGGAGACGGCGTCGTCCTGACAGACGTCTACGACGAGCGGCTCGAAACCGATCTCGCCTCCCTCTCGGTCGCCTACGTCGCTCCCGACGGCTGGGACGAGTGGATCGCCGATCGGCGGGCCGAGTCCGTTCCCCGGTCGACGGGCGAGTGGACGGTCGAGAACCACCCGGCGGACCACAGCTTCGACCTCACGTTCCCGAACCCGCGCACCGCAGGCGGCTGGTACCTCGTCTCCTACTCGACCCCCCTCCCCGCGAACGCAGCGGTCGGGGACGTCTTCGAGAACGCCGTGACGGCGGCCGGAACGACGCTCGCCGGCTCCACCGTCACCTACGTCGACGCGAACGGCAACGGCTCCGGTCAGAGCCGCCGATCGATCTCGGTCACGAAGGCCGTCGACGGCGACCGCCCCGCGCCGGACGTCGACTTCCTCGTCCGCGTCGCGTGCGAGAACAGCACCGGTTCCCCCGTCGAGGGGTTCCCGCGTGAATCCCCGGTCCGCGCCGGCGAGTCCGTGACCTTCCCGGGAGTACCCGTCGGCGCAGTGTGCACCCTCTCCGAGCCGGAGGACGGCGGTGCCGACAGCGTCGCGTTCACGCCCTCTCCTATCGCGACCGTGACCGCCGACTCACCTCGCGAGATCGAGCTCGTCGTGACGAACACCTTCTCGCGCACGCCCGCGCCGAGCCCCACGCCGACACCGACTCCCGCTCCGACCGTTCCGACGGACACACCCACGGGCTCGTCGTCGGTGCCCGCGCCGTCGGCGACTCCGTCCGCGTCCTCAGACGACCTCGCGCGGACCGGAGCGGACGCCGTCGTCCCGACCGTGGGAGCCGCAGCGCTTCTTCTCGCGCTCGGCGCCGTCGCCCTGCTGTCGCACCGACGCCGCGCCGCCCGCTGACGCGGGCTTCGAACGCACGACGGCGGTGGGGGCACCCGATCCCCCACCGCCGTCGTGGCGCCCTCAGAAGCCCGCGAGACCGCCCAGGATGTTCCCGACATTCGAGCCGTCGCCGAAGGACGCGGGATCGAACGGGTCGACCGGTGCGGGCTTCGGTTCCTTCAGCGCGATCGCCGTCGCGAGTTCCCCGGCGGCGCGTTCGACGCGCTCCTGCAGCGGTCGGACGGAATCCCCGTCGGCGTCACCCCAGTCGGACGACGCCGCGAACACGCCGGTCGGCACCGCTTCGGCGTGGAGGTAGGCGAAGAGCGGCCGGATCGCATAGTCGATCGCGAGCGAGTGCCGGGCGGTGCCGGCATTCGCTCCGATGAGCACGGGAGTGCCGGCGAGGGCCTTCGGATCGAGCACGTCGATGAAGGTCTTGAACAGACCGCTGTAGCTCGTGCTGAAGATGGGCGTCACGACGATGAGTCCGTCGGCAGACCCGACCTCCGCGAGCATCGCGTCGAGCCGGACCGACGGGAACCCCGTGATGAGGTTGTCCATCAGGTCACGCCCGTATTCGCGCAGTTCGACCGTCGAGACGTCGGCGGTCATGCCTCGGGCGTCCAAGTCGGAGACGACGGCCGCCGCGATCCGGTCGGCGAGGAGTCGTGACGACGACGGCGTACTGAGTCCCGCCGTCACGACGACGATGCGGCGATCAGACATGAGTGTCCTCCTTCTCGATCGCGGTGGACCCGTCGGAGCCGTCGACGGCCGCTTCGGCCGCTCGCGCCTCGGCCACGCGGGCTGCGTGCGTGGGAGCGTCCGGGACGGACGCCGGCCGGTTCACGGCGAGCTCTTTACGGAGCACCGGCACGACCTCCTCGCCGAGGATGTCGAGTTGTTCGAGCACGGTCTTGAGCGGGAGACCGGCGTGATCCATGAGGAACAACTGGCGCTGGTAGTCGCCGAAGTAGTCCCGCATCGACGCATAGCGGTCGATGACCTGCTGCGGGCTCCCCACGGTGAGAGGGGTCTGCTCCGTGAAGTCCTCGAGACTCGGGCCGTGGCCGTAGACGGGAGCGTTGTCGAAGTACGGACGGAACTCCGCGACGGCGTCCTGCGAGTTCTTTCGAATGAAGGCCTGACCACCGAGGCCCACGATCGCCTGGTCGGCACGGCCGTGCCCATAGTGCTCGAAGCGCTGACGGTAGAGACCGATGAGGCGCATGAAGTGCTCCTTCGGCCAGAAGATGTTGTTGGCGAAGAACCCGTCGCCGTAGAAGGCGGCCTGCTCGGCGATCTCCGGCGTCCGGATGCTGCCGTGCCAGACGAAGGGCGGGACGTCGTCGAGCGGACGCGGGGTCGACTGGAATCCCTGCAGGGGCGTGCGGAAGCGACCCTGCCAGTCCACGTACTCCTCACGCCACAGCCGGTGCAGGAGGTTGTAGTTCTCGAGGGCGAGTTCGACGCCCTGTCGGATGTCCTTGCCGAACCAGGGATAGACCGGCCCGGTGTTGCCGCGGCCCATCATGACGTCGACGCGGCCGTCGGCGAGGTGCTGGAGCATCGCGAAGTCCTCCGCGATCTTGACGGGGTCGTTCGTCGTGATGAGCGTCGTGCTCGTCGAGAGCAGGAGCTTCTCCGTGCGCGCGGCGATGTATCCGAGCATCGTCGTGGGGCTCGACGGCACGAAGGGCGGGTTGTGGTGCTCTCCTGTGGCGAAGACGTCGAGTCCGACCTCTTCCGCCTTGAGGGCGATGGCGACCATCGCCTTGATCCGCTCGTTCTCGGTCGGCGTGCGACCGGTCGTCGGATCGGCGGTGACATCGCCGACGGTGAAGATGCCGAACTGCATCATGACTGCACCATTCCTTCTGATCTATTCATTTGAATACGAATATGACAACGGCAAGGGGTCGGCCGTTATTCCCGCCGCCCAATACCCTGAGTGGACGACGAGGAAGGTCCCGATGGTCGACACCGCCAACGCCGAGGCTTTGCAGAAACCCGCGCGCCGACGCGTGCCGTACTGGGACAACGTCCGCTTCGCGTGCATCGTGCTCGTCGTGGCCGGGCACGGCATCCAGCGGCTCACGTACGACTCGGACTGGGCTCTCACGGTGTACCTGGCGATCTATGCGTTCCACATGCCGGCGTTCGCCGTCGTGAGCGGATACTTCTCGAAGTCGGAACCGCCCGGGAGACGCCAAATGTCTCGCGTGATCACCGACATCATCCTCCCGTACATCATCTTCGAGTCGGTGTGGACGCTCGTGCAGTTCCTCGTCGAGGGGAAGCGCGAGCTCAATCCGACCCAACCGTCATGGACCCTCTGGTTCCTGCTCGCACTCGGCATCTTCCGGCTGATCCTCCCCTACCTCGCACTCATCAGATGGCCGGTGCTCTGGGCGGTCGTGGTGTCCGTCGGCGTCGGGTACCTCGACAACGTGGACAGCACGTTCTCTCTGTCGCGCACTCTCGGCATCCTCCCCTTCTTCGTGATCGGGTGGCGGCTCCGCTCGACGCCCCTCGCCGATCGCTGGCACGCCGCGAGTCGGCGTGCCCTCGTCGGGATCCGCTTCGCCGCCGTCGCGCTCTTCGTCGTCACGATCGCGACGTTCTGGCTCGGAGTGGATCTCTGGCGTCGGATCGACTTGCGGTTCTGGTTCTTCTACGACGACTCCTACGATGGGCTCGGCGAGGACCAGTGGTGGGCCGGTGGCGTGCGCCTCGGACTCATCCTCGTCGCCCTCCTCCTCGTCGCGGCCTTCTTCTCCCTCGTACCCCGGCGGCAGACGTTCTTCACGACGTTCGGGCAGTACACGATGTACGCGTACCTCCTCCACAGCTTCGTCCTGTACCCGCTCCGCGAGACGGGAGTGCTCCGCGATGAGAGCACGACGCGGCTCTGGCTCGTGGCGATGCTCATCGGCGCCGTACTGCTCACGATGGTGCTCTCGTCGAAGCCCGTCCGGACGGTGTTCCGCCCGCTCGTCGAACCGAAGCCGCGGTGGTTGTTCTCCGACGATCCCGACCGCCGACGCGGAGAGTCGCGCACCGATCCGACCGGCGCACGGCGACCGGGCGCTCTCTCCGAGCGGGCTCCGCGCCAGGGCACGGACCGCGGTGGCGACACTCGGTCGGGCGCCGAACCGCGAGGCTGACGTCAGGCGAGCGTCGCCCCGACGCGCCGCGCAGCTCTCACGAGTTCCTCGCCGTAATGGCGGCCGTGACCGGCCGCGTGCACCGCGAGAGGGTGCAGTTGGTGGAGCGCGATCCGGTCACGCCACCCCGCGCGCAGCGGCGCCGTCGCGTCGTACCCGTCCACGACGTCCTCGAGAGAGGGGCACCCGAAGAGCGCGAGCATCGCGAGGTCCGTCTCCCGATGGCCGCCGTGAGCGGCGGGATCGATCATCACGACCCCGGACGGTCCCCACAGGAGGTTGCCAGACCAGAGGTCGCCGTGGATCCGGGCGGGGGGCTCGTCGTCGTCCGCCGCTCCGTCGGCGATCGCGGCGCAGACGTCACGCACGAGACGCGCCTCCTCCGGAGACAGTGTGCCGACGTGTTCCGCGATCGCGACGAAGGGCAGCACCCGGGCGTGCGCGTAGAAGGCGCCCCACGACGACTCGTCCGCCGCCGCCATCTCCCGTCGGCCGATGTAGAGCCGCCCGGACCAGCCGTCCGGTGCGCTGCCAAACGCACGGGCACCCGCCCGATGCGTCACCGCGAGAGCCTCCCCGAACCGGCGCGCCGCTTCCGCCGAGGGACGGACCTCCTCGATGCGCTCCAGGACGATCGCCTCGCTCGAGACGTCGAGGACCTCGACGACCGACGCCCCGCCGGCTGCCCCGAGCCATCGCAGCCCCGCCGCCTCGGCGGGGTACTGGTCCGGTGCGACCGGAGCGGACTTGGTGACGGCCGGAGGCATCGAGCGCCCTCAGTCGGCGGAGCGGGAGCGCGAGATCAGGATGTACGCGACGACCGCCACGACGAGGGCGACGAAGATCGCGAAGACGGCCTTGACGATCAACCAGGCGACGCTGAAGAGGAAGCCGACGAGCCACCACGCCACGAAGAGGGCGAGGATGAAGACGACGATCGTGACCGCCGTGGCGGCTGGGCTTCTACGCATCATGCGCCTTTCGTCGAGGTGGTGCGTTCCAGCGTATGTCACGCGGAACGGGCCGCCACCCGAGAGGGTGACGGCCCGTTCTGCAAGAAGTTCGCGGTGTCAGCGAGAGCCGAACAGCGACCGGCGCGTCGCTACTAGCGACGCAGCCCGAGACGCTCGATGAGCGCACGGTAGCGGTTGATGTCGACGTCCTGGAGGTAGCCCAGGAGGCGACGACGCTGACCGACGAGGAGGAGCAGGCCACGACGCGAGTGGTGGTCGTGCTTGTGCTCCTTCAGGTGCTCGGTGAGGTCCTTGATCCGCTTGGTGAGGATCGCCACCTGAACCTCGGGGGATCCGGTGTCTCCGGGGTGCGTCGCGTACTCTTCGATGATCGCCTTCTTGGAGTCTGAATCGAGTGCCATAGAGGGATCCCCTTCCTGTCCGTTGCGCGGTGCCCATGACCGGATGTCGGGGCTCTCTTTGTCCGCGGCCGTTCGACGGCAACTTCCCCACTTTAGCAGGCTCCGGGCGCCGACGGCGCACGTCGCCCTCCCCACCCTGCGACCCCGTCGGACGCGACGTCGGGGGCGTGTGTGAAGATGCTGGCACAGGACGAACGACGGGGGCGAAGAGCATGACGAAGCAGCAGGTTCACTCGGGCGATCACACGGCGGGCATCGGGGGCGCGATCTCCGGTCCGCACCACCCGGACGGCAGCCGGTGCGCGATCATCCCGCCGTACCTCCTCGAGCGGCTCGCGTCCCTCGACGACCCCGGATTCGGTCGCGCCGCCGCCGCCGCCCGCCACTCCCTCGTGCGCCGCACCGTGCACTCCCGACCCACCGGCGTAGCGACCGACCCGGCCACCGCTCTCACGACGGAACGCCCCGCGGACGTCTCACGACTCGTCCGGTCCGTCTTCGACGCGCGCGGCACCGAAGATCTGCCGGGAACGCCCGTTCGAGCGGAGGGAGAACCGCCGATCGGCGACCCCGCGGCCGACGAGGCGTACGACGGCCTCGGCGCCACCCATGCGCTCTTCCGGGACGCCTTCGACCGTGACTCGATCGACGACGCGGGACTGCCGCTCGAAGCCACCGTCCACTTCGGCGACGCCTACGACAATGCGTTCTGGGACGGAACACGCATGGTGTTCGGTGACGGCGACGGCCAGGTGTTCGATCGCTTCACACGGTCCCTCAGCGTCATCGGCCACGAGCTCAGCCACGGTGTCGTGCAGTACTCGACCAACTTCGTCTACGAGGGCCAGTCGGGCGCATTGAACGAATCCGTCGCCGACGTGTTCGGTGCGCTCGTCGAGCAGTACGCGGCCGGCCAGACCGCCGACGAAGCAAGCTGGCTCATCGGCGTCGGCCTCTTCACCGACCAGGTCGAGGGCGACGCCATCCGCTCGCTCTCCGCTCCCGGCACGGCGTACGACGACGACGTGCTCGGCGCCGATCCGCAGCCCGGCCACATGCGCGACTACATCGACACCGTCGAGGACAACGGCGGCGTGCACCTCAACTCCGGCATCCCGAACAAGGCGTTCCACGTGGCGGCGACCACGATCGGCGGCTTCGCCTGGGAGGCCGCCGGATCGATCTGGTATCACGCCCTCACGGCGGGCGACCTCACCGCGACGACCACCTTCACCGACTTCGCGGCCCAGACGATCGCGTCGGCCACGATCCTCTTCGGTGCCGATTCCCGAGAGGCGACCGCGGTCTCCGAGGCCTGGGACGCCGTCGGCGTCATCCCCAGTTCCTGACCGCCGACCCGCGGCGGAAGGCCCGAGCGTAGACTGCGGGCATGAAGGTCGAGGTCTCGCGGAGTGGCGGATTCGCCGGCATCACACGACGCTGGCAGGCCGACGTGGACGCACAGCCCGACAAGGACGACTGGATCATCCTCATCGACGACCTGCCGTGGGACGAGATCCCCGCCGAGCCGAGCGAGCCCGATCGGTACACGTGGATCATCCGCATCGCGGCACCCGACCAGGAGACGACACGCCACGAGGCGGCGCTTCCCGAGCGGGATCTCACGGGAGGCTGGCGGGAACTCGTCGACCGGGTCCGGGAGTGCGGAGAACCGGTCAAGCGCGACGCCTGACCACGCCACCGTCGGTACGCGCCGCGGCCGGCGCGGCGCACGGCGACGGCAATGGTGAGGACGTCAGTCCGTCGTGCCGTCGGCGGCGATCTCCTCCTCGAGCTTCTGACCGCGTTTGTCGGCCAGGAACAACGCGCCGACGGCCGCGACGACGAAGATCGCCGCGAAGATGGCGAAGACGAGCCCCGTCGAACCGACGGCGATGATCGCGGGAACCGCGACGGGCGCGATGATCGAGGCGATGCGTCCGATGCCAGCGGCCCATCCGGCGCCCGTTCCGCGGAGCGGGGTCGGGTAGAGCTCGGGAGTCACGGCGTAGAGAGCGCCCCACGCGCCGAGGTTGAAGAACGACAGCAGCATGCCAGCGCCGATCACCTGCCAGTCGACGGACGCGAGCCCGAAGAGTCCGGCGGCGACGGCCGACCCGACGAGGAACGTGGCGAGGGTCCTATTGCGCCCCCATCGCTCGACGAGGATCGCCGACACGGCGTATCCCGGCAGCTGGGCGAGCGTGATGACGAGCGTGTAGCCGAACGACCGCACGAGGTCGAAGCCCGAGGCGAGCAGGATCGACGGCAGCCAGACGAAGGCGCCGTAGTAGGAGAAGTTCACGCAGAACCAGACGAGCCAGAGCGCGAAGGTCTGGCGGCGCACGGGTCCGGCGAAGAGGGCTCCGATGCCCGCTCGGCGCGCGGTGGGAGCGACGACGGATTCGTCCTTCCGCTCGACGGCGGGGCTGTCGACTCCGGCCGATCGCTCGAAGCGCCGGACGGTCTCCTCCGCTTCCCGGAAACGTCCCTTCGCCTCGAGGAAGCGCACGGACTCCGGAAGCCCCATCCGGATGACGACGGCGTACACGGCCGGCACGGCGCCGAGGGCGAGCGCCCACCGCCAGCCGACGTCGCTCGCCGGGATGACGAAGTAACCGATGACCGCGGCCAGGGTCCAACCGACCGCCCAGAAGGACTCGAGGATCACGATCACGCGACCTCGGATGCGCGGGGGCGCGAACTCGCTCACGAGGGTCGACGCGACGGGGAGCTCCGCTCCGAGACCGAGTCCGACGAAGAAGCGCAGCACGATGAGAGCGCCGACCGACCAAGCGAGGGCCGAGAGCCCGGTCGCGATGCCGAAGACGAGAAGCGTCACGGCGAAGACCTGACGCCGGCCGATCCGGTCGGCGAGCAACCCGCCGATACTCGCTCCGATCGCCATCCCCACGAAACCGGCGGAGGCCACCCAGCCGAGCGTGCCGGTGTCGACGGTCCACGTCGTCCCGATGGCCGCGATGACGAACGAGATGAGGCCCACGTCCATCGCGTCGAGCGCCCACCCGACGCCCGACCCGACGAGGAGCCGGCGGTGCTGTCGGGTGAAGGGAAGTCGGTCGAGACGATCGAGTCGGGAGGCTCCGGGTCGTGCTCGACCCGTGGCGGTGTCCGTGTCCATTCCCTCATTCTCACAGGCACGACCCAGCGCGGGGACGAATGACGCTCCTAGGCTCGAACCAGGGGCGCGCGACGCGAGCGCGCCCTGCTCGGGACACACACCCCGCCGCGTACGAAAGGACATCATGGGCTTCCTCGACAGACTCCTCGGCCGGGACGAGACACCGGACCGGGCCACGCAGAACGCCGGTGCTCCCGCGCGTTCCGACGACGAGATCGCCGTCGAACGATATCGATACCTTTTGAGGACAGCCCCGCCCGAGACGATCGAGCAGGTGCACGCCGAGGCCTTCGAGAAGCTCACTCCGGAACAGCGCCAGATGGTGTTCGACGACCTCTCCTCGAATGCTCCGCAGGGTGAAGCCCCACGAGACTCCTCCCCCGCTGGTCTCGCATCGGCGGCGACCCGCTCGGAGCTCCGCCAACCCGGCACGCTCGAACGCTCCTTCGGGGGCGGGGCCGCTGGTGGGGGCCGCGGACCGGGCTTCGGGTCGATGGTCGGAGGGTCCCTCCTCGGCACCGTCGCCGGTTACGTCATCGGCTCCGCGATCGTGAGTTCGTTCCTGCCCCCGATGGACGGCGGCGCGGGCGAGGCGGGTTCGGAAGGCGACGCGGGGACCGAGGGTGACGCGGGCTCGGGCGGCGACGCCGGCTCGGACGCGGGCGGCTGGGACGCGTCGGGCGGCGACGCCGGCGGCGGCGACTTCGGAGGCGGGGACTTCGGAGGCGGGGACTTCGGCTTCTGACCCGTCAGGCGGCCACCGGCCCGTCGACTCGGCTCAGATCGAGCCCGATCGGATCGAGGCGCCCGCCGCGGAAGCGACCGAGAATTCGGCGGCCAGGAGCTCGAGGGTGCGTTCGCGAGCCGGCGACGAAGCCGCTGCCGTCCCCTCGTGCTCCGATGCCGACGGCGCGATCATGATCTCGTCGACCCCGAACCGAGCGGCCAGGTCACGGAGCGCCGTGGCCGCCGACGCGGGGTCGCCGACGATCGACGAACGACGCATCTGGTCCACGAACTCCTGCTGCACCGCGGTGAGCTCGGCCGTGGCGGCCTCCTCCACGGTCGGGAGAGGGCCGAGCTTCCCGCCCGTCCTCAACCGCGCCATGAGCTGGAGCTGCGGGAGCGCGAGCGCGGCGGCCTCCTCCGCGGTGTCCGCGACCACAACGGAGGCGGTCACGAAGGTGCGCGGCGCGTCGAGGAGTTCCGAGGGCTGGAACCGGGAGCGATAGAGATCGACGGCCCGCTCAGCTCCCCCGCCGGCACCCGCGAAGTGGTGGGCGAAGACGTACGGCAGACCCAATTGGGCCGCGAGCATCGCGGAGTAGTCGCTCGAGCCGAGCAACCATGTCGTCGGGAGCGAGACCGCCGCCGGCGTGGCGCGCAGGGAATACTCCTCTCCCGAGGTGAGACGAACCTGGGCACCCTCGCCTGAGAGCAGTGCGATGAGATCGGCGACGGCGTCCGGAAATCCGTCCACGCGAGTCGTCGGCCCGGAGCGCGACAGGACCGCACTCACCACGGGGTCGCTTCCGGGAGCCCGCCCGAGACCGAGATCGATACGACCGGGGGCCGACGCCTCGAGAAGCGCGAACTGCTCGGCGATCACGAGGGCCGCGTGGTTCGGCAGCATGACCCCGCCGGATCCGAGGCGGATGCGCTCCGTCCGTGCCGCTGCGAGGGCGATCAGGATCGCGGGGTTCGTCGACGCGACAGACGCCATGTTGTGGTGCTCGGCGAACCAGTACCGCTCGTAGCCCAGGCGTTCCGCCGCGTCGACGAGGGCGAGTGACGCGGCGAGCGCCTCCGCCGTCGTCTGCCTGCTGCGGACGGACACGAGATCCAGAACGGACAACCGCACGGCGACACCGACCTTTCGCGCGGCTCCGGGTGCCGCTTCCAGTCCAAGTCGGGGAGGACCCCCGACATTCCCCGACACGCCCTCAGTTGAGCAGTTGGTACCAGCCCGTGCCGCGCGCGTGCTCGAAGACGAGGTTGGTCTCCGTGTGCGCCACGGCGGGGTGCCCCGTGAGGTAGTCGATGACGAAGTCACGCAGTTCGGCCGAGTCGTGCGCCGCGAGGTGGAGCAGGTAGTCGTCGCGCCCACCCATGTGGAAGAGGGCCATGACCCCCGGCCACGTGGGAGCCTCCGCCCGGAAGCGCTCGATCTCGGCTCGGGCGTGCTTCGTGAGTCTGACCGCGATGATGGCCTGGATCGGTGCGCCGAGGGCGGTGAGGTCGATGTCGGCGTGGTAGCCGGTGATGTGTCCGGAGCGTTGCAATCGTCGAACCCGAAGCGACACGGTCGATTCGGCGATACCGAGTTCGGACGCGAGGGCCGAACCGGACGAGCGCGCGTTCTTGGACAGCAGGCGGAGGAGCGCCCGATCGGTGTCGTCCAACTGATCGCTCTTCGTGCTGCTCACGCCGTACTCACCTGCCTATCGAATCGAGGCGGAGCATCCGGGATCGATACCCCACCCTCCGGAAGTCTACGGAACACTCCGCGGCACGGTTCCCCCCACAACGCGTGACTCCGCACCGAGCGAGCAATAGTGTCGAGCCATGGAGATCCTGATCACCGCGACGGCGGTCCTGTCCGCCGCCGTCCACGTCCTCATCTTCTACTGGGAGTCGGTGGCTTGGACACGCCCGGCGGTGTGGAAGCGATTCGGATTGCCGTCCCAGCAGGATGCCGAGACCACGAAGGCCCTCGCGTACAACCAGGGCTTCTACAACCTGTTCCTCGCGATCGGCGCGTTGCTCGGAGTGATCCTCTACGCGGCGGGACTCGTCGGTGCCGGGCTCGCGATCGGGCTGTTCTCCGTCGGCAGCATGGTGGCCGCCGCTCTCGTCCTCGTCTCGAGCGGGCGCGGACGCGTGCGCAGCGCGCTCGTCCAGGCGACGTTCCCGCTCCTCACCGTCGTGCTCGTCCTCGTCCGGCTCGCGACCTCGGCGTCCTAGCCGCGCGGAGACGACGGACCCCCGGTGGACGCTGGTCCACCGGGGGTCCGTCACGTCGGCCATCGGACGCCGGCGTTCCTGATCGAGGGTCAGCGGACTCCGAGGAGGTCGATGACGAAGATGAGCGTCTCGCCCGAGAGCTGGTGCCCGGAGCCGGCGGGACCGTAGGCCTGGTGCGGCGGAACGGTCAGCTGGCGACGTCCGCCGACCTTCATGCCGGGGATGCCCTCCTGCCAACCCTGGATGAGGTTGCGGAGCGGGAAGGTGATGCTCTGCCCGCGGCTCCAGGAGGAGTCGAACTCTTCACCTGTGGAGTGGGAGACGCCGAGGTAGTGCACCTCGACCGTCGAGGACGCCTGCGCCTCGTCGCCGTCGCCGACGACGAGGTCGACGATCTCGAGGGACTCGGGGGCCGGCCCCGTGGGGGCGTCGATCTCCGGCTTCTTGTTCAAATCAGTCATGACTCCATCCAACCCTCCGACGCCGTCGCCGTCAAAGGAGGAGCCAGGCACCCGCGCGTTCGCAGCGTCGCGAAACGGGGGTCTTGCGGAAGGGACGGCTTCGGGAGCATGATCTTCACACGTATTCATCGCCCGGTCGACTCGCAGGCACTGCCGCAGCACCGGGCGATGAATCATGTCGGGGCCCGGTCGGCCGCGCCCCGCACCGAGCGAACGGTTAGCCTAGAGGGGTGAAGTTCGCCCACCTCAGCTCCCCTGCCCAGCCCGACGCCGGAGTCCGGCTCGCAGCCGTCGTCGACGGTGGCGCTGTCTTCCTCGACGACATCCTCGAGGACGCGCCAGCGACGCTTCAGGAGCTCATCTCGCGAGGAGACGACGAGCTCTCCCGGGTCACGGCGTATGCGGCGAACGCCGTGTCGGCGGGAGTCCACCCGACGCCGCTCGCCGAGCTCGAGCACGCGTCGGCCGTGCTCGATCCGCCCGTCGTCATCGCGGTCGGGCTCAACTACTCGGCGCACTCCTCGGAGCTGAACCTCAAGACGGACCAGGCGCCGACCCTCTTCACGCTGTGGCCGAATTCGCTCGCGGGACACGACCACACCACGTCGTGGCCGCGGGAACTCAGCGAGCAGGTCGACTACGAGGCCGAGCTCGGCGTGATCATCGGCAAGCCGGCGCGCAACGTGAGCGAGGACGACGCGCTCGACTACGTGTGGGGGTACACGGTCGTCAACGACATCACCGCGCGCAACATCCAGTACTCGGAGACGCAGTGGACGCGCTGCAAGTCCTTCGACGGCTTCACGCCGACCGGGCCCGTCGCGGTCACGAAGGACGAGGTACCGGATCCTCAGGACCTCCACGTCACGACCGTGCTCGACGGCCGGACCCTTCAGGACTCGTCGACGGCGCTCATGGTCCGGAGCGTCGCCCGACTGATCGCCCACATCTCCGGGAGCACCACGCTCCTGCCGGGCACCCTCATCTCGACGGGCAGCCCCGGCGGCGCCGGCTACTCGCGCAACCCGCAGGTCTTCCTGCAGGACGGGTCGACGGTCACCGTCGCGATCGACGGGATCGGCGAACTGACAACCCACTGCCGCATGCTCTGACACGCCGAGCGCGAAGACGACCACGCCCCGGCGGAGGAATCCGTTCGGGGCGCCGTCGTTCCACCCGCTCGATTTCGAGCACCGACCGGTCCCGGGACCGTCCAGTCCCCAGGACCGGTCGGTCTCCGGGACGATTCAGTCGGCCGCCTCCGCGTCGACGTCGATGATCGGGATGGCCATCGTGGTGGCCTCGAGCCCGGACAGGCGAGCAGGTGAGAGTTGCTTGTCGACCTCATCGCGCGACATGAGCCCGGCCTCGACGACGAGATCGGCGACGTTCCGACCCGTGAGGAGCGCCGTCTTCGCGAGCGCTGCCGCCGCGGTGTAGCCGATGAAGGGAGTGAGGGCCGTAATGACGCCGACCGAGCTCCCCACCATGGTCCCGAGGCGCTCTTCGTTGGCCGTGATGCCGTCGATGCAGTTGACGCGGAGCGTCCAGCACGCCTGCGTGAGCCACGTGACGGACTGCAGCAACGAGTGCGCGATGACGGGCTCGAAGGCGTTGAGCTGCAACTGGCCGGCCTCCGCGGCCATCGTGACGGTCATGTCGGCCCCGACGACGGAGAAGGCCACCTGGTTGACGACCTCGGGGATGACGGGGTTCACCTTGCCGGGCATGATGCTGGAACCGGCTTGACGCGGCGGCAGGTTGATCTCGCCGAAACCGGCCTGCGGTCCGCTCGAGAGCAACCGGAGGTCGTTGCAGATCTTCGAGAGCTTGATGGCGGATCGCTTGAGCGTGCCGCTGAACGACATGAATCCGCCGGCGTCGCTCGTCGATTCGATGAGGTCCGGCGCCGTCTCGAGCCGGAGACCCGTGATCTCGTTGAGGTGCGTCACGACAGCGGCCGCGTACCGCGGATCCGCCGTGATGCCCGTGCCGATCGCCGTGGCACCGAGGTTGACCTCGGCGAGCAGCCAGAGCGTCTCCGACAGCCGCGCGTAGTCCTCACCCAGGGTCGTCGCGAAGCCGTGGAACTCCTGGCCGAGCGTCATGGGCACGGCGTCCTGCAACTGCGTACGACCGACCTTGAGCACGTGACGGAACTCGACGGCCTTCGCAGCGAACGACGCGCGCAGCTGCTCGAGCTCGTCGAGGAGGTGCCGCAAGGCGAACGCCAGGGCGATTTTGATCGCCGTCGGATAGACGTCGTTGGTGCTCTGGCTGCGGTTCGTGTGATCGTACGGCGACAGGAAGGCGTAGTCGCCCTTCGGCCGGCCTGCGAGTTCGAGCGCGACGTTCGTGATGACCTCGTTGGCGTTCATGTTGGTGGAGGTTCCGGCCCCGCCCTGGATGACGCCCGTCACGAACTCGTCGTGGAACTCCCCCTCGATCACGCGCTGGCACGCGCGGTCGATGAGGTCCGCCTTCTCGCGGTCGAGGACCCCGAGGTCGGCGTTGGTGCGCGCAGCGGCCTGCTTGATCGAGGCGAGGGCGACGACCAGATCCGGGTAGACGGAGATGGGGCGCTTCGAGATCGGGAAGTTCGACAGCGCCCTCGCCGTGTGGATGCCCCAATAGGCGTCCGAGGGGATCTCGAGCGAACCGAGGGAATCGGTCTCGAGGCGGGTTCCCTCGTCGGCGGATCGGTTCTCGTGCTGCGCTTCTGTGTCTGTCATCGTCTCGCTGCCGAAGGGGTTCGTCGTGGCGGTCGGCGCCGCGGTGGCTGAGCGCGACGGCGTCACGCTCGGTGTGTATGTCACGGTGTTGGCTCCATTGCCGGTGTCGGTGCTTGTGGCGGGACCATGTCGAGTCTAGCCCGGAGGGGTCCCGGGCCGAGGGTCGAGGAAAGCGTGTGGAGAGCACCGTCGGCACCACGCTCGTTAGAGTGAGGCGACGAAACGGAAGGACGCGCAGTGGCGACGATCTACGACGTGGCGCGACTCGCCGGCGTCTCCCCCGCGACGGTCTCGCGCGTCTTCAACGGGACGACCGTCACGCCCGAGAACGAGCGCGTCGTGCGTGAGGCCGCCGGGCAGCTCGACTTCGTGCCGAACCGCACCGCCCGTACGCTGCGTCGCCGCAGCAGCGACATCATCGCGCTCGTCATCCCGGACATCGAGAATCCGTACTTCACAGCGCTCGCGCGGGGCGTCGAGGACGCGGCGCGCGCAGCCGGGTACTCGGTCGTCCTCTGCAACACGGACGACGACATCGCACGCGAGTCCGACTACCTCGAAGTCGCCGTCTCCGAGCACATGGCTGGTGTCGTCATCGCGGCGGCGAGCGATCAGAGCGACCTGTCCCCGCTCCTCGACCGGGAAAAAGCAGCCGTCGCCGTCGACCGGGTGCCCCACGGAGCATCGATCGACGCGGTCACCGTCGACAACGCCGCCGGAGCCGGGCTCGCCACCCGGTTGCTCGTCGACCGGGGCTACCGGCGCATCGCGTGCATCGCGGGGCCCGAGGACGTCGAGACCTCCGTCGCCCGGGTGGCGGGATGGCGCGATGTCCTCACCGCGTCCGGTCTTCCCGTCGACCATGCCCTCGTCGAGCACGCCGATTACCGCGTGGAGGGAGGCTCGGCGGCGATGGAGCGGCTGCTCACGCGGGCGGAACGGCCCGACGCCGTGTTCGTCACGAACAACCTCATGAGCGTCGGAGCCCTCCGGGCCCTCCGTGACGCCGGCATCCATCCGCCCGAGATCGGGATCGCCTCGTTCGGAGCGCTGCCGTTCTCCACCTCGGCCCCCACGGGTGTGTCGATGGTCTCGCTGCCCGCGCGCGAACTCGGTGCGGAGGCTGCGCGGCTCCTGCTCGCGCGGATCGGGGGCGATCGGCAGGAGCCCCGCACGATCGTCCTGGAAGCCACGCCCATCGGCTGAGCATCGCCACCGTCCCGGTTCGGCGAGCCGAGGCTTGCTCTTGCGTCTGAAATCGATTTCTGCAACGCTGATCGAGGCTGCATCGCAGCCTGTCATCACATCGAGGAGGACGGATGACGAAGCAGGTCGCGTCCGGCATCGACACCGACATGGACATCGACCCCCGAGGAGAACCCCTCATGAGCTACACCCTTCCCGCCGTTCGCGAGACCCCGTCCGCCGAGCCCCGCACCATCTACTCCGTCGCGTCGGGCGATCTGCGCCTCTCCGCCAACACGAAGTGCTGGCCGACGCAGGAGGCCTTCGAGGGCGATGTCGCGCGCGCGGCCTCCGGTCTCGGATGGAGCGTCAAGCGCGCGCACGGCGTCGACCCCGAGAAGGGGCACGGGTTCATCGACAGCCAGCGCCTCGGAATCGAGGTCTTCCGCGGCATCCCGAAGGATGCGCCCGTCGTCGTCGTCGACGCGGTGTGGCAGTACAGCCACCACGTGCTCGCGGGGCTGCGCAGCCACGAGGGCCCCATCCTCATCGTCGCGAACTGGGCTGGCGACTTCCCGGGACTCGTCGGCCTCCTGAATCTGACGGGGAGCCTCACGAAGGCCGGCATCTCCTACTCGTCCCTCTGGAGCAAGGACTTCACGGACGACTGGGCGATCGGCAAGTTCGAAGAATGGCTCTCGACGGGATCGATCACGCACGACACGAGTCACGTCCGCGATCTCCCGGCTCTCGACGAGTCCTCTGAGGAAGTCGAACTCGGGCGCGCGCTCGCCCGCGAGCTGCTCGAGGACAAGGCCATCATCGGCATCTTCGACGAGGGCTGCATGGGGATGTACAACGCCATCGTCGACGACGAACTGCTCAACGCCATCGGGATCTACAAGGAGCGCCTGTCGCAAAGTGCGCTGCTCGCCGAGATGAACCGGGTGAGCGACGACGAGGCGGCAGCAGCGAAGACGTGGCTCGACGAGGCCGGACTCACGTTCCACTTCGGCGAGGACGAGGAGACCGAGCTCACCCCCGCACAGGTCCACAGTCAGCTGAAGATGTACATCGCCGCGCTGCGGATGGGCGACGACTTCGGTGTCGACGCCATCGGCATCCAGTACCAGCAGGGGCTCAAGGACATGGTGCCGGCCTCCGACCTCGCCGAGGGCCTCCTGAACAACGTGTCGCGACCGCCGGTGCGCTCGCGCGACGGGGGTCGCGAGCTCTACGCCGGAGCGCCGCTGCCGCACTTCAACGAGGTGGACGAGGGGGTCGCCGTCGACGCGCTCATCACCAACCGGAGCTGGACCGCGATGGGGCTCGACCCCGCGAACACCCTCCACGATGTCCGATGGGGCGAGGAGTACGACGGCGAGTTCGTCTGGGTCTTCGAGATCTCCGGATCCGTGCCCGCGAGCCACAACGGCGGGTACGACAAGAGCTACAGCATGCGGCAGCCCGCGATGTTCTTCCCGCTCGGAGGCGGCACGCTCAGCGGCGTCTCGAAGCCCGGGGAGATCGTGTGGTCGCGCGTCTTCGTCGAGGGCGGCGAGCTGCACGTCGACCTCGGCCGCGGCCACGTCGTCGATCTGCCCGCCGAGGAGACCCAGCGACGTCTGGACGCGACGGACCCCCAATGGCCGATCATGCACGCCGTGCTCGACGGCGTCAGCCGCGACCAGATGATGGCCCGCCACAAGGCGAATCACGCCCAGGTCGTCTACGCGCCCGACGCGGAGACGGCCGATAAGGCCGTCCTCGCGAAGGCCGCGTTCTTCGCGGAGTTGGGCGTGCACGTGCACCTCGCGGGAGACGTCTCGATCTAGCACGGATTCTCCACAATCGAGTCCTGCGGTCCTTATAGGGATACTCACTCTGTTACGGTCGATGCCACGGACGACACCCGTCCGTGGCATCGGTCGTCTCCGGTGCGTCACATCCCTGGGGGGGGACACCATGAAGCTCAAGATCCGCGCCATCGCGACCGCCGCCATCGTCGGAGCCCTCGTGCTCGGCGCTCCGCTCGCCGCAGAGGCCCAGACCATCAAGAAGGTCGGTGGAGGAACCTGGACCTACGGCGTCTACGAGCCGGCAAGTACCGCCTTTGTGTACTCGGACTACCGACACTCGTCGAAGACGCACAAAGCGACCGCTTGCTCGCGGTCCGCGTGCGCGGCGACCTCGTGGAAGGCACCTCGCACGATTGCGCATGCGGAGCGCGTCGCGAGCATGAGCGGTAACACCGCTTTCTGGGATACCAAGTGACGCAAGCGTCGTCCCGCACGGCCGTCCTCATCATCGCGGCAACGGTTCTCCTCACGTCCTGTGCGGATCCCGGTTCCGATTCGGGGGCAGGGTCCGCGCAGGACGAGGGTTCCCCCGGCGGTCTGCCCGAGTTCTCCGGACCGTGGGCAGCCGAGTTCGAGGAAGCGTACGTGAGCGCGACGAGCGACTTCGAGCGGTCTGCGTTGAACGATGGCTTCGTTTCGGAGCAGGAGTATGCGGAGATGACGGACCGCTTCGACGGATGTCTCGCCGACGCCGGTGTCACATTCGAGGGTTTTCGTGACGGCGGGGAGTTCGACTTCACGTTCCCGGAAAGTCTCGGAGCGACGAGGGCGCACGATGTCGCCGACGCGTGCAGCAGGAGTTCGGGAGAAGTCTCCATCGGGATGATCTACTCATTCGTGACGCGCAACCCGGAGCACCGTGATGAGAACGCAATCATGTCTGAGTGTCTCGTCGAGGAGGCGGTCGTCGAGCCCGGCTACTCGGCGGCCGCCTACGCGAGCGACATCGTCGATGAGACCTACCCATTCTCCACGAACCACGAGGCGGGCATGACTGCGGTTCGACTCTGCGAAAGCGACCCGTTGGCGCTCGTCGGGTTGCGGCAGAGATGAGGGATGCATCGCGGACGAGACACAGAGCGAACTGGCGCGCCGTGGGCGGAGCGGCCGTCGCCGTGGTGGCGGCGGTCGCCGTCGGTGCCGGCGTCGCGGCCGTCGTGCTCACGCCGGCGCGGCCCGCCGCCCTCGCGAGCCCCGAGGCGATCGAGAGCGTTTTGGTGGCCACGCAGAGCTTCGACGACCGGCGTTCCGTCACCGTCGGATTCGCGCTCGGCAGCGGCGCGTCGCTCACCTCGCCCGGTGACGGCATGATCACGTCGTTCGCTTGCACACGCGGAGCGGCGCTCGTGTCGGGAGAGAGTGCACTCTCCCTCGACGGTCGCCCCGTGCTGACGCTTGCCACCGCGGTCCCTCTCTGGCGAGACCTGACGACGAAGGATCGCGGCGACGACGTGACGGCCCTGCAACGCGAGCTCGCTCGACTCGGAGAACCCGTCACCGTCGACGGCGTCCTCGGCCGCGAGACGCTCGACGCGATGGAACGACGCTTCCGCTCGATCGGCGACGCCCCGCCCCCCGAACCCGCGGCGACCGCTCCCGACGACGCGACGCCCGATGCCCGCGACGTCGTCCTCGCGTCGCGCATCCTCTGGAGCCCGTCTCCAACGGTCGTCGTCGATGACTGCGCCGTCAGTACGGGCGCGACGACCACCGCCGGCGAACCGCTCGCGACGCTCGGCGCCGGGCTGTCCGCGGTCGCCGTCGAGCAGATGCCCGGCGACCTCGTTCCGGGTGAACGTGCCCTCGTGGTCGACGGCGAGGCGCTCCCCGTCGACGCCGACGGCACCGTGACCGACGCCGGGGCACTGGCGACGATCGCGTCATCGTCGAGCGTGCGCGAGGCGACGCTCGGGGAGGCGACCACGTTCACGGCCACCCTCGACCTCGTCGAACCCGTCGAGATCGCCGTCGTCCCACCGTCGGCGGTCGTGGGCGTCGACGGGGCGACGGGCTGCGTCGTCGCGGACGGCGCCCCGGAGCGCGTTGACATCGTCGGCAGTCAGTTGGGGCAGACGCTCGTGCGTTTCGCGGAAGGCGCCGCCATTCCCGCTGCGGTCGCCGTCGCGCCGCCGGAGACGATGTCATGCGGGTAGAGCTCGACGACCTCGGCCACGCCTTCCCCGACTCGCCGGCCCTCTTCGAGCAGGTGTCGGACACGCTCGAACCCGGCGAGGTCTACTCCCTCACGGGACCGTCCGGATCCGGCAAGAGCACGCTCCTCGCGATCCTCGCGGGCTCGATCAGACCGACCTCCGGCGCGGTCCGTCGGGTCGGCGTCGAGACGGTGGGCTGGGTCTTCCAGAATCCGTTCGGGGTCCCCGGCCGCACCGCCGCCGACCACGTCGCCCTCGCGTTCCTGGCGCGCGGCGTCGACCCCGATGCGGCGGACGCCGCTGCGCGGGCGACCCTCGAACGCTTCGGCCTCGCGTCGCGAGCGGGCACGCCGTTCCGGGCGCTCTCGGGCGGCGAGGCGCAGCGCCTCATGCTCGCTCGAGGCATCGCCGCAGAACCGGACCTCCTCCTCGTCGACGAGCCGACGGCCCAGCTCGACGCCCGCACCGCCGTCGACGTCAACGACGCCATCCGAGCAGCCTCGAGCCCGACGACGATCGTCGTCGTCGCGACGCACGACGTCCGGACCCGCGACGCGTGCACCCGGCACATCGACCTCGTCACCCCGTCATCCCGAGCGGAATCGACGCCCTCCATCGAACGGCGACGCGAGGACGGACGGTGAGGCGCGATGCGATCCTCCGTGAGACCTGGCGCGACATCGTCACGGGTACGGCGCGGACCGCGACGTTCGCCCTCGTGTTCGGATTCCTCGTCCTCGCGCTCGTGGCCGCCGACCAGGCGCAGGTCCGACGCCTCGTCGACGAGGCGTCGGAGTATCGGGAGGCCGGTGCGTCGATCCTCACCCTCACGGCCGAGGGACGCATTCAGGGCACCGCGTGCGAGGATCTCGCGACCGTGCCCGGGGTGCGCGCCGCCGGTGCCCTCGCCCAGGAAGAAGAGGGGCTCCGCGTGTCGACGCTTCCCCAATCGCCGATGACCCTCTACTCGGTGACGCCGGGGTTCCCCGACGTCCTGGGCGCAGAGACCGACGGGAACGGGATCGTGCTCTCCGCCGACGCCGCCACCTCAGCCGGTCGTGCCGCCGGACAGTCCCTCCCGACGACCGAGGGCACGACGCGCGTCGCGGGGAGCTACCCCTATCCCCCGGACGGTCGACGGGTCGGCTTCGGTTATGCCGCCCTCGACGTCACGTCCTCCGAGCGCCTCTTCGACGAGTGTTGGGTCGACGCCTGGCCCCTCGACGATCGCCTCCAGCCGCTCCTCCTCACCGCCGTCCAGCCCCGCGCCGACGCCGATGCCGACGTGCAGTTCTCCCGGTTGAACACGACCCTCGGTACCTCGTTCGACGGCGCGCGAGCTTTCGAGGAGCGCCTCACCTCGATGGTCTGGGCGGCGGGAGCGGTGGGTGCACTGGTCGTTGGCTTCGTCTCCGTGCGGATCCGGCGCGTCGCGATCGCCTCCGCACTGCACACGCGGGTGCCGCGGGGGTCGGTCGCAGCGATCCTCGCACTCGAGACCGCCGCCTGGGTCGTCCCGATCGCGATCGTGGCGGTCGGGGCCACGTCCGTCTTCGCGGCGACCGGGATCGGAGCGGACCGTGAGACCACTCTGCTGCTCACGGGTCGGGTGCTCGCACCCGGGGTCGTCTCGGCGTTCGCCGGCGCCGCTCTCGCCCTCGTCACGACGCGGGAGCGGCATCTCTTCCGGTACGTGAAGGACCGCTGACGACCGGTCGAGCGCCCGAGCCCCTTCGGCGCGTCAGCGCTTGCGGGAGAACGCCTCGACGCGCTCTTCCGGCGTGAGCTCCTCCATGCGCGTGATGAAGGCGTCGTCGAAGGTGTCGAACGTCGTGTGGTCGCCGAGCGGCACGACGCTGTGGACGATCGTGTCGTCGTAGACGTGCAGCACCTGGAAGGACTGACCGCCCGTCATGCCGTTGACGGCACGCTGCGGCATCGCGAGGTTCATCGTGTAGCACGTGGCCGCCGACACCGAGACGGGGATGCCGTGAAACGTGCCGTGGGCGGAGTAGTGCAGATGCCCGCCGAGGATCGCGCGCACGTCGCGTCCGCGGAGCACGTCGGCGAGGAGGTGCTGGTCGCGCAGTTCGAGGAGGTCGAACATCGGCTGCGGTGTGGGGATCGGCGGGTGGTGGAGGGCGATGACCGTGCCGCGCTCGGCCGGCTGCCGCAGCTCGGCGTCGAGCCACGCCAGCTGCTCGTGCGAGAGCTCGCCGTGGTGGAACCCCGGGACGCTCGTGTCGAGACCGATGAGGCGCAGGCCGTCGAGGTTCCAGACCCGGTCGATGGGCGCGAGGCTCGGCGCCTCGTCGAGAAGTCCCACGCGCATCGCGTCGCGCTCGTCGTGATTGCCGGGTACCCAGCAGAGCGTCGCGCCGAGCGCCTCGACGGCGGGCTCGACGAGCTCCCGGAGCCGCCGGTAGGCGTCCGGTTCGCCGAGGTCCGTCAGGTCGCCCGTGAAGACGACGGCCGACGGCTGCATCTTCATGGCGGCGAGCTGATCGAGGGCGGCCCGCAGGTTCTCGACGACGGGGATGATCCCGTAGAGCTGCTCGCCTCCCGCCACGAGATGCGGGTCGCTCATGTGCACGATCGTCTGCCGCGCGGGCGGGTACTGGCCCATCTGGATCCTCGACATGCCTCGAGACTAGCCGGACCCCCCGACGCCGCCGCGGCGGCTCGTGACGTCACTAGCATCGAGGCGTGGAACCCATCGAACGCCTCTTCTCCTACGGAACGCTCCGCTTCCCCGCCGTCCAGGCGGCGACCTTCGGCCGTGACGTCCCCACGACGGACGACAGCCTCCCCGGCTACCGGGTCGCGAGCGTCACGATCACGGATCCGCACGTCCTCGCGGTGAGCGGAACGGCCGAGCACCCAGCGCTCGTCTGGACGGGGTCGGAGGACGATGTCGTCGAGGGCGCCGTCCTCGAGTTGAGCCCGGCGGAACTCGCGAACGCCGACGAGTACGAGGTCGACGACTACGTGCGCGTCACGGTCACGCTCTCGTCCGGCTCCGCCGGCTGGGCGTACGTGCACCGTGACGGCCGTCCCCCGTCCACGGCCTGACCGCGCCGGGCCAGCGGCAGAGCGACGGCGTCACACGATCCCGAACGCCGCCTCGATCGGTCCACGCACGAAGTAGACGAGGAAGCCGGCCGCGACGATCCAGAGCAGCGGGCTCACACTCCGCGCCTTGCCGGACAACGAGCGCACGAGCACCCAGCTGATGAAGCCGACCCCGATGCCGTTCGCGATCGAGTAGGTGAACGGCATCACGGTGATCGTGAGGAACGCCGGCAGCGCGATACCGAAGTCGCTCCAGTCGATCTCGGAGACCTGCGCCATCATCAGCGTGCCGACGACCACGAGCGCGGCGGCGGCGACCTCGAGCGGCACGACCTGCGTGAGCGGCGTGAGGAACATCGACAGGAGGAACAGCAGTCCCGTCACGACGGAGGCCAGCCCCGTCCGCGCCCCCTCGCCGATGCCGGCGGCGGAATCGACGAAGACGGTGTTCGACGACGTCGAGGTCGCGCCGCCCGCGATCGCACCGACGCCCTCGACGATGAGCGCCGACTTGAGGCGCGGGAAGTTCCCGTCCGCGTCGGACAGTCGTGCCCCGCGCGCGAGCCCCGTCATGGTCCCCATCGCGTCGAAGAAGTTCGTGAAGACGAGGGTGAAGACGATCATGATGGCGGCGAGCGCGCCGATACGAGAGAAGGCGCCGAACGGGTCGAACGCCCCGACGAGGGAGAGGTCCGGAAGGGACACGAGCGTCGACGGGAGCACAGGGGTGTTGAGATTCCAGCCGGCCGGGTTCGTCCCGAGCGACGGACCGACCCGGAAGATCGCCTCGGCGATGATCGCGAGCACCGTCGTCGCGACGATGCCGATGAGGAGCGCGCCCTTCACCCGCCGGGCGACGAGCACGCCCATGACGATGAGACCGATGACGAAGATCGCCGTCGGCAATGTCATGATCGAGCCGCCCTCCCCCAGCTGCAGGGGCGGCGACGCGACGCCGGAGGTGCGGACGAACCCGGCGTCGACGAGACCGATGAAGGCGATGAACAGGCCGATGCCGACCGTGATCGCGGCCTTCAGTTGCGCCGGGACCGCGGCGAAGATGAGGGAGCGCAGTCCGGTCGACGCGAGGATCACGATGATGACGCCGTTGATGACGACGAGCCCCATCGCCTCGGCCCACGTGACCTGGCCGACGACGTTCACGGCGAGGAACGAGTTGATGCCGAGACCGGCGGCGAGCGCGAAGGGCAAGCGGGCGACGACGCCGAAGAGGATCGTCATGACCCCGGCGGTGAGGGCCGTCGCCGCCGCGACCTGGGCGGCGGGGAGCCAGCCGTTCTCGACGTCGAGGGCGGCCTGGTCGGCGGCGAACCCTCCGATGATGAGCGGATTGAGGACCACGATGTACGCCATGGCGACGAAGGAGACGAGTCCGCCACGGAGCTCCGTCGCGATCGTCGAGCCCCGCGCGGCGATCTCGAAGTAGCGGTCGAGAGTCGCGCCGACTCCGCCCCGGGGCCGTGTGGACGTGGACATGGTCCTCCTCATGCTCGCGCGAACCGCACCAGCCTACGGCCGGAGCGACGCCGATGCGCACACGGACGGCGTCCGCCCTCCGATAGCATTCGACGACCGCACCGACGATCCCCCCGAGAGGACGAGCCGCATGCCCCTGCCCTGGACCGTACACGGAGACGGAAAGGACGTCGCCGCCCACGAGATCGTCATGCCGGGCGAACGACTGTCGTGGCCCCGCACGATCGGACTCGGCGCCCAGCACGTCGTCGCCATGTTCGGCGCGACGTTCCTCGTGCCCGCCATCACGGGCTTCCCGCCGACGGCGACGCTCTTCTTCTCGGGCGTCGGCACCATCCTCTTCCTGATCGTGACCAAGAACCGCCTCCCGAGCTACCTGGGGTCGTCGTTCGCCTTCCTCGCGCCGATCGCTGCGGCCACGGCACCGGGCGGTCCCGGCATGGCGGGTGCCCTCTTCGGGATCTTCGTCGTCGGGCTCCTGCTCGCGCTCGTCGGTCTGCTCGTGCGCGTCACCGGCACGGGGTGGATCGACGCCCTCATGCCCCCCGTGGTCGCCGGGACGATCGTCGCCCTCATCGGTTTCAATCTCGCGCCGGCCGCATGGAACAACGTGCAGCGGGGACCCCTCAGCGCGACCATCACGCTCCTCGCCGTCATCCTCTGCACGGTGCTCTTCCGCGGGATCCTCGGTCGCCTGTCGATCTTCCTCGGTGTCGTCGTCGGCTACATCGCCGCCGCGCTGCTCGGCGAAGTGGACTTCCAGGCCGTCGCCGACGCCGCGTGGATCGGACTCCCCGACTTCTCGACGTGGTTCGGCGTCTTCGGCGATCCGGGCGCCTTCCCGGCCTACCTCAGCGTCCTGCCGGCGTTCCTCCCCGTCGTGCTCGTGCTGATCGCCGAGAACGTCGGACACATCCGCGGCGTCGCCCAGATGACCGACCCGGCGCTCAACAAGCAGACGGGTAACGCGCTGCTCGCCGATGGGCTCGCGACGATGCTCGCGGGTGCGGGCGGCGGCTCCGGGACGACGACGTACGGCGAGAACATCGGTGTCATGGCCGCGACGCGTGTCTACTCGACCGCGGCGTACTGGGTCGCGGGCATCGTCGCCGTGCTGCTCGCCCTCTCGCCGAAGGTCGGGGCCGTGATCAACACGATCCCGGCCGGCGTGCTCGGCGGCGTCACGACCGCGCTCTACGGCCTCATCGGCATCATCGGCGTGAAGATCTGGCTCGAGAACCACGTCGACTTCAACAAGCCGGCCAACCAGTTCACGGCCGCGACCGCACTCGTCATCGGCGTCGCGAACTTCGTCTGGGACGCCGGCAACGGCGTGAGCTTCAACGGCATCGCGATCGGGACGATCGCGGCGATCGCCATCTACCACCTCATGACGGTGATCTCCCGCTGGCGCGGGACCGACTCCCCCGCCCCGGAGCCCGCGTCCCCCGCGCCGGGGTCCGCGACGGAACGGACCCGCTCCGTCTGACACCACAGCCGAACGGCGGTGGTGGGCGTCTCGACGCTCACCACCGCCGTTCCGGTTCCGCGCGGATCAGCCGCCGTGGAGCGCGGGGACGATGAGGTAGATGCCGAAGAGCACGGCTGCGGCGCACAGACCGAAGCAGAGGTAGGCCGCGTAGGTCGCGAGTTGTCTCTGTCGCGTCGTGAGCGGGTTCTTCCGCGCGGCCTTGGCCGCCTTCCTCTCCGCCGACGCGATCTCGGCCGGCGTCAGGACGGTGATCGCGTCGGTGAACTCGGCGGGCACGACGACGGGGACGCGGCCGCCCAGGACGAGCAGCCGCAGTCCGAGGGCGTAGAGCCCGACCACGACGACCGTGCCGGAGAGCGCCGCGGCGAAGACGATGACGAAGGCTCCCCAGTCGATCATCGGACGCTCCTCTTCGGCTTCGGGTTCTTCTTGATCTTCACCGCGTCGGCGGACGCGGCGACTTCGCTCACGACGTTGTCATGACCGACCTGGTCCTTCATCGACCGCAGGAAGATGAAGATGATGAAGCCGAGGCCGAGGACGGCGTCGACCATGACGCCCCAGAACCCGAGGTGCGCGATGAACGCGGCGATCGCGCCCACGATCGCGGCGGCCGGGAGGGTGAGGAGCCACCCGATCCCGATCCGGCCGGCCGTTCCCCATCGCACCTTGGAGCCGCGGCGTCCGAGTCCCGAGCCGATGACCGATCCCGACGCGACCTGGGTCGTCGAGAGAGCGAAGCCGAGGTGGCTCGACGCGAGGATCGTCGCGGCCGTGCCCGTCTCCGCCGCGAAGCCCTGAGCGGGCTTCACGGCGGTGAGACCGGTGCCGAGCGTCTTGATGATGCGCCAGCCGCCCATGTAGGTGCCGAGGGCGATCGCGAGCGCGCACACGACGATGACCCAGAACTGCGGACCGTCGTGGCCGGCGTCCTGCAGTCCGACCGTGACGAGGGCGAGGGTGATGACGCCCATGGTCTTCTGCGCGTCGTTCGTGCCGTGAGCGAGGGCGACGAGGGAGGAGGAGAAGATCTGCGCGTAGCGGAAGCCCGACCGCCCATCGGGCTTGCCGTCGTAGCGCCGCGTGATCGAGTAGGCGAGCTTCGTCGCGGCGAACGCGACGATGCCGGCGGTGACGGGGGCGAGGAGGGCCGGGAAGACGACCTTCGACAGCAGCACGCCGTAGTCGATCGCGTTCACACCGAAGCCGACGATTGCCGCACCGATGAGGCCGCCGAAGAGGGCGTGCGAGGAACTCGACGGCAGACCGTAGAGCCACGTCACCATGTTCCACACGATCGCGCCGATGAGTCCCGCGAAGATGAGTTCAGGTGAGATGAGGATGCCCGAGTCGCCCTCGCGGATGATCCCGTTCGAGATGGTCTTCGCGACCTCCGTCGACAGGAACGCGCCGACGAGGTTGAGGATCGCCGCGAGGGTCACCGCGACCTTCGGCTTCATCGCTCCCGTCGCGATGGGGGTCGCCATGGCGTTCGCCGTGTCGTGGAACCCGTTCGTGAAGTCGAAGAACAGCGCCAGTGCGATGACGAGGACGATGAGCAGGGTGACTTCTTGCACCGGGATTCTCTCGGTCGGGACACGTCGTCCCGTTCACGCGAAGTTCACGGGGATGTCAGCGGGGAGGACTTGCCTTGCCGGTTCGAGCGGCTCCGGAAATCCTCGCACCCGACCGGCCCGAGGTCAATTCTGCGTGCGCCCGTTCGGCCACCCCGGGTGATCGCTCGCGACCACGCTCGACAGGTCCGCGCCGAACTCGAAGACCGCGTCGACGGTGCCGCCCGCGAGGACGGCGGGCAGCCACGATGCCGCGTCGTCCCACATCCGATCGAGAGGCACGTCGCCGAGCGCCCACCACTCGGGCTCGAGCTCGGTCGACGGCTCACCATTGCCCGAGAAGGAGCGGCACACGAAGACGAACGATCGCTGCGACCACTCCGGCTTCGACGGGAACCTGTAGTCGAGCGTCCCCCGCGGTTCGAGACCGGCGGGATCGATCACGATACCCGTCTCCTCCGCGACCTCTCGGACCACTGCGGCCTCGCGCGACTCGCCTGGGAGGATCTTGCCGCCGGGTGCGACGGAGCGGCCCGCACCGAGTCCCGTGAGCTTCCGGCCGACGAGGACCTCGTCGCCCTTATCTCCCCGCCGGAGGAGATAACAGACGACGACGTCCGGGTGCTGATTCACGCGGTCGCGCTCACATCTCCTCGTGGGTCGTCGGGTCGCCGCCGAAGAGGCGCCCGTCCGAGCGCCCGAGTGCTGTGATGGCGTCGACGTCGTCGGCGCTCAGCTCGAAGCCGAACACGTCGAGGTTCTCCTGCTGGCGCGACGGCGTCGCCGACTTCGGGATCGCGACGACACCGCGCTCGAGGTGCCAGCGCAACACGATCTGCCCGGGCGTGACGCCGTACTTCTCCGCGATCGTCGTGACGACCTCGTTCTCGTGCGGTTTCGCGGCCTTGCCGAGAGGGCTCCACGCCTCCGTGACGATGCCGTTGGCCTCGTGGAATCCCACGAGATCCGTCTGGGGGAAGTACGGGTGCAGTTCGATCTGGTTGACCGCGGGGAGCACACCGGTCTCGTCCGCGAGCCGGGTGAGGTACTCGCGCGTGAAGTTCGAGACGCCGATCGACCGGGCGAGCCCGCGGGAACGCAGCTCGATCATCGCGCGCCAGGTGTCGACGTAACGGTCGCGCGAGGGGTTCGGCCAGTGGATGAGATAGAGGTCGACGTGGTCGACGCCGAGACGCTCGAGCGAACCCGTGAGCGACGCGATCGTCTCGTCGTAGCCGTGGTCGCGCCCGGGAACCTTCGTCGTGATCTGGATCTCGTCGCGCGGGATGCCGGAGGCTCGCAGCGCCTCGCCGACCTCCTCCTCGTTCTCGTAGTTCACCGCCGTGTCGATGAGACGGTAGCCGGTGTCGAGGGCTGAGCGGATGGCGGCGACGCCGTCCTCCCCCCTCAAGGGGTAGGTGCCGAAGCCGATGGTGGGGATCTCGTGGCCGTCGTTCAATCGGACGCCGGGAATCGCAGTCATGTTCCGACCCTACGCCGCGGAGGGTTAGCGTTGGAATCATGACTTACCCGGAGCCGCCCGTGGCGGCGAAGCGACCCACTCCCCGCGAGCACCACGGCGACGTCTTCGAGGACCCGTACGAGTGGCTGCGCGACAAGGAGTCGCCCGAGGTCATCGCCCACCTCGAGGAGGAGAACGACTTCACCGAGGCGAGCACGGCGCACCTCGAGGGCCTCAGGGGGCGCATCTTCGAGGAGATCAAGGCGCGCACGCTCGAGACGGACCTGTCCGTCCCCGTCCGTGAGGGCGATCACTGGTACTACTCACGCAGCTTCGAGGGCAAGGAGTACGGAGTGCACTGCCGCGCTCCCATCTCCTCGCCCGACGATTGGACGCCTCCTGAGCTCGATGCCGACACCGAGGTTCCGGGCGAGGAGATCCTGCTCGACGGCAACGTCGAGTCCGCCGGCCACGAGTTCTTCCGAATCGGCAGCTTCGACGTCTCGCGCGACGGCGCCCGGCTGCTCTACGGCGTCGACACGGAGGGCGACGAGCGCTACCTCCTCCGGATCCGCGAGCTCGCGACGGGCCGCGAGCTCGAAGACGAGATCCCCGGCACGTTCTCGGGGGCGATCTTCTCCCCCGACGGACGCTTCGTGTTCTACTCCACCGTCGACGACGCCTGGCGTCCCGACACGATCTGGCGGCACGAGGTCGGAACGCCGGTCTCGGAGGACGTCGTCGTGCACCACGAGGACGACGAGCGGTTCTGGGGCGGCATCGGTCTGACCCGCAGCGGCGAGTACCTCGTGATCGGTCTCGGCTCGTCGGTCACGAGCGAGTACCGGATCGCTCCGGCGAGCGACCCGACGGCCGAATTCCATGTCGTCTGGCCCCGCAGCGAGGGCGTCGAGTACTCGATCGAGCACGCGATCATCGGGGGCGAGTCCGTCCTCCTCGTCCTGCACAACAGCGACGCGCCCAACTTCGAACTCGTCTCCGTGTCGCCCGATGCACCGGGCTCCGGCCCCGCCGACGCGACCGTCGTCGTGGCCCACAGCACCGAGCGGCGCCTCGAGGCCGTCGACGCCTTCGCCCACCACCTCGCCTTCTCCTACCGGCGCGACGGCCTCACCCAGGTGGGCACTGCCGTCCTCGACGCCGACTCGACCATCGCGGACATCACGATCGACGAGTTCGCGTTCGACGAGCCGCTCTACTCCGTCGGATTCGGGGGCAACCCGGAGTGGGAGCAGCCGACGCTACGCATCGGCTACGGCTCCTTCGTCACGCCGTCGAGCGTGTTCGATTGCGATGTGCGGACGGGCGAGCGCACGCTCCTCAAGCAGCAGCAGGTGCTCGGCGGCTACGATCCCGCCGACTACGAGCAGTCGCGCGAGTGGGCCGTGGCCGAGGACGGCACGCGGGTGCCGATCTCCCTCGTCTGGAAGAAGGACGGCCGCTCCGGCACGCGTCCGTTCCTCCTCTACGGCTACGGATCATACGAGTCGAGCATCGATCCGGCGCTGTCGATCGCACGCTTGTCGCTGCTCGACCGCGGAGCGGGCTTCGCGATCGCCCACGTGCGCGGCGGCGGCGAGCTCGGTCGCGCCTGGTACGAGGACGGCAAGCTCCTCACGAAGAAGAACTCGTTCACCGATTTCGTCGCCTGCGCCCGGCACCTCGTCGCCGCGGGCATCACGCGCCCCGACACCCTCGTCGCGGAGGGCGGGAGCGCGGGAGGGCTCCTCATGGGCGCGGTCGCGAACCTCGCACCGGACGCGTTCGCCGGCATCCACGCCGCCGTGCCCTTCGTCGACGCGCTCACGACGATCCTCGACCCGAGTCTGCCCCTCACCGTCATCGAGTGGGACGAGTGGGGCGATCCGCTCCACGACGCCGATGTCTACGCCTACATGAAGAGCTACACGCCGTACGAGAACGTGCGCGAGGGCGTGGAGTACCCGCACATCCTCGCGACGACGAGCCTCAACGACACCCGGGTGTACTACGTCGAGCCTGCGAAGTGGGTCGCACGGTTGCGCGAGGTCGGCGCTCCCGTGCTCCTCAAGACCGAGATGGTCGCGGGCCACGGCGGCGTCAGTGGACGGTACGCCCAGTGGCGCGAACGCGCGTTCGAGCTCGCGTGGATCCTCGACGTCCTCGTGCTCGAGGCCGCCTGACCGGATCGCGACACTCGGCCGCAGGAACGGCGAAGGGCGCACCTCTCGAGGTGCGCCCTTCGCCGTTGCGGGCTGTCGCCGGGATCAGCCGAAGAGGATCGCGGCCTCGTCGTAGCGGTCCTGCGGCACGGTCTTGAGTCGGCCGACCGCGTCCGCGAACGGGACGTTGACGACCTCGGTGCCGCGCAGAGCGACCATCGTGCCCCACTCCTCGCGCATGATCGAGTCGATCGCGGCCATGCCGAGGCGCGTCGAGAGGACCCGGTCGTAGGCGCTCGGCACGCCGCCGCGCTGCAGGTGACCGAGGACGGTCGCCCGGGACTCGACACCCGTGCGCGCCTCGATCTCGGGAGCGAGCATGTCGGCGATCCCGCCGAGCCGCGGGCGGTTGAACGCGTCGAGGCCCTTCTCCGAGTGGGCGGTCTCCATCGTGTTGAGGGTGAAGCCCTCCGCCACGACGACGATCGGGGCGCGACCGCGGTCGGCGACGTTCTGCACCCACTCGCAGATCTGCTCCATCGACTGGGGCTGCTCGGGAATGAGGATCGCGTGGGCGCCGGCGGCCATGCCGGCGTGCAGGGCGATCCAGCCGACGTGGCGACCCATGACCTCGACGACCATGCAGCGCTTGTGGGACTCGGCGGTCGTTCGGACGCGGTCGATGGCCTCGGTGGCGATCTCGACGGCCGTGTCGAATCCGAACGAGTAGTCGGTCGCGTCGAGGTCGTTGTCGATGGTCTTCGGGACGCCGACGATCTTGAGGCCGGCGTCCGTCAGCCGCTTCGCCGCAGCGAGGGTGCCCTCTCCGCCGATCGCGATGAGCGCGTCGACCCCGATGCGGTCGAGCGTCGCCTGCACGTTCTCGGGACCACCGTGCGGGCCCTCGAACGGGTTCGTGCGGCTCGTACCGAGGATCGTGCCGCCCTGCTTCGACAGTCCGCGGACCGTGTGGCGATCGAGGGGCATCGTGAGGCCCTCGACGACGCCGCGCCAGCCGTCACGGATGCCGACGAACGACTGGTTGTGGATCTTCGTGCCCTTGAGGACGGCTCCGCGGATCACCGCGTTCAGTCCGGGACAGTCCCCACCGCTCGTGAGCACACCAATACGCATCGAGTTGGCCTTTCGACTTCGTTCACGGCATCCTCGCGGTCGCGATCGCCGCCATCACGACCCTAGCGCGTGGGAGCGGAGTATTCTGACAGGTATGGATTACACCCCGGAGCCCTCGAGCATCACCATGTTCACGACGGAATGGTGCGGCTACTGCGCCCGTCTGAAGAAGCAGCTCGACGGCGCGGGCATCGCGTACACCGAGATCGACATCGAGAACGTCGAGGGCACCGCGGACTACGTCGCGAGCGTCAACGGCGGCAACCAGACGGTGCCGACGGTCGTCTTCCCCGACGGCTCGACCGCGACCAACCCTTCCCTCTTCGAGGTCCGCGAGCGCATCTCCGCCTGAGGGACGGGATCAGCCGATCGCGACGGACCCGGTGAGGACGGCGACGAGCAGCATCACGAGGGACACCACGACCGCCCGCCACCGCCACAGCACCTTCTTGTGAGGATCACGCTCGTTCTCCCGGTATCGAAACCTGCCGGCGGTCGGGGCCGACACCGACGAGGAGGCGATCAGTCGTACGCGTCGCGCCCCGCTCGGCACCGAAATGGCCGCGCTTGAGGCTCTCGCCGCCGACATCGTTCTCCGATCGCTCGATACGGCACCTGCGTCCGCAGGACGATGTCCGACGGAGATACTCCTCGGTTCTCACCGCCAGTCACGACACGACCGTGGCCAGCCATCTCGTGATTTCGGCGGAGAGACCGGCAGGCGCGTCGAGCTGGATGAGGTGGCCCGCGTCCTGGATGAGGGTGACGGAGGCATGGGGAATCGCGGCCCGCAGTCGGTCGGCTCGATCCTTCGGTATCCAGGCGTCCTCGGCTCCCCAGACGATGTGCACCGGCTCGGAGATGGTCCCGTATCGTGCCTCCACCTCGTCAGTGAATCGCTCGTCGGCCTCCGCGATCTGCCGGTAGAACGCACCCTGTCCCTCTTCACCCAGCCAGGGACTCACCAGCATGTCGAGGTCGTCGTCGCGGACACCGCGGTGACTCGCCCCACGGATGTACGCCTCGATCGCACCGCGGTGCACTGCGGACGGCAACTGGGTGAAGACCTCCGCGTTCCGCTTCACGAGGTTGAAGAACGGCGACCCCCACGGCGACAGTGCCACAACGTCGACGAGACAGAGCGAGGCATAGGCCGCGCCGTGGAGCACTCGCGCGCGCAGGGCGACGGCGCCCCCGAAATCGTGAGCGATGACGTGGGGCCGATGAAGACCCCATTGCTCGAGTAAGAACGCGAACAGCTGGCCCTGAGTACCGAGATCCACCGCATGAGACGGGTCCTTGGAAGACGCACCGTAGCCGGGCATGTCCCACAGATAGACGGTGAACCGCCGCGAGAGAGCGTCGGCGAATGGCCGCCACAGCGCGGACGACCACGGCGTTCCGTGGAGAAGCACCACGGCCGGGCCAGCACCGTGACGGTCCCATTTGACGCTCCGACCCTGCCACATGATCTCTCGAGTCAAACGATGCATAGTCATCCTCCGATTGTTCCAAGGATCAGTCGATCCTGCCGTAGGAGGACGGTTCTCTCCGGCATGGCGTGTTTCAGTATCGGGTGATCCGTGTGATCGGTGTGAGGCTCGGACGGTCGAGGCGGCACCTGGCTCGCGTGCTCGTCATCGGATGACGGCGGGCACGCGATCGGAATACCGCCGACCGACGGTGGATCCGCCGACCTAGGCGGCCGCCTCGATCGCCTGCCCGAGCAGGTGGATGAGCGCGTTGAGCTGGACGGAGTCGCTCGAGCCGCGGTCCTGGTCGGAGCCGTCGAGGGCGCGCGCCGCGAGCCCCTGCTTCGAATCGATGAGTTCGGCGATCTTCGTGTCGATCGTGTGGGCGGCGATGATGCGCCACGCCGTCACCGGCTCGTCCTGGCCGATGCGGTGGACACGGTCGATCGCCTGCGTCTGCTCGGCCGCCGTCCACGACAGTTCGGCGAGCACGACGTTCGAGGCCGCCTGCAGGTTGACGCCGACGCCGGCCGCCGTGAGCGAGCAGACCGCGATCGACACCGAGTCGTCGGTGTTGAACGCGTCGATGGCCTGCTGCCTCGCGATCGCCTGCTGGTCGCCTCGGATCGAGACGGTCCCGATGCCGCGCGACTGGAACACGCGCTCGGCCTGGTCCATGACGTCGATGTGCTTGGCGAAGAACACGACCTTGCCGACGGAGCGGGCCAACTGAGCGGTGTAGTCGGCCGCGAGCCCGGCCTTCGCCTGGCCGATCTTGCGGACCATCGTGAAGACGTTCTCCTGCCCGCCGGCGCCCTTCGACTCCTCGAGCTCGGACTGCGCGACCATCCGGAGCAGCTCCGTGGACGGGTCGCGCCAGTCGTCGCCCCGCGCCTCGGCGGCGCGCTGGAAACGTGTGAGCAGTCGGGCGCCGAGCTCGCGCTCCGCGTCGCGGATGGAGCGTCCGAGTTCGTCGTCGAGTTCGACGGGGAGATCGGCCACGCGCTTCGCCGGGAGGTCTGCGGCGACATCGACCTTCCGACGACGCACGATGCCCATGTCGATGACGGCTTCGCGCGCCGCGCGGTAGAAGCCGTGGTCGGCGGGCGTCAACTCGGTGGCGTCGAGCCGCTCCATGAGCTCGGCCGTCGGCTTGTCACCCGAGACCCAGCCGAGGAACTGCCAGATCGCGTTGAAGTCCTCGACGTCGTTGATGAGGGGTGTTCCCGTGAGGGCGAGCATGAGCGGATCCCCGCCCGGCGCGTTCTCCCGGATGCGCTGCGCGAGCGACAGCACGTGCTGCGACCGCTGCGAGTGCAGGTTCTTGATGAAGTGCGCCTCGTCGACGACCATGCCCTTGAACCCGAGCTGACCGAGCCAGCCGAGGTGGCGATCGAGCACTTCGTAGTTGACGATGACGACATCGGCGAAGGCGTCGATGTCGCGGCCGTCGCCGTGGATGACGGTCGCCCGACGCAACGGCGTCCAGCGCTCGACCTCACGGGCCCAGTTCATCTTGACGACGTTCGGCACGATGACGAGCAGCGGGTAGGCATCGGCGACCGAGGCCGCGAGCACGGATTGCGCCGTCTTGCCGAGGCCGGGCTCGTCGGCGAGGAGGAAGCTCCGGTGTCCTTCCCTGACCGCTTCGACGAAGCGGGCCTGGTGCGCCATGATCTCCATGCCGCGCGGGGCGAGCCGATCGATCTCCGGCGCCGCGGGAAGCTCCATCGAGGCCGCTCCGCCTCCGGCGCCCTGCTCGAACGCCTTGTACAGCGGGCTCATGAGTTCCCAACCGTCGAGCCGGCGGCGAGGTGTGGTCGTCTCGACCGCCTTGCTGAAGTCCGGAGCGAGGAACGGGTTCGCGAGCTGACGGGAGACCACGGACTGCGGGAGGACCTGACGCTCCGCGAGCTCCGCGGGGATCATCGAGGGGGCCTCGGCCTTCTGCGTCGAGATGATGAGCTCGTCGGGGCTGAGTTCCGCACCGGATTCGATGAGCCAGTCGCGACGCAAGCGCTGCGCGACGGGGCTCGTGGTCTGGTCCACCTCGAGCAACTGGATGAGCGAGGTGTCCCGAGCGGCCGTCTTCGCGAGGATCGTCGCGACTCCGTCGAGGCGCTTGAGCAGCTCGGCCCGCGCGGCGTCGCCGATGGCCTGGTCGGCTTTGACTCGCGCGCGCTCCTCACGGACGAGGAACGCGATGACCTGGAACTTGACGCGGTTCGTGGGGCCGACTTTGCCCTTTTGAGCCTTCGCCTCGACCTCACGCACCTTGCGCGCGAGGATCGGGATGAGCGGCGCGTCGTCGTCATGGCGAGCCACGGCTCGGCTGGACGATCTTCCCGACGAACGTCGGTGACCGGAGTACGGCATGCTCCTCCTGAGCAGTCGAGGACCCGACGCTGACGGCGCCGGCCTGATCGAGTCGCCCGTGTGTTCCGTCCGATCAACGCGAATGACGCCCGCGGATCGTCGAGCCCCCACGCGGCCGACTCCACCAGTCTACGCCACGGGCCGACCGCCCGGCGCACGCCGTGTGAACGGCGGTCGGCTCACCGTGACGAGGGGATGTCCGTCCAGCTGCCGAACTTGGCGCTGCGACCGTCGCCCGACGACCGGCCCGTGAGCCGGCGCCGGATCCACGGGACGACGTGCTCCCGGTAGTAGGCGAGCTCATCGCGGAACCGCACGGCGGATTCCCCGCCGGGAGCGTCGATCGTCCAGTCCGACGGGTGCTCGTAGCCGAGCGTCGCGAGCACGCGCGCGGCCACCCGATGATGGCCGACCGGGCCGAGATGCAACCGGTCGCGGGACCAGTAGGGCGAGCGGGCGAGCTCGCGGTCCGACCAGTTGTCGGCGAACAGGACACCGTGTTCGGCGGCGAGCGCCGCGACGCTCGCGTTGAGCGCGTCGCCCTTCGCCTCGATGCGGGCCTGCATCGGGAGCCCCGCCGTGGGGTTGGCGCCGCTCAGCAGCACGAGCTGGGCCCCCGATGCCGCGACGCGATCCATGACCTCGGTCATCCGGGCGAGCAGCCTCTGCGGGTCGCTGCGCGGGCGCAGGATGTCGTTGCCGCCTCCGTTGAAGGTCACGAGGGTGGGGCCGAGGGCGAGCGCGGCGGGGAGCTGCTCGCCGATGATGGGCTCGAGGAGCCGACCGCGGATCGCGAGATTGGCGTAGCGGACGCGGGCTCCGGAGGCCGCGAGGCCCTCGGCGACGAGATCGGCCCAACCCCGCACTCCCCCGCCGGGCAGGTCGTCGCCGACCCCTTCCGTGAAGCTGTCTCCGAGCGCGACATACCTGATCTCGTCCATCACCTCAGTCTCGCACCGTCGCCGCTCCGCGCTCCGCAAGGGGCTCGCGGGTGATCCGCGGGGAGGTCAGCATGGAGGCATGAGTGAGAACACGGGAAACGACGCCGACGACATCCGACGCGACTTCCACGACGCCGTGAACATGACGGCGTCCGAGTTGTCCGCCTGGGTCGACACGGACGACTCGAAAGCCGTGGGCCAGAAGAAGGACGGCGGTGGCGAGTCGACGGGTCACGAGAGCGGGCGCCGCATCGTCGAGCTCCTGCGCACGAAGAAGGACGACCTGAGCGACGACGATCTCACGCACATGAAGAAGGTGGCGGGCTACGTGTCGCGGCACCTCGCGCAGCGGCCGTCGGGCGACGTCACCGACACCCCGTGGCGCTACTCCCTCATGAACTGGGGCCACGACCCCGAGAAGTGATCGCGGCCTCTGCGCCCGCCCCGCCCCCGGGTGCCCCAGCACTTCCTTCGTGCACGCGACTTCGCGCACATGAGGAGCGTTCAGGCATAGGCGTGAGGCGTCGGGCGGTCGTGTGCCTCTCGAGGCGGGTTCGTTCCCGCGGCCGTCAGCGGGGACGCGGGGTGAAGCCGCGAAGACGCAGACTGTTGAGCACGACGAAGACGCTCGAGAACGCCATCGCGGCCCCCGCGATCATCGGGTTCAAGAGCCCGAGCGCGGCGAGCGGGATCGCGGCGACGTTGTACGTGAACGCCCAGAACAGGTTGCCCCGGATGATCCCGAGGGTGCGACGCGAGAGGGCGACGGCGTCTGCCGCGCCCGTGAGGCCGTCGCGCACGAGAGTGATGTCCGCGGCGTGCATTGCCGCGTCCGTCCCCCCACCCATCGCCATGCCGAGATCGGCGGCGGCGAGCGCCGCAGCGTCGTTCACTCCGTCGCCCACCATCGCGACGGAGCGGCCCTCCCCCTGCAGCCGACGGATCTCCTCGACTTTGCCCTCGGGCACGACGTCCGAGACGACGCGCGTGATCCCGAGCTCCGCGGCGACGCGACGCGCGACCGCTTCGGCGTCGCCCGTCAGCATGACGGGTTCGAGCCCGAGCCCTCGGAGTGCCGCGATCGCGTCGGGAGTGTCGGGGCGGACGGTGTCGGAGAGCTCGACGACGCCACGGGCTCGACCGCCGATGGCGACGACGACGGCGGTTCGGCCCTCGGCAGCGGATGCGGCGAGCGCACGCGTCGTCTCCTCGTCGAGGTCCACATCGAGGGATTCGATGAACGAGGCGCGTCCGACGGCGACGGCGGTTCCTGCCACGGTCCCCTCGACGCCGAGCCCATCACGCGATCGGAAGTCCCGGACCTCGGTGCGTCGGTCGATCGGGACGGCTGCGGCGATCGCTCGGGCGATGGGGTGCTGCGACGCCGCCTCGAGCGAGGCCGCGAGCCGCAGCACCTCGTCGCGAGCGTTCGCGTCCGACGCGCCCTCCGCTCCGACCGCCACCACGGTCGACACGGCGAGACGGCCGGTCGTGAGCGTGCCGGTCTTGTCGAGCACGATCGTGTCGATGCCCTTCGCGGCCTCGAGCGCGTCGGGCCCGGTGATGAGGATCCCGAGTCGGGCGCCTCGACCCGTCCCCACAAGGAGAGCGACGGGCGTCGCGAGCCCGAGCGCGCACGGGCACGCGATGATGAGAACCGCGACGGCAGCCGTGAACGCCGAGGCGACGGAGCCGTCGAGCACGATCCACGCGATCCATGTGAGGACGGAGAGCCCGATGACAATCGGGACGAAGACCGCGGAGATCCGATCGGCGAGCCGCTGGATCCGGCCCTTCTCGGTCTGGGCGTCCTCGACGAGGCGCGCGATGTGTGCGAGCCGGGTGTCCGTGCCGATCGCCGACGCCCGCACGACGAGTCGGCCGCCGGAGACGATGGTCCCGCCCGTGACGACGTCGCCCGCGACGACGTCGACGGGCACCGATTCCCCCGTGATCATGCTCGCGTCGACCGCAGCCTCGCCGTCGAGCACGGTGCCGTCGGTCGCGATCGTCTCGCCCGGTCGCACGACGAAGACGTCGCCGACGACGAGTTCGTCGATCGGCACGACGACCTCGTCGCGCGTCGGCGCGAGGAGATCGTTCGCGACGCGCGCCCGCTCCCGGATCACCGTGACGTCCCGGGCCCCGAGATCGAGCAGCGAACGCAGCGCGTCTCCCGCCGCCCGCTTCGAGCGGTTCTCGATGACCCGCCCGAGCAGGAGCAGCACCGTGACGCCGGCGGCCACTTCGAGGTAGAGAGCCGACGAGGGGTCCTCGCCCGTCGGCAGCAGGGAGAACTCGTGCCGCATCCCGGGCATGCCCGCCATTCCGAAGAACAGGGCCCACACCGACCAGAGGTAGGCGGCGAACGTGCCCAGGGTGATGAGCGTGTCCATGGTCACGGACCCGTGCCGCAGGGTGACGACGGTCGAGCGGTGGAAGGGGTGGCCGCCCCAGAAGACGACGGGGGTCGCGAGGACGAGGGAGAGCCACTGCCAGTTCGTGAATTGCCACGCCGGCACCATCGCGAGGACGACGACGGGGAGTGCGAGGACGGTGCTCACGAGGAGCCGCGATTGCAGAGTGGCCGCCCCGGTGGCGCCGTCGGGGTGATCCTCGGACGAACCGGCTCCGGAGCCGGCATGCTCGGACCGCGAGCGCTTCGTCGGCGCCTCGACGGTCGCCGTGTACCCCGCTGCTCCGACGGCCGCGACGAGCTGCTCGACCGCGACGGAATCCGGGAAGCTCACTCGTGCCTTCTCGGTGGCGAGATTGACCTGCGCGCTCACGCCGTCGATCCGCTCGAGCCGCTTCTCGACGCGCGCGACACAACTCGCACACGTCATCCCCTCGATCAGGAGGGTCGTCGTCGCGGTACCGGGGTTCGTGCCCATCGTGTCCATGTCGGAGCCAGACTATACCCCCACGGGGTATCTCGTCACCCTCGGTCACGAATCGTCGAGACGGCCGAGGAGCGTCGTACACTGCCGAGGTGACGAGCTTCTCCGACCTGCTCACGGGTCCACCCGTGGTGCTCGACGGCGGGCTCGGGACCCTGCTCGAGAGCCGCGGTCACGACGTGTCGGGACGATTGTGGAGCGCTCGCGTCCTACGCGACGAGCCCGAGGCGATCCTCGGCGCGCACGCCGAGTTCTTCGCCGCCGGCGCGCACGTCGCGACGACCGCTTCGTATCAGGTGTCGCGCGAGGGCTTCGCGCGGGCCGGGTTGCCGGAGGCCGACGCGGACGCCGCCCTCGACGCGAGCGTCCGCGTCGCGCGGGACGCCGCCGACCGGGCGGGTCGAGGCCGCGTCGTCGCGGCCTCGGTCGGCCCGTACGGGGCCATGCTCGCCGACGGCTCGGAGTACCACGGCGACTACGGTCTCTCGGTCGCCGCCCTGACCGACTGGCACCGCCCGCGGATCGACCGGCTGTGGGCAGCCGGACCCGACGTGCTCGCGATCGAGACCATCCCATCGCTCACCGAGGCGGAAGCGATCGTCCGAGCGCTCGACGGAACGGGAGCGCTCGCCTGGTTGAGCGTTACCGTCGCGGATGGGGCACTCCGCTCCGGTGAGTCCCTCGCCGACGTGTTCGCCCTCGCGGATTCCTCTCCGGAGGTTGTCGCGACGGGCGTCAACTGCTGCGCGCCGAGCGAGGTCGCCTCCGCTCTCGAGGCCGTCCGCTGCTCGACGCGGAAGGCGTCGATCGCCTACCCCAACTCCGGCGAGGAGTGGGACGCACTGAACCGGCGGTGGACGGGCGACCCCGCACCGCCCGACGGCCTCGTCTCCGCGTGGATCCGGACGGGCGTCGGTGCGATCGGCGGCTGCTGCCGCGTGGGACCCGAGCAGGTCGGGGCGATAGCCGCCGCCGTGGCCCGGCCGCGCTGACCGCACCGCTTCCCTACCGCAGCGACCGCGTGTGCCAGACCGTCTTCACCTCGGTCCAGGACACGATTCGCTCGAGGCTCGGGGCGACGGCGTCCTCGAGGGGCGACGGACGCATGACGCGCGTCAACGTGTCGACTGCGGCGATCTCCAGATCCACCCAGTCGAGGGCACCGGCACCCGTGAGGTCGATTCCGTCGACGTCGGCGTGGGACGCGAGCCACGGGGCGATCTCCGCCGCCGACCCCGTCAGGACATTGACGACCCCCTTCGGCATGTCGCTCGTCGCGATGACCTCGGCGAGCGACATCGCGGGCAACGGGTGGCGCTCGCTCGCGATCACGACGACGGCGTTGCCGGACACGATCGCCGGGGCCACGACGTTGACGAGACCGAGGAGTGGCGACTCCTGGGGGGCGACGATCGCGACGACGCCCGTGGGCTCCGGCACCGAGAGGTTGAAGTAGGGCCCCGCGACGGGGTTCGACCCACCGACGACCTGGGCGTACTTGTCGGCCCATCCCGCGTACCAGACCCACCGGTCGATCGAGGCGTCGACGGTGTCCCCTGCCTGCTGCGCGCTCACGCCGCGGGCCGCGCGCACTTCCTCCACGAACTGCGCCCGCCGCCCCTCGAGCATCTCGGCGACGCGGTAGAGGATCTGTCCGCGGTTGTACGCCGTCGCACCCGACCAACCGGGAACGGCGCCGCGCGCCGCGACGACGGCGTCGCGCGCATCCTTCCGCGACGCCTTCGCCGCGTTCGCGAGGAAGTCGCCGCCGGGTGACGCGACGGGGTAGGTCCGTCCGGACTCGCTCCGGGGGAAGGCTCCCCCGATGAACAGCTTGTACGTCTTCGCCACTGCGAGCCTCGTCACGTCGTCCGTCCCTTCTTCGGCTTCGTCGCCTGTTCCGTCTGCACGACCGCCGCTCCGGCCGTCGAAGCGAGGTACGCGGCGAGCCCGTGCCGACCACCCTCGCGGCCGTAACCCGACTCCTTGTAGCCGCCGAACGGACTCGCCGGGTCGAAGCGGTTGAACGTGTTCGCCCAGACGACCCCGGCGCGCAGTTCGTTCGCGACCGCGAGGATCTTGCTCCCCTTGTCCGACCAGATGCCGGCGGACAGCCCGTACGGCGTGTTGTTGGCCTTCGAGATGGCCTCGGCCGGCGTCCGGAAGGTGAGCACCGAGAGCACGGGGCCGAAGATCTCGTCGCGCGCGATCCGGTGCGACGTGTCGACGCCCGTGAAGATGGTCGGCGCGAACCAGAAACCGTTCTCGGGCAGGTCGCACGCCGGACTCCACCGCTCGGCACCCTCCTGCTCGCCGATCGCGCTGAGAGCGCGGATGCGTTCGAGCTGCGCCGCCGAGTTGATCGCGCCGATGTCCGTGTTCTTGTCGAGGGGATCGCCGACGCGCAGCGTGGCCATGCGCCTCTTGAGCTTCTCGATGACCTCGTCGTGGACGCTCTCCTGCACGAGGAGCCGGGAGCCGGCGCAGCACACGTGCCCCTGATTGAAGAAGATCCCATTGACGATGCCCTCGACGGCCTGGTCGACCGGGGCGTCGTCGAACACGATGTTCGCCGCCTTGCCGCCGAGCTCGAGGGTCAGCCGCTTCGACGAGCCCGCGACCTGCTTCGCGATCGCTCGCCCCACGGCCGTCGACCCGGTGAACGCGACTTTGTCGACACCCGGGTGGGTCACGAGGGCGCTGCCGGTGTCACCGGCACCCGTGACGATGTTGACGACCCCGGGCGGGAAATCCGCCTGCTGCAGGATCTCGGCGAACAGGAGCGCCGTGAGCGGGGTCGTCTCGGCGGGCTTCAGGACGACGGCGTTGCCGGCGGCGAGCGCCGGTGCGATCTTCCACGCGAGCATGAGCAGCGGGAAGTTCCACGGGATGACCTGTCCGGCGACACCGAGAGGACGGGGCGCGCTCCCGACCCCGGCGTGCTCGAGCTTGTCGGCCCACCCCGCGTAGTAGAAGAACCAGGCGGCGACGAGCGGCACGTCGACGTCACGCGACTCGCGGATCGGCTTGCCGTTGTCGAGGCTCTCGGCGACCGCGAGTTCGCGGGCGCGCTCCTGCACGAGTCGCGCGATCCTGAAGAGGTACTTGCCGCGATCCGACCCGGACAGTCGCGACCACGGCCCCTCGAAAGCACGGCGGGCTGCGGCGACCGCTCGATCGACGTCGGCGGCGGACGCGCTCTGCACGGTCGTGATGTGCTTCTCCGTCGCGGGCGAGATGGTCGCGAACGACCCGCCGTCGCCGTCGACGAACTCGCCGTCGATGAAGAGTCCGTACTCGGACTTGAGGTCGAGGATCGCCGTGGATTCGGGCGCGGGGGCGTAGTCCAGGAAAGTCATGTGCATCCTTCGGTCGGTGTCAGACGACGGTGACGTAGTCGGGGCCCGAGTAGTGGCCGCTCGTGAGTTTCTGCTTCTGCATGAGCACGTCGTCGAGGAGGCTCGACGCTCCGAAGCGGAAGAGGGTCGGGGCGATCCATTCCTCACCGGCCGTCTCCGCGACCGCGACGAGGTACTTGATGGCGTCCTTCGACGTGCGGATGCCCCCGGCGGGTTTGACGCCGATGCGCTGTCCCGTCCCGAGGTGCCAGTCCCGGACGACCTCGAGCATGAGGAGTGTGACGGGGAGTGTCGCCGCGGGCGCGACCTTGCCGGTCGAGGTCTTGATGAAGTCGCCTCCCGCGAGGATCGCGAGCCACGAGGCCTTCCGGACGTTGTCGTACGTGGAGAGCTCACCGGTCTCCAGGATGACCTTGAGGTGAGCGTGACCGCCGTCGCTGCGGCGGCACGCGTTCTTGATCGCGACGATCTCGTCGTAGACCTGCCCGAAGCGCCCCGAGAGGAAGGCGCCGCGGTCGATGACCATGTCGATCTCGTCGGCTCCCGCAGCCACGGCGTCGGCCGTGTCCTGGAGCTTCACGGCGAGCGAGGCCCGACCGCTCGGGAAGGCCGTCGCGACGGCCGCGACGGCGATGTCCCCGCCGGATCCCGCGTGGTGAGCCCCGAGTGCCTCGACGGCGTGGTGCACCATGTCGTTGTAGACGCACACCGCCGCGACGCGTGGCACTGAGGGGTCCGAGGGGTCTGGCGTTATCGCCTTCGACACGAGCGAGCGGACACGCCCCCGCGTGTCGGCTCCCTCGAGCGTCGTGAGGTCGATGAGCGAGAGGACGGCGTCGAGAGCCGCGGCCTTCGATGACGACTTGATCGAGCGGGTCCCGATCGTGGCGGCCCGCTGCTCGAGCCCGACGGCGTCGACGCCGGGGAGGCCGTCGAGGAAGCGGCGCAGCGCCGCGTCCGTCGCGGGGCCGTCGAACGGTCGCGCGAGTGCTCCGTCGGGAGAATGGCTGGTGTCGGTCATATCGCCGTCCTTGTGCGAGCGGTGTGCGGGAGGGGGACCTCGGGAAGGCCGAGGAGGGCGTTCGCCATCGCTTCATCGGTCACGAGGGCTGTGCAGAGCCCGCTCGTCACGATGGCGTGGGCGACGGGTACCTTGTCGACGCCGGAGATGACGGCGATCGCGCGGCGGGCGGAGCGGAGGCGGTCGAGTGGCAGACCCACGGTGCGGGCATCGAGGGCCGGATCGACGATCATGCCGTCGGCGTCGATGTAACGACCCACGACGTCGCCGACGGCACCGCGGCGGATGAGTTCGTCCATGTCGTCGACGTCGAGGTAGCCGCTCTCGATGTGCGCGGAGGACGCCGTGGCCGCCCCCGCACTGTAGAGATAGGTGTCCGCCCCAGCCGCGAGGTCGAGGATCCCCGCGACGGTGCGGTCGGACTCGATGCTGAGTTTCGTCTCGAGTCGCTCGAGAATGGCCGGGCTCGGAAGCAGAGTCGCTCCCCCTCCACTCTTGCGGGCGATCTCGATCGCCGTCGCGGCGGCCGTCCCGGAGCGGCGGTTGACGCTCACACCACCGTTCATCTGGACGATATTGACCCCGGCGGCCCAGCCGTCGCCGAGCGCATTCGCGACGGCGAGGAGCGTCCGCCCCCAACTGATGGCGAGGGTGCGGGGAACGGGCCGCAGAGCGGTCAGGTGATCCGCGGCCGCCGAGGCGACCCGCTCGACGACCTCAGACTCGGCGACGGCATCGCCGACGGGGACCACCACGGCGTCGGCGAGGCCGAATCGCTCGACGAGAGCCCGCTCGAGCCCGAGCCGACGAGCTCGGGGATGGACGATCTCGATGCGGATGAACCCCCGCTGCTTCGCCGACGCGAGGAGCCGGCCGACCTTCCAGCGCGTGAGGCCGAGGATCACGCCGATCTCGTCCTGCGTCTTGTCCTCGTCGTAGTAGAGCTCGGCGGCGCGGACGGAGAGCAGTTCGTCATCGAGGTTCATGACGCCGCTCCCTTCGACTCTGACGGTGGCGCCTCTCACGATAGGCCGGTGGGATGCGCAGGACAACGATCGTTGGCCGATCTGCTCGGATGAGCACAGCGGGGCCGGATCATGCTCACTCGTGGACTCCCGCCCGCGCCGAGCCCGGCGTAGTCTGGCCCGATGGCACGCACATCCCCCGGCGGCGCCGCCCGCGGCCCGCAGATCGCCGACGCCCTCGATTCACTCGCCGACTCGCTCGCGACCCTCACGGACGACGCGTGGGAGACGGAGAGCCTGTGCTCGGGCTGGAGCGTCAAGGACGTCACGGCCCACCTCGCGTGGCGCGTCGGATCTCCGACCACGGAGATGGCTGGCGACATCGTCCGCGCGAGCGTCGAGGGACGACACCTCAACCCCCTCCGCTCGATGGACGACATCGCTCACGGCCGCGCCGCCGGGGTGACGGGCTGGGACCTCGTGGGCGAGCTGAGACTCATCGCCGAGGACAAGCGTGCGGGTCGGGGAAGGACCAATCCGGGCGAGCTCTTCGAGGTCGTCGTGCACGGCTACGACGCCGCGCACGCCGCGGGCGTGCACGTCCCCTTCGCCGCTACGACCACTCATGCTGTCGGCCGTCAGGCCCTCCTCCTGGCCGGTCCGCGCGTACGCTTCGCGACGCGCACGCGCACGCTGCTCGCCGCGGACGACGGCTGGAGCGTCGGCTCCGGTCCCGTCATCGAGGGCACGGCGGAGAGCGTCGTCCTCTATCTCACGGGTCGGCGCGCACCCCGCTCCACGCGTCCCCGCGTCCTGGCACCACTCCCGGCCCGCGCACCGCGGCCGGGCGTCGTCTGACGCCTCGCCCGATCAGGACCGGCCGAGGACCTCGCGCACGCGCTCGACGTCGTTCGTCATCTGCGCGATGAGCGGAGCGATGCCCTCGTAGGCGACCATGCCTCGGATGCGCTCGACGAAACGCACATCGACGGTCTTGCCGTAGAGGTCGATGTCCTCGTCGAGGAGGTACGCCTCGACCTGTCGCTGCGGCACCCCGTCGAAGGTCGGGTTGTTCCCCACGGAGATGGCCGTCGGGTACACGGCGCCGTCGACCTCGAACCACCCGGCGTAGATGCCGTCTGCGGGGATGAGGCCGTCGGAGTCCGGCGACAAATTCGCCGTCGGGAAACCGAGTTCGCGGCCCCGCTTCGCTCCGTGCACGACGACGCCCCGAACGGTCGGGACATGGCCGAGCAGTTCACCGGCGCCCGCGACGTCTCCCGCGGCGAGCAGCGAACGGATGCGCGTCGACGACACGCGGCCGGCCGGTCCGACGAGCACGTCCCCGACCGTGCGAACGATGAAGCCGTGCTCGGTTCCGAGACGCTCGAGGGTCGCGACGTCTCCGGCGCCGCCACGGCCGAAGCGGAAGTCCTCACCGACGAGGACGGAGCGCGCGTGCACCGTGTCGACGAGCACGTGCGAGACGAACTCCTCGGGAGAGAGGTGGGCGAGGGCCTCGTCGAATCGCAGCAGAAGGATCGCATCGACGCCCGTCTCACCGAGGAGGCGCAGCTTCTGCTCGACGCCCGTGAGCGGTTCGGGGCACAACTCGGGACGGAGCAGGGCGAGGGGATGGCGGTCGAAGGTCACGACGACGCTCTTCGCGCCGATCGACCGTGCATCCGCGAGCAGTTCGCCGATGACCGCGCGGTGGCCGGCGTGCACGCCGTCGAACTTGCCGATCGTGACGGCCGATGGGCCGAAGCCCTCCGGGACGTCCTCCGGACCGTTGAAGACGATCATGCGCTGCGCACGTCCTCGGACGCGACCGCGCGGGCGTCGGCGGTCCGGGCACGACGCCCTCGGCGCGTCAGCCAGAGCAACCCCAGGATCGGGAGCACGAGCGGGATGAAGAGATAACCCATGCCGAAGTAGCTCCAGACCGATGCGTGCCCGAAGAGCTCGGGAGCCGCGAGGCTCAGGACGCCGACGACGACCACACCGACGAGCTCGAAACCGATCGTCGCTATCGCGACCCGTCGCCACGTCTCACCCGGGACGACGAGGGCGACGGTCGCGACGATGTACACGACGGCGGCGAGCGCCGAGAGCGAGTAGGCGACGGGGGCTTCGTCGAACTTCGAGACGATCTGGTAGAACGACCGCCCTGTCGCCGCGAGGGCGAGGATCGCGTACACGACGACGAGGACCCGACCGACGCCGGAAGCTGGGCGCGCGGACGGAGAGGTTGACGCGGTCATAGAAGTCCCATTCTATCCGCCCTGGACGAACCAGATCTCGTGCATGCGATAGACCATGACGGCGATCGCGAGGTTCGCGACGCCGAGGATGACCGTCGCCCACTTCGATCGATCGACGAGAGCCCAGAAGCCCGCGCCGACCGGCAGTAGGATCGCGGATCCCAGATAGAGGCCGAATTCGAGCGCATCGCCCGTCGGGGTGTTGCCGGCGGCCGGCGAGACGATCGAGACGACGAGCTGCACGAGGAGGAGGAGTTCCACGAGCGCCGTGGCGCCGAGGGTCAGGTCGCTCGGCCTGCGTCCAGCGAGCCCGACGACAAGGCACAGCAGTCCCGCGACGATCGCGACGGCGACCTGAGCGACGGTGAGCCACTCGATCACGGCGCCTCCGTCGGGAAGTTCACGAGACTGCGCATCCTGCCGCGGTCGACGCGAGCGATGCCGACGAGACGGCCGTCCGGCGCGACGGCCGCGACGGGCACGTCCTCCGGCGGGTTTCCCGTGAGCGTGACGATCTTCCCGTGCCCGAGATCGATCGTCGCCTGCTCATCGAGGTCGATGACGGGGAGTAAGCGCGCGGCTGCGGCAGACGGCGGGAGGAGGACAGCGGCCACCGCCGCGTTCGTGTCGGCACTCTCGCCGAGCTCGTCGAGCGTCGCGGCCTCCGTCACCGTGAACGCGCCGATGCGGGAACGGCGGAGCGCCGTCAGATGGCCGCCGACACCGAGAGCGCCGCCGAGGTCCCGCGCGAGGGCGCGGATGTAGGTCCCGCTCGAACACACGACCCTCACGTCGAGATCGATGGCACCGGCGGACCGTCGCTCCTCGAGCACCTCGAACTCCGACACCGTGACGGGACGCGCGGCGAGGGAGACCTCTTCGCCCGCGCGCACCTTCGCGTAGGAGCGGACCCCATCGACCTTGATCGCGCTCACCGACGACGGCACCTGTTCGATGTCGCCCGTGAGATCGGTGATGCCGTCGCGAATGCGCTCCATCGGAACGGCCGCGAGCACGCCGGGGTCCGCGACGGCCACGACGTCGCCCTCCGCGTCGTCCGTCACCGTCGTACTGCCGAGGCGGATGGTCGCGAGGTACTCCTTGTCGGCGCCCACGATCCACGTCAGCAGGCGGGTCGAGGCTCCGAGGCCGAGGACGAGCAGTCCCGTCGCCATGGGGTCGAGCGTGCCCGCGTGGCCGACCTTCTTCGTCCCGGCGAGTCGCCGGACGCGCGCTACGACGCCGTGACTCGTCATCCCGTCGGGCTTGTCGACGAGCAGGATTCCGTTCGGCATCGCGTCAGCAGCTGTCCGCGAACCGGCGGACGGGTCGCTCGGGGTCGGCGTTGTCGACGATCGCGACGGCACGTGTCCGTGGCCGCACCTCGGCGAGGTAGCGACGCTCGTCGTCGGGAGCGGACTGGCTCGGGACCTCGAGGAACACGGAGTAGTTCCACAGCCCGACGAGTCCGGGGCGGTGGAGGAAGGGACCGGCGACGATCAGCACGGTGTCGGCCGGAGCGGTCTTCTCCTCCACCCCCGCCGTCGCCGACGTTCGGTACGAGGTCTCGCCGCCCGCTCGGAACGGGATGACGAGAGCGCTGCGGAAGGCGGCCTCGTCGAGGAAGTGGGATTCCGCTGACGCCTCGGTGTCCCCCGAGCGGAAGTCGTCGACGTCCGCGCGCTCGGTGGGATGCCCCACCTCGGCGAAGACCGCTGCGAGGTCGTCGGCGAACGCCGTCGTGCCCGCGCCGTCGATGCCGTCGACCGCGACGAGGGGACGCCCGGTCCCGTAGTTGTGCAGGACCTCGTCGCGCAGCTCGCGCAGTACCTCGAGGCGCGGATTCGTGGCGGCGCTCATACGTCGAGCCTACTCGCGCAGGGCCAGGGTGCCGGCGTCTTCGAGCCCGGCCGGGCGCGCCTGCGAGCCGACGCCACCGCTTAGAGTCGAAGGGTGATGGACGGCGCCGATGACCAGCGACCGGCGATCGCCGGTCGCGTCGCCGACTGGTACCGCGAGGATCACCGCGACCTCCCCTGGCGACGCCCCGGCTTCACCGCCTGGGGCACCCTCGTGAGCGAGTTCATGCTGCAGCAGACGCCGGTCGCGCGAGTGATCCCACGCCTCGAGGAGTGGCTCGACCGCTGGCCGACCCCCGCAGACCTCGCTGCCTCACCGGCCGGCGAGGCGGTCCGCGCGTGGGCCAACCTGGGTTATCCGCGTCGCGCGCTCTGGCTGCACGCCGCGGCCGTGCAGATCACCGAGCGCCACGGCGGCGACGTGCCGCGCGACGTCGAGGCCCTGCTCGCGCTCACGGGCATCGGCGACTACACGGCTCGAGCCGTCGCGGTCTTCTCGTTCGGTGACAGGCATCCCGTCGTCGACACGAACACGCGCCGCGTCATCGCCCGAGCCGTGCACGGGCAGGGGCAGCCGGGTCCCCCGCACGCTCGCCGGGACCTCGCGGCGATGGACGCCCTGCTCCCCGACGACGACGGAGACGCCGCCGTCGTCAACGCCGCGATGATGGAGCTCGGGGCGGTCGTGTGCGTCGCCCGCTCCCCCCGCTGCGACGAGTGCCCCGTCGCCGAGCTGTGCGCGTGGCGGGCGACCGGCTACCCCGCGTACGACGGGCCGACGAAGGGTGTCCAGAAAGCGTACGAAGGCAGTGACCGTCATGTCCGAGGCCTCATCATGCGGGAGCTCAGAGCGGCGCACGTTCCCGTCACCGACGCCGAGATCGCCTCGCTGTGGCCCGAGAGCGTCCAACGCGACCGAGCCCTCGCGGGCCTCCTCGCCGACGGACTCGCGGTTCGCTCCTCCCGCGGCGGGTACCTGCTCCCTTGAGTCCCGCGAGCCGAGTCGCCGGCGCGGAGGGTGGAGTCGGGAGGTGGCGCGCCGCTAGGGTCGGACGATGGTGAACGACGAAGCCGCCGCCCTCCGTCCGTCCTCGGTCGAACCGCCGCACAAGTGGCGAGTGATCGGTCCGGGCCTCGTCGTCGCCGCGACGGGCATCGGTGCCGGTGATCTCGTCGCGACGCTCGTGGCCGGAAGCCGCTTCGGCTACACGCTCCTGTGGGCTGCGATCGTCGGGGTGCTCATCAAGATCGCACTCGTCGAGGGCGCCGGGCGCTGGACGCTGGCGAGCGGGAAGTCCATCTTCGAGGGGTGGCGGCTCGCGGGACGCTGGACGGTCGTCTTCTTCGCGCCGTACATCCTGATCTGGGGCCTCGTGTACGGCGCCGCCGCGATGTCGAGCACCGCCCTGCCGCTCGCAGCACTCTTCCCCGCCGTCGACCTCAACGTCTTCGCGATCGTCTCCGGCCTCCTTGGGGCCGTCATCGTGTGGTTCGGGCGGTACAAGACCTTCGAGTACATCATCGCGTTCTTCGTCGGGCTCATGTTCGTCACGGTCGTCGGCGCGGCCGTCGTGACGCTCCCGAACCTCGGGGCCGTCGTCACCGGACTCATCCCCCGCATCCCCGACGGCGCTCTCATCTACACGTTGAGCCTCGCCGGCGGAGTGGGAGGCACCATCACGCTCGCCGCCTACGGCTACTGGCTCAAGGAGAAGGGCTGGACGACGCCGCGGTGGATTCGGGTCATGCGGATCGACAACACGGTCGCGTACGTCGTCTCGGGCGTCTTCGTCGTCTCTATGCTCGTCGTCGGTGCCGAGCTGCTGTATTCCTCGGGACTCACGGTCGAGGACGGCGAAGGGGGCCTGCTCGATCTCGCGGGCGTGCTCGGAGAGCGCTACGGCACGTTCATGAGCTACTTCTTCCTCATCGGCTTCTGGGCCTCGTCGTTCTCCTCGATCCTCGGCGTGTGGAACGGGGTGTCGCTCATGTTCGCCGACTTCCTCGGCAACCTGCGCGGACTGGGCGCGGACGACCCGCGCCGGAGGATCGGCGGACTCTACTACCGCCTGTACATCGTCTGGCTGACGATCCCGCCGATGGCGCTCCTGTTCCTCGGCAAGCCGATCGGGCTCATCGTCGCCTACGGTGCGCTCGGAGCGCTCTTCATGCCGTTCCTCGCGACGACGCTCCTCTACCTGCTCAACTCGCGGCACATGCCGAAGCAGCACCGGAACACGTGGTACCTCAACCTGATCCTCGGTGTCATCGCGGCGCTCTTCGTCGCCCTCGGCGTCAACGAGCTCGTGAAGGCCGTGGCTCCGCTCTTCTCCTCCTGACCCGCTCACCCCACTGAAAATCCCCCCTGTGCACGCGATCACGTGCACAGAGGGGATTTTCAGGGGTGAGAGGGAGCTAGCGCGCGTCGGCGCCGTCCGACGGTGACTCGTCGTCGTCTTCATCGTCCTCGTCGAGGTCGTCGTCCTCGTCGAGGTCACGCGGCTTGACGTAGGGGTCGGCGTCACCGGCGTACGCCGCGGTGGCGGCGAGGCGCTCCGTCTCCGCGTCGCGCTCGCGCGCCTCGCGGAGCAGGTCGTCGATCGCCGCCGCATTCTCGGGCACGGCGTCGAGCTGGAACTCGAGCGTCGGCGTGAGCCGAGCCGTGATGTTCCGCCCGACCTCGCTGCGGAGCAGCCCCGTGGCCGCCTTGAGCGCCGCCGAACTGTCCGCGCGCTCCTCGTCCGTGCCGTAGACGGTGTAGAAGACCGTCGCGTGCTGCAGGTCCCCCGTCATCTGCACGTCCGTGATCGTCACGAAGCCGAGCCGCGGATCCCGCAGACCCCGCTGCAGTCGAGCGGCGACGATCTCCTTGATCCTGTCCGCGAGCTTCCTCGCGCGAGCGACGTCAACCATGGCTCATCCTTCCTCTGGTCCGCTGAAGAGCGGTGAAAACGGGAAACGCCCGCCGACCCGGAAGGTCGGCGGGCGCACCGCGCAGGCTAGCCGCGCGGCTTCTCCTTCATCTCGATCGTCTCGATCTCGTCACCGATCTGGATGTCGTTGAACTTGCCGAGACCGATACCGGCCTCGAAGTCCGTCCGCACCTCGGTGACGTCGTCCTTGAAGCGACGCAGCGACTCGATCGCGAGATTGTCCCCGACGACGACACCCTCGCGGATGACGCGCGCCTTGGCGTTCCTCGTGATCGTGCCCGAGCGCACGATGACACCGGCGATGTTGCCGAACTTCGAGGAGCGGAAGATCTCGCGGATCTCCGCGACACCCGACTGGACCTCTTCGTACTCCGGCTTGAGCATGCCCGTGAGGCTCGACTCGACATCGTCGAGGGCGTTGTAGATGACCGAGTAGAACCGGATGTCCACACCCTCGCGAGCGGCACGCTCTCGAGCCTTCGGGTCGGGGCGCACGTTGAACCCGATGATGATCGCGTTGTCGATCGTCGCGAGGTTCACGTCCGACTCCGTCACCGCACCGACACCGCGGTGGATGATGCGCAGCTGCACCGAGTCGTCGACCTCGATCTTGAGGAGCGACTCCTCGAGGGCCTCCACGGCACCCGAGACGTCACCCTTGATGATGAGGTTGAGCGACTCGACCTTGCCCTCTTCGAGAGCACGCGTGAAGTCCTCGAGGCTGATGCGCTTGCGCGCCTTGGCCAGCGAGGCGTTGCGCTCCGCGGCTTCGCGCTTCTCGGCGATCTGACGGGCCGTGCGGTCCTCCTCGGTGACGAGGAAGGTGTCGCCGGCGCGCGGGACGCTCGAGAGACCCTGCACCTGGACGGGACGCGACGGGCCGGCCTCGAGGACGGTCTCGCCGTTCTCGTCGACCATGGCGCGGACGCGTCCGTAAGCGGTACCCGCGACGATCGCGTCGCCGACCCGGAGCGTTCCGGACTGGATGAGCACCGTGGCGACCGAACCGCGACCCTTGTCGAGCTTGGCCTCGATCGCGACACCACGAGCGTCCTTGTTGGGGTTCGCCCGCATGTCGAGGCCCGCGTCCGCCGTGAGCAGCACGGCGTCGAGAAGCTCGGCGATGCCGATGTTCTCGCGCGCCGACACGTCGACGAACATGACGTCTCCGCCGTACTCCTCGGCGACGAGCCCGTACTCGGTGAGCTGCTGGCGCACCTTGGCGGGGTTGGCGTCGGGCTTGTCGATCTTGTTCACCGCGACGACGATCGGGACGTTGGCGGCCTGGGCGTGGTTCAACGCCTCGACCGTCTGCGGCATGATGCCGTCGTCCGCCGCGACAACGAGGATCGCGATGTCCGTCACCTGCGCACCACGAGCACGCATGGCGGTGAACGCCTCATGACCCGGGGTGTCGATGAAGGTGATGGCGCGCTCGATGCCCTCGTGCTCGGTCGAGACCTGGTAGGCACCGATGTGCTGCGTGATGCCGCCGGCCTCACCCGCCACGACGTTCGCGTTGCGGATGGCGTCGAGCAGTCGCGTCTTACCGTGGTCGACGTGACCCATGACGGTGACGACCGGAGGACGTGCCTCGAGGTCCTCGTCGTCCTCGGCCTCGAGCTCGGCGTCGATGTCGATGTCGAAGCCCTCGAGGAGCTCGCGGTCCTCGTCCTCGGGGGAGACCATCTGGATCTTGTAGCCGAGTTCGTCGCCGAGCACCGCGAAGGTCGACTCGTCGAGCGACTCCGTCGCCGTGGCCATCTCACCGAGGTGGAACAGCACGGTCACGAGGTTGCCGGGGCTCGCGTCGATCTTGTCGGCGAAGTCCGCGATCGAGGCGCCGCGGCGCAGACGCACCACGGTGTTGCCGTCGCCGCGCGGGACCTGCACACCGCCGATCGACGGGGCCTCCCGCATCTCGAACTCTTGCCGCTTCGTCCGCTTCGACTTGCGCGACTTGCTCTTGCCGCCGCCACGACCGAACGCACCGGCGGTACCACCACCGGGACCACGGCCACGGCCACCGCCGCCACCCGGACGACCGGCGAACCCGCCGGCGGGACGCTGGGCGAAGCCGCCCGCTGCGCCCGGAGCGCCTCCTCCGCCACCGGGGCGCTGGAAACCACCGCCACCGGGACGACCGCCACCGGCACCGCCGGGACGCTGGAAACCGCCGCCGCCGGGACGTCCGCCGGCACCGGCCGGACGGGGGCCGCCGGGTCGCGGCGAACCGGGACGCGGAGCCTGCGGACGCGGAATGTTCGAGGGCGACGGGGTCGGGCGCTGGCCCATGCCCTGAGCGCTCGCGAACGGGTTGTTACCGGGGCGCGGACCGGCTGGGCGCGAGCCCATGCCCTGAGCGCTCGAGAACGGGTTGTTGCCTGGACGCGGGGTGCCACCGGGACGCGGAGCGCCACCGGGTGCCGCGGCCGTCGGCTTCGACTCGGGAGCCGGAGCGGGAGTGGCGGCGGGCGCCGGAGCGGCCTTCGCCGCCGGAGCGGTCTCTTCGCGGGGAGCGGGGCTCGGCGCGGGAGCGGCCTTGGGAGCCGGTGCCGGGGCCGGAGCCGGAGCCGGAGCCGGAGCCGGTCCTGGACGGCTCGACGACGGGGACGCCGGACGGTTCGCCGACGCGCCGCCGGGACGAGCGGCCGACGGCGAGGCCGGCTTCGTCGCGGGTGCGGCCGATGCCGCGGGCGCGGCGTCGGCGAGGGCCGCGCGCAGCTTGCGCGCGACGGGGGGTTCAATGCTCGAGGACGGTCCCTTCACGAACTCGCCCAATTCCTTGAGCTTCGCGAGGGCGACCTTGCTGTCTACACCGAGTTCGGATGCGATCTCGTGTACGCGTGGTTTGGCAGCCACTTCTCTCCTGTCTGGGTCTCCCCAGGCAGGGGGGACCGTTAGTTGTGGACGGGTCTCATTTCGAGCCGCTCATCAGTTGTCCATTAGCCGTTCAGCCTGTTCTCTAGTGAGTTCGTGTCGAGAGGGGTCCGTACGCGGAAGGCCCGGGCGAAAGCCCGCTTCTTCTCGGCGAGTCGGAAGCACTCGATGTCGGGATGCAGCCACGCCCCACGTCCGGGGAGAGAGGCACGATCGTCCACGACGATCTGCGTCTCCCGGGCGACAAGCCGCACGAGAGTGGACCTGTTGGCACGCGAACGGCATCCGACGCACGTTCTGACAGGTTCCATCCTACACCTCCCCCGGCCCGCTCCCTGAGCGCGCCGCCGATGGGCGGCACGCTCGGGGCGAACACGCCCGACGAGCGGGCGCGGCCCGGACCACTCCTATTCGTCGAGGATCGAATCCGGCTGGATGTCGATCTTCGCGCCCGTCAGCTTCGCGGCGAGGCGGGCGTTCTGGCCCTCCTTGCCGATGGCGAGCGAGAGCTGGTAGTCCGGAACCAGTGCCCGGACGGCCTTGATGCTCTGATCGAGGACGAAGGTCGACGTGACCTTCGCGGGCGACAACGCGTTCCCGACGAACGTCGCGAGGTCGGGCGAGTAGTCGACGATGTCGATCTTCTCGGTGCCGAGCTCCTCCGTGACCGCCCGCACGCGGCGGCCCATCTCGCCGATGCACGCGCCCTTCGCGTTGATCGCCGGGTCCGTCGCGCGGACGGCGATCTTGGTCCGATGGCCCGCCTCGCGTGCGAGCGAGACGATCTCGACGAGACCGGAGGCGATCTCCGGCACCTCGAGCGCGAAGAGCTTCCGCACGAGCGACGGGTGCGTCCGCGACACCGTGATCGACGGCCCCTTGACGCCCTTCGAAACGCTCGTCACGTAGACGCGGATGCGGGAGCCGTGCGGGTACTGCTCGCCCGGGACCTGCTCCTCTGGAGGCATGATCGCCTCGATCGTGCCGAGGTCGACGTGGATCATCTTCGGGTTCGGACCCTGCTGGATGACGCCCGCGACGATGTCGCCCTCGCGACCCTTGAACTCCCCGAGCACCGCGTCGTCCGCGATGTCGCGCAGCCGCTGGTTGATGACCTGCTTCGCGGCGAACGCCGCGATCCGGCCGAAGTCCTCGGGCATCGTCTCCGACTCGCCGATGACGTTGCCGTCGTCGTCCTTCTCGGGGATGAGCACGGCGACGTGGCCGGTCTTCCGATCGAGGTGCACGCGAGCATCCGTCGCGTCGCCACCCGACTGGGTCTCGTTCTTCTGGTAGGCGGTGAGGATCGCCTGCTCGATGATGTGCACGAGTTCGTCGAACGGGATCTCCCGCTCCCGTTCCATCATCTTCAGGACAGTGAGATCGATGTCCACGACGGCCACCTCCATATTCAGCTCTTGCCGGCGCGAACCGCGCGCCGGACTACCTGTCAAGGGTACTAGACGGATCCGTCGGAGGGGAGCTTCTCAGGACGGGAGCCGCATGCGTCCGCTCGCCTTCGCGGCGGTTCTCGGGCACAGTTGCACGATGGACGCACTCAACGGATTCATCCTCTCTGCCGGCGACACCCTCTGGACGTGGGCGGTGCTCCCCGTGCTCGCTCTTCTCGGCGTCTACTTCACCGTCCGATCGGGCGTCGTCCAGTTCCGCCTCATCCCGGAGATGTTCCGCACACTCGCGGACAAGACACCACTCACCGTCGACGGGAAGCCGCAATCGATCTCCGCCTTCCAGGCGTTCAGCGTCTCGGCCGCGTCGCGCGTAGGTGTCGGCAACATCGCCGGCGTCGGGACGGCGATCGCGATCGGGGGCCCCGGCGCGGTGTTCTGGATGTGGACCATGGCGTTCATCGGTGGCGCGTCGAGCTTCGTCGAGTCGACTCTCGGACAGCTCTACAAAGTGCGGGACGCCGACGGCTTCCGTGGCGGGCCGGCGTACTACATGGAACGCGGACTGAAGGCCCGCTGGATGGGCATCCTCTTCGCCATCATCCTCATCGTCTGCTTCCCTTTCGCATTCAGCTCCCTGCAGGCGAACACCATCAGCGCGACGGTGTCGTCGAGCTTCGGAGGGACGACCTGGATCCCGGTCGTGGTCGGCGTGGTCCTCGCCGTGCTCACCGCTCTCGTCGTCTTCGGCGGCATCCGCCGCATCGCGAGTGTCACGCAAGCCGTCGTGCCCGCGATGGCTCTCGGCTACCTCCTGCTCGGCCTCGTCATCGTGGCGATGAACATCGACAAGGTTCCGGCGGCGTTCGCCTCGATCTTCACCCAGGCGTTCGGCTTCAACGAGGTCGTCGGAGCAGCGATCGGCGTCATCATCATGACGGGCGTCAAGCGCGGGATGTTCTCGAACGAGGCGGGACTCGGATCCGCTCCCAACGCCGGAGCGAGCGCCGCGGTGACGCACCCGGTGAAGCAAGGACTCGTGCAGACGCTCGGCGTCTACTTCGACACCTTCCTCGTATGCTCCATCACCGCATTCATCATCCTCGTGTCGACACCCGACCTCGCGAATGCGACTCAGGGCATCGGGCTCACACAGGAGGCCATCGTCGGGAATCTCGGCGAATGGTCCAACGTCCTGCTCAGCAGCATCATCTTCCTGCTCGCGTTCAGCTCCATCCTCGGCAACTACTACTACGGCGAGTCGAACATCGAGTTCATCTCCTCTCGGCGGTCCGTACTGACGACCTACCGTGTCCTCGTCGTGGCCGCCATCTTCGGAGGCTCGATCGCGTCGGCCGATCTCATCTGGAACACGGCGGACGGCATCATGGGACTCATGGCACTCGTGAATCTCGTGGCCATCGGCTTGCTGTCGGGCGTCGCCTTCAAACTCCTGAAGGACTACACGGAGCAGCGGCGCCGCGGCATCAATCCCGTCTTCACCCGTGATCGCCTACCCGGCGTGACAGGAATCGAGTGCTGGGAGGACGAGCTCACCGTCACGGGGCCTCTGACGATCCCGGACGCGACTCGCTTGCGCTAAAACGAGCCCTCCCCCCACGCAGATGCACGGGGAGAGGGCTCGAGGACGAATCCCGTCAGGAAGCGCGCAACCGCGCCACGGCGTCGACGACCTCGGCGATCGCGACCGGCTCGCGCTCGCCCGTGCGGCGGTCCCACACCTCGACGATGCCGTCGGCGACGCCGCGGCCGGCGATGACGATGATCGGCACGCCGATGAGCTCGGCGTCGCCGAACTTCACGCCGGGAGAGACCTTCGGCCGGTCGTCGTAGAGCACGTCGACGCCGGCGGTCTCGAGCTGGTCGGAGATCCAGTCGGCGGTCTCGAAGACGGCGGCCTCCCGTCCCGTCGCGACGAGGTGCACGTCGAACGGAGCGACCTGGGTCGGCCACACGAGACCCTTGTCGTCGTTGTTGAGCTCGGCGATCGTCGCGAGGATGCGCGTGATGCCGATGCCGTAGGAGCCCATCGTGACGGTGACGAGCTTGCCGTTCTCGTCGAGGACCTTGAGGCCGAGGGACTCGGCGTACTTGCGACCGAGTTGGAAGACGTGCCCGAGCTCCATGCCTCGAGCGAGTTCGACGGGGCCGGAGCCGTCGGGGGCGGGGTCGCCCGCGCGCACCGCTGCTGCCTCCACGACGCCGTCGGCCGTGAAGTCGCGACCCGCGACGAGCCCGAAGACGTGGCGTCCCTTCTCGTTCGCACCCGTGATCCACTCGGTGCCGTCGACGATGCGGGGGTCGAGGACGAACCGGATCCCCGTGCTCGACTCCTCGCCGAGCACGGCGCCGTCGGCCGACCACGGCCCGATGTAGCCCTTCACGAGACCGGGGTGCTTCGCGAAGTCCTCGTCCGTCGCGGGCTCGACCTCCGCCGGGGCGAAGGCGACCTCGACGCGCTTCATCTCGACCTCACGGTCGCCCGGGAGACCGACGACGACGAGCTCGCGCGTGCCCTCGAGGTCGGTGAGGGCGAGCACGACGTTCTTGAGCGTGTCGGCGGCCGTCCACTCGCGACCGTCCTCGCGCGGGTGCTCGGCGTTCGCGAGATCGACGAGGGTCTGGATCGTGGGCGTGTCCGGGGTGTCGTGGACCACCGCGGCGGGGAGCCCCTCGATGGGACGGGCGTCGGGGACGACCGTCGTGAACGCCTCGACGTTGGCGGCGTATCCGCCCGCCGACCGCACGAACGTGTCCTCACCGATCGGCGTGGGGTGCAGGAACTCCTCGCTCCGGGACCCGCCCATGGCGCCGGCATCGGCGTGGACGATGACGTACTCGAGGCCGAGGCGGGAGAAGATGCGCTCGTAGGCGTCACGCTGACTCTGGTAGCTCGCGTCGAGGCCCGCGTCCGTGTAGTCGAACGAGTACGCGTCCTTCATCGTGAACTCGCGTCCGCGGAGCAGACCGGCACGCGGACGTGCCTCGTCGCGGTACTTGTCCTGGATCTGGAAGATCGACAGCGGCAGGTCCTTGTAGCTCGAGTAGAGGTCTTTCACGAGGAGGGTGAAGACCTCCTCGTGCGTCGGGGCGAGAAGGTAGTCGGCGCCCTTGCGGTCCTGCAGACGGAAGAGGGCGTCGCCGTACTCCTCCCAGCGCCCGGTCGCCTCGTAGGGCTCGCGGGGCAGCAGGGCCGGGAAGTGCACCTCGAAGGCGCCGGCCGCGGCCATCTCCTCGCGCACGATCGTCTCGATCTTCGCCTTCACACGCAGGCCGATCGGCAGCCACGCGAAGACGCCCGGCGCCTGGCGCCGGATGTAGCCGGCGCGGACGAGCAACCGGTGGCTCGTCACCTCCGCGCCGGAGGGGTCTTCACGGAGCGTGCGGAGGAAGTATGTCGAAAGGCGTGTAACCACGCGTCCATGCTAGCCCGCGCGAACCGAGCGTCGCCGGACGCCCGGGCGTCACCACGGCTTCTCGACGTACTCGCCTCCGCCGCGCTGGTCGGCGTCCTGGTCGCGACGGTCCTGCTCGGCGGCGTCGCCGCGGTCCTGGAGATCGTCCGTCGGCGAGCCGCCGTCGGCGTCCTCCTCGCCCGGAGTCGTCGAGCCCTCGCCCTCCTCCTGGCGTTCGACCTCGCCCTGCTTGCCCTCGATGCGATCGCGGGCGTTCTCGAGCCGCTCCCCCGCGTCGGTCCCCGACTCCTCCGCCGGTTCCTCCGGCGGTGTCGAGTCGTCCTCCGTCTCGCCCTCGAAGCACCCGTCCTCCTCGCCCCCGCGGATCACGGCGAGCGCCGTGTCGTAGAGGAGCGATGCGCCACGCAGGTACCCGCCCTCCGCATAGATGTCCCCGAGCTCCTCCCATGCGAGTGCGAGGTTGACGCGCACATCGCACGAGCGCTCGGCGGGCGCGAGCTCGAGCGCGACCGAGAGGTCATCGGTCGCGTCGTTGTACTCCTGCGCGAGAGCCGAGGCGGTACCGCGGTCGTAGTACGCGAGCCAGGGTTCGAACCAGTTGAGGGTCATGAGCGAGTCGCTTGCGGCGATGCTCTCGTCGAATCGGGCGGTCTCCGCCGCGTCGATCGCGTCCTGGGCGGTCAGCGAGAGACTCGCGAGCTTGAGCGACGTGGCGAGCGCGAGCAGGACGACCGGGAGCGACCACCAGAGGAGGCGCTTCCGTCGTCGCCGCATAGCGGAAGTGGTCCGGAGGCGTTTCATGCGGGGTGCGGCCGCCGATTCGGGTCTCGTGAGCGTGTCAGCCATCAGTCGCCCTCCTCAGGGCCGTCCGATCGGCCCGCCGTCCGCCCGTCGTGCCGGCGATGCCCGAGCGCAGGACGGTCCGCAGCATCCAGCCCAGTTCGAGGAGCGCGAGCGCCGTGAGCGGGATGGCGAGGAGCCAGTAGAGTTCCCCGGTCTCCGCGGGAACATCGCCGCCGCTCTCGACGTCCCCCACCTCGATGCCGGCGGTCGCCGGTGCTGCGGACGTCTCGGCGTCCCGATGCAGGTACTCGACGCCCAACTCGTCGGCGATCGTGGACAGCGCCCCCTCGTCGATGTGCGAGATCGCGTCCTGTCCCGTGGAGTAGTCCTGGATGTACGACGGCTCCGTGCCGTCGTCGTAGCCCGTGTAGGTGCGCATCGGTCCACCTGCCTCCGTGCCGTAGCCGAGCACGGCTCCCCCGTCGATGAACGGCGCGAGCCCGGCGAAAGAGCCCGGCTGCTCGCCGCTCGTCTGCTCCCCGTCGCCGAGGTAGAAGAGCACTCGGGAGCGCTCCGGGTTCTCCTCGGCGTCCGCTTCGAGCACACCGGTGAGGTACTCGACGGGCTCGTCGATGCTGCTCCCCGCCGAGTACGACGTGATCTCCTGCTGCAACGCCCGCGTCGCCTGGGCGAGCGCCGAGACGTCGGTCGTGAGAGGGACCCGGTGCACGGTCACGGCGTCGAATGTGACGAGCGATACGCGCGACCCGATGAGGGCCTCGGAGATCGCCAGGACGTCCTCGCGGACCCCGTCCAGTCGGGGAGCACCGTCGTCCCAGTCCTCCGCGGCCATGCTGCTCGTCGTGTCGACCACGAAGTAGAGGTCCACGTCACCGGAGGCGGCCGGAGGCAGCGACGGAGCCGGGACACCGGGCCGGAGGGCGATGCCGACGAGGAGGAGCACCATCACGAGGCGCGACGCCCACAACCAACGGGAGCGCCCGCGACCGGGGAGGACGAGCTGCACGATCGCGAAGCCCGCGAGCGCTGCTCCGAGCACGCTGATGAGCCACACGGGGATCACCGGGTCGATGATCATCGCCGCAGCCTCCACCCCGCGAACATGACGGCGGCGAGGGCCGCGAACCCCGCGAGCACGGGGGCCGTCGGTTCGTCCGTCACGGTGAGGACCGGTTCGCCCGTGAACCGCTCGGCCTGCCGATCCTGGACCTGATCGACGATCCCGGGCACGGCCGCGGGATCCTCGAGCGCCCAGTACGTGCCGTCGGTCCCCTCGACCACGTCGCGCATCTCGTCCGCGAACTCGGCGATGTAGTCGAGGCTCTCGACGTCGCCCGGGTTGAGTCCGAACACGACGACGTCCTTCGAGCTCGCGAACTCGCCGGCCTCCGGTAGCGTCATGATCTGCTCGCCGGCCACGTAGTTGTCGGTCGCGAAGACGACCGAACGCGAACGCTCGGCGTCGAGGTCGTCGAACCGCATGACGCACGACGCGAGCCCGTCGCCGATCATCGACGACCCGTTGCCGAGGAGGGTGCCGTTCGCGAACGACCAGTCGGTGTCGGGATCGACGAGGTCGGCGTGGAGGGCGTCGAGCTGCGCCCGTGCGTACGCGTAGTCGCTCGTGAGGGGGAACGCCGTGATCGCCGACGCATTGAAGAGCACGAGACCGATGCGTTCGCCGTCGAACTCCTCCGTGAGCTCGGAGAACGTCTCGACGATCTGCGCGTCGTAGTCGATCATCGACCCGGAGACGTCGAGGCACAGCACGATGTCGCGATTCCGGAGTTCCGGTTGCACCGTCGTCAGCGAGACGAGCCGCCCGGAGAGCACGGCGCTCGCGCCGACGAGGAGGACGACGGCCACGATGACGGTCCAGAGCAGTGCGCGATACCGCCGGAGGGCCGACGCGTACGCGGGAAGCGCCGTCAACCGCTCCGAGTGCGCGACGGGCACGGCGTCCGTCGCGCGCCGCCGTCCCCGTATCTGCAGCACGACCACGACGCCCACGACGACGAGCGCGGCGACGAACCACGCGAGGACGAGCCAGAGGTTGACGAGGGTCACGGCCGCATCACCACCACGACGCCACGGCGTTACGAGCCACGTCGGCTGACCGGTGGACGTCGCCGTTCTCGACGCTCGCGAACTCCGCCGGGTAGTACACCGCGACGGCGTGGGCGATCGCGCCGAGCCGCGCGTGCGTGAGATCGTCGAGGGTCATGACGTCCGCCCGCACGCCCGACGACTCCTGCGCGTAGAACCGCACGAGGGTTCCGAGCTTCTGATGCGCTGCGCGAGTGGACAGCCGCCCGGCGTCGTACGACGCGACGACCTCGTCGACGAGTGACAGATACCGCGCACGCACCTCCTCGCGCGACGGAGCGCTCGGCGCCTCGACGTCGGCGACGGGGACGAGTTCCGTCGCGCGGCGCGAGACCCACCAGACGAAGACGTACCAGCCCACGACGAGGACGACGAGCGCGAGCGCGATCGCCATCCACCCCCACCAGTACTGGGCGAGGGGGTTGTAGCCGACCTCATCGCCGAGCATGGTTGTGGGCCTCGATGAGTCGGAAGAGGGTCGGGACGACGTCGGACTGGCTCGTGACGCGGACGTGAGAGATCGCGAGAGAGTCCAGCCGATCGTCGCGCGCCGAACCGCGAGCCTGCTCCGCTTCCGCGAACGCCGCGCGCAACCGTCGATCCCGTCGGAGGAAGTCGGGGATTCCGCGCTCGTCGGCGACGTCGAACATCGGGGTCGCCGTCCAGCGCGCCGACATGACGTCGGCGTCGCCGACCGTGATCCAGAGGATCTCATGCTGGACGGTGAGGCGGCGGACGAGGGCGGCCGTGGCCGCGTCGACGGCCGCATCGTCGGCGACGATCACGAGGAGCATGCGTCGCCGTACCGTGCGCACGACGCGTTCGAGGACGGCTCGCAGGTCGCTTCGCGCGCCGTCGAGTCGGGCGCGTTCGACGACGACCTGGAGGATGCGCTCGAGATGCGACTCGGCGCCCTTGGGCTCGACGAGCCGCACACCGTCGGCGTCGCCCGCGATGAGCCCGACCCTGTCGCCGTGACGCACGGCGATGTAGCCGAGGGCGCCTGCCGCGAGGACCGCGACGTCGCGCTTCGGTTCCCCTCCCGCGCCGACGGCCGCGAGGTCACGGCCCGTGTCGACGACGAGCATGACCGTCTGCTTCCGGTGAGCGATGAACTGCTTCGTGAGCGGATAGCCCGCCCGTGCCGTGGCCTTCCAGTCGATGTCGCGGATCTCGTCGCCGGGGACGTAGGGGCGGATGTCGTCGAACTCGTGGCTCTTGCCGCGGAAGATCGATGCGTACTCGCCGTCGAGCATGCCGCGCACGCGCCGATGGGCACGGATCGAGAGGGTCGACTTCACGCGGGTGAGGAGCGCGGTCACGACGGGCTCACGGCACCTGGACGACGCCGAAGATCGCGTCGATGATCGCCTCGGGGCGCACGTCGTCCGCGATCGCCTCGAAGCCGAGGATGATGCGGTGCCGCAGCACCTGGTGGCGGTACGCCTTCACGTCCTCCGGGATCACGTGCTCACGCCCCGCGAGGAGCGCGAGCGCCCGGGCGACGGTGGCGAAGGCGATGCTGGCACGGGGACTCGCCCCGTACTCCACGTAGGACGCCATGCGTTCAGGGAGATAGGACGACGCGTTGCGCGTGACGTAGACCGTCTGGACGATGTACGCGAGGATCGCAGGATCGAGGTAGACGCGCGGGACGAGCGACTGGAGGAAGAGGACGTCGTCGATGCTCACGCGCGGTGCGCGGCCGTCGTGCTTGTACACCCCGGCGTTGACGCGCCGCACGATCTCGGCCTCTTCCGCGATCGTCGGGTAGTCGAGCACCTCCTTGATGAGGAAGCGGTCGAGCTGGGCCTCCGGCAGGTGGTACGTCCCCTCCTGCTCGATGGGGTTCTGGGTCGCGAGGACGAGGAACGGATCAGGGAGGGCGTAGTCCACTCCCCCGATCGACGTCTGCTTCTCCTGCATCGCCTCGAGCATCGCGGACTGCGTCTTCGCGCTCGACCGGTTGACCTCGTCGAGCAACACGAAGTTGGCGTGCACGGGACCGAGCTGGGTCGTGAACTCGGCCGTTCTCGGGTCGTAGATCTGCGTTCCGACGATGTCCGAGGGGAGGAGGTCCGGCGTGCACTGGATGCGCCGGAAACTTCCGCCGACCGCGTCGGCGATCGTCTCGGCGGCCGTCGTCTTCGCGAGCCCCGGCACGCTCTCGAGCAAAACGTGTCCGCCCGTGAGCAGAGCGACGAGCAGACTCGTCCGGAGGCTCGATTGGCCGACGACCTTCTCGTCGAATCGAGCGGCGATCGCGCCGATCACGGCACGAGCGCGCTCGAGTTCGTCGCGCGTGACGGTGGGCGTGGTCGTGGGCTGCTCGATCACGGCGTATGCTCCCCGGTTCGTGGCTGTGCTCGGGCGTCCATGCCAGAGAATCGTCCGCTCAGTCTAAGCGCCGATCCTGCGAGGTCTCCCTCGGTCGCGACGGCGCTAGTGCGCTCCGACGGAGACGGTCGGCGCGCCCGTCGATGTGTCGTCGGCGGGCAGTTCCGCGGCGATTCGGTTGGCCTCGCGGATGAGGGTCGCGACGATCTCCGACTCGGGGACGGTCGCGATGACCTCGCCCTTCACGAAGATCTGGCCCTTGCCGTTGCCCGACGCGACACCGAGGTCCGCTTCGCGCGCTTCGCCAGGTCCGTTGACGACGCAGCCCATGACGGCGACGCGGAGCGGGACAGACATGCCCTCGAGCCCCGTCGTGACCTCTTCGGCGAGCGTGTAGACGTCCACCTGGGCGCGTCCGCAGCTCGGGCACGAGACGATCTCGAGCTTGCGCTCGCGGAGGTTGAGCGACTGCAGGATCTGCAGGCCGACCTTGACCTCTTCGACGGGCGGAGCGGAGAGGGAGACGCGGATGGTGTCGCCGATCCCCTCCGACAGCAGGATGCCGAAGGCCGTCGCGCTCTTGATGGTGCCCTGGAAGGCGGGGCCCGCCTCGGTGACACCGAGGTGGAGCGGCCAGTCGCCGCGCTCGGCGAGCAAACGGTAGGCCTTCACCATCACGATGGGGTCGTTGTGCTTCACCGAGATCTTGAAGTCGTGGAAGTCGTGCTCCTCGAAGAGGCTCGCCTCCCACTGCGCGCTCTCGGCGAGCGCCTCCGGCGTCGCCTTGCCGTACTTCTGAAGGAGTCGCGGGTCGAGGGAGCCCGCATTGACGCCGATGCGGAGGCTGACGCCCGCGTCCTTCGCGGCCTTCGCGATCTCGCCGACGCGGTCGTCGAACTTGCGGATGTTGCCGGGGTTCACGCGGACGGCGGCGCACCCGGCGTCGATCGCGGCGAACACGTAGTTCGGCTGGAAGTGGATGTCCGCGATGACCGGGATCTGGCTCTTCTTCGCGATGATGGGGAGGGCTTCGGCGTCGTCGCGGCTGGGGACGGCTACACGCACGATGTCGCACCCGGCGGCGGTGAGCTCGGCGATCTGCTGCAGTGTCGCGTTGATGTCCGGGGTCGGCGTCGTCGTCATCGATTGGACGCTCACGGGGGCGTCACCGCCCACGAGCACGCTTCCCACTCGGATCTGGCGCGACTTGCGGCGAGGGGCGAGTACGTCCGGGACGCTCGGCATCCCCAGATTCACGGCTGGCACGCTGTCATCCTACGCGCGGCCGACTGACAACCGGCCGCGTGACTGACGCGCGGACCCGGCGCAGGGATCAGCCGAAGAGGTCGATCGGTTTGACGAGGTCGGCGTAGATCAGCAGGAGGCTCATCGCTCCGAGCACGATCACGACGCCGAAGGTCAGCGGCATGAGCTTCGCCGAGTCAACGGGGCCGGGATCGGGCTTGCGACGCAGCTTCGCGAAGCCCCGACGCACGCCCTCGTAGAGCGCCGTGATGATGTGACCGCCGTCGAGCGGCATGAGGGGGACGAGGTTGAAGACGAAGAGGGCGACGTTGAGCGAGGCGAGCATGCCGATCATCGTCGCGGCCTTGCTCGCGACGGGCACCTCCTCGAGCGCGGCCACCTCACCGGCGATACGCCCGACGCCCACGACGCTCATCGGGCCGTTCGGGTCGCGCTCACCGGGGCCGAACGCGGCCTCTGCGACGTCGATGAGGCGCTGGGGCAAGTTGAGGATGAGGTGGACCATCGAACCGAGTGCGTTGCCGACGGTCGGCAGTACCTCCGTCGCGGGTTGCTGCACGAGGGCCGACATCGGCGATATCCCCGCGAAGCCGACCTCTTCGACGATGGGCTCGCCGTTCTCCTCGATGGGCTGGTTGGCGTCGTCGTAGACGTACCGCTCGGTGAGCAACGGAGTGAGTTCGAGGCTCACCTCCTCCCCGTCGCGGTCGACGACGAGGGAGAGTGTCCGGCCGGCGGACTCCCGGATGATCGCGGTCGACTCCTCCCAACCCTCGATGGCCTCGCCGTCGATGCTCACGATCGTGTCGCCCGGCTCGAGTCCCGCGGCGGCTCCGGGGGCGACGGGGTCGCCCTCCGCGCACGTCGTGCGATCAGAGGTCGCTGGCAGGGCGCACTGCGAGATCGCGCCGACCGTCGTCGTCGGCTGCGCCGTTCCGAAGCCCATGAGGAGGACGGCGAAGAGGACGATCGCGATGAGGAGGTTCATGAACGGACCGCCGAGCATGACGATGACGCGCTTCCAGACGGGCAACCGGTAGAAGGTGCGATCCTCGTCTCCCGCGCCGATGGTGTCGGCGCTCGCCTGCCGCGCGTCCTGCACGAGGGTGTCGAAGTAGCGGGAACGGGAGCTCTGCTCCTGAGCCTGCGGGCTCGTGGAGAGCTGTTGGAAGAAACCGGTGCTCGACTCGACGGCTCGGTCGCCCGGAGCCTTGGGCGGGAACATCCCGATCATCGAGATGTAGCCGCCGAGCGGAATCGCCTTGACGCCGTATTCGGTCTCGCCCTTCCGCCGCGACCAGATGGTCTTGCCGAAACCGATCATGTACTGCGTGACCCTCACTCCGAAGAGCTTGGCGGGGACGAGATGGCCGACCTCGTGGAGCCCGATCGAGACGACGAGGCCCACGACGATGATCAACACGCCGAGCAGGTAGAGCAGGACCGATTCCACTCGCACACGATACAGCCGCCACCCACGCGGAGGCTGTCGCGCGGCTGTGAGACGATGGATAACCTCCCGAGCGGTCGCTCCGGAGGTCGAGAGGGCAAGTGAGGCGCAGTGGATTCATACGGACCCGCGTCGATGCGCCCCACCTCGCTGCGATCGGTCCCCCTCTCGGATCTCGAGCGCTCGTTCGGACTCCGCCGCGTGCGCGGCCTCGCCGCCGGGGACCCGTTCGTGTCCGGGGTCTCGATCGACGGCGCGGCCGTCGTCCAGGGCGACCTCTACATCGGTCTCCCGGGCGCCCGCCACCACGGCGCCGCCTTCGCCGGGCAAGCCGTCGAGGCCGGTGCCGTCGCGATCCTCACGGACGACGACGGGATGCTCCTCCTCGAACGCCAGATCGGCGTCCCCGTCCTCGTCTGGAGCCGGCCGCTCCGGCCGCTCGTCGGTATGATCGCCGCGTCGGTGTACGACACCGGTTCCCTCGGCCTGCCGACCTTCGCCGTCACCGGGACGAACGGCAAGACGTCGACGACGCACTTCCTCGAGGCTCTGCTCACCGGCATGGGCCTCGTTCCCGGAGTCAGCTCGACCGCCGAGCGACGGATCGGCTCGACGGTCATCCCGTCGAAACTCACGACGCCCGAGGCCGCCGAGCTGCACGCGATCGTCGCGCGGATGGCGGAACTCGGTGCGCGTTCGCTCGTCATCGAGGTGAGCGCTCACGCCCTCACCCGTCACCGCGTCGACGGCTTCGTCTTCGACGTGGCAGCGTTCACCAACCTGAGCCACGATCACCTCGACGACTACGCCGACATGGATGCGTACCTCGCCGCGAAGATCGAGCTGTTCACGTCGTCCCGCTCGCGGCGGGCCGTCGTCAACCTCGACACTCCGGCCGGCGCGACCGTCGTCGAGCGGTCCCAGGTTCCCGTAGCGACGATCGCGACGGCGGCGGAACCGGGTGCCGTCGTCGACGCCGACTGGGTCGTCGAGATCGTCGAGGAGTCGCTCGACCACACCGCCTTCACCGTGCGTCACCGCGAGCACGGTGCGCTGAACGCGCGCGTACCGGTCGTCGGTCGTCACATGGCCGCGAACGGGGGCCTCGCGATCGCGATGCTCGTCGAGTCCGGGCACTCCCTCGAGGAGATCGCGGGCGCCCTCGGTCGCGACGGCCTCATCGAGGCCGATCTGCCGGCGCGGGCCGTCCGCATCCCCGCGGCATCGGGGCCCGCGGTGTTCATCGACTCGGGTCACAGCCCCGACGCCTTCGATAAGACCCTCGCCTCGTTGCGCCGGCTCGCTCGCGGGCGCGTCATCGCCGTCATCGGGGCGAACGGCGATCGGGACACGACGAAACGGGCCGACATGGGGGCAACCGCCGCCCTCGGCAGCGACCTCGTCGTCGTCACCGATCATCATCCCCGCGGTGAGGATCCCGCAGCGATCCGCGCGGCCGTCATCGCGGGAGCGAAGGCGGCGCGGCCGGATGCCGACGTCCGGGACATCGCCGACCCCTCGACGGCGATCCGCGCCGCCGTCGGTGCCGCCCGCGAAGGTGACGTCGTCGTGTGGATGGGTCTCGCGGGCAAGGACTACCGCGAGCTCGACGGGACGACCGTGCCGTTCTCCGTCCCCGGCGAGACGACGGCCGCGCTGCACGAGGCCGGCTGGCACTGACCCGATGGTCGCTCGCTGACCGCGGGCTGATTCAGCGGCGACGACGCAACCGGCGTCAACGCGCGGCGATGAGCGACCGCGCGGTTCGACGCGCCCAGTCCTCGGCGTCTGCAAGGGTCTCCCGGTTCACGTCCTCCGCTCCCTCGTGCGCGTCGACCACCCGGCGCACGGTCTCGACGATCTCGAGGTAGCGGATCGCGCCGTCATGGAAGGCGTCGACGGCCTCCTCGTTCGCGGCGTTGAAGACGGCGGGGAAGGTCCCGCCGGCGCGGCCGACGACCTTCGCGAGGTCGAGGGCGGGGAATGCCTCGGCGTCGAGGGGCTCGAAGGTCCACGAACTCGCCGTGGTCCAATCCAGCGGACGTCCGACGCCCGCGACCCGATTCGGCCAGTCGAGCCCGAGGGAGATCGGGAGCCGCATGTCGGGAGGGGAGGCCTGGACGATCGAGCTTCCGTCGACGAATTCGACGAGCGAGTGCACGATCGATTGCGGGTGCACGACGACGTCGATGCGCTCGTACGGCACGTCGAAGAGAATGTGCGCCTCGATCACCTCGAGCCCCTTGTTGACGAGGGTCGCCGAGTTCGTCGTGACGACGCGTCCCATGTCCCATGTCGGGTGGGCGAGAGCCTCAGCGGGCGTGACGTTCTCGAGCTGGGCACGGCGACGCCCCCGGAAGGGTCCGCCGGAAGCGGTGAGGACGAGTCGACGGACCTCGGAGGCCTCGCCGGCCCGGAGCGCTTGCGCGATCGCCGAGTGTTCCGAGTCGACGGGAACGATCTGCCCGGGGCGCGCAACGCGCTTCACGAGGTCGCCCCCGACGATGAGGGACTCCTTGTTGGCGAGAGCGAGAGTCGCCCCCGACTCGAGGGCCGCCATCGTGGGCCCGAGCCCGACGGACCCGGTGATGCCGTTGAGGACGACGTCCGCCTCGACACCGCGGACGAGTCGTTCGGCGTCGTCCGCTCCCAGCGCCGTCTCGTCGACCGAGAAGGCCTCCGCTTGCGCTGCGAGCCCCTCACTGTCGCGGCCGGCGGCGAGACCGACGATCTCGAAGCGTTCGGGGTTGGCCCGGATCACGTCGAGGGCCTGGGTACCGATGGAACCGGTGGATCCGAGGATGATGACGCGGCGCATATCGTCAGGCTAGCGTCCGCCGGGCGGACAGGACCGGTCGCTCAGTCGGTTCCGGCGGGCGCCGGGACCGTGCTCGTCGCGAGGATGTCGACGACGAAGACGAGCGTGTCCGTGCCTTCGATGCCCGCTTGCGAGTTGCCGGCCTCGCCGTAGCCGAGGGCCGGCGGGATCACGACGACCACCTGGCTGCCGACCTGCTGACCGACGAGCGCCTGCTTGAAGCCGGGGACGACCTGTTCGGTGTTGAAGGACGCGGGGGTGCCGCGGTCCCAGCTGCCGTCGAAGACCTCGCCGGTGCGCCAGATGACGCCCTCGTACTGGACGGTGACGTTGTCGCCCGCCGCGACGGTGTCGCCGTCACCCTGCTTGAGCACCGCCAACTGGAGCTCGCTCGGCGCATCGGTGTCCGGAATCGTGACGGTGGGCGCACCCGAATCGTCGAGTTCCACCTCGGGCAGTCCGGGCGTCGGGTCGACAGGCGTTCCCGTCGCTCGCGTCGGAAGGATCGACACGATGTCCGCGACGATGACGATCGAATCGCCCGGGGCGACCTCGCCGCCCTGCGAGCCCTGGTCTCCGAAAGCGTCGGCAGCCGTGACCACGGAGACCATGCGCGAACCGACGGTCGCGCACTCGATCGTGCGGACGAGCCCGGGGATGAATTGTGTGTCGTCGACCGTGATCTGCTGGGCGGTGCCTTCACCGTACGCGGTCTGCGAGAACTGCGTCCCCGTGGCGGCGCCGTACACGGTGAGCTCGACGCCGACGGTGTCGCCCGGCTTCGTCTCGTCTCCGTCGCCCTCGACCACGGCCCGGCGCTCGGTCGTGTCCACCGAGACGGGCGTCGGGATCTCGACCGTCGGGGCCGTCCCGAAGTCATCGCTCACCGTGACGGAGTCGACGGCATCGCCCGATGCGGTGTCGGCGCACGTCCCCGAAGCGGCCGACGGAGCCGGGGTGCTGGCTCCGGGAGCCGGTGCGCCGGCACACGCAGCGAGGACGAGGACCGACGCCGGGACGGCAGCGAGCAGGGACAGGGCACGACGACGCATGTGAGCACTTTCGGTGGGGGCGGTGTATCCCTAGCCTGCCCCATCAAGGTGATGGAAACCTGCACACGTTCGAGCGACGGTGGAGTGCGCATGGAACGGCCCGCGATGATCTCGCGCCCGACCGGTTGTCATGCCGAGCACGGCATGACTCCTCGCCTACGCTCGATGCGTGCCAGAGACCGTTGTCATCGATTCCCCCCGAGACGGCACCGGTCGTCCCGGTGCCGTCTACTGGCTGGGGCGGGCGATCCTCCGTCCCGTCGTCCGCGTGCTCTGGAGGCCGCGCATCGAGGGGCGACGCAACGTCCCGAAGCGAGGACGTGTGATCTTCGCGAGCAATCACCTGTCGTTCATCGACAGTGTCGCCATCCCCGTCGCCGCTCCGCGCCCCGTTCAGTTCCTCGCGAAGTCGTCGTACTTCGAGGGGACGGGCTTCTCCGGATGGGTGAGCCGGACGTTCTTCGGAGCGATCGGAGCCGTCGGAGTCGACCGCCGCTCGGCGCAGGCAGCGCAGGCAGCCCTCGACCAGGGCAAGCGCATCCTCGAGACGGAGAGCGCGTTCGCGATCTACCCCGAGGGCACCCGCTCGCTCGACGGCCGCCTCTACAAGGGACGCACGGGAGTCGCATGGCTCGCCCTCTCGACGGGAGCAGTCGTGGTCCCCGTCGGGCTCGTGGGAACGGCGGAGGTGATGCCGGTCGGTTCGACGCGCCCCCGGTTCAAGCGCATCACGGTGCGCTTCGGCGAGCCCATCGACGTGTCGCATCTCGGTCCGGCCGAGTCGGGCAAGGCGCGTCGACTCGCGACGGACGAGATCATGGCCGCGATCCACGCCCTGAGCGGCCAGGAGCTCGCCGGGACGTACAACGAGGCTCCGCCGGTCGACGCGATGGAGAAGATCAAGCGCGCGGTCCTGCGGCCCGAACGATTCTGATCCCCGGATCAGGAGCCGCTTTCGGTGTCCTGTCCTGCCACGAGGATCGTCGGTTCGTGCCGCACCGGGAAGTTCACGGAGTTCGCGATGAAGCACAACCGATTGGCCTCGGCGTGTGCCGCCGTCGCCGCGTCGACCATGTCGGCCGACGCGACCGTGACGACGGGCCGCAGGAGGACGTCGCTGAACGCGCCGCTCGCGGCGCCGTCCTCCGTCAGGGTGCCGACGGCGGAGTCCCGGTAGTCCGTCACGACGACCCCGGCGGTGACCGCGGCGTAGAGGTAGGAGAGCAGATGGCACTGTGCGAGCGCGCCCAGGAGCAGTTGCTCCGGGTTCCATCGCTCCGGGTCGCCGCGGAAGGGCTTGTCGGCGGATCCGGCGATCGGATCGGCAGCGATGCTGCGGATCTCGACCTGTCGGGAGTAGTCGCGGTAGCCGCTCGTCCCCGAACCGAGGTTGCCCTGCCAGTCGATGTCGACGGCGTAATGGTGTGTTCCCGGCATGGGACCAGTGTTCCACACGCACGGGACGTGTCGTCCGGGAAGCGGAGCACGCCCCGCGGATAGGCTGGAGCGTCGTCGGGATGGACCCGAGGCGGAGGGAGCACGGATGTCGTCGCTTGGCACGTTCACGCCGGCGGAAGCCGTCGAACTGGCGGTCGTGGAACGTTCGGGTTTCGTGGAGTCGCGACACATCGGCTCGGCCGTGGTGATCGCTCCAGACGGCGCGATCACGAAGAGGCTGGGTTCGCCCGATTCGCCCGTCTTCCCCCGCTCGAGCCTCAAGCCCTTCCAGGCGCTCGCGGTGTTGAACGCCGGCGTTCCCCTTCGAGACGAGCACGCGGCGCTCGCGACTGCGAGCCACGCCGGCACCGCTCGCCACGTGTCGGTGGTGCGGGCCATGCTCGCCTCCGCCGCGCTCTCCGAGGACGCTCTGCAGTGCCCCGCCGACTGGCCGCTCGATCGACGGGCCCGGGACGAGGCGGTCGCATCCGGCCACGCGCCCGCTCGCGTCACGATGAACTGTTCGGGTAAGCACGCCGCGATGTTGATCGCGTGCGTCGCCAATGGGTGGCCGATCGACTCCTATCTCGATCCTGCGCATCCCCTGCAGGCCGCCGTTCGTGACACCGTCGAGCGACTCACGGGCGAGCGACCGGCCGCGACCGCCGTCGACGGATGCGGCGCCCCCGTGCTCGCGATCGGTCTCACGGCTCTCGCCCGCGGCATCCAGAAGTTCGCGACGTCGTCGATGTCCTCTCCTTTCGCGCTCTACCGCAACGCGGCGACGATCGTCGATGCCGTGCGGCGCCACCCCTGGGCCATCGACGGAACGGGTCGCGACAACACGATCGTGATCGAACGCCTGGGGGTCTTCGCGAAGGGCGGCGCTGAGGGTGTCATGGTCATGACGGCGCCGGACGGCACGACCGTCACCTCGAAGACGCTCGACGGTAGTTCGCGCGCGGCGACCGTCGTGGCGCTCGCGCTCCTCGTCGAAGCCGGTGCACTCGAGGCGTCGTCCGTCGACGCCGTTCTGCCGGATCTCCACCTCGACGTGCTCGGGGGCGGAGCCCCCGTCGGTCGGATCCGTTCCGTCGTCGGAGGCTGACGCGCGGCTCATCGTCCCGGCTCCAGCCGATTCGTTGCCGAGCCCCGGCGCGCCGAACGTCGGGATCCCGACACCGGAGCGGGTTCCTCGGGCCGGAGGGTGTCGGTGTCGAACGACACGCGTTCGACGTGCCCGTCTGGACGGAGCAGCCACCCATGCGGGGATCCCGGCGCCACCCACGGCGGCAGCTCCGCACGGCGGGTGAGGGCGCGCCACTCGGAGATGCTCGTGTCCTCGAGGACGACGGTGGCGCTCGAACGGAGCGCCGGCAACAACGCCCACTGCTGCTGCCATGCGTCGAGCTCGCCGACCACGACACTCGTTCCGGCTCCCACCGCGAGATCGTCCACCCGGAGCGTGCCCTGGCTGGGTGCGCCCAGCACGAGGACGTCCTCCGCTCCCCTCTGCCGCGCCCAACGCGCGCGAAGGGCTGGCCGTCGAGTGACGATCATGAGGAGCCCCGGCCGGAGGGGAACGGCGGCGGGCCGCAGCCGCTCCGGCACACGGGTCGTCCCGTCGGGAATCGCCACTTGGAGCTCGTGACCGTGCCAGGTGCCGCTTCCCGGCCGGCGATCGCCGCGGAAGGTCGCACCGTCGCCTCCCGACAGCACGTGCTCCTGCTTGTTCGCGGCTCCGAGTCGGAGGGTCGAGCCGACGAGCGAGGCCAGGGCCAGGATGTCTCCCGTCGCCCGGTGAGCGGCGAGCACGACGTGGACTCCTCGGCCTGGGCCCGCCCGGAGGATCTCGGAGAGCTCGTCACGAGCCGCACGCGCGTAGTCGTCGCCCCACCGCGCCATGAGGAGATCGACGTCGTCGATCAGCACGAGGACCCGATCGGCACCGGGCTCCCCCGTCCGCACCTGTCGGCCGATCTCCTGCAGAGCGTCCCACGCCCATTCCGGATCGACCGGCACGGACTGCACGGTCCACCCCGGCCGGGACTGGGCGACGATGAGCGCGAGGAGTGTCGAGGAGCCCCGCCCAGCGGAACCGAGGACGAGGAGATGCCCGTCGTCCTCCGGGCGGTACCAGGCGACGGGCTGGCGTTGTTCACCGGGGAGGTCGAATCGCCCCAGTCCGAATCCGTCGACGTCGCCCTCGGTCCTCGCGTCCGTCAGATCCTCCAGCGGGATCCGTTCGGGCAGCGGGTCGAGCCAGGGGCGCCGCACGCCCGTGGCCGACGGACGGCGGGCGAGCATGTCGATGTGGGCCGACGTGGTCGTCGCGATCTGCGCCACGACCCCCGGCCGTCCGCCCAGGGAGACGATGACCCGGCCGGGCTGCGACGGCGGGAGAGCCGCAGCGTCCGGAGATCCGACGACGGCCAGGCTGTCTCCCGCATTGTTGACCCTCAAGCTGATGCGGATGTCGCAATTGGCGAGCACTCCGTCGCGGACGGCGGAGGCTGGGCGCTGAGTGCACAGGACCAGGTGAACACCGAGGGATCGTCCGCGCGCCGCGAGATCGACGAACACGGCGTGCAGGTCGGGGAACATCTCGATCATCGCCGCGAACTCGTCGACGACGATGACGAGCCGCGGCATCGCCCCGTCGGTCGCATCGCGGACGTCGCGCAGGCCGGACTCGTGCAACCACCGTTCCCGATGTCGCACCTCGGCTCGGAGGCTCTCGAGTGCTCGAGCGGCCGTCGCCTCGTCGAGATCCGTCACGAGCCCCACGACGTTGGGTACGTCGTGCAGCGCGCCGAACGTCGCACCACCCTTGAAGTCGAAGAGCAGCAGCGATACCTGGTCGGCTGAAGCCGCCGACGCGAGGCCGACGATCCAGGTGATGAGGAGTTCGCTCTTCCCGCTTCCCGTCGTTCCACCGATCACGGCGTGCGGTCCGTCGGCGACGAGATCGACCACGAGCGGCCCGTTCGACGTGGCGCCGAGAGGAACCGCGAGCCGGTGCACGGACGTCCGCTCGGCGCCGGGAAGCTCGTCGAACCGCAGGCTCGCCGGTGGTTCGTTCCGTTCCCTCGAGAGCCCGAGCGCCACGGCATCCGACTCCATCGCCTCGGCGAAGCGCCGTGCATCCGGCGCGGACACGGGATCCGGTCGAGCCGCGATGCCGTGCACGGCGTCGGCGCGGCGCCAGCGCACCGCGAGCGGCGACTCGCACTCGACGATCTCGACGCATGTCGATGGGAGATCCGCGACGGAACGAGCGACGACGAGCCGGAGGTCGGCAGGGGCGACCTCGGCCTCGAACTCTCCGCTCCTCTCGTCGACGCTCAGGGTGAGGGCGGGACGTCCGGTACCGACGCTGTGCGAGCGGCTGCCGAGGTGGGGCAACGCGCGGAACTCGTCCCAGCCCGACGACGGCATCGACACGACGGTGAGCGCGTCCGGCGGCATCGCGTGCGTCACCTGGACGAGGAGCCCCCGAGCCACCGCTCGAGCGAGCGGCAGTGGGCCGACGACGCCGATACCGTGGCGCGCATCGACGGTGACGGGCACGTCCTCGATGGTGGCGGCCCGCTGCCGCAGGTCCTCCGTCGCCGCGTCGTCCGTCCCCTCGACGCGGAGCGTGCTCCGAGCCGATCCCCTTCCGATACTCACGAGAGTCGCGCGCTCGACCGGCACCCGCCAGCGCGCATCGGTGCGACCGATCTCGACAACGAGCGCTGCAGGGGGATGCTCGGCGATCCGCTCTCGCCGCTCCGTCTCGTGGGCGCGTGTGATGGCGGCCTCGACCTCGAGGAGCGCGGCGGCATGACGTGTGCAGGCGGACCGATGCCGCCGCCGTCCGCCCACGCCAGCGTCGAGGTAACCGGCGATGGCCATGACCGGCCCGAACGCGGCGAACATCAACGCGAACGGCGATCGGGTGACCGCCCACATCGCGAGGGCGACGACCACGGGCGCGATCGTCGCGAGCGTGGGGAACGGCTGGGCTTCTCGTGGGGTCGGAGGAGCGGGCAGGGTGATGCGAGCCGGGACGACGGACAGGGACGGACTCGGGATCGGCATGACGCGATTCCACCAGGAGACGTCACGACGCCCGGCCGGGGACGACGGGACCGGGGACACGAGGACACCTCGCCCGTCCTGTGGACGGCGGTTCCGAGGACGGCTCGCGACCGTCACTCGGCGCGGGAGGATCGATGACCCGACGCAGCGGTACCGTCAGTCGGTCGTGGCGTTCGTCCGTGTGGGAGCCGTGTCGTCATCGAGCTCGAGGACATCGAGCACGATGACCGAGATGTTGTCCCGCCCGCCGTTCTCCACGGCGGCATCCACGAGGAGGCGAGCCGCCTCCTCCGGCGTCGTACCGAGGAGCAGGTAGTGGCGGATGCCGTAGTCGGTCAATTCCTTCGTGAGACCGTCCGAACAGATGACCCACCGGGCATCGGACTCGATCGCGACCGTCAGGTAGTCCGGCACGGGATCCTCGGAGAACCCCACCGCTCGCGTGATGACGTTGCCGTGCGGATGGGAATCGGCCTCGTCCGGAGTGATCGCGCCGATCGCGATGAGCTCCTGGACGACGGAGTGGTCGGTGGTGACCTGCGAGAGCACGTCACCGTCGAGTCTGTACACCCGTGAATCACCGATGTTGAAGACGGTCCACTCCGGTCGCCCCTCCCGGAGCCCGAAGACCAATCCCGTGACGGTCGTCCCGGTTCCCGGGGACACGTCCTCGAGAGACTCGGCGAGGTCGGAGACCGCGAGACGCAACGCGGACTCGATCCCTTCCGTCGACACGTCGATCGACGCCGCGGAGGCGAGTTCCTCGAGGCGACCGGTGACGGCCGCGCTCGCGACCTCACCGGCCGTGTAGCCGCCCATGCCGTCGGCGACCGCGAGGATGGGGAACTCGACGACGAGTGAGTCCTGATTGACCTCGCGCCGACGACCGCTGTCACTGATCGCCGCCCAGCGCAGCTCCACCCGCCTGCCGTTCCCCGCGTCGACGACGCGGGAGGACGCGAACGCGATGGTCTCGGTCACCGGTGAACCCTTCGAGATCGTTCGACGTCGAGGTAGACGCCTTCCTGAGAATCCTAGTCGGCGAGTCGGCGCGGCGTTGTCCACGCCGACACGCCACCGCCATCAGGCGAAGAGAGCGCCGATCTCGGCGATCTCGTCGTCGGTTGCGTCCCACGCCGTCGCCGCCTCGGCGTTCTGTGTGATCTGCTCGGGCCGCGTCGCTCCGGCGATCACGCTCGTGAGCGCCGGCTGGGCGAGCAGCCAGGCGATCGTCGCCTGCAGCATCGTGACGCCGCGCTCGGAACAGAAGGCATCGAACGCTTCCATGGCATCCCATGGGGCGTTCTCGAGCAGGTGCGGACGCTGCCGGATGATCCTGGAGTCGCTCGGTCCGCCGGAGCGTGAGAACTTGCCCGTGAAGAGCCCGTTGTAGAGCGGGAAGTAGGGCAGGAACCCGAGACCGTATTCGTCCAGCGCCGGAAGCAGTTCCCGCTCCGCCTCGCGGACGATGAGGCTGTACTCGTTCTGTGCCGAGATGAATCGCGAGCTACCCGCCGTCTGGGCGGCCCAGTCCGCTTCGACCGCCTGCCACGCTGAGAAGTTCGAGTGCCCGATGTAGCGGACCTTGCCCTCTCTGACGAGTTCGTCGAGGGCCGCGAGGGTCTCCTCGATCGGAGTGACGGGATCCGGCGTGTGCAGTTGGTACAGATCGATCCACTCGGTCTGCAGGCGACGCAGCGACGCCTCGACGGCGAGGCGGACGTATCGGCGCGAGCCTTTCGCCCCCCAGCTCGGGATGCCCGCGTCGAAGCCGCTGTGTCCGAACTTCGTCGCGATCACGACGGAGTCGCGGCGGCCCTTGAGGCTGTTCCCCATCAAGGTCTCGCTGAGGCCGGCTTCCTTGCCGTACATGTCAGCGGTGTCGAAGAAGTTGACGCCGGCCTCGATGGCGGCGTCGATGACGGCGTCCGTGCCCTCCTGCGTCTCCGTGACCGTTCCGGCGCGCCCGAAGTTGTTGCAGCCGATACCGACCGTGGAGACCATGAGACCGGATGGACCGAGGGGACGATATTCCATGTGTGCCATGCCTTCCAGGCTAGCCGCGCACCGGCCCGTCGTGCGAAGCGGAATGGCACCTGCCGTCCACAGGTGCGCTTTCCGTGCTCTTCGACACCGCCCGAACGTCGTCCGATCCATCGTCGGCCGCCGTGCGTAGTCTCGGTTTATGGATACAGCCCCCGACCATCCCGACAACACTCCGGCCCGTGCCGGCGGCTCCGCCCGCGCCACGACCCTGCTGGGCGCCGACGGCGTGAGGCGCTGCGCGTGGAGCGGGCTCGACGCCGAATACCAGCGCTACCACGACGAGGAGTGGGGCCGGCCGCTCCTCGGTGATCGTGACCTGTTCGAGAAGATCAGTCTGGAGGGCTTCCAATCCGGCCTCTCGTGGATCACGATCCTGCGACGCCGCGAGGCCTTCCGTTCCGCCTTCCACGGCTTCGATCCCGAGGTCGTCGCGCGCATGGACGATGGCGACGTCATCCGGCTCATGGGCCATGCGTCGATCATCCGGAACCGCCGCAAGATCGAGGCGACCATCGCGAATGCGAAGGCCGTCCTCGCGCTCGACGAGCCGCTGTCCGCCATCGTGTGGCGGTTCGCATCGAAGCCGGGACAGCGGCGCCGACCGCGGTCGTGGGAGGAGGTCCCCGCGACGACGGCCGAGTCGACGGCGCTGAGTTCCGAGCTCAAGGCCCGGGGGTTCCGTTTCGTCGGACCGACCACCATGTACGCGCTCATGCAGTCGGGCGGACTCGTCGACGACCATCTCGAGGGGTGCTGGAGGGCCGACGAGGCGGACGGACGCTCAGCCGATCGGTGAGCTCGTGCGTGCGCCGGTCGTCGAGCCCGTGGGCGGCAGGGCGACCTCCGGCACGACGAGGTCCCACTCCCCCGCCGCCGAGCCCGGCCCGAGCGAGAACCCGGCACCCGCCGCCCACGCGGCGAGCTCCTCGATGTCGCCGAAGTCCTGCCCGCTCTCGAGGACCGCTCGAGTGAAGAGCCCCTTCGTCTTCTTGTTGAAGTGGTTGAGGGCACGGCGGCGCCCTTCGTCATCGACCGCGACGACACGGATGTAGGCGACGCGGTCGGAAGCGCGCACGGGCCCCAGCTCCGCGTATCCCTCGGAGCGCAGGTCCACGATCAGCCCATCGACGCGCTCGAGAACGGGACCCGCCGCTTCCGCCCACGTCGGCGTGAGCCGGAGTCCCGGCAGTCTCGACGAATGCGAGAGACGGTAGCCGGGAACGGGGTCGAGGGCCCCGACCGGACCGAACAACGCCGACTGGATGACGACGTGATCCTCCGCGAAGCGCCTCGCCTCCGGGGAGAGCGACCGGGCATCGAGGGCGTCGTACAGGACCCCGGTGTAGCGGTCGATCGCGGGAAGCGTCGCCGAGCGGCGGACCGCCCTGTTGATCGCGACCTCGCCGTGCCCCTTCGGTCCGAGCTTGAGGGCCCGGATCGCCGCCTCCGGATCGCGGGACAACTCGACGACGGCGTTCAGCACCCGCGATCGCACCGCGGTCAGCTCGGGGAAGCTCAACTGTCGCAGCAACAACGAACGCCCCGTGCCTCCCTGCACCTTCGTCTCGGACGGAGGCAGCAGGAGGAGCACGGGGCGTTCGGTGGCAGGAAGAGCAGGACGGGGAACTACGAGACGAGGCTCGCGGTGCCCGCGACGATCGTCACGACGTTCTTCTCGACCGAGAGGAACCCGTCTTCAGCGTCGGCGGTGAGCTTGCGACCGTCGGCAAGCGTCAAGCGGACCTCGCCCTTCGCGAGGATCGCGAGCATGGGCTCGTGGCCCGGAAGGATACCGATCTCGCCCTCGACGGTGCGAGCGACGACCATCGACGCCTCGCCGGACCACACTTCGTGGTCCGCCGCGACGACGTTGACGGTGAGCGGAGCGCTCGCCATGATCAGCCGTTCTCCTTCTGGATCTGAGCCCACTTCTCCTCGACGTCGCTGATCGCGCCGACGTTGAAGAACGCCTGCTCGGCCACGTGGTCGAACTCGCCCTTGGCGATGGCGTCGAAGGACTCGATGGTCTCCTTGAGCGGAACCGTCGAGCCTTCCACACCGGTGAACTTCTTCGCCATGTAGGTGTTCTGCGAGAGGAACTGCTGGATGCGGCGCGCGCGCGAGACGGTGACCTTGTCCTCTTCGGAGAGCTCGTCGACACCGAGGATGGCGATGATCTCCTGCAGCTCCTTGTTCTTCTGGAGGATCTGCTTGACGGTCGTGGCCACACGGTAGTGGTCCTCACCCAAGTAACGGGGGTCGAGGATACGGCTCGTGGACGTGAGCGGGTCGACGGCCGGGTAGAGACCCTTCGACGCGATCTCTCGCGAGAGCTCCGTCGTGGCGTCGAGGTGCGCGAACGTCGTGGCCGGCGCGGGGTCGGTGTAGTCGTCGGCGGGGACGTAGATCGCCTGGAGCGACGTGATCGAGTGACCACGCGTCGAGGTGATGCGCTCCTGCAGCTGACCCATCTCGTCGGCGAGGTTCGGCTGGTACCCCACGGCGGACGGCATACGGCCGAGCAGCGTGGAGACCTCGGAACCGGCCTGCGTGAAGCGGAAGATGTTGTCGATGAAGAGCAGCACGTCCTGCTTCTGCACGTCGCGGAAGTACTCCGCCATCGTGAGCGCCGACAGGGCCACGCGGAGTCGCGTTCCCGGCGGCTCGTCCATCTGACCGAAGACGAGGGCGGTCTTGTCGAAGACGCCCGCCTCCTCCATCTCGCTGATGAGGTCGTTGCCCTCACGGGTGCGCTCACCGACACCGGCGAACACCGACACACCACCGTGGTCCTGCGCGACGCGCTGGATCATCTCCTGGATGAGGACGGTCTTGCCGACGCCCGCACCGCCGAAGAGGCCGATCTTGCCACCCTGGACGTACGGGGTGAGGAGGTCGATGACCTTGATGCCCGTCTCGAACAGCTGGGTCTTGGACTCGAGCTGGTCGAAGCGCGGGGGCTTGCGGTGGATGGGCCACCGCTCCGTGATCTCGATGGTCTCGCCAGGCTCAGCGTTGAGCACCTCGCCGATGACGTTGAAGACCTTGCCCTTGGTGACGTCGCCGACGGGGACCGAGATGGCCTCGCCCGTGTCGGTGACCTCCTGGCCCCGGACGAGACCGTCCGTCGGCTTGAGGGCGATCGCGCGGACGAGGTCGTCACCGAGGTGCTGGGCGACCTCGAGCGTGATGACGCTCGACTCGTCGCCGATCGTGATCGTCGTCTTGAGCGCGTTGTAGATGTCGGGAATCGCGTCGTGAGGGAACTCGATGTCGACGACGGGACCGGTCACTCGCGCGATCCGGCCGACTCCGGCCTTCTGCTCGGACGCCGGGCCCGTGGCTTCGGCAGTGATAGTCATTGGTCTTCTTCTCTCTTCGTGGTCTGTCGTCACTTGGATGTGGAGAGGGCGTCGGCGCCGCCGACGATCTCCGCGATCTGCTGGGTGATCTCGGCCTGACGTGCGTTGTTACGCAGTCGGGTGTAATCGGTGATGAGGGTGTCGGCGTTGTCGCTCGCCGACTTCATCGCCTTCTGCGTGGCGGCGTGCTTCGCCGCGGCGGACTGGAGCATGGCATTGAAGATGCGACTCTCGATGTACACCGGGAGCAGCTGGTCGAGCACCGTCGCCGCGTCCGGCTCGAACTCGTAGAGCGGGAGGATCTCCGACGTGGTGTCGTCCTCCTCCGCCTCGACGACCTCGAGCGGCAACAGACGCACCGTCTCCGGTGTCTGCGTGATCATGCTGACGAAGCGGTTGAACACGAGGACGATCTCGTCGACTCCCCCGTCGGCGGCGTCCTGAGCGAACGCCTCCAGAAGGGTCGACGCGATCTCGCGCGCCGTCTCGAAGTCGGGATTGTCCGTCCCGCCCTGCCAATCCTTGACGAACGAGCGACGGCGGAACTGGAAGTACCCGACGGCCTTGCGACCCACGAGGTAGTGGACGACGTCCTTGCCCTGATCACGGAGCAGCTCGGTGAGCTCGCCCGCCTCGCGGAGGATCTGGGAGTTGAACGCTCCCGCGAGTCCGCGGTCGGACGAGAACACGACGACCGCCGTACGCGTGATGCGCTCGGGTTCCGTGGTGAGCGGGTGGTCGACGTTCGAGTGCGTCGCGACCGCCGACACCGCACGCGTGATCGCCCGCGAGTACGGCGCGGACGCCTGTACCCGTGCCTGCGCCTTCTGGATGCGCGAGGCGGCGATGAGCTCCATCGCCTTGGTGATCTTCTTGGTCGTCTGCGCAGACTTGATCTTCTGCGTGTAGACCCGGAGTGAGGCTGCCATGGACTAGCGGCGACCCTTCACGATCTTCTCCTGGCCGACGTTCTCGGCCTCGAGCGCGTCGACGTCCTCCGAACCCGGGTCACCGATGCCCTGACCGTTGCCGGCCTGGAACTCGAGGGCGAAGGCGTCGACCGCCTTCTCGAGCTCGGCCGTGGTGTCGTCGTCGAGGACGTTCGTCTCACGCAGGGTCGTCAGGACGTTGGTGTTGCGTCCCAGGTAGTCGAGCATCTCGCGCTCGAACCGCAGGACGTCCTCGATCGCGATGTTGTCGAGCTTGCCCTTGGTGCCGGCCCAGATCGAGACGACCTGCTCCTCCACGGGGTACGGCGAGTACTGCGGCTGCTTGAGCAGCTCGGTGAGGCGGGCGCCTCGGGCGAGCTGACGGCGGCTGGCCGGATCGAGGTCGGACGCGAACATCGCGAACGCCTCGAGCGAACGGTACTGGGCGAGCTCGAGCTTGAGCGTTCCCGAGACCTTCTTGATCGACTTGACCTGAGCGTCACCGCCGACTCGCGAGACCGAGATTCCGACGTCGACAGCGGGACGCTGATTGGCGTTGAAGAGGTCCGACTGGAGGAAGATCTGGCCGTCGGTGATCGAGATCACGTTCGTGGGGATGTACGCCGAGACGTCGTTCGCCTTGGTCTCGATGATCGGGAGACCGGTCATCGATCCGGCACCCAGCTCGTCCGACAGCTTCGCGCAACGCTCGAGCAGACGGGAGTGCAGGTAGAAGACGTCGCCGGGGTACGCCTCGCGCCCCGGCGGACGACGGAGGAGGAGCGACACGGCGCGGTACGCCTCTGCCTGCTTGGACAGGTCGTCGAAGATGATCAGGACGTGCTTGCCGCCGTACATCCAGTGCTGGCCGATGGCCGAGCCCGTGTAGGGGGCGAGGTACTTGAAGCCGGCGGGGTCGGAGGCGGGAGCCGCGACGATCGTCGTGTACTCCATGGCCCCGGCATCCTCGAGCGCGCCCTTGACGGAGGCGATCGTGGAGCCCTTCTGACCGATGGCGACGTAGATGCAGCGGACCTGCTTGTTCTCGTCGCCCGACTCCCAGTTGGCCTTCTGGTTGATGATCGTGTCGATCGCGATGGCCGTCTTACCGGTCTGGCGGTCGCCGATGATGAGCTGGCGCTGACCGCGGCCGACGGGGATCATGGCGTCGATCGCCTTGATGCCCGTCTGGAGCGGCTCGTGCACCGACTTGCGCTGCATGACGCCGGGAGCCTGAAGTTCGAGTGCGCGGCGCGACTCCGAGGCGACCTCGCCGAGGCCGTCGATCGGGTTGCCGAGCGCGTCGACGACGCGGCCGAGGTAGCCGTCGCCGACGGGCACCGAGAGGACCTCGCCCGTGCGGGTGACTTCCTGGCCCTCTTCGATGCCGGTGAACTCACCGAGCACGACGACACCGATCTCGTCCTCGTCGAGGTTGAGGGCGAGGCCGAGCGTGCCGTCCGCGAAACGGACGAGCTCGTTGGCCATCACGCCGGGGAGCCCCTCGACGTGGGCGATGCCGTCGGACGCGTTCGTGACGTGGCCGACCTCGGTCGTCGTCGCGCCGTTCGGCTCGTACGATCCGACGAAGTCCTTCAGCGCATTCCGGATCTCGTCCGGGCTGATCGTGAGTTCTGCCATCTTCTTCCCTATCTGTGGGGTGTTCCCGTGTATTGCCGTCGCCTGGCGTCAGCCGGCGAGTTGTCTTCTGAGCTCGCCCAAACGGGTCGAGATGCTTCCGTCGATGACGTCGTCCGCCACCTGGATGCGGAGCCCGCCGATGACCGCACGATCGACGACTTCGTTGATCGTGAGGTTGCGGCCGTAGCTGGCCGACAGTGCGGAACGGAGCCGCTCGAGCTGCTGCTCCCCGAGCGGGGTCGCGCTCGTGACGGTGGCGACCGTCTGCCCCTTCTGATCCGCGACGACGCGAGCAGCGTGCCGCAACAACTCTCCGATGCGGCGGCCGCGGGGCTGCTGCACGAGAGCGCTCAGGATCGTGACCGTCGCCGGCGAGGCCTTGTCGTCGAGCAGGCGCGACACGAGGACGCCCTTCGCCTCGGGACGGCCGAGCTTGGTCCCGAGCGCGAGCTCGAGCTGGGCGTCACTCGACACGACGCGGCCGAACGCGAACAACTCGGACGCGATCGACGCCTGATCGCCCGTGGCGACAGCCGAGGCACGGAGTGCGAGGTCTTCGATGCCTTCGAGGAGGTCCTCGGCCGTCGACCAGCGCGACGTGACGAGAGCCGTCACGAGAGACCGCGTGGTCTCTCCCGTTCCCGCGCCGAACACCCGCTCGACGATGGCCGACTTCGTGGCCGCCGGGATGGCGGAGTCGTGGAGGAGGCTCCGCAGCTGGAGGGAGTCGCCGACGATCCGCCCGACCTGGAACAGTTCCGCCGCGACCGTGAGGTCGACGGAACCCGTCGCGTCGAGGACCTGCTTCGACGCGGCGAGTGCCTCCCGAGTTGCGCTACCCATGACTGGTTAGTTGTTCCTTGCTGAAGGGCTGGCCTTCTCCGATGCCTCGAGGTCCGCGAGGAAGCGGTCCACGAGAGCGGACGCCTTGGCGTCGTCCGCGAGGGTCTCTCCGATGACGTTGCCTGCGAGGTCGAGCGCGAGCGTCCCCACGTCGCGACGCAGGGTCACGACGGCGGCCTGACGCTCGGCCTCGATCTGGGCCTGCGCACCGACCGTGACGCGCTGCGCCTCGACGACGGCCTGCTCACGAGCCTCGGCGATGATCTTCTTTCCGTCTTCGCGAGCACCCTCGCGGATCGCGGCGGCCTCCTGGCGGGCCTCGGCGAGCTGAGCGGTGTACTGCTCGAGCGCGGCCTCGGCCTGGCGCTGAGCCTCGTCCGCCTTCGCGATGTTGCCCTCGATCGCCGCGGAGCGCTCGTCGAGCATCTTCTGCAGCCGCGGGAGGAAGACGCGCCAGAACGCGATCAGGATGACGGCGAAGCAGACCGCCGACCAGACGATGTCGTACAACTCCGGGATGACCGGGTTGTGCGTCTCACCCTCGGCGGCTGCCGCTACAAGCGATGCGTGAAGCATCATGCCTCCTAGATTCGGTGGGGCGAGGTCAGTTGGTGAAGATGAAGTACGTCGCGATACCGATGAAGGCGAGCGCCTCGGTGAACGCGATACCGATGTACATCAGCACCTGCAGGCGGCCGGCGAGCTCGGGCTGGCGGGCGACACCCTCGATCGTCTTTCCGACGACGATGCCGACGCCGATGGCCGGGCCGATCGCGGCGAGGCCGTAGCCGACGGTCGCGATGTTTCCGTTGATCTCGGCGAGAAGGGTGGTGGAGTCCACTGTGTTTCCTTTCGTAGGGACGTCGAGGCGGGCGCCCGACGGATTAGTGCTCTTCGGCGACCGCGAGCTGGATGTAGACCGCGGTGAGGAGGGTGAAGACGTATGCCTGGAGGACGGCCACCAGGATCTCGAACAGGGTGAACACGAAACCGAAGGCGAGGGTGCCGACTCCGAAGAGCGTGTACCAGCCGCCGGCCGTGAAGAGGAAGAACTGCGTCGCCGAGAAGAACAGGACGAGCAGGAGGTGTCCGACGACCATGTTCATGAGGAGTCGGAGAGTGAGCGTGACGGGACGCAGCACGAACGCCGAGACGAACTCGATCGGGGTCACGATGATGTAGAGGAACTTCGGCACGCCGGGCGGGAAGAGGGCGTTCTTGAAGAACGCTCCCGCATTGTTCCGGATGCCCGCGTAGATGAACGCGACGTACGCGACGACAGCGAGCACGAGCGGGACGCCGATGACGCTCGTCCCGGCGATGTTCAGCAACGGGATGATTCCCGTGATGTTCATGAACAGCACCATGAAGAAGATCGTGGTGAGGATCGGCAGGAACCGCTTGCCGTCCTTCTCCCCGAGGAGGTCGAAAGCGATGTTGTTGCGGACGAGTCCGAGGCCCATCTCGATGATGGACTGGAAGCGACCCGGAACGACCTTCATGCGGCGCGTGCCGAGGTAGAAGACGATCAGCAGCGCGGCGACCGCGATGAAGCGGACGAGCATGATGCGGTTGATCTCGAAGGGGGTGCCCTCGAAGAACAGGGCCCCGGGGAAGAACTCGTCGATCGAGGGTGCGTGGAAGCCACCGTCATCGGTTGCAGCCTGGACCAGCAAGTTCACAGCGAGTGCTTTCAGCGCTATCTCCTGTTTCGGGGCGTGGAGCTCTGCTCTCGCGACGACGAACGTTCGGAAGACGCCAGCCCGATTCGAGAAGAGCCCGAGGCGGCAACGCCCGGACACACTTCACGTGTGGGAATCGGTTGGGGAATCTCCTCTAACTCTATCAATATTCCGGACAAGCGCGAATCCGCGCGGGGAGATCAGTCGTCGGTCCCCGTGTATTCCGGAAGACGTACGTCGCTCGCGTAGGGCATGCGCGAACGCGCGATGACGATGCAGTCGATCACGAGCGTGCCGATCACGCCGACGATGAGGCTGAGGAAGAGGATCTGCGGATCGACCCACGGCTGTTCGCGGAGGATCCACGCGGCGACGAGGAAGAGCACGAACTTGAGGATCCAGCCGCCCATGACGACGCCGAAGTAGATCGGCACGAACATGTCGGAGGACGAGAACCGGTTCGCGAAGAGGATGCTGCCCGCCGTGATACCGAGGAAGAACGCCGCGATCAGGGTGCCGAGCAGCCCGCTCACGAGCCCCCGGGACCCGTCGACGGCGAAGCCCACTCCCCCGGCGACGACGGCGAGGACGAGGGCGAAAACGCCGCCCCAGACGAGGGCTGTGCGCAAAATGGGGTTGGAACTCACCGGATGTCTTCCTTCTTCTGGCCGTCGGGGGCCGTCTGTTGAGTGTCGAGGGCATCGATCTCGATGCGCCCGGCGAGCTCGACGATGTCATCGGGCACGACGGCGTCGGGCGGGAGCGGGTTGGCTGCCTCGTCGAGAGGGTCGTACGCCGCGATGTCGAGCTGTGCCGCCATCTCCTCCGGCACGGACTGCGCCGTACTCTGGGCGCGTTTCCGGCGCCCGAGCGGGGCGAGCGTGACGATCGTGCACGTGACGACTCCCACGATGAGGAACGTGAGGGCGATCGTGTACGGCTGGAAGACGTAGAACATGAGGCTCGACACCGAGATGACGATCGTCCACGCGTAGAAGATGAGGACCGCGGCGACCTGGGAGTGCCCCATGTCGAGGAGCCGGTGGTGCAGGTGGAGGCGGTCGGCGCTGAACGGCGACTTGCCCGCACGGAGGCGACGCGTGACCGCGAGCCCGAAATCGAGGAGCGGGACGACGAGGATCGCGAACGGCAGGATGATCGGGATGAAGGCGCCGATGAGCTGCGTCCGGCCGAACCGGTCGGGTCCCTCGATGAAGGCGGGATCCATCTGACCGGTGATGGCGATCGCGCTCGTGGCCATCAGGAGACCGACGAGAAGGGCGCCGGCGTCACCCATGAAGAGTTTGGCGGGGTGCCAGTTGAGCGGCAGGAAGCCCGCGCAGATCCCGCACACCACGGCGGAGATCAGGAGGGACAGGCTGAAGTAGTCCGACGGGCTGATCTGGCGCACCAGGAGATAGCCGTAGAGGAAGAAGACGCCGTTGGCGATGAGGCTCACACCGGCGACGAGTCCGTCGAGCCCGTCGATGAAGTTGACGGCGTTCATGACGAGCACGATCGCGAAGACCGTCATCGCGACCGACATCCAGCCGGATCCGACCGTGAGACCGCCGATGGGAAGCGAGTAGATCTGAACGCCGAGCCACGCGATGAGCCCGGCGGCGAGGAACTGTCCGGCGAGCTTGATCATCCAGTCGAGATCCCAGATGTCATCGGCCAGGCCGAGCACGACGATGAGCAGTGCGGCTCCGAGGATGGCCCAGACGGGTCCGGGATTCGCGAAGATCAGCCGGTAGTAGGGATTGAACGACGCGACGAAGAACGCGGCGACGACACCGAAGAACATCGCGATGCCCCCGAGGCGCGGGGTGGGTCGTGTGTGCACGTCACGCGTCCGGATCTCCGGGTACAGCTTCCACTTGTGCGCCGCCTTCAGCACCGCGAGGCACAGCACGAAGGTGACGAGAGCGGCGAACGCGGCGATCAGGACGTACTGGATCATGAGTCGTCCGGCCACCCGCCGCCGGCGAGCGTCGGCCCGAGGACGCGGCGCAGCTCGTCGCCCGAGACGGCGCCGTTGCGCAGGATCGTGATCGTGCCGTCCGGGAGCGCGAGTCCCGTCGCATCGATGATCGTCGAGGCTCCGGAGTCGCCGCTCGGGCCGCCGTCGAGGTAGACCGCGACGCTATCGCCGAGCATCGCCTCGGCGTCAGCGGCGTTCGTCGCGGCCGGTCGACCGGTGAGGTTGGCGGAGGAGACGGCGAGCGGGCCGGTCTCCTCGAGGAGTTCGAGGGCGAGCGGGTTCGCCGGCATACGCACGGCGACGGTTCCGGCGGTGTCGCCGAGGTCCCACGCGAGCGAGGGCTGCGCCTGCAGGACGATCGTGAGTCCACCCGGCCAGAACTCGGTCACGAGGTCGCGGACGACGTCGGGCAGCTCGGCGACGAGCGCCTCGAGCGTCGCCACGCCGGGCACGAGCACGGGCGGCGGCTGCGATCGGGTCCGACCCTTCGCGTCGAGGAGTCGCGCGACGGCCTTCGGCGTGAAGGCGTCGGCGGCGACCCCGTAGACCGTGTCGGTGGGGATGACGACGAGCTCACCCTTGCCGATCGCCTGACGGGCGAGGCGCATGCCGGTGAGCAACTGGGAATCGACGGAGCAGTCGTAGACGCGGGACATCGCGTGCGATTCTACCGGCGCGGACCGTGAGCGCCCTCCACGACGCGATACGGCGGTGCGACGACGCGTCTCAGCGAGTGGCGCTCGTGATGCGATCGCGCTGCGTGAGGTCGCGGAACGTCGCGGGACTCCCCCACCCGTCGGCCGCGAGGAGATCGCGGATCGCCCCACCCTGAAGCTCGCCGTGCTCGATGAGGACGCGGCCGCCCGGGCGGAGCAACCGGAGCGCCGTCGTGGACACCTCGCGCACGACGTCGAGGCCGTCCGCTCCCCCGTAGAGCGCGTGCGACGGGTCGTGCAGCCGCACCTCGGGGTCGCGCGGGACCGCGGCGTCGGGAACGTACGGCGGGTTCGACACGACGAGCGCGACCGTCCCGTCGAGTCGGGCGAGGGCGTGCGAGATGTCGTCGAAGACGACCGTCGCGTTGGTCGCGCCCACCTGCTCGGCATTCTGGCGCGCCCAGACGAACGCGTCGACCGAGTTCTCGACGGCGAAGACCGTCGACTGAGGCACCTCGGTGGCGATCGAGAGCGCGATCGCACCGGATCCCGTGCCGAGATCGACCGCGACGGGCTCCGGGTCGGGCAGGGCGCGCAATTCGTCGATCGCGTACTGCACGAGCAGTTCGGTCTCGGGACGCGGGACGAAGACGCCGGGTCCCACGGAGAGGCGGAGCGAACGGAACCACGCCGTACCGGTGATGTGCTGCACGGGCTCGCGCGCGGCTCGGCGCGCGAGGTACTCGTCGAGCTGGGCCGCGTCGCGCGCGGACAGCGACCGGCCCACGACGATGGCGGCGGCGAGCTCACCCCGACCGAGTCCCGTGACGTGCCCGATGAGCAGATCGGCGTCGACCTCCGGCGAGGCGACGCCCGCGGCGGCGAGTCGCTCGACGGCGGCGGCGCGCGCAGCGGCGAGGGTGGGTTCGGGAGGGGTGCTCATGGGGGTTCCGACGGAGAAGGCGGGGGTCGGTCACACAGCCTAGCCAATCGGCGGCCCCCGCGTGCCCCATGCGCAGGTCCTCGTCATCTCCGGGACACGTGCGGGACCGCGGTTTAGGCTGGGCCCTGTACTCATCGACGCATCTCTCCGACGAAGGACCCTCATGACCGGCACGATCCACTCCGACATCACCGCGGCGTTCGGCAACACCCCCCTCGTCCGCATCAACCGTCTCGCCGACGAGACCGACGCGACCATCCTCGCCAAACTCGAGTTCTACAACCCCGGCTCGAGCGTCAAGGACCGGCTCGGCGTCGCGATCGTCGACGCGGCGGAACGGTCGGGAGAGTTGAAGCCGGGCGGAACGATCGTCGAGGGGACGAGCGGCAACACGGGCATCGCCTTGGCCCTCGTCGGCGCGGCACGCGGATACCGCGTCATCCTCACGATGCCGTCGTCGATGAGCCAGGAGCGTCGCGTGCTGCTGCGCGCGTTCGGGGCCGAACTCGTCCTCACGGAGCCGGCTCTCGGTATGAAGGGGGCCGTCGAGAAGGCGCAGGAGATCGTCGAGTCCACGCCCGGCGCGATCTGGGCGAAGCAGTTCGCGAACGCCGCCAACGCCGAGATCCATCGGAAGACCACCGCGGAGGAGATCTGGCGCGACACCGACGGCGGCGTCGACATCTTCGTTGCTGGCGTGGGCACGGGCGGCACGATCACCGGCGTCGGACAGGTGCTCAAGGAGCGGAAGCCCGGCGTGCAGGTCGTCGCGGTCGAACCTCTCGACTCCCCCATCCTCAACGGCGGCAAGCCCGGCCCCCACAAGATCCAGGGCATCGGCGCGAACTTCGTCCCCGAGGTGCTCGACACGACCGTGTACGACGACGTCGTCGACGTCTCCTTCGACGACGCGATCGCGGTCGCGAAGGATCTCGCCGCCAAGGAGGGCATCCTCGCGGGCGTCTCCTCCGGCGCCATCATGTGGGCGGCCCTCCAGCTCGCGAAGCGGCCCGAGAACGCGGGCAAGACGATCGTCGCGATCGTGTGCGACACCGGCGAGCGGTACATCTCGACCCCGCTCTGGGCCGACCTCTCCGACTAGTCGCCCCGTGACTCTGTTCTCCCGTCTCCGTGAGGACGTGATCGCCGCGCGCGTCCACGATCCCGCGGCACGCACCGATCTCGAGATCGTGCTCGGGTACTCCGGTCTGCACGCCATCTGGGCCCATCGCGTCAACGCCCGATTGTGGCGGGCTGGACTGCGGCTACCGGCGCGGCTGGGGTCGCAGTTCGTGCGGTTCCTCACCGGCATCGAGATCCACCCCGGTGCCTCGATCGGGCGTCGCTTCTTCATCGACCACGGTATGGGCGTCGTGATCGGGGAGACGGCCGAGATCGGCGACGACGTCATGCTGTACCACGGCGTCACTCTCGGCGGGAAGAGCAGGGGCAGGGGCAAGCGCCATCCCACGCTCGGCGACGGCGTCCAGGTGGGCGCGGGCGCGAAGATCCTCGGCCCGATCCTGATCGGTCACGGCAGCATCGTGGGCGCGAACGCCGTCGTGACGAAGGACGCTCCCCCTGACTCGCTCCTCGTGGGAGTACCCGCACGCGCCCGCCCGCGCGGAACCGCGGCCTCGCACGGCCTTCCGACCCCCGAATACCTCATCTGAGGACATTGAATCGGCGATGGTGCGCGTAGTTGCGCGCACCATCGCCGAATCAATGTGCCGGGGGTCAGTCGGCGACGGCGGAGAGGCGGGCCTCCTCGTCGGCCTGGATCGCCGACTCGATGATCGGCTCGAGCGCGCCGTTCATGACCGCGTCGAGGTTGTACGCCTTGTAGCCCGTGCGGTGGTCCGCGATGCGGTTCTCCGGGAAGTTGTACGTGCGGATACGCTCCGAGCGATCCATCGTGCGGATCTGGCTCTTGCGCGCGGCGCTGTCGAGCTCGGCCTGCTCCTCCTGGCGTCGCGCGAGGATGCGAGCGCGCAGCACACGCATTCCCGCCTCGCGGTTCTGGAGCTGGCTCTTCTCGTTCTGCATCGACACGACGATCCCGGTCGGGAGGTGCGTGATGCGTACGGCGGAGTCGGTCGTGTTGACGGACTGACCGCCGGGACCGCTCGAACGGTAGACGTCGATCTTCAGGTCGTTCTGGTTTATCTCGACCTCCTCGGGCTCGTCGACCTCGGGGAAGACGAGCACACCGGTCGTCGAGGTGTGGATGCGCCCCTGGGACTCGGTCACGGGCACGCGCTGCACGCGGTGGACGCCGCCCTCGTACTTGAGGTGAGCCCAGACACCTTGCGACGGGTCCGTCGCGTTCGACTTGATCGCGACCTGCACGTCCTTGTAACCGCCGAGGTCGCTCTCGGTGCGCTCGAGGAGCTCTGTCTTCCAGCCCTTCGACTCGGCGTAGTGCAGGTACATCCGCAGCAGGTCGGCCGCGAACAGTGCGCTCTCCGCTCCGCCCTCGCCGCCCTTGATCTCCATGATGACGTCGCGGCCGTCGTCCGGGTCGCGCGGGATGAGGAGGCGGCGCAGCTTCTCCTGCGAGCTCTGCACGAGCTCCTCGAGCGCCGGCACCTCCTCGGCGAACGCCTCGTCCTCCTTGGCGAGCTCGCGAGCGGCCTCGAGGTCGTCCCTCGCCTGGTTCCAGGCGGCCTCGGCCGCGACGATGCGCGACAGCTCGGCGTACCGACGGTTCACGCGCTTCGATCGTGCGGGATCCGCGTGCAGCGCGGGGTCGGCGAGCTCGTCCTGCAGCTCCTTGTGCTCCTTCTTGAGCACCTCGACCGATTCGAACATGGTGACTTCCTCCTGAGAAACCCTACGCGGAATGCAACGAACCCACCCGGCGGCGCCGGAGGCTCTCGCCTCCGGCTCTCCGGGTGGGTTCGGTGGGGTCGCTAGCGGTGGTCGCGCTCGTGACCGTGGCTGTGGCCGTTCGCCGCGGGCTGCGGCATCGACTTCTGCATCTGGACGAGGAACTCGACGTTCGAGCTCGTCTCCTTGAGCTTGCCGAGCACGACCTCGAGCGCCTGCTGCTGGTCGAGACCCGCGAGGGCCCGACGCAGCTTCCAGGTGATCTTGACCTCGTCGTTCGACAGGAGCATCTCCTCGCGACGCGTGGACGACGCGTTGACGTCGACGGCCGGGAAGATCCGCTTGTCGGCGAGCTGACGCGAGAGGCGCAGCTCCGAGTTGCCGGTGCCCTTGAACTCCTCGAAGATGACCTCGTCCATCTTGGACCCGGTCTCGACGAGCGCCGTCGCGAGGATGGTGAGCGAGCCACCGTTCTCGATGTTGCGCGCGGCTCCGAAGAAGCGCTTCGGCGGGTAGAGGGCCGATGCGTCGACACCGCCCGAGAGGATGCGTCCCGACGCGGGGGCTGCGAGGTTGTACGCACGGCCGAGGCGCGTGATGGAGTCGAGCAGCACGACCACGTCGTGACCGAGCTCCACGAGGCGCTTCGCACGCTCGATGGCGAGCTCGGCGACCGTCGTGTGGTCCTCGGCGGGACGGTCGAAGGTCGAGGCGATGACCTCGCCCTTCACCGTGCGCTGCATGTCGGTGACCTCTTCGGGGCGCTCGTCGACGAGCACGACCATGAGGTGGACCTCGGGGTTGTTGATCGAGATCGCGTTGGCGATCTGCTGCAGCACGATCGTCTTGCCGGCCTTCGGGGGCGCGACGATGAGGCCGCGCTGGCCCTTGCCGATCGGCGCGACGAGGTCGATGATGCGCTGCGTGAGCTTGCCCTGCTCCGTCTCGAGGCGCAAGCGCTCCTGCGGGTAGAGCGGCGTGAGCTTGCCGAACTCGACACGCGTGCCCGCCTCGTCGACCGGCTGGCCGTTGACGCTGTCGACCTTGACGATCGCGTTGTACTTCTGGCGCGAGTTGTTCTCGCCCTCGCGCGGCTGACGGATGGCGCCGACGACGGCGTCGCCCTTGCGGAGGTTGTACTTCTTGACCTGGCCGAGCGACACGTACACGTCGTTGGTGCCGGGCAGGTAGCCCGTGGTGCGGACGAACGCGTAGTTGTCGAGCACGTCGAGGATGCCCGCGACGGGGATCAGGACGTCGTCCTCGGAGATCTCCGGTTCGGCGTCCTCGCCGGCTGCTCCCCCGCGGCGCTTGCGGTCGCGGTAGCGTCCGCGGCCGCGACCCTCGGCGTCGTCCTGCTGCTGCTGGGCCGTCGTGCGGTTGCGGTCGCGGCCCTGCTGCTCGTTGTCCGCCTTCTCGGTGCGATCGCGGCCCTGCTGTTCGGCCTGCGCATTGCTCTGGCCGCGACCATTGCCGTTGCCGTTGCCGTTGCCGTTCTGGGCTGCGGCGTTCTGGCCGTTTCCGGACTGACCGCTCTGCGACTGCTCGTTCTGCCCGTTGCCGTTCTGGGCGGAAGCGTTGCCGTTCTGGTCGCCGCCGCGGTTGCGGTTGCGACCGCGCGAGCGGCCCTGGCGCGGCTGCTGCTCCCCGCCGTCCGTCTGCTCGGCGCGCTCGGGCTGCTCCTCCTCCGGCTGCTGCTCGGCGGAGTCCTCGGTGCGGTCCTGGTCCTGCTGGTCCTGGTCGTTGTTGCGACGACCGCGACCGCGACGGTTGCCGCGCTTGTTCTGGCGCTCGCGACCCTGCTGGTCGGCGTTCTGCTGCTCGCCCTGCTGGTCGTTCTGCTGCTCGGCGCCGGTCGACTCATCCGACACGGACTCGGACGGAGCCGCGACCTCGGCGGGCGCGTCGGCCTCGACGGGAGCCGCGGGGGAAGCGTCGGCGACGACGTCGACGGGCTGCACGGCGGGGGTCGAGGGGATCTGCGCGGGCTGGTCGGCGTTGACGTGACCGGCCGCCGGCACGGACGCGCGCTGCACGTCCTCGCTCGTGGCGCGGCGCGAACCGCGACGACGACCCGTCGGGGCCGTGGCGGGAGCCGTCTCGACCGCGGCGGACGGCGCGACGGCGGCGGGAGCAGCCTCTGCCTGTGCGGCGGACTGCTCGGGCGCGTCGCCGGCGGGCGCGTTCGCCTCGTCGACGTCGACCTCGGTGGCGACACCGGCGGTCGCGAGGCTCGCCTCGGTGGGCGCCGCCGAGCCGTCGAGCGTGCTGTCGCCCGACTCGTCGACGGAGGCGAGCTGGTTGCTCGCGGCGGTGATCGCCTCGACGAGCTCGCCCTTACGGAGCTTGGATGCATCGGCGATGCCCCATTCGGCGGCCAACTGCTTGAGTTCGGCGACCTTGAGGGATCCGATGGCGACACTGTTGTCCGCGATGCGATCGCGGAGACTGACGTCTGACACTAAGAGATTTTCCTTTCTCCTACGGTGTGGTCCGATGACCACGAGAGGAGAGCCGTTCGTCGGCGATCAGGCCCGGCGTCGGCCTGGAGAGAACACTGCCTCTCGAAGCACGCTGCCGGGATGTCCGCGCAAGAGGGCGCGGACGCATCGACCAGAGCGAAGGTGATGAGTGAGTGGAATCGATCCGAGCGGCGAATCCGCGTGCTAGGCGGGATCCCCCGGGATCCTCTCCACTGTAGCACCCTTGACGTCGACGGCCAGCATGAGCGGAGTCCAGTGCACGCCTGCGTGTCGCGCGATAAGATCGGCGGCTTCGAGCCGCTCGCCGGCCCCGTTGGCGAGCACGAGCACCGAGGGACCGGCTCCCGAGACGACGGCGGGGAGGCCGTGCTCACGGAGCAGCGCGACGACCTGCGCGGTCTCCGGCATGGCCGACGCGCGGTAGCTCTGGTGCAGCTTGTCCTCCGTCGCCGCGAACAGCAGCTCGGGGCTCTGCGTGAGGGCCGCGACGAGGAGCGCCGAACGGGAGACGTTGAACACGGCGTCCTCGTGCGGGACGTGCTCGGGCTGGAGGCTCCGGGCGACCTTCGTCGAGAGTGTCGTCTCCGGCACGAGGATGAGAGGCGAGACGCCGCGGTGCACGAGCAGCGTCTTCTGTGCGGGACCCGCTACGGTCGTCCACGCGATCGCGAGACCGCCGAAGAGCGCGGGCGCGACGTTGTCCGGGTGTCCCTCGATCTCTGTCGCGAGCCGCAGGAGCGTCTCGTCGTCGACGTCGACGACGCCCTCGACGAGTCCCTTCGCCGCCATGATGCCCGCGACGACGGCCGCTCCGGAGGAGCCGAGCCCTCGCCCGTGCGGAATCGTGTTGCGCGCGTGCAGCTCGAGACCCGGAGCCTCGACGGCGAGAGCCGAGAGCGCGTGCAGGAGGGAGGACGCGACGAGGTTGGACTCGTCCGTCGGCACCTCCCCCGCGCCGACGCCCTCGACGTACACGCGCACGCCGGGGCGTTCGACGGCCTCGACCGTCAGTTCGTCGTAGACGGAGAGCGCGAGGCCGAGCGTGTCGAATCCCGGCCCGAGATTCGCTGTGGTCGCCGGCACCCGAACGGCGACGCGGCGGCCGACGAGGCTCACTCCGTTGTCTCCGCCCGGAGCCCGAGGACTCCCGCGACCTCGGAGACGTCGGCACCGACGACCGTCGGCGTCACGTCGGAGCCGTCGGCGGTGCGGAGTGCCCACTGCGGGTCCTTCAGGCCGTGGCCCGTGACCGTGAGCACGCACACGGATCCGGCCGGCACGTGACCTGCCTCGGCGCGCTCGAGCAGCCCCGCGACGGAGATCGCCGACGCGGGCTCGACGAAGACGCCGACCTCGCGCGACAGGATGCGCTGTGCCTCGAGGATCTGGTCGTCCTCGATGGCGCCGAAGTAGCCGTCGGTCTTCTCGCGGGCGGCGAGGGCGAGCTCCCACGACGCGGGGTTGCCGATGCGGATCGCGCTCGCGATCGTCTCGGGGTGCTTCACGACGGAACCCGAGACGAGCGGCGCGCTGCCGGCGGCCTGGAAGCCGAACATGCGGGGCAGCTTCGTGGCGCCGCCGCGCTCGAGCTCCTCGGAGTAGCCGCGCGTGTATGCGGTGTAGTTGCCTGCGTTGCCGACGGGGATGAAGTGGAGGTCCGGCGCGTCCTCGAGGACCTCGACGACCTCGAAGGCCGCCGTCTTCTGGCCCTCGATGCGGTCGTTGTTGACCGAGTTCACGAGGTGGACGGGGTAGTGCTCGGCGAGCTCGCGCGCGATGTCGAGGCAATCGTCGAAGTTGCCCTGGATCTGAATGAGCTCACCGTTGTGCGCGATGGCCTGGCTGAGCTTGCCCATGGCGATCTTTCCCTCGGGCACGAGCACAGCCGCGGTGATCCCCGCGTGGGCCGCGTACGCAGCGGCCGACGCCGACGTGTTGCCGGTCGACGCGCAGATGACGGCTTTCGCGCCGTGCTCGACGGCCTTCGAGATCGCCATCGTCATGCCGCGATCCTTGAAGGAGCCCGTGGGGTTCATGCCCTCGTACTTCACGAAGACACGAGCGCCCGTGCGGGCCGACAGCGCCGGAGCGGGGATGAGCGGAGTGCCGCCCTCCCCCAGCGTCACGATCGGCGTCGCGTCCGTCACATCGAGGCGGTCACGGTATTCGTGCAGGACTCCACGCCACTGCTTGGCCATCGTCAGGCTCCTTCGATTCTCAGGACACTTCGCACGGACTCGACGGCGTCGGAGGCCGAGAGGGCGTCGACGGCGGCTGCGAGAGCCGCGTCGCGCGCGGTGTGGGTGCCGATCACCAGCGTAGCGGTGGCGCGATCGGCCTCCCCGTCGGCGGGCGTGCTCGCCGATTGTTGCAGGGTCTCGACCGAGACGCCGCGGCTCGCGAGGATGCCCGCGAGTTCCGCGAGGACGCCGGGACGGTCGTCGACTTCGAGGCTGATGCGGTACCGGGTTTCGGCGGCGCCGATCGGGTGGACAGGGAGGTCCGCGGCGACCGATTCCCCGACACCGACGCCACCAGCGAGGTGGCGACGCGCGATCGAGACGACGTCGCCGAGGACAGCGGAAGCGGTCTGCACTCCCCCGGCTCCCGCACCGTAGAACATGAGCGGGCCGGCGGCCTCCGCCTCCACGAACACGGCGTTGTTGCCGCCGTGCACACTCGCGAGCGGGTGGTCGCGGCGCACCAGCGCGGGGTGCACGCGCGCCGACACGCCTTCGAGACCGGCGTCGTCGACGACGCGCTCCGCGATCGCGAGCAGCTTGATGACGTAGCCGGCCTCGCGGGCCGACTCGACGTCCTCGAGCGTGATCGACGAGATCCCCTCGCGGTGGACGCCCGCGGCGGGAACCGAGGTGTGGAACGCGAGCCCCGCGAGGATCGCGGCCTTCTGCGCCGCGTCGTAGCCCTCGACGTCGAGCGTGGGGTCCGCCTCGAGGTAGCCGAGCTCGAGGGCGACGCGCTGCGCGTCCTCCATGCTGTCGCCGAAGCGGTCCATGCGGTCGAGGATGTAGTTGGTGCTGCCGTTCACGATCGCGAGGATGCGCTCGACGTGGTCACCCGCGAGGCTGTCGCGCAGCGGCCGGATGATGGGGATCGCCGCAGCCACGGCCGCCTCGTAGTAGACCTCGGCACCCACGCGGGCGGCCGCTGCGAAGATCTCGGCGCCGTGCTCGGCGAGGAGCGCCTTGTTGCCCGTCACGACGTCCGCTCCCGAGCCGATCGCCGCGAGGATGTAGGACTTCGCGGGCTCGATGCCGCCGATGAGCTCGACGACGATGTCTGCGCCCTGGATGAGCGTCTCGGCGTCGGTCGTGAAGAGCTCGGCGGGCAGGTCGACGGCGCGCTTCGCGTTCACGTCGCGCACGGCGATGCCGACGAGGTCGATCGAGACGCCCGCCCGAGCGGCGAGCTCGTCGTGGTGCTCGAGAAGGAGCCGGGCGACGTGGCCGCCGACCGTTCCTGCCCCGAGCAGGGCCACTCGAAGGCTGCGGGTGTCGCTCATCGGCCATCCAATCCGGCGTCTCGCGCCAACAGTTGGTCTTCGGTCTCTCCTCGGACGAGGACGCGGGCGCGACCGTCGTGGACGGCGACGACCGCGGGTCTCGTGAGGAAGTTGTAGTTGCTCGCCAGGGAGAAGCAGTAGGCGCCCGTCGCGGGCACGGCGACGAGGTCGCCGGGGCGCACGTCGGCGGGGAGGTAGTCGGCGTTCACGACGATGTCGCCGGACTCGCAGTGCTTTCCCGCGAGACGGACGAGTTGGGGTTCGGCGTCCGACGCCCGATCGACGATGCGGACGGTGTAGTCCGCTCCGTAGAGCGAGGGGCGGGCGTTGTCGCTCATGCCGCCGTCGACGCTCACGTAACGGCGGAGTGCCGTGCCTCCGTCGGCCGTTCCGTCCTCTCTCTCGCCCGAGGTCGCCGCAGCGGCGGCCCCGTCGGTGCGGCCCTCCGCGCCCGGTCCGACGCCGAGGTCGTGGTCGACGCCCACGTCGACGGTGACGTCCTTCGTCGTGCCGACCGTGTAGAGGGTGACTCCCGCTCCCCCGATGATGGATCGGCCGGGCTCGAACGCGAGCGCGGGGACCGGAATGCCGAGCTCGACGCAGCGCGCCTCCACGGTCTCCGCGATCCGCCCCGCGATCGTCTCGATCGCCGTCGGTTCGTCGGCCTCCGTGTAGGCGATGCCGAATCCGCCTCCGAGGTTGAGCGAGGGAACGGGGCCGTGCTCGAGGAGGCGAGCGTGCACGGCGAGCAGCCGGTGCGCGGACTCCGAGAATCCGCCGGCATCGAAGATCTGCGAACCGATGTGGCAGTGCAGGCCGATGAAGTCGAGGGAATCGTGGGCGCGGATCTCCGCGACGGCGCTCTCCGCCGCCGTGAGCGCGAGGCCGAACTTCTGGTCCTCGTGGGCCGTCGCGAGGAAATCGTGCGTCTGGGCGTGCACGCCCGAGTTGATCCTCAACCGCACGCCCTGGCGGACGCCGTGGCGGGCGGCGGCCGCGGCGACGCGGTCGATCTCCTGCAGACTGTCGAGCACGATCGTGCCGACGCCGCTCGTCACCGCCCGGTCGATCTCCGTCTGGGACTTGTTGTTGCCGTGGAAGCCGATGCGGGCGGGCGGGGCGCCGGCCGCGAGCGCGAGGGCCAGCTCTCCCCCCGAGCACACGTCGATCCCGAGCCCGGAGTCGAGCATCCACCGCACGACGTCAGCGGAGAGGAACGCCTTGCCCGCGTAGTAGCACGTGGCACTCGAACCGATCGCGGTCATCGCGTCGTTCAGCGCTCCGGAGATACGCTTCGCGTTGTCGCGCGCCATCTGCTCGTCGACGACGTAGAGCGGGGTCCCGAAGGACGCGGCGAGATCGGTGACGGCGACTCCCGCGATCTCGACGACCCCGTCGTCACGACGGTCGGCACCGGTCGGCCACACGCCGGGGGCGAGTGCGTTGACGTCGGCGGGCACGGCGAGCCAGTCGGGCGCGAGCGGATTCGATCCGCCCGTCGGAGCGGGCGACGACTGTTCTGGAATCACGGGAAGCCTCGGGTCGTGGAGGTGCTGGTCGATGCTGTGGTTCTGGTCAATGCTGTGGTTCTGATCGATGCTGTGGTTCTGATCGATGCTGTGGTTCTGATCGTTCGAGAGACTGGAGCGGCCCCGCGGATGGGTGGGAACGTCGCCGTCTGGGCCTCGGTGGAGGCTCCCGGAAGTCTACCGATCGTCGCACACGCCGGATTCCGCCGCGGGAATCCAGGACCGCGTCCGTTCAGCCGCAGCTGCCGCGCGACTCGAGGAGCGCACCGGACAGCTCGACGTCCGACATGCTGATCGTGAGATCCGCTGCCTCCGGCGCCACCGCGAGAGCCGTCAGCTGAGCACCCTCCGGCAGGTACTCCGCGACGCACACCGTCACGGGCGCGTCGCCGACGAGCCTCTCGATCACCGGCGCAACATCGACGGAACCGAGATCCGTCGTGAGCTCCGCCGATTCGGGCGTGAGGATGAGCGACGTCCCGGCCGCTTGAGGAGTGACGCTCAACAGGTACGAGAAGGGGATGCCGAGGAACGCCGAGCTGTTCTCGTAGGCGAGCGTGCCGTCGCCGAGGGAGAGGTCGGGGTCCCCCGCCGGCAACGTGAGGAACGCGTTGAGAGCGGCGGCGTCGAGTGTCGCGGTGGCGTCGACGTGGCCGACGGTCTGCTTCACGTCGGTCGGTACGTCGGTCGCGTCGATGCGGATGCCGACGGGCACCCCGTCGAGCACCGCGTTCTCATCGCTCATCACGACGTTGTCGAGCCGACCGCTGACGAGCTGCGCGATGACCCAGTCGCCCTCGATCGACACGTCGACATCCGCCTCGACGTTCTCGGGGAGGCGCTGCTCGACCTGACTCTTGACGACGTCCTCCGCGATCGCGCGCGCGATCGAGTCGCCCGCGAACAGCGCGATCACGCCGAGCACGATCAGGATGATCGCGACGACGAGCCCGATCACCCAGCGCCGTCCTCTGCTGGGGTTCTTCTCGACGGGTCTGGCCACGAAGAAGTCGTCGGTCATGTCACATCCGTTCGGGTGCGGACACGCCGAGCAGGCCGAGTCCGTTGCGGATCACCTGACCGGTCGCGTCGTTCAGCCACAAGCGCGTGCGGTGCAGGTCGGAGACGGATTCGTCTCCGAGCGGGAGCACGCGGCAGTTGTCGTACCAGCGGTGGTAGAGTCCCGCGACCTCTTCGAGGTAGCGCGCGATGCGGTGCGGCTCGCGCAGCTCCGCCGCTTGAGCGACGATGCGCGGGAACTCCTGGAGCGCACCGAGGAGCGCCGACTCGGTCTCGTGCTCGAGGAGCTCCGGCGCGAACGCCGAGCGGTCGACGCCGACCGTCGCGGCGTTCCGGTCGACGGCGCTCGTGCGCGCGTGGGCGTACTGCACGTAGAAGACGGGGTTGTCGTTCGAACGCTTGGCGAGCAGGTCGAGGTCGATGTCGAGCGGCGAGTCGCTCGAGGAGCGCACGAGGGCATACCGGCCGGCGTCGACGCCGACGGCGTCGACGAGGTCGTCGAGCGTCACGATCGTGCCGGCGCGCTTCGACATCCGGACGGGCTCGCCGTCCTTCAGCAGGTTGACCATCTGGCCGATGAGGATCTGCAGGTTGACGCCCGGGACGTCCCCGAACGCCTCGACCATCGCCATCATGCGGCCGACGTAGCCGTGGTGGTCCGCGCCGAGCATGATGAGGTTCTGCTCGAAGCCGCGCTCGCGCTTGTCGAGGTAGTAGCCGAGGTCGCCCGAGATGTAGGCGGGCTCACCGTTGCTGCGGATGATGACGCGGTCGCGGTCGTCGCCGAAGGTCGTGGTGCGGAGCCAGACGGCGCCGTCCTCCTCGAAGACGTGGCCGAGCGCGCGCAACCGCTCGATGGCGCGCTCGACGGCACCCGACTCGTGCAGGTGGTCCTCGTGGAAGTAGACGTCGAAGTCGACGCCGAAGCCGTGCAGCTTCCGCTTGATCTCCTCGAACATCATCTCGGTGCCGCGCGAGCGGAAGATCTCCTGCTGCGCGTCGCGGTCGAGAGTCGACATGTCGCCGTCGTACTCGGAGACGACGCGCTCGGCGATCTCGCCGATGTACGCGCCGCCGTAGCCGTCCTCCGGGGTCGGCTCGCCGAGGTAGTGGGCGAGCAGGCTGCGTGCGAAACGGTCGATCTGCGAGCCGTGGTCGTTGAAGTAGTACTCGCGCGTCACCGATGCGCCCTCCGCCTGGAGGACGCGCGCGAGCGAGTCGCCGACGGCCGCCCAGCGGACCCCGCCCATGTGGATGGGGCCCGTCGGGTTCGCGGAGACGAATTCGAGGTTGATCGGGATGCCCGTGTACAGGTCTCCCTTTCCATAGTCCGGCCCGGCGTCGACGATCGTCTTCGCGAGCTGACCTGCCGCGGAAGCGGAGAGTCGGATGTTGATGAAGCCGGGGCCAGCGACCTCGGCGGAATCGATGCCGTCGACCTGGGCGAGGCCCTCCGCGAGCTCGGTGGCCAGTTCGCGCGGGTTGGTGCCGAGGGGCTTCGCGAGGCGCATCGCGAGGTTCGACGTCCAGTCGCCGTGCTCGCGGTTCTTGGGCCGCTCGATCGTGATGGACTCGCGCGTGATCGACTCTGCGAAACCGGCCTGGCGTCGCTCGGCGAGCGGCAGGACGAGGTCGTACAGGGTCTGGGCGAGATCAGTCGGGGTCACGGGGGTCGATTCTACCGGGGCGGAGGGGGCTCGCCGCCGGGAGAGCGACTGCGGCGGTGGCGTAGTTGCTATCGTCGGGCTGTCCGCACCTCCGCCGGGCCCCCAGCTCCTGAGAAAGAGGACTCGTCATGAGGCTCCGCTCCCCGCGCGTCGAGGTGCGCATCACCGCCGCCGCCGCGATGCTCGCCGGCGGCGCCCTCCTGCTGAGCGCGTGCACTCCGGAGCCCGGCCCGACGCCGTCGGGCGGCGCGTCCCCGAGTCCCTCCTCGTCCGGGCCGGGAGCGGAATCACCCGATCCCACGGCGACCCTCCCGGAGCAGCCCGACCTCGGCGAGGCGGCGCCCGAGTGCACCGACGTGCTCTCCGCCGACGACGTGTACGCCTACAACCCGAACTACAGCGCCGTCGCCGCACCGACTCCCGCCGCCGGATCGGCTCTCGCCGAGGCCGCCGACCTCGGCGGTCGACTGTGTCGCTGGAGCAACGACACGAACTCGGCACCGGTCGACATCGCAGTGACGATCCCCGGGTCCGAGAACCTCGACCGCGTCGAGGAGGACGCGTCGTCGAGCACGCCGGCGCCGGGCCTCGGCGGGGACGCGGCCTTCTTCGACGTCGTCGACGGCGCGGGTGTCGCGCAGGTCTTCGCGGGCGACCACTGGATCGTCGTCTCGAGCCCGTTCTTCGGCGAGGCGACCGACGCTGGCGAGATCGTCGCGCCGATCCTCGCGAACCTCGACCTCTGACGCACGGCCCTGAGTTTGCCGACGGGCGCCGTCGCGAGCACTCTCTATCCGGTCGCGTAGGGGTATTCGAAATCGTCGCGTCGTCCGCGTACGGGATGATCACGTCACCCGGCTGGATCACGGCGCCACCGTGGTAGTTGTCCAGCGTGGAGAGCGCCCCGCCGTTGACGATGCAGAAGGGGTCACCGATCACGTCCAGCACGTCGCCGGAAGCGACGGTATAGGCCAACGGTCGCCCCCGTTCGTCGAGATCGACGTCACCAGTGGCGAACTCCTGCTCGACAGACTGGCGGCCCGGGTCAGGGAGGCAAGACGGGATACGCCGCCGTGCGGCCTCAGCCGATGCTGAGCGGCGAGCGGTAGTCGTCGAAGGGCAGCACGTCTGCGACGGCCGACACGATGACACTGTCGAGCGTGAGGGCGCCGAAGTGGTTGGTGAGGAACGCGACGTCCGCGGCGTCGCGGCCCGTCGCGATGCGCACGAAGGACGGGCGCGGTGCGAGTCGGGTGGCGTCGATGACGAACCAGCGGCCCTCGATCCACGCCTCGGCGACGGCGTGGAAGTCCATGGGCGAGACCCCGGGAGCGTAGACCGACGCGATCCGCGCGGGGATGTCGCGAGCGCGCAAGAGCGCGACGACGGTGTGAGCGTAGTCGCGGCAGACGCCCTGGCGGGTGGCGAGAGTCGTCGAGGCGCTGTCGGTACCCGTCGTCGAACCCGAGACGTAGGAGAAGCTGTCGGCGACCCAGCTGCTGATCGCGTCGATGAGGTGACCGCCGCTCAGGTGGCCGAACGTCTGCTTCGCGAAGCCGTACACCTCGTCGGACTCGCTGTAGCGGCTCGGACGGAGGTACTCGATGAGGTCCATCTCCGTGGTCGGCGACGGCGGACGCTGCCCGAGGACCGCGGCGGCGTAGTCGACGCGATAGGAGCCGGCGGGAGCGGAGAAGCGGTGCAGCCGGGAGCCGTGGCGGTCGACGACCTCGTGCACGGGATGCTGCAGTCCGTTCCCGAACACCATGAGCGATTCGTGCTGAATCGGGGTGCCCGCGGCGACGGCGATGGACAGGATGACGTCGCTCGGGGCGGCGAGCCGGAATTCGAGCGTCGAGGAGACGGTGGCGGGCATCGGGTCAATCCTCACACGCGGCGGGGCGCAACGGTGCGGACGGGAGGCCCGTCACGGCCAGAGGTCGACGACCGCCCAGCCGTCGTCGCCCCGCTCGTACCGGATGCGTTCTCCACCGCTCGCGGGACGGAGTTGGACGACGTCCACCGAGCGCGCCTCGAGACGGTACGCGATCCAGTGCCCGGGGACGTCGTCCGGGTCCGCCTCGACGTGCGCGAGGGCGTCGCGGAGGAGGGAGCCCGCCTCGTCCGGGTCGGGCCGTTCGGTGCCCTGGCGGCCCACGATGACGCCGGCTCGAGCCTTCGGGTGCCGCCCCATGAAGTCGGCGTCGGAGACTTCGCGGGGTCCCGGCGCGACCGGCCCGGACACCCGGATCTGCCGACCCGTCTCGGCCCAATAGAAGACGGCCTCGGCGACGGGGTTCTCCGAGATCGCGAGTCCCTTCGGGCTGCGGGCGGAGGACGCAAACCAGAGGGCCTCGTCGTCCAGGTCCTTGAGGATCACGGTGCGGCCCTGCGGCGCTCCATCGGCCGAGACCGTCGCGAGGGCGAAGGCGTGCGGCACGTGGGTTCCCCTGTCCGCCTCCTCCTCGAGCCACGACCTCAGGAGGTGCAGCGGATTCGCCGGCGCGCCCGTGGCACTCAGCACCGGCTGCTCGCTGGGACGCGTCGGGATCGAGCGGAGGACGTCGCGGAAGGACACATCGTGGCCGGTTGTCATAGCGCGAGCCTACAAACGTCCGACGCGAGTCCCGACGGGGCGACACTCGCACCGACGACGTGGTAGGCGGTCGCGGTGCCGACGAGCGCCGGCGGGGAACCGGATCACCGGTTCCCCGCCGCACGTCAGACCGACGGGGCGCGCCGTCGGGCGAGCAGGAGCACGCCTCCGGCGGCGAGAGCGGCGATCGCCATCACGAGGAGCGACCAGACGGAGGCTCCCGTGAAGGGAAGCGCGGCTTCGCCCGTCACCTCGGCGGGATCCTCTGCCGTCCTGGCGCCCTCGACGGGACCGGAGTCGGACACCTGGGCGCTCTCCGTCTCGACGACCGCGGTGTTGACGACCCGCTCCGGTGCATCCGCGGCGACGCGAGCGGTGAGCTCGACCACGACGGACTCGCCGGCGCCGAGCGGTCCGTCGACGACACAGCGCACGATCTGGCCGAGCTCGCACGTCGCACCGTCGCTCGACACGGCGAGGGAGGCGAGCCCGCGGGGCAAGGCGTCGGTCACGACGACCGGGCCGGGGTCCTCGGTGGGCCCACTGTTCGTGACGGTGATGGTGTAATCCACCGTCTCGCCGCGCGTGAGCGGACCCTCGTGCGTCTTGGTGATCGACAACGACGACAGCGCGGCCACGGGCAGGGCGTCGACGTCGGCGTTGTCCTCGAGCGTCGGCTCGGGCGTCGAGGTCGACACCTCCGCCGTCACGGAGACGGAGGGGTAGGCGCCGCCGGTCACGATGGTCCCGAGCACGAGCGGCGGTGCCGACGTGCCCGAGGCCAGGACGCCGTCGAGCACGCACGTGACGTCGGCGCCGGTGTCGGTGGAGACCGGCTCCGCGCAGGTCCACCGCTGGTCCGATCCGAGCGTTCCGTCGATCCGGAGCCCGGCGGGGACGTGGACGACGACCGTCACGTCGCGGGCCGCCGAGGGCCCGTCGTTCGCGACCGACACCGTGAACGGGACGCGGGCGTCGATGGCCCCATCGCCCGCATGGGCGATGTCGATCGAGACGTTGGCGAGGGGCTCTACCGTGACCGTGGCGTCGGCCGGCTCGACCGGGATGCCGCTCGGCGAACCCGTGGAGGCGGTGACGCTGTTCGTGAGTTCACCGGCGGGCAGAGATCCGTCGATCGCCGTCGTGAGGATCAGCTCCGGCCCCGTTCCGTCGGCCGCGATGGCTCCGCGAGTCGAGCACGTCACCGTGCGAGCGTCCACGGCGTCGACCGCGCAGGTCCAGCCGTCGTTGGATCCCACGAACGACACGCCCTCCGGCAGGGTGTCGACGACGGTCACGGGTCCGGACGCGTCTGACGGTCCCGCGTTCGAGACGACGATGCTGTAGCGCTGCTCGAGACCTGCGATGGCCGTCGACACCTCCTTTCCGTCCTCGTCGACAGCGGTCTTCTCGAGCGAGATGTCCGCGCGCTCGACGACCTCGACGGTCGCAGAGGACTGGTCGGAGTGCCCGCCGTCGGAGTCCGTCCAGGTGAGGGTCGCGGTGTTCTCGAGACGGGAGGCACGCACAGCCGGATCGATGGCGACGGTCACGGACACCGTCGTCGCGCCGGGCGCGAGCGTCGCGAGCGTGCACTGCACGGCCTCGACGTCGCAGGTCCAGCCGTCGCCCGAGATCTCGGTCGCCGTCATCCCCGGCGGGAGGAGATCCGCGATCTCGAGCGCAGCGGCGTTCGAGGGACCGGCGTTGGAGACGACGATGTCGAACGTCGCCTCGGTTCCGGCGGCGGCCACCGGGGAGCTCGTGAGCGACTTCTCGATGCTCACGTCGGCTTCCGTGGTGACGAGCACGTCGTCCGACGCGGTGACGGAACCGCTCGCGAGTGCGTTCACCGCGGTCACGGTATTGCGCATCGACTGCTCGGTGAGGCTCGCGTCGAGGGCGACGGTGAGCGTGACGGCCGGGAACGACCCGGACACCGGAACGGCCGCGGACGTCGTGAGGGTGACGGTGCGGGTGTCCGACTCGTAGGACGAGGTCCACCCGTCGCCGCTGGCGGAGACGAACTCCTGGCCGGCGGGGAGCACGTCCGTGACGGTGGTCGGCGAGCCGGAGGGGATGTCCGACGGGCCGGCGTTCCCGACGACGATCGTGTAGTCGAGGTCAGTGCCCGCGACGACGTCACCCGCCGGGTGGCTCTTCGACACGGTCAGGTCCGCGAGGGGCGTCGACGCGTTCGTCCAGGATCCGGTCGCGTCCGGCGCGTTCTCCGCGCTCGCGACGGCCCTGTTGACGACGTCGCCCGTGAGCGACGGCGAGACCGCGACGGTCACGTCCAGCGTGCGGGTCTCGGAGGCGGGGATGACGCCGTCGAGCTCGCACACCACGTTCGTCCCGTCCGCGGCCGCGCAGCTCCAGTCGCCCGCGACCGAGGCCGCCGACACGAAGCTGAGACCGGTGGGCAGGGCGTCCGCGACGGACACGTCCCGGGCGTCCGCGTCTCCGGTCGCCGTGACGGCGATCCGGTACGTGGCTCGCGTGCCGGGTACGAGCTCGCCGCCGGGGAGGGTCTTCTCGACCGCGAGCGTCGTGTCGGTGTCGATCGCGTCCTCGGTGCTCGAGGTGTTGTCGTCGCTCACCGGGTCGTTCGTGTCGTTCTCGACGGTCGCGGTGTTGGCGAGCGTTCCCGTGAGGCCCGAGTCCACGCGTCCGGTTACGACGATCGGCTCGACCGAGGAGCCTCGTGCGAGTCCGTCGCGTTCGCATGTGACGGTGTTGCCGTCGACGTCGCAGGACCAGGCGTCGCCGCCGTCGGCGGTGACGCCGGACACGCCGGCAGGAACGTCGTCGGTGACCGTGACGGTCCCGAGGGCGTCCGACGGACCGGCGTTAGCCGCGCGCAGGAGCCACGAGACGGTCCGCCCGGCGCCGACGGCGCCCGAGGTGATCTTCTCGATGGAGAGGTCGGCGGTCGCGGCCGTCTCGAGCTCCGCCGTCGACGTGTCGCCTGTCGGGTCCCCGTCGTGGGTCGCCGAGGACACGGTCGCGGTGTTCGGGATGCTCGTTCCGGCGGCCACGCTCGAGGCGACGCCCACGGTCACCGTGATGTCGGGGAACGACGCGCCTGGTGCGAGCGTCGCGGTCCTGTCGGCGGGCACGCACGTGAAGGAGCCGTCGGTCTCAGGAACCGAGCACGACCAGCCCGCGCCTGCCGCCCCCGTCACGGTGACGCCGGCCGGGAGCTCCGGGATGTCGGTCACGGTGATCGGGCCGACGGCCGCGTCGGGGCCGTCGTTCGAGACGGACAGAGTCCACCCCGTTCCGCTCGTGCCCGCTGTCAGCGGCGCGGCCGAGGCGACCTTCTCGATCGAGAGGTCGGCCGAGTGGATCGACGTGGAGGCGGAGGCGTCCGGTCCCGCGTACGGTCCGGCCTGAGACGAGCTCGCTCCCGTGGCGTCGTAGGCGGTCACCGACACACGGTTGGTGTGCGGGACGCTCGCCCCGACTCCCGGGGCGTCGACGACGGCTTCCGTGGGCACGGCCGCGTACCGCAGCACCGCTGTCTCGCCGCCCGCGAGCCCGCCGAGGTCCGTCCAGACGAGCGTCTGGACCCCGTCGGCTGTCGACACGGTCGGGTCGGCGACGGCCGTCGTCGTGGAACCGCGCGTGATCGTGGCCGAGCCGCTCACGAACGTCCAGTTCGCGGGCAGCACGTCGTCGGCGCGCACGCGCGCAGCGTCCGATCCCGTGTTCTGGAGCGAGACGCCCCACGTGAACGCCGAACCGATGGTCGCGGGCGACGTCGTCACGGTCGACTTGGTGGCTGTGACCTCGGGGAAGACCGGAGTCACCGCCGCCGACGCAGGAGCGCTCGCATAACGGCCCCCGCTCGCGCCCGGCAGGGAGAAGTACTCCGTGGCGCGCACGGTGTTGACCTGCGCGGTCCCGTCGAGATCCGCGGACGCGGCGAGGACGCCGCGGTACGTGAAGCTCGCCGAGCCGCCCGTCGGGATCGCCGTGACGGTCCACGTCACGGTCCGGCCGTCGGCGCTCACGACGCCGCCGCCCGGGACGTCCGAGACGACGACGCCCACCGGGACGTTGTCGACGATCGTGACGTCGTGGGCCGTGCTCGAGGTCGCCGTCGCGGCGTTCGTGGCCGTCACGGTGTAGGTGAAGGTGTCACCCGGCTTCGGCGCGCCGTTCGAAACCGCCTTCGACATGGACACCGACGGGACCGTCGCCGTGAGCGATGCCACGGGCGAAGCCACCCGGTTCGTGTAGGTCGGCGAGGTGGTCGTGGTGCTCGGGGTGGTGCCCTTCGCCGTCGAGTTCCAGGCGAGGTACGCCCGGTTGTCGTACCTCGTCCCCGCTGCCGCCGCCGCGGTCACGGTGACGGGGATCGATACGGTGAGTGTGCGGGCGGTCGGGGCTGCGGAGATGGTGCCGAGCGCGAATCCGACGGGGCTCGCAGTGCCCGTCGTGAATTGCGAGCACGCGAGCCCGGTCGTGCCGACCGAGCATGTGGGGGCGCCGGAGACCGTGACGCCGGTCGGCAGCGCGTCGACGATCACGGCGTCGTAGAGGTTGACGCTCGCGGGGACGGTCGCCGTGAGCGTGTAGCTCGCGGAACCGCCGGCGGGGACGTTGCCGGTCGCGCCGGTCGCATCGCCGACGGTGACCGTCTTGCCGATGGTCGGCGGCGCCACCGTCACGACGACGTCCCCGCTCGAAGCCGACTGGACGCTCTCGACGGCGGTGTCGCGCTGCCCGTCGGCGAGCGAGGACGTGACGACGCGCGCCGTGTTCGTGTACGAGGCGGAGCCGGCGGCGGCGGTGTCGATCGTCGCGGAGATCGTGAGGGTCCGCGACGCCCCGTTGGCGAGGGTCGGGACGAGGTAGCCGTAGGCACGAGTGCCCGTCGAGCAGCCGATGCCTGCCGGAGCGTCATCGGGACCGAACGTCATGACACCGTCGGGCAGCGGCGACTGATAGGAGGCGAACGTGAGCCCGGTGGGCAGGCAGTCGGCGATCACGACGTCCGCTCCCGTCGCGCTCGACGTGTTGCTCGCCGTGAGCGTGAACGTGACGGTCTCCCCCGCCGTGAGTCCCGCCGTCTTGCTCGCGGTCTTCGTGATGCGCGGCGACGGGGCGACGACGGTGAGGTCGCGGTTCGCCGTGCGCGTCGGCACGGCCGTCGTGCCTGCTTCGGTCGTCGTGCTGTCGAAGCGCACCGTGTTGCGGAGGGTGCCGAGAGCGGCCCCGGGCGTGACGGTGAGGCCGGTCACGCGCACGGTGAAGACGAGGGGCGTCGCACCGTCGTTGCGGAAGACGGCGGGGAACTCGACGGTTCCGTCGGTCGAGAGCGAGAAGTCGGCGCTCGCACCGGCGGTGGCGGCGAAGGCACCGGGCTCGTGCACCGCTCCGTCGGGTCCCGTGACCGTGTATGCGGCGTTCGAGGGGTCGAGCGTGGCGGGCAACGGATCGGTGAGCGATCCGTTGAACACCGTCGTCCCGGCGGGGATGGTGACGGAGTAGGTGTACTCGACACCCTGTCCGTTCACGGCGGAGGCCCCGCTGACGTTGGTCGCGGCGCTCGCGACTCCGCCGCCCGTCTTCGCGACGGTCGCGTCGGGAAGCGTCACCGTCGCGGTGTCGTTCGCTGCAGGAGCCGAGCCGTCGCCCTCCGCGGGCGCTGATGCGTCGAGGGAGTCGCGCGTGCGGTACGTGGTGGTGGCGCCCGAGGTCGTGACGGTCGAGAAGCGCGTGACCGACGCGTCGTTCACGAGACGCGACGAGACGCTGATGCCGGCGGGCACAGTGACCGTGTACGCGAGCTCGGACACGGCGGACGGCGCGAGGCTCGCGATCGTCCACAGGATCACGTCCCGGTCGGCGTGCGACGCGGCGATGCCGGCGGGGGCCGGACCGCACGTGCCGCCCGCGGTGATCCCCGACACGTCCTCGCAGGCGACGCCCACGGGCAGCGCGTCCCACACGGTGACGGAGCCGACAGGGACGTCCGTGCCGGCGGCCGCCGTGCCGGTGTTCGAGACGGACAGGCGATAGCCGAGGGCCGTGCCGCCGCCCGCTGTCGTGCTCGAGGTCGGGGCGACGGCCGAGCCGTTGCGGGACACGATGGCCTTGTCGAGAGCGACGGACGGCGCCGACGCGACCGCATAGCCGACGTTCGTGCGCAGCGAGGCGACGGACCCGACCGAGTTCTCCTGCCGGTACTTCATGAGGTTGTCGACGAGGTCGGGCTTCGCGGCGTTCGACCCCTGCGCGTCGATCGTCGCGAGGACGTAGAGCACCGCGACCTGACCCTTCGCGACATAGCGCCCGCTCGTTCCCTCCGCGCGACCGAGGTTCCACGTCGCCTGGGTCTCGCCGGAGGAGGCCAGGACGACCTGGGGAGCTGGGACGGTGCTCTCGGCGCCGTACGCCCAGCCGGCGAACGTCGTGCCGACGGGGACCATGTCCGTCACACGCGCGTTCCGACTCTCGGTCGTGTCGGCGAAGTCGATCTCGAGCCGGAAGCAGAGCGCGTCGCCGAGCAGGAAGGCGGAGGTCGGCGTCGTCGTGTAGCCCGTCGTGGGCGCTGCGGCGCACTCTGCGGCGGTCGAGACGGGCGTGCGCTCGAGGACCGACTTCGAGATGCGGGTCTCATCCGTCGCGAGGGCGGCGTGAGAGTCGTCGCGGACCGGCTGCGTCGTCGGCGACTGCTCGGTCGCCGGTCGGGCCGTGCTCGTTCCGTCGATCTCGACGGCGTTGTCGAAGGTGTCCCCCGCTGCGGTCGGGCCGCCGAGACTTCCCGAGAACGTGCTGCGCATGAGGACCGGATACGAGATGGTCGCCGTCGCGTTCGTCGCGAGCGTCGCCGTGTCCGGCGTCATGGTGATCTCGAACTCACCCGTCGCGGCGGTGAAGCGGACGCTCTCGATCGTCGCGCCCGACGGCGCCTCGTCGAGCCGCGGGTCGCGGGCCGGGTCGCACTCCGCGGGGAACGTGTCGCCGAGGCGCGTCGTCCCGACGGGGAAGGCGGGGCAGAGCCCGTTGTCGAGCGTGTCGACGATCGTCATGGCTGACGTGCTCGCATACTCGCTCGCACGCAGGAGCAGCTCGTACGTCGCGATCTCACCCGCCTCGAAATCGGTCCGGTCGACCGACTTGATGATGGAGAGGTCTGACGCGGTCACGGTGACACTGTCGGAGGAGACCGTGGTCGTCGTGGCGCCGGGGGCGACGAGACCTGTGTATGTGCCGGAGGCCGTGGCGGTGTTCGTGATGGCCGAAGCGTCGTCGACATGTCGCGTCGACGCCCCCGTGTTGTTGTCGAGGTTCGCCGCCTGGCCACCGCTCGTCGGGGCCGGGGTGCCGGCGGCGAAGGCCATCGTGTTCGCTCGCAACGGGACGGCCGCGGCGTAGTCGATCGTTCGCGAGGCTCCCGCGGCGAGGGTCCCGAGCGTCCAGGTGACCTTCGTGTAGATCCCGGCGGGGCGCCCGCTCGGGTTCTCGACCGTCTCCACCGAGGTCGGCGTCGTGCACTCGCCGGGCGTCAGCCCGGGAGCCGTCGTGGAGGTCAGGGCGGGGGCCCCGTCGTACTCGACACCGGTCGTGGAGTTGTCGACGCGACCGCAGCCGAGGAACTCGAGCCAGGACGGGAGGTAGTCGACGACCGTCACGCCCGTCGTCGCCCCCTCCTCGGTGTTGACGACGCGGATGGAGTAGACGGTCGCCTGATCGTGGACGCCGCGCAGGAGCTCGTGCTCGGGGCTCGGCTCGGACTTCGTGAGGTCGAGGGCGCTCACGCTCGTGGCTTCGGAGGTCAGCTGATCGTCGTCGGTGTACGACGACGCGATCGGGACCCCTGTGGCGTCGAACTTCGGAACCATGCGAGCGTCGGAGTGGGCGAACGCGCCGGCCTCTGCCCGATAGACGCTCCCCACGGGGAAGAGTTCGGGGTCGGCGCGGATGGTGAACCGGATGCCCGAGACGTCGTTTCCCGCCAGGTCGGAGACGTTCGACCAGAGGAGCACCTGGTGGGTCACGAGCGGCTCGGTGCCGTCGGTCACCGTCACGATCGTCGGATCGCCGAGCCCCGCCGGCACCGTCGAGCCGGCCACGTAGGAGATGCCGGGGAGCATCTCGTACCGGAAGGACAGGTTGTAGCGATCGGTCGACGAGGAGTTGCGCGCCTCGAGGGCCACCGTCTCCGTCTCCCCCGCGAGGATGCTCTCGGGCGTCGTGGCCGTGAGCGAGATGACGCCGTCGGCTTGGGCCGCGGGAGCCACGACTCCGACGGTGAGGACGGCGGCGAGAAGGGCGGTGACGATCGACATTGCGAGCAGGCGTGCGCGACCGGGCAGGGTGGAGAGCATCGTGTCCGTTGGGGCTAGGCGACGGGGAGAAGGGGACCGTCGCAGCGCACGTGTATCGATTCGGGTGTGCACAGGGCGGACGGTCCGCTCTGGACACTATCGGACGGCCGTCCCCTCTCTCGTCCCCCCGTTCCGGGGCCGGGCTCGTGAGCCCCGCCACCCTCGGGGAGCTGGGCGCGCGGGAGCCACTGCCGCATCTGCTAACGTGGCAGAGCACTGCGCCTCCGTAGCTCAGGGGATAGAGCGCCGGTTTCCGGTACCGAAGGTCGGGGGTTCGAATCCCTCCGGGGGCACCCAAGGTCCGAAGTCCCAACATGCAGCTGAATGGGTGATGTTGGGGCTTCGGACTCGTGCGTTGCGGCGGCTCCGCTCGTGGGCCGCCTCACACGACGTCACAGCCTGGTCGAGGAGAGCTCAGTTCTCGTGCGCGGACAGGATCGCTTCGTCCAGTCGGCCGGTCTCGGCTCGCTGCATCGCAACCGTGGCGCGGGACCGCCCGACGTCCGTAGCTCATCGGGCGCTCCCGCGCGCTCTGGACAGCTCAGAGCCGGTCAGTTCGTCCCGCGGGTCCGCAGCACCGACATGCTCCCGTACAGCGACATGAGATGGGCGAGCTCGACCTCGTCGTGGAACGACGCGATGCCGCGTCCGAAGTCCTTCGCGGTCTCGATCGCGAATCGGACGGCCTGCTCGACGTCGTGCAGATCGGTCGCGCCCGTCGCCGATCCGGCGACGGCCGTCTCGGTGACGATCGCGACACCGACCACGGGAGCGCTCGTCGCGGTGCAGGGCTGCACGATCGAGTTCACGTGGTAGACGTCGTTGCCGTACGGGGTGATGTCCTGCGTCGTGATGGGCATGACCACCGGCGCTCGGCCGGTGGTGCGGCCGACGATGTCCAAGAGCGTCTCGGAGACGCGCAGGATCCAGCCGTCGGCGATCGTCGGGGTGATGGCGATCCCCTTCCGATTGCAGACCCGGTTGCCCTTGGTCGTGTCGATGGAGATGATCGCGTCCATGTCGGCGGTGACCTCGTGAGCGTTGCTGACGTCCTGCTCGATGACGGATCCCATGAACGGCACCGGGTCGTGCGGCTGGGTCGGCGCGTCCGGGTCGATGTGCGTGGCGACGATCACATCACCGGGCAGGCGATCTCCCCGCTCGGACATCGCGAGGAGCTTCGCCGCGATGGTCACCGCGGCGAGGGCGCCGTCGCCGTCGCTGACGAACCCGATCTGCTCCGGGCGCGCGCCGAGCCCCCCGAGGCGGCCGAGGATCCCGAGAGTCGGCGCCGAGCCGCCTGCGGCGCGGCCGTCCGTGCCGGGGATCGTGATGCGCACGAAGTCCGTCTCGCCACGGTCGCCTGCGACGGTTTCCACAGCGATGTCAGCGCCGGCGGAGATCCCCCGCAGGTAGTCGGCGACGGCGGTGCCGCGCACCGCCGGGTCATCGAGCAGATCGTAGGCGGTGATGAGATGGGACCAGGACATGGTGTGTTTCCTCCCGTTGATGGTGCGTGTGCGTTGTGGATCTCGGTCAGCGCCCGGTGATGGCCGGGTCGTGGATGGCCGCGTCGGCGGCGGCTAGGACGGCGTCGACGATCGGCACGTCGATCTGTTCGGCGAGGGTCGCTTTCAGACCGATCGTCGTCATACCCGTGCAGGCGAACATGATGACGTTCGCTCCGCGGTCGACGAGGTGGTGGGCGGCGGCGACGGCCGCGCTGAGGCCCTCGGGGGTGAGGAGGTGGCGCGTCTCGCTGACCCCGTCGGGGACGACCGCAGCGACGAGCCGGTCTCCGAGCACCTCCGTGACGGCGAGCGGCGTGTCCTTCGTAAGGTCGAGCACCCCGACCCTGTCCCCCAGTCCCAGTGCCGCACGTGCCGCCGATGCGCCTGCCCCGTGGACAGGCACGGTGACGCGATCACGCGCTGCTGCCAGGCCGGGGCCCGCGGCGCAACTGAGCACGATCGCCTCGACGCCGTCTTCGCGTTCCATCCGCGCAGCGAGGTCCGCGACCTTCGGCGCGGCGAGGGCGAACGTCTCCTCGGAGAACACGCCGCGTGGCTGCTCGGGGATGCTTCGGGAGACCGTCTCGACACCGTAGGTGGCGCGGATCACGGTGCCGTGCTGATCGAGCAGGTGCGGGTCGTCGGTGGTGAGCACACGGATCACGCCGATCCTCATGCGACTCCGCTTCCCGTCACCGGCACCCCGAGCGTCTCGGCGGCGAGGCGCGCAGCGACGGAGCGCGCCACAACGACGGGTAAGCCGGTCTCGGCGGCAACGGCCGCGCGCATCGCCGCGGTGTAGCCGAAGCAGTCCATCGCGATCAGCCTCGCGCCGCCCGACGCGAGCTCGCGTGCGGCCTCCCTCAGCCGTTCCTCGGTGTCCGTATACGGGGATGCGGCCGACACGATGACGCTGACGTCCACGCCGACGACCGTGCGGAACTTCTGCAGCGTGTCGGCCTCTTGCTCCGGCAGCGGCGCGATGATTCCGACGGTCGCGCCGTGGGGAGCTGTCGCCGCGACGGCGTGAGCGATGATCCGATCCGGGACGAAGAACGGCTTCGACAGGGGCATCGCAGGGAATGGGCCCGTGCACGCGAGGAGGATCGCGTCGACCTCCTCCTCGAGAGCGATGAGGATGCGGGGCAGTCGCCGCATCACGGATGCTTCGCCGATGATGGCTGAGCCTCCGTCGGCGAGGCGGGTGGTGAGCGCGTGATCGCCGTCGGTCGGGGCGAAGGAGGCGATCTCCTCCTGACTGCAGCCATCGAGCACGCCCCGTTCGACGAGTTCGATGCCGGGAAGGAGGTCCTCGAGCTCCGGTGCGAGGTCCACCCGGGGGGTCTGCCCGATCGTGACGACACCGAGTCTCATGGCGTTCATCGCCAGACCATCTTGCTCACGGAGTGGATGGAGTCGCCCGCGATCAGGCCGGCACCGACGAGGGCCGTCTCGCGCTCGCCCTCCTCACCGCGCCACCGCCGCCAGAGGACCCGGACCACCAGCGCGACCAGGACGAGCCATCCCGCATTCGGTGTCGCCACGAGCAGACCGGTGGCCAGGAGCACACCCATCTGGCGGCTGGGTCCACCGACGAGTTGCACGATCGCGCCCGGCACGGCCCAGATGAAGAGGTTCACAAGCACACTCGGGTCCGTCAGCCCGGCGGCGATGGTGTCCGCGTAGACCCGCGAGGTGGGCGGGACGAGCCCGTCGGCGAACAGGCTCGGCCAGACGAGAGCGACCATGCCGATCGCGACGACGAAGCCGAGGATCGACGCCTTGAGCTGCTCGCGCCGTCCGTCGAGCTCGTACTCCGTGTACGGACGCCGGTCGCGCCGCAGGATCCATCCGGCCTTGAAGTCGTACCCCATGTCGGCGAAGGCGGGGCCGGTGGAGGCGCAGTAGCCGACCAGGAGCGCGAGCGGGATGGCGGGGAACTGCAGGATCAGGCCGAGGATGAGAAAGATCAGCGTGACCGCGAACGCGGGGAACCAGCCCGCGTGCATGGCGGCGAGTCCGACGATGAGCTCGTGCACGATCGCTGCCACGGCGGCAAAGAGCGCGAAGGCGATGATGCCCCACCAGGGCAACTCGACCCACAGGCCACCGGCGACGGCGAGCGCCACAGCTCCGGCGGTGAACATCACGAACCCGGAGCCGAGTGCGCGGCGCAGTGTGGGCTCGTCCACTGTGGGAAGGAGCGACGGATCGGTCAGCGCCGCTTTGTCCAGCGCCGCTGTGTTCTCGAGCTGCTTGGCGGACGGGCGGGCGAACATGATGATGCCGATCTGGATGAGCGCCACGATGCCCGCACCGATCATCACCCCGTGCGGCACGTACAGGGCCGCCAGGTTGACGTCGAACAGCGTCGGCACGTACTGGGCGATGAGGAGGCCGGCGGAGAACATCAGCAACGCCCAGACGTTGCCGATCATCGCGATGCCCGCCGCCGACATCGGCAGTCCGAAGGCCGCGGCCGTGAAGCCGACCACACCGCCGCCCACGAGCAGTGCGGCCTGCTTGCCACCCTGATCCCCGGCCTTGATCGTCTCTGCCGCGGCGACTCCGGGGGGCCAGGCGGCGTTCGCCGGGAAGAAGCGAGAGCCGTAGGCACGGTAGAGGACGTACACGTCGATCGCGAGTCCCAGGCTGGCACCCAGCAGCATCGGCCAGACCAGGTCGGGCCGACCGAACAGGAAGGGGATCGCGATCGGCGTGAGAAGCGAGTTCGCGGAGGCGAAGGTCGCGCCGGAGATGGACGACTGGACGAGGTTCTGCCGGTTCACATCGCGCATGCGGTGCAGCCCGAGGAATCCGACCCGGCCGATCAGCATCGCGATCACGGCACCGATGACGCTCGTATTCGGCGACACCCCGAGCGTCGTGATCATGTGGATGCCGATCGCAGCACCGAGCACGCTCACGATGAGCGTGATGATCGCCGTCGTCGGCTCGAAGGCCCGGGGGTGGCGCGTGTCGGTGTCGGCCGGGGAACGCGTCTCGGAAGCGTGCATAGCGGTATTCCTTCGTCTTCAGGGGAGTCCCGGGCAGCGGAGGAACGGTTCCCGGATAGTGGACTACGCTCCGCTGGATGCGCCCGGCGATGCAACCGAATCCCGCTATCTGGGAGTTACAGTCATATTTCGAACCATCACGCTACGCTCGGCGCAGACCCCGAGGAGAACCGATGCCGCAGCCTGCGTCCGAGAGTGCACCGTCGCCACTGCAAACCGTGGACCGTGCGCTCCAGATCCTGCTGTCGTACAGCGAGACGCGGCGTGAGTGGGGCGTATTCGAGCTCGCCGAGGATTTCGGCTGGAACAAGTCGACGAGCCAGCGGCTGCTCGCGGCACTGGCTGCTCGCGGCTTCCTGATCGCCGACCCGTACAGCCGCCGTTATCGTTTGGGCCCCGCCATGTGGCACATGGCCGCGCTCTGGGAACGCGGCGGGGGGCTCGCCCAACTCGCCGAGCACGTCCTCACGGGTCTAGCGGCACACACCGGACGGACGGTGTCGTTCACCGTGCCGGACGGATTCCACGTCCGCTGCATCGCCGCCGTGGACGGGGAACAGGGGCCCGTCCGCTCCCATCCGCTCGTGGGCGACCTGTATCCCGCGCACGCAGGCGCGACCTCACGCGCGCATTTCGCCTTCCTCGACCCGTTGGAGCGGCGCAACATGCTCGCCGGCCGTCCATTCGCCCGCTACACCGAACTCACCGAGGTGGACGAGGCCCGCCTCGAGAGGATGCTCGATGAGACCTATCGCACGGGCTGGGCGTATTCCGAGGGCGAATACGACTCGACGACCCGCGCGATCGCCGCTCCCGTACTCATCGGCACTACGCCGGTCGGATCGATGTCGGTGGTCGAGCCGAAGGTTTTCCACTTCGACGACGACCTCCGCGAGCATGTACCCGCCCTTCAGGCTGCAGCCGCCCGACTAGCCGATCTCCTGTCCAACCGTGCGCCCGCGCTGCCCCAGCGCGACTGGCGCCGCGGCCGAACGCTCGCTCCTCGCCGCTGACCACCGCCCGACGTCCGGAAAGGACCCCGATGCGTCTCCTGCTGCTGTCCAACTCGACCAACCATGCCTCCGGCTACCTCGAACACGCCATCGAGACGGTCACCGGTTTCCTCGCCGGCGCCCGCCTGACGTTCGTGCCGTATGCGCTCGCGAACCGCGACGCCTACACCGCGAAGGTCGCCGGCGCCCTCGAACCCCACGGCGTCGAGGTCCGGGGCATTCACACCGCTGGGGACCCTGTCGCCGCTGTCGCCGAGGCGGAGGCGGTGTTCGTCGGCGGCGGTAATACGTTCCGCCTGCTCGATACGCTGCAGCGGCTCGGTCTGCTCGACACTCTGCGCCGCCGCGCTCGTGAGGGGATGCCGTACATGGGCGCGAGTGCCGGCACGAACATCGCCGGTCCCACGATCCGTACGACCAATGACATGCCGATCGTCGAGCCCACCTCCTTCGAGGCACTCGGGCTTGTGCCGTTCCAGCTCAACCCGCACTACCTCGACGCCGACCCGGACAGCACCCACCGCGGCGAGACACGCGAACAACGGCTCACCGAGTTCCTCGAGGAGAACGACGTGCCGGTGCTCGGCCTGCGCGAGGGCACCTGGCTGGCAGTGGACGATGACGCGGCCCGGATCGACGGCACCGCCGTGTCCGCGACCGCTCCCGGACCGGCCATCGTCTTCTCCCGCGCCGCGGGGCGTCGCGAGGTGTCCGGCGACCTCTCCGACCTGTTCACGGAAGCACGCTCCGGCCTCGGCTCCTGACCCACCCCTCGGCGAGCACGACGTGGCGCGGCTTCGTCTCCTGGAAGAACGCGAAGACGGCGGCGCGATCCTTCAGGTCGAGCTCCGACGAGGTGCGTCCGACGATGTCAGTGAAGCCCTCGGCCTCGAGTTTCCGCCAGATCGCGGACCCGACGAGCCCACGGTGACCCGCGACGTAGATGCGGGCGGAGCGATCGAGGGGTGCTCCGCTGGCTCCGCAAAGTATCGTTCAGCTCTACCTGACTCACGAGCCAATCATTATTGCCTGCGCTTTTGCATTTCAAGGTTCTCCCGGCTGGGTCGCTCCCGGGGTGTCCATTGCAATCTCGTTTGAGTTCGTGACAGTACTTCTCCGATACATCGAACGGCCCATCCACACAATTGCCCGAAGGATCGGGCAGCCTGAGTCGGCCCGATCGGGGGAGACCGAACCCGAGAAGCTTTCGGGTCAGCAGAGTCCGCTCCCTCCGCGGGACTAAACCCGGAAGGTAGGCGCCAGCACCGATTAAGTGCCGCTCCACGGCCAGGGTTGCGAGTTGCGGCCGCGGTTACGTGGGCGCCGGCCCCCGCCTACAGGAGGTCTGCTCGAGCTCGGGTTACGCCGCCCGGGCATTCAATGCTGATCTAATCATGAGCGGTTAGAGCGCGGGATAGTCAGCGGCGGCCTCGACCGATTCCCCTGACAACCGCTGAGCTTTGGACAGCCAGGACAGTTCCTTCGGCAATGACCTCGCCTAGGAGCGCTCCAATCGCGCCGAACGTAGCTGCGAGCAAGAGGATCGCGGGAACGCCAACAACGGCACCGGCGAAGGCGCTGACACTGATTATCCCGACCTTCTTCAGAGCCACGAGGACGATGCCGCCCGTCGCCCGAGACACGCACACCAAGAAGATGACCAGGCCGGACACCAAGCAAATTTCAATGGGGAGAGTCGCCGTCCCTGCAAAAATCCACTCCGACATCACGGGAGCTATCAGAACAAACCCGACTCCTGAGATGAGTCCAAGAACGACGTTGAGTCCTAGTGCCTGGCCTGCTCTCCGCAGTCGCAACTCCGCGGTTCGGGCGCCCCCTACCCAGCCTTGAAGCGAATTGGGTACCGCCTGTAGTACTGACAACCCCAACCGCTGGAGGCGCTCTGCCGCAGCAAACACTGGCAGAACGGAGGGCGCTACTATTCCGACCAACGCGACCGGAAGAGCGATGTAGAGGGCGCTAACAGCCCGGCCAGAGAGTGCGGTCATCTGGGCCCGAAGGAATAGCCAAAGCCGTCGACCGCGAACAATTGAGAAATCGCGAGGGCGAACGCCGGCGGTCCTCAAGGCTAGGGCGAGGGCAATCAGGGAGCTAAGAATTAGTGCGAGCCCGAACGAAACCAGAGGACCTCCAGCGTTCATCCAGAGCGCCGCGCTCGTGACGAATACTAGCCGTGGAATGGAGTCCGTGACGAGGATCTTGCCTGGGCTTCCTGCGCCAATAAAGAACCAAATGGAACTCAAGCCGACGAGAGCGCTTCCTATGCAAGCTAAGGCAGCTTCGGTAGAGAATTCTGGAGCGAGTATGGCGGCAATCACAGCCACCGGCACGGCCACCGGAACCACCACCAGCTTCGTCGCGAGAGAGGCGGCGAGGAGTTTTCTTCGATTCTTCTCCGAGGCTCGTGCTATTCGCTGGGATCCGGTTAATCCCCATCCCAGTTCGATCAGAACGGCTGCTGCCGCACCGAAGGACTGGCCGAGTGCGATCGCCGCCCAACCGAACGCCCCGAAATTCGAGGAGATCGCCGGAAACGCAAGTAGCGGTGTGACGGCGCTGAGCATCGGAATTGCGACGAATGCGAGAAGTCGTCTGCTCGCCCTCCCGCGCGTCATTTTGGCGATCTCACTTGATCGCTGCCTCGCGAATGAAGTGAGGTAGCTCCTTCAGCCATCAGCCCTCACCCCAACCGCAGCGCGGCAAGCCGCCTCGAAAGCTCGCCGATTCTCACCGATCGTGTAACGAGCGATCGCGATACTACGTGCGGATCTCCCAAGACGCGCCCTCTTGCTCGGATCAGACAGCGATCGAAGGGCGTGCACGAGTTCACTCACCGAACCGGCGCGAATGACGACGCCACCAGAACCGATCGCCCACGGGAGCGGATCGACATCCGTGACGACGATCGCGCGCCCTAACATCATCGCGTCGATGAGCTTCACGGGCAGCTGGCCTCTCGCGTGGACCGCGTCGAGGCTCGGGATCACGACGATATCCGACCCACTCACGAGGCTGAGGCCCTCCTCCATCGACGTGCGGCCCACCCATTCCTCGTGCGGAGCCGCATCCGCGGGAGGCGCATCCGTGACGATCAGCCGGAAGCCTTCAGGGGCGAGCTCAGCGACGGCCTGGCGAAGGATGGAGACACCTTTGTGCTGCTGATTCGTTCCGACGAAGGCGATTCGGGGCTGAGTAGAGGCGTGAGCCGCTCCCGGGCCACGATCGTCTCGGACATGAGGCAGCAGTGTCCCTCCGTATCGCGACTGGAGCCAGGGATTACTCACGAAGCGTGGAACGCCGACCAGCCGCTTCCGTACGACTCGTGACCCGCGAAGCCCCCGCGCCCTCAGCAGGATCCGCCCGAGACGACGGATCGGCCGTTCCCACGAGAACTGCATCTCGAGGTCGGGATCGTCGATGTCAACGAGCAGCGGGATCCCGAGTGCACGGCTCCACTCCCATGCAGGAAGGAAGGATGATGGGAGCGGTTTGACGGCGATGAGGAGATCCGGGTCGCCCATCTCGTCATGACTTGGCTTGGTGTCGGCGGCGAGCCGGTGACACGCGCGGGCGAACGGAGTGTCGCGAAGTGGGCCCCACACCTCTTCGCCGCGTGGTGAGATGACCGACGCGTCCCAACCCAGGGCATCCGCCAACCGCCAGAGGCAGTACACACGGCCCAACGAGTTGCTCGACAAGTCGTCGGAGAAGAAGGTGACCTTCATGACAAGCTCCGCGGCGAAACAGCGTCCATCAGCTTGCCCCCACCGAGGTCGGGTTCCCTCAATCGATTCGGAGTTCCCCGAAACGCAGCAACCGCACACGCTGCGATCAGGGTCGCGATAACGAGGTAGACAAAAATGCCTTGACTAAAAAGCAGGATTCTCCAGTACTCGGCCATCCCGTACAGCACGACTCCCGGAATCAGGGCCAGTCCGTTCCCATATTGAGCGAAGTGCCCAAAGAGTAGCGCAGCACTCGCGATCAACACCAGACTCGCGACGAGACCCCATGGCCCGAACGTCGCCAATGTATCCGCGAAGGCAGAATTGGTTGTCAACGACGCGTTGTAGTCAACGAACTGGCTGTACCGGTTCGTCCCTGTCGCATCGCCTGTGCGCGGCTCCGAGCGGAAGAAAGTCGGGACAAGGACGGTCCACCACTCATCCGGGGGCTGGCTGAACGTCGCGCCTCGGAAATGGATAGCGTTGGCGGTTCCAAGTGCGACCTGAAACGGAGTCCCAAGATACGTGAGTGCCTGCACGATACTCATCGAGACGGGATCCGAGACGCCCGCGGCCTCGTAATAGCGGGCATTCCGCGTGTAGTTCAGGAGAGTCAACAATCCGAAGACGGCGGCGGCCCCTGGCAAAATCCATCGTTTCCGAATTCTGAAACCAACAGGCCTCGTCACTAAGAGATAGAGCAACACCATGACAGCCATGAGCAAGGAGAGCCTCGAGGCGACGGCTGCGTTGAGGAAGAGAAGTACTGCATTAAGCGCGGCAAGAGTGAAACCTCGACGATTTCTGAGGAGTCGATGAATTCCGAGCGGCGCAGCGATTGCTGTCGTATAACGCAATGTCGTTAGGCCAGCCGCACCGCCTGTGGCCTCCTTTAGGGAGTTAGCGTCGGTGGCGTTGAGAGCAGCGAGAAAACCCGAGATTCCCCCAGCGTTCGCCAGAACCGTTGCCATACCTATCACCGAGAAAATCGTGAGGATTAGGTAGAGGGCTTTCTCTCGCGCCTGGTCCTGATCCGACCAGTTGAGGTGCGCTGACGGCCTTACTCGTCGGCCCAACGAGGTCCCAAGAGATGCCACAGCGACCACTAACCCATACCAAACGCCGAGAGTGAGTATTCCGATACCAGTCACGTCCGATCGTTCGGAGAATCCCCGGAGAATGATCGATTCGCCCGGAATTAACCAGGCAAGCGCGCTCAAGAGCACCGGAAGGAGAATGAGGGAGACGGGTGTAAAAAATCGCCTGATCCGAGGCCCCACCGGAGGTTGAGCTTCAAACTCACCACCGCGCGAGGACCGCTTGTCCCTCACAGAGACTCCGCGAACCGGAGCAGTTGGTCGGCTTTCGCGTCCCACGAGTTTGCGACAGCAAGAGATTTCCCGGCCGGGTTGGGAGCGGCCACAGCAAGCATCGCGAATTTCGTGTGGAGTTCATCTTGCGATGTGTAGGTGAGGAGTCCCACGGCGTCGTTCTCCTGAATGGTCGGCGTCGATGTCGACAGTACTCCAAGCCCCCCTGCCAAGTATTCGTAGAGCTTCATCGGGCTTCGACCGGCGTTCACAGGCACGTCGGTCAGCGGTAGAAGGCCGATGCGGCTCGCCGAGAAGACGGCGTTGAGGTCGTCGTAGTCGACGGCACCCTTGAGTTGAATATTCGCAGGGAGATCCGCCGGTTCATTGCCGGTCGGCCCGTAGATCTCGAAGCGCCACAATGGGAAGCAATCCGCGAGGAATCGCACATCATTCCACTCGAAACGGGAATCCAGCGCCCCGACGTAGACGGCGACATCGCGGCGGGTGCCGGTTTGCACGGCGAAGTTCCGGAGGTCGACTCCGTTCGGGAGAACGAGGCTGGGCCTGCTCTCCGAAAGCCCGAGCCGTCGAAGAACCTCGTCTGAGGTCGCGACGACCCCGTCGGCCTGCGCAATAGCCTCGTCTTGGAGTCGGCGCTTGCGCCCCTCGTCGTAGATGTCGGTCGGACGGTAGACGAGCGTGCGCGACGCCGTCCTCACCTCCGATGACCACAGGAGCGGCTGGTCCACGAAAGTCAGATCGAATTGCCCCTCGGGGAGTGATCGTATAATCCGATTGGCTGTTCCGGCCACGAGACCGGCGGGGATGATCGAGGAGGGGACGAGGTGGTGAACATTGTTCTCGTCGGTCATCCAGCCGCGCTTGACCGCGTCGATACTCGCGGAACCCGCCCGGCCGAGTATGCGATGGATAAGCGAAATCGGCGTGGACACGTGGAACACGTCATGACCCCGACGAGCCAGTTCAGCGGCGTAGTGGTGGCTCCCGACCTTGAAGTGCTCGAAGACGTTCGAGTGGCTCAGGAAGAGGATGCTGTGTCGCGTCATTCGGCGTCACCCTTCCGTGGAGCGGCTCCGAGGTCGTCGAGCACCGACTGCACTCGACCGGCCACATCGTCCCAGTCGTATCGCTGCAGCCACTCCGAGTAGCCCGGCTGCTCCGAGGGCAGAGTCATCGAGGCGGCGAGGACAATGGAAGCTTGCCACTCCCGAATGTCGTCGGGTTCGGAGACGCAGACACCGAATTTGCCGAGAACTTCCCCGATCGCATCGCAGCCGCTCCAGTAGACGACTCGTCGGTCGGCCGCAAGGGCCTCGATCGCGGGGAGCCCGAAGCCCTCCTCCGACGACGGCATCATGATCACGGAGGCCGTGGCGTAGACACCCGCCAGCTCGTCGTCACTGATCCGGCTGAGAAGTCGCACGCGGCCGTCGAGCTCGGGCAACGATCCGATCATCTCGCCGGCCTCCGCGGGGTCCGTGGTGACGACGTCGAGTGACCAGTCGCTCATGCCGGCGAGCGCCCGCGCGACGAGGGGGAACTTCTTGTGATCCTTCATATTGCCGACATAGAGCACGCGGCGGGAAGCGGACGTCGACGCCGGCGCGGCCTCGATCGACCGGGACAGCCCGTTGCCGACATTGATCACGCGGACACTGCCGTCTCCGAGCCACTCCTCGATAACCGAGCGGCTCGCCTCCGACACTGTCAGGACCGCGCCGCATCTCTTGACGATCGGCCGGATCACGAGATCGTAGTAGCGCGCACGCAGCTCGGATCGTTCGCTCCTCAGATGCATCAGATCGTGGAGCGTGAGGAGTTGAGGGGCGCGTGCCAATCCCCCGTTGTAACCGGGCGAGTAGATCAGGTCAGACGGTCCGGCGGACAACCGGCGCGGATTGACGACGTCGAGCGCGGACGACGGAGAACCACAGCTGAGAGACTTCCAACCGGGGCGAAGTCTGCTGGTGACCTCACGACTGAACCGGCCTATCCCGCTCACTCCGTTCCAGCGTGTGTCGATCCACAACGAACCGGTCACGTCGCCGCCCGTCCCATCGAGGAGGTTACCCATTCGCGGATCTCCGACCGGAACCTTTCCGCTGAGAACCGACCGACTCGCTCGCGCAGGGCGCTGCGGTCGATCGTCTGCACAGCTTCGATCGCTGTCCTGAGCGACTGTCGGTCGAACGCATCGAGAAGGACTCCGCCGCCGCAGACACCGACACTCTCACCCGCCCCACCGACTGTATTCGCGATCACCGGTGTCCCACACGCCATCGCTTCCACCGGCATGATCCCGAAATCCTCCACGGCCGGGAACACGTAGACAGACGCCCTCTCGTAAAGCGCGAACAAGAGGGCGTCCGACGGCTTAAGAACGAAGTGGACCGGCACCTCGGCTTGGGCAGCCGCGTCCCGCAACCGAGCCTCCTCCGGACCGGATCCAGCGATGACGACGGGCCGCCCCACGGACTCGCCCGCCTTGATCGCGAGCTCGAGCCGCTTATATGGAATGAAGCGGGACGCCCCCAGAACGAAGCCCTCCGGGAGAGAGGCGAGGAGCCCGGCCTCATCCTCGTCGAGACGGTCGGCCCAGGGAGCACCGTGCGCAATCCGAGCCGTGTCCACGGGCGGGTAAATCACACGTGCATCGAGGCCCCAGGTGTCACGGATCCGCTCACGGACGTACTCCGAGTTGGCCGCGATCTCGCTTGCTTCCGCGGCGCGCCGACGATCGAGCGGTTTCAAGAATGTGGAGGCGATCCGAGCGACGAGGCCGCTTCCGCGCGCGTCCAATTCGGGGGTCCAGATGTAGCGCGCCGGCGTGTGGACATAAACCAACTTCACGAAGGGCTGCGAACCTCGACGCAGACGAGCGTGATGCGCGAAAAGGTGCGAACTCACGAGCATCCAGTCGTACGGACGATCGGACGGCAGCCGGCGCCAGGCCCCCACCATGAACGGGAGGGCAGCTGCCTTGCTTTTCCTCAACGGAGTCCGGGCGAGCCACGACTCCACGACGCGCCTGGCCCCGAATGGGGCCTGCACATCCGACCAGAGCACCCGAAGATCTGCCGTGGGAAAGGTGGCGACAAGTTCCGCAAAGACCTTTTCGGATCCTCCGGATTTCGAGATCCACTCATGAACGAGCAGTCCGCCGTCGATACTCAATGCGCCGACGCTCCGGGCGCGACAACGGCTTTCACGGTCCGCCACAGGATCACGATGTCACCCATCAACGACCAGTTCTCGACATAGAAGAGGTCAAGCCGGATCGCGTCCTCCCACGACAGCTCGGACCGACCGCTCACCTGCCAGAGGCCGCTCATACCCGGCTTGATCAGCAGCCTGCGATACGCGATGTTGTCGTACAGCGCGACCTCCGCCTCGCGCTGCGGTCGAGGTCCGACGAGACTCATTTCACCCTTCAGCACGTTGACGAGCTGCGGGAACTCATCGACCGAGTACTTCCGCAGGAACTTGCCGACAGGTGTGATCCGGGGGTCGTCCTTGACTTTGAAAAGTGGCTTACCGTCCGAGCCCTGAGCGGCGAGAAGCGTATGCAATTCCGCATCCGCGTTCGCCCGCATAGAGCGGAACTTCAGCATCTGAAAGGGCTGACCGTTGAGGCCAACCCGTTCCTGGCGATAGAACACCGGCCCTCGGCTCGTCAGCTTGACCAGCAGGGCGACGGCCAGCAAAGGAATGCTCAGAAGCAGGAGGAAGAACGCAGAGCCGAGGATATCGAGCCACCGCTTGCCGTACTTCTTCCACCCCTCGTTCCTCGGCGTCTCCACGTGGATGAGCGGGAGGCCCGCGACGGGGCGCGTGTGGATCCGCGGGCCACCGACATCGGTGAGGCTCGGCGCGAGCACGAGATGGTGCACACCCGGGACCAGCTGCCAACTCAACTCGCGCAACTCCTCAGCGGTCAACGCGTCGCTACTCGTCACCACGACGGTGTCGGCGCCGAACGAGTCCAGCGCCTCGACGATCGAATCCGACCCCTCGGAGGTCTGCACGGGCACCTCGTCGACGACCGCCCCCGCCGGCACACCCTTCACCCAGGCGCCGACGACGCGGTATCCCGCGCTCGTGTCTCGAGCCAACTGGGTGGCGATGTGACGAACGCTCTGCTCGGACCCGATGAGCAGCACGTTCGACGCGAACCTTCCCTGCTCCCGTTCGACCGCGAGCCACTGTCGCCAGGCCCAGCGGAAGAACAGCAGCACGAGGATCCCGACCGGGAACGCGAGCAGGATGTAGCCCCGTGCGAGGTCGATCTTGAAGAGGAAGGCCACGATCGCGACGAGCCCGAAGAGTCGCCCGGAGGCGTCGGCCACGAGCTTGTACTCGGTCGACCCCTGGCCGACGACACGGTAGTCGTGAGTGCCGCCGAGCCGAAGCGACAGAACCCATAGGCCCGTCAGGACAATAGAGATGACCGTGTAGTTGACGACGAGCGGAGCGTCGCCCGGCTGCCGGATCGACATCGCGTCGCCGTCATTGCCGAGCCAGAGGAATTGGACCCCGAAGACGACCCAGACGAGCGCGACGAGGTCGGTGACCGCGAGACGGCGCGCATAAGATCGGCGCCAGTCGCGCTGGCGCTTCGTGTCGCTCTGCGACGGAGCTTCAGCTGACGACATCGGCAGCACATCTCCCACCTCGACGTTCGTGCCCACGACGGGACCCCCTGGTGGTTGCTCGCGTAGATCCTGACATCCCGCGACCTGTCAATCCTACGCGGCGACGGAGTGCAGGCGCATGACGCTTCACCCCAGTCCGAGTGTCGGCCCAAGGGGGGACACCGGCGTGTTCGCAAGCACGAGCGCGATCCCGGAGGAGTTGAAGACGACGTGCGCGACGACGGCGGCGACGAGTCCCGACGAACGCGCGACGAATCCGAATCCGATGCCCGCGACGAAGGTGACGACGGTGCCGAGCAGGTCAGCACCGGCCAGGGCGTGCACCCCGGCGAAGAGGGCCGCGGTGACGACCACTCCGACCCACGGACCCGCTGCGGAGGGACCCGACCTCTCCACGACGGCGGGGAGCAGCACCCCGCGGAAGAAGACCTCCTCGATGATGGGAGCGACGATCGCTGTGGCCACGACCACGGCGACAACCTGCGCCAAGCCCGGTCCGCCGCCGATGCCGACCGAGCCGCCCGCGATGCGCCCGGTGCCGAGGATCTCGACGACGAGAGCGATCGACCGCAGGGCGAGTCCGACGAAGGCGCCCAGCAGCACGCCGGTGAGCGTGGAGCGCAGACTCATCGCGATCCACCAGCGCTCGCCCGAGCGACGAGATGCGACGATCACCGCGGCGACGGTGGCCGCGACCAGCGGAACCCACACGACGAGGTACCCGAGGACCTGCTGGACTGCGAACGGCACCCACCGGGCCGTCGCCACGGGAAGCAGCACCACCGCGAGAGCGAGCCCGATCAACGGCACGAGGAGGCTCCACTGGCGGGGGGACGACATGCCTGCCACCGTATCGGGCGCGGCGTGGTCGAGCGCGATCCCCGTCCGGATGTATGGGAGCATGATCCGAAGGCGACCGGTCGGCGCCGACGGACAGAGGGAAGGCCGCCAGCGTGGAGTTGCGCGACTACATTCGGATCCTCCGCAAGAGTTGGATCCTCATCACCGTCTTGACGCTGCTCGGCATCGCCGCAGCCGCCGCCTATTCGCTGCTGCAGACGCCGCAGTACAGCGCCACGAGCAAGGTCTTCGTCTCGACGCAGTCGGGCGGCACCGTCTCCGACCTCGCGCAGGGCAACACGTTCACGACCCAGCGAGTGCAGACGTACGCGGATCTCGTGTCCACTCCAGCTGTTCTTCTCCCCGTGATCGCCGAACTGGGTCTCAGCGCCGACGCCGGTGTGTTGGGCCGTTCGATCAGTTCGTCGGCACCCGAGAGCACCTCGCTCATCGAGATCACCGTCGTCGACCCGGACCCCGTGCTCGCCTCCGACATCGCGAACAGCGCCTCGGAGAGCCTCACGAACGTCGTCGACACGTTGGAGCGGCCGCTCGAGGAAGGCGCCGTCTCCCCTGTCAAGCTCACGCTCGTCCAGCAGGCTGCGGTACCCAACAGCCCGGTCAGCCCGAACGTTCCCGTCAACATCGTGCTCGGCTTCCTCGTCGGGCTCGCCCTCGGCGTCGGCCTTGCCGTTCTCCGCGACATCCTCGACACGCGAATCCGCACGGAGCGCGACATCAAGGGCATCACCGAGGCCGCGATCGTCGGCGGCATCGCCTTCGACCCGAAGGCGACGGCCCGTCCGCTCATCGTTCAGGACGACCCCCGCAGCCCCCGTGCCGAGTCCTTCCGCAGCCTCCGCACGAACCTCCAGTTCCTCGGCGCGGGTCAGCGCCACCACAGCTTCGTCGTCACCTCCTCGATCGAGTCGGAAGGCAAGAGCACGACCGCCGCCAACCTGTCGATCGCTCTCGCGGCCGCCGGCTCACGCGTGGTCCTGGTCGACGCCGATCTCCGTCGTCCGAAGGTCGCCGACTACATGGGCATCGAGGGTGCCGTCGGCCTCACGGACGTGCTCATCGGCCGGGCGGAACTGCAGGACGTCCTGCAGCCGTGGGGTCGGTCGAGCGTCACCGTGCTGCCCGCGGGTCGCATACCTCCGAACCCGAGCGAACTGCTCGGCTCCCCCGCGATGGAGGCCCTCGTCGAGGAACTCAACCGTGAGTTCGATCACGTGATCTTCGACGCTCCCCCGCTGCTTCCCGTCACGGACAGCGCGATCCTCGGCAAGCTCGTCGGCGGCGCACTCGTCGTGGTCGCGGCCGGGCGCACGACGAAGCACCAGCTCGAAGGCGCCGTCACGACGCTCGAGCACGTCGGAGCTCCCGTCTCGGGCATCATCCTCACGATGCTGCCGACCTCCGGTCCGGATGCCTACGGCTATGGGCGATACGGATACGGCTACGGGTACGGCGTCGACGACGACGAGAACGCCCTGACGGAGCCGACGCGCTCCGCGGCGCGACCCTAGCGGATCTCCGCGACCGCCCTTCCGTCGTTCCGACCCGAGAGACCTCATGACCGCCATGTTCGAGATCCTCACCGTGTGCACCGGGAACATCTGCCGATCACCATTGGCCGAGCAGGTTCTGCGTGCCCGGTTGAGCGACCTGCCTCGCGTATCGGTCGCGAGCGCCGGCGTCTACTCGCTCACCGGAAGGCCGATGACCCCGGAGGCTGCGGCTCTCTCGGCCGAGTTCGGTGGGCTCGGAGCCGAGCACCACATCGCACGCGACCTCACGCCCGCGATGATCGACGGGGGCGGGCTCATCTTCGCGATGTCGCGCGACCACCGCCGCTCCATCGTGGAGATGCGTCCGCGCGCCACGCGCATCACGTTCACTCTCCGCGAGTTCGCCCGGCTCAGCGACGGCATCTCGGACGACGAGCTCGTCGACGTGGCCGCGCTCCCCCTCGACTCCGTATCCGAGCGGCTCACCGAACTCGTGCGCGCCGTCACCGCCCGCCGCGGACTCGTCGAGCGACCGCTCGACGCCGCGGAGGACGACATCGTCGACCCGTACCGTCGGAGCGAGGCCGTCTATCGCGAGTCAGCCGCCCAGCTGGTTCCCGCGGCGGAGATCGCGGCGCGTGTGATTCGTCGCGCTGCTTCGCTCACGACGTCCGCCACTCCGGCCGGGCTCGTCTGAGATGGCGACGTCACGCCGCCAGTCGGCAGCGCGGGAGTCACGTAGGCCCTGGTGGATCTTCACCGCGCTGATCGTGTTCCTCGTCGTCGACGTCCTTCTCGTCGTGCTCGCGCTGCAATCGACGGCACCCCGCCCACCCGGACCGACCACGCCGCGCCCGAGCGCCTCGAGTGAGTCGACCTCGACTCCGTCCGCCACTCCGGCGACCGACGAGGACGCGGACGCGGACGAGGACGTGGAGGTCGCATCCTCCATCACCGCGGCAGCGCCGACGCGCCTGCTCTCCGCGCTCGACGATCAGGTGGCGTGGCGTGCGACGACCGGCAGTTGCCCGGACGCGCCGGCGATGCCGCAGCTCACGACCGACGGCGGTGCGACCTGGAAGTCGACCGACATCACCGCGAGCACCGATGTCCGTGCTCTGCAGCGGATCCTCGTGACGAGCGCGGATACCGCCTCCTTCATCGGAGCCACGGGAGAGGAGTGCGACCCGGAGTTCGTGCGCACCTTCGTGGCGGGCGACGACTTCGCAGAGAACACCGAGCAGCTCGACGGCACCTGGCACCTCTCCCCCGTCGGCTCGGACACCGTGCACGCCCCTGGCGGTGACGTCGCCGCGCCCTGCGAGAGCGCCGTCGTCGTCTCGCCGCTCGACGACGCCCGCGCCGCGGTCCTCTGCGACGACAGCTCCCTCCACGTCACGACCGACGCCGGCGAGACCTGGACTCGGATCGACGACACGGACGGAGCCGTCGCTCTCACGGAGAGCGAGGAGGGCTTCCTCGTCGCGCTCGTCGGCACATCGGAATGCGACGGCGCGCGGCTCGCCGCCTTCGACTCCGATGGCGCCCGCACCGACGTCGGCTGTGTGCAGAGCCCCCTCGGCGCATCCGAGCTCGCGACCGCCACGGCGATCGACTGGACTGCAGACGCCATCTGGGCATGGGTGGACGACCGGCTTCTCATCTCGACCGACGGAGGAAACACCTGGTGACGAACGACACTCCACGGCACGACGACGAGGCCGTCTCCACGTTCCTCGAGGATTTCGAGGCAGCCGGATCCGACTCGTCGAGCGGCAGGCGGTCCGATGCGCGGACAGGAAGCACCGGCCGCGGCGGAAAGGGACGCAAGCAGTCGAGCCGCCGTCTGCGCCGTCGTCGCCGCATCGTCGGGTGGTCGCTCACAGCCGTCGTCGTCGTTCTCATCGCGGCCGTGGCGTGGGTCGGTAGCCGAGCCCTCCTGGCGAAGAACGAACTCGAGGCCGCCGTCCCGCTCGCGACGCGCATCACCGACTCCATCGGCGACGGCGACACCGCGGCTGCTCACCGGACGTCGCGCGCACTCGTCTCCCACACCATGGCGGCGGCGAGCCTCACGAGCGATCCGATCTGGCGCGCCTTCGAGATCCTGCCGTGGGTGGGTGACGACCTGCGCGCCGTCCGCGACGTCGCCGGCTCCGTCGACGGCCTCGCGCGCGACGCCGTCACCCCTGTCCTCGACCTCACCGAGACGTTCGGGCTCGAGCAGTTCAAACCGGTCGACGGCCGGCTCGACGTGCAGCCGCTCATCGACGCGCAGCCCACGGTCGCCCGGGCCGCCGCCGCGACGGCGGCGGCTCGCCAGCGCGTGCAGGCGATCGACACGTCCGGCACCTTCCAACCGGTGACGGACGCCGTCGGCCGTTTGAGCGGTCTCGTCGACAGTGCGTACGCGGCGACGGACGCGGCCGACCGTGCGGTCCGCCTTCTCCCGCTCGTGCTCGGAAGCGACCGGCCCCGCAACTACCTGCTGCTGTTCCAGAACTCGGCCGAGCCTCGGTCGGGCGGCGGAAACCCCAGCGCCATGGCGCTCGTTCATACGGAGGACGGCGTGATCTCGCTCACGCAGCAGGCATCCGCCGGCGACTTCCCCCGACGAGACACGCCGATCATCGACCTCCCGACCGAGACCGTCAACCTGTATGGAGACATCACCGGTCGTTACGTACAGAACACGACCATCACGCCTCAGTTCCCGCTCTCCGGTCGGATGGCGCAGGCCTGGTGGCAGGACTCCTTCGGCACCGAGGTCGACGGTGTCATCGCTCTCGATCCGACGACGCTCAGCTACCTGCTCGAGGCGACCGGTCCTCTCACGCTCGCGACGGGTGACGAGTTGACCCCGGACAACGCCGTGAAGCTTCTCCTCCAGGACGTCTACGAGCGGTATCCGGAACCGCGCGTCCAGGACGCGTTCTTCGCGTCGACGGCCGCCGAGGTCTTCTCGGCGGTCTCGTCGGGAGACGTCGATCCCGTCGCCTTCATCGGTGCCCTCACCCAGGCGTCCGAGGAGCGGCGCGTACTCGTCTGGAGCTCGGACGCGACCGAGCAGGCCATTCTCGACGGCACGACGCTCAACGGAGACCTCACCCAAAACGGGGGACAAGACCGGTACGGGGTGTACGTCAACGACGCGACCGGCTCCAAGATGGGGGTCTACCTCGACTACCGTCTCGCGACCGGCGACACGACGTGTCGCAACGACGGCCGTCCTTTCCACGACATCGAGCTCACGGTCACGAGCACCGCTCCGGCCGACGCGGCAACGAGTCTCCCCCCGTACGTCACGGGAAACGGACAGTTCGGAGTAACCCCTGGTAATGTGCGGTTTATCGTGTCGTTTTACGGCGCCACCGACTCCCAGTTCGTCGGGATCACCCGAGATGGAGAAACGATCCCGGCGCAGACCGCGCGTGACTTCGACCTTCCTGTCACTCTCACGACCGTCGAACTGGCACCCGGCGAGTCCGCCACGATTCACGCCAGATTCCTCGCACCGGAGGATTTCACGACCCGCCCGGTTACAGAGATGACGCCAGGCGTTCAACAATTCGCAACAGAAACCCTTCGGTTTAGCTGCGAGTTTCCCTAGACTGGTCTCGGGCGGACGCCATCCGCTCGCACCGGCCAACGGTCTCACGACCGGACGGCACCAGGGGAACCGGTCACGCACGACTCGGGTCGCCACCGTCATCTCGGTCACGCACCACCGAGACATCGCAGTCACCTAGACCTCACGGGGGATCATTTTGTTCAGGAAAATCATTGCAGGGGCGGGAATCGCTCTCGTCGCCGTCTTCGCCGCTCCCGCTGCCGCGCAGGCCGTCTACGGACCGGACGAGAGTGTCGTCGTCGACGGCGAGCCCGCACCGGGCGAGACCGTCGAGGTCACGTTCGACGAGGTCTTCGAGGGAGACGAGCAGGTCTCCGGCCAGGTCTCCGGTAACGGCCAGCCCACGATCGCGATCTTCAAGGCCGCAACAGACAGCGTCGTGAAGAGCGCCGTCGACGGAACGGTCGCCTTCGACGTGACCCTGCCCACCGACGCGACCGGCACCTACACCGTCACCGCAACGGGCCTCGAGTCCGGCCTCATCGCGCAGGCCGACATCACCGTCGTCGCCGAGGACGGCTCCGGCGCGGGCGATGAGGACGGCGACGGCCTGGCCGTCACCGGTGGCACCGCGCTCACTGCCATCTGGATCGCCGCCGGCGCCCTCGGCCTCGGTATCGTGCTCCTCCTGGTCCGCACGCTGCGCCGTAACTCGAACGCCTAATACGCGCGTCACCACCGACGAAGGCTCTCGGATCTTCCGGGCGCCGTCTGATCGAAGCTCCACCACGTGACCCTGCGTCACGACGAGAAGGCCCCCGGATTCGTCCGGGGGCCTTCTCGTTTTTTCGTGTCCTCGACGACTGACGGGCGGTTCTCCACAGCCTCCGTCCGAGTGAGCACTGCTCAGCCGCGGCCGGCCCTACCGTGCAGGTGTCGCTTGCTCGGTGCTGTCGCTGTCGCGCGGAGCGGCGATGCCCTCGCCCACCGCCATACGAAGGACACCATGCTCAAGACATTCGCCGCCGGTCTCGGCGTGCTCGTCGCCCTCCTGCTCGCCACTCCCAGTGCCGCCTCCGCCTACGTTCCGGGAGAGGTCTCCGCCGGGTCCGTCACCGGCCGACCCGCTCCCGGTGCCGTCCTCCGTGCCCAGTTCGACCGCGTCTTCCTCTCCGGAGAGACCGTCACTCTCGTCGTCTCGTGCCCCGGACTCAGGGACGTGGAGATCGACGACACCGCCGACGGAGACGGCAGCACGAGCACGCCGCTGACGGTCCCGGCGGGTGCGAGCGGAACCTGCACGGTGTCCGCGTTCGGGGTCAGCTCCGGAGCGGCGGCGGTCGCGTCGTTCACGGTCCTCGACCCGGATGCGCCGGCCGGGGAAGGGGATGCGTCCGGAGACGGCCTCGCCGTGACGGGCGGATCCGGGCTCGCGGCGATCTGGTTCGGGGTCGGTGCTGTCGTGCTGGGTGGCACACTGTTCCTCGTGGGGCGGCATCGTCGGGTCGGCGTCCGTTCCTGAGGGGTCGCCGCCCTTCAAGGGGGTCTCCGCCCGTCGACAGGCTCAGGGACCGTGCAGCCGCGCTAGCGGACCGCGACCGAGTCCGCCGCGACCTCGATCCGGACGACGTCGCCGAAGGAGAGTCGCTCGTCCGCGGAGTGCTGCATGCGGATGGTGACGCCGTCGTCCGTACGGAGTCGCGTGCGGCGCAGGGAACCGAGGAAGGTGCTCTCGAGCACCGTCGCACGCTCGCCCCGGCCGTCCGTCGCGATGCGTACGTTCTCCGGTCGCAGCAGCACCTCGACCTCGCCGTCGGCGCGACGCGACCGCATCGGAAGCGACGCCCCGAAGACCGTCACCGCTCCCCCGGCCGCCGTCGCCGGCACGACGCTCGACAGCCCCACGAAGTCGGCGACGAACGTCGTCGCGGGATCGCGGTAGAGGTCCTCCGGAGAACCGATCTGCTCGATGCGGCCGGCGTTCATGACAGCGATCCGGTCGGAGACGGCGAGCGCCTCCTCCTGGTCGTGCGTCACGAAGACCGTCGTGATCGCGAGTCGCAGCTGGATGCGTCGGATCTCGTCGCGCAGCTGCACGCGCACCTTCGCGTCGAGTGCCGAGAGGGGCTCGTCGAGCAGGAGGACGCGCGGCTCGGTCACGAGCGCACGCGCGAGGGCGACGCGCTGCTGCTGGCCGCCCGAGAGCTGCGCCGGGTAGCGGTCACCGAAGGCCTGCAGCCCGACGAGTTCGAGCGCGGCGACGGCGCGCTCCCGCGCCTCCGTCTTCTTCACCTTGCGCATGCCGAGCCCGAACATCGTGTTCTCGAGGGCCGTGAGGTGGGGGAAGAGCGAATACGCCTGGAAGACCATCCCGAGGTCGCGCTTGTTCGTGGGCACCCGGGAGACGTCGGTGCCGCCGATGCTCACGACGCCGCCCTCGGGGGACTCGAGTCCCGCGAGCACGCGCAGCGCCGTCGTCTTCCCGCACCCGGACGGGCCGAGGAGCGACACGAACTCGCCCGCCGCGATGTCGAGGTCGAGTCCGTGGAGCACGCGGTGCCCTCCGTACTCCTTCACGACGCCGCGGAACGAGACGCTCGCGCCGTCGACGCCCGAGGCGACGAGTGGATTCGACCCCGTCGTGCGGGAGTCGGTCTCGGCCTCGAGCGAGGAGGGGACGCCCTGGCTCGGGTGGGCGTTGGTGTCCATGGTCATGTCGGGTCCTTCTTCGGGGTGGTGCGACGGAGCGCCGCCGCCGTGCCGACGCGACCGATCGCGAGGAGCAGCAGAAACGCGAAGAGCAGCGCGAGCAGGGCGAGGATGACGGCGACGTACGGGTCCTGCTTGTTCACGACGAAGAGCGCCGTCTGCAGGTTCTGCCGGTTGAGCAGCGAGGCGATCGTGAACTCCCCGAGCACGACGGCCACCGAGATGAGCGACGCGGAGAGGAGCCCGACGCGCAGGTTCGGGGCGAGCACCGTGAGGAGCACGCTCCCCCACCCGGCGCCGAGCGAGCGTGCCGCCTCGGTGAGCGTGCGCACGTCGATCGCGTCGAGGTTCGCCTGGATCGCCCGGTACGCGTACGGGAGGACCGTCACGCCGTACGCGAAGGCGAGCGTCCACACACCCGTGCCGACGCTGCGACCGATCGTCAGGTAGATCGGCGAGAGGCCCACGACGAGCACGATCGCGGGGATCGACAGCGGCAGGAGGCACAGGAACTCGAGCGGTCGGCGCAGGGCGGGGAACCGCAGCGTCACGAGGATCATCGTCGGCGCGAGCAGGAACAGGACGATCGCGACGGTCGTGAGACTCAGGACGAGCGAGCCCTGGAGCCCGCGCCAGATGGGCGCGTACTTCCCGGCGTTCGCGGGGTCGACGAGAGCGGCCCAGTGACTGCCGTCGTAGCCGCCCCCGACACCCCGGAGCGTGAACTCGATCATCGACGCGATCGGGATCAGGAAGACGAGCCCGACGACACCGAGGATGACCCCCGTCGTCACGGGCCGCGGCGCGATCCCGGTCCGGTTCGGGGCGGTGCGGTTCAGGCCTGCCCGGTTCAGGCCTGCCCTGTTCAGGCCTGCCATCGTGCCGCCCTCCGCTGGACCAGCGCGTAGGCGGTCATGACGACCGCCATGATGACGATCATGCCGAGGGCGAGCACGCCCGCGACGTTCTCGCGTCCGAGCACGGTCTCGCTCGTGAGGGCCGTGCGGATCTGGAGCGGCACGATCGACGAGCCCTGGCTCGAGAGCGCGGCGGCCGTCGCGTAGGACGAGAACGCGTTGGCGACGAGCAGAAGGAAGCTCGCGAGGAACGACGGCGCGAGCACGGGGATGCCGACCCTGCGCCAGAACGCTCCGGGCGTGCCTCCGAGGGTCAGGACCGCCTCCATCCATTGCGGCTTGATCCCGGCGAGTGCCGGGAGGAACGTGATGACCATGAGCGGCACCTGGAAGTAGACGTACGGCAGGACGAGTCCCGGGAGCTCGTAGATCCACGCTCCGTCCGCGAAGATGTCGATGCCGAAGCCGTCGCGCAGCAGGAGCGTCACGACGCCCTGCAGGCCGATCGTCGCGATGAAGGCGAACGCGAGCATGACGCCGCCGAACTGGGCGAGGACGCCGCTCGCGGCGTCGACGATCGCGCGGGCGCGGCCGCCCTCGGGGAAGCCGAGCATCGCGTAGCTGAGGGCGGCGCCGACGACGGCACCGATGATCGCGGTGAGGAACGAGAGCCAGATCGAGTTCCCGAACGCCGAGAGGATGACCGGGTCGCCGAGGGCCCCGAGATTCTCGAACGTGAAGGCGCCGTCGGCGGTGAAGAGACCGCTCGCCAGGGCGATGCCCGTCGGGAGGGCGAGGAAGACGGCGATGTAGACGCCGAACGGGAGCAACCCGAGGGCTGCGGGGGCGGGGGCGCGCCGGCGCCGTCGACCGGAGTCGACGACACCGACGCGCTCGTGTACTGCTGTCGCCACGAAAGGGGCTCAGCCGACCGCGGCGGCCCATTCGCTGCCGAGGAGCTCACCGGCAGCGGCGCTCTGGTCGGACGTCGGGACGACGACCTCGGTGGGAGCCTCGGGGAGGGCCTCGAAGAGCTCCTGGTCGATGGTCCCGGCCTCGGCCATCGCGTCGGCGAGGACCGGACGGGCTCCACCCGCGAGCCACAGGTTCTGCGCCTCGTCGCTGTAGAGGAACTCCTGCCAGAGGCGAGCCGCAGCGGGGTGCGGCGCGTCCTTGTTCACGGCCTGGTTGTAGTAGCCCGCGTAACCGGTGCCCGGGAGGATCTTGACCTTCCAGTCGGGGTTGTCGGCCGCGTGCGTGACGTTGAGGTAGTCCCAGTCGAAGACGACGGGGGTCTCACCGGAGGCGACGGTCGCGCTCGTCACGTCGAGCTTCAGCATGTTGCCCGCGGCGTTGAGCTCCGAGAAGAAGTCGATGCCGGGGCCGAAGTCGTCGAGGTCGCCGCCGTTCTGCACGGTCGCGAGACCGACGGCCGCGAAGGCCGCGCCCGCCTGCGTCGGGTCGCCGTTGATCGCGACGGAGCCACGGTACTCGTCGCCGAGGAGGTCCTCGAGCGCCTCGGGCTCGTCGAACTTCGAGGAGTCGTACCCGATCGACATGTACCCGCCGTAGTCACCGGTGAAGAGGCCGTCGGGATCCTTGAGCTCGTCCGGGATGGCGTCCCACTGCTCCACCTTGTACTCGGCGAACATGTCCGTGTTCTCGAGCGCGACCGTGAGGCCGAGGTCGAAGACGTCGGGCGCCGTGTCGAGGCCCTCGTTCGTCTCGGCGGCCTGAATCTCCTCGGCGCTCGAGGCGTCGGGCGACGCCTCGTTGATCGTGATCTCGGGGTACTTCGCGGCGAACGCGTCGAGGACGGCGCCGTAGTTGGCCCAGTCGCGCGGCAGCGCGATGACGTTGAGCTGTCCCTCGGCCTTCGCTGCGGCCTCGAGGTCTTCGAGCGAACCGAAATCGGCGAGGCTCGTCGCCGTCGCGGCATCGGTCGACGACGCGGAGTCGGCGTCGGCCTGGCCGGACGAGCATGCTCCGAGGAGCAGGGTGATGGACGCGGCCGCCGCGAGCGCGGCGATTCCTCGACGTGTGGACATCATTTCCTCTCGTGGTGCACCGAGGACGGGTCGGACTCGGTTGCCACCCGGAGGTTATGACCGCGACGCGACGACACGGCGACTCGCGGATGAACGACGCGTGACGCGGCGGAGACCGGTTGGTGTGCGCCCGAGGCCGGTGCGGGGCCTCAGCGGACGAGCGTGATGAGCCAGTCGCGCAGGTCGTCGGCGCGTCCCGTCGTCCACACCTCGGCGAGGTGGTTTCCGTCGCGGAAGACGGGTACCCCGTCGCGTGCGGCGTAGCACCGCTCGGCGTCGCAGATGTCGTCGGTCACATCGAAGGTCGCGACGGCGCCCCGCTCGCTCACCACGTCGAGCCCGACGCCGTTGAGGCCCTCGACGCTGTGCAGGGCATGCGAGCGCTCCGCCGAGCATTCGCTCTCGTCCGCCGCATTGCGGGCGACGCACTCGATCGGGTCGAAATCGAGCCGCGGGTTGTCGACGACGAGCGCCGGTCGGGCACCGGTCACGTCGACGACGTCGAAGAACTCGTGCATCGCCGCTTCCCACTCGTCGAGCCGCTCGTCCGGGCCGAGACGTCCGAGCTCCGGCGAGAGGATGCGCGCGCCGTAGGCCGCGGACTGCGCGAGCACCACGACGTCGGGCCCGACCTCGCCGAGGAGGGCGAGGGTGTCCTCCTGGAAGCGCGCGCACTCGTCGTCGGGCACGCCGTCCGTGTCGAGGAGCGCGACGGGGATCGCGGGGCACGACGATCGCCAACGGACGACGAGCCGCACGTCGGCGGCGAGTGCCGCCTCGTTCATCGCCTCCTTCCAGTGGCCGGCGTGCGAGTCGCCCACGAGCATGACGGTCGTGCCCGAGTCGACGTCGCCGAGTTCGCACACGGCCGGCCCGCTCGCGGCCGGCTTCTCGCGCGTGCATGCCTGGTCGGGGACGGCGGACAGCGCCTCCGCGAAGGTGCGGTACGGTTCGTGCGAAGTGACGGCGACTCCCCCGCCAGCGAGACCCGCGGCGGCGAGGAGGGCGCCGGCGGTCACACCTCCCACGACGGCGACGGTACGTCGAGGCGAGGCGACGAGCCGCGGCCGGAAGCGGATGGGCGTCTCGACGAACCGCGACGTCAGCGCCGCAGCGCCGAGCGAGGCGAGGCCGGCCGCGCAACCGACGCCCACCCCGTCGGCGACCGACCGCGTGGGGACGGCGACGGCCGCGAGCACGATGAACGGCCAGTGCCACAGGTACCAGGAGTACGACACGGAGCCGATCCACTGCAGCGGTCGCGCGGCGAGCACTCGCGACACCCGTCCGTGCGCTCGCCCCGATCCGGACGCGATCACGAGCACGGTGCCGATGACGGGAAGCGTCGCGATCCAGCCGGGAAAGGGCGACCCGGGGTCGATCGCGAGCATGCTCACGACGAGGAGCGCGACTCCGAGCCCGGCGAACACGTCGGCGACCGTGCGAGATCGCACGACCCGCTCGAGGGGCGCGAGGGCGAGCAGCCCGGCGAGCGCGAACTCCCACGCACGGGCGGGCAGGAGGTAGAAGGACCACGACGGTTGGACCGGCGTCCAGATCACGGAGAGCAGGAACGAGAAGAGGATCGTGACGAGGAAGGCGGCGGCGAGCGCGCGCCGGGGACGCGCACCCATCCGTCGGGCGATCCACGCGACGCCCACGATGAGCACGGGCCAGACGGGGTAGAACTGCTCCTCGACACCGAGCGACCACGTATGCAGGAACGGGCTCGGGACGAGGCCGTCAGCGAAGTAGTCGGTCGCGCACGCGGCGAAGACGAGGTTCGAGACCGAGAGCAGCGCTGCGATGGCGTCGAGTCCCACAGCGGTCCAGCGCACGGGCGAGAGCACCACGAGGGTGGCGCAGCGGTCACGACCACCGGGCCCCTCCCTCGCTGAGGAGCAGCCTAGCGAGGGACCTGTGGCGGCGTCAGCGGGTCGCTTCCCGGGTGATCAGTCGGTCGGTTCGGTGACGAAGTCGATGAGCTGCTCCACCCGGCCGAGCAGTTCGGGCTCGAGGTCGCCGAAGCCGTTGACGCGCGAGAGGATCCGTTGCCACGCCCGCGCGATGTCCGCTTGCGTCTCGTGGGGCCAGCCGAACGCCTGGCAGATGCCCTTCTTCCACTCGATGCCGCGCGGGATCGTCGGCCACGCCCGGATGCCGAGGCTCGACGGCTTGACCGCTTGCCACACGTCGATGAACGGGTGACCGACGATGAGGACGTGCTCGCGGTAGGCGGGCTTCACGGCCCGTGCGGCGATGCGGCTCTCCTTCGACCCCTCGACGAGGTGGTCGACGAGCACGCCGATCCGGCGGCCCCGGTTCGGGGCGACGTCGTCGAGGTGACTCGCGAGATCGTCGACGCCGCCGAGGTACTCCACGACGACGCCCTCGACGCGCAAGTCGTGCCCCCAGACCTTCTCGACGAGTTCGGCATCGTGCCGTCCCTCGACGTAGATGCGGCTCGCGCGCGCCGTGCGCGCGGTGAGGTTCTCGACGGCGAAGGAGCCGGACGCGGTGCGCTTCTTGCCGGCGGGAGCCGCGGCCGCGGCTGTGAGCACGACGGGCTCCCCGTCGATGAGGAAGCCCCCGCCGAGGGGGAAGGCGCGGACCATGCCGCGGCGGTCCTCGAGCTCGACCATGCGGGCGTCGACGCGCACGACGGCCCCCACCCAGCCGCTCGCGAGCTCCTCGACGACGAGGTCGCGCTCCACGGGGACCGTGCGGGCGACCTTCTTGCCGGCTCCGCGCCAGTCGCCGGCGAGCACGTCCGTTCCGTAACGGTCGAAGGGGTCGCGGGAGTCCATCACCCTGACACGCTAATCCGCCGCTCGGACGAGCCGCCGAGCCACGCCGCTCCTCGTCGACCGCGCATCGGTGGTTCCCGTCGGGGTTCCTGAGCGAGCACTGGGACCCAGCTGGGTGGATGGACGACGCCGGAGCCCGCCGCCTAGACTTCGAGGAACGCGCGGAAACGGGAGAGTGGGCCGATGCTGGCGAGATTCGGAACGGCTTTCGCCGCCGTCATGGTGGCGCTCACGAGCGCTGTCTCCCCCGCCGTCGCTTCTCCGACGGCCACCTCTGCCGCATCGTCATCCCTCGTTTCACCCGCCATCTCGGCCAGTCTCGCCGCCGTCCCCGCCGAGTCGCCCGTCGATCTCGGTTCCGAAGCGATCGTCGACGAGGCCGGTGCCCTCGACGCGACGGGAACGGCCGCGATCGAGGAAGCCGTCTCCACGCTGCAGGACGAGGGTCTCGACCTCTGGGTCGTGTACGTCGACGAGTTCGAGTCGCCTACCGACGCCGAGTCGTGGGCCAACACGACGGCGGAGCAGAACGGTCTCGGTCCGAGCCAGTACCTTCTCGCGGTCGCGACCGAGGGTCGCACGTTCTACCTCTCCGGCGACACGTCCGGCCCCGTGACCGGTGAGCAGTTGACGAGCATCGAGGAGGACGCGATCCTCCCCGAACTCCGTGACGTCGACTGGGCCGGAGCGGGTGTCGCCGCCGCGAACGGGCTCCGCGCCGTCGTGACGGGCGGCACGATCGGCGAAGAGCCCTCGTCGGGCGGTGGCGGAAGCGGCGGAGGCGGTGGAGTCTTCTGGTTCATCGTGATTGGCGCCGTGGTCGTGGGCGCGATCATCTTCCTCCTGGTCCGGTCCCGCCGGTCGCGCGGAGGGGTCACGGGCTCGGCCTCCGCTCCGGTCCCGGCGCCGCTCGAGGAGCTGCAGCGGCAGGCGGGTGTCGCGCTCGTGCAGACCGACGACGCCGTGCGGTCGAGCGAACAGGAGCTGAGCTTCGCCCTCGCGCAGTACGGCTCCGAGGCCGTCACCCCCTACCGCGCCTCGATCGACGCGGCGAAGGCGAAGCTCACCGAGGCGTTCGCGCTCAAGCAGCAGCTGGACGACCACATCGAGGACTCGGAGCAGCAGGTCCGCGAGTGGAACGCCCGCATCGTCGCGCTGTGCGACGAGGCGGACGACGCCCTCGACTCGCAGGCGGAGTCGTTCGCACAGCTGCGAGCGATCGAACAGAAGGCCCCGGAGGTCCTCGCCTCGGTCCGGACGGATGCCGCGACGGCGGCGACGCGCCTCCCCGGTTCCCGCGAGCGAATCGCCGCGGCTGCCGCCCGCTACGCCCCGAGCGCCCTCGCGCCCATCGTCGACAACGCCGATGAGGCCGCGGGTCTCCTGTCCTTCGCGGACGCACGCTTCGGCGAAGCAGGCGGCCACATGGCGGCGCAACGGACGGGAGAGGCCGCCGTCGCGATCCGCGCGGCCGAGACGGCCGTCGACCAGGCCGAGTCGCTCCTCGACGCGACCGACCGGCACCTCGAGCAGCTCGGGCAGGCCGAACAGGCCATCCCCGGCCTTCTCTCGGAGCTCGACGCGGAGATCGCCGCGGGCCGAGCCCGCGAGACGCGGGGTGGTGACCTCGCCGCCGCCATCGCGGGAGCCGAGACGGTCGTCGCCGAGGTGCGCGCGGCCGGATCCAGCGGAGCGCCGACCGATCCCCTCGCGACCCTCGATCGGCTCACGACCGCCGACCAGGCCATCGAGGCCGCGACGAACCAGGTCCGGGAGGCCGAACAGGCGAGGCGGCGTGCGAACGGGATGCTGCAATCCGTGCTGGTCTCCGCGCGCGCCCAGGTGAGCGCCGCCGCCGACTTCATCTCCGCCCGCCGCGGTGCGATCAGCGAGAACGCCCGCACTCGCCTCGCGAGCGCCGCACAAGCGCTCTCGATGTCCGAACAGCTCGCCGATTCCGACCCCGCGACGGCCCTGCAGCACGGTCAGCGAGCGGAGGCGCTCGCGCGGGAGGCCATGAGCTCCGCGCAGAGCGACCTGGGGTCGTACTCCTCGTCGCGCATGTCGACCGGCAGCGGTATCGGAGACGCCGCAACGGGAGCCGTGATCGGCAACATCCTCACCGACATGCTCTTCGGCGGTGGCGGACGCGGGGGCGGCGGAGGCTTCAGCGGCGGCTTCGGCGGAGGCTTCAGCGGCGGCTTCGGCGGAGGCTTCGGCGGCGGCGGACGCTCCCGCTCCGGTGGCGGCAGCTTCGGAGGATCCCGATCGCGATCGAGCTTCGGCGGATCCCGAGGCGGCGGCGGACGCTCCCGACGCGGCGGCGGCCGGTTCTGATGCCGAGACCGTCCTCGCCGGGTCCCCCAGGCTTCACCCCCGGCTACGTGACCACCGTCGACTCGAACCCCACACGACAGCACCACAACGAGAGGAACACCCCATGAGCAAGCAGTCGATCTTCGGACGCATCAGCCAACTCGCCCGCGCCAACATCAACGCCCTCCTCGACCAGGCCGAGGACCCGCAGAAGATGCTCGACCAGATGGTGCGCGACTACACCAACTCGATCGCCGACGCGGAGAGCGCGATCGCCGAGACCATCGGCAACCTCCGCCTCCTCGAGCAGGACCACGCCGAGGACGTGCGTGCCGCCCAGGAGTGGGGCCAGAAGGCCCTCGCGGCGAGCCGCAAGGCCGACGAGTTGCGCTCCGCCGGGAACACGACGGACGCCGACAAGTTCGACAACCTCGCCAAGGTGGCTCTGCAGCGCCAGCTGAGCGAAGAGCGCGAGGCGCGCGCCGCCGAGCCGCAGATCTCCGCCCAGACGCAGGTCGTCGACAAGCTCAAGTCGGGTCTCGACAACATGAAGGGCAAGCTCGAGCAGTTGAAGTCGAAGCGCAGCGAGCTCATCGCCCGCGCGAAGACGGCCGAGGCCCAGCAGCGCGTGCACGACGCCGTCAAGAGCATCGACATCATGGACCCGACGAGCGAGGTCTCCCGCTTCGAGGACAAGATCCGTCGCGAGGAGGCGAAGGCCGCCGGTCAGGCCGAGCTCGCCGCGTCGAGCCTCGACGCGCAGTTCGAGTCGCTCGAGGACCTCGGCGAGCTGACGGAGGTCGAGGCGCGCCTCGCCGCCCTCAAGAGCGGTGGCTCCGCCACGTCGCTCCCCGCCGTGGAAGCGACGCCGGGCACCTCCTACACGCCCGGTCAGTGACGATCACTCCGTTCGCGTCGCGGGGCGGGGCGAGTTCGACTCGCCCCGCCCCGCGGTGCTCCCTCGTGCGGCGATCCAGCGCCGCGACGACGAGATCGACGGTCTGACGATGGCCCGCTTCGTCGTGGTGCCCCAGTGGCAGGGCTCCGGATCCGATCGCGCGATGCGACTCGCGACCGGCGCCGAGCGCATCGCCGCCGAGCTGCCCCGCGCCGCGACCGAGATCGTCGAGGTGCCCCTCGAGGCCGGTTCGGCGCTCGAGACCGGCGTCGTGCGCGCGTCGTCCGTACTGCGCGTCCGCGAGACCCTCGCCGCCACGCTCGGCGACTCGCCCGTGCCCGTCGTCACGATCGGCGGCGATTGCGGTGTCGAACTCGCCGCGGTCGAGCACGCGGTCGTGCAGCACCCCGACCTCGCGGTCGTCTGGTTCGACGCCCACGCCGACCTCAACGTGCCCGAGGAGTCGCCGTCCGGCGCATTCCACGGGATGGTCCTCCGGTCGATCCTCGGCGGCGGACCGCGAGCGTTCGCCTCCCGCGCCGCCGTACCGGCCGATCGCACGGTCCTCGCGGGCGCGCGATCGATGGACCCCGGCGAGGAGGCCTTCGCCGCGTCCTCAGGGGTGCACGTCCTGCCGGGTGACGACGCCACGACAGACGCCGTGCTGACGGCACTCCGCTCCACGGGAGCGTCGAGCGTGTACCTCCACATCGATCTCGACGTGCTCGACCCGTCGTCGGTCACGGCCGTGAACCACCCCGAACCGTTCGGACTCTCGGTGACCGGGCTGCTCGACACGGTGCGCGCGATCCGCGCGGAGTTCGACCTCGCCGGCGCCGGCATCACCGAGTTCGCGCCCGACGACTCCGATGCGGCCGACTCCGTGGCGATCGGCGACGACCTCACGACGATCCTGCGCCTCATCGGTGCGCTGCGTCCCTGATCCGGGCGCCGGACGGGTCACCGAGCGCCGGGGCGGCGAGCGGCGGGGCGGCGAGCGCCGGAGACCCCTCGACGGACGCGGATCACGGCGGGCAGAATGAGGCCATGCCTTCTCCCGCGACGTCCCCTTCCCCCGCGACGCGAGAGTCGCTCGTCCTCACCGAACGACGGGGACACGTGTTCCTCATCGGCCTCAACCGCTCCGAGAAGCGCAACGCCGCGACCTTCGAGATGCTGCAGCAGCTCGCCGCCGCGTACGGCGAGCTCGACGACGACCCGGAGCTGCGCGTCGGGGTCGTCTGGGCCGTCGGCGACCACTTCACGGGCGGACTCGATCTCGCGGACATCGGCCCGCGGCTCGGTTCCGATGGATTGGACTTCGTCCCCGACGGCGGTATCCACCCGTGGCAGGTCGAGGGACGGAGCCTCCGGAAACCCGTCGTGATCGCCGTTCAGGGCACGTGCTTCACGCTCGGTATCGAGCTCGCGCTCGCGAGTGACATCGTCGTCGCCGCGTCGGACACGCGCTTCGCACAGCTCGAGGTCTCCCGCGGGATCCTCCCCTTCGGAGGGGCGACGATCCGGTTCCCGCGTGTGGCGGGCTGGGGCGACGCCATGCGTTGGATCCTCACAGGCGACACCTTCGATGCTGCGGAGGCGCACCGTATCGGCCTCGTCCAGGAGGTCGTCGAACCCGGTGCCCAGCGGGATCGCGCTCTCGAGCTCGCCGAGCGCATCGCCGCGCAGGCTCCGCTCGCCGTTCAGGCGGCCCTCGCCAACGCTCGCACCGCCGTGCGCGAGGGAGACGCCGTCGCCGAGGCCGCACTGGGCCCGGCCCTCGCGTCCCTCGCCGCGAGCGAGGACGCGGCCATCGGCATGCGCGCCTTCGCGACCCGCACGACGCCCGACTTCGTGGGACGCTGACATCCGGTCGGACGCCCACGCCGAACACCAGCACGAGCACGAGCACCGATACCGACACCGATACCGATACCGACACCGACACCGACACCGACACCGACACCGACACCGACAATAAGGAGTCCGCACATGACCGAGAGCACGACAGACACGTGGGACCTCATCGTCATCGGAGCCGGAGCGGTCGGTGAGAACGTGGCCGACTATGCCACCAAAGGCGGTCTCCGCACGGTGATCGTCGAGGCCGAACTCGTCGGCGGCGAGTGCTCGTACTGGGCGTGCATGCCCTCGAAGGCCCTCCTGCGTCCGTCCTCCGTGCTCAACGCGGCTCGGCGTGTCGCGGGGGCGAGCGCAGCGATCACGGGCGACCTCGACGTCGCCGCCGTGCTCGAACGCCGCACGGGATTCACGAGCGCGTGGGACGACTCGAGCCAGGTTTCCTGGCTCGAGGGCGCCGGCATCGACCTCGTGCGCGGCCGCGGTCGCCTCGTGGGACCGCGCGCCGTCGACGTGACCCAGTCGGACGGCACCGTCCGCCGTCTCACTGCGACGCACGCCGTCGCCGTGTGCACCGGCTCGACGCCGACCCTCCCGCCGATCGAGGGCCTCGCGGACGCGAAGCCGTGGACGAGTCGCGAGGCGACCTCGATGACCGAGGTGCCGGAGTCGATCGCCATCATCGGCGGCGGAGTCGTCGCCGCCGAACTCGCGACCATCTTCCGCTCGCTCGGCGCCGAGGTCACGATGATCGTGCGGAGCCGCCTCCTCGGTTCGCTCGAGGACGTCGCCTCCGACGCTGTGCGCTCGAGTCTCGAGGAGTCGGGCGTCCGGATCGTGACGGGCTCGCCGTCGGCTGTGAGCCGCGACGACGACGGCCTCGTCCGCGTCGAGCTCGGCGAGGACGCCCCCGCGATCGAGGCGCGTGAGCTCCTCGTCGCGACGGGTCGGCACCCCGCCACATCGGACCTCGGCCTCGAGACGGTGGGTGTCGAGCCGAAGGACCTCCGGGTCGACGACTCCATGCGTGTCGCAGGGGTGCACGACGATTGGCTCTACGCCGTCGGCGACATCAACGGGCGCGCTCTCCTGACCCACCAGGGCAAGTACCAGGCCCGCGCAGCGGGCCTCGCGATCGCGGCCCGAGCCGCCGGGACGCTCTCGGCGGCCCCCTCGGCGCGCCCCGAACCGTGGAGCGACTTCGCGGCCACGGCCGACCACGAGCACGTCCCGTCCGTCGTCTTCACCGATCCGGAGGTCGCGACCGTCGGCCTCACCTCGACGGCCGCGCAGGAGGCCGGATACCCCGTGCGCGTCATCGACTACGACCTCGGCTCCGTCGCCGGCTCCGCGGTCCACGCCGACGGGTACACGGGGACGGTCCGCGCCGTCATCGACATCGAACGGCGCATCATCCTCGGGATGACGTTCGTGGGTCAGGACGTGTCCGAGATGCTGCATGCCGCCACGATCGCCGTCGTCGGCGAGGTGCCGCTCGACCGCCTCTGGCACGCCGTGCCCGCCTACCCGACCATGAACGAGGTCTGGCTCCGGATCCTCGAGACCGAACGGTACCCCGCGTGACGTCGTTCCTGCTCGACTCCCCGGTCAGTCGCGCCGGCTACTACTTCGCCACGGCCGTGGGCGCGACGTGGGGCTTCCTGATGTCGACCGGTCCTGTCGAGCGGCGGAACGGCCTGCTCGTCTTCACGGGGATGCCGAAGCACGCATTCGGCCGCGGCGGATCCTGCGTCGGCGGGTGCTACCTCACCGACACGAACGTCTCAGACGACATCCTCGAACACGAAGCCGTCCACAAGCGGCAGTGGCAGCGCTACGGCATGCTCTTCCCGCTCCTCTACTTCGTCGCAGGACGTGACCCGCTGCGGAACCGCTTCGAGATCGAGGCGGGCCTCGAGAAGGGCGGCTACGTGCGGACGCGACGTCGGAGCGGTCGGCGCGCGACGACCGGGGCCGCCCCGACGCCGGCGGCCCCTACTCGCCGACGCATTCGGCGGGACGGCGACGCGCCGGAATCGTGACCCGAGGGGGTGGAATCACGGGAATCACGTGCGCGCCACCCCCCCTTCCGGGTACCCTCAGGGAGACGGTTCCGCGTGAGGGATTCCCCCCAGCCCGCACGGTGAGAGCCCGACGTGAGCCGACGGCGGGAGCCGGCCATGCATTTCCTCGACGTCACCCTGCGCCGAAGCGCCAGCGGCGTCTTCGTCGAGCCCGAAATCAGCGGCTTCGCCCTCGTCGGCCGTCTCCAGCCGATCGGGCGCCTCCCGGTCGTCCGCCGCCTGCCCCTGCTCGTCTGCCTCGTGCTCGTCGTCCAGCTCCTCGGCGGTGCGTTGTCGGAGGAGGGCCGCGGGTTGAGCCCCATGATGTCTACAGCCGTCACCGTCGCGAGCGCCGTCTCCACGGGTGCCGCCACGGTCAGCTCCGCCGTGACGGCCGCAGCGACCACGGCGGCCGACTCGACGCGACACGCCATCGCCGTCGCCGCCCACGTCGACCTCGACGAACGCGAGAGCGCCATGGCCCTCCTCGACTCCGCGCGCGCCACACCGACCGTGTTCGCGAACCCCTCGACCGTGACCCGGGTCCTCGACGCCGCTCTCCCCGCGGTGATCGTCGAACGCTGGTGGAACGGACTGGACGCGGCGGAGCGGGCCGGGCTCATGACGGCGGCTCCCGTCCTCGTCGGCAACCTCGACGGAGTCTCACTCGAGGATCGCGTCGCCGCGAACCGGCTCACGGCGGCGCGGACTCTCGCCGCTTACCCGCGCACGGGCTCGGACCTCGCGAGCGCCGAGGCCTCCTACCTCGCGAAGGCCGCGTCCGGGATCGTGTCCCTCTACGCCTTCGACGTGGCTCGCGACTCCATCGTCGAGATCGTCGGCGACCCCGGCACGGCGACTCGCGCCCTGGTGTTCACGCCCGGCACGACCGCGTCTCTCACCGACTTCTACACGGGCAACATGCAGTCGCTCGCCTCCTGGGAGGTCGCCAAGGCACCCGTGTCGCAGCCGACCGTGGCCTTCGTCTCGAAGATCGGGTCCTTCCCCGAGTGGAGCGTCAGCGACGGCCCCCTCGACAACCGCCGCTCGATCGAGCTCGGCGTCTCCTTCCACCGTTTCAACGAGGGGCTCGACACGACCGCGGTCGGCTCCCTCGCACGCACCTCCGTCGAGCACAGCTTCGGGTCGAGCGTCGGCGGCGTCGCGGAGATGCTCGGCACGCGCTTCGAGACACGAATCGTGCTCGGCGGCGTCGGCATGGTCGCGGGGTGGCTGCCGTCGGAGACCACGCGCTACGTCGCCTACGCGGCGGGCAATGACGTGACACGCTACATCTACGGACTCGTCAACGGCGACGCCGTGGGTTATGCGGTCTCCCCCTCCGCCGGCAACAGCTTCGAGCAGAGGGACCCGGCCCTCGCATCGGATTCGTGGTACCTGCCGCTGCGGCTGTTCGCGGGCGTCGTCGGCCCGGCGATCGAGGTCGTCGAGGGGTTCATCAACCACAACAAGGTCGCGTCGGCATCGGGCAACACGTCCGTGCTCGAGAGCATCCGCTCCGACATCGTGCTCTCGGCCGCTCCGCGCGTCGACCTGCGGAGCGGCGACGCCCCGGCCGACCCGCCCACGGCTCACGTCGAAGCGCTCTTCCTCACCCCGCGCGAGTCCAACCCGGAGTGGTAGGGCGCAGAGACCTCAGGACAAGCGGTAGCTCGCGGGTGCCGTGACGCGGTCGGCGTCGACGTTGCGCGTGTGCACGAGGTGCTCGAAAACGGGAGCCACGCCGCGGTAGTCGCCGCCGAGCCAGACCTGCACTTCGCCGGCGCGGCTCTCGGGAGCGTCGCACAGCATCTCGTCGGCCCACGCGCGGACGGCGCGGGAGAGCGCCTCGCCTCGAGCGCACGCAGCGCCCGATCCGGGAGCACCCGATCGCGACGATCGCGCCAACCATGTGACGGTCATGCGCGAGGGCACCGAGACGATGCCGATGTCGTCGACGGATGCCACCTCGATGAAGACGCGACCGCTCGCGCACAGCGGGAGGGTGGCGATCATCGCCTCGAGTTCCGCGATCGCGGACTCGTCGCATGCGAGCAGGAAGGGAGCGAGACGGCGGCTCTCCGCTGCGGACGAGCGGCGCCGGAAGGACTCGCGAGAGGGGGTCGACATAACAGCTCAAGTATAGGCATGCCTAACCTCACCGCAGCATGCCTGTCAGGGGTCGCCCAGGCACCGGCGTCACCGATCGTCACGATCCGGTCGCGATGGATCGCCGGACTCGACCGATGCACCAGACTGTACCGAGTACGGAAATCAAGGAGACCCCGATGAGCGACGTCGACACGACCGACGAGTTCCGCTACCTGCCGGAGCAGGCCGCCGCCGTCTCGGCGGCTCGAGGCGGTCCCGTCGACGAGCCCGTCGCCGCGTCCGTCCCGCCTCACCGCCGGGCGCACGTCACCGATCGGGACGGTCGCACCGTGAGTGCGATCGAATGGGGAACGGGCGGCCCCGAGGTCACCTTCCTGCACGGTGCGGGTCTCAACGCCCACACCTGGGACGCGACGGCGCTCGCCCTCGGGCGCCCCGCGCTCGCGATCGACCTCCCCGGGCACGGGCACTCCGACTGGCGCGACGACCTCGACTACCGGGCCGAGACGAACGCATCAGCCGTGTTCTCGGTGCTCGAGCACGTGGGTGCCGATTGCCAGCTCGTCGTCGGGCAATCCCTCGGCGGGCTCACCGCAGCCGCTCTCGCCTCAACGAACCCCGGCACCGTGTGCGGCCTCGTCGTCGTGGACATCACGCCGAGCGTCGACACGTCGACGGGTGCTGCAGCGGTCCGCGACTTCCTCGACGGACCCGACGTCTATGCCTCACGGGAGGAGATCGTCGATCGCGCCGTCGCCTTCGGCATCGGCTCCGACCGGGACGCTCTCGCGCGCGGAGTGTTCCTCAACTCGAAGCCCGTCGAGGGCGGTTTCATCTTCCGCCACCACCTCGCGAATCTGCGGGGCGGCGCCGCTCCCCTCTTCGACGCGGACACGTCCGGGCTCTGGTCGGCGTTCGAGCGCCTCACCGTCCCCGTGCTCCTCGTCCGCGCGTCGTGCGGTTTCCTCACGGACGATCTCGAGGAGGAATTCCTCGCGCGTGTCCCGGGTTCTCGTTCGGTGACGATCGAGGGCAGGCACAACCTGCAGGAGGACGCTCCGATCGCCCTCGCCGAGGCGATCGCGTCGGCGCTGAACCGCTCCACCGGGACCACGGATTCCCCGCCGTCCCCCTCGTCCTCCGACACGCACAGCGCGTGACCCGATGCCGGGTACGCTTTTCCCCGGCCTGCAGCACGTCGAAAGGAACTCGTCCGTCATGTCCCGCTTCCGCCGGAACGCCGTGGTCGGGCTCGCGCTCGTCGCGGCCCTCGCCCTCACCTCGTGCACCTCGGGCAACGACACCGACCCGACGGGCGGCGACGACTCCTCGGTGACGGTCGGACTCGTCCTCGAACCCACGGATCTCGACATCCGTCGTACGTCGGGCGCCGCCCTCGAGCAGGTCCTCATCGACAACGTCTACGAAGGACTCGTGTCGCGTACCGCCGACGGCGAGATCGTGGACACTCTCGCGGCGAGCCATGAGGTCAGCGACGACGGCCTCACCTACACGTTCACGCTCAATGACGGCGTCACGTTCCACTCGGGCAACGAGCTCACGGTCGACGACGTCGTCTGGTCGCTCACGGGTGTGAAGGACGACGACGCCCTCGTCGACCACGCGATCTTCGAGAACGTCGCAACGATCGCGGCCGAGGGCGACGACACCGTCGTCATCACGCTGTCGGCCCCCGACTCGAACTTCCTCTGGAACCTCACCGGTCGCGGCGGGCTCGTCTTCGAGGAGGCCGACGACACCGACCTGTCGACCGCCGCGAACGGCACCGGCCCGTACACGCTCGACCGCTGGCGTCAGGGTTCGAGCATCTCGCTCGCGCGCTTCGACGACTACTGGGGCGAGTCCGCTCACGTCTCCGAGGTGGTCTTCGAGTACATCCCCGACGCGACCGCCGGCGTCAACGCCATCGTCGCGGGCGACATCGACGTGCTCACGCCGGTCGACGCGAACCTGCGCGATCAGGTCGAGGCCGTCGACGAGCTCACGATCACCGAGGGCCGCACGACCGACAAGTACACGCTCGCCTTCAACAACCAGCGCGCACCGCTCGACGACGTGCGCGTGCGCGAGGCGCTCCGCCTCGCGATCGACCACGAGGCGATCATCGCCGCCATCGGCGGCGCGGGAATCGAGCAGGGCGGCCCGATCCCGGAGCTCGACCCCGGTTTCGAGGACCTCACCGACGTGCGTCCGTTCGACCCGGACCGCGCGAGGGCTCTCCTCGCCGAGGCGGGCCAGAGCGACCTCGAGCTGACGCTCACGATCCCGAACATCTACGCGACGACCGTCTCGAACCTGCTCGTGTCGCAGTTCAAGGACGTCGGCGTGACGCTCGACGTCGAGTCGGTCGAGTTCGGCGCGTGGCTCGAGGACGTCTACACGAACAAGGACTTCGACCTCAGCTACGTCGACCACCTCGAGGCGCGCGACTTCGGCAACTGGGCCGACCCGGAATACTATTTCGGCTATGACAACCCGGAGGTGCAGTCGCTCTTCCAGGAGTCGATCGCCGCAACGGACGAGGAGCAGGCATCCGCTCTGCTCGCCGAGGCCGCACGTATCGTCGCCGAGGACCACGCCGGAGACGTGCTCTACAACGCCACGGCGCTCACGGCCATCGCCGACGGGATCACGGGCTTCCCGACGGACTCCCCCAACGCACGACTCGACCTGGGCGAACTCGCGGTCGAGTAGCGACGTGACCGTCCGCGCCACCGGAAGCGCACCACCTCGGTGATCCGGTTCGTCCTCACCCGCGTGGTGCTGCTCGTCGTCGGTCTCGTGATCGCGAGCGCACTGATCTTCTTCACCCTCCGCGTGCTGCCGGGCGATGTCGCCCAGATCATCGCGGGTACGCAGGGCACGCCCGAACAGGTCGCGGAGATCCGGGAGCAGCTCGGGCTGAACGTGCCGCTGCCGCTCCAGTACCTCGACTGGATCGGCGGGATCCTGCGCGGCGACCTCGGCACCTCGCTCGTCACCGGGACCCCCGTCGTGGAGGAGCTCGCCGAGAAGGCGACCGTCACGGTGCCGCTCGCGCTGCTCGCCCTCGTGATCGCCCTGCTCGTGAGCGTGCCGTTCGGCGTGCTCGCAGCGCTCCGGCGCAACACGGCCGCCGGCACCGCGTTCGCCGTGACGGCGCAGGCCCTCGCGGCCGTTCCCGTCGTGTGGGCCGGCATGATCCTCGTGATCGTCTTCGCCGTGTGGCTGGGCTGGCTGCCGCCGCAGGGATTCCCGCGCGACGGCTGGGAGGAACCGGGTGACGCGATCCGCTCGCTGCTGCTCCCGGCGCTCACGATCGGCGTGGTCGAGGGCTCCGTCCTGCTCCGGTTCGTGCGTTCCGCGACTCTCGAGGCGACCGGCCAGGACTACGTGCGCACGGCCGCGGCCACGGGACTCACGCGGCGGCGCGCGCTCCTCACGCACGGACTTCCCAACGTGGCGCTCTCCGTCGTCTCGGTCCTCGCGCTCCAGGTCGCCGGACTGCTCGTCGGCGCCGTCATCGTGGAGCAGCTCTTCACGCTCCCGGGCGTCGGTCGGCTGCTCGTCACGAACGTCGGCAACCGCGACCTCGAGATGGTGCAGGGTGCCGTCTTCGTCTTCACCGCGATCGTGCTCGTGATCGGCGCGCTCATCGACGTCCTCGCGCGGCTGATCGATCCGCGACAGCGGGAGACGACATGAGTGAGCAGAACCCGCCGCGGCTGGAGGCTGTGCCGCGGAGGCCCCGTCGCTCGCCGCGCTGGCTCGCGGCCTTCGTCCGGCACCCCTCGGCCATCTACGGCAGCACCGTGATCGTGCTGCTGCTCGCGGGCGCCGCGCTGTCGTACGTGTGGACGCCGTACGACCCGCAGCGCGCGAACCCCTACGACCAGTGGTTGGCTCCGTCGTTCGAGCACCTGCTCGGGACGGACAACATCGGCCGCGACATCTTCAGCGTGCTGCTCGTCGGCGCGCGTGTCACGGTCGGGGTGGCCGTCGGGAGCGCTCTCGTGGCGGCGGTCGTGGGCATCGGTCTCGCCGCGCTCGGTGCCCTCACCGCTCGGTGGCTCCGGGAGGGGGTCGCGGTGCTCGTCGACGTGCTCATCGCGTTCCCGACGCTGCTCATCGCGATGATGCTCGCGTCGGCCTTCGGCGGGTCTCTGCTCGTCGTCGTTCTCGCCGTCGGCTTCTCGTTCGGCGTCAACATCGGTCGGGTGTCACGGCCGGAACTACGACGCGTCCGACGGGCCGACTTCGTCCTCGCCGGCCGCGCGGCGGGCCGGGGTCCCGTCCGCAACCTCACGACGCACCTGCTGCCGAACGTCGCGCCCGTGTTCATCGTGCAGTTGTCGTGGGCGATGGCGGTCGCGATCCTCGCCGAGGCCGGACTCTCCTACCTCGGGTACGGCGCGCCGTCGAACACGCCGTCCTGGGGCCGGATGCTCGCCGAACTGCAGTCGTACATCGGCATCCATCCGTGGTCGGTGCTGTGGCCCGGTCTCGCCATCACCCTCACGGTGCTCGCGTTCAACCTCCTCGGCGACGCCATCCGTGACGTGACCGATCCGCGGCTCACTCGCGCTCCGGTGGTGACCGCATGAGCCTCGAGGTGAGGGATCTCCGGGTCGTGATCGACGGGCGCGCCGTCGTCGATGGCATCAGCTTCCGCGTGGAGGACGGCGAGCGCGTCGGCCTCATCGGCGAGTCCGGGTCGGGCAAGTCGCTCACCGCCCTCGCGATCCTCGGCCTGCTGCCCGACGGCGCCGTTGCCACCGGCAGCATCCGCGTCGACGGCGAGGAGGTCGTCGGTGCGAGCGACCGCGACGTCGCGCGATTGCGCGGCAGCCGCGTCGGCATCGTGTTCCAGGAGCCGCGGTCGTCGTTCAACCCGATCCGATCGATCGGCCGTCAGCTCGCCGACCCCGTCCGGCGGTTCGCGGGCGTCTCCCGCACGGAGGCCGCCGCTCGCGCCGTCGAACTCGCACGGCTCGTGCGCCTGCCCGATCCGCAGGCCATCGTGCGCCGGTATCCCCACCAGGTGTCGGGCGGACAGCTGCAGCGCGCGGCGATCGCTCTCGCTCTCGCCGGAAGCCCTCGGCTGCTCATCGCAGACGAACCGACAACGGCCCTCGACGTGACGATCCAGGCGGAGATCCTCGACCTGTTCGATCGCCTCGTCGGCGAGCTCGGCACGGGCCTGCTCTTCATCACGCACGATCTCGCAGTGCTGCGCCGTATCGCCGATCGCGCGGTCGTGCTGCAGAACGGCGCGATCGTCGAGGACGGCACCGTCGACGACCTCGTTCACCGGCCCCGCACGGAGCTCGTGCGCCGGCTCGTCGCGTCGGCGCGCGCGACGAGCTGGTCGGCGACGGCAGGCGCTCCCGACGCAGCCGAAACGCCCGGAGAGCGCGGGACGCCCGGAATGCCCACGACGCCCGGAGCGCCCGGAGCGCCCCGGGCACCGACGGCGCCCGGAGAGCCCGAGATACCCGACATGCCCGGGGCGCCCGACATGCCCGGAACATCAGGGATACCCGTGCTCGATGATGCTCCGACGGACGAGGAGGGCTCGCGATGAGCACCACTCCGGCCTCCCCACGCGTCACGCCGGGCACTCCCCTCGTCGAGCTGCGTGGCGTCTCGCGTGACTACACGCTGCCGCGCGCGAATCTCTTCACGCGCCCGGCGGTCACGCACGCCCTCGCACCCACGACGCTCGCCGTGCAGTCCGGCGAGGCCCTCGGTGTCATCGGCGAGTCGGGCTCCGGCAAGTCGACGCTCGTGCGGCTCCTCACCGCCCTCGACACCCCGACCTCGGGCGAGGTGCTGTTCGACGGGCAGGTCGTCTCGGGTCGTTCGGACGCCTCCTTACGGTGGCTGCGCCGCGAGGTGGGTGTGGTGTTTCAGGACCCGTACGCGTCGCTCGACCCCCGCATGACGGTCGGACGGATCGTCGCCGAGCCTCTCGTCGCCCTCGGCGTCGACGGCGACCGGCGCGGCCGAGTGCGCGAGATGCTCCGGCTTCTGGGCCTCGGTCCCGAGTTCGGCGACCGCTACCCGCACGAGCTGTCGGGTGGTCAACGTCAGCGGGTCGCGATCGCTCGGGCGCTCGTGCACCGGCCGAAGCTCCTCGTGGGCGACGAGCCGCTCAGCGCCCTCGACGTCACGGTGCGCGCGTCGATCCTCGACCTCGTCGGCACGCTCAAGCAGGACCTCGGCTTCACCCTCGTCCTCGTCTCCCACGACATCGGCGTGGTCGCCCGGTTGTGCGACCGGGTCGTCGTCATGACGGAGGGCGAGGTCGTGGAGCAGGGCGCGACCGACACGGTGCTCGCCGCTCCGCAGCACGCTTACACGCGACGCCTGCTCGCGTCGGTCCCCACCCTCGACTGAGCCGGGAACCACTCGGCGACGCTGATCTCGGCTGCGGCCACCCGAGCCGCAGCCGCAGCCGCCGCAGCCGCCACAGCCGCAGCGCCAGAATTCCGGCAGGGTCGAGCCGTGTCGGAATCTCGTAAGTCCCGAGCACGACCATGACTCCATCCCGACTTCCGAAGTTCTCGTCATCCCGACTTCCGGAGCTCCGGTCCGTCTGAGGCACGCCACCGACGAGATGGCGCACGGAGTTCGGTGATCATGGTGCGTCGTTTGGTCGCGACGGTCCAGTTGTGATGGCCGGGCCCGCGGACGTGAGGCACTCCGCGTTGCATCTGCAGCCGCCAGGGCCCGGAATCGATGATCCGATGATGCCACCAGCAGAGAAGCACGCCGTTACTGACACGTCCGTAATATGACCCCCGTGAAGAAGGTCACGAAGGCTGCAATCTACGCTCGCATCTCGTCCGATCAAACAGGCGAGGGGCTGGGCGTCCAGCGCCAGTTGAAGGACTGTCGCAAGCTCGCGGCCGAGCGGGGTTGGACGGTCGCCGAAGAGTATGTCGACAATGACACGTCGGCCTTTCGCGGCAAAGCGAGGCCCGCATATGAGCGGATGCTGGCGGACATCGAGTCCGGTTCTCGTGACGCGGTGATCGCGTACCACCAGGATCGTTTGACGCGGCGTCCGATCGAGTGGGAGCAGTTCGTCGAGCTGTGCGACCGTGCGGGTGTTGAGCAGCTCGTCACCGTCACGTCGGATATTGCGTTCGGTAATGACAACGGGATGTTGATCGCGCGCATCACGGCGGCGGTCGCGGCCAATGAGTCGGACCGCAAGTCGGCGCGTATCAGACGGAAGATCGCAGAGAACGTCGAACTGGGTCTCCCCAACGGAGGCGCGCAACGTCCGTTCGGATTCGAGGACGACCGCATGACCGTCAGAGAAGCTGAGGCACAGATCGTCCGATCACTCGCCGAGCGATTCCTGGCGGGCGAGTCCGTCCGTTCATTGGCGGCGTGGATGAACGCGAGCGACGTGCCGACGACCGCTGGCGGCACGGATTGGCGGACAACGACCGTTCGCGGGATTCTACGATCAGGACGCATCGCCGGCCTCCGCGAGCACCGAGGTCAAGTCGTCGGTGCGGCGGCGTGGCCGGCCATCATCTCTCCGGAGCAGCGCGAACGTATCCTCTTGACCTTTGCAAGTCGTCAAGCGTCGGGACGCCGTGCTCCGCGCCGCTACTTGTTGTCCGGTTTGTTGAAGTGCGGGAAGTGCGGACACACGCTGTTCAGCTCCTCTCGCGAGGACCGCCGCCGGTACGTCTGCCTCTCGGGTCCGGATCACGGCGGGTGCGGGCGGCTGACGGTCGTCGCTCCACCGGTCGAAGGGCTCATTGCCGACGCGGTGCTTCTCCGACTCGACACCCCGCAGATGGCGGACACGCTGACGGGTCGAGAGCAGCACGACGACAAGTATCAGATCCTCGTCGACGAGAGCCGAGCGGTCGAGGACAAGATGAACGAGCTCACCGACATGTGGACCGAAGGAGAGATCTCCCGGGCCGATTGGTCGCGAGCGCGAAAGACGCTCGAAGCACGTCTCGAAGCAGCCCGACGACAGATAGCTCTATTGCGCGGAACCGACACTCTGAGCGGGCTCGTTGGGCGAGGCTCTGAGCTGGCGGCAGCCTGGGACACCCTGAACCTCGACAGACAAGCAGCAATCGTTCGAGCGGTCTTGGACTACGCGACGATCAACGCCGGAACCCCAGGCGCCCGAACGCTAGACCCCTCCCGCGTGGCCCCCGTTTGGAAGCTGTGAGAGGGCGGCGTTCCGCTCGACCCTCCGGGCCGTCGCCGGAACGCCCGCCCCTCTCAACAGCACTCCAAGACGGTCAACCACCGCAGCATCAGTCACAGCCACCGGCACACCCTGAGCAGCACACGACTCCTCCACCCATCGCCGCACGAGTTCACGATCCCAGCCCACGATCAACGGCCCCACTGCGCCCAGATCGCGGGCGGAGCATGCCACCCTTCGGTGTCTGCTGAGGACCACACTTCTGATGGGATACTCCCGTAAGCCGTCGCGGCCTGTGTCATGACGTCCCCGGACGAGCGGCCTGCGAAGCCGACCGATCGAGGCTGGAACCCTTGAGCAACGTCGTAACGATGCAGGCCGAGGACTCGCGTCGTCGGGTCAGTGAAAGTCTTCGCGACGTACTTCGACAAGTAACGAGCCGCGACCCGCGCTTCCGAGAGGCTGCCCGACCCTACCGGGAGGTCACCGAGCAGCTTGATATCGATGAACCCGTGACCCCACGCCGACTTGATCAGAGACTTCTTGACGAAACGGCCGACCGCGAAATGAGCGTGAAGCCCATGATCCGTGTGATGCCACTCCGGCACCCAGACATACGGAAGCGGCTTACCGCCAAGCCCATCGCGGAGGTTTCGAAAGAAGCGCCCTAGGTGTTCGCGCAGCTCGGCCGGATCGTGGCATCCGGCACCTGCATATGTGAGTGTCCCGAGTCGGTTGAGGCGATTGGCGGCACAGTAGCGTCGAAGGGTCGCACGGGCCCTTCGGCCCGCCTCAGCGGCCGCGCGGTCAGGATCGCGTGCGCTCCCCCACGCGACATACGCCGGTGTGCGCCGGACGGAGGATTGGAACGACCCGCCGCCCTCGGCGGCATCGGGATACAGACGGAAACGCCATCCCGAGTCAGGTCGGAAAAGTGGGTTGAGCGAGGGAGATGAGTGAGACAAGAGGGCCTACCTGGACGCAGCGGAATATGGAGGCCAAATCCATAAGTGCTGCCCAGTGAGCGACGGGTCGCAGGCCGTGCGATCGCTCAACCCCTCCCAGTAGGGTCCCTCTACAAATTAGTTAGTGCGGCGGGCTCCTGGGAGGCACCCGTTTACTCCGCGGCTCGTCCGAGAACGGCCCTTGCCCCACCATCATGACGACCTGGCACTCCGACGCGGAATACCCCCGATAGGGGCTGCCGCGGAATCGCGCGCCGACGGCGCGCGATTCCTTGCCCTCGGAGCGCTACCGGTCCTACGAGTTATGTTGCTCATTCAAGTCAAGCGCGCGGCTACGCCGCGCCCGGGGTTGTAGCGGCAGGCAGAGTACTGCTGGCGATGGCGTCAAAGGGAACAGGATTTGCCGATCGGGTCGCCTCCACCATCGCCGCGAAGTCCTCAAGCGCCCTCGCAACCTTGTCCTGAGATTTCAAGCCCTGGTCCGTAGCAGGGGCGAGGTTCTTCGAGAAGGACAGCAGGGTGTCTACTAGCGGCTGCCAGGCCACTGTCGCCTCGGCGGGCGACAGATTCTTCTTGAATTTCAGTTGGGTTCGATCGGTGACCGGGCGTCCGAGGAGGGTCTCCACGCATGCGCCGACCGCCGCCACGAACAGGAGGTTCGAGCCGCGGGCCCGAAAAAACTCGGCGTGTCGCTTTTGCGCGTCCGTGCGACCTGCTTCAGGGATAGCCATGATGGTCTGTTTGGCCTGATCGACCGCGCGGAGGAGTCCAAATACGAAGACGATGTGTCGCGCACCGACTGTGTCGCGGAAGACGCTGGCGTATGTGGCGTCGTTATCCCAGATCGCCCGCGTCTCGTTGTACGCGAGATTCGGTCGTCCATGGAAAGCCGCGAGTGACTGTGCAACTGAAGAGTCAGGAAGCAGCCCGCGACGCCGAACGATCGCGTCGCTTGCACCTCCGCGGCGCCCGCCTCTGTATTCGGCATCCGGGACCTTTGAGAACTCGTTCCTCAGACGTTCCTGGATCGGATCCTTGCTTCTAAAGTCCGTTGCCTCGACCTTGTTCTGGGTGTTGTTGTACCGAACTATGTTCTGCAGAACTGATGGATCAGTGCACTTCACGAATCGAGCCATGACCATTGCCTCGTCGAGGCGTGAAGCTTCCGACGCGGACAACTCGCCTATTGCGCCAGTAGTTTGACCGCCGTTGACGATGCCCACTCCGTGCACCGTCAATTTCGAAGTAGCCTCGTCGAGCTCGTAGTCGTTGACCAAGATCGTGATGCCGTTATTGAAGATCGCGAAATTCTCAGGCTCCGACTTCGCGGTTTCCTTGATTCCAAAATTGATGTTGCCAACGGACCGCACCATCCCGAGGTAGTCGCGAATGTTAGGCGACATGAGGTCGGTGGTGTGCGTTGACCAAAGGGCCCTAAGCGCAGCGGCGCTTACCGCAGTTGAGAATGCGCTCCATCCATCCGCCTTGAGCTCGAACCCGCCTGGCACATCAAGAGTGACCTCGTCGGCGACCAAGATAGGCGCCTGAGTTCGTGCGTATTCGGCTTCGAGTGCGGTGATCCCATACTCCGTGGAGGTTACGTCAACGTCCGCTTCCGGGAACTCGCGCTTGATGAGAGCATCCGCTGTGCGCGCCGCTTGATCGAGTTCCCGCTGCACGTTCACTGACTCGGGCAGGTTGTGGGAGTACCAGATCTCTAACTCGCTGACCGTACCCGCCAAAAGCGCGGCCCGAACTTCTTCTGCGGCCCCGCGCAATGTGTCGGGAACCGTTTCCAATGGTCCCGAGATGAGCCAACTGACGGCCGTGTTCGCATCCGCGGCTTTGTTATCAGGCGCCGCCGGTTTTGCCGTCTTTGAGAAGTACCCTTGCGCGACGACGATTCTTGAACCGTCGTTCACGACGGCGACCAAATCCGACTTCTTGTCGTTGCTGTGGTCGGTGAGCGCATTGGCAGCGAATGCCTCGATGTCGTCGATCCCTAGTCGCATTTGGGCTAGGAAGAGAAGCAGCGCGTTGCTGCCGTACTTCGAGAGGTCGTCGCGTGTCTCGAAAGCCCGAAAACCGGGACGCTCATTTCCATCCTCGTCGTGCCCTTTTGGTGTTTCGGCGTGATTAGTCATCTGGCCCCTTTGCGTCGCCTTACGCAAAGTATGTCGAAGTCGTGAGCGATGCGGCGCTATGACGCGGGGGTGTATTCCAAACTTGTGCCGTTGTCGACGTGGGTCGCGCCGCCATCGCGGTGAGGGATGACGTGGTGTACTTCGCTCCATCCCGCGGGGATGGAGCAGCCGGGAATGATGCAGCCACCGTCTCGCGCGATGATCGCTCGCCGCTGCATCGGCGTGAAGCAGCGCTGAACAGAGCCCAGGGAGAGGATTGCGCCGGCCGGGGTCAGCGTAACGGGCTGAAAGCCCGCCGTGTCGGCCAGGCTTTCGACGGTCTCCGCCGACACGGGCGTCGTGGTGCCGTCGAGGTAGCCGGCACCACGGCCCTGCTCGAGCACCGTCGCTGCAACGGTGATGATCACGGCGGGCGGCGCTCCGGCGAGGTGTGGTGCGTCGGCGACCCGAGCGGCGGCATCGAGGATGGAACCGAACACGTCGTGTCGTTTCTGCGCACGGTCGCGAGTGTCGGCGCGGTCGGCCGCCGCTTCTCTATCCAGTTGCTCGCTTTCCGCCTCGCTGAGACCGGAAGGGTCGACGAACTGTGGCCCGGCCGCTCGGATGTGCGCGTCGCACAGCCGTCGCAGTTGAGCCGCGACCACGGGCATGAGGGCGCCCGTGACGGTCGTGAGGCCGTCGGCGGTCACGCGGCCGAACCGAAGGGCGCGGTTCTGACGAGCACGTTCCTCGCGGGGTCGGACTCCGTCGGGGTCGATCCGCGCGACGAAGACCGCGACCTGATCGGCGACGAGGTCGACGGCGAGCGGCGGTGTCACGCCGTCTCCCATCGCGAGCTCGACGAGGGACGCTTCGGCGGCGTGCAACACCGCGTCGTCGACGCGGGGGGACACCTTCGAGAGTTGGGTCACGATGAGTCCCGCTGCCTCGATGCCGAGACGGCCGTCGCACACAGCCGCGGCGACCGACTCGAATCGCGGCGGGAGCGTCTGACCCGAGAACGATACGGACGAGGCGAGCGACCGCCCCAGGCTGATGCGCCGCTTGGCGGAGCTCTCCGAGATGCCCGCGAGTCGCGCGACGGAGTCGATGGCGCTCCGGTCGCCGAGCGCGACGACAAGATCGTGGTCGACGGCGGCACGCCGGTCGACTTCCGCCGCGTGCTCGAGCCGGGCGCCATCGAGCAGGCGCCCGATCGCTTCGAGCTCGCGGACGGACTCGATGAGGTCATGAGTGGATGCAGCTCCCACCGACACCTCGCCGAGCGCGACACGCACGTCGGCGCCCATCGCCGCGAGCACGTGCCGGAAGTTCGTCATGGGAACAGTGAACACCACACCACCGACATTCGCTCTCCGCTCATCAGCGGGAGAAAATCCCGGTCAGCGTCCGGATCAGAACCGGACGCAATCCCCCTCCGGATACCCGGCGATCGCGTCACCGTCGTCGACGACCACGCAACCACACGACAGCAGCCAGCAGGAGCAGCACCCCGTTCACCGCGAGCCACACCGCCGCGACGAACAACCACCGCACCTCGCCGTAGACGAGGTGCGACACCAGGGCGATGAGGGCCGCGAACACGATCTCGCCGATGACTTCGAGCGCCACACTCGCGATCAGACCTGGGATCGAGCGGATCCCTCGGCCGACACTCCCCGCGCGTCCCGCAGCTCGGACGGCATCCCTGTCGCGCTTCAGAGGTTCGGGGGGATCGTCGCCCATGGCCGCCACCTCGTCACTCACTCGCGATCTCTCCTCAAGGACTCCTGGCAGCGCCGACCTGCGGGTGCCCGTCCTGTCAGGATACGGCTGAGCGATGGGCCTTTCGCGCCCGGTTGCTATCGCTCGAGCGCCGTTCCCCGCACTCTCCGCACCACGAGCTCCGGCACGACCGCGTCCGCCGGACCGCGGTCGGGGAAGTCGAACACCGCGAGGATGAGCTGCATCGGGTAGTCGGGAGACTGGGCGGTCTCATGGGCGAGCTCGTCATCGATGAAGAACCGCACCCCGTGCCGGGACCACTCCACGGCGTACCGGTGCCAGTCGGCGACGTCGATCGAGGTGCGCCGGGCGGCGAACTCCTCGCGGAGGGCGCGGTCGCGGAACGGGTGGATGCCCGAGCCGACATCGGCATACGCGCGCCCGACGTCGTCGACGCCGATCGTGTCACCGAAGACCTCGACGAGACAGATCTCGCCCGACCGCTCTGGCACATCCTCGACGCCCACCATCCACGCCGAGAACATCGATCGAGGACCGACCGTGGCCCGACACTCGACCTCGACGCGTCCATGATGCGGCGTGAAACCCCAGCATGGTGCCTGCTGCTCGCGCACCACGAGCCCGTCTCGGAACGGCTGTTGACCCTGCATGCTTCCGACCGGGCCCGACCAGTTGCCGCTCTGCACTCCCGAGACGCGGAGCGCGCCCTCGTGGAGGTCCGGGCACCACAACGGGTGCTCCGGCGGAAGGGACAAGCGGAGCCCCTCATCGCCGACCGTCCACGTCGCGGCCGCCTCAGAGGCGCTGCTCCACGCGGGCAGATACGACGGCGTCCAGACGCTCTCGTCGAGCCCCGCGGCGAACGTCTCGTGGATCTCTCTCGGCCCCATGCGATCAGTGAAGCACGAGCCTCCGACACCCCCGAACGGCGGCCCGTCGCGCTGCGGCTAGGCGGGCTGAGCGGGCCCGTCGGCATCCTCCGGGTCGCCCGGTTGCTCGAGCAGCGGCGACGTGGAGACATCACCGAGCTGCTCGACGACCGCGCTCGCGATCGTCTGCGCATCGGCGTCGCGCGTGGCCTCATCGCCCGGAAGAACCCCGTTCAACCACTCGACGAGCTCCTGCTGCGACAGCCCGGCCTGGACACGGTCGGCGAGGCCGCCCGCGATCTCGCGATACTCGTCGCTCGAGCGACCCGCCCCATCCGGGTCGACGGCGGTGATGGTCTCGGCGGCGATGTCGGCGAGCGCGTCGCGGTCGATCATGTTGGCTCCCTCGAGTCGTCGGTCGTGTCATCCGAGCCTCGCAGAATCGTCCCGCCGGCGTCCGGGGTTGACCGGTAGCGCTCGAGCGCCGGTAACCGATCCTGCGCTGCAGGTTCACCGTCATATCTCGGTCAATCCGAGCCGCTCCATCATGCCGTCGTCGTCGACCTCGGCGGGCGGGTCCGTGCCGGCCAGGTCGATCTCCTCGAGAGCGCGCGCCTCCGCGAGCGCATCCCAGCCGGTGACAGCGGATGCGTCGGCGATCGTGAGGTCACGGATCGCGGTGATGCGCGAGCCGAGCGAGGCAAGATCGAATCCCGCCGGGTGCGGTTCGATGAGGATCGGAAGACCGAGACGGCCGGCCCGCACGATGACGCCGGGCGGGGGGACTGCTCGAGTAGGACCGATCCGGAAGACGGGTCGCCGGTTCTCATCGGGAAGAACGTCGCCGTGGAGGTACGGCAGCAGCGCGTTATCGTACAGCGCACGCATCCACGCCGGAGATGTCGCCCCGTCCTCCTCGCGGAACGCATCATCCCAGCTCCCCTCACCGCGCGCGCTGAGCCGCGCACGAGCCACCTCGTCTCCCCCGAGCGCCGCCTTCCGCAGCCACTCCGCGACTTCCTCGGGACGGTCACAATCGTGCTCGAGCATCATCGCGAGGTTGTAGGCCGAGTAGGCGTCGCCCCGCGCGAACCCCTCCTCGTACGCCCGCTGAGCCGCCGGGTACTCCTCGAAGACGTCACTCAGCAGGTTGCCGAGGACGAGCGGCACGTCATCATTGCTGGCGAAGGCTTCCTCGAGGACGCGCCGAGCCGCCTCGACATCGCCGCGGCGCTCGTAGAGTCGGGAGAGGAGGACCACGGCCTCGTCCGCCTCGGCGACGCCCGCTTCGAGAAGGGCGACGACCTCCGCGTCGGTTCGGTCGTCGATTTCGAGAGCGTGCTCGCCGAGTCGGTACGCCGCGCGCGAGTACTCCCACTCGTCGCGCCGTGCCGTCAACGCCCGGCGATAGGACGCTTCCGCCGACGCCCAATCACCGAGGTCCGCGTACTCCTCCCCCAACTCGACGTCGCAGTACTCGCCGAGTGTGCCTGCGGTGAGGAAGAGTTCGACAGCGTCCGCCGCACGCCCGGTTCGAGCGACGACGAACCCCATCGCGTAGAAGGCGCGGCCTCGCTCTTCGGCTTCGCCCCACAGTTCCCAGATGCCGAGGCTCTCGTGGTCGCCGATCGCCGAGTCCAGCGCTGCGAGCTCAACCTCCGACCAGTTCCGGGCCAGGGCGGCATCGGCGAGCGCCTCCCAGTCGCGCGCCTCGAACAGCGCGACGGCGCGGGCGACGTGATCCGATGTCGCGGCCGTGTCCGCCATCACGCCCTCCGTTCCGAGTCCCCTCGACAGTACCGACGGGGACCGCCGCCGTGCGCGTCCCCGTGCGAGGGGAGGGCTAGGTGCGTTTCGTCGGGCTCAGGAAGGCCCCCAGCCGGTCGGCGTCCTGGAGAATCGCCCAGGCGGCGTCGGCGACCGCCGTCGCGGAGGCCGCGTCGCGGAAGACGAGGTGCATCGCCTCCGATTCGGAGTCGCGCACGACCGATCGCGACCAGAGTTCCGCGTCCTTCGCGATCGCGACGACGAGTCTCTCCATCTGGTACCCGCTGAAAGATTCGATCTTGTCCGCGAACGCCCCGGCGCCGTCGGTGGTCACGACGATGTCACCGTGCAGGTTCGGGAATGACCACGTCTCCGACCCGTCCGGACGGAACGACGCGAGCACACCACCAGGCAGGGGCAGCGTCCGCTCGATCACGGCACCGTCACCATCCAGCACCAGATCCGGGGAGTCGCCCTCCCCGCCGAACCCGAACCGCGTCACGACGTCCGGTGTGTTCGCCTTCGACACCCGACGCTCCACGATCCGATCCGACGCATCACGCGTGTACCGAATCGACGTCCCGTCCGCGAGGTTCGTCTCCACATGACGATCCGCCACGTCATACACGAGCGACTGATCCGCGAGGGTCACCG
>NZ_RZNB01000007.1 GCF_004078635.1 Labedella phragmitis
CCCCTCAGTTCCCTGGGCCTCTCGAGAGGCTCGAATCCCAGACGACCCAACATCGACTCGAGCCCTTCGACGGGTTCAGGGAGCACCCCCTCAGCTCCCTGAGCCTCTCGAGGGGCTCGAGTCGTTTTGCGGGGTCGCCGGGTGGTCGGGTCGTCGGGCCGGGCGGGCCGTGGTTCGGGACGCGCCGCTAGTTGAGGGCAGCGAGGCGGTAGCCGACGCCGCGAACGGTCTCGATGAAGCGGGGTGCGGCGATGTTGTCGCCGAGCTTGCGGCGCAGATTGGCCATGTGCACCTCGACGGCGCGCTTGTCGGCATCGTTCACGTAGTACGTCGTGACGTAGTCCTCGCCGCGGAGGCGCAGCGCGAGGTCGGCCTTCGAACGCACGCGGCGGCGCGAATCCATGAGCGCGGCGACCAGGTCGAACTCGCTCCGCGTCAGTTCGAGCTCGACGCCGTCGACCTCGGCGATCCGCATCTCGGCGTTGACGCGGAGGCCGTTGTGCTCGAGCCAACCCTCGTCGGGCGAGTCGCTCGACGACGCAACGGGTGCCGGCGCGGAAGGTGCGTCGGCCGGGGGAGCGACCGCTGGTACCCGCGCCGAGACGGCGGGCGCGACGGCGTCCATGGTCGCGCTCCAGACGGGGGCGGCGACGGGGCCGCTCGTGGCAGCGGGGTCAGCGACGGCCGGCTCGCCGCCGGCGAGCCGGGGTCGACGCAGCATCGCCTCGATGCGAGCGCGCAGTTCGCGCGGGCGGAAGGGCTTCGTGACGTAGTCGTCCGCCCCGGCCTCGAGTCCCTGGAGGGCGTCGATCTCCTCGTCACGAGCCGTGAGCATGACGATGTAGGTGCTGCTGAATGCGCGGATGCGCTTGGCCGCCTCGAACCCGTCGATGCCGGGAAGGCTCACGTCGAGGGTCGTCACGACGGGGGAGAACTGGCGCACCGCTGCCACACCGTCGATCCCGTTGTCAGCCGACACCGTCTCGAATCCCGCTTGAGAGAGTACGGTCTCGAGGAGTCCCCGGATGTCGGGGTCGTCTTCGATGATTACGGCGAGGCGCCGTTCGCCAGTGTCATCCATCGGGCCGATCGTAGCAACTCGCGGACGCTTCGGATGCCCCCCTCGGCCGGGGCGCCGTCGGCGTGGCGCGCTGTTCGGCAGGACCGAGGATCACCAGCCGGCGTTGCGCGCGAGTTCCGCGAGACCCGCCGGCCACCACTCGCCCGCCGCGGGTCCGCCGTTGCAGGAACCGTCGCTCTCGCCTGGCGCCTTGATCCAGAGGTTCGCGTCCATCGCGCCGCTCGTCGGTTCGGTGAGGGGCGTGGCGCCGAGCGCCCGGCCGGACGGGTTGCACCAGTCGGCGTTCGAGCCGGCTCCGTTGCGGGAGGTGTCGATGACGTAGTGCGCTCCGCCGAGGAGGCCGCTGAGCTCCTCCGCGTAATCGCGTTCGTCTGCGGTGGGGTTGAAGTTCGAGACGTTCGTCGAGAAGCCCCTGATCCCGTCGACGCCGACCCTTTCGAGGAGATCCGCCATGTCGTCGACGCTCCGCCAGTTCGAGTGTCCGCCGTCGACGTAGACCCACGCGTCGGTCCCGGCGAGGGTCGACACCGCGTCGCGGACGAGCGCGACCTGTTCGTCCTCGTCCTCGCACTCGATCGCGAGTGAGAGCGAGTCCGGCTCGACGATGACGACGCTGTGTTGCTCACCCAGTGAGTCGGCGATCTCCGCGACCCACTCCGGGTAGGCGGAGGGGGAGAGCCCTCCGGCGGAGAAGTTTCCGCAGTCGCGGTTGGGGATGCCGTAGACGACGAAGACGGGCACCGACCCGGTCCGTGCGGCGTCGGACACGATGGAACGTACGTAGCCGCCGACCTCACCGGGACCCTGCTCCTCCGGCGTGAGCCAGATCCCGGTCGGCGTCGTGGCGACGCGTTCGACGACGGCGTCGCCCTCGCCGGCCGCGACAGCGGTCGCCGCCGATCCGGCGGGATCGACGTAGATGCGCTGGGCGTCGAACGGTCCGCTCATCTGTGCGTTCACGAGGAAGACGAATCCGGCCGCGACGACGAGCACCGGTACGAAGACGCTCGCGAACACGAGCGCAGTACGCCCTCGGACTTCACCCACGATCCTCCCCCACCGGCCGCCTCTTCGACAGTGTATTGCCCCATCCGGCCGCTGGAGTCCGCCCGACGCGTCCTGCCTGCCGCGGTGGTGCGGCGACGGCTGCCCGGCCGGGTTCGATGCTCGTCCGCGCCACCTAAACTAGAGGTCATGACGTCTCCTGAACCGGTGGATGTCGTCCTCATCGGTGGCGGCATCATGAGCGCGACACTCGCTTCCCTCATTACCGAGCTCGAGCCCGACTGGACCGTCGAGATCTTCGAGCGCCTTGGCGATGTCGCCCAGGAGAGCTCGAACCCGTGGAACAACGCGGGGACGGGTCACGCGGCGCTGTGCGAGCTCAACTACATGCCGGAGGGCAAGGACGGCTCCGTGGACCCGTCGAAGGCGATCGGCATCAACGAGCAGTTCCAGCAGAGCCGGCAGTACTGGAGCCACCTCGTGGAGAAGGGCGCCATCTCGCAGCCGTCGAGCTTCATCAACGCGGTCCCGCACATGACCTTCGTGACGGGTGAGCACGACGTGACCTACTTGCGGAACCGCTACGACGCGCTCAAGGACCAGCCGCTCTTCGCCGGTATCGAGTTCTCGGACGACAGCCGTCGCATCGCGAAGTGGGCCCCTCTGCTCATGGCCGGTCGGCGCTCGGGCGTGCCCTTCGCCGCGACGCGGGTCGAGGCGGGGACGGACGTCGACTTCGGCGCCCTCACGCGCCAGCTCTTCGCGTCGGCGATCGACAACGGCGCGAAGCTCCGCCTCAATCACGAGGTGCGCACGCTCAAGAAGAACCGCGACGGCACGTGGCACATCGGATTCCGACGCACCGTGGGGCGCGCCCCCGGTGCCGTGGACGCGCGCTTCGTGTTCGTCGGAGCCGGTGGCTGGGCCCTCAAGCTTCTGCAGAAGGCCGGCATCCCCGAGATCGACGGCTACGGCGTCTTCCCGATCTCCGGTCAGTTCCTGCGTACCGACGACCCCGCGATCGTCGCGAAGCACCAGGCGAAGGTCTACAGCCAGGCAGCGGTGGGCGCTCCGCCCATGTCCGTTCCCCACCTCGACACGCGCGTCGTCGACGGCAAGCCGAGCCTGCTCTTCGGGCCGTACGCCGGATTCAGCCCCAAGTTCCTCAAGAACGGCTCCATCCTGGACATCGTGACCCAGGTGCGCCCGAAGAACCTCGGCCCCATGCTGTCGGTCGCCCGCGACAACCCGAGCCTGCTCACCTACCTCATCGGCGAGTTGCTCGCGTCGCGGAAGAAGAAGGTCGCGGCCCTGCGGGCGTTCATGCCGACGGCCGACGGATCCGACTGGGAGCTCATCACCGCGGGTCAGCGCGCGCAGGTGATGAAGAAGGACCCGAAGAAGGGCGGAGTCCTGCAATTCGGCACCGAGGTGATCGCCGCGGGCGACGGCACGATCGCCGGTCTCCTCGGGGCGTCACCGGGGGCCTCGACGGCCGTGCCGATCATGCTCGACGTCCTGCGCACGTGCTTCCCCGGCAAGGCCGACGAGTGGGACGAGGCACTGCGCACGATGATCCCCACGGTCGGGACGACCCTCAACGACAAGCCGGAACTCGCCGACGAGGTCCTCACACGTACGGCTCGGGTACTGGGAATCGCTCGCTAGCCATGGCGAAGCTGTACTTCCGTTACGGAGCGATGAACTCGGGCAAGAGCACCGCTCTCCTCCAGGCGGCCTACAACTACGAGGAGCGGGGACAGCGGGTCCTGCTCACGAAGCCCGCTGTCGACACGAAGGGCGACCGGTCGATCCAATCGCGGCTCGGCGTCACGCGCGAGGTCGACTACGTCATCGAGCCGGCGGAGGACACGCTCGCGCAGTTCCGACGGCATCGCCAGGAATCGCTCGAACGCGACGGTGTCGACATCAGCTGTCTGCTCGTCGACGAAGCGCAGTTCCTCGAGGGGACGCAAGTCGACGGTCTGCTGCGCGTCGCGCTCCTCGAGGGCGTACCGGTGCTCGCGTACGGGATCCGCACGGATTTCCTCACCGAGGCGTTCCCGGGATCGAGGCGCCTCCTCGAGGTCGCTCACACGATCGAGGAGCTCAAGACGATCTGCCGCTGCGGCAGGAAGGCTCTCTTCAACGGACGTAAGGTCGGAGACCGGTTCGTCTTCGACGGCGATCAGGTCGCCATCGACGGTGAAGAGGTGACCTACGAGTCGCTGTGCGGCAATTGCTACCTCGAGGAGTCGGGCAACGTCATCGGTGCCCACCCCGCGCCCGCGGCCTGACGCGCTCCTCCAGCCACCGATCGGTGCGGCGGCGAGCCGCGGCTCGTGAGGCCAGCCGGAATGCCGTGACCACGAGTGCACCGATCGTCGCACCCACCGTGTTCGCGAGCACGTCGAGCGGGGTCGCGAAACGCTGCGGCAGCAGCATCGCCTGGCCGAACTCGATCGCGAGCGACAGGGCCAACCCGATGATCGGGGCGAGCCACCATTCCCAGCGGGGGAGCACGAGCGCGATGAGGGCGCCGAGCGGCACGAACATCACGATGTTGGCGCCGAATTCGAGGTGGGCGTAGTCGACCCAGCCGGGTGCCCCGGCTGCGGCGAGTCGGTCGAGTATCGACCCGAGCACGCTGCGCATCCCCCGGTCCACGGGGACGGGCCAGTAGCCGATCACGAAGACGACGGTGAGGGTGAGCGTCGCGAGGACGCGGATGGCGGTCGTCCGCCCGCTCACGTGACCTCGGGGCGCCGCCGCTCACGGCGGCGGACGATGAGGGACAGGGCGCCTCCGATGAGTGCTCCCGCGGTGTTGGCGACGAGGTCGGACGTCGTCGCGAAGCGTTCGGGCAGGAATGCGCCCTGCAGGAACTCGATGAGCAGCGTGAAGGCGAGTCCGAGCACGATCGCCCACGCCCACATCCACCGCGGCACGCTGAGCGCGAGGAAGAGGCCGAACGGGATGAACATCACGATGTTCGCGGTGAACTCGATCGCCTCGAAGGTGATCGCCTCAGGGAGTCCGGCGGCGTGCAGCGCCTCGACGATCGCCCGGGCGAGGGGAGTGCCGTCTCCGCCCCGGGGATCCGGCCACAGTGTCATGGCGAGGATCGCGAGCGTCGTGACGGCCAGGAGGATCGTCGGAAGTCGTCTCGCCATGCGCTCGATTATGGCAGTGTCTCGGGCGGCGAAAATCTCGGGTATCCTGGACGAGGCCTTCGGGCCATCGGGGTGTGGCGCAGCTTGGTAGCGCGCCTCGTTCGGGACGAGGAGGTCGCAGGTTCAAATCCTGTCACCCCGACCATCCGGGCCCGGATCCACGCGAGAGCGAGGATCCGGGCCTTCGTCGTTCCCTGTCTCTCCCACAGAGGAAAACCCCTGTGGGCACGTGTAATCGTGCCCACAGGGGATCTTCAGAGGAGGAGGGGAGGAGGGGCCGACTAGCGCTCGGAGGGGACGAGGGTCAGCAGGGTCGCCTCGGGGAGGCACGCGAAGCGGACGGGCGCATAGATCGAGGTCCCGAGCCCCGCCGAGACGTGCAGGAAGGCCGTCCGGTAGGCGTGACGCCACGTGCTGAGGCCCTTCACCTGACGGCGGGGGATGTCGCAATTGGTGACGAGGGCGCCGAAGAACGGCACGCACACCTGGCCGCCGTGCGTGTGACCCGCGAGGATGAGCTCCGCGCCGTGCGTGACGAAGGAAGCCAGCACGCGGCGATACGGCGCGTGCGCGACACCGATCGTCACCGTCGGCTCCGAACCGGCGCTGTCGTCGTCGAGCGACTCCTCGTCCTGCCGCGAGTCGATGAGACCCGTGAGCCGGTCGAGGCGGTCGCGCCCGATGTGCGGGTCGTCGACACCGAAGAAGTCGAGACGGGTGCCCTTGATGGTGAGCGAACCGACGTCGTTGTTGAGACCGGTCCAACCGAGGCCCTCGCGGAAGAACCGCTCGAGTCGCGCCGTGTCGAGATCGGCGGGGGTGTCCTTGACGCCCCCGGAGTGGCGGACGAGATACCGGAGCCAGTTCTTTCGAAGGGGCCCGTGGTAGTCGTTCGAGCCGTTGACGAAGACACCGGGGATGCCGGCGAAGTCCGCGAAGGCCGCCTCGATGCCGGGAATCGCGTCCTCGTGGCCGAGGTTGTCACCCGTGTCGACGACGAGGTCGGGTCGCAGCTGGGCGAGAGACCGCACCCAGGCCCGCTTGTCCCGTTGCCACGGCGCCATGTGCAGGTCGGAGAGGTGGAGCACCCGGATCGGCTCCGAGCCCGCCGGCAGGACAGGCACGGTCACTCGGCGGAGCGTGAACATCTTCCGCTCGACGAGCGAGCCCCACGCGAAGGCGAGCGCCCCCGCCAGCACTGTGGCGCCCAGCACGATGCCGGGCGCCACGACGCCGCGAGGAAGGCGCGAACTCAACCGCAACCGATCGACACGGTCGAGGCGGGCTCGCCGTCGGTGTTGCCACCGGGGTTCTGACTCGTCACGCGTGCGTCGTCCGCCGTGCACGAGCCGTCGACGGCCACCGCGAAACCGGCGCCTTCGAGCTCCTGTTTGGCGTCGCCCGGTTCATCACCGATGACGTCGGGCACCGCGACTCCCTGTCCGTTGCTGACGTAGAGCGTGATCGTGGAGCCGAGCGTCGCGCGCCCACCGCCGGCGGGGTCGGACCGCGCCACACGGCCGGCTTCGACGGACGAGGGGACCTCGCCGTCGGCGACGTTCACGTCGAAACCGGAGGCCTCGAGCTGCGCCGTCGCCTCTTGGACCGACATGCCGGAGACGTCCGAGATCGCTCGTGTCACGACCTTGGTGAGGTCGGGGTCCGGAGCCGGGAAGGCGTCGCCGCCGTACTTGTTGATCGCCGCGTCCATGATCGGACGTGAGATGGCGTGGCGGAGCTGTCCCCCGTTCGTCCCCTTGATGACCGTGCGGTTGAGTCTCGTGAACCCCTCGACGTTGCCGACCCACACGGCGGTCGTGACCTTCGTCGTGCTGTCGACGATCCAGGTGTGACGGTATTCGTCCGCGGTTCCCGTCTTGCCGAGGATCGGCGCCTCGTAAGGGTTCGACGCGGTTCCCGTTCCGCGGGTCATGACGCCCTGGAGCGCGTACGCGGCGGTCGCGGCGATGCCCTCGTCGATCGCCTGCGAGCACGTGCTCTCGGGCTTGGCGAGCTCGGTGCCCTCCGGGTCGACGATCTTGTCGATCGCGACGGGCGTGCACAGGACGCCGCCGTTCGCGATGGCCGCATAGGCCGTGGCCATCGTGAGCGGGGACACCTCGTTCGTTCCGAGGATCGACGAGTTGTTCGTCTGGAGGGGCTTCCCGTCCGCTCGGTGCGCACCGAGCGCCTCGGCGGTCTTGCTGATCTCGCAGAGGTCGAGTTGCGACGCCATCGCGGCGTACGCCGTGTTGACGGATCGCTCCGTCGCGGCCCGCACCGTCATGTTGCCACCCTTGTAGCCGCCTTCACCGGCGTTCTTCGGGTCCCACGTTCCACCGCCGAAGCCGCACGAGTCGTACATCTGGAACGACCGCTTGAGTCCGTTGACGCTCGCGTTGACGGAGTTGCCGTTCTCGAGCCAGTTGACGAGGGTGAAGAGCTTCCACGACGAGCCGGCCTGGAAGCCGGAGGATCCGCCGTAGTCCTTGTCGGTGTTGTAGTTCACCTGCGTGAAGTCGCCGCCCGTTTGGGAGGTGCTGAACTTCTTGCTCTGCGACATCGCGAGGATCCGGCCCGTGCCGGGCTGGACCGTGACGGCCGCGGCCGCGACGTTCATGCCGTCGATGGAGGTCGGCATCTTGCCGTAGATCGACTCCTCGGCGGCGTGCTGCACCGTCATGTCGAGGGTCGTGTAGATGTCGAGTCCGCCACGCTTCAGGAGGTTGAGGCGATCGGCGGGGTTCTCGCCGAAGGCCGGCGAGTTCTTGATCTCGTTGATCACGTAGTCGCAGAAGAACGCCGCTCCGCCGGAGGGCTCACAACCGGCCTGCGGTTCCGTGATCCGCGGCTCGATAGGGGCTTCCTTGGCCTCGTTGTACTGCTCGTCGGTGATCTTCCCGTACGTGTGCATCGCGGCGAGCGTGACGTTGCGGGCCGCGAGGGTCTCGGCGTAGCCATTCGCAGCGCCGTTCGTCTCGCTGTCGGGGCGGTCGATGCGCAACGTGTTCGGGTTCGTGACCATCGAGATGATCGTGGCCGCCTGCACGAGGTTTGCGTCCTTCGCCGAGACGCCGAAGTAGTACTGCGACGCCGATTCGACGCCGTAGGTCACTCCGCCGAAGTGGGCGATGTTGAGGTACCCGCGGAGGATCTCGTCCTTCGAGTACTTCTTCTCGAGGCCGATCGCGTACCGCATCTCCTTGAGCTTGCGGGCCATGCCGTCTGAGCCGTCGGCGGTCGTGTACGCGGTCGCGCACTTCTCGCCCTCCTCCACCGACTCGGCGTCGCTCACGCAGCGCTGGACGAGAGTGTTCTTGACGTACTGCTGGGTGATCGACGACCCACCCTGGACGTTCTGCCCGAGCGCGTTCGAGACCACGGCGCGGCTCGTACCGATGATGTCGACACCACCATGCTCGTAGTACCGGTTGTCCTCCTTGGCCACCGCGGCGTCCTTGAAGAACTGCGAGATCTGATCCCACTGCACTTCCTGCCGGTTCTGGTCGTAGAACTGGGCGAGTTGGACAGGGGTCTTGCCGTCGGTGTCGTAGACGTACACCGTCGACTTCTCCATGAGCGGCGTGATCTCGAGGAAGTCGGGCAGGGAGTTGAACACCTTGATGGTGTTGCTCGCTCCCATGCCGGAGATGGCGAGGGCCGGGGTCACGGCGGCGGTGACGAGGATACCGGCCGCGGCGCTGAGGCCGACCAGGCCGAGGAGACCCCCGAGCACACCTCTAGCCGTACGTTTTTGATGAGGCATAGGATCGATGGTAAGCGACGATTCTGGAAATGCGCCCTATCACGCGCGCAGACGGGCGCCCGGTAGCGGCACGCGATCGGGGGTGTCGTACCTCGTCAAAGACCCGCACACCCCATCTCGAAGGAGTCTCCATGACGCGCTGGGAGTACATCACCACGCCGCTTCTGATCCACAACACCACCGCGATCCTCAACAACTGGGGGAGCGACGGGTGGGAGCTCGTACAGATCGTGAACGGCCCGGAGGGCGGCCTCGTCGCCTACTTCAAGCGCCCGGTGGTGAGCGCCTGATGGGAGCCGTGACCGATCGGCTCGCCGAACTCGGCGTGGAACTGCCGGAGGTCGTGCCGCCGCTCGCCGCCTACGTCCCCGCCGTGGTGAACGGCAATCTGGTCTTCACGTCGGGTCAGCTCCCGATGTCGGGAGGCCAGCTGCCCGCGACCGGCAAGGTCGGCGAGGGCGACGGGCTCGTCTCCGCCGACGACGCGAAGACCTACGCCCGCACGTGCGCGCTCAACGCGCTCGCCGCTGCGCGCTCCGTGATCGGTTCGCTCGATCGCGTGACGGCCGTCGTGAAGGTCACGGGCTTCGTGGCGTCCGATCCATCGTTCACGGCTCAAGCGGCCGTCATCAACGGCGCGAGCGAGTTCCTCGGCGAGGTCTTCGGCGACGCCGGGGTGCACGCTCGATCGGCGGTCGGCGTGGCTGTGCTGCCGCTCGACTCGCCCGTCGAGGTCGAGGTCATCCTCGCGTTCGCCTGATCAGCAGCGACGACACGACGGCGGGCTCCCGGATCGGGAGCCCGCCGTCGTCGTCTGAGGACGCGTGCCGGTCAGCGCACCACCTTGTCGCCGATGATCCTCATGACCTGCGTGTCCGCGAGCGTCGTCGTGTCGCCGATCTCCCGGCCCTCGGCGAGATCGCGCAGGAGACGCCGCATGATCTTCCCCGAGCGGGTCTTCGGCAGCTCCGCGACGACGTAGATGTCACGGGGACGCGCGATCGCGCCGATCTGCTTCGCGACGTGCGAGCGGAGTTCGGCCGCGACGTCGGTCGCCTCGGCGTCGGCCTTCTGGCTCTCCTTGATGATGACGAAGGCGACGACGGCCTGCCCCGTCGTGTCGTCGGAGGCGCCCACGACGGCCGCTTCCGCTGTGAAGTGGTGGGCGACGAGCGCCGACTCGATCTCCGCGGTCGAGAGGCGGTGCCCTGAGACGTTCATGACGTCGTCCACACGACCCAGCAGCCAGATGTCGCCGTCCTCGTCGATTCGAGCGCCGTCGCCTGCGAAGTACCGATCACCGAACGTCGACCAGTAGGTCTCTCGGAAACGCTCCTCGTCGCCCCAGATGCCGCGGAGCATCGACGGCCACGGTTCCGTCACGACGAGGAGTCCATCGCCCTGGCCGACGGACGTGCCCGCGTCATCGACGACATCGACCGAGATGCCCGGGAGGGGGACCTGAGCGCTGCCCGGCTTCGCCTCCGTCACGCCCGGCAGGGCCGAGATCATGATGGCGCCCGTCTCGGTCTGCCACCACGTGTCGACGATCGGCGTCCTGTCCGCGCCGATGACGTGCCGGTACCAGAGCCATGCCTCAGGGTTGATCGGCTCGCCGACGGATCCGAGCAGCCGGAGGCTCGACAGGTCGAAGCGCTCCGGAATCTGCCGACCCAGCTTCATGAAGGACCGGATGGCCGTGGGTGCCGTGTAGAGGATCGTCACGCGGTACTTCTCGATGATCTCCCACCAGCGCCCGGAGTGCGGGGTGTCCGGAGTGCCCTCGTAGAGGACCTGCGTCGCACCATTTGCAAGCGGCCCGTACGCGACGTAACTGTGACCCGTGACCCACCCGACGTCGGCCGTGCACCAGTAGACGTCCGACTCGGGGCGCAGGTCGAAGACGTTGCGGTGAGTGAACGCGACTTGCGTGAGGTACCCGCCCGAGGTGTGCAGGATGCCCTTCGGCTTCCCCGTCGTCCCCGACGTGTAGAGGATGAAGAGCGGGTTCTCGGCGGGGAAGGCCAGCGGCTGGTGCTCCGGCTCGGCGGCCGCCATGGCGTCGTGCCACCAGATGTCGCGACCCTCGACCCAGCCGACCTCGTTCTCTCCGCGGCGCACGACGAGCACGTTCGTGACGGTGTCTTGCGCCGGTAGGTCTCCGCGCGGCTCGAGCGCCGCGTCGACCGCGGGCTTGAGCGCGGAGACCTTGCCCTTGCGCCACCCGCCGTCGGCCGTGATGACGAGCTTCGCGCCCGCGTCGTCGATTCGGGCGCGCAGGCTGTCGGCGCTGAAGCCGCCGAAGACGACGGAGTGCGCGGCGCCCAATCGTGCGACAGCGAGCATCGCGACGATCGCCTCGGGGATCATCGGCAGGTAGATCGCGACGCGATCACCCGCCTCAACACCGAGCTCGGTCAGGACGTTGGCGGCTCGCTTCACGTCGGCCGTGAGCTCCGCATACGTGATGGCGCGAGAGTCGCCCGGCTCGCCCTCCCAGTAGAGGGCGATGCGCTCGCCGTTGCCTGACTCCACGTGGCGGTCGAGACAGTTGTAGGCGACGTTGAGCTCACCGTCGTCGAACCATTTCGCGACCGGAGGGTTCGTCCAATCGAGGGTGCGCGAGAAGGGCGTGTGCCAGTGCAGCAGTTCGCGCGCCTGATCCGCCCAGAACCCCACGCGGTCGGTCGATGCCGCGGCGTACAGATCGGGTCCGGCGACTGCCGCGTCTCGGAACTCGGGGGACGGGGGGAAGACGTGCTTCTCGTGCGGCGTCTGCTCGACCTGTGAATCCATGAACCGCTCGCTCCTTCGCGTGCTCTGCCGGTGCGTTCGGGCGTGCCCGAGCTCGCCCGTACGCGGACGATGAATCGACGATATCGCGGTCGGTTGACACGGACACCCTCCGAAAGGAGGGATCGGGCCGGGCCGATGCGGACACTGGGATATCAGTTGGGGCCGCCCGCCGAGATCATTGGCGAAAAACGGATGCGGGGCGTACGATTGGATTCGGCCGAATGCAAATTCTGGCGTGCAGCGCGCGTGATTCCCCCGATCCAGCGTTGCGTGAGGCGGCATCCATTCCCCCCAATGGATGCCGCCCTTTTTTGTGCCGCCGGTGGTCGTCTTTGTGCCGCCGGCCGTCGTCGTCCGGTCGGCGCCGGTGACCGTCGTGCCGCCGGTCGTGGGGACCGTGGCGGACGACCGCCGTCCACAGGACCCGTCGGACCGGCCCTGTCCGCGGGCCTCATCCGGCCCTGCTGCTGCGAGGAGACGGAGCTGTAGCGTCCTCGCATGATGGACCGATTCGTCGCCGTGCCCTCCTTCCGCAATCGCGAGGCCCCGCGCTCCACCTCGTCCGCCGGGTCATCGGTCGAACGCCTCGCGCTCGCGGCCGAGTTCGGCCCGCTCGCACGTCTCGTCGCGGACCCCGACGCGACGGACATCTTCGTGAACGGCGGGCGCGACGTCTGGGTCGACCGAGGAGGAGGGCTGGACCGAGCCGACGTTCCAACCCTCGACGCCGGCGAGACGCGCGAGCTCGCGGTCCGGCTCGTCTCCCTCGGTGGCCGGCACGTCGACGAGGCGACGCCGTGCGTCGACGTCCGTCTCGCCGGAGGAGTCCGCGTCCACGTGGTGCTCCCGCCGATCGCATCGTCGGGAACGGTGGTGTCCGTCCGGCTCCCGCCGGAACGGCGACTCGGCCTCGAGGATCTTGCGGCGTCCGGCATGTTCGGGGGCGAATCCGCGCGCGTCGATCGGCTCGTCCGAACCGTCGGGGCGCGGACCAACCTGCTCGTCACGGGAGCGGGAGGGAGCGGGAAGACGACTCTCCTCGGGGCGCTGCTGGGTGCCGCCCCTCCGCACGAACGCATCGTCACGATCGAGGACGTCGCCGAACTGCGGATCGACCATCCGCACGTGGTCGGTCTGCAGTCGCGGCAAGCGAACGTCGAAGGGGCCGGCGATCTCGGTCTGGAACGGCTCGTGCGGGAGTCCTTGCGGATGCGGCCCGATCGGCTCGTCCTCGGGGAGTGCCGCGGAGCCGAGGTGCGCGAACTGCTCGCCGCCCTCAACACCGGTCACGACGGAGGAGCCGGTACCCTGCACGCCAACTCCCTCGACGATGTCCCCGCCCGGCTCGAGGCCCTCGGCGCTCTCGCCGGGATGAGCCCCACCGCACTCGCCCGTCAGGCCGTGAGCGCGATCGGCCTCGTGCTCCATCTCGAACGGGAAGGGGGAGTCCGTCGACTCACCGAGGCGGGCCGCCTCGCACTCGGGTCAGATGGCCGACTCGTGATCGAGCGGACCGACTGGTGAGCCGGCCGCCGCGAGGATCGGTCCTCGATGCGCTCCGCAGCCGTGCCGCGCGACGGCGCCGGGGCGGCCTGGGCGCAGACGACACCGTCGACGATGCCGCCGGCGTGAGCGAGCGGCTCGCGGTTCTCCTCGCGGCCGGGGTCTCCCCGTCTTCGGTCTGGGGGTACCTGCTCGATGAGACGGAATCGACAGCCGCACACGACGGGCTGCTCGAGCGACGACTCCGGGGCGTCGACTCGGCGGCCCGTGCAGGGGACGACGTCGTGTCGGCCATCGTCACCGCCGTGCCGCGATCACCCGACGATGATGCCTGGCGTGCGGTCGCTGCGGCGTGGGTCGTGTCCACCGAGGCTGGAGCACCTCTCGCTCCCGCGCTCCGTGGCTTCGCCGGAGCTCTGCGCGAGATCGTCCAGTCGCGTCGTGAGGTCGAGGTGGCGCTCGCGGGACCCCTCGTGAGTTCGCGCATCGTCCTCGCACTGCCGCTCGTGGCGGTGGGGCTCGGAAGCGCGCTCGGGTTCGACGTGCTCGGTGTGCTCCTCGGCAGCGTCCCCGGATTCGTGTGCCTCGCCGTGGGCGGCGCGCTCGCGGCGATCGCCGTCTGGTGGGTGCGGCGACTCACCGCTGGAGCGCGACGGGCGGACACGTCGCCGGGGCTCGAGGCCGATCTCGTCGCCATCGCGATGGCCGGCGGGCTGTCGGCGGGCCGGGCGGTCGCTCTCGTCGATGACGCGCTCGTCCGCGTGGGGTTGCGCGCCGGTGACGCAAACGCCATCGAGCGCATCCTCGCACTCTCGCGCCGGGCCGGTGTTCCGGCGGGCGACCTGCTGCGGAGCGAGGCGGAGGCCGAGCGCCGTCGAGCGCGGACGGAAGGCGCGCGGCGGGCCGCCCGGCTCGGATCCCTGCTCATGATCCCGCTCGGTGTGTGTGTCCTTCCCGCCTTCATGGTCCTCGGTATCGCCCCGATGATCCTGAGCCTCCTGTCGTCCACCGGCCTCTCGTGGTGACGCCTGTCCGCGGCCGGACCGCTCCAGCCGTGATCGCACCGACCGACGAGCTTGACTGGCCGTCCGACCGTTCACCCAGGGAAGGAACCCGACATGACCCACCCCACCGCCGCACCTCGCACCGCGCTCCGCAGTCTCGCCCGACGACTCCACGACGACGAGGGTGCTGCGACCGCCGAGTACGCGATCACCACGATGGCCGCCGTGGCGTTCGCGGGTCTCCTCGTCGCGATCATGCGTTCCGACGAGGTCCGCGGCATCCTCACCGATCTCGTCCGTCGCGCACTCTCCTTCGAGGGATGACGGTCCGCGCCGAGAGGGGCAGCATCGCGGCGGAGTTCGCCGTGGTGCTGCCCGCGGTGCTGCTCGTCCTCGTGCTGTGCGTGGGCGCCGCATCGGTCTCCCTGCAGCGCATCGAGGTTCAATCCGCCGCTTCCGCCGCGTCCCGCATCCTCGCCCGCGGCGACGGGCTCGGCGCGGCCACCGGCGCGGTCGGCCGCTTGGCGCCCGGCGCTCGCCTCGCCGCGGCTCGCGATGGCGACTTCGTCTGCGCGACCGTCGCATCGACGGCCCGTTTCGTCGCGGCGCGAACGGCTGGTGTCCGCCTCACCGGGCGTGCATGCGCGCTGTCCGGGGACGAGGTCTCGTGATGAGCGGAACTCGGAGCGACCACGGTTCGGCCTCCGTGATGGCCATCGGCATCCTCGCCGTGGCCGTCATCGGCACCACGGCCGTCGGTGCGGTCGGTCTCGCGACGACTGCGCGCGTCGGGCTCGCGGGGGCAGCGGATGCAGCAGCGCTCGCCGGTGCGGACACTCTCGCGGGTTTCGCCTCGGGCGACCCGTGTCTCATCGCCGCGCAGGCGGCCGACCTCAACGCCGCCGATCTCGAGAGCTGCATCGTCTCGGGCTCGGATGTCGAGGTCGTGGTGGGCGGCGTCGTCCTCGGCGTCCCCGTGACGGCGCGCGCGAAGGCCGGGCCTCCACCCGAGGAGCCTCCGCCGTGACGGTCGGTTCCTGGTCGCGCGTCAGTCGAACGAGGTGGAGCGGTACCGGTATGCCACGGCACTCGGCCGGTCGGAGCCCTCTCGATCGAACTCCCTGTCGGAAGTGCACGTGTATATATAGGTCTTCTTCCCGTCGGTGGGAATTCCGATGCTCGGTTTCGGTTCTCCTGAATCAAGGAAGTCGACGGAGATCGTCTTCCCCTCGAGCGGACCGTCCGCGAGCTTCGCGGTATAGCGAGCGGCGACTGTTGTACTCATGCGACCCATTGTCCTCACCGGCTCCGGAGACGCAAGAGCCGGGTCGAGGCGAGTGGAGCGATTAGGCACCTCCTCCATTCGTGTGTGTATGGTGTGCCTGAAGAAAGGACCCCTGTGGCCACCACCAAGAAGCTCGTGATCGTCGAGTCCCCGACGAAGATGAAGTCGATCGCGGGGTACCTCGGCGACGGCTACGAGGTGCTCTCGAGCGTCGGCCACATCCGGGACCTCGCAGAGCCCAAGAACCTCCCCGCCGAACTCAAGAAGGGCTCCCTCGGCAAGTTCGCCGTGGACGTCGACAACGGCTTCGAGCCCTACTACGTCGTGTCCGACGCCAAGAAGAAGACCGTCGCGGAACTGAAGCGGGCTCTCAAGGACGCCGACGAGCTCTACCTCGCAACTGATGAGGACCGCGAGGGCGAGGCCATCGCCTGGCACCTCCTCCAGGTCCTCAAGCCGAAGGTCCCGGTGCACCGCATGGTGTTCCACGAGATCACGAAGGACGCCATCCTCGCGGCGAAGGACAACACGCGCGACCTCGACGAGTCGCTCGTCGATGCTCAGGAGACGCGCCGAATCCTCGACCGCATCTATGGCTACGAGGTCTCACCCGTCCTCTGGCGCAAGGTCGGACCGAGCCTCTCAGCCGGCCGGGTCCAGTCCGCCGCGACGCGTCTCGTCGTCGACCGCGAGCGCGAGCGGCTCGCTTTCGTCCCGGCGTCGTACTGGGACATCTCGACGACGGCGACCCCGGGCGAGGAGAGCGACGCCTTCGAGGCTCGGCTCGTCCGGCTCGACGGCACCCGCGTCGCGACCGGTCGGGACTTCGACGACAAGGGATCGCTCACCGCGAAGGTGACGACGCTCGACGAGGTTTCCGCCACGCGGCTCGCGAGCGCTCTCGCCGCCGGCGCCGACGCGAAGGTCTCGCGCCTCGAGACCAAGCCGTACTCCCGCCGTCCCGCCGCGCCCTTCACGACCTCGACCCTGCAGCAGGAGGCGGCCCGCAAGCTCCGCTTCTCCGCCAAGCAGACGATGAGCGTCGCGCAGTCGCTCTACGAGAACGGCTACATCACCTACATGCGTACCGACTCGCCGTCCCTCTCGGGACAGGCGATCAACGCGGCCCGCGAACAGGCCGTCGAACTGTACGGAGCCGACTCGATCCCCGACAAACCCCGGCTCTACACCGGCAAGTCGAAGGGCGCGCAGGAGGCGCACGAGGCCATCCGGCCGTCGGGGGAGCACTTCCGCTCTCCCGCTTCGCTCGCCAATGCGCTCCGTGGCAATGACTTCCGCCTGTACGACCTCATCTGGAAGCGCACCGTCGCGAGCCAGATGGCGGATGCGAAGGGGCAGACGGCGACGGTCACGATCGAGGCCGCCGTTCCCGAAGCCGCCCGCGAGGTCGCGTCGATCGCCGAGTTCACCGCCGCCGGCACCGTCATCACGTTCCGCGGGTTCCTCGCGGCGTACGAGGAGGGCCGTGACGAGGAGCGCGTCGCCGATCCGACGAAGCGCGAGGCGAAGCTCCCCGAGCTGACGGAGGGGCAGACGCTCACCCTCACGGACGTCGATGCGAAGGGACACGAGACGTCGCCGCCGCCGCGCTACACCGAGGCGAGCCTCGTCAAGGCGCTCGAGGAGCTCGGCATCGGTCGTCCGTCCACCTACGCGGCGATCCTCTCGACCATCATGGATCGCGGCTACGTGAGCCAGCGCGGTCAGGCACTCGTCCCCAACTGGATCGCGTTCAGCGTCGTCCGGCTCCTCGAGGACCACTTCTCGGAATTGGTCGAATACGACTTCACGGCGTCGATGGAGGAAGATCTCGACGAGATCGCCGCGGGCCGCCGCGACCGCCTCGACTGGCTCACCTCGTTCTACTTCGGCAAAGACGCCCACCGCGGCCTGCGGCAGGTCATCGACAACCTGGGGGAGATCGACGCACGCGAGATCAACTCGGTGCACCTCGCCGACGACATCACGCTTCGCATCGGCCGATACGGCCCGTATCTCGAGGTCGCCGATCCCGAGGGCACGCCAGATCCCGAGACGGGCGTCGTTCCTCCGCGCCGCGTGAACGTGCCGGAGGACCTCGCGCCCGACGAGCTGACCGCCGAGAAGGCCCGCGAGCTCGTCGATGCGCCGATCGTCGGCGACCGCGTCGTCGGTGTCGACCCCGAGACCGGCAAGCAGATCGTCGTCAAGAACGGGCGTTTCGGTCCGTACGTCACGGAGGTCGAACCGGAACCGGAGGCCGAGGCGCCGCTCGCGGACGCGAAGACGGGCGAGATCATCGAGCCCACCGACGCCGAGGCGAAGACGAAGACCACGAAGGCCAAGACGACCAGAGCGAAGACCGCGTCGAAGGCGGCGGCCCCCAAGCCCCGAACGGCTTCCCTCTTCCGCTCGATGTCACCGGAGGAGATCGACCTCGAGACGGCGCTCAAACTGCTCTCCCTCCCGCGCATCGTCGGCGCCGACCCGGAGACGGGCGCCGAGATCACCGCGCAGAACGGTCGATACGGCCCCTATCTCAAGAAGGGCACCGACTCGCGTTCGCTCGAGTCGGAGGACCTCATCTTCGACATCGAATTGCCCGCGGCTCTCGAGATCTTCGCGCAGCCGAAGTACGGAGCCCGGCGTGCGAGTTCGGCGCTCAAGGAGTTCGAAGCCGACCCCGTGAGCGGCAAGCCCATCCGCATCCGCGACGGCCGATTCGGTCCCTACGTCACGGACGGCGAGACGAACGTCACGATCCCGAAGGCCGAAAACCCCGAAGAGATCACGTTCGAACAGGCCGTCCAGATGCTCGCCGACAAGCGAGCGAAGGGACCGGCCAAGAAGCCCGCGAGGGCGGCCGCGAAGAAGAAGCCGGTGCGCAAGGCGGCGGCGAAGAAGTGACGGGGGAGTCGTCGCCGGCCGGCCTCTGGATCACTCTCGAGGGCGGCGACGGCTCCGGCAAGTCGACGCAAGCGGCGCTGCTCGAGACCTGGCTCGCCGGGCGGGGGAGGACGGTCCTCCGGACCCGTGAGCCCGGGGGGTCCGACGTCGGCGTGGCGATCCGCGAGATCGTCCTGCATCACCGCGGGGACATCGACCCTCGTGCCGAGGCGCTGCTCTACGCGGCCGACCGCGCGCACCACGTGGCGACCGTCGTGAAGCCGGCGCTCGCGCGCGGCGAGGTCGTCGTGCAGGATCGCTACCTCGACTCGTCGGTCGCCTACCAGGGCGCGGGGCGGGTGCTCGACGGAACCGAGATCCGTAACCTGTCTCTGTGGGCGACGGGATCGGCGCTCCCCGACCTGACCATCCTCCTCGATCTCGACGAGGGCGCAGCCCGGGGCCGTCTCGACACGTCGCGCACGCGATACGACCGGCTCGAGGCGGAGAAGGCCGACTTCCACGCGCGTGTCCGATCGGCCTTCCTCGGCCTCGCGCGTGCCGAGCCGGACCGATTCCTCGTCGTTGACGCGTCAGGGGAGATCGACGCGATCGCGGAGGCCATCCGGGCTCGCGTGGAGACAGCCCTCGACGCCTGACCGTGTTCCCGGCTGCGGCGGGACCGTCGCTGCGGTGGGGACAGAGGCGGGGGAATTCCGACCGACCCTCGCGGCGGCGGGGGTCGGGGGTCCCGGCTACGCTGGTCGAGTGACGGTGTGGACGGAGATCACGGGGCAGCGCGACGCGGTCGCCGAGCTCGCTCGCGCGGCCGCCATCGACCCCCGCGACGGCTTCGGGCCGGTCAGCTCCGAAGCCGACGGTCTCTTCGAGGGACTTTCGGACACCGACGGATCCGTCACCGCAGCGGATGGCGCGGCGAGTGCCCGCTCCGGTGGCAACGCGAACGCGATGACGCACGCATGGCTCATCACCGGTCCGCCCGGCTCAGGTCGCTCCAATCTGGCGTACGCTTTCGCGGCCGCACTCATGAGTCCGGACGGGCGCGGTGACGACAACACGGTCCGCCAGGTCGACGCCCGCACCCACCCAGATCTCGGCGTTCTCGCGACGGAGAACGTCAGCTTCAAGATCGAAGACGTCCGGCGCTTCGCCACGACGTCCTACTACTCCCCGTCCGTCGCCCGCTACCGCGTCATGGTCGTCGAGGACGCCGACCGCATGACCGAACGCACCTCCAACGTCCTGCTCAAGGCCCTCGAAGAGCCGCCGGAGCGCACCGTGTGGATCCTGTGCGCTCCGAGCGACGCCGACATGCTCCCGACCATCCGCTCCCGCGTGCGTACCGTCCGGTTGCGCATCCCCGACGTCGACGAGGTGGCCGAACTCATCGCACGTCGTGACGGTGTCGACGAGGCGACGGCGGAGCAGGCCGCTCGGCTCGCGCAGAGCCACATCGGCATGGCGCACCGCCTCGCGACCGACCCAGAGGCGAGGCGCCGCCGTGACGACACCGTCCGGACCGCGCTCGGGATCCGCTCGGTCGGAGGCGCCGTGCTCGCCGCCGCCCGCATGATCGAGGTGGCGACCGCCGACGCGAAGGCGTACACCGAGTCGAGGGACGCGGAGGAGCGCGAGAGCGCGCTGCGGTCGCTCGGGGTCGAGCCGGGCGCCGCGGTACCGGCGGCGCTGCGTTCGCAGCTCCGCGCGCTCGAGGAGGACCAGAAGCGGCGGGCGACACGGTCGCTCCGCGACGGCATCGACCGCATCCTCGTCGACCTGCTCTCGGTCTACCGCGACATCGTCATGGTGCAGCTGGGTCGACCCGGTGCCGTCATCAATCGCGAATTCGGCGATGACATCGGGCGGGCCGCCGCCGCCTCGACGCCGGCACGCACACTCGAGACGATGGACGAGATCGCCGTCGCCAGGAAACGTATCGAAGGGAACGTCGCTCCAGCCCTCGCCCTCGAGGCGATGCTGGTGTCGGCGGTCCGGTGAGGGAGAACATGACACGCACACGCCAGCGCACCCTGCTCGCGATCGGGGCTCTCGCCGTGGCGCTCACGACGCCCCTCACGGGGTGCGTGACGGCGTTCTTCCCGCAGGGCGGCGGCTCCGGGGGAGTGTCGACGCCGGCCCCGGTCGCGGACGACCTCGCAGAGGATCTCGTCCCGTTCTACGAGCAGCAGCTCGCGTGGGAGTCGTGCGAGGGCGACGGCCTCGAGTGCGCGACCGTGACGGCTCCCATGGACTGGGAGAACCCCGCGGACGGCGACATCGAGTTGTCGATCGTGCGTCAGCGTGCCATGGGCGGCGACCCGATCGGGTCGCTGCTCATGAACCCCGGCGGGCCGGGAGCGTCCGGCGTCGACCTCGTCGCCGACAGCGTCGACTTCGCCGCCGGGGAACCCCTTCAGCGCGACTTCGACATCGTCGGGTTCGATCCACGCGGTGTCGAGCGCTCGACGCCCGTGCAGTGCCTCGACGCGGAGGGGATGGACGCCTACCTCTACGACCTCCCCACCGCGGAGAAGGGCAGCGACGCCTGGATCGCCGAGATCGAGGAGGGCGGCGCGGAGTTCGGTGAGGCGTGCGCCGAGAACACCGGTGAGTCCCTCGAGTTCGTGACGACGGTCAACGCCGCGCGCGACCTCGACCTGCTGCGCGCCGTCCTCGGCGACGACCAGCTCTACTACCTCGGCTACTCGTACGGCACGTTCCTCGGGGCCACCTACGCGGAGCTCTACCCGGAGCACGCCGGGCGACTCGTGCTCGACGGCGCGATCGACCCGTCCGCCTCGATCGCCGACGTGAACGTCGCGCAGTCCATGGGCTTCGAGAGCGCCCTCGCCGCCTACCTCGAAGACTGCCTCGCGTCATCCGAGTGCCCCTTCGACGGCACCGTCGACGAGGCCAAACAGGACATCGCGGCCCTGCTCGCCTCGGTCGAGCAGTCGCCGCTTCCCGCGAGCGACGGCCGGCAGCTCGGCACGTCGACCCTCGTCACGGCCATCATCTATCCGCTCTACTCGGCGGCGAGTTGGCCGTACCTCTCGCAGATGTTCGAGCAGGTCATGTCCGGTGATCCGACCTACGCGTTCTACTTCGCCGACCAGTACAACGGGCGCGACGAGGACGGCGAGTACCTCAACAACCAGACCGAGGCGTTCTCGGCATACAACTGCCGCGACTACACGTTCGACCCGGACGTCTCAACTATGCGCGCCAATGCGGAGGAGCTCGCAGAGCTCGCCCCGGTGATCGGCCCGTACATGGGCTACGGCGACATCGGCTGCTCGGCGTGGCCGTACACGGAGCAGGCCGACCGCGACGAGATCCACGCCGAGGGAGCCGCCCCGATCATGGTCGTCGGAACCACGAACGACCCGGCGACGCCGTACCAGTGGGCAGAGGCGCTCGCCGATCAGCTCGAGAGCGGCTTCCTCGTCACGTACGAGGGCGAGGGTCACACGGCGTACAACAAGGGCTCCGACTGCGTGAACGCGGCCGTCGAGGCCTTCCTCGTCGACGGCACAGTGCCGGAGGAGGGGCTCACCTGCCAGTGATCCGGGGGCGCTACGCGCCCGGGCGGCGCCGCCGTTTTCACGTTCGCCCCTCGACCCGCTAAGATCGTTCACTGTGCGTTACAGAAATCCGGAAACGGGTTCGGAGCGCATGTGCCGCCTTAGCTCAGTTGGTAGAGCGATTCACTCGTAATGAATAGGTCGTCAGTTCGATTCTGACAGGTGGCTCCGTGTTCATGAGAGTCGACGGCCCGCGCCGGTGTCGTCTCCCGAATCCCTCGGCCTCGGCCGGGGGATTTCTTCGTGGGGCGACAGGTCGTTCTCTCGGTCTATCGGATCGTTCCCGCCGGGCCGGTCGCGGTGTACCGTCGAGGCATGTCACCCGATCGGCTCCGGATGCTGCGCGACCTGCGGCGTGCCCGTGACCTGATCGATCGCGAGTACGCGCGGCCGCTCGACGTGCCGACGATCGCGCGGCACGCCCTCATGTCGCCGTCGCACTTCTCCCGGCAGTTCCGAGCCGCCTACGGTGAGACGCCATACGAGTACCTCATGACCCGACGTATCGAGCGGGCGATGCTGCTCCTCCGGAGCGGCGTCTCGGTGACGGACGCGTGTACGGCTGTCGGTTGCACCTCGCTCGGCTCGTTCAGCTCGCGTTTCTCCGAGGTCGCGGGGGAGCCGCCGCGCTCCTACGCCGCTCGCGAGCACGCGGCCGTCGCGGCCATGCCGTCGCGATTCGCCCACGCCGTCACCCGGCCCCGCCGATCCGGGCGCCGCGTCCCCGGCCGGGCTATCGAGCAGGATCGGAGAAGCGCCGACGCAGCCTCCAACCCTACGGTGAAGGCATGATCTCCCTCCAGTACTGCGCCATCACCGTCGAGGACGTCGACGCCTCTATCGCCTTCTACCGTGACGCCCTCGGCTACGAGGTGCGCAACGACGTCTCCTCGGGGGACCAGCGCTGGGTCACTCTCGGAGCCGGGGACGAGCCGGCGGCCGCCGAACTCGTCCTCTCGCAGCCCCATGCCGGGCAGTCGCCCGAAGACGGCGACACTCTCCAGGAACTGCTCGTGAAGGGCGTGCTCGGGTTCTTCGTCTTCCGCACCGACGACGTGGACGCGGCCTTCGAGCGGGCGCGCACTGCAGGCGCCGACGTGCTGCAGGAGCCCGTCGACCAGCCGTGGGGCCCACGCGACTGCGCGTTCCGGGATCCGTCGGGCAACATCATCCGTGTAGCGCAGGCCCTTTGACGCACGGCGCGCGCCGCCGAGGGTCCCGCCTCACCGCAGCAGGTCGGTCAGCGTCTGCGCGTTGCGCACGGCGTTCCCGTCGCCGTCGTTGTTGAAGTACACGTAGACGTCCTTCCCGGATTCACGCCACTCGCGGATCCGGTCCGCCCACCACGCGAGGTCGGCGTCCGAGTAGGAGCCCGCGTAGAGCCGCTCGTGGTCGGGGCCGTGCATGCGGACGTAGACGACGTCCGACGTGGCGCGGAGGACGCACGGCAGCCCGGCGCCGCTCATGACGCACATCGCGGCCCCGTGATCCTCGAGCAACCGGAAGACGCCCTCGTCGTTCCAGCTCGGGTGCCGCCACTCGATCGCGACGGCGATCCACGGCGGCATCGCCTCGAGGAAGTAGGCGAGTCGCGCGTCGTCGCGTTCCAGATCGGGAGGCAACTGCACGAGCAGGACGGCGCGGTGGTCGCCGAGTTCGTGCCACGACGCCACGATGCGATCTACCCACGACTCGGGATGCAGCAGCCGACGACCATGGGTCAACCAGCGCGGCGCCTTGGCGGACAGGAGGAACCCCGGCGGCAAGCGATCGCGCCACCCCGCGAAGGTCGGGGGAGGAGGCCACCGGTAGAAGCTCGCGTTGAGTTCGACGGTCGGGAAGCGCTCCGTGTACGCGTCGAGGCGGCGGCTCGACGGGAGGCCCGGCTGATAGAGGACGCCGTTCCAGTGGTCGTAGCTCCAGCCCGAGGTCCCGATATGGATTCCCACCCTCCGAGCGTAGGCATCTCGACCCGGCGGCCGACAACCCCTTCCGGGAGGACGTCCGATCCGTCCCGAAAGCCGAGGTCAGTCGAGAACGAGCGCCCAGGGGCACGAGGCCGGCCTGCGCGGCCTGGATGACGAGGGCCTCGGGGACGCACGCGGCGGCGAGGCCACCACGCCGCCCGCTCCAGCCGAGCTCCTTTGCCGATGGGTCGACGAGGATGTCGCCGATCTCGCCGATGTTGTTGCTCGCGCCTCTGAGGACCCGACCGAGCTCATCGCACCGCGCGAGTCGTGACGGTCGGGGCGAGCGTGAGGGCCACACGACGACCCTCACGCTCGCTCGACGGCCGGTGCGACAGGGAGGCCGTCGAGCGTCCCCTCATGTATGGTTCGGAGCGATGAGCACATCGGAGTGGTACCCCACAGGAGAACAGATCGATCTCGTCCGCGACGGCGTCTCGGCCGTCGTCACGGAGGTCGGCGCGACGATCCGTCGCCTCGTCGTCGCGGGTGTCGATCTCGTCGAGGGCTTCGCCGCCGACGAGATCCCGAAGAGTTCGCAAGGCGCGATCCTCGTCCCCTGGCCGAACCGGGTCCGTGACGGGAAGTGGGAGCACGGCGGGCGCACGCTCCAGCTCGACCTCAGCGAGCCGAAGTTCGGCAACGCGTCCCATGGGCTGCTCCGGAACACCGCCTACGCGGTCGAGCGCCTCGCCCCCGATCGCGTCGTGCTCCGCGCGCCCGTGCACCCGACGAGGGGGTACCCGTTCAGTCTCGCGACCGAGGTGGAGTACGAGCTGACGGGAGACGGGCTCGCCGTGACGCATCGGATCACGAACCACGGGCGGGAGGCAGCCCCCGTCGGAGTGGGTGCCCACCCCTACCTCCGCATCGGTGAGACACCGACCACCGAGCTGACCCTCCGGACCACGGCGGCGACCATCGTGCTCGTCGACGAGCGGTCGAATCCCACGGGCACGGCGCCGGTGCCGCCCGAGAAGGACCTGCGCGGGGGACCGCGCGTCTCGGACGTGACGCTCGACGACGCCTTCACGGATCTCGAGCCCGTCGACGGTCGGGTCGAGCACGTGCTGACGGCGCCCGACGGCAGCACCCTCACCGTCTGGGCCGACGAGGTGTTCGCCTGGGTGCAGGCGTTCACGTCCACGACCCTGCGGCCCGGCCGCATCGCGCTCGCGGTCGAGCCCATGACGATGCCGGCCAACGCCTTCAACTCCGGCGACGGCCTCACCTGGCTGGACCCGGGCGGCACCTTCGCGGCGCAGTGGGGGATCCGAGCGGACATCGACGAGGAGCGACGGTGAGCGGAACGACGGATAGAGCGAGACCGGCCGGATTGCGCTGGGGCATCCTCGGGACGGGCGGCATCAGCACGACCTTCGTCGAGGACGTCATGGCCGGCGGCTTCACGGTCGTCGCCGTCGGCTCCCGCTCCACGGAATCGGCGGAGCGCTTCGCCCGTGAGCACGGCATCGCCCGGGCGCACGGGAGCTACGCAGACCTCGCGGCCGACCCCGAGGTCGACGCCGTCTACATCGGTACGCCGCACCCGTTCCACGCCGAGAACGCCGTCGAGATGCTCGAGGCGGGCAAGCACGTCCTGGTCGAGAAGCCGTTCACGATCAACGAGGCCGAGGCTCGGCTCATCGCCGACACGGCCGTTCGCGTCGGGAGGGTCGCCCTCGAGGCGATGTGGACGCGCTTCCTCCCGCACATGGTGCGCGTGCGCGAGATCATCGCCTCCGGTGCGCTCGGGGAGCTGCGCTCCGTCACGGTCGACCACAACCAGGACCTGCCGGACGACCCCGGTCACCGCCTCAACGACCTCGCTCTCGGCGGTGGGGCCCTCCTCGATCTCGGCATCTACCCCATCTCGTTCACGTGGGACGTCCTCGGCGCACCGGCGGAGATCTCGGCCCACGCGATCTTCAAGGACACGGGGGCGGACGCCCAGACGGCGACGTTCTTCCGCTACGCGTCCGGCGCCATCGCCACGACCCTGTCGGCGAGCGACGCGGCAGGGCCGAACCGCGCGACGGTCGTGGGCACGGACGGCTGGTTGGACTTCGAGAGCGTCTGGTACTCGCCGACGACGGTGCGGCACCGCGCGGCGGACGGCACGGTGCTCGAGGAGATCGACGGTGCGGTCGAGGGACGCGGGATGCGGTTCCAGGCGGCAGAGCTCGAACGTCTCGCCTCGGCCGGACAGGTCTCCGGCGAGATCCTGCCCCTCGAGCAGTCCGTCGCGATCATGGGGACCCTCGACGCCGTCCGTGCCCTCACCGGGCTGCGGTACCCCGGGGAGGGCACCGCCGACGGTGCCTCCGATGAGCGACCATAGAGACGAGCGACTGTAGAGACGAGCGACCGTAGACTCGTGGAGTGACATCCGACGCCAGCCTCCGCCTGACGCGGGCGGAGAGGCGCGAGGCTCGGCGTGCCGCACCTCGCCACGGCCGGAGGCCCGCCGCGTTCGGCGCGGGTACGGCCGCCGGCATCGCAGTACGGACGATGTGTGCGGCTCTCGTCGCGGCCGTCATCACCGTCTCCGCCGGTGTCGGCACGACCGTCGTCGCGACGGCGGCCGTCGCCCCGACGCCCGTGCCGACCACACCGACGCCGACCGAGGACCCGCGCATCGTCGCGGACGAGCCGGTCCCGGCGGCCGCTCCGCGCACGTGTTCCGTCGCGGCCGCAGCCGCCGATCCGCGGCTCGCGACGTTGCAGGCGCAGGTCCGCAACGCCGACACCGGTGAGATCCTCTTCGACCGGGCAGGCGCCGTCCCCAACCGGACGGCGAGCACGCTCAAGGTCGTGACGTCGGCGGCCGCGCTCGCCGTGTTCGGCGCGGACCACCGCTTCGAGACGCGCGTCGTCGCGGGCGCGGAACCCGGCACGATCGTCCTCGTCGGCGGGGGAGACGTGACCCTCAGCCGTCTGCCGTCCGGACAGCCGTCCGTCTACCGCGACACCGCACACCTCGATGATCTCGCAGCCCGCACCCTCGCGGGCTGGACGGCCGCCGGCCACACCGAACCCGTGACCCGGATCATGCTCGACTCCTCGCTCTTCGGCGACGACTCGTGGCGTCCGGACTGGAATCCCAATGCACCGGCGGAGGGCTACCACACACCGGTCACCGCCCTGCAGGTCGACGGCGACCGGGAGGACCCCACGAAGAAGGGCTCCTTCCGCGGAACGGACCCGATCGGCCGCACGGGAGAGGCGTTCGCGCGCTACTTCCCCGGCGCCACACTCACGACGGGGGTCGCGCCGGCGGGCGCAGACGAACTCGCGAGCGTGCCGTCGCCCACCGTCGGATCGCTCGTCGGGGACACCCTGCTCCACAGCGACAACATGGTCGCGGAGATGCTCGCGCGCCTCGTGTCGATCGAGCTCGGCACCGGCAACACCTTCGCGTCCCTGCAGGAGGCGATCCCGACGGCCCTCGCCGACTACGGCATCCCGACCGACGGACTCACGATCGCCGACGGCTCGGGGCTCAGCACGGCCAACGCCGTGCCGCCCGCGTATCTGACCCGCTTGCTCGGTCTCGTCGAGGACGGCGTGGGCGAACTCGAAGCGGTCGAAGCCGGTCTCCCGGTCGCCGGTGAGACGGGCACCCTCGACGAGGACGGCCGCTTCACGGGCGACAGTGCCGCCGCGGTCGGACACATCCGAGCGAAGACCGGTTACATCCGTTCCGCCTACGCGCTCTCGGGCATCATCGACGCCGCCGACGGATCCACTCTCGTCTTCACGATCTTCGCTCTCGGAACCGTCGGCGAGAACCTGCCACCGTCGACGATGATGGGCGTCGACGCCCTCGCGACGGCGTTCTACCGCTGCGGCGACACGCTCTCGAACCGCTGACCCGGCGGATTCCCCACCGGTAGAGTCCCCCCGTGGCCACACCGGATTTCATCCTCGCCCTGCGCGAGAAGGTCGGCACGGCGCCGCTGTGGCTGTCCGGCGTCACGGCCGTCGTCCTGCGGGGGACGGAGACCCTCCTCGTGAAGCGAGCGGACACGGGGGAGTGGACGCCCGTGACCGGCATCATCGATCCGGGTGAGGAACCCGCCTACGCGGCTCTGCGCGAGGTCGAGGAGGAGGCCGGGGTGACGGCTGTCGCAGAGCGGCTCGCTTGGGTCCGGGTGACCGATCCGGTCGTGTACCCCAACGGCGACCGGTCGCAGTACCTGGATCTCGTGTTCCGGCTGCGCTGGACCGGGGGCGATCCCGAACCGGTCGACGGGGAGAACACCGACGCGCGCTGGTTCCCGCTCGAGGAGCTGCCGCCGATGTCGGACGACATGCGCACGAGGATCGCCGTGGCCGTGGAGGATCGCACGGAGGCGCGCTTCCAGGCGCCTCCGAGCGGTTCGACGCAAGTGGGCGTGAGCCTTCCGTCCGGATCCTAGAATCGGGTCATCACCGGAACCGAGGAGGACGGGACATGGCGCGTGCGCTGCTCATCGTCGACGTGCAGAACGACTTCACCGAGGGCGGCGCGCTCGGCGTGACAGGGGGGACGGCCGTCGCCGAAGGCGTCACCGCATACCTCCGCGGCAACACGCGGCGCTACGACCTCGTGCTCGCCTCGCGCGACTGGCACGACCCCGAGGGCTCGAACGGCGGCCACTTCGCCGACGGTCTCCCCGACTACATCGACACCTGGCCGCGGCACTGCGTCGCGGGGACGCCCGGTGCGGACTACCACCCGGCCATCGACACCGCGCTCGTCGACGTCCATGTGCGGAAGGGTCAGGGCGTCCCGGCCTACTCGCTGTTCGAGGGCACGACCGACGACGGGTCGAGCGCCGGCGCCGTCCTCTCTGCGCACGGTGTGACCGAGGTCGACGTCGTGGGCATCGCGACCGACCACTGCGTCCGTGCGTCCGCTCTCGACGCCATCGAGCACGGCCTGCACGTCCGGGTCCTCACCGACCTCGTCGCGGGCGTCGCACCCGACCCGAGTACCACCGCGCTCGCCGAGATCGTGCGGCAGGGCGGTGAGCTCATGGAGAGCGCAGCGGTCGGCGACCGCTGATCGCGGTTTTCCGAGGGGCCCGGGGGTCGCACCTTCCCTCGGGCCCCTCGACGTTCGGAACGAGGACGGCCGCGGATTGCCGGCCCGAACCGGAGGGCCCGCATCCGTGAGTGGTGCCGAATCCCGCTGCTCTTCCCCCCACTCGGGGTTCATTCCGTCCGGATCGTTGGACAGGCGGACCCTGCGCTGTCTAGTTTTTTCGTGCGGGGGCTCAGTTTCGAGTCGCGGGTTCTGAACCGCGACGGCAGTCGCTTCCGAACGGTCCAGTGAGGGGAAGACATGATGAATGTCCGGTCGAGCGCGTCGAGGATCGGCCACACGGCCGGGGCCACCGAGGCACGTCCACCCGTCAGGACGTCCCGCTCGCGACGGTGGTTCCGACTCGCGTCGATCGCCGTGGTCTCCACGATCTTCGCCTCCGCGGGAGCGGGAGCGGCGTCCGCAGCTCCCGGTGACCGCGCACAGGCCGAGGCCCTCTTCCTGAGCGGGGACGGCCTGATCGATCTCGACACCATCGCCGAGCTCGCGGGCCCGTTCTCGCAGTTCACGCCGGGCAGCGCCGAGAACGCTCCGCTCGACGTGTCGGCGTTGGGCCTCATCGAACTCGGTCTCGGACTGCAGCTCTTCGGCGGGAACGACGTGCTCGATCTCGGCGCGACGGGCCAGTACACGGCGACGAGCGCCGACGGCGCCGTCGCGGCCTCGGGGCTCATCACGGGTACCGGGGCCATCGCGGTGGGCAACGGATCGCCCGAGCAGCGCACCAGTCTCGACCTCGGCCCCGTGCTCGACGACGTCGCGGCCGACGGGGTCGTCGACGCGCTCGCCCTCGAGCTCGACGCCCTCACCGCTCGTGCCGCGTCGGAACGCGGCGCCACGGGCGCGACCACGGACGGCGACTACCAGGTCGCGGGCGGACGGCTGCGGATCTCGGCCCCCGCACTCACCCGGGTCGTGACGGGTCTCCAGGACACCGTCGCCGGGACGGAAGCGGCGGTGGACGGGCTCGCAGCCGACGGTGGCCCGATCGATTCGACGGTCGACGGCCTCCTGGGCGGGATCGCGGCCATCCTCGACGACGCCCTCGTCGGACTCGTGTCGCTCGACGCGCCCGCCGTGACGGCGACGCTCGACGTCGACCTCTCGTCGGTCGTCGCCGACGCGATCGCCGACGACTTCGTGAGCGGCCCCGTGACGATCGACCTCGGGGCTGGCGAGATCCTCGTCGATCTCGACGAGCTCTACACCCTCAACGAACTCGCCCCGAACACCCGGCTCCTCGACGACCCGGTCGTGAACGCGCAGATCACCGAGGCGATCAGCGACATCCTCACCGACCAACTGCCGACCGCAGTGGTCGGGGCCGTCTCCGACGTGCTCGACGAGACGACTCTCACGATCGACATCGCCGCCGCCGTCGAGGCGCTCGGGCTGCCGCTCGGTGACCTCGCGATCACGATCGTCGGTTCCGTCGGCGGCTTCCTCGGATCCGAGGGTGAGTCGGCGCCGGTCGTCGACCTTGACGGAACCGAGATCCTCGGCCTCGACCTCGGCGTGATCCTCGCCCCGATCACCGACTACGTGACGGCGTCCATCGTGCCGGCCGTCGGCGGAGTCCTCGCGGGCGCACTCGACCTCCAGGGTCTCGAGACCGCGGTGACCGCGACGGGCACGGGCGCCGTGACCGCTCTCACGCCGCTCGTCGATCTGCTGGGCGAGATCGTGCGCATCACCATCAACGTGCAGGAACGGCCGGGTTCATTCCGTCACCCGGCGGGCGCCGACGCGACGTCCTTCACCCAGACCGCCGTCCGCGTCGAGGTCCTGCCCGGCGCCGCCGACGTCGTGACGCTCGACCTCGCCTCCGCGACGGTCACCGCCGCCCCGCTCGCTGCTCCCACCGTCGGCTCCGTCGCTCCCGATCGCGGGCCGGAGACCGGTGGGACGGAGGTGACGATCACCGGGACGGGATTCGACGAGCTGTCCGGACCCGAGGCGGTCCTGTTCGGTGACACGCCGGCGGCGAGCTACGTCGTCGTCAGCGACACCGAGATCACCGCGGTCACGCCCCCGAACGCCCCGGCGACCGTGCCGGTGACCGTCACGAACCCGGACGGTGCGTCGACCCCCGGCGAGTTCACGTTCTTCCCGCTCACCGACATCACGGGCGTCGACCCGGGCACCGGCTCGGAGGAGGGCGGCGACGCCGTCACGATCACGGGCTCGTGCTTCACGGGCGCGACGGACGTGTTGTTCGGCGGGACGCCCGCGGCCGAGTTCCAGGTCGTGAGCGACACCGAGATCGTCGCGACCACCGCAGCGGGCACGGGCACGGTCGACGTCACCGTCGTCAACCCGACCGAGTGCGGCGACGCGACGCTAGAGGACGCGTTCGTGTTCGTGCCGGAGGGCGCCGCGGTCGTCACGGGACTCGAGCCGGATCGCGGGCCCGAAGTCGGCGGCACTCTCGTCACGATCACGGGCTCGGGCTTCGCCGAGGCGACGGGCGTCCTGGTCGACGGCGAGCCTGCCACCGATGTCGAGATCGTGAGCGACACCGAGATCGAGCTGACGACCCCCGCGCATGCTCCCGGGACCGTGGACGTCCAGGTGGTCACGGACGTGGGCGCGTCCGCACCCGCCGATTTCACCTACTACGGCGTCACGACCGTTGACACGGTGGACCCGGATGCCGGTCCGATCGCGGGCGGCACGACCGTCGTCATCACCGGGTCGTGCTTCACGGGAGCGACCGGAGTGCTCTTCGGCGACGTGCCCGCGACGTCGTTCGTGGTCGACAGCGACACGAGGATCACGGCCGTCGTACCCGCGGGCGCCGTGCCGGGTGCCGTCGACGTCACGGTCATCGGCGCCGGGGAGTGCGCCGACGGCGGCGAGGACGGCCCCGGGACGCTTCCGGACGGTTTCGAGTACGTGGGGGTCCCCGTCGTCACGGACCTCGACCCCGCACGCGGTCCGGTCACGGGCGGCACCGAGGTCACCATCACCGGTTCCGGCCTCGCCACGACGACCGCGGTCTCCTTCGGCGGCGTCCCGGCGACCGACATCCGCGTCGTGAGCGACGAGGAGATCGTCGCGACGAGCCCGGCATCGGAGGTGACGGGACCCGTTGAGGTGCTCGTCACCACCGCGGGCGGGTCGGTCGACGCGGGCGACTTCGACTACTTCGACGTCGGTCGGGCCACGGCCATCGACCCGGATCGCGGTCCCGAGACGGGTGGCACCGAGGTGACGATCACGGGTGAGGGGCTCGCGGACACGACGGGCGTGAGCTTCGGGGGCGTGCCCGCCGAATCGTTCGAGGTCGTCGACGACTCGACCGTCGTGGCCGTCACGCCGGCTCACCGCCCCGAGGTCGTCGACGTCGTGCTCACGAACGACGCGGGGGAGTCGGAGCCGGTCGGCTTCGAGTTCTACGACGTCGCAGCGATCGACGACGTCGAGCCGGGAATCGGCCCGGCCGCAGGAGGCACGACCGTCACGATCACCGGTTCCTGCTTCACGGGCGCGACGGCCGTGTTCTTCGGCGGCGTCGAGGCCTCGAGCTTCGTCGTCGTGAGCGATACGGAGATCCGCGCGGTCACCCCCGCGGGAGCGAGCGGCGTCGTCGACGTCACCGTGCTCGGGGCGGGGGAGTGCGGGGAGGCGACCGCACCCGACGGCTTCCAGTACACCGACGCCCCGATCGTCACGTCCGTCGCACCGGATCGTGGTCCGGTCGACGGCGGCACCCTCGTCACCATCACCGGCGAGGGCCTGAGCGACACGACGGCCGTGACGTTCGACGGCGTCGAGGGCACCCGCCTGACCGTGGTGAGCGCCACCGAGGTCACGGTGTTCTCGCCGCCCCACCCGGCCGGCACCGTCGACCTCGTGGTCGTCGACCCGGACGGCGCATCCGTGCCGGTGAGCTTCACCTACGTCGGGGCGGATGCACCGATCCCCGGCGGGACCGGCGTCGGCGTCGTGACCCCGCCGTCCGGCCCCGCCGGCGGAGGCACGACCGTGACGATCACGGGAACGTGCTTCACCGGGGCGCAGGCGGTCTACTTCGGTGACTCGCCGGCGGCGGGTTTCACGGTCGTGAGCGACACCGAGATCCGGGCCGTGAGCCCCGCGGGCTCCGGCAGCGTCGACGTGACCGTGATCGGTTCGGCGGACTGCGGGTCGGGAACCCTGTCCGACGCCTTCACCTATCAGACGGCACTCGCCGTGACCGGAGCGGGCGGGAGCGGGCTCGTGCTGCTCGCCCTGCTGCTGTTCCTCGCCGGTGCCGCCGGCGTGTGGTTCTCGACGCGCCGGGTGGCGCTGCGCTGATCCCGCCGCGGTGGCCACGGGGTCGGGATCAGGCGGGCGACCGCCGGGCCCCGGCCCCCGTGAGTCACGACTCGTGGCGGGAGAGGAACTCGTACACCTCGGTGTCATCGACGCCGGGGAACGACCCGCGGGGGAGCGGGGCGAAGGTGTGCGTGTGCACTCGAGCGCTCGGCCAGGCCTTCCCCGCCCAGCGGGCCGCGAGCTCGTCGGACGGGCGACGGCAGCACGACTCGTCGGGGCAGCGCGACTCCGCACGCTCCGTCGTCTCCCTGCCGCGGAACCACTTCGCGTCGTCGAACGGCACGCCGACGCTGATCGAGAACTCGCCGTCGTCCGTCGACCCCGTCTGGGTCGCGCACCAGTAGGTCCCCGTCGGCGTATCGGTGTACTGGTAGAGCTCCGTCGTCCGGTTCGTCCGATCGAAGGCGTTCCGCGCGCTCCACTTGCGGCAGACGAACTGCCCCTCGATCGCCCCCGTCACATCCGTGGGGAGCGGGAGGCCGTCGTTCTCGTAGCCGCGCAACAGCGAGCCGTCCCCGGTCACGCGCAGGAAGTGCATGCGCATGTCGAGCTTCGAGGTCGCGAGGTTCGTGAAGCGATGGGCCGCCGCCTCGTGGGTCACCCCGAACGCATCGCGGAAGTCCTCGATGGCGAGGTCCTTGTCGCGCTTCGCCTGGCTGAGGAACGCGACGGCCGCCGTCTGCGGCATGAGGCAGCACGCCGCGTAGTAGTTGATCTCGAGGCGCTGATGGAGGAACTCGGCGTAGCTCTCCGGTCGCTCGTGGCCGAGCACGCGGTGCGCCATGGCCTGGAGCGCCATCGACCGCAAGCCGTGACCGCCGGGGATGGAAGCGGGCGGCAGGTAGATCCTCTTGTTCTCGATGTCGATGACCGAGCGCGTCGAGTTGGGGAGGTCCGCGACGTAGATGAGGGTGAAGCCGAGCTGCTCGGCCATGATGCCGACCGTGCGGTGCGTGAGGGCTCCCGACGTGTGGCCGGCGGCACGCACGCGCTCCTCCGCGATCCGCTCGATGTCCGGGAGGTAGTTGTCGTGCTCGCGCATGCGCTCGCGCAACTCCGTGTTGGCCCGCCTCGCCTCCTCCGGCGTCGCGATCGCCTCGCTCGCGCGGCGCTGCAGCTCCCGGTGGAGCCCGACGACGGCTTCGAGCGTCTCGTCGGGCGTCCCCTTCGTGACGCGCACGCGGGGGAGACCGAGGCTCGCGTACAGGGCACCGCGTTGCGCGCGCTCGAGTTCGATCTCGAGTGAGGCGCGGCGCGTCGGCGCCTCCCCGGAGAGCAGCTCGGCGAGGTCGAGACCCAACTCGCGCGCGATGGACTGCAGGGTTCCGAGCTTCGGTTCTCGCTTGCCGTTCTCGATGAGCGAGAGCTGGCTCGCGGCGATCCCGACGCGCTCGCCGAGGCCGTCGAGGGTCAGTCCCGCCGCCGACCTGAAGTGCCGGATCCGGTGTCCGAGGGTGTCCAGTGAGGAGTCGCGCGTCGCCATGCGATTAACGGTAGCGAAAGAATCGAACTTCTTTCGTCCCATTATTCCGATCGTCTCGGGTGTATCCCCTTCAGACTGGCATCAACACCACTTCTTGACCGCCCGATGAAGGGACAACCGGCATGAGCATCGCGCACATCACGGACGCACACGACGATACCTCCGACGTGGACGACACGGAACTGCAGGGACGTGCAGCCCTCGAGGCCTGGGTCGAGCGCATCGCCGCGCTGACTCGGCCCGAGAGCATCGTGTGGTGCGACGGCTCCCGGTCGGAGTCCGACCGCCTGACGAAGCAGCTCGTGGCGGACGGCAAGCTCATCCGGCTCAATCCCGAGTGGCGTCCGAACAGCTTCCTCGCGCGGAGCGACCCCGACGACGTCGCTCGCGTCGAATCACGGACGTTCATCAGCACGACGCTGGAGGAGGACGCGGGTCCGACGAACAACTGGGTCGCGCCCGACGAGATCCGTACGGAACTCGACGTCGTCTTCGCGGGCAGCATGCGCGGCCGGACGATGTACGTCGTGCCGTTCTCCATGGGACCGCTCGGTGGGCGGCTGTCGCAACTGGGCGTGCAGATCACCGATTCCGAGTACGCGGTGCTCTCGATGGGGATCATGACGAGGATGGGTGCCCGCGTGCTCGACCTCATCGACGCGGGCACGCCATGGGTCGCGACGGTCCACTCGGTGGGAGCGCCGCTCGAACCGGGCGAGCAGGACGTCCCCTGGCCGTGCAATCCCACGAAGTACATCGTGCAGTTCCCCGAGACCCGCGAGGTGTGGTCGTACGGCTCCGGATACGGCGGTAACGCGCTGCTGGCGAAGAAGTGCTTCGCGCTGCGGATCGCCTCGGCGATGGGGCGCGAGGAGGGCTGGCTCGCCGAGCACATGCTCCTCATCAAGCTCACGGATCCTCGCGGCCGGTCGTACCACATCGCCGCCGCGTTCCCCTCGGCGTGCGGGAAGACGAACCTCGCGATGCTGCGCCCCTCGATCCCCGGCTGGACCGTCGAGACGATCGGAGATGACATCGCGTGGCTCAGGCCGGGCGACGACGGCCGACTCTGGGCGGTCAACCCGGAGGCCGGATTCTTCGGAGTCGCTCCCGGGACGGGGGAGTCGACGAACGCGACGGCCGTCGAGACCCTGTGGGGCAACACGATCTTCACGAACGTCGCCCTCCGCGACGACGGCGACGTGTGGTGGGAGGGACTCACCGACACACCGCCGGCGCACCTCGTCGATTGGCGGGGTGAGGACTGGACGCCGGACAGTGGACGTACCGCGGCCCACCCGAATTCCCGCTTCACGGTCGCCGCCGCGCAGTGCCCGCAGATCGCGGACGACTGGGAGGCGCCGGACGGCGTCCCGATCGACGCGATCATCTTCGGCGGGCGGCGAGCGACCAACGTCCCCCTCGTGGTCGAGGCGACGGACTGGCGCCACGGCGTCTACATCGGCGCCACGATCTCGTCGGAGAAGACCGCGGCGGCGGAGGGGACGATCGGCGAGCTCCGCCGCGACCCCTTCGCGATGCTGCCGTTCTGCGGCTACAACATGGCCGACCATTGGGCCCACTGGCTCTCGATCGGCGACACGCTGCGCTTCGATCGCGCGCCGCGCATGTTCCAGGTGAACTGGTTCAGGAAGGGTGCCGACGGGGAGTTCCTCTGGCCCGGCTTCGCGGAGAACGCCCGCGTGCTCGGGTGGATCGCCGCCCGTGTCGCGGGCGAGGCCCGAGCGGAGGAGTCGCCGATCGGCCGCCTTCCCCTGGTCGAGGACCTCGACCTCGACGGGCTCGACCTCACGGAGGAGACGCTCGAGCAGCTCTTCGCCGTCGACGTGGACTCGTGGCGCGAGGAGGCGGACCTCACGGAGGAGTTCTTCTCGAGCTTCGGCTCACGACTGCCCGCTGCGCTCTCGACCGAGCTCGCGGCGCTGCGTTACCGCTTGGCGCTCGCCGACTCCTGACGCGGACAGCTGCGCCTGCCCCGACGCGGGGCGGACGGGAGTGGCGGGCCCGGTGATGCCGCAGGACGACCTTGGCGGGACCGTTCTGCGGCATCACCCGGCCCTCCACCTTCGACATTCATCTGGTGATGGTGCGCGTAGATACGCACTCCATCGCCGATTCAATGTTCTGTTAGACGAGGAGCTGGTGCTTGGCGAGCTCGCGGTAGAGCGGCGTCGACTCGACGAGCTCCGAGTGGGTGCCGGAGCCGACGACCCGACCGTCCTCGAGGACGACGATGTGGTCGCTGTCCACCACCGTCGAGAGCCGGTGCGCGATCACGATGAGCGTGCGTCCCTCCGCGACGGCGTCGATCGCGAGCCGCATCTTCTGCTCGTTGACACCGTCGAGGCTCGACGTCGACTCGTCGAGCAGCAGGATCGGGGGCGCCGCGACGAGGGCGCGCGCGATTGCGAGGCGCTGCCGTTCGCCGCCCGAGAGCATGATCCCGTCCTCGCCGACGGGAGCGTCGAGCCCGGCGGGATCCCGGTCGAGCACGTCGCCGAGGTTGACGGCGTGCAGGACGTCGATGCACTGCTCGTCCGTCGCCGCCGGATTGCCGAGGAGGAGGTTCTCCCGGATGGTGCCGGCGAGCACGGGGGCGTCCTGCTCGACGTAGCCGATCCGGGCGCGCAGCTCGTCGCGCGGAAGGGACCGCGCGTCGATGCCGCCGAGTCGCACGACGCCGGAGGCGGGATCGTAGAACCGCTCGATGAGGCCGAGGATGGTCGACTTGCCGGCGCCGCTCGGTCCCACGATGGCCGTGCGCCGTCCGGGAGCCGCCGCGAAGCTCACACCGCGCAGCACGGGGTCTCCGGGGCCCCGTCGTCGGGGCGCGTCCGCCGCGTCCTCCTCTGCGTCCGTCTCCCCGGACTCCGGCGCGGAGGCTGCGGCTGCGTACGCGAAGACGACGTCCTCGAACTCGATCGCCGGCTGGCCGGACGGCGGCGTGCGCGCGGGCGCCGCCGAGCGCGCGATCTCGTCGTCGTGGGCGTCCTCGGAGGGCAGTCCGATGATCTCCTGGATGCGCCCGAGGGCGCCGAGCGCCTGGTTCGTCGCCGTGATCGCACCGAACGCCTGCCCGAGCGGCATGATCATCATGAAGAGGAAGAGGATGAACGCGACGAGGCTCGCGATCGTGATCGCGCCCGATGCGACCCGGAACCCGCCGACGCCGAGGACCACGAGGAACGAGGCCTGCATCGCAATGCCGGCGACGGGGACGACGAGAGCGGAGATCTTCGCGACCTGGACTCCCATGCGCCAGGCTCCCGTCGCGTTCTCGTCGATCATCCGCACTTCGCGCTCCGTCGCGCCGGCCGCGCGGATCGTGCGGACGGCGCTGATCGCACGTTCGACGGACGCCGCGAGGTCGCCGACCTTCTGCTGGGCGCGAGCGCTCGCGACCCGGATGCGCGAGGCGAGCAGTGTCACCGTCACGACCGACACCGCGATCACGAGCACCGTGAGCCCGAGCAGCACGGGGTCGATGATGAACATCGCGATGAGCGCTCCCACGAATGTGACCGCTCCTCCGACCGCTTCGACGAGGCCTTGCGTGAGGACCGCGCGCAGGAGCGTCGTGTCACTTCCCACACGCGAGACGAGGTCGCCCGTTCGGCGCACGTCGAACTCGGACACGGGCAGGTGCAGCATGCTCGCCACGAGCCGCCGGCGTGACGAGAGCACGACGCCTTCACCCGTCCGCTGCAGGAGGTAGTGCTGATAGCCGCTGATGAGTCCGCTCACAACGACGAGGGCGACGAGCGTCCACACGAGGGCACCGAGCGGCCGTCCGCTCTCGACGATCGCGATGACCTGACTGACGAGTAGCGGCTGTGCGAGCGAGGCGGCGGCCCCGAGCAGACTCAGCAGAATGATGAACCAGAGGATCCGGCTGTGCTCGAAGAGGTAGGGGAGAAGCTCGCCGAAGCGGGCGCGTGGGCCCTCGTCGGTCGCTGGGGCACGGCGCCCGAGGCGGAGCCTGTTCGCTCGGGGCTGCGGATCGGCTCGCGTGGCGCTGCGTGCCGGGGTGGGGCTGGTCATGCTGTTCGTCCTGTCGGTGTCACGTGGAGAAGCGGAGAAGCTGAGAGGCCTACGATCGACCGTACTTCTTGTGCACGGCCTGCCGGGACACGCCCAGGCACATCGCGATGAGTTGCCAGCTGGTGTTGGCGTTGCGCGCTCGCCGTACGGCGAGCGCCTCGACGCGGTCGAGCTCGCGCCGGAGCGCCGCGATGGAGCGGAGGGACTCGAGCGGATCGTTCGATCCCGCGCTCGCTGCGAGTGTGTGGATGGTGGTCGAGTCCATGACGGCTCCGCTGTCTGTCAATGCCGGTTGACACGCAGAGCCTATCCGCGTCGACCCCTTCCGTCAACTCACGTTGACACAGGGGTGGCCCCCCGAGGTCCAGGCCTGCGGTGCACGAGTCGGCCGCCCGCGATCGTCGCAACGACGGCGAGCGTATCGTCGAGCAGGACGAGATCGGCGTCGGCTCCCACGCGGATCGAGCCCTTGTGTCGCGCGCCGATCGAGGCTGCGGGGGTCGATGAGAGGGAACGCAACGCATCGGCGAGCGGCACTCCCGCGCGATCGACGAGGACGCGGAGCGCGGCATCGAGTGGTGTGATGCTGCCCGCGAGCGTCCCCTCGGGCGTGCTGGACGTGCCGTCGGATATGACGACGTCGGTGCCCTCCCACCGCCGATGATGGCCGTCCGGTAGTCCGGTCCCGTCCGAACCGTCACTCACCACGACGACCCTCTCCGCTCCCACCTCGCGATAGACCGCTGCGACGACCTCCGGCGGGACGTGGCGTCCGTCGACGATGATCTCGACCCGGACGCGCGGATCGGCGAGGACGGCCGAGACGAGGGAATCGCCGCGGCGTTCGGGCATGGCGTTGAAGAGATGCGTCGCTCGGGTCGCGCCGGCGGCGACGGCCGCTCGCGTGGCGGCCCCGTCGGCATCGCTGTGCCCGATGGACACGCTCACCTCCGCGCGGACCAGGGTCCGTACGGCATCCAGACCGTGCGGCGTCTCTGGGGCGAGCGTGACGATCGTGAGCGAATCGCCGAGGACGGTCACCAGCCGCCGGAGTTCCGCTATGTCCGGATCCCTCACCGCGTCGGCGCGATGCACTCCTCGGCGACGCGGATTCAGGAACGGCCCTTCGAGGTGCACGCCGAGCACGTCGAGGCCCGTCGGGCCGCGGCCGACGAGGGATCGCAGCGGTGCGATCGACTCCTCGAAGACCGGGCTGGGGAGACTCGCCGTAGCCGCCACCACGGACGTGACGCCGTGGCGCACCAAGAAGCCTCCGATCACGGTCGCGGCGTCCGTCGATCCCTCCATGAAGTTGCGCCCGAGGGCGCCGTGGACGTGCGTGTCGACGAAGCCGGGAACCACGAGGAGTCCGCGCGCGTCGACCTCCGCCGATCCGTTCGGCTCTCTGGCCGGGGCCTCGAGCGCGGCGATCCGTCCGTCCACCACGACGACGTCCTTCGCGGCGAAGGATCCGTCGGGCAGGAGGGTGCGTCCGCGCGACACGCGGAGGTCGGCACGGGTCACGCGACGACCTCTCCGGCCGACTCGGCGGGTGACCAGAGCGCCGGACGCGAGAGGATCCGGCGGTACGCGCCGCCGAGGAGGATGGACGATGCGTGGTCGCGCGCGAGGAACGCGGCGCCTTGGACGGTCGCGGCCGTCCCCTTCCGAGACGTCCGCAACTCCGTCCGTGGGATGCGCGAGAGGAATTCGTCGGCGACCAGGTCCACGAACGTCGCATCGCGCGAGAGTCCACCCCCGATGACGAGGACGGACGGGTCGAGCACCGTGGCGACGGCGGCGGCGATCCGAGCGATCGCCGTCGCGTGGCGCCGCATGATTTCGCCGGCGGCGACGTTCCCCTCCGCGGCGAGGGCGAAGACCTGCTCGCTGGATGCCGGCGGTTCGTCGCCGTCCGGCCAGACGGACCGCACAGCGGCGAGCAGTCCGTGCGAGCCGTAGGTGTGCTCGATCGCGTTGCGGGGCGAGTCCACGCCGCCATCCCACGAGAGGGGGATCTGGGCGAGCTCGCCACTGGCGCCGTTGCCTCCCCGGATCAGGGCGCCGTCCGCGAAGAAACCGAAGCCGAGTCCGACACCGATCTGCAGGTAGCCGCCGTCGTCGATCCCACGCAGATCGCCGTCCTCATGTTCCGCGACGGCAGCGCAATTCACGTTGTTCTCCACCACGACGGGAACGGTGTCCGGAAGCCCGGCTTCGCCGGCGAGCGCCGAGATCATCGTGGCGGTCGTGCCGCCGGGCGCGGAGGGGGTGAAGCTCTTCGGCACGACCTGGTTCACCCCGACTCCCACAGCGACGGGCTGCCCGCGCCCGCGTTCGGACTCGAACAGGGTCGCGACGAGCGCACCGGCGGCGAGGGAGGCGCCGACCGGATCCCCGGTTTCGACGCCGTGCTCGAGTCGCGTGAGCACGGTTCCGTCCAGGTGCTGTGCGAGGACGCTGACTTGCGTGGACCCGACGTCGACCCCGATGACCCAGCCAGCGGTGTCGGCGAGTCCGTAGACGAGCGTCGCTCGCCCGCGGGGACCCTGCTCCCGACGCAGCTCGCGCACGAACCCACGACCCTCGAGGTCGCTGAGCACATTGGTGACCGTGGGGAGGCTGATGCTCAACCCGGAGGCGATCGTCTTCCGCGTGGCCTCGCCGTGCTCCAGCAGGATCGCGAGCACGCCGGCGGCGATGTCGCCGATCGCCCCTGGCGGTTGGCTTCCTGGCATGGTCTCTCCGTCCGTGTACGCGGCCTCCACCGATCATCGTCCATGCCCGCCGTGGAGACGGATCGATCGGAACGAAAAGCTTGACTTAATTATTAAAGTCGGGAAGCTTAATAAACATTGCCACATCGGACCGACGAGGAGCGAATCGCACCGTGACGGAGACCACCCCATACGACCCCCCGAGGGACTGGATCCCGGCGGCCGCGTCGTTCGCCGCTCAGCCGACAGCGCTTCGGGCGATGGTCCGCTCACTTCCGGCGCAACTGGCGGGCCTGCCTCCCCGGCCTCGGCGCCTCATGATCGCGGCGATCGGAGCTAGCCACGCCGCGACGGCAACACCCCTGCACGTCCTGCGTGGCGACGGTATCGACGCGACGCGCCACCTCCCCGGGGAACTCATCGGGGGCACGTCGGCGGCCGACGTCCTGCTCGCAATCTCGCAGAGCGGCCGCAGCGCGGAGGTCGTCGACCTGGCGTCGCGCTCGACGGCGAGCTCGCTCGTCGCCCTCACGAACTATGCGCGATCACCCCTCGGGACGCGCGCCTCGCTCGACATCACGCTGGGCGACCACTCCGACAGCTCCGTCTCGTTCCTCTCCTTCACAGGCACCATCATGGCGCTGTCGATGATCGCCGACCACTGGGCCGGCCGGTGGATCGACGGCCGCTGGGACGACGTCGCCGACGCGACCGAAGAGGTCGCCGCCGTCGCGCGGCCTGTGCTCGAGGGGATGGTCGAGGAGATCGTGTCGCGATCGAGCGTCGACGTCGTCGCGCCCACCGCGGTGCTGTCCGCGGCCGAGGAGGCCGCTCTGATGCTCCGCGAAGGACCTCGGATCCCCGCCACCGCCATGGAGACCCGTCTCTACCTGCATGGTCCCATGGACGTCGCGGGAGACACCGCCCACGTCGTCATCGGAGGGGCACGCGAGTCGACCCTCGTCGACCAGCTCGTCGAGAGAACCACCACCGTCCTGTTCGTCACCGGCCGCGGCGGCCCTCGACCGACGACCTCCCGCGCACGCGTCGTCGAACTGCCGATCGACGCGAACGACGGGCCTGCGTTCTCGATCGCGGCGTCCGTCGTCGCCCAGCTCCTGACGCTGCTGTCGTCCGACGCCGTACACGTCGACATCGACGAGCCCGCGTTCACGAGGCTCGACACCAAGACGGCATTCCCGGAGTCCCGATGACAGAGGGCGTCGTCGCGGGGCTCGACGTGGGAGGGACGAAGGCACACGTGCTCGCCGTCGACAGCGGAGGCCTGACGGTGGTGGACAGGGTCGTCCCGAACCGCGGCTGGACCCGGCTGAGCGACGAGAGGCGCCGGGACGCGCTCGTGCGTCTGGCTCGTGAGCATCTCGGTGGTCTCGAGGTGACGGCCCTCGTCGCGGGCGTTCATGGAAGCGACAGCGCCGAGAAGCAGCGCGTGCTGGGTTCCGGGCTTGCGGAGACGTTCCCCCGGACCGAAGTCGTGAACGACTCCGAGCTCATCCTCCCGGCCGGCGGTCGCTCGACGGGTACTGGCGTCGTCGCGGGCACGGGCTCGTCGGCGACATCGACGGGCGCCGACGGCCAGGCCATCACCGTCGGAGGGTGGGGGTGGGCCCTCGGCGATGACGGCGGCGCGGTCGCCCTGGTCCGTGACGCAGCGCGAGCCGTCCTTCAGGCGGCCGACGCCCTCGAGCGTGACCTGCTCGTGTCGACCCTGCTCGACGCGCTCGACGCGCGGCACCCGCACGATCTCGGCCACCTCCTGGCCTCGAGCGAGCCCACCGAGTGGGCCGCCGCAGCGAGCGCTGTCTTCATGGCCGCCGCTGAGGGGTCGGCGAGAGCGGCGGAGGTCATCGAGACGAACGCGGCTGCCCTCGCCGGCCTGCTTCAGGTCATTGCCCGTCGTGGCGGCGACATCTCCGTCGTCGTCGCAGGAGGCGGCGTGATGACGGGCCAGCCGTCGTTCTTCTCGGCCTTCCGCCGGGCCGTCGAGCTGCGGCACGGCGACGACGCGAGGGTCACGCTCCTCACACGTCCGCCCGTCGTCGGCGCCGTAGCGCTCGCTCGCGCCCGGATGGACGGCTCGATCCGTCCCGATGCCAGGAGAACCTGATGATGATTCGACGCGCGAACGCACCGGTGACCTGGGGCGTATGGGGGCCGCACAGTCTGCCGGCGCACCGCGAGCCCGCCGACGTGCTGCGGGCGGTCGCCGACGCGGGCTATGACGGCATCGAACTCGGAGCCCTCGGGTTCTTCGGCCACGAAGAGGAGGTCGTTGACGCGCTCGGATCCTTCGGCCTCGCGAGCGCCGGAGCATACGTGCCGCTGCGAATCTTCGACGGCGAGGGCGCGCTCGCTGAGGACGTCTCCGCGCTGCGCGCGGTAGCCCGGGTGCTCGCCCTCACAGGCGCCACCGGTCCGTTGATCCTCGCGGAGGAGACGATCCCCGAGATCAAGAGGCATGTGGCGCGTGGACGGCAGCACCCTGAGCTCGACCTCGACGACGAGGAGTGGGACGAGCTCGTCCGCGTGGTCGAGCTCGCGGTCTCCATCACGGAGGACGCCGGCCTCACGGCGAGCTTCCACCCGCATACGGGCACCCACGTCGAGCAGCCCGCAGAGGTCGACCGGTTGCTCGAGGCCACGGACGTCGGACTCACCCTCGACACGGGCCACGCGCTCGCCGGGGGCGACGACCCGGTCGATCTCGCGCGTCGGTGGGCCGATCGGGTCAACCACGTGCACATCAAGGACATCCTCGTGAGCCCCGTCCATCACGCCGGCGCCGCCGGTACCGAATTCGGGATAGCGGACGTCTCGGTCCCCCTCGGGGATGGCGACGTCGATCTCGTCTCATTCCTCCACGAGCTCGAGTCCCGGCGATACGCGGGATGGGTGGTCGTGGAACAGGACCGTCGACCTGACGGCGGTCACGACCACGCGGACGTCGATCGCGAACAGCGACGGAACCTGGCGTGGCTCGACGGTCACATCCCCAACCCACCGGACCCCCGTGGTCAAACAGAGGAGAACTCATGATCCGCACCAGAAGAGCGCCGCTCGCCGCGGCCATCGGTATCACAACCGTGGTCCTGCTCGCGGGGTGCGCACCCGGTTCCGGGCAGCGCACTGGCCCCACCGAGACCGAGGAGATCACGGAACCGGTCACCGTCGAGCAGGTCGCCGAGCTGGGAGACGTGACGTTGCGGGTCTGGGCGGACGCAGGCGAGGAGAGCATGCTCGACGCGCTCGTGGAGCAGTACGAGGACACCTACGACAACGTCACAGTCGACGTCACGATCAAGGGGTGGGACGACCTGATGGGCACGGTCGTCAACGCGATGAACGGCGACAACGCGCCAGACGTCACGAACGGGAACCAGGGCTTCGCGATCATGGGAACGATGGTGAAGGGCGGAATGCTGCGCCCGATCGATGACGTGATCGCCGCCTACGGCATCGACGAGGGGCTTCCCGAGAGCGGCTTCGACTCCATGCGCTGGAACGATGACGGCACCCAGTGGGGGAGCGGGAACATCTACGGGATGGGAGGCGCGACGCAGCCGCTCGGCCTCTTCTACAACCGGGCGAAGCTCGAGGAGCTCGGCCTCGGGGTACCGGACTCCATCGGGGAGGTCGAAGAGGCGCTCGCCACGGCGAAGGCCGGGGGTGAGACGCCCATCCAGCTGGGCAATTCCGACCAGTACCCCCTCGGATCGCACGTGCTCGGGATCCTCATCAACATGTACGCGGATCCCGCAGAGGTCAACGAGTGGATCGCGGGCGGCGCCGACGCCTCCTTCGACAGCCCCGGCATCCGCGCGGCTCTCGAGAAGCTCGCGGAATGGGGAGAGAAGGGCTACTTCGCCGCGGGATACGACGGTCGCTCGCTCGATGACGCCGTCAGCGCGTACGGCGAAGGGGACGGGGTGTTCTTCCTCGGAGGGTCCTTCAACGGATCGAAGCTCGCCGCCGTCGATCCCGATGCGTTCGGGTACACGCTTCTGCGTGCCGAAAGCGGTGAGTACGTCACGACGGGCACGTTCGGGACGCCGTGGCACATCAGCTCGAAGAGCACGATCCAACCGGCCGCGATTGCCTTCCTCGGCATGATGCTGAGCCCGGAGTTCGCGCAGACGTACGCCGACAGCAGCCGGCTCCCCGTGGCCGACCTGGAGGGCGTGACGGCGACAGGATCGATGCACCAATCGCAGCTCGACGCCGCTCAGGCGCTCTTCGCGGACGGCGAGTTCGTCGGATACCTCGACTGGGCCACACCGACGATGCAACGCACGCTCGGCGCCGGTGCCCAGGAACTGCTGGGCGGACGGATGAGCGTCGACGAGTTCGTCGAGAGCGTGCAGTCCGACTGGTCCGACTACCAGACCGAGCGCACGGGCTGATGACGACGGCTCCCGCCGTTCGTGCGATGGCCGGCCGGGGAGCGCGTCGCGCGCGCTCCGGCCGGCCGGGACGCGCCCGCTCCCGCCATTACCTGTACCTGGTGCCGGGCTTCGTGCTCTACGCGGTCTTCACACTCACTCCGCTCGCGCAGACGATCCAGTACTCCTTCTATGACTGGGACGGGATCACCGAGGCGACGTGGGCCGGGTTCGACAACTATGTCGCCGTCGTCACCGACCCCGTGAGTCGATCGACGTTCGGCCACTCAATAATGTTCATTTTCTTCTACACGGTGCTCCCGACGGTCATCGGGCTGCTCATCGTCGCCGTCATGAACCGCGTGCGCATCCGATTCCTCACGGTGTTCCGCACCGTGCTGTTCCTGCCGCAGATCCTCGCCACCGTGGTGATCGCCGTGGCGTGGCGCTGGATCTTCGCGCAGGACGGGCCGATCAACGCGACCCTCGAGTTGCTGGGTCTCGGTGCGTTGTCCCGCGCATGGCTCGGCGACTTCACGACGGCACTGCCGGCCGTCGGGCTGATCGGCACGTGGATCATGTACGGGCTCTGCATGGTGCTGTTCATCGGCGGCGTCCAGAAGATCCCCGTCGAGCTCTACGAGGCCGCGCGCATCGACGGCGCCGGCCCGATCCGGGAGTTCTTCAGCGTGACGCTCCCGGGGCTGCGCGGTGAGATCTCGATCGCCCTGGTGCTCACGGTGACGAACGCGCTCCGCAACTTCGACATCGTCTGGAACACCACCTCGGGAGGCCCGGGCACCTCGACACTCGTCCCGAGCTACCTCATCTACGAGGGCGCGTTCGTAACGCGCGAGGTCGGGTTCGCCGCCGCCGCGAGCGTTGTGCTCACCGCCCTCATCCTCGTGATCACCGGTGCAATCACCCGGCTGCTGCGAGTGGGGGCCGACCGATGAAGGGATCCATCAGGGAGAGCATCGCCGGGCACGCCTTCCTCATCGTCGGAGCGGTGATCGCCCTCTACCCGTTCCTGTCGATCATGGCGCAGGCGCTGAGCCCGGCTCCCGCGAGCGCAGCCCGGGGCGTGACGCTCGAGAACTTCGCGTCGGCGTGGACCCGCGGTGGCTTCAGCACGTCACTGTTCTCGAGCGCGCTGGTGGCACTCGCCGTCGTGATTGCCACGGGGTTCGTCGCCACGCTCGCCGGTTACGCCCTGTCCGTGCTCAAGGTCCGGTGGCGGGGGCTCATCATGGCTGTACTCCTCGTCGGACTCGTGCTGCCCTCCGAGGCGAGGATCATCCCGCTGTACGACATGATGTCGAGCCTCGGTCTTCTCAACACCTACTGGGCGCTCATCCTGCCGCAGATCGCGAGTTCGTTCTCGCTCGCGACCTTCTGGATGGCGAACTACTTCGGTGCACTGCCGGCGAGTCTCGCCGAGGCCTCGTCCCTCGACGGGGCGAACAGCTGGCAGACCCTGAGGCACGTGTTCGCGCCGCTCGGCATGTCCGCTCTCGCGACCCTCAGCTGTCTCGTGTTCCTCTACACCTGGAACGAGTTCATGCTCGCCCTCGTCCTCATGCCGGACGATGCGACAGTGCAGACCGCCCCGCTGTCACTGTCGTTCTTCGCGGGCAACGAGCGCAACACCGAACCCGAGGTCATCGCCGCGGCCGCTGTGCTGGTGGCCCTCCCCGTCGTCATCGCCTACGCGTTCTTGCAACGGCGATTCATGTCTGGACTCCTGGAAGGAGCCGTGAAGGAATGAGCATCGATCCCGCGACCGGACGGAGGGTCCGTCTCGGCATCATCGGACTCGGGCTGATCACGCAGAGTGTCCACCTGCCCAATCTGCGGAGGCTGGCGGACCGTTTTGAGATCGTCAGGGTGTGCGACCTCTCCGCGAGTGTCGCCGAGGGCATCGCCGCGGAACTCGGCGCGATCGCCCACGGGACGCGATCGCAGGAGGTCATCGATGATCCCGCCGTCGAGGCCGTGCTCCTCTGCACCCCCGGGGCGCACTCCGAACTCGCGCGCCGAGCGCTCGAGGCGGGAAAGCACGTCTTCGCCGAGAAGCCGTACGCCTATGACCCCGAGACCGCGCAGCGCGATGCGGCGTTCGCGGCCTCAGTCGGCCTCGTCCTGCAGGTCGGCTACATGAAGATGTACGAGCCGGCGATGGCCGAGGCGAGACGGCGCCTCCCTGAGATCGGGGCTGTGCGGCTCGTGCGGATGACCGTCCTGCATCCGTCGGACGAGCACCAGACGGTCGGCATACCGGTGCTGCGCGGTTCCGACGTGTCCGACGATGCGATCGCGGCGGCCGTGACGGCGAACCGTCGGGAGGTCGCCGATGCGCTCTCCGCCGACCCGGGGGTCGATCCCGTGCTGTTCCGCAACGTCTTGCATGGATCCGTGTGCCACCAGGCCGCCGTGCTGCGGGCGCTCCTGCCCGATGACGAGGCGACGGTGTCGTGGGCCGACGCCGACGCGACGTCCGAGGGGGAGCGTCCGGGCCCTCCCCGGCTCCAGGTCGGAGGGCGCCTCTCGGGCGGGGCCCAGTGGACGTTGTCCTGGAACTGGCTCCCCGACTACCCCGGGTACTCCGAGTGGGTCGAGATCCTCGGGGATGCCGGCGTGATACGCATCGATCTCCCCGGGCCCTACGGAGACCTGCCGAGCGCCACGCTCCGCGTGACGAGCGCCGCGGAGCCACCGGTCGACAGCGGCGTCTGGGATCCGGGCACACCTGCCGCCTTCGTGCGCGAGCTGACCGCGTTCTCCGACGCGATCCGTGAGGGAGCCGCCGTGCGGTCGACCGCGGATGGCGCGGCGGCCGACGCGCGCCTCCTCCTCGAGATCGCTCGACGGCTCGCGTGACCGGAGGTCCGGTGGCCGTCGCCTCCGGGGACGCCGAACGGGTGGCTGGATCCGCTATCGGATCCAGCCACCCGTTCGCGTCACGACGATGTCAGGCGTCGATGTCGATGTCCTTCGTCTCCTTCGAGAGGATGAGCGCGATGAGCGTCAGGACGCCCATGACCGACAGGTAGACGCCCACCCAGAAGGGGCTGCCGTCGGCCGACGACCAGAGCCAGAGGGCCACGATCGGCGCGAGGGCCGCACCGAGGATCGAGCTCACGTTGTAGCTGATCGCCGAACCGGTGTAGCGGACGTTCGTCGGGAACAACTCCGGCAGGAGCGCACCCATCGGGCCGAAGGTCGATCCCATGAGCGCGAAGCCGAGCACGAGGAAGAGGATGACCGCGGGGGTGCCGCCGCCGAGCATCGGCACGAACAGGAAACCGAAGACGATGATGAGCGACGTGACCACGATGAGCGTCTTGCGACGGCCGAAACGGTCGGCGAGCGGCCCGGACACGAGCGTGAAGATGCCGAAGAACACGACGCCGAAGATGAGCATGAGCACGAAGTCGGTGTACGTGTAGCCGAGTCCCGGGTAGAAGGCCGCGCGGAAGCCCTCCTCGTTGAACGGGTTGCCGGCGGCCTCGGCGGCCGCTCGCGCGTTCGCCGTCGCCACCTCCACGTCCGATGCCTTCGTGCCGAAGGTGAGCGTGAAGTTCGTCATGAGGTAGAAGAGCACGTAGGTCGCGAGCATGATGAACGTGCCGAGGATGAGCTCGCGCCAGTTCGACTTGAGGACCGTGCCGAGGGGCAGCTTCCGGACGGCGCCGCGGTCGACCGTCTTCTGGAAGGCGGCGGACTCGACGAGGCGCAGCCGCACCCACAGGCCGATGACGACCATGACGGCCGAGAAGAGGAACGGGATCCGCCAGCCCCAGTCGTCGAACGCCTGCGACGGGGTGCCCGGCGCGTCGGCGTTCGGGAGCGTCGCGTTGATGATGAGGAAGATGCCGTTCGCGATGATGAAGCCGAGCGGGGCGCCGAGCTGCGGGAATGTGCCGTACCAGGCGCGCTTGCCGACGGGGGCGTTCTCCGTGGCGACGAGTGCAGCACCGCTCCACTCACCGCCGAGCGCGAAGCCCTGCGCGAGTCGGAGGACGAGGAGCAGGAGCGCGGCGAACCAGCCGATGTTCTCGTACGTCGGGAGGACGCCGATGAGGAACGTCGCGATACCCATGGTGAGCAGAGACGCGACGAGCGTCGCCTTGCGTCCGAACTTGTCGCCGAAGTGTCCGAAGACGACGGCGCCGACCGGGCGGGCGATCATCGCGGCACCGAAGGTCGCGAACGAGGCGAGCAGCGAGGTCGTCTCGTCGGCCGCGGGGAAGAAGAGGCGCGGGAACACGAGCACGGCGGCCGTCGCGTAGACGTAGAAGTCGTAGAACTCGATCGTCGTGCCGACGAGGCTCGCGAGGATGACGCGAGAGCGGGGATTGGCGGGAGTTGTACCGGAGGGTACGGAAGTGGTGCGAGACATGAAGTCAGACGTCCTGAGAGTGAGCGTGGGGGTGAGACCGCCGCGCGGCACGCCGTTCGTGCCCGCGACCGACGGTGGATGCTGGGGGTCCGCTCGTGACGGACCCCGTAACCCTACGCCGCCTGTGAATCCGACGCCAATTCGCGCGGCGGCGCCCCCATCTGCGCTAAGAGCGGAGCGCTCGCAAGGCGACGGCCGTCGCGACGGCCGCTTCGGCCGCCTCCCGGCCCTTGTCCTCCTTCGACCCGGGCAGTCCCGATCGATCGAGACCCTGCTGCTCGTCGTCGAGTGTCAGGACGCCGAAGCCGACGGGCTTGCCGGTGTCGAGCGCGACGCGCGTGAGTCCGTCCGTCGCCGCGGCGGAGACGTATTCGAAGTGCGGTGTGCCGCCCCGGATGATGACTCCGAGCGCCACGACGGCATCGGCGCCGGCTTCGAGGGCCGCCTTCGACACGACCGGCAGCTCGAAGCTGCCGGGGACCCGGACGAGCCGGTGCGAGGCGCCGGCCTCGTCGAGAGCCGCCGTCGCTCCCGCGATGAGGGCCTCGCTGATGGTCTCGTGCCAGCTTCCGGCGACGATGACGACGTCGAGACCGCTGCCGTCGACGGAGATGTCGGGTGATCCTGCACCGCTCATGTTCTGTGGTCCTTCGGTTGGGGGGATGGAGGGGGCGAAGCGTCGCGGTCGTCGACGAACGCGGGACTCGTGGTCAGCGCTGGTCGGCGGGCGGCACGGGCTCCGGCACGGGGATCACCATGTCGAGCTGGTGGCCCATCCGGTCGCGTTTCGTGTCGAGGTATGCGGCGTTGATCTCGCCGACGCCGACCACGAGGGGGACGCGCTCCGTCACGGCGATACCGCGGCCCTCGAGCTGACGCACCTTCTCGGGGTTGTTGGTGAGGAGGCGCACGGACGAGACCCCGAGGTCGTCGAGGATCGCGGTCGCGGCGGTGTAGCTGCGGGCGTCGGCCGGCAGTCCGAGGGCGAGATTCGCGTCGAGGGTGTCGAGCCCCTCCTCCTGGAGGCGGTACGCGCGCAGCTTGTTGACGAGGCCGATGCCGCGTCCCTCGTGGCCGCGCAGGTAGATCACGATGCCGCCAGAGCGGTCGATCTCCTCGAGCGCCGCGGTGAGCTGGGGACCGCACTCGCACTTGAGCGACCCGAACGCCTCACCTGTGAGGCACTCCGAGTGGACGCGCACGATCGTGCCGTCGGCGGGCTCCCCGGAGATGATCGCGACGTGATCGGCCCCCGTCTCGCGGTCGCGGTAGGCCCGCACGCGGAAGGTCCCGTGAGTCGTCGGGATCGTCGTCTCGACCTCGAAGCGCACGGCGGACTCGTCCTCGGCCTCCTCGCCGCGCCGGTCGCATGCGTCCGCGGCCTCCGGGTGGGCGTCGAGATGGGCGACGAGGTCGGCGATCGTAATGACGGGCAGATCGGATCGCCGTCCGAGCTCGAGGAGAGCCGGTAGGCGCATCATGTCGCCGTCGTCCTCGACGAGTTCCGCGATGACCCCGACGGGCTCGAGCCCCGCGAGCGTCATGAGGTCGACGGCGGCCTCGGTGTGGCCGGGGCGCGAGCGCACGCCTCCGTCGACCGCGCGGAGCGGCAGGACGTGCCCGGGACGGAGGAGATCGGACGGACGCGACGCCGGATCGGCGAGCACCCGGAGGGTGTGCGCGCGATCGTGAGCGCTGATGCCCGTCGTGATCCGGTCGGCGGCGTCGACGGAGATCGTGTAGGCGGTGCCGCGCGGGTCCTCGTTGCGAGCGACCATCGGCGGCAGCTGCAGGCGGTCCGCGATCGCATTGGTCATGGGCGCGCAGAGGTAGCCGCTCGAGTGGCGGATGGTCCACGCGATCCACTCGCGGGTCGCGAACTGCGCGGCGAGGATGACGTCGCCCTCGTTCTCGCGACCCTCGTCGTCGGCCACGATGACCGGTTTGCCGGCACGGAGAGCGTCGAGGGCTTGGGGGATCGTCGCGATCGTCATGATGCGCTCCTTCCGGCCGCTTGGAACGCGAGCATACGCTCGACGTGGCGGGCGATGATGTCGGTCTCGATGTTGACGGTGTCGCCGACCGCGAGCGCCCCGAGCGTCGTCGCCACGAGGGTCTCGGGGATGAGGGAGACCTCGAACCACGGCAGGGGCTCGTCCGGGGCGGCGAGGGAACTCACCGTGAGTGAGACGCCCTCGACGGCGATAGACCCCTTGTCCACGACGAGCGGGGCGAGCTCCGACGGCAAGGCGAACCGCAGGACGCGCCAGGCCGAGCCCGGGGTCACCGACAGAAGCGTCGCCGTGCCGTCGACGTGCCCCTGCACGATGTGGCCGCCGAGCCGGTCGCCCACGCGGGCGGCGCGTTCGAGGTTGACGGGACGTCCGACCGCGACGCCGTCGAGCGTCGACATCGCGAGGGTCTGGGCCATCACGTCGGCCGTGAAGGCCTCGTCGTCGTGGGAGACGACCGTGAGGCACACCCCGCTCACCGCGATCGAGTCGCCGAGCCGGGCGCCGGTGACGGCGAGGGGGCCGCGCACGGTCAGGCGTACGGCGTCCTCGCCGTGGTCGACGGCCGTGACGACGCCGAGTTCTTCGATGATGCCCGTGAACATGTCAGTGGCGTCCTTTCGGGGTGGCGATGAGGAGGAGATCGGGGCCGAGGGTCACGGTCTCGCGCACGGCGAGGCGCATCCCGTCGGCGATGGACTCGATGCCGAGGTCCGTGAGCGCGGATCGCGGGCCGCCGAGAAGCAGCGGAGCGAGGTACACGTGGAACTCGTCGACGAGTCCGGTCGCGATGACGGCGCTCGCGAAGCGCGGGCCGCCCTCGACGAGCAGGGAACGGATCCCGCGGGAGTGGAGGGCGTGGAACTCGCCCGGAAGGGAGGTTCCAGGCGAGGTGAGGAAACCGGCGGGGTGCGAACGAACGCGCGCGTCCGCCGGGATCTCCGATCGTCCGAAGACCACCGGGATCGGCTGGATCGGCGCGAGGTCGTCACCGAGCCGAGCGGTGAGGGCGGGGTCGTCGGCCACGACCGTGCCGGTGCCGACGGCGATGGCGTCGACGCCCGCTCGACGTCGGTGGACATCGGCTCGGGCCTCCGGCCCGGTGATCCACCGGCTCGAACCGTCGGCCGCGGCGACGCGACCGTCGAGCGACGACGCCCACTTGACGGTGATGAGCGGTCGGCCGAGCCGAGCCGTCACGAGCCAATCGTCGAGGAGGATCTCGCCTTCCTCGCTCTTCACGCCCGCGATCACCTCGATACCGGCGGCGCGGAGCCGCTCGGCCCCGCCGCTCGACGCGACGCCCGGGTCGTCCACGGAGTAGACGACGGTCGAGACGCCCGCGGCGATGAGCGCCTCGCTGCACGGGCCCGTCCGCCCGGTGTGGTTGCACGGCTCGAGCGTCACGACGACGGTCGCTCCAGCGGCCCCGCCCGGCGGGAGCTGCGAGAGGGCGTCGGTCTCGGCGTGCGGCGTTCCCGCGCCGCGGTGGTGCCCCTCGGCGATCACGCGGCCATCGGCGGCGAGGATGACGCAACCGACTCGGGGATTCACGCCACGAGCGGGCCCGAGCGCGGCGAGCTCGAAGGCCCGCGTCATCGATCCCTCGATGCCCGATTGCGTCCGCATCGTCCTCTTCCGTCCTGTCTCGATCGAGACGGACTCCGGGGTGCGGACGGTGCCGTGGCGGCATCGTCGATCACGGCCCGCGGGTTCGCGAAGCCGTCGTGCTGCCTTCCATCCGGACTCGAGTCGATCGGAACGATCGACCCATAACCGTCGGTGCTGGAGTTCCACCAGCTCAACCGCCGAAGCGGGTCGCGGACTGTCACCGCCGGTTCGGACTCTCACCGACCCCGGAGCACGTATCTCTTGTCATCGTAGATCAACGCGGCGGCGCGTGCGATATTCCGTCACCCGGGGTTACGGGAATGCCACATGGGGGAGTCGTCCCCATGGCCCTCGTCGTCCGCTCGCGTCGCGAGCGTCTCGTCGACCAGCCGCCGTGCGGTCCCCGAGTCGACGATGAGATCCGTGACGATTCCGGCCGCGAGGGCGCCCTTGAGGCTCTGGAGCTTCGAGACTCCGGAGACGACGCAGACCCGGCGTGCGACGCCGCGGAGCACGGCGATGCCGGGTCCCGACGAGCGCGCATTGAGGGCGACGCCGTCGTCGCTGCCGTCCTCCCGATAGAAGACGGTGGCCACGTCGCCCACGACGCCGGCGGCGGAGAGGCTCGAAAAGTCGTCATCGTCGAGGTACCCCCCGATGTACACCTGGCTCGGGACCCCGGCGAACGGCGAACCGAGGCCGAAAACAGCGATGTCGAGGGTGCGCTGCATCGCGACGACCCGCGCGATGCTGCGCTCCCGCCACAGCGCGGCCTTCGTCTCGGGGTCGTCGAAGAACGCGGGAACGGGGAACTGCTGGACGGCCGCTCCGTACGCCGCGCCATAGCGCTCGAGGATCTCGCTCGCATAGAGGATGCCCGTGGTGCGCGGATTGGCGGCGCCGTTGAGTTGCACGATCGTCGAGTTGTGCGTCGGCTTCGGAACGAGGTGGCGGGAGATCGCGCTCATCGTCGAGCCCCACGCGATGCCCATCGACATGTTGGAGTCGAAGAACGTTCCGAGAATTCGTGCAGCCGAGACGGCGACGCGCTCGAGCCGGTCGACATCGACGGCCTGGTCCGGGACGGGGACCACATGGGCGACGATGCCGAACAGCCTCGCGATGTCGCCCTCGAGCTGCCGCGGCATGTCGAACGGGGAGTGCACGCGGATGTCCACGAGCCCGGTTTCCCGCGCGTGACTGAGGAGTCGCGAGACCGACGAGCGCGAGGTGTGGAGCTCCGCGGCGATCGCCTCCATCGTGAGGTCCTGCAGGTAGTAGAGCTGCGCGGCCGTGAGAGCGTCCCGCGTCTTCGCGCTCAGCACGCCGGCTGACTCCATGTCCGCTCCGCCCTTCTGCACATATGTGCAACCCGCTTGAACATGTGTGAGTCTACGCCGGATGATTCCTTTCGAGGGTGCCGATGACGCATGGTCGTCGCGCCGATCGATCTATGCGAGGAGCACACCGTGGTACATCACAACCCGAACTCGGCCGAGCGCCGTGCGACCGTCTCGTCGATCGTCGATCGTCCCAACGCCCAGGTCCTCATCATCGGTGGTGGGATCAACGGCATCGCCACCTTCCGCGACCTCGCCCTCCAGGGCGTCGACGTCGTGCTCGTCGAGCGTGACGACTTCGTCGCCGGCGCGTCGTCCGCCTCGTCCCACATGATCCACGGTGGCGTCCGGTACCTCGAGAACGGCGAGTTCCGACTCGTCCGCGAGTCCGTGCAGGAGCGCAACCGCCTCATCAAGACGGCCCCCCACTACGTGAAGCCGCTCCGGACCACCATCCCGATCTACTCGACGTTCTCCGGGATCCTCTCCGCCCCGCTGCGGTTCCTCACCCACAAGGCAGGCAAGCCGACCGAGCGCGGCGCCGCCCTCATCAAGGTGGGTATGGAGCTCTACGACTCCTTCTCGCGCGACGGCGGAACCGTCCCGCGCCACCGCTTCCTCGGTCGCAAGCGCTCCCTCGAGGAGCTCCCGCGCCTCAACGCCGGGCTCAAGTACACGGCCACCTACTACGACGCGTCGATGCACGACCCGGAGCGCCTCGCCCTCGACGTGCTCCGCGACGGACTCGAGGCCGGCCCCCACGCTCGTGCTGCGAACCGGCTCTCCGCCGTCGGCTCCGAGGCCGGTGCCGTCGTCCTCCGAGACGAGGAGACGGGCGAGACCTTCCCGTTCAGCGCGGACGTCGTCGTGAACGCGAGCGGGCCGTGGACCGATCTCACCAACGCCGGACTCGGCACGCCGACCCGCTTCATGGGTGGGACGAAGGGCTCGCACATCGTGCTCGACCACCCCGAGCTGCTCGAGGCGACCGGTGGACGCGAGATCTTCTTCGAGCACGAGGACGGCCGCATCGTCCTCATCTACCCGCTCAAGGGCATGGTCATGGTCGGCACGACCGACCTCGAGGCCGACCCCTCGGAGCCGGCCGTCTGCACCGAGGAGGAGGTCGACTACTTCTTCGACCTCGTGAAGCACGTCTTCCCGGACATCGCCGTCGACCGCTCGCAGATCGTCTACCGCTTCTCCGGCATCCGGCCGCTGCCGGGTCACGGCGACACCGCTCCCGGCTTCGTGTCGCGCGACTACCGCATCGTCGAGGGCGACCTCGGCGGGACGACGCTGCTGAGCCTCGTGGGCGGTAAGTGGACGACCTTCCGCGCGCTCGGCGAGCATCTCGCGAACGAGGTCCTCGGCAAGCTGGGGCAGGAGCGCACGGTCTCGACGGCGGCGCTCGCGATCGGCGGAGGCCGCGACTATCCCACGACGCCCGCAGCGCGTCGCGTGTGGGTGAGCGCTCGCGCCGACGCCCTCTCCGCCGAGCGGGTCGACGAGCTGCTCGAGCGCTACGGCACCCGGGCCGATGCCTTCATCGCGCTCGCCGACGACGCCGACGAGCACCCCCTCGTCTCCGTGCCGTCGTACAGCCGCGAGGAGATCGCGCACATCGCGCGCACCGAGCAGGTCGTGCACCTCGAAGACCTCGTCCTCCGGCGCACGAGCATCGCCTTCACGGGCCGTGCCTCCCGCGCGGCGCTCGACGAGCTCGCCGAGATCACCGCCGGTGCCCTCGGCTGGGACGAGGCCACGCGGGACGCCGAGGTGGGGCGCACGGCAGCGCTCCTCGTCGAGCGTCACGGTGTGGATCTCGACGCCTCCCTGCGGGCGGAGACGAACGCGACGCGCTGATCCCCAGCGCGTCCGCGCGGCTCTTGTCGCGACACCCGCCTGACGATACGTTTCAGGGGGGTTGACAATCCTCGCCGAACGTCCGGGACAGACCCGGCCGGCGTGACTGAAAGAAGGTCAATGTGGACACTCCTCTGGCAACAATCTTCCTGAGCGAGGTGGTCGGTACCGCGATGCTCCTCCTCCTCGGTGGTGGCGTCGTCGCGACCGCGATCCTCGCGAAATCCAAGGGTCTCGGCGGGGGGTGGCTCCTCATCAACTTCGGGTGGGGTCTCGCCGTCTTCGCCGGTGTCACGGTGTCCTACTCCTCGGGTGCCCACCTCAACCCGGCGGTCTCGATCGGTCTGCTCACGACCGGGGCGATCTCGTTCGTGCAGTTCCTCGTCTACGTGGCGGCCCAGATGATCGGCGCGATCATCGGTGCCGTCCTCGTGTGGCTGACGTTCAAGCAGCATCTCGACGCCGAGACCGACCCGGGTGCAAAGCTCGGCGTCTTCTCGACGGGCCCCGCGATCCGCAACTACGGCTGGAACCTCGTCACCGAGATCATCGCGACCTTCGTCCTCGTCTTCGTCGTCATCGGCTTCGGCCGCGCCGGTGACCCCGAACTCGGCTCGCCGGCGGGTCTCGCCGCCCTCGGCGCCGTTCCCGTCGCGCTCCTCGTGGTCGGTATCGGTGCCTCCCTCGGTGGCCCGACCGGCTACGCGATCAACCCCGCCCGTGACCTCGGTCCGCGAATCGCCCACGCCTTCCTGCCCATCAAGGGCAAGGGCTCGAGCGACTGGGCCTACGCCTGGGTCCCCGTCGTCGGACCGCTCATCGGCGGCGTCCTCGCCGGTCTCCTCTCCGGCGCGCTGCTCCCGCTGCCCGCTTGACCAACCGGGTGCGGCGACCACGGTCGCCGCACCCGCCCGACACGTCGTCACAACAAAGGAGTTAACCCATGGCGCAATACGTCATCGCCATCGATCAAGGCACGACATCGTCTCGTGCGATCATCTTCGACAAGTCCGGCTCGATCATCAGCACGGGCCAGCTCGAGCACGAGCAGATCTTCCCCAAGGCGGGGTGGGTCGAGCACGACCCGAAGGAGATCTGGAACAACACGCGCGAGGTCATCGGCCAGGCGCTCTCGAAGGCGAACATCACCCGCCACGACATCGCCGCGATCGGTATCACCAACCAGCGTGAGACCGCCGTCGTGTGGGACAAGAACACGGGTGAGCCCGTCTACAACGCCATCGTCTGGCAGGACACGCGCACGCAGTCGATCGTCGACCGCCTCGCGAAGGACGGCGGAGTCGAGCGCTTCAAGCAGACCGTCGGTCTGCCTCTCGCGACCTACTTCTCTGGCACGAAGATCGTGTGGATCCTCGAGAACGTCGAGGGTGCGCGCGAAAAGGCCGAGGCCGGCGATCTCCTCTTCGGCACGACCGACACGTGGGTGCTCTGGAACCTCACGGGAGGCACGGAGGGCGGCGTCCACGTCACCGATGTGACCAACGCGAGCCGCACGCTCTTCATGGACCTCGAGACGCTCGCGTGGGACGACGAGATCCTCGCGGCCTTCGACGTGCCGAAGTCGATGCTCCCGGAGATCAAGTCCTCGAGCGAGGTCTACGGCACCGCGTCGACGCACAGCCTGCTGCGTGAGGTGCCCATCGCGGGCATCCTCGGCGACCAGCAGGCCGCGACGTTCGGCCAGGCGGCGTTCCAAACCGGCGAGGCGAAGAACACGTACGGCACCGGTAACTTCCTCATCTTCAACACCGGTGAGGAGATCGTGCGCTCCGAGAACGGGCTGCTCACGACGCTCGGATACAAGCTCGGTGACGCGAAGCCGCACTACGCGCTCGAGGGATCGATCGCCGTCACCGGTTCGCTCGTGCAGTGGCTCCGCGACAACCTCGGCCTCTTCTCGAACGCTCCCGAGATCGAGACGCTCGCGAAGCAGGTCGAGGACAACGGCGGCGCGTACTTCGTGCCCGCCTTCTCCGGTCTCTTCGCCCCGTACTGGCGTCCCGATGCCCGTGGCGCCCTCGTCGGCCTCACGCGGTACGTGAACAAGAGCCACATCGCCCGCGCTGCTCTCGAATCGACGGCTTATCAGACGGCCGAGGTCATCGACGCCGTCAACGCCGACTCCGGCGTCCCGCTCACCGAGCTCAAGGTCGACGGCGGCATGACCGCGAACGACACGCTCATGCAGTTCCAGGCCGACATCCTCGGCGTTCCCGTCGTGCGTCCCGTCGTCGCGGAGACCACCGCGCTCGGTGCCGCCTATGCGGCCGGTCTCGCGGTCGGCTTCTGGGCCGACCTCGACGACCTCGCCAAGAACTGGCAGGAGGACAAGCGCTGGGAGCCGCAGATGCCGTCCGAGCAGCGCGACAAGCTGTACCGCAACTGGAAGAAGGCCGTCACGAAGACCTTCGACTGGGTGGACGAGGACGTCGAGTGACGCCCTCCCACCGCGCCTGAACACGGACCGCCGGGACTCTCGAGTCGTCGAGAATCCCGGCGGTTCTGCGTGTCGCGACCCGGTCAGTCGGTCGCGTCGGCTCCCGTGGCCTCGGACGGCCAGCCGTCGGCGGGGGAGCGCGGATCCGTCGCGAGGATCGCGGCCGTCCACTCGTCCTCTCGACCGTCCCGTCCGGTCGCTCCGAGGCGGCGGGTGCCCTCGAAGCGGAAACCCGCGAGGCGGGCGACGCGAGCGGACGGACGATTGCCGCGGTATGCGCGCCACTGCACGCGCTGGAGGTCGGCTCCGTCCGCGTCGAACGCGTAGTCGAGCACCGCGGAGACCGCTTCCGTCATGATGCCGAGGCCGCGGCCCTGCGGGGACAACCAATAGCCGATCTCGCCGGCGCCGTCGCGGATCCCCTCGACGCCGATCATGCCGACGAGTTCGGTGCCGTCGTCGGTGCGGCGTCGGATCGCCCACGTGCGCGCGGTGCCGGCCTCCCATCCCGCCGGCACGAACGCGTTGACGAAGCCCTCGGCCGCATCGCGTCCGTACGGCGACGGGACGGTCGTCCACCGCTGCACCGCGGGGTCCTGGCAGGCGGCGGTGATGGCGTCGACGTCGTCCGACGTCGGGATGGAGAGCACGAGGCGCAAGGTGCCGAGCTCGACCGGATCGGTCATGCCGGGACCGACTCGACGTTCGTCACAGCCTCAGCGCCGCCGCAGCAGGCCGACGCGGTCGTACACGTCGGAGAGGGTGGCGTCGGCGACCGCATCGGCCTTCGCGGCGTTGACGGAGAGGATGCGATCGAGTTCCGCCGGGTCGTCGAGCAGCTCGAGCGCGCGTGAACGGACGGGTTCGAATTCCGCGAGCACGACCTCGGCGAGCGACTTCTTGAAGTCGCCGTAGCCGGACCCGGCGAATTCGTCCTCGATCGCGGGGACGGGCCGACCGGACAGGGCGGAGTAGATCGTCAGGAGGTTCGAGACACCCGGTTTGGCTTCGCGGTCGAAGCGGACCGACCCCTCGTCGTCCGTGACCGCGCGCATGATCTTCTTCCGTGTGGCCGACGGCTCGTCGAGCAGCCACAGCACCCCGGCGTGGGACTCCGCCGACTTCGACATCTTCGACGTGGGGTTCTGGAGATCGTAGATCCGGGCCGTCTCCTTCTGCGTGATCGCTTCGGGGACCACGAAGGTCTCGCCGTACCGCGAGTTGAAGCGCTCGGCGAGGTCGCGGGTGAGCTCGATGTGCTGCCGCTGGTCGTCGCCGACGGGCACGACGTTCGTTCGGTAGAGCAGGATGTCGGCGGCCATGAGGACGGGATACGCGAAGAGGCCGACGCTCGTCGCGTCCGTGCCGTATCGGGAGGACTTGTCCTTGAACTGCGTCATGCGCCCGGCCTCGCCGAACCCTGTGATCGTGTTGAGGATCCAGGCCAGTTCGGCGTGTGCGCGAACGTGCGACTGCACGTAGAGCGTCGACGACTCGGGCTCGATGCCCGCTGCGATGTACTGCGCGGCGGTGCGGCGGGTCTTCTCCCGCAGCTCGGCGGCGTCGTGCGGCTGCGTGAGGGCGTGCAGGTCGACGACGGAGAAGTAGGCGTCGTAGTCGCGCTGCAGCGTCCGCCATTGCAGGAGAGCGCCGATGTAGTTTCCGATCTGGAGCGAGTCGGCGGAGGGCTGCATTCCGGAGTAGAGACGGGGCGAGGTCATTGTCGTCCTTCGCGAGAGGATCCACCGAGGCGGATCCGGATGAGTGGGGGAGAAATCAGATGGCGTAGTCGACGACCACGGGGGCGTGGTCCGACCATCGGGTGTCCCAGGCGCTCGCCCGGTCGATCGCATAGGACGTGACGGTCGCCGCGAGAGCGGGAGAGGCCATGTGGTAGTCGAGGCGCCATCCGGTGTCGGTGTCGAACGCTTTGCCGCGCTGCGACCACCACGTGTATGGGCCTTCGACCTCGCCGGCGTGAGCGCGTCCGACGTCGACCCAGCCGTGGCCCGTGCCGACGCTGCCGTCGACACCCGTGACCTCGGCGCCTTCCTCGCCGAAGAAGCGGTCGAAGTACGCGCGCTCCTCGGGGAGGAAACCGGCGTTCTTCCGGTTGCCCTTCCAGTTCTTGATGTCGAGCTCGCGGTGGCCGACGTTGAGATCGCCGACGACGAGCGCATACTGGGCGTGTTCCCGGAGCTGGGGCAGACGGACGGTCATGGCGTCGAGGAACTTGTACTTCTCGACCTGCTTCGGGGTGCCGACGTCGCCCGAGTGCACGTACGTCGAGACGACGGTGATGGGGGTGCCGTCGACGTCGTAGTCGGCCTCGAGCCAGCGGCCGGCGCTGTCGAAGTCGTCGGCACCGAAGTCGACGCGGTGGACGTGAGCTGCGCGGCGGCTCGCGAGAGCGACTCCGGCCCGGCCCTTCGCCGTGGCCTCGTCGTGGAGCACCGTCCAGTCGGAGCCGAGGAGCGCCTCGATGTCGGCGGTCGACGCACGCACCTCCTGCATCGCGAGGATGTCGACGTCGCGACCGGCGAGCCACTCGCCCATGCCCTTGCGGTAGGCGGCGCGGATGCCGTTGACGTTCACGGAGGCGATACGGACGGGACGATCGGGCATTGCTCCAGTTTAGTCGTGACCGCCGACACGGCTCAGGGGCCGGCGGCTCAGGGGACGAGCGGGCGGCCCGTCGCGGCGGCCGTCGCCGCCTCGTCCTCCGCGACCGCGCGATCGAGCGCCCGGCGGGCTCGGAACCGGGAGACGGGCCCGCCGGCCTCGTCGAGCCGGCGGCGCGCAGCGTCGAGAGCCGACGCGGCGACGATCCGACGCGCGTCGAGCTCGCGTTGCGCCTGCTGCTCCGGCGTGTAGCGAGCGACCTCGACCCCGCGATCGTCGAGCGTGACCGCGATCCAGGTGGCGCACAGGAGGACGACCCGCCACACGATAGCGAGCCAGAGGAGGAGACCGATGAACACCGCGAAGGTCGCGAGCAAGGGATTCCGGGTCGCTCCGCCGAGGAGGTAGCCGCTCGCGATGCTCAGCGCGGCGAGGAGGACGCTCCCGGCCCCCGCGCCCACGAGGAGGTCGCGCGGCGGGATCGGGATCGCGCTCAGCACGCGGAAGATGAGGGCGAGGGCGATGACGTTCACGACGACCGAGACGAGGACGCCGACGATCCGGATGCCGACGGCGACGGGGGCCGATCCCTGGTCGAGCCCCAGCACTCCCGCGATCCAGTCGAGCGCCGCGGTGCTCACGACGGAGACGAGTCCGCCCGCGATGAGGAGCACCCCGAACCCCAGGGCGAGCCCGAGGTCGATCGCCTTCTGCAGGAGGAAGAAGCGCGTGACCGGTGGGACCCCGAACACGGCCCGGACGGCCTGCCGCATGAAGCCGAGCCACCCGATCGCCGTGCCGATGAGCCCGATGAAGGCGATCCATCCGACGAACTCGACGTCCTCGAGGGCGTTCGGGGAGATGATGCCGCCCTCGGCGATGAGTCCCGGCACGTAGCTGTTGATGATGTCGATGAGTGCGGAAAGGATGTCGGGGTTCGATCGGAGCCACACCCCGGCGAGGGAGAAGCTCACGAGGATCGCCGCGAAGACCGCGAAGACCGACTGGAAGCTCATCCCGGCCGAGAGGAGCTCTCCGTCGCGCTCGCTGAAGCGCGTGAGGACTCGCACGGGCTTGAGCGCCATCACGCGTTCGGCGAGTCCCGTCACGCGACCCATGAAGGTCGAGGAGTCCGGCGTCGGACGGTCGGCCGCGCCGTCCCCCCGGGGATCGGTGTCGGGTCGCGGGGCCATGGGGAGAGCCTAACGACCGCGTGGTCCACGTCGAAGGGGTGGCCGAGTCCCGCGAACGGGGGGCGTTCTGACAGAATGTTGTGAGGCGTGTGCCGAAGCCGACCGACGTTCCCAGCCGGCCGCACGCCCGTCGTCCGAGGTGGTCCGTGAATCCCAGCATCCGATACTCCGCGTGGACGGACAGCCCCGATTGGGTGCTGCTCGTCACGCGACGGATCGTCGTCGCCCTGAACTCGGCTCCGGACCACGCTCTCATCTCACGGTTGTGGTCGACCGCCTCGGCCGAGGGCGCCACCGTCGACCGCGTGCTCGACGTCGTCCCTGCCGAGGTCGCTGGTTCGCCGCTCCCGTTCGCCGTCGTGGGCATGCCGGTCGACGACGACTCGGGCGTCAGCTTCTTCGTCCATGCGGGTGCCGGACTCGACGTACTCGCCTCCGGCGCGCGCCGGCGAATCGTCGCCGAGAGCGGGCCGTGGTTCCGCACGCGCCTCGAGGCAGTGTCACACGTAGCGCTCGGCGACCCCGCGCAGATCCACGCCCCGGCTCTCCCGCTCACCGAGGGGGTCGTCCGTGCCGCCCGCCTGGACATGGTCTTCGCCGACGAGCGGTTGACCCAGCCGCGTACGGGCGCCGTCAGCGTCGCCGAGGCGGCCCACGACGGACATACGGTCCTGCGATCGGACCTCCCGCGGCCCCGCGATCTCGCGGCTCCCGACGAACCGGCGGTTCTCGGCGGGCCCCGCACTCTCATGTACGGCTACCGCCTCAACGGGAGCCAGCCCTTCGCCCTCGACGTCCCGCACTACTTCGGGCGCAACCCGAAGCTGCCGTCCGCTGGCGGGCGGGTCGTCATCGTCCAGTCGTCGACGAAGTCCGTCTCGGCGACGCACGTGAAGATCGAGCAACTCGGCGACAGCGTCGTCGTGACCGATCTCAAGTCAACGAACGGCACGTCGCTCATCGTCCCGGACTCGAGCTGGCAGCGCCTCGCCGCCGGGCAGTCGCTCGTCGTCCCCGCCGGTACTTTCATCGACATCGGCGACGGCAACGTCATCGAGGTCATGCCCGGCCAGCCCCTCGAACCGGGCCGCTAGTCGTCTCCGAGCCGGCGGCGAATCATCGCACGACCGTCGTGCCGCTCGCAACGCCCCCCCGCACGGCGACGGCGGCCCGACAGGAGTTCCTGCCGGGCCGCCGTCGTGACGAGGTGAGGCGGAGATCAGGCGGTGCCGCGCATGAGCGCGGACTTGACCTCGGCGATCGCCTGCGTGACCTGGATGCCGCGCGGGCACGCCTCGGTGCAGTTGAAGGTGGTGCGGCAGCGCCACACGCCGTCCTTGCCGCCGAGGATGTCGAGGCGGACCTTCGCCTCGTCGTCGCGGGAGTCGAAGATGAACCGGTGCGCGTTCACGATCGCGGCCGGACCGAAGTACTGGCCGTCGGTCCAGAACACGGGGCACGAGGACGTGCACGCCGCGCACAGGATGCATTTCGTCGTGTCGTCGAAGCGGGCGCGGTCGACGACCGACTGCACGCGCTCCTTGCCGGCCCCGGGCATCGTGCGCGCCTGGAGGAACGGCTGTACCTCGCGGTACGACGCGAAGAAGGGCTCCATGTCGACGATGAGATCCTTCTCGAGGGGCAGACCCTTGATCGCCTCGACGTAGATGGGCTTCGAGATGTCGAGGTCCTTGATGAGTGTCTTGCAGGCGAGGCGGTTGCGTCCGTTGATGCGCATGGCGTCGGAACCGCAGATACCGTGCGCGCAGGACCGACGGAACGTGAGCGATCCGTCCTGCTCCCACTTGATCTTGTGCAGAGCGTCGAGGATGCGGTCCGTCGCGAACATCTCGACGTCGAAGTCCTGCCAGCGCGGCTCGTCGTCGACGTCGGGATCGAAGCGACGGATGATCAGCGTGACGGTGAACGACTCGATCGCGTCTGCGTCGCTCGGTGCTGCGTCGAGGGTGGCCGTCGACATGTCAGTACTTCCTCTCCATCGGCTCGTATCGGGTGATCACCACGGGTTTCCAGTCCAGGCGGATGTGGTCCGCCGGATTGGCCGAGTGCGGGTCTCCCGACAGGTAGGCCATCGTGTGCTTCATGTAGTTCTCGTCGTCACGCTTGGGGTAGTCGTCCCGCATGTGGCCGCCGCGGCTCTCCCGGCGGTTGCGCGCGGAAAAGACGACGACCTCGGCGAGGTCGAGGAGGAATCCGAGCTCGATCGCCTCGAGAAGGTCCGTGTTGTACCGCTTGCCCTTGTCCTGCACCGAAATGCCGAGGTAGCGTTCGCGCAGACCGTGGATGATCTCGGTGACATCCGCGAGCGACTCGTCGGTGCGGAAGACCTGCGCGTTGCGGTCCATGTTGTCCTGGAGCTCCTTGCGCAGCACCGAGACGCGCTCGGTTCCCGTCGCCGACCGGAGCTGCGCGATGAGCTCGCGGATCTCCTTCGTCGGGTCCGCGGGAAGCGGCGTGAAGTCGACGCCCTGCACGTACTCGACGGCGTTGCGGCCGGCGCGCTTGCCGAAGACGTTGATGTCGAGCAGCGAGTTGGTGCCGAGACGATTCGATCCGTGGACCGAGACGCACGCGCACTCGCCCGCGGCGTAGAGGCCCGGGACGACGGTCGTGTTGTCGCGGAGCACCTCGGCCGCGACGTTCGTGGGGATGCCGCCCATCGCGTAGTGCGCCGTGGGCATCACGGGCACCGGCTCGACCACGGGGTCGACGCCGAGGTAGGTGCGCGCGAACTCGGTGATGTCCGGAAGCTTCGTCTCGAGGACCTCGGCTCCGAGGTGCGTGCAGTCGAGGAGCACGTAGTCCTTGTGGGGACCGGCGCCGCGGCCCTCGGCGACCTCCTGGACCATGCAGCGCGCCACGATGTCACGCGGGGCGAGGTCCTTGATGGTGGGCGCGTACCGCTCCATGAAGCGCTCGCCCGAGGCGTTGCGGAGGATCGCGCCCTCACCGCGGGCGCCCTCCGTGAGGAGGATGCCGAGCCCTGCGAGACCCGTGGGGTGGAACTGGAAGAACTCCATGTCCTCGAGCGGGAGCTTCTTGCGCCAGATGATGCCGACGCCGTCGCCCGTGAGGGTGTGCGCGTTCGAGGTGGTCTTGTAGATCTTCCCGAAGCCGCCGGTGGCGAAGATGATGGCCTTCGACTGGAAGACGTGCAGGTCGCCGGTCGAGAGCTCGTACGCGACGACGCCGGAGGGCTGCTCGACGCCGTCGACCTCGGTCATGACGACGTCGAGCACGTAGAACTCGTTGAAGAAGTTGATGCCGAGCCGGACGCAGTTCTGGAAGAGCGTCTGGAGGATCATGTGACCGGTGCGGTCGGCGGCGTAGCACGCGCGCCGCACCGGCGCCTTGCCATGATCGCGCGTGTGTCCGCCGAAGCGGCGCTGGTCGATCTTGCCCTCGGGCGTGCGGTTGAAGGGCAGACCCATGTTCTCGAGGTCGATGACCGCGTCGATGGCCTCCTTCGCGAGGATCTCCGCAGCGTCCTGGTCGACGAGGTAGTCGCCGCCCTTCACTGTGTCAAAGGTGTGCCACTCCCAGCTGTCCTCCTCGACGTTCGCGAGCGCCGCGGCCATGCCGCCCTGCGCCGCTCCCGTGTGGGACCGGGTGGGGTAGAGCTTCGAGATGACGGCGGTCTTCGCTCCGGGACCGGCTTCGATCGCAGCGCGCATGCCGGCGCCACCGGCGCCCACGATCACGATGTCGAACTGGTGGTAGTGGACGCCGTCCACGATCGTCGATTCGGACGCGGAAGTACCTGAGGGATTCGTCATGGTTCCTGTGACTAGGGGGCGGGGCAGAAGGAGGGGAGCAGGTGGGCCTGGTCGGCGCTCACCGCGGGGCACGGGTCGAACGTGAAGACGACGAGCGTGCCGAGCACGATGAGGACGACGACCGAGGCGAGGATCGCTCCCTTGAGGACCTTCCGGAGGACGGGGGTGCGGGCGTAGTCGTTGACGATCGTGCGCATGCCGTTGCCGCCGTGGATCATCGCGAGCCACAGCATGAGCGTGTCCCAGACCTTCCAGAACGGGTCGGACCACTTGCCGCCGACGAAGGCGAAGTCGATCGCCTTCACGCCCTCGCCGACCATGAGGTTGACGAAGAGGTGACCGAAGATGAGCACGAGGAGCACGACGCCGGAGACGCGCATGTACACCCAGCCCCACTTCTCCCAGTTGACGCCGCGACGCTTCGCGGAGCCCGCAGGGGTGCGGGGGGAATCGATGGTGGTGGAAGTCATGACCGTTCCCCTCAGTGGCTGAACACGTTGATGAGGTGCCGCGGCACGAAACCGATCATCGTGATGACCCAGAGGCCGATCACGACGTAGAACATGGCGCGCTGGTACACGGTGCCCTTCGACCAGAAGTCGATGAGGATGATCCGGATGCCGTTGAACGCGTGGAAGACGATCGCGCCGACGAGGGCGACCTCTCCGAGACCCATGACGGGCGTCTGGTACGTGCCGATGACCGCGTTGTACGCCTCTGGCGACACTCGCACGAGGGCGGTGTCGAGGACGTGCACGAGGAGGAAGAAGAAGATGGCCACGCCCGTGATGCGGTGGAGCACCCACGACCACATGCCCTCGCGGCCGCGGTAGAGGGTCCCCGCGGGACGCCGCGACGTCGTGGTGGAGAGTTCTGGCTCTCGCGATTGCTCCGGTGTTCCGACAGTCTTCACTGACACGAAACGACCTCCCATTTCCGGCGGGGGTTGTCGGGGCCTCTGCGGCCCCGTGCGTCACTTCGGCGCGTTGTACCAGTCTATTCGCGACCGCGGACATTGTCCCTTTAGGGGACCCTAACCCTCTCGACGTCGAGAGAGTCCCGGCGTCGTCGTCCGGGTGACCGCCGCAGCGCTCAGAGCCACTTGTTGCGGCGGAACAGGGCGAACAGTCCGACCCCCGAGGCGAGCAGGAGCGCGAGGGCGAACGGGTAGCCGAGGTCCCAGTGCAGCTCGGGCATGTGATCGAAGTTCATGCCGTAGATGCCTGTGATGATCGTCGGACCGAACAGGATCGCGGCCCACGCGGAGATGCGCTTCACGACCTCGCCCTGCTGCAGGCTCGTCTCCGTCATCCGGGCGATCTCGTCGTTCTGGCGCTGCGCGACGAGCGTGCCGTTGACCGTAAGGATGTCGCGCAGCAGCTGACGGAACGCCGTCACCTTCTCGTCGATGTGCTGGAGGTGGTCCGACACGTCGCGCAGTCCGCGCTGGAGTTCCGGCGCGACGCCGTACTTCTCGCTCCCGAGCTCGAGTCGACGCACGACGTCGAGGAGCGGCTGCTCGGCCCGCTCGAAGGCGATGACCTCGCGAGACAGCTCGTAGATGCGCCGCGAGACGGTCGTGTCACCCTCGAAGACCTGCTCCTCGATCTCGTCGATGTCATTGGAGAGGCCCTGGACGACGGGAGAATACTCGTCGACGACGGCGTCGATGATCGCGTAGAGCACGGCATGCGGCCCGAGGGAGAGCAACTGGGGATTGTCCTCCATGCGCGAGCGAACACCCGTGAGCTGCGGCGCTTCGGCGTGGCGGAGGGTCACGATGAAGTTCGGCCCGACGAAGAGGTGCAGCTCGCCGAACTCGAGCCGCTCGTCCTCGTCGACGTAGTCGGCGGCGCGGAGCACCATGAAGAGGACGTCGTCGTAGCGCTCCATCTTCGGGCGCTGATGGGCGAGCACGGCGTCCTCGACGGCGAGGGCGTGCAGCCTGAACTCGTCGGCGATCGCGCCGATCTCGTTCTCGTCAGGGCGGTAGAGACCGATCCAGGCGAAGCCGTCCGGCGTGTTCCGCAGCGTCTCGAACGCTTCGGAGAGCGTCGCGGGGGCTGAGACCTTGTGGCCGCCCGAGTAGATCCCCGCTGCCACGAGGCTGTCGCGATCGTCCGGTGCATGTACGAGGCGGCGAGCGCCGCGGGTCGCCGCCGAGCGCTTCACATCGGGAAGCGGGATGCCGAGGGTGTTGCGTCCGTCCACTGCTGCCCCTTCCATGACGTCATCACTGTAGACCTCTCGACAGAGTGCCGGCCGATCGCGGCTCGGCGGAATCGCGTGTCGGTATGGTGGCCCCATGACGACGTCTCTCGAGCGGTTCTACAGCGTGATCCCGGCCGGCGGCATCGGCTCCCGATTGTGGCCCCTCTCCCGCGCCGACGCCCCGAAGTTCCTGCACGACCTGACCGGCAGCGGGAGCACGCTCCTCCGCGCGACCTACGACCGACTCGCGCCGATCGCGGGAGCCGACCGGATCATGGTGGTGACGGGGCGCGCCCACCGTGCGGCCGTCGAGGCGCAACTCCCGGGTATCGCCGACCACAACATCGTCCTCGAGAGCGAACCGCGTGAGTCGTCCGCTGCCATCGGACTCGCCGCGGCGATCCTGTCCCGCCGTGAACCCGACGTGATCATCGGATCATTCGCGGCGGATCACGTGATCCGCTCCTCGCGCCAGTTCCGCGCGACGGTCGCGGAGGCCGTCGCGGCAGCCGACGCCGGCTACGTCACGACGATCGGCATCCAGCCGACGGAGCCCGCGATCGGTTTCGGGTACATCAACAGCGGCGAGAGCCTCTCGATCGACGCCTCGCCGAACGCCCTCCGCGTCCGCTCCTTCGTCGAGAAGCCGAACCTCGCGACCGCGCGTCGCTACCTCCGCTCGGGGGAGTACCTCTGGAACGCCGGGATGTTCATCAGTCGGGCTGACGTCCTCCTGGAGGAGCTCGGCCGTTCCGAGCCGGAACTCCGCGACGGACTGCTCGAGCTCGCGGCCGTCTGGGACGACCCGGCCCTGCGCGGTCCGGCCGTCGACCGCATCTGGCCGGATCTGCCGAAGGTCGCGATCGACTACTCCGTCGCCGAGCCCGCGGCGAAGGCCGGTCGGCTCGCGGTCGTTCCCGGCCACTTCGACTGGGACGACGTCGGCGACTTCGCGTCGCTCGCGAAGATCAACTCGGGCGGGCGTCCGACGGACCTCGCGATCCTGGGTGAGAACGCCCGCGTGCTGTCCGACTCGTCGAGCGGCATCGTCGTCACTCAGACGGCGCGCGTCATCAGCCTCATCGGCGTCAACGACATCGTCGTCGTCGACACCCCCGACGCCCTCCTCGTCACGACACGCGAGAACGCGCAGCGCGTGAAGTCGGTCGTCGACGCCCTCAAGCTGTCGGGCAGGGGCGACGTCCTCTGACCCTCCCCGGCACGTCCGGCACGACACTCGAGGGGGCCCCGGTCGTCCGGTTTGCACAGGAGCGTCCCGCTCGTCTTGCGCATCGGGAGATGACTGACAAGATTGTCTCCGACGGCCCCTGACGATGTGGGCGCGACCCTGTCTGTTCCTGCACCCACGACCAGTGGAGATCCCGTGACCACCACCCCATCGGGCAACGCGCTCCTGCCCGACCTCACCACATTCGACGCCGTGCTCTTCGACCTCGACGGCGTGCTCACGCCGACGGCCGGCGTGCACATGCACGCGTGGAAGCTCATGTTCACCGAGCTCTTCGAGGCCTGGGGCGTGACGAAGCCCTACCTCGACGAGGACTACTTCCTCTACCTCGACGGCATGCAGCGTTACGAGGGGGTCTCCCGCCTGCTCGCCTCCCGCGACATCTCCCTCCCGTGGGGATCGCCCGACGACGCGCCGACGGCCGAGACGGTCTGCGGCGTCGGCAACCGGAAGAACATCGCATTCGCCGAGACTCTCGCTCGCGACGGCGTCGCCCCCTATCCGGGCTCGGTCGCCATGCTCGACGCACTCGAGGCCGCCGGAGTGCCGAAGGCCGTCGTGTCGAGTTCGAAGAACGCCGAGGCCGTCCTCACGGCGGCCGGACTCCGCGAGCGCTTCGACGTCGTCGTCGACGGAGCCGTCGCAGAGGTCGAGGGGCTCCCGAGCAAACCGGCCCCCGACATGTTCCTCCTCGGCGCCGCACGTCTCGGCGTCGACGCCGCGCGTGCCGTCGTCGTCGAGGACGCGGCGTCCGGCGTCGCCGCAGGAGCCGCCGGCGGCTTCGCCCTCGTCCTCGGCGTCGACCGCGGTGCGGGGGCCGACGCGCTCCTCGCCTCCGGCGCCAACGTGGTCGTCTCCGACCTCTCCGAACTGCTGTCGGCCGACTCGGCCGCGGCGGCGCAGTGACCCTCGCCTCCAGCCTCCGACCCGAAGGACCCACACAACCCATGGCGATGATGGATCGCGAACGCTTCCCGGTCGATCCGTGGAAGCTCGTCGAGAAGAAGTTCGACCTCGACTCCGCCGGCCTGAGTGAGACGCTCTTCTCGATCGGCAACGGCTACGTCGGGATGCGCGGCAACAACGCCGAGGGCCGCAAGGCGCACGAGCACGGCACCTTCATCAACGGTCTCCACGAGACCTGGCAGATCCGGCACGCCGAGCAGGCCTACGGGTTCGCGGAGGTGGGCCAGACGATCGTCAACGCCCCCGACGCCAAGGTCATGCGTCTCTACGTCGACGACGAGCCGCTCTCGCTCGACGAGGCCGAGCTCATGGACTACACACGCACGCTCGACTTCCGGTCGGGCGAGTTGTCGCGCGAGCTCGTCTGGTTCACTCCGGCAGGCAAGAAGGTGCGGGTCAAGACCACCCGTATGGTCTCATTCGTCGAGCGACACCTCGCTCTGATGACCATGGAGGTCACGGTCGAGGACGCCGACGCCCCGGTGACGATCTCGTGTCAGATGCTCAACCGGCAGGACGGCGAGGACGAGTACGGCGGAGCGCCCGGTCGCAGCGGCAAGTCGTTCGACCCCCGCAAGACGGAGAAGATCGCCGACCGCGTCCTCATCCCGGGGGAGTACTGGCAGGACGGCGGCCGCAGCGTGCTCAGCTATCGCGTCGCCAACTCCGGCATGACGGTCGCCGTGGCCGCCGATCACACGATCGACACGGACAACGACTACGTGCACCGCACGATCATCGAGCCCGACATCGCGAAGAACGTGTACCGCGTCCAAGCGAAGGCCGGCGTCCCCATCAGTATCACGAAGTTCGTGAGCTACCACTCCTCCCGTGGCGCCCCCACGCGCGAGCTCATTAACCGGTGCCGCCGCACCCTCGACCGCGCTCGTTCGGAGGGCATCGAGGCTCAGCGCGAGAAGCAGCGCGATTGGCTCGACACCTACTGGCGTGCGTCCGACGTCCAGGTCGACGGTCAGCCGGAGATCCAGCAGGCCGTGCGCTGGAACCTCCTCCAGCTCGCCCAGGCCGCGGCTCGCGCCGACGGGCTCGGCATCCCGGCCAAGGGCCTCACGGGCAGCGGGTACAGCGGTCACTACTTCTGGGACACCGAGATCTACGTCCTCCCGTTCCTCAGTTACACGACGCCGCTGTTCGCGCGGAACGCGCTCCGCATGCGCGAACAGATGCTGCCAGCCGCGCGCAAGCGGGCGGCCCAGCTCAACGAGGACGGCGCGCTCTTCCCGTGGCGCACCATCAGCGGGGAAGAGGCCTCCGCCTACTACGCGGCGGGAACGGCGCAGTACCACATCAACGCCGACGTCACATATGCGCTCGCCCGTTACGTCCGCGCGACCGGAGACACCGAGTTCCTGCACCGCGGCGCGATCGACATCGCGGTGGAGACGGCGCGGCTGTGGGCGACGCTCGGTTTCTGGCGCATCGTCGACGAAGAGACCGAGACCTTCCACATCCACGGTGTGACCGGTCCGGACGAGTACACGACCGTCGTGAACGACAATCTCTTCACGAACGTGATGGCGCGGTTCAACCTCCGCTATGCGGCTCGCTCGGTGCGGGAACTCCAGCAGTCGGACCCGGCGGCGTTCTCGCTCCTCGCCGCGCGTCTCTCGCTCCTCGAGTCCGAGATCGAAGAATGGGAGCGCATCGGCGCCTCGATGGCGATCCCGTACTCGGACGCCCTCGGCATCCATCCCCAGGACTCGCTGTTCCTCGATCGCGAGGTCTGGGATCTGGCGAACACGCCCAAGGATCAGATGCCGCTGCTGCTCCACTTCCACCCGCTCGTCATTTACCGCTTCCAGGTGCTCAAGCAGGCCGACGTCGTGCTGGCGCTCTTCCTCCAAGGCGACGAGTTCACCCACGAGGAGAAACTCGCGGACTTCGAGTACTACGACCCGCTGACGACGGGCGACTCGACGCTGTCGGGCGCGGTGCAGTCGATCATCGCGGCGGAGATCGGGTATCAGGACCTCGCTCTCGACTACTTCCACGACTCGCTCTTCGTGGACCTCGCCGACCTCCACAGCAACGCTGCCGATGGTGTTCACGTCGCCTCAGCGGGCGGTGTGTGGAGTTCGCTCGTGAGCGGCTTCGGCGGCATGCGCGACTACGACGGCAAGCTCTCCTTCGATCCGCGGCTCCCCGCCGAGTGGACGAAGCTCGCGTTCAACCTCATGTGGCGGGGCAGCAAGCTCGTCGTACGGGTCCGACCCAATGAACTGAGCGTCACCGTCGTCGAGGGCGAGCCGGTCGAGTTCTCGGTGCGAGGCACGTCGTACACCGTCGAGTCGGGGGCCGAGCTCATCGTCCCCTTGCGCGATCAGGGGCCGCGGATCCCCGGCAAGCCCACCCAGCGGATCCACTCGCGAGCGCGTCGCGACGACGGCACCCTCATGACAGCGAGCCTGCCCGTCGTGAGCAATCTCGTGCACGAGGACGACATCGACGCGACGTGATCGGCTCCGCGCTGACCGCCCGGTCCGGGCGTCAGCAGTGTCGACCGCATCCGCCTGCGCGTCGAGGAGGGACTGTCGCTCTGACTCTCTCCCGTGTTAACGTCGATGCGTGAAGTTGTGACTCCCGTCCTGCACCCGCGTCCGAGGCCGCCGTCGATTCCGACCGCGCCGCCCGGCGGGTGATCGGTCTCCGGGGTACGACTCCTCCGCTTCGACGTCCCGCACGTCGACGACGAGGTCAGCACCCTTTCGACGACGGTGGGTGTCACGTGCGAACTTCTTCTTCTTCTTCTTCTTCGATCTCTCGCTCGGCCTCTCGGCTCGCCCCGACCGCGAACGACGGCGGCGACGTCCGTCACATCACGGTCGAGGGGGTGTCGCGGACTTTCGGGGACCGACGCGTCCTGACGGATGTGTCGTTCGTCGTACCTCCCGATGCGCGCATCGGGCTCATCGGAGAGAACGGCGCCGGCAAGTCCACCCTCCTGCGCATCGCCGGAGGTGCGGATCAGCCCGACACGGGGTCCGTCTCGGTGCCGCTCCGCACCGGTTCGTTGTGGCAGGAGGCGTGTGCGGCGCCGGGAACGACCGTGGCCCGATTCCTGGAGGCGTCGACCGATGAGGTCCGTCGGCTCGAGCGTGAGCTCGAAGCGGCGGCCGAGGCGCTCTCCGAGCGGTCGGCGGATGCGACGCACCGGTACGAGGCCGCGCTCGATGCGGCGGAGCGAGCCGACGTCTGGTCCCTCGCGGCGCGCGTCGCCTCGATCCTCGCCGCACTCGGCGTCGACGGTATCGACGGCGACCGGCTCCTCACGGAGGTGAGCGGCGGTCAGCGCGCGAGGCTCACCCTCGCGGGCGTCCTGCTCGCGCGACCCGACGCGCTCCTCCTGGACGAGCCGACCAACCATCTCGACGACGCCGCCGTCGCCTTCCTCCGTGACGAACTCGTCGGCTGGCGGGGCCCGGTGCTCTTCGCGAGCCACGACCGCGCCTTCCTCGACGAGGTCGCGACATCGCTCCTGGATCTCGATCCAGCGCGCACGCCGTCCGATCCACGTGGCAGCGGTGCGGGTGTCGCCGTCTTCGGTGGCGGCTTCACCGAATACCTCGCGAGGAAAGCGGAGGAGCGGACACGGTGGGAGCGCCGGTTCCTCGACGAGGAGCGAGCGCTCGCCGGCCTCGCGGACGTCGTCGCGCGGACGGGTGACGACCTCCGCTTCACGGGCGTGCGACGGGACAACGACAAGTTCATCGGGCCGTTCAAGGGCGCGAAGGTCGAGGCGCAGATCAGTCGGCGCATCGGCGACGCGGAGCGGCGCATCCAGGAGCTCGAACGCACGCGTGTCGAACCGCCGCCCCGACCGCTCGTGTTCTCGGGGATCCCTGTCGGCTTCGGAGTCCTCGCAGAGGGAGAACCGCTCGTCCGGCTGCGCGGCGTCACGGTCGATGGTCGGCTGACGCTCGACCGGCTCGACATCCTGCCCGAGTCCCGCATCCTCGTCACGGGGGCGAACGGCGCGGGGAAGTCGACGCTGCTCTCGGTGCTCGCCGGTCGAGTCCGAGTCGACGAGGGCACGGTCGCCCGACGGAAGGGCCTCCGGGTGGGACTGCTCGAACAGGACGTGCGGCTCGGCGATCCCGACGAATCGCCTCGCTCCCTGTACGGACGGACGCTCGGGGAGGAGCGGGCCGACCGCACCCCGCTGGAATCGCTCGGTCTCCTCGCGGCGCGCGACCTGGATCGCCCGGTCGGATCGCTGTCGGTGGGTCAGCAGCGCCGCGTCGCGCTCGCGCTCATCCTGGCCCGCCCGCCGCACGTCCTCCTCCTCGACGAGCCGACGAACCACCTCTCGCTCGCGCTCGCCTCCGAGCTCGAGACCGCGCTCGGCGGCTACCCGGGAGCGGTCGTGATCGCGAGCCACGACCGCTGGTTGCGGCGCCGCTGGACGGGCGCCGAAATCGGCTTGGAGGTCGTCTCCCGCTCGTGAGAGGGGCGCTCGATCGGTGGGCGCGGGATACACGCAACCGAGCGGGAAATCACCGCTTCGCGGCGCTATGTAACGAGTCTGTTGCGAGAACCTCCCCGGGTCCGGGGCGCTTCGTCACATTGGGTAACCTGTGTGCATCCGTCCCCGCCGTCCTGCCGGGGACTTCTTTCTGGAGGACATCTTGACTATCACTACCCGACGGGCCACCCTCTCCGGCCTCGCGAGCCTCGGCGTCATCGCGCTCCTCGCCGGCTGCGGCCAGGCGCCCGAGGAGAGCGGCGCTGGCGGCGGCGACGCAGCGTCCGACTTCACCCCCTGCATCGTCTCCGACGCCGGTGGATTCGACGACAAGTCGTTCAACCAGGCGAGCTTCGAGGGCATCACGAAGGCCGCCGACTCCCTCGGCACCGAGGTCACGGACGTCGAGTCCGAGACCGAGGACGACTACGCCCCGAACATCACGAGCCTCGTCGACGAGGGCTGTGACCTCATCGTCTCCGTCGGCTTCGCTCTCGCCGAGGCGACGAAGGCAGCGGCCGAGGCCAACCCCGACACCCATTTCGTCATGCTCGACGACAACTCGATCGAGGCCGAGAACGTCAAGCCGATCATCTACGACACGGCTCAGGCCGCGTTCCTCGCCGGCTACGCCGCTGCGGACACGACGGAGACCGGCACCGTCGGCACCTTCGGCGGCATGCAGTTCCCGACCGTCACGATCTTCATGGACGGCTTCGCCGACGGTGTCGCGTACTACAACGAGCAGAAGGGCGCCGACGTCAAGGTCGTCGGTTGGGACGTCGACGCGCAGACCGGTTCCTTCACCGGTGGCTTCGAGCAGAACGACACCGCGAAGCAGCTCGCGACGACGCTCATCAACCAGAACGCCGACATCCTGCTCCCCGTCGGTGGCCCGATCTTCATCAGCGCCATCGAGGCCATCCGCGACTCCGGCAAGGACGTCAAGATGATCGGTGTCGACGCCGACCTGTACGAGACGTACCCCGAGGGCGCCGAGTTCTTCCTCACGTCGATCCTCAAGCAGATGTCGACGGGTGTCGAGGACGTCGTCACGGACGCCGGCAATGGTGAGTTCGACAACGCCCCGTACGTCGGGACCCTCGAGAACGAGGGCGTCGGCATCGCGCCGTTCCACGACTTCGAGGACTCCGTGAGCGAGACGCTGCAGGCCGAGCTCGACGAGATCTCCGCCGGCATCATCGACGGTTCCATCGAGGTCACCTCGCCCGCTTCGCCCTCGGCGGAGTAACACCCCCGAACGGTCGGGAGGTCAGCCGTCTCGGCGGACCTCCCGACCTCGTGCGAGACGCACCAGGAGGCCAGCCGCTCGGCTGGCCTCCCGCTGTGTCCGGCTTTAGGATCATCGAATGCAACTCGAACTCCGCGGGATCACCAAGCGCTTCGGCGCCCTGACCGCGAACGATCACATCGATCTCGTCGTCGCCCCCGGCGAGATCCACTGTCTCCTCGGAGAGAACGGTGCCGGCAAGTCGACCCTCATGAACGTCCTCTACGGCCTCTACCAGGCCGACGATGGCGAGATCCTGCTCGACGGCATCGTCCAGCACTTCGAGGGTCCCGGAGACGCGATGCGCTCCGGAATCGGCATGGTGCACCAGCACTTCATGCTCATCCCCGTCTTCACGGTCGCGGAGAACGTCATGCTCGGCCACGAGCAGACGTCCTTCGGAGGCCGACTCGACCTCGACGCCGCGCGGAAGCGCGTGCGCGAGATCTCCGACCGCTTCGGGTTCAGCGTCGACCCCGACGCGATCGTCGGGGACCTCCCCGTCGGTGTGCAGCAGCGCGTCGAGATCATCAAGGCGCTCTCGCGCGACGCGAAGGTCCTCGTCTTCGACGAGCCGACGGCCGTACTCACGCCGCAGGAGACCGACGAACTCATGACGATCATGCGGCAGCTCCGCGACGAGGGCACGTCGATCGTCTTCATCACCCACAAGCTCCGCGAGGTCCGCGAGGTCGCCGACCGCATCACGGTCATCCGGCTCGGCAAGGTCGTCGGCGAGGCCGCCCCGACCGCGAGCAACTCGGAGCTCGCCGCACTCATGGTGGGCCGTGCCGTCGAGCTCGTCGTGCAGAAGGACGTCGCCCGTCCGGGCGCTCCCGCTCTCGTCGTCGAGAACCTCGACGTCATCGACGCGAACGGTCTCAAGGTCGTCAACGACGTGAGCTTCGCCGTGCACGAGGGCGAGATCCTCGCGATCGCGGGTGTCCAGGGCAACGGTCAGACCGAGCTCACCGAGGCCATCATGGGCCTGCAGCCGCGCGTGAACGGGCGAGTGAGCCTCGGAGGACAGGCCCTCACCGGTCTCAGCGTGCGACGAGTGCTCGACGCGGGCGTCGGCTTCGTACCCGAGGACCGGACGGAGGACGGCCTCGTCGCGGAGATGACGATCGCCGAGAACCTCATGCTCGACCGGTCGCACGGCGCGCCGTTCGTCGCGCGCGGATCGCTCCGCCGCGATCACCTCGACGACTTCGCCGAGGACAAGAAGAAGGAGTTCGACATCCGCGCGCAGTCCGTCTCGACCCCTGCCGGCCGGCTCTCGGGAGGAAATCAGCAGAAGGTCGTGCTCGCTCGCGAGATGAGCCGCGACCTGAAGCTGCTCATCGCGGCCCAGCCGACCCGCGGTATCGACGTCGGCTCGATCGAGTTCGTCCACAAGCGCATGGTCGAGACGCGCGATGCGGGGATCCCCGTCATCGTGGTGTCGACGGAGCTCGACGAGGTCGTCGCCCTGGCCGACCGGATCGCCGTCATGTACCGCGGGTCCATCGTCGGCATCGTGCCCGGTGACACCCCGCGCGATGTGCTCGGCCTCATGATGGCGGGCGAGCGTCCGGCCGAGGTCGCGGCGTGAGCGCGCAGACGGCGACGCCGCCGGCAACGAACGATCCGTCGTCGACGCAGCAACCGCGGGCGAACGCGATCCTCAAGGAGATCGTGAACGGGAACGTTCTCATCACGGTCCTCGCCGTCTTCCTCGCGCTGCTCATCGGCGGAGTGCTCATCGCCTTCTCGAACGAGGACGTGCAAGCCGCCGCCGGGTACTTCTTCAGTCGACCGCAGGACACGTTCGTCGCCATCTGGAACGCGGTGTCCGGAGCGTACGTCGCGCTCTTCCAGGGGTCGATCTACAACTTCCGCCGCGACGACTTCGTCACGGCCATCCGTCCTCTCACGGACACCCTCACCTACGCCGCCCCGCTCATCGTCGCGGGACTCGGCGTCGGCCTCGCCTTCCGCGTTGGCATGTTCAACATCGGCGGTCGCGGCCAGATGCTCATCGCGGCCGCCGCGGCCGGATGGGTGGGCTTCTCCTTCCACCTCCCGTGGGGCGTGCACCTCGTCGTCGCCGTGATCGCCGGAATCGCCGGTGGGGCACTATGGGCCGGCATCGTCGGTCTCCTGAAAGCCCGCACCGGCGCCCACGAGGTGATCCTCACGATCATGCTCAACTACGTCGCGTTCTACCTCGTGTCGTACATGCTGCGCGCCCCCGGACTGCTGCAGGCGCCTGATCAGGTCAACCCGAAGTCGCCGCCGATGCTCGAGACCGCGATCTTCCCGCCGCTCCTCGGACCGGCGTACAAGCTCCACGCCGGCTTCATCCTCGTCATCCTCGCGACGATCTTCGTCTGGTGGCTCCTCAACCGGTCGAGCCTCGGCTTCCGCTTCCGCGCCGTCGGCGAGAACCCGAACGCGGCCCGCGTCGCGGGTATGGACGTCAAGAACATCTACGTCTACGCGATGCTCGTCTCGGGTGGCCTGCTCGGCCTCGCGGGCGTCATGCAGGTGCTCGGCACCGTGCCGACGGGCTTCAGCTCGGGGATCGACGCGGGCATCGGGTTCGACGCCATCACCGTCGCCCTTCTCGGGCGTTCCAAGCCGTGGGGCATCTTCGCGGCCGGCGTTCTCTTCGGTGCGTTCAAGGCCGGCGGCTACGCGATGCAGGCGTCGCAAGGCGTCCCGGTCGACGTCGTCACGATCGTCCAGTCCCTCATCGTGCTCTTCATCGCCGCTCCTCCGCTCGTGCGGGCGATCTTCTTCCTGCCGGACGGCAGCAGGAGACGCCGCCGCACCACCCCGATCGTCACGAAGGAGGTCGAGGCCAAGTGAGCACCAGTACCGCCGTCACGCCCGACGCGACGCCCGTGTCCGCGACTCTCGAATCCACGGAGATCCGCAGCTGGAAGGCGACCATCGCGCTCGGGGTCTTCGTCGTCGTCGCCCTCCTCCTGTTCGTCGTCCTGGGACGCGACGGCGCCACGACATTCCGACTCTCGAGCGAGAGCGATGTCGTCCAGTTGGCGGACTGGGTGCTGCCCGCACGCAGCACCGGCATCACGGTCACGGTGCTGCTCGCGCTGCTCACAGCGGTCGTCGCTGTCCTCACCGTCGCCGGTTCGCGATTGAGCGCGCGTCTCCGCCGTGTCGCGCTCGCCGTCTCGATCGTCGCGTTCACGTTCCTCTTCCTGCTCGCGTTCCTCGCCTGGGCCGCCGCGGGGGAGTCGATTCCCGTGACGGGGCTGCTCCTCGGCACCGTCTCCCTCAGCGCGCCGCTCATCTTCGGAGCGCTCGGCGGGGTCATCTCGGAACGCGTCGGTGTCGTCAACGTCGCGATCGAGGGCCAGCTGCTCGCGGGCGCCTTCTGCGCGGCCCTCGTCGCGTCGATCACGGGCAACCCGTTCGCCGGGCTCATCGCCGCGATGGTCGCCGGCGTGCTTGTGAGCTTCGTCCTCGCCGCGTTCTCGATCAAGTACCTCGTCGACCAGGTGATCGTCGGCGTCGTGCTCAACGTCCTCGTGCTCGGCCTCACGTCGTTCCTCTACTCGACGGTGCTGTCGCAGGACACGCAGAATCTCAACACCGCGCCGCGCTTCCCGCGCTTCCCGATCCCCGTGCTGAGCGACATCCCCATCGTCGGACCCGTGCTCTTCCGGCAGACGCTGATCGTGTACCTCATGTACATCGCGGTGATCGCCGTCTACATCGGGCTCTTCCACACGAAGTGGGGGCTGCGGCTCCGCGCCGTCGGTGAGCACCCGCAGGCCGCGGACACGGTCGGCATCCGCGTGAATCCCACTCGGTTCTGGAACGTCTCGCTCGCGGGCGCCGTCGCCGGCCTCGGTGGCGCGTACTTCACGCTCGACTCCGTGTCGAGCTTCGGGAAGGACATGACGGCGGGAGCAGGATTCATCGCGCTCGCCGCAGTCATCTTCGGCCGCTGGAACCCGATCCGCGCGACGTTCGCCGCGCTGCTCTTCGGTTTCGCCACCAACCTGCAGAACGTCCTCGGCGCGATCGGTTCGCCGGTGCCGAGCGAGTTCATGCTCATGCTGCCGTACGTGGTCACGGTCCTCGCCGTCGCGGGACTCGTGGGCTACGCGCGCGGCCCCGCCGCCTCAGGAAAGCCGTACATCAAGTCATGACCGACGTCTCGAACACCGCGCCAGCCGATGACACCGATTGGGACGAGCTCCGCGCCGTCGCCGACGAGGCGATGAAGAAGGCCTACGTGCCGTACTCGAAGTTCCCGGTGGGGGTCGCGGCGATCGTCGACGATGGTCGCGTGATCGCAGGCTGCAATGTCGAGAACGCATCGTACGGTCTCACGCTCTGTGCCGAGTGCGCCCTCGTCTCGACGCTGCACCTCACGGGCGGCGGCAAGCTCGTGCGGTTCACGTGCGTCGACGGTGACGGGAACATCCTCATGCCGTGCGGCCGCTGCCGTCAGTTGCTCTTCGAGCACGCCGCCCCGGGGATGCTGCTCGAGACCGTCTCGGGTGTCCGGGCGATCGACGAGGTGCTCCCGGACGCCTTCGGTCCGAGCACGCTCGACGCCTACGCTCGCTGAACCCGCGCCCTTCGGCGTAATCGTCGGTGCGACCTCTCGTGCCGGCCGGAAAGGAACCACCCCATGACCGAGAACCAAGCCGTCGAGGCCTTCGACGTCGTCGACCTCATCCGGACGAAGCGCGACGGCGGCGAACTCTCGACCTCCGAGATCGACTGGCTCATCGACGCCTACACGCGGCGCTACGTCGCGGACGAGCAGATGTCGGCGCTCGCCATGGCGATCCTCATCCGCGGCATGAGCCGTCGCGAGATCCGGGACATGACGCTCGCGATGATCGCGTCGGGCGAGCGGATGGACTTCGGGGGGCTCGGCAAGCGAACTGTCGACAAGCACTCGACGGGCGGGGTGGGCGACAAGATCACGCTCCCGCTCGTGCCCCTCGTCGCGTCGTTCGGCGTGGCCGTCCCGCAGCTGTCCGGGCGGGGACTCGGTCACACGGGAGGCACCCTCGACAAGCTCGAGAGCATCCCCGGATGGCGCGCCGACCTCACGAACGAGCAGATGTTCGCGCAGCTCCGCGACGTCGGCGGTGTCATCTGTGCCGCGGGTACCGGGCTGGCCCCCGCCGACAAGCGCCTCTACGCGCTCCGCGACATCACCGGGACCGTCGAGGCGATCCCGCTCATCGCCTCGAGCATCATGTCGAAGAAGATCGCCGAGGGCACGGAAGCGCTCGTCCTCGACGTGAAGTTCGGCTCTGGCGCCTTCATGACCGACTACGCGAAGGCGGAAGAGCTCGCCCGCACGATGGTCGAGCTCGGCACGGACGCCGGCGTCGCGACCTCCGCCCTCCTCACGGACATGAACGTGCCCCTCGGTCTCGCGATCGGGAACGCCAATGAGGTCCGCGAGTCGGTCGAGGTCCTCTCCGGCGGCGGACCGGCCGACGTCGTCGAATTGACGATCGCTCTCGCCCGCGAGATGCTCGCGCTCGTCGGGCAGCCGGACGCCGACGTCGAGGCGGCTCTCGCGGACGGACGCGCCATGGACTCGTGGCGCGCCGCCATCATCGCTCAGGGCGGCGACCCGGACGCGCCCCTCCCGGTCGCGCGGGAGTCCCACACCGTGACGGCGGACCGCTCGGGCGTCCTCAGCCGTCAGGAGGCGCTGCCGTTCGGAATCGCCGCGTGGCGGCTCGGCGCCGGCCGCGCGCGGCAGCAGGACCCGGTGCTGCACGCCGCCGGGATCGACCTGCACGCCAAGCCGGGCGACGAGGTCGTCGAGGGTCAACCGCTCTTCACGCTGTCCGCCGACGACGACTCGCGCTTCGAGCGGGCCCTCGCCGCCGTCGACGGCGCCTGGGAGATCGCTCCCGCCGGCACCGTGGTCGAGCGTGGACCGCTCGTGCGACAGCGAATCGGCTGATCGGGACATCGCCGTCGTGCGCGAGTGGCCTCACGGTACGCTGATGCAGTGAGCACGAGCGACGACGAATTCTTCTCCGACGGCATCGACCTGCGTGACCTCCCCAAGGTCTCGCTCCACGATCACCTGGACGGCGGGCTGCGGCCGCAGACCATCATCGATCTCGGTCACGAGATCGACCTCGATCTCCCGGCGACCGACGCCGATTCGCTCGCCGACTGGTTCGTCGACTCGTGCTCGGCGGGTAATCTGCCCGACTATCTGAAGACCTTCGACCTCTCGATCGCCGTCATGCAGTCCCGCGAGGGGCTTCAGCGGGTCGCGCGTGAGTTCGTCGAGGACCTCGCGGACGACGGTGTCGTCTACGGAGAGATCCGGTGGGCGCCCGAGCAGCACCTCCGTGGGGGACTGAGCCTCGACGAGACGGTCGAGGCGGTCCAGGACGGCATCGACCAGGCGATCGACGACGCCGCACGAACGGGACACGACATCCGCATCGGCCAGCTGGTCACGGCCATGCGTCACGCGGACCGGGGCCTCGAGATCGCCGAGCTCGCGGTGCGGCACCGCGACAGAGGCGTCGTCGGCTTCGACATCGCCGGCGCCGAAGCGGGCTTCCCCCCGAGCCGCCAGCGCGTGGCGTTCGACTTCCTCGCGTCGGAGTACTTCCCCGTCACGGTGCACGCGGGGGAGGCCGACGGCCTCGAGTCCATCCGCGGCGCTCTCTTCGACGGTCGCGCGCTTCGCCTCGGCCACGGCGTCCGACTCGCCGAGGACATCACGATCGAGCGCAGCGACGACGAGAACGTCTACGTCTCGCTCGGTCGGCTGGCCCAGTGGGTCAAGGATCGCGAGATCACCCTCGAGCTCAGCCCGTCCTCCAACCTCCAGACGGGCGCCATCGAGCGGTGGGGCGAGGAGATCGAGGACCACCCGTTCGACCTCCTCTACCAGCTCGGGTTCCGCGTCACGGTCAACGTGGACAACCGGACCATGAGCGCAACGACTCTCACCCGCGAACTCGCCCTGCTGAGCGACGCCTTCGCCTACGACCTCGGTGATCTCGAGGCGTTCCAGCTCAACGCCGCGGCCGCGGCGTTCCTCCCTCTGGAGGAGCGCGAGGACCTCGCCGAGCGCATCTCGGCCGGGTTCGACGACGTGGAGAACGGCGCGCGCTGAGCGTCCCTCCACCGACCGCCGTGCGCTGAGGAAATGCTCGGTCGCCGAGCGGTACTCTGGTGGCAGACGACCCGCCGTCTGCCACCCCGACCTCAGGATCCGCCGATGCCGTTGCCTCAGCTCACCGAAGCCACCGTCCGATTGGGCGCGGCGGCGCGGGACTGGCGCGACGCCGTGCGGGTGGCCGGTGACGTTCTCGTCGCCTCGGGCTCCGTGCAGAGCGGATACCCCCAGCGCATGGTCGAGGTCATCGAGGAGTTCGGGGCCTACGTCGTCATCGCGCCGGGCCTCGCACTCGCCCACGCGCGGCCGGGCAGCGACGTGCGGGCCGATGGGCTGTCCCTCGTCACGCTCCAGACGCCCGTCTCGTTCGGGCACGCCCACAACGACCCCGTGCACGTCGTCATCGGCATCGCCGTCACGACAGCCGACGCGCATGTCACGGGCATCGCGGACCTCGCGAACGCCTTCAACGACCCGGACCTCGTCCCGGCGCTCGGCGCCGCTACCGAGCCGGCCACGGCGATCGACCTCATCGAAGCTGCAACAGCGAGGGGAGCGGTATGAAGATCGTCGCCATCTGCGGTGTCGGTGTCGGCACGTCTGGCATCCTGAAGGTCAACGCCGAGCGCGCTCTCGCCCGGCTCGGCATCGAGGCCGACGTCTCGGCCTCAGACGTCGGTTCGCTCGAGGTCTCGGCCGCCGACGCACAGATCATCCTCACATCCCCAGAGCTCGTCGACAAAATACCGCCCACGTGGGCGGACATCGTCGTCATCGACAACTACGTCGATCACGCCGAGATCGAACGCAAGCTGCTCGACGCGCTCGGCTGACGGGGTAGGCCGTCACCGCCGGTGCGACGGACTCTCCGCCGATCGCCGGCTAGGCTCCGACGAGCTCTGCGACGCCTGCGCGCAGCGCGGCGAGCCGTGACTCGGCCTCCGTCACGCGATGCGCGAGGTCACCCTCGGTGCTCGCGACGTCGATGTAAACCTTGAGCTTCGGCTCCGTGCCGCTCGGGCGCACCATGATCCGCGACCCGTCGGCCAGACGGAATCGGAGCACGTCGCTCGGGGGCAGCGCCCCGAATCCGCCGGCGAGGTCCTCGATCCGCTCGACTCGGACGCCCCCGACATGATTGGGCGGCTCGTCCCGCAATCGCGTCATCGTCGCCGCGATCCGACCGAGATCCGATACGCGAACGGAGATCTGGTCGCTCGCGAAGTGCCCGAAGGTCTCGCTGAAGCGTTCGAGGTGTTGGGCGATGCTCGAGCCCTCGGCCGCGAGGCGAGCGGCGAGATCGAGGAAGGCGACGGCGGCGGAGATGCCGTCCTTGTCGCGCACGGTCTCCGGGTTGACGAGGTACCCGAGGGCCTCCTCGTAGCCGAACACGAGGCCGGGGGCCCGTGACACCCACTTGAAGCCCGTGAGCGTGTCGGAGAACTCGAGGCCGTAGTGCTCCGCGACCGCCGCGAGAGCGGGGGAGGACACGATCGAGCACGCGAGCGTGCCCTCGGGCGCGCCCTCGTCCGGGGACGTCAGCGACTCGGCCGCGCGCCACCCGAGGAGCGCTCCGACCTCGTTGCCCGTGAGGCGCCGGTAGCCGGTGTCGCTCGACGCGTCCGGGATGGCGACGGCGAGTCGGTCCGCGTCGGGGTCGTTCGCGATGATGAGGTCGGCCGAGTGCTCGCGAGCGGTCGCGTAGGAGAGGTCGAGCGCTCCGGGCTCCTCGGGGTTCGGGAACGAGACCGTCGGGAAGTCGGGGTCCGGCTCGAGCTGCGCGTCGACCGTGACGGGTGCCGCGAAACCGGCGGCCTCGAAGACGCGGGAGGCGGTCTCCCACCCGACGCCGTGCATCGCCGTGTAGACGACGACGGGCTGCGCGGTGGGCGGAGTCGGTGCCACGCGCGCGGTGCGCGAGATGTAGGCGTCGATGACGCTCTCATCGGCTACCTCGAAGTCCCGCGAGCGGGGCAGATCGGCGATCGAACCGGCGGCGACCACGTCGATCGCCGCGGCGATCTCGGCATCCACGGGCGAGACGATCTGAGACCCGGCGTCACGATCGCCGAGGTAGACCTTGTAGCCGTTGTCGCGTGGCGGGTTGTGGCTCGCCGTCACCATGACGCCGGCACTCGCGTCGAGGTGACGGACCGCGAACGCGAGCACGGGGGTCGGGAGCAATCGGGGCAGCAGTACGGCGCGCACGCCGGCGCCCGCCATGAGCTCCGCGGTGTCCTCCGCGAACACCCGCGAGTTCTTGCGTCCGTCGTATCCGATGACGATGGAGGGCGTCGCACGGTTGGCGACGAGCCAATCCGCGAGACCGCGAGCGGCCTGGGCCACGAGGACGCGGTTCATGCGGTTCGGACCGGCCGCGAGCTCGCCGCGCAATCCGGCCGTTCCGAAGGCGAGGCGGGAGTCGAATCGCTCGGCGAGTGCCGACTCGGCGTCGGCGGATCCGCTCTCCGCGGCCTCGATGAGCGACCGGAGCTCGGCGCGCGTCTCCTCGTCGGGATCCTGCTCGAGCCACGCGGTCGCGCGCTCGAGGAGTCCACCGGTCACAGTCGCTCCACGACGCGTGCGAGCAGGTCGCTGATCACCGGTTCGGCGGCGCGGCCGGCTTCGATGACCTCCTCGTGGCTGAGGGGTGTCTTCTGGATTCCCGCCGCGAGGTTCGTGATGAGGGAGAGCCCGAGGACCTCCATTCCGGCCTGACGTGCGGCGATCGCCTCGAGCGCCGTCGACATCCCCACGATGTGGCCGCCGATCGCCTTGGCCATCTGCACCTCGGCAGGGGTCTCGTAGTGCGGGCCGCGGAACTGGCAGTAGACGCCCTCGTCGAGCTCGGGGGCGACCTCTCGGGCCACGGCCCGCAGTCGGGCAGAGTAGAGATCCGTCAAATCGATGAACGTCGCGCCCTCGAGGGGCGAGTCAGCCGTGAGGTTGATGTGGTCGCTGATGAGGACGGGGGTCCCCGGCGTCCAGGTCTCCTTGATGCCTCCGGCGCCGTTCGTGAGGATCATCGTGGTGGCTCCGGCCGCGGCGGCCGTCCGCACGCTGTGGACGACACGGCGGACTCCGTGACCCTCGTAGTAGTGGGTGCGGGCGCCGATGACGAGAGCGTGCTTCCCGGAGGGCAGGCGCACCGACCGAAGGGTGCCGACGTGGCCGACGAGGGCCGGCTTGGAGAAACCCGGGATGTCGGTTGCGGGGATGGTCGCGACCGTCTCTCCCATGAGCTCGGCGGCGCGTCCCCAGCCGGAGCCGAGGGTGAGCGCGATGTCGTGGCGGGCGACGCCGGAGATCTCGGCGATGCGCTCGGCGGCCTGCGCCGCGACGGTGAACGGATCGACGCCCGGAGCGTCCAACGGATTCGACGAGGAGTCAGCCATTCCTCCACTCTAATCTGGGCTTCGACATCGCCCATGGTTCACCACGCGAGGACCCGCGGCGTCGTGGCGCCGAGCACGCCGCGCCTTTCGCCACGCCCGAATTGGTGACCGCCTCTCGGCCCTGCGAGAATCGACGCATGGCTTACGAGTTTGAGCGGAAACAGCGGATCGCCGTACTCGGCGGGGGGCCAGGCGGGTACGAGGCGGCTCTCGCGGGAGCGCAGCTCGGGGCGGAGGTCACGGTCGTCGAGCGCGTGGGGGTCGGCGGATCCGCGGTCATCACGGACGTCGTGCCCTCGAAGTCGCTTATCGCGACCGCCGAGGCCGCGATAGCCGTCCGCGAGTCGTCGGAGCTCGGGGTCCAGTTCTATGGGCGGACCGGTGACGGGAAGCCCGTGCGACCCGAGGTCGCCGTCAATCTCGCCGCCGTGAACAAGAGGCTCCTCGGTCTCGCGCGTCAGCAGTCGGAGGACCTCCGCTCGAATCTCCTCGAGAACGGCGTCCGCATCGTCACGGGCGAAGGCCGACTCGACGGGCGCGATGCCGTCATCGTCTCGACGGAACCCGGCGGTGCCGGTACCGATTTCGACCGCATCGAGGCCGACACGGTCGTCATCTCCGTGGGCGCGAGTCCTCGCATCCTGCCGACCGCCATCCCGGACGGGGAACGGATCCTCACCTGGACGCAGCTCTACAACCTCTCGGCCATCCCCGAGCACCTCATCGTCGTCGGGTCGGGTGTGACGGGCGCCGAGTTCGCCTCGGCATACCGGGCGCTCGGATCCGAGGTCACCCTCGTGTCGAGCCGCGACCAGGTCCTGCCGGGGGAGGACGCCGACGCGGCCGCGGTCATCGAGCGCGTCTTCAAGCGCAACGGCATGACGGTCCTTGCCAAGTCGCGGGCCGAGTCGGTCGTGCGCTCCGGGTCCGGCGTGCTCGTGACGCTCTCCGACGGCCGCACGGTCGAGGGCAGCCACTGCCTCATCGCGATCGGCGCCGTCCCCAACACGGCGGGCATCGGCCTCGAGGAGGCCGGGGTGCAGCTCTCGGAAAGTGGCCACATCCGCGTCAATCGCGTGGCCCGCACGTCCGTCCCGAACATCTACGCCGCCGGCGACTGCACGACGTTCCTCCCGCTCGCGTCCGTCGCGTCGATGCAGGGTCGCACCGCGATCTTCCACGCCATGGGCGACGCCGTCACACCGACGGAACTCCGCAACGTGTCCGCGAACATCTTCACGCAACCGGAGATCGCGACCGTCGGCTGGACCCAGAAGCAGATCGAGGACGGGATCGCGCAGGGGGACATCTACAAGCTGCCGCTGTCGTCGAACCCGCGCGCCAAGATGATGGGCATCAAGGACGGCTTCGTGAAGCTGTTCGCCCGCACGGGGTCCGGAACGGTCATCGGAGGCGTGATCGTCGCTCCGAAGGCCTCGGAGCTCATCTTCCCGCTCGCCCTCGCGGTCGAACACCGGCTCAACGTCGACCAGGTCGCCCGCGCGTTCGCGGTCTACCCCTCGCTGACCGGCAGCATCACCGACGCGGCCAAGGCCCTCCACATCGTCCTCTAACCCCCCTGAAGATCCCCTCTGTGCTCGAATTTTCGCGCACAGAGGAGATCTTCAGGAGGGGGAGCGGCGGGTAGAAGGAAGTCCGGCGGTCCGGAGAACCGAGCTCAGCCGACCAGGCTTCACGACATCCGCGTGTTCCCAACGGGCAAAGCCCGAACAGAGACGCCGGAGCGTGTTCTCCCTGTTCTTCTCGGCGATGACCGCGCGGCGGGCGGCCTCAGGGTCGGCGCTTCCGAGTCCGCCGTACTTCAGCTGTCCGTCTGCCTCGCCGATGATCCCGTACTCGGGCCACCAGAAATCGACGAAAGCGCGGAACCCGTGACGGTCGATGAACTCCCTCTGAAGTTCCGGTGCGGGGAACCCCGCCTCCATCATCCGGACGCGACTCACTGATTCGAGCGGAGATTCCGCAAGGTGGGTAGCGAAGTCGGAGGCGGCGAATGCTCGCCGCGAACCCGGAAGGCCACGCATACGCTCGGCCGCGGCGACGAGCTCCGCTCGCGTCGTGAGTGAATCACCGGCGCCAACCCGGAGAGCGCTGTCCATCGTGACGACCGCTTCATGAAAGGGCACCAGGAGAGCGATGTCCACGGCGGTCTGAGCCACCGTCGTCACGGAGAAGTCGCCGAGGGCGAGTGTGTCGTGACGAGCGATGTCGCCCGTGTGTCGTCTGAAAGAGCCGGAGGAGCGAGCCCCGTCCTGAACAAGGATGTCGACCGTCGATGGCCAGGGCTGCCAAATATCGAGTCCCCAGTAAGCAGCAGCCGAGAAGTGTGACAAGACCGGGTCTGTCTTCAACCGTTCGAGTGAGGCCAGGACTCGGACGCGATGTCGTCGGACCGGACTGAGTTCGCTCCACGTCGTCCGCTCGACGTAAGCGCCGGGTGCGACGGAGAGCAGATCACCCCGACCGAGGGAGCGATCCAGGTCTCGGACGGAATCGCCTCGAGCGATTCTGTCGCGCCGACGGATGAGTATCGAGTCGTCTTCCATGCGAGGAGGATGCCCAGGTGTCCAGCCGCGATTGGGCACCATCATGGTCTCCGGGGAGGGGCGTGACGCAAGTCCCGCTGGGGACGACACTGCCCCGGTTACTGAATATCCCCTTTGAGCACGAATACACGTGCCCAGAGGGGATATTCAGGGGGGTCAGGAGGAGGGGAGGGAGAGGAGGCGGTGGCCGGCGGAGACCGTCGTGCCCGTCGGCGCGTCGAGCGAGGTGACGACGCCGTCCTTCGGGGCGGTGATCGGCTGCTCCATCTTCATCGCCTCGAGCACGAGGAGGAGGTCGCCCTTGACGACCGCCTGACCCTCCTCGACCGCGACCTTGACGATCGTCGCCTGCATGGGCGCCTTCACGTCGTCGCCCGTGGCCGTGGCCGAAGCCGTGCCCGACGACCCGCGACGCGGGGGCGGCGTGACGCTGCGCCCGCGCGGGCTCGTCGCCGGGAGCAGTGCGTTCGGCAGATTCACCTCGAGTCGCTTCCCCGAGACCTCGACGACGACGGTGTGCCGCTCGGTCGGCGGCAGCGACTCCTCGAGCTCACCGTTCCACGGCTCGATCTGGCCGGAGAACTCGGTCTCGATCCACCGCGTGAAGACGCCGAACGTCCCGTCCTCCGCCGTGAAGGCGGGGTCGCGCACGATGAGGCGGTGGAAGGGCAGCACGGTGGGCAGCCCGGAGACCTCGAACTCGTCGAGCGCGCGGCGACTGCGTTCGAGCGCCTGCTCGCGGTCGCGGCCGGTGACGATGATCTTCCCGAGGAGCGAGTCGAACGCTCCGGAGATGCTGTCACCGGCGGTGACGCCGGAATCGAGACGGATGCCGGGGCCGCCGAACGTCTTGAAGACGTGGATGGGGCCGGGCTGGGGGAGGAAGCCGCGGCCCGGGTCCTCGCCGTTGATCCGGAACTCGATCGAGTGACCCGTCGGGATCGGGTCGTCGTAATCGAGCGTGCCGCCCTCGGCGATGCGGAACTGCTCCCGCACGAGGTCGATCCCGGTGACCTCTTCGGACACGGGGTGCTCGACCTGCAGTCGCGTGTTGACCTCGAGGAACGAGACCGTACCGTCCTGCCCGATGAGGAACTCGCACGTCCCGGCGCCGAGGTAGCCGACCTCGCGCAGGATCGCCTTCGACGCACGGTACAGCTCGGCGTTCTGCTCGTCGGTGAGGAACGGGGCCGGGGCCTCCTCCACGAGCTTCTGGTGCCGCCGCTGCAGCGAGCAGTCACGCGTCGACACGACGACGACGTTGCCGTGAGCATCCGCGAGGCACTGGGTCTCGACGTGGCGGGGCTTGTCGAGGTACTTCTCGACGAAGCACTCGCCGCGGCCGAAGGCCGCGATCGCCTCGCGCGTCGCCGACTCGAAGAGCTCGGCGACCTCCTCGCGCTCGCGGGCGACCTTGAGCCCCCGCCCGCCGCCGCCGTACGCGGCCTTGATCGCCACGGGAAGGCCGTGGGTGTCGACGAAGTCGAGGACCTCCGACGCGTCGGCGACGGGGTTGAGTGTGCCCGGTGCGAGCGGTGCACCGACCTTCTCCGCGATGTGTCGAGCGGAGACCTTGTCGCCGAGCTTCTCGATCGCGTCGGGGGACGGGCCGATCCAGATGAGCCCGGCGCCCTGGACGGCGCGAGCGAAGTCCGCGTTCTCGGCGAGGAATCCGTACCCGGGGTGGACGGCATCCGCTCCCGAGCGACGAGCGACGCTCAAGAGCTTCTCGATGACGAGGTAGGTGTCGGCGCTCGTGGTGCCGTCGAGTGCGTACGCCTCGTCCGCGAGACGGACGTGCAGGGCGTCCCTGTCCTGATCCGCGTAGACGGCGACGCTGCCGATTCCACTGTCACGGGCTGCGCGGATCACACGGACCGCGATCTCTCCCCTGTTGGCGATGAGGACCTTCGTTATGCGTGGCACAAGAGTCGAGTCTATTGGGCGGTCGCAACCGGGCTGTGAGGAACATACACAAAAATGGCCGAGGGATGCGTGGGAAGCCACTAAAGCCTCGGCGCGGCTCCATCCGTCGTGGTGACCGGGATCGGCTCGCTCAGAGGGCGCCGCGTCGGTTCCACAGGGCGGTCCACTCGTGACCGGATTCCCGGACCAGCCGCCGGAGCGTCGGGAGGGAGAGGCCCACGACGGTCGACGGATCTCCGGAGATCGACGAGATGAACGGAGCGCCGAGGCTGTCGATCGTGAAGGCCCCGGCTACCGCGAGGGGCTCGCCGCTCGCGACGTAGGCGTCGATCTCGGCGTCGGAAATATCGTCGGCGAATGTGACCGTCGCTTCCGCCGTCGCTCCGCGTGCGTCGACGACGGCGCCCGCCGCCGGATCGACGTCGATGAGCCAGTGACCGGAGTGGAGGGTACCGGTCCGGCCACGATGCATGAGCCAGCGCTCGCGAGCGCGCTCGGGCGTGTGGGGCTTGCCGTGCATCGTGCCATCGAGCTCGAACATCGAGTCGCCCCCGAGGACGAGCCCGCGTTCCCCGCCGGCCGCGATGACGCCCTCGACGACGGCCTCGGCCTTCTCACGGGCGAGCAGGGCGACCGTCTCAGCGGGGGAGAGTACGCGGTGGAGCGACGCCTCGGCGAGGACGGCGTCCTCGTCGACGGCGGAAGGAAGCACGACCGGTTCGATGCCGCTCGACCGCAGCAGAGCGAGTCGCGCGGGCGACGTGGAGGCGAGGTACAGCAGCACGGGGAGGTCCTCTCGCGGTCGCGCGTGTGTCATGCTCGATCGCATGGCCGACGCACCCGACATCGTGGATCTGACGATCACCAACGTAGCCCACGGCGGGGTCTTCGTCGCTCGTCACGAGGGCCGCGTGGTATTCGTCCCGGACACCCTTCCCGGCGAGACCGTGCGGGCGCGACTCGTCGACACCCGCAAGAAGAGCTTCTGGCGCGCCGAGACCCTCGAGGTGCTCGATGCGTCGCCCGATCGGGTCGATCACGTGTGGTCGTCGTCCTCGATCGAGCGCGACCCGCGCGACCGGGCGGGAGGCGCGGAGTTCGGTCACATCGCACTCGAGCGCCAGCGTCGCCTCAAGGCCGACGTGCTGAGCGACGCCCTCGTGCGCTTCGGGGGTCTCGACGCCGACTCGCCGCTCACGCGCGTGGCCGTCGAGCCCACTCCCTCTGACGAGGGCGGAGACGGGCTGCGCTGGCGGACGCGTGTCTCGCTCCATGTGGACGAGGAAGGGCGCGTCGGACCGTATGCCGCTCGATCCCATCGTGTCATCCCGGTGGACGACCTCCCGCTCGCGACGACGGAGATCGCGGACGCTGCCCCTCTCCACGACCGCCTCCAGGGAGCGACGACCGTCGACGTCGTCGCGTCGACGGACGGTGTCCTCGTCGCCGTCGACGGGGCCGCCAGCACCGGAGCGCTGCACGAGCGGGTCGGCGATCGCATGTTCTCGCTCGAGCCGCTGGGGTTCTGGCAGGTGCATCGCGAGGCCGCCGAACTGCTGTCGGCGGCCGTGGCGTCGGCCGTCGACGCCGATCGTTTCGATGCCACCGCGCCGAACCTCGATCTCTATGGAGGCGTCGGTCTCTTCGCCGCGACCCTCGCCGACCGGTTCGGCACGGGGATCCGCGTGACGACGGTCGAAGCGGAGTCGTCCGCCACCGATCACGCCGCCGAGAACCTCGTCGACATCGTCGGAGCCCGCGCCGTCACGGATCGCGTCGATCGGTTCGTGCGCGCGATCGGTCGGGAGGGCGACCTGGCACGCTATCGCGACGCGACGGTCGTCCTCGACCCTCCGCGGTCCGGGGCGGGGACGGCGCTCGTCGGCGAACTCGCGGCGCTCCAGCCCGCCCAGATCGTCTACGTCGCGTGCGATCCCGTCGCGCTCGCGAGGGATACGAAGGCGTTGCGCTCCTCGGGATACGAACTCGCATCGGTGCGCGCGTTCGATCTCTTTCCCCACACGCACCACGTCGAGGCGGTCGCCGCGTTCTCGCGGAGCGGGGATCGCCGCTCCTGACGCTACGATGAGCCCATGGTTAGGGTAGCGATCATCGACGACCACGAGTCGGTCAGACTGGGTGTCTCGGCGGTGTGCGCCATGGCGGGGTACGAGGTCGTCCACAGCGTCTCCACCGTCGACGCCTTCGTGAGGAGGGCGACGGAGGAGCCCGTCGACATCGTCGTCCTCGACCTCTCCCTCGAGGACGGCTCATCTATCACCGACAACGTCCAGCGTGCCCACGCCACGGGCGCCGCCGTTCTGATCCACAGCATCGCCGATCGGGTCGCGAGCGTCAGGGAGGCCCTCGCGGCCGGCGTCGCCGGTGTCATCCCGAAGGCTTCGCCGACCGACGTCATCGTCGACGCGATCGCCACCGTCGCCTCCGGTGGAGTGCTCAACAACCTCGAGTGGGCGAGCGCGATCGACGCCGACAGCGAGTTCGCCACCGTGCAGCTCGGTCGCCGGGAGCGCGACGTCCTCCACCTCTACGCCTCCGGCCTGCCGCTCAAGCAGGTCGCCCTCGAACTCGGAATCGCCGTCTCCACGGCCAAGGAGCACCTCGGTCGCATCCGCAGCAAGTACGTCGAGGTCGGTCGCCCGGCCCCGACGAAGGTCGACCTGCTGCGCCGGGCCGTCGAGGACGGAATCCTGCCGGAGCTGAACCCCGGTCAAGTGGATGGCGACTGACCGACCCCGCAGCCGCTTCCGGCCCGCGACGGTCGCCGAGACCATCGCCACACGCGGAGAACTGTCCGGGCGCAAGGTCTTCAGCTCCGGTCGTGTCGAGGAACTCTTCTCGCGCACGATCGGCATCGCGACCGTCGTCTTCGGCGCTCAAGCGGTGTGGATCGGGCTCACCAACCCCGACATGATCACGCGACCGGCCGGTGTCGTGGCGCTCGTCTTCATGACGATCACGATGATCGCGACCGTCGTCGCCTCGATCGTGCTCCGGGGGATGCGGATAGCGACCCTCGTCTTCTGCTGGGGTTACCTCGTGGTCCTGCTGATCTGGCCGGCCCTCATCGACGTCCCGGGTTCGAACGCGGCCGAGCCGTGGTTCTGGTACCTCCTGACGGTCGCCGGGGCCTGCGCCGTCTTCGCGATGAGCGTCCGGCTCGCTCTCCTCTACACGCTCGTCTCGCCGATCATCTACGGCGTCGCGCGCGCCGCGACCAACGGACCCGACCAGTGGCAGGTGGGCGTCTTCGACGCCTCCTACGGCCTCATCATCGGGCTCGTCGCCTTCGTCGTCGGTGTGACCTTCCGCCGGGCGGCACGCGGAGTCGACGTCGCGCGCGACACCGCTCTCGCCCGCTACGACGAGGCCGTTCGCCTGCACGCGGTGGAGGCGGAGCGCGTCGAGGTCGACGCGATCGTCCACGACAGTGTGCTCGCGGCGCTCCAGGCGGCCGATCGCGCCGCCTCGCCTGCCCAGTTCCGAGCGGCGGCCTCCCTCGCGGTGAAGGCGCTCGCGCACTTCCGCGACGCGGGCCTCGCCCCCGCCGCGTACGACTCGCACCTCACCTCGGGGGAGATCGCCGATGCGCTCGCCGCCTCGGCCGCGTCGATGGAGCGGCACGTCGACGTGACGGCTCTCGGACGACGGGATCGCGACATCCCCTCCGTCGTGGCCGAGACGATCGTGCTCGCGGCCGCGCAAGCGATGCAGAACAGTATCCAGCACGCCGGGCGGGGCGACGTGAGACGCTCGGTCACCGTGCGGTCGACCGGCGAGAGCGGCGTGACCGTGACCGTCGAGGACGACGGTGCGGGATTCGACCCGGAGACGGTCGAGCCCGGGCGGCTCGGCGTGCGGGTCTCGATCATCGAACGGATGATCGCCGTCGGCGGTCGGGCCACCGTCGAATCGGCACCGGGCCGCGGCACGACCGTCCGGCTGTCATGGGAGCCGTCGGACGCGGAGGTCGGATCGTGATCCGCATCTCGCGATACACGATGCTCGCGCTCGCGGGGCTCTTCTCGCTCTACCACGTTTTCCGCGGTGTCATCACGCTGAACGTTCCGGAGTCCCCGTGGCCGAGCATCGTCGCGATGGTGCTCTACGTCGTCGCGACGACCATGAGCCTCTGGCCGAACTCCCCCGTCCAGATGCCTCTCTGGCTCGCCTTCTTCAATCTCGCGACGTCGATCGCGCTGTGCCTCCTCGTGACGAGCGAGCTGGATCCCGCGGTCAACAACGGCTACGCGACGTGGCACGTCGCATCGGTCGGGACGCTCATGACGATCACGGCCGCGCGTCGCCGCGAGTGGACGGCGTGGGCGGGGGTCGCCTTCCTCACCGTGCAGTCGGTCGTCTGGTCGGGCGTCGAAACCGCGCTCGAGATCGGGGTCACGGGCTCCGTCTGGTGGGTGGCGATCGCGATCGTGATCGCCCGCGCCCTCGCGCGAGCCGGGCGCGACGCCGAGAAACTCGTCCTCGCGGAGCGTGCTGCGGCGGAGTGGCAGGCCGCTCAGGACGCGCACTTCAACGAGCGCGCCCGCCGACTCGACGAGGCGTCGAGGCTCGCGGGTCCGACGCTCCGGCGGATCGTCCTGTCGGGCGGCGACCTCACGGCGCACGAGCGGGAGGACGCACGAATGCTCGAGGCGGCCCTCCGGGACGAGATCCGCGGGCGCCGACTCCTGAACGAGGCCGTGCGTCGCGAGGTGCTCGCCGCTCGCCGTCGGGGCACGACGGTGTCGCTCCTCGACGAGGGGACGATCGACGACCTGCCGCAGGAGGAGCTCGACCGGGTGCTCTCCGTCGTGGCCACCTCGGTCGCCGAGACGAAGACGGAACGCCTCATCGTCCGTACGGCTCCGCTCGACTCGACCGCGGCCGTCACGCTCGTCGGGCTGTCGAAGCCGGCGCCGGGCTCGGACGATCCGGACGACGACGTCGACCTGTGGCGCGAGGTGCCGCGCGTGGTGGGCGAGGAACCCGCGCTGAGGCGTTGTCAGGGAACGATCGAGTCCACGTAGCCGCCGTCGACGCGCACGGCGGCACCCGTCGTCGCCGACGCGAGCGGCGAGGAGAGGTAGACCACCAGGTTCGCGATCTCCTCGGGTTCGATAAGGCGCTGGAGCAGGGACTGCGGGCGGTGGAGTCGCATGAACTCCCGCTGGGCCTCGTCCCAGGGCAGTGACCGGTCGACGAGTTCGTAGACGAAGTCCTCGACGCCGCCGGTGTGCGTGGGGCCGGCGATGACCGAGTTCACGGTGACCCCGGTTCCTGCCGCTTCCTTGGCGAAGCCACGAGACACCGCGAGGAGTGCGGTCTTGGACATGCCGTAGTGGATCATCTCGCGGGGGATGACGATCGCGGAGTCGCTCGCGATGTCGAGGACGCGGCCCCAGCCGCGCTGCATCATCCCGGGGAGGTAGGTGCGGATGAGGCGCACGGCGGAGAGCACGTTGACCTCGAAGTAGCGACGCCACTCGTCGTCGTCGATGGAGAGGGCCTCGGCGGCACCGAAGACGCCCAGATTGTTCACGAGGATGTCGATGTCCGGCAGCGCGGTCAATGCCGCATCGACACCGGCATCGGTCGTCACGTCGGCCACGACGGGGACGAGTTCCGCGCCCGGCACCCGCTCGGCGATCTCTCCGATCGCCCGCGAAACCGTGTCCTCGCTGCGCCCGTTGACGCCGACGCGCGCGCCGGAGCCCGCGAGTCCCACGGCGATCGCCGCTCCGATACCCTGCGTCGACCCCGTGACGAGGGCCGTCTTCCCGCTCACATCGATCTGCATGCCCCCATCCTCCTCCATGAGAGGGCGGCCGTGCCTGGAGCGCCGTGCGGCCGGGGCGTCAGCCCGCGGCCGATCGGGGCGTCACACGGTGCCGCGATCCCGGGTGCTCCTCCGGCAACCGATCGCCGCGGCCGCTCAGCTTGTGGCGAAGGCTTCCGGGTGTGTACTCCTCCGGGTAGACGCCGCGTCGTCGCAACTCGGGCACGATGTGCTCCACGACGTCCTCGAAGGTTCCGGGCGTGATCGCGTAGGCGAGATTGAAACCGTCGACGTCCGTCTCCTCCACCCATTCCTGCAGGACGTCGGCGATCTCGGTCGGTGAGCCGACGATGCGTGGGCCCAGTCCTCCGATCGCGCCCATTCGGGCGATGTCACGAACCCTGAACTCGCCGCCGTCGTCGTTCGCCTCCTGGAAATTGGCGACGGCGGACTGGATCGCGTTGCTCTCGACGTTGCCGATCGGCTCGTCGGGGTCGTACCGGGAGAGGTCGATGCCCATCCAGCCCGACATGAAGACGAGGGCGCCCTCCTCGGAGGCGTAGCGGAGGTAGTCGGCGTGCTTCGCGTGGGCCTTCTCGCTCGTTTCGTCGGTGATGATCGTCAGGAGGGTATAGATCTTCGCGGCGTACCGGTCGCGACCGGCCGCCTCGAGGGCGTCGCGGATGCGGCCGACCGTCGCCGCCAGTCCGGCTTTCGTCGAGGAGGCGACGAAGATCGCCTCGGCGTTCGATGCCGCGAACCGGATCCCGCGGGGGGAGGCGCCGGCCTGGTAGATGACGGGGGAGCGCTGGATCGACGGCTCCGACAGGTGGATTCCCGGGACGGTGAAATGCGTGCCCCGATGACCGATCTCGTGAACCTTGTCCGGGTCGGTGAAGATTCCGCTCTCCCGGTCGCGTACGACGGCGTCGTCCTCCCACGAGCCCTCCCAGAGCTTGTAGAGCACCTCGAGGTATTCGTCGGCGACGTCGTAGCGGTCGTCGTGCTGGAGCTGATCCTCGTGTCCCATGTTGCGGGCCGCGCTCGGGAGGTACCCGGTCACGACGTTCCAGCCGACGCGACCCTTCGTGAGGTGGTCGAGCGTCGACATGCGTCGAGCGAAGGGGTACGGGTGCTCGTACGCCGTGCCCGCTGTGATGCCGAAGCCGAGGTGTTCCGTGACGGCGGCCATGGCGGACACGAGCAGGACGGGGTCGTTGACGGGGACCTGTGCGCCGTTGCGGATCGCCGCCTCGTTGCTGCCGCCGTAGACGTCGTAGGTGCCGAGTACGTCCGCGATGAAGATGCCGTCGAAGCCACCTCGTTCGAGCAACTGCGCGAGCGAGGTCCAGTAGGCGAGGTCCGTGTACTCGCTCGACCGGTCGTCCGGGTGGCGCCACATCCCCGAAGCCTGGTGGGCGACGCAATTCATGTCGAAGGCGTTGAAGCGGATCTGTTTGGGCATGCAGACGATCATGAGCGAAGCGGCGGTTTTCGTCACCCCGTGCGTCGCACGCCGTAACACGCCGACGAGGGCCCTGCCTCGCAGACAGCCTCAGGGAGGGTGGGGCACGCGTGTCGGGGTCGGCGGGTGACCCTTCGACAGGCTCAGGGAGCGTAGGGGTGCGTCCTGGAGAACGGCGCGCGGACCCTCCAACAAGCTCAGAGACCGAGGGGCGCGTCCCGCAGACAGGCCGCGGAAGAACAACCCGCCCCAAGCGATCGCACGGACACCCGACGCCCCCCACAAGCACACCGACCCGTACGGAGCGAAGCGACCGATTAAAAAGAGAAGGGCCGGTTCTTCCCGAACCGGCCCTTCTGAAGCCCCGGGCCAGAGCAATAACCCGAATACTGCTCTGACCCGCCCCCAAAACACTCGCCTCTACCCTAGTGAGGCGAATGATTGGCGGTGCAACTCTTGAGAGAGACACCTAGCAATAAGTATTCTGTGCCGTTCGGCCCTCGGCCGCTAGTCGGCATTTTGGGGGACACGGGAGGACACGCCTCCACCAGGCTCACGCCCAGGGGAAACGCCAGGCGCCGGGCGCCGGCCGGAGCGGAGCGCGCAGGTTGCGCTGGGAGAGCGACCAGCGACTCCGCACGGGCCCGTCGTCGGTTGTGGCGCGAGCGGCCTCCTCCTCGAGCTGTCGGGCGATCACGACGGTGACGGCCGCGATCTCCTCGGGCGTCGCCGCCGAGGTGACCACGTGTACGGCGGACACGGGCGCGCCGAGTTCGGCGTCTTTCAGGGGTGCCGCGTGTCGTCCTGCCATGTTCGCGCCGCTCACAGCGGGATGTTGCCGTGCTTCTTCGGCGGGAGGCTCGCGCGCTTGCCCTTGAGCGTCCGCAGCGCCTTGATGACGGCGACTCGCGTAGCGGCCGGCTCGATGACGCCGTCGAGCTCACCGCGTTCGGCGGCCAGGAACGGGCTCGCCACGTTGTAGGTGTACTCGTTCGCGAGTCGCGTGCGAACCGCTGCGACGTCCTCGCCGGCCTCCTCCGCCCGACGGATCTCACCGCGGTACAGGATGTTCACGGCGCCCTGGCCGCCCATGACGGCGATCTCGGCGGTCGGCCACGCGAAGTTGATGTCGGCGCCGAGTTGCTTCGACCCCATGACGATGTAGGCGCCGCCGTAGGCTTTCCGGAGGATCACGGTCACGAGTGGAACGGTGGCCTCTGCGTAGGCGTAGAGCAGCTTGGCACCGCGGCGGATGACCCCCGTCCATTCCTGGTCCGTACCGGGAAGATAACCGGGCACGTCGACGAGCGTGAGGATCGGGATCGAGAACGCGTCGCAGAATCGCACGAACCGCGAGGCCTTCTCTCCCGCCTCGATGTTGAGGGTCCCCGCCATCTGGTTCGGCTGGTTGGCGATGATGCCGACGGTCCGACCCTCGACGCGCGCGAAGCCGATCACGATGTTGGGAGCGAAGAGGGGTTGCACTTCGAGGAAGTCCCCGCCGTCGACGACGTGCTCGATGACGATGTGCACGTCGTACGGCTGGTTGGGGGAGTCCGGGATGAGCGTGTTGAGCTTCCGGTCAGCATCGGTCGTCTCGAGTTCGACGTCCGCGGCGTATTCCGGGAGTTCCGCGAGGTTGTTGTCGGGCAGGAACCCGAGGAGCGCGCGAGCGTACTCGAGCGCGTCGTGCTCGTCCTGAGCGAGGTAATGGGCGACGCCCGACCGGGTGTTGTGGGTGAGTGCGCCGCCGAGCTCCTCCATGCCGACGTCCTCGCCGGTGACGGTCTTGATGACGTCGGGACCGGTCACGAACATCTGGCTGGTCTTGTCGACCATGATGACGAAATCGGTGAGTGCGGGGGAGTAGACAGCACCGCCGGCGGCAGGGCCCATGATGATCGAGATCTGCGGGATGACGCCCGATGCCGCGGTGTTGCGCCGGAAGATTTCCCCGTACTTCCCGAGCGCGACGACACCCTCCTGGATGCGCGCTCCGCCCGAGTCGAGGATGCCGATGATCGGGACGCCGGTGCGCAGAGCCAGGTCCATGACCTTGATGATCTTCTCGCCCGCGACCTCGCCAAGGGATCCGCCGAACGTCGTGAAGTCCTGCGAGTAGATCGCGACCTGGCGGCCGTTGATCGTTCCCGTCCCGGTGACGACGGAGTCGCCGTACGGGCGCGACTTGTCCATGCCGAAGGCGTGGGTGCGGTGACGCACGAACTCGTCGATCTCCACGAAGCTGCCGTGATCGAGTAGTTCCGCGATGCGCTCGCGAGCGGTCATCTTGCCTTTGGCGTGCTGCTTCTTCTGAGCGGCGACGTCTGCGTCGGTGACGGCCTGCTGGTAACGATTCTTGAGGTCGGCGACTTTGCCGGCCGTCGTGAACATGTCGGGTTCGGTCGTACGCTCTTCGGTCACGGATGTCACTCTATCCCGGGCCCGGGTGACGGCACCGTGCACGACTTTCGACAAGAGACCGCCGCTTTGTTGGATGGATCTCCACAACGCGGAAAGCTCATCGTGTCGCCGTCGACGCCGTCGGTGCTCTCCCGAGTGCGGGCGTTAGCCTGTCGACATGCCCGCAGATGCGCCCGATCTCGCCCTCAGTTCCGCACTCGTCCCGCGTCTCGAGTGGCGCTCATCGATCGGATCGACGAACGTCGAACTCGTCGAGCGTGCCGGAGACCCCGCCTGGCCGGATCTCTCGGTCGTCGCGACCGACGATCAGACGGCGGGGAGGGGACGCCTCGATCGGAGCTGGATCGCTCCGGCGGGATCCGCCCTCGCCGTGTCGGTGCTCTTGCGTCCGACGCTCCCGGTGCACCGCCTCGGCTGGCTCCCTCTCATCGCGGGGCTCGCCGTGGCCCGCGCCGCCGATCGCTTCATCGACTCCGCGCGCGTCTCCGTCAAGTGGCCGAACGACGTCCTCGTCGACGGACGGAAGCTCAGCGGCGTCCTCTCGGAACTCACCGCCGACGGTTCCGTCGTGGTCGGTGCCGGAGTGAACACGCGGGCGACGGAGGAGGACCTTCCGGTCTCGACGGCGACCTCCCTGGCCATCGAGGGTGCGACGACCGTCGCCCCGGACGCGGTGCTCTCCGCCTATCTCGAGGAACTGCTGCCCCTCTATCGGTCGTTCGTCGAGCACGGCGGCGATGCGATGGCGAGCGGCGTGCGCGCGGCCGTCTCCGAGCGGTGCGCGACGATCGGTTCGCGGATCCGACTCGAGCTGCCGGGTGACGTCGTCGTCCACGGCACTGCCCGCGGCATCGACGCTGAGGGTCGGCTCGTCGTGCAACCGGCTCACGGATCGGGACTACTGCCCGTCGCCGCGGGTGACGTGACGCACGTCCGCCCCGACTCCGACTGACGCCCTCCGCCTCCACGGGCAGGCGGCATGCATACTGCACAATGGGTTCCATGACCTTCGAGCCCCCTGCTCAGGCCGGCGCAGCCGTGCGCGCGGCCGGAGCGACAGAGCAGGTCGTCGCGCGCATGCACCGCAACGCGCGCGTGCTGTTCCTGCCGGCTCTCCTCTTCATCGCCCTCGTGGGTGGAACGGTCTACCTCCTCGGGGTCGCCGAGGAGACCTGGCAGTTGGCTGGCGGTCTCGTCGTGGCCGGCCTCCTCTTCCTGTTCGGCGTGCTCGTGCCGTTCCTCTTCTGGTTGACGCGCAGCTACACCCTCACGACGAAGCGGTTGATCGTCCGTCACGGCCTCTTCACGCGCACGCGCCGCGAAGTGCTGCACTCGCGCGGTTACTCCATCACCCTGAAGCGCGGTCCCCTGCAGACGATGCTCGGTTCGGGAACGATCGTCGTCGACGCCGGAAGCGACCGTCCCCTCGTGTTGGCCGACGCTCCGGGAGCGGTTCTCGTCCAGTCGACGCTGCACGAGCTCATCGAGCGGTCGCAGGCGAGCGGCGGCTATGGGACCGGCCCGCAGGGCGGGACGGGCCGGTTCTGACCTGATTCCGTGGCCCCGAGCAGGGGCCCCGATGGTGGAGGATGGACTCGTTGACGTCGGCGGGACGGCCGTGCCGGTGGAGGACATCCCGGCGGCCCCGAAGAGAACTGGGAGTGAGAGCATGCCTCGAGTCGGAGTGATCGGTGGAGGGCAGCTCGCCCGCATGATGGTCCCGGAGGCGCTCGAGCTCGGCATCGAGATCCGCGTCCTCGCCGAAGCGGAGGGTGCCCCGGCGTCGATCGCCGCGACGGCTGTCGGCGACTACCGCGACGTCGACGCGGTCCTGAGCTTCGCGGCCGATGTCGACGTCGTCACCTTCGACCACGAGCACGTGCCCCAGCACGTCCTCCGCGCCCTCGAGGACTCGGGCACCGTCGTCCGGCCCGGTCCCGACGCTCTCCTCTACGCGCAGGACAAGATCCTGATGCGTCGTCGACTGCAGGAACTCGGGCTCCCCGTGCCCGAGTGGACGACGGCGTCGTCCCCGGAGGATCTCGAACGCTTCCTCGCTGACCACGGCGGCTCCGCGGTCGTGAAGACGCCGCGCGGCGGATACGACGGCAAGGGCGTGCGCGTCGTGCGTGCGGCCGCCGACGTCGCCGATTGGTTCGCGGCTCTCGACGAGGACGGCAACGGGGGCGAGCTGCTCGTCGAGGAACTGGTGGCGTTCCGACGGGAGCTCGCGCAACTCGTCGCTCGGCGTCCGTCCGGACAGATCGAGGCATGGCCCGTCGTCGAGACGATCCAGCGCGACGGCGTGTGCGCCGAGGTGCTCGCACCGGCACCGGCCTCGGCCGGACGAGTGGCCGACGTCGCCGCGCAGATCGCCGTAGACGTCGCGGAGGGGCTCGGGGTCACGGGCGTCCTCGCCGTCGAGCTCTTCGAGACCGATGACGACAGACTGCTCGTCAACGAGCTCGCGATGCGCCCGCACAACTCCGGGCACTGGACGCAGAACGGCTCCACGACGAGCCAGTTCGAGCAGCACGTGCGAGCCGTGCTCGACCTGCCGCTCGGAGCCACGGGCACGGTGGCGCCGTGGAGCGTGATGGTCAACGTGCTCGGGGGGCCGACCGACGGCTCCGCCCTCGTCGATCACTACCCGGCCATGCTCGACCGTCACCCGACGGCGAAGATGCACGCGTACGGCAAGTCGCCCCGGCCGGGCCGGAAGCTCGGCCACGTGAACGTCGCCGGCGAGGAGCTCGACCAGGTCGTGTACGAGGCGCGGGCCGCTGCGGCCTTCTTCACGACCCCCTGAGCGCGATCCGCGGCCGGCGTCTGGGGTGGTGCCGGAGTTCGGTTTTTTCGCCGCTCGGCAGGGGAGGCTGGCGCGCCTGAACGGGCGCCCAGGGGAGTCGACCTAACATGTGCGTTATGCCACACCACGATTCCGCGCGCCCGATCGTCGGCGTCGTCATGGGGAGCGACTCCGACTGGTCCGTCATGAGCGACGCCTCGGCCGCCCTCAGCGACTTCGGCATCGACCACGAGGTCGAAGTCGTGAGCGCGCACCGCACGCCCGCTCGCATGATCGCCTACGGCCGCGAGGCCGCCGACCGTGGTCTCCGCGTCATCATCGCGGGTGCCGGCGGCGCCGCGCACCTCCCCGGGATGCTCGCCTCGGTCACCTCCCTGCCGGTGATCGGCGTCCCCGTCCCCCTCGCGCGGCTCGACGGCCTCGACTCGTTGCTCTCCATCGTTCAGATGCCCGCCGGCATCCCCGTCGCGACCGTCTCGATCGGCGGGGCGAGGAACGCGGGACTGCTCGCCGCCCGCATCCTCTCCACGTCAGACCTCGCAGTGCGCGAGAAGCTCGACGCATACGCGCTCGCGCTCGAGAACCAGGTGGCCGAGAAGAACGAGCGCCTCAAAGGGAGTCTGTGAGCGGCATCGCCGCGAGTCCGATCCGCTATCCGGACTCGCGCTCGGCCCGGGTGATGACGCATCGCGCGTGGTGGCTCGTGCTCATCAACTTCCTCATCCCGGGCTCGGCCCAAGTGCTCGCCGGAAACCGTCGACTCGGGCGGCTCGGACTCGGCGCGACCCTGACGCTCTGGGCCCTCGTGATCATCGCCGTCGCCCTCTTCGTCTTCCTCCGGTCGGCCTTCATCACGATCGTCACCTTCGAGCCCGTCCTCTGGCTCGTCCAGGGACTCATGGTCGCCTACGCCGTGTTGTGGTTCGTGCTCACGATCGACACCCTGCGGCTCGTGCGACTGGTCAAGGCCGCTCCGGGCGCGCGCGCCTGGATCGCCGCGGCGACCGTCGTCCTGCTGGCCGTCTCGGCAGGAGGAGCGACCGTCGGTGCCTACTACGCGGGCGTGACGCGAGGGACCCTCTCGTCGATCTTCGGCGGGGGCGCCATGGAGGCCCCGGTCGACGGCCGCTACAACATCCTGCTCCTCGGCGGTGACGCCGGACCGGATCGCGACGGGCTGCGACCCGACACGATCCGGGTCATGAGTGTCGACGCCGAGACGGGCGCGGCGACGACGATCGGGCTCCCGCGCGACATGCGCCACACGCCCTTCTCCGCGGACTCGCCCCTCGCCGGCCTGTACCCGGACGGCTTCCAGAACTGCGACGTGAGCGCGTGCAAGCTCAACGCCGTCTACACGGAGGCGGAGCTCCGACACGGGGACCTCTATCCCGACGCCGTCGCCGGGGGCAGCTCTCCCGGTATCGAGGCCATGAAGGAGGCGGCGGAGGGCGTCACGGGACTGATGATCCAGTACTACGTGCTCATCGACATGCAGGGCTTCGCCGATCTCGTCGACGCGCTCGGCGGCGTCGAGGTCACCGTCAACGACCGTCTCCCCATCGGCGGAGACGAGCAGCTCAACAATGTCGATGGCTGGATCGAACCCGGCACCCAGGTCCTCGACGGCTACCACGCGCAGTGGTACGCGCGTTCGAGGCACTCGACGAGCGACTGGGACCGCATGGAGCGGCAGAACTCGCTCATCGAGGCGATCCTGACCCAGTTCACGCCGGGCAACGTGCTGACGAAGTTCGAAGCGATCGCGCAAGCGGGCTCGAAGATCGTGAAGACCGACATCCCGCAGGGGATGCTCTCGTACTTCGTCGACCTCGCCACGAAGACGCGCGAGCAGCCGATCGAGTCGATCGAGCTCACACCGCCGACGGTCGATCCCGACGATCCCGATTTCTCCGCGATCCACGAACTCGTCGGGACGTCGCTCGCCCCTCCGGAGGATGAGACGTCCGGCGACGGCTGACGCGCAGGCCTGATGCGACGAAAGACCGCGGTCGTCCTCGAGAGTCGAGGACGACCGCGGTCTTCTCTGAGTCGGTCGGAGGAGCGGCTACTGTCCCTGCGCGGCGTAGCGGGCCTCGGTCGCGTCCTTGACGGGCGCCCACCAGGCCTCGTTGTCGCGGTACCACTCGATCGTGGCGGCGAGACCGGCCTCGAAGTCGACGTAACGCGGCTCCCACCCGAGCTCGGTGCGCAGGCGCGTGGAGTCGATCGCGTAGCGCAGGTCGTGCCCCGGGCGGTCGACGACGTGGTCGTACGCGTCGGCCGGCTGACCGAGGGTCGTGAGGATGAGCTCGACGACCTCCTTGTTGTTCTTCTCGCCGTCGGCGCCGATCAGATACGTCTCGCCGATCGTGCCCTTCTCGAGGATCGTGAGCACGGCGGACGAGTGGTCGTCGGCGTGGATCCAGTCGCGCACGTTCTCGCCGGCTCCGTAGAGCTTGGGGCGCTCGCCGCGGAGGACGTTCGTGATCTGGCGGGGGATGAACTTCTCGACGTGCTGGAAGGGCCCGTAGTTGTTCGAGCAGTTGCTGATCGTGGCCTGCACGCCGAACGAGCGCACCCAGGCACGGACGAGGAGGTCGCTCCCGGCCTTCGTCGACGAGTAGGGGCTCGACGGGTTGTACGGCGTGTTCTCCGTGAACCGGGCGGGGTCGTCGAGCTCGAGGTCTCCGTAGACCTCGTCCGTCGAGATGTGGTGCAGTCGGGTGCCGTGACGGCGGGCGGCCTCGAGAATCGTGTACGTGCCGATGATGTTGGTGTCGAGGAACGGCCGCGGGTCGTCGAGCGAGTTGTCGTTGTGGCTCTCCGCAGCGAAGTGCACGACGGCGTCGACCGTGGGGAACAGCTCGTCGAGGAGGGCGGCGTCGGTGATGTCGCCCTTCACGAACGTGAGTCGGTCGGCGGGGATCCCCTCGAGCGACGCGAGGTTGCCCGCGTAGGTGAGGGAGTCGAGCACCGTCACGTGCGAATAGGTGCGACCGATGACGTGGTGGACGAAGTTGGATCCGATGAAGCCGGCACCGCCGGTCACGAGAAGCTTGGACATTCGATCATCCTAACCGGAGGACCGCGGCGTCCACGGGCCCAGGGGCGAGCGTCAGAGGTCGGCGTGCAGCTGCCACACCCGCTCGGCGGAGTCCCGCCAACTGAACGCTCGCTCCCGGTCCTGGGCGAGGATGCCGAGACGCCGGAGTTGTTCGGCGTCGGACAGTGTCGAGGAGAGCGCCGCGGCGAGGCGCTCGGGATACCCCTTGCCGGTGAGCTCGACCGCGACGCCGGCCCCGGCCGAGACCTCCACGAGGGCGTCGTCGTCCGAGTGCACGACGGGGGTGCCGAAGCGGAAGGCCTCCACGATCGGGAGGCCGAAACCCTCATGACGCCCGGGATGCACGAAGACCGTCGCGCGATCGAGGAGGACGGCGAGGTCGGCGTCGTCGACGACGCCGAGCGCGCGGACCCGGTCGTCGGGGAGACCGGCCTCGTCCGCGACCGACGCGACCGTGAGTTCGCCCCACGAGTCCGGTCCGAGGATGAGAAGCGGAAGATCCGGAGCGCCGGGGAGTCCGAGCGCCGTGATGAGGTCGGTGAGTCCGCGCCGCGGATCGAGGCTTCCGATCGTCAGGATGAACTCCCCCGGGAGACGTAGTCGTTCGGTGCGCTCGTCCGCGTCCGGCGGGACGACGAGGTCCTCGCTCGCCGCTCCACCGATGACGCGCACGCGATCGCCGAGATCCACGATCTCGGCGAGGCGACCCGCGACGGCGTGCGACGGTACAACGACGGCGTCCGCGTGCTTCCGCGCACGCTTGAGCATCGCCTTGTTCCACGCGACGGTCGCGGGAGTGAGCGACTTCGGGTGCGTCCACGCGAGGGTGTCGTGGACCGTCACGACGATCTGGGTCCCGTCGGAGGAGGTGTCGTGCTTGACCAGCGGGGCCAGCAGACCGGGCGCGTGGATCATGCCCGTCGCGAGCGTCGGCGCGATCCCGAGCTGCCACGCCGTGGCGAGTTCGCGTCGGGGGAGCGTCGTGCGGTGGAGGTCGCCGAGGCCGGGGAGACGCTCCGTGAGGGCGTCGATCTTGTCCTGCGGCAGCGCCGAGACGATCCCTTCGACGGTGCAGCCGACGGGAGCCGTCGCGATGAGCCCACGCGTGAGCTCGTGCGTGTAGCGTCCGACACCCGTGGGAGCGGGCGTCGCCATCTGATCGATGACGACGCGGAGGACCGTCGTCATGACCGGGCCGGCGCCGCGGGCGCGACGGCGCCCTGCTCGACGGCGTCGTGAAGGGCTTCCCGCCAGTCGCGGAGCGGCGGCAGCCCGGCACGAGCCCAGCCGTCGTGACCGAGCACCGAGTAGGCCGGTCGCGGCGCGGGACGCGCGAAGGTGGAGCTGTCCGTCTCGAGGACGCGTTCGGGATCGAGGTCGAGCTCCTCGAAGATCGCCCGGGTGAACCCGTGCCAACTCGTGATCCCGGCGTTCGTGCCGTGGTAGACGCCCGCGGGGGCGTCGGCATCGAGGAGGGCGACGATCCGCTCGGCGAGGTCCTTCGTCCACGTCGGCTGGCCGAGCTGGTCCGTCACGACCGAGAGGGTGTCGTGACTCGCCGAGAGACGCACCATCGTGGCCGCGAAGTTCGGCCCGTGCGCCCCGTAGAGCCAGGCCGTGCGGACGACGTAGGTGCCATCGGGGTGCTCGGCGATCGCCGCCTCCTCGCCCGCCGCCTTGGTCCGCCCGTACGCGTTGATGGGGTCGCGGGTGGTGTCCTCGGCGTACGGCGAGGTGGCGAAGCCGTCGAAGACGTAGTCGGTCGAGATCGTCACGAGCTTCGCGCCGGTCTCACGCGCGGCGATCGCCAGATTGCGCGGGCCCGTCGCGTTGACGGCGAAGGCCGCCTCCTCGTCGGTCTCCGCGTCGTCGACCTTCGTGTACGCTGCCGCGTTGATGACCGCGTCGTGGCCCGCCACGGCGGCCCTGACGGCGTCGAGGTCCGTCACGTCGAGGTCCGCGCGACCGAGCGCCGTGACCTCGCGACCCGCGAGAGCGTCTTGCAGATCGCGACCCAGCATTCCGCTGGCGCCGGTGATGAGATAACGCATCGTGCTCCTTCGTCTGAACGGGTCGATTCTAGGCGAGGACCATGCGCGGACCCGTGGGAGCCGCGGCGTCTGCTATCGCTTGATCACGGGAGTCGGACTGCTCGTCTTCGAGACGGATGTCCCGCCGAAGTTCGCCGTCACCCGCACGGTGAGCCGTTTTCCGACCTGCGATTCGAGGACGAGGTGACGGGAACCGCGGGCACCGGAGATCGCGACGCCATCGGCGTACCACTGCCAGGACAACGCCGCGCCGGCCGGCGCGAAGCCCGATACGCGCGCGTCGAGGATGTAACCGACGTGGGACATGCCGGAGAGTTGTGGAACGGTGACCGAGACGGCCGGGTAGGCGGCGAAGATCTGGACCCAGAAGTGGCCCTTCGGGTTGTAGCCAACTCCCATGTGCGTGTAACGGGAGTCGAGGATGTTCGCGCGGTGACCCGTCGACTTCATCCACGCCTTCACGACTGCGCCGGGGGACGTGTAGCCGTAGGCGATGTTCTCGCCGCAGCACAGCGAGGCACCCTTCGCCACGCGTGACGCGCGCCAGTCGTTCGTGCTGTGCTCCATGCGGCCTGTCGACGACATGTGGTTCGCCCAGGTCTGGGCCGTGTTGTTGAGACTCCACTCGGTCTTCAGAGCCTTGCGGCCGTTGACCGCGCGATGCTCATTGGTGATCCTGATGACCGATTGCGCAGTGGTCTCGGCGTGTGCTGGGGCCGACGCGGTCGTGGCGGCGCTCGCCGATCCCACGAAGATCCCGACGGCGAGCACGGCGATGAGTCGAAGCGTCCGTGACATAAGAACTGTCCTCAATCCGGGTCACGCTCGGGGTGGCGGGACGGGGGCGACTGATGAGATGGGTGCTTCTTCGGGGGGGCTGCTTCAACGGTATGCGGAGACCGCTCGTCCGGCAAGTCGGGAGCGGCTCGGAGCCGCCGGGACGCGGGTCGGCCTTCCATGGCGCACCGGGGACCACGCGGTAGGCTTCGTTCCGTGAACATCCGCGAGCTCAGCATCCCCGACAGCTACGAGATCACGCCCCGTCTCATCGGTGACGACCGCGGGCTCTTCCTCGAGTCCTACAAGGCAGACGCACTCCGAGAGGCGACCGGTCGCACGATCGACCTGGCGCAGACCAACACCTCCGTGTCGACGAAGGGGACCGTTCGCGGCATCCACTTCGCGGACATCCCGCCGAGCCAGGCGAAGTACGTGACGGCGCACCGCGGCGCGGTCCTCGACTTCGTCATCGACATCCGCGTCGGTTCGCCGACCTTCGGTCAGTGGGACTCCGTCCTGCTCGACGACGTCGACCGCCGGGCCATCTTCATCTCGGAAGGGCTCGGGCACTGCTTCGTCGCACTCACGGACGACGCGACGGTGAACTATCTCGTGACCGACGTGTACCGCCCCGACCGGGAGCACGGCATCAATCCGCTCGACCCCGCCATCGGGTTGGCCTTCCCCGAGGAGGCCGGCGAGCTGCTCCTCTCGCCGAAGGACACCTCCGCTCCCTCCCTCGAGGCGGCGCGGGCCGCCGGCGTCCTCCCCGACTGGGAGACCGCTCGAGCGTTCTACGGCTCCCTCGCGGTCTCATGAGCGACGAGGCGGAGGTCGTGCCCGATCGCTTCGCTCCTGGTCGGCTCTCGGCGGCGGCGTACTGGCAACCGGCGCATCTCATGCGGTCGGCCTGGATCGAACACGGGTCCTTCGCCTCGACGATCGTCGATGTCGTGCGCCCGTCCCGACTCGTCGAGCTCGGCACGCACCACGGCTACTCGTACTTCGTGTTCTGCGAGGCGATCGCGCGCCTCGGACTCCCCACGACGGCGGTCGCCGTCGACTCGTGGGAAGGCGACGAGCACGCCGGATTCTACGGCGAGGACGTCTACCGGTCGGTGAGCCGCATCAACGAGGAGTACGCGGGGTTCTCCACCCTCAAGCGCAGCTACTTCGACGCCGCGCTCCCCGATTTCGAGGACGGGTCGATCGATCTCCTCCACATCGACGGGCGCCACCGCTACGAGGACGTGCTCCAGGAGTTCACCTCCTGGCTCCCCAAGATGTCGCCGCGCGGCGTGATGCTCTTCCACGACACGAACGAGTTCCGCACGGGCTTCGGGGTGCATCAGTTCTGGAGCGAGGTCGAGGTCCGGTACCCCTCGTTCCACTTCCTCCACGCTCACGGCCTCGGCGTCCTCGGAGTGGGCAGCGACCTCGATCCACGCGTGCGAGAGATGTTCGACATTCTGAACGCGCAGACCGATCTCTACCGCGGGGCCTTCTTCGCGCTCGGTGCCGACATCAAGCGGCGGTACAACCTCGAGAGCAAGCCCGAGCGCGTCGAGGAGCTCGAGAGCCGCGTCGCCGAGGTGACGGAAGCGCTCGCCGCCGAGGAACGTCGTCGCGAGGAAGAGCAACTCCGCCTCGCCGAGAAGCAGCGCGAACTGCGTGCGGCGCGTCGGGCGCTCTCGGACGTGTACGAGAGCACGAGTTGGAAGGTCAGCGCGCCCGTGCGCGCCGTCGGTTCTCTGCTCGGTCGGGGCCGTCGATCCTGATTCGCTAGGATTGCCCATTATGCGTGGCATCGTACTGGCCGGAGGATCCGGCACCCGTCTGTGGCCGATCACCAAGGGTATTTCGAAGCAGTTGATGCCCATCTACGACAAGCCGATGATCTACTACCCCTTGTCGACGCTCATGATGGCGGGGATCGACGAGATCCTCATCATCACGACACCCGAGTACAACGAGCAGTTCCGTGCGCTCCTCGGTGACGGTTCCGACCTCGGCATCCGTTTGGAGTACGCCGTGCAGCCGTCGCCCGACGGTCTCGCCCAGGCGTTCATCATCGGCGAGGAGTTCATCGGCGACGAGAGCGTCGCCCTCGTTCTCGGCGACAACATCTTCCACGGCACCGGCCTCGGCTCGTCGCTGCGGGGTCACACCGACATCGACGGCGCGATGATCTTCGCCTACCACGTCTCGAATCCGACGTCCTACGGCGTCGTCGAATTCGATGACGACTTCCGGGCCGTGTCGATCGAGGAGAAGCCGACGACCCCGAAGAGCAACTACGCGGTCCCCGGGCTCTACTTCTACGACAACGACGTCGTCCGGATCGCGAAGACCATCGAACCGAGCGCGCGGGGCGAGCTCGAGATCTCCACGGTCAACGAGCGCTACCTCGAGGCCGATCGGCTTCGCGTCCAGGTCCTCGACCGGGGCACGGCATGGCTCGACACCGGGACATTCGAGTCGATGATGCAGGCGTCCGAATACGTGCGCGTGATCGAGGACCGCCAGGGCTTCAAGGTCGGCTGCATCGAGGAGATCGCCTGGCGCGCCGGGTGGATCGACGACGATCAGCTCGCAGCGCTGGCCGCACCGCTCGTCAAGAGCGGTTATGGCCGCTACCTGCAGGGGTTGCTCGCGGGTTGAGAGACGTCCCGTCCACGAGACGGAAAACGGCAAGAGCCGCCCGCACGAGAGTGCGGGCGGCTCTTGCCGTTCTCCAGGACGACGTGATCAGCGACCGAGACGCCGGCGCACACCGTTGACGACGCGGCGGGCGAGCGACGTCGGTCCCGGCGCGATCGACTGGGCGCGCCGCGCCCATTGCGTGAGCCGCGGCTCCGTCGGGGTCGTCTCCGCCTTCCCCGCGGACGGACGGGCGAAGCGGAACCACCGGTCCCGGAGGCCCGCGATGTCGACCTCGCGAGTCCACCACTCGCCGATGAGCGATTCGATGAGCCGGTCGGGGCCGAGGCCCTCGATCACGGACCACGATGCGGAGGTCGCGACGGGCGTCGCGGTGAGGTAGTCGACGAGTTCCGCGTTGGCGCGCTCGGATCCGCCGACGATGACGTCGGCGCTCGAGATGAGGTCGAGCACCGCCGTGCGCGACTCGCCGCGCGCGTCGCGCTTGTCCCACCGACGCAAGTGCTCCGGTTCGGCGTTGACGTAGACCCACCGGAGCGCGCTCCGATTGAGTCGGAGCAGCTGGGCGGCGGAGGAGTCCGGCGACCCGATCGCGATCCCGATGTCGTGGAGCGACCGGAACTGCGAGTGCGGGACGACCGTGATGCCGCGGAAACGCGAGGCCGCCGCCGGGGCCGCCGCGTCGGGGACGGAGACGGTGAAACGCGCGACCGAGGCCGAGGCGCGCACGCGGGCGGCCTCCAGGAACTGGACGGCGGCATCAGGCAGTCGCGATCCGTCGAGCGAGTCCACGTCGATGAACACGGTGGGCACGTCGTCGCCCGGCAGCATGGCGTCTGCGAAGTGGTCGACGGGGTCGATGTCTCGCCACAGGTACTGCTGCACCGCATCGGTGTAGAAGGGGTAGCGGGAGACGACGATCTTCTCGTGCGCCGACCGGAGCGCCATCCGCTTCTCGCCCTCGAAGCTCTTCGCGCCGGCGTGGAAGACGAGAGCGCGGTTGGCGATGAGGGACGTGTACCCGTGCGCGTTCACCCGCAGGCAGAAGTCGTTCTCCTCGCCGTAGCCGGGCGCATAGATCTCGTCGAAGAGGCCGTGCGCCCTGATGAGCTCGCGACGGATGAGGAAGCAGAACCCCATGGCGACGGGGGAGATGCTGAAGCGCCGCAGGTCGTCACGCAGGTGCTCGTGGACGGCGGCGCTGCGCTCCATCGCCCGCGGCGTCTTCGGCACTCGCAAGTAGTGGGGGATGCTCGCGATCGTCGCGTTGTTGCTCCGGGCGCACACGACACCGTGGGTGTCCGACGCGTGCAGCACCTCGGACATCTCCTCGAGGAACCCCGGGGTCGTGACCGTGTCGCTGTTGAGGAGCAGGATGTCGTTGTCGGTCGCGTCGAGCTCCGTCACCGCTCTGTTGCAGTTTCCGACGAAGCCCAGGTTGCGGGCGTTGCGCTCGTACCGTGCGCCGGCGACGCCCTCGATGCGGGAGAGGAGCGCGCGTTCGATCTCGTCGGCCTCGGGTCCCACGTCGTTGACGAGGAGGAGGGAGTGACGGGAGAGGTCGACGTTCGCGATGACCGAGTCGACGCAGTCGAGCAGAGTCGGGAGGTCGCCGTAGACCGGGACGACGATCGTGACCGGCCGGCTCACCGCGGCGCTCATCGTCCGACCACCCGTCGGACGACGGCGATGGGCCGTTTGGCGAGGTTGCGCAACCGTCCCTTGACCCGGGTGGCGACGAAGCGCACGGTCGTCTGCCCGCCCGTCTTCATCATCTCCGAGTAGAGACCCGGGAGGGCGAACCAGTACCGCGCGATCTCGGGCAGCTTGTACGCGGGCCCTCCGATGAGTCGCGTGAGCGTGTCGATGGCCGCATCGTTGCTGTACTCGTGCTCGGTCATGCGGATCGCCCGCTCGCGAGCGGCCGCACCGTGGGCCAGCACCTTCCCGGGATCACCGGCGTAGCCGGCGATTGCCTCGACGAGCGTCTCCGGGTCGTCGGGCGTGAACAGGGCGCCGGTCTCGCCGTCGGCGACGAGTTCTGCGCCCCCGCCGTCGACCGACACGATGGCGGGCTTCGACAGGAGCATGTACTCGAGGGTCGTCCGGCCGAACGCCTCGATACTCGAGGCCGTCACGCACACGTCGGCTGCGGCGACGAACGGGAACGGATTCTCCTGCTCGCCGACGATCGTGATGCGGTCGGCGACTCCCGCCGCTCGCGCCCGCGCCATGAGCCGCACGTCGTAGTCCGGGTCCGTCCAGGAGCCGATGAGGCAGGCGCTCGCACGGATGCCGCGCTTGTCGAGAGCTCCGATCGCATCGACTACGCGCCACTGGCCCTTCGTGTCCGACAGACGACCCACGACGGCGATCTTGAGTCCGGGGTCGGTGCCGAAGGGAGCACGATCCGGTTCGGCGGCCGCCTTCTCCGCGAGCGAGGAGACGTCGACTTTGGGGTAGACGACCTGGATCGGCTTGTCGTCCATGTACTGCGCGATGTGATCGCGCACCGCGATCGAGTTGGAGAAGACGGCCTCTGAGAGCAGCCCGATGTCGCGGAACGTGCGTTCACGACCGATCTGGAAGGCGAGGCCGTGGTCGAGGTCGCCGTACTCGCGCACGAACCACGCGTGCGGGATGCCGAGGACCTTCGCGGCGAATGCCCCCCACGGGGCGACGATCGAGTTCGTCACGACGAGGTCGGGTCGCCGATCCTCCATGAAGGAGATGATCTGCTGCGTCGACGCATAGTCCTCGCGTGCGAAGTAGGTCTTCTCGGCGAGGGGGGCGTCGACCTGGGGGATCGTCCATCCGCGGTAGCGGTAGGACTTGAACGCCCAGCCCTTCTCCTCGATCGCCTTGATGAACTGGCCGCGCGGGTGCTTCGTGATGAAGACAGCCTCGAAGTCCGGATCGCGGTCGTACCAGTCCTGAACGAGCTGGATGAGGGAACGCTCGGCGCCGCCGAGGTTGATGGGAGCCGTACTGTGATTCACGAAATAGACGAGCACAACGACTGATTCTAGGGTGCAGCCCTGTCAGGAGCCCGGGGATCGCGTCGCGAGCCGCGCCCTCACCGCGAGTCCGGCGCGGAGGGCCCACCGGAGCGGGGCCCAGACGACGCCCGGATAGACCCGCGAGACGTAGGTGTAGGCGCTGCGGTGGTGCGCCCGGACCATGGCGGTCGATGCGTGCGAGGTCGAGTGCGCTCCCACATGCGTCACGACGGACGCGGGCACGTAGCGGCAGCGGAACCCGGCCTCGCCGATCCGTCGGCCGAGGTCGACGTCCTCGAAGTACATGAAGAACGCGTCGTCGAAGCCGCCGATCCGCTGGAAGACGGAACGACGGACGAGGAGGCACGCGCCGGACAACCAGCCGGTGTCGAAGGGTTCGTCCACCGTGGCGAGATTGGTGGGGCGGTACCGCCGGGACCACGGGTTGTTCGGCGCGACCGTCGACAGCACGCCGTGGCCGATGCCGAGGAAGAGGCGCGGCAGGGGGCGGGCGGAGGGATAGGTGCTGCCGTCGGCGTCGAGGATGCGGGGTCCGACGACACCGATGTCCGGCCGCGTCGACGCGGCTTCGATGAGTGCGTCGATCGCGCCGTCGTGCATGACGACGTCGGGGTTCACGATGAGGATCCAGTCCTCGTCGGCTCCTTCGGCGGCGCGATTGGCCGCGCGGCCGTAGCCGAGGTTGGCGTTGTTCTCGAGCACATGGACGGCCTGCCCGCGGCGCTCGGCCTCGCGCGCAGGCGCTCCGTCCGTGGAGCCGTTGTCGCTGATGACGACGCGCAGGTCGTGCGTCGACGCCCTCTCGAGGGAGTCGAGGAAGGCCGTGAGGTGGTCGCCGGAGTTGTAGGTGACGGTGACGACGAGCACCGAAGCGCGCGTCATCGTCGTGCCGCCGCTCGCCGGTAGGCGTCCCGATGCGCCGCAGCGCTCGCCGCCCACGTGAATCCGGCCGCGCGCTCGCGAGCCGCGTCGGATCGGCGCGCGCGAGCGTCCGTGTCGGCCACGATCGTCGAGATCGCCTCGCCGATCGAGGAGACATCGGTGCCCGCGTAGACGACGGCGTCGCCGCCGACCTCGGGAAGCGACGACTCCCGAGTGGTGATGACGCTCGCGCCCGAGGCCATCGCTTCGAGCACGGGGAGGCCGAAGCCCTCGCCCCGACTCGGGTACACGACGGTGAGGGCGCCGCCGAGGAGGACGTGCAGTTCTTCCCGGGGGAGGTAGCCGGGGAGCACGACCGTCAGGTCGTCGGGGACGCGCGACAGGTGGTCGTCGATCGTGGTGTCCCAGCCGCGCGCGCCGGCGAGGACGAGGGCGGGCGGATCTGTCGTGCCGGCGAAACGCTCGACGTAGGCGTCGATGAGGGCCGGGACGTTCTTCCGAGGCTCGAGCGTTCCGAGGAAGGCGATCCAGCCCGATTCCGGCAGACCGAGGCCGCGGCGGAAATCGGCGACGGCGTCGTCCGTCGGCGGCCGGAAGGTCTCGAGGTCGACTCCGTGATGAGCGACGACGGCTCGCCCCGTCTCGACGGGCGCGAACGGCGCCAGTTCGTCGAAGGTCGCGGCGCTCGGTGCGACGAGTACGTCCGCCCGGCGGGCGCCGAGCAGCGTCCATGCCCGGAAGAACCACCGCTTCACGACCGAGTGGTCGGCCGGGAGCGTGAAGAAGGTCGCGTCGTGCACCGTGACGACGCTGCGCGACCGGGAGAGGAGAGGGAAGGTGTAGTGCGGTGAGTGGATGACATCGGCGCCGAGGGCTCTCGCGATCCGGGGGAGTCGGAACTGCTCCCAGAGCATCCGCATGAGAGGGTGCGCGAAGCGGTCGCCCACGACGACCCGTCCGTAACCGCGGCCGGAGGTGAAGGTCGAGGCCGCGAGGGACCGGCGGGTCACGACGGTGACGCGCACGCCATCGCCGCGAAGTTCCGGTGTGACGCCTTCGAGGTACCTGCCCACTCCGCCGAGTTCATCGGGGATTGCGGTACCGTCGAGGAGTACGTGCACGCTCTGCATCCTCCCGCGACCCACCTCGTCTGATTCGGCGGATTGCCCGCACAAATGTTTAGATTCTAGTCGAGACGCGGAGGAATTCTCCTCCGCGTACCTTCCCGAAAGCACCGGATGACCTACCTCTCAGAGCTTTTCGCAAGCCGCGAGCTCTTCTACAACCTCACGATGCGCGACGTGAAGGGGAAGTACCGTCGAACCGTCCTCGGGCAGTTGTGGTCGCTCATCAACCCGCTCGCGACGATGCTCGTCTACACGCTCGTCTTCTCCTTCATCTTCCGCGCACGGCCCTCCGTCGGCGACCCCAGCGGGCTCGACATCTACCCGCTCTGGCTCATGACGGGCCTACTGCCGTGGCTGTTCTTCACCCGCGTGGTCACGGGCGGCATGTCGTCGGTCATCGGCAACGCCGGCCTCATCAAGAAGGTCTACTTCCCCCGCATGCACTTGCCGTTCTCGGTCGCCGGGTCGGTCGGGTACACGTGGGCGATCGAGATGGGCGTGCTCGTCGTCGCCCTCACGGTCTTCGGAGGCATGCCCCTCATCTGGGTCCCCGTCGCCGTGCTCTTCATGGTCCTGCTCGCGCTGTTCGCGCTCGGACTCGCGATGCTGCTCGCGATCGGGAACGTCTACTTCCGGGACCTCCAGCACTTCACATCGATCGCGTTGCAGATGTGGATGTACCTGACCCCGATCATCTACCCCCTGCACCTCGTCGAGGACCAGGCCGAGGTCCACGGCCAGTGGATCCTCGACGTCTACAGGCTCAACCCGATGGAGCGCTTCGTCTCCGTCTTCCGAGAACTGCTCTACGACAACCGGTGGCCCGACCTGGGCGACTCGCTCGTCTGCGTCGCGTGGACCGTCGCGATGTTCACGATCGGCTTCCTGGTGTTCAAGCGGAGCGAGAAGAGATTGGCCGAGTTGCTATGAGTGAAGCCGCCGTCGTCGTCGATGACGTGTCGAAGAAGTTCCGTCTCTACAAGGAGAAGAACGACTCGCTGAAGACCGCGTTCATGCGCGGCCGCCGTTCGGTGCACGAGGACTTCTGGGCGCTCAAGGACGTCTCGTTCGAGGTCCCGGAGGGATCGACCTTCGGTCTCGTCGGCCGGAACGGTTCCGGGAAGTCCACTCTGCTGAAGTGTCTGGCGAAGATCCTCTACCCCAATTCGGGGTCCATCTCCTCGCGCGGGAAGGTCGCCTCGCTCCTCGAGGTGGGGTCCGGTTTCCACCCCGAACTGTCGGGTCGCGAGAACGTCTATCTGAACGGCTCGATCCTCGGGATGAGCCGCAAGGACGTCGACAAGAAGTTCGACGAGATCGTCGACTTCAGCGGTGTCCGGAAGTTCATCGACCAGCCCGTGAAGAACTACTCCTCCGGCATGTACGTGCGGCTGGGCTTCAGTGTGGCGATCAACGTCGACCCCGATGTGCTCGTCGTCGACGAGATCCTCGCGGTGGGTGACGCGGCCTTCCAGGCGAAGTGCAAGGAGAAGTTCGCGGAGTTCCGCCGAGCCGGGAAAACGGTCATCCTGGTGACCCACTCGATGGGGAATATCCGCGACATGTGCGACCACGCCGCGTGGCTCGACAACGGTTCCCTCGTGCAGGTGGGCGATGCCCAGAGTGTCATGAAGGCCTACACTGCAGATATCGATAAGGGAGATCGATGATCGCGGGGTTCTGCGCCGCGGCTACGTAGGGCCGGTTCGCACTCGGCTCGCCACACGGCTGAGGGAGAACCGTGGAAGCCAGATCGCGACGCATTGCGTCCCTCGCCGTCTGGGCACTCGTGCTCACGGTTCTCGTGCCGCTCGCGGCCCTCGTCGCACCGACGTCCGCCAAGGCGCTCGTGACGGACGGCTTCGATGCGGGATACATCATCAGCGACGAGCGGTTCTACGACTCCGGGTCGATGACCAACGTCCAGATCAACGATTTCCTTCAGGCGAAGGGTGCCAAGTGCACGACGAACTGCCTGAAGAGCTACCGGATGGCGACGAGTCAGCGTGACGCCGTCGCGGGCCGCTGCAACGGCTACACGGCCCGGAGCAGCGAGAACGTCGCCAACATCATCAAGAACGTCGCCGTCTCGTGCGGCATCAACCCGCAGGTCCTGCTCGTCATGCTCGAGAAGGAGCAGGGTCTCGTGACCGCCACGGCGCCATCGGCGTCCCGGTACAAGATCGCGATGGGCTACGCGTGCCCCGACACGGCGCCGTGCGACACGCGCTACTACGGCTTCTTCAACCAGGTGTACATGGCGGCGTACCAGATGAAGGTCTACGCGACCTCGCCGTCGTCGTTCCGCTACCGCGCCGGCCAGAACAACTCGATCCAGTGGCACCCCAACGCCTCGTGCGGATCGTCGACCGTCTACATCCGCAATCAGGCGACGGCGAGCCTCTACAACTACACGCCGTACCGCCCGAACGCCGCCGCACTTGCGAACCCGTACGGAACGGGCAACTCGTGCTCGTCCTACGGCAACCGCAACTTCTTCGTGAAGTTCTCGGACTGGTTCGGAGCGACGACCGCGGCGTCCCCCGAGGGTCGGATCAACTCGACGAGCGTCGAGCCGGGCCTCGTGAGGATGATCGGGTGGGCCCTCGATCGGGACAGCGCGGCGTCGATCGACGTCCACGTCTACGTCAACGGCAGCTTCTACCGGTCGGCGGCGGCGAACGTCTCGCGGCCCGACGTCGGCTCGGCCTTCCCCGGCTACGGCAACGCTCACGGCTTCGATCTCCGGCTCAACCTGCCGCCGGGATCGACCGAGGTGTGCGTCTACGGGATCAGCGTCGGCGGTGGACGGAACGCGCTCATCGACTGCCGCACCGTGAGCCCGATGTCGGGTCCGCCCGTCGGCGGGTTCACACTGGCCCAGGTCGAGCCCGGCGGCGTCCGTCTCACGGGCTGGGCGCTCGACCCGGACACGCTCGCACCGGCGACTGTCGCGGTGCAGTACCGCGGACAGCGGGTGGGAACGTTGACGGCGAACACGTCCTCGTCGGGTATCGACACGGGCTACCCGAGCTACGGGACGAACCGCGGCTTCTCCGGCCTCGTCGCCCTGCCTGCGTCGACGGGAGAGTTGTGTCTCACCGTCGTCAACGTCCTCGTCGGTAAGGACAAGTCCCTCGGCTGTCGCACCGTGACGGTCTTCGGGGACAGCCCGATCGGTAAGGTCGAAGCGGTCAACGAGGGGCCGACGTCGGTTCGAGTGACCGGGTGGTCCATCGATCGGCAGACGGCCGCTGGCGTCGTCGTCGAGCTCCTCGTCAACGGGACCGTCGTCGCGAAGCAGACGGCGGCGACGTCCCGACCCGACGTCGGTGCGACGTACCCGGCCTACGGGGCGAAGCACGGGTTCTCGATGGAGGGGCCGATCGGCTCGGGTAAGCAGGAGGTCTGCGTCCGCGCGGTCAACCAGGGTGCGGGGAGCTCGGTCACCCTCAAGTGCCGCACCTTCCTGACGCCGACGGGACTCCCGCAGATCGCGATCGAGTCACGCGTCCGCTCGGCGACGGGGTACACGTACACCGGATACGCGATGGAGCCCGACTCCACGACGCCCGCGACCGTTCGCGCCGTCACCTCGTCGGGGCAGGTCCTCGCCACCACGACGGCCAACCGTCCGCACGCCGCGCGCTCCGCGAAGTGGCCGATGTACGGCGGCCAGGGATTCACGATCTTCGTTCCGCTCGGAGCGGCGACGGCGGACTTCTGCCTCACGGCCGTCAACGTCGGTCCCGGCTCGAACGTCAACGCGACGTGTGAGAAGTGGGGGCCCAGCCCCGACGGGCGCCTCGATTCCGTCTCGCCGGCGCCCGGCGGATTCGATGCCGTCGGGTGGGCCATCGATCCCGACACGGCATCGCCGATCGACGTGCACATCTACGTCGACGGCAAGCACGTGTCGACGACGAAGGCGGCAGAGTCACGCCCCGACGTCGCAGGGGTCTACCCCGCTCACGGTGCCGACCACGGCTTCTCGAAGCGCGTGGCGGCGACGCCCGGGCAGCACTCCGTCTGCGTGTACGGCATCAACGTGAAGGCCGGCAAGAACGCGCAGTTCAAGGCCTGTCGCGTGGTCGTCGTTCCCGGCGGTGTCCCAGACGGCCGGATCAATTCGGTCACGCCGACAACGGGAGGCGCGACGGTCACCGGGTGGGCGATCGACTTCGACACGGCGTCTCCCATCGACGTGCACTTGTACGTCGACGGGAAGATGACGGCGTCCACGTTCGCCAACGTCAACCGTCCTGACGTCGGTGCGGTCTACCCGAAGTGGGGAGCGGCTCACGGCTTCTCCGCCGTCCTGCCGATGTCTAAGGGCACCCACGAGGTCTGCGCCTACGGCATCAACGTCGGGGCCGGGAAGAACTGGAAGCTGGCGTGTAAATCGGTGACGGTGCGCTGAGGCGTTCGTCCGACGGCCGGTGCGAGGGGCTACCCCTCCACCGGCCGTCGTCCGTTCAGTCCCGCGTGATCAGGGGAGCGATCGCGTCGAGGGCCGAATCGAGCTCTCCTCCGATGTCGGCCGCCGCGATCGGGGCGTAGCCCCCGGGACCCGACGATCGCTCGAGCCGGACGGCTTGCGCGAGAGCCTCGCCCAGGGTGTCGGGGGATTCGGGAACCGCGGCGATGCGCTCGTGCACGCCGACGCGTGTTCCGAAGAAATCGTTCGTGACGACGTGCGCGCCCGAGATCGCCGACTCGAGCGGCGGATGGCTCGGGTGGGGGCTCATCTGCAGCGACAGCACGACGTTCGCTGTCGGGAGGAAGGCGAAGTAGTCGTCCCACGCCATCCGTCCGAGAGGCGAGAGGCTGCGTCCCGAACCGAGGTCGATCGCACGGTGCTTCTCGCCCGCCGAGACGAAGTCGACGCTCGCGGCGTCGTCACCGAGGAGGCGGACGGCCTGTCGCATCGCGGTGACGCCGAGGTGGAAGAGGTTCCGCGGTTTCGACGGCCGACCGTAGAAGAGCACGGTCGTGCGCTCGGAGCGCGAGCGGCGTCGCGCGACCTCCTCGAGCTGGGCGAGGTCGAAGGCCGGCGCGAAGACGTGTCGCTCGTCGATGCCGACGCTCTCGACCGTCTCGAGGTGCTGGAGCAGGGGACGGGAGTTCACGAGGGGGACGAATCCGGCGTGGTAGGTGGAGCGTGCCGTCGTGTACGAGGTCGACCACGGGGCGAACCCGGGCTCGTAGTCCTGAATGAGGTAGACGACCGACGCGGGGTCGACGAGTCCGGCGTGCGCCGCCACGTCGAGCGCGTGGGCCGTGGTCCAGTGCGTGGCGATCCAGCGGTCCTGCGGATTGAAACGGGTCTTCGGGATTCCGGCGCGCAGGATGATCTCGGCGTCGAGGTCGAAGTTCTCGCGGAGGAACTCGCGGCCCTTCTCGATGTCGGGCGTGTCCTGGTTGCGGGCCATGGCGATGACGCGGACGGGCAGACCGAGCCGCTTACCGAGCCCGATGGCCGCCCAGATCGCCGTGGTGACACCCGCGAACACCGTGTGGGTACGGAACTCGGGCAGCACGAGGTTGACGTGCGTCGGCGTCGCTGTCGACGGGGTGAACGTACTGAGCCCGAGCGTCGAGTCGTTCAGCCCGGCGAACACTCGCGCCTCTGCGGGAGCCAACTCCGTCTCGTTCAGGCCGACCTTGTCGAGCGCGATGTTGTCCGTCGTCTTCCCGTGAGCCTTGAGGACGCGCGCGCGGAAGTCCGCCGACCTCAGGTACGTCAGGTTCAGCTTGGCCATGTCCGTGACGATCTGAAGAGGGCGAGGGGGCATGCTGGGACCTTTCGGTGATGCGACGGTCGGAATGACCTCATCCTAATTTGTTAGTCTGTGTCGTCGGAGAGGCCGCTGGATGCAGCAGCCACCGAGCTCGCGTCACTCAACCGCAAAGGTTTTCTCCATGGTCGCAGTACGGGCTGTCGCCCGCGCCGCTGTACGGCGTCTTCCGGTAATCGATCGTGCCGTCATCTCGCCGCTGCGCCGCGAGCGCCGCCGCCTCAAACTGCGACAGATCGCCCAGCTCGGGCTCGTCGATCCGGCCTTCGTCGGCGCTGAGACGGGACGCCGCGTCCGCACGGTCGCGCAGGCCGTCGACACCCTGCTCGACTACGGCAACGAGATCGCGCCGCACCCGCTCATCGAGCCACGATGGATCTCGAGCCGCTCGGACGGACGCGATTGGCTCCTGACGCTCCTCGACCCGACGGCCGCCGTCATCTCGGTCGGCCCGCTCCTCGACCTCGCGAGCGTGACACCTCCGGCCAATCCGCGGCATCTCGCGGACCGCGTGGCTGGCTTCCTCCGGTCGGCCACATCGTCGACGCTCCTCCCGCTTCCGGAGGGCACCGCCGGACCGATCACGCGGGACGAGGGCATCCGTCTCGCGACCGAGCTCGCGCGCCGGCACGCCGCCAGCGGAGAGCTGACGCGACCGCGCGTGTCGGCGCAGTGGAACCAGCGTGCCGAGCGCCGCTTCATCTCCGACCGCCTGGGTCGGGCCGTCACGCGGCCGTCGGATGCACGCGCGCTCGTGTCGATCGTCATGCCGGTCTACAACCGCGAGGGAGTGGTGGGGCGCTCGATCGAGTCCGTCCTCGCCCAGGACTTCGACGCGTGGGAGCTCGTCGTCGTCGACGACGGCTCGACGGATTCCACGCGCGATGTCATCGAGGCGTTCGCGAAGCGCGACGACCGCATCCGGCTCGTGCGCGGCGAGCACCGCGGCGTCTCGGCCGCCCGCAATCTCGGCGTCGCGGAGGCCCGTGCGGAAGTGCTCGCGTTCCTCGACTCCGACAACGTCTGGACTCCGCACTTCCTCTCGGTCTCCTACTCGGAGGTGGCGTCGGGCCGCGCCGATCTCACGTACGCCGCCGTCGAGCTCGATCGGGGCGGGAAGAAGCATGGCTACCTCGGCATGTCGGGTACGCGAGAGCACCTCATCAACGGCAACAGCTTCATCGACATGAACACGCTCGTCGTGAAGGCCGACCTCGTCGAGCAGGTCGGCGGATTCGACGAGAGCCTCCGGCGCTGGGTCGACTACGACCTCTTCCTCCGCCTCTTCCAGGTGACCGACCGCGTCACGTACCTCCCCTTCATCGGCGTCCGGTACGACCACCGCGACGACGCCCTCGACCGCATCACGACGAGCGAGTCGCCGCACTGGCGTGACGTCGTGCTCGGGAAGAACCTCCTCGACTGGGACGCGGTCAAGGCCTCCGTGCCGGAGCGGGTGGCCGGACGCATCTCCGTCGTCATCCCCACCACGGGACAGTGGGAGGCTCCACTCCTCGCCGTCGACCAGGTCCTCGCGTCGTCGCACGGGCTCGACGTCGAGGTCGTCGTCGTCGACAGCGGATCCTCACGCGAGGTGCTCGCAACCATCGCCCTCCGCTTCGCCCGCGACGAGCGCGTGCGCGTCATCTCGCGACCGTCCCCGCTCCGCGCGGCTCTCGCCAACAACCTGGGCTTCGCCTCGACGACAGGGGAGTACGTCGTGTTCCTCGAGCGCACGGCGACGCCGCGACCCGGATGGCTTCCGCCTCTCCTCGACGCTGTGGCGGACGAGTCGGTCTTCGCGGCGCAGCCTCTGCTGCTCGCTCCGGGCGACTCGCTCCACCACGCCGGTTTCGTCTTCGGGGGAGCGCGGACGCTCCCGATCCCGTTCCTCACGGACCACCCGCGCGAGGACCTCCTCCGTATGCTGCCGACGCGCTTCCACGCGGTGGGCGGTGGAGCCATCCTCGTGCGCTCGGACCGGTTCGCGGCTCTCACCGGTTACGACCCCACGTTCCAGAGCGCGTTCGACGACGTCGACCTCTGTCTGCGCGCTCGCGACGGCGGCCTCCCCGCCGCGGTCATCGTTCCGGAGTCCCTCGTCGGGTTCCGCGGCGAGAGCCGGAAGTGGCTCGCCGGCCGCGCCGTCGCGAACGGACCGCGCTTCACGGATCGATGGGGCGACGCGGTACCGGACGAGCTCGACGAGCGGTTCGCGTCCGCCGGCTTCCGGATCACCGGTTACGAGGAGGAGCCGCTCGCCACGGAACCGCCGCCCGAGTACCTCCGGCCCCTGTACGAGCGCATCGAGCGACTCGTGGAGGACGGGGAGTTCGCGGGGCGCCCGAGCCTGCGATGGGCCATCAAGATCGCCTCGCCCGCCGAGCACCGCGGCGACGTGTGGGGCGACACCTTCTTCGCCGACGACGTCGCGAGAGCGCTGCGCGAGCTGGGCCAGGAGGTCGTGATCGACCGCCTCGGCGCCCACAAGCGGCCGACGTCCTCGTTCGACGACGTCGTCCTCACGATCCGCGGCCTCGCGACGGTGCCGCGGCAGCAGGGCGCGACCAACGTGCTCTGGGTGATCAGTCACCCGACGCGGGTCAAGCACCGGGAGTTCTCCGCCAACGACCTGATCTATGCGGCGAGCACGCGCTGGGCCGCCCATGCGACGGAGGCCCACGGCCACGAGGTGCGGCCGCTGCTCCAGGCGACGGACGCCTCGCGTTTCCATCCCGATGTCGCTCGTCCGGGCTCGGGGCCCGACATCCTGTTCGTCGGCACTCCGCGGAAGGTGTTCCGTCCGATCGTCAAGAACACGATCGAGGCGGGCTTCGAGCCCACCGTCTACGGCCACGGCTGGGAGGAGTTCATCGGCGAGGACCTGATCGCCGGCGAGACCCTCGATCGCGTCGACGCTCCGGCGATGTACCGCTCGGCTCGGGTGGTCCTGAACGACCACCACGGCGACATGGCCGAGTGGGGTTTCCTCTCCAACCGGCTGTTCGACGGCGTCGCCGCCGGGGCCCGTTTGTTGTCGGACCGCGTCGACGGCATCGACGAGATCTTCGGGTCCGCCGTGATCACGGCGGATTCGGTCGAGGAGACCCGCGACGCTCTGCGGGACGCCGAGTCGCTCGTCCCCGAGAACGTGCTGCAGGAGGCGTCACGACGCGTTCGCGCGGAGCACTCCTTCGACGCGCGAGCGCACACGCTCGTGAACGACGTCTACGCGTGGCGGGACACCCACCCCGACGCCTCGTCCTGAGCGGGAGGGAGCGCGCCGACGCCGTTTCGAGAGGTGGCGCTGAGACGGGTGTCGGAGGGGTCGCCCCGGCGGGAGCGAACCGGGAGTGAGGGAGCGAGCCGTCTCGGCGCTCGGTCGTTGCTAGGCTGAACCACGATATGAAGCTCTCAGTTATCGGTTGCGGCTACCTCGGAGCCGTCCACGCAGCCGCCATGGCGTCCATCGGCCACTCCGTCGTCGGTATCGACGTCGACGCGGACAAGATCGCTCTCCTGAACTCGGGCCGTGCCCCGTTCTTCGAGCCCGGTCTCACCGAGTTGCTCACGGAAGCGCTCGCCTCCGGCAATCTGACGTTCTCGACGGACTTCGCCGATGCGGCGGGTGCCGAGGCGCACTTCGTCGCCGTGGGGACGCCGCAGTCGAAGGACGGCCTCGGCGCGGACCTCCGCTACGTCAACGCGGCCGTCGACGCGCTGCTGCCGCACGTGGCGCCGGGCGACGTCATCGTGGGCAAGTCGACGGTGCCCGTCGGCACCGCCGAGGGACTCGCCCAGCGGATCGACCCGACCGGGGCCGTCCTCGCGTGGAATCCCGAGTTCCTGCGCGAAGGCTTCGCGGTGGAGGACACACTGCGCCCCGATCGCCTCGTCTACGGCGTCGGCGCGGGCGCCGAGCGCGCCGAGAGCGTCCTCGACGCCGTCTACCACGTCGCCCTCGACGCGAACACGCCGAAGATCGTCACCGGGTACGCGACGGCGGAACTCGTGAAGGTGTCCGCGAACGCGTTCCTCGCGACGAAGATCTCCTTCATCAACGCCATGGCGGAGATCTCCGAGGTCACGGGAGCGGACGTCACGGCGCTCGCCGACGCGATCGGCATGGACGCCCGCATCGGGCGCCGCTTCCTCAACGCGGGTGTCGGCTTCGGCGGCGGCTGCCTCCCGAAGGACATCCGCGCCTTCCGGGCGCGCGCCGAGGAACTCGGTGTCGGGCACTCCGTCGCCTTCCTCGAGGAGGTCGACGCGATCAACCTGCGCCGCCGCGACCGCGTCGTGGATTTGACCACCGCCCTGCTCGACGGCGACGTCACGGGTCGCAAGGTGGCCGTGCTCGGCGTCGCCTTCAAGCCGAACAGTGACGACATCCGTGATTCGCCCGCGCTCGACATCGCGTCGCGCCTCGCCGCACTCGGAGCGAACGTCGTCGCGACGGACCCCGAGGCCATCGCGAACGCGCGTCGGATGGAGCCGGACCTCACGTTCGGCACGATCGAGGAGGCGCTCACCGACGCCGACATCGTCCTGCTGCTCACGGAGTGGAAGGACTTCACCGGCATCGACCCCGTGTGGGCCGCCTCGCTCGTGAAGACCCCGCTCGTGATCGACGGCCGCAACGCGCTTCCGCACACGCAGTGGATTGACGCCATGTGGGAGTACCACGGTCTCGGCCGTCGCTGACCCATTCCGCGCGTCACCCCGGCGACCGCCGCCCCTCACGGGTCGGCGGTCGCGGTCGTCTACGACGGGAGCCGTGACCGCCAGCTCTGGCTCTCGGACGCCTTCACGGCGCAGATCACGAGGAGCAGCCAGCCGGACTCGACGAGGGGGAAGCTCTCGGCCACGCCCGTCGTGAGGAGCGCGATGAGGATGAGCGCGGGCCATGCGTACGTGACCGTCCGGCGGTTCGACGCGAGAAGCCACGATCGGATCACCGCGAAAGCGCAGAGGGCGCCGAAGAGGGCGAGGCCGACGATGCCGACTTGGAGCGCGACGTCGATGTAGGCATTGAGCGCCGATGCGTGCTCACGTCGGACCGACCAGTTGATGCCGGCGAACGGGAGGATGGAGTCCCGCCAGATGCCCGTCCAACCCCATCCCTCGATCGGGTTCACGTCGACGGCGCGCAGCGTCGAGAGCCAGAGACTGTAGCGCACCTGGAACTCGCCGCCCGCGTTCAGCAATTCGATCACGCGCGAGCGGCCGACGTAGGTCGTCACGAGAGTGACGACGACGAGGGCGAGCAGGGCGTACTGCAACATCGGCCGACGCTCCGCCGGCGTGCGACGGACCGCGAAGAGGGCGGAGGTCGCCGCGAGGATGACGACGGCGACGACGGCCGTGACGGGCGAGCCGCTGAAGAACAGGCATGTGCCCGCGAGCACGATGGAGGCGATGCCCGGCCCCCTTCGCACCGATCGCGTCCGGAGCTCGATGATGTGGGTGACGAGGGCGAGGACGGCCACGAGGCCGAGCAGGTTGCGTGTGCCGAAGATGCCCTGGATCGGGCCGCCGACCGCCAGATCGCCCGAGACGCCCAGGAAGAGGATGGGGGTGTCGATGAGGATGCCGCTGAGGATCTCGACGCCCAGCGAGAGCGCCAGCAGGGAACGGAAGACGCTTCCCGCAGCACGGACGATCTGGATGAGGTCGCGGCACAGTGCGATCGCGACGCCGAGCAACGCGATCGCCACCTGGAACAGCCACCCCGCGAGCGAGATCCACTGCGCGCCGCTCCAGACGATCGAGGCGCCGCACCAGATCACGAACCCCAGGATCGTGAGGGGGAGGACGCCTCGCCACTCGATGAGTTCCCGACGCGCGACCAGGATCGCGATCGCGAGGACGCACAGTCCGGCGATGACGGCGATGTAGCCGGGCCAACCGATGAGGGACCGGACGAGGTGGCCGGCGAATCCCGCCGTGATGGCCGTGACGGTGAAAGCCTGGGCGACGGGCGCGGACTCGAGGAGGGAACGCAGCGTCTCGGGCGGGGAGGGGCGGGGCGTCACGCCGGCACACCGCCGGAACGTTCGATGAGCGGTCGCACCTTCGTGCCGACCGCGAGCGCGACGAGCAGGACCCAGCCGGACTCGATGAGGATGCGACTCTCCATGAGCGACTGGACGACGAGGACGACGGCGACGAGAAGAGGCAGGAGCGCGGTCATCGAATAGGGCGCGTCGTCGACGAGTCCGGTGCGCGGGCGGTCGATCGCGATGAACCAGGAGCGCCAGAGAACCGAGACGACGACGCCCGCGAAGAGGACGACCCCGACGATGCCGAGTTGGAGCCAGACGTCGAGCCACGCGTTGTGGGCCTGGAGCTGCTCGACGCCGTTGCGGACGATCGGGTCGTCGAACGGCACGGCGCCGGGCAGCCACGGGCTCGAGTACCCCCACCCGAACCACGGTCGCCTCTCGGCGAGCGACGCCACCTCCGCCCAGATGTCGATGCGGCCCGTGAGGTCCGCGCTCTTGCCGAGCAGTCCGAGGACCGCGCCCCGGAAGCCGATCGCGATCACGGCGGCGGCCACGAGCAGGGCTCCAGCGCCACCGTAGAGGGCGAGCCGACCGCGCGGCGATGCGCGGCGGGCGAGCAGCGCCGCCGAGAGGACCGCGATGCACGCGACGGCGGCCACCATCATCGTGCTCGACCGGGTGAGCCCGAAGGTGATCGCGGCGAGGCCGAGCCAGACGTACCCCGTGGTCCGTCGGACGGATCCGTCGGCCAGCTGGACGGCGAAGACCACGATGCCGAGGAGCGCGATGATCCCGAGGAGGTTGGCGTTGCCGACCCACCCCTGGATGCGATCGCCCTCGAACAGCACGTTGCGCGACCACAGGTCCATGAGAGGAGCATCCGCGCCGCGGCCGTCCCACGGGCGGGCGAGGGGCCCACGGATGATCGTCGCGACGACGAGCTCGAAGAGGAGCGAGAGCCCGATGAGCCACCGGAGTGACGCCCCGAGCGCCCGCTCGACGCCGTGCCAGTCGAGAGCGAGGGCGAGCGTGCAGCCCACGATCGTCGTCAAGACGGTGCCGACGAGCGTCGCGGCGGTCGGCCCGGGATACGCGCTCCACGCGAGCGAGAGAAAGGCGAGCGCGAGGAACGCGACGAGTGACTTCGGTGTCGTCGACCATCGCAAGCGGGGCCGGGAGCGGACGAGCACGACGGCGCTCGCGATGGCCACGACGATGCACAGAACGATGTAGCCGGGCCAGGTCAGGAGGTTCCGCCACCCGTCGCCGCCGAAGGCGATGACGAGTCCGAGCGTCGACACGCCGGTGGCCAGGAGGGTCCGGGTGTCCTGATCGCGCGGAGGCGAGACGGTCTGCACGCTCATGGGGTCAAGGGTAACGCGGCGGGCTCGTCGCCGAGCCGCGCCGTCACTCAGACGAAGGCCGCGGATCCGGTGATCGCGCGCCCGACGATGAGGGCGTTCATCTCGCGGGTGCCCTCGTAGGAGTAGAGGGCCTCGGCGTCCGCGAAGAAGCGCGCGGCGCCGTAGTCGAGCACGATGCCGTTGCCGCCCATGGCCTCGCGCGCCCACGCGACGGTCTCCCGCATCCTCGCGGTGCAGTAGGCCTTGGCCATGGCGGAGTGCTCGTCCCGCTGCGTGCCATCGTCGTGCATCTGAGAGACGCGGACGCACATCGCCATCGACGCCGTGATGTTGCCGAGGCACTTCGCCAGCAGGTCCTGGATGAGCTGGTGCGACGCGATCGTCTTGCCGAACTGGACGCGCTCTTTGGCGTACGCGAGAGCGGCCTCGTACGCGCCGATCGAGACGCCGACGCTGGACCAGGCCACACCGGCACGTGTGAGGCGCAGGACCTTCGCGGTGTCTCGGAACGACGAGGCGCGCTGCAGGCGGTTCGACTCCGGTACGACGACGCCGTCGAGAGCGATGTCCGCGTTCTGGACCGCCCGCAGACTGATCTTCCTCGCGATCGGCGAAGCGGAGTACCCGGGCGTCGATGTGGGGACGATGAACCCCTTGACCTGGGAGTCCTCGACGTCCTTCGCCCAGACGATGACGATGTCGGAGAAGGTCGCGTTACCGATCCAGCGCTTGGCGCCGTCGAGCACCCAGCTCTCGCCCTCCCGCCGTGCCGTCGTGCGCAGCCCCTGGGCGCTGTCGCTTCCCGAGAGGGGCTCCGTGAGCGCGAAGGCGCCGGTCACCTCGCCGCTCGCGAGCCGCGGCAGCCACTCCGCCTTCTGCTCATCCGATCCGCAGACTCCGATGGAGCCCATGGCGAGCCCCTCCTGGACGCCGACGAACGTCGAGATCGAGGCGTCGACCCGCGAGAGCTCCATCGAGACGAGCCCGCGGAACACGGCCGAGTTCTGGAAGGGAGTCGTCTCGGGCCAACCGAAGCGCCCGACGTCGGTCGCCATGAGGGGCTCGACGAGTTCGTGGGGGAACTCGGCCCGCTCCCAGTACTCGTCGATGACGGGTCGCACCCGCTCGTCGAGGAACGCGCGGACGACGGTGATGGCGTCCTTCTCGCGGTCGGTGAGGAGGGTCTCGAAGCCGAGGAAGTCGCTCGCGAGGGGCTCGAAGGACATGTCGCTGCTTTCGTTGCTCGATGGAGGGGGCGTGCGACGGCGCGCCTCGCACCCTCGCCCCTCGACCCTACGTCCGGCGCGTCGCGCGGTGAGAACGCTTGGTAGATTCGCTCCAGCCGGGATGCGCAGCCGTCCGGCGCTTTTTGTAGGGTCGCCCAGAGGAGAGTGCTCATGTTCCTGCCCATCGACAACGTCCCGCGGGATTACGCGTGGGGGTCGACGAGCGCGATCGCCGAGCTGCGGGGCCTCGAGCCGAGCGGCGCGCCCGAGGCGGAGTTGTGGCTGGGGGCGCATCCGGGCTCGCCCGCGCGCATCCTCGCTCCGGAGGCCGCCGGCGGTGCCCGCGATCTCGCCGAGTGGATCACCGCGGCTCCGGGCGACGCCGGCCTCGCCGGACCCCGGTTGCCTTTCCTCCTCAAGCTGCTCGCGGCCGCCGAGCCGCTCTCGCTGCAGGCCCACCCGTCGCTCGAGCAGGCGGCGGCGGGCTTCGCCCGCGAGAACGCCGAGGGCGTTCCCGTCGACGCGTCACACCGCAACTACAAGGACGCGTTCCACAAGCCCGAGCTCGTCGTGGCCCTGAGCGAGACCTATTCGGCGCTCTGCGGCTTCCGCGCGGTGCAGGAGACCCGCGGCCTCCTCGCGGCGATCGACGACGGCAGCGGGCCGCTCGCGCAGCTCGCGTCGTCCCTCGGTGGCGGCGAGGAGCCCGACGCCGAGGTGCTCCGCCGGACGGTACGGGATCTCCTGAGCGGTCGGATCGACGGCGTCGTCCCCGCGCTCGTCGGTGCGGCCGACGCGGCCCTGTCGGACGGGACGATCGACGAGGATGCCGCCGTCGTGCTCGGCACCATCTCGTCCCTCTCCGACGCCTATCCCGGGGACCCCGGCGTCGCGGTCGCCTTCCTCCTCAACCGCGTGACCCTGCGTCGCGGTGAGGCTCTCTACCTGCCCGCCGGCAACATCCACGCCTACCTCGAGGGACTCGGCGTCGAGCTCATGGCCTCGAGCGACAACGTCCTCCGTGGAGGGCTCACACCGAAGCACGTCGACGTCGACGAGCTGCTCGCCGTTCTCGACTTCGAGCCCCTCCCGGTGCCTTTGCTCTGGCCGGAGCAGGTCGGACCGGGGGTCGAGACGTTCCGCCCCGACGTCCCCGACTTCGAGCTCCTGCGGGTCGACGCGGCTCTCGCGGCCTCGACCCCCATCGTGCTCCCGGGGCCGGCGATCGCGGTGGCGACGGGCGGCTCGGCGCGCTTGCGTGCCGAGAGCGGGTTCGACCTCGCGACGGGCGCCGCCGTCTACATCGTGCCGACGGGCGAGCCGCTGCACGTCGAGGGTGACGGCGAGGTCTTCATCGCCACCACTCACCTCGACCGTTGAGGCGGTCTCTCCGGGCGCTCAGCCCGTGAGGAGGGCTTTGTCGTCGATGCAGGAGAACGCGCGGCGATAGGCGTTCGGCGTGGTCTTGAGCGTGCGCACGAAGTGGTGGCGCATGACCGAAGCGCTTCCGAAGCCGCTCTCGTCCGCGATCTGCTCGAGGCCGAGATCGGATCGTTCGAGCAGTTGCTGCGCCCGGATGAGTCGCTGCCGGTTCAGCCACGCGGCGGGCGTCGCGCCCAGTTCTGCGCGGAAGCGACGAGCGAAGGTGCGCTCCGACATGTGCGCGCGCCGTGCGAGGACCGAGATGGGCTGATCCTCCGCCAGGTTCTCGATCATCCAGGTCGTGACGTTCGCGAGCGAGGAGATCCGCTCGTGCTCTGGAGGCGTCTGGATGAACTGGGCCTGCCCGCCGTCCCGCTGGGGCGGGACGACCATGCGCCGCGCGATCACATTGGTCGCTGCGGCGCCCAGCTCCGTCCGCACGAGGTGGAGGCACGCGTCGATGCCCGCCGCCGTCCCGGCGCCCGTGATGACGCGGCGGTCCTCGACGAAGAGAACGTCCGGGTCGACCTCTGTTCCCGGGCACGTGCGAGCGAGCTGCTCCGTGTGCATCCAGTGCGTGGTCGACTTGCGCCCGTCGAGGAGACCGGCGGCGGCGAGGGCGAACGCGCCGCTGCAGACGCTCAGGACCCACGCGCCGCGTCGTTCGGCCGCGCGCAGCGTCTCGACGATGCGCGGGTCGATCTCGGTCTCGCCGGGGCCGGAGCCGAAGGCCGGGACGGCGACGAGGTCGGCGTGCTCGGCGGCCTCGAGACCCTCCGACACCATGAGGCCGAGGCCGTTCTTCATGGCGACGACGCCGGGGTCGGCGGCGACGACGTGGAAGTCGAAGGTCGGTCCTCCCTGAGCGCTCCGGTCGATGCCGAACACCTCGGCGAGCACCCCGAACTCGAAGGGGGCGACCTCGGGGATGGCGATCACGGCGACGGATCTGAGCATGGCGGCTCCTTGGCAGGAATGTGCGGATTGCTGGCAATCCTGCCACTGGTGGCAGGAAGGCGCAAATCCTAAATTTTCTGCCATGACACTATTCCTCATCCTCCTGGCCATCGCCCTCGTCGTCGGCGTCGCATGGACGCTCACCGTCACCGCGCGCGACGGCTACCGCCGCGTCCCGGACCGCGACTCCGGTCGCACCTCCCCGTCCACCTGGTCGTGAGTCCGTGGACAGGGCGGCCCGAGTCGGATCACGGCCTGCATACGACTCGCCGTGTCGCAACCCTCGATTGGGGGTCGAGGGTTTACGATCCCCGACTTGACCCGCGCGAACTACACGGGTGTAATTAGGTGTCGGCGGTGAAACGCCGGTGATCGTGAGATCGGATGTCATTCCGCCTCGATCGCGACGACCGGTGCGAGCACAGCGCACCGCCGCCGCAGGCACTCAAGCGCAACGTAGGTGGGGAGACGGTATGGGCATTCCGAACGAACATTCCGGTGTCCCGGACGACTGGTTCGTCGATCCCGTCCAGCTCGGCGTCCCCGGCGTCCGCAAGAACATCGACGCGGAGGACGACAACCCGCTCGCGTGGCAGTCGGACTCGCTCTGCGCTCAGACAGACCCCGAGGCCTTCTTCCCCGAGAAGGGCGGATCGACGCGCGATGCGAAGCGGATCTGCTCGTCGTGCGAGGTGCGGAGCCAGTGCCTCGACTACGCGTTGCAGAACGACGAGCGCTTCGGCATCTGGGGCGGGCTTTCGGAGCGCGAGCGCCGCAAGCTCAAGAAGCGCGCCGTCTGACGCCTCCCCGTCTGCGGGATTCGACCACGCCCGACGATGGCGCGGTCGCCGGTTCTCGACCGGCTTAGGCTGAACGCGCTATGGAGACCCGCGTAACCGTCCTCGTCGTCGCGCACTCGAACGCCGACGGCCTTCGCCGCACTCTCGACGCGATCACGGGGCAGACACGGACACCGGATCGCATCATCGGAATCGCCGTCGATGCGAAGGACGACGTGACCAGGGCCTTCGAGGACGCGAACGTCGAACGCATCGTCACCGTCTCGGAGAACCTCGCGTTCGGCCGCGCACTCGCCGTCGGAGTCCGTCAACTCGGAGAGCCGAGGGACGACGAGTTCCTCTGGCTCCTCGCGCAGGACACGGCTCCCGCTCCGACAGCCCTCGCTCGACTGCTCGCGGGTGTCGAAGTCGCGCCGTCCGTCGCCGTGGCCGGCCCCAAAGTCGTCGACGCCGACGACCCCGGTCGCATCCGCTCCCTCGGCGAGACCGTCACGACCTTCGGTCGGACCGTCGAGCTCGTGAGCGACGAACTCGACCAGGGGCAGCACGACGCCGAGACCGACGTGCTCGCGGTCTCACCCATCGGCATGCTCGTCCGAGCACGCGTCTTCGTGGATCTCGGGGGCTTCGACCCGGCGCTCGGCCCGGTCGACGACGGTCTCGACTTCTCGATCCGCGTCCGTCTCGCGGGGAGTCGCGTCGCGCTCATCCCCGCGGCCGTCGTCGCTTCGGCGGGGGACGGGATCGCGGGAGCGCCGCGCGGCAGACGATTCGGCACGGCGCAGCGCCGAGCGCGACTGTTCCGGAGCGCCGAACTGCACCGTCGGCTCGTGTACGCGCCCGTAGCGTTGCTGCCCCTCCACTGGCTCTCGATCCTCCCTCTCGCGGTGGTGCGAGCCGTCATCCACCTCGTCCTCAAGCGGCCGGGTCTCGTGGGCTCGGAGTTCCGGGCCGCTTTCAAGGCCGCGTTCGCGGACACCCGGGTCTTCTCCTCACGCGCGACGCTCGCTCGCACGAAGCGGGTCGGCTGGTCGACCATCTCCGACCTGCGGATGCCGTGGCGCGAGCTCCGACGCCGCCGACAGCTCGAGCGCGAGGTCTCCGGGGACGACGACACCTGGACCGAGCGCACCGATCTGCGCTTCCTCGGCGGGGGAGGAGCGTGGCTCGTCCTCGCGTCGACCGTCGCCGGACTCCTGCTCCTCCTGCCCCTCGTGCCGGCGACGGTGCTCGACGGCGGAGCGCTGCTGCCGCTCTCCCGATCGGTCGGTGAGCTCTGGGCGAACGTCGGCTGGGGATGGCGGGACATCGGCACCGGCTTCGTGGGAGCGTCGGACCCGTTCTCCGTGGTCGTCGCTGCGCTCGGCACCCTGACGTTCTGGGACCCCTCGTTCTCGATCGTCCTGCTCTGGCTGCTCGCCTTCCCGATCGCCACACTCGGCGGCTGGTTCGCGACGACGCGTGTGAGCGAGCGCAGCGGCTACCGCATGCTCGGCGCGGTGCTCTGGACGCTGTCGCCGACGTTCCTCGCGGCACTCGCCGATGGACGGCCCGCCGCGGTCATCGTCCACCTCGTCCTCCCCTGGCTCTTCCTCGCGGGCACTGCGGCCTCACGATCGTGGGCGTCGGCCGCGACGACCGCGATCCTCCTGTCCGTCGTCCTCGCATGCGCGCCGGTCCTCGTCGGGGCGCTCGGCGTGGTGTGGCTGCTCGCTCTCGTCTCGGCGGGCCGCGGCTTCGCCCGTGTCCTCTTCATCCCGGTTCCGACGCTCGCGCTCTTCGCGCCGATCGTGTGGCAGCAGGGCGTCCTCTCATCGCACTGGATGGCGCTCCTCGCCGATCCCGGCGCGCCGACGGCGACCGAAGCCGCGGGTCCGGCGTCCCTGCTCTCCGGCTTCCCGGTCGACCGCGACGGCGCCTGGGCTGCTCTCGCGTCGATCGCGCCGATCCCCGGATCCGTCCTCGCCGTCGCTCTGCCCGTACTGCTCGCGCCGCTCGCGCTCTTCGCTCTCGCCGGGCTCTTCGTGCGGGGCCAGCGCCGTACGCTCGTCCTCCTCGGCGTCGCCCTGCTCGGACTCGGAACCGCGGTCCTCGCCGGCTCGCTCACGATCGCGAGCGTCGACGGCACGGCCGTCTCCGTCTGGCAGGGCTCGGCACTCAGCCTCTACTGGCTGGGATTGAGCGGCGCAGCGGTGTCCGGGCTCGACGGGCTCGGCCGCCGCGCCGCGATCCCCGCCGTCGTGACCGCCGTCGCGCTCGCCCTCGTCGTCGTGCCCCTCGCGGCGGCGAAGCCGCTCGGGACCTCCGACGTCGTGGCCGGCTCCGGTCGGACGCTGCCCGCCTACGTCGACGCCGCTGCCGGCGAGGACCCGAGTGTCGGCACCCTGCGCATCACGCCTCTCGAGGACGGCTCGGTCGCCGTGCGCTTCCTCCCGGGCCGCGGCGACGTGCTCGACGGTCAGTCGACGATCGTGCGCACGGGCGCCCCGACGGCCGAGGCCGACGCGAGGATCGCCCAGCTCGCCGGCAACCTCGTGTCGCGGTCGGGCCTCGACACTGCTCCCGAGCTCGCCTCCCTCGGTGTGGACTTCGTCCTGCTCTCCACGGAGCCTGCCGACATCGCGGCGCTCGCCGGCACCGACGCGACGGAGCGGGCGGGTGAGGACGTCCGCGGCCCGCGCGACCTCGCGGCCGACGCGATCGCGGCTCTCACCGCCAATCCGGCCGTCGACTACGTCGGCCCGACCGACGCCGGTGAGTTGTGGCGCAACGTCGCGGTCGCCGATCGTCCGGCGCCCGCTGCGGTCGACCCGTTCTGGTCGCGCGCCGTGCCGGTCGCGTGGGCCGTCGTATTCCTCGTAGCCCTGCTCGTCGCTGTCCCGACGTCGGCCTCGCGCGAGGCGGCGCGTCGCCGCCCGCGAACCGTCGGTGTGAAGCCGGCCCCACAGCGCCGGCGGTCACCGGATTCCGACGAAGACGCCGTCGACGCCCTGCCCGATCTCGCGACGGCACCCGACGGGCAGTCCGAGCCCGATTGGGCTGACGAGTCGATCGCGGAGGCGGACGACGTGCCCGGCCGCAGCGTGTCGGAGGAGGACGGTACGCCGGAGGACTCGTTCGACGATACGGCGGAGGACGACTCCGCCGCTGTGACAGCCGATGACTCACCGGAATCGGATCACACCGGGCGGACCGACGCGCCCGCGCGCGACGCAGGAGGCTCCCGATGACAACACGACCGACAGTCACCCGAGTGGTGCGGACGATCGTCGGCGTGGTCGGCGTCGGAGCCGCGGTCGCCACCGTCCTGGTGACCGGCCGGCTCGACGTGCCGCCGATCGCGACCGAGCCGGCGAGCGTGACCGTGACCCCGACGCCCGCTCCGCAGTCCCGTGTATGCGCAGGACCGCTCGTGGAGATCGGCAGCGACCCGGCCGCCGCGACAGCCGCGTCCTCGATCGGATCCCCATCGATCATCGGGGGCGACGGGATCATCGTCGCATCCGACGTCTCACCGCTCGCGGCCCCGGACGACGTCGCCGGCGGTCCGGGGCCGTCCGTGCTCTCGGCGCCGCCGCCGGAGGACGCCACGGCCCTCGCCGGTTCCCAGAGCCAGAGTGTGACGAGCGAGCGGCTCGCCGGGTTCGCCGCGTCGGCGTGCGTCGAGGCGACGCCCGAGACCTGGCTCGTCGGCGGCTCGACCGACGTCGGGCAGTCGACCGTCGTCCTGCTCGCCAACGCGTCGACGGTCGAGGCGAGCGTGACCCTCGAGGTCTTCGGGGAGTCGGGACCGATCGACGCTCCGGGGGCGTCCGGCATCGTCGTCGCGCCGGGTACTCAGCGGATCGTCCCGCTCGCGGGAATCGCGCCCAACGTCCAGTTGCCCGCCGTCCACGTCACGAGCATCGGCGCACCGATCGCCGCCACCCTGCAGCAATCCGCGGTCCGCGCGATCACTCCGGAGGGCGTCGACACCGTCGGGGCGACGACGGCTCCGGCGACGGAGCACGTCATCCCGGGCTTCGCCGTGCCGCGCGCACAGCCCGCCGAGGGTGTGACCGGGTACGACTACCGCGTGCCGGGCGTGCGTGTCCTCTCGCCGGGCGCCTTCGACAGCGAGGTCACGATCACGGCGACCCCGGCCGGGGGAGCAGCGGGGGAGCCGCGCATCGCGGTCGTGCCGGCCGGTTCCGCCGTCGACGTGCCCCTCGACGATCTCGCCCCCGGCTTCTACAGCCTCACCATCACGTCGGACATCCCGGTCGTCACGGCGGCCCACGCGGCCGTGCAAGCGGGTGACGCCACCGACTTCGCGTGGTTCTCGGCCGCCCAGCCGCTCGACGAGAGCGTGACGGTCGCCGTCGCGGGATCCGAGCCGAGGACGGCCGTTCTCTCGCTCGTGAATCCCGAGGCGGAGGATCGGTCGGTCGGTGTCGTCGGCCCGAGCGGCGAGCGCGAGGTCGTCGTGCCGGCGGGCGGTGCGCCCGTCCTCGTCGGCGACGTCGCCGCGCTCTCGGTGCTCACGGATGTCGAGGGGCTGTCGGCGGCCGTCGTGTACGCGGACGGCGCCTCGTTCGCGTCGTTCGTGATCGCGCCACCGAGCGCAGCCTCGGATCCCGTGGTGGTCCGCACCCGGTAGGGCTGACGAGACGTCCTCGGAGGATCAGAGGAAGCGGAAGCGTTCGGGACCGAGGTCCCACGGGTCCTTGCCGAGGAACTCGGCCGTCGCACGGAACACGCAGCTCTCGATCATCATGCGCTGGTGGAGTTCGTCGTTCCGGTGGAGGTGGCTGAGCCGCTGGATCGGGATGCGGAAGATCGTGATGCGTCGCGACACCGCGTCGGTCTGCCAGCGGTCCACGCCGTCGTTCGAGTCGAGGGACGGCGGCATCGCCTGAACCTCGTAACGGACGCCCGCGAGTTCCTCCGGCCAGGATCCCCTCAGGAAGTCCGCCGTCGTCGCGACCGTCTGGTCGAAGAGGTCGATGCGGGACCGCAGCGCCGGAAGGGGAGGACGGACGACGGAACTGCGTCCGGCCCGTCCGTGACGATCCCGCCTCACCGCCTGGCGGCCCGGCTCGTCGAGGGGGGACCTGCGTGCCTTGCGCCTCACCATGCCGTCATCCTACGCGCGACGGCGGGCCCGGCGTCCGCGAGCGGCGCGGTGCCGCGGCGGTGTCGGCGGCTGCTCGTAGACTGACGCCGATGGACGACAGGAACTGCTCGAAGGTCGGGTGCACGCGCGAGGCCGTGTCCACCCTCAGCTACGACTACGGCGACCAGATGGCGGTGCTCGGCCCGCTCGGTCTCACGCGTGATCCGCACACCTACGACCTCTGCTCCATCCACTCGGAGCGGCTCTCTGTACCCAGGGGATGGCAGGTCATCCGCCACGCGGTGCTCGGCGAAGTAATGTGATCCCTATGGGATCGGAATCGATAAACGACGCACCTCGGATCGATGAGCGTGTGAAGGCGGTCGTCGGCGCGTACGACGTGCGCGGGGTCGTCGGAGACGACCTCACGGAGGACGTCGTCGAGGCTCTCGCCGCTGCTTTCGTCGACGAGGTGGGGGCCGCCGGCACATCCGTGATCGTCGGTCACGACATGCGCGACTCCTCCCCGGTCTTCGCGGCGGCGTTCGCGCGCGGAGCGAACGCTCGCGGTGCCGACGTCCTCTCCATCGGATTGTGCTCGACCGACGAGAGCTACTTCGCCTCGGGGAGCCTCGGGTTCCCGGCCGCGATGTTCACGGCGAGTCACAATCCCGCCACCTACAACGGCATCAAGTTCTCGCGAGCGGGCGCCGAGGCGATCTCGCGCGCGACGGGCCTCTCCTCGATCAGCGAGCGGGCGTCCCGATTCCTCGACGAGGGCGTGCCGTCGGTCGAGACCCCGGGATCCGTCCGGGAGCGCGACATCCTCGCCGACTACGCACGCTACCTCCGGTCGCTCGTCCCGCTCGACGGTATCCGGCCGCTGCGGATCGTCGTCGATGCGGGCAACGGAATGGGTGGGCTCACCGTCCCGGCCGTGCTCGAGACGGCGGCGGGTCTCCCGGCGCTCCCTCTCACGATCATCCCGCTCTACTTCGAGCTCGACGGCACCTTCCCGAACCACGAGGCGAACCCGCTCGAGCCGAAGAACCTCGTCGACCTGCAGAAGGCCGTCGTGGAGCACGGCGCCGATCTCGGTCTCGCCTTCGACGGCGACGCCGACCGGTGCTTCGTCATCGACGAGCGCGGCGAGGCCGTCACGCCGTCGGCGATAGCGGCCATCGTGGCCGTCCGGGAGATCGCTCGCGCACGCCGCGAAGCGCCCGACGAGCAGATCCACGTGATCCACAACCTCATCACCTCGCGCATCGTCCCGGAGACCATCGAGGCGGCCGGGGCGATCCCCGTCCGCACCAAGGTCGGGCACTCGCTCATCAAGGACGAGATGCGGCGCACCGGCGCCGTCTTCGGGGGAGAGCACTCCGCCCACTACTACTTCCGTGACTTCTGGAGCGCCGACAACGGCATGCTCGCCGCCATGCACGTGCTCGCCGAGTTCGGCGCGCAAGGCGAGCCGCTCTCGGCCTTCGCCGCCGAGTACTCCCCGTACGCCGCGTCCGGCGAGATCAACTCGACGGTGGCCGATGTGCCTGCGGCGTACGCGCGAGTGGTCGAGTCCTTCTCGGGACGCGCCGACTTCGACGAGCTCGACGGTCTCACGGTGACGGGCAACGCGAGTATGGACGACGACTTCTGGTGGTTCAGCGTCCGTCCCTCGAACACGGAGCCGCTCCTGCGACTCAACGTGGAGGCCGCGACGCCCGAGCGCATGCAGTCGATCCGCGACGAGGTCCTGGCGCTCATCCGCTCCTGACGTGCGCCGCGCACGCGCCCTCCTTGTCGCTGTCGGCAGTCGCGCGACTCGAACGCCGGGACCGCCGGTGCGGATGAGACAATGGGGTCATGACGATCACCTCTCCCGCCGCGACGGACGCCGAGTCCCCGTCGACCGCTCCTTTCGCCGTCGCCGACCTCTCCCTCGCGGAGGCCGGGCGGCACCAGATCCGGCTCGCCGAGAACGAGATGCCGGGGCTCATGTCGCTCCGCGAGGAGTTCGGTCCCACGCAGCCGCTCGCGGGCGCTCGTATCGCGGGTTCGCTTCACATGACGGTCCAGACGGCCGTCCTCATCGAGACCCTCGTGGCCCTCGGCGCCCAGGTGCGCTGGGCGAGCTGCAACATCTTCTCGACGCAGGACGAGGCGGCCGCGGCGATCGCGGTCGGACCGACCGGGACCGTCGAGGCGCCCGCCGGTGTCCCCGTGTTCGCCTGGAAGGGTGAGACGCTCACCGAGTACTGGTGGGCGACGAGCCGCATCTTCGACTGGTCGGCCGAGGCGGCAGCGGCCGGTGCGGACTGGACGGGTCCGAACCTCATCCTCGACGACGGCGGCGACGCGACCCTCCTCGTTCACAAGGGCGTCGAGTTCGAGGCCGCCGGAGCCGTACCCGAGGCGACGGACGGCGACAGCGAGGAGTACCGCGTCATCCTCGACGTCCTCCGTCGATCGCTGTCGGAGAGCGACGACCGGTGGACCCGGATCTCGCGCGACCTGCTCGGCGTCACCGAGGAGACCACGACCGGGGTGCACCGCCTCTACGAGTTGCACCGCGATGGCGACCTGCTCTTCCCGGCCATCAACGTCAACGACTCCGTCACCAAGTCGAAGTTCGACAACAAGTACGGCATCCGCCACTCCCTGCCCGACGGCCTGAACCGTGCGACCGACGTGCTCATCGGCGGCAAGGTCGCTCTCGTCGCCGGCTACGGCGATGTCGGCAAGGGCGCCGCCGAGGCGCTCCGCGGTCAGGGCGCTCGGGTCATCGTCACCGAGGTCGACCCCATCTGCGCCCTTCAGGCCGCGATGGACGGGTACCAGGTCTCGCGCCTCGAATCCGTCGTCGGCGACGTGGACATCTTCGTCACCGGAACCGGCAACAAGTCCGTCATCACGACCGAGCACATGCTCGCGATGAAGCACCTCGCGATCGTCGCCAACGTCGGTCACTTCGACAACGAGATCGACATGGACGGGCTCGCGCACGTCGAGGGTGCCGAGCGGATCGAGATCAAGCCGCAGGTCCACGAGTGGCGCCTCCCGACGGGTCGCTCGATCCTCGTGCTCTCCGAGGGTCGCCTCATGAATCTCGGGAACGCGACGGGGCACCCCTCGTTCGTCATGAGCAATTCCTTCACCAACCAGGTGCTCGCGCAGATCGAGCTCTACACGCGGCGTGAGGAGTACCCCATCGGTGTCTACGTCCTGCCGAAGCACCTCGACGAGAAGGTCGCGCGCTTGCACCTCGACGCCCTCGGGGTCGAGCTCACACGGTTGAGCCCCGAGCAGGCGGCCTACATCGGCGTGCCGACGGACGGACCCTTCAAGGTGGACCACTACCGCTACTGATCGGACGAGGAACGGCGATGCCCCGCAGTGGCCCTCCGCGGCATCGCCGTTCTCGTGTCCGGTCGCGTCGGCCCGGCCAGAGGCCCGGTGTCGGTCAGCGCTCCGGGAAGTGATGGGGATTGCCCTCGAGCGTCGGTCGCAACCGATCGAGTCGCTCCTGCTCGAGGGTGAGCTTGCGGAACTCGCGCTCGCGCCGGATCGCCGCGACCGCGAAGAGGAAGCGCTCGGGCGGCACGTTCGGGAGCGGTGACACGTACGGCGCGGCCTCCGCCGCGAGTTCGCCGCCGAGTCGCTCGCGCGCTCCCGGCGACAACCGCTCGACCTGCTTCAAGTACTGAGCGATGCGGCGCGCCAACCGGTCGGGCAGTCGGCCGACGTCGGCCGTGGCGGCCCACGCGCCGAGCTCCGCCGGAACACCGTAGACGGGTTCGACGACACGGGGCACGCGTTCGTGCTGCGAGTACGTCCCCGCGAGGAGATCACCGAGCCGCTTCGAGCGATCACTCAGCAGCCCGACGAGCGCGGCGACGCCGCCGAGGGTCATGTAGATCTCGAAGAAGGCGACGAGCGACCGGATGAAGGCGTGCCGGAAGCCGATCGCACCGCCGTCGTCGCGGACGATGCGCGCGCCGATCGCGAGCTTCCCGAGCGAGCGGCCCTTCGTCGCCAATTCGACGGCCGTCGGCACCACGATGAACGACAGCACGACGATCACGATGAGCCCGGCCTGCATGGCCGCCTCGTCGATCGCGAACTGCTCCGCCGCGACGAAGAGCAGGAACAGCAACCCGAGCCCCAGGAGGACGTGCACGATCAGGTCGATGATCGCTCCCGCCGCGCGGAGGATGAAGCTCGCGGGGCGGACGTCGAGCGCGACGGCCTCGCCCGTGACGAGCTCGTGCGGGTCCGCGGTCGTCTGCACGCTCGTCGTCATGGATATCATCGTAATCGGATGGATCTCGACGCCTACGCAGCCGCTCATCGCGCGGAATGGGACCGCCTGGACGCGCTCGGCCGCCAGGGGTCTCTCTCGGGTGCCGACGCCGACGAGCTCATCCACCGCTACCAGTCGGGCGCGACCCAGTTGTCGGCGATCAAGTCGACCGCCGGATCGACGGCCGTCGGCGACCGGTTGAGCGTCTCCCTGTCCCGCGCGCGCTTGCGCTTCACGTCGGCGGGTCGGAACGCCCTCTCGCAGATCCCGCGCTTCTTCGTGCTTCAGCTCCCCGCTGCGCTCTACCGCCTCCGTTGGGTCACGCTCGGCGTCTTCGTGGCCTTCACGATCATCGCGTCGCTCTACGCGACGTGGATCGCGACGAATCCGCAGGCGCTCGCCGCACTGGGCGACGAGGAGTCGCTGCGTCAGACGGCCGAGCAGGGTTTCGTCGCGTATTACTCGGAGAATCCCGCGACGTCCTTCGCCGGCCGGGTCTGGACGAACAACGCGTGGATCGCCGCTCAGTGCATCGCCTTCGGCATCACCGGGGTGTGGGTGCCCTACGTCATCGCGGGCAACGCCCAAGGGGTGGGCCTCACCGCCGGCATCATGTTCGCGTTCGACGAGGGTGACACCTTCTTCCTCTACATCCTCCCGCACGGGCTCCTCGAACTCACGAGCGTCTTCGTGGCGGGAGCCGCGGGCCTCCGGATCTTCTGGGCTTGGGTCGCGCCCGGTCGGTCGTCGCGGGCCCACGCGCTCGCCCGGGAGGCTCGTGCTCTCTTCACGGTCGTGATCGGGCTCATCATCGCGCTGTTCGTCTCCGGGCTCATCGAGGGCTTTGTGACGCCGGCCCCGTGGCACCCGGCGGTGAAGATCGCGATCGGGGCCGTCGCGCTCGGCGCCTTCCTCGCCTACATGCTCGTCCTCGGACGGCGGGCGGCTCGAGCGGGGGAGACGGGTGACCTCGACGAGTTCGAGCGCGGAGCGACGACGCTCGTCGCCGGCTGACGCCCGGGGTGTGCCGCCGCGGCTGCTCGGCCGCATGAACGCCTCGATCCGGTTCCTCGTCTGGGGGAGGGGGCATCGGCGCCCTCGCCTCCGGCGCGCTCGGGAGCGGTGTCGGCGTCGTCCCGACGATGTGGATCGGGGCGGTCGGCGCCCTCTTCGCGGCCGTGCCCGTCTGGTTCTCGCCGCTTCTCGGGATGCGCAGGCTGTCCGCGGAGTGGTCGCCCCCGGCGGTGTCAGCCCGCCTCGACCTCCGAGCGCGATCGTGAGGCCAGGCGCACCGCGAGGGCCGCGATGATCGCGCCGACGAGGGGGAAGAGGACGAACGCCCAGAGTTGCGAGATCCGGTCGGGGCCCGCGAAGAGAGCCGTGGCGAATGATCGAGCCGGGTTGAATGAGGCGTTCGACACGGGAAGTGCTACGAGCGTCATCGCGACGAGTGTCGCGCCGATGACGGACGCGGCGACGCCGGACGCACCTGGGCGAGCGGCCCGCGGAGCGACGGAGCAGTAGACCGCGACGAGGAGGGCCGTCGCGAGGGTCTCGACGAGCGCCACCGCGACGAGGCCGTACCCGTCGGGCGATCCCTCGTAGCCGAAGCCGCCGGACGCGAATCCGGCGCGCTGCGCCTCCTGAAGGGCGCCGGGCGGACCGTCGGCCACGACCGCGAGGACGAGACCGGCGCCGAGCGTCGCCCCGACGAGTTGCGCGATGAGGTACGTCGAGACGTCGCGCCACGGGAAACGCCCCGCGACGGCGAGCCCCACCGTGACAGCCGGATTGACGTGGGCCCCCGACACCCGGCCGAGCGTCGCGACGACGGCGAGCAGCGCGAAGCCCGTGGCGACCGCGAGGCCCATCGTGCCGAGCACGGCACCGCCGATGACGGACGAGCCGACGAAGACGGCGGTCACGACGAAGGTGCCGAGCGTCTCGGCGCCCACGACGGCGGCGAAGCGGGGTTCGGTATGCGAGCCGGTCATGATCCGACAGTATCGATGGCCGGAGGAGGAGCCACGTCTCACGCGCCGGGCGCGAGGCTCAGAGTCGGCCGGCGGCCTTGAGCGCGAGGTAGTGGTCCGCGAGCGCGGGCGGCAGGTCGCTCGGCGAACCGGTCACGACGTCGGCCCCGGACCGGCGCACCGCCGCGGCGACCCGCGCGGCGTCGAGGACGGCGCGTTCGGCGGCCGCCGCACGGTACACGGCCTCGCGGTCGCCCCGATCGTTGCGCGCCTCGATGACCGCGGGATCGGTCACCGACACGACGGCGACGGTGTGGCTGCGCGTCAATTGCGGGAGGACCGCGAGCAGCCCGCTCGACGCCCCCGGTGTCTCGATCGACGTCAGCAGCACGACGAAGGCGTGACGGCTCGTGATCTGGCGGACGTGGCCGGGCACGGCGTCCCAGTCCATCTCGATGAGGTCGGGGTCGATGTCGGCCATGGAGTCCACGAGCTTCGCGAGCAGATCGGCTCCCGTCGCTCCCGTGACCCGACCCCGAACGCGTCGGTCGACCGCGAGGAAGTCGACCCGGTCGTCCGCCCGCGTCGCGAGCGCGGAAAGCAGCAGGGTCGCCTCGAACGCCGTGTCGAGTCGGACCTCGTCGGCGATCCGGGCGGCCGAGGTGCGGGCCGTGTCGACGACCACGACGACGCGCCGGTCACGTTCCGGTCGCCACGTGCGGACGACCAGGTCGGAACGGCGGGCGGTCGCGCGCCAGTCGATCGAGCGGACGTCGTCGCCGCGGACGTACTCGCGCAAGGAGTCGAACTCCGTCCCCTGGCCGCGGACCATGACGCTCGTCGCCCCGTCGAGTTCGCGCAGGCGTGCGAGGCGGCTCGGGAGGTGCTTCCGCGCGTTGAAGGGCGGGAGGACGCGCAGGACCCCGCGCGACGCGATCGTCGCCTGGCGGGCACCGAGGTGCAGTGGACCGACGGAACGGACGGTGACGTGCTCGGACCGTCGCTCACCGCGGCGGACGGGGCGCAACGTCTGCTCGATGCGTCGTCGTTCACCGGCGGGGATGATGACCCGGCTCCGTTCGAACGGAGCCCCGGCAGTCGGCTGCCAGCCGTCGCGGACGAGTGCGCGGACCGTCCGTCGACCGGTGTTGACGATGAGGAGCTCGCTCGTCGTCGCCTCGCCGAGCCGGACGCGGTCCGCGATCGACCGCGTGATGCGGAGCGATCGGGGCGAGCCGGCGAGCGCGACGTCGATCACGAGCAGGAGGATCGAGAGCGCGATCCACCCGGCGAGCACGGCGAAGGAGCGCGACGGATCGGCGCCCACCGCGACGACGGGGACGACCCCGAGGCACAGGAGCGCGACGAACCAGCCCGTGACCGCCATCTAGATCGGGACCTGGACCTGCTGGACGATCGAGCGCAGGATCGCGTCGGTCGCGACGCCCTCGAGCTCGGCTTCCGGCCGCAATTGCAGCCGGTGTCGCCAGACCGGGATGACCATGGCCTGAACGTGGTCCGGCGTGATCGAGGCGTAACCGCTCAACCACGCCCACGCCTTCGCGGAGGCGAGCAGAGCCGTCGTCGCGCGAGGGCTCACGCCCATCCGCACCGACGGGCTCCGACGAGTCGCGCGCGCGAGGTCCACGATGTAGGCGAGCACGTCGGCGCCGACGGCCGTGCGGGCCGCGGCGGCCTGAGCGGCCGTGAGCTGCTCGCTCGAGAGCACGGGGGAGACACCGGCTCCGGGCAGGTCGCGCGGGTTGAAGCCCGCGGCGTGCCGTCTGAGCACCTCGACCTCGGTGTCGCGTTCCGGGAGATCGAGGACGAGCTTCAGGAGGAACCGGTCGAGCTGCGCCTCGGGAAGCGTGTACGTGCCCTCGTACTCGATGGGATTCTGGGTCGCCGCGACGAGGAACGGGTCGGGAAGGGGGCGCGTGACGCCGTCGACCGACACCTGCCGCTCCTCCATCGCCTCGAGGAGGGAGGACTGGGTCTTCGGCGGCGTGCGGTTGATCTCATCGGCGAGCAGGATGTTCGTGAAGACCGGCCCCTCGCGGAACTCGAACTCCCCGCGCTTCCCGTCGTAGACGAGCGAACCGGTGACGTCGCCCGGCATGAGGTCGGGTGTGAACTGCACGCGTTTCGTGTCGAGCTGGAGCGCGTGGCTCAGGGTGCGCACGAGGAGCGTCTTCGCGACGCCGGGCACACCCTCGAGAAGGACGTGGCCGCGTGCGAGCAGCGCGATGATGAGGCCCGTGACGGCGGCGTCCTGACCGACGACGGCCTTGCCGACCTCGCTGCGAACGCGTGCGAGCGAGTCTCTCAGGGCGTCGGACGGATCATGGGAGGCGCGGGGTGCCGCGTCGGGGGAGGTGGGGTACTGGTCGCTCATCGTGCTCTTCTCCCGGTGGGGTCAGTGAGGGTGCGGATCTGGGCTTCGAGGATCGTGAGGGCGTCGGAGAGGCCGACGAGCTCGGCGTCGCTGCGAGGGACGGCGTCGATGAGGATCGACCGCACCTCGTTCGGGGACCGTCCCGTCAGGGCGGCGGCGGCGGCGGAGACGTCTCCGGCGTCGGCGTGGCGGGACAGCGCGAGCAGCGACGCGATGCGCTCTATCGCTCCGATCCGGAGCGAGTCGAGCGCCCGGAGCCGTGCGGAGGTGCGCTGGTAGAGACGAGCGCGACCCTCCATCGTCTCGCCGGCCCTGACCGTGACGGGAAGGGGCTCGACGACGAGGGGACCGAATCGGCGGCCCCGCCAGACACCGGCCGCGACGGTCGCGAGCAGGACGAGCAGGAGGGAGGGCACGACCCAACCGGGTGTCAGCTCGCCGATGGTGGGAGGGGCGTCGGCCTCGACGTCGGCGAGTCCGGGGACGTACCAGACGAGTTCGTCGCTCGCTCCGAGGAGGCCGAGCGCGAGCGCCGCGTTCCCGTAGTTCGTCACGGAGCCGTTCGCGAAGACCGCAGGCGAGCCCACGATCGTGAGGGGAGTCGCTCCGGGGACGGAGACGACACCGAAGCGATCGCCGTCGACGGGGAAGCAGCCTTCGACGTCGCCATCGATGCGGTAGGTGTTGTCGACCGTCGCGCGTTCCGCCCGCTCGGACGTCGGGTCGGAGCACTCGGCGTCCACACCGTCGCCGCCGGCTGAACCCGCGATGCGGACATCGGGAGCGAGCTCCTGCAGGACCGGGAAGGAGGGGTCGACGAGGACGATCGAGCCCGCTGCCCCTGCGAGACCGGCGAGCCGCGACGGGTCGAGGTACGGGGTGTCGACGACGAACAGCGTCGCGTCGCCGGCGCTCTCGAGCGCGCCGAGCGCGTCGTCGGCACTCGCGACGGCCGTGACCGTGACGCCTTCGGCTTCGAGCACCTCGGCAACGGCCTTGGCCCCCTCGGGGTCGGCGCTCGTCGGATCGAGAGGAGGAGCACCCGTCGACCCGGCTCCCGCCATGGAGGAGACGACGGCGACGACGAGGAGTCCGAACGCCGCCATGACGATCCAGAAGACGGCTCGGCGCAGCCGCGTGCGGAACCGCGGGGTGATGACGGCGTCCTCGCCGATCTCGGGAGCCCGCGTGTCGGTCATGCTCATACCGGCGCCCCGTCCGGGGCGTCGGCGAAGACGGGAGAGCGTCGTGAGGCGGTCGCGTCGAGGTCGGTGATGGAGCGGTAGAGCTCCACCGTCCCAGTCGCTCCCGCATACCGCACGGCGTCGAAGCCGGTGGAGGCCGAGTGGACAGCATTCCCCAGATCCGGGAAGGCGCTCGAGGCGTGGCGCGCGAACTCGTGCGCCGTGGTCCCCGGGAGCATCGTTATGACGGTGCGCTCCTGCAGGCCGCGCGCGAGCGCGCGGAACGCGTCGAGCGAGGCGGCGGTGTAGTCGCCGCGAGCGGCGGCGCTCGCCGCGTCCCGTCGGAGTTCGGCCGCCGACCGCCGCTCCTCGGCCCCGAAGAGACCGTCATCCACGCGGCTGCGCCGGTTGAGTCGCGGAACGCCCCAGACGAGGAACGCCACGACGATGCCGACGACGAGGAGGACGGCGATCACGACGGGCACGATGCCGCCGAGGGAGCCATCCGTCGGGACGATGAGTGATTGCAGCCAGTCCGAGATCGCCTGGCCGACGAGGTCGAGGAGGGTGGGCTGCGCCGCCTGGTACTCGGGGTCGGAGAGCTCGCGCAGGAGGAGCTCCCGCGCGTCGGGCGCTGAGGGGTCGACCGGAACGTCGGTCCACGGGAATCCGAGCGACAAGGGTCAGGCTCCGCCGACCCGCTCACGCGCACCGAGGGGGAAGGGGTCTTCCACTCCCGCGTCGCCCGTCTGCCGCGCCTCCACGAATCGCGTCAGCTCGAGGTCGAGCCCTTCTTTCCGCATGCGCAGGTCGATGTAGACGAGCGCGATCGCCGCCGCCTGCACGACGGAGGTGATGGCGGTCACGACGAGGGTGACGAGGAGCAGGAGGATGTACGTCACGACGAACGTCGCGAGGGCGGTCCCCTCACTGCTGCCGGTGGGGTCCACGAGGACGCCGCCGATGCCCATGATCATGCTGATGGGGAACGTCACGACCTGACCGGCGGCGCTCAGGATGATGGCGACGAGCGCGAGCACGCCGAAGGTCCGCCAGAAGTAGCCGACCGTGAGCGACCACGACCGCGACACCGCGCGGAAGACGGGCGCGCGTTCGAGGACGATGAGGCTCGGCACGATCGCGAGCTTCGTCGAGAGCCACGCGAACAGTACGACGAGCGCCAGACCGGCGAGGACCGCGACGCCGATGCCGAGGCCGATGAAGTCGGTCCCGATCGCGATGATCGCCCACACGATGCCGACGACCGCCCCGAGCGCGAGCACGACCGCGACGGTCGTGATGAGTGTCCAGCCGACGAGGGCCCAGAGTCGGGGGAGCGCGCCCTTCCAGACCTGGCCGAGCGTGAGCTTCTCGCCGAGCGTCGCCCTCGCGACCTCCGCGACGACGACGCCCTGGACCATGACCGTGCCGATCACCGAGATCACGACGGGGACGAGGGCGGCGAGGATGATCGCGAGGATCGATCCGGCCGTGATCGTCTCGCGGTCCTCGGGAGCGGCCGAGGCGATGCGATCGGTCACGAACCACGTGACGGAGCCCAGGACGAGTACCGTGACGACGATCACGAGCCCCTGAACGAGGATCGCACTGCCGAATGTGGCCTTGGGGTTCCGGCGGAGCGCCTGGAACGGGGCGCCGAGCAGCGTGCCGAATCCGAGCGGGCGCAAGGGGATGAGGCCGGGCTTCGGCGGCGGAGCCCATCCCGCGGACGGCCCGCCCGCCGCGGTCGCGGCCCAAGCCGGTGCTCCGGCGGGCTGTCCGTAGGCGGGCTGCCCGTACGTCGGCTGCTGCCCGTACGTCGGCTGCTGGCCGTAGGTCGGCTGCTGGCCGTAGGTCGGCTGCTGGCCGTAGGCGGGCTGCTGGCCGTAGGCGGGCTGCTGGCCGTAGGCGGGCTGCTGGCCGTACGGGGGCTGCTGGCCAGAGGGACTCTGCTGTCCTGCGGGGTTCGTGGCGTTCCACGGCGAACCCGCCGGTCGGGGAACGGCGGCGGGAGCCGCCCAGGGCATCGCGGGGGGGCCCTGCTGGGGAGCGACCGCGGCCCCGCCATCGGGTGTGGGCCCGTTCTCCGGGGGCGTCCCCGCGTTCTCCCGCTCGCGCGCGTCCTCGACCATGTGGACAGACCCTTCCGCAGTCACCGTGAGATTCCGTTGCCCCATGCTTTCACACGGAAAGGGGCGCGCACACGGCGGGTCGGCGTCGTGACGCCTCGTCGATTTGGTACCTCGACTACTCTGGGGGGAATATCGCGGGTGCGATCGGGCATCGCGGCCCGCGTGAGAAACGAGAACGGGGCCCATGAGCGCACGAATCCTGGTCGTCGACGACGACACGGCTCTCGCCGAGATGATCGGCATCGTCCTGCGCACCGAGGGCTTCGACACGGCCTTCTGCGCCGACGGTGCGCTCGCCGTCGAGACCTTCGAGCGGGAGAAGCCCGACCTCGTCCTCCTCGACCTCATGCTCCCCGGTATGGACGGCATCGAGATCTGCTCGCTCATCCGCCAGGAGTCGGGCGTCCCGATCATCATGCTCACGGCGAAATCCGACACGACCGACATCGTCGGGGGACTCGAGTCTGGAGCCGACGACTACATCGTCAAGCCTTTCAACCCGAAGGAGCTCGTCGCCCGGATCCGGACGCGCTTGCGCCCCGCGGCCGAGTCGTCGAGCGACATCGTGCGCATCGGCGACCTGACGCTCGACGTGGCCGCCCACGAGGTCATGCGGGGCCAGACGCGCATCTCGTTGACGCCGCTCGAGTTCGACCTCCTCCTCACGCTCGCCTCGAAGCCCCAGCAGGTGTTCACGCGGGAGATGCTGCTCGAGCAGGTCTGGGGTTACCACTACAAGGCCGACACCCGACTCGTGAACGTGCACGTGCAGCGCTTGCGTGCCAAGGTCGAGCTCGACCCCGACAACCCGCGCATCGTCATGACCGTGCGAGGCGTCGGCTATCGTGCGGGCGCAACCGACTCGGCGTGAGACCGTGTCCGACGCCGGTCCCGACCCCCTGAGGCTCGTCCGCTCGATCCGCTCCCTGCCGAGGAGGGTCGCGGCGGCGTGGCGCCGTTCCCTGCAGTTCAAGACGGTCGTCGTCACGCTCGGCCTCACGGGTCTCGCGGTGTTCATCGCCGGCGCCTACATGTCGGTCAGCATCGGGAACGACCTGTTCCAGTCGCGGCTCGACCAGGTCCTCGTCGATTCCGCGCGAGCGCAGCTCGCGGCGCAGCGCACGTTCGATGCCGCCGAGACGGGCGAGGCCGTCAACCTCGACGGCGTCATGGGCTCGGCCCGCAACGACATCGCGACGGTCTCCTCGTCCCGCCTCATCACCGTGTACCGCGTGCCCGGTCAGGACTTCGACCCTGCGGCCCCTCAGGACTTCGAAAGCCCCGGCCTCGACACCCGCGTCATCTCGGCCGGCCTCCGTGAGGAGGTGGCGGAGAACTCCGACGGGCAGTGGTGGCAATCGGTCGAACTCTCCGACAGCCGCGGCGGCTCGCCCGCGATCGTCGTCGGTCAGCGAATCACCGTGCCGGGTGCCGGCGACTACGAGCTCTACATGGGCTACGACCTGAGCGATCAGGAGGAGACGCTGCAGTTCGTGCAGCGCACGCTGCTCTTCGCGGGACTCGCCCTGCTCGCACTCATCGGTGCGGTCGCCTGGGCGGTGGTGCGGATCGTCGTTCTCCCGATTCGCGTCGCCGCCGAGACGAGCGAGCGGCTCGCCGCGGGGGAGCTCGAAGTGCGCATCGATCGCCGCGGTGAGGACGAGATCGCGACTCTCGCCCGGTCGTTCAACGCGATGGCGGAGAGCCTGCAGTCCCGGATCAAGGAGCTCGCCGAGCTTTCGCTCGTGCAGCAGCGCTTCGTGTCGGACGTCTCGCACGAGCTCCGGACGCCCCTCACGACGATCCGGCTCGCGGGCGACGTCCTGTACGACCAACGCTCCGATTTCCCGCCGGCGACGGCGAGGACGGCGGAGCTCCTGCACACACAGGTCGAGCGGTTCGAACTCCTGCTCGCCGATTTGCTCGAGATCAGTCGGTACGACGCCGGATCGGCGGAACTCGAGACCGAACGCACGAGCATCGCCAGACTCGCCGAGGACTCCGTCGACGAGCTCGGCGAGCTCGCCCGCCAGCACGGCTCGGACCTGCGCCTCGTCGCGCCGGGCGGCTACACGGAGATCGACGTCGATCCCCGCCGCATCCGCCGCATCGTGCGGAACCTCGTCGGCAATGCCATCGAGCACGGGGAGGGCCGTCCCATCGTCGTCTCGGTCGACAGCTCGGAGACGGCCGTCGCCCTCGGGGTCCGCGATTACGGCCTCGGCATGGCCGAGGTCGACGCCGAACGCGTCTTCGACCGCTTCTGGCGCGCCGATCCGTCACGACGGCGCACGATCGGCGGCACGGGCCTCGGCCTGTCGATCGCGCTGAGCGACACGATGCTGCACGGTGGTGCGCTCGAGGTCTGGTCACGGCCGGGCGAGGGCAGCCTCTTCCGCTTGACGCTCCCGCGCACGCCCGGCGGTCCGCTCGGCGACTCCCCGATCCCGCTGCCCCCGCTCGACGCCGATGCGCCCGGCACGGCGCCCGTGTCCCTGTCCGTCCAGTCGACATCGAAAGAGGTGGGCTCGTGAAGCGCGTCGTCGCAACGATCCTCGCCGCGTTCCTCGTGATCGTGTGCGCCGGGTGCGCGGGGATCCCGCGGAGCGGTCAGGTCCAGGAGGGCCAGCCGGTCACGGCGGACGACGGCCTCGACATCACGTTCATCCCGAGCGGCCCTCAGCCCGGGTCGACGCCAGAGCAGGTGTTGAGGGGCTTCATCGCCGCGGCATCCGGACCCCAGAACAACTACGCCGTCGCGCGGGAGTACCTGGCCCCGCGGATCGAGCGCGAATGGCAGCCGGACGTGAGCGTGCTCGTCGACGCCTCGGCGGAACGTCGGTTCCAGGCGGAGGGGGACGCCGTGCAGTTGTTGAGCGTCTTCCCCGACGCGCAGGTGGACGCGAACGGCGTGTACGAGCGGAACCCGTCGGACAACCCCGTCGTGCTGACCTACGGGTTCGAGGAGGTCGACGGGGAGTGGCGCATCAGCTCGGCCCCCGACGGCATCGTCCTCGACGCGAGCACCTTCACGACGGTCTTCGGCACGTACGCCCTCATGTTCTTCGACCCCACCTGGACCTACCTCGTGCCCGATCTGCGATGGTTCCCGACGCGGGCGTCGACGGCGACGACCGTGGTGAAAGAGCTCCTCGACGGGCCGTCGCCCTGGTTGAGCGGCGGCGTGAGGACGGCGTTCCCCGACGGCACGGCGCTGTCGACGCAATCCGTGACGGTCGACGGAGACGTCGTACGGATGGACTTCTCCGGGGGGTTCACGGGAGAGAACGCCGTCGCGCAATCGAGGATGCGGGCGCAACTGGCAGCGAGCCTCACCGGGATCGGTACCCTCGGACCCGACAGCATCTCCTCGCAGGGAGCGGTCGTCTCGATCGACACGTTGACGGTGCCGTCGCCGCGCGTGGATGCCCGTGCCCTCGTCCTCGCCGAGGACGGCTTCGGATTCCTCTCGGGCGACGTGGTCGAGCGGATCGATGGACTGTCGCCTGCTGTCGAAGGCCTCGCGCCCTCAGCCGTGTCGGTCGGTGTCGGCCTCGCGTTCGCCGCGGCGCTCACGCCAGACGGCGTCTTCATCGTTCCCTCGACAGGGGACGACCCCCTCCGGGTCGACGGCCGCGGCGGTCTCCTGCCTCCGACGGTCGATCCCTTCGGGTACACCTGGAGCGTGCCGAGCGACGACCCCGGGGCCGTGCTGGCCTTCCGTCGCGACGGCAGCTCGACGGAGGTCGCGACGCCCTGGCCGGAGGCGTCGAGCATCTCGTCGCTCCAGGTCTCCCGAGACGGGACACGCGTCGCGGCGCTCGTCACGACGGCGTCGACGACCCGGCTCGTCGTCGCCGCGGTCACGCGCTCAGAACCGACAGGGCCGCCCACCGTGATCGGCGACCTGTACGAGCTCGACGAGACGACCAACAGCCCCGTGGCGGTGACGTGGGTGGACGACCGGTCGGTCGCGGCGCTCACCGAGGACGACGAGGGCGACGGCGAGATCGAGGTCTACACGATCGGATCCAGCAGCACGATCGCTCCGGCGCTCGCGGGTGCGACGACCGTCGTCGGCGCCAACACGCCCCAGCAGATCCGCGCCCTGCTCGGCACCGGGGAGATCCGTGTCCGGAGCGGATCCGGGTGGCAGACGCGTGCGACCGGCGTGGAGGTCCTCGCGACCCAGTTGGCGTCACTCGGCTGACGCCCACCGACCCGGTCGGCCGCTCGTCGTCCACCGGGACGTCGGCACGCACCCCCGGGAGATCGCCGCGGCGGGAACATCGGCGAATGCTCGTTCCGTTGCCGTCGTCCGTCGCACGCGCTCTCCGTGATGCGCTCGCCGTCGTGTTCCCGGTAGCGTGCCCGGGCTGCGGCGCCCCCGACGAGGTCGTCTGCGCCGACTGTCGAGCGGAGTGCGTCCCACGCGTGCGATGCGAATCCGTCGGGGGGATCGACGTGTGGTCGGCCGTCGACTACGCCGGAGCCGTCGCCCGTCTCATCGTCGCGTTCAAGAACGACGGTCGCACGAGCGTCGCGCCCGTGCTGGCGGAGCCGCTCGGGCGGAGCATCGACGCGGCGATGTCTCACGCCGGAACATCGGACGAGATCGGCGTCGTGGCGATCCCGGTCCGGCGCTCGTCCCTCCGGCGGAGGGGATATCGACCCGTGCACCTCCTCGCGCGTCGAGCCGGCGTCGACGTCGAATCGATGCTGCGATTCGTCCGGGAGCCGCAGGACCAACGGCGCCTCGGCCGCGCGGACCGAGCGAGGAACCTTGCGTTCGCCATGCGCGGATCCCCCGCCATCGCAGGTCGGAGGGTGCTCATCGTCGACGACGTCCTGACCACCGGCGCGACCCTTTCGGAGGCCGTCAGAGCGGTGCGCGAAGCCGGGGGAGAGGTCATCGGTGCCGCCGTGCTCGCCCGCACGCGGCGTGGCCGACGGGCCTCGCGGCGCGTCTGAGAGGTGGGTCGGAAGTCTCGTGACAAGAATCGGAAGCGGCGCTAGTGTCGATTGACACGGCGTGGAAGAACCGTCCGAATCGTCAGGCGGCACGCCGAGAACGGGGAGGTCGCTGTGGAAACCAACATCGTCGGTCTGGGACTGGGGATCACGGATCGCTTCCGGGACTACGTCGAGGAGAAGTCCGAGAAACTCGGTAATCTCGCGGACCGCGCGCTCGCGTTCGACGTCAAGGTCAGCCGCCACCACGACAAGAGCGGGAAGCCGGGGGACGACCGCGTCGAGCTCACTCTCGTGGGCCCTGGACCGCTCGTGCGGGCCGAAGCATCCGGATCGGACAAGTATGTCGCCTTCGACCTCGCGATCGCGAAGATCCTCGAACGTGTCAGACGATCGAAGGACCGGAAGAAGGTGCATCGGGGGCGAGGTCGCACTCCGCTCCGCGCCGCGAGCGAGCAGGGCTTTGTGAACGCGGGTCTGCAGGCCGCTCCCGTCGAGGTCCTCGCGGCGGTACAGACCGGGTCCGTCCCCGTCGCGGGCGGTGACGCGGAAGCCGAGGAGGAGGACTACAGCCCCGTCGTCATCCGCGAGAAGGAGTTCCCCGCCGAGTGGATGACCGTCGACGAGGCCGTCGACCGCATGGAGCTGGTCGGGCACGACTTCTTCCTCTTCATCGATGCGCGGACCGATCAGCCGAGCGTCGTCTACCGCCGCAAAGGCTGGGACTACGGCGTCATCGAACTGGTCGACGAAGCGAAGGCGAAGGCCAAGGGCGCCTGACCGCCTGAAGTGACCGACGGCGATGGTGCACGCAGTGCGCCATCGCCGTCGTCGTATCCGCGATCCCGCGACCATCGTGTCGCGGGGTCCTCAGACGGAGCGGACCTTCACCGGTCGCCCGCGCCGCGGCTTCTCCGTCGCCAGCGGGATGGACTGCGCCGGCGTCTCGGTGAGCACCCGTCGGCAGTGGTCGAGCCACGCGAGTTCCGCCTCGGCGTCGAAGACGAGGCCGTCGCGCACGAGTCGTCTCGACAGCGACGCTGCAGACCCGTCGGTCCCCGTCTCGTCGGCGCGGAGCTGCTCGAGCCGAGCCTCCGTCGCGGTCCTCTGGGCGCGCAGGACGGCTCCGACGTCGGAGTCCGGGAGGGTCGCGGCGATCGCGACCTTGATCGCGAGCTCATCCCGGGCGCCGCGAGACGGCAGCGTCGGCTCGTCGAGCCAGGACACCGTGGACTTCCGTCCCGCCTCCGTGATCTCCCAGTAGAGGTGGCCGTCGGCGTCGGTCTCACCGCGCCGGACGAGCCCGTCGCGTTCGAGCCGCTCGAGCGTCGTGTAGGTCTGTCCGACGTTGAGGGGCCACGTCGATCCGGTCCGCCGGTCGAACTCCGCCCGCAACTGGTACCCGTAGCACGGTCCGATCGAGAGGATCGCGAGCAGGCTCTGTCTGACGGTCATGGCGCTCCGGTCGGTCGGATTCGGATACCCGGTAAATATATACGACCTATACGTATCGTGAGTCGAAGACCGGCGTCAGCCGAGGAACCCCCTGAGGAGCGCCGCTGAGCCCGCGAGGTGCTCGGCCATGGCGCGGGCAGCGCCATCGGCATCACCCGTGAGGATCGCGATCACGATCGCTTCGTGCTGTTCGTCGGAGTGCCGGATGTTGCGATCGAGCAAGGGGATGTCGTCGAGCAGGAGGTTCACCCGCATCCGGTTCTCCGCGAGGAGGGGGAGCAGCGATGGTGATCCCGTCAATTCTCCGATCACGAGGTGCAGCCGCGAGTCGAGTCGACGGTACTCGTCGCCCGTCACGGCCCGCGTGTCCGTGAGGCTCGACCAGAGCAGGTCGCGCTCCGCCGCCGTGAGCGCTCGAGACGCGGCCGATCGTGCGGCACCCACCTCGAGGATCGACCGGAGCCCCAGCACGTCGTCGATCTCCGCCGGTGACGCTCGGAGGCGCGCGGGATCGTCGGAGCCCGCCACCCCGTGCGCCCGGTCCGGGAGCGGATCGCACACGAAGGTCCCGCCGTAACGGCCGCGGCGCGACACGAGGTAGCCCGCGGTGCCGAGTTCCTTGATCGCGTCGCGGACCGTGTCGCGACTCACGGCGAGCCGAGCGGCGAGGTCGCGCTCCGGGGGAAGCGCGTCGCCGGGTGCGACGAGGCCGAGGCGTATGGTCTGGAGCAGCCTGTTGACGGTCTCCTCGAACGCGTTCTGCTCATGAACGGGTCGGAGGACCGCGTCGCCCGCCGTGGTGTTCCGCGCCGCTCCGTCACCGTCGGGTTCCGTCGGTGTCACAGGGGCGTCACGTAGGCCGACCCGATCCCGCCGTCCACCATGAAGCTCGACGCCGTGATGAAGGATGCGTCGTCGCTCGCGAGGAACGCGACGGCGGCGGCGAGCTCCTCCGGTTCGGCGAAGCGGCCCACCGGGACGTGGACGAGGCGACGGGCGGCGCGCTCCGGATCGGACGCGAAGAGCTCGGTGAGGAGAGGAGTGTTCACGGGGCCCGGGCACAGCGCGTTGACGCGGATGCCCTGGCGCGCGAACTGCACGCCGAGTTCGCGCGTGAGGGCGAGGACCCCGCCCTTCGATGCCGTGTACGAGATCTGCGACGTCGCCGATCCGAGGACGGCGACGAAGGACGCCGTGTTGATGATGGATCCCGATCGCTGTCGCACCATGTGGCGCAGCGCCGCGCGCGAGCAGAGGTACACGGAGGTGAGGTTCACGTCCTGCACCCGCTGCCAGGCGGGGAGCTCGGTCGTCTCGATCGAGTCGTCGTCGGGAGGAGAGATCCCCGCGTTGTTGAAGGCGATGTCCAGGCGGCCGAACCGCTCGACGGTCTCGTCGAAGAGGTGGTCGACGGAGTCCTGGTCGGAGACGTCGCAGTGCAGGTAGTGGCCGTCGACTTCGTCGGCCGCCGCCGATCCCGCTCGATCGTCGAGGTCGGCGATCACGACGGTGGCGCCTTCGGCGGCGAATCGGCGCGCGGTGGCGAGCCCGATGCCGCTTCCTCCACCCGTGACGACGGCGATGCGGCCGCCGAGCCGTCGTGTGAGATCGATCGGGGTCACGGTCATCGGTTCTCCTCCGGTGCGTCGTCGATGGCGAAGAACACGTTCTTCGTTTCAGTGAAGGCGAGGGGCGCGTCGGGACCGAGCTCGCGCCCGAGCCCCGATTGCTTGAAGCCGCCGAACGGCGTCGTGTAGCGCACGGACGAGTGCGAATTCACGGACAGGTTCCCGGATTCGACGGCGCGCGAGACCCGGACGGCCCGCGACAGATCGCGCGTCCAGATCGATCCGGACAGGCCGTAGTCGGTCGCGTTCGCGAGGGCGATCGCGTCCGCTTCGTCGTCGAACGGCACGACGGAGACCACGGGGCCGAAGATCTCCTCCCGGAAAGCGCGGTCCGTCCGTCCAGGGGTCAGGACCGTCGGTGGGAACCAGAAGCCCTCCCCGGTCGGCGCCGAGCCGCGGAACGCCACAGCGTCGTCGTCGGGGACGTAGCCGGCGACCTTCGTGAGGTGCGCACGGGACACGAGCGGACCCATCTCGGTATCGGGGTCGAATGGATCGCCCACCACGACGGCCCGGACCGCGGGTTCGAGCAACTCGAGGAAGCGGTCGAACACACGCCGTTCGACGAGGATGCGGCTGCGGGCGCAGCAGTCCTGGCCGGCGTTCTCGAAGACGCCGGATGGCGCCGTCGCCGCCGCCCGCTCGAGATCGGAGTCGGCGAAGACGATGTTCGCGCTCTTCCCGCCGAGCTCGAGGGTCACCCGTTTCACGTTCTCCGCGGCTCTCGCCATGATGGTCTTGCCCGTCGCCGTCGAGCCCGTGAAGACGATCTTCCGAACGTTCGGGTGCGTGACGAGCCTGTCGCCGACGACCGACCCGAGCCCGGGGAGGACCTGGAAGAGGTCGGCGGGCAGTCCCGCCGCGATGCCGAGCTCGGCGAGGCGCAGCGAGGTGAGCGGCGTCCATTCGGCCGGTTTGAGGACGACGGCGTTCCCGGCTGCGAGCGCGGGGGCGAAGGCCCACGACGCGATCGTCATGGGGAAGTTCCAGGGGGTGATGACCCCGACGACGCCGATCGGCTCGTGGAAGGTGATGTCGAGGCCGCCAGCGACGGGGATCTGCGCTCCGGCGAGGCGCTCGGGTGCTGCCGCGTAGTACTGGAGCACATCGCGGACGTGCCCTGCCTCCCAGCGCGCTTGAGAGATGGGGTGGCCCGAGTTGCGCGCCTCGAGTTGCGCGAGCTCCTCGACGGCGCCGTCGACTGTCGCGGCGAACGCACGGAGGACCTCCGCGCGGCCGCCCGGCGCGAGCCGCGCCCAACCGCGCTGGGCCACGACTGCGCGAGCGACGGCGGCGTCGGTCTGTTCGACGTCCGCGAGTTCCAGTTCGACGAACGGTGCGCCCGTCGAGGGGTCGACGAGGCTCGTCGTCGTCATGCCGGTACTCCTTCTGTCGTGCGTCGGTCGTCGGCACGACGGTCCGCGCCGACCCGCGCGGCCTCGACGACGGCTTCGAAGAGGCGGAGGTCGTCGAGGTCCTCCTCGGGGTGCCACTGCACGGCCACGACGAAGGAGGCGCCGGGCAGCTCGACGGCCTCGACGATGCCGTCGCTCGTGTGGGCGCTCGCGACGAGGCCGTCACCCAGCCGGTCGACCGCCTGATGGTGGTAGAGCTTCACGGCGACGCGCGGGCCCACGATGCCCGCGAGGGCGGTCTCCTCCTGCACCGACACCTCGGCTTGAGAGAAGATGCCGCCGCCCCGCTGGTAGCGGTCGTCGCCCACGATGTCCGGAAGGTGCTGGTGGAGCGTCCCTCCTCGAAGGACGTTGAGGACTTGCGCGCCGCGACAGATCCCGAGCACGGGGAGATCGCGATCGAGCGCCCCCTCCAGCAGGTCGAACTCCCACGCGTCGCGATCCGGCCGTGGCTCGTCGGAGTCCGGGTGGGGGGTCTGCCCGTAGCGCGCCGACTCGATGTCCTTCCCGCCCGTGAGAACGAGAGCGTCGAGACCCGCGAGTACGCGGTGGGCGACCGCCGTGCTCGACGGTTGCGGCGGCAGCAGCACGACGGTGCCGCCCGCGCGCGTGATCGCCTCGATGTAGACGTTCGGCAGAAATGACGCCGGAACGTCCCACACCCCCGTCGTCGACTGCTCGAGGTACGTCGTCATCCCGACGACGGGACGGTATCGCTCAGAGTCGTTCGAACCCACGGACCCTCTCCCAGTCGGTGACGGCGGCGTCGAAGGCGGTCTGCTCGACGCGAGCGGCGTTCAGGTAGTGTTCGACGACGTCGTCGCCGAACGCCTCTCGAGCCACGGAGGAGGCGCCGAAGAGTGCAGCGGCATCCCGCAGCGTCGACGGCACCCGGTCGGCGTCGCTCTCGTACGCGTTGCCCGCGAGGGGCTCACCGAGCTCGAGCTGCTGGTCGATCCCGTGCAGTCCTCCGGCGATGAGCGCCGCGACGGCGAGGTACTGATTGACGTCACCGCCCGGCACGCGGTTCTCCATCCGCATCGACGGCCCGTGCCCGACGACGCGAACCGCACAGGTGCGGTTGTCGAAGCCCCACGCGACGGCGGTGGGGGCGAAGCTCCCGTCGGCGAACCGCTTGTAGGAGTTGATGTTGGGTGCGAGGAAGAGGGTCAGCTCCCGCAGGGTCGCGAGCTGACCGGCGACGAAGTGCCGGAACATGGCGGACATCCCGTCGGCCGCTCCGGCGTCCGCGAAGACGAACGCTCCGTCGGTGCCGCGGAGCGAGAGGTGGACATGGCAGCTGTTGCCTTCGCGCTCGTTGAACTTGGCCATGAAGGTGATGCTCTTGCCGTGGGCGTCCGCGATCTCCTTCGCCCCGTTCTTGTAGACGGAATGGTTGTCGCACGTCGCCATGGCGCCCGTGTAGCGGAAGGCGATCTCCTGCTGGCCGAGGTTGCACTCGCCCTTGACGCCCTCGCAGTACATGCCGGCCCCGTCCATGCTCACGCGGATGTCGCGGAGCAGCGGTTCCATCCGCGTGGAGGCGTGGAGAGCGTAGTCCACGTTGTAGTCGCTCGCCGGCGTGAGGTCGCGGTAGCCGCGCTTCCAGGCGTCGCGGTAGCCGTCGTCGAAGACGATGAATTCGAGTTCGGTGCCCACGTAGGGCACGAGCCCGCGTTCCGCGAGCCGCGCGATCTGGCGCGCGAGGATGCGGCGCGGGGACTGTTCGACGGGTCGTTCGTCGAGCCAGTGCAGGTCCGCCGTCACGATGGCCGTGCCGGGAAGCCACGGTGCCAGACGCAAGGTGTCGAGATCCGGGATCATCGCCATGTCGCCGTAGCCGGTCTCCCAGCTCGACATGCTGTAGCCGCCCACAGTGTTCATCTCGACGTCGACGGCGAGGAGGTAGTTGCAGCATTCGGCGCCGTGCGTCGCGACCTCCTCGACGAACAGTCGCGCCGAGACGCGCTTGCCGACGAGTCGGCCCTGCATGTCGGTGAAAGCGACCACGACGGTGTCGATCTCGCCTCTCTCGGTCAACGCCGTGAGGCGCTCGAGGGTGAGATTGCCTGTCGTCATGGCTGCTCCCGCGGTAAAGGTCGGTTGGCGTTCATTGAAGCACACTGAGGCACGGCCCCGTGCCCCTTCTGTTACAGGATGTTTACATCTAAAGGTTGGTCGGCGGTACCAATCAAGGAATAGTCTCTCGCTCAACCGCTCCGCCTCCGCTCCACCGCAGTGCTCCCCGCCGACGAAGAGAAAGAGGACCAGATGGCCGCAGCAGACAAAGTGAGCGTCTCCGGCGTCACCTACAGTCAGGCGGAAGCCGGCTACTTCGAGAAGCGCAGCCTCAAGCGCACCGCGGGTTTCTGGGGGATCTGGGGCATCGGCATCGCCGCCGTCATCTCCGGCGACTTCTCCGGCTGGAACGGCGGACTCGCGGTCGCGGGATGGGGCGGGCTCGTCATCGCCTTCGGTCTCGTCATCGTCATGTTCCTGCTCATGATCAACAGCATCGCGGAGATGGCGGCCGCGATGCCCCACACGGGCGGCGCCTACTCCTTCGCCCGCGCCGCGATGGGACCGTGGGGAGGCTTCGTCACGGGTTTCGCCGAGACGATCGAATACGTCATGACGACCGCCGTCGTCACCTACTTCTCCGCGCAGTACGCCGATCAGATCCTCGACACCCTCGTCGGCGTGAGCCTTCAGGAGCAGTCGATGATGTGGGTCTGGTGGCTCGTCCTCTACGCGATCTTCGTCGGGCTCAACTCCATCGGGGCCAACACGTCGTTCCGGTTCGCGATCATCGTCGCGATCATCTCCCTCGGCATCCTCCTCGTCTTCGCGGTCCTCTCGCTGACATCCGGGGCCTTCGACGTCGCCAACCTCTTCGACCAGCCAGCGCAGGAGGGCGGTTCGGCCTTCCTCCCGTTCGGATTCTGGGCCGTGATCGCCGCGATGCCCTTCGCGATGTGGTTCTTCCTGGGTATCGAGGAGCTCCCGCTCGTGGCCGAGGAGGCGCACGACCCCGAGAAGGACATCCCACGCGCGAGCATCTGGGGATTCGTGACACTCATCGTGACGGGTGGCACCGTGCTGCTCCTCAACCCGGGCGTCCTCGGAGCCGAGGCGACAGCCGGTTCGCTCGAGCCCCTTCTCGAGGGTTTCCGCTCGGTCATCCCCGCCGAGCTCGCGGCCGTCCTCTCCGCGTTCGCGCTCATCGGCCTCCTCGCCTCGCTCCAGGGCATCATGTTCGCCTACGGTCGGAACGTCTACTCCCTCTCCCGCGCCGGCTACTACCCGAAGTTCCTCTCCCTCACGGGAGCGCGCCAGACGCCGTACGTCGCGCTCATCGCCGGAGCCGTCGTCGGCTTCCTCTCGCTCTTCCTCGCGGAATACGGCGGAGCGACGGCAGGCGGCATCGTCCTCAATATCGCCGTGTGGGGGGCGGTCATCGCCTACATGCTGCAGATGGTCTCCTACGTGATCCTGCGTCGGCGCTTCCCGAACGCCCGGCGACCGTTCCGCAGCGTCTTCGGCGTCCCTGGCGCCATCGTCGCGGGCGTGCTCGCGTTCGTCATCTGGATGGGGGAGAACCTCAACCCCGCCTACACGCCCGCGATCATCGCCGCGATCGTCGTCTACGTCGTCGCGCTCGTCCTGTTCGCATTCTTCGGCCGACGCAACCTGGTGCTGTCGCCGGAGGAGGAGTACGCGATGTCGGGAGGCCTCCACGGCGACCCCGCGACCGAGGGTTATGGGGGAGCGGTCGAGGACGAGATCCTCGGTCGGCGCTGAAGCGGATCCGGCCGGTGTGCGCCCTGGGACGGGCGGTCCGACCGGCACAGGGATCCGACGACTTTCAGCGTGCGGTGAGCCGCCCGGACTAGCATGGGACGGTGCGGGGCGAAGCCCTGCCCGAGAACATGCACCGGCCGACGATAGAGGTCGATGTCGACGACGCACGAGTGGAGTATGTCCGTGGCCTCAGTACTGGAAAAGGTCCTCAGAGTCGGCGAAGGCCGAATCCTTCGACGACTGCAGAACATCTCGAAGACGGTCAACTCGCTCGAGGACGACTTCACCGGCCTCAGCGACGACGACCTCCGCAACGAGACCGTCGAGCTGCGTGAGCGGTACGAGAAGGGCGAGTCGCTCGACGACCTCCTGCCCGAGGCCTTCGCGGCCGTCCGCGAGGCGGCCAAGCGCACGCTCGGCATGCGCCCCTTCGACGTGCAGATCATGGGTGGCGCCGCGCTCCACCTCGGCAACATCGCCGAGATGCGGACCGGTGAGGGCAAGACCCTCGTCGCGACCCTGCCGGCCTACCTCAACGCGATCGCCGGCAAGGGCGTGCACATCGTCACGGTCAACGACTTCCTCGCCACGTACCAGTCCGAGCTCATGGGTCGTGTCTTCCGTGCGCTCGGCATGACGACGGGCGTCATCGTCTCCGGTCAGAACCCCGCGCAGCGCCGCGAGCAGTACGCCGCCGACATCACCTACGGCACGAACAACGAGTTCGGCTTCGACTACTTGCGCGACAACATGGCGTGGCAGTCGAAGGACATGGTCCAGCGCGGCCACTTCTACGCGATCGTCGACGAGGTCGACTCGATCCTCATCGACGAGGCGCGCACGCCGCTCATCATCTCGGGTCCCGCGTCGGGCGAGGCGAACCGCTGGTTCACGGAGTTCGCGAAGATCGCGACGCGCCTCATCGAGGGCGTCGACTACGAGGTCGACGAGAAGAAGCGCACCGTCGGCGTGCTCGAGGCGGGCATCGAGAAGGTCGAGGACCATCTCGGCATCGACAACCTGTACGAGTCGGCGAACACGCCGCTCATCTCCTTCCTCAACAACGCCATCAAGGCGAAGGCGCTCTTCAAGCGCGACAAGGACTACGTCGTCATGAACGGCGAGGTCATGATCGTCGACGAGCACACGGGCCGAATCCTCGTGGGCCGCCGGTACAACGAGGGCGTGCACCAGGCCATCGAGGCGAAGGAGGGCGTGACGGTCAAGGCCGAGAACCAGACCCTCGCCACCGTGACGCTCCAGAACTACTTCCGTCTCTACGACAAGCTCTCCGGCATGACCGGTACGGCCGAGACCGAGGCGGCCGAGTTCATGTCGACGTACAAGCTCGGCGTCGTCCCGATCCCCACGAACAAGCCGATGAAGCGCATCGACCAGTCGGACCTCGTCTACAAGAACGAGGAGTCGAAGTTCGCGCAGGTCGTCGAGGACATCGTCACGCGGCACGAGAAGGGCCAGCCCGTCCTCGTCGGAACCACGAGCGTCGAGAAGTCGGAGTACCTCTCGCGCCTGCTCGCGAAGAAGGGCATCCGGCACGAGGTCCTCAACGCGAAGAACCACGCTCGTGAGGCCGCGATCGTCGCCCAGGCAGGTCGTCTCGGTTCGGTCACCGTCGCCACCAACATGGCCGGTCGTGGAACCGACGTCATGCTCGGCGGCAACGCCGAGTTCCTCGCCGTCCAGGAGATGAGCCAGAAGGGCCTCTCGCCCACCGAGACGCCCGACGAGTACGAGGCCGCGTGGGACGACGTGTTCGCCCGAGTCAAGGCGGAGGTCGAGGAGGAGGCCGAGAAGGTGCGCGATGCCGGCGGACTCTACGTGCTCGGCACGGAGCGCCACGAGTCGCGGCGCATCGACAACCAGCTCCGCGGTCGATCCGGCCGCCAGGGTGACCCGGGCGAGAGCCGGTTCTACCTGTCGCTCACCGACGACCTCATGCGACTGTTCAACTCGGGAGCGGCCGAGAGCATCATGGGCCGCGGAGTGCCGGACGACGTCGCGATCGAATCGAAGGTCGTGAGCCGGGCGATCCGATCGGCCCAGGGTCAGGTCGAGTCGCGCAACGCCGAGATCCGCAAGAACGTGCTCAAGTACGACGACGTCCTCAACCGTCAGCGCGAGGCGATCTACGCCGACCGCCGCCACATTCTCGAGGGCGACGACCTGCACGAGCGGACTCAGAAGTTCCTCGAGGGAGTGATCGACGAGGTCCTCGACCAGCACCTCGCCGAGGGCTCGAGCGAGGAGTGGGACCTCGACGCCCTCTGGGTCGAGCTCAAGACGCTGTACCCGATCGGTCTCACGATCGACGAGGTCGTCCAGGAGGCGTCGACCCGCGGTCGGCTCAACCGTGACTTCCTGCGTCGAGAGATCCTCTCGGACGCGAAGCTCGCCTACGAGCGTCGCGAGGAGCAGCTCGGTTCTCCCGCCATGCGCGAACTCGAGCGCCGGGTCGTGCTTCAGGTGATCGACCGCCGCTGGCGCGACCACCTCTACGAGATGGACTACCTCAAGGACGGCATCGGTCTGCGCGCCATGGCGCAGCGCGACCCGCTGGTGGAGTACCAGCGAGAGGGCTACGCCATGTTCCAGCAGATGATGGGGCAGATCCGCGAGGAATCGGTCGGCTACCTGTTCAACCTCGAGGTCGAGGTCAAGAGCGCGGACACCGACGAGGTCGGCGCGTCGATCTCCGCGAAGGGGCTCGCGCGACCGGAGGGCGAGGAGGAGAAGCTCAGCTACTCCGCCGCGAACGAGGGCGGCGACGTCGAGGTCCGTAACCAGCGCGGCCAGATCGAGAAGAACGCGACGAATCGAGCGCGTCAGGCGGCCGCGAAGGCCACCGCGGCCGGAGCGGCCCCCGCTGCGCAGCCCGCTCAGCAGGCTCAGCGCCCCGGTCAGAAGCGTCAGCCGCAGAAGTCCCAGCCGGCTGCCCGAGGTGCGTTCGGCCAGTCGCAGGGCGACGACGGCGCAGCGGCGACGGGTAACCGCGCCCAACGGCGCGCGAGCGATCGCAAGGGCAAGTAGCGGTTCGCAGCCGACGACGAAGCGGTGGTCCCTCTCGGGGCCACCGCTTCGTCGTCGGCGGCCGTTCGACGCGAGCGCCGCGGCGGTGGAGGGGTCGCTTGATGGTGTCGCCCTGGATCGGATCCTCGCCCGCCCCCTCGAGCACGTGAATGGCTCTACAGCACGTGTATACCGCTACAGCACGTGGATGGCGACTGCTCGCCACCGGCGGTCGACGCCCTCGAGGCGGATCGCGATCGCTCGGCTGCGGCGCCGTGAATGTGCGACGACGACACCCTCGACGATGCCGTCACGAGGGCTCGTGGCGATGACGCTGCCGATGCGGAGGACGGGACGCGCGATGGGTGTGCCTGAGAGGGATCGGGCGCGCTTCGCGAGGAGCGACCGGCGCAGGATGGTGCGGTAGACGTCCTCATTGACCCATCGAGCGAGTTGCTCGAGTTCTCGAGCACCGGCCAGCACCTCCACGACGCAACGGGCCAGGTTCTCGAGGAGCGGAGCCGGGTCGGGCAGCTCCGAGGACGGCGTCGACTGGCGTCCGAAGAAGCGGTCGATGTCGAATGGCTCGCCGCGACGAGGGCGAGCGGATGGAGCGGCGGAGCCGGTCGCGGGCGCGACGGGAGACACCGGTGGTCGGAGGCCCGACGAGCGGGCAGATGATGCAGATGACATGCAGGATCCCGATTTCCGGATGCCCGCGAGCCGCCGATCGGCGCCGATCAGCCGCGATCGATCCGGCCGACCTCGCGCCTCGGGGGCGTCGATGGTCGTTGGGGAGCACCCTGAAGAGGCTGCTCGGCAGCTCGTCGGGGTAGGACCGTACGCTCCGCACGGGTGCGGGAGTGCGTCGGCGCTCCTCTGGAGTCGATGTGGCTGTCTGGCGTGTCGGGAAGGACCGCGGGCTCGATGTGCGTGAAGAGACAGTCCCCGCATGGCGGGGTCCGGCGAGTGGCGATCGTGCGACCGTCGCTCAACCGGTGGCAGCGCCTCGCCCCCCAAATCGGCGCGCGTCTGCATCAACTTTCGCCCCCCGTTCGGGGGTGCTGCGGCCCACGCTAGCGTATGAGCCAGACCCTCCCTGCAGAGCCCGGCTCGGGCCTGTGGAGAATATACCGACGGGCTCGAGGGGCGACAATGGTCCCCCCTCTCCCCGTATCGGGGGGTCGGCATCGACCCGGAGCCGCTTGGGGAGAAGGGCCCCGCCTCGATCACCGCCGTCGGTAGCCTGACCAGGGCGTGGGAGGGGAGGGGAGGGGATCGATGCGATGGGACGACCTGTTCGACGACCTCGAGAGTCAGCTCGAGCACGAGCGCGACGCGGAGGAGCGCGACGAGCGAGCCGACGAGGAGCGGGTCCGGATCGGCCGGCTGCTCCTTCGTGAACGGGTCGAAGCGCTCACCCTCGGTTCGCGCGGCAGCGCCACCATCACCCTCGAGCTCGGCTCGGAACGCCTCGTCGTTCGGCCGACGACGATCGGTCGCGACTGGGTGTCGGGTGAGACAGCCGTGGCCGGAACGCGGTCACGAGGATGCATCATCCCCGTCGCGGCGATGACGGGCGTCGTCATCCCGCCGTCAGAAGTCGCCAGAAGCCTCGGGGTCCTGCCGACGGCCGGAGCCCCCCGGGTGTCCGACCGCATCGGGTTCGCGTTCGTCCTCCGCGACCTCTGTCGACGCCGGGTGACGACCGAGATTCACACGACCGGGGGAGTGCGGACCGGGACGATCGACCGGGTGGGGCGCGACCATCTCGACCTCGCGGTCCACGCGCTCGGCGAGGCCCGGCGGCAGCGGAACGTGACCGATGTGCTGATTCTTCCCTTCGCCGCGGTGCGGCGGGTCATGCTCTGACGTCGTCCACCGACGCGCCGCATCCCGGTCGGCCGCTGGGGAAGCGGAGGGCGGTCCGGACCTCAGCGTCGGAGGGCCGAGGCGTCGCGCGAGTCGGCGATGTCCACGACGCTCGCGTTCGCGATCTCGCGCCAGAGTCCCATGCGCCTCGACTCCTCGTACTTGCCGGCGATGAAACCCTCGAGCGCCGTTCGTTCGATCCGCCAGCGCCGAGGGCGTCCCACGCGGATGGCCGGAAGCTCCGCCGTCCTGACGAGTTCGAGCACCTCCTCGGACGAGATGTTCAGGATCTCCGAGGCATCGACGACGGTCAGGAATCGACCGATCGAGTCTGGGGATACCTGGTCCATGCCTCCCAGTATGGAGCGGTGGGCCGCACGAGGCGGGGCTTGTGGATAACATTCGGCCCGCAGGACCGGCCCTTGGCACGATGGCTCCGGCGCGGGGGACGTGCCGGGACGGGGGACCGGAATCATGAGTGCGCGACCACCGAAGAGAAGACGGTTTCCGCGATCCGTCGACGTCCGACTCCTGGTCGGCATCGTCCTCGTCGCGGCGTCGATCGGCGGCGTCTGGGCCGTCGTCGCCGCAGCCGACCGATCGGTTCCCGTGTACGCCGCGGCCTCCACCATCGTCGCGGGTGACGCCGTCGGGAAGGACGACTTCGTCGTCGAACAGGTGTCGCTCGGGCGGGCGGGCGATCTCTACGCTGCTCCCGGCAGTCTCGGCGACGGGCTCGTGGCCACGCGGACGGTCCTCGCAGGCGAACTCATGCCACGGGAGGCGCTGTCGTCATCGCATGATCTCGCGCGAGCGCCGGTCGTCGTGACGGTCGCGGGAGAACTCGCCGAACGGGTCACGGAGGGGCGGGAGGTGGATGTGTGGACCTCGAGCACGGGAGACGGCGACGAGGCCGTGGGGGCTCCGCCGTCGGTGCTCGTCTCGGGAGCGCTCGTCATGCGGATCGTGAAGGAGGAGAGCCTCGTGGCCGGGTCCTCGGAGGTATCGGTGGAGCTGTCCGTCCCGGACGGAGCCGTCGCCGTGCTCCTCGCCGCCACGGCGGCCGGTGATTCGCTCACTCTCGTGCCCGTCGACGGAGGGACGGAATGAGGATCGCGTTCGCCGTAGCTCGCCGGCTCGAGGACGCCGTGGTGGGTGCGCTCGTCGAGCGGGGCCATGACCTCGTCGCCCGCTTCAGCGAGGGTGACGACGTCGCGTCCCTCATCGGTCCGCTGCTCCCGGACGTCCTCGTGGTCACGGCAGACGGGGATCGGCTGACGCGTGATGTCCTGACGGCGTGCGACGAGGCCGGTGTGCGGCTCGTCGCTCTCCTCGACGGCGAGGTGTCCCGCCGCATGGCGGCCTCGCTCGGCGTCTACGACGTCATATCGGTCGACGCCCCGATCGACGATCTCGACGAGGTCGTCGTCGGCGGTTCCGTCGCGGCGCGGTCCCGCGCGAGAGCCGGCGGCATCGTCGCCGTCTGGGGGCCGAGCGGTGCTCCGGGTCGCACGACCATCGCCGTCACGATCGCCCACGAACTCGCACGCACGGGAGCTACCGTCGCCCTCGTGGACGCCGACACCGTGGGAGCATCCATCGCCCCGGCGCTCGGGATGCTCGACGAGGCGCCGGGGCTCGCGGCCGCGTGTCGGCTCGCCGGACACGACGCCCTCACGCCTGCCGAGCTCGACAGGGTCGCACGGGAACATCCCGTCGACGACGGTCGTTTCGCCGTGCTCACCGGGATCACCCGTGCCTCGCGCTGGCCCGAGCTCTCCGCCGACCGGATGACGACGACCCTCGCCGCGTGCCGCTCGTGGGTCGACCACGTCGTCGTCGATGTCGGGTTCTCCCTCGAGGACGACGAGGAGCTGTCGAGCGACCTCTTCGCGCCCCGTCGGAACGCGGCGACGGTCGCCTCTCTCCGGGCCGCCGATCGTGTTGTCGCGGTCGGCGGGGCCGACCCGATCGGCGTGAGTCGGTTCATCCGGGCACACGCCGATCTGCGCGAGGTGGTCGGTCCGACGACGGTCGACGTCGTGATGAACCGGGTGAGGTCGTCGACCGTCGGCGTCGGGGCCGGACACCAGCTCCTGACGACTCTCCGGCGGTTCGCCGGTGTCGATGACGCGGTGCTGGTCCCGAACGATTCCCGGACGGCCGATGCCGCGCTCCTCGAGGCGCGTCCGATGGGGGAGGTCTCACCGCGGTCGCCGGCGATCGCCGAACTCCGTCGCTATGCACGAGCTCACCTGATCACGGCGTCCGAGCCGCCGACCGAGGGGCGCCGCGCCGCTCGGCTCGCGCACGCGGGGGAGCGGCAACGGACGTCGTGGGGCACGCCGTTCCGCCGGAAGCGCTCGGCCTAGACTGGGACCGTGTCGACGCTCAGTGATTTGGTACTCGCCCAGGGCCGTTCGGGGGAGGACGACGTCAACTGGCTGCACATGCTCGTGCAGGACGCCCAACTGCTCGCCGATCTCGCGTTCGCGGACATCGTGCTGTGGGTGCCGACGACCGACGACAGCTTCGTCGCCGTCGCCCACTACCGTCCGTCGAGTGCGGCGACCCTGTTCTATCGCGACTTCGTCGGCCAGCGCATCAAGCAGCAGTGGCGGAGCCAGGTCACCGAGGCGTTCGAGACCGGGATCATCGTCGACTCGTCCGCTCCCGACTGGTACGAGGAGACGCCGACACGAGTGCGCGCGGTTCCCGTCCTGAGGCGCTTGCGCTCGTCGCACCCGGAGACGACGGACGCGCCGATCGCCGTCCTCACACGGCACACGAACCTCGGTGAGGCGCGCACCCCGAGCCGTCAGGAGTTGACGTTCAACGCACTCGCCGGCGAACTGTTCACCATGATCGCCGCCGGCGACTTCCCCGATCTGTCGGCGCCGGCCGGCCCGCGCCGCGGAGCGCCGCGCGCGTCTGACGGCCTCATCCGGCTCGACGTCGAAGGCACCACGACGTTCGCGAGCCCGAACGCCCTCTCGGCGTTCAACCGCATGGGTTTCGTCGAAGAACTCGAGGGCGAGTCGCTCGCCGAGGTCACGACGCGGATCCTCCCGTCGGAGGACCTCGTGGACGAGTCGTTGCCGCTCGTCGTCACGGGGAGGGCGCCCTGGCGGACGGACATCGAGGCGCGCGGGGTCACGGTGTCGTTGCGCGCGATCCCGCTCCGACACCACGGCACGCGCACGGGCGCGATCGTGCTGTGCAGGGACGTCTCCGAGCAGCGGCACCAGGAACGCGAGCTCCTGACGAAGGACGCGACCATCCGCGAGATCCACCACCGGGTGAAGAACAACCTGCAGACCGTCGCGTCGCTCTTGCGCATCCAGTCCCGGCGATCCCACACCGACGAGGCACGTGACGCCCTCTCGCAAGCCATGCGGCGCGTCGCGGCGATCGCGGTCGTCCACGACACGCTGTCGGAGGGACTGACACAGGACGTCGATTTCGACGAGGTCTTCGATCGCGTGCTCATGCTCGTCGCCGAGGTCGCCTCAGCGCACAACACGACCGCCCACCCGCGGAAGACGGGGGCGTTCGGTGTCCTCCCGAGCGAGTACGCGACGCCGCTCGCGCTCGCCCTCACCGAACTCGTGACGAACGCCGTCGAGCACGGGCTCAACGGCCTCGAGGGTAGCGTCGAGATCGAGGCTCAGCGCAACGACGAGCGGCTCACGGTCGTCGTGCGCGACAACGGAGCAGGACTCCCCGAGGGCAAAGTCGGTTCCGGACTCGGCACGCAGATCGTACGCACCCTCATCCAGGGCGAACTGGGCGGCACGATCGACTGGCACACCGTGGTCGGCAACGGCACGGAGGTCACGATCGACATGCCGTTCCGGTGGATGAAGAACCGTTAGGCGATCACGACCGCCGGGCGGATGCGATCGGCTCGAAGGGAATCGCTAACGCGCGGCGGACGAAGGCGGCAGCGACGAGGCGCGAGGTGCCTGATCAGGACGCGCGGCGCGCGCGGGCGGCGCGACGCTTGAGGGCGCGGCGTTCGTCCTCGGACAGTCCACCCCACACGCCCGAATCCTGGCCGGTCTCGAGGGCGTACTGAAGGCAGATCTCGGTGACGGTGCAGCGGCCGCAGACGGCCTTCGCCTTGTCGATCTGGTCGACGGCCGGCCCCGTGTTCCCGACCGGGAAGAAGAGTTCCGGGTCGGCGGTGAGGCAAGCGGCTTTGTCGCGCCAGTCCATGCAGGTGCTCCTTAATTGCGGGGGAATCGACCGATGTGGTCGGAGTGGGGTCTCGCGGCCGGAACCGTCGAACGGGACGTAGGGTGACGTCGGTGTTCGTGTTCTCTCCCGACGGGCACTCCTCCTGTTGCACTCCTCCTCCACAGCGGGAGGCACAGACGATCGGATCGTTGCGGCAAGGCATGCCTCACCGTTCGAGATCCGATCGATGGGGTGCATCGATCGGATAGCGCGTGAGCGTTTCGGGGGAAGCGGTCTCCAGGGGAGGTCCGTCAAGCGGACGTGCTCGCAACCCTGAGAGCGTCGTTTCGGCCTCCAATATGGTCGCATACTGGGTAGACCGAATCAATAGCTTTGTATGGGATTGGCCTGTGAACGCAGCATCGATGGACCACCGGGACGACTCGGGCGACCGCCTCGCCGGACCATCGACGGGCCCGTCGCGCGCGGTGCGGGTCGTCTCGGCGCTCGTGGGACTCGAGGCGATCGCCCTGGCCGCCGCGGTCGTCGTCCTCCTCATCGACGTCGTCACACTCACGCCGGCGTCCCTCGCGAGCGCCGTCGCGCTCATCGTGCTCACGGCGGTCGCCGCCGTCTGGGTCGCGTGGATCGCCGTGTCACTCCTGCGTGGCGCGAGCTGGTCGCGCGGCGGAGCACTGTTCTGGCAGCTCATCCAGCTGACCGTCGCGCTCGGGGCGATCCAGGGCGCGTTCGCGCAGCCGCTCATCGGGGCCGCCATCGCGGTACCGTCGCTCGTCGTCATCGTGCTGCTCTTCACCCGATCGGTCATGCAGCACACCCGCAGGCCCGACCGCGAAGGCTGAGTCTCGGTGGCCCTCGGTGGCTTTCAGGGCCTGCCGCGCCGGGCGCTCAGTCGAGACCGAGCTTCTTCCGCAGCATCGCGACGTGCCCGGTCGCCTTGACGTTGTAGAACGCGTGCTCGATGGTGCCGTCCGGACCGATGACGAAGGTCGAGCGCAGCACGCCCGTGACGACCTTCCCGTAGCTGTTCTTCTCCCCCCACGCCCCGTAGGCGAGGTGGACGCTCTTGTCCTCGTCTGAGAGGAGGTCGAACGGCAACGCGTCGCGATCCCGGAAGGCCGACTGCTTCTCCGGGGCGTCGCGGGAGATGCCGACGACGGTGTAGCCGGCGGCGAGCAGCGAGGCCTCGTTGTCGCGGAAGTCGCACGCCTGGGTGGTGCAGCCGGGCGTCATCGCCTGCGGATAGAAGAAGAGGATGACGCGTTCGCCCGCGAGGTCCTCGAGGGAGACGACGTCTCCGTCCTGGTTGCGGAGGGAGAACTGGGGGGCCGGCTCGCCGACGGCGAGTCGCTGGGTCACGGTGGTCACTCTCCGAGCTTAGGCGCTGACACGACGCTCTGAAGGAGACGGTGGAACGAGTCGAGTCGGGCTGCTCCGCCCTCGCCCAGCTCGCCCCTCTCGACGGCCTCGGCGATGGCGCAGTCGGGGGCGTCGGGGAGATGTGTGCAACCACGTGGGCAGCCCTCCGCGATCTCGGCGAGGTCCGTATACGCCTTGAGGATGTTCGCGGGGTCGACGTGGCCGAGGCCGAAGGAGCGCACTCCCGGAGTGTCGATGACCCAGCCGCTCCCGGCGGCGGCGCGCACGCGATAGGACTCCGTGGACGAGGAGGTGTGCCGGCCGCGGCCGGTGACCTCGTTGACGCGGCCGATCGCTCGTCCCGCTTCGGGGACGAGGGCGTTCACGAGCGTCGACTTGCCGACGCCCGAGTGCCCGACGAACACGGTGCTGTGACCGATGAGGCGCTCGGTGATCTCGTCGACGGGGATGCCGCCGGACCCGGAGGTCACGACGTCGAGGTCGAGTCCGGCGAAGTTCTCGAGGAACTCCGTCGGATCGGCGAGGTCGGTCTTCGTGATGCACAGGATGGGGCGGATGCCGGCGTCGAGGGCGGCGACGAGGTAGCGGTCGACGAGGCGCGCGCGGGGCTCCGGGTTCGCGGCGGCCACGACGACCACCATCTGGTCGGCGTTCGCGACGATGACGCGCTCGACCTGGTCGGTGTCGTCGGCGCTCCGCCGGAGGAGGGTCGATCGTTCCCGGATGCGGACGATCCGCGCGAGAGTGCCCTCGTCGCCGCTCACGTCGCCCACGAGGTCGACCTGATCGCCCGTCACGACGGACTTACGCCGCAACTCGGACGCCCGAGTGGCCGTGAGCTCGCGTTCGTCGGCGGTGCCCTCGCCGAGGAGGACGAGGTAGCGCCCGCGGTCGACGCTCAGGACGCGCGCCGTTCGCGCGTCCTTGTGCTCCGGGCGTTGCTTCGTCCGCGGGCGCGAGCCTTTCGGGTTGGGGCGTGTGCGGATCGAGTCCTCGTCGAACTCGTCGAACTCGCCGTCGTCCTCGGCGTCCGCCGTCTCCCACCAGCTCACGCGGAACGCGCCTCCACCATGCCGCGCCAGAGGGTCGGGAACTCGGGGAGGGTCTTGGCGGTCGTCGCGATGTCCTCGATGCGGACACCCTCGACGACGAGACCGATGATCGCTCCGGCGGTCGCCATCCGGTGATCGTGGTAGCTGAGCCAGCGGCCGGCGCTGAGCGGGCGGGGCGTGATACTGAGCCCGTCGTCCAGTTCCTCGACGTCGCCGCCGAGTCGGTTGATCTCGGTCGCGAGCGCAGCGAGCCGGTCGGTCTCGTGGTGTCGGATGTGTCCGATTCCCCGGATGGTCGAGGGGCCCGTTGCGAGGGCCGCGAGTGCCGCGAGGGCCGGCGCGAGCTCGCCACCCGTCGTGAGGTCGAGGTCGACCCCGGAGATCTCCGTCGGGCCTGTCACGGTGATGCGATCGCCCTCCACGGTGACCTGCGCGCCGAAGAGGGGGAGCAGGTCCGCGAGGTCCGCGCCCACCTGCGTCGTCGACTCCGGCCAGCCTGTGATCGTGACGCGACCGCCCGTCGCGACGGCCGCCGCGAGGAACGGGGCGGCGTTCGACAGGTCGGACTCGATGCGCACGTCCCGGCCGGCGATGGGACCGGGCGCGACCCGCCATGACCCCTCCCCGTCGGAGACCGCATCGACGCCGCGCCGACGCAGAGCGTCGAGGGTCATCTCGATGTGGGGGACGCTCGGCAGTCGCTCGCCGGAGTGGCGGAGGTGGATGCCGTCGTCGAAGCGTGGTGCCGACAGGAGGAGGCCGGAGACGAACTGACTCGACTGCGAGGCGTCGATCTCGAGCGATCCGCCCGTCACCGAACCGGTGCCGTGCACTGTGAAGGGGAGCGAGCCCCCGCTGCTCGCGTCGACGTCGACGCCGAGTGCCTGAAGGCCGGAGACGAGGCCGCTCATGGGACGGCCTCGTGCCGCATCGTCGGCGTCGAAGACCGTCGGGCCGAGGGCGAGCGCGGCGACGGCGGGCACGAACCGCATGACGGTGCCGGCGAGTCCGCACTCGATCGTCGTGGAGCCCGTGAGCTCCTCGGCGGGTGCGACGATCCAGTCGTCCCCGTAGTCGCCGGAGGCCGGGGCCGCGTCGATGGATGTGCCGAGGGAGCGGAGCGCTTGGACCATGTTGTCGCTGTCGCGCGAGTGCAGGGGAGCGCGGAGACGGGAGGGGCTGTCGGCGAGCGCCGACAGCACGAGTTCGCGATTCGTGATCGATTTCGAGCCGGGGAGCGTCATCGTCGCGACGACGGGTCCGTCCGCGACGGGCGCGAGCCAATCGTCGTCGGTCGCTGGGCTGTCGCGCTCGCCGAAGAGGTCGACTTCTGGGGCGGAATATTTGGCTTCGAACATCGTTGTCCTAGGGTAGCGGCGATTCGCCGCGACGAGAGGAGAGCCCGTGTCGTCAGCAGTGCTCGAGCGCCCTTCGACCCCCTGGGTCGACGCGGGTCGCAATGTGCTGCCCACGGGCCGTTCCCGGTCGCTCGAACTAGACTGGGCGACGATGAAACCGATCGACGACGCCCCCGCTTCCGACTCGTCGGAAGACAACGCCGCACCGGACGTCCCGGACGCCTCCGACGACGCGACGACCGAGGTGCTCGACGACGTCGTCGAGACCGTCGAGGAGGCTCTCGACTTCGACGAAGTGGTGCCGACCGACGCCGATCCCCGCCCTCTGTTCGAGGAGCAGGCTCTGCCCTTCATCGACCAGTTGTACGGCGCCGCCATGCGGATGACGAAGAACCCCTCCGACGCCCAGGACCTCGTCCAGGAGACGTTCGTGAAGGCGTACGCGGCCTTCGGTCAGTTCCAGCAGGGCACGAATCTCAAGGCGTGGCTCTACCGGATCCTCACCAACACCTACATCAACCAGTACAGGAAGAAGCAGCGCGAGCCCTATCAGGGCACGATCGACGACCTCGAGGACTGGCAGCTCGGTGGAGCCGAGTCGACCACGGCGTCGTCGAGCCGGTCGGCCGAGGCCGAGGCGATCGACAGGATGCCCGACAGTGCCGTCAAGGACGCGCTGCAGGCGATTCCGGAGGACTTCCGGTTGGCCGTCTACTTCGCCGACGTCGAGGGATTCGCCTATCAGGAGATCGCCGACATCATGAAGACCCCCATCGGAACCGTGATGAGCCGGCTGCACCGAGGCCGCCGGATGTTGCGGGAACTGCTGGCCGATTACGCGCGCGAGCGCGGCATCGACTCCACACGCGTAAGGAGCACACGATGAACGATTGCGGTTGCGACAAAGCGAAGCGGGATCTCGAGGAGTACCTGCGCAACGAGGTCTGCCGGACGGAGGCCTCGGACATCCGGGACCACCTCGAGCACTGCGAGTCCTGCCGGAGCGAGGCGGTCCTCGCCGTCACCCTCACGGAGGCCGTGCAGCGCGCGTGCCAGGAGACGGCCCCTGCCGACCTCAAGGCGCACGTCCTCGAGCGCCTGCGCGCCGTCAAGACGGATCACGAGACGTCGAGCGTTCCCTCGCTCTGAGTCCGACCGGGCGTTCGAGTCGAACCGGGCACCCTGCTCGCGCCACGTGCACGAACGACATGACGAAGGCCCCCTCCGATCACGGTGGGGGCCTTCGTCATGTGCGGCGACTCAGTGGTCGAGAGCCCGGCGGATCAGGTCGCTCTGCTCGGCGGCGTGCCGCTTCGCCGATCCCGTCGCGGGCGATGCCGACGCGGCGCGTGTGACCCCGGAGATCTCGCGGCCGATGGCCTTCGGGAACTCGTTCGCGACGAACGGCCACGCCCCCTGGTTCTCCGGTTCGTCCTGCACCCACACGATCTCGGCCGACGGGTACTTCTCGAGGACGGCGCCGAGCTCCTCGGCAGGGAACGGGTAGTACTGCTCGAGTCGCACGAGGGCGATCGATTCGTCCGTGTTCTTGTCGAGTTCGGCCCGGAGGTCCCAGTGCACCTTGCCGGCGTGGAGCAGCACACGCGTCACGGCCGAGCCGTCGAGCGCGCGCGTGTCGTCGAGCACGGGGCGGAAACGGCCCGACGTGAAGTCCGCCACGTCCGACGTCGCGCCGCGGAGGCGCAGCATCGCCTTCGGTGTGAAGACGACGAGCGGACGCCGGGGGAGGGCGTACGCCTGACGACGCAGGAGGTGGAAGTACGACGCGGGGGTCGACGGACGCGCGACCGTCATGTTGTTCTCGGCGCACAGCTGGAGGAAGCGCTCGATGCGCGCCGACGAGTGGTCGGGCCCCTGACCCTCGTAGCCGTGCGGGAGCAGCAGCACGACGCTCGAACGCTGGCCCCACTTCTGCTCGGCGCTCGAGATGAACTCGTCGACGATCGTCTGCGCGCCGTTGACGAAGTCTCCGAACTGCGCCTCCCACAGGACGAGGGCGTCGGGGCGCTCGACGGAGTACCCGTACTCGAAGCCCATGACCGCGTACTCGGAGAGGATCGAGTCGTAGATCCAGAAGCGCGCCTGGTTCTCGTGCAGGTTGACGAGGGGCAGCCACTCCTGGCCGTTCACGCGATCGTGCAACACGGCGTGACGCTGCACGAACGTACCGCGGCGCGAGTCCTGACCGCTCATGCGCACGGGCGTGCCCTCGACGAGCAGCGACCCGAGGGCGAGGAGTTCGCCGAACGCCCAGTCGATGCCGCCGTTCCGGCTCATCTCCTGACGCCGCTTGAGCAGCTGATCGAGTTTCGGGTGGACCGTGAAGCCCTCCGGCTTGTTCTCGAAGGCGTTGCCGACGAGCTCGATGACGCTCGACGACACGGCGGTCGACTCGGGCTCGCCCGAATAACCCTCGTCGTCGACGGTGGGTGAGACGATCGGCGTCGAGGCCGTCTGGGCCGCGTGCGTCTCCATGAAGGCGCGCTCGAGGCGGTCCTGGAAGTCGCGGTGGGCGGCCTCGTACTCCGCTTCGCTGATGTCGCCACGGCCGACGAGTGCCTCCGTGTAGAGCTTGCGCACGGAGCGCTTCTGCTCGATGAGGCTGTACATGAGCGGCTGGGTCATCGAGGGGTCGTCGCCCTCGTTGTGACCGCGCCGGCGGTAGCAGACGAGGTCGATGACGACGTCCTTGTTGAACTCCTGGCGGAACTGGAACGCGAGTTCCGAGACGCGGACGACGGCCTCGGGGTCGTCGCCGTTCACGTGCCAGATGGGCGCCTGCACGGTCTTCGCGACGTCGGTCGCGTAGACCGAGCTGCGGCCGTCGCGCTCGGGGGTCGTGAAGCCGACCTGGTTGTTCACGACGATGTGGATCGTCCCGCCGGTCTTGTACCCGCGGGTCTGGGAGAGCTGCATCGTCTCGAGGACGATCCCCTGTCCCGCCATCGCGGCGTCGCCGTGCACGAGGATCGGCAGCGTCGAGTACGTCCCGATCGGCTTGCGGTCCTGCTTCGCCCGGACGATTCCCTCGAGTACGCCGTCGACGGCCTCGAGGTGCGACGGGTTCGCGGCGAGGTAGACGGGGAGCTCCGTGCCGTCGGCGGCGCGGAACGTGCCCTCGGTGCCGAGGTGGTACTTGACGTCGCCCGAGCCGTGGGACTTCTTGTCCTGAGTGCCCTCGAACTCCTGGAAGATCTGGCCGTACGTCTTGCCAGCGATGTTCGTGAGGACGTTGAGACGACCGCGGTGCGCCATTCCGATCGCCGCGCCGTCGAGTCCCGCGGCCGCTGCGCCCTGGAGGATCGCGTCGAGGCAGGCGATCGTGGACTCGCCGCCCTCGAGGCTGAAGCGCTTCTGACCGACGTACTTCGTCTGCAGGAACGTCTCGAACGCCTCCGCCTCGTTGAGCTTGCCCAGGATGCGCAACTGCTCGTCGTGGGTCGGCTTGGCGTACGGCCGCTCGACCTTGCCCTGGATCCACTTCCGCTGAGCCGGGTCCTGGATGTGCATGTACTCGAGTCCGATGGTGCGGCAGTAGGAGTCGCGGAGGACGCCGAGGATGTCGCGGAGCTTGGCCTGGCGCGAGTCGCCGAACTCGCCCGTGACGAACTCGCGGTCGAGGTCCCAGAAGGTGAGGCCGTGGCTCGCGATGTCGAGGTCGGGGTGCGAGCGCTGGACGTACTCGAGCGGGTCGACGTCGGCCATGAGGTGACCCCGCACGCGGAACGCGTTGATGAGCTCGTGCACGCGCGCCGTCTTGTTGATCATGTCGGCGAGGTCGACGCTGATGTCGGTCGCCCACCGGATCGGCTCGTAGGGGATGCGGAGCGCCGCGAAGATGTCCTCGTAGAAGCCGCGCTGCCCGAGGAGCAGTTCGTGGACCTTCTTGAGGAACTCGCCGGAACCGGCGCCCTGGATGACGCGGTGGTCGTACGTCGAGGTGAGGGTGATCGTCTTGCCGATACCGAGCTCGACGAGTGTGTGGTCCGAGGCGCCCTGGAACTCCGCCGGGTACTCGAGGGCGCCGGCGCCGATGATGCAGCCCTGGCCCTTCATGAGACGTGGCACCGAGTGCACCGTGCCGATGCCGCCGGGGTTCGTCAACGAGATCGAGGCGCCCTTGAAGTCGTCGGCCGTGAGCTTGTTCCCGCGGGCACGACGGACCAGGTCCTCGTAGGCCGCGAGGTAGTCGGTGAAGCTCAACGTGTCGGCGCGCTTGATCGCCGGCACGAGCAGTGCGCGCGATCCGTCGGGCTTCGGCAGGTCGATCGCGATGCCGAGGCCGACGTGGGCGGGGGCGACGACGCTGGGCTTGCCGTCGACCTCGTCGTAGTACACGTTCTGGCTCGGGAACTCCTTGAGCGCCTGGATGAGCGCCCAGCCGATGAGGTGGGTGAAGCTGACCTTTCCGCCGCGCGAACGCTTGAGGTGGTTGTTGATCACGATGCGGTTGTCGATCATGAGCTTCGCGGGCACCGTGCGGACGCTCGTCGCCGTCGGGACCGTGAGGCTCGCGTCCATGTTCGTCGCGAGCGACTTCGCCATGCCGCGGAGCGGCGACACGACGTCCTCCGGCTCCTCCTCCGCGGTGCTCTTCGAGGGTGCGGGGGCGTCGGCCGGGATGGGCGCAGACTGGGGCTGTTGGCTCGTGGTCCGGGCGATGGGACGCGTGGCGTCGGGAGTCGATGAGGGTTCCGTCGGCTTGGCCGATTCTCCCGCGGCCGCTGTCGAGGTCGCGGGCTGCGCGGTCGCCGGTGCCGTCGCACGCGGGGCGCTCTGCGGAGCCGGCGCCGAGGACGGGACCGTCTCGGCCGACGGGGCGCTCGCCGTGGGGGCCGGCGTCGATGCTCCGCTCGCACCGGTCTTGTGCTGGTGGTACGCCTCGAGCGTGGGCCACCAGGATGAGTCCACCGAGTTCTTATCGACTCGGTACTGCTCGTACAGCTCGTCGACGAGCCATTCGTTCGCTCCGAATTCCGCTGCGGAATTCTCGTCGGTTCCTGCTCCGGTCATTGGGCCTGACACGGTCGGACCACCACTTTCGTTACTCGCCATTCGGACCGCCACCGAGGGCTCGATGGCGTCGCACACTCCGGGAATCAAGCCTAAACCCTGCCACCCCTCTCCGCGGCACCCCGTAGACGGCTAGCGTGGTTTCATGCAGTTCTACGGAGACGAACCCCGCCACGACCTCACCTACTCGGACGTGTTCCTCGTGCCGTCGCGATCGGGCGTGTCGAGCCGGCTCGACGTCTCCCTCGCTCCGCAGGACGGGACGAGCCAGACGATCCCGATCGTGTCCGCGAACATGAACTCCGTGACGGGCCCGCGGCTCGCTGCGACGCTCGCCCGCCGCGGCGGGCTCGGCGTCCTCCCGCAGGACATGCCGCTCCAGGGACTCGACACCGCCATCCGGTGGGTGAAGGACCAGGCCGTCGAGTTCGACTCCGCCGTCTCCTTCTCGCCCGACACGACCGTCGCCGAAGCCCTCCTCGTCGTCCCCGCCGTCCCCGGCGGACACGGCGTCGTCGTCGTGGGCGGCGACGGCGAGCTCGTCGGGTGCCTCGACGCCGAGCGCCTCGGCCGGGCACTGCCGGACGCCCGCCTCGGCGATCTCGTGCACGGAGGCGTCGCCTCCATCGACGCCGACGACGTCACCTCCGCCCGCGCAGCGTTCGACCTCATGGTCGAGGCGGATATCGAGTTCGCGCCCGTCCTGCGCCACGGGCACCTCGTCGGCACGCTGAGCCGCACGAGCGCGTTGCGCTCGACGCTCTACTCGCCGGCACTCGACGCCTCGGGTCGGCTCTCGGTGGCCGCCGCCATCGGCGTGAACGGAGACGTCGCGGCGAAGGCCAAGGCGCTCGCGGCAGCGGGCGTCGACGTCCTCGTGATCGACACGGCCCACGGTCACCAGGAGACCATGCTGTCGGCGCTCCGCACCGTCTCAGGGCTCGGGCTCGGCATCCCGATCGTCGCCGGCAACATCGTCACGGCCGATGGGGTCGCCGACCTCGTGGAGGCCGGAGCCGACATCCTGAAGGTCGGTGTCGGCCCGGGCGCGATGTGCACGACGCGCATGATGACGGCGGTCGGCCGACCACAGTTCTCGGCCGTTCTGGAGACCTCCGAGGCGGCGAAGGCGCACGGCGCGGCCGTGTGGGCGGACGGCGGCGTCCGATACCCGCGCGACGTCGCTCTCGCTCTCGCCGCGGGCGCGTCCTCCGTCATGATCGGTTCCTGGTTCGCCGGCACGATCGAGGCGCCCGGCACGATCCACGCCGACGACGCCGGTCGGCTCTACAAGGAGAGCTGGGGCATGGCCTCGACGAAGGCGGTCCTCGAACGCTTCGGCCGCCTCGACCCCTACGAACTCGCGCGGAAGACGCTCTTCGCCGAGGGCATCAGCTCCTCGAAGATCTATCTCGACCCGCTCCGGCCGTCGGTCGAGGACCTGCTCGACATGATCACCTCGGGGGTGCGCTCGTCGTTCACCTACGCGGGCGCTCGCTCCATCCCGGAGTTCCACGACCGAGCGCTCGTCGGTCTCCAGTCCGCCGCCGGCTACGAGGAGGGCAAGGCGCTCCCCGTGTCCTGGTGACGCCCGCCGGCTGCCATCGGGTGCGCGGTTGCAGAGGAGGGCGATGGGCGAGGCGGCGGATATACTGAGGCGACAATGGACGATCCTCCCTCTGCGAATTCCTCCGTCTCCGCCGGTGCGTCCGGCGTCGGTCGCCCCCTCTCCGCGGTGTCCTCCATCGAGGAGCACGACGCCCCATCGGAGGACGACAGTCCCGGCCTCCGCGTGACGGAGGCCCTCCATGTATGAGTGGATCATGCTCGCGATCGGGCTGGTCCTGACCGTCGGCACCGGCTTCTTCGTCGCGAGCGAGTTCTCGCTCGTGAACCTCGACCGCTCCGACCTCGAAGCGCGACGCGACCGCGGCGAGCCCCGACTCGTGATGACGATCGCGGCGCTCAAGATCACGTCGACACATCTCTCGAGCGCGCAACTCGGCATCACGCTCACGACGCTCCTCACGGGGTACACGATGGAACCGGCGATCTCGTCGCTCCTCGCCGAGCCGCTCACGGCCGTCGGAATCCCCGAACCCGTGATCGCGCCCGTGGCGACCGTCGTGGCCGTCCTGATCGCGACCCTGCTGTCGATGATCATCGGGGAACTCGTCCCGAAGAACTTCGCCCTCGCCCTGCCTCTGCACACCGCGAAGCTCGTGATCCCGTTCCAGACCCTCTTCACGACGGTCTTCAAGCCCGCGATCGTCGTCCTCAACGGCAGTGCGAACGCCATCCTCCGTTCGGTGGGCATCGAGCCGAAGGAGGAGCTCTCGGGAGCGCGCACGGCCGAGGAACTCTCGAGTCTCGTGCGTCGTTCGGCGGGAGCCGGCACCCTCGAGCAGGACACCGCGACGCTGCTCAACCGCACGCTGCTGTTCTCGAGCCACACGGCGTCCGACGTCATGACGCCGCGACCTCGGCTCGAGGTCGTGCGCCGCACCGATCCGGCCTCTCTCGTGGTCGAACTCGCCAGGAGCACCGGTTACTCGCGTTTCCCCGTCATGGACGAGGACATCGACGATGTCGTGGGGCTCGTGCACGTCAAGCAGGCCGTCGCGGTTCCGCGCGAGCGTCGTGCCGACGTGCCCGTCTCCGCCCTGCAGTTCGACATCCTGCGCGTCCCCGAGACGATGAGACTCGACACGTTGCTCGTCGAGCTTCGCGGTCGCGGCTACCAGATGGCCGTCGTCGTCGACGAGTACGGCGGGACGGCGGGTGTCGCGACGCTCGAGGATCTCGTGGAGGAGATCGTCGGCGAGGTGTCCGACGAGCATGACCGGTCCCGGGCTGGCGTCGTGCGAGGGAGGGACAGCACGGTGTTCCCGGGCAGCCTGCGCCCCGACGAGCTCCTCGAGCGCACGGGCGTCAAGGTCCCGGAGGAGGGACCGTTCGAGACGGTCGGAGGCTTCATCATGAGCGAACTCGGGCGACTGCCCGTGTCGGGCGACGAGGTCGAGATCGAGTCGGGCACGCTTCGGGTCGAACGACTCGACGGACGCCGGATCGACCGCGTCAGATTCACCCCGCGACCGGAAGAGGGCGGCGACGATGAGTGATTGGGCCGGAATCGCCTGGTTGGTCGTGCTGCTCGCGGCCAACGCGTTCTTCGTCGGAGCCGAGTTCGCGGTCATCTCCGCGCGGCGTTCGCAGATCGAGCCCCGCGCGGAACAGGGCAGCCGGAGCGCCAAGACGGCCCTCTGGGCCATGGAGCACGCGACGCTCATGCTCGCGACGAGTCAGCTCGGGATCACGGTCTGCTCGCTCCTCATCCTGAACGTCTCGGAGCCGGCGATCCATCATCTGCTCGAGTACCCGCTCCACCTCACGGGCTGGTCGGAGGAGGTCATCGGGACCGTCGCGTTCGTGATCGCGCTGCTGCTCGTGTCCTACCTCCACGTCGTGTTCGGCGAGATGGTCCCGAAGAACCTGTCGTTCTCGATCCCGGATCGAGCGGTCCTTCTGCTCGCGCCGCCCCTCGTGATGTTCGCGCGCATCTTCAAACCGATCATCTGGACGCTCAACGCCACGGCGAACGCCGTCCTGCGCCTCTTCCGTGTGGAGCCGAAGGACGAGGCCACGTCGTCGTACACGCTCGAGGAGGTCGCCACGATCGTGTCGCAATCGACGCGCGAGGGCGTGCTCGACGACTCCTCCGGAGCGCTCGTCGCGGCGTTCGAGTTCACGAGCAAGAAGGTCGGCGACGTCGCCCTGCCGCTCGACGGCATCGTGACCCTGCCCGAGACCGTGACGGCCGCCGAGCTGGAGCGGGCGGTGGGGAAGCACGGCTTCTCGCGCTACGTCATCGTCGATGCCGATGACCAGCCGATGGGCTACCTGCACCTCAAGGACGTGCTGCGGTTCGAGGCCACGGCGGAGCCCGGCGACGAGGACCGGCCGGTGCCGACCAAGCGGATCCGCCAGCTCGTCTCGATCTTCGAGGAGACCGATCTCGAGGACGCGCTCACGATCATGCGACGTTCGGGCGCCCACCTCGCGCGCGCGTTCGATCGAGAGGGTGAGACGACGGGCGTCCTGTTCCTCGAGGACATCATCGAGGTGCTCGTCGGCGAGGTCCAGGACGCGACGCAGCGCCGCTGATGGGCGCCCGAGCGGTCGACCGGCGCGTTCGGTCGGCCACTCGGCGCCGTGTCGCCGCCCGGTGATCGCTCAATCGAACGGCGCGCGAAGGTACTGCGGAGCCGTGTAGTCGATCGTGGCGCCGAGCTGTGCGGCGGCGCGCAGCACGATGTGCGGATCGCGGAGGAACTCGCGCGCCATCATGATCGCGTCGGCGCGACCGGAGCGGACGATCTCCTCGGCGGCCTCCGGGTCGGTGATGAGACCGACGGCGCTGACGGGAGCCTCGACGGCGTCGCGGACGTGCGTCGCGAATCGGACCTGATACCCGGGCTCGGTCGGGATGGTCGCGTGCACGTTCCCGCCTGTCGAAATGTCGAAGAGGTCGGCACCCGCTTCCACGGCCCAGCCGGCGACGGTCGCGGTGTCGTCCTCGTTCCACCCGCCCTCGGTCCAGTCCGTGGCGGAGAGCCGGACGAAGAGGACACGCTCGCCGATGGCCGCGCGCACAGCCCCGACGACCTCGAGGAGGAGCCGGGCGCGGTTCTCGAGGGTTCCGCCGTAGGAGTCCGTGCGCTCGTTCGACAGCGGGGAGAGGAACTGATGGAGCAGGTAGCCGTGGGCGGCGTGGATCTCGAGGACGTCGAAGCCCGCGTCGACCGAGCGGCGAGCGGCCGCGACGAAGTCGGCGATCACTTTCTCGATTCCCGCGCCGTCGAGCTCCCGCGGAGCGGAGTAGCCCGGGAAGGCGAGGGCCGACGGGCCCACCGTCTCCCAACCACCCTCCGCCGGGGGCACCGTACCGCGCTGCTCGGCCCACGGCCGGTAGGTGGACGCCTTGCGCCCAGCATGCGCGAGCTGGATCCCGGCCGCCGCACCCTGGCCGTGGAGGAAGCGCACGATACGCGCCCAGACCTCGGCCTGCTCGTCGGTCCAGATGCCGGTGTCCTCGGGGGAGATCCGGCCCTCCGGGCTCACCGCCGTTGCTTCCGTGATGACGAGCCCGGCGCCGCCCGCGGCGAACTGGCCGAGGTGCACGAGGTGCCAGTCCGTGGGGACGCCGTCGCGGCGGTCGACGGAGTACTGGCACATGGGCGCGACCCAGAGCCGGTTGCGGATCGTGAGAGAGCGGAGGCTGAGGGGTTCGAAGATGGCGGGCACTGCATTCCTCTGGTTCGTTGACGTTCTGTCGCGCACCCGCGAGGGGGTGCTCGAGCGACCCGAATCAACCTATCGTGAACGCATGAGCGACGAGACGGACTGGACACGCGATGATGCCGTGCGATGGTTGCGGCGACCGACGGCGGGGGACGACAAGTACTCCCGCGGCGTGCTCGGGATGGCGACGGGCTCCGAGCGGTACCCGGGGGCCGCCGTCCTCGGCGTCGACGCGGCGGTGCGCGCGGGAGCCGGTATGGTCCGCTACGTCGGGCCGGACGCCGTCGCCCACCTCGTTCTCCAGCGACGTCCCGAGATCGTCCGCGGGATCGGCCGCGTGCAGGCGTGGCTCATCGGTTCCGGCATCGACGGTGAGGACCCGGGGGATGAGCGGGTGGCCGACTTCCGCCACGCGCTCGCCGACGGTGTCCCCGTCGTCGTCGATGCCGGTGCCCTTTCCGCGGTGACGGGGAGAATCAACGGGCTCGCGGTTCTGACCCCGCACGCGGGGGAACTCCGTCGGCTGCTCGCCGCACGGGGCACCGAGGTCACCGCCGACGAGCTCATGCACGACCGCGAGCACTGGGCACGACGAACGGCCGAGGACACGGGCGCTGTCGTGTTGCTCAAGGGCTCGAGGACCCTCGTCGCCGAGCCGGGCGGAGGTCTCATCCGCCTGCCCGAGGCGTCGCCGTGGCTCTCGACGGCGGGCACGGGCGACGTCCTCGCCGGGATCGTCGGCACCGTCGTCGCAGCATCGGCGGACCGGCTCCACTCGAGCGTCGAGCTCGCCGAGGCCGCGGCGACGGCGTCGCTCGTGCACGCGCTCGCCGCCGAACACGCGTCCGGTGGCGGACCGATCGCCGCCCTCGACGTGGCCGAGGCGGTCCCCGCGGTCATCGCCCCGCTTCTCGCATGATGGCCTCGATCGCTCACAGGTTTCTCACAGTGGGACGAAAGGGGAAAGCTACCGGCCGTCCGTAGCGTCGATGACGACGAACGCACATCGACGACAGGGAGCCATCATGCGCGCACGGACACGACGGACCACGGGAGCGGCCCTCGCGGGCATCGCCGTCATCGGAGGGCTCGCGGCGTGCAGCGCCGACAGCACCGTCGCGACGGACGACGATGGGGGATCGACCACGAGCGAGGAACCGGGCGCGGCGACAGGGTCGGCCGGAACCTACGCCGACGGCGAGTACATGGCCGAGGGCGAGTACACGACGCCGGGCGGACAGGAATCGGTCACGGTCACTGTCACTCTGGAGGGCGGCGTCGTCTCGGCGCTCGAGGTCGAGGGCAGCGGCGGCAGCCCGAACACGCAGCGATACCAGGGCGAGTTCATCGAGAACATCGACGCCGAGGTGGTCGGCAAGAGCATCGACGACCTCGACGTCTCGAAGGTCGCCGGCTCGTCGCTCACGAGCGGTGGGTTCAACAGTGCGATCGAGACGATCAAGAGCGATGCCGCGAGCTGAGCTCCTCTCCGAGGTCCCGACCGCCGCGGCCGGTGTCCACGAATTCGAGGCGATCGGGGTCCCGTGGCGGATCGACACGCAGCACCCGCTCGCCGACGTCGCCCGCGAGGCTGTCGTGGCATGCACCGACGCCTTCGATCGTGCCTGGTCGCGGTTCCGCACCGACTCGCTCGTCGCGGAGATCGCGCGCACGAGCGGTGAGCGGACGCTGCCGCCCGAGGGCGCCGGCCTTCTCGCGCTCTACCGGACGCTGTACGACCTGACGGCCGGACGGGTGTCCCCGTTCGTGGGCGCTGCTCTCGAGGACCTCGGCTACGGTCGGCGCCTCGGCGTCGCCTCACCTGCATCGGGGTCACCGGGGCCGCCCGGCTCGGTGGTTCCGGCGTGGGACGACGTCGCATCGCTCGACGGTGACGTCCTCAGTACGGCCGCTCCCGTCGTCCTCGACGTGGGAGCGGCAGGCAAGGGCCTCCTCGTCGACCTCGTGCTCGAGGTGCTCGCCGACCACGGCGTGCACGATGCGACCGTCGATGCCTCTGGGGACCTCCGCGTCTCGGGCCGCCGCCGTGAACGCGTCGCTCTCGAGCACCCGTTCGACCCGACGCGTGCGATCGGCGTCGTCGACGTGGCGGACGGAGCGTTGTGCGCTTCGGCGACGAATCGCCGCTCGTGGGGCGACGGGCTCCACCACGTGATCGACGGGCTCACGGGCCGCCCCGTCGACTCGATCGTCGCGACGTGGGCGCTCGCGCCGACCGCTGCCGTCGCGGACGCCGCGGCGACGGCCCTCTTCTTCGTCTCGCCCGCCGAGGTGCACGAGGCGACGGGTGCTCTGGGCGTCAGGATGTTCAGTACGGGCCGCAGCGAGCGGCACCGCGATTTCACCGGGGAGCTCTTCTCATGATCGGAGCGGTCGACGCGCTCATCGGCCGCGTGCCGATGTATCGGCTCGTGCTCATCCTGTTGGCCACGCTCACGGCGGTCGCCGTCGCTCTCTCCGCGTTCGGCGTCCTCTTCTTCACACCGCTCGAGCTGCTCGCGACGGGCGGCATCGCCGTCGCACTCTCATGGCTCGTGAATCGGCTCGTCGCGCCGCTGTTCCGCGTGAAGCCCCACGACGAGTCGGCGCTCATCACGGGACTGCTCCTCTTCTTCATCATGAAGCCGGGCATCGAGTTCGGCGACCTCGCCGCCGTCGCGGTCGCCGCCATCGTCGCCGCCGTGTCGAAGTACGTGCTCGCCGTCCGCGGCCGCCACGTCCTCAACCCCGCGGCGATCGGCGCGTTCGTCGCGACCCTCACGGGTCTCGGTGTGAGCTACTGGTGGGTCGGCAGCGAGTCGCTGTTCTGGTTCGTGCTCGTGGCGGGACTCGTGATCGTGTGGCGTGTTCGGAAGCTCGCCATGGCGGCGCTCTTCGTGCTCGCCGTGTGCGCCGTGATGATCCCGACCCTCGTGTCGAACGGCATGGCCGTTTCTGCGGCCCTCGCGACCCCGTTCCTCTCGACGGCCGCCGTGTTCTTCGCCGCGTTCATGCTCACGGAACCGCTGACCCTCGCTCCGCGCCACCGGCAGCAGCTCGTGATCGCCGTCGTCACCGGTGTGCTCTTCGCGCTGCCGTACCACGTGGGACCGGTCTTCTCCTCGCCGGAGCTCGCCCTGATCGTCGGCAACCTGCTCGCGTTCCTCGTGGGGCAGCGGCGGGGAGTGACTCTCACGGTGCGCGATGCCCGTCGCCTCGGCGGGGACGTGCACGAGCTCGTGTTCGACGCCGCGGCGCCTCTCCGTTTCCGCGCCGGGCAGTACGTCGAACTACACGTGCCTCACGCGAAGGGGGACAGGAAGGGCTTCCGACGAACCTTCAGCATCGTGTCGGCGCCGAGCGACGGTCGAGAGGTGCGCGTCGCCTTCCGGGTGCCGGAACCGGCGAGTTCGGCCAAGCGGGCGCTCCTCGAGCTCGTCGCGGGGGACACGGTCCGGGTGACTCTCGTAGCGGGCGATTTCACGGTTCCGGCCGACGCGGAGCGGAAGCTCGCCTTCGTCGCAGCCGGTATCGGCATCACGCCCTTCGTGAGTCAGATCCGCGAAGCGAGGGCGAGCGGCCGCCCCCGAGACATCGTGCTCGTCTACGCCGTCTCGGATCCGCGGGACATCATCTACGCCGACGAGCTCGCGGGCGTGCGCGTCCTCGTGTCGAGCCGCGTCGAGCCGACGGACCTGCCGGACGGTTGGAGCTGGATCGGACCGGAACGCGTGGACGCAGACGTCGTTCGAAGCGTCGTCCCCGACCTCGCCGAGCGCGACCTCTTCGTCTCGGGTCCGCCCGCGCTCGTCGACGACGTGCGCCGTCGGTTGCGTTCCTCGGCTCGTCGCGTGCGCACCGACGCCTTCGCCGGCTACTGACCGTCGGCCGTGGACCGATGCCGTCGCCGGCTACCGACCCCGATGCTCGTCCGCGATCCTCCCTCGGGTTGTCGCATCTCCGCGGTGTCCTGCCGCTCGGACCGCTGATATGCGACAACCCAAGGGAAATTGGCGCTCGAGGGGCGCGCGGAGAGAGGGACGCGCGGAGAGAGGGGCGCGCGGGTGACGTGGGCGTACGGAGAAGGGCGTGCCGCGGACGACCTCAGCCCGCAGTCGTGTCGTCCGGCGCCGCGCCGCGGCCGGCGGACGTGACACGGTCGAGGAAGGCACGAGTCCGCGGGTCGCGGGGAGCCCCGAAAATCTGATCCGGTGTGCCCTCTTCGCGGATGACGCCGGCGTCGAGGAAGACGACACGCGTCGCGACGTCCCGCGCGAACGCCATTTCGTGGGTCGCCATGAGGATCGTCGTTCCGGAGGCGCCGAGATCGCGCACGAGCTCGAGCACCTCCCCGACGAGCTCGGGGTCGAGAGCGCTCGTGATCTCGTCGAGGAGGAGAACTTCGGGTCCGCTCGCGAGCGCGCGGACGATCGCGACGCGCTGCTGTTGGCCGCCCGAGAGACGGTCCGGGTACGAGCGGGCGAAGTCGGCGAGGCCCACCCGGTCGAGCAGCTCGAGCCCGCGCGCCGCGGCGGCGGCCTTTCCGACGCCGTGGACGTGGCGGAGGGCGAGGGTCACGTTGTCGAGCACTGTGAGGTGCGGGAACAGGTTGTAGTGCTGGAAGACGGTCCCGAACCGCGCTCGTACGGCGTCCGCGTCGATGCGCGGGTCCGTGATGTCCGTCCCGGTCAGGAGGACCCGACCGTCGTCCACCTGCTCGAGCAGGTTGATGGTGCGCAGGAGCGTCGACTTGCCCGATCCCGACGCGCCGATGAGCGCGATGACCTCATGGGCGTCGACCGTGAGATCGATGCCGGCGAGCACGACCCTGTCGCCGAACGTCTTGACGACATTCTCGAGCCGCAGCACCGGCGTCGCCGAATCGGCGGTGGAGGCGCTCATACGACGCTCCCGTGCTGCTCGCGCTCCCGCTGCCGTGCCGTCAGCCAATCGGTGAGGCGGATCGTGGGCAAGGCGAGCGCGACGAACAGGAGCCCGGCGAGGACGTACGGGGTGAAGTTGTAGCTCGCCGAGGTCTCGATCTGTGCCGCGCGCACGGCGTCGACCGCTCCGAGCACCGAGATGAGGCCGACGTCCTTCTGCATGGAGACGAAGTCGTTCATGAGAGCCGGCGTCACCTTGCGGAGCGCTTGCGGGAGGATCACGAGGCGTAAGGACGCGATGTACCCGAGGCCGAGTGAGCGTGCGGCGAGTCGTTGCGACGGGTGCACGGCCTCGATGCCCGCGCGGAGCACCTCGGCGACGTACGCCGAATACGTGAGCACGAGCGCGACCGTTCCCCAGAACTCCATCGGCATCCGGGGGAAGAGTCCGAGCCCGGGGATGCCGAACCCCACGAGGTACAGCACGATGAGGAGCGGCATACCGCGGAACACGTCCGTGTAGGCGGCGGCGAGCAGCCGCAGCGGGAAGAAGATCGGGCCGCGGAGCGTGCGCACGGACGCGAGCAGGACGCCGACGATCGCGACCCCGATGCTCGCGACGACGAGGACACGGATGTTGAGCCACAACCCCTCGATGACGCGCGGCCAGGCCGCGACGAGCACCTCGGGATCGAAGAACGTCTCCTGGACCGAGCGCCATCCCGGGGTCCCGACCACGAAGACCGCGACGAGAGCCGCGAAGACGACGGTCGACGCGAGCGAGATGAGCACCGAGCGCCGCGACGACCGAGCCCGGAACGCGCGTCGTTCGAGCTCGAGCGCGCTCGGCGTCCGGTCCACGACGGCGCTGTTCGTCTCCGTCACGGGCGGGCGGTGGGGGGACACGTCACTCGAGCACCGGGGCGGTGTCGTCGCCGCCCAGCCACTCGGCGGCGAGCTCGTCGAGCGTGCCGTCCTCGCGGAGCGCGTCGACGGCGTCCGTCACCTCATCGGTGAGAGCGCTGTCCTTCGGGAGGACGATGCCGAACGCGTCGCCCTCCCCGTCGGTCTGCGGCAGTTGGCCGATGATGACGCCGTCGTCGAGCTCGGCGCCCGTCATGTAGAACGCCGTGGGGAGGTCGACGACGAGGGCGTCGATCTGGCCGGCCTCGAGGGCCGCCTTCGCATCCTCGTTCGAGTTGAACGCGCTCACCCCGCCCGTCGGGGCGATGATCTCCTCGGCCGCCGTGAAGCTCGTCGTACCCGTCTGGGCCCCGACGATGAGACCCGAGAGGTCGGCGATGCTCGCGGCGTCGGCCGCGGCGGACGAACCCGTCGTGATGACGGTCTGGGTGGTCGCGTAGTACGGCGAGGAGAAGTCGACGGCTTCCTCGCGCTCCGGGGTGATCGAGAACTGCTGCAGGTTGAGGTCGAAGTCCTTGGGACCCGGGGCGATGGAGGCTTCGAACGAGCTGCGGACCCACACGACGTCGTCCTCGTCGAAACCGAGCTGGTCCGCGATGGCGTACGCGACGGCGGCTTCGAAGCCCTCGCCGGTCTCGGGGGCGTCGTCGATGACCCACGGGAAGTAGGCCGGTTCACCGGTCGCGATCGTCAGCTTTCCGTCGGTGATGTAGCCGCTGTCACCGCCGGAGGATGCGCCTCCGTGCGAGCCGCCGGCGCTCGCGCAGCCCGAGAGCAGGGCGACACCGATCACGGCGACGACGAGGGGGACGGTGCTGCGGCGGACACGGGGCATGGCGATCTCCAGCGGGTCGGGTTGTCGGGAGACTCCACTTTCTCACCTCGACGCCCCCATCACCTACCAGCGGGTCGAAGTGTGACGAGCGGTGTGTCGTCGCTCTCGGGGCGGCGACGCGCTCGCCGCCTAGGATGGTGCCGTGAGGGCTCGTGTCGTGCTGTGGATCGCGTTCCTGTTGATCCATGCGGGCCTCGCGTGGTTGTGCCTCGCTGCTCCCGGACTGCCGCTCGGCGACGTCATCCTCGTCTACCGTCCGTGGTCGATCCAGGTCGCATCCGGATCGCCCGTCGTCGGCATCGATCTCGACTGGGTGTACCCGTTGCTCGCGCACGTCCCGATGCAGCTCGCCCTCGTCGCGGGGGAGTCGCTCTACGCCGAGGCGTGGCTCGTGCTCATGACGGTGCTCGACGCCGTCGCCTTCGGAATCCTCCTCGGAGACGGTTCGAGTCGGCGCCGGCTCGGCGCCGCGCGGTGGTGGCTCGGCTTCATCGCCCTGCTCGGCCCCATCTCGCTCGGCCGGATCGACTCGGTGACGGTTCCTCTCGCGGTCGTCGCCGTCCTCATCGTCATGAGGAGACCGGCCGCGGCGTCCGTGATCCTCGCCGTCGCCACGTGGATGAAGGTGTGGCCGGCCGCTGTGCTCGTCGCCGCCGTCCTCGCGCTCGGCACGCGACGGCGCATCGTCCTCGCCGCCGCAGCGCTGTCCTTCGGAGTCGTCCTCCTCGCGTTCGCACTCGGTGGCTCGGCTCACGTCTTCAGCTTCCTCGGGGAGCAGTCGGGCCGCGGCCTGCAGCTCGAGGCGCCCGTGAGCCTCTTCTACGTGTGGCAGACCGCATTGGGGGTCGAGGGCGCGTCCATCTACTACGACCAGGCGATCCTGACCTACCAGGTCGCGGGGCGCGGGATCGATGTCGTCATCGGCCTCATGACGCCGCTGCTCGTCGCCGCGTTCCTCGCGGTCGCGCTGCTCGGGTACCGGGTCGTGCGGCGCGGTGCAGCGACCATCCGGGTGCTCCCGACGCTCGCGCTCGCCCTCGTGCTCGTGCTCATCGCGGTCAACAAGGTCGGCTCGCCCCAGTACCTGACGTGGCTCATCGCCCCGGTCGTCCTCGGCATCGCGTGGCAGGGTCGCCGGTTCCTCGTTCCCGCCGTCCTGTCGTTCGGCCTGGCCGCACTCACTCACCTCGTCTACCCGTACCTCTACTGGATGCTGCTCTGGGCGTGGCCGCCCATGGTCGTCGTCCTCACGGTGCGCAACGTCGGCTTCTTCGTCCTTCTCGCCTGGTGCGTCGTCGAGCTGGTCATGGCCGGGCGCGGCGCGCCCTCCGAGCCCGTCCGCGACGCGGAGACCGGCGAGCTCGCCACTCGACACCCCTGACACGTCCGTCATCCAGCAGCAACGAAAGGACTCCCCATGCTCGTCGCATTCTCCGTCGCCCCCTCCGGCGGCCCGAACGGCACCGATTCCGTCCACGACGCCGTCGCCGCCGCCGTCAAGGTCGTCCGCGAGTCGGGCCTGCCGAACCGCACGACGTCGATGTTCACCGAGATCGAGGGCCCCGATTGGGACACCGTGATGGACGTCGTGAAGCGCGCGACCGAAGCTGTCGCGCCATTCGGCTCGCGGGTCTCGCTCGTGCTGAAGGCTGACATCCGCCCCGGATACACCGGAGAACTCGACGCGAAGATCGAGCGCCTCGAGAAGGCCATCGACGAGGACTGATCCTCGGCGCGCTGCTCCTCGACGGTGACCGCGTCTGGGCGATCCGACGCAGTGGAGGGACAGCGGGTTATCCACAGCCGCTGAGCGTCCCGGGACGCGCGAGTCGTGCCGCCTCTAGCGTTGGCGCGTGAAGAATCGGTATGCGCTGTGGACCGCGTTCGTCCTCGTCCACGCGTTGCTGATGCTTCTCAGCCTCGTGGGTTCGGGCAACCCGCTCGTCGACGTCACCGACGTGTACCGCCCCTGGGCGCTCGACGTCGTCGCTGGGAGGACGATCGTCGGGATCGAGTCGGACTGGGTCTATCCGCTCCTGGCCCTTGCGCCCCTCCTCCTGCCGCTCGTCGCGGGGGCTGCGGCCTACCCCGTCGCCTGGCTCCTGCTCGTCTCCCTGCTCGACGCGATCGGCTTCTTCATCCTGCTCGGTCGCGGCACCTCGCCCCGGCGTGCTGCCGCCGCGTGGTGGTGGCTCGCTTTCATCGCGGCCCTCGGTCCGATCGCGATCGATCGGCTCGATGCCGTCACCGTCCCTCTCTCGGTCACCGCCATGCTCCTCCTGGTGCGTCGACCGGGCGCCGCCGCGGTCCTGCTGTCGGTCGCCACCTGGATCAAGGTCTGGCCGGCGGCGCTCCTCGCCGCCGCGCTGATCACCGTGCGTCGGCGGAGTCGGCTCCTCCTGGCCGCCGCTGTCGTCTCGGCGGTCACGCTCGCGACCGCCCTCCTCCTCGGGGCCGGTGCTCACGTCATGAGCTTTCTGACGCTGCAGACGGGTCGCGGCCTTCAAGTGGAAGCGCCGGTCAGCCTGTTCTACCTCTGGCAGACCGCGGCGGGCCTCGACGGTGCACGGGTCTATTTCGACGAGCAGATCGTGACCTTCCAGGTCACGGGAAACGGTGTCGAGGCGGTCATCGCCGTCATGACGCCGCTGCTCGCACTCTGCATGACGGGTGTCGCCGTGCTCGGGGTGCTCGCCGTGCGTGCCGGTGTCTCCATCGTGCGTGTGCTTCCGCCGCTCTCGCTCGCCTTCGTGCTCGTGCTCATCACGGTCAACAAGGTCGGTTCTCCGCAGTACCTCACCTGGCTCATCGCGCCGATCGTGCTCGGCGTCGTCTGGCGTGGAGCCGGGTTCGCTCGGCCGGCGGCGGGAGCCCTCGTCCTCGCGTTCCTGACCCACGTCATCTACCCCTATCTCTACGCGCTGCTGCGGGATGCGGCATGGCCGATGGTCGCCGTCATCACGGCCCGCAACCTCGGGTTCGTCGTGCTCCTGTGGTGGTGTGCGGCGGAACTCCTGCGCGTGCGGCGGGAGGCGCGGGCGCCGAGGGGCACGGTGGCGGTGCCGGTCCTCCACGATCGCTGAGCAGGCGCGGCGCCCCGCGATCGAATCGATTCGAAACCGGCCGTCGGCGTCCTACACTGGACGAATGCCCTCCGTGACCAACGGGCCGACGACGATGTCCTCGGCCCGCATTCGTCTTGCCCTGCTCGCGCTCGCGGTCGGGGGCTTCGGCATCGGCACGACCGAGTTCGCGGCGATGGGGCTCCTGCCCGAGATCGCGTCCGACCTCTTCCCGGCTCTCTCGGCGAGCGACCCCGAGCGGGCGAACGCCCGCGCCGGACTGCTCATCTCGGCCTACGCGCTCGGCGTCGTGGTCGGCGCTCCGACGATCAACGCGTTCATCGCACGGTTCCGGCGCGATCGGGTGCTCGTCGTCCTCGCCGTCGCCTTCACGGTCACGAACCTCGCGGCGGCCCTCGCCCCCACCTTCGAGCTCATCCTGGTCTTCCGGTTCCTCGCGGGCATCCCGCACGGCGCCTACTTCGGGATCGCCGCGCTCGTCGCGGCGCAGCTCATGGGTCCGGGGAAGCGAGCGCGCGGAGTAGCCATCGCGATGGCGGGACTCACGATCGCGAACGTCATCGGTGTGCCCCTCGCGACCCTCGTCGGGCAGGCGTTCGGGTGGCGCGTCGCCTTCGTCCTCGTCGCTGCGGTCTTCGCCGTCGCCACCGTGTCCGTGCGGATCGCGGTGCCACGCGTAGACGGTGCAGCCGGCCAGACGATGCGACGCGAGCTCACAGTCTTCCGGAACGGTCGCGTCTGGTTCGCCCTCCTCACGGGCTGCATCGTGCTCGGTGGTCTCTTCGCCGTCTACACCTACCTCTCGCCCATCGCGACGGAGCTCGCGGGACTGCCCGGCGGGGTCGTCCCGTGGGTGCTCGCGACCGTCGGTATCGGGATGACCGTCGGAAACCTCGTCGGGGGTCGCCTCGCCGACTGGAGCGTCATGCGCAGCCTCTTCGGCTTCGCCCTGCTCATGCTCGTCGCTCTCGGCGGGTTCGCGCTCACGGCGCAGTGGCCGGTGACGCTCTTCCTCTTCACCTTCGCGATCGGCTTCGCCGCCCAGGGGCTCGGGCCGACGATCCAGACGCGCCTCATGGACGTCGCGGGGGACAGCCAGGCGATCGCGGCGGGCCTCATCCACTCGGCGCTCAACGTCGGCAACGCGCTCGGCGCGTACTTCGGCGGCGTCGCGATCGCGGCGGGTCTCGGCTACTCGTCACCCGCGGTCGTCGGCATGGGACTGACCGTCGTCGGCATCCTCATCGCCGCTCTCGGCTACACCCTCGAGCGACGCGGGGTGCTGCGCTCTACTCGATGATGATGCCGTCGAGGATCGCGCGCTTGCGCAGCGCGACCTTCGTGCCGACGTCGAAGCCGCTCGAGCGGTACTTCTCGCGGATGCGCTTGAGGTAGGACTTGGCCGTCTCCTCGGAGATGCTCAGCTCGTAGGCGACCGACTTCACCGGTTCGCCGGCTGCGTAGAGCGCCATGACGCGTCGCTCCTGCGCGCTGAGCTTCGGCGCATCGTTCGGCTCCGAGTTGAGCGCGACGTCGAGTTCGTCGGAGACGAACATCTGCCCGCGGTGTGCGGCGCGGATCGCCTGCACGATCATCGAGGCGTCCTCGCTCTTCACGAGGTAGCCGTGGGCGCCGGCGGCGAGTGCCTCGCGCACGAACTTCGGGTCGGAGTAGGTGCTCATGAGCACCGTCTTCACGCCCGTGGTCTTGAGCGTCGAGATCTTGAGGACGACGGGGATGTTGTCCTTGAGGTCGAGGTCGAGGAGTACGACGTCGACCGGGAACTCGGGGTGGGTCAGCAGTTCCGGCCACGTCGCGACGGCGGCTACCATGCTGATGTCGTCGGCGGCGCCGCGGATCCACTCGGTGAGTGCCCCGAGCAGCATCTTGTGGTCGTCGACGATGGCCAGACGGATGTTGCCGGTGTGGATGGTCATGCGATCTCCCTGAACTCGTGGTGCGATTCTACTGTTCAGCGCGGCTGATCATTGGGAAGCGGGACCTCGGCCTCGATGTCGACCCGGAGTCCGAGCGGCGTCGCGGTGTCGGTGTACCGGCCGACGCGACGGAGCGCGGCCCACGTGATCGCCTCGACACCCGAGCGGCTGATGCCATCGACGTCGAGGGCGATGAGCACGCGACGGGAGTCCGCCCGTGGCTGGTCGCGGCGCTCGATGAAGCTCACGCGAGCCGTAGCCGGCATGCGTGCCGCGCTCGACATGAGCATCCACAGGCCCGACAGCAGACCGTCGCGCTGCAACTGGTCCAGCCGCGCGGAGAGGCCGTTGGTGTCGTGGATCGTGACGTGGTCGCTCAGGAACTCCGACTCGCTCACGGCGTGAGACAACCACGTGTCCTGATGGCCCGCGACGAGATGACGACGGAGCTCGGTCGCGAGGGCACTCGCCTGATCGGCCCGCTCGGGGCTCAAAGGGAGCGCCTCGCGACCCGTCGCGACGTCGTCGAAAAGCTCTTCGACCTCGTGGTCGAGTTCGGCGAGCTCCGCGCTGCCGAGCATGCCGGCGGTCAGGACGACCGGGGCGCTGATGGCGCTCTGCGTGAGCACGCGGTCGAGGGCGAGGAGGATGTGGCGCCGGTACTCCCCGAGGATCGACGCTGCGATGAGCGGCGGGACGATCGCGAGCACGAGCAGCAGGAGGAGGGGACCGAGGCGGTCCTCTCCGGGACCGGGGACGAGGACACCGAGCAGTAACCCGACCCCGAGGATCGCGGACGCCATGACGATCTCCCGGGCCGGTCGGAGCGACGATGCTCCGAGCAGCACCGCTCCGACCGCGATGGCGGAGGTCGGATAGACCCCCTCGTCCACGACCTGCCAGACGGCGGCGAAATCGAGCACGGCGGCGGCCGTGAGGCTCAGCACCATCGACCAGAACAGCAATGTCGAGAAGATGAAGCCCGCCGCGCGGAGCGCGATCACGACGACCACGACGGTCACGAACAGGATCGCCCACGACGCGACGTTGAGCACGAGGCGAGGGAAGTCCTCGATGTGATCGAGGAAGCGCCAGAGGGCGTGCACGAAGAGGAGCCCGCCGGCGAGGCCGAGGCCGACTCCGAGCTGGGACGTGTTGAGGGTCAGGAGGGACGTCTCGCGGAGTCCCGCGCGGCGGACCCGATCGGTCTGCCACTCGAGCCCGGCCGAGGGGTCTGCTCCACTCGCATACCCGCTCACTTGGGCACCTCCAGGACGACGGTCGTCCCCGCTCCCGGCGACGAGAAGACGCGGACCGTACCGCCGATGTCCTTCACGCGCGCGATGACGGACTGCTGGAAACCGAGGCTCGATCGGCCGATGGTCTCCGGGTCGAATCCCGCTCCAGCGTCGGTCACGACGCCGCGCACGACCATGCCGTCGTCGCTCAGGGTCACGTGGGCCTCGTCGACGCCGGCGTGACGACGGACGTTCTCGATGCACTCCGTGAGGGCGAGGATGAACGACTCGAGGCGCGCGTGCTCGAGCCCGAGCTGACCGGAGCCGTGCCAGGCCACGTCGAGTCCGGAATTCGCGAATCGCGCTTTGACGGCCTCGAGCGTCCCGCTGAGCTGCAGTTCGGCGGTGTGCGTGAGCGTGTAGGCGCCGGACGACCGCGGCGACGGGCTCTCGCCCTCGCGGAGTCGGCGCAGGAGGTCGCGGTCGGACGCGGCCTGGTCGCGCATGGCCGCCTCGTCGACACCCCGTCCGCCATGCGCCAGGAGGGTGAGCGTCGCGAGCGCGGTGTCGTGCAGGAGCCGGGCGTCACGGTGTCGCTGGGCCTCGGCCTCACTCGCGCGGCGCTCGATGAGGTACGTGTACCCGATGCTCGAGATGCGGCGCATGACGCGTGGACTCGCGCGGGTGAGCCACACGCCGAAGACCGTCGTGACCGCCCAGCCGAGGGTGACGAGGACGGGCGCCGAGAGCGCCGGGTCGTCGCCGATGTTCGCCTCCAGGAGGGTCGCGATCGTCGCCGTCGTGGCGACGCCGTAGGTGAGCAGGATCACCTGCGCCCACGTCGAGGTGAGCACGGCGCCGATGCATCCGACGCCCCAGCCCGCGATCATCACCAGGGCGGCGGACGCGGACGCGTCGGGAGTCGGTCCCGTGGCGATGCCGACGACGGCGAGGCAGACGATGCCCACCGCGTACACGGCGACGACGGACAGCCCGTGCGGGTGACGGGCGAGGAGGAGGTGGGCGACGGCGAGGAGGGCGAGGGAACCGATGCTCCAGAGATATTCCGGCAGCGTGGCCGCTCCAGGGAGGCTCAAGGCGCTCGCGGCCCCGATCACACCGCTGAAGCCGAAGGTTCGCGCCATCCGGTAGGCGAGGCGACTCTGCTGGATCGAGAAGCGATCGACGGACTCGAACTGCCGCCGCGCGGGATCGGACGCGTCGATACCGCGCCACACGCTCATTCCGACCCTTCCTGTCCGGACCCCGTCATCCGTGCCCCGTGACCGTTCGCCAAGTTTACGGGTCGTGCGTGAAGACGGCGTGCGCGCGACACGCGTAGCGGAGGAGGGGTCCTCAGGCGGCGAAGATGCGGTCGAGGTGATCGGTGAGCACGTCGAACTCGATGAGGAAGCCGTCGTGTCCGAATTCCGACGAGATGACCGTCGGCTCGTCGCCGTCGATGTTGGTGCGGATGCCCGCGGCGATCCGCCGCTGGCCCTCGACGGGGAAGAGCCGGTCGGAGTCGATGCCGACGACGAGGGCGCGAGCCGTGACGCGGGCGAGCGCGTCCTCGACCGTGCCGCGGCCCCGCGCGATGTCGTGCGAGTTCATGGCCTCGACGAGGGTGATGTAGCTGTTGGCGTCGAAGCGGCGCGTGAACTTGTTGCCGTGGAAGTCGAGGTAGGAGGAGATCGCGAAGCGGCCTCCGTCCGCGAGCGGGTCGATCTCGGACTGCCAACGGCGACCGAAGCGGTCGTTGAGCTCGGTGGGGCTGCGGTACTGGAGGAGCGCCATCCGACGCGCGAGCGCGAGGCCGCGATGCGGGCCGCCGCCGTCACCCGCGTCGTAGTAGCGGCCGCCGTTCCACGCCGGATCCATCCTGATGGCCTCGAGCTGCACGGCGTTGAGCGCGATCTGGTCGGCCGTCGTGACGGGCGGGGAGGCGAGGATCGCGACGCGCTCGACGCGGTCAGGCAGCCCGACGGCCCACTCGAGGGCGTGCATGCCACCCATCGATCCGCCGATCACCGCGGCCCACCCGTCGATCCCGAGGGAATCGGCGAGCAGAGCCTGGGCTGTGACCTGGTCTCGCACGCTCACCGAGGGGAACCGCGCGCCCCATTCACGCCCGTCGGGGGCGAACGACGCCGGACCCGTGGACCCTTGGCAGCCGCCGAGCATGTTGGGCACGACGACGAACCACCGGTCGGTGTCGACGGCGAGACCGGGTCCGATGATGCGGTCCCACCATCCGGCGGTCGGCTGGCCGGGGCCCGCTTCGCCGCGCGCGTGGGAATCGCCCGTGAGGGCGTGGGTGATGAGCACGGCGTTATCGCGGGCGGGGGAGAGTTCCCCCCACGTCTCGAATGCGAGCCTCACGTGCGGCAGGTGACCACCGAACTCGAGGTCGAGCGGACCGAGGTTCGCGAACCGGCGGCCCGCGGGCGGATCACCGTCCCGCCATGCTCCCGTCGCGGGCGGACGGCCGAGGAGACTGCGCAGATCCGCGTCGGTCACGATGCGTGACGGAACGGTGTCCTCCGGGGTCTGCCAATCCATCTCCCCATCCTCGCCGACGCGGCGGACCGCCGGGTCCTTTGTTACGTCATCGCTCGGTGCGACGGCCGGAACGCGAACGGCCCCCGAGCCCGTCGATGACGACGGGCTCGGGGGCCGTTGTGGCGTGGTACCGCGTCAGACGCGAGCGGCCTCGACGACGGCTCGTGCCGCGGCGAACGCCTGGTCGAGGTCCGCCTTGAGGTCGTCGATGTTCTCGAGACCGACGGACAGACGCACGAGCCCGGGCGTGACACCCGTCGTGAGCTGCTGCTCGGGCGTGAGCTGCGAGTGCGTCGTGGATGCGGGGTGGATGACGAGCGAGCGGACGTCGCCGATGTTCGCGAGGTGCGAGAACAGCGAGAGGCTGTTGACGAGCGTGCGGCCCGCGTCGACCCCGCCCTTGAGCTCGAACGACAGCACGGCGCCGACACCCTTCGGCGCGTAGCGGTTGGCCGCCGCGTACCAGGGGCTCGACGGCAGGCCCGAGTAGTTCACGGACGCGACGTCGGGGTGGGCGTCGAGCCACTCCGCGATCTCCTGCGCGTTCTGCACGTGGCGTTCGATGCGGAGGCTCAGCGTCTCGATGCCCTGGATGAGGAGCCACGCGCTGTTCGGAGCGATCGCGGCGCCCAGGTCGCGGAGAACCTGCACGCGCGCCTTGATGATGTAGGCGAGGGCGTCGCCGACGGCCGTCGTGTAGCTCGCGCCGTGGTACGACGGGTCCGGCTCGGTGAGTCCCGGGAACTTCTCGACGTTCTTCGACCACTCGAAGCTGCCGCCGTCGACGATCGCGCCGCCGATGACGGTGCCGTGGCCGCCGAGGAACTTCGTCGCCGAGTGCACGATGATGTCGGCGCCGTGCTCGAAGGGACGGATGAGGTACGGCGTGGCGATCGTGTTGTCGACGATGAGCGGCACACCGGAGGCGTGCGCGACGTCGGCGACGAGCGCGATGTCGAGGATGTTGATCTTCGGGTTACCGATCGTCTCCGCGAAGAACAGCTTCGTGTTGGGACGGACGGCGCGACGCCACTCCTCGGCGTCGTCCTGGTTCTCGACGAACGTCGTCTCGATGCCGAGCTTCGCGAGCGTGTACTTGAAGAGGTTGTACGTTCCGCCGTAGATGGAGGAGCTCGACACGATGTGGTCGCCGGCCTGGGCGATGTTGAGAACGGCGGCCGTCTCGGCCGCTTGACCCGATGCGAGGAGGAGGGCGCCGGTGCCCCCCTCGAGAGCGGCGAGCCGCTGCTCGACGACGTCTTGAGTGGGGTTCTGGATGCGCGTGTAGATGTTGCCGAACTCGGCGAGCGCGAAGAGGTTCTTCGCGTGGTCGGCATCGTTGAAGACGTAGCTCGTCGTCTGGTAGATCGGGGTGGCACGCGCGTTGGTGACGGGGTCCGGCTGGGCACCCGAGTGGATCTGTTTCGTCTCGAACTGCCAGTTCGGAGTCGTGTCGCTCATGGGTTTCTCCCTTGCGTGGGTGGATCGTGCGGGGGGTCGGGGGCGCCGATCGGCGTAGGTCGAGGCTATGCGTGGTGTCCGCTCCCGACAACGACACGAGCAACACGGCGTAACCCCGCGGCCCGGCGATCGGTCGAGGCGTCCGCTCCGACGCATCCGCTGCGACGCATCCGCTCCGACGCATCCGCTCCGACGCATCCGCTCCGACGCATCCGCTCCGACCCGTCGTCAGCCAATACGCTGGAGGCATGACGGTCAGGCGCGCAGTGGTGACAGGGGCGAGTTCGGGGATCGGTCGGGCGACGGTTGCCCTGTTCCGGGACCACGGGTGGGAGGTCGTGGGCGTCGCCCGCCGGGAGGACCGGCTCGCGGAGCTCGCCGAGCAGACCGGGGCGCACAGGGTGACCGCCGACGTGACGGTCGCGGAGGACGTCGACCGGGTCAGGGAGGCTGTCGAGGCCCTCGGCGGTGCCGACGTCCTCGTCTGCAACGCCGGCGGGGCGATCGGGCTCGACCCCGTCGAATCGGCGTCACCCGACGACTGGCGTCAGATGTTCGAGGTCAACGTGATCGGGACGCAGCGCGTCATCGCCGCGCTCCTCCCGTCGCTCCGCGCGTCGACGCGCGACGGCGGCTCAGCGACGATCATCGGTGTCACGTCGATAGCCGCACACCGCGCCTACGAGGGCGGCGGCGGTTACAACGCGACGAAGCACGCGCAGCGCGCCGTGCTCGAGGTGCTGCGGCTCGAGCTGAGCGGAGAGCCGATCCGCGTGGTCGAGGTCGCGCCCGGGATGGTGCGCACGGAGGAGTTCTCCCTCAAGCGCTTCGGAGGAGACCGGGCGAAGGCCGACGCCGTCTACGACAACGTCCCGTCGCCGCTCGTCGCCGAGGACGTCGCCGAGGTCATCGTGCACGCCGCGGAGCTGCCCCCGCACGTCGACCTCGACTCCATCACGGTCAAGCCCGTCGCCCAGGCGGCGCCGCACAAGGTCGCGCGCGGCGAACTGCGGGCGAAGTCGTGAGCGACACGGCGGAGCGCGAGGTCCTCAGCTGGGAAGAGTTCGGCGAGGCGTCGCGCGAGCTCGCCCGCACCGTGCGGCGGAGCGGTTTCGCGCCCGACCTCGTCGTCGCGATCGCTCGCGGCGGGCTCCCGCTCGCCGGTGCGATCTCCTATGCGCTCGGCACCAAGATGTGCGGTTCGATCAACGTGGAGTTCTACTCCGACATCGACGAGACGCTCCCCGAGCCCGTCCTGCTGCCCCCGATGCTCGACGCTCCGGCGCTCGGGGGGAAGAAGGTGCTCCTCGCCGACGACGTCTCCGACTCGGGCAGGACCCTCGCGCTCGTGGTGGACCTCCTCGCGAGCTACGGCGCCGACGTCCGCACGGTGACGCTCTACACGAAGCCGCGGACGGTGCACGTCCCGGACTTCGAGTGGCGCACGACGGATCGCTGGATCACCTTCCCGTGGTCGGCGCTGCCGCCCGTGACCATCGAGACCGAGACCGAGACCGCGAACGACACGACAGTCGCTCCGGGCGACGACGCCCGGGGCGCACACGACGAGGGGACCACGACATGAGCATCCACCTGGTGGGAGGCGGAACCCGCTTCGCACACGACACGACGATTTTGTCCGCGTTCGTCGCGGAAGCGGCGGAACGGGCCGAGGTCGCGACCGTTCCGCGCATCGGCGTGTTCCTCGTCACCGAGGACGACGGCCTCGAGTACGCCGCCCGCGTGGAGAGCGAACTCGCTCTCGCGGGTCCCTGCGAAGCGATCGTGCGGTTGCGCGTCGAGGGCGGGCACTACGACCTGTCCGACCTCGCCGGCCTCGACGCGATCTATGTCGGCGGAGGCCTCACGCCCGCCTACGCGACGGCGCTCGAGCCTCTCGTCGGCGAACTGCGTCGGCTCGTCGCCGGCGGGACGCCCTACCTCGGGTACTCCGCGGGAGCCGCGCTCGCCGCCGAGCAGGCCGTCGTCGGCGGCTGGAAGATCGGCGGGGTCGCCGTGAGCCCCGAGGAGACGGGCGAGGACCTCGAGGAGGTGACGGTGCAGCCGGGCATCGGCCTCATCGACATCGCCGTCGACGTGCACGCGGCCCAGTGGGGCACGCTCGGCCGGCTCGTCGCCGCGACCGAGGCCGGGCTCGTACCGGGCGGCGTCGCGATCGACGAGAACACCGCGCTCGTCGTGTCCGAGTCGGGACTCTCCGTCGTCGGCACGGGCAGCGTCTGGCAGGTCACGACCGACGACGCCGGCGTGAGGGTGTCGACGGTCGCCCCATCGTGACGGGCGGGCGGCCCCTCGCGGAACTCGCCGCCGCCCGTCTGCTCGACCCGGAATGGGCCGAGGCGCTCGAACCGGTCGCCGGCGACATCGCCGCGATGGGGGAGTTCCTCCGCGCCGAGCACGCCGCGGGTCACGCGACCCTGCCGGCGGGCGACCACGTGTTGCGCGCGTTCTCGTATCCGCTCTCGCGGGTCCGGGTGCTCATCGTCGGCCAGGACCCGTACCCGACGCCGGGACATCCGATCGGGCTCTCGTTCGCGGTCGACGCCCACGTTCGTCCGCTGCCGCGTAGCCTCTCGAACATCTATCGCGAGCTGAACGACGACCTCGGCATCGCTCCGGCGCCCACCGGCGACCTCACGCCGTGGGCCGAGCACGGCGTCATGCTGCTCAACCGTGTTCTCACCGTGCGACCGGGCGAACCCGCCTCGCACCGTGGCAAGGGATGGGAGGCGGTGACGGATCACGCGATCCGGACGCTTGTCGCGCGGGACGCCCCGCTCGTCGCGATCCTGTGGGGGAAGGACGCGCAGAGCCTCACCCCGCTGCTCGGGTCGACGCCGATCGTGGCGTCCGCGCACCCGAGCCCGCTGTCGGCGTCGCGCGGCTTCTTCGGATCGAAGCCGTTCTCCCGCGTCAACGAGCACCTCATGGCCGCGGGCGCTGAGCCCGTGGACTGGTCGCTCGCGCATTAGGCTTGTCGCGTGCTGGAAGAGGAATACCTGCAGCCCCGCAAGCTGCCGCCCCACTTGAGGAAGAAGCCTGCGCCCGAGCCGTCGTTCGACTTCAGTATCCGTGACGCGGAGGCGGCGGACCTCCCGTACATCCGCGAGATCTACAACTACTACGTGACCAACAGCTCGGTCACGTTCGACGAGGACCGCATGAGCCTCGCGAAGTGGAAGTCGAAGTTCGCGCACCTGCAGAAGCAGGGGATGCCGTTCATCGTCGCCGTGTCGCCGTCCGGTCAGGTCCTCGGCTATGCGCTCGTTCAGCCGTGGAAGGAGAAGCGGGCGTACCGCTTCACCGTGGAGAACAGCATCTACCTCGGTGCGGCAGCGACCGGAAAGGGACTCGGTCGTGCGCTGCTCGGCGAGCTCATCACGCGGTCGAAGGCCGCTGGACTCAAGGAGATCCTCGCGGTCATCAGTGACCGGGGTGCCGAGGCATCGCTCGCCCTTCACGAGAAGTTCGGCTTCAAAGAGATCGGACGGATGGGTCGCGTCGGCTTCAAGTTCGACCGCTGGCTCGGCACCGTCCTCCTCCAGCTCTCCCTGAAGTAGCCGCGACGATTGTCCCTGAGCCTGTCGAAGGGCACCATCTCGTGGGCGCATTCCGCTTCGACGAGCCGCGCGCCCACTGCCTCGCAATAGGCTGGAACCCATGACCGAGACCGAGTGGGAGGCCCTCACCGCGCTCGAGTTGTGGACGCACCTGCAGCGCGATCGCATCTCACCCGTCGAACTCACGCAGTTCGTCCTCGACCGGGCGGAGCTCGCGAATCGCGAGCTGGGCGCGTTCGCGACGCTGACGCCCGACATCGCTCTCGCCCGCGCCCGCCACGTCCAGGACCACCAGCCGCGCACGGACATCCTCTGGGGTCTTCCCCTCGCGGACAAGGATCTCACCGCTCGCGCGGGAACACCCATCGCGTGGGGTTCCCGCGCCTTCCCCGGCACCGTCTCCGTCCGTTCCGACGCGATCGTCGACGTTCTCGACCGCTCCGGCGCCATCAGCATCGGCAAGACAGCGACGCCCGAGTTCGGCCTCTACGGCTACACGGAGCCGTTCGGTCGCCCGCCGGCTCGGAACCCGTGGGACCCGTCCCTCGGTACAGGCGGATCGAGCGGGGGAGCGGCGGCGGCGGTCGCGGCTCGCGTGCTGCCCTTCGCTCCCGCGAGCGACGGCGGCGGGTCGATCCGCATTCCGGCCGCGGCATGCGGCCTCGTGGGGCTCAAGCCGTCGCGGGGACGCGTCCCGTCGGGCTCCGCGCTCGACTCGCTCGCGGGCCTCGCGGTGAAGGGGCCGATCGCGCGGACCGTGACGGACGCCGCACTGCTGTTCGACGCGATGCTCGACCGGAGGAACGGCCGGCTGCAGCAGCCTTTCAGCGTCGGCGCTCCCGCGTTCGAGGACGGCGACTACCTCGGCGTCGCGTCGCGCGGCGAGGGTCGGTTCTCGCTCGGCCTCCTCGCGAACAGCCCGTGGGACGACGATGTCGAGATCACGCTCGACCCGGAGGCGCGCGCCGCCGTCGACCTCGCACTCGAGCAGTTCGCGGCCATCGGCCACACCGTCGACGACGTGACCCTCGACCACGGCAACGTCTACCCGGACGCGTTCCGCACGATCTGGCAGGTCTCGGCGGCGATGCTGCCCGTCGACGGCGACACGATCGGGCTCCTCGAGCCGGTGACGCAAGAGCTCGTGGCCCGGGGTCGGAGGATCTCGGCGCGCACGCTCGCTGAGACACTGTCGACGCTCGCGACGTTCGAGCGCCGCGTCATCGAGCAGTTCGACCGCTTCGACGCCGTCATCACCCCGACCCTCGCCCTCACCCCACGCCGCATCGGCTGGCACGACGTCGCCGACCCCGACCGCAACTTCGCCCAGCAGGTGCAGTACTCGCCGTTCACGTCCTTCGTGAACGTCGCAGGGCTCCCTGCCATCACGCTTCCCGTGTACGAGACGCCGGACGGAATCCCCATGGGGGTCCAGCTGATCGGACGCCCGGGGGGCGAGCACGTGCTGCTCTCGATCGCAGCGCAGCTCGAGCGTCGCTTGCATTGGCAGTACCGGCGGCCGGCGCTGTCATGACGCCCGACGGTCACGCCCACGATTCGACCGGGGCCGCCGACGCGCTCCGGCACCGCCGCGAACAGCTCCTCCGGGAGGCCGGCATCGCCGACGCCCGTCTCTCCGACATCCGCGCGACGCGCGCGAGCGGCTCTGACGACGACGAGCACGACCCCGAGGGCGAGACCCTCTCCGCGCAGTGGTCGCAAGCCGAGGGACTGCGTGTCGGCCTCGCCGATGAACTCGCCGAACTCGACCGGGCCATGGAGCGAGCCGCCGCGGGCACCTACGGCATCTGCGCGCGCTGCGGCCGCCCCATCGGTGCGGAACGCCTCGCCGCACGGCCCACCGCCGAGCTCTGCATCGACTGCGCGCGAGCCGCGGAGGCCGGGCGCTAGCCCCAGCACTGGGGTCAGCCTTTCGCAAGATGGTCCCCTTTTGCCTCGAATGGGGCACAGACGCGGCACTCGCGGGGCCAATACCGTGTGGTTTCTGTGCCCCAGCAATGGTTGACCGCACGAGCGGACGTGGCTTCGCCTCGACCGTGACCCGCAGACATGGCGCTTCATCGTCATGTCCTCTCGGGAGTCCTCGTGCGTTCGCTCCGTCGTTTCTGGTTTCTTCTCGTCGCCTTCGTGGCGGTCACCGCTCTCGTAGCAGAGGTCTCGGTGTCGTTCATCGTGACGCCGGCCTCGGCGGCGGAGTGGGCCGACCCCGACTCGCTTCCGCTTGTCGATTCCCCGGAGCTCGAGCTGCCGGGCTCCGAGATGCCCGACGGCGACTTCACGGATCCGCCTGCTCGTGACGTTGAGGAGATCGAGCGTGTCGAGCCTGCCGACGAACCGACCGAGTTCGATTCCGACGTGTCGGAGATCGTGGACCGCGAGGAGTTCGAACAGACGTATGTGAACCCGGACGGCACGAAGACGACGGAGCTGTCGACGGTGCCGCTCAATGTCGAACTCGAGGACGGCACGTTCGTCCCCGTGGACACCACGCTGTCGGGCGATGGATTCCTCGGAGCCTTCGGTGTCGGAACCGTCACGGCGGAGAGGCACCCCCAGGTCCCGACGTTCGCGGAGCACGCGGACGACGACCGGCCATTCACTCTGACGAACGACGAGTACACGATCGCCTTCGAGCTGGAGGGTTCCGCCCATGCGCGGGTCGAACGGAACCTGCTTCCCGTCGGCGACCGGTCGACGATCACTTACCCGGACGTCGAGCCGGGGGTGGACCTGACGTATGAGGTCACGAAGACGGGCGTCAAGGAACTCCTCGTCCTCGAGGACGAGGAAGCGGCCGACGACGGTCGCTGGACGTGGACCGTCGACGCCGATGGACTGGCCGTCGAGATGAACGAGGACGGAGCGGTCGTGTTCGTCGACGACGACGATTTCGTGCAGTTCCTCATCCCACCCGCTGTGATGTGGGATGCGTCGGCCGTCGAGGGCGAGCGCGAGGCCGCCGACAGCCCTGTCGACATGGCAGTCGACCACGTCGCCGGCTCCACGTGGGAGATCGATCTGATCGCGGATCTCGACTGGCTCGAGGACGAGGACCGCGTCTACCCCGTGTGGATTGACCCCACGACCTCGACGAGTCAAGAGGATGTGCGCGCGTTCCGTTCCGACGGCGCCACTCGCCACTACGGAAACGCCCTCGTCGGGAACTCCCGCTCCGACGGGAACACGTTCTGGCGCTCTGTCGTGCGGTACGACTTCTCGAAGTTCTTCGGCAAGCAGGTGCTCGACGCCCAGGTGTGCGCCTCCTATGCGGGGGAGGGGACGACGAACCTCTTCAAGGGTGCCCTCCGCCACGCGACCGGCTTCTCGTACTCGAGCACTGGTGAAGCGCTGTCGAACTTCAACATCGGCGCCGACGGATGTGGAGCCGGCCAGGTCCTCAAGGAGCGCATCGCTCAATGGGTGCGAGAGTCGAACCCCGACCCCCGCATTATGTTGTCGGGCACGGAGAGCAGCGAATACACGTACAAGCTGCTCGCCACCTCGCTCTACGTGAGCTGGAAGGACTTCCCGAAGGCGGGCGCGGCGAAGACACCGGCGAACAACGCCACCAACGTGTCGCTCGTCCCGTTGCTGAGCCTCGAGGGCCATGTGAAGCCCCCGGAAGCCGACGGGATGAACTACAACTTCCGCGTCTGGCAGGGCGAGACGCAGGTCTACGGTTCCGGTTGGATCGGTCAGGACAAGATCCAGGTGCCGCAATTCGTCCTGGCCGCCAACACGAAGTACACGTGGCAGGCCGACGTCCGTGACACCCTTCACGGGTGGCTCGGCACCTCCACGCAGCGTGCGACCCCCCGTGCGACCTTCACGACGGGAACCCCTCCCACGCCAGTGCAGAGCTCCGCCGTACCCGCGGATGACGCCGTGGTCGTGACGACCACTCCGACGCTCAGCATCACTCCCGGCGCGGGAGCCAACGCGAACACGCGCTACTGGTTCCGCGTCGCGACGGGCACCGACGCGAAATCCGGCCAATTGCTCAACTCGGGCTGGCGAGCGGCGACGTCATGGACGCTACCGAAGGGCAGCCTCGAGGACGGTGGCGTCTATTCGTGGGCCGTGCTCGTGACGCACAACGGAGACGAGTATCAGCAGTACTGGGTGAACTCCTTCCGCGTCGACAAGCGCATCGGGGACGCGGGACCGGCTCCGTCGGAGTCGGTCGGGCCTGCGACCGTCAATCTCGCGAACGGCAACCTGGGCCTGCAGTTCACGTCGCCGACTGTCGATACCGTCGGCGGTCCGATGGGGCTCGGCTTCACCTACAACTCGATGCAGGAGGATCGCAGCGGGCTCAAGGCGGAGTACTTCGACGTCAGCCCGGCCTCTGGTCAGGAGTTCACCCCTCCGAACCTCACGGGCAGGACGCCCGTGCTCGTGCGAACGGACGCGAACGTCTCCTTCGACTGGAACTCCTCCGCAGCAGGCCCGTCGCTCAAGGCCGACTACTTCGCAGCACGATGGACCGGTCTGCTCACGGTGCCCGAGCCCGGGTCGTACCAGTTCGGTGTCGCGAGCGACGACGGTGCCCGGGTGTCTGTCGACGGCCAGCAGGTCTACGACAAGTGGACCGCCCCGCAGGGCGGCACTCTCAACTGGGGCTCCTCGAAGACTCTGACCGGCGATCCCGTTCCCTTCAGCGCCTCCTACTTCGACAAGACCGCCAATGCGTCGATCGAGCTGTGGGTGAAGAAGGACGGCGGAGCCCAAACCATGGTGCCGGCCGACTGGTTCTCCAAGAAGGTCGAGACCCTGCCGCCGGGTTGGTCGTCCTCGGCGGCGCTCGCGGGTGAGGCCGGCTACTACATGGCGGCATCTGTCACCACGTCGGCCGTGATCCTGACCGATATCACCGGCGCGAAGCACACCTACAAGAAGCGCTCCGTCGGCGGCTACACACCGCCCGCGGGGGAGTACGGCGTCGTCGCACTCGACTCGAAGGCCCGCGTCACGTTCACGGAGGAGGACGGCACTGTCACGGTGTTCAACTCCGCCGGGAAGGTGGCGGCCGTGACGGGGCCGGCGGATGCCAAGAAGCCGGCGACTCCGGTGATCACGTACCGCGAAGGGACGACGCAGGTCGATCGCGTGTCAGACCCCCTGTCCGAGGTGTCGCCAGCCACGAGCCCGCGAACGTTCTCCCGCGAGGTCCGTTTCGTCTACGGCGGGGACACCGTCGCCGAGGTGGGGCTCAGCCCGCTCGACGGTTCCTCCGGCGGGTCTGCATGTCTGACTCCTTCCGGGTTCGCGGCGGCTCCGGTCGGGATGCTGTGCCGCATCATCTACCCGGGGCACGCAGCCGGAGCGGACGACACGACGCAGCTGTTCTACGATGCCTCCGAGCGCCTCGTTCGGATGGTCGACCCCGGTGCGGAGGTCGTCTCTTTCGAATACGACGCAGCCGGCCGGATGACGTCGGTCCGCGATTCACTCGCGAACGACTGGCTCCTCGCGGATTCGTCTCGGGTGGCCTCCTCTACCAACGCGGCGACGTTCGCCTACGATTCCGCCGGTCGCGTCGCCTCCGTGGCTCTGCCGGCGCCCGACGGGACGACGGCCGAGAAGCGCCCCCAGACGACGTTCACCTACCAGTCGGGCAAGACGTTCGTCGACGAAGCCGGGGCGACCGTCCCGACGGCGGCGCCGGCCAACGGGCACGGGCGAACGGTGACGTTCGATGCGGCGTACCGGGTGCTGACCGATACGTCCGCCACGGGTCTGACCTCGTCCGTCGTGTGGAATGCGGAGGATCAGCAGTTGTCATCGACCGACCCGAACGGTCGCATGACGACGAACATCTACAACGCCCAGGATCGTGTCGTCGCGAACTACGGTCCCGCCCCGGCGTCGTGCTTCGGGGCCGACCGTAAGCCGACGACGGCCTGCGCGGCCGTGCCTCATTCGACGACGACCTACGACAACGGGCTGAGCGGTCTCGCCGCGACCTACTGGAACAATCGCAACTTCTCGGGCATTCCGGAGACCTACAGCCTGGGGATCGGTCACCCGACCGGCGCCCTGTCGAAGGACTGGCTCCTCACGGGCCCGCCCGGTGTCAACACGGACGAGTTCTCGGTCCGCCTCACGGGTCTCGTCACCTTCCCTGCTGCGGCCACGTACACGTTCAAGACGTTCGCGGACGACGGCACTCGGCTCTGGATCGACGATCTGCTCATCGTCGACGAGTGGGGTGGCGGTGAAGCGCACTGGTCCGACGCCGGTACCTTCACGGCGAAGGCCGGACAGCAGGCCCGCATCCGGATCGACTACTTCGACGCCACGTCGACCGCCCGACTGGAGCTCCAGTGGGCCGCGGGCACCGCTGCCCTCTCCGTCGTCCCTGGCTCCGCGCTCTCACCGGATTACGGGCTCGTCGCGACGAGCACCGTCAACGACTCGGCAGCCGCGCCGTACGGAGGCGCGGCGAAGAGTCTCTCCACATCGATGGCGTACCAGTACCCCTGGCTCGGAGCCGCGACCTCGGCGACGGTGGACCCGTCCGGCCTGGCGCTGACGTCGTCTGCGACGTACGAGACACTCGGTTCCGGCTACCTCCGCCGTTTGAGCTCGACGATGCCGAGCGGCACGGGCTCTGCGTCGACGAGTGCCTACTACGGAGACACCCAGACACTGCAAGCCGTCTGGGGTGGTTCGGTGTGCGGGCTGCCGGCGTCGACTCCGCAGTTCGGCAACCTGAAATCAACGACCGGCCCGACCCCTGCTGTGGGTTCGGCGGTGACGACGCAGTTCGTCTACGACCTGATGGGCCGCGCGGTGGGTGTGAAGCGCTCGGGCGACACCTCGTGGACCTGCACGGTCTACGACGTGCGCGGTCGCGAAGCGTCGACGACCTTTTCCGCGTATGGTGACGAGCCGGCCAGGACCGTGACGAACGGCTTCAGCTCCACGGGCACGGCGTCCGGTGACCCGCTCACGACATGGACGGAGGACCCGGCCGGTCGGACGACGACGAAGGTCGACCTTCTCGGTCAGGCGGTGTCGTACACGGACGTGTGGGGCACGGCGACGACCGCGGTCTACGACCGCTTGGGTCGGATCACGGAAACCTCGACGACGGCTCCGAACGGCGGCTCGCGAACGCAGTCGTTCGAGTACGACGCGGACGGGAAGACCGAGCGGGTGCTCCTCGACGGCAAGCCCATCGCGGACCCCTCGTACACGGCCGGGGAGGTGACCGGAGTGGTGTTCCCGGGCGGGGCGGACGACGCCGGGAACGGGGTGTCCCTGACCAACGTGACGCGGAATCAGACCGGCGCGTCGACAGGGGTGACGTGGACCTTCCCGAACGGCCAGGCCGCTGTGCGCGATGCGGTCGTGCGCGCTCAGTCGGGCCGGATCGTCGCGAACACGGTGACGGACGGAAGCACGTCCGAGACGACCGCCTACACGTATGACGGTGCGGGTCGTCTCCTGACCGCGACCGGTGGTGTCGTGGACGCGTCGTATTCGTTCGCGAAGATGGGTGGCTGTGGTGCGGCGCCGACGGCGGGGGCGAACGGCAACCGGACCTCCTCGGTGGTGAATGGTGTGTCGACGACGTACTGCTACGACAACGCGGACCGGTTGACGTCGACGACGGTGACGGGTGCACCCGAGGGTGCGTCGGGTGTGAGCTCGTCGCTCGCGTCGATCGGGTATGACGCCCACGGGAACACGGTGACGCTCTCGGATCAGTCGCTCGTCTATGACGTGGCGGACCGGCATGTCGAGACGAACCTCGCCGACGGGACGAGCATCCGATACACACGGGATGCGTCGGATCGGATCGTGGAGCGCCGAGTCTCGAAGGCGAACACACCGGACGTCGTGACCCGCTTCGGGTTCAGCGGTGCCTCTGACAGCCCGGACCTGGTCCTGGATGGTGACGGGGCCGTAATCGAGCGGACGCTCGGTCTGCCGGGTGGGGTACTGGCGTCGTTCCGTCCGGACGGGTCGGAGACGTGGGCGTTCCCAAATCTGCACGGCGACATCGTCGTGACCACGGACGGTGCCGGGGTGCGGCAGGGTGCGCGAGCGGTGTACGACCCGTTCGGTCAGCCCGTGGACCCGGTGACCGGGGCGGTGGGAACGGCAGCGGCAGATGACGCGGTCCCGGACACGGTGTCGGAGACGGACGCGGACT
>NZ_RZNB01000008.1 GCF_004078635.1 Labedella phragmitis
GGATGAGACCGTCTGACGTTTCGCGACCGAAGCGCAGCTTGCGCTGCTGACGGGCGCGGTGCTCCTTCGGTCGAGCGCCGTCCGGGTCGATCCGCGCGATGAACACGGCTGCTTGCCCGCGCACGAGGTCGACGCAGAGGGGTGGGTGTGTGTCGTCACCCGCGGCGAGAAGGACGAGGCCTCGTTCGGCTTCGTCGAGAACCTCGGGTGGAACGCGGCTCGCGACGCCGTCCAATTCGCGGATGAGGAGCGCGGCTGCCTCGACCCCGAGCAGCCCCTCGGTCACTGCTGCGGCGATGTGTCGGTGGGATGGAGCGAGAACAGAGCCGGTCACGGTGAGCCTCGGGGTCAACGCTTCGCCGACCCGCATGCGGTTCTTTGCGCTGACGACCGATACTCCGGTGAGAGCAGCGAGCGCGTCCTCCGGGGTGGCATGACCCAGCCGGCCGAACGTGTCGATGGGGCCGCCGGAGCGAGACCTCGCATCGCCCGCGAGCCGATGACGGAGCGCATCGACGACGCGACCGAGGGACTCGACCTCCATGAGAAGAGTGAGGTAATCGTCGCCGGAGAGACGCGCGGGGACGAGGGCGTCGAGGGGCGCGGCGAGCTCGTCGACCGCGTGTGCGATCGCGACTCGAAGCTGCGTCTCGTGTTCCCCCATAGGAACAGTGAACACCACACCACCGACATCCACTCCGGGAGGCGTGGCACGGTGGAAAAGCTGGTGGGTGGCCGTTTCGTGGACGACGGTCGTGAGTGTGAATGGTGCCCTTCGACAGGCTCAGGGACCGCCCTTCGACAGGCTCAGGGACCGTGCGGGGCGGGGAGTCGAGGCGGGGGGCTGCTCTGACGCGCATGCTTCCCGACGGGCGCCGCGCCCGCGCCGTCAGTCCATCGACTCGAGGCGGTCGCGAAGGTCCGCGACGATGCGCGATTCGCTGGCGTAATACGCGAGCCCCCACTCCGCGACGAGGGCGGCGTAGCGCCTCTGATGATCGTCGCCGAGCATGTCGCGCACTCCCTGCAGGTCGGCGCGCCGCGCATCGAGATCACGGAGGTGCTGCTCGAGCATCTCCTGGAGCCGCTCCGGTGTGGACAGTCGCCCCATGAGCAGCCGCAGGGCCACGGGGTGCTTGAGGATCGGGAAGCCGACCTCGCCCTCGAAGAGCCAGCGCTCGACGGCGTCACGGCCCTCGGCGGTCACGCGGTACCGTGTCGGCCCCTCGCCCGGGAGCTCCGAGATGTAGCCCTCAGCGGACAGTCGGCGCAGCTCGGTGTAGATCTGGCTCATCGCGGGCGACACCCAGTAGTAGCGGAGCGTGAAGTCGGCCCGCTGCTTGAGTTCGTATCCAGTCATGCCCCCGGCGGAGTCGGCACCCGAGTCGGCGTCCGAGTCGGCATCGAAGACGAGCAGACCGAGCAGCGCGAAGGCCGTAGGGGGTAATCCCGGCATGGACATGATCGTATCTTCCTGCTAGGAATGTTCCTAATCGGAATACGCGGCGGATCGTCCCGATCCCGCTGTGAACGAGGGGACTCCCATGACCGATCTCGCCATCGAGACGCACGGCCTCGTCAAGGTCTTCGGCTCCAACCGCGCTGTCGACGGCGTCGACCTCGCCATCAGGAGGGGCGGCGTGCACGGCTTCCTCGGCCCCAACGGCGCCGGGAAGACGACGACGATCCGCATGCTCGCGACCCTCGCGCGCCCCGACGGCGGCACGGCGATGGTGCTGGGCCGCGACGTCGTCAAGGAGGCCGACGAGGTGCGCCGTCGCGTGAGCCTCACCGGCCAGTTCGCCTCCGTCGACGAGGATCTCACCGGCCGGGAGAACCTCCGGCTCATCGGGCGCCTGTTCGGCTACACCGGTGCGAGCGCCAAACGGCGGGCCGACGACCTCCTCGACGCGTTCGCGCTCACCGACGCCGCCGACCGCCAGGTGAAGAAGTACTCGGGCGGAATGCGCCGCCGCATCGACATCGCGGCGAGCATCGTCGTGACCCCCGAACTGCTCTTCCTCGACGAACCGACCACGGGCCTCGACCCGCGCAGTCGCAACGAGGTATGGGACATCGTGCGAGCGATGGTCGCGAGCGGCACGACGGTCCTCCTCACGACCCAATACCTCGACGAGGCCGATCAGCTTGCGGACCGCATCAGCGTCATCGACAGCGGAAAGGTCATCGCCGAGGGGACGTCGTCGGAACTCAAGGCATCGGTCGGGTCCGGATCGCTCTTCGTCCGCGTCATGGACCGCGACGACCGACCGGCGGCCCGTGCGGTGCTCGAGCGCGAACTCGGCGTGGAGGTGCGCGACGAGGCGGACCCGAACGCCCTCTCGGCGAACATCGACGAGCAGGGGCGCGTCACGCGCGCTCTGTCCGCTCTCGATGAGGCGCACATCCCCCTGGCCCAGTTCTCACTCGGGCAACCGACGCTCGACGAGGTGTTCCTGTCGCTCACAGGGCACCACGCCGAGGAGAAGACCGATACCGAGGAGGCAGCGGCATGACTCTCGACTCCACGCGCACGGACGACGCGGACGGACGCGGCGGGAACGCCGCTTCCACCACGAGCGCCGACCGCGGATCCAAGATCCTCTCGGCCCTCGCAAGCAGCGAGCGCCCCTCCCCTCCGGGACCGCTGTCGACGTCGCTCACCTTCGGGTGGCGGGCTCTGCTCAAGATCAAGCACGTGCCCGAGCAGCTCTTCGACGTCACGGTCTTCCCCGTGATGTTCACGCTGCTGTTCACGTTCCTGTTCGGTGGCGCCCTCGCCGGCAGCACGGTCGACTACATCCAGTTCCTCCTGCCCGGGATCATGGTCAGGGCGTCATCATGATCACGATGTACACGGGAACGACGCTCCGGACCGATCTCGAGAAGGGCGTCTTCGACCGCTTCCGCTCACTCCCGATCTGGCGGCCGTCGGCGCTCGTCGGCATGCTGCTCGGCGACGCCGTGCGGTTCACGATCTCGCTCACGGTGACCGCGCTCCTCGGCCTGCTGCTCGGCTGGCGTCCCGGCGGCGGCTTCGGCGGATTCATGGTCGGCGCCCTCCTCATCCTGCTGTTCTCGTTCAGCCTCGGGTGGGTGTGGACGTTCCTGAGCCTCGTGCTGCGCACGTCGGGGAGCGTCATGGGCGTGAGCATGCTCGTGATCACGCCGCTCACGTTCGGCAGCAACATCTTCGTCGACCCGACGACGATGCCCGGCTGGCTGCAGTCGTTCGTCGAGGTGAACCCCGTCTCGCACCTCGTGACGAGTGTGCGCGCCGTGATGGGCGGCATCGACCCCGGCGCGAGCCTGCCGCTCACGATCGTCTGGTCCGCCGTCCTCATCGCGGTCTTCGGTTCGCTCACCATGTGGCGCTACCGCGACGCTCGCTGATCATCGGGCCCCTGCACAACCCGGTGCGGGGGCCGGATGAGCGTGACTAGCCTCGATGCATGGCATTGCAACGGTTGGTCCTCGTCCGGCACGGCGAGAGTCTCGGGAACGAGGCGGCGTCCCTTGCCGAGAGCACGGGATCGCAGGTCCTCGACATCCCGACGCGAGAAGCGGACACGCCCCTGTCGCCGACGGGCGCGGAACAGGGGAGCGCGGTCGGCATCGCCCTCACGGGACTCGGGCTCGACGACAGTGCTGCCGTCTGGAGCTCCCCGTACCTTCGAGCGCGCCACACGGGCGAACTGGCAATCGCGGCCGCTGGTCTCCGCCTCGTCCCGCGTATCGACGAGCGCCTCCGCGACCGGGAGCTCGGCATCCTCGACAAGCTCACGAGCGCCGGAGTGCTCGCGCGCTACCCCGATGAGGCGGCGCGGAAGGCGCATCTCGGCAAGTTCTACTACCGGCCGCCGGGGGGCGAATCGTGGGTGGACGTGGCACTGCGGCTCCGCTCGTTCCTCGCCGACGCGGTGGCCGCACCCACCGACCACGGGGTGGTGTTCGCCCACGAGGCGATCGTCTACCTGATCCGCTACGTGCTGGAGGGCTGGGACGAGGCCACCGTCCTCGGCGCCGCTCATGCAGCGCCCGTCCGCAACGCCGCGGTCACCGTGCTGGAGCGTTCCGCCGAGCCCGGTGCGCCGTGGCACGCGACGCTCGTCGGGGACGTGTCGCACCTCCAGCGGTCCGGGGTCGAGTCGACGATGCACGCGGGGGCCGGGCGTGTCGAACAGCACTGACGCGAACGACGCTCGGCCGCACGGCACCGCGTCGCACGGCACCGAGCCGAACGGCACCGAGCCGAACAAGCCTGCGCCGAACAAGCCTGCGCCGAACAAGCCTGCGCCGAACAAGCCTGCGCCGCAGAGTGTCACGCCCGACCTCCTGCGGGAGTGGGGCCAGCCGCAGCCGGGTGAGTCGAAGTACGACCGCGGGGTCGTCCTCATCGTCGGCGGCGCGCGCCGCAGCCCGGGTGCCGTGGCGCTCGCGGGAGTCGCGGCGCTGCGCGTCGGCGCCGGCCGGCTGACGCTCGCGGCCGCCGAATCGGTCGCCGTCGGCCTCGCTATCGCGGTTCCCGAGAGCGGCATCGTCCCCCTCGCGGAGACGGCGGAGGGCAGCGTCCGCGGAGACGCCGGATCGGCGCTCGGGAGCGACCTCGAGAGCGCGGACGTCGTTCTCGTCGGCCCCGGCCTCGACGATCTCGAGGCCGCTGCGCAGTTGCTCGACGAGATCGTCTCGCTCGTGGGCGACGACACCGTCGTGGTGCTCGACGCCTATGCGCTCGCCGCTGTGCACGAGGACCCGAGCAGGGTCGTGTCCCTCGCCGGCCGTCTCATCGTCACGCCGAATCCGACAGAGCTCGCGCTCCTCGCCGACCTCGACGAGGAGCTGCACGGCTCCGACGGCGATGCCGTCGTGCGGACAGCGCGCAGCGTCGCGGAACGCCTCGACGCGACCGTCGCGACGCAGAACGCCGTCGTCGGCCCCGACGGGACGGCCTGGACGATCGAGGCCGGCAATCCCGGCCTCGGCACGTCGGGGAGCGGGGATGTTCTCGCGGGCGCTGTCGCGGGGATGGTGGCTCGGGGCGTGGATCCCGCGCGAGCCGCGGTGTGGGCGACCTATCTGCACGCGGCGGCGGGGGATCGCCTCGCCGTCGATGCGCCCGTCGGGTTCCTCGCGCGCGAGCTGTCCGACGAGTTCCCGTCCTTGCTCGCCGGGCTGCAGTAAGGCCTGCGCCAGAGACGTCGCACCTCGTCCTCCTTCGTCATGGCGGACGCGGCGGCCCGCACCACGAAGCAACCCTCAGAGAGATCGGCGGGGTGATAGCGGACCCGGCGCCGAGGTCCGATCCCCCTCGAGGAACTCCGCGTCGAACGACCGCGGCTACGCCGCCGATCGCTCCGGCGTAGGGCGGCGTCGCAGTGCCGCGTTCACGATCGCGGGAGTGTTGTACTCCTGGTCCATCCGTCCGACCCCTGTTCCCGGCGGGACGATCGCGTCGATCCGGTCGAGGAGGTCGTCGGAGAGAGTGACCTCCGCCGCGAGGAGCAGGTCGTCCAGTTGTTCCCTGGTTCGCGGGCCGATCAAGGCGGCCGTCACGCCGGGATGAGCGATGACGAAAGCGAGTGCCATGTGCGTGAGCGACATCCCGGCCTCCTCGGCGAGCGGGATGAGCTGCTCGACGGCATCGATGCGCCGCTCGTCGCGCAGGGCGGCGAACATCCGAGTGCGCCGCAGGTCGCTCTCCTGCCCGCGTCGGACACGGCCCGTGAGCATCCCGCTCGCGAGCGGGCTCCAGATGACGGTGCCCATCCCGTAGCGCTGTGCGACGGGGAGCACCTCGCGCTCGATCGACCGGTCGAGGATGGAGTAGTGGGGCTGCTCGGTCCGGAAGCGTTCGAGACCTCGTCGTTCGGCGACCCACTGTGCTTCGACGATCTCGGAAGCGGGCATGTCGGACGACCCGATGGCGCGGACCTTCCCGGAGCGCACGAGGTCGGTGAGCGCCGACAGCGTCTCGTCGATGTCGGTCCGGGGGTCGGGGCGGTGCATCTGGTACAGGTCGAGGTGGTCCGTCTGCAGCCGGCGCAACGAGTTCTCGACCGCGGTCATGATCCACCGGCGCGACCCGCCCTGGTGATTGACGTCCTCGCCGATCGGCCGCGAGAACTTGGACGCGAGAACGACCTCGTCGCGTCGCCCCTTGAGGGCGCGGCCGACCATCTCCTCGGAGTCGCCGTAGGCATCCGCGGTGTCCACGAGATTGACGCCGGCGTCGAGCGCGCGCCCGACGATTCGATCGACGTCGACCTGGTCGCTGTTGCCGAACGAACTGAACATCATCGCGCCGAGCGCGAAAGGCGACACCTCGATACCGGTGCGGCCGAGCGAGCGGTAGTGCATGGTCTCCTCCATTCGACCCTTCGCGTCTCGAGCGGGTAGGCTCAGGGGTAAACGGAACGGTCGTCCGCAACTATACGGAACGGCGTTCCGTTTGTCACGTGGAAGGTGAGAGATGAGCACGAACGACACGGCGGGGCCGCCCCGACCCAAGCGAGCCGATGCCGTCCGCAACACCGAGGCTGTGCTCGCGGCCGCGAAAGCGGCCTTCGCCGAACTCGGCGTCGATGCTCCGATGCGCGACATCGCCGCCCGTGCGGGTGTCGGCGTCGGAACGATCTATCGCAACTATCCGCAACGATCGGATCTGATCATCGCGGTCTTCAGACGTGAGCTCGATGCCACCGCCGCTGAGGCGGATCGACTCGCTTCCGAGTACCCTGCACCGGAAGCGTTGCGACGGTGGGCGGACGCCCTGGGGCGATTCGTCGCGACGAAACGCGGGTTCGCGAGTGCCCTGCACTCCGGGGACCCCGCCTACCGACCTCTTCCCGGCCTGTTCCTCAGCATGCTCGCTCCGAGGGTCCAGGCCATCCTCGACGCCGGTGCGGCCGAGGGCTCCCTCCGCGACGACATCCGCGCAGAGGACCTCATCCACGCCCTCAGTCGCCTCGCCGATGACCAGCCCGCCGACCCGGACCGTCGGACGGGCCGGATGAGCGCCGTGCTTCTGGACGGACTCCTGAGGTCACCGCAGGGGGAACGCCCGCGGCCGGACGCCTCGAACCCGTGATGCGGCGTGCGCCGTCGCGGCTCGGACGAGCGCGTGATCTCCTCGGCAGTGCCCGGGAGGAACATCTTCCCGATGTCGGTGGTCGCGCGTAGCGTCTCGGCATGGACATCATCCTCGTTCCCGGTTTCTGGCTCGACGCGTCGTCGTGGCGCGACGTCACCCCCGCCCTCGAGGCGGCGGGGCATCACGTTCACCCGCTCACGCTTCCCGGGCTCGAGTCGGTCGACGCCGATCGTGGCGGCATCGGTCTCCGTGACCACGTCGACGTCGTCGTCGCTGCGGTCGACACACTCAGCGAGGAGTCCGGCGAACGCGTCGTGCTCGTCGGGCACTCCGGTGGAGGTGCGATCATCCACGCGGCTGTCGACGCGCGTCCCGACCGCGTCGCCCGCGCCATCTACGTCGACAGCGGCCCGCTCGGCGCCGGCGGCGTCATCAACGACGAACTCCCGTCGGACGGAGACGACGTGCCGCTGCCCCCGTGGGAGCTCTTCGAAGACGCCGACCTCGTCGACCTCACCGACGAGCTGCGCGTGCAGTTCCGCTCGCGTGCGGTCCCCGAGCCGCTCCGCGTCACGTCGGATGTGCAAGAGCTCAACGACGAGCGTCGCTTCGACGTGCCCGTCACTGTGATCGCGTGCGAGTTCCCGTCGTCATTGCTGCGGGAGTGGATCGCGGGCGGTCACCCGTACGTCGCGGAACTCGCGCGCGTCCGCGAGGTCGAGTACCTCGATCTCCCCACCGGGCACTGGCCGCAATTCACGAAGCCGGCCGAGTTGGGAGACCTTCTCGTCGGAGCGGTCGACCGGCAGCGCTGATCGCCGCGCGCCGACGTCGGTCAGCGGCGGCGCGCGACCTCCACGAGCGACCGCACGAAGTCGGCGTAGCTCATGCCGGCGGCAGCGACCATCGCGGGAACCTGCGAGTGCTCGGTCATGCCCGGCATCGCGTTCACCTCGTTGAAGACGAAGCCGCGGTCGTCGAGGAAGAAGTCCACGCGGGCGAGTCCTCGGCAACCGAGAGCGCGGAAGATCGTCGTGGCCGCCTCCGACACGCACCGGAGTTCTTCGGGCGAGAGCGGAGCCGGCACGAGGAAGCCGGGATCGCCGCCGTACTTTCCGGCCACGTCGAAGACCGAGCCGGGGGTGCGCGGGATCTCGAGGGCCGGGGCGACCGAGAGCGCGCCGTCCGCCTCCTCGAGAACGGCAACGTCCACCTCACGGCCCACGATGAGCTCCTCGATGAGGACGTCGTCCCCGGGCTGCGCCGCCGCGATAGCGCTGTGCACGTCCGCTATGGAACTCGCGATCGAGACGCCATGGCTCGAACCGCCCGTCACGGGCTTCACGATGACGGGGAAAGGTGCCGATCGGCGGACGTCGTCGATCGAATAGGCGCGGGCGGTCCGCACGCCGACGCTCTCGGCGACGAGTTTCGTCGCACGCTTGTCCATCGCGAGCGCGCTCGCCACGACGCCCGAGCCCACGTACGGGATCCCGATGGTCTCGAGGAAACCGGCGATCGTGCCGTCCTCGCCGTTCACGCCGTGCAGGGCGGGGAAGGCGACGTCGGCCCGGCCGATCTCGGCGACGGCCTCCGCGGCCCCGAGTGCCCGATGACCGCCGATGTTCCACGAGCCGTCCCGACCGATGCGTACGTCGAGTACGTCGTAGTCGTCCGAGAGGGCGCGCCGGATACCTGCCGCCGACGCGAGTGAGACGTCGTGTTCCGAGTTGCGACCGCCGGCGATGACCGCGACCGTCGGCCGCCTCACAGCGATCGTCCCGCGAGGTCGGTGCGCGTGTCGGCGCGGCCGCTGGCAGCCACGTGCGCCGAGACGTGTGCGGAGGCGGGGACCGGTGCCGATTCGGCGGCGGAATCGCCTGCCGGCGTCGAGCTCGACGCGCGTGCCGCTGGGTGTCGCGGCTGCTCGGGACCTCCTGGTCCACGGTCGTCGACTCCCGCGGTGACGCGGCCGTCGTCGACCCCGTCACCGATCGAGGTGCCGTCCGTCGAGACCCCGCGATGCTCGCGACGGATGCGTGGGCCGAGACCCGTGACGATCTCGTGCTCGATCGTTCCGGCCCAGTCCGCCCAATCGCGGACGGTCGGCTCGCCGTCGTTCCCCGGCCCGAAGACGACGGCTCGCTCGCCCTCCGTCACGGGTACGTCACCCGTGTCGACGACGAGCTGGTCCATCGAGATGAGCCCGACGACGGGGCGCCGGACCCCGCGGATGCTCACGCTCGCGTGATGCGACGCCGCGCGCGGAATGCCGTCGCCGTAACCGATCGGCACGAGGGCAAGCCGGGTGTCCCGGTCGGTGTGGTGGCTGAGCCCGTAGCCGACACCGGTTCCCGCCCGCACGTCGCGCACCGACACCACGGGGGCGTCGAGCGTCATCGCACCCTCCAGCGCGAACCGGTGCGCCGGGTCGATCCCGAAGAGGCCGGCCCCCACGCGTGTCAGGTCGAAGCGCGTGTCGGGGCGCGAGAGCGCGGCCGCCGTCGCGGCGAGGTGTCGCACGCTCGGCCGCAATCCGGCTCGCGCTGCCATGCGGCACCCGTTGAGGAAACGCTGCCGCTCGACGACGTTCTCCTCGGCTTCCGGATCCTGCGCCGACGACAGGTGCGCCATGATCCCGACGACACGGATCGCGCCGCGCTCCTCCCACTCCCGTGCGAAGAACATGAGCTGCTTCCACTCGGCGGAAGCGGCACCGTCGCGCGCCATGCCCACGTCGAGGTGGAGGTGCACCCGTGCTCTCCGCCCGGCCGCCACGGCAGCGCCAGCGATCGCGGAGAGGTGGCGCACGCCCGGAACGGCGAGGTCGATGTCTGCGGCGATGGCCGCCGCCCAGTCCGCATCGACCGGGTTCAGCCAGCTCAGCAGGGGAGCGCGCACGCCGTGTTCGCGGAGGGGCATGGCCTCCTTGATCGACGTGACGCCGATCCAGCTCGCCCCGGCCGAGAGTACGACGGCGGCTTGTGGGCCGTGGCCGAAGGCGTCCGCCTTGAGCACTGCCATGAGCGGTGTGCCGGTCGAGCGGACGATGCGCCTGACGTTGCGCGCCACAGCGCCGTCGTCGATCAGGAGGCGAGATCCGTCGTGCATGGGGGGCTCCGTTCTGCCGCTCGAGCCGAGCGGACGCTCAACGTTACGAGCGCGGGGCGCGCCGTCACGTCAGTCGCGAGGGTGAAGAGCCACCAGCGCCATACATCCCGCGGATGAAACCGACGGTTCACAAGCGCGCGATGGGCGTTTGACAGATGGTCAGACCAACGTTTACAGTCGCTTCTATTGATGGTCTGACCATCACCCGAACTGATCGACCGGTACCTCACACCGTAGTGGGCCTGTCTACGAAGGAGTAGAAACGTGAACCTCTTCTCGCTCATGCAAAAGCGAACGGCCGAGGCCGGACCGATCCGCGTCGGCGTCATCGGAGCCGGCAAGTTCTCGTCGATGTTCCTGACCCAGGCGGTTGGAAGCTCCAACATCCACGTCGTCGGCGTCGCCGACATCGACGTCACCAAGGCGCGCGCGGCCCTCGCCCGCACCGGCTGGCCGGAGGAGCGCTACTCCGCAGCGTCTCTCGACGAGGCGGTCCGCTCCGGCGGCACTGCGGTCATCGACAGCTCGGACGCGCTGCTGACCCACCCGGCGGTCGAGGTCATCCTCGAGATCACGGGCAACCCGCTCGTCGGGACCTACCACGCGGTGACTGCCATCGACAACGGCAAGCACGTGATCATGGTCAACGTCGAGGCGGACTGCATGGTCGGTCCGATCCTCCAGCGCCGGGCGCAGGCCGCGGGCGTCATCTACTCGATGGCGTACGGCGACCAGCCGGCCCTGATCTGCGAACTCGTCGACTGGTGCCGCACCGTCGGTTTCGACGTCGTCGCAGCGGGCAAGGGCACCAAGTACCTCCCCGAGTACAACTACTCGACTCCCGACACCGTGTGGAACTACTACGGCTTCACGGACGAGCAACTCGCCTCCGGCGACTACAACCCGAAGATGTTCAATTCGTTCCTCGATGGCACGAAGTCGGCCATCGAGATGGCCGCCGTCGCCAACGGCACGGGTCTGCAGCCGCAGGAGGAGGGCCTCCTCTTCCCCGCCGCGAGCAAAGACGACCTGCCGACGGTCTTCCGCGAGAACCGCTTCGACGGCGGCAGCCTCACGCGTCGCGGGACGGTCGAGATCGCGTCGAGCATGTACCGTGACGGCACCGAGGTGCCGGACAACCTCCGCTGGGGCGTGTACGTGACGTTCGAGGCGACCACCGACTACGCGGTGCAGTGCTTCGCCGAGTACGGCGTGCACACGGACGCGACCGGTCGCTACGGATCGCTCTACCGCCCGTACCACATGATCGGTCTCGAACTCGGGGTCTCGATCGCGGCCGCGGTGCTGCGCAACGAAGCCACCGGGTCGCCCACCGGCTTCCGCGGTGACGTCGTCACGACGGCGAAGCGGGATCTGCGCGCCGGCGACACGCTCGACGGTGAGGGCGGTTACACCGTCTTCGGGAAGCTCGCTCCCGCTCATCTCTCGCTCAGCCGCAACGCGCTCCCGCTCGGGCTCGCTCACGGTGCCAAGCTCATCCGCGACGTGCCGAAGGACCGCACCGTCTCGTGGGACGACGTCCAGCTCGACGAATCGCAATTCGCCGTCCAGATCCGCCGCCAGCTCGAGGCCGAGTTCCGCGCCGAGCACGCCGTCGCCGGCTCGCTCGCGTCCGTCTGACGACGGCGCTCGAAGGTCTGACCGTCGAACCATGGAGACTACGATGGACGCACCCACCCCCGCCGGGGCGGGCAGGCGAACCGGGGAGTTGACGCGTGGTGACCGCGAACGATCGGTGGGAGCCCGTCCAGCGGCTCCGCACGTACGAACAGGTGATGGCGCAGATCGAGCAGCGCATCCTCGACGGACGACTGAAGGCGGGGGACCACCTCCCGAGCGAGCGGGAACTCGCCGTCTCGCTCGGCGTCTCGCGGCCGTCGCTGCGGGAATCGCTCCGGGTCCTCGAGGCCCTCGGCGTCGTCGAGATCCGGCGGGGCGGCGAGGGCGGAGCCGTCCTCGTGCAGACCCCCGGGTCCGGCATGGTCAACCTGCTGAAGCTGCAGATCGCCCTCTCGCAGTTCTCGTGGACGGACGTCCTCGAGACCCGGCTCGCTCTCGAGACATGGTCCGTCGAGGAGGCCGCCTATCGATCGACTGAGGATGACCACCGGGAACTCGCGGCGATCCTCGACCGCATGGACGACGCGTCCATCGAGGCGTCGCAGTTCAACAGTCTCGACGCCGCCTTCCACATGCGGATCGCGGAGTCGACGGGCAACGCCCTCACGGCTCACTTCATGGGCTCCCTTCGAACCGCGATCCACCGCCAGATGGTGGAGATGTACGCGGAGCTGGAGGACTGGCGGCGGACCGCCACCACCGTGCGGCGCGAGCATCGCGAGATTCTCGACCTCATCGTCCGGAAGGACGGGAAGACGGCCGCGCGGGCCGTGCACGCGCACATCAGCGACTTCTACAAAATCGGAGCGATCGACGGGGCCGACGCCCCCGGCTGACGCGGGAGAACCGACTCCCGGTCGATCTCGGACGAGACGCCTCTCGTTCATATCAAGGGAGATACGGACCAATCATGACCACCACGACAGCCCCACTGGATCGCAGCACTCGTGCTCGCGACGGCTCGCCTGACAAGCTCCGCACGGCCATCGGCAGCGCCGTGGGAACGACGATCGAGAACTACGACTTCCTCGCCTACGGGACGGCGGCCGCGCTCTACTTCAACACGGTGTTCTTCCACTCGGAGGACCCCGCGATCGGTCTCCTCCTCGGCTTCGCGACGTTCGGCGTCGGCTTCGCCGCCCGCCCCATCGGTGGCGTGATCGGTGGCTACCTCGGTGACAAGATCGGCCGGAAGCCCGTGCTCGTCGGGGCACTGCTCCTCATGGGCATCTCGACCGTCGCGATCGGCATCCTGCCGACGTACGCGCAAGTCGGCCTCCTCGCCCCGATCCTCCTGACACTCATCCGCATCATCCAGGGCCTCGCCTTCGGTGCGGAGTGGGGCGGCGCGATCCTCATGACGTTCGAGCACGCACCGTGGAAGAAGCGCGGCCGCTACACGGCCATCCCGCAAGCGGGCGTGCCGCTCGGGCTCCTGCTGGCGAACCTCGTCTTCCTGTGGTCGAGCACTCTCGACAGCGAACTCGCCTGGCGGCTGCCGTTCCTCCTGAGCGCCGTGCTCATCATCGCGGGACTCATCATCCGCGCGAAGGTCAGCGAGTCCCCCGAGTTCGAGGACACCAAGAGCCTCGGCCTCGTCGTGAAGAATCCCCTCAAGGAGGTCTTCAAGAACGACTGGCGGACGATCCTCCGGGTCATCTCGCTGCGACTCGCGGAATCGGGCGGCTTCTATGTCATCGTCACGTTCATGCTGTCGTACCTCACGAGCGGCGACGACCCCATCGCCGAGCGCTCGACGGCCCTGACCGGACTCATCATCGCCGCGGGAATCGGTCTCGTGACGACGATCCTCTTCGGAACGCTCTCCGACAGGGTCGGTCGTAAGCCCGTCTACCTCGTCGGCTCGCTCCTCGTGATGGCCTTCGGCTTCCCGATGTTCCTGCTCGTCAACACCGGGCTCCCTGTGCTCATCGTGCTCGTGTACATCATCGCGATGGCCGTCATCCACGACTCGCTCGCCGGAACGCAGGGCGCGTGGTTCTCGGAACTCTTCGACACGAACACACGCTCGTCCGGCGCGTCGATCGGCTACCAGTTCTCGGCCGCGATCTCCGGGTTCATCCCGCTCATCGCGACCGCGGTCGCGATCCCGCTCGGATGGGGCGGCGTCGCGATGGTCTACATGGCGTGCGGTCTGCTCGGCGTCGTCGGCACCCTGCTGACGAAGGAGACGTGGAGCGCCTCCCGCCGGGCCGAGGTCGACGCGGTCATCGCCGGCCGCTGACCCGCGCAGCCCTCCCGCCCCGACCCACGTGCCGGGGCGGTCACGAGGGTGTCGGCTCTCACTCGTGCGGCGGGCGGGCGCACCCGCCCGCCGCACCCACTACTCCAGCCAGGAAGGCACCATGAAGACCATCGTCCTGGACGACGACCCCACCGGCACGCAGTCCGCCACGGGAGTGACCGTCCTCCTCGAGAGCGACGCGGATCTCCTCGAGGCCGCGCTCACCGAGTCCGACAGCGTCTATGTGCAGACGAACAGCCGTGCCCTGCCCGAGGCGGAGGCGACCGCTCTCGTGACCCGGATCCGTGCCGACGGCGAGGAGGCTGCTCGCCGTCTCGGATCGCCGGTCCGGTTCGTTCTGCGCGGGGATTCGACGTTGCGCGGCCATGTTTTCGCTGAGACCGAGGTCTTCCTCGACGGAGATCGGGCCGATGACGCGCTCATGCTCTTCGTCCCGGCCTTCCCTGACGGTGGCCGGACGACCACCGACGGCGTCCACCTCGTCCGGGTGAACGGTGAGACGGTGCCGGCGCACGAGACCGAGTACGCCGACGACCCCGTGTTCCCGTTCTCGACGGCGGTTCTCGTGGACTACGTCGCGGAGAAGTCCTCGCGGCGAGCGGTCCCCGTCGCCCTCGACGTCGTGCGGTCGGGCCGATTCGCCGAGGCGCTCGTCGCGGCACCGGCGGGCTCCGTCGTGGTCCCGGACGCCGAGAACGACGAGGACATCGCCGGGATCGCGCACGGCGTGGACGTCGCCACGCAGGCGGGCGTGCGCATCGTCGTCCGTTCGGCCGCGCCCCTCGCCGCCGCTCTCGCGGGCGTCACGAGCACGGGGCTGCTGCCCGTGCCCCTCGTCCCGGAGCCGCGACCGACGCTGCTCGTGTGCGGGTCCCACACGGCGGGCGCGACGGCGCAGCTCGCACCGGTCGTCGACGCGTGGGGAGCCCCCGCGATCGTCGACACCGCTCACGCTCTCGGCGACCCGTCGGCGGCGGGCCGGCGGGCCGCCGAGTCCATCCGCGAGCAGTTGGACGCGCGCCTGCTCGGCATCGTCACGACGGAACGCGTGCGCTCGCGCGACCACGGCACGCTCGATCACGGCGAGCGGGTCATGGCCGCACTCACGACAGCGGTGCGGTCGGCGCTGCCGGCGGTCGACGTCGTCGTCTCGAAGGGCGGGATCACCTCGGCCGAGGTCGCCCGCACCGGCATCGGCGCCTCGTCGGCCGTCGTGCTCGGCCAGGTGCTCCCCGGCGTCTCCGTGTGGTCGATGACGACGCACGACGGCCGTGAGGTGCTCTACGTCGTCGTCCCCGGGAACGTCGGGGAACCGGACACCCTCGAGCGCGTCCTCGCGGCCGTGGGGTTGTGAGTGCCCCTTCCTTCCCCGGCGGCGGACTGGTTGTCGTCGACACGGCGACCACCCGCTGGCCGCGAGGCGCCGCTTCGCATCCGTCAGGCCCCTGCAGCAGCGCTGCAGGGGCCTGAGACGTGTGAGCAGGAAGGCGAGCGGCCCTCGTCAAGCTGTCGTCGGTGATCGCGGCGGTCGTTAATGTGGGGCCGAGACGCTCCGCCGACCGGGCGGGCGGTGGAGGCGGTGCGGATGAACGAGACATCGACCCTACGGGTGACGCGACGCACGATCGCGCGGCGACGAGCGTTCTGGGCGACGTTCCTCATGGGAGCGGCCGTCATGGCGGCCGTCGACGAGATCGTGTTCCACCAGCTCCTCCGTTGGCACCACTTCTACGACCGGTCGACGACCGACGTCGGACTCGTCTCGGACGGCGTCCTGCACGCCGCCGAGCTCGTCGCCCTCGTCGCAGGGTTCTTCCTCCTCGCGGATGCGCTCCGACGAGGAGCGGTCGACGCGCTCACGATGTGGTCGGGTTTCTTCGTCGGCGCCGGCGCCTTCCAGATCTGGGACGGGCTCGTCGACCACAAACTCCTGCGCGTGCACCAGGTCCGGTACGACGTCGTGCTCCTCCCCTACGACGTGGCCTGGGTCGCCGCGGGCGTCGTGCTGCTGGTGCTCGGTCTCCTGCTCGGACGCCGAACGGACGGCGAGCGGACGACATGACGGACGCGACGGTCGTCCCGGTGATGTCCGGCGTCCTGAGCGTCACGCGCGAGCACGACCACGGGGGAGCGGTGATCGGTGTCGCGTGGCTCCTGCTTCTCCCCCTCGCTCTCGCCGCTGTCGCCTACCTGGGAGCGGCCGCCGCGGAACGCTCACACGGCCGGCGCTCGTGGCCGTGGTACCGGGACGTCGCCTGGAGCGCGGGGCTCGCGATCGTGGCCGTCACCCTCGTCGGCCCGCTCGCCGATGCCGCGCACGGGGACCTCGCCGCCCACATGGTGGCGCACCTGCTCGCCGGGATGCTCGCCCCGCTCCTGCTCGTGGCGGCGGCCCCCGTCACGCTCGCCCTGCGCTCCCTCGACGTCGGCCCCGCGCGGCGTCTCTCACGACTGCTCGCGAGCGCCCCTCTCCGCGTCCTGACGCACCCGGTCGTCGCGGCGACGATCGCCGTCGGTTCCCTCTGGCTCCTGTACGCGACGCCCCTCGCGGCTGCGATGCGCGACGTCCCGCTCGTGCACGAGCTCGTGATCGTGCACGTCGTGATCGCCGGATACCTCTTCACGGCGTCGATCGTGTCGGTGGACCCGGCACCCCACCGTGCCGGGTACGCCCTCCGGCTCGGCGTGCTGGTGCTCGCGATCGCCGCCCACTCCGTGCTCGCGAAACACGTGTTCGCCGTCGCCCCGACCGGAACGGCGATCGTCGAGGCGGAGCGAGCGGGACTCGTCATGTACTACGGCGGCGACGCCGTCGAGCTCGTCCTCCTCATCGCGTTCTTCGCCGAGTGGTACCGGTCGGCCGGTCGGCGGCTCCGCGTGGGCGGTGGCCACGCCCTTCCCGGTCCCGGCTGACGGAGGTCCTGCGCGCAGGTGATGCCCGCGAGTGCGACGCGAATCGCGAGAGGGAGTCTGAACGCGCTGGTGGACCGGGCGCTCACGCGACCGGTTGCCCCCCGTCGATGCGCAGCGTCGTCGCCGTGAGGAACCTGCTCGTCAGGGCGAAGACGACCGCGGCGGCTATGTCATCGGGCGTTCCGACCCGCCGCGCGGGGTTCGACGCTCGGATGTTGTCGAAGAACGTCTCCTTGTCGGACATGTCGTCCCATGATCCCGAGTCCACCACGCCGGGAGAGATGCCCACGACGCGGATAGGCGCTACCTCGGTGGCGAGAGCCGGGACGAGGGCGTCGACGGCGCCGTTCGCCGTGGCCATCACCGTGAGGGTGGGAGCGGGGCGGACCGATGCGTAACCCGAGAACAGCACAATCGATCCGTCGGTCGGCATGGTCGGGACGAAGTGCTTCGTGAGCAGGATCGGTCCGACGACCTTGGCCGTAAAGGCCTCGTCGATCGCACGGCGTTCAAGAGTCGAGAGCGGACCATTGGCGTGGTCCGCAGCGACGGACACGATGTGGTCGACCCGGCCAAGGCGCTGGGCGGCCTCGGCAATCGTCGTCTCGTCGGAGAGATCGAGACGGATCCCCTCCGCTCCGTGACCGATGCGAGCGGCGACGTGATTCGCGGTCTCGGATCGGCGGCTCGTCGCAATGACGTGCGCCCCCGCTTCGGCCGTCGCATGTGCTACCGCCGTCCCGATGCCTGAACCGGCGCCGACGATGAGGACACGGGCTCCGTCGAGTTGTGGCATGCGTTCTTCTCCTTCGTATCGATGGCCGGGCCACCGGCCTTTGAGGTCACGAGGGCGACGCTGAGCGCGTCAGTGGCGTGTGACGTTGGCGTTCACCCAGTCACGCAAGTGGGCAAGGGGTTCGCCGGCGCTGACCCCGAGGGGGGTGAGCTCGTACTCGACCCGGAGAGGGACCTCGGCGAAGACGGTTCTCGTGACGAGCTCGGCATCCTCGAGTCGTTTGAGCGTCGAGGACAGGACCTTCGGTGTGATGCCCTGCAGGTCGCGGCGGATCTCGCCGAAGCGGCGCGGCCCATCTGCGAGGGCGCCGATCGCCAGGGCGGACCACTTGTTGGCCAGGAGATCGAGCATCTCCCGGCAGGGGCACGCCGCCGCGTACACGTCGTTCCTATCGCACGCGTCAACGGTGAAATGCTGTTCGATGGACATGACAGCACGGTACGCCGATTGCACGGTACCTCCAAGTACTTTCGTACCCGGCCGATACTGGCGAGCCGACTCATCGACGTGCCGGGGTATCTGCCGGAGGGAACGGGCCGTCGTGTACGCGGCGGCGCCTGTGGCGTTAGAGGGACGCGACGCCGGCCTCGGCGATGACGGCATCCTGCTCGGGCGTGCCGCCACCGGAGCCGATCGCTCCGATGAGTACGCCGTCGGCGTCGCGAAGCGGAAGGCCGCCCGCGAGGAACGTCAACTGCTCCGGCGTCGCGTCGCCGAGTGTGAACAGCGGCGCACCGGGCTGGATCGCCCCGACGAGGTCACCTGTCGCCGCGCCCCCGAAGAAGACGGAGGTGCGTGCTTTCGCGACGCTCGAGTCGATGGACACGAGCGGTGCGCCGTCCTGGCGCAGGAGGGCGACGAGGCGAGCGCCGGTGTCAAGGATTGAGATCGACGACGGCACGCCCGTCTCGACGGCCTTGGCCTCGGCTGCCGCCAAGACGCGCTGGGCTTGCTCGAGAGTGATGTTAGACATGATTTCCTTTCGTTGCGTCAGTGACGCTCTGTCGCTGACGGGGTCTGGTGGGCGACGACGACCTTGCCGATCACGCGGCCTCCTTCGACGAGGCGATGCGCTTCTCGGAGGGTGGTCGCGTTGATCGGGGCAAGGATCGACGTGGCGGTCGTACGCACCCGTCCCTCGTCGACGAGGCGCGCGACCTCCTCGAGGATGTCGTGCTGCCGGCGCATGTCCGCGGCGTCGTGGAGTGAGCGCGCGAACATGAACTCCCAGTGCCACGACAGAGCCTTGGACTTGAGCGGGACGACGTCGACGACGCGGGGGTCGTCGATCGCGACGATCTGACCGAAGGGCTTGGCGACTGCCACGTAGTCGGAGATGCGCCCCTCGGAATTGGTGCTCAGGATCCATTCCACGCCTTCGGGGGCTATCGCGTGGACCTGGGCGGGCAGGTCGCTGTGGTGGTCGACCGTGGCGTGCGCCCCGAGGGACAGTGCCCATTCGGCGCTTTCCCGTCGCGATGCTGTCGCGATGACGCGGATTCCGGGACGCAGCACTCGGATGAGCTGGATGGCGATCGAGCCGACGCCGCCGGAACCTCCGACGATGAGGATGGTGCCGGTCGCTTCGGGATCGATGCGTAGCTTGTCGAAGAGGCTCTCCCACGCCGTGAGGGCAGTGAGGGGAAGGGCGGCGGCCTCGGCGGCGTCAAGCGACCGGGGCTTGTGCCCCACGATGCGCTCGTCGACGATCTGGCGATCCGCGTTGCTGCCGGGCCGATCGATCGCCCCCGCGTAGTAGACCTCGTCACCCGGGGCGAACAGGGTGACCGACTCGCCTACCTCGATGACCGTCCCGGCCGCATCGAAGCCGAGCACTCGCAGTCCACCGTCGGGTTCGACTCCACTTCGGAGCTTCACGTCGACCGGATTGACGGATACCGCGTGAACGTCGACGAGGACGTCGAACGGGCCCGGCACGGGGGCAGGGATGGTCGCGGGGATGAGGCTTCGCTCACTCGTGATGGGTAGGGCGGCCGTCTGGCCGACCGCTCGAATCTCGTTGTCTGAGGTCATGGAAGAGACGGTAGAACCCGTGGCGTGGTTTCCCGCAAGGGCAGTGAGTTACCCCGTGGATACTGCTGCCGCTCGGTCGGGGTACGCCGCTACAACGGCCACGTCGGATTCGATGGACCACCTGTATTCGACGACCGATAACGCGCGGCGCTCAGGAGGCGAATCGGACACCGAGTCCTCCGTCCACGTCCCAGCTCGCGCCCGTCACGAAGCTCGCCGCGCGCGACGCGAGGAACGCGACGACCGCAGCGATCTCGTGGGGCTCTCCGATCCGACCGAGCGGGTGAACGCTCGCAAGTCGCTTCCAGGCTGCTGTCGGGTCCGGCATTCCGTCGTACTGGGCGACCATCGGCGGGGTCCGAACGTACCCGGGGCAGACAGCATTCACACGCACGTCGTCGGCGGCCAACTCGAGGGCCATCGAACGGGTCAGTCCGAGGATTCCGGCCTTGGCCGCGGCGTAGGGGAACAGGCCCGGCCGTGTGAGGTGTGCATGGATCGACGCGATGTTCACGACGGAACCGCCTCCGGCCCGCAGCCCCGACAACGCCGCCCTCGTGCACAACCAGGCAGCTTTGAGGTCGACCGCCATGAGTGCGTCCCAATCGTCGCTCGTCACCTCCTCGAACGCGGCGACGCGGCCGACGCCCGCATTGTTGACAAGGACTTCGACGCGCCCGAGCTCCTTCTCTACCTCGGCGAACGCCTCGGGGATACGTGACTCGTCCGAGACATCGCACGAAATGAAACGGTGTCGAGTGCCGAGGCGCGCCGCGGCCGCGCGGCCCGTGATCTCGTTACGGCCCATGACGGCGACCCGCCATCCCTGAGCAGCGAGCGTCATTGCGATCGCGTGGCCGATGCCTTGGGTTCCGCCGGTGACAACCGCGCTCCCGCGATTGTCACCGTCCGGAGCGGGAGCGGCAGAATCGGCGACGTCGTCGCTCACGGTGCCGGGGTGAGATCGGTTGCGGCGGCGGAGGCCTCCTGCGATTCGACGTCGGCCAGGCGCTCCCGCAGCGCGTCGCGGATGTATCGCTGCGAGTCGCTCCCCGTAACGAGTCGCAACGGAGCCGGTGTCACGTCGACCGAGGCGATGATCGCCGCAGCGACCTTCTCCGGATCGCTCACCGAGGGCAGAGCGGGGTTCTGGATACCGCGACTCATCGCAGCGGGAGTCCCGTCGTACGCGGACATCGGCTCCGGCAGGCGCGATCCGCCCACCCGGAAGCCCGTCGCGGCGCTACCCGGTTCAACGATCGTCACCCCGATGTCGAAGGGTGCGAGGTCGCGGGCATTACCCTCCATGAATCCTTCGACCCCCCACTTGCTCGCGTGGTACAGCGACGCCCCGGGGTTTGTCGCCTGTCCGCCGTACGTGGACACCTGGATGAAGCGTCCCCCGCCCTGCTCGCGGAAGTGCGGCACGACTGCCCGGAGCAGCTGGATGGGGCCGACGAGGTTCGTCCCCAACTGGTGTTCGATCTGGTCGTCCGTCAGTTCCTCCGCCGCACCGAAGAGCCCGTACCCGGCGTTGCTGATCACCACGTCGATGCGGCCGAGGTCCGTGAAGGCCGCCTCCACGGCGCGCCGGATCCCGGCGGTGTCGGTCAGGTCGAGTTCCGCCGTCCAGAGAGCGTCGCCGAAGCGTGTCTGCAGGTCCTGAAGGCTCGTCGTGTCGCGAGCCGTCGCGGCCACGCGGTCGCCCCTCTCGAGAAGACGTTCCGCGATGATGCGACCGAATCCTCGATTCGATCCGGTGATGAGCCAGGTCCGTTGAGCCATGTCGTGAATCCCTTCGATGTTGTGGACGGCTACTCCGGCCGCCGGAGAGCCTCCATCGTGCGCGCGAGCCGCACCCGGACCCAGCCCCCGCTTATCCCAGTCCTCAGAGGGACAGCATGACCCTGCCGCTGGCGCGTACCCTCGGAGCGTGGATCAGGACAACCTGCTGGGGGAATTCCTCCATGCACGGCGTGAACTCGTGCATCCCGAGGAAGTGGGACTGCCCGTCGGCCAGAGGCGACGTGTCGCCGGACTGCGCCGCGAGGAAGTCGCATCTCTGGCGGGGATCAGCACGGAGTACTACGTTCGCCTGGAGCAGGGGCGGGACCGGCACCCGTCCGAGCAGGTAGTCGATGCGATCGCCGACGCGCTGAGGCTCGATGTGGAGAGCAAACGGCATGCGTTCGAGCTTGCGAGGGACCGCTCCCGCCAGAGGAAGTTTGCCGGTGCACGTGCCGAAAAGGTACCTGCCGGTGTCCAGATGTTGCTTTCGACGATGAACGTCCCGGCGTTCGTGCTCAATCGGTATCGGGACGTGCTCGCCGTCAACGATCTCGCGACGGCCATGGAGCCGTCACTCGTGGTGGGGAGCAATCGGCTCGTTTCGCTCTTCACGGACCCGGCGGCTCGCGCGTATCACCCGGACCTCGACGCCAACACTGCGAGCGTCGTCGCTCAACTCCGTGCCGACATCGGCACCGACGACAGAGACCCGAGGTACCAGGCCCTCGTCGGAGAACTGTCATTGCGGAGCGAGCAATTCCGACGGCTCTGGGCGCGCCACGACGTCAGGATTGGCGGGTCGGACTCGGCCATCGTCGAGCACCCCGAGTGGGGCGAGATCCGGTTGCGCCGGGAGAAGCTCGCGATGGTCGGGACCGACCTCGTCCTCGTGATCTACCACGCGGATCCGGGCAGCAGGTCGGCCGACGTCATCGCTCGGCAATGGTTAGCGATGAGGACGGGAGCGGGGGAGGACGGATGAGTCATCGAGGCGACGTTTCAGTCCTCGAGAGGCGGCTCCGTCTTGAGTCGAAGAGGGTTCGGGACGGCGACGTTCGCCATGGAGGGGGCGTCGCGCTTCGCTCCCGCTGACGGCGTGGTGTTCGTCGTTCTGGCGATGCCGAGTTTCGCAGATGTCCTGTGCAGGTGCCAGCCAACCGTCCTATCGTGATTTCGGGGTTTTCACTGCACCACGGTCTGGACGAACCTCCGTATCTTCCCAATGGCCGTGTCCAGTTCAGCCCCCACTCGGCTGAAGTCGTCGTCTCCGGCGCACGCGACAAGCGCTCGTTCCCACGCCAGCATCATCACTCCACTGTGCAATCGGCTCTCCATGGTCCCGGTGGGAAGGCCCATACGTTCGTCGTTCGCGGCGGCCAGCGCTTGCGCCCAGACGTCCTGCTGTTGGAGATGGCGCCGTCGGAGCGCGGGTTCGGACTGCCCCAGCGCGATGACGGTCGCCCAGCGTTCCGGCGTTGCCATCACCGAGTCGACCGCGACGTCGAACGCCGCGCGAAAAGCCTGCAGCGACGTCTCACGAGGGGGACGAGCGGCGACAGCTTTCGCCACGGACGAGCCGAGCGACTCCGTCGGTTGCAGGACCGCGTCCTCCTTCGTGGGGAAGTAGCGGAAGAACGTCCGCTCGGAGACCCCGGCGGCGGACGCTATCGCGCTCGCGGTCGTGCCGGTGAAGCCCACCTCTTGGACGAGGCGAACGGCCGCGTCCGTCAGCTCTCCGCGAATCGTCTCGCGCATCCGCTGCCGGATGCCGATGGGATGCGGTTCCGAGTGTTCCATGTGTTCGATCCTACGCTAGAGTCATCCAGTGACTGCATGACAGTCACTGACAGATTCGAGCCGGAGGACTCACGATGAATGAATCGATAGAAATCGGGAAGTACACGATCACGGCGCTCGAGGACGGTGAGTCCCATCTGCCGGCTTCCGCGTACCCGGGAGCGGATTTTTCCGTGTACCCGGGACTCCTGAAGGAGACGGGAACGCATCGAATCCGCATCGGAGCGCACCTGGTGCGCGGGCCGGCGGGAACCTCTCTCATCGATGCCGGTGCTGGGCCACTCTCGTTGCCGTTTCCGCCGGAACTCGCCATCGCGAACGGCCTGACGAACCCGCCTCGTCACCTGGCCGAAGCCGGATCGCTCCCGAATTCGCTTGCGGCCGAAGGTGTGGCGCCCGAGGACATCACTTCGATCTTCGTCACCCATCTTCATCTTGATCACGTCGGTTGGATCATGAGGGACGACGAGCCCTTCTTCCCGAACGCCGAGGTGTACTACGGCGCTGAAGACTGGGAGCTGCTCGTAGACGGCGCACCCGATGACGATCCGGCTCGGCTGGTGATGCAGGCCGCCGCTGAAGCGGGCATCCTGCGCACCTTCGCGCCCGGTTCGGCTGAGGTCCTCCCCGGTGTCACGGCGACCCATGTTCCCGGGCATACTCCGGGTCATAGGACGATCGAGATCGAGTCGGAAGGTGAACGGATCATCTTCGTTGGCGATCTCGTCGAGCTGCCCGCGCAGCTCGCGGACCGGGAGATCCATTTCATGACCGACCACGACCGGGAAGAATCCGGTGCGGCGCGAGCTGCGCTGTTCGCTCGGGCGGAGTCGGAGGGTGTCGTCATCGCAGCGGCCCACCTCACAAACCCGACTTTCGGGCTGATCACCGAGGATGGTGCGTGGGCGGACGCCAGGGCTCGCTGAGTGCCACGGGAGCACACGGCAGGCGGCGGCGCCACGGGGAGAGCGGCTCGCTGAGCCGGCAAAGGGCTGCGCACTGGGTGGATCTCGCGCGGCGGTCTCCGGGGGCGCAGACCGTTCGCGGCCCATCTCGCGACTGCTCGCGACCGCCCGTCGAGCTCGTCCTCCTCATCGCGTTCTTCGCCGAGTGGTACCGGTCGGCCGATCGGCGGCTTCGCGTGGGCGAGCACCGCGCCCTTCCCGGCCCGGGCTGACGGAGGCGCTGTGCGCGGATGACGCCCGCAAGTACGATCCTCGTCATGTCGCTGCGCTGGGATGACGTCGTCGTCGATTGCCGTGACCGGCGGACGCTCAGTGGGTCCCGAGCCCCACGTACATGGAGCCGTGCAGGTCGGCGACGTGATCGAAGGCGAGTCGGCTCGCCGCGCCGGCGTCCCGCGCCGTCAACGCGGCGATGAGTCGCGCGTGCTCCTCGTTCGACGACCTCAGGTAGTCGATCCGGTAGGGGATGAAGTAGGCGTAGAGCTCGTGCGAGATCCGATGGTGCAGTTCGCTCGCAGCGGGGAGCCCGGCCGCGGCCACGAGCCGTTCGTGGAAGGCCGTATCCGCCGAGCGGTAGCCGGCCCAGTCCGGCACGGTCCGCATCCGCTCCGTGAGCTCGCCGAGCCGCGCGATGTCCGCGTCGCTGCGGGTGACCGCGGCGACGCTCGCGAGACCCGCCTCGAGCGCGGCTCGCTGATCGATGAGCGCGTGCACGCGGTCGGCGTCCGCCCGGTACGCGGCGACGGTCGAGGCGTCGGCGGCGCCGCCCCGGGGCGGCGCATCGGCGATGAACGTGCCGCCGGCGTTCCCCCGGCGCCGCACGAGCACCCCCTCCTCGCTGAGCGTCCGGTACGCGCGACGCACAGTCATGGCACTCACATCGAATGCGACGGCCGTCTCCTCGGGAGGGGGGAGGCGTTGGCCGGCTGCGAGCATTCCGAGCTCGACCGCGAGGGCGATGCGCGCGCGGACCGTGTCGACGGCCGTCGTGCGGCGGATCGCGCCGAGCGTCGGGGACGAGAGGTCGATGGTGTGCTCCTCGTCTCGGTCGTCCGGCGCGATCCGCTGCGTCGTCAGTCGGCGACGCCCGCCGCTGCGCTCGGCGTCTGAGCGTGGTCCTCCTCGGCGGTGTCGAGTCGGAAGCGCTTCCCCAACACGATACCGAGCACGAGGGCGACGACCGGGATGAGCGCGAGCACGGTGCTCACGGTGACGCTGCCGCCCGTGACGAGAGTGAAGTTCGACAGCACGAGCCACATCGCGAACGCGAGGCCGACGACGGCGAGGATCGGGAACACGCGGGCTCCCAGCGCTCGCCCGGCCGCGACCCGCGGGCGGCGCGCGAAGAACGCGAACACGGCGATCGACGTCGTGAGCATGAGGAGCACCATACCGACCGTCGCGACCCCGGCCATCGACCCGAAGACGCCCACGAGGGGGTCGAGGCCCGAGAGGGCGAGCACCGCGAGGATCACCGCTGCGGTGATCGTCTGCACGATCGACGAGAACGACGGCGAGTGGTGGGTGGCGTGGCGGTGACCGAGCCGCGCGGGCAGCGCACCCTTGTGGGCGAGCGTGAACTGGTACCGCGCGATGACGTTGTGGAAGGACAGGACGCACGCGAAGAGGCTCGTGATGAGGAGCACCTGGATGACGTCGCGCATGATGGGCCCGAGATAGGCGGTCGCGGTGTCGAGGAGGAAGTTCCCCTCGCCCGCGAGGGTCTGCTGAGCGACGGCGACGGCGTTGCCCGCGCCGACGCCCGTGATGAGAGCCCAGCAGGAGACGGCGTAGAAGACGCCGATGATGATGACGGCGAGGTATGTCGCTCGCGGGATGGTCTTCTCCGGGTCGCGCGCCTCGTCGCGGAAGACCGCGGTCGCCTCGAAGCCGATGAACCCGGTGAGCGCGAAGAGGACGGCGACGCCGATCCCACCCGTGAAGATGTTCGCGGGGTCGAAGGTCTCGACCGCGAGACCGTCGGTCCCGCCCGTCGCGAAGATCACGACGTCGAGCACGACGACCACGAGGATCTCGAGCGCGAGTGCGACTCCGAGCACACGCGCGCTCAGATCGATGTGCCGGTAGCCGAGCACGGCGACGATCGCCATGGTCGCGAACGCGTAGAGCCACCACGGCAGCGACGGGCCGCCGAAGAAGGTCACGAGGTCGTCGAGTGCCCACCCCATGTAGCCGTAGATGCCCACCTGGATGGCCGTGTACGCCACGAGGGCCGTGAAGGCGGCGCCGAGTCCGAACCGCGAGCCGAGTCCGGCGGTGACGTAGGAGAAGAACGCGCCGGCCTCCTTCACGAACGGTGTCATCGTCACGAAGCCGACCGAGAACACGAGCAGGATCACGGCGGCGAGCGCGAAGCCGATCGGAGCGCCGGCGCCGTTGCCGCTGCCGACGGCGATCGGCACGTTGCCGCCGACCACCGTGAGCGGAGCGGCTGCGGCGATCACCATGAAGACGATGGCGCCCGTGCCGAGGTGGCCGTCGAGGCGCTGACGCGGCGGGGCGATGGGGGAGACGGTCATGAATTCACTTTCGTGTGCGGCCGCGCGTCGGGGCGGGGCCGGTGGGGGGAGAAGGTGGAGCGAGGCGGGTCGGGAGGCGCGGGCCTCAGTAGAGGGGGCTTCCGGAGCGGGGCTTCAATAGAGGTCCGGACGGCGGTCGGCGATGTAGGGGTTCTCGTGCCGTGCGCGTCGGGTGACCTCGGGATCGATCGTGGCGATCAGGAGGCCGGTGTCGGCGGCGCCGAGGGAGTCGATGACGACCCCGTCCGGTCCGACGATGCTGCTGCGCCCGACGTAGGTCAGGTCCCCCTCGGACCCGACGCGGTTCACGTAGACGACGTGCAGCTGGTTCTCCCACGCCCGCACGGGGATGAGACGCTCGGCGATGTGCGCGTAGGGCTCCATCTGGGCGGTGGGGACGATGACGACGTCGGTCTCGCCGAGCGCCGCGGCACGCACGGTCTCGGGGAACTCGACGTCGTAACAGATGAGGACGGAGACCCGGACGCCGTCGATCTCGATGGGCTCCGGCAGGGAGTCGCCCGCCACGAAGAGACCGCGGTCCAGATCACCGAAGAGATGTGTCTTCCGGTAACGGAGCAGTTCGGCTCCGTCGGAGTCGATCACCACGAGGGCGTTCGCGATCGACCCGTCGTCTCCGACGGGCTCGGGCAGCCCGGCGACGATCGCGATGCCGTTCTCGACGGCGATGCGGGCCACGCCGTCCACGAGGCCGGGGGTGGCGAGGGGTGCGAGACGATCGCCGATGTTGTAACCGGTGACGAACATCTCGGGGGTCACGAGGATTCGAGCGCCGCGATCGGCCGCCTCGCGAGCGGCGCCGGAGAGGATCCGAAGATTCGCGTCGACGTCCCCGGGGACTCCCTCGTGCTGCAGCCCGGCGATGGTCAGGGTCATTCGGTCGCTCCTCCGGGTGCGTCTGTGCATCCCATCAAACAGATCAAAGTGATCTTAATGATGTCCATCTTGTTTCCCTCGCGTTACAACCGCAAGAGCGGGGAAGCGCGGGGCGGTCCGGCTGCCCGGCGCGGCGCGCCGCACCCCACCGCCGATACGAGGTGGCACCCCGGTACTACTCGCGCCCCGCAGGAACCCACCGGAGGCTGACGCGCCCGCGCGCCGCGATCCGTAGCGTCGATCCCGAACGAAAGGACGACGCATGATTCACGCACGCGGTCTCACCAAGAGGTACGGAACACGAACGGCCGTCGACGGCATCGACTTCACTGTCGAGCCCGGACGGGTCACCGGATTCCTCGGCCCGAACGGTGCCGGGAAGTCGACGACGATGAGGATGATCGTGGGTCTCGACCGGCCGACGGCCGGGACGGTGACCGTCGGCGGGCACCCGTACCGGTCGAGCGCGGCCCCGCTCCGCGAGGTGGGTGTCCTGCTCGACGCGAAGGCGGTGCACTCGGGGCGGACCGCCTACAAGCACCTCCTCGCGATGGGTGCGACGCACGGTATCGGCAAGGAGCGCGTCCGCGAGGTGATCGGCATGACGGGACTCGAGTCCGTCGCCGGGAAGCGCGTGAAGGGGTTCTCTCTCGGCATGGGCCAGCGGCTCGGTATCGCCGCCGCGCTGCTCGGCGACCCGGGGATCCTCATCCTCGACGAGCCGGTCAACGGGCTCGACCCTGAGGGCGTGCGCTGGGTGCGGACGCTCGTTCGTGGGCTCGCCGCCGAGGGGCGCACCGTGCTCCTCTCGTCCCACCTCATGAGCGAGATGGCGCAGACCGCCGATCAGCTCATCGTGCTCGGGCGTGGGCGCATCCTCGAGGACGCCCCCGTCGGCGACGTCATCTCCCGCACCAACGGAACGACCGTCCGCGTGCGGACGAACGACCTCGGCCGGCTCGCGGCGCTCGTCGCGGGCGACGGCGTCACCGTGAACCGGGAGGCCGACGGTTCGGCGACACTCTCGGGGGTCACGCCGGAGCGCATCGGAGACTCCGCTGCCGCCGCCGGTCTCCCGATCTACGAGCTCACCGTCGTCTCGGGCTCGCTCGAGGATGCCTACCTGACCCTGACCGCCGACGAGGTCGAGTACCGCTCGACCGCAGCAGAGGAGATCGCGCGATGAGCGCCGCCACGACGCACCGCGTCCCCACCCACGCCCTCACCACGGCGCACATCGCGCCGGACGCCCGTCTCACCTTCCCGCGCATCCTGCGCTCGGAGTGGATCAAGCTCACGAGCCTGCGGTCCACGGCCTGGTCGCTCGCGATGATCGTGCTCACCGGTGTCGGACTCAGCCTGCTGCTCGCGGCCACCATGGATTCGGCCGGACTGCCGGACGGTCCGTCCGTCGGTTTCGCCCTCTCGACCGTCACCCTCGGAGTCATGTTCGGGCAGATCATCGCCGCGGTATTGGGTGTTCTCGCCATCAGCGGTGAATACTCGACGGGGATGATCCACTCGACCCTCACCGCCGTCCCCACGCGACTCCCGGTCCTCGCCGCGAAGAGCGTGGTGCTGTTCGCGCTCGTGACCCTCGTGGGTCTCGCGACGCTCCTCGGCTCCTGGGCGGGCACCTATCCGATGTTCGCGGCCGAGGGGATCGCGGTCGGGCTCACGGAGCCGGGCTTCCTGCTCGCCGTCCTCGGCGCGGCCGTCTACCTCGGACTCACGGCCGTCTTCGCCCTCGGCATCGGCACCGTGCTCCGGTCCGCCGCCGGTGGTGTCGCGACGGTCCTCGGCGTGATCCTCGGGCTGCCGCTGTTCCTGCCGCTCGCCGCCCTCGCGTTCGACTGGGTCGTCGACGTCGCGCCATACCTGTTCACGTCGGCGGGCGAATCGATGGCCAGCATCCCGGCCGACCTGCCCGCCGGCGCCGAGGCGGAGCGCGGTGCCCCGCTCGCGCCCTGGCTCGGTGGTGTCGTCGTGCTCGTCTGGACGGGCGTCTCGCTCGCCCTCGCCGGCCTCTCCCTCCGCCGGAGGGACGCCTGAGCGACAACGAGCGGAGAGCGTCCGGCACCCCGAGCGGGGTGCCGGACGCTCTCGCGTTGCCGCGGCCCCCCGGGATCATCCGGCGCTTCTTCCAGACGCACCCCTGGGTCACCGATTCGCTCCTCGCGGCCGTGTACCTCCTCGTGGCCGGCACCCTCGCCATCGCCGCAACGCCCGAGTCGGCGCCCCTGTGGGCGGTCGTCCTCCTGGCTCTCGCGGGCACGGCGGCGCTGCTCTTCCGCCGCCGCAGACCCGTCCTCGTCTTCACGATCACCAACGTCCTCTACGTGCTCTCCACGGCCGTCGGCACGACGGCGGAGAGCGTCCTCCCGCTCCTCGCGATCTACGCCGTCGGCGTGTACCGCTCGAGCCGCGCCGCGTGGGCGTGCTTCGGCATCGGCTCGGCCGTCGCGGCCCTCGACGGATTCCTCCTCGCCCTGCGAACACGTTTCGGGACCGGGATCCTCGAACCCATCGAGCCGTCGGTCTCGACCGACCTCTTCGCCGACTGGGTCAACAACACCATCGGCGTCCTCGTCATGCTGCTCATCGCGACCCTCATCGGGACGAACATCGGAGGACGCGTCCGCTACGTCGCCGCCCTCGTCGACCGCGCCGCCCAGCTCGCGCGTGAGCGCGACCAGCAGGCGGAGATCGCGAGCGCGCAGGAGCGCGAGCGCATCGCGCGCGACATGCACGATGTCATCGCCCACAGTCTGTCCGTCATGATTGCGCTGTCCGAGGGGGCGAACGCCGCGGCCGACACCCGGCCGGAGCAGGCGAAGATCGCGATGGGGCGAGCGGCCGAGACGGGGCGGCGCACGCTCGGGGAGGTCCGGAGGCTGCTCGCCTCCGTGCGCTCGGACCGGGAGTCGGGCGCCGGTGAGCACACGCCGCAACCCGGGGCCGGCGACGTCGTGGCGCTCGTGGAGGAGTTCTCGCGGGCCGGGCTTCCCGTGCGGTTCGCCGTCTCCGGTGCTCCAGCAGCCGACGCCGCCCTCGGGCTCACGGTGTACCGCATCCTGCAGGAGTCGCTCACGAACGCGCTCAGGCACGCGGGCGGTGCGACGGAGGTCGTCGCTCGCGCCGACTGGACCGCGACCGCCGTGGAGATCACCGTCGAGGACGACGCTCCGCAGCGGATCGGGGACGGCTCCGACCCGGGTCGCGGCCTCGTCGGGATCCGGGAGCGCGCGGCGCTCTACGGCGGCGAGGCTCAGATCGGACCACGAGGAGCGAACGGGTGGCGGGTCTTCGTCCACCTGCCGAGAAGAGGAGAGGACGCATGAGCGACCGCATCCGGATCATGATCGCGGACGACCAGGAGCTCGTCCGCTACGGGATGCGGCTCGTGCTCGAGGCCGAGCCCGACATCGAGGTCGTCGGCGAGGCGGAGGACGGCGCGTCCGCGGTCCGCGAAGCCGAGCGGCTGCGCCCCGACGTCGTGCTCATGGACGTGCGGATGCCGGGCGTCGACGGGATCGAGGCGACGCGCCGCATCACCGGGCTCTACCCCGCGACGCGTGTGCTCGTGCTCACGACCTACGACCTCGACGACTACGCCTTCGGGGCGCTTCGGGCCGGCGCGTCCGGGTTCCTGTTGAAGGACACACGGCCGGCAGCGCTCACGGGGGCGATCCGCGCCGTCGCGGACGGGGACGCCGTCGTCGCACCGCGCGTCACCGCGAAGCTCATCGAGCTCGCCTCCCCGCGTCTCCCCGGACCAGACCGTCACGACGCCCACAGCGTGCTCTCCGTCCTCACGACGCGCGAGCGCGAGGTCCTGCAGCGCATCGGGGAGGGTGAGACGAACGGCGAGATCGCGGAGCGCTTCTTCCTCAGCGAATCGACGGTCAAGACGCACGTCGGCCGGATCCTGTCGAAACTCGGGCTGCGCGACCGGGTGCAGGCGGTGATCCTCGCCTACGACCTCGGCGTCGTCGGCCGCTGATGGGCTGAACTCCGCCACGATCGAAACCGGCCCCGTTCCCCGATCGCGTCTGACGAAACGCGATCGGGGAACGGGACCGGCTCCGTCAGCTCAGCTCAGCTCTCGGGCTCGGATCAGCTCTCGGGGTCGGCTCAACTCTCGGGGTCGGCTCAACTCTCGGGGTCGGCGGACACGAGCACCTTCATCCCCCGTCCAGCGCGCAGCTCCGCGAGCGAGTCGACGACGGCGTCGAGGCCGACGGTCGTGACCCAGCCGGTCGTGTCGTACGCCCCGTCGGCCATCGCCGCGATGACGGCGTCGAAGTCGGCCTGGGTGTAGCCGAGCGTGCCGGCGATCTCCGTCTCCGCCATCACGAGCATCGTGGGGTTGAACTCGAAACCGCGCTCGTGGAGCGCGACGACGACGACGCGCCCCAGGGGAGTGAGGTTCGCGATCGCCGAGGTGACGGCGGCTCCCGCCCCCGCGGCGTCGAATGCGACGTCGACGCCCCGTCCGCCCGTCGCGTCGCGGACGCGCGCCGCGAGATCCTCGGAGGTCGGATCGACGAGCAGATCGGCGCCGACCGCGCCGATCGCCGCGCGCCGTGACTCGCTGGGCTCCGAGACGATGATCGTCTCCACTCCGTGCGCACGGAGCGCGAACCAGACGCCGATGCCGATCGGCCCCGCACCCGCGATGAGCGCCGTCTGCCCGGGCTGCACGCGGCTGCGTTCGACGGCGTGCCACGCGACGGCCATGGGCTCGACGAGCGCCCCGAGCGTCAGATCGACGTTCTCGGGAAGTACGTGCAGCTTCTCCGCCGGTACGGTCGTGAACTCCGCCATGCCTCCCCCATCGGAGGTCAGGCCGTGGAACCCGATCCTCGTGCACGCGTTGAAGGCGCCCTTCTCGCAGGCGGCGCACTCGCCGCAGTAGTAGACGGGCCAGACGGCGACCCGGTCGCCGACGGACACGTTCGTGACGCCCTCACCGAGCTCCACGACGGTGCCGGAGAACTCGTGACCGAGCACTTGCGGCGGGGTCGATCCCGTCACGGGGTGCGGTTTCGTGAAATCGAGCCCGGACGCCTCCGGCGAGTAGTAGACGTGCAGGTCCGATCCGCAGATGCCCGCGAAGGCATTACGGAGCTTGACCATTCCTCGACCGGGTGCGGGCTCGGGGACGTCCTCGATGCGGAGGTCCTCCTTGGCGTGGAACACGGCGGCTTTCATCGTCGATCCTTTCCGTTGATCGTGCTGGTGGGTGGGTGGGTGGGGTGGGGTGGGGTGTGGCCGTCGCGTCGGACGGGTCAACCGAGGAAGGGGCGCAGGTCCGGATAGCCGGACACCGCCCACGCGCCGTCGACGACGAGGTTCTCGCCTGAGATGTACGACGCGTCGTCGCTCGCGAGGAAGAGCGCTGCCGCTGCGATCTCGGACGGATCCGCAGCTCGTCCGAGCGGGATGCGCTCCATGTACGCCTCCTGGACGCCCGGGATGCTCGTGAGTCCGCCCGTCATGGGTGTCGAGACCAGACCCGGCGAGACGGCGTTGACGCGGATCCCGTGCTCGGCGAGTTCGAGTGCCGATTGCTTCACGAGCATCGCGGCTCCGGCTTTGGATGCGGTGTAGCCGACACCGAAGAACATCGGGACGAGAGAGTTGAGTGACGCGATCGTGACGATCGCACCCGGCTTCTTCTCCGCGATGAAGGCTCGAGCGGCAGAACGGGTGCCGTAGAACGCGCTGTACAGATTGAGCTTGACCGTGAAGTCCCAGTCCTCGGCGCTCACGTCGAGCAGGCTTCCGGCCTTCGAACCGCCTGCGACGTTGAACATCACGTCGAGAGTGCCGTAGGTGGACACCGCCGCGTCGACGACGGACTGAACGTCCTCTTCCCTCGTCACGTCGGCACGGACGGCCGTGACGTTCTCGCCGAACCTCTCCGATGCGGTGGAGACGAGTTCCTCGTTGACGTCGGCGACGACGACACGGGCTCCCTCGGTGAGCAATCGCTCGGTGATCTTCGCGCCGATACCGGAGACGCCTCCGGTGACGACCGCGACACGGTTCTCGAAACGTGCGGACATGGTGCTCCTTCCGGCGCCTGCTCCGTCGGCGGCGACCACACCCAGGCTACGCCTATCAGACAGGTGTTTGATAGCCCGTCGGGTGTCATCATGGACGCATGGATCCCCGACAAGCCCGCACGTGGTCGAGGCTCGTCGAGGTCGTGCACGAGATCGCTGCGGAGCGGCCCATCGACGAGGTCAGCGTCGCGGAGGTCGCGCGTCGCGCGGCGATAACGCGCGACACGTTCTATCGTCACGCGAGCGGTCCCTCCGACCTGCTGTCCCGGGTTCTGCGAGCGGAACTCGACGAGCTGCTCGCCGACTTCAGCACCGAGGCGGACGCCCGAGGAGGGGGCTTCGCGGTCTTCGACGTCGCCGAGCGGGCTCTCCTCGCGCACATGAGGGAGCACCGCGCGATTTATCGCGGCGCGATGTCGCCGCGATTGGTACCGGAACTCCGCGACATGCTCGTCGACACCATCGAGCGGTCGCTTCTCGACCTCCTCGAGCGGCACCCGGAGATCGCTCCGGCCGGCCCGGCGGGTGTGGACCGCGCGCGCCAACTGCGCGTGTCCGCCGCCTACGCGGCATCGGGCACGATCGGTGCGATCGAGGTCTGGCTCGCGGACGATGAACCGGCCGCGTCGGATGACGCGGCGCGGGCGATCCTCGCGGCGTCGCCTGCGTGGTGGTTCAGCCCGGTGGACTGAGCACGGCGCCGCACGCAAGGCCGGAGCGACGTCCTCCGCGATGGGGTAGGGATGCGGATTCCGTAGATTCCACGGCCATGGGCGGTGGTAATCCTCCGTCAGCTGCACCATGATGAGAGAAATACGTGATTCGACCCCTACTCGAGGAGCACCGAGAATGTACGCCGTCGTCAATCCAGCAACGGGCGAGACCGTCCGCGAGTACCCGACCATCACGGACGACGCGCTGCAGGACGCGATCGCATCGGCTGACAGCGCCTTCCGCACGTGGTCGCGTCGAGCGTCGGTCGCCGATCGGGCCGCGCTCATCGCACGCGTCGCCGCCCTCCACACCGAGCGTCGGGAGGAGCTCGCCGAGATCATCGTCCGCGAGATGGGCAAGCCGATCGAGCAGGCGCTCGGCGAGGTCGACTTCGCCGCAGCGATCTACCAGTACTACGCCGACAATGGCGAGGCGTTCCTCGCCGACGAGAAGATCGAGCTCTCCGACGGAGGAGGCGACGCGTTCGTCCGCCGCGCCGGGCTCGGCGTGCTGCTCGGCATCATGCCGTGGAACTTCCCGTACTACCAGGTCGCGCGCTTCGCCGGACCGAACGTCGTGGTGGGAAACACGATCCTCCTGAAGCACGCGCCGCAGTGCCCCGAATCGGCGGCCGCCATCGCCGACATCTTCGCCGTGGCCACCGAGGAGCTCGGCGCTCCCACCGGCGTCTACGTCAACGTCTACGCCACGAACGACCAGGCCGCGACGATCATCGCCGACCCGCGCGTGCAGGGTGTCTCGGTCACCGGGTCCGAGCGCGCGGGAAGCGCCGTCGCCGAGCTCGCGGGCCGTCACCTCAAGAAGGTCGTGCTCGAGCTCGGCGGATCCGACCCCTTCATCCTGCTCTCGACGGACGACCTCGACTCCGCCGTGCAGGACGCCGTGAACGCCCGTATCGACAACAACGGTCAGTCGTGCAACGCGGCCAAGCGCTTCATCGTGCTCGACGAGCTCTTCGACGAGTTCCAGCAGAAGTTCGTCGACGCCTTCACGGCGTCGCAGCCCGCCGACCCCACGGCGGACGACACCGTGCTCGGTCCGCTCTCGTCGGCCGCGGCGACGGCCCGGCTGCAGGAGCAGCTCGATCGCGCGATCGCGCAGGGCGCCACGGTGCTCGCGAAGGGCGAGACGACCGGCAACTTCTTCCCACCCGCCGTCATCACCGACGTGACCCCCGAGATGGACGCGTTCCACGAGGAGTTCTTCGGACCCGTCGCGGCGCTCTACCGCGTCTCCTCCGAGGAGGAGGCCGTGGAGCTCGCGAACGACACCCCCTTCGGCCTCGGCTCGTACGTCTACACGACGGACCAGGAGCAGGCGCTGCGCGTGGCGGACCAGATCGACGCCGGCATGGTGTGGATCAACGTCGTCCTCGGCGACGCGGCCGAGCTGCCCTTCGGCGGCGTCAAGCGTTCCGGTTCGGGCCGCGAGATGGGCCGCTTCGCGCTCGAGGAGTTCGTCAACAAGAAGCTCATCCGCATCGCGGGCTGACCTTCTCATCCCCCTCAGCGACCGTGTGGCTGGTTCGGTCCTCGAGTCCGGCGGGCGTGTCGAAGGCGGTACCGTGGCGCGATCAGCGGCGGTGGGGGAGGAGGCCGAGCTCCAGCGCGCGCGTGACCGCTCGGGTGCGGTCGCCCACGTCGAGCTTCTCGAAGACGTGCAGCAGATGCGTCTTCACCGTCGCCTCCCCGACGTAGAGCCGACGCGCGATCTCGGGGTTGCTGAGCCCCTCGGCGACGAGACCGAGCACCTCGGTCTCGCGCGGGCTCAACGACACCGCCGGTCGCCCGACCCGTCGGACGAGCATCGCGGCGATCGACGGGGCGAGCGCCACCTCTCCGCGCGCGACGGAGCGCACGCCCGCGAGGATCTCCTCCTGCGGCGCGGCCTTCAGCAGGTAGCCGCTCGCTCCCGCCTCTGCAGGACGATTCGCCGGGGTCACCGGCGGGCCGACGCTCATCGCGGATGGGCCTCTTGCCGCGACCGGCGGTTCGGCGACGCAATCACTGCTCGAGAACTCGGGCTCCACGCAGTTCTACTGCTTCGAGGTGGGGCTTCCGGCGGCGCCGACGCTGCCGACCGGCACCGCACTCGACGATCTCCAGGGTCGCTCCGTCGCTCCCGCCTGGGAGTTCGCGTCCGAGTCGAACTGAGGTGACGATGCCTTCGCTGCTCGAGCAGACTCGGATCGACGCTGAGGTGACAGCTCCTGCCAGGACATCGACAACAGCTTCGGTCCTCGTCACGGTCGGCGGCATCGTCGGTATCGCCGTCCTCGTCTGTGTGGCCTCCGGGTGGGTGTTCGGAATGTCCGTCCTCGTGTTCACAACGGGGTCGATGGCCCCCTCGATGCCGACCGGCACGGCGGCGATCGTGCAACACGTGGATGCGTCGAGCGTGGTCGTCGGTGACGTCGTGACGGTGCCTCGTCCCGGTGAAGCGCTCCCCGTCACGCACCGGGTCGAGTCGATCGGGCTCGTGGCTGACGACGCCTCTGCTCGCTCGCTCGTGCTGAAGGGCGACGCGAACGACAGTGCCGACCGTGAGCCGTACGTCGTGCGCGCCGTCGAGCGGGTGCTCGTCGCGGTCCCGGGCGGTGCCGCTGCACTCTCCGTCCTTCGCTCACCGGCGGTGATCGGCATCACCGCCGGGCTCGTGGCGATGGCGATCGTGTGGTCGTTCTGGCCACGGGAGCGCCGACCGTTCGAATCCCACGAGTCCGCAGACCCGTCGAGCGGCTCACCGTCGATGACGGCGCCATGACGCCGAGCGACAGGAGGACGCGGCGTCATGCCGTGGGGAGGGCGACCGGTTCCGCTGCGGTCGGTTCACTCGTCTGCGGTGTCGTCCTGCTGTCCGGCTCGGCTCATGCCGCGCTTCAGGAGGTTCCCGAGAACGGAGCGCCCGGTCGTCTCGTGCTGTCGTCCGACCCCTACCCCGCACAACTGGATGCCCTGAGCCCCGGCGTCATCCGGTATTGGGAGGTCACCGCGACGATCGAGGGGGCCTCCGACGCTTCGCTCGTCCTCGAGATATGGAAGGACGGCGATCTCGTCGAGCACCCGGACGGCCTCGTCGCGACCGTTGAACGGTGCGACGTCGCGTGGACAGGAGTTCCCGACAGTCCGCACTGCGCCTCCGGCTGGGAGGTCGTGACCGACGCGCGGCCGAGCGACGACTACTCGACCGTGAGTCCCGTCTTCGACCTCCATGGCGTCGATCCCGTCGACGGCACGCATCTTCTCCTCGGCTTCGGGCTCGAGCCGACCGATGCCGGTGACGAGTCGCTCATGGGTTTGAGCGCCGAGATCGGTCTCGGTCTCACGGCGGCGGCAGACGACCCGGACGGTCCTGGGCAGCCGAGCGCTCCCGATCGTCCGAGCGGCATTCCTGCCGCCGATGCTCCGACCCACCCGATCGCCACGTCGACCGGCGATCTCCCCGTAACCGGCGCGGACGTGATCGGGCTGGCCCTCTTCGCGCTCGGTGCGATCGGGCTCGGTGCGATCGGGCTCGGTGCCGTAGCGTTCGTGAGTCTCGGACGAGGAGCGGCCGGCGGCCGGACGGCGCGTCGAGCGATGGCCACGCACGTCACGCGCCCGAGGGCCGTGAGGCAGGACACATGAGGAGCGGTCATCGGCACGCCCCCTCGCCCGGACGGATCGGCCGACGCGCCGTCTGTGCCATCGCCGCGCTCGTGGTCCTCGCGATCGTGCCCCCCAACGTCTCGGCGACCGTCGCCGCGTGGAACGACGCGGAGTGGGGGCACGCGACGGTCGGCACGTCGAGTTTCGACTGCGGCACGGACACGGGCCACACGACCGCCGCGAACTCGACGTTCCTCCGCGGGGAGTTGCTCGGCCAGGATCTGGATGACATCGCGGAACTGGAGGAGCTCGTCCTCGTCCGCCCGGCGGATGGACCCGCGCTCGTGCAACCGGCATCGGCCGTCGACCTCGGAAGCGACGACGCCGATCCCAACACGGACACCTTCGGGCGACCGCTCGCCGTCGACCTCCTCGACGGGATCGTCGGGCTCGACCTGACAGGTCTCGAGGTGGGGCTCCCCGCCGGGTCCGCCGGCGCCGTCAACCAGGTGACGCGTGTGACGACCACGGGCAGCTCGGCCGCTGCATCCGGACTGGTCGACGACAGTGGTGCGTTGCTCGTCTCGTCGGAGACCCCCACTGACCAGTTCCCGGAACCCGCACGGCTCTCCCTCGAGGACATCGTGCCCGACCTGGAGGGAGTCGTCGACCCTGCGATCGAGATCGGGGCCGTCGGATCGCGAGCGGACCTCGATTGGTGCGCGGCCGCCGAGAGTGCCGCGTGGGGCGACGGGTCGGTGACGGGAGTCACGCGCGAGTACGGTATCGCCAGCCTCGCCCTCGACGTCGACAGCCCGACCATCGGGGTTCTGACGAGCGCCGCCTCATCGACCGTCACGAGCCTCGATGCCGCGCTGAGCGCGCTCGCCGGCACCGGTGGTCTCGTGAGTTCGGCCCTCCGCGACTCGATCGTCTCGGCGTTGGTCAGCGGACTGTCGCTCGGAGCGCTGACGGGCTCCGTATCGATCACGGGAGTCGACCTCGCGCGAACCCTCGAGCCGTTTCTCGTCACTCCGCTCTCCGACGGAGTCGTGACGATCGACCCGAGCACTGGGTCGATCCGCGCAGACCTCGCGGGCCTCCTCGGGGACGACATCGGCGGCGTGAACGATCTCCCTCCCAACTCGGAGCTCATCATCGACGCCCAGGTCGTCGACGATCTCGTGGCTCGAACGGGTGATCTCCTCGACACGTGGACGGCTGTCGTCGTGTCGTCACTGCGCTCGGCCCTCCTCTCCGCTCGGATCGTGGTGGACGTCGCTGCGGTGGTGAGCCTCGGAGCGACCCGCGTCGTGAGCCTCGACGTCGATCTGGATGCGGCGATCGCCGAGGTTCTCGCAGGGTCGGCGACCGTCACCGTCGACACCGACGTGCTCGGACTCGTGTCGGTTCTCGACGCCGTGCTCGCAGTGCTCGGAATATCCGTGAGCGGACTCGTCAGCACGCTGCTCGGGTTGGGTCCGACCCTCCTCGCCGCCGTCGGGTCGCAACTCACGGCTTCGCTCATCGACCCGCTCACGTCCGCGGGTTCGAGTCTCGCGGCCCTCACCGCCCCCGTCGTCGGCGTGCTCGACGTCCTCGTGTCGGCGTTGCCATCCGTGCTGTCGATCATGGTGAACGTGCAACCGGATCAACCGGGAGCGCCGCCCGGCCCGCTCCCCGAGGGGCCGACCGAGGTCTCGAGCGGGCGATTCTCCGTGAGCGCCCTGCGCGTCGGGTTCCTCGACGCGCTCGTTCCGAATGGCGGACCCTCGTACATCGAACTCGCGACCTCGGAGGTCGGGCCGAACAGGCTGCCGCCTCCATCGTGACCCGGATCAGGCCGGCTCGGGGACCTTCGTTCTCCGACTGCCCGAAGCGGAGCTGTGAGAGCGGTTCGGGCGCTGGGCAGGACCCGATCCCGCGATCGTCCGTACGGATCTCCCCGGAGGCTGCGGCGGATCGCGGGAGCGCCGCCCGGTGCGAGCCGCTACCTCCGCGGTTCACGCGGCGAGCGTAGAGTGCCCGCCATGACTGGATTCGCACCGGCGCACGAGCGCCTCATCGACAGCGTCCCCGTGCCCCCCGGCTCCGAGATCGTCGAGTACACGATCGAACACGAGCACGACGGCACCCGCTTGGCGAGCGTCGTCGTGCACGACGCGGCGCGGCCCGGTCCGAAGCCGACGATCGTGATCGTTCACGACTGGACGGGCCTCCGAGAGTATCCGCGCGCTCGCGCCCACATGCTCGCGCGGCTCGGCTACACGGCCGTCGCGATCGATGTCTACGGCGTCGGCATGCGTTTCGACGATGACGACGTCGAAGGGGCGTCGGCGGAGGCCGGCCGGTACTACGGCGACCCTCCGCTCCTCCGTGCACGAGTCCAAGCAGGAGTCGAGGCGGCGGTAGCCGACGAGAACGTGGATCCCGACGCGGTCGTCGTGATCGGCTATTGCTTCGGTGGTTCCGCCGCGCTCGAGTTCGCGCGGACCGGGGCGGCCGTGCGCGGCGTCGTGTCCTTCCACGGAGGACTCATCGTTCACGATCCTGCCGACGTTTCGGCGATCGCGGCTCCCCTGCTCGTCCTCACGGGCGGCTCGGATCCCGTGGTGCCCGACGCGGACCTCGCCGCGTTCCAGGACGAGCTCCGCTCGCGCGGCGGCATCGACTGGCAGGTCGTCGTCTACAGCGGAGCCCCGCACGCGTTCACCCTCCCGGGCCGGAACCACCACGAGGCGGCCGATCGGCGCAGTTGGCGCGCCTTCCTCGACTTCCTCGACGAGTTCCTCCCCCTGCCGGTGGCGGGCTAGGGCACGTCCTTCGGCACCGGCCAGACGTAGTCGAGGTCGGGTCGGGTGTCGGGGAAGAGCTCGCCGTAGAACTCGGGGTCCTTACGGAGCAGGTTGGAGCGGTGGCTCTCGTGGATGTCCTCGCGACCGAGCCACGGCGGCGGCGGGGTCTGCCCGGCCTCGTAGGCGAGCAGCTCGTCGATGACGGGCGTGCTGAGGGACTGGCGACTCAGCAGCGACGGGAGCGCGAGCACGGCGAGGGTCTTCTCGCGGCACGTGTCCGCAAAGCCGCGACGCTCCCACTCCGTGCACGTCGCATCCTGGTAGACCATGAGGCTCGGGCGGTGCCCGCGCCACATCTTCGCGACGGGGTGGTGCCTCCACCCGTAGTTCTCGACCGTGAGGGCGCGCATCACCTGCAGGGTCTCGACGCGCTGCTTCCCGAGCCGCTTCGTGTCGAGGGACCGGGCGCTGCGTTCGAAGTCGGCGTACGGCAGGAACGTCTGCATGCTCCGACGTTAGGTCGGCATCGCGGGGCGATCCAGCCGTGGCGCGGCAGCACATCGGCGTGTACGAGGGCCCGCCAGCGGCGGCGGGACGGAGGGCGCGTCACCTCTCCGGATGCTCGCGCTCCGCGGGGTGGTCGTGGTCGTGTTCGTGGTCGTCCTCATGCTCCGCGACTCGTGAGCCGGGACGGAGCCGGGCCGAGGCCCGGCGCAACCGCGCGATACGGAGCAGTTGACGGGCGAACACGGCGGCGATCGTCAGGGGGATGACGATCGCCGCTGTGAGGACGACGGAGACGAGAGCCGGCAGCGGGTCCACGGCCTCGCCTACCCGTTCCTCAGGTCGAGTGGGTCCTCGCTGCAGGCGATGAAGCGCTCGTCCTCGCTCATGGCGACCAGATCGACGCCGTCCTCGTAGTCGCGCGCCGTGTAGTCGGGACCGACGATGCCCGCCCGGTGGAGGCAGTCGACCATGATCGCCGCCTCGTCGAGGTTCTCCGGATTGCGGTCGATCGCGTCCTTCATCGTGAGCACCTGGATGCCGCCTTCCGACATGCACGCGTTGATGTCGTCCTCCGGCACGCCGCCGCCGTTCGTGTACTCGAGGGTGAAATCCGCGGCGAAGGAGGCCTCGATGCCCAGACCGTCGAGGCACTCGATGATCCGATCGCGGAAGTACCCGTATTCGAGCTCGTCGATCGTGCCGTCTTCGAGGGCCTGGCGCTCTTCCGGGGTCGCGATGCCGTACGTGCTCGTGAGCAGATCGGCCCACGGTCCCGAGAAGGGGGTCGGCGGCGCGGCGGCGGAACCCGAGGCGGCTCCGTCGGCTCGATCACCGGCTGCGGGGGAGCAACCGGCGATCGAGCACGCGACGAGGAGCGCGCCGACGGCCGCGACCATCCGTCTCAGCGGCTCACGACGGGTCATGCGACTCAGTACGTGTCCCAGAAGGCGGTGTTGCCGCCGATGAACGTCTTGGCCGTCGACGTCTTGGCCCACGCACCGGGAGCCGCGCTCTTCTTCTTGCAGGTCTTCAGGATCGCCCCGTCGCACGCGGTCGCCGAGTGATACAGCTTCGCGTGGTGGTAGTGCGAGAAGACGACGGCCTCCACGCCGTACTCCCACAGTCCTCCGCCGACCTTCTTCGTCGTGGTACCCGCTTCGGCCGCCGCCGGAGCGAACACCACGGCGAGTGCCAGCGCGGCCGCTCCCAGCCCGGTCAGCGAGCCCCTCTTCGTCATCAGGCGCATGCGCCTCTCCATTTCTCTCGTGGACGCCGGACCGAGCGGTCCGACGCATCACGAACGTAACGGAGATACCCATAGGGATACCGTAGCGCGTCGCGATGTGGAGAACGCGATGGTCCGGGGGACTAGGCGGCGGTGTCCTCAGGCAGGCGCCACTCGGCGACGAACTCCTCGACCGTCTTCTCCTCGAGGTCGCGCCGCACCCGGTGCACGAGGATCTCGGGATCGCCGACGTCGGCCGGAGTGCGCATGATCTCCCGCCCCGTGTCACGCCGCCGCACGACGAGGTCGACGTCGGCCACGACGTCGGGGGAGCCGCCGACCGCCATCGCGACGAGGTTGATGAGGAGACGCACGCCGCGGAGCAGGCGCCCGCCGCGTCGCTTCTCGAGGTCCGCCGTGAGGATCTGGGCCGCATTCACTTCTCCATCCTCTCTCCTCTCGGACGGAGGCGGACGGAGGCCGACGGGGGATGCGCCCGCTCCCTCTCCCCCCGTGAACACGTCCTCCGTGCTCGAAAGCGCGTGCACGGAGGACGTGTCCAGGTACCGCCGGAGTGCTTGGATGGATGGATGGACTCCGCAGCCCACGTCGCCGATCTGGCCAGCTTCGTCACCGCGTCCCCCTCGTCGTACCACGCCGCTCGAGAGGTCGCCGCGCGAGCGACGTCCGCCGGCTTCGCCCTGCTCGACGAGTCCGCTGACTGGGCCGACGTCGGGCCCGGCTTCCGGGGCGTCGTCGTGCGCGACGGCGCGGTCATCGTCGTGGCCGTGCCCGACGGCGCGACGGCGACCACTCCTTTCCGCATCGTCGGTGCCCACACCGACTCGCCCGGGTTCAAGCTCAAGCCGAAGCCCACGACGGCGGCGGCCGGCTGGCTGCAGGCGGGAGTCGAGGTCTACGGCGGTCCGCTCCTCAACTCGTGGCTCGACCGCGAACTCGAGCTCGCGGGTCGTCTCGTCACGCGGGACGGGCGGGAGCACCTCGTGCGCACGGGGCCGTTCCTGCGGATCCCGCAGCTCGCGATCCACCTCGATCGTGACGCGAACTCGGGGCTCGCCCTCGACCGTCAGCGCCACGTCCAGCCCGTGTTCGGGGTCGGCGACGTCACGTCCGGCGACCTCGTCGGGATCCTCGCGGAGCGGGTCGGCGTCGCGTCGGAGGACGTGCTCGGGTATGACGTGCTCACCGCGGACACGCAGGAACCGCGGACCTTCGGGCTCGACGACGCGCTCTTCGCGTCCGGGCGGCTCGACAACCTGAGTTCGGTCCACGCGGGTCTCGCAGCCCTGCTCGCGGCCGTCGACGCAGGAGAGTCCCGTGATAGCGGGGCCACAGATCTCGATGCCGCGGATCTCGGCGCCGTCCTCGTGCTCGCCGCGTTCGACCACGAAGAGCTCGGGTCCGAATCGCGCTCGGGGGCGAGCGGACCCTTCCTCGCCGACGTGCTCTCCCGCGTGGGCGGAGCGCTCGGCGCGGGACCGGCCGAGCTCGCGCGATCCTTCGCCGCCTCGTGGGTCGTGTCGGCGGACGCCGGCCACGCCGTCCACCCCAACTACCCCGAGAAGCACGATCCCGTGAACCGCCCGCTCGCCGGACGCGGCCCGCTGCTCAAGATCAACGCCAATCAGCGCTACTCGACCGACGCGCATGGGGCCGCGCTGTGGGCGCGCGCGAGTGAAGCGGCCGGGGTGCCGTTCCAGGAGTTCGTCTCCAACAACACCGTGCCGTGCGGGTCGACCATCGGTCCGCTCACCGCGACGCGGCTCGGTATCCGCACCGTCGATGTCGGGGTCGCGCTTCTGTCGATGCACTCGGCGCGCGAACTCGTGCACGTCGACGACGTCGCGGCGCTCGCGGCCGCCTCGACGGCCTTCTACCGCGGCGCATAGACGCAGGCACCGGCATCGTGACGAGGCCGTGGGATGGCATCGTCGCTCGCCGCTCGCCGCTCGCCGCTCGCGGCACGGGTGTCGCGCCGCTGTGCCCGTCGGCTCACCCCCTCAGATGAGCCGACGGGGCACGTCGATCAGCCTCTGACGGCCAATTCGTACACGCGGGCGATCTCCGCCTCCGTCGTCGACGCCGACGGATCGGTGACGACGAGGCGCACCTGGTCGACACCCGCGACGCCCACCGGGACGTCGAGAGCCGGCTGCGTGTTCCCGGTGATGGACGCGACCTGCTGCCATTCGCCGCCAGTGTGCACTTCGAGCGTGAAGTCCACGAGGACGACGCCCGACCCGCCGCCGTAGCCGCTGTAGACGCCGACCGAATCGACGGTCTGCGCGGAGCCGAGGGTGACCGTCGCCGTCGGTGTCGTGTCACCGACGGCGGAGAGCCATCGACCGGCGTCGGAGCAGTCGCCGTCTGTGAGGTTGTCGCCTGAGAACGACTGGTGCACCGAGGACACCTGCGCAGCCGCCCCGACGGCGTCGTGCGATTCGCACGGCGACACGTTCGGTGCGCCCGCGAGCCAGTCCTTGATGAACCGCCCCTGGAACTCCCCGCCCATCAGGTTCCACTCGTAATCGAACATCTGCGGCTTCCAGAAGTTGTCGAGGATCCACGCTTGCCAGCCGATCCACGGATGCGCGTCCATGTACTCGCGGAACGGTACACCCCAGTTCGAGGTCGTCCCGTTCGTGATCGGATCGGAGAACTCGCCCGGCGGATTCCAGCCGAACTCGGTGAGCACGACGGGCACGGTGTTCGCCGCGTTGCCGAACTTGCCGTCGAGGAGGGTCGGCGTCGGGGAGCCTTGGTTCGGATAGAGGTGGTACACGTAGGCGAGATTGTCGTCGTCGACGGGATTGGCGAGGGCGCCGTTGAGCATCGTCGACCATTGGGGAGAACCCATGAGGAGGAGCGTGTCGGGAGCGACGGTGCGGATCGAGTCGACGACGGGCTGGATGTAGTCCTTCCAGGTGTTCCAGTTCGCCGGGTTGATCGGTTCGTTGAACACCTCGAAGATCACGTTCGTGGTGGAGCCGTAGATCGGTGCGATGTAGTCCCAGAAGCGCTTCACCATCGATTGCGGCACGGCACCCGGGCCGTCGCCGTAGTCCCGCACCAGGTGCAGGTCGATGATGAGGTAGATCCCGAGGTCGACCGCCTGATCGACGTACGGCGCGATGTACTGGGCGTCGTAGGCGGCGAGGTCGGTCGTCGAACTGATCTCGGTGACCGGCAGGCGCACGACGTCGGAGAACCACCCGGCCGACGCGTCGGCCGCCAGATCGATGAGCTCCGCTGTGGGCTTCGAGTCGCAGTAGTCGCAGACGTCGTTCTGCTCGGGGGCGAGGACCGAGACGCCCTGGAGGGTCACCCCTCGACCGTTCGCGTCCCGGATCCAGTTGCCGTCCACCTGCAGCGCGGGCGCCGAGCCCGCTGGTGCTGCGCTCGCCGCGGCGGGAAGGCCGCCCAGTGCGAGCCCGCCGGCCACGATCGCGACGACTGCCGCGATCGAGCGCCGTCGGTGTCTTGGTCGTTCCATGAGTTTTCCCCTCTCGTCACCGGTCGCCTCGTTGCGACCGCTCGCCTCGCCCTCAGCGGGCGGGGACGTTCTCGTCCTCTTCCGCGCGTACGGGACTCCAGTGGTGCGTCCGCACGTGCTCCGGCCAGCGGAGCGTGAGTCCCAGCGGGCCCGTGAGGAGGGACCGGAAGTCGTGCAGGAGGTGCTCGTCCGCGCGGACGGCGCGCGGCGGCACGCGTCTCTCCAGCGCGAACGTGGCGAGGGCGCCGACGGCCTCCCCGATGCTCCATTCCACGGGGTGCAAGCGGTAGCAGCCGTTCGTGATGTGCGTCGAGCCGATGTTCTTCGCCGCCGGCAGCAGGTTGTCGATCCGCACCGGAAGCAGGGCTCCGAGCGGGATCTGGAACGGGTACGCCTCGATGTCGACGTACGTGCGCCCCGAGGTGCTCGGGTGCAGATCGATACGGTAGTGACCGATCCCGACGCTGTCGTCGAAGAGTGCGCTCCCGGTGCCGCGACCGCGGGACTCGACGCCCACGTGCTGCTCGAGGACACGGAACTCCGTCACGGCGCGTCGGGCCTCCCGGATGTACGCCGCCATCGCGAACCCGTCATCGGTTCCCGTCACGTCCCCGCGCAGCATCAGTCCGGGGTACCCCTCGCCGCCGTCCTCCCGTGGGGCCTCGGTCTGCATCCAGTGGAGGAACGACGCCGACAGTTCCCGACTCGCGGCGAGCGCCCGTTCCGCGGCATCGGGCTCGACGCCGAGAAGCGGCGCCTCCCAGTAGTCCACCTGCGGCCAGTTGACGAGGGAGACGTCCGAGTCGATCGTTCCGTCTCGGAAGTTCTCGGCGGCGAGGACGCGGCGGAACCGCCACAGGTCGAACGGCACGTTCGGCGTCGGCAGAGCCTGGAAGATGGGGCGTGTCCGCACGCGTAGGCCGATGGGCTCGACATCCGTCCAGGAGAGCTGCGGACCCGGCCAGAATGGATCGACGTGGGTCCGCCAGTGCTCGTACCGCTCGGGCTTCGCGATGGTGTGGTCCTCGCCCGGACGGTGTTCGACCGCGAAGCACCAGGAGATCGCCTGCTGATCGAGGGGATCGGCGTTCGGCGGAGCGTGCAGTTCGCCGGTGTCGTCGCGGCCCTCCGCGCCGATGACGTGTTCGACACCTCCGAGTTCGAGCAGGTCGCCGAGCTCCGTCGCATCCACGACGATCGGCGCGCGCAATTCGTGCTCCATACCGTCGTCGCCTCTGACCGTGACGGCGCGGACCTCGTGTCCGCGCACCTCGACGGCGACCGGCCGCGCGCGGAGCATCACCCGAAGACGCCCGGACGCGAGCCACGGTGCGAGCATCTCGTCGATCACCGCGGCGGCGACGCGCGGCTCGTGGCAGAGGCGGCTCACGACACCGGCGCCGGGATTCAGGTGCGGATCGGCGGCCGCCGCGGCCGTCAGCGGGTAGTTGCGGCGGTAGTAGTCGCGGACGCGATTGCGGAACTCCGCGTAGCTCGGCGAGGTCGACGGCGCTTCGATCCACGCGTTCTCATCGGGCGGCACCGCTTGACTCGTGAGCTGACCGCCGAGCCACGCGGTCTCCTCCGTCACGATGACGCGAGAGCCGAGGCGGAGGGCCGTGAGCGCGGCGGCGACCCCTCCGGTTCCGCCGCCGATCACGAGGAGATCGGCACCGTGTCGCTCGGATCGATGATTCATCGTTCGGCTCCCCGTGTCGCGTCGGCGATCGTGCCGCCCGGAACCACCTCGCACGCCACGAGCACGCTCTCCCGCTCGGCATCGGGGTCCTGCACCATCGCGATGAGGCTGTCCACGGCGATGCGGCCGATCTGCTTGCGAGGGATGCGGAGGTCGTCCCAGTGCTCGCCCGCCGCCGAGGTGTCCTCGAGGACGGCGACCGAGACGTCCTGCGGCACCGACAGCCCCCGCGCGGACAGCTCCGTGCGGAGCCTGTCGGCGATGCGCTCGCTCTCGACGACCGCTGCGGTGGTGTCCCCGCGCGCGAATCCGTCGATGACGGCGCTGTCGAGACCGCTCACGCCGCTCACGAAGCCGGGGGACGTGTCCACGATGCCCAGCCGGGCGACGGCGTCGGCGTACCCGGAGCGTCGGTCGTCGTACGGCTCCCCCTCGATCGAGTCCCGGAGGTAGGCGAACCGGCGGTGGCCGTGAGCGTGGACGCGCTCCACGATCTCCGCGGCGGCACGCCGGTAGTCCGGGACGATGCAGGGGAACGGCGCGCCGTCGACGTCGCGGCGACCGATGTGCACGAACGGGTAGCCCTCGTGCCACAACCGCGCGAGCTCCTCGCGATCGGGCGACATGCCGAGGAGGACGCTGCCGTCGGCGATCGTGAGGCGGTTCGTCTCCTCCCGGTAGATCTTGCGACCGCCGGCCCCGTCTCCCGTCGAACTGAAGAGCACGAGGTCGTGGCGGGTCTCCTCCGCCCGCTCCTCGATGCCGAGGAGGAACTCGAAGTAGAAGCTCTCACGCGCGTTCGGGAACAGAGGTTCGAACGTGTGCACGCCGAGGAGTTGCGTGCGCTTGCCACGCAGGTTCCGGGCGATGGGATTCGGCACGTACCCGAGGCTCGCGATGGCGGCGAGGATCCGGTCACGGGTCTCCGCGGGGATGCGGGAGTCGGTTCCGTCCCCGCTGATCACACGCGAGACGGCCGATTGCGAAACGCCGGCGAGTCGGGCGACGTCCGATTGGCGAGCGGCCCTCTGCCGTCCGGTGGTGCTGGTCATCGGGTCTCCTCGGAGAGTCTTCTGGTGATGAGTTCGGTCATGGGGGCTTCGTGGAGTTCTTCAGCCCTGCCGACCTCGTGGAGCCAGCAGTCCGCCCAGCGGCCCTCCGCGAGTACTGCTCGGGGAGGCTCCGTCGTTCGGCACCGTTCCATGGCGAAGGGGCAACGAGGATGGAAACGGCATCCCGTCGGGGGATCGATGAGACTCGGCGGCTCACCGAGCTCGTCGGCATCGCCGAAGATGGCCTCGCGGTCCACGGCGACATCGCGGTGCGGGTCGGGGGACGACTCCACGAGCAGCTTCGTGTACGGATGCTGCGGGTTCGAGATGACCTCGTCCTTGGGCCCCGCCTCCACCATCTGTCCCGCGTACATCACGACGATGTCGTCGCAGAGGTAGCGCGCGCTCGCGATGTCGTGCGTGATGTAGAGGATGGCCAAGCCCTCCTCGCGTCGGAGACTGTCGAGGAGGTTGAGCATCTCGAGTCGGATCGAGACGTCGAGCATCGAGATGGGTTCGTCACCGAGCAGGACGCGCGGCTCGACCGCGAGGGCTCGTGCGATCACGACGCGTTGCCGCTGGCCGCCCGAGAGCTCGTGCGGGAACTTGTCGAGATAGTCGGAAGCGGGTACGAGGCTGACGCGCTCGAGGAGGGACGCGACACGCTCGTCACGCGCCTGTCGGGACATCCGTCCGTGATGGAGTGCGATGGCGCGTTCGAGGTTGTGGCGTACGCGATGCAGGGGGTTCAAGGACCCGAAGGGGTCCTGGAAGATGAGCTGAACGGCCTTGCGATACGTCTTCTCCGACCGGGCCCTGCGCGTCCGACCGACGGGAGCGCCGGCGAGGCGGATCTCGCCCGTCGTCGGCTCGTAGAAGCGTGCGAGCAGTCGTGCGAGAGTCGTCTTCCCGCTTCCGCTCTCCCCGACGACGGCGACGATGCGTCCGGGGAGGAGGCGGAGGCTCACTCCCTCCACGGCTCGCACCACGGCGGCGTCACCGATCCCGTTCGCGACGCTGAAGTGCTTCGACACGTCGATCGCCTCGAGCACGGGTCGGATGGTCGTGTCCGTCATGGCCGGATCCCTTCATCGTGGAGATGGCACGCGACGGAACGACCGCCGTGCGGCTCGAGCAGGGGGAGCTCGGTGCGGCATCGCTCCATGACGGCCGGGCACCGGTCGGCGAACGGGCACCCGCTCGGCAGAGCGCGGAGGTCCGGGGGGCTCCCGGGGATGCCCTCGAGGCGCGTCACCGGGGCGTGCAGCGGCGGGAAGGAGTCTCGGAGCCCCCGCGTGTACGGGTGCATCGGTGTCCGGTACACGTCGGTGGCCGAGGCGAGCTCGACGATGCGACCCGCGTACATCACGGCGATCCGATCGGCGAGTTCGAGGAGGAGGGAGAGATCGTGCGTCACGAAGACGACCGCGAAACCGAACTCGCGTCGCAGACGCAGCACCTGGGCGAGGATCTGCCGCTGCATCACGACGTCGACAGCCGTCGTCGGCTCGTCCATGACGACGAGCTCGGGTCGACATGCGAGGGCGAGTGCAATCGTGGCACGCTGTCTCATGCCACCGGACAACTCGTGCGGATAGCTCCGTGCACGGTCGGCGGAGATCCCGACGAGGCCGAGGAGTCGCCTCGCCTCCTCCCAGGCCGCCGTGTGGCTCATGGAACGATCGTGCTCGCGCAGCGCATCGACGAACTGGGCTCCGAGCCGCATCACGGGATTGAGCGCGTCCATCGCGCTCTGCAGCACGATCGAGAGACTCGTCCAGCGCAGGGCGCGGAGCTTCCGGGGCGTGAGCCGCACGAGATCGACGGGCTCCTCGCCGTCCTGGGGGTGGAAGAGGACGCGCCCTGCGGTCGTCACGGCGGGAGGGCGCTGCAGCCGGGTGAGAGCCGTGATGAGCGTGGACTTGCCCGAGCCGGACTCCCCGACGATGCCGAGGATCTCGCCGCGACGGAGGGCGAAGGTGACGTCGGTACACGCTCGCACGGGCTCTCCGGCGCCGGCGTATTCGACGCACAGCCCGTCGACGTCGAGGACGGTGTCCGATCCGACGGGTCGAGCGGCATCGTTCCGAGCGGTGAGTGCTGTCGTGGTCACGTCATGCTCCTTCCGAGGCGACGGCGATGCGGTGAGCGGCCGTTCGCTTGACGACACGACGCGACACGGACCGGAGCTTCGGATTGGCCAGTTCGTCGACGCCGAAATTGATGAGGGCGGCAGCCGTGCCGACGAGCGCGATGCAGAGTCCCGGAGGCACGAACCACCACCACAGCCCGCGGAGGACCGCGCTCTGCTGCTGAGCCGCCTGGATCATCGTGCCCCAACTGATCGCCGAGGAGTCCGAGACGCCGAGGAACGCGAGCCCGGCCTCCGCCATGACCGCCCCGATGAGGCCGCCGAGGAACATCGACGCGATCCAGCCGTACAGGTGCGGGAGCACTTCGGAGAAGATCAGTCGTGTGTTCGACTCGCCGAGCATGCGCATGGCTTGCACGAAATCCCGATTGCTGACGCTCATGGCTTGGGCGCGCAGTGTCCTTGCCCCGCCGGCCCATCCGAAGACGCCGATGATGAACGCGATCATGACGAGTCCGGTGCCCTGCAGATACCCCGCGATCACGAAGATGAGCGGAAGCACGGGCATCACGAGGAAGAGGTTGGTGAGGAAGTTGAGCAGATTGCCCGTCGTCCCGCCGAAATACCCGGCCGGCACCCCGATGAGCACGGAGATCGCCGTCCCGATGATCGCGCCGAGGAACCCGACGAACATCGAGCCCCTCGCGCCCTCGATGACCTGGGCGAGCACGTCCTGACCGAACTGGGTGGTGCCGAGCGGGTGCTCGGCGCTCGGAGGCGCCGAGATCGCGGAGATGTCGTTCGTCCGCGCGTCGAGTCCCAGTACCGACCCCGTGATCCACGGGCCGACCAGGGCGAGGAGGACGAAGAAGCCGAGCACGACGACGCCGAACGTCACCTTGCCGTTGCCGAAGAGGGAGTACTTCACGTCACTTCTCCTCTCGGACGCGCGGATCGAGCCACACGTAGACGGAATCCGCGATGAGGTTCGCGAGGAGGACGGTGAGAGTGACGAGGAGGAAGACCCCTTGCATGACCGGGTAGTCACGCTTCTGCAGAGCCGAGAACAGCAGGTAGCCGATGCCGGGGTAGCTGAAGACGATCTCGGTCAGGAGCGCACCGCCGACGACACCTCCGAGCGCCATTGCGAATCCCGTGAACTGCGGGAGCATCGCGTTGCGCGCCGCGTACCGCCACCGCACGCGAGCGGGTGAGAGTCCCTTCGCCTGAGCGAGCAGGACGTAGTCCTCGCGCACCGTCGTGACGGTCATGTTCCGCATGCCGAGCATCCACCCGCCGAACGCGGAGAAGACGATCGTCGCCGCCGGAAGAATGCCGTATTGGAGCACGCTCCCGATGAACGCGGGCTCGAAGGCGATCACGAGATTCGGGTCGTACCCGCCCGACAACGGGAACCACCCCCACAGGAATCCGAAGAGCCAGAGCGCGAGGAGAGCGACCCAGAAGTAGGGGACAGAGGACAGGAAGGTCGTGAGCGGCGTGAGGATGGCGTCGAAACGCGATCCGGCTCGCCAGCCCGCTGCCACACCGAGCGCGGTTCCGAGAATGAAGGAGAGCACGGTCGTGGTGCCGACGAGCAGGAGAGTCCACGGCAGCCCGGCGGCGACGAGCTCCGCGACCGGGACGGGGAAGTTGACGATCGAGAGGCCGAGATCGAACCGTGCGAGCTGCCCGAGATAGGCGATGTACTGCTCGAAGAGGCTGTCGTCCGGGTTGCCGAAGAGACCCTGGATCGACACGAGCGTCGCGGGAGGCAGCGCTTGCCCGCTGACGCGCTCGAGCTGGTCGATGATGGCCGCCGACGGGTCACCCGGCATGAGCCGCGGGATGACGAAGTTGAGCGTGATCGCCGACCATCCGGCGACGAGGTAGAAGCCGAGCCGACGAGCGAGGAAGGCCCCCTTCCGCCTCCCGCTCCGCTTCCGGTCTCGGTTCCGATCGTGGCGGGCGCTCGTCTCCACGGCCCCGGTCGCCGCTGCGGCCGGTCCCGTCGCGCCGGTCGTCGCGGTCATTCGGCCGGCTCGAGGGACTGCAGCGTGAGGATGGTGTCCGGACCGAGGCTCGGGAAGGGCACGGCGTCGAAGTCCTCCGGCGTCGGCCATCCGGTCCAGTTGGAGGCGTTCACGTCGACGAACCAGTAGGAGTTGTAGAGGGGACTGAACGGCACCTCCTCGACGACGATGTGCTGCATCTGCTTGCCGAGCTCCTTGAGGGCGTCCTCGTCGGAGGCTTCCGTCATGGCAGCGAGGATCGCGTCCGTCTCGGGATCGTCCCACCGGCCGATGTTCGTCGCCGCGGCCTCCCCGATCGGCTCGACGTAGCGGCTGTCCAGGAAGCTGTAGACCCCGTAGACACCGGCGCCTCCCGTCGTCGCGATCGTGAGGTCGAAGTCGCCTGTCTTCTGCTGGTCGTAGAGAGTGGCACCGGGTGCTCCGGCCGGCGCCACGGAGATCCCCAGCACGTCCTTCCAGGAGTTGATCATGATGTCGGCGTAGGCGTTCCAGCCGAAGTCCTGATTGAACGAGAGCCGCGGCGTGTAGGTCTCGCCGTCCTTCACGAGTGCTCCATCGACGACCTCGAAGCCGCTCGCGACGAGGGCGGCCCGGGCGGCGTCGGCGTCCACCTCCTGGACGACGCCCGCGTAGTCCTCGGCGAGCCAGTCCTCGTAGATCTGGTCGACGAGTCCGGTAGGTCCCGCCTCCGTGCCCGGGCGGTTGAGTGTCGCCGTGATGTCGGACCTCGGGATCGACAGGGCGAGAGCCTTGCGGAGGTTCACATCGTCGAAGGGGGCGCGAGCGGTGTTGTACATCATGGAGTACGCCCCACCGGTCGCGTACAACTGGTACAGGTTCGTCTCGGGGGCCTTCGCCACGAACTCCTCCTCGGCGCCGGCCCACGACGCCGGCGCCCAGTCGACGTCGCCGCGCAGCAACTGCGCCTTCACCGTCTCCGCATTGGTCGCGAGGATCTTGAGGTAGGTCATAGGCATCTCGCCGCCCCAGTAGTCGTCCCGGGCTTCGAGCGTCACCTGCTGGGAGGCGAACGCGTCGAGAACGAACGGCCCGGTGCCGATCGGTTCGGGGTTCGTCCACGTGGTCAGGTCCTGCTCCGACCAGATGTGCTCGGGCACGATCGGCAGTGAACTCGAGGCGAACTGGTTGAGCGCGGCGAACGAGGGCGAGTCGAAGCCGATCTCGACCGTATCGTCATCGATCTTCTCCACCGTCGTGTAGGTGACCCCCGCGAGGTTCAACTCGGGTCGGTCGAGCGGAAGGGTGAGCGAATACGCCACATCGTCCGCGTCCATCGGCTCGCCGTCTGAGAACGTGACGTCGTCACGGACGTCGATCGTGAGGGTCGTGCCGTTCTCGTCGAAGGTGAGCGCGTCAGCGAGCCATGGCTTCACGACGGCGCCGTCGCTGTAATCGATGCGGGCGAGCGGTTCGTAGATGAGTTCGGCGTTGGGCGCCTTCTCCGTCGCCGGACCGAGCACGTTGTAGTTGCGGACGTACGTCGTGCCGCCGTCCGACTTCCCGAAGACGATCGTGTCGACGCGCTGGTTCGACGCGCTCGTGCTCGGGGCGCACGCGCTGACGCCGAGGGCGAGCGAGAGGGCCGTCGCGACCGCGAGAGTCCGAGTAGTGGTCTTGCGCATTCCTGTCTCCTTTGACTGGATCGCCGCCGAACGACAGCGTGCGAACGAGCGCCGGTGCTCATTCGTATGACCGACCACGGACACCGTACTGCGGCCGGTGGTACTACGTATGAGCACGACCATAACGAGAGCCTTTCGTCGCTGTCAAGAGTCGAGTCGGCGGCGCGGGGCGGACGAGGCTCGGCGGACGACTGGCGACGAGCGAGAGGCCCCGGTGGCGCGGTCGTCGCGCCGGTAGGGTGGCGATATGGCCACGAGACGCGGCACCGCGACCGCTGAGGGTGAACCCGGTGCGCGCGCCGAGCGCCTCAAGGAGCGCGTCTACGTCACCTTCACGAGCCTCGCGGTCGTCCTCGCGCTCGTGTCGCACGCGCACGACACCACGCCGGGCGAAGCCGCCACGACGCTGCTCATCGCCGTGGTCGGCACCCTCCTCGCCGTCTTCGTCGCGGACTTCGTCTCGCACATCGCGGCCCACGAGGCCATGCCGACGTCCGACGAGCTGCGCCACATGGCCGGCGTGAGCATGGGCGCCGTCACGGTCCTCGTGCTGCCGCTCGTCTTCCTCGGGCTCGCGGCCCTCGACGTGTGGACGGTGCTCGCCGCGCTCCGGGCGAGCGCCGTCGCCCTCATCGTGAGCCTCGTCGCCATCGGTTTCCTCGCCGTTCGTCGGGTGAAGCTGCCGGTCGGGCAACGCCTCATCGTCCTGCTCGCCGAGGCTGTGCTCGGCCTCGCGGTCATCGGGCTCGAACTCCTCGCGCACGGCTGAGGCCCAACGCGCCCTCGCCGCGCTGACCGCTTCCGGCACCCTCCCGCTGCAGGGCATGCCAGGATCGACGCATGACGGTGGAACGGCGCGGGTCCCTCTCCCGGAGCATCGTGCTCGCCCTGTCGACCCTCCTCCTGGTGCCGGGGTGCGCGCTCGTGCCGATCGCCCCTGGCGGCCCCGGCGGTCCGACGGCCCCGCCGTCCTCCTCGTCGACCGTCGAGCTCGAGGAGGAGCTCGAGCGGTTGCCCGGCGTCGACGCCGTCGAGTCCTTCGACGGGCTCGTCGTGGTGTCCGTCACGGCCACGGCCGACGACGGCGACGTGCTTCTGATCGGGGCGGCGGCGCACGCACTCGCGACGGCACTCGCCGGTGACGCGATCGTCGATCTCGTCCGCGCGGGCGCCGGTTACGACGCGGATCTCGACACGATGACGGAGGATCCGTGGCGGGTCACGGTTCATCCGACGGAGGACGTCGAGCGAGTCCTCACCGGCGTGCTCAGGGTCGAGGGCCTGCCGGGAGTGCGCTCGACCGTCGTCTCCGGCGGATGGGCGTCCGTGCGGATCGACCCGGCCGTCGACTTCGGCGACACGTTCGGTGAGATCGCCGCGACGTACCCCTTCTCGGACGGCGCGTCCTACAGTCAGGGGTCGGGCGAGCACCTCATGATCGTGCACGTCCCGGAGCGCACCACAGTCGAGGCGATCCAGACGATCGCGGGCATCGCCGCCGAGTACCCGACCGCCGAGTTCATCCTCCAGTCGCCGACCGAGGGACCGATGTGGCCGCAGCTCCTCGTCGCGCATCTCGACGCCGAACAGGGGGCCGCCCTCGACGCGCGGCTTCGCGAACCGGACCTCGCGGACGCCGACCCGGAGGGCTTCGCGCAGCAGTTCCAACTCACGGTCGTGGGTCCGGACGGGCCGACGTACATCGCCGGGACACTCGGCGACGTGCCGAGATGATGCCTGTGGAATCTGTAACAACCGCGAAACACGGTCGCGACAACGGCTGAAACATGAGTCCGACACCATGTGAGCACGCGTCAAGTAGCGCGTTAGCGAATTAGGGGTCTTCTCAATGGATCAAGGAAATACTGCGTTCATTCTGATCGCTGCCGCCCTCGTGCTGCTCATGACACCGGGCCTGGCGTTCTTCTACGGTGGTCTCGTCAAGGCGAAGAGCGTCATCAGCATGATGATGATGAGCTTCGGTGCGCTCGGGCTCATCGGTGTCCTCTGGGTGCTCTACGGGTACGCGATCGCGTTCCCGGGCGCCGAGGGCACGCTCTTCCCGTGGGCGATCGACGGCGGTGCTCTCGGGCTCTCGAACGTGCTCGAGACGCCGGAGGACGCGGCCTACCCGCCGCTCGCCTTTGTCGCCTTCCAGGCGACGTTCGCGATCCTCACCGTCGCCCTCGTGTCCGGTGCGATCGCCGACCGTGCGAAGTTCGGTGCGTGGATGGTCTTCGCGGGAGTGTGGGCGACCCTCGTCTACTTCCCCGTCGCGAGCTGGGTCTTCAACTTCGGCCTCGCCGATGACGGCTCCTTCGCGTACGGCGGCTGGATCACCCACGGTCTGCAGGACGTCTTCGGCGTCGGCGCGATCGACTTCGCCGGTGGAACCGCCGTTCACATCAACGCCGGTGCCGCGGCCCTCGCCCTGGCTCTCGTCCTCGGTCGTCGCGTCGGCTTCCAGAAGGGCGTGCACGTCCCCCACAACCCGCCGTTCGTGCTCCTCGGCGCCGGTCTGCTCTGGTTCGGCTGGTTCGGCTTCAACGCCGGCTCCGAGCTCGCGGCCGACGGCACCGCGGCCCTCGCGTTCGTCAACACGATCGCGGCTCCCGCCGCCGCGCTCCTCGCCTGGCTGCTCGTCGAGAAGATCAAGGACGGCAAGCCCACCTCGATCGGCGCCGCGTCCGGTGCCGTCGCGGGCCTCGTCGCGATCACCCCGGCGTGCGCCTCGCTCGACCCGATCTGGGCGATCGTCCTCGGCCTCATCGCCGGTGCCGTCTGCTGCCTCGCGATCGACCTCAAGTTCAAGCTCGGCTTCGACGACTCGCTCGACGTCGTGGGCATCCACCTCGTCGGCGGCCTCATCGGAACGCTGTACCTCGGCTTCTTCGCCCGTGGCACCGGCCTCTTCATGGGCGGCGACGCGTCGCAGCTCATCGTCCAGGCGATCGCGGCCTTCGCGGTCCTCGCCTACTCGTTCGTCCTCGCGTTCGTCATCGGCTGGGTCATCCAGAAGACGATGGGCTTCCGTGTGAAGAACGAGGACGAGCTCGCGGGCATCGACACGGTCGTCCACGGCGAAGAGGGCTACGTCCTCTCCGACGGTCGCTAGTCACACCGCTTCACGTACCGCGAAACGCGGGTCCGGCTTTCGAGCCGGGCCCGCGTTTTGTGTTGTGAGCATTCACCTCGGCGTGAAATGAACACAAACAAACATAAGTTAACGTCCCGTGACCGAAACGTTACCGACCGCGATTGACCCTGTCGGGGTGGAGCCGCGATGCTGGGTCGAGTCGATCGCGGCCACCGCCGCTTCATTCGGGCCCGACTGCCCCTCAGAGCCGAGGAAAGCCTCACACGGACGTGACATGACAACAGCACCCGAGTTAACACAAGCGAACAAAAGTCACACCAAGTCTCTGCGTGCCTCGCTCTCATCGAAGCCCCAGCGCCTCGGGGACGGGATCTTCGCGATCCTCCTCGTCGTGCCCGGGCTCGCGCTCATGGCCGTGGTGGTCGCCTACCCCCTCGTCTCCGCACTCGTCACGGCCTTCTTCAAGCAGAGCCTCGTCCTTCCCGGACGTGAGTTCGTGGGCCTGCAGAACATCATCGACGTCCTGCAGGGGAACTTCTTCCAGCTGCTCCAGCAGACACTCGTCTTCACGCTCGGGACCACGATCGCCCCGTTCGTCATCGGCTTCGCCCTCGCGCTCGCCCTCAACACGCAGATCCGCGGCACGAAGATCATGCGTGGACTCATGCTCATCCCGTGGCTCGTCCCGGGCGTCGTCGTCTCGTTCCTCTGGATGTGGATCTTCAACGCCAACTACGGCGTCATGAACGCGATCCTCGAGCCGTTCGGCATCGAGCCGCAGGCGTGGCTGGCCCAGCCGGGAACCGCGATGTTCGCGGTCATCGTCGCGAAGACGTGGCAGTCGTTCCCCTGGATGATGGTCATGCTCCTCGCCGGACTCCAGACGGTCCCGCGTGAGCTGCACGAGGCCGCCGAGATGGACGGCGCCGGGACCATCCGCCGCTTCTTCTCCATCACCGTGCCGCAGCTCTCCGGCATCATCGGGCTCGTCGTCCTCCTCGAGTTCATCTGGAACTTCCAGCACTTCGACATCATCTACGTCCTGACGGGCGGGGGACCGGCCGGAACCACGGAGACGTTCGCGACCTCCGTGTACGAGACGGCGTTCCATGGCTTCGACCTCGGTCGAGCCGGCGCGCTCGGGCTCCTCTGGCTCGTCCTCCTCATGGCGCTCGTCGTCGTCTACGTCCGATTCTCCGAGAAGGGAGAGAAGCGATGACCAGTACAGCGCTCCCTCCGGCACCGTCATCCCCCGAGACCATGCCCGCCGCCCCGGCGAAGGTGTCCCGACCGCGTCGTCGTGCCGCCTCCGCACTCCGTTCCGAACGCCCCTCGGTGCGATTGAGCGCCTGGATCGCGGTCATCGTGTGCGGCGGCTTCGCACTCCTGCCGGTCTACTGGCTGCTCGCGACCTCGCTCACCCCGCGAGATCAGGTCTTCTCCTATCCGCCGAAACTGATCCCGACCGAGATCACGCTCGACGCGTACACGTCGCTCTTCGCCAACCCGCAGCTGTTCACGTACCTCCAGAACAGCATCATCGTGTCGGTGGTCACCGCGGTCCTCTCCGTGTTCGTGTCCGCCTACATGGGCTACTCGTTCTCGAAGTTCCGCTACCGGGGGCGCCGCCAGCTCATGTACTTCGTCCTCGCCTCGCAGATGTTCCCGCAAGCACTCCTCCTCGTGACGCTCTACAGCGTGTTCAGCGCCTACGGCCTCCTCAACACGTACACGGCGCTCGTGCTCTCGTTCACGACATTCACGCTTCCCCTGTGCGTCTGGATGCTCAAGGGCTTCTTCGACACGATCCCCGACGAGCTCATCGAGGCTGCTCGCGTCGACGGCGCCTCGCGACTGCGCACCATCCACTCGATCGTGCTGCCGCTCGCGGCCCCCGGCCTCGTCGCCGCCGGCCTGTTCGCGTTCGTCCGAGGCTGGAACGACTTCATCTTCGCCCTCACCCTGGCCGGACCCGACAAGCAGACCCTGCCTCCGGGCCTCGTGAACACCTACGTCGGTGAGGCCGCGACGGCCTGGCCGGAGCTCATGGCTGCGTCGCTCGTCGTCTCGCTGCCCGTCGCGATCGCGTTCATGCTCCTCCAGCGCTACCTCGTCAGCGGCATGACCGCCGGCGCGGTCAAGGGCTGACCGCCGTACCGCACCCGCTGACCGCCGAACCGCACCCGCCGATCGCCCCGCCGCACCACACTGTTCCGCTTGCACGACCTGCTTCTCTCACCATCACCGCCTCGACAAGGAGGACACCCATGTCCGCTTCACCGCTGCCGAACCCCGCCTTCACCCGGCGCCGAGCGCTCCAGCTCTTCGGGCTCGGCGCCGCCACCGTCGCCCTCGCGGGCTGTTCACCGACAGGGACGTCGGGCGCAGCTTCGGGAGCCGCCGGGTTGAACGGCGCAGACCCGACCGACTTCGCGTTCGCGTCCTGGTCCCTCACGGAGGAGGCGGCCAAGCCGGCCCTCGAGGCGATCATCGCCGACTACGAGAAGGCCAACGGCGTGAGCGTCAAGCCGACGGCCTTCCCCTACAACGAGTACATCAACCAGCTCATGCTCCAGGTCACGGGCGGTCAGTTCACCGGTGCGGCGCACGTCGACGTCGCGTGGCTCGGCAGCCTCGCGGCGACGGGCAAGCTGCAGGACCTCTCCTCCCTCGCGAAAGGTCGCGGCTACACGGACGCGGCCCTCACCGCTGCGACGTTCGACGGCGTGCAGTACGCCCTCCCGTGGACGATCGGCGCGATCGGCCTCGTGACGAACTCCGAGATCCTCGGAAAGGTCGGGGTCGCGCCCGATGCGTTCCCGACCACGATCGACGACTTCGAGAAGACGCTCAAGGACCTCAAGGGTCTCGGCGGCGGTCTCATTCCGTACGCCGCCTCCACGAAGGCCGCCCAGCTCAAGGACATCCTCATCTGGATGCAGACCTTCGGCAGCCCTCTCGTCGACGGTGACACGATCACGATCGGCGATGACGCGAGCATCGAGGCGGTCGCCTGGTACAAGAGCCTCTACGACCAGGGTCTCATCGCCGCCGACGTCGATCGCTTCGATGCCCGGTCGCTCTTCGCCCAGGGCCGCGCCGCGATCTACGATGACGCTCCCGTCGGTCGTGGGGCGGTGACCGGGGAATCGCCCGACCCCGACCTCGGCAGCAAACTCGTCCCGGTGTCGCGTCCCGTCCTCGCGGCGGGCGACACCCCGCGTGCCCTCGTGTGGGGTGGCGCGATCGCCGTCGTGAGCGGCTCCGGAGCGGCGACGGCGGGGGACTTCGCCCAGTTCGCGACCTCCGACCTCGACACGATCCTCGCCGACTACGCCGTCCGGGGTCTTCCGCCGGCAACAGAGGACGCACTCTCCTCCGACGCGATCGCCTCCGACGTCTTCGGCACCCAGTTCAGCGAGCGCATCACCGCGACGGCGACGGCGAACCCGCTCTGGGCGTTCACGGCCTACTCGCAGATCGAGGCCGAGGTCGCCGACCGCGTGCAGGCGGTCCTCGTCGGATCGTCGTCGCCGAAGGACGCGATGAAGGAAGCCGGCGCCGCGGCCCGGAAACTGGCGGGCTGAGCCGTGCGCTCTATCGGAGTGCGTCGCGCGCTGGCCGTCGTCGCCATCACCGGCCTGGCCGGAGCCGCATCGACGGCGACGGCGTCCGCGACGCCGAACCCGGCGACCGCGGTCGAGGTCGCCGCCACGGCGACATCGACCGTCAACACCGAGACCCTCCCGTTCCGGGTCGACAGCTCGAACCAGGCGGCGTGGTGGAAGCCCATCGACCTCGTCGGCGGCGTCACCTACTTCGCCTTCAACGCCCCGGCGGCACAAGCGTCGCAGCACGAGGTCCACCTCGCGTCGCGCACGGCCGCCGGTGTGTGGACGGAGGGGTGTCTCCGCGCGTCGAGCGGCGCAGCGTGTTCCACGTTCGCCGACGACAACGGCCACAACCAGCCGTCGATCGTCGTGGACGGGAACGGCTCCATCCACGCCTTCGTGTCGATGCACAACGAGCAGTGGAACTACTTCCGCTCGACGGTCTCCGGCGATGTCACGACCCTCGTCGACAGGACAGCCCAGATGCCCGACCTCGACATCGACATCACCTACCCGGTGACCGCTCGCGGACCGGACGGCGATGCGTGGCTCCTCGTCCGCACGGGGACGGACGCCGACGGCGCTCGCGAGGGCGTCCTCTACCACTACGACCTCGATGCCGGGCACTGGGAGCGGGAGAAGGTGATCGCGGCGGCCGCCGGCTACGCCTTCTACCCCGATGACCTCCAGGTGTCGTCCGACGGTCGCGTCCACGTGCTCTGGGAGTGGGGTCCGTTCCCCGCCGACCCGGCGAGGCACCTCGGTTCCTACGCCGTCTACGACCCGGCGACGGGAATCGTGCGCGGTGTCGGGGGGACGACGGTCGCGACACCGGTCACACCGAGCTCCGGCGGATCCGTCGTGTGGCGGGCCTTCGGGTCCGGTGAGACCATCGGAAGCTACACGCCGGCCATCCAATCGGCGAAACTCGCGCTCAACGGAACATCGCTCGCTGGCATCGCCTACCGATTCGTGCAGAAGGACCAGTCGGCGTACGACGCGCTCTTCGCACGCTGGACGGGGTCGGCGTGGTCGAGCGAGACGCTCGTCGACGTCTCCGCTCTCGGGACGGACGTCGCGACCTCCGCGGCGATCGACGTGACGCGGGCCGGGACGTCGACGCGCGTCTACACCGTCGTCACGGCGCACGTGTGCGGCGAACTCCGCAGCCAAGCCGTCGTCGCCGAGAGGATCGACGGCGCCTCCGGCTGGACGTTCGCGACGGTGGGGGAGCAGCGGCTCGGACAGCAGCGACTGCGCGCCGAGACACGGTCGACCGACGGCGCCGACGTCGTCTATCTCACGGCGCCCAACGCGGCTCCTGCCGTGGTCGTGCGCGCCGGTCTGCCCCGATCGGGTCCGATCGGGCCGGCCGTCCCCCTCGCCGACATCGTCTCGGCGCTCCGCGGCGATCCGGGCGGGACGAACGTCGCCGTCGGGGCGACGGTCATCGCATCGTCGAGCATGCGTGCGGACACCGGGCCGGAACTCGCGGTCGACGGCGTGTGCACCGACGCGAGTCGGTGGATCTCCGCTGTGGGCGACACGAACCCGTCGATCCGGCTGACGCTCGTCGAGCCCACTGCGCTCGACGAGGTCCGCGTCCGAAGCGGTTACAGCGCCGACACGGGGACGAGTGCCGTCCTCCGCGCCTTCCAGATCCAGGTCCACTCGGCCGCCGGGTGGACGACGGTCGGCTCATACACGACGAACACTCAACGGCTCGTCCGTTCGGCTGTCGGAGGAACGGTCGTCGACGGGGTCCGACTCCTGATCACCGACCCCTCCACGTCGGCGACCGACGTCGCCCGCGTCTTCGAGATCGAGGCGATCGCCGTGGAGTGACAGTCCCGCACCCATCGAGGAACGACAGAACACCGAGGCAGTCGGGCCGCCGAGCGGCCCGGCTCCCGCCCAGGAAGGACACCCAGCATGCGCACACAGACGGTCGAGGTCGACGTCGTCGTCGTCGGAGGAGGCCTCGCCGGAGTCGCGGGGGCGATCTCCGCCGCGCGACTCGGACGGCGGGTCGCCCTCGTGAACAACCGACCCGTGCTCGGCGGGAACTCGTCCTCCGAGGTGAGGGTGTGGGTGTGCGGGGCGACGGCGCACGGCAATCAGCGCTGGGCGCGCGAGAGCGGCATCATCGGTGAGCTCTACCTCGAGAACCAGTACCGCAACCCGGAGGGCAACCCGGTCCACTGGGACGACGTCGTCCTCGACGCCGTGCGAGCTGAGGAGAACATCTCGCTCTTCCTCAACACGGACGTGCGCGACGTGTCCGTCGAGGGGAGCGACGGCGACGGGCGCGACCGAGCTCGCCGCATCACCTCGGTGACCGGGTGGACGATGGGGGCCGAGATCCTCACGACGTTCGTCGCTCCCGTCTTCCTCGACTGCACGGGCGACGGCCTCGTCGGCCACCTCGCCGGCGCGCGAGCGCGTCTCGGCAAGGAGGCGCGTAGCGAGTTCGACGAGGAGTGGGCCCCGGTCGAGGCCGAGCGCACCTTCCTCGGTTCAACGCTCCTCTTCTACACGAAGGACGTCGGTCGGCCCGTACGCTTCGTCGCACCGGATTCCGCGAAGGACATCCGAGACACCCCGATTCCCGCATCACGCGTCATCCGCAGCGGCGACAGCGGCGCTCACTACTGGTGGGTCGAGTGGGGAGGGGAGCTCGACATCGTCGACGACAACGAGCGGATCCGCGACGAGCTCCGCTCGGTGATCCTCGGGATCTGGGACTACATCAAGAACTCCGGCGAGTTCGACGCCGACACCCTCGATCTCGAGTGGATCGGGAACGTCCCCGGCAAGCGCGAGTACCGCCGCCTGGTCGGTGACTACACGCTCCACCAGCGTGACGTGCTCGAGCAGTCGAGCTTCGACGACGGCGTCGCCTTCGGCGGTTGGTCGATCGACCTGCACCCCGCGAAGGGCATGTACGCGGAAGGGGCCGGAGCCGTCCAGCGGTTCTCCAACGGCGTCTTCGAGATCCCGTTCCGCTCGTTGTACTCGGCGGACGTCGAGAACCTGCTCATGGCCGGCCGCGACATGTCGGCGACCCATATCGCCTTCGGCGCTGCGCGCGTCATGGCGACGTGCGCCGCGATGGGGGAGGCCGCGGGCGCTGCGGCCGCCCTCCTGCTCGACCGCGGCACCACTCCGCGCGGCCTCTACGAACAGCACCGCGAGGACCTGCGGCAGCTCCTCCTCCGGCAGGATGCCCCCGTGATCGGGATCGCGAACACCGACGCGACGGACCTCGCGCGCATCGCCGGTGTCTCGGCCTCGAGTAGGCGGCAGACGATCGGTGTCGCGGAGGACGTCGAGGTCGCTCCCCACGCCCTCGACAACGATCTCGGGATCGTCGTGCCCGTCCACCCCGCTCTCGACGGGATCGAACTGCTCGTCGAGTCCGACCGCGACACGGACCTCGTCGTCGAGGTGTGGTCGACAGGGAAGCTCCAGAACGCCGTCCCCGAGCACCGGGAGAGCGCGACGACCGTCGCGGTCGGAGCAGGGGCCGCCCGCTGGCTCTCGGTCCCCGTCGCGTGGGTGCCGGGCCGGCCGCAGAACGCCGTCATCGTCCTGCGCGCTCAGCCCGGCGTCACCGTCTTCACGACCGATGAGCTCCCACCAGGGGTGCTCACGCTCGTCCGCACTCTCGACGCCGACGACCAGAACGTCGAGGTGAGCCTCGACGAGCTCCTCGTGCAGTGGCCGACGAAGCCGCTGCGGGGTCGCTCGATCGTGTTCCGCTCGCGAACCGTGACGGAAGCCTTCGCCCCGGAGCGCGCCGTGAGCGGGTTCGGCCGTCCGTACGGAGGCCCGAACCTGTGGGCGTCCGAGCCCCTCGGCGGCTCCACGGCCTGGCTGCGGCTCGACTGGTCGGAGGCGGTACGCGCGCGTGAGGTGTCCCTCGTGTTCGACGACGATCCCGACGTCGAGCTCAACACGCTCCACCACCATCGGAGCCCGCACCTCGTGATGCCGACGCTCGTGCGCTCGTACCGTGTCGAGCTTCTCGTCGAGGGTGCCGCGGACGACGAGTGGACCATTGTGGCGACCGAGACGGAGAACCGCAGACGACGTCGGCGGCACGCGCTCCCCGAGGGACTCGGCGCCCTCCGCGCCGCACGTCTCGTCGTCGAGACGACGAACGGCGCGCCCGAAGCCCGCGTCGTCGCCTTCCGAGTCCAGGAGTGACGTGCGCCGCGATACCGTAGCCTCCAGAACCGATCGATCCGGTCTGTCCCGAGCGGGAGACGGACGATCCTCGTCGAGGAGCGCAGCCATGACCGATCACCCGTCGGCAGCACGGCGGAGACCCCCGCTCCTCCGGCGCGAGCGCACCGGCATCATCGCGCTCGCCGTCCCGAACCTCGAGGAGCCGTACTTCGCCGAGCTCACGACGCTCCTCGTCCGGGGGGCCGAGGCCCGCGGCTTGTCGATCCTCATCCAGCAGACCGAGGGAGACCACGACAGGGAGGTCGACGTCGCCAACGGCGTCGGGCTGCCCGCCACGGACGGGCTCATCCACATCCCGCGGTCGCTCACGGTGGGGGACCTCACTCGTCGCACGGCCCCCGGCCCGCTCGTCCTCCTCGGCGAGCACATCGCCGTGAGCCCGTTCACACACGTCTCGATCGACAACCGCGCGACGGCCGATCTCGCGACCTCGCACCTCGCGTCCGTCGGCTGCTCCCGGATCGCCTTCATCGGCCCGCGACTCTCGCGGCCATCGGACGCAGCCGACCAGCGATTCACCGGTTATCGCGACGCCGTCGCGCGCTTGGGACTGGCCGACGAACCGGGGCTCGTGACACCGGTCGACGCGTTCTCGCCAGAGGAGGGCCTCGCCGCGCTCCGCAGACTGCACGCGTCCGGCGTCGCGTTCGATGGTGTCGTCTGCTCGAACGATTCCGTCGCGTTCGGCGTGCTCGCGGGACTGCACGAGGCGCGGCTGCGCGTGCCGGAGGACGTCGCGGTCATCGGGATCGACAACGTGCACGGCGCCGGGTTCTCCGTGCCGGCACTCACCTCGGTCGCTCCTGACGACGAGGGGATCGTCCGGGCGGCGTTCGCGGAGCTCGAGCGTCAATTGTCGGCTCCTCCGGGCGCCGACGTTCCGGTTCGTCACATCGTCGTGGACGCCCACGTCGTCATCCGCGCGAGCACGACCCGGTGAAGCCCGGCCCGGCCGCCGTCGCTCCTCGAGAGGGAGGTCGCGCGTCAGTCCTCCGCGCTCGTCGCGGCGGGCACCGTGAGCGGCGCGACCCAGAGGTCCACGACGTGCGCGCGCAAGGACTCCTGCGCCTCGGGGGCGAGTCCCGAGTCGGTCACGATGAGCGCGACCTCGTTGAGGTCGACGATGGTCGTGAGCCCGACGGCTCCCCACTTGGTGTGATCGGCGAGGACGACGGCGCGGGCGCCCGCGGCGACGAGCGCCCGATTGGTCTCGGCCTCGAGCAGGTTCGATGTCGTGAGGCCGGCGGTCAGGTCCATCCCCCGCACACCGAGGAAGACGATGTCGCAGTGGAGGTGTTCGAGCGACGCGACCGCGACGGGTCCGACGAGCGCATCGGTCGGCGTCCGGACGCCGCCCGTGAGAACGACGGTCTGCGTGTAGGGCTCGTCGGCGCGATCCGGTCGCGCGAACACGTCGGCGACGGGGATCGAGTTCGTGACGATCGTGAGGTCCGGGATGCGGCGCAGTTCCGTCGCGAGGGCCCACGTGGAGGAGCCGCCCCCGAGCCCCACGGACATGCCGGGCTCGACGAGTTCTGCCGCGCGAAGCGCGATGGCGGCCTTCTCGTCGCGGTTCTGCCGCGCTCGCGCCGAGGCGTCGGGTTCGAGCCGGTCGCCGCCGCGCGGGGTGCGAGCGCCACCGCGGACCTTGTCGAGGAGGCCGTCGGCGGCGAGGCTGTCGAGGTCACGCCGGATCGTCATCTCGCTCACGCCGAGGCTCCCGGCGAGCTCGGAGACCGAGGCGGAACCGCGGCGTCGGACCTCCGCCATGATGCGGGAACGGCGTTCGGCGACCAGCACGGTGACTCCTTTCGGTGGCCAGCCCAGTCTGGCACGACGCCGCGGCCCGGCCGGCGGGCGTCGTGAGCGTCGCGAGCGCGGCCCCGGCGGATGACGGAAGCTACGGGTACGACCTCGAGGCCCTCCTCGCCGTGCCGCCCGTCGAGCCCCCGAGCGCTTTCGCGGAGCTCTGGAGCTCCTGGTACCGCGACGCACTTCGGGTCGATCCCGATCCCCGGCCGACGTCGGTCGGCATGTCCGGCGGGCGCGAGGTCTTCGAGGTCGACCACGTCGTCTCCGGCGGACTGCGTCTGCGCGGCTGGTTCGCCACGACCGTCGACGGACTCGAGCCGACCTGCGGAGTCGTCCACGGGCACGGGTACGGCGGACGCGAGGCCCCAAACGTCGATCGCGTGCCGGACGACGCCGTGGTGTTCTTCCCCCTCGCGCGAGGGCAGGGCGTCCTCAACGCCGGCGTCGGCGCTCCGACCCCCGACGACGGCCACGTCCTCTTCGGAATCGAGTCCGTCGACACGTACGTGCTCGGTCGGTGCGCGGTCGACCTCTGGCATGCGGCGTCCGCACTCCGCGCCATCGCCGGGGATCTCCCGCTCTATTACGTGGGCGAGAGCTTCGGCGGAGGGATCGGCGCGCTCGCGCTCCCCTGGGACGATCGGCTGGTCGGGGCGACCCTGATCGTGCCGACCTTCGGTCAGTACGACGTGCGCCTCGGCCTCTCGTGCGAGGGCAGCGGCGAGAAGGTCAGACGGTACGTAGAGGAACACCCCGAGGGGCGGGACGTGCTGCGTTTCGTCGACGCCTCGACGGCCGCCGGGTTCGTCCGCGTGCCAGTGCGGGTCGAGTGCGCCCTCGTCGATCGCCACGTTCCCCCACCGGGGCAGTTCGCCGTCGCGAACGCCGTGGCGCTCGCCGAGGCGCGCGGTGACGGAGCGGCCCTCGAGCTCGACGTCCAGCCGGCGGGCCACACCGAGTACCCCGGGGTCGATGACGTCCGTCGTGCCGCATTCGCGGCGACCCGCGCCCACATCCGGACGTCGGTCGGTCGACCGTCCGCGGCCTGAAAGGACACCGTGCCCCACTTCGATCTGCCCCTCGACGAGCTCGAGCGCTTCCGTCCGGAGCGGGAGGAGCCCGCCGACTTCGACGCCTTCTGGTCAGCGACGCTCGCGGAGTCGCGCGAACTCGCCTGGCGCCCGCGGTTCGACGCCGTCGCCCCGGGCGACACGGGACTCGACGGCGTGCTCGTGGACGACGTGACGTTCGCGGGATTCGAGGGGCACCAGGTGCGCGGTTGGCTGCTCCGTCGGCGCGGACTGGACGGACCCGTTCCCTGCGTCGTGCAATACATCGGGTACAACTCGGGACGTGGGCTCGCCCACCAGCACACCCTCCTGCCGAGCGCGGGATCCGCCGTCCTCGTCATGGACGCGCGCGGTCAGGGCAGCGGGGCTTATCCCGGTTCGACCACCGACCCGATCGGGAGCGCGCCCCACGCCTCCGGTCGTGTGTCGGACGGGATCGAGAACCCGTCCGACTACTACTACCGTCGCGTCTTCACGGATGCCGTCCTCGCGATCGACGCGGCGAGGGCGCATCCGGACGTGGACCCGGACCGCATCTCGGTGTGGGGCGGCAGCCAGGGCGGTGGCATCGCACTCGCGGCGGCGGCGCTCAGCACCGGGCTGTGTGCCGCGTTCATCGACTTCCCCTTCTTGAGCGCCGTCCGGCGCGCGGTGTCGCTCACGGACGCCCCGCCGTACGCCGAGCTCGTCACCTATCTGCAGACGCGACGCGGAGAGGAGGAGGACGTCTTCCGCACGCTCTCGTACATGGACGGCGTCAATTTCGCGGCCCGTGCGACGGCTCCGGCTCTCTTCTCGGTCGGCCTCCGCGACGCGGTGTGCCCCCCATCGACGGTCTTCGCGGCCTACAACCACTACGCAGGCGAGAAGAGCATCCGCGTCTATCCCTTCAACGGCCACGAGGGGGGCGGGCCGGTGCACCAGCGCGAGATACTCCAAGAGTTGGCGCGCCGCAACAGGGCCTGAGGAATCCCGGACATCACGTCGGGAATATACCCTATGGGGGTATTGTTGCGGCGCGTGACGGAAGGAATCCCATGACTGACGACTCCCCGAATCGGATCGATCACCAGCAGGCGGCGCACGATGCGCATGCTGGACACGATGCGCACGCCATGCACGACGCGCCCGCCGGACACGGCGGGCACGCCGGCCACGACGCGCCCGCGGGGCACGGCGGGCACGCGGGCCACGGCGATCACGTCGCCCGGTTCCGGCGGCTCTTCTGGGTGATGCTCGTCCTCGCGGTGCCCGTCGTCGCGTTGAGCGAGATGTTCGCGATGATCCTCGGCTACGAGCTGCCCGACGTCGCCGCGCTCGCCTGGGTCTCGCCCGTGCTCGGCACCGCCATGTTCGTCTGGGGCGGGTCACCCTTCCTGACGGGAGCCGTGGACGAGCTCCGGCGTCGGCGGCCGGGCATGATGCTCCTCATCGCCCTCGCGATCACCGTCGCGTTCGTCGCATCGTCGGGCGCGAGCCTCGGCCTGCTCGACCACGCCCTCGACTTCTGGTGGGAGCTCGCGCTCCTCATCGTGATCATGCTGCTCGGGCACTGGATCGAGATGCGGTCCCTCGCTCAGTCGGCCTCCGCGCTCGAGTCGCTCGCCGCGCTGCTCCCCGATGAGGCCGAGCGCGTCGAAGGCGACACCATCGTGACCGTCGCGCCCGGTGACCTGCGTCCGGACGACGTCGTCATCGTCCGTCCCGGCGGGCGGATCCCGGCGGACGGCGTCGTCGTCGAGGGGGCCGCCGACGTCGACGAGTCGATGATCACGGGCGAGTCGCGCCCCGTCGGGCGCAGCGTGGGCGATGCTGTCGTCGCGGGCACGGTCTCGACCGACTCCTCGGTGCGCGTGCGGGTCACCGCGGTCGGTGACGACACGGCCATCGCGGGCATCCGGCGCCTCGTGGAAGAGGCGCAGAACTCGACGTCGCGTGCGCAGAGACTCGCGGACACCGCGGCGGCGTGGCTGTTCTGGTTCGCGCTCGGGGCCGGCGTCCTGACCGCGATCGCGTGGTCGCTCCTCGGCATGCCCGACGAGGCCGTCATCCGCACGATCACCGTCCTCGTGATCGCGTGCCCCCACGCCCTCGGGCTCGCCATCCCGCTCGTCGTCTCGATCGCGACCGAGCGCGCCGCGCGTGGCGGTGTCCTCGTGACCGACCGGCTCGCGCTCGAGTCCATGCGGAACGTCGACACCGTCCTGTTCGACAAGACGGGAACGCTCACGAAGGGCGAGCCGACGGTCGTGGACATCCGTGTCGCCGACGGCCGGTCCGCCGACGACGTCCTCGCGGTCGCCGCGGCGGCCGAGGGGGAGAGCGAGCATCCGCTCGCCCGTGCCATCGTCCGGCACGCCGCCGACCGCGGCGTGAGCGTGCCGACCGCGACCGACGTCCGCGCCTCCACCGCCGTCGGCGTGAGCGCGACCGTCGCCGGCCGTTCGGTGAGCGTGGGTGGCCCCGCCCTGCTGCGGTCGCACGGCGTCGACGCTCTCGCCGGCCTCGAGGACTGGGAGCGGGAGGGTCGCATCGTCCTGCACGTCGTCGAGGACGGCCTCGTCGTCGGTGCCTTCGCGTTGGCCGACGAGGTCCGCCAGGAGTCGAGTGAGGCCGTCGACGCGTTGCACGCGATCGGGGTCCAGGTCGTGATGATCACGGGGGACGCCGAGGCGGTCGCGCGCTCGGTCGGAGACGAGCTCGGCGTCGACCGGGTCTACGCGGGTGTGCGTCCGGAGGACAAGTCGTCGACGGTAGCCGGACTGCAGGCCGAGGGCCGGACCGTCGCGATGGTCGGCGACGGGGTGAACGACGCTCCGGCGCTCGCCCAAGCCGATGTCGGCATCGCGATCGGCGCGGGGACCGACGTCGCGATCGCCTCGGCCGGAGTGGTCCTCGCCTCCGACGACCCCCGCTCGGTGCTGTCGGTCATCGAGCTGTCACGCGCCGGCTACCGCAAGATGACCCAGAACCTCTGGTGGGCCGCCGGATACAACCTCCTCTCGGTGCCGCTCGCCGCGGGAGTGCTCGCCCCCGTCGGGTTCGTCCTGCCCATGTCGGTCGGCGCGCTCCTCATGTCGGCGTCGACCGTCGTCGTGGCGCTCAACGCGCAACTGCTCCGGCGGCTGGACCTCACGCCCGCCGCGAGCGCGGCGGCGGCTCGGGGGCGGGGAAGCGTCTCGGCGTGATCGGGCGATCGCTGGGCGAGCGCCGGTGAGGGCGTACGATTTTTCTCATCCCGTGAGCCGGCGTCGACCGGCCTCCTCTGCGAGCAAGGAACCGTGCACATGAAGATCCTGTCGATCCAGTCAGCCGTCGCCTACGGACACGTCGGCAACTCGGCCGCCGTGTTCCCCCTCCAGCGCATCGGCGTCGAGGTCCTTCCTGTGTACACGGTCAATTTTTCGAACCACACGGGCTACGGCGCGTGGCGCGGACCGCTCATCGACCCGGAGGACGTGCGCGCCGTCATCACGGGCGTCGAGGAGCGCGGTGTGTTCCCGCAGATCGATGTCGTCCTCTCGGGCTACCAGGGCGGCGTCGGCATCGGCGACGTCATCGTCGACGCCGTGAAGCGCGTCAAGGAGGCGAACCCCTCCGCGATCTACGCGTGCGACCCCGTCATGGGCAACGCGAAGTCCGGGTGCTTTGTCGCTCCCGAGATCCCCGTCCTCCTGCGCGAGCGCGTCGTCCCCGCCGCCGACCTCATCACGCCCAACCAGTTCGAGCTCGGCTTCCTCACGGGCACCGACCCCTCGACGCTCGAATCGACGCTCGAGTCGGTCGATCTCGCTCGCGAGATGGGGCCGCGGACCGTCCTCGTCACGAGCGTCGAGCGTCCCGATCGCGAGCCGGACACGATCGAGATGCTCGCGGTCGACGACAACGGCGCCTGGATCGTGAAAACCCCGATGCTCCCGCTCAAGGCCAACGGCTCCGGCGACGTCACGGCGGCGCTCTTCACGGCCCACTACCGCGAGACCGGTGACGCGGCCGTCGCTCTCGAGCGCACCGCGTCGAGCATCTTCGACCTCATCGACACGACCCACCGCTCGGGGCAGCGGGAGCTGCAACTCATCGAATCGCAGGAGTTCTACGCCCACCCCCGCTTGCAGTTCACCGCCGAGAAGGTGCGCTGAGCACCCTGCGCTGACGCACCTGAACACGTCCTCTGTGCTCGAAAGCGCATGCACGAGAGACGTGTTCAGGGGCTCGGGGGTCAGGCGGATGCTCGAGCGATGGCGTCGGCGATCGGGTCGTCGCCGCGGACCAGCTCCCAGGTGTGGCCCGCGCTCGCGGCGTTCTCGAGTGCTGCCGTGATCACTCCGGCTACGTCGTCGCGACTGACCGCGCCGATTGGAAGCGCGCCGGTCGCGGCGAGGGCGACGCGGCCCGACCCCGGCGACGCGAGCAGTTCGCCCGGTTGGATGATCGTCCAGCTGAGCGTGGAGGCCCGCAAGCGGCGCTCCGACTCCTCCTTCGCTCCGAAGTAGGAGTCCCAGAACCCGCCGTACAACGCCGCGGGCCTCGAGCGGCCGACACCCATGCCGGTGAGGAGGACGAAGCGCGCCACCCCGGCCCGCTCGGCCGCCCCGATCACCCGGATCGCCCCGTCCCGATCGACGCGCTCCGGGTCGCCGGCGGCCGCGAACACGACCGCGTCCACGCCCTCCAACAGCTCGACGAGCTCCGCGCTCTCCACGTGTGCCAGGTCGACCGTCGATGTCCGGACGTGAGGCGCGCTGCCCCAGCGGCCATCGACCGATCGGCCGAGGGCGATCACATCGCGCCCGCCCTCGACGAGCCGATCGACGACGCGCCGTCCCGTCTGACCGGACGCTCCGAACACCGCGACGAGGGGCGTCACGACGCCGTCTCCCACTCCGGCAGGTGACCGTCGGCATAGCGGCTTCCGTACGCGCCCTCGGGGAGGATCTCGCGTACCCGGTCGATCAGCTCCGGCGCTATCCGCGCCGTCGCCGCCACGACGTTCTCGTCGACCCGCTGGGGGCTCCGCGTGCCGAAGATCGGCACGATGTCGTCCCCCTGGCCGAGTAGCCATGCGAGGGCGAACTGCGGGAGCGACAGCCCGGCTTCCGTCGCCACCTCGGCGAGTCGCTCGACGGCGTCGGCGTTGCGCTCGAAATTCCCCGGCTGCCAGCGAGGATCCCAGCGCCGCATGTCGTCGGCGGGGTACTGGTGGGCCGGTTTCACCGCCTCGGTCAGGAAGCCGCGGCCGAGCGGCGAATAGGCGACGAACCCGATGCCGAGATCGCGGATGACGGGCAGGACCGCCTCGATGCCCCGCTCGAACATCGAGTACTCGCTCTGCAGGACCGTGACGGGCTGGACGGCGTGTGCACGCCTGATGATGTCCGTTCCGGCTTCGCTCAACCCGAAGTGGAGCACCTTTCCGGCGTCGACCAACTCGCCGACGGCGCCCGCGACGTCCTCGATCGGGACGTCGGGATCGACGCGGTGCTGATAGAGCACGTCGATCCGATCGGTGCCGAGGTACCGCAGGCTGTTCTCGACGACCGTCCGGATGCGATCGGGCCCGCTGTCGAGCACCGCGCCGGCCGACTGGTCGGCGTCGACGTCGTAGCCGAACTTCGTCGCGACCACGACCTCGTCGCGGAAGGGACGGATCGCGGCTCCGAGCAGCCGCTCGTTGCTGCCGGGATCCGCCCCGTTGTAGAGCTCGGCCGTGTCGAAGAGCGTCACGCCGAGATCATGGGCGTGGTGGATCGTCGCGATGCTCCGTTCCTCGTCGGCCGGACCGTACGCCATCGTCATGCCCATCGTGCCGAGCCCGAGGGCTGACACCTCGAGCCCCCTGCCGAGGTGTCGGTGTTGGATCGTCATCGTGTGTTCCTCGTGATTCCCGTCGTGGTCTCGGATCGCCGAGTCCTCTCGCCGACTCCTGCCACCGCTTCGTGCGCTTCGTGCGCTTCGTTGATGGTGAGTCGATCGACTCACCTCGCCAAAGGTAGGCCGACCCTGATGGTGAGTCAAGTCACTCACCTCTGATAGATTCGGCACATGGAGCCGCCCGCAGCCACGTACCACCAGAAGGTCGCGCTCGAGAAACGCGCGTCCATCCTGCGGGCGGCGACCGGGCTCTTCATCGAACTCGGCTACGACAAGACCTCGTTGGCCCGCGTCGCCGAGAGAGCGGGCGTCTCGACCGCGACGATGTTCAAGCAGTTCCGCACCAAGGCCGACCTGTTCGAAGCGATCGTGCTGCAGTTCTGGGACGCGGGGTCGGACGAGGCCGTCACGCCGCCGCCCGCCGGAGACCCGCGCTCTGGGCTCGCGGCCCTCGGGGCTCGCTATGCGCGACTCCTGCGGCGGCCGGGCATGGCCGGGCTGCACCGCATGGTCATCGCGGAGGCCCCCCGTTTCCCCGACCTCGGTCGCATCCAGTTCGATCTCGGCAAGCAGCCGTTCTTCGAACTCGTGCGCGACTACATCGACTCCGAAGCGCGACACGGACTTCTGCGGGTCGCCGACGTCGTCCGCGCCACGACCGAGTTCCTCGGCATGATCTCGAACTTCGTCCTCTGGCCGCAGCTCCTGCTGCAGGAGTGGTCGCCGAGCGACGAAGAGGTCGATGCCACCGTCGGCAGCGCCGTCGAGACGTTCCTCGCCCGATACGCCGACGAGACGTCCGCCAGGCCGTCGAGCTGACACATCGGTCACGGCCGGGTCACCGCTGAGCGGGATGACGCCCTCTCGGCGTGGATGAGACCGCCGCCTCCCGCCGCGCGTCGTGCGCGAAAAACGGATGCGCGTGCGCCGGAGTGCGAGACGCACCCCCGCCGCTCTCCCAGACTGGTACTCACCGGAGCCACCGACCGTCTCCCGCCTGAACGGCGTCGGTTCCGTGTCACCACGAAAGGGACCACGCATGATCAGGAACGATCCGCTCTTCGAAGCGGGGATCGCCCAACGTCGGCACATGTTCGGCTCGGCCGGAGCCGAGGGCCAGGTCGACAACACCACGGACCTCGACGACAAGCTGCAGGATTTCGTCACGCGGTACTGCTTCGGCGACATCTGGCAGCGCCCCGGGCTGAGCATCACCGATCGGAGCAAGATCACGCTCGCGATCCTCATCGCCACGGGCAAGTCGCACGAGATCCGCGTGCACCTCCGCGGAGCGCTCGCGAACGGCGTGACGCCCGTGGAACTGCGCGAGCTCGTCGTGCACTCGATCCTCTACTGCGGCATCCCCTCGGCCGTCGAGGGCATGCGTGCGCTCACCGAAGTCCTCGCGGAGCAGGGCATCGAGACCGACCTCGACGGCGAAGCAGCGGCGTGAGCGGCACGGAGGACGACACCATGACCGAAACGATCCGACCCGTCGTCGGCTTCATCGGCCTCGGGACGATGGGGCACCCGATGGTGAGCAACGTCGTGCGAGCGGGCTTCGACACGATCGTCTACGACGCGGACCCGGCCACGACCGCGCGCGTCGCCGCCGAACTCGGAGCAGAGGGCGCCGAGGACGTCGCGGGCCTCGCTCGCGCCGGTGTGATCGTCTGCATGCTGCCGACGAGCGCGATCGTGCGCTCCGTCCTCGTGGGCGACGACGGGCGGGCTGATCCCGCGCTTCGTGCGGGCACCGTCGTCGTCGACATGAGTTCGTCGGACCCCGTGGAGACGGTCGAGACGGGGCGCATCCTCGCCGAGTCCGGGCTCGTGATGGTCGACGCCCCGGTCTCCGGCGCGCGGGAACGGGCGATCGCCGGGACCCTCGCGATCATGCTCGGATCGGATGACGACGCGGCGGCCGAACGCGCAGTGCCCGTCATCGACGCCATGAGCCAGCGGATCTTCCGGACAGGCAAGCTCGGCACGGGGCACGCCATGAAGGCGCTCAACAACTTCGTCGCCGCCGCGGCGTACACGGCGTCGAGTGAAACGCTCGTCGCGGGAGAGCGCTTCGGCCTCGACCGCTCGACCATGGTCCAGATCCTCAACGCATCGACGGGGCAGAGCTTCGTCACGACGCACGTGCTCCAGGCGCACATCGTCGACGGGGCGTTCGCGTCGGGCTTCGCGCTCCCCCTCATGACGAAGGACGTGCGCATCGCGCGCTCCATGCAGCAGGCCGTCGGCCACGCCGCACCCGTGTGCGACGCCGTCACCGAGGCTCTCGGAGACGCCCTCGACGACCTCGGCAACGTCGACCACACCGTCGCCTACTCCTTCTGGGAGAGGCGGTGAGCAGCGAACCCCGCGTCGAGGGACTGCCGCGGATCGAACGAGCCGTCGTCGGTCTCTCGCGACTCCTCGCGATCGCCGCCGCCGGAGCCATCGTCGTCGTGATGCTCTCGACGGCGCTCAACGTCGTCGTGCGATTCACGTCGCGCGCGACGGTGCCCGGCACCCTCGAGGTCGCACAGTCGTGCCTCGTCATCGCGGTCTTCTTCGGACTCGCGTGGGCCGGCATCACGGGCGATCACGTGTCGGTCCGTCTCGTCTCCGATCGGCTCGGTCGCGGCGCGAACCGCTTGCTCGACGTCATCGTCTGGACGCTCTCGACGACCGTCGTGGCGTGGATGCTGTACGCGTCGGTGACGCGCGCCATCGACGCCACGGAACGCCGCGAGACGGCATTCGGCCTCATCGACTGGCCGGGCTGGCCGTGGCGCTGGTTCCTCGTCGCGGGACTCGCTGCGTTCCTGCTCGTCTCCGCCGTCAACCTCGCCCGCTCGGTCTCCGGCCGCATCCCGTTCGGCGACGACGCCGACGACCAGCCGTCGATCGTGCCGCCATCAGCTGAAGGGAGCGACAGGTCATGACCGTCGCCGCCGTCGTGGGACTCGCCATCCTCGTCCTGCTCGTCCTCCTCGCGATCAAGATGCCGATCGCTCTCGCTCTCGGGGTCACGGGAGCGCTCGGGCTCATGCTCCTGAAGGGCACGGGTTACGCCACGGATGTGCTGGGTTCCGCCCCCTTCTCGACGACGTACAGTTACAGCCTCACGATTGTGCCGATGTTCATCCTCATGGGACTCTTCGCCGTTCGGGCGCGCGTCGCCGAGTACGTCTTCGCCGTCGCCAACCACGTCGTGGGACGAGCGCCAGGCGGGCTCGGCGTCGCGACCGTCATGGCGTGCGCGGGCTTCGCCGCCGTGTCCGGATCGAGCATCGGGACCGCCGCGACGATGTCGAAGCTCTCGGTCTCGCAGATGCGGTCGCACGGCTACCCCGCGAGCACCGCGACAGCGCTCGTCGCCGTCTCCGGCACTCTCGGCGTGATGATCCCGCCGAGCACGTTCCTCGTGCTCTACGCGATCATGACGAACACGTCCGTCGCGCAGGTCCTCGCCGCCGGTGTGCTGCCGGGACTGCTCTCGGCAGCCGCCTACATCGCGTACATCATGACGTTCGGCGCTCGCCGCATCGGCCGATCGACGGACTCCGACGACCTCGGCAACGCGGTGGCCCGCGCCAGGCTCGACGCCTCCGCCGCGGCTCGCCTCGAAGCCGCCGGTCGTCGTGGCGGTGCGGAACGGGCGGGCGATCGGGTCCGCTTCGGCGAGGGCTCGGCCCGCGGTGCCACCGCGACGGTCGAGGCTGTCGATACCCGGACGGCCACCAGCCGCACGACCACGTCGACCACTCCGGGCGCCTCGTCCGCCGCAGCGTCCGCCGACGTGACCCGGTTGCGCGACCTCCACTGGCGCGGCGTCGTCTACATCGCGATCCTGTTCACGATCGTGCTCGGCGGCATGTACTCGGGCGTCTTCACGTCGACGGAATCCGCCGCGATCGGCGCCCTCGCGTCCGTCGTCATCCTCATCGTCGAGAACCGGAAGGACGGCATGCGCGTCATCCTGTCGCAGATCAAGGGGGCGCTCCTCGACACCGGCTCCACCACGTCGATGGTGTTCTTCATCGTCGTGGGGTCGTCGATACTCTCGGCCTTCTTCATCGCCGCTCGCGTTCCCGAGGCGGTCACGGATTGGGTCACGGGCCTCGGCCTCGCGCCGATGCTCGCGATGGCGCTGCTCCTCGCGTGCCTCATCCCGCTCGGGATGGTGCTCGAGTCGCTCTCGATCCTCGTCATCACGGTGCCGATCCTCTACCCGATCGCCGTCGAGTTCGGGTTCGAACCCGTCTGGCTCGGGATCATGGTCGTCAAGCTCATCGAGATCGGCATGGTCACACCACCGGTCGGCATCAACGCCTTCGTCGTGGCGGGGGCGACGGGTGTCAAGACCGAGACCGTGTTCAAGGGCATCCTGCCGCTGTTCCTCGTCGACCTCGCGGTCACGGCCGTGCTCTTCCTCTTCCCCCAGATCTCCCTCCTCCTGCCCTCACTCGTCTCACCCAACGCCGGGTGAGGACGCCCCCATGAAAGGAACGATGATGTTTCCCCACCGCACGACCACCCGATCGAGGCGAACGCGACTCGCCGCCGCTGCCGTCGCCTTCTCTTTCCTGACCCTCGCCGGCTGCTCCGGCGTCGTCGCCGAGGGCGGATCGGGCGGCTCCGACGAGTCGTTCGAGTTCACGCTCTCCACCGCGGCACAGCCGGGGACGCCCAACGCGGCCGTCCAGGACTGGTACCTCGACCGCATCGAGGAGGAGACCGACGGTCGCATCGCGTTCGAGCGCACCGCTCCCGAGGCCATCTGCAAGGCGGCCGAGGTCGTCGAGTGCGTGCGCGACGGCCGCGCCCAGATCGGCGTGACCGTGCCGGACTACACGCCGCAGTACTTCCCGTCGGCGAGCATGGTGAGCATCCCGTTCCTCAGTCAGAACTCGGCGGCGATCATGCGCTCGCTCTACGACATTCACGCGGACTACGAGCCCGCCATGGAGGTCATGGCCGACAACGGCCTCCACCACGTCGGCACGTGGCCCGTCGGTCGACTCCTCCTCGGCACACCGGAGCCCGTGACCGAGAAGAGCGGGCTGTCCGGTCTCCAGATGCGCGCATCCGGGCCGATCGTGCAGCAGGTGCTCTCGGGCGCCGGCGTCAACATCCAGGCGATCACCGCCCCGGAGACCTACGAGGCGGTGCAGCGCGGCGTCATCAATTCGATCGGCGGCGCCATCGACTTCCCCGTGAACTACAAGCTCATGGAGCTCCTGCCCTACTGGACGGATCCCGGATTCGGGCAGTACTCGACGTTCGGCATGTGGTTCTCCGCCGACGCCTACGACGGTCTTCCGGAGGACCTGAAGGGCATCGTCGACGACGTCACGGAGGAGCTCAACACGGGTGAGGGCATCGAGGCCTTCAACACGCAAGCGGCCGACCAGTGCCAGCAGATGCTCGACGCCTCGACGGTCGAGGAATTCACCGCGTGGGAGGACTCGGCGACCGAGGAATGGTCGACCGAGGTCGAGGACAGTACGCAGCAGCAGTGGATCGAGCTCGTGAAGGGCCAGGGGCTCTCCGATGCTGAGGGCGTGCTCGACGAGTACCTGTCGCACCTCGAGGAGTACGACGACCTCGAGTACACCGACGCGACGCTCGATTGCGAGGACCAGTTCGCGGCTCGCTGAACCGACACGCGTCCCGCACACGTCCACAGCAACGGCGGGTGCCCTCGATCCTGAGGGCACCCGCCGTCCTCGTACCCCGCTCTCCCCCCTGAATATCCCGTGCGGGCACGTATTTTCGTGCACGGAGGGGATATTCAGGGGGGAGAGGGGAGCGGGAGAAGGGGGCGTCGCCTCGTGGCGACGCCCCCTCGGTGCTGCGTATCGGTGGTCTACAGCGCGGCGACCGTCCGGGTGATGACCTTCGGCGCGGCGACGGCCTTGAGGCCTTCGCGACCGAACTCCATCCCGTAGCCCGAGCCCTTCACGCCGCCGAAGGGGACGAGCGGGTTGAGCGTGCCGTGCTGGTTGATCCAGACGGTGCCGGCCTCGAGGCGAGCGGCGATCGCCATCGCGGCCTCGGGGTCGTCCGCCCAGACGGACGCGCCGAGCCCCTGATCCGAGGCGTTCGCTCGCGCGATCGCGTCGTCCACGTCGCTGTAGCGGATCACCGGGATGACCGGTCCGAACTGCTCCGTGTCGACGAGCGGCGCGCCGTCCTCGATGTCGGCGACGACGGTCGCGCGGTAGAAGTGCGGCCCCAGCTCCGGAGCCGCCTCGCCACCCGTGACGATGCGTGCGCCGCGCTCGCGGGCGTCGTCGACGAGGCCGGACACGATGTCGAACTGCTGCGAGGTCGACAGCGGTCCGAGAGCGCTGCCCTCGTCGACGCCCGCTCCCATCGGCGTGCTCTCGGCGATCGTCGCGAGGGCGTCGACGACGGCGTCGTACTGGCTGTCGTGCACGTAGAGGCGCTTCAAGGCGGCGCACGTCTGGCCCGTGTTGATGAAGATGCCCCAGAACAGGTTCTGGGCGATCGCGTCGATGTCGGTCCCGGGGAGCACGATGCCGGCGTCGTTGCCGCCGAGCTCGAGGGTGAGGCGCGCGAGGTTGTCGGCCGAGCTCCGGATGATCGAGCGGCCGGTAGCGGTGGACCCCGTGAACATGACCTTGTCGAGGCCGGGGTGACCGGCGATCGCCTCGCCGACGTCCCGGCCCCCCGCGACGACCGTGAGGAGGCCGTCGGGCAGGTGGCGATTCATGAGGGCCGCGACCGCGAGGACGCTCAGCGGCGTGTACTCGCTCGGCTTCGCGACGACCGCGTTCCCCATTCGGAGCGACGGCGCGATCTGCCACATGGCGATGAGGGCGGGCCAGTTCCAGGGGCTGATCGCCCCGACGACGCCGAGCGGCGCGTAGTGCAGCTCCGAGCGGGTGCCGTCGGCTTCGAAGAGCACCTCGGGCTCGAGTGTCGTGTCCGCGGCGTTCCGGAGCCAGACGGCGCAGCCGCCGGCCTCGAATCGGGCGCCGGGACCGTTGAGCGGCTTGCCCTGCTCGCGCGCGATGATCTGGGCGAGCTCTTCGGCGTGAGCGTCGATCTCGTCCGCCGCGCGGTGCAGTATCGCGGAGCGTTCCTCCACCGGCAAGGCGGCCCAGGCCGGTTGTGCCGCCCGGGCGCGCTCGATCGCGGCGTCCAGGTGCTCGGTCGAGTGGATGGGCGCGTAGCCGATGGTCTCGCGCGTCGCGGCGTCGGGGATCGCTCGTCCCGACTCGGGGGCGACGGTGATCTCATCCAGCAACGTTGCTGGCCGTGTCTCGGTCATGAGTTCCTCCTCAGGGGTGTCCCGGCCAGTCAATCCGCTCTCCGGCGGTTCGGCTCGGACACCGGCGCACGCGTAATGTGCGTGCGCGCACAGTGGAGGGCGCTACATCGCGGCGTTCTGCGTGGCGGAATCGACGACCTGCTCGAAGCGCGCGACGCGGTCGCCCTCGACATGCCAGAGATGCACGAAGCGTGCGCGCATGGCGGCGCCGGTGCCCCGGAACGTGCCGACATACCAGCCCGTCGCGACGACGCGGTCGCCCGAGGCGATGAGATCGAGGTCGTCGAGTCCGAAGCCATCCCACTCGGCGCCGATCCTGGCGAACACGTTCTCGATGATCGCCTGGCGCCCGATGAACGTCCCTGCGTAGGCGGAGCCCGCCGTCTCGGTCCACTCGGTCGCGTCGTCGATCGCGGCGAACGCGCGATCGACGGCGCCGTCGCGCGAGGCGATGTAGTGGTCCTGGACGATCTCCATGGGTGTCATGACGGTTCCTCGGGTCGAGCGATCAGGCGGAGACGGCGAGGCCGAGGTGCAGCTGCCGGTACTCCCGCGGGCTGTGACCGAACGCCGACTTGAAGAGCTTGCTGAAGTGGCTCGGATCGACGAACCCCCACGATTGCGCGACCTGGATGATCGAGCGGGAGGCGAGCGCCGGGTCGCCGAGGTCGATGCGACAGTGCTCGAGGCGGCGGCCGCGGATGTACGCGGACACCGTCGTGCCCTCCTCCTGGAAGAGGTACTGCAGCTGTCGGGGCGAGATGAAGTGGGCGCGCGCGATCGCGTCGGTGTTGAGGTCCGGGTCGTCGAGGTGCGCGTCGATGTACTGCGAGACGGCGTCGACCGCTACGAGCCACGGCTCGCGCGTCGTCGTGGTCTGCAGCTCCGCCGAGAGCAGGGCGGTGATGAGGTCGAACGCGCTCCGCACGATGCGAGCGCCGTTGACGCCCTCGAGCTGGTCGAGGTTCTCGGCGATGTGCTGCATGAACGGGCAGATCACCCGGCCGAGTCCGGTGTCGCCGCGCAGTCGCACCGCGGTCGTCGTGTGAACGAGGTTGGCGGAGAGACCGAGCATGCTGTGCGGGAACATCATCACGAGGGACCGCATCGCCCCCTCGTACTCGAGCGTGTACGGCCGCGTCGTGTCGTAGATCGCGACGTCGCCCGGTCGGAGCTGGGCGCTGCGGCCGTCCTGCAGGACGAGCCCCGTGCCCTCGAGCTGCATGCTGAGCTTCAAGTGATGGGGGTCCTCGTCGGTGATCGCTTGCGCGAGGCGGTGCACGCTGTGCGACGAGGCCGCGATGTCGGTCACGCATGTGCCGTCGACGTAGCGCGTGCGGAGCGTGCCCGAGAAGCCCTCCGGATCGAGCGTCGTGAGGGTGAGAGGCACGAAGCGGTTGCCGACGAGGCGGATCCACTCGTCGAAGCAGACGCCCACGTGGTTCTCCATCGAGGGGGAGGGAAGGGATCGGCTCATTCTCGCTGCCTCCTTGCAGTCCGACGCGCCGCCGCGTCCTTCCCAGAGTATTCGGTGCGCCGGGGATCGCGCGTGCGGGGGACGCGGTTCGTGCGTCAGTGGCCGACGCTGTTTCGCCGACGGACCAGTCGACCCCGTCGAGCGACGTCTCGACCTGCAACATGATGGTTGCGTCCGACCCTGCTTCCTGCAATGATTCAGTTGCACAAGACGGAGCACCGATGCTCCGCACCGAGACCAGGAGGATTACACATGAGCGCGATCGAGAACGATCAGTCCGTCGTCGATGCGGGCGCGTTCACCGTCCGTCGCAGCATCGCGATCGCGGCCCCCCTCGAGAAGGTGTGGGCGGCCGTGACCGAGCCGGAGCACGTGTCGCGGTGGTTCGGTCGACTCGTGCTCGACGGTTCGGGGCCCGGAGCGAGCGGCACCATCTCGTGGCCAGAGCATGCGCCGATCCCCATCCGTGTGGAAGCCGTCGACGCGCCGCGCTCGATCTCCTACAGCTGGGGCAACGACGACGCGAGCGATACGGCGCCCGTCTCTCTCGAGGATGCGCAGCCGACGGTCTTCACGTTCACACTCGAGTCCGTGTCGACGGGGACCCTCCTCACCGTCGTCGAGGCGGGCTTCGAGGCGACCTCCGACCCGCTGGCGAATCTCGAGAGCCACCGTCAAGGATGGAACATCGAGCTCGACAAGCTCGCGGCGCTCGTCGAGGGCGAGGCGTCGAATGTTGATACGGCGACCGGCGGCGCGGGCAACGACCGCGCATGAGCACCGAGACGCTCGTTCCGGTGTTCGCCGCTCTCGGTGACGAGACGCGGTGGAGCGTCCTCGAGGCGCTCGGCGACGGCGAGGCCTCGGCCTCGGCGCTCGCCGGTCGCCTGCCCGTCACCCGGCAGGCGATCGCGCGCCACTTGTCGGTGCTCGAGGGCGCGGGTCTCGTGGAAGCGGTCCGCGCGGGCCGGGAGGTCCGCTATCGCGTCCTCGCCTCCCGGCTCAGTGCGACCGCGCGTCGACTCGATGCGATCGGCGCCGAGTGGGACCGCCGCCTCGCCGCCATCAGGGAGATCGCCGAGGGCCTGTAGGTCCACGCGCCCCAGCGCCTCGCCGAGTGCCGCTGCCCCGCAGAGCACCGGTCCGCCGCGTGACCCCGGGCGCCACACGACGAGCCGAGCGCGCCACGAGTCCGTGGCACGCTCGGCTGAACCTGGCGCGGTCGGCTGCTGCCCGGCCGACGGTGCGGGGCTATTCCGCGAGGATGGCGTAGAGGGCGCGACGGGTCTCATCGAGCTTCTCCGCTGCGGCCGTCCGCTGGGCGTCGGTCGCGTCGTGGAGGAACGGCTTCATGACGCGCATGAGCTTCATCATGCTGGTCTGGAAGGCGTCCTCCCCCTCGCTCTTGTCGGTCGTGGCGGCCCAGGCGGCGTCGATCGCCTCCGTGTTCTCCGCGACGTAGGCCCGCCCGGTCTCGCTGAGCGCGAAGACCGTCTTGGAGCTCGATTCGTCTGCGACGATGAGGTCCTCGTCGACGAGTTGCTGCAGGGTCGGGTAGACCGAACCGGGGCTCGGTCGCCACGTGCCCTCGCTGCGCTCGGCGATGCTCTTGATGAGCCCGTAGCCGTTCGAGGGTCCGTCGACCAGGAGGGACAGGATGGCGAGGCGGACGTCGCCGCGGCGGGCCCGTCCGCGTCCGCCACGGCCGGGACCGAAGCCGGGACCGGGTCGGAATCCCGGACCGAAGCCGAATGGGAAGTCGTGCCGCCAGTCCCCGCCGGGCCCCCGGTGAGGGTGGTCGGGCTGGAAGTGGGGGTGCCGTCGGCCGCCCTCGTGGTGGAGGTCGTGCCGGCGGTCGTGACCGGAACGCCGGTCGTCATCGCGGTGGTTCTGGTGATCGTGGGGGCGCATGGGCGCTCCTTTCGGGTTGGGGTGAGTTCGTGGGTCGCGACGACGTCTTCACATATTCGACGACTGTTGCGATGTGTCAAAGATATATCGGTAAATATCGCTCGTCAAGACCGATGGCGTGCTTCGTTCCAGGTTTTCGGCTCGGGACGATGTTCGGTTGGCGCGAGTCCGCTATCCCGGCGACTCCGGACAGCTGACTCGTGACAACCCAGCGGATGCCGGGTCTCGGTCGCCGCGCCGGACAGCCGATTCGCGACAGCCGGGCGCACGACCTTGCGGAGGTCTCGTGTTGGGTTGGCGTGAATCCGCTGTCCCGGCGGCTTCTGATAGCGGATCTGCGACAACCCAACGAACGACTCGAGACGTAACCCAACGGGGGCGCGGCTCGGGGTGCTACGCGCTCAGTAAGCGGCCGGCGCCGCGTGAGCTACGTCGGGCGACGTGCGCGTCATGCCAACGCCTGAGCCGCCGCCGCCGACGACGCGGCGGGCGGAGCGGCCGTCGTCGCCCGACGCACGAGCCGCGTCGGAAGACGCACGTGCATGTGCTCCGGCTCCTCGCCGGCCATGAGCGCGATGAGCATGTGCGCGGCGGACGCGCCGAGGTTCTGCATCGGCTGACGGATCGTCGTGAGCGCGGGGTTGAGCTGGGAGGCCTCGGGGATGTCGTCGAAACCCACGACGCTGAGGTCGCGCGGGACGGAGAGTCCTCGGTTCGACGCGACCTCGACCATCGCGATCGCGGAGAGGTCGTTCGCCGCGAACACGGCCGTCGGGCGGTCGGGGAGGGAGAGCAGGGCGACGGCGGGTTCGCGCGACGTCTCCTGCTGATAGAGACCGATACGGACGAGCGACGGGTCGAACGGGATGCCGGCCTCGGAGAGTGCGCGTTTGTAACCGGCTTCCCGAGCGATCGACGACCGTAGATCGGGGCGCCCGCCCAGGAGACCGATGCGACGATGGCCGAGCTCGATGAGGTGGCGCGTCGCCTGCATCGCCCCCGCGAAGCTGTCGGACTCGACCGTGGGCAGATCGGCGCGGCCGGTGTGCGGGTCGATCGCGACGACGGGGATGTCGCTCGAGGCGGTCACGACCGTGGGCGTCACCATGATGGCGCCGTCGATGAGGGTTCCGCTCAAGCGGCTGAGCGAGCGGCGCTCCCACCCTTCACTGTCGCGCTGCCGCGTGCCGCTGTAGGCGAGCAGGTCGTAGCGCGAGCGGTGCAGGGCCGCGCCCACGCCCTTGAGGATCTCGGAGCTGAAGGGCTCGAAGTCGGCGACGAGCACCCCGATGACGCCGGTGCGGTGCGATCGCATGCTGCTCGCGACGAGGCTCGACTCGTAGCCGAGTTCGTGCACGACGTCGAGCACACGCTGCGCCGTGGACGCCGAGATGCCGTAGCGCCCGTTCACGGCCTTCGACACGGTCGCGACCGAGACACCGGCCGCGGCGGCGACGTCGTGGATGGTGGGGCGGGCCATGGCGAGAGCATACGCCCGGATCTCACCCTTCTCCGTCCCCATCGAAATGGTTTTCGAAAACGTTTGACACCTTTTCGCGGCCCGGGTGAGACTGAGCCGGTCCGAGGGACACGCCACAGCAGCGACGCCGGCGTCAGCCTCAACCCGAGTCCCCTCGCGGGGAACGGATTCACCCCCCCCCTGATGCCCGGAGACGGGCTGATGCCCGGAGACGGGCTGATGCCCGGAGACGGGCAGCACCGCTCAACGAAGAGAACAGGTTGAACCATTCATGAAGGCCACCAAGATCCTCGCCGGATCCTCCGCCCTCCTCCTCGGAGCACTCGCCCTGAGCGCGTGTTCCAACGACTCGGGCGGCGGCTCCTCCGATGGGAGCGTCGCCATGACGCTCTGGCAGAACTCCACGACGGGACCCGGACAGGAGTTCTGGGACCAGACGATCGCCGACTTCGAGAAGGAGAACCCGGGCGTCACGATCGAGGCCCAGGCGATCCAGAACGAGGACCTCGACGGCAAACTCCAGACCGCCCTCAACTCGGGTGACGCGCCCGACGTCTTCCTGCAGCGCGGCGGCGGCAAGATGGCCGCCATGGTCGCTGCCGGTCAGCTCATGGACCTGACCGACAAGCTGTCGGACGACGCCACCGCCGAGATCCCCGAGGGATCGTTCTCGGCGAACTCGCTCGACGACAAGATCTGGGCGATGCCCGTCGCCGTTCTCCCCGGCGGCATCTTCTACAGCCAGGACCTCTTCACGGAGGCCGGGATCGAAGCCGCCCCGACGTCGATGGACGAGCTCGACTCGGCCGTCTCCGCTCTCAAGGAGTCGGGCGTCCAGCCCGTCGCCCTCGGCGGTAAGGACGCCTGGCCGGCCGCCCACTGGTACTACTTCTTCGCTCTCCGCGAGTGCAGCCAGGACGCTCTCGCCGAGGCCGCCGACTCCATGTCTTTCGAGGACGAGTGCTGGGTCCGCGCCGGTGAGGACCTCGAGGACTTCGCCGCGACGGAGCCGTTCAACGAGGGCTTCCTCACGACCGCCGCTCAGCAGGGCGCCGGCAGCTCCGCCGGTCTCATCGCCAACCACCAGGCCGGCATGGAGCTCATGGGTGCCTGGAATCCCGGCGTCATCGCGTCGTTGACCCCCGACGAGAAGCCGCTCCCGGACCTCGGCTGGTTCCCGTTCCCCGAGATCGAGGGCGGCGACGGGGGTGCCGGCGCCATCATGGGTGGCGTCGACGGCTACTCGTGCTCGGCCTCCGCTCCGCCGGAGTGCGTGGACTTCCTGAACTACCTCGCGACGAGCGACGTGCAGAAGAACTACTACGCGGCCTTCAACGCTCCGCCCGTGAACACCGTCGCGCAGGAAGCCGTCACCGAGCCGTACCTCCAGGACATCCTCGAGGCCTACAACGCCGCCCCGTACGTCTCGCAGTGGCTCGACACCGTCTACGGCCTCAACGTCGGCAACGCCCTCAACGTGGGAGTCGTCGACCTGCTCGCCGGCAAGAGCACACCGGAAGAGCTCGTCGAGGCCGTCAACGCCGCGGCAGCGAAGGCCTAGTCACTCATGCTCCAGACCCAGGTGAGTTCGTCGGACGAGACGGACACCCCGGCGGACCTCGCTGATCGCGAGGCCCGCCGGGCCACCGGGACCCTGCCGCCGCCCCCGAGCCCCGTGCGGGCCAGGGGCGGCGTCTGGGGGGCGCGCGCCGAGATCGCGCTCCTCGTCGGCCCGGCGCTCATCGTGTTCCTCGCCTTCGTGATCTTCCCGATCGTGATGGCGGCCTACTACGGCTTCTTCAGCTGGCAGGGGTACGGCGTCCCGACCGAGTTCGTGGGCTTCCGGAACTACCTCACGATCATCCAGGACCCGACGTTCCACGACGCCTTGCGGCACAACGCGATCATCGTCGTGCTCTCGCTCGTGCTCCAGGGTCCGGTCGCGATCCTGCTCGCGCTGCTGCTGAACCAGAAGCTGCGCGGCCAGTCGATCATCCGCGTGCTGATCTTCGTGCCGTACGTGATCTCCGAGGTCGTCGTCGGAACCGGTTGGAGCCTCATGCTCCAGACGAACGGCGCCGTCAACGGCCTCCTCGAGAAGGTCGGACTCGAGTCCTTCACCCAGGACTGGCTCTCGAACCCCGACATCGCCATCTGGACCCTCATGGCGATCATCACGTGGAAGTACATCGGCTTCGCCGTGATCCTCTTCCTCGCGGGTCTGCAGGGCATCCCCGAGGAGTTGTCGGAGGCCGCCGCCATCGACGGCGCGTCGTACTGGCAGATCCAGCGGTCGATCACGCTTCCGCTGCTCGCCCCGACCCTCCGTATCTGGGCGTTCCTGTCGATCATCGGCGCGCTGCAGTTGTTCGACCTCGTCTACATCATCTGGGGTCAGTACGTCTCGGCCACGGCGGGCACGTCGACGATGGCGACCTACCTCGTCACGAACGGCCGCAACGCCGGGAGCTACGGTTTCGGCAACGCCGTCGCGGTCGTGCTCTTCCTCATCTCCCTCGTCGTCGCCCTGATCTACCAGCGGTTCGTGCTGCGGCGCGACACCGACGGCGCACTCACCGGGAAGGCCGGACGATGACCGCTTCGCTCCAGACCGTCAACATGCCGGGCGTCCGTCCCCGTGGCGGGGGGCATGATCGCGCGCCCGTGCGCCGCGGGTTGGGCCGCCCGCTCGGATACGTCGCAGCGGTCATCGTGATCATCGCGATGCTCGCTCCCGTCGCGTTCATCATCATCGGCGGCTTCCGCACGAACTCCGAGATCACGACGGACCCCTCTGGCTGGCCGTCGGTGTGGAACATCGGGAACTACCTCGACGTCCTCACCGGGGGGATCTTCTGGCAGGAGGTGCTCAACTCCGTCATCGCGGGTGCCGCTACCACCGCCGGAGTCGTCGTCCTCGGACTCATGGCGAGCTACGTGCTCGCGCGCTACCGGTTCAGGGGACGGGGAGCGCTGTACGCGATCTTCGCCGCGGGCCTCATGTTTCCCATGACCGTGGCCATCACGCCGCTCTACATCCTCGTGAAGAACCTGGGACTCATGAACTCGCTCGGCGGGGTCATCCTGCCGCAGATCGCCTTCGCCCTGCCGACCACGATCATCATCCTCGTGCCGTTCCTGCGTGCGATCCCGGACGAGATCCAGGAGGCCGCGTTCATCGACGGCTGCAGTCGGCTCGGCTTCTTCTGGCGCATGGTCGTGCCGCTCGCGATGCCGGGCGTCATCACGGTGGGCATCCTCGCGTTCATCGCGAGCTGGAACAGCTACCTCCTCCCACTCTTCATCCTCAACAACGAGGCGACGTTCACCCTGCCGCTCGGCGTGCAGGCGTTCTCGTCGCAGTACTCCGTCGACACGGCGAAGGTGCTCGCCTTCACTTCGTTGTCGATGATCCCGGCGCTGTTGTTCTTCGCCTTCTTCGAACGCCGCATCGTCGGCGGACTCACCGGGGCGGTCAAGGGATGACCGTCGAAAGGACCCTCTCCGTGCACGACTCATCGACCGCTCCGTCGAGCGATCCCGCGACGGCCGCTGCCGCGCCCCACCTGACCGACGAGGGGGACGCGCTCGTGTCGGCGCGCGTTCACGAACTCCTCGAGAGCATGACGCTCGAGGAGAAGATCGCGCAGCTCGTGGGCTTCTGGGTCGACCAGGGCGACGAGGTCGTCGCACCCCTCGCGGGGGAGATGGCGACGAGCACACGCTACGACGAGTTCACCCGTCACGGTCTCGGTCAGCTCACGCGCGTGTACGGCACACGCCCCGTCGATCCCGCCGAGCGCGCCGAGTGGTTGTGGCGCGAGCAGCGCCGGCTCGTGACGGAGACCCGCCTCGGCATCCCCGCACTCGTGCACGAGGAGTGCCTCACGGGACTCGCGGCCTGGCAAGCGGCCACCTTCCCGACTCCGCTCGCGTGGGGCGCGTCGTTCGACCCCGAGCTCGTCGAGGAGATGTCGCGACTCATCGGCCGGTCCATGCGTGAGCTCGGCGTGCACCAGGGCCTCGCGCCCGTGCTCGACGTGATCCGGGACCCGCGCTGGGGCCGCGTCGACGAGTGCATCGCCGAGGACCCCTACGTCGTCGGCACGATCGGCACCGCCTACGTCCGGGGCCTCCAGGCGGAAGGCGTGCATGCGACGCTCAAGCACTTCGTCGGGTACTCCGCGTCGCAATCGGGCCGGAATCACGCGCCCGTGCACGCGGGGCCTCGCGAGATCGCCGACGTGCTGCTGCCGCCCTTCGAGATGGCGGTCTTCGACGGCGGCGTCCGTTCCGTCATGAACTCGTACGCGGAGATCGACGGCGTCCCCGTCGGCGCCGACCCGACGTACCTCACGGAGGTCCTGCGCGAGCGCTGGGGCTTCGACGGTGTCGTCGTGTCCGACTACTTCTCCGTCGCCTTCCTCCACCTCATGCACGCCGTCGCGGCGACGCCGGGGGAGGCCGCCGCCCTCGCGCTCGAGGCAGGCATCGACGTCGAGCTTCCCACGGGTGACGCGTACCTCGAACTCGCCGAGCTCGTACGGGCCGGTGTCGTCGACGAGGCGCTCGTCGATCGCTCCGTTCTGCGTGTGCTCGACCAGAAGGAGGAGCTCGGTCTCCTCGACGAGACGTTCGACGAGGCTCCCACCGGCATCGATCTCGATTCGCCCGAGCACCGGGCCGTCGCGCTGCGGCTCGCCGAGGAGTCCGTCGTGCTGCTCGCGAACGATGGAGTGCTGCCTCTCGGCGGCACGGCTACGTCGGGGGCGGGGCCCGCCCGCGTGGCCGTGATCGGGCCAAACGCCGACTCGTCGGAAGCGCTCATGGGCTGCTACTCCTTCGTCAATCACGTCCTCGCCCACCATCCCGGCGTCGAGGCGGGGATCGAGCTTCCGACGGTGCTCGAATCGCTGCGCGACGAGCTCGACGGCTCTGTCGTCTCGCACGCCGTCGGCTGCGCCGTCGAGGGTGACGACCGTTCGGGCTTCGCTGAGGCGCAGGCCGTCGCACGCGACGCGGACGTCGCCGTCGTCGTCGTGGGCGACCGCGCGGGCCTCTTCGGTCGCGGCACCGTCGGGGAGGGCAACGACGTCGAGTCGCTCGAGCTCCCGGGCGTGCAGCGCGAACTCGTCGAGGCGGTCCAGTCGACGGGAACGCCCGTCGTCCTCGTCCTTCTCACGGGTCGGCCGTACGCGATCGGGTGGGCCCTCGACACGGCGGATGCTCCCGCCGCCGTCGTGCAGGCGTTCTTCCCGGGCGAGGAGGGCGGCCGCGCTCTGGCCGGCATCCTCTCGGGGCGCGTGCACCCGAGCGGGCGTCTGCCCGTGTCGCTGCCGCGCTCGGCCGGTGCCCAGCCGTTCTCGTACCTGCACCCGATCCTCGGCGGGTCATCCGAGATCACGAGCGCCGACACGACCCCCGTGCGTCCTTTCGGTTTCGGCCTCGGCTACACGCGCTTCGAGCGCAGCGAGCTCGCGGTCGACGGCGACGTCGTCGCCGGGGGCTCGTTCTCCGCGAGCGTGCGGGTACGCAACGCGGGCGACCACGCGGGAGTGGACGTCGTCCAGCTGTACGCACGCGACGTCTTCGCCTCCGTCACGCGGCCGGTCGCCCAGCTCGTCGGTTACGCGCGCGTCTCGCTCGAGGCCGGTGAGGAGGCCGTGGTGCGCTTCGACGTGCCGACGACCCGCTTCGCCTTCACCGGCCGGAGCGGCGCACGCATCGTCGAGCCGGGGTCCGTGGAGCTGTGGGTCGGCCCGTCGAGCGCCGACAAGGAGACCACGTCCTCGGTCGAGATCACGGGCGGCGAGTACGCCGTCACGACGGCCGACCCCCGCCTCGTCGAGGTCGACATCAAGCGCGCATCCGAACCCGCCCGCAACGCGGAACCCGCCCGCACCTTCTAACGAGAGTGCTACACCCGTCCGAGGGCGCCCGTTCTACCGGGCGCCCTCGGGACGCAACTGCAGCCCTCGGCCGTCGTGGTGCTCCTGTTCGTGGTGCTCCTGTTCGTGCTGCTCCTGTTCGAGCTTCTGCTCCTGCTCGTGCTCGAGCCGGCGATCGCGGGCGGAACGGCGACGCGTCGCGATCCGGTCGATGCCCCAGCCGACCGCGACCGCGATCGCGACGGCGAGCGCCGCGGAGAGGATCGGATTCGCCGGCAGCAGGACGCCTGCGAGTCCGGCGAGCGCGATCGTCCACGCCGTCCATGCGGCGGAGGCCAGCAGGCTGATGGGCAGATAACGGGAGAGCGGCATCCGTCCCGCTCCCGCCGCCATGTTGACGAGGACGCGCACGACGGGAACGAAGCGGCCGGTCAAGAGCACGCTCACGGGCCGCGTCTCGAGTTGCGAATCCATGCCGTGGCGGATGCGCCGCACGGAGTCGCGCCGCATCCAGCGGAACGGTTCGCGACTGATCCGACGGCTGAACCGCCGCCCGATCCCGAACGCGATGAGGTCGCCCACCCATGCGGCGGCCCACGCCGTGAGGACGAGGAGCGGGAGCCACGGCGTCCCCGTCGACCAGGAGATCGCGGCGACCGCCACCACGATCGTCTCGCCCGGCACCGGCGGGAAGAACCCGTCGAGAGCGCAGAAGAGGAAGACGAGCAGGAACACCCATGGCGAGGCGGCCGCGCCCGTGACGAGCTCGGTGAGGTACTCGAACATCAGGCTGAGTGCGTCGAGCCGGTCGCGCCCGTCGGGTGGGTCCCGGTCGCGCGCACGACGATCGGTCCGGACCGGCGGCCGTGCCCCTGCCCGCGGACGACGCTTCTTGCGAGGGTGACGATGGCCCAGAGCGCCGTGAACACGGCACCGATGATGCCGAGCACCAGGAGGGCGACGAAGGCGACGACGGTGCCGATGAGCCCCGCGGCGCGCTGCCCGATCGTCACGCGTGGTATCGGCGGAGGTGTGTGCGCGCCTGCGGACGATTCGATGATGATGAGCTGAGGCGCCGAGTTCGACATGGGGTGGACGATCCTGGTCGGCAGGGTGGCGGTCATGGCGTGCTCCTGATTCGGTCCGGTCGCCGACTCCGCTGAGTGGCGATTCCTGAACGGTACGGAGCGTGCCCCACACGCCACATCACTCCACGGAGGTGTCCACCCCCTACCAGCGGGGTATCCCGTGATACCCGGACGGACCTCCGGGCGACCGCGGACACCTCGCGTTCACCGGCATCGATCACCATGGGAGCGACCAGTACCGGAGGGAGCGCTCGTGCCCGACATGGTGGCCGCGCTGTCCGCCGCCGTCGAGGACGTCGTGATGGCGAGCGTCGGACTGCCGTACCTGCTCCTCATCGTCGCGGCACTGTGCCTGATCGATGCGGTCTTTCCCGTCGTGCCGAGCGAGTCGGTGCTGATCGCCGTCGCGACGGTCTCGGTGTCGGCGGTCTCCACTGGTGCGACGAGCTCAGCGTCGGCCGGGCCGCCGCTCTGGGCGCTCGTCCTGGTGGCGGCGCTCGCCGCCTGGGTCGGCGACCACCTCGTCTTCCATCTCGGGCGTCGTGTCGGACCCGAGCGGTGGCGGTGGATGCGCCGAGCACGCGTCGCACAGGGCATCGGGTGGGCACGCGCGGCGCTCGCGCGCCGCGGCGGACTCTACATCGTGACCGGCCGGTTCATCCCGGGCGGCCGGGTCCTCGTCAACTTCGTCGCGGGATCCACCCGGTATCCCCGCGGACGGTTCGCCATCACGGCGGGGCTCGCCGCGATCGTGTGGGCGTCCTACTCGGTCGGCATCGGCGTGTTCTTCGGGACGGTGTTCGACGGGCAACCGCTCCTCGCGATGCTCGTCGGCATCGTCGTCGCGTGTGTCGCGGGGCTTGTGCTCGACGCGCTTTTCGGGCGCGCTCGCCGTGGCGAGACCATCACGGACTAGCGGGTCTCAGCCGTGTTTCGCCACGCGCATGGTCTCGCCCGCGCGATCGGCGAAGCTGCGGGCGGTTCGGGAGATCGTCGCCTGCATCACGTCGACCGCGCGAGTGGGGGCGACGTCCGACGGTCGGGCGAGGCTGATCGTGCGGGTGAGGCGCGGATCGGCGAGCCGCACGGAGCGGAGCCCCGGCCGGTCGATGAGCACCATCGCCGGAACGATCGCGACGCCGAGTCCCCGTTCGACGAACCGCAGCACGGCGTCCATCTCCGCTCCCTCGAGAACGACGTCGGGACGCAGCCCGGCCGCCGCGAACGCCGCGTCGGTGGTGCCGCGGAGGTCGTACGACGAGCTGAACACGATCTGCGGGAGAGCGGCGACAGCGGCGAGGTCGATCGCCAGGCCCACGGCGATCGGCGGGGCGGCCGCCGACGAGATCACGACGAGTTCCTCAACGAGCAGGGGAATGAGCGAGAACCGCTCGGCGGAGCGATCGTCGGACGTCGTCACGAGGGCGAGGTCGAGTTCGCCGCTCGCGAGTTCGTCGAGCAGCCGCCGCGATCCTCGTTCGGAGAGGGAGAGCTCGATAGCGGGGTGGTCGGCATGGAACGCGCTGAGCACCTCCGCGACGAGGCTGATGCAGAGCGTCGGCGTGGCCCCGAGGCGCACCCGGCCGCGCTCGAGACCGGCGAGTTCGGCGAGCTCACGACGGACCGAGTCCGCGTCCGCGAGCATGCGGCGGGCGAGCGGGAGCAGCGACTGCCCGGCGGCCGTGAGGCTGCTTCCGCCGCGGGCGCGGTGGAAGAGCTGTGAGCCGAGATCCTGTTCGAGGGCGGCGATCTGGCGGCTGAGGGACGGCTGCGCGAGGTGGAGCTCGTCGGCCGCCCGGGTGAAGTTGCCGAGACGCGCGACCGCGACGAAACCGTGGAGTTGCTCGAGGTTCACTCGCATAGCGTATTCGCATCGCAGCTGCCCTCGATATGCAGTTGAGTAATCCCGCGGTACCTCGAGCGTTGAGGAATGATCGCTTCCGACTCGTCCGCTTCCGACTCGTCCGCTTCCGACTCGTCCGAATCCCCGCGCCGTCCGCGTCAACACCCACCCCTCGTGCCGCCCGTGCCCCCGGGCGGATGACGGCTCGCAGGCGGGGTTCTTCACCCCGCTCGTAGATCTTCTGGGCCGGGTCGGGGCACGATGGGTACAGGATGACGATGAGGGGGACGAGGATGAGCGTGCGTCCGACGCTGCGGGATTCGCCGGCCGAGCGGGTCGGCGACGTCCGCGTGGAACCGGTGCCGCTGTGAGCGCGCGTCCCGCTCCGGCGTACCCGGGCATGGTGTTCGGCTACCCCTGGATCGATCCGCGGATCACGGTCGTGCACCGCGAGGACGGACCGCGCGAGGTCGTCTACGGCAACGTGCACGTCCCGCGCCACGAACAGCGGGCGTGGGCTTTCGCGGCGGTGCGGCTCGACCGCATGATGCCGCACATCGTGCTCGAGAACCTCCGTGGCGGTGGGCTGATCGCCTGCAGCGTGGGTCTCCCCGACGGGAAGCGGCTGCGGCTCGAGGGAGATTTCGACCGGACGTTCGCCCTCCACGTCGCGGAGGGCTACGAGACGGACGCCCTGTATCTGTTCACGCCGGACGTGATGGAGCGCGTGCTCACCATCCCCGCGAAGCTGGACATGGATGTCGAGATCGTCGACGACTGGCTGCTGATCTATTCGCCGATCCCGATCGTCTCCCTCGAGGCGGCGGCGGGCGTCCCCGTCCGGGAGACGAGTGTCCTGCCGGCCCTGGAGGCACTCGTCGCCGGACTGACGCCGAAGATCGGCGGCTGGGGCCGTTGGAGTGACCACCGCGAGCCGGATGCTGGCGCGGTCTCGCCAGCGGGCCGGCGCATGCCGCGGCCGCGGGGCCGGTTCGACTACGTCGTCCACGTGCTGTTCTGGGGCGGGCTCGCGGGCTTGTTCTGGCTGTGGTGGTCGCTGAACTGACGATCCGGATGGGCAGCCCCCTCCGGTCGGGAGGACGAGGAGGCGGCCTACGCCAACGAGGTGCAGCACGCACGACGTCCCGTTCGGCAATGCCGCGGTGTTGCGCACCGACCTGGGTGACGCGGCGGCCGGGCTTTCCGCGGAGCTGCGTGGGTGGATCCACTCCTCGGTCGAGATCCGGGTGGTCGATGTCCGGGTGGTCGATGTTCGCTCGTGGTGTCAGGATCGTTCTATGACGTTCGGGCCAGGCGGAGCGACCATCGACCGGTTCATCGATTGGCTGGGCAGCAGATCCGACGAGCAACTGCAATCAGCTCTCCGGCTTCTTCCTCGCCCTCGCCCCGCCGACGTCAAGGCCGCGCAGCGGCAACTGCTGGTCGTCAGGACTTCGGCCGCCGCGAACCAGTCGCTCAACACGTCTCTGCGGGACATGTGGTCTCAGTCGGATGCCCGTGACGCGCTGGGTACCGACTTCATCGTGTTCGCCGACGTCGTCCAGCTCGCCGGGCGAGCGGTTCTCGTGCGTCACCGGCTCGAGCCGGCGACGTTCGATCTCATCGTGCGGCCGTTCCGGGATGCCGGATTCGATTTCGACCAGGAGGCCTGAGCCGGTGGTGACTTTCGCGCGTTTCGAGCCGTCGGCTCCGATCTCCGAGCCGCAAGGTTCCGCGCGAGAGCCTCTACGTTCCGCCCAGCACCGGGTGGCGGGGTCGCGGTGTCCGCATGGTGCCCACTGAGCGCTCGCGGGCACGGCACCGTGATGACCGTCCCGGTGACGGCACCCCGACCGAGCGTGGAGATCCGCTTCATCGATGTCCGAATCTGATGCAAGGATCGAGACTGTGACATTCGGTGCGCGCGGTGCGCAGATCGACCGCTTCGTGGGCTGGCTCGGGGGGCTCGAGGTCGGCGACCTGCAACGAGTCGTCGCCGCGATTCCGGTTCCCCGGCCGGCCCATGTCAAGGACGCTCAGCGCACGCTCGATTCGGTCAAGGTCTCGGCGGCGCAGAATCAGTCCCTCAACAAGGCTCTCCGTGACCTGTGGGCCGAGTCGGGAGCGCGCGATGCGTTCGACGACGCCGGTCTGTTCCTTCGTCTCGCGACCAACGCATCCATGGCGGGCCAGGCGATCCTGGTTCGCGACCGCCTGGCTCCCGAGATGTTCGATCTCATCGTGCAGCCCTTCCGGGATGCCGGATTCGATTTCGATCAGGAGGCCTGAACCGGTGGTGACTTTCGCGCGTTTCGAGCCGTCGGCTCCGATCTCCGAGGAGACGATCGCCCGGTTCGCACCGAACGCTCCCGAGGGGGCGGCGGAGATGTGGCGCCGGTACGGCACCGGGGTCCTCGGGGACGGCTTCGTGCGGGTCGTCGACCCCGCGCGGGGCGCGCAGATGACCGAGGGAGTGCTGGGGCTGGCACCGACCGCGGTGGTGCTGTTCTCCACGGCGCTCGCCGACCTCGTCATCTGGAACGACGGCGCGTTCCTGGTCGCGAAGTTCCGCTGGGGTGTCGTTCAGTACACGGACCGCGCTGTGACGCTCGAGCAGTTCACGCAGTGGCTGCAGGACGAGCAGCGGCTCGACGAGGCGTTCGAGCGGCAGCCGTACCCCGCGGCGGCCGCTCGCGATGGCGTTCCCGCCGTCGAGGAGTGCTTCGGGTTCGTGCCCCTGCTCGCGCTCGGCGGCGGCAACTCGGCCGACCACCTGCAGAAGATGGTGCTCTGGGAGCACATCGCGCTGATCGTGCAGGTCGCCGGTCCGCCGAAGGTCACGGGCCTCCTGGTGCCCCCGCCCGAACCGCAGGGCGACGCGACCGCTGGTCGGGCCCCGGCGTCCGACGGAGGCCTGGTCGTGGGAGAGGGACGCCCGACTCCCGACCAGCAGCGCCTGATCGACATCGGCGTGGGCTACTGGCGGCGCATGATCGCGGCGGACGCACCGCTCGGCTACACGCTGCTTCCGGAAGACGACGCCGTCGTCGTCTCGTACGCCGTGCGCGGCGGTGGACGGATCTACGTCGCGACGGACGGATCGGCCCTGTTCACGTACTCGTCGGCACCGCCGCACGAGGCGCTCGAGGTGTTCCGCTCGGGCCGCCGCACGCCGCCGGAGCACTTCCGGCCGGCCGATGGCACGCGCCGCTGACCCCGCCGATCACTGCCTCCCGAGGATGCCGAACCGATCACATGGAAATGAACGAGCCGCCGATACTGGCCGAGGCGCATCTGCGCACCGAGATGGCAGGTGCGCTCGCGGAAGCTGCGCCCGCCGCGTGGCGCGAGCTGCGCTACACCGCCGCGAGCGTCGGGGGCGTGACGGACGTCCAGGCGTCCGCCGTCTTCGATGACGAGCGTGCAGAGCCTCTTGATGCTCCGGGTCGCGTCTCCTTGCTGCGCTCGAGGCTGCGCACGGCGATGTACGAGCCGGGCAAGGGCACGTGGTTCTCGATGACGCTGACGGTGACTCGCGACGGTCGGGCGGGGGCGACGTACGCCTACGACGAGGAGCCGTGGTCGCACGTGCCGATCGTCTCGTCGGCGTGGTTGGCCGATCAGGAGAAGTTCCCGCGTGACCCGGAGCACCGTCCCGCGTGGCTGCAGCGGAAGCTGGCCGAGGCGGGCCACTCGGACCCGCCCCGCCGCGGAACTGCAGCGGGCGACGGCGGACCGATGCTCGAGTGCGAAGCTGCACGCGGGGTCGATGGGGACTGATATACAGATAATGACGAGAGGGGAGCGATGATGGCGACGCCATACATCGAGTTCATTCCGAAGGCAGGCGCGTGCCTGGCGACCACCAACGTGATCGAGGGGCGCGGCCGGGTCCGGTGGATGGTCAGGCGGCCTTCCCAGGCGCCCGCCGACAACGGCTGGCAGATCATGAGCCACATCGACACGAGCGAGTACCTGAACGACAGCTCGAACTGGCAGATCATCGACTTCAACGAGCTCTGCGCGATCGAGCCGGCGCTCATCGGGATCTGGGACCTGCCGGTGGGGTCCGACCTGCAGCTGGTGCACGACGAGCTCGGCATCCGGATCGTCGACACCGCGACGGGCCGCGAGGTTCCGCGCGACAGCCTCTACGTTCCGCCCCAGCACCGGTCGGAGCCCTCCGCGCCGGTGACCGGCACGGGAGGCGACGAGCGGCCCGACGCGCGGCAGCAGCACCTCATCGATGTCGGCGTCGCGCACTGGCGCAAGATGGTGCCCCAGGACGCTCCGCTCGGCTACCGCCTGCTTCCCGAGGATGACGCGGTCGCGGTGTTCCACATGGTGCGCGGCGGTGGCACGCTGTACATCGCGTCTGACGAGTCGGTCCTGTTCGCGCCATCCTCGGTCTCGCCCGATCAGGCGCTCGAGGTCTTCCGTTCCGGGCGACGCTCCGATACATCCAAGTTCCGGGCGGCCGGATCCTGACGGTGACGGCCATGACGACGATCGACCAGCGCTGCGCCGCCATCTGACGCCGGCGACCGAGCTCCTCGCGGCGACGGTCAGCGCCGGGTCCAGCCGACGAGCGGGAGGCGGCGTCGGAACCGACCCGGTGAGCGAGGCTCACGTCGATAGCCGATGCACATCGTCGCTAGGACTTATATGCATTGGAGTAATCCGAAAGACGCGCCTAGCGTGGAAGCATGACTACTTCAGAACGGCGAATCTCCACGTCGGTGCTCGTCATCGGGACCGGCGGCTCCGGCCTGCGCGCCGCGATCGAGCTCGCGGAGGCCGGCGTCGACGTGCTCGCCCTCGGCAAGCGCTCGAAGGCCGATGCCCACACCTCCCTCGCGGCAGGTGGCATCAACGCCGCCCTCGCGACGATGGACGAGGAGGACAGCTGGCAACAGCACGCCGCTGACACCCTCAAGGAGAGTTACCTGCTCGCGAACCCCCATACGGTGCAGATCGTGACGGAGGGCGCCGCCCGCGGGATCGACGACCTCGAGCGCTACGGCATGCCGTTCGCGCGCGAGGACGACGGGCGCATCTCGCAGCGCTTCTTCGGCGCCCACACGTACCGCCGGACCGCCTTCGCGGGCGACTACACCGGTCTCGAGATCCAGCGCACGCTCGTCAACCGCGCTGCCCAACTCCATGTGCCGATCCTCGACACCGTCTACGTGACGCGCATCCTCGTGAACGAGGACGGCGCCGTCTTCGGTGCGTACGGCTTCGACATCGAGGACGGCACCCGCTACCTCATCCACGCCGACGCGGTCATCCTCGCGGCCGGTGGCCACAACCGGATCTGGCGCCGCACGTCGTCGCGCCGTGACGAGAACACGGGCGACTCGTTCCGTCTCGCCGTCGAGGCGGGCGCCCGACTCCGTGACCCTGAGCTCGTCCAGTTCCACCCGAGCGGCATCATCGAGCCGGAGAACGCCGCCGGCACGCTCATCTCCGAGGCCGCCCGCGGCGAGGGCGGCATCCTGAGGAACGGCCTCGGCGAGCGGTTCATGCATCGCTACGACCCGGAGCGTCTCGAGCTGTCGACACGCGACCGCGTAGCACTCGCGTGCTACACGGAGATCAAGGAGGGGCGCGGCACGTCCAACGGCGGCGTCTGGCTCGACGTCTCGCACCTCCCACGCGAGACGATCATGACGCGCTTGCCGCGGGTCTACCAGACGATGCTCGAGCTGCAGATGCTCGACATCACGAAGGAGCCGATCGAGATCGCGCCGACGGCGCACTACTCGATGGGCGGCGTGTGGGTGCGGCCGGAGGACCACGGCACCGACGTGCCCGGTCTCTATGCGATCGGCGAGGCGTCGAGCGGACTGCACGGCGCGAACCGCCTCGGCGGGAATTCGCTCATCGAACTGCTCGTCTTCGGTCGCATCGTCGGCCAGGCGGCTGCGGACTACTCGGCGTCGCTCACGGCGCAGAAGCGGTCTGCCGCGGCCGTCGCGACGGCGCGTGACGAGATCGCGACGCTGCTCGCCGCCGACGGCGAGGAGAACGTGCGCGCTCTGCAGCGCGCGATCCGCAACACCATGACGGAGCACGCGGGCGTCGTCCGCGACGAGGCCGGGCTCCGCGCCGGTCTCGCCGAGCTGGACGCCATCGAGGCGCGAATCGCCGACGTCGGCATCCACCCCGACATCGCGGGATTCCAGGACCTCGCCCACGCGTTCGACCTGAAGTCGGCGGCCCTCGCCGCGCGTGCGACGCTCGAGGCGGCCCTCGAGCGCCGTGAGACGCGCGGGGCCCACAACCGCAGTGACTATCCCGAGCTCGACCCGGCGCTCCAGGTGAACCTCGTCTGGTCGCCGAGCACGGGTGTCGTGCGCGAGGAGATCCCGCCGATCCCCGCCGAGATCCAAGCGCTCATGCAGGAGGTCGCGGTCGCGGGCAAGCTGCTCGAGTAGCGGTCGGTGGCCGTGGTCACGTTGAGAATCGTCTTTCGCAGACGGCCCCGTTTCGGCGACAGCGGGCGGCGATCCGCGAGACCGTGAGAACGTAGGGTCGAAGGATGGCAGCAGCGGTTCCGTCCCCCTCGTCATCGCAACCGTCCGGCCGTGGCTCGAGCCGCACGCTCGCGCGGCTCGGCTTCCTCACGATGGGACTCTTCGACCCCGCCGACCCGCGCGCCGGCCACGAGTCGACGCTCGAACTCATCCGCTTCGGCGAGGAACTCGGTTTCGACAGTGCATGGCTGCGACACCGGCACCTGCAGTTCGGCATCTCCTCGCCCGTCGCCGTCATGGCAGCGGCGTCGCAGCGGACGAGCACGATCGAACTCGGCACCGCGGTCACCCCGCTCGGCGCGGAGAACCCGTTCCGCCTGGCCGAGGACCTCGCGACGGTCGACGTGCTGTCCGGCGGGCGGATCATGCCTGGCTTCAGCACGGGCCGACCGATGAACTTCGAGCGCTACCAGGACGCGATCTACCCGGACACGCTCGAGCAGGAGGTCCTCGGCTACGACCGCCTGCTCCGACTCCGGTCGTTCCTGCGCGGCGACGCCGTCGGCGAGGCGGGCCGCGCGGGCATCGAGGAATTCTCCGACCGCGTGGAACCGCACTCGCCGGGGCTCGCCGATCGCCTCTGGTACGGGGCCGCCGGGCTGCGCTCGGCGCAGTGGGCGGGGGAGAACGGCTTCCGGCTGCTCACGAGCAGCGTGATCGCGGGGGAGAACGGCACGACCGACTTCGCCTCCAACCAGGCCGAGCAGATCCGCGCCTACCGGGCGGTCCACCCGGACGGCGAGCGGGCGCGGGTGTCGCAGGGACTCGTCGTCATCCCGACGGACAGCGCGACGCCGACCCAGCGCGCCCGTTACCGCGACTACGTCGACTCCAGGGCCGGCCGGGTGGGAGTGGCGCACGGCCCCCGGCGGCTGCTCTTCGCCGCCGACCTGCTCGGCACCTCGGCGGAGATCGCCGAGCGACTCCGCGACGATGCGGGGTTCCGCGAGGTCGACGAGGTCGCGTTCGCGCTGCCGTTCACCCTCGAGCCCGAGGACTACGTGCAGATCCTCGGCGACATCGCGGGCGCGCTCGGGCCCGCGCTCGGCTGGCGGCCGGGTGTCGAGAAGGGGCGGGAGCACACGGCGCCGTTGCCGTGAGATCCCCCCTCATCGCGTCATGACGGCTGAGCCGATCATTCGGGTGGACGCGAGTGCCGCCCCCGCGACTTCGGGTGGCGTGGGGTGACTGGGAAGGTTCGGCGCCGGCGGCGAAGTGGATCGGAGGTTCACACGACCGGCACGAGGAGTTCACGAATGCGTCGATCGGAGTGAATAGCGTTCCGAAGGCTCACCCGATCGGAAGGACTCCTCCCCCATGCCTCATCCGTTCCCACCGCGTGACCGCCGCTCTGGCTCGCCGCGAGCGCGCCGCCGACTGAGTGCGCTCGTCGCCGTCGCGGCCGCGGCCGCGGCCGTCGCGATCCTCCCCGGAACCACCTTCTCAGGGCCGGCGTTCGCGGCAGCGGGAGCGCTGACCGTCGACGCGACGACGATCACCGAGGACGGCACCGTCTCGATCTCGTTCGATGCGGGAGAGGACGTCGCGGCGAAGAACTGGATCGGCATCTACCGTGACGGCATCGTCCCGGGCACGGGTCCCGCCTCCCTCGACTGGCGCTACGTGCCCGACGCGACGGGGACCGTGCAGTGGGGTCCGAACGAGCGCGGCGGATGGACGAGGAACACCGCCGACATCGGCATCGGCGACTACGACCTCTACCTCCTCCACGACGACGGGTACGGGGCGCTCGCCGGCCCCATCGATCTCACCGTGACGGCGGGTGAGCCCACCGAACCCGAGGAACCGACGAAGCCGACCGCCCCGAAGCCCGAAGTCGACGGAGTGAGCGAGCTCTCCGTCCTGACCTTCAACCTTTGGCACGGCGGGACCCAGATCGACGACGGATCACAGCGGATCGCGGACATCATCGCCGAGACGGATGCCGACGTGGTCTTCACGCCGGAGAAGGGCAGCGCGACGGGCGAGATCGCGCGCCTGCTCGGCTTCTCCTTCGTCGACGCGACCGATACCGGCGTCATCTCGCGCTACCCGATCCTCGACAGCGCGACCGTCGGCGGAGACTGGACGAAGGCCGTCCTCGACGTGAACGGCACGGAGACCGCTGTGTACGGCGGCCACCTCGAGTACCGCTGGTACGCGAACTACCTCCCGCGCGGATACGGCGGGGAGATCCGCGGGCTCCCGGGCGAATACCCTGTCGGGTGGGAGACGTGGGATCAGCTCGCGGCTCCCGTAACCGATGTCGACGAGATCCTGCGCGCGTCGAACGGCTCGGACCGGCCGGAGGAAGCCGCGGCCGTCGCCGCCGACGCCGCCGCAGAGCGGGCCGCCGGACGGCTCACGATCCTCGGCGGCGACTTCAACGAGCCCTCCGGTGAGGACTGGACCGAGGCCACCGCCGACATGTTCGACCACAACGGCACCGTGATCGAGTGGCCGGCGCTCCAGGTTCTGCTCGACGCAGGCATGGTCGACTCCTACCGGGAGAAGTACCCGGACCCCGTGACGCACCCCGGCATCACCTGGGCGATCGAGAACCCGGCGTTCGACCCGTCGGTCCTCACCTGGACTCCCGAGGCGGACGAGCGCGACCGGATCGACTTCGTGTTCTACACGCCCGACGAGCGCATCGCCCTGCAGGACTCTCTCATCGTCGGCCCGGAGGGCACGATCGTCCGGGGTGAGGTCGTCGACAAGGACAGCGAGGACGTCATCCTCTCGCCCGAGGGCGTCTGGCCGAGCGACCACAAGGCCGTCCTCTCGACCTTCGCCGTGTGCGACGTCGACTGCGCGGCCGAGCTGGAGCCCACGCCCGGCCCCACGGATCCCGTGCCAAACCCTGTGCCCTCCACCCCCGCTCCGACCGGGCCGCCGGCTGGAGACCCGTCGTCGCCGGGGCTGCCCGGAGGGGACGCCGGAACGGGTGACGAGTCGGCCGATGCAGATGGCGGATCGGGCGACGACCTCGCCGCGACGGGTGCCGACGGTGTCGTCGTCGAATGGGTTCTCGCGCTCCTCCTGATGGCCGCGGGCATCGGTGCGACCGTGCTCGCGCGGATCGGTGCACAGCGCCGAGCCCGGCACGCGACCAGAGAGTAGGGCGGCGGGGGTCGCTGCGACGACGATGGCTCGCTTCGATGTCGATCGAAGCGAGCCATCGTCGGCAGTACCGGCTGGCGCCGAGGGAACGCTGCGGGCGTCAGTCGGGCGTCATCGGCCTGCGTCGCGGAGGCTGCCCGTGGTCTGCTCGACGCCGCCGATGAGGCAGTTGATGGTCCGATCGCCCGCGGCCCAGCTGGCCGCTGTCGGGACGTAGTAGGTGAAGTCGTGCATGGAGTCGTCGTGTGCGACACCGATGAAGCCCTCGAATTCGGTCAAGCACTGCTCGTCGGCATACGCCGCCGTCTCGGCGTCGCCGGAGAAGTCGTCGTCGGTCATGACGAGGTTCGTCATCACCTCCCACGTGTGGGGGTCGCTGCACGGCACGGTGGGGACATCGTAGATCTCCTCCATGTCCTCCTCTCCCTCGGCGGGCGCCTCGGCCGACGCCTCGTCGTCGATGCAGTCGCCTTCCTCGAGGGTGAGGACGTCGGTGCTGCCACCTTCCACGATCTCGCCGGTCTCCGGGTCGCGCGTCTCTCCGGGAAGCAGGTCCTGGATCATGCTCCAGCCGGTCAGGAGGGCGGCGAGGGTCGAGAGCGTGTGCCGCCCGCGACGATATCCGCTCGCCCGTGACGGCCACAGTTCCTCGTTCGAGCGACATGCGTCGGCCTCGGGTGGCCGCTCATGTTCCCTGATCGATGTCCAAGGACGCGTGGCGGCGCCTCTCCCCTGAGGGCGCTAGCCGGTGGCAGCGAGTGGCGGTCGTCCGCGTGTTTTCGTGACGTGGGTCCAGTTTGGGTGTCCGGGTCCGCGGACGTGTGGGATTCCGTTGGGCATGCTGATGCGCCAGGGTCCGGAGTCGATCTTCTGGTGGTGGCCCCAACACAGGAGCACTCCGTTGTCGACGTGAGTTCGGCCGCCGTGCCGGTGCGGGGTGACGTGGTGGACTTCGCACCAGC
>NZ_RZNB01000009.1 GCF_004078635.1 Labedella phragmitis
TCGCACTGCCCTCGACACACTCCGCCGGCGGGTCCTCACCCGTCTCCACGAGAACGTTGCCGAGCCGGTTGTCGCCCCGCGAACCGTCGGGAAGAACCCTCACGGAGTACGTGACCGTGGCGGTCTGCCCGGGCAGCAGCGAGCCCGTCACGACGATCGTCTGATCGACGACGGCGCTCGGGGTCAGGGTGTCGACGGATGCGACCGGCTGCGCGGTCACCTCGGCGTCGTCGAGCACCTTCGCGAGGTGGTCGGTGAAGTCGACGGCGCCGACGGCGTTGCCGCTGTTGGTGAAGGTGAGCGTGTAGGTGAGCACGTCACCGGCGTCCACGGAGGTACCCGATGCCGGGTCCACGGACTTCGAGGAGGTGACGTTCGGCAGGTCCGTCGAGGTGCATTCGAGGTCACCCGGATCGCACGTCGCGGGCGGCGGTGCCGACGGGTCGTCGAGGAGGAAGTTCGTCGCCCGGTCGTCGCCGCGCTCGTCCTCGTCGTTCACCGTGACCGTGTAGGTCACCGTCTCGACCTGCCCCGCCGCGAGCTCGCCCGTGACCGTGAAGACGCCCTGCTCCACGTCGCTCACCGAGAGCGCGTCGTCGGAAGCCGCGGGGTTCGTCGTGAGCGTCGCATCGTCGAGCACACCCGTGAGGTTGTCCGACTTGTCGACCGAGACCGGCCCCTGGCCCTGGTTGTCGAACGTGATCGTGTACGTCAGCGTCGTGCCCGGAACGATCGGATCGCTCGATGCCTCGACGGCCTTCGAGACGAGAAGCCGCCCGATCGGCGTGAGCGTGCAGTCCGGACGCTCCGCGTCCGACGGCTGACACACCGGCTCCTCCGGAACCGGCGGAACCTCCCCGTCCACCGACTTCAACAGGAAGTTCGCCGCGACGTCATCGCCCCGCTCCCCGTCCGCCCGGATGGTGACCGAGTACGTGACCGTCGTCGACGCACCCGCGTCGAGCGAACCCGTCACCGCGATCCGTGCACCATCACGCACGACGCTGAGCACACCCGAGCTCGGCTCCGTCGTGACATCCGCGTCATCGAGCACATGCGTGAGGTCGTCGACCTCGTTCACCGTGCCAGCACCCTGCCCGATGTTCTCGAAGTGCAGCGTGTACGTGAGGACCGTTCCCTCGGCCACCGGAGACTCCGACGCCTCGACCGTCTTCCACGAATCGATCTCACCGACAGGATTGCTCGTGCAGTTCGGATCATCCGACGCGCACTCCTCGTCGACCGTCGGCGGAACGTCGTCCGTCTCCCGGAGGAAGTTGCCGAGGTGGTTGTCACCCCGCGAACCATCGGGTGACACGGTCACCGCATAGGTGACCGTCACCGTCTGACCGGCCGCGAGCGAGCCCGTCACGACGAGTGAATCCGTACCGAGCACCGGCGACAGTGCGTCATCGGAGGACACCGGCGACACGGTCACGGCCGCGTCATCGAGGACGCGGGCGAGATAGTCCGTGAAGTCCACCGGGCCGACCGCCAGGCCGTCGTTCGTGAACGTGAGCGTGTAGGTGAGCACGTCGCCGGCATCGACGGACGTGCCGGACGCGGGGTCGACCGACTTCGACGAGGTCACGCGCGGCAGGTCCGTCACCGTGCAGTCGGTGCTGCCGGGAGCACACTCGGTCGGAGGTTCCTCGGAGCGGTCGCTCACGAGGAAGTTCGCCGCCCGATTGTCCCCGCGCGCATCCTCCTCGTTGACGGTGACAGCGTAGGTCACCGTCGCCGTGCCACCGGCACCGAGCGTGCCCGAGAGGGAGAAGACGCCGTCGATCACCGGCGAGGCGACGACGGCCCCGTCACCCGTGACCTCGGGAGCCGTCGTGAGTGTCGCGTCGTCGAGGACACCCGTGAGGTTGTCGGAACGCGAGACGGTGCCCGTCGCCGCTCCCGAGTTGGTCACGGTGACCGTGTACTCGAGGGTCGTGCCGGGCACGATCGGGTCGGCGGAGGCCACGACGGACTTCGTGTAGCTCAGCTGCGGGATCTCGTTGACCGTGCAATCGGGCGCGTCGGGATCCGCGGGGACACACTCGAGCTCCTCGGGGACGTCCCGGCCGAGGAAGTTGAGCGCACGGTTGTCTCCCCGCTCGCCGTCGGGTCGGATGGTCACCGTGTATGTGACGGTGCCGATCGTGCCGGCCGGGACGGAGCCCGCGATGAGGATCCGGTTCCCGTCGCGCACGGCGGTGAGACCGGCGCTGCTGGAGATCGTGCCCGTCACGTCCGCGTCGTCGAGCACAGCCGTGAGGTCGTCGAACGTGTCGACCGTCGCGGCCGCCTCGCCGTCGTTGTCGAAGGACAGCGTGTAGGTGATCGTCGATCCGGCGGCGAGCGGCGAGGACGACGGCACGGCGTCCTTCCGCTGCGTCAGGCTCGCTCCCGGGACCTCGACGGAATCGCACGGAGCGCCGATCGCCTCGGAGTCCGGAACGCACGCCGAGTTGGTGAGCACCTTGTCGCCCGCGCCCGTGTAGGTCACCGTGTAGGTGAAGACGGCGGTCTCACCCGCGGCGAGCGGCCCGCTCCACGACAGCGTCGGCGCGGTGTACGTCGGCTCGTCGACGGCCCGACCGTCGATCGTCGCGGTGATCGAGTCCGCCTCGAACGTCGCGTCGTCGAGGACCTCCGAGAGGTCGTCGGAGAAGGACGCGGGAGCGGCCGCACTGTAGTCGCCCGGTCCCGCATTCGTGACGCGAACGGTGTAGGTGAGGGTCTCGCCCACCGCGGGAAGCTCGCTCGAGCTCGAACTCTTGCCGATCGAGAGGGCGGGGAGTTCGACCTCGACGACCGCGCACGGTTCACCCGTCTCGGGATCGACGCCCTCAGCCGTCGCCGGATCGCATGCCGGCGGCGTCGGCTGGTCCCCGGGCGGTGACGACGGAGCCCAGGCGACGTTGCGCATCTCGCCGTCGCCGTCACGGTCGCCGAGCGTCACGGTGTACGTGATCGTCACGGCCTCGCCCGAGGCGAGAGGTCCTGCCCACGTGATCGTGGATTCGGCGTACGACAGCTCACCGGCGGCGGAGCCAGCGACCATCGCGGTCGCGTCACCGTTGTACGCGGCGTCGTCGAGCACGCCCGCGAGGGTGTCCGCGAGGTAGGCGGGGGCGGACTCCGTGAAGTCGCCGTCGCCCGTGTTCGTGGCCGTGACGGTGTAGGTCACGGTGTCACCGGAGCGGGAATCACTCGTCGCCGTCGAGGTCTTCTCGATGTCGAGAGCCGGGAGCGGGCAGATCGCACTGGGCCGGAACTGGGCGAGGAAGCCCTCCATCGGCTGACCGCTCTTGAGCTGCACGATGATCTCGTTGGGACCCGTCCTCCAGTCGTCGCCGAGGCTCGTCTCCGCGCCGTTCTGCAGCTGGAATCCCGCGTACAGGTACTGATTCGTCCCCGCCGGGGCCTGCGGAAGACCTGTGGTCTTCCCGCTCTGCGGGACGCCGTTGACGAAGACCTCTGCGACGTTGTTGTCGGCGTAGAAGCTCAGGTCGAGTTTGAGGGACTCGGGCGACACGTCGGGGTCGAGGACGAAGGCGTAGCGGTAGTACCAGTCACCCGTCGGACTGTTGGGACTCGCGATCGTCTGCTGTGAGATCCACTGGGCATTGCCGTACGGGCTCGCAGCCCACGCGGAGGGCACGATGTTGCCGACGTTGGCCGACGCCCACGTCTGGCCGGCCGGCGGCATCTGCACGGGATACGAACCGGTGCCGAACGGTCCGATGACGTCCCAGTTCGCATCCTTCGCGTTGTCGGGGAGGACTCCGCCCGTCGCGGCGTTGTAGCCCGTGTTGAAGATGTTGCCGTCGGTCGTGCAGTCGACGAGGGGACCCGCCGTCGGCACATCGAGCGTGACCTGGTAGTCCTCGACCTCACCGGAGGTCATGAGGCCCGTGGGCTGACCGGCGCTCGCGGCGTCCGCCGCGATGCGCAGTCGCAGGAAGGTACCGTTCGAGGGCTGGGCGTCCGCCGGGACGGTCCACGAGAGCGTCGCCCTCCCGTTCGCGCAGGGGACGACGCCGGAGCGCTCCCCGGTGTCGAACCGGCCGTTGCCGTTCCAGTCGATCCAGCCCGAGACGTATCCGGACCCCGTGCACGACGTGGCGGGGAGGGTGTAGGTGCCCCCGGGATTCGCGGTGATCGGTGTCGGGACGACGCCATCGTCGCTCGTACCGTCGCCCGAGGCGTTCGCGCTGTAGAGGGGCGCGCCTTCCGACGTCGTCCGCGCGCCGAGACGAAGCGTCGGCTGGCCCTGCGTGCCGAGCGTGAAGGTCGAGTTGGACACGGCCGTCGTGCCGACCGGCACGGTGCCACCGGTCCACGCCGGGGCGATGAGGGCTCCCGCCGCGCCGTAGCTCGCGGGCGCGTCGCCGAAATCAGAGCCGAGGACCACGCCGAGTGCGATGGCCGAGACGCCACCGCCCTGGAGGGTCACCGCGGCGCTCGTCGCACCCTCCATGAACGCGACGGCCATGGGGCCACTGCCGCCGGAGCACCACGCACCGTTCGGCGTGAGGCGGAGCGTGCCGTTCGCGTTCAGGATCGCCTGAGTGCTCGTGGTACAACCGGCGGGCGCCCGATAGCGGTCGATGATGCGCCACGTGGCCGTCTGGAGCGGACGCGCCTGGATGTACTCGTTGCTGGTGGCCTCGACCGTACTCGTCTCCGCATCGCCCATCACGAGCCCCTGGAGGGGAACCGGCACGCCGTCGAGGGTGACGGAACAGCTGAAGGTGAACGTGGGCGCCGCTCCTGCGACGGAGTTCGCGATTCCGGAGATGAGCTGGTTGTTGGTGCCCGTTCCGCCAATGTTGTAGAGGTCGTCGAGACCGTCGCCCTGGAAGTTACCGGGACGATAGGCCCGGATGGCGCCGCTCAGGCCCGTGATCGTGCACGTGGTCGCGAGGGTCTGACCGCCGATCGTCCGCGTGTTCGTGCGGGACGTGCCGTTCGTGATCGCCGTGCCCGCCGTCCCCCATTCGAACCAGTCGATGCTGCCTCGATGCGCTCCCGAGCCACCGGAGGCGTAACGCGCTTCAGCAGGAGCGACGGGCAGGAAGGCCGTCAAGAGGCCGCTGACGACGGCCACGAGCGCCACGACCGCCGCGAACGGCAGAACACGTCGCTCGATGTTCGATCGCCCGTCTCGGCTGGCTCGGCGAAGTCGGCGGGGGACTGTGATCGGCACGGATTTTTCCCTCGGGGCAGGCGGCAAGGTCGGAGTACCGGCACGCGGATGCAGTGAGCACGCGATCAGGACACTCTCTGCAAGCTACTGGCGGCACTGCTCGAGCGACTCATACTCGACCCGACGCGAGTTCAAGACCACCCCCGAATCCACCCCGGCCGCTCTGACGGCAGCATGATCGCCCCGATAAGCAAGGTCGTCGGGGATTTGCGCCAACGGGCCGACGTTCGACCAGACTGGGAACGGAACGCCGCACACACACGAGGAGCAGGTCATGGGTTGGTTCGATCACACGAGGAAGACCGCCGCACCGGACGAGAGCGGCAGGCCAGTGGTGAAGCGGCCCGCCTCCGCCCTGTGGGGTGACGGCTTCGGCCGGCTCGCCACGCGGAGCGTGCAGGTCATCGCGATCCTGATCGTCGTCATCGGCGTCGTGTTCGTGATCACGCAGTTGACGCTCGTGTTCATCCCGTTGTCGATCGCCCTCATCCTCGCGGCCGCTTTCCACCCCCTCATGCATTGGATGCGGCGGAAGGGTCTGCCATCGGCGATCGCCACGTGGATCGCACTCCTCGCGATCGTCGTGGTGCTCGGCGGAGTCGGCTACCTGATCTACGTGGCCGTCCGGAACCAGCTCGACGAGCTCATCGACTCCGCGGCGCAGGGCATCGACCATCTGTACGACTGGTTCCTCACGCTGCCGTTCGACATCAGCGAGGAGCAGATCTCCGGCTTCCGAGACAGCGCCGTCGACTTCCTCACGAGCAGCCAGTTCGGCAGCGGAGCGCTCGCGGGCGTCGGCGCCGCGAGCAACTTCCTCGTCGGTCTCTTCTTCATGATCGTCGTGCTGTTCTACTTCCTGAAGGACGGGCCCCGCATCTGGGAGTTCCTGCTCCGTCCCTTCGAGGGGCAGCAGTATGCGCGAGCTCGCCGCATCGGCGACAAGGCCGTCGACACGCTCGGCGGGTACGTCCGTGGCACGGCGGCCGTCGCCGCCGTCGACGCGATCGGCATCGGCATCGTGCTCTTCGCCCTGCAGGTGCCGCTCGCGCTGCCGCTCGCCGTCATCGTCTTCGTGCTCGCATTCATCCCGCTCGTCGGCGCCACTCTCGCTGGCGCGCTCGCGGTCCTGGTCGCCCTCGTCGCGAACGACCCCATCACGGCCGTGTGGGTGCTCGTCGCGGTCGTCGGCGTCAACCAGCTCGAGGGCAATTTCCTGCAGCCGATCCTCATGGGTCGCTCGCTCAAGCTGCACCCTCTCGTCATCCTCGTCGCGTTGACCGCCGGAACGATCCTCGGCGGCATCGTCGGCGCGGTCCTGTCGGTGCCGATCGCCGCCGTCGCGTGGGGTGTCATCTCGGTGTGGAACGGCGAGCACGAGCCGGCCTGGCCCGCGAAGCAGAAGCGCCCCGAACCCCAGTAACCCCTCACGTCAATTCGGCGATGGTGCGCGTAGTTCCACGCACCATCGCCGAATTAATGTTCCGGGAGGCGGAGGATGAGGGAGAGATAGTCGCGGAGGGCAGCGGCCATGTCGACGGCGTCGCGGTCGAAGAGCCACTGGAGCTGGATGCCGTCCCAGAGCGCCACGATCGACGCCGCGGCACGTACCGGGTCGACTCCGTCGCGCAGGACGCCGAGTTCGCGCAGCGCGGTGAGCTCCTCGACATAATCCCGCCGCAGGTTCTCGAACCGCTCGACGAAGTACTCCCGACCCGGGTGGTCGGCCGTCACCGCCTCCCCGGAGAGCACCGCGTACAACTCGATGACGCCCGGGATACCGACGTTGGCTTCGGCTTGCGCCTCGATCGACAGGGCGAACCGCGCAGCACGGCCCCTCGCCCCCTCGCCGGCTCGGCACCGCACCTCGTCCGGGTCGGGCTCCGGCTCCACGTCGTCCCGTCGCGCGAGCACCGCGACGAGCAGGTCCTCCTTCGAGGGGAAGTAGTGGAGCAGGCTCGTCTGGCTCATGCCCACGCGCTCCGCGACCTCCCGGAACGACCCACCCCGGTATCCGCGCGACGCGAAGACATCGAAGGCGGCGTCGACGATCGCCCGGCGCCGCTCCGCCGACTTCGCGTACGGGCCACGTCGGCGCGCAGTCCCCGCGACATCGGCGGGACGAACGGCGCCGCCGTCGGGTGCGCTCATGACGTCACCGGCCTCTCGGGTTCGGGTTCCGTGGCGGTCGAAGGACGCACGCACGCGCGCGCGGCGTCAGGCCGCCAGCGTAACGCAGATGAATTTCGAGCGAGTACTCGAATTCCGTGTTAGCGTGAGCGCACTCCGGCGCACCCGGTGCGTCAGCCCACACCACGATGAAGTGAAGAAGGCAGATGAGACAACTCACTCGACGCCAAGCGCTGAGCCTCGGGCTCGGCGCGGGCGCCGCCGCACTCCTCTCCGGATGCGCGACGCCCGGCACGACGACCGTCAACACGGCCCCCACGATCGGGGCCGCTCCTCCCGGCGAGACCGTCCGATTGACCTACTGGGCATGGCTGAAAGACGCCCAGAAGGTCGCGGACGTCTGGAACGCCCAGAATCCGAACATCCAGGTCGACGTCGTCTGGATACCGGGCGGCAACGACGGGGGCTATCAGAAGATGTACTCGGCCCTCGCGGCCGGTGGCGGTCCCGACATCGCTCAGGTCGAGATGCGCACGGTCCCCGAGTTCCTGCTCGTCAACGGCCTCGTCGACCTCTCCCGCTACGGCGCCGACGAGTACGCGGACCTCTACGACGAGACCCTCTGGAACCAGGTCAGCTTCCAGGGCAGTGTCTTCGCGATCCCGCAGGACTCGGGACCGATGGGCTTCTACTATCAGCCTGAGATCCTCGAGGGCGTGGGCGCCGAAGCGCCCGCCACGTGGGACGAATGGACCGAGATCGCCCGCGAACTGCGAGCAGCCGGAGGGGTCTACCTCGAGAGCTTCCCCGTGGCCGACGCGTCGACCTTCACCGCCTTCGCCACTCAGGCCGGCGCCCGCTGGCTCTCGACGGAGGAGGACGGCTGGGTCATCGACATGACGGACGAGGCCACCCTCGAGGTGGCCCGCTTCTTCGACGCGGCGATCGACGAGGACCTCGTCGACACGGCGAACGCCCCCTACTCCCCCGGATGGTTCGCCGCGGCGGCCGACGGGAAGATCGCGGCGTGCACGAGCGCGAGCTGGGGCGACGCCCTCATCGAGGGCATCAGTGGCGGTGAGGGCAAGTGGCGCGTCGCCCCCATGCAGCGCTGGTCGCTCGCGAACAGCTTCGGCTCGAGCTTCCTCGGTGGCTCGACCGCCGCGGTCCTCGCCAACTCGAAGCACCCGCGCGAAGCGCTCGAGTTCTCCGTCTGGATGACGACGACGCAAGAGGGCATCGACGCGATGATCACCAACAGCGGCATCGGCTGGTCACCCGCGAAGGACGAGATCGGGTCCGTGCGCGAAGGCGCCGGCTCCGACTTCTTCGGCGGACAGGCCTACAACACGGAAGTGTTCGAGCCCGCGACGCGCGAGCAGAACACCGACTGGTCGTGGTGGCCGATCACGCAGCAGTCGTTCAACATCCTCTCCGACGGCTTCCGCCGCAAGGCCGCCGGGGTCAGCCTCGTCGACTCCGTCGCGACAGCCGAGCAGCAGATCATGACGGCCTTCCGCAACAAGGGCCTCACGATCCGGAAGGCGGACTCATGACCGTGACACGGAACATCACGACGGCGGGCGCCCCGGCGTCCGCGCGCCGCCACCGGGGCCGCGCGGGATCGGGAGGTGCGGCGCCGTGGGTGCTCATCGCCCCGTTCCTCGCCCTCTTCGTCCTGACCTTCATCCTCCCGATCATCGTGGCGATCGGCTCGAGCTTCACGCGCGTGACGAGATCCGGCCTCTTCGGCGAGGCCGGTGTCGTCACCGAGTTCGCGTGGTTCCAGAACTACGCGCAGGCGCTCGCCGACGGGAACTTCGTCGCGTCGATCTGGCGGATGCTCCTCTTCGGCATCATCCAGGTGCCCGTCATGATCGTCCTCTGCACGATCCTCGCGCTGCTGCTCGAGTCGGCGTCGGCACGTTGGCCGGGCTTCTTCCGTGCCGCCTACTTCCTGCCGTACGGCATCCCCGGCGTGATCGCGACCATCCTGTGGTCGTTCCTCTATGTCCCCGGCCTCAGCCCGATCATCGACATCGCCGCCGTCGTCGGGCTCCCGCTCGACTTCCTCGGGCCGTCGACGGTGCTCTGGTCGATCGCGAACATCGTGACGTGGACCTACACCGGCTACAACATGATGATCATCATCGCCCAACTGAAGTCGATCCCGGCGGAACTCTACGAAGCGGCGAAGGTCGACGGTGCGAGCTCGTGGAGGGTCGCGCGCAGCATCCAGCTGCCGCTCATCCGACCGGCCCTCGTCCTCACGACGGTCTTCTCGATCATCGGCACGCTGCAGCTCTTCGCCGAGCCGCAAGTACTCCAGGACGTCGCGCCCGCGATCGACTCGCAGTACACACCGAACCTCAGCGCCTACACCACCGCGTTCGCCTACAACGACTACAACGTCGCGGCCGCGCAATCGGTGCTCATCGCCCTCGTGGCGTTCCTCCTCTCCTTCGTCTTCCTGCGCTTCACGAACCGGAGGTCGTCATGACCGCGACCGCGCACACGCCCGTCGAGAACGACACCCGCTCCCTCACGACCGCCTCCGACTCCGCTCGAGCCGCCCGGAGGAGATCGCGCGGCCACGACTCCGACCGATCGGCGGGGCGCTCGCCCGGGAAGACGATCATCGTGACCGTCGTCCTCGCCCTCGTCGCCGTCTACTTCCTCGTGCCGGCGTACTGGGTCGTCGTCGCGGCGACGAAGACGACCGAGGACCTCTTCGCCACGAACGGGTTCTGGTTCGCCCCGACGTTCGCCCTGTGGGAGAACCTCGGCCGCGTCATCTCGTACGACGGCGGCGTCTTCCTCCGCTGGTTCGCGAACTCGGTGCTCTACGCCGGAGTCGGCGCGCTGCTCGCCACCTACTTCGCGGCGGCCGGCGGGTATGCGCTCGCGAAGTACGCTTTCCGCGGGCGCGACACGATCTTCGGTCTCGTACTCGGCGGCGTCCTCGTCCCGGGCACGGCTACCGCGCTGCCGCTGTTCCTGCTCTTCAGCCAGATGGGTCTCGCGAACACGTACTGGAGCGTGCTGCTGCCGTCGCTCGTCTCACCGTTCGGCCTGTTCCTGTGCCGGATCTACGCGAACGCGACCGTCGACGCGTCGCTCATCGAGGCGGGCCGGATCGACGGGGCCAGCGAGTTGCGCATCTTCCACACCCTGGGCCTGCGCATCATGACCCCGGCGCTCGTCACGGTGTTCCTCTTCCAGCTCGTCGGCATCTGGAACAACTACTTCCTGCCGCTCGTGATGCTGTCCGACTCCGACCTGTTCCCCATCACGCTGGGCCTCAACAACTGGCGCAGCCAGGTCGACCGCCTCCCCGAGTTCTACGAGCTCACGACGGGCGGCGTGCTCCTGTCCATCATCCCGCTCGCCATCGCCATGATCGTCCTGCAACGGTTCTGGCGGGGCGGCCTCACCGAAGGATCCGTCAAAGCGTGACCACCCTCGACGTCGACCACCTCACCTCGTTCTCCCCCGGGTCGGGCCGGCGGACGCCGCCGCGCGCGTTCCTCCGATCGGACGCTCCACGACTGTCGCTCGAGGGAGTATGGCGGTTCCGGCTCCTCGCCGGCGCTCCGGGGACTCTCGGCGGCATCGGCGTACTCCCGGACGGCGAGGAGGTCGACGACGTCGGCTCGCCGGCACTCGACGACGCGGGATGGGACGAGATCCCGGTGCCGTCGCACTGGGTACTCGTGGCCGACGGGGCGTACGGACGACCGATCTACACCAACGTCCAGTACCCGTTCCCGGTCGACCCGCCGAACGTCCCCGACGCGAACCCCACGGGCGACTACCGCCGCCGGTTCGAAGTGCCCGAGGACTTCGACGGGGCGCAGAAGGTGCTGCTGCGCTTCGACGGCGTCGAGTCGGCCTACCGGGTGTGGCTGAACGGTGAGGACATCGGCACCGGGACCGGCAGCCGGCTCGTGCAGGACTTCGACGTGACGGCCGCCCTCCGCCCCGGGGAGAACCTCCTCGCCGTGCGCGTCCACCAGTGGTCGGCGGCGAGCTACCTCGAGGACCAGGACCAGTGGTGGTTGCCCGGGATCTTCCGGGACGTGACCCTGCTCGCCCGACCGGCTGGTGCCATCGACGACGTGACGGTCCACGCGGACTTCGACGAGCACACGTCGGCCGGGACGCTCGCGCTCGACATCGACGCGTCGCCCGCCGCCTTCCCCGTCACCGTGCGCGTTCCCGACCTCGGAATCGAGGAGCTCTGGATGACGGCGGCCGACGCCACTCCCATCGATGTCCCGGGAGTGCAGCCCTGGTCACCGGACCTCCCACGCCTCTACGACGTGCACGTCGAGTCCTCGGCCGAACTCGTCACGGTCCGGGCGGGATTCCGGACCGTGAGGATCGTCGGCGACCGCCTCCTCGTCAACGGGCGGAAGGTCCGCTTCTCGGGGGTCAACCGCCACGAGACGCACCCGGACCGGGGCCGTGTCTTCGACGAGGAGCACGCTCGCACCGACATGGCGCTCATGAAGCGGCACAACGTGAACGCCATCCGCACCAGCCACTACCCGCCGCACCCGCGCGTCCTCGATCTCGCCGACGAGCTGGGGTTCTGGGTCATCGACGAGTGCGACCTGGAGACCCACGGCTTCGAGTTCCACGGCTGGGCCCGGAACCCGAGCGACGATCCTCGCTGGCGCGACGCCTACCTCGACCGCATCCGGCGCACGGTCGAACGGGACAAGAACCACCCGAGCGTCATCCTGTGGTCTCTCGGCAACGAGTCGGGAACGGGCGCGAACCTCGCCGCGATGGCCGACTGGGTGCACGATCGCGACCCGTCGCGCCCCGTGCACTACGAGGGCGACTACACGGGCCAGTACACCGACGTGTACTCGCGCATGTATCCGTCCCTCCCAGAGACGGAATCGATCGGCCGCGACGACTCGACGGCTCTCCTCCTCGACTGCACGGCGTCGGAGTCGGAGCGCCAGCGCTCGAAGCCGTTCCTGCACTGCGAATACGCGCACGCCATGGGCAACGGTCCCGCCCTTCTCGACCGCTATCGGGCGCTCGCCGATCGGTACCCACGCCTGCACGGCGGCTTCGTGTGGGAGTGGCGCGACCACGGGCTGCGAACGCGCACGCCCGACGGGACCGAGTTCTTCGCGTACGGCGGTGACTTCGGGGAGGAGGTGCACGACGGAAACTTCGTCATGGACGGCCTGGTTCTGAGCGATGACACCCCCTCCCCCGGGCTCGCGGAGTTCGCCGCCGTCGAGCAGCCCCTCCGCTTCCGGCGTCTGCACGACGGCTCGATCGAGGTGCTCAATGACCGTTTCGCCGCGGACACGCGTGACCTCGACATCGTGTGGCGACTCGAGCGTGACGGCGTCGAACTCGATTCGGGTGTCCTGCAACCGACGGAGCGCGGCGGCGACGTCGTGGCCGCCGGATCGAGCGTCATCCTGCCCGCTCCCGACCTCGTCGCTCCCGACCTCGTCGCCTCGATCGGCGACGCCGAGGTGTGGCTGATGATCGAGGCCGTGCTCATCGAGGAGTCCCCCTGGGCGCCGGCGGGGCACGTCGTGGCGCGCGCGCAGTTCCTCGTGGAGGAGAACGCTCCGATCGAGCCGCATCGGCCGTTCGCTCCGCTCGACGACCCGGCGACGCCCATTGAGTGGGTGCGCGCGCGTGCCGCTCGTCAGCGGGCGGGCCGCGCAAGCGGACGTTCGGGGCGGGCCGCCGACGGATGGAGCACGGGCGCGCTTCCGACGAACGCGTCGCTCGGACCGGCACGGTTCTCCATCGCCGGCGCCCTCGACGGACTGTCCGGACAGACGGCGGCGGGCCCGCGGCTCGAGCTCTTCCGCGCTCCCACGGACAACGACCGCAGTCCGACCGGCGGCTCGCTCGACGTCGCCGATCCCCGCGCGAACCGCGGGCTCGGGACGCCCGGCCCGTCGTCGGAGGAGCACTGGCGAACGGCGCGCCTCGATCTCCTGCGGGCGCGACTCGACAGCCTCGAGCACCGGCTCGACGACGGCGTGCTCACAGGAGTGCGGCGGATAGAGCAGTGGCAGGCACCGGAGGGCGCCGCGAGCGTCTGGCAGGAGACGGAGTGGCAGGTCGACGACGACGGTGTCCGACTACGCGTGAGGATCACGCCGTCGCGCGAGTGGGACGGCGTGTGGCCGCGCATCGGCGTCCGCTTCGCCCTCCCGGTCGACGTCTCGGCGGCCACCTGGTTCGGCACCGGTCCGTTCGAGAACTACCCGGACAGCCTGCGGGCCGCTCGCGTCGGGGTCTTCTCGTCCGCGGTCGACGAGCTCGTCGTGCCCTATGCACGGCCCCAGGAGAGCGGTCACCGCTCCGAACTGCGCAGCCTCGAGCTCTCGCGGGCGGGTGGGGTCTGGTTGCGGCTCGCAGCCGAGGCGGACTCGGCGGGCCTACTGCCCGGATTCACGGTGCGCCGTCACACGCCGCACGAGGTGGCCGACGCACGTCATCCGCACGAGCTGCCGAGACCGACGGCCACGTATCTCACGATCGACGCCGCCCAGCACGGGCTCGGCACTCGCGCGTGCGGGCCGGACGTCTGGCCGACGGAGTACCTGCGGCCCGAATCGCGCACGATCACGGTGCGCTTCTCGGCCCCGGGCGGGAGTTGACCGGCCGGGTCAGCGCCCCGATCGGTCCGGGATGAGGTGGCGTGCGCCGAGCACGGCGCACGCCGTCGCGACGAGCAGCGAGCTGAGCAGATAGGCGGCGATGGTCATGATGCGGGTCCCCTCGAGAGTGCGCCGAGCAGCGCCGCGGGTGACGCTACCGAGACCGCGCGTGTTCGCGGCGGCATCGGCACCCTGTCTGTGGACAACGTTCTCCGAGCCTGTCGGCCGGCCATCAGAGCGACGACGGCCGCGACTGTGACGACGGGTGCTCGACGTCGGGTGCTCAGGGGATCGTCATGGCCGGCTCCGTCACGGCAGGATGGGGAGCATGACCGCACAGCGTCGCATGGCCGAGCGCACAGAACTTCGCGTCGACGAGTGGGAGCCGACCCGGCGGACGCTGCACATGTGGCTGCAGATCGTGGGCAAGATCCGCATGATCAACGCCGATCCCGTGAACCACTGGTGGCACGTGACCCTGCACGTCTCGCCGCGCGGACTCACGACCGGCCCGGTCGTCGACGCCGCCGGCGTCTTCGAGATCGAGTTCGACCTCCTCCATGATGTCCTCGTCGTCCGCCGCCAGGACGGCCGTTCGGAGTCGATCGCCCTCGCCGACACGACGGTGGCGGACTTCTACGCCGCGCTTCTCGCGATCTGCGCGCGACTCGACATCGACGCCCGCATCCACGCCGCCCCGAACAAGGTCGACCGTGCGATCCCCTTCGCGGACGACACGATCCATCACGTTTACGACCCGGATCACGCACGGGCGTTCTGGCGCCAGCTCGTGGACGTGCAGAGGGGCCTCTCCGCGTACCGCGGTGGTTTCCGCGGCAAGTCGAGCCCCGTGCACTTCTTCTGGGGCGCGATGGATCTCGCCGTGACCCGATTCTCGGGACGACCGGCGCCCGCCCACCCCGGCGGCGTGCCGAACTGCCCGGATTCGGTCATGGTCGAGAGCTACTCGGCGGAACTCGCGAGCGCCGGATTCTGGCCCGGCGCAGGGGAGGAAGGCGCCTACTACGCCTACCGCTATCCCGACCGCCCGGGATACCGCGACGCCCCGGTACCGCCCGGCGCTTACTGGGACGACACGCTCCGCGAGTTCATCCTGCCGTACGAGACGGTGCGCCGATCGAGCGACCCCGACGCCCTCGTGAAGCAGTTCCTCACGGCGACTTTCGACGCCGCGCAGGGCGACGATCGCTGGGGCTGAGGCCCCGCTCACCGGTGGATGAACCGAAGCGCGACACGGGCACTTCCGCCGCCGTTCCGGTCCCCCTATGCTCTGGCTTATCGGAACATGGTCGGCAGACGGGAGCAGGCCCGTGCGCCGGTCCGACGCGGGGGGAGACCGATGACCGGGCGCAGGACGAGACTCACGGCCATCCTCATCGTCGCGCTGTTCGCACCGGGGGTCGTGAGCTGCGCGTCGCCGTCGACGATGGCCGAGCCGGCCGGAGGCCCATCGTCGACGGAGACGACAGAGACGCCGGCGGGCCCGGACCCCGAGTCGCAGGCGCAGGCCCAGGCCTGGCTCGACGCCGCCGTCGTGCCGCCCGGGGCGGAGCCGACACCCGGCGCCCCCGCGAGCTTCAACTCGTTCACCGGCTGGGTCTGCCAGCCCGTCGCCGAGCTGGAGGGGTACTGGACGGTCCCCGGCATGTCGGTCACGGCGGCGACCAACTGGCTGATCACGAACCCGACAGCCGATCTCGTCACGACAGCGGGGGAGCCGTGGCCGGAGGACCAGGACGTCGACGGGGCCTCCGTCGGCTACATCCCGGCGGACGGAACGCACCAGGGCATCGTCTACACCGTGGTGAAGATGCCCGGTGGCAGTGCGATCCGCGCCGAGGTCGCCGCTCTCAGCGAGAACGCCGTCTGCCCCACGCCACCCGACGGCGGAGAGTGGGGCCTGCCGGGGCAGGGCTGACGCGCTGCCACCGCGCCGCCCCGGCCATCTCGCGTGGCGCTCCGCCCTGGCTCGCTGCGCTCGTCGGGACGGGCGGGGGTGTCCATCTGGCAGGATCGGGGCGTGACTTCGACTCTCCCCTCCCTCGACGGCCTCGTGTTCAAGATGATCTCCTCGACGACCTCGACGGTCGATCCCGATGCGCCGAGCGTGTTCCGCTACTTCGAGCGCGACGGCATCATCTGGGGCGATTACACCGGTGACACGGTCACCATCGGCCGCTTCGTCGGCACGCGGAACGACGACGTCATCTGGGTCTCGTTCGTCCACGTCCTCGTGGCCGACGGGTCCGTCGTCACGGGCGACGGCGAGAGCACGATCGAGCGCACCGAAGAGGGTCTGCTGCGCCTCGTCGAGGACTACGAGATGCACGGAGCCCCGCAGCTCAGTGTCTGCGTCGAGGTCCCGGCGGCGTAATCGGCGCGCGCGAGCTCGAACTCAGCCGCGGGCCGCCATCGCGTCGCGGCCCGCGGCCGCCGGCGTCCAGCGGGTCATGCCGAGTCGCGACGTCTCCGGGCGCTCGGGGATGTCGGTCGGTAGGACGAACGGCTTCCGCACGACCTCGTCGAGGACGACGACGCTCACGACCGTGCGCACCTCGGGGAGCATCGCGATGACCCCGGTCGCGAACTCGTGAACGCCGCCGACGTCGGTCGCGCGGATGAGGACCATCGCATCGTGCTCGCCCGTCGTGATGACGCAGTACTCGACGTCGGGCATCGCGACGACCTTCTCCCGGAAGGGCACCCACGATTGCGGGTGGACCGTGACGAAGACGAGGGCGCAGATCGACAGTCCTGCCCGCGCCGGATCGACTCGGGCGGAGAAGCCCGTGATGACGCCGTCGCGCACGAGCGCCTCGACCCGGCTGTACGCGCTGGCCCGCGAAATGCCGACCAGATCGGCGAGGGCCGCGATCGAGATGCGACCGTTATCCCGCAGGACGGTGAGGATCTTATAGCTCACGTCGTCGAGCGGCACATTTCGTCCAGCCGAGGCATCGACTTCCGAGGGCTTGCTGGACATTCTGCTCTCCGATCGGAGTATCGACTCAGTGACGTACCGGGTCGAGGCGGGATGGCTGGACAGATCGTCACCGCCCATGCCAATCTGATCACGGTCGTCCACAGCACTCAAGACCCACTTCCCGATTCGTCTCCCTTGGAGTTCACATGAACGCTCCGCGCCGTCTTGCACCCCTCGCCCTCGGCACAGCCGCTCTCTTCCTCCTCGCCGGCTGCTCCGGAGGCAACTCCGCGAACACCGACGACGCCGAGCAGAGCGGAGGCTCGCTCGTCATCGACACCGCCTTCTCGATCGAGACCACCGACCCCGGCCACACCTACGACCCGACCGGCAACATGGTCGCGAAGGCCCTCTACGAGACCCTCGTCGACTTCGAGGGCTCGGACGTCACGACTCCCGTTCCGGGCCTCGCCTCGTGGGAGCAGAACGACGACGCGACCGAGTTCACCTTCACGCTCGAGGACGGCCGCACGTTCTCGGACGGCAGCGAGATCACGGCAGACGACGTCGTGTTCTCCCTCCAGCGCATCCAGGGCATGGTCGAGGCGAAGCCGAACTTCCTCCTCGCGGGCCTCACGATCACGAAGGTCGACGACAGCACCGTCACGATCGCGAGCGAGACGCCGCTCCTGCAGCTCCCCGCGATCCTCGCGAACCCCGCGCTCGGCATCGTGAACGCCGACGTCGTGCAGGAGAACGGCGGCACGACCGACGGCTCCGACTCCGCTCAGGGCTTCCTGGACGGCGAGTCCGCCGGATCCGGCCCGTTCGTCCTCGACACGCTCGACCTCACCTCGCAGGTCGTCCTCACGAAGAACCCGGAGTACACGGGTGACGAGGAGCCGGCGTACGACCGCGTCGTCATCCGCAACGTCACGGAGAGTGCCACGCAGCTCATCAACCTCCAGGGCGGCGACACGATGGTCGCGATGGATCTCAACGGCGACCAGGTCGAGGGCCTCGAGGACGGCTTCTCGGTGGACTCCGTCCCGTCCGGCCAGACGATCTTCCTGCTGCTGAACCAGTCCCCCGATGTCGCGGGCGACCTCGCGAACGTGGACCTCTCCGAGGCCGTCCGCTACGCCCTCGACTACGACGCGCTCCTCGAACTCGCGGGCGCGGGCGCCACGCAGGCGACGGGCGTCATCCCCACGGGCTTCGAGGGAGCCCTCGAGGAGGGCGTGACGCAGGACATCGACCGTGCGAAGGAAGCCCTCGAAGCGTCCGGCTACGACGGGCAGACCCTCCGCCTGCAGTTCCCGAACGACTACCCCGTCGGCGGCGTGGAGTTCACGCCCCTCGCTGAGCGCATCCAGTCGCAGCTCGCCGAGATCGGCTTGAACGTCGAACTCGCGCCGGCACCGTTCGCGACCGAGCTCGACGCCTACGTCGGCGGCACCGAGGGCTTCGGCCTCTGGTTCTGGGGCCCGGACTACGCGGACTCCGCGAACTTCCTCCCCTTCGCTCCGGGCCTCAAGGTCGGCCTGCGCGCCGGCTGGGACGCCGCCGCGAACACGGAGATCGCCGACCTCGCGGCAGCCGCCGCGAGCGCGACCGACGTCGACGAGCGCACCGCGGACTTCACGGCCTTCGCCGAGGCCATGCAGGAGTCCGGCCCCTTCGTTCCGCTCATCGTCCCGGGCCGCAACATCGCGACCGCCGACACCGTGACGGGCGCCGTCTACAACTCCGTGTGGGACGTCGACATCGCCGAGATCACTCCCGCCGGCTGACCGGCGTGAGCACGGGAACCACGAGCGCCGGCACGGCCGGCCCACGGACACGGACGCGCCGGGCGAGGTCACCCCTCGCCCGGTACCTCCTCCGTCGGGCCGGCACGTCCGTGCTCCTGCTCATCGGGGTCACGATCGTGACGTTCACCCTCACGAACCTCGTGCCGGGCGACCCCGTCTCGGCGGCTCTCGGTGAGGGTGCGGCCCAGAATCCCGAGACGCGCGAGGCCTTCATCCGGTCCCGCGGACTCGACCAGCCGTTCGTCGTGCAGTACTTCCTGTACATGGGAAACCTGCTGCGCGGCGACCTCGGGACGTCCCTCGTGACGGGACGCGCGGTCACGACGGACCTCGCGACCGCCGTCCCCGCGACGGTCGAGATCGCGATCGCCGCGATCGTCGTGAGCCTCGCGGTGAGCATCGTGCTCGGCACCCTCGCGGCGTACCGCCGCGGCCTCGTCGCCGACCAGGTCGTCCGCGTCGTGACCCTCGTGGGATTGAGCGTCCCGACCTTCTGGCTCGCCCTCGTGAGCTTCTACCTGTTCTTCCTGCAGTTGCGGATCGCGCCCGGCTCCGGCCGCATCTCGCCGTCCATCACGCCGCCACCGCGCGTGACCGGTTTCTACACGATCGACTACCTGCTGAACGGCGACGGCGTGGGCTTCCTCGACGCGGCCGCCCACCTCGCGCTCCCCGTGCTCGTGCTCTCGCTCGTGACGATCGGTCTCCTGACCCGCTTCATCCGCACGTCCGTCCTCGAGGTGCTCGCGAGCGACTACGTGCGGGCGGCTCGAGCGAAGGGCGTGAGCGGCGCGCGCGTCGTGCTCGACTACGTGCTCCGCGGCGCCTCGCTCCCGATTCTCACGGTCGTCGGCGTCGCCTTCGGCGCTCTGCTCTCGGGCACCGTGCTCGTCGAGTCGGTCTTCTCGTGGCCGGGTCTCGGGACGTACGCGTACAACTCCGCGTCGAACCTCGATCTGCCCGGCATCATGGGCGTCGGCCTCGTCGTCGGCGTCATCTACCTCGTCATCAACTTCATCGTCGACCTCCTCTACGGGGTGCTCGACCCGAGAGTGAGGCTCGCATGAGCGCCGAGCGCGGCACCGGCAACCGCACGGACGTCCTCGCGGCGGGCTGGCGGACGCGATTGCGGTGGCCTCGGGCCTGGCGGTCTCCGCTCGGCATCCTCGGAGCCGTCATCGCGGTCGCGTGGGTGCTCGTGGCCTTCACCGCGTCGTGGTGGGTTCCCTTCGAACCGAACGCCCAGGTCCTGCCTCGCCTGCAGGAACCCGGTGTCGACACGCTCCTCGGAACCGACGGCACGGGTCGCGACATCTTCTCCCGGCTCATGACGGGCGCGACGGTCACGATCCCGCTCGCCCTCATGCTCGTCGTCGCCGCGATGGTGATCGGCACGGTCGTGGGTGCCGTCGCCGGTTACTTCGGGCGTTGGATCGACGAGACGCTCATGCGCATCACCGACCTCGTCATGGCGTTCCCGACGGTCATCCTCGCGATGGTCGTCGCCGCGTCGCTCGGCCCGTCGCTCTTCAACGCCGTCATCGCGGCCATCGTCGTCTCATGGCCCCAGTACGCCCGCGTCACACGCAGCCTCGTACTCGGTCTGCGCGGCCAGAACTACGTGATCGCCGGCCGCCTGCTCGGTCGGTCGCCGCTCAAGAGCCTCACCGTCGACATCCTCCCGAACATCGTCGGGCCGATGCTCGTGCTCGCGACCCTCGACATCGGTGCCGCCATCCTGCTGCTCTCGGGGCTGTCGTTCCTCGGCCTCGGTGCGCAGCCGCCGACCGCGGAGTGGGGGTCGATGATCTCCTCGGCGATCCAGAACTTCGACGCGTGGTGGCTCGGGGTGTTCCCGGGACTCGCGATCCTCACGGTCGTGGCGGCGTTCAACTTCCTCGGCGACGCGCTCCGCGACATCCTCGACCCCACGGCCGAGGTCGCGCGGGAGAACCAGGCCGATCGCACGTCCTCGGCGACGGGAGCTGCGGCATGACCGGCGTCCTCACGATCGACGAGTTGACCGTCGACATCGGCCGCCCCCTCGTGAAGGGCGTCTCCCTCGATCTGCACCCGGGCCGCATCCACGGGCTCGCGGGTGAATCGGGCTCGGGCAAGACCCTCACGTCCCTCGCCGTCCTGGGGCTGCTGCCCAGACAGGCCACGACCGGAGGGTCGGTCCGACTCGGCGACACCGAGCTCCTCAGGATGGGCCGTCGCGAGCTCAATCGCATCCGCGGGCGCCGCATCGCCATGGTCTTCCAGGACCCGTCGTCGGCCCTGCATCCGCAGCTCACGGTGGGCCATCAGCTCACGGATCACGTCCGCACGCATCTCGGACTGAACCGCTCCGACGCGCGCGATCACGCCGTGGAGATGCTCGAGCGGGTCGCCGTGCCGAACGCCGCCGACGCCCTCGGGCGGTATCCGCACCAGTTCTCGGGCGGGCAGCGGCAGCGCATCTGCATCGCGATCGCCCTTGCGTGCGACCCCGACGTGCTGCTCGCGGACGAGCCGACGACCGCGCTCGACGTGACCGTGCAGGCCGGCATCCTCCAGTTGCTGCGCGACCTCGCGACGGAACGCGAGCTCGCGGTCCTGCTCGTGACGCACGACCTCGGAGTCATGAGCGCGATCGCCGACGACGTCGCCGTCATGCGCGACGGCCGCATCGTCGAGGCGGCCGATCGGGCCACGATCTTCGCCGCCCCGCAGCACGACTACACACGCGGACTGCTCGCGGCCCTGCCCGGATCGCGACTCGAGACCGGAACACACCTCGAGGAGGACGGCGCATGACCGAACGAATCGTCCTCGACGCACGCGACCTCGTCGTGCGCTACCCGGGTTCTCCGCCCGTCGTCGCCGTCGACGGCGTCTCGTTCACCATTGCGGCGGGAGAGACCGTCGCGCTCGTGGGCGAGAGCGGGAGCGGCAAGTCGAGCGTCGCGCGCGCCGTCGCCGGAATCGACCGACCCGCCGAGGGGAACGTGCGGTTCGACGAGGGACCCGTCGAACCGCTCGGCGTCCGGCGGCGGGCCCGCTCGCTCACGGCGATCCAGATGGTGTTCCAGGACCCGTCGACGTCCCTCAACCCGCGGCGGCGCGTCGGCGACCAGGTCGCCGACGGCATCGCGGCGGCGCGGGCGCGCGGCCTCGAGGGCTCACGTCCCGAGGAGTGGTTCGAGCGCGTCGGCCTCGATCCGTCGTGGGTCTCGCGCTTCCCGCACCAGTTCTCGGGCGGACAGAAGCAGCGCATCGCGATCGCGCGGGCGCTCGCGGCCCGACCGCACCTGCTCGTCGCCGACGAGCCCATCTCGGCCCTCGACGCCTCGACGCAGTCGAGCGTCGCGGCGCTCATGCGCGATCTCGTCGCCGAGCTGGGTGCCGGCATGCTCTTCATCTCACACGACCTCGCGGTCGTGCAGCGCATCGCCGACCGGACCCTCGTCATGTACGCGGGCCGTGTCATGGAGTCGGGAGACACCGCGAAGCTGTGGGCGGACCCGCAGCACCCCTACACGCGTGCGCTGCTCGCGGCGATCCCGAAGCCCGACGGGACGGGACGGATCCCCGCCGCACCGACGCTCGATGATCGCGCGTCCTGGACGACGGTGCCGCCGATCACCGACTGATCAGCCGTCGCCCGGTGCCGCGTCAGCGAGTGCGCGAGCGGCGGGCGCGCGCGGCGCGGAACGCGTGCCACGCGCCCGTCGACCAGAGCGCCCACAGGATGAGGACGGGCTGGAACGGCAGCCGGGCGAGGCGCGCGGCGTCGGTCGACAGACCGAAGGCGTCGACCCTGTTGACGTACTGGGCGATGTTGCCGGGGAAGATCGCGACGAAGAAGGCGGCGACGACCCAGCCCACGAGGGTGCGCTTACGCTTCACGAAGAGCAGCGCCGTTCCGAGCGTGATCTCGGCGACGCCCGAGGCGAGTACCGTCGTGTCCTCGCTGAGCGGGACGAAGTCCGGCACTTGGGCCGTGAACTCCTCGCGCGCGAACGTGAGGTGGCTGATGCCCGCGAAGGCGAGGAACGAGCCGAGCACGATGCGCCCCGCCGTCCGCCTCTTGCGGGACCCGCTCGAGATCTCGACCGATCGGCCGCCCGCGTTCCTTGCGCTCATGTGCACCTCCGGGGACAGCCTAGGTCGGCCTGTCTCCCCTCACCGGCCCTTGCGGTCGGTCGATCAGGACCCGTTGCACCCAGACAGCGACGTTCACGACGATTCCTCGGTCTGAGTCACTCAGCGCGGAGAGGTCACACGCGGACAGACACCACTGCTTCAGCTGGTCCTCCGCACTGTTCGCTGCCGCCTACCCGAACCCACTCGGGTGCTACGGGGGTGTCCTTGATCCGTGAACCGTCAGCCCTGAGGGTTCGGACCGTGACCTCGCTCAAATCCAGCATGTCCGTCGAGAACGTCCAGGTGTCCGCTGTCTGGTCGACGAGTGCGATCAGCGAGAGGGGGTCGCCACGCTCCATGTCCGAGCGGGGGGCACAGCCCTCGGCTGTGCACAACCGAACTTCTGCGACGTCCCCCACTTCCCCGTCGATCCGGACCACGAGGGTGTTGTTCCAGCCGATCGCCGGACACGCCGTTTCAAGTGGAGAGGCGCACCCGGTCAGCGCAAGCGCAATAGCGACACCTGCGCTGAACACGCCGGGCGGAACGGGCAGCGTCCAAGATCGGCCTTCTCGAACGTCCGAGCTCCACACGGACTGATTACATCACGGAGCGCCCCGCGACTCCCGCGATCGAGACCAAATTGGAATGGCTCTTCCCGGGACGCCGATAGGCCAACCGCGAGAGTTTCGCCTCCGCTCGGCATCCCTCGCGCAGACCTTCTGAGGACCGCGTCAACCGATGATGGGTCGCTCCTCTGGAACGTCATAGAGCAGATTGCGCTGGCGCACAGCGAGTGCAGCCGCGAGACCGGCCGGACCGATACGTCCCGCGACCATGAGAGCACTTAAGACGCACTTCCCGAAGGGCGGGAGTTCTTCGCTGAGTCCGACCGATAGTCCGCACGTGGCGAAGGCCGAGATGACCTCGAAGAGGATGCGGTCGAGCGGGGTGTCCGTGACGAGCATGAGGAGAGCCGTCGCGGAGAGGACGAGCGTGGCCCCGAGGAACGTGACGCTGATCGCGAGTCGGAGCGTGCCGTCCGGGATGGTGCGGTTCGCGACGCGAACGTGCCGGTCGCCCCGGGCTTCAGCGATGATGGCGAGGAACAGCACGGCGAGCGTCGCCACCTTGATGCCGCCGGCCGTTGACGCCGACCCACCGCCGACGAACATCAGGGCGTCCGTGGCGAGAAGCGTCGCCGGGTGCGACGCACCGGTGTCCGTGAGGGCAAAGCCGCCTGAGCGCATCATGACGGAGGCGAACAACGAGTGGAAGATCTTGTCGCCCACGCCCAAGCCCCCCACGGTGTCGTCATTCGACCACTCGAGCGCGCCCCAGATGATCGCTCCCACGACGAGCAGGATCGTCGTCACCGCGAGCGTCAACTTCGTGTGCAGCGTCCACCGAGCCCGATCCAGCCGTGCGTGATGATCGTGAGGAAGACCGGGAAGCCGAAGCTGCCGACGAAGACGCCGATCATGATCGGAGTGAGGATCCACAAGTCGGGCCCGTACGCGGCGAGGCCCCCGACGTTCGATGCGAATCCCGCGTTGTTGAAGGCTGACACTGCGTAGAAGACTCCGTGCCAGAGTCCCTCCCACCATGTGTCGTCCACGATCATGAATCGGGGGACGAGCACGGCGGCGAGTGCACCCTCGATAGCGAGTGTCGTCAGGACGACGATGCGCAGCAGGCTCCCGACCTCGCCGAGACCGGAGGATCCGATGCTCTGCTGAGCGAAGACCTTGCTCTTCACTCCCAGGCGGCGACTCACCGCGCGCGCGAGGAGCAGCGCGATCGTGACGATGCCGAGCCCGCCGGTCTGAATCGCCGCGAGGATGATGAGCTGCCCGAGGAACGACCAATGCGTCGCAGTGTCCACGGTGACGAGACCGGTGACGGTGACGGCCGAGACCGCGGTGAACATCGCATCGTGCAGGGCCGTGGAGCGGCCGTCTGCTGACGCAGCGGGTAGCGTGAGGAGACCCGTGAACAGAACGGCTGCGAGGACGAACACGAGGGCCGCTGTTCGAGCGGGCGTCCGCTTGGCGGCGTCGCCGATCCAGGACGTCACGCGACGCGCCAGCGAACGTGGTCGCACGTCGAGCGACGGGCGGATCGTGCGGGGCGAAAACGACATCATCGGGCTCCGTTTTCCGTAGGCGCGCTGGACACACGCCGACCAGACTTCCCGGCTCACCTCCGCACAGCATAGTCAGGCCCGGCCGCGTCGACACCCAGACGGTCGCTCGTCGGCCCCGCACCAACGAAGATCGCGATTCGGTCGCTGAGCCCTTCGACGTTCCTCGTGACCGGGATCAGCGGGCGGCGTCGCGGTCGCGGCGGGCATAGGCGGCGAGGAGCGTGCGCTCCGACTGGATGAGGTACGCGTCGAGCTCGTCGGCCGCGTCGCCCGAGCGGCCCTCCTCGTGGGCGCGGAGCACGCTCGCGTTGCGGTCGACGTACGGAGCGTGGAGGTACTCCGGGTCGTCGATGATGCCGAAGGCGAGCCGGAGCTCCGCCGAGACGTTCGCGTACACGCGGTCGAGTCGAGCACTGTCGGCGAGCGACACGATCGCCCGGTGGAACTCCATGTTGGCCGTGCCGACGGCGGCCCAGTCCCCCGCGGCACGTGCGGCGAGCGCCGCCTCGACCGCGGATGCGAGCTGCCGTCCGGCCGGGTGGCGCGGCGGCGCGGCGCGCATCGCCTGCACCTCGATCATGCGCCGCACCCGGTAGATGTCGATGATCGACGCGAGCGACGGCACCGCCACGATGACGCCGGCATGCGGGCGTCGGACGAGCAGCCCCTCCTGCGTCAGCATCCGGAACGCCTCACGGAGCGTGTTGCGGGAGACACCGAGTGCGTCGCCGAGCGCCTGCTCCGAGAGCCGCGACCCCGGAGTGAACTGCCCGGAGATGATCGACGACCGGATGTCGGCCGCCGCTTTCTCGGCGCGGTCAAGCACCTCGTCATCGTCAGGCCGTTGGGTCACAATCGTGAGCCTACCGGCCGGAGACTCCCGCGTATCAGGGGACGAAACATCGACGTAACGAATTCTTTACACGAAAGATCGTTCAACAACTTCCCTCCGAGTGTTCGACAGTCCTAGTCTGGGTCGCACCCCCGGCCGGCATGCTCCCGTCCCACTCGGCCACCTCGGAACCACCTCTTTCGAACAGGATCTGGACCCATGACCGAATCGACCACCCCGGCGCCCGCGTCGCCGGACGAGCTCAAGGCCTTCGCGAAGTCGCGTCGCCGCTCCCTGCTCGGCGCCCTCTTCCTCATGGCCACCTCGGCCATCGGCCCGGGCTTCATCACGCAGACGGCGACGTTCACCGCGCAGCTCGGTGCGGCATTCGCGTTCGGCATCCTCGCGTCGGTCCTCATCGACCTCGCCGTGCAGCTCAACATCTGGCGCATGGTGACGGTGACCGGCAAGCGCGCGAGCGTGCTGGCGAACGAGGCGCTCCGCGGCAGCGGCTACGTGCTCGCCGTCCTCATCGTGCTCGGCGGGCTCGTCTTCAACATCGGCAACATCGCGGGAGCGGGGCTCGGTCTCAACACGCTCTTCGGCCTCGACCCGAAGATCGGTGGTGTCATCAGCGCGGCCATCGCGATCGCGATCTTCCTCGTGAAGCGCGCCGGCGTCGTGATCGACCGCGTCGTCATCGTCGCGGGACTTGCGATGATCGTCCTCACCGTGATCGTCGCGATCATCTCGCAGCCGCCGATCGGCGACGCTCTCCGTCAGACCGTGTGGCCGAACGAGATCAACTTCGCGACCATCACGACGATCGTCGGCGGCACCGTCGGCGGCTACATCACGTACGCCGGCGCCCACAAGCTGCTCGATTCCGGCACGGCAGGTCCGGAGCACATCAAGGAGGTCAACCGCGCGGCGCTCAACGGCATCCTCGTCACCGGCCTCATGCGGTACGTGCTCTTCCTCGCGATCCTCGGCGTCGTCGCGAGCGGCGTCGTGCTCGACGTCACCGCCAACCCCGGCGCCCAGGCGTTCGAAGCCGCGGCCGGCGAGGCGGGTCTGCGCATCTTCGGAGCGATCTTCTGGATCGCCGCCATCACGAGCGTCATCGGCGCCGCGTACACGTCGGTGTCGTTCCTGCCGGTCTTCTCGGCGAAGATCACGGGTCGCGTCGCCGACTACTGGACCGTCGGCTTCATCCTGCTCTCGCTCGCCGTCTACCTCTCCATCGGCACGGCGCCGGCCACGCTGCTCGTCTTCGTCGGCGGGCTCAACGGCCTCATCCTCCCCATCGGTCTCACGCTCTTCATGTTCATCGGATGGTTCCGCCCCCGCGTGCTCGGTGGGTACCGTTACCCGAAGTGGCTGCTGATCATCGGCTCGATCGCGGTGGTTGTGACGTGGTACATGGCCGTCAACGCCGTGGGCCCGATCTTCGCGCTCATCGCGGGCTGACGCCCGCGTCGGTACGCCACACCCCATCGCACCAGGACTCCGGAGGACACCATGACCGTCGACCTCAACAGCGACCTCGGCGAGAGCTTCGGCCGCTGGACCCTCGGTGACGACGCCCGCATGCTCGACATCGTCTCGAGCGCCAACATCGCGTGCGGCTTCCACGCGGGCGACCCCGTGGGGATCCGGGAGACGGTACGCGGGGCCGTCGCGGCCGGTGTGACGATCGGCGCGCACGTCGGCTACCGCGACCTCGCGGGCTTCGGACGCCGGAACATGGACGTCGCGAGCGCCGAGCTCGTGGCCGACGTGATCTACCAGATCGGCGCTCTGCAGGGCATCGCGCGAGCGGACGGCGGCGAGGTCACCTACGTGAAGCCGCACGGCGCGCTCTACAACACCATCGTGCACGACGAGCGGCAGGCGCGAGACGTCGTCGAGGCCGTCGCCGCCGTCGATGCTCGCCTCGTGATCCTCGGGCTGCCGGGCAGCGCCGTGCTGCGGATCGCGGAAGAGCGGGGTTTGCCGACCGCGACGGAGGCCTTCGCCGATCGCGCCTACACGCCCGAGGGCACTCTCGTGTCGCGCCGTGAAGCCGGCGCCGTGCTCCACGACGCCGACGACATCGCCCGACGCATGGTGACCCTCGTGACGGAGGGCACCGTGACCGCGATCGACGGCAGCGTCGTCTCGGTGCGGGCCGATTCGCTGTGCGTCCACGGTGACAGCCCGGGCGCGACCGACATGGCGGCCCGCGTGCGCGCGGCCCTCACCGAGGCCGGGATCGGCATCGAGGCGTTCGCGCCCGAGCTCGGCGGCGCACGCCCGGCCACGTCGGAGGGAACGGAGCAGCAGGGTCTCGCCGCCCTGGATGTCAAGGATGCCGGAGCGGCACCGCTCGGAGGCGTCGGGCGCTCGTGAGCGTGCGCGTCCTACCTGTCCGCGACGATGCGGTCCTCGTCGAGCTCGCCGATCTCGACGAGACCCTCGCGCTCGTCGCGTCGCTCGAGGCCGATCCGGTCGCGGGCGTCGTCGACGTGGTGCCCGGCGCCCGCACGCTGCTCGTCGCGTTCCGGCCCTCGGCCGTGTCGGCGGAAGCGCTCGCGCGCGACGTGAGATCGCGCCCGCTCGACGCCCTCGCCGCGCGCGAGGCCACGCTCCGCCGCATCCCTGTCCGTTACGACGGCGAGGACCTGTCCGCTGTCGCCGAGCTGCTCGGTGTCGCGGCCGATGAGGTCGTACGCCGGCACGCGGACGCGGAGTACGCCGTCGCGTTCGTCGGCTTCGCACCGGGGTTCGCGTACCTCACGGGAGGCGATCCGCTTCTCGACGTGCCCCGACGGTCGTCGCCGCGGACGCGCATCCCCGCCGGTTCGGTCGCACTCGCGGGCACCTACAGCGGCGTGTACCCCCGCGAGAGCCCGGGCGGCTGGCAGCTCATCGGGACGACGGACCTGCCGATGTGGGACCTCGCGCGGGAGCGCCCGGCGTTCCTCGAGCCCGGCGATCGCGTGCGCTTCGACCTCGTGGGAACCGAGAGGGCATCGGTGTCGGTGGCGGCGACCGCGACCGACAGCGGCGAGAACGCGGCGGCGAAGGCGCGCGAGGACGACGACGTCGCGGGCTTCGTCGGGCTCGAGGTCCTGAAGGCGGGACTCCAGACGACGTTCCAGGATCTCGGGCGCACCGGCTTCACGAGCATGGGCGTCTCGGCGTCCGGCGCCCTCGACCCGGTGTCGTTGCGCGCGGCCGACCGGCTCGTGGGGAACGACACGACCGAAGCGACCCTCGAGGTCGTCGTCGGGGGACTCGAGCTGCGGGCACACGGACCCCAGGTCGTCGCCGTCACGGGCGCAGCCGTCCCCCTCACGCTCGTCCGGCGCGACGGCTCGCGACGCTCAGCGCCCCTGCACACCGCCATCGCGCTCGACGACGGCGACGAACTTCAGCTCGGAATGGCAACCGCCGGCGTGCGAGCGTACCTCGCCGTCCGCGGCGGCTTCGCGGAGGAGCCCGTCCTCGGCAGCCTCGCGACGGACGCACTCTCGGCCGTCGGCCCCGCGCCCGTGACGGCCGGGCGGCTCCTCGGCGTGCGGCCCACCGTCGGCGCCCCCTCCGTGATGGTCGAGTCGGCCCCCGCCCGCGCGCTGCCGCGAGCGGGCGAGGAGACCGTGCTCGATGTCGTGCTCGGTCCTCGCACCGATTGGCTGAGCGCCGACGCGGTCTCCGCCCTCACCGGACAGGTATGGGACGTCACCCCGCAGTCGAACCGCGTCGGCGTCCGCCTCGCCGGGACCCCGATCGAGCGCGAACGCACGGACGAGCTGCCGAGCGAGGGGTGCGTCGCCGGTGCCCTCCAGATCCCTCCGAACGGCCAGCCCGTGCTCTTCCTCGCCGACCACCCCCTCACGGGCGGCTACCCCGTGATCGGGGCTGTCGTCGCCGACCAGGTCCCGCTCGCCGGGCAGCTCCCGGTGGGATCGCGCGTGCGCTTCCGTGTCGTCGGGCCGTTCCACGAGATCGGCGGGCCCGCGGAAGCGGCCGACGGCGGGAGCGACCCGAGAAGCGACACGAATCCCGAGCACGACGAGCCCGAGCAAGCAGGAACGGACCACCGATGAACGCCCACGCCCCCCAGAAGGTCCTCATAGCGAATCGCGGCGAGATCGCCGTCCGCATCGCGAGGGCCTGCGCCGATCACGGCTACGCCTCCGTCGCCGTGTACGCCGACGGCGACGCAGACGCGCTACACGTCCGCCTCGCGGATGAGGCGTACGGCCTCGACGGCGTCACCGCCGCGGAGACCTACCTCGACGCCGAGAAGGTCCTCGCGGCCGCGCTCGCCTCGGGCGCGACCCTCGTGCACCCGGGCTACGGCTTCCTGAGCGAGAGCGCGGACTTCGCTCGAGCGGTGCGCGATGCGGGTCTCACGTGGGTCGGTCCGAGTCCCGAGAGCATCGAACTCCTCGGTGACAAGATCTCGGCGCGGCGACTCGCGGAGTCGGTCGGGGCGCCGCTCATCGCCGGCACCACGGATCCTGTCGCCGACCCGTCCGAGGCCGTCGCCTTCGCGGAGGAGCATGGTCTGCCGATCGCGATCAAGGCGGCGTTCGGCGGCGGCGGTCGTGGGATGCGCGTCGCGCGACGCCTCGACGAGGTCGCCGAGCTGTTCGAGGCCGCCGGCCGCGAGGCCGTCGCAGCCTTCGGTCGCGGTGAGTGCTTCGTCGAGCGCTACCTCGAGCGACCCCGGCACGTGGAGGCGCAGGTCCTCGCGGACGACCACGGCAACGTCGTCGTCCTCGGCACGCGCGACTGCTCGCTCCAGCGCCGCAGTCAGAAGCTCGTGGAGGAGGCGCCGGCGCCGTTCCTCACCGACGAGCAGCGCGAGCGTGTGCACACCGCGGCCCGCGATATCTGCGCGGCCGCCGATTATCGAGGCGCGGCGACAGTCGAGTTTCTCCTCGGCGTCGACGGCCTGCTCTCCTTCCTCGAGGTGAACACGCGACTTCAGGTGGAGCACCCCGTCACCGAGGAGACGACGGGCGTCGACATCGTCGGTGAGCAGTTGCGCATCGCGGCGGGACTGCCGCTCTCGATCACCGAGACACCAGCGGCGCGCGGGCACTCCTTGGAGTTCCGCATCAACGCCGAGGATCCGGCGCGCGGCTTCCTCCCCGTTCCCGGCACGATCTCCGTGTTCGCGCCGCCGACGGGTCCGGGCGTGCGGCTCGACACGGGCGTGGAGTCGGGCTCCGCCGTGTCCGGGAACTTCGACTCGATGATGGCCAAGCTCATCGTCACGGGGGTCGATCGGGACGCCGCGCTCACGCGGGCACGGCGAGCGCTCCGCGAGTTCCGCATCGAGGGTGTCGCCTCGGTCCTGCCGTTCCACCGGGCCGTGCTCGACGACGCCGAATTCACCGCCCAGGACGGCTTCGCCGTACACACGCAATGGATCGAGACGACGTTCGCGGACCGCACGCCGCCGCAAGCGCTCGCGGAGGAGCCGGTCGGGCCCGACGTCGTCTCCTCCTGGATCGAGGTCGACGGCCAGCGGTTGAGCCTGCGGCTGCCCTCGTCGCTCGCGGGTGCCGTCGCGCTCGGTGGCGGGACGGCTTCCGGCTCGGCTTCCGCCTCCACCGCGGGAACGAGTCCGTCCGCTGCTGCCGCCGACGGCGACGTCCTCGCACCGATGGCCGGCACCCTCGTGCGATGGGCCGTCGAGGACGGCGCCGCCGTGGAGAAGGGCGACACGATCGCGGTCATCGAGGCCATGAAGATGGAGACGACGGTCACAGCTCCCGTCGCCGGCACCGCCGAGCTCGCGGACGACGCCCCGTCTCCCGGCGACCCCGTCTCCCCCACCACGGTTCTCGCGCGGATCACCACCGCCTGAGGACGTTGCGGTGCCCTGATCGGACGGTCGTCGGTCAGACCTCCGGGATGATGACGGGCTCCGTGCGACCCGACGCGGCCGAACGCGCCGCCGCCTCCATCAGCGCGAGACTCCCCAGGTTTCCGGCTCCGGACGTCTCGGGCGCGGTGCCCGAAGCGATCGACCGCGCGAAGTGCTGCAGCCCGGCGGACCGCCCGTAGAGCGGCATGTCTTCGAGATCGACCGCGACGGGCTCGCCTCCGGGGCGACGGAGCGACACCCTGTCACCGTCGGGGTTGTCACCGAGCCGGCTGGTGAACTCGATCTGCCCCTTCTCCCCGTCGATCGCCCATTCCCCCGCCCACGCCGTCGGCGCGCCACGGCTCACCCAGCTGCCGCGGTAGCTCACCACGAGACCCGACTCCATCTCGATGACGATGACGGCGGAGGCCTCCTCGTCGTAGCGGCTGAAGGACGGATCGCCCACCTTCGCGTAGACGCTCACGGCCTCCTGACCGGTCGTCTTGCGGAGCAGGTCGAAGTGGTGGATCGCCATGTCGTTGATGAGCGGGTGCGGGAAGCGGTAGTGCCGGTGCGTCGTCTTCGGAGCGTCGTTGTCCCACTGGCGGAAGTCGATGTTGATCGCCGAGATCTCGCCGATCTCGCCGGCTGCCAGCAATCGCTGCACCGCGCGCGGCGCCGGATAGAAGCGGTAGTTCTGGCTGACCTGCAGGACCAGATTCTTCTCCGCGGCCCGGCGCACCGCGACGGCGGCCTCCTCGACGGTGTTGGCGAAGGGCTTCTCCACGAGCACGTGCTTCCCGGCATCGAGCGCCTCGAGGGCGAGCGGCACGTGGGTCACGGCCGGTGCGGTGATGACGACGGCATCGGCGGAGACGCCGTCGAGCGCCTCGGCGAGCGACGCGAAGTCCGGCAGATCCGGGCGCTTCATCGCCGTGAGGACGTCCGCTCGGGTTTTCGCGTCGATGTCGACGACCGCGACGACGTCGACGTCCGGCACCCGCGGGATGGCGAGCCGGGCCCAGTTGCCTCCCCAACCACCGAGGCCGACATGGATGACGTTGAGTGGCACGAAGAAGCTCCTGTGATTCGGCGGCTGCAGTACCCCGACAGACTGCTCCTGACCGCCCGTGCGGTCGGCATCGAGGCCGCGTCGTCCACGCTAACACCGGAGCGACGACCACCGATCGCGTCGGAGCACGGGCGCCGAGCACGCGCCAGCACCCCTCCCCTATCCTGAGCACATGGCAGGACGGGCGCGCGCGACGATGAAGGATGTCGCCGCGCTCGCGGGAGTCTCTCCGAAAACCGTGTCGAATGTCGTCACCGGCACGGTCTTCGTGCGGCCCGAGACCGTCGAGCGTGTCGAGGCCGCGATGACGGAGCTCCATTTCGTCCCCAACCTCAGCGCTCGGGGCCTGCGCAACGGGCGGTCAGGCACGATCGCGGTCGCGCTGCCCGACCTCGCGACCCCCTACTCGGCCGAACTCCTGCACGACCTGGTCGAGGTGGCCCACGAGCGGGGCCTCGCCGTGCAGGTCGAGGAGACGGGCGCCGAGCCCGGTCGGGAGGTCGAGCTGCTCTCGCGCGCGCGGGCGCACCTGATCGACGGGCTGATCCTCAACCCCATCCGCGTGGAGGACAGCGCCGTCGAGTACGCCGACCACCTTCCGCCCGTCGTGCTCATCGGCGAGGTCGAGCAGCGCGTCACGGATCACGTCATCGTGGACAGCCGCGCCGCGTCTCGCGACATCACGCGGCACGTCATCTCGCGCGGGGCGCGACGGATCGCGGCGATCGGCGGCGACGAGAATCCCGAGAAGGAGACGGCCGCGAGCCGGCTGCGCCTCGACGGCTACCGTGACGCTCTCCGCGATGCCGGCATCGAGCCGGATCCGCGGCTCGAGATCAACCCGCTCCCCTGGACCACCCCCTCGGCGGCCGCCGCCGTCGACGGCCTCATCGCGAGCGGCGTGGAGTTCGACGCCGTCGTGGCCTTCACGGACACGCTCGCCCTCGGCGTCCTGCACAGCCTCGCCACTCATGGAAAGCGTGTCCCCGACGACGTCCTCGTCACCGGTTTCGACGATGTCGAGATGGCGCGGTTCTCGAGTCCCGCCCTCACGACGATCGGCTTCGACCTGCGCCGGGTCGCGGAGGAGGCGCTGTCGCTCCTCAACCGGCGGATGACGGAGCGCACGGCCCCCGCGCGCTCCGTCACCGTGCCCTACGAGTTGATCGTCCGGGCGAGCACCGGCGACTGAGACGCCTTCATCGAGTCAGGCGCGGCCCTGCAGGATCAGGTTCCAGTAGACCCACGGCAGCACGTACCGGTCGGCGATGAAGGTCCCTCGGTTCTCCTTCGCGAGGCCCGGCCAGAACGGGATGGACGGCTTCGGCCGGTAGCGGTCGTCGAACTCCGCGAGCACCACGCTCGACCGGGAAACCGTGAACGGGCACACCGAGCCCGTGAGCGGGCGGCCTCCGACGGAGGCGCCGGGCGCCCCGCCACGAACCGTCCCTCAGACGGCTTGATCAGGTCCGAGCGTCGATGACATCAGGTAGTGCTCGATCTGCCGGAACTGCGGGTGATCCGGCGCGATCTTGACGTTGCCACCGTCGACCGGGAACAGCAGGAGGTACCCGCCGGTCTTGTCGTTACGACGGTAGTTGACCACGTGACGCAGATCCCAGTGGCTGCCGGTGAGGCTCTCGATGAACATGCGACCATTTCATCGCATGCGGCGATCGCGCGACAGGAGATTCTCGGAGTCGCCGGGCACGCCAGAGCGGCTCACCGCTTGCGGCGACCACTGACGAAACGCGTCGCCGCGACGAGGACCGCGCCCGCTCCGACGACCCACAGGACGATCGCCACGATGACCGCCCAGCGGACCTCCCCGAACTGCCCGAGCAGATTGAATCCCGTTCCCGCGACGTAGAGCAGCGCTCCGACGAAGAAGAGCCTGCGAGTGCGTCGATCCACCGTCACTCCACACCCGGCCACTGGACGTGCCGGCGCACCTCGGCTTCCGTCATCGGTCGCAGCGTCGCCCACGCTGCCGCGATCTCGTCGGCGTTCGCCGGTCGGGAACCGCCGACGTTCGCGACGTCGGGGTCGAAAGCGGGACGGACGGCGATGAGGTCGCCGTCCTCCATCCGGGCGAGGCCCGTGCCGTCGACCATCCGCCACACGTCGCCCTCCTTGACGCACCAGGACGCGTAGTCGGCGAGAGTGTCGGTCTGCTCGAGGGGCAGGGTCTCGCGGATCAGGTACCAGCAGGGGGTGATGTCGGGGTTGCTCGTCGTCGCCGCCTCACGGACGATGTCGAGCACCCCGCCGTCCTCGGTGATCATGAGCGTGTGGGCGAACTCGCCCGTGGCCGGGTGACCGGCGAGCGTCGCACCGGGGAGGTCCGCGACCATCGGATAGGTCCCGTTCTCGATGAAGTACTCGAAGTTCACCTGGGCCTGCAGGGCGTCCGGGGAGGGCTCGGGCTCGGCGTTTTCGGGCGCGAGGAGCACGGCACCCGCGACGATGAGCGCCACGAGACTGAGCGCCCCCACGATCCGCAGCCAGAGCGGCTCGAGGAACAGCCCGAGCACGAGGGCGCTCAGCACGGCGACGATGAGGTGCACGAGCTCGAAGCCAACCCAGATCATGGGGATGCTGCCGAAACCGACAAGGCCGACGGCCGTCGCGACGAAGGCGAGCAGGGTCACGGCGATGGCGGCTCCGATGCGACGCCGGCCCGTCAACGCGGAGAGGACGATCGCCACCGTGGCACATGCCACCGCGACCGCGACCGCGAGCACCGCGAGACCCACCATCCCCCCGAACATCAGGACGACGGCCGCCTGTCCCCCGATCGTCAGCGCGACCCACAAGAGGAGGGCCGTCGCCGCGATGGCCGCGATGAGACGACCCGGCGTCGGTTCCCCGCGCCTGTCGTCGACGAGGGGGTCGCCGACGAGGGGGAACGGCATCGGGTCGACACCGCGGTCAGCGCGCATGATCAGCGCCCCACCGCGTGACGAGCCGCACGTCGAGGCGCTCGGCCCGATCACGGTCGCGTCGGTGTCGATCTGGATACCCGGGCGCTCGGCGCCGTCGACCGCGACGTTCGCGGGCAGAGCGTGAGCCGCGGTCACTCCCGCGTCGAGGGAGGGGATGCCGGAGTCGTCACGTCGCTGGCGCTCGTCGGCTGTGTTGAGGAGCACGTGCTCCATGTGCGCGGCGAGGCGCTCGGCCGTCGTCGCAGCCCACGGGTCCACTCGCGTCGTCGTCCGCACCGCTTCCCAGACCATCGGGAACCGCATCGACTGCAGCCCGCGCACGAACCATTCGGGCTGCCCGTCCCGTTCGGCCTTCTCGAGCCACCCGTCGATGTCGCGGACGGTCGGCACGAGATTCCGCGGATCCGTCGGGTCGCCCGGCTCGGCGAGGAAGGAGTACGAGACGGACACCTCGCTGAGCTCCTCGCCGGTCGCGACGGTCGACAGCACGTCGAGCTCCCTCACGTGAGGCTGCGGGACGAGCCCGAACACGGGCCGCCCGAATCGAGCGGCGACCTCCTCGGGGCTGGCCGGAGCGGGCAGATCGCGCGCGCTCGCGCCGGGGACCTCGTGCATGTCCCCATTGTGGGCGGCGGGACGGCAGCACGCTAGACCGCGTCCGGGTGGTGGCTGGTCCTCGAGCACGCCGGTCGCCGAGCCTGTCGATGCGTTCTCCGTCGCTGAGCTTGTCGAAGCGTTCTCGGAGTGGGGCCCTTCGACGACCTCAGAGACCGAAGGGATTCCCCCCGAGCTGCACCACGAGATACGGGGCCGTGCGGCTCGCTGTCGACGCCGCGACCTCCGCGGGGGTTCCTGCGGCGACAACCCGACCGCCCTCGTCGCCGCCCGCCGGACCCATGTCGATGACGTGATCGGCCGCCGCGACGACGCTCATCGCGTGCTCCACGAGGACGACCGTGTTCCCCGCGTCGACGAGGCGCGACAACTGCTCGACGAGGAGTTCGACGTCCGCGGGGTGGAGTCCCGAGGTCGGTTCGTCGAGCAGGTAGAGCGTGTGACCCGTGCGTGCACGCTGCAGTTCCGTCGCGAGCTTGATGCGCTGCGCTTCGCCGCCGGAGAGCTGCGGTGCCGGCTGGCCGAGCCGCAGGTAGCCGAGGCCGACCTGCCGGAGCGTCTCGAGTCCGCGGGAGGCTGCGGGCACGTCGGCGAGGAACTCCGCGGCCTCGTCGACGGTCATCGCGAGCACCTCCGCGATCGTCGCCCCTCGCCAGAGCACCTCCAGCGTCTCGGGGTTGTAGCGGGAGCCGTGGCACTCGGGGCACGGCGCCCAGCTGCCCGGGAGGAAGAGCAGTTCGACCGAGACGGAGCCCTCGCCCTGGCACACCTCGCAGCGGCCGCCGGCCACGTTGAACGAGAACCGCCCGGCGGACCAACCGCGAGCGCGCGCCTCGTCGGTCGCGGCGAACGTCGCGCGCACGGCGTCGAAGAGTCCCGTGTACGTTGCGAGGTTCGAGCGCGGGGTCCGGCCGATCGCCTTCTGGTCCACCTGGACCACGCGGCTGACGAGCGAGTGCTCCGTCGCGCGCTCGGCGAGCACGCGACCGACGAGCGTCGACTTGCCGGAGCCCGAGACCCCCGTGACCGCCGTGAGGACCCCGAGCGGCACGTCGACGTCGAGCGCGCGGAGATTGTGGAGCGTCACGTCGCGCAGCTCGAGCCGGTCGACCGGAACACGGGGCGTCGACGGCGGGCCGCTCGGCTCGGCGGGCCGGAGGAAGCGCCGCGTGATGGACGCGTCGACCTCGGCGAGCCCGTCGACGGGTCCGCTGTAGAGGACGTCGCCGCCGTTCGCACCGGCACCAGGCCCGACGTCGACGATCCAGTCCGCGTGGCGGACGATGTCCATGTTGTGCTCGACGACGAAGACGCTGTTGCCGCTCGCGCGCAGTCCCTCGAGCACCTCGATGAGCGGTTCGGCGTCGGCGGGGTGGAGTCCGGCGCTCGGCTCGTCGAGCACGTAGACGACGCCGAAGAGGCCGGAACGGAGCTGCGTCGCGATGCGCAACCGCTGCATCTCACCCGGCGAGAGCGTGGGGGTCGCGCGGTCGAGGCTCAAGTAGCCGAGGCCGAGACCGGTGAGCACCTCGACCCGCGAGAGCAGATCGCGCGAGATCGTGACGGCGACCTCCGTCCCCTCCCCCGACGACGCCTTCGAGGTGGCAGTGGCGGCGTGCTCGACGGACGCGATGGGCCGCAGCACGTCCGCGAGGTCGGTGAGCGGCAGCCGGTTGAGTTCGGCGATCGTGCGCCCGGAGACGGTCACGGCGAGCGCCGCGCGCGTCAGCCCGCTCCCCCCGCACAGCGAGCACGGCCCGGACTCGACGAACTGCAGCACCTTCGTGCGCTGCGACTCGCTCTGCGAGTCCGCGAGCGTGTGCATCACGAACTGGCGGGCGCTCCAGAACCGGCCCTTGTAGGGCTTCGCGACGCGGTCGCGTTGCGGGTGCACCTCGACGACGGGCTGCTCCTCGGTGAAGAGGAGCCAGTCGCGGTCCTCGCGCGACAGCTCGCGCCACGGCCGATCGATGTCGTACCCGAGCACGGCGGTCACGTCGCGGAGGTTCTTCCCTTGCCACGCTCCCGGCCACGCGGTGATGGCGCCGTCGCGGATGCTGAGCGAGTCGTCGCGCACCGCGGACGCCTCCGTGACCTCGTGCGCGATCCCGAGCCCGTGGCACCGCGGGCACGCGCCGACCGCGGTGTTGGGCGAGAACGAGTCGGACTCGAGCCGCTCGGCACCCTCCGGGTACCGGCCGGCGCGCGAGTAGAGCATGCGCACCGAGTTCGACAGCGTCGTGAGCGTGCCGACGGTGGAGCGCGAACTCGGCGCCCCGCGCCGCTGCTGCAGCGCGACGGCCGGCGGGAGCCCCGTGATGGAGTCGACGTGCGGGGTGTTCCCCTGCGCGATCAGCCGCCGGGCATAGGGAGCGACGGACTCGAGGAACCGCCGCTGCGCCTCCGCGAAGATCGTCCCGAACGCGAGCGACGTCTTCCCCGACCCCGACACCCCGGTGAACGCGACGATGCTGTCGCGCGGCACGTCGACGTCCACGTCGCGCAGGTTGTTCTCCCGCGCACCCCGCACGCGGATGAACCCGTCGCGGGTCGCGCCGTCGGCGCCTGCCGCTTCGAGGGCGAAGGAGGGCACGGGTGTTCCGGCGGAGGACATCCGCTCGAGCCTAGTCCGGATTAGATGACAGCAAAGATGTCGCAGTCCGGCGCGTCCGCAAACAGCGCATAGCTGACCTTTGCGCTTCGCTTAACGCGATTAAGGCTTAGAAATGTGCGGGTGCCTGACCGGTCTTACAAATCTTCCTTTGCTTGTCCATTCTGATCGCTCACGTCGATTAGCTGGTGAGCGCGCCGCACACGCTTCTCCTCGTCATCCAACAGATCGATCTCGTCACTATCGGCGGCCCCGAGGAAGGCCCGGATGGCTTGCCCGTGTAACCGCGTGAATCTTGGGGGCACAGCTTCCCCGATCATCTCGCGTACACGGGTGTGACCCCATCGTTCAAGTGCGTCCCCCCAGCGGAAATCAGCGGGAAGCGTTTGCAGATATGCGCATTCATAGGGGCTGAGCAGGCGGTTTTCCCAAGGGTGAATAGTCTTATCGCTGCCAACGCGACCACTCGCAGTAGTGATGGTCGCTGCCGGCATGTCAGCTCGCATGCGGCTGTAGCTACTGTTACGGAAACCTTTGATGAGACGCCAGCCGTTTCCGTCTCGGACAACCGGCCGGAGCAAAGGAGTATCACAACGAGCGCACAGCGCTGCGTCCCGGTCGTGGGAGGTAGCCCCGCACCGAGGACAAACATCATTCTCCCAAGCCCCTTTGCCCGAATTGGGCGCAATGGCCTCAACCATCATGTATCGCTGCTCCGTCCATACTGGGACAAAGTGCATGGGATTGCCCGGGTCCGATGCTGCACCAGGGTCGCGAGCGTCAAGTACTGAAGCACCGAGCTGCCCAAGTGCCTCGGTGATTGACACCCGAGGACGAGCGCCGCCATGGGTTGGCGCGGGGAACGGCGTAGAACCCGGGCGCTCTGCTTTCTCATTTCGACGTATCAAAGTGAGGAAGGCACGCTTCCGGGTTTGAGGGACTCCCCAATCAGCGAGATCAGCGACCATCGCAAAAACCTTGTACTCGTCTCGCAGCGCCTCAATGAGTAGGCGAGCAGCGCTAATCGGTGTTCCATCGAGGGGATTAGGGACTTGACGCGTCAGGAAAGCGGGCACATTTTCGACAACGATAGCGCGCGGTCGAAGCTCCCGTGCAACCGATTCGATCACTGTCACAAGCAGGTTTCGCGGATCCCTGCCGCCCGCCTCGAGGTCTTTATGGCTACCAAGACCGCTTCGAGCGCTGCTCATGCCCTGACATGGCGGACACGCGGCCAATAAATCCGGCCGTTCTGAACCCTCAAGCGATCTCCAGGCGGCGACGGCGTCCGGCCAGGTCTTCCGCAAGTCGCCAGGGATTCCGGTGGCTGCAGGATGGTTCGCAAGCGCAACGGCCAACCGATCAGGGTCCAGCTCAGCCATCACCCGGAAATCAAAACCGGCCTGGGAGTATCCAATGTCGCCAGCACCGCAGTTGGAAAACAAACTGATGGCCTTCACAGCTCTCCTCGACGCGTTCTCGAAACCTTACAAATCGGTTGGGAGCGACCATCCCTCGAGGCCGTCACCGCGATCCGCAACTGTTCTGATGATGAGGCTGTCGGTCTTGAGGCATGGTTTCAGATTATCCCGAGCCTCCGACGGAGACGGCTCATGCGGGTCGACCGTCGAGCAACTCTCAAACCACAGCCTCTCGGAAGACGAGACGCAAATCGGCACCAGTTCCGCTCGAGATCATCACAAACCGCGCCCACCCACGGCTTGGACGAACCGGGACGCAGCTAGAAAGCGGCGTCATGATGAGGAGATTTGCGAGTTCTCAGTGTTCACCACTTTTCTCGCCTCGTCATGGGCATCCAAGAACTGTTCGTGCGCGACTACGGCAGCCCCCAAGAAGTCGCTCCACGTTCGTCGTACAACCTGACCACTGGTAGCAGCGGAGCCGAAGGCTCGACGCTTAGTCGTGTCACGAATATTGATCCCGTCGGCGATCAGATCGATCACCCATCCGTCGGGAAAGTTAGCGCCTAGAGCTTTATGCTCCTCGAAGAACTGCTCGAAGGCCTCCAAGTAGTTCTCGAGACGACCGTAGTCGGCATCACCAAAGTCATGCCCGGGCTTCTTCAGCTCCACAACGTGAAGCTGTCGACCGAGGTGAACGAGAGTGAAGTCGGGCCGCTTGCGCTCATAGCTGATGGCGATGTCGATCTCCTCGCCGTAGTGCTGCTTCCAGAATGCGGCGAACCTGTCACGGAAAGTCTTCAATGCCTGGTTCTCGCTTATTACCGACCAGTCGGGCCGGATCAACCACGGAGCACCCGAGATCAGCTGTTGCAAGTCGGCCTCCACGACATCGTCCTTCGCGAGCACCTGCTTCAACTCTTCAACGGCATCAACGCGCTCGGAAGCGATTTGCGCGTAGCTTGCTAACTCGGCGGTCCTCGTGTGAGTGAAGAGCGGGATCAGTTGCTCTACGGTCTTATCCTCGAGTCTTGCAATCGCTTGGAACGAGCGAATAAGGGCCTGGTGAGGCCCGACCAAGAGGACGATGTCAGTGAGGTCGTCGATGTAATCCTGATCTTCCAGTTCGTCCTCGTGAGCAAGGCCTCCCAACTTAGAGCCGAACTCCAAGACCGCAGAAATTACGGCGGGGTTCTCGCCGTATCTCTCCCGGGCTCGCTTCTCCAAGGCTGAGTTGCGCAGGAAGATCTTGGTCTTACCTTCCCGCCTCGGGCCCGCCGACGCCTTCGCGATTTCTTTAACTAAGGCGGCACCCCAAGCCCGAAGCGCCTCACCGTACTCGGAATCCCATAGGATCCCCTGTCGGTCCGTCCGGACAAGGTCCTCGGTATCGTCTTCGTCCAACCACTCCGCGTGTATCTCGCCCACGAGATAGGACCGCATTGTGAACTCACCTGTGAAGCCCGCGGGCTGCTCGAAATCCCGTGTCGTCGCTACGATCTTCCCCCGGGCGTAGATTCGAACTCCCGCCTCTTCTTCGTCGCGAATCGCTTGCTTCCCGAAGGCCAACCAACCCGTAACAGGCAACGCCATGTCGTCGTACGGGACTGGGCGGTTGGCCACGTCAATCCTGGTGCCCTCGTTTACCTCGACCTGAAACTTCGCAATGTCAAACTCGGCGTCGCTGCCCGCATCGTCGCCCGCCCGCAAGTCCACGACGTGGATCGTGAAGTCGGTTCGGGCAAGCGCGAACCGACGCGAGACCTGGCGTCCAAAAATCTCGCGGTTCGGAACCCGCTTCGGGAGGAAATCACTTAGGACCACGGTGGTACCGCTTTTCGCGTCCCAGGTTTGATCATCCGAACCAGCAGAAACCGGCACGTCACCATCCTCGTCCCGAACGATGGTGTCGAAGTCAAGAATGAAGTGACTGACTCTGTATCCGTTATCCGTCAGGGGTCCGCCAGCCGAGCGCACTTCAATGCGCTTACAGATACCAAAGGGCGCGAGCTTGCCGATCCCCTTCCGCCCCATGACTGGTCGTTGCTTCTTCCGAGATCGACTGCCGGCGACCGCCCGTGTGCGGCGATCCGACCCCACGGACAGAAAGTAGCGCTGAGCTTCGGACGGATCCATCCCATGACCGTCATCACTCACCGTGAGCGTCCATCCCCCGTCGATGACCTCGCCGCCCTCATCCTTTGTGGCCAAGGCGGTCCCGAGAGGGAGCGTTACCGTCACCTTCTCTGCATCAGCGTCGTAGGAGTTCGCGATCAGTTCGGCAACGACTGCGCTCGCCCGGTCGTAGAGCTTTACGCCGAGCTTGTCGATCGTCAGCCGCGATAAGCGCATCCGATACGGCGCCCGGACAAGATCGTCGTCGACTGGGGCTTCGTTGAGCTCGATCACAAGCGCATCCTATGGCATCTGCGGGAATCGCAAGAGCTGCCGAAACGCTCAAACAAGCACGATCAGCATGCGGGCGTACGGCAGGTATCTCGCCTTGTCCGGCGAACCACTTGCCAACCCCATTACATCGATGTAATGCTTATCCCGTTCGTAGGTAGACGTAGTCACAAGGGAGTGACATGACACCATCAACCCCCATTTCGCGACGGCAGATGCTCGCGGGAACGGCGGCGGCCCTCGCGGGAACGGCCTTCCTCGCTGGATGTGCCCCGACCGGGCCGGGCTCCCCGGGAGCGCAGACCCTGCAGTTCTGGCATCTGCTTTCGGGCGGTGACGGCGTGACGATGTCGGGTCTCCTCGACACCGCCAACGCGGCGCAGAGCGCGTATCGCGTGCGACCGACCGTCCTCTCGTGGGGCACGCCGTACTACACGAAGCTCGCGATGGCGGCGGCGGGCGGCCGTGCGCCGGACGTCGCGATCATGCACGCGACGCGCGTCGCCGGCTACGCACCGGGCGGTCTCCTCGACCCCTGGGACGTCGACAAGCTCGCGTCGCTCGGCGTCGACGAGTCGACGTTCCCCGCTCCCATCTGGGAGAAGGGACACGCGGGCGGCGACCTCTACAGCGTCGCGCTCGACGCCCACCCCTTCGTCCTGATGTACAACACGGACATCTGCGACGCCGCGGGTGTGCTCGACAGCGACGGGAATCTCACCCCGGCGACGAGCCCCGAGGAGTTCCTCGAGCTCTCCCGGGCGGTCGCGGCCGAGTCGACCGGCCACGGCCTGTCCTTCGGCTACCTCGGCGACGGCGCCCAGATGTGGCGCCTCTTCTACACGCTCTACACGCAGCACGGCCTCACGATGGAGACGCCGGAGGGCGGCAAGAGCGAACTCGACGACGACGCGGCCATCGAGTCGCTCACCTACATGCAGACGCTCCTCGACGGGGAGATCGCCGCGGCGCAAGCCGACTACGGCACAGCCGTCGCCGAGTTCGCCACCGGGAACAGCGGCATGCTCTTCACGGGCGTGTGGGAGCTCCGCACGATGCAGGCCGCCGAGCTGCCCTTCAACGCGAGCCGCATCCCCACCCTCTACGGGACCGACGCGGTCTACGCGGACTCGCACTCCTTCGTCCTCCCCCACCAGACGAGCCCGGACGAGGGGAAGCGCGAACTCACCTACCAGTTCGTCGCCGACCTGCTGAAGGGCTCGTTCGACTGGGCGGAGGCGGGCCATATTCCGGCCTACCTGCCCGTCACGGAGTCGCCGGACTACGCGGACCTCGTGCCGCAGGCCAACTATGCCGACGCCGCCCAGTACGTGCAGTACGACCCGCCGGCGTGGTTCACGGGCTCCGGCTCGAACTTCCAGAGCGAATTCGGCGCCGCCGTGCAGGGAGTGCCCCTCAACGGAAACGACCCCGCCGCCGCGATCACCGACTTCCGACGCCGCGTCGACGGTCTGCTCGCCAAACCCAACCCGGCAGACCCCGAAGGGACGTTCGGATCGTGACCACCGCACCGCAGACCGCTCGCGCCACCGGCAAGGGTCCCACCACGGGAGCCAGCACGCGCGCCATCGTCACCGGCACGTCCGGCCCCGGCCGCCACGAAGCGAAGGGCCGCCGCGAACAGCTCGTGAGCTGGGCGTTCCTCGCCCCGTTCATGATCGCGTTCGTCCTGTTCCTCGTCTGGCCGATCATCCACGGCATCTACTTGAGCTTCACCGACCAGTCCCTCACAGGCACGGGCGGCGGCCTCGTCGGATTCGCGAACTACGCCGAGGCCCTCGCAGACCCCACCATGTGGCGGTCGATGGGCAACACGCTCTGGTTCACGGTGCTCTCCACGATCCCCCTCGTGCTCATCGCGCTCGTCATGGCGGTGCTCGTCGACCGAGGCATCCCCGGCCAGTGGCTGTGGCGGCTGTCGTTCTTCATGCCGTTCCTGCTGGCCTCGACCGTCATCTCGCAGATCTGGGTGTGGATCTTCAACCCGCAGATCGGAGCCGCGAACAACGTCCTCGAGGCGTTCGGGATGGAGCCGATCGCGTGGCTGCAGAACGCCGACACCAACATGTACGCGATCGTCATCGCGACCGTGTGGTGGACGGTGGGCTTCAACTTCCTGCTCTACCTCGCGGCCCTCCAGAACATCCCAGCCCAGCAGTACGAGGCCGCGTCGCTCGACGGCGCCGGCCCGTGGCGACAGCTCTGGTCGATCACGATCCCGCAGCTCGGCCCGGCGACGGTCCTCATCGTGATGCTGCAGGTGCTCGCCTCGCTCAAGCTCTTCGACCAGGCGTACCAGATGCTCGGCGGCGTCTCGAGCGACACCACCCGCTCCATCGTCCAGTACATGTACGAGGCCGGATTCGTCGGATACCGCTTCGGATTCTCCGCAGCGATCTCCTACATCTTCTTCGCCCTCATCGTCGTCATCGGCGTCGCGCAAGCGCTCGTCGTCTCCCGGAGGAGGAACCTGCGATGACCGTCACCGCAACCCGGAGCATCGCCGTTCCGGCCGCCAAGGAGAAGGCGCACCCGCACAAGCCCGGCGACCGTCCCTTCGGTCCCTTGCGCATCGCCGCCTTCGCGGTGCTGCTGCTGCTCGCGATCGGCTGGCTGCTGCCCTTCCTCTGGGCCGTCGCCACGGCGTTCAAGACGGAGACCGACGCCGCCTCCGGAGACCCCGGCTGGATCGGAGCGAGCGGGCCGACGACCGACGCGTTCACCGCGATCATGTCGCAAGGCAACGTGTGGTTGTGGGCGGGCAACAGCCTCCTGACCTCCGCGGTCATCACGGCGATCACCCTCGCGATCTCGGCCCTCGCGGCCTACGCGTTCTCGCGGCTAGACTTCGCCGGGCGCAAGTGGCTGTTCGCCGTGGTCATCGCGGGGATCGTCGTTCCGCCGCAGGCCATCATCATCCCGCTCTTCTACCAGATGCTCGCGTTCAACATGGTCGACACCTACTGGGGCTTGATCCTGCCGCAAGTGGTCGTGCCCGCCATGGTGTTCATCCTCAAGCAGTTCTTCGACGGCGTGCCGATCGAACTCGAGGACGCCGCTCGCGTCGACGGCGCCGGGCGCTTCCGGATCTTCTGGTCGATCGTCCTGCCCCTGTCGCGCCCGATCCTCGCGGCCGTCGCGATCTTCGTGTTCATCGGCGCGTGGAACAACTTCCTGTGGCCGTTCCTCGTCATCAACGACACGACGCTCATGACGCTGCCCGTCGGACTGCAGACGGTCATCAGCGCCTACGGCGTCCAGTACGCGCAAGTGATGGCACAAGCGGTGCTCGCCGCACTGCCGCTCATCGCCGTGTTCCTGGTCTTCCAGAAGCAGATCGTGAAGGGCGTCGCCACCACGGGCTTCGGCGGCACGTAAGCCCGCCGTTCCCTCGTCATCCGTCCGCCGCCGGTCGGCGCGGAGCCTCCTCCGCCGCCGACCGGTGTGCGACGGCGTGCGCCGCGCCGCGCCCGCTCGTCACGACCACCACCGCCAGCACCCCCACCACCCCCACCCCCACCCCCACCACGTTCAGCACCGCCAGCACACAGATCCAGTACCGAGGAGAGCAATGTCCACCGCACGCATCACCATCGACCGCGACTTCACGATCGCCGAGGTCCCGCGCCGACTCTTCGGCTCCTTCGTCGAGCACATGGGCCGCTGCGTCTACACGGGTATCTTCGAGCCCGGTCACCCGCAGGCCGACTCCCGCGGCTTCCGGCGCGACGTGCTCGAGCTCGTGCGCGAGCTCGGCCCCACCGTCGTACGCTACCCGGGCGGCAACTTCGTGTCCGGCTACCTGTGGGAGGACGGCGTCGGACCCGTCGAGAAGCGCCCGCGCCGCCTCGACGGCGCCTGGCACACGGTCGAGACCAACGCGTTCGGCCTGCACGAGTTCGTCGACTGGGCGCGTGAGGCCGACGTCGAGATCATGGAGGCCGTCAACCTCGGCACGCGGGGCGTCGAGGAAGCGCGCGCCCTCGTGGAGTACGCGAACCACCCGGGCGGCACCTACTGGTCGGACCTCCGCCGGAAGAACGGCGCGGAGGACCCGTTCGACATCAAGCTGTGGTGCCTCGGCAACGAGCTCGACGGGCCGTGGCAGATCGGCGGCAAGACGGCGCAGGAGTACGGCCGACTCGCTCAGGAGACGGCGAAGGCGATGCGGTTCGTCGATCCGTCGATCGAGCTCGTCGCCGTCGGGTCCTCGAACCGGCAGATGCCGACGTTCGGAACGTGGGAGCACACGGTGCTGTCCCACGCGTACGACGAGGTCGACTACGTGTCGATGCACGCCTACTACCAGGAGCACGACGGCGACGCCGCGTCATTCCTCGCCGAGGCCGTCGACATGGACGCGTTCATCGACGGCGTCATCGCGACGATCGACGCGGTGAAGGCGGCGGGCAAGCACACGAAGCAAGTGAACATCTCGTTCGACGAGTGGAACGTCTGGTACCAGTCGGGACTCGACACGGAGGACCAGCCGCACGTCATCACGGCGGCGGGTCAGTGGCGCGAGCACCCGCGGCTCATCGAGGACACCTACAACGTCACGGACGCCGTCGTCGTCGGCACGTTCCTCAACAGCCTGCTCCGCCACGGCGACCGCGTGAAGATCGCGAACCAGGCGCAGCTCGTCAACGTCATCGCCCCGATCCGCTCGGAGGAGGGCGGCCCCGCGTGGCGGCAGTCGATCTTCTGGCCGTTCGCGCGCGTCGCCCAGCTCGCACGCGGGCGCGTCCTCCGTCTCGCGATCGACTCGTCGCCGGTGTCGACGAAGCGGTACGGCGACGTCGACGCGATCGACGCGGCCGCGACGTGGGACGAGGAGAACGGGACGATCGCGCTCTTCCTCGCGAACCGCTCGCTCGAGGAGGCCGGCGACCTGACCGTCGACCTGCACGGGCTCGGAGCCGCGTCGGTGCGCTCCGCCGAGGTGCTGACGGTGCCCGAGGGCGGCGACCGGAAGGCCGCGAACGTCGTCGACGACCAGGACCGCGTCGGCCTCGTGCCGCTCCGCGACGTCGACATCGTCGAGGGCGCCGTCCGCGCGACCCTGCCGCCGCTCTCGTGGGCGGTCGTCGTCCTCGAGGTCGCCCGCGCCTGAGCCTGTCGACGCTTCGACGGGCTCAGCGACCGGAGCACCCGGCGCCGTCGCGCGCGCCCACGGGGGATGATGCGGACGGGTGACGAACGCCACCCGTCCCGCATCCGTCGGGCAGTGTTGTGATCGTTCCGCTACCCGGCCGTTTCCCGACGGCGAGCGGAGCGGCCACTGCCGGAGGGTGCGTCCTCCCGCAGCACGGCGAGCGCTGGGCTTACCGCGCCGAACCGTGGAGAGGCGAGCCGGTTCCTGAACGACCGGCTCGCCTCCCGATTCGGTCGAAGCGGAGCGCGGGCACTCTCAGCAGCACCGCGACCCCGGCGTCCTGTCCTGCTCCGCGAAGCGCTCCCGCCAGAAGGTCCGCTCGTCCGGGACCGGGTCGCCCGGGTGCTCTCGTCGCTGGTGCTCGACGAACGTCGCATACGCCGTGTCGCCCATCATCGAGGTGACGAACCACCGAACCGCTCGCCACCCGCGGACGACGCCCGCGCTCACGAGTACGCCGAGCGGCGCGGCGTCATCGCGGACCGGCGGACCAGCCGACGCCCGCCCGTCCGGCCCGCGCATGGCTCCCGACGCCGTCGGCATCAGTGGCCCGTCCGCGCGGGTCGCTTGTCCTCGTCCACGTCGGCCCACTGCTTCTCGAGGTCCTTCTCCGCCTTCGTCGCGACGAGACCCGACGGGGCGAAGCGCCGCGACGGGACCGCGGGGTCCTCCGAACTCGGGCCTCCGCCGGTGCGGATCGATTTCACCGTGTGCCAGATCGCGAACCCGATCACGATGATGGCGAGCGTCACGAACACGATCGACAGCACGCCCTGCACGGTCGTGTTGCGCACGACCGCCTCCATCGCCGCTCGGGTCGGCGCCGTGCCGAAGCTCTCCTCACCCGTCTCGAGAGCGTTGCGGAACGCGGCGTTCTGAGCCCAGTATCCGACCGCCGGAACGGGCGAGAAGATCTTGAACATTGACGCCGTGATCGTCACGACGGCCGCGAACGCGAGCGGCACCACCACGATCCACAACCAGCGGAAGTAGCCGCGCTTCGCGACGATCGCCATGCACACGGCGAGCGCGATGGCCGCGAGCAGCTGGTTCGCGATGCCGAAGAGCGGGAACAGGGTGTTGATGCCGCCGAGCGGATCCGTGACTCCCCTGATGAGGATCGCTCCCCACGCCGCGACCATGACGGCCGTGCAGATCCAAGCCCCCAGTCGCCAGTCGGGATCGCGGAACTTCGGGACGATGTTGCCGAACGTGTCCTGCAGCATGAACCGCGCGACGCGGGTTCCCGCGTCGACGGCCGTGAGAATGAAGAGCGCCTCGAACATGATCGCGAAGTGGTACCAGAACGACATGAGCGCGGTTCCGCCGATGAGCTGCTGCATGATGTGCGCGAGGCCGAGGGCGAGCGTCGGGGCGCCTCCCGTCCGGGAGACGATCGACTCCTCGCCGACGTTCGCCGCGGTCTGCGTGAGCACCTCGGGCGCGAGGTCGACGCCCGCGAGCCCGAGCGAGTTCACGAACGCGACGGCCCCCTCGACCGTGCCGCCCGTCGCGGCGGCCGACGAGTTCATCGCGAAGTAGATGCCGCGGTCGATCGAGATCGCGGCGACGAGGGCCATGATCGCGACGAACGACTCCATGAGCATGCCGCCGTAGCCGATGAAGCGGGTCTGCCTCTCCTTCTCGATGAGCTTCGGTGTGGTGCCCGAGGCGATGAGCGCGTGGAAGCCGGAGAGCGCGCCGCACGCGATCGTGACGAAGAGGAAGGGAAAGAGGGATCCGCTCACGACCGGACCGGCATCCCCTCCGGCGAACTCGCTGAACGCCGGAACGGTGATCTCCGGGCGGACGAGCACGATCGCGCCCGCGAGCATGACGATCGTTCCGATCTTCATGAACGTCGACAGGTAGTCGCGGGGCGCGAGCAGCAGCCACACGGGGAGGATCGCGGCGATGAAGCCGTAGACGATGATGCCGACCGCGATGACGGTGCGGTCGAGGGTGAAGGCCGCGGCACCCCACTCGGTCTCGGCGACCCAGCCGCCGGCGACGATCGCGAACATGAGGAGCACGAAACCGATGATCGACACCTCGGTGATCCGCCCGGGCCGGAGGTAGCGGAGGTAGACGCCCATGAAGAGGGCGATCGGGATGGTCATGGAGACGCTGAAGACGCCCCACGGGCTCTCGCCGAGGGCGTTCACGACGACGAGCGCGAGGATCGCGACGATGATGACCATGATCGCGAGCGTCGCGATGATCGCGGCCGTTCCCCCGACGACACCCAGCTCGTCGCGCGCCATCTGGCCGAGCGAGCGGCCGCCGCGCCGCATCGAGAAGAAGAGCACGAGGTAGTCCTGCACGGCACCGGCGAGGATCACGCCGATGATGATCCAGAGCGTTCCGGGGAGGTAGCCCATCTGCGCGGCGAGCACGGGTCCCACGAGGGGACCGGCGCCCGCGATCGCGGCGAAGTGGTGGCCGTACAGGACGCGGCGGTCCGTCGGCACGAAGTCCTTGCCGTTCTGGTTGTACTCGGCGGGCGTCGCACGCCGGTCGTCGGGCCGGAGGATCTTCCGCTCGATGAACTTCGAGTAGAACCGGTAGGCGATCAGGTAGGTGCAGACCGCGGCGAAGACGAACCAGATTGCGTTGACGGTCTCGCCGCGCACGAGCGCGAGCATCGTCCACGCGACGCCGCCGAGAAGCGCGATCAGCACCCACACGATGACCTTCGGCGGCGTCCACGTTGGGGTGTCTTCGGCCTCGTCGAGGGCGGTGGGGGGAAGGTCCGGGTCCTGCACGACCACGGGCTCGGCCTCGCCGCCCGCCGCGGGGGCCTGCACATCTCCCCGCCGGTTCGATCGTGCGGACGGGTCGCTCTGTCGCCTGGCGTCTTTGCCCATGACGAGTCCTCCCTCAAGGATCAAGTCGGTGTCGTGATGCTAACAGCGCCGTACGCCGTCCGCCCACTCCTTGTCCTCCCCTCCCCTCCTCCCTCCCGCCCTCCCCCAGGCCCCCCAAAGCCCTACACCCGTTCGAGGGCGCCACCTACATCTAGCGCCCTCATGACCGACGTGCCGCCCTCGCGGGATCGGGACGGGCAGCGTGTGTCGGTCGAGGCGGACGGGGCGGACGACGCGGTCGAGGCGGACGGGGCGGACGACGCGGTCGACGCGGACGACGCGGTCGAAGCGGACGATGCGGCGAGCGGACGATGCGGCGAGCGGCGAAGCGGCGAGCGGCGAAGCGCCACCTGAGAGCACGCGGGACGAGGGCGCCAGTTCCGACTCGAGGGCGGGAGTACCAACTGGCGCCCTCACGCGGGTGTAACCCTTTGGGCTAGGAGGGGAGGGTGCCCGCGAGGGCGTCGGCGGCGCGGATGAGGGCGAGGTGGGTCAGTGCTTGCGGGGTGTTTCCCGCCTGCCGCTTCGCAGCCGGGTCGTACTCCTCGCTGAGCATGCCGAGATCGTTGGCGACAGCGAGCAGGCGCCCCATGAGTGCCTCGGCATCGGCCGTGCGACCCGTCCGCGCGTACTGCTCGACGAGCCAGAACGAGCACGTCAGGAAGGGGTTCTCCGTTCCGGGGACTCCATCGACGCCCGTCTCGGCGCGATACCGCAGCACGAAGCCGTCGGGCATCAGGTCACGCTCGATGCGCTCGACCGTCGCGAGCATCCGTGGATCGTCGGGAGCGCAGAACCCCACCTGAGGAAGTTGCAGGAGAGCCGCGTCGACCTCGTCGGTCCCGAAGTACTGCGTGAAACCGCCGTGCGCCGTGCTGACGCCGTGTGTATCGATGTCGGCGCGCACCTCGTCGCGGAGCGCCTCCCACCGCGTCGCATCGCCCGGCAATCCGTGCTCGCGAACGCCCCGGACCGCCCGGTCGAAACCCGCCCAGACCATTGCGCGCGAGTGCACGAAGTGCCGCTGTTCGCCCCGGATCTCCCAGATGCCGTTATCCGGGGCGGTGCGGGTGCGTTCGAGCCGATTCAGGAGGGCGCGCTGAAGCGCCCAGGATTCGGGCGGGTCGGCGAGGCCGACGCTGCGCGCGTCGTCGAGGCAGACGAGCGTCTCGCCGAGCACGTCCGCCTGGAACTGCTCGACGGCACCGTTGCCGATACGCACCGGCGACGCCCCTTCGTACCCCGGGAGCCGCGCGACGACTCGCTCCGGAAGCTCACGCTCCCCCGCCAGCCCGTACATGATCTGCACGTCGTCGGGATCGCCGGCGATCGCCCGCAGAAGCCACGACCGCCAGTGTTCGACCTCAGTGCGAAATCCGTGACGCAGCAGCGTCGAGACCGTGAGCGACGCGTCGCGCAGCCACACGAACCGGTAGTCCCAGTTGCGCGAACCGCCGAACGCTTCGGGAAGCGACGTCGTCGCCGCTGCCACGATTCCGCCTGTCCGGTCGTGCGTGAGAGCACGGAGGAGCGTGAGCGACCGTCTCACGTGATCGCCGTGCGGCCCCTCATGCGTGCACGTGCGCTCCCAGTCTGCCCACCGGGCGACGGTGTCGGCGAGCAGCACATCGACGTCGTCGGCGACCGGCACCTCGCGCCACGACGGGAACCACGTCAGCACGATGTCGACCGTCTCACCCGCCGCGACCTCGAAGTCGCCGGCGTGGCGCGTGCCGTCGGCGTGGAGCCTCGGGCCGGTGACGAGGACGCCGTCCGGTCCGCCGATCGCGAGCAGACGGTGTGCGTCCACGATCTGTGGCAACTGCCGCACCCATGGCACGATGTCGGCGAAGTCGGGACGCACGATGAGCTCCTGGCGGAACCGGACGGTGCCGCTCACGCCCACCACACGCCGCACGACCGACGAGGTATCGCCGTCGGTGGGCATGAACTCGATCGTGTCGGCCTCGCCGCTGCCAGTGGTCCAGCGGGTGCGCAGGATGACGGAGCCGTTCTGGTAGGAGCGATCAGCTTGCGCCGGCGCGACCGGTGCGAGGGCCCAGCGCCCGTGCTCGGGACCGCCGAGAAGCGCCGAGAAGACGGCCGAGGAGTCGAACCGGGGCACGCACAACCAGTCGATCGATCCATCGCGGCCGACGAGCGCGGCCCCCCGGCTGTCGCCCAGCAGTGCGTAGTCCTCGATCGGCAACGGCATGTGAACCTCCCCCGTCAGGCTATGCCGCGATCGCGGCGGCGTCCGCCCCTCGACGGCGGGATGTGGAGGGGGCAGATTTCTCATGGCTGTGAGCGCTCGTCCGACCGGAGGGAGGCGGTCCCGGCCGCGACGACCGTGAGCGCGGCGAGCGAGAGCCCGGACAGCAGCGGCCATCCACCGGCTTGGAACGCGAGGCCGAGCAGCCAGCTCCCGATCGCGGATCCCGAGTAGAACGCGATCGTGTAGAGCGCGCTCGCCTGACCGCGCCACTCGCGTTCCGCTCGTGCCCCGACCCACGCCGTGGCCGTGGCGTGGCAGCCGAAGAAGCCCGCCGTCAAGGCGGCGAGTCCGACGAGCAGCACCGGCACCGAGTCGCTCAGCATGAGGAGGACCCCGACGACCATCGCCCCCAGACCGATGAGGACCACCGAGCGGCGGCCGAGTCGCGTGCTCCACCACCCCGCCACGCGAGACGACGCCGTCCCCGCGAGGTAGGTGAGGAAGATGAGCGACGCGAGCGCCGGCGGGATGAGGAACGGCGGCGCTTCGAGCCGGAACCCGAGGTAGTTGTACACGGCCACGAAGACGCCCACGAGGAGCACGGTCACGGCGAACAGCACGCGCAGGGTCGGATCCGCGAGCGCCCGGCCGATCTTCTCGCGCCAACGCAGCCCCACTCCCGCGGGCCGCTGCACGGCCGCGGGAGGCGCGAGCACGACGAAGAGGATCGCGCTCGCGAGACTCACCCCGGAGACGACGAGGAGGGCGCTCCGCCACCCGAGCTCCTCCGAGAGCAGGCCTGCGAGGATGCGACCCGCCGCACCGCCGATCGTCGTGCCCGACACGTAGGCGGCGGCCGCGACCGAGGCCGCCGCCCCGGTGCTGCGGTCGTGGATGTACGCGACGGCGAGCGCCGGGACCGCGCCGAGAGCGGCACCTCCGAGGAAACGGACGAGCATGAGCAGCTCGAACGTGGGAGCGACGGCCGCGACCACCGAGAGCACGGCGGACGCGAGGAGCGCGATCCGCATCGCCCGCAACCGGCCGATGCGCTCGGCGACGGACGCCCACGGCAGTACGGTGAGGGCGAGTCCCCCGGTAGCGACGGAGATCGTGAGGGCAGACTCGGCCGGCGTCACGCCGAGGTCCCGCGCGATGAGGGGCAGGACCCCTTGCACCGCGTAGAGCTCCCCGAACGTCGCGAGTCCCGCGGCGAGCAGGGCGACGAGCATGCGCCGCTGCGAGCCGTCGGCCGCGTCACCGGGGATCGGTGCCGGTCGACTCGCCATACGTCGAGCGTAGGCCCGCCCGTGCGCTCACTCCCGCCGCGCGACCGGCCGCCGGCGAGACCCGGCTCAGCCTCCTCCGCGCCGGGGTTCTGCTGCACGCTGTGAAACTGGGCCGTCGCCGACGTCGTCGCGTCCACACCGAAAACGGTTCCGCTGGTCTCCCCGCGTCACAGGGAGCGAAGGACGCGGTAGCGGTCTGCCAGGGCGCGCTGGGTCACGGCTGCGCTCTCATTCAGCCATTCGTAGGCATGCGGCGTCCCGGGATGAACGTGGAGCTCGAGAGGAACATCGGCGGCCGCCAGCTTCTGCGCGTAGGCGATGCTCTCGTTCCGCATGAGATCGAGATCGCCGACCTCGATGTAGGCGGCCGCCAGGCCACGGGCGTCGATCAGGCGCGCGGGAGAAGTCGTCTCCGAGACCGGGCCGTCGGCGCGGGCGTTCCAGGAGGTCGCGTTCATCGTCGCGGTCCATGCGAGGAAGGGCGCGAGCGCCTCGCTGGCGGTGGCGACCCTGTCGTCGAGCATGGCGTAGATCAGGATCTGCTGGGCGATCGTGATTCCACGATCCCTCGCCATCACGGCAGTCGCCGCCGCGAGTCCGCCGCCGCCGCTGTCACCCATCACAGCGATGCGGGCATGATCCACCCCGAGCCGGTCGGCGTGCTCGATCAGCCACATCACCCCGGCGAAGACGTCCTCGCTGAGCTGTTGGCCTTTTCCCTCGGGGGCCACGCGGTAGCCGACTGACAGGATGGGGACGGATGTCTCGGCGACGTAGACGCGCATCCTGCGGTCGTAGTGCTCGAGGGTGCCGGCCACCTGACCGCCGCCGTGGGCGTAGACGACGGCGGAGCCGGGACGGGCGTCACCGTTGGTGTACCAGCGGGCCTCGAGCGTGACGCCGTCACCGACCGACATGCTGACGTCCTCTCGGTCGACACCGTCCGGGACGGGCGGTGCGAGCTTACCCATCTCCGTGTACTGGTAATTGATGACATCTCTCAGCGCCCGCACGTCGTTCGCGGGGGGCTCTGTCATGTTCATGAACTCCGGAGGGAGCTGCGCTATCGCCTGCGCGAAGTGATCATCGAGACGATAATCGGTCATTGGTGTTCTCCTTAAGACGTGGGACGCGGCCGTGACGCGCCTCGTAGATTGATGTCGACGCAGAGCCCGGGGCATGCCCGGGTCGCGCCTCCCGCCGCATGCGGGACCCCGAGTGTCGGATGGTCCGAAATGCCTCGACATCCCCAGGCAGTGGACTCTTCACTCCATTGGCTGCGGGGCGGGTTCAGGAACGTCGGGCGAGGTTCGCCCGCAGGACCTCCTCGAGGTTGAGCTCGACCTCGCGCGTGTGAGCGCCGGCCGCAAGTGCTGCCTTGGCCAGTTCCCCGGAAGCAGGGGTGAATGTTTCCCCGAGGTAGCGGTCCTCAGCGCGCAGTGCGTCCTCGAGCGGTCCGTCGGCGGCGTCGATCGCCGCAGTGGCCGCGACGCGGACGCCTGCGGGCAGAGCGGCGATGGTCACTGCGACCCAGTCGACGTAGGCGTCCAGTTCCGCCGCGGGCAGGGCTCGGTTCACCCATCCCCAACGCTCGGCGGTCGCCGCGTCGATGAGACCGCCGGTGAGCACGATCTCGAGGGCGCGAGCGCGACCCACGAGCCGGGGCAGGTGAGCGGTTGCGCCAGCGCCGGGAACGATGCCCGTCAGTGTCTCGAACTGGCCGAATGCGGCGGTTTCGAGCGCTGCGAAGCGGAGGTCGAGGCTGGAGATCATCTCGGGGCCGCCGCCACGGGCAAGTCCTGCGACCTTCGCGATGGTGGTCTGGGGCAGACGCCGCCAGCGTTCGTGGAGCCGCATCATCGGGCCGGTTCCGACGAGCGTCTCCTCTGCGATCGGCAGTGCGGCGTACGTCTCGGGGTTTTCGACGAACGTCAGGTCGCCGTGTGCGATGAAGAACTCCGGATTGGCGCTCTGGACGACGATGACGTGCAGGTCGGGATCGTTCTCGGCCGATGCGGCAACGGCGTCCAGGTCGAGGAGGAGCTGGGCCGTCATCAGGTTGACGGGCGGGACATCGATCGAGACCCACAGCACGCCGTTCTGGCGCTCGAGGTGGAGGGTGGGCAGGGACTGCTCGGACATGGGTTTCCTTTGCTTGATGCGGTATCTCTGGTATACCTGGTGCATGACAGGTACTTCAACGAAACCTGGTACCCCTGAAGACCAGGCCGTCCCGGGCACGATCGTCGGTCCGCAGCGCGAGCTCCTGGATCAACTTCTCGACAAGTGGGGCCAGCTGCTGCTGACGTCGCTGTGCCAGCGGCCGCGACGCTTCAACGAGCTCAAGAGAGAACTCGACGGGATCACCCAGAAATCACTCACGCAAGCTCTACGCCGGCTGGAACGCAACGGCCTCGTCGAACGTCACGTGCTGGAGCAGCGTCCCATTGCAGTGGAGTACCGCATCACGCCGCTCGGCCGCACCCTCGATAAGCCCTTCTTGACCCTCCTTGCGTGGACGGCCGACCACCTCGCCGAAGTGCAACGACACAGGGACGCATACGACGACGGCTCAGACAACCTGTAGCTGCCGATTCGGTTCGTCGTTGGACCGCGTGTTCCACGAGTTGCAGTGACCCCGTGGCCACCTCGACCACCCCGACGTCGGCACGCTCGACGTCGGTTCTCCACCCTCCGGTCGACACGAGGGGCAGAGGGATCGTCCGGTCCGCGCTAGCGTGGAGGGGTGACGGAGCACATACGTACTGGAGTCATCGGCTACGGACTGTCGGGGCGGGTGTTCCACGCGCCCCTGCTGGCTGCCGACGGGGACTACCGGCTCGACGTGATCGTGACGGGAGACCCCTCCAGAGCGGACGACGCGCGCGGCGCGCACCCCGGCGCCGAGGTCGTCCCGAACCCCGACGAGTTCTTCGAGCGCGCGGGCGACCTCGACCTCGTCGTGATCGCGACCTCCAACGCCTCGCACGCCCCGCTCGCGCACCGGGCCATGGAGCTCGGTCTCGCCGTCGTGGTGGACAAGCCGTTCGCCGTCGGCACGGCGGAGGGCGCGGAACTCCTCCGCGAGGCGCAGGAGCGCGGAAACGTCCTCACGGTCTTCCAGAACCGGCGCTGGGACGGCGACTTCCTCACCGTCCGAGCCCTCGCCGCTCGCGGCGAACTGGGCGAGGTGTTCTCGTTCGAGTCCCGCATGGAGCGGTGGCGGCCGACTCTCCGTGCCGGGTGGAAGTCGGAGGCCCGCGTCGAGCAGGGCGGCGGCGTGCTCTACGACCTCGGTCCGCACCTCATCGACCAGGCTATGCAGCTCTTCGGTCCCGTCTCCGCGGTACACGCGGAGATCGACACGCGCGGCGCCGGTCGTTCGGCCGACGACGACGTCCTCCTCTCGATGACCCACGAGTCGGGGGTGCGATCGCGACTGTCGATGAGCACGGTCAGCGCGCTTCCCACCGACCGCTTCCGCGTGCGCGGCACGAGCGCCGCGTTCGTGATCGGCGGGCTCGATCCGCAGGAGCAGCAGCTCGGCGACGGTGTTCCGCCGACCGACCCCGGCTTCGGCCGCACGCCGGAGAGCGCGTGGGGGCTCATCGGCGCGGGCGACGAGCAGCACCCCGTCGAGACGCTCCCGGGGGACTACCCCGCGTTCTACCGCGGGCTCGCCGAGGCGATCCGCGGCGAGGGTCCGCTCCCCGTCGACCCCGCCGACAGCCTCGAGGTCCTCGCGATCATCGAGGAGGCCCACGCCTCCGCCGAGCATTCGCGCTGACCCGTGAGCACGACGCCCGGCCGGGCATGCGCGTCGACGCGCTCGTGACCCTCACCCTCCGCCTCGACGGACGCCGGATCACCGACATCGCATCGTTCTACGACGAGGTGAACCGCGTGTTCATGACCGGCGAGAGCTGGACGCTCGGCCCGAGCCTCGACGCCCTCGACGACCTCCTCTACGGCGGGTACGGCGCTCTGCTCGGAGCGGACGGCGTTCGTGTGGAGTGGACGGACCACGACGCGTCCCTCCGTGCGCTCGGTCGGGATGCGACCATCGCGTATCACGCCGCCAAACTCGAGAACCCGGTGTACGACGCGGAGCTGGCGGGAACGGCGATCGCCGAGCTCGAGGCGGGCCGCGGCCGTACATACGGGGAGATCGTGCTCGACGTGTTCGCGGGGCACCCGGAGATCGAGCTCATCCTGGTCTGACGCATCCATCAGCTGCGGCGGTGGGGCGCTCCGTTGAGATCGAGGATCGTCCCCGACGCCCACTGCGCGTCGGACGAGGCCAGGTAGAGGATTGCCGCGGCGACCTCCTCGGGCGTCGCGACGCGGCCGAACGGACTCTGCTCCCGTATCGCGTCTCCTGCGGCACCCGCGAGACGCGTCGATTGCCGCTCGGTGGCCACGAACCCCGGGGCCACGGTGCTCACGGCGATGCCGTGCGGGGCGAGGTCGACCGCGAGGGACTGCCCGAGGGCGTGCAGGCCGGCCTTGCTCGCCGCGTACGCCGGATGCTCGGGCTCGCCGACGAAGGCGCCGCGCGACCCCACATTGACGATCGCCCCGCCGGTGCCCTGCTCGACGAGGTGGCGCGTCACGCAGAAGATCAGGTTGGCGGTACCGATGAGATCGACGTCGACCATCGCGCGCCACGCCCCCTGCCAGGCCTCGTAGGAGGCGCCGACGAGCGGATGCCGATTCGTCGCCGACGGACCGACGGCCGCGTTGTTGACGAGCACGTCGAGCCCCCCGAGTCCACGGACGGCGTCGTCGGCGATGCGCCGGGCCTGATCGGCGTCGCTCAGGTCTCCGGCCACGATGACGTGCCCGCTGCCCGCGAGGAGGGCGAGCGTCTCCTCCGCCTCGGCCCGACTGCGCCCATGGTGGATCGCGACGCGGTCGCCCGCGGCGGCGAAGGCGACGGCCGTCGCCCGTCCGATTCCGCGCGAGGCTCCCGTGACGAGGACTCGGCGGCTCGCCCGTGTTCCGGCGGTCGCAGCGGCGCCGTCGCTCACGAGCCGGCCGGCCGTTCGCCGGTGATGCCCGCGAGCGCCTCGATGAGGCGGTCCTGGAAGCCGGTGTCGAGAGCCGACGGGTGCGGTCGCTGCTGTCGCTTGTGGTGCCAGTAGCCGCCCGACACGTCGCGGGGGATCTCACTGCTCGTCGCGAACCACGCTTGCGTGACGTGACCCTGCTCGAGGTCGCCGGTCGCGGACGGACCGCCCATCCTCGTCGGCACCCATCCCGGGTCGACGGAAGCGGTCAGCACTCCCCAGCGCCGGGCGAAGGCTGCGGCGAGGGCTGTCACGTGCAGTTTGCTGTCGGCGTACGCCTGACCCGCGTCCCACCGTCGGGTGTCCCAGTCGAGATCGTCGAGTACGTCCGTTCCCGAGCGATGCAGTCCGCTGCTCAGATAGACGAGACGCTCCGGCCGCTGGATGAGCACCGAGAGGAGGTAGGGCGCGAGGGTGTTGATCGCGAACGTGCGGGCGTGCCCGTCGGCGGTCGAGCCGCGCTCGGGCTCGAGGTAGACGCCGGCGTTGTGGATCACGGCATCCATTCGACCGAGCGCGTTGACCTGGTCGGCGACATAGTGGGTGTCGCCGGCGCGCGACAGGTCGCCCGTGACCACGCCGAGCGCGTGGGAGCGGAGCGACCCGAAGGCCTCCGCCCGCTCCTCTGTACGAGCGTGCACGACGACGTCGTACCCCTCGGCGATGAGGGCCTCGGCGGCGGCGCGACCGAGGCCGTCGACCGATCCGGTGATGAAGATCCGAGCCATGGGGAGCTCCTTCCGATGTCCCCACGCTAATCGACCGGCTCACCCACCTCGGGGCCTCGACACGGCGACTCGTTCCGACCCCCGGCCCGAACCGACGCTCGGTGCGCTGACGGCACCGGCGCGATCACACCGGACGATGGCCCCATCTCTGAGCGCATCGAAGCGACGGTCTCTGAGCGCGCAGTCGGGCGACCCTCAGAAACGGGCACCGATCTGCTCGGCCCGCCCCATACGGTCCCTGAGCCTGACGGACGGCGTCATCCTGAGCCTGACCGTCGTCCACGAAACGGCTGCCCACCGGCTTTTCCACCTCGGCACACGTGTCGAGGGGAATGTCGGTGGTGTGGTGTTCACTGTTCCTATGGGGGAACACGAGACGCAGCTTCGAGTCGCGATCGCGCACGCGGTCGACGAACTCGTCGCGCCCCTCGGCGCTCTCGTCCCCGGCCGTCTTTCCGGTGACGATTACCTCACTCTTCTGAGCGAGGTGGAGTCCCTCGGTCGCGTCGTCGACGCTCTCCGTCATCGGCTCGCGGGCGATGCGAGGTCCCGCGCCGGCGGTCCCGTCGACACGTTCGGCCAGCTCGGTCACGCCACTGCAGAAGAAGGACTCGCCGCACTCACCGGAGTGTCCGTCGTCACCGCGAAGAACCGCATCCGTGTCGGTGAAGCTGTGACCCCGATGTTGTCGCCGACCGGTTCCGTCCTCGCCCCCACCCACCGGCACATCGCCGCAG
>NZ_RZNB01000010.1 GCF_004078635.1 Labedella phragmitis
GAGAAGCTCCTCCTCATCATCGATCCCCACATCACGGATGTTCTCAGGCAACGTGATCGTCCGCGTCACCTCATCCGTATCGACGTTCACCTCGCTGATCGTGCGCCGGTTCTGGTCCCCGAGGTAGAGGCGATCCTTCGACTCGGAGAACGCCGATCCGGCGGGCAGCGCCGCGTTCGACTTGTTGACGGAGTCGATCGCACCGGTGACCTCGTAGTCGACCGTCCCGGTCGGCTCGCCGGGCTCGGTCGGGTCCGTTGGATCCGTGGGGTCGGGGTTCGGCTCGCAGCCCAAACACGGGCCGGGGTTCGACGGGTCGATCTCCTGAGGCGGAGTGTCGTCCGTCACTGCTTTGCCTGCATCGTTCTTCACGATCGTGAGACCGTCGAAGTACACGCCGTCGGCGGTACGGGACTCGTACCGCATGGTGTCGCCCGAGACGTCGATGAGCTGGTAGAGCTCGACGTTGCCCTGCAGCTTCTTCAGATGGGCATCGTTCTCGATCCAGAGACGCGGCCCCGTGTTGGAGTACATCTTCGACCCGACCACCGAGACCGCGTACACCGGGCCGTCGTAGTTGAGGTCAGGGTCCCAACTCGTGGGGTTGTCCTTCTCCGCATCGTTCGAGTTGCCTCGGCCGTAGTTGTGGTCGTGGCCCTGCAGGACGAGGTCGACGTTGTTCGCCTCGAACAGGGGCAACCACGCCTCACGGATGGCGCGGTTGTTGCGCCCCTCATCGAGCGAGAAGACGGGGTGGTGGAAGAAGACGACGGTCCACTTGTGCGGGTTCGACTCGAGCGTCTCCTTCAGCCACTCGGTCTGCACGGCGAGAACCGCAGCGTCCGTGATGTTGCTGTTGAGCGAGATGAAACGCACGCCCTGGTAGTCGTTGTAGTAGACCGTGCCATTCAGGAGCTCCTCGATGTGCCCCGTACCGGTCGGTCCGTTGTCCGGGTAGGCGAACTGGGCTTGCCACTGCGTCGACAGTTCGGCACCCTCGTATTCGTGGTTGCCAGCCGCCGCCAGGAAGTTCTGCGTGCCGAACTGGTAGCTGGCGGCGTCGAACACCTCTCCCCACTGCGAGTCGTCGTTCGCGTCGTTGATCAGGTCGCCGGCCTGCAGCACGATCGACGCGTCGGGGCGGTCTCGGAACGCGTTGCGGATGACGCGCGAAGCATCCGACTTGATGCCGTTCTGCACATCACCGAGATAGATGAACGAGAACGGATCGGCACTGGCGGACGCCGTCGTGAAGTGCTGCCACTCGCTGAAGTTCGTGCCGTCTCCCACACGGTACTGGTACTGGGTGTCGGGAGTCAGACCAGTGAACTCCACCGTGTGGAACGACTCGTCGTAGTGCTCGGTGGTGACGTCGCTGTTCTTCGTCGCGTTCACCGTCGTGATGCCGCCGGGGTACGGCGTTGCCGTCGCGGTGCGGATCTCGGCCTTTGCGCTCGTGACCCCGCGGGAGGTGCGCCAGGTCACCGCCTGGGTGGTGGACAGGTCATCGGCTGGAGTCAACACGATTCGATCGGGAACGACCGACGGCCCGTGCTGCGCGCTCGGCGCGGCGGCGGCGGCGGATGCCGCCGTACCGGGCGACATCACCGGGGAGAAGAGGGAGGCCGCGACGACCGCGACGGCGATGCCCGCCAGCATCCGCCTCCCGCGACGAGGCGTGGACGATTTCGTCATGGACTGACGGCCTTTCTGAAACGATCGAGACGAGATATTCACGCGGCACCATCCGTGGGGCGGCGACGAACGTAGACGAACAGGAGGGTGAGCACGCCGAGGAGCAGTGCCCCACCGGCGATGGCGACGGCGATGCCGACTCCTGCTACACCGGTGACCGCGAGATCCTTCTCGCCGGTGGGCTCAGAGCCGGGCGACAGCACCGTGATGGCCGCCTCGACCGTCGCGCCGGACTCGAGGCCCCTCACCACGATTGTGTGTCCACCGGGTGCGACGCCCGCGGGGATGTGCGCGGTGAAGAAGTAGCTGCCCGCATCGTCAGCTGTCGGGAAGCCGAGTTCGATCGGGTCGGAATGCAGCGTGACCTCCAGGTCTTCGTTCGGCCAGAACCCGTCACCCTTCATGCTGAGGCTGTCGCCTGCGGCGATCCCGGTCGCTGAAAGCTCGATCGTGGGATTCGCCACCGGCTTGTCCGTCGGTTCGGGTTCGGACGTCGGCTGCGTGGTCGGCTCGGGGCTCGTCGTCGGCTCCGGACTCGTCGTCGGCTCCGGACTCGTGGTCGGCTCCGGACTCGTGGTCGGCTCCGGCGTCGTGGTCGGCTCCGGCGTCGTGGTCGGCTCCGGCGTCGTGGTCGGCTCGGGGCTCGGCTCGGGGCTCGTCGTCGGCTCCGGGGTCGGTGTGGGCTCGGTGTCGTCACCGGGCACGACGGGCGTCGGCCGCTCGGGGGCTCCGATGTCGGCCCTCGTCGACCCGGGGCCAGACGGCCAGGCTGCGGTCTCGTCGGTCACGAGCTTGTCGCCGTCGTCCGACTTGGTGATGGTGAAGGCGTCGAACAACTCGCCGGTCACCGTGTGGCTCTCCACGTGCATCTGGCCGTCGATCACATCGACCGTCTGGTACATCTGGGTGTCACGGTTCACGCTGCGCAGGTGCGCGGCGTTCGCTGTCCAGTTGTTCGACTCGAGTGGGTCGGGAACGTACATCTTCGGGCCCGCGACGCTCACGAGGTAGACCGGACCGGTCTGGCTCGTCTCCGCATCAGCACCTTCTGGGAGGTTCTGCTCGTTCGAATAGAGGTTGCCGCGACCGTAGGCGTGGTCGTGGCCCTGCAGGACGAGGTCGACGTTGTGCTTCTCGAAGATCGGCAACCAGGCGTTGCGGATGCTGGCATTGTCGCGCCCGGATGTCACCGAGAAGATCGGCTGGTGGAACGAGACGACGCTCCAGGTGTTCGGGTTCTCCGAGAGAACGCGCTCCAGCCAGGCCGTCTGCGCATCGAGCTGAGCGCCGTGAGCCATGTTGGCGTTCAACGTGATGAAACGCACACCCTGGATGTCGGTGTAGTAGACGTTCTCGTCGAACGCCTGCTTGATGGCGTCGGTGTCGGCCGGGCCGTTGCGCGGGTACTCGAACTGCGCACCCCAATAACGGGTGAGGTCGGGACCCGGGTAGTACTCGTGGTTTCCCGGTGCCGCGATGATGTTCATGTAGGCGTTCGAGAAGCCGGCCGCGCCGAACCATTCGCCCCACTCCGCGTCGGCGACGTCGGTGTCGATCAGGTCGCCGAGGTGGAGGACGGCCTTGGCGTAGGGGCGAGCCTCGGTGGCGGCACGGAATGCGCGCGAGGCGTAGGACTTCACGTCGTTCTGCGCGTCACCCTGCACGATGAACGAGAAGGGTTCTGCACCTTCCGCGGTGGTCTCGAACTCGAGCCACTCGCTCCAGGTCTCGCCGTCGCCGACCCGGTACAGGTACGCGGTCTTCTCGGCCAGGCCGGTGAGCGTGGCCGTGTGGTACTTGATGGTGTAGCCGAGGTCGGTCGCAAACTCGGTGGTACTCGCGGCGGCGACCGTCGTCGACGCCGTTATGGGCCCCTTCGTCATGTCCGCGAGCTGAATTTGGGGGCTCGTGACGTCGACGGAGGTTCGCCACGAGACGTTTTGCGTCGCGAACGGAGTCGCCGTCGGAGTGAGGATGATGCGGTCGGGCACCGCGGAGGCCACATGCACGAGGGCCGGGTTGACGGGAGGAGGGTTGAGCCCAGCGGCGGCGAAGGCGATTCCGCCTCCGATACTGGCCAAGGCGACGGCCGCGGCGATGCCGCCGGCCGTCAATGCTGTGCGGGGACTGACACGCCTGATGGCGCGCGTGAGCTGATCGCTCTTCATATCGAGGGACGTCCTTTGGGAGAGACGGCGGGGCCGGTTACGGGGTGGCACGCGTTCGGTTCGCGGGCGACGCCGATCACGCTATCGGCGCATATGCAAGCCCCCGGAGGTGCGCCGCAGAATTCACGGGGCGTTCATCGGGCACGGTTCTCCGGGGGTCCAGCGGTGCAGAATCGTCGCCGTTCGTTCACCCGAGGTCGAGAATCAGTTGGCCTCGCGGACACTCCGGACGTGTCATCGACCGGTTGAACGATTTCACCTCTCCACGGGACCGGTAGTCCTGCCACGACGTCGGTGCACCCGCGCGAAGGTAACGACTGCATTAAGCCTCACGCCGAACGATCGTGCACGGGCACCCCCGCGCATCCGCGTGGACGCGCGGATCGGGCCGGGCAGGGCCTCGGCCGAACACGCCGGAACGACGTCTGGCGAACTGGCCAGGCTCGAGCATCTCCCTTATCGTTCACGTGAACGACAACATGGAAGGTCGTCCCGTATGACACCGCTTGTCCCCGAAACGAGCCGGCGCACGGTTCTCGTCGGCGCAGCCGGGCTCGCCGGTCTCGGTCTGCTCACCCTCGCGGGGTGCGCCCCCGACCGACGCACCCCCACGATCCCCCAGGCCGCCGCCACCGGAACCGCCGCCAGAGGCGGCCGTCTGCGTATCGCCCGCCCCGCCGCCTCGGCCGCAGAGACCCTCGACTCCGCCAGTTCCCTGTCGGCCTACGAGTACCTCGGCGCGCTCTACAACCGTCTCGTGAGGCTCGACGAGAGCGGCGTCACCGTTCCGGACCTCGCCGAGGACTGGTCGGCCAACGCCGACGGCACCGTCTGGACCTTCGCGCTCCGCGACGGCGTCCGCTTCCATGACGGCCGCCGGTTCACGGCCGCCGACGCGATCTACTCGATCGACCACATCCTCGACCCCGCCACGGCCTCTCCGCAGGGCGAGGTGCTGAGCGCCATGATCGGTCCCGGCGGCATGAGCGCGCCCGATCCCCTCACTCTTCGCATCGAACTGCTCACGCCCAACGCCGAGTTCCCCTCGCTCCTCACGGCGTACCAGTGCTACATCATCCCGGAGGGCAGCGCCGCCGAGATCGGCCGGACCGGCATCGGTACCGGCCCCTTCCGGCTGTCCTCGTTCGAACCCGCCGGAACCGGCAGCATCGAAGCGTTCGACGACCACTTCGCCGGTCGCCCCGTGCTGGACGGCATCGACTTCTACTCCATCCAGGACACCACCGCGCGGGTCAACGCTCTCCTCGCCGGTCAGATCGACCTGATCTCCCAGACCAACCTTGACTACGCCACGGCACAGGTGGTCTCCGCCTCGAGCACGGCCACGGTCGCCCGAGCGCCCGACGCCCAGTGGTACACGATCCCGATGCTGTTCACGAGCGACGAGTTCTCCGACCCGCGCGTCCGACAGGCGATGAAACTCGCCTATGACCCGCAGACGATCGTCGACACGGCTCTCCAGGGCACCGGGTCGCCGGGGTGGGACAACCCCGTACCGCCGAGTCAGGCCGTGTTCCTCGACGAGCAGCGCGAGTACGACCCGGAGAAGGCGCGTTTCCTCCTCAAGGAGGCCGGGCGCGAGGGCCTGCGCACCGAGATCTTCACCTCGAGCTACGAGTCGGTGTTCACACCCCTGGCCGTCGCGTACCGCGACGCCGTGAAGGACGCCGGCATCGATCTGGTCGTCCGCAACGCGTCGGCCGACTCGTACTACACGCAGATCTGGATGCAGAAGCCGCTCATGGTGAGCTATTGGTTCACGGGCCGCCCGATCGACCAGCTCCTCAACCAGATCTTCCGGACGGGCTCGTCGTACAACGAGAGCGCCTGGTCGAACCCCACCTTCGACGGTCTCCTCGACGCGGCTCGCGCCGAGATGAACGACGACCGCCGCCGCATGCTCTACCAGGACGCCCAGCGCATCGTCGTCGAGGACTCCGCCGACATGACCCCGATGTTCGGCGACCGGCTCGTCGGGCTCTCCCGGAACGTCGTCAACTACGCCGAATACGGCTTCGAGTTCGACTACCTCTCGATCGGACTCCGCGCATGAACGCCTCGATCGCCCCCACCGTGCTCCTCGTCCTACGGCGGCTCGCCACCGCGCTGCTCACGGTGCTTCTGGCCTCCCTCTTCGTCTTCTTCGCCGTCCAGGCCCTCCCCGGTGACGTCGCTCAGCAACTGCTCGGACAGGACGCGACGCCCGACGCGGTGGCCGCGCTGCGCGAGACGCTCGGACTCGACCAGAACGTGTGGCTGCGCTACGGGAACTGGCTGCTCGGCTCGGCCACGGGAGATTTCGGGATCTCGCTGGTCAGCGGTGAACCCGTCGGACCGGACCTGCTCGTCGCGTTCCGCAACAGCATGCTCATCGCGGTTCCCGCGATGGTCGTCGGAGTCGCCCTCTCGCTCACGCTCGGCGTCATCGCCGGCGTGCGCCGCGGGCGCCCGAGCGACCACACGATCTCGCTCGTCAGCCTCATCGTCATGAGCGTGCCCGAGTTCATGGTCGCCACGATCCTCGTGCTCCTCTTCGCCATCGCGATCCCGGTCTTCCCCGCCGTCGTGCTCCGCGGCGACAGTGCTACGGTCGCCGAGCTCCTGCCCGCCGTCTGGTTGCCCGCGATCGTGCTGACGCTCGCGATGGCCGCGTACATCGTGAGGACGGCCCGCTCGTCCACCATCGATGTCATGGCGAGCGAGTTCGTGACGACCGCCGAGCTCAAGGGCCTCACCACCCGCCAGGTGGTCTGGCGTCACGCGGTGCCGAGCGCCCTGCTGCCGACCCTCAACGTCGTCGCGCTCAACGTCGCGTGGCTGCTCGGCGGCGTGGTCGTCGTGGAGAACGTCTTCAACTACCCCGGCATGGGCAAGCTCATGCTGGAGTCCGTCTTCAACCGCGATCTCCCGACCATCCAGGCGATCGCCGTCGTGAGCGCGCTCGTCTACGTCGTGTGCAATCTCGCGGCCGACCTGATCGCGCTCGCCCTCGACCCGAGACTGCGCACCCGACGGAAGGCCCGCTCATGACGCGCTCGACGACCGACGCCACCGGAGCCGCCGTGAACGCGGGACCCGGGGGGCTCCCCGGGCGGATCCGCGGGGTCGCGACCTCCCTCACCAGCAGCCTGAGCGGCTCCGCCGCCCTCACGATCGGCCTCGGCCTCATCGCGGTGCACGTCGTGCTCGCGGTGCTCGCTCCCTGGATCGCCGGCCACGACCCCGTCGCGACCGACTCGACCGTGGCCCTCACCGGTTCGACGTGGACGCACTGGCTCGGCACCGACCAGTACGGTCGCGACATCCTCTCCCGCACGCTGAACGGCGGCCGCTACGCACTGCTCGTGACGTTCCTCGCCACGACCATCGCCGTCGGCATCGGGACCGTCCTCGGGTGCATCACCGCCTACGCCGACAACTGGTTCGACGAGGTCGTCATGCGCATCGTCGACGCCCTGCTCGCGGTGCCCTCGATCCTGGCGCTGCTCGTCGTCGTCACGGTCTTCGACTCGGGACTCTGGGTCATCGTGCTCGCGGTCACCGTGGTCTACGCTCCGGCGGTCACCCGCGTCGTCCGTGGCGCCGCACGCACGATTATCACGCAGGATTACGTGACGGCCGCCCGCGCACGCGGCGAGAAGCCGCTCAGCATCGTCTTCCGCGAGATCCTGCCGAACGTCATGGACGTCGTACTCGTCGAGTACGCGATGCGTGCCTCCTGGATCGTGCTGCTCATCTCGACGCTGTCCTTCCTCGGCTTCGGCGCGAATCCGCCGACTCCCGACTGGGGGCTCATGGTGCAGGAGAACCGCACAGCCCTCACGGTCGCGCCGCTGGGCGCTCTGGCACCCATCGTCGCCCTCGCCACCCTCGTCATCGGCTTGAACCTCAGCGCCGACGGACTCAGCAAGTCGCTCGGCATCGACCGCGCGCAGAAGGGAGCCGTCTCGTGAGCTCCGCACCCAGCCCCGCTCCCGCGCAGGTCGACGTCCAGGCCGACGCCGTCGTCCAGGTCGACGATCTCTCCATCTCCTACGCCTCCGGGCGACGGGACGTACCTGTCGTCCGCGGTGTGAGCCTCTCCATCCGGCCCGGTCGTGCGCTCGGGCTCGTGGGCGAGAGCGGGAGCGGCAAGTCGACCGTCGCCCGCACCCTGCTCGCGCACCTCCGGCGCGGTTCGCGCATCGTGGGCGGCCGGGTGACCGTCGCCGGCTCCGACGTCTTCGCGCTCGGCGATCGCGAGCGCCGCGCACTGCGCGGCGGCACCGCGGCTCTCGTCGCCCAGAACGCCGGCCAGGCGCTCACCCCCTCGATGCGCGTCGGCCGGCAGCTGCGCGAGGCGCTCGAGAGCCACGGCCTGCCGGGCGGCCACGAGCGTGTTCTCGAACTCGTTCGGCATGTGCGTCTGCCCGACCCGGAGACCATCGTCGAGCGCTACCCGCATCAGCTCTCCGGTGGCCAGCAGCAGCGCATCGCCATCGCGATGGCGATCGCCGCCCGACCCCGGCTGCTCGTCCTCGACGAGCCGACGACCGCGCTCGACGTGGTGACGCAGGCCGCGGTCCTCGAACTCGTCCGCGACCTCTCCGTCGAGCTCGAGATGGCGATCCTGCTCGTCAGTCACGACCTCGGCGTCGTCTCGGCCATGGCGGACGAGATCGCCGTCATGCGCGACGGCGTCATCGTGGAGCACCGCCAGACCGCCGAGCTGTTCGCGGACCCGCAGCACGAATACACACGCGAGCTGCTCGCGAGCGCGCCCCGCACGTCCGCGACCGGACTGTCGGCCGAACGAGGAGGTGGCCGTGCGTCCGCTCCCCCACCCCCGCTCGTCACGGCGGCGGACCTCGTCGTCCGGTACGCGCGCTCCCTCCCCCCGGCCGTCGACGCCGTCTCTTTCGCGATCGGCGCGCAGGAGACGCTCGCCGTCGTCGGGGAATCGGGCAGCGGCAAATCGACCCTCGCGACGGCGATGGCCGGCCTCATCCCCGCGGAATCGGGCACCTTCACATTCCGCGGCGACGACGGCATCGAGGGCGACCTCACCCGGCCCGTCGCGCGACGCTCCCTCGACCTCCGACGCTCGGTGCAGCTCGTCTTCCAGAACGCGGACACGTCGCTGAACCCCCGGCGCACGGTCGGCGCCGCGATCGCGCGACCGCTCCGGCTCTTCACCGGCAGCACCTCGCCAGACCGCGTCGCCGAGCTGCTCGAGGAGGTCGGCCTCACGCCCGACTTCGCGAGTCGACTCCCGGCGCAGCTCTCCGGCGGCCAGCGCCAGCGCGTCGGCATCGCGCGCGCCCTCGCCGCCGGCCCCGAGCTCATCATCGCCGACGAGATCACGACGGCCCTCGACGTCCGTGTCCAGGCCGGTGTGCTCGACCTGCTCACGGACCTGCGTGACGAGAAAGGGCTCGGCTGCCTCTTCATCAGCCACGATCTCGCGGTCGTGCGGGGTGTCGCGGACCGCGTCGCCGTCATGACGGGCGGGCGCTTCGTCGAGATCGGGTCCACCGAGGACGTCTTCAGCGGACCGAATCACCCGTACACGCGGCAACTGCTCGACGCCACTCTCGATCCGGGCACCACAGTGTTGCGCGGCGTCGACGACACAACGCGGACGTGGCGAGACGCCGACGGGTGGGACGACCTCGGCGACGGACACCGAATCCGGCGATGGGAGAGCGCATGACACACCGTGCCCTCCACGACGTCACGGTCCGCGACCAGTGGATCCCGATGCCCGACGGCACCCGACTGCACGCGCGCATTTGGGCACCCGCCATCGATCGACCCGTGCCCGTGCTGCTCGAATACCTGCCCTACCGCCTCGACGATTGGACGGCACCCCGCGACAGCGAACGTCACCCCTGGTACGCCGCCCGGGGCTACGCCTCCGTCCGCGTGGACATCCGTGGCACCGGTTCGTCGGACGGTCTCTTCGTCGATGAGTACTCGGCGGAGGAACTCGACGACGGGATCGCGATCATCGAGTGGTTGGCCGCCCAGCCATGGTCGACGGGCGCGGTCGGAGCGTTCGGCATCTCGTGGGGCGGATTCAACGCGCTGCAGCTCGCCGGCCGCGCCCCCGCGGCTCTCAAGGCGATCGTGACCGTGTGCTCGACCGACGACCGCTACGACAACGACGTGCACTACATCGGCGGCGCCGTGCTCGGGATCGACATGGCCGCGTGGGGCGGAACGATGTTCGCCTTCAATTCGCGGCCTCCGCGACCCGAGATCGTCGGGGCGGGCTGGGTCGAGCAGTGGCGCGATCGCCTCGAGCACGGCCGGCCGATGACCCCCGTGTGGCTCTCGCACCAGGAGCGCGACGACTACTGGCGGCACGGCAGCGTCTGCGAGGACTACGGCAGCATCCAGGCCGCCGTCCTCGCGGTCGGCGGGTGGGCCGACCCGTATCGCGACGCGGTGCTGAGGCTCGTCGAGAACCTCGACGCACCGGTGAAGGGCATCATCGGCCCGTGGTCGCACCAGTATCCGGATCGCGGACTCGCTCCCGGTCCCGGGATCGGTTTCCTGCAGGAGACCCTGCGGTGGTGGGACCGCTGGCTGCTCGACGACGCGAACGGCGTCGAGGACGAGCCGGCCCTCCGCGCTTGGATCAACGACTCGGAACCACCGGCGACCTACTACGCCGAGCGGACCGGCCGCTGGGTCGCGGCAGAGGCCTGGCCGTCGGCCGTCACGGAAACGCACGTCGTCCCGCTCGCCGACACCATCGGGGGTGAACGCGGGCCGGTCGTCGTCCGGTCTCCGCAGAGCACGGGCCTCGATGCCGGACGGTTCTTCCCCTTCGGCAACGCCACCGATCTTCCGCCGGACCAGCGCGCCGAGGACGGACGTTCGGTGTGCTTCGACGTTCCCGTCGAGGAGCCGTTCGACGTTCTCGGTTCCGTCGCCGTGACGCTGGCCCTCACGAGCGACGTGCCGCACGCCCACGTCATCGTGCGATTGTGCGACGTCGCCCCGGACGGCAGCTCCACCCTCGTGACCCGTGGCGTCCTCAATCTCGACAAACGGCGCGGTCGCGAGCGTGCGGACGCCCTCGAACCGGGCGTCGAGGAGTCGGTCGCCGTGCCCCTCGTCTCCACGGGCCATCGGTTCCCGCCCGGCCATCGTCTGCGGATCGCGGTGTCGTCGGCGTACTGGCCGTGGGTCTGGCCGCATCCGGTCGAGGCGACCCTCACGCTCGCTCCGCAGCGCAGTTCCGTCTCCGTGCCCGTGTGGACGCGCTCGACCGACGACGGCGTGGTCTTCGAGCCTGCCGAACACGCCGAACCGCTGGCCATTCGCCGACTACCTGCGCCCGCAGCGCTCCCTCAACGCAGCGTCTCGCACGATGTCGAGACGGGTGAATGGGTACTCGACGTCGATCCCGGTTATGGCGGCGGCCGCGCCTACCCGGACGGCCTCCTGTTCACGGAGGACAGCCGGGAGACCTATCGCATCGTCGACGGAGATCCCCTCTCGGCATCCGCGGAATCACGCTGGGCGATCGGTCTCGAGAAGTCCGACTGGCGAGCGTGGCTCGAGACCACCTCACGAGTGACGGCCGACGCCGACACCTTCCGCATCATCAATACGGTGCGCGCCTGGGCGCGCGACGGAGGGCCGGACGCGGAGGTCGTGCTGGTCGCGGATCGCCGTTTCGACGACGTCGTGCCGAGGACGTCCGCGTGACGGGCACAGGCGACACCGTCGGTTCCGGTTCGCAACGCCGGAAGCCCGAGATCCGCCGAGCGCTCATCATCGAGGCGGCGCGCGGCGTCATCCTGCGCGAGGGCCTCGGCGCCACGCGTCTGCGCGACATCGCACTCGAGGCCGGCGTCTCGGTCGGCACCGTGACCTATCACTTCGAGAGCGTCGCCGAGATCCTCAACGAGGTGGTCGTCGTCGAGACTGCTCGCTTCTACTCGTCCATCATCGAAGCCGTCGACGCGGAACTGGACCCCGTCATCGGGGTGCGGATGCTCGTGGAACCGCTGTTCGACGACACCGAGGCCGTCGGCGACCACTGGCGGCTGTGGTCGGACTATTGGACGGCCGTCGCCCGCAAACCGGCTGTCGCCGCTGAGTACGTGGCGCGTATCCGGGTGTGGGAGGCATGCCTCACCCGGACGCTGCGTCGAGGAGTCGAACAGGGGGTGTTCGCGGTGGACGACCCCTCTGGTCTCGCTCTCAAGCTCGCCGCCTACAGCGACGGACTCGCGACGCAACTCTCGCAGCACGCGCCCGGTCTCACGCCGCGGATCGCCCTCGACTGGATGTGGCGCTTCATCCAACTGGAGACCGGCGCCCGCGTCGACGTGTGAGCGCGGATCGGTGGCAGCACGCAGGCCGTACCGGTCACACGAATCTCACCCAGTTCGCGCCGCGGCCCGTCTCCGCCTGCTGCAGCAACTGCAGGCGGTCGCCATCGGCGGCGTAGAGCGACACGGTCGTCGAGAGTTCACCCGCGACGACGATGTGCGCGCCGTCGGGGCTGACGGCGAAGCCGCGAGGCTGGGGTTCCGTGGCGACGAACTCTCCCGATGACCTGAGCGAACCGTCCGCCGCGAGGGCGGCGGAACTCAGCGTGGCCGCGGTGCGCTCGGACGCCCAGATGCGGTGTCCGCCGTCGGCGAGCTGCAGGTCGGCACCCCAGATGAGGTGCTCCTCGCGCGGATCGGCACCGAATCGGCTCACGCTCAGTCCCTGCGTGGGATCGAACACGTCGGCACCGCCGTGGCGTTCGAGCGCGCCCGTCTCAGTGTCGCGCGCGTAGTGCAGCACCTGCCCGGTGAATTCGGTGTTCACGTAGACCGCGTCGTCGGCCGCATTCAGCACGAGGTGGCGCGGACCGCTGCCCGTCGGCGCCTCGACCGCGGGCGGGTCGAGTGGAGTGAGAGCGGCGTCGGCGCCGAGCGCGTACTGCGCGATGAGGTCGGCTCCGAGCGAGACGAAGTAGGCAAAGCGGCCGTCGGCGCTCGGGAGCACGGAATGCAGGTTCGGGTACTCGATGCGGGACACCGGCTCCCCCACCACTCCGTCCTCAACGATCGCGGTGATGCCGTAGCCGCCACCGTAGGAGGCGCCGAGAAGCACCGTGCCCGCGTGGGCCAGGGCGAGGTAGTTCATACCGCCGCCAGGCAGGTCTCGGCGGGAGACGACGGAGAGCGCGCCGCTCGAGCGATCGAGGCGCAGCGTCACGATGCCGGCCGACTCGCGCCCACCGCCCGGCTTGACCCCCGCATAGACGAGGTCTCGATCCGTGTCGACGACGAACGTCGACGTGCCAGCGAGATCGCCGGTCACCGCGAGACGCTCGAGGGAGTCGCCGACGAGACGGAAGGTGCTGATGCTGCCGTCGCCGGCGTTGGCGACGAGGACGAGGGAATCGGTCATGTCTCGATCGTAGACATCTCGCGGCCTGCTGCGCTGACCCTAGTCAGCCGAGCACGGCGTGCGCGATCGTGAAGATCAGCAGTCCGGCGAGTGCCCCGACGAACGCGTCAGCGGCCCCACCACCGCGGCTTCACGAGGAACGAAGAAGCGCGGGAGCCCAGGAACATCCTGTGCACTCCCGCGCTTCCCGAATCACTCGATGGGCGCGGAGCTGGACCGTCGGATTTTTCGGACGATCGCCACGACCGCAGCCGTTATCGCGGCCACGAGGAGACTCGCGATCGTGACAGTCAGTGGAACGTTGAGTGCGATTCCTTCGGTCACGTAGACGGGGTCGAAAGAGTTCGTGCTCATCGCGCCCTCCTTTCGGTTACGGCATGGTCCAGATCGGCCGTGCCCTGTTCTCGCCGACCTCAATGCTCAGGTACGTCGTCTGCGAGGAAACCGGCGTGGTTGCCGTTCCAGTGTATGTCGCTCCCGCGTTCGTCGACAGGCTCTCTCGAGCGACGAACTGGGAGCGAGTCGGGGTGGTGCAACTGTACGGGTAAATGCACGTCTGACCCGGGTTCTTGGTGCTGCGCAATTGATCGTTGTTCCCTCCCTGAACAAGGGTGTAGCTCGCGTAGAAGAAGTTCGTGACGAGGCCACCACCGCCCCGAACCAGACAGTTGTCGGCGTTCGAGTATCCGGAGCCGCTGCTCACTGAGCAGGACGTGATGTCGGCCATGGTGGTCATTTCGCCTGCGGGGGCCGCGACGGCGACGGTGCTCTGGATATCCGTGGGAGCCGCAACGACTCCGGGCGCGACCTGTAGATCCGCGATTCGCACGGAACCGTCCGCGAATGTTTCCGTCGTCCGCTCGAACACCCCGACGCGAGCCGTCTCGGTACTCACCGGTTCAGCTTTCGGCTGGAGGCTGAGCGGGACGACACCGCTCCACGTCCCCCCCCCCCCCCCCCCGCCGCAGGAACTGGGTCTCGACGAACTCGCCGAGGTTCCGGCCGATCTCGTCCTTGCGGTTCGGGATGATCGCCGTGTGCGGGATCGGGATGCCGAGCGGATGCCGGAACAGGGCGGTCACCGCGAACCAGTCGGCCAGCGCGCCGACCATGCCGCCCTCGGCGAACGCACGGATGTAGACGAGCGGCGGGTACCGCTCCTGCAGCACAAATGCGATCACGAAGAGCACCGCCATGAACACCAGCGCGCCGAGCGCGACCCCCTTCATCACCCGCAGCCCCCGGCGGCGCTCCTGGTCGGCGGGGGTTAGGAGGTGGGTTGGGGTGTGCGCCATCCGGTCATCCTCGCACGGGTCCGTTCGAACGCGAGCGTTCACCGTTCATGCTCGACCGGTCCCGTGACAACGGCCACCTTCCCGGGCGATTCGTCACGTCTGCGTCAGGCTCCGGCGCCGCCGTCAACGGGGAGGATTGCACCGGTGACCATCGAGGCGCGGTCACTAAGCAGCCACGCGGCGGCTTCTGCCACCTCACGAGGCTCGGCCATCCGTCCGAGCGGGGTGGCGGCGCTAATTGTCGCGATGATGCCGGGGCTGGCAGCCTCCCACTCCTGCATCATTTCGGTGTGCGTTCCGCCCGGCGTGAGCCCGTTGACGCGGATGCCGTCGGTGGCCCAGGTCGCGGCGGCGGTCTCGGTGATGCTGTTCAGCGCGCGCTTCATGGCTCCGTAGGCGGGCAGGTTGGGGTTCGCGCGACGACTGCCGATGCTGGAGGTGTTGACGATCGCGCCGCCGCCACTGCGGCGCATCAGCGCGGCCTCGGCGTTCATCGCCGTCCAGTGCGCGAGAAAGTTGACGGCGAACTGCTCGCTGATGTCCTCATCGGTCGTGGTGTCGAGGGGGCCGACCTGCTTTTGCGGGGTACCGGCGTTGTTGAAAGCGCCGTTCAGCCGTCCGTGGACCTGGTCAACGCGATCGATGGCGGCACGGATACTGGCCCGATCGGAGAGGTCGAGGGCGACGGCGTCTGCCATGCCGGCATTTGCGCGGATCTCGGCCACGGTGCTGTCGAGAGCGGTGGTGTTGCGGGCGGCAAGCACGACGGCGGCGCCCTCTGCCGCGAACAGGTGGGCGGCGGCCTTTCCAATGCCCCGGCTGGCGCCGGTGATGAAGATGACCTTGTCGGTGAGGAGACCGACCGACGCGGTGCCGGTGGTATGAGTGGTGTTGGTAGACATGCATTCAGCATCCCGTCTGCCTCCAACCGGAGGCAGACACAGGCAGTACCACTATCCGTCGGCCCAGGACGTGCAGACTTGCGCTATGAATCGGCACGAGCTCGGGGAGTTCCTTCGGAGCAGACGAGAACGCCTGCGGCCCGAGGACGTCGGTCTCTCGTCAGGGCCGCGACGACGCACACCCGGCCTGCGCCGGGAGGAGGTCGCCGTCCTTGCACACATCTCCACCGAGTACTACGTCAGGCTGGAGCAAGGCAGGGCGCCGAAGCCGTCAGGCGAGGTTCTGGCGGGGATCGCCGAAGCGCTGAGACTGACCGACGGCGAGTCCGATCACCTCCACCTTCTCGCCGGCACCGCGCCGACTCGTACCCGCACACACCGGCGCGATGTCCGTCCGAGCATCCTCGCCCTCCTCGAACGGCTCCCGCAGACTGCCGCCTTCGTGATGTCGGCCTCCTTCGAGGTTCTCGCGTGGAACGACCTCGCCGCAGCTCTCATGGGGGACTTCGCCCACATCTCCGAGAAAGACCGAAATCTGGCCCGCCGAGCGTTCCTTGAATCGCGACGGGCCGGCACGGCGTCGGTCGGGAACTCTGAGTCCACGGAGTTCCGGCACCACGTTGTCGCAGGTCTCCGAGCTGCTCTCGCCCGATACCCGTCGGACCCCGCCGTGACGAATCTCGTCGGCGAGCTCCGCCGCGCGAGCCCCGAATTCGCGGGGCTCTGGGAACGGCATGACGTGCAGCCCGCCGCGATGCTCACGAAGACTATCCGCCATCCCGCCATCGGCGACGTTACGGTCGATTGCGACATGCTCACGCTCACGGATCGCGACCAGCACCTTGTGCTCTACAGCGCGCCCCATGGGTCGCCCGCCGCGGAAGCCCTCTCACTCCTGAATGTGCTCGGCACCGATGCCGAGATCGTGTGATCCAGTCCACCCTGGAGCCGTCCGGATCGGAGAAGACGAACGTTTCAGATCCGGCGCTCGAGCTGGATGCCGACACGTGTCCCCGTCCTGCGCGGGAGTCGTCGAGGCGCAACCCGCGGTGCATACCGTGCTCCGACCCCGCATTTTTGACCTTGTTCACGTTCCCGAGATCAATCCGGACGATATGACAAGAAAGCCGATCAAAAGAACGCTGGACCGGGATAACGCCGGGGAAGAGGCGTAAGAGCGCATCGCATCGGTCGGCACCCTTCAGACCCGGATAGCACGTTCTGGAGCAGACGGTCCGGGAGGTGATTGGCCGGTGGGCGAACGACGATCCATTTATCGTTCGGCAGCGATGAAGTCCCAGATCTCCGTCGGCGCATCCACGTCGAATGTGCTCGCCCCGAAAATGCGCCCGAAGCCTTGAATCCTGGTTGGGACGACATGGCCACCGCCTTCGATGATGTACTGACGAACCGGGGCCTTGCCGGGTTCCCTGAAGTCAACGACAGACACAGACGTCTCCCCGGATTCATCACGGTGCGCCAAGGCGTGGGTTGATGCTTCCGCTGAGATGCCGTTGGATCGCACAAAAGCCTGGGTGGTCTCTGCCGCGGAGACCACGTTGCCTCGCGGGGAGAATCCGAAGATCGTCACCGGACCTCCTTCGAAAGGCGAGATAGGGTCTGCCGTCCCAGACATCACCACAGTAGGAACGTCGGAACCCACGTCCGAGCAGAGATTGTTGTCCGCAGTGGGAATATTGGCTGAGATAAGCGCCAAGCCGCGCAACCTCTCCGGCGCTTCTGAGGCAAGCCGGAGGGCCATCTACCCGCCGTTGGAATAGCCAACGGCGAAGTAGCGGTCGGCAGACGTCCCGTAGCGGTCAGACATTTCCGCCACGATGTCGTTGATGAATCTGACGTCACTCACATTCTCTTGGCGCGCGGGTGTTGCCGCGAGTTCTCGGCAGTCGTTCCAACCCTGCCCGTACCCGTCCGGATAGACGACGACGAATCCGCGGGCGTCTGCGAGCTGATCGAACTCGAAGCCCGTAGCAGTCCGGATGGTCTCGCCACTCTGGAACGATCCGTGAAGAACCACCAATACAGGCGCATCGTCCGGCACATCAGCTGGCACGTAGGAGAGATAGGTGCGCGACATTCCGTCCACTTGGAGCGCCTCGTGACCGAGTGACCCAGACAGAGCGGGCTCGGCCACCGAGGGCGCGGGTACCAGATAGAGGTATGCGCCACCGATGAGGGCGACCCCTGCGACGAGAACGCTCGCCACTGCGAGTAGGGCCCGGCGCAGCCACGGGCGTCGTGAGGATCTGGGCTTGGTCATGAATCGCCGGTTCTAACGGGCAGCCTTGGACGACGATGCTTGATCCGCATCGAGGCGTGGCATCGCAGCCAGAGCGGCGGCCGTGTCGAGCACGGTCTCCTCGGCTGGCCGGGGGTGCCAGTCCAGGATGTTCCGCGCCTTACTGCCATCGACCGATGTCTGCTTGCCGAGGTTGAGTCGGAGTGATGCCATCTGCGGGTTGAATCGTCCGAGCATCTTGACGACGGTGTCCGGCATGTTCTTGGTCGGTACTTTGCGGGAGATTTCTGGAGCTTTCTCGCGCAGAATCCGGGCCATGTCCCGCCACCACAGCCAGTCCCCCGACCCGATGAAGCGCTCGCCGGCCGCGAGAGGGCTGGTCATCGAGAGGAGATGGAGGGTCGCGATGTCGCGGACGTCAACGACGTCCCAGCCGATGCGCGGCACAGCGGGCAAGCCGCCGGTCAAGAGGCGCCGAACGAGCTCCACAGAGCCCTCCTTACTGGGTGCACCCGGAGGAGGACCCTGCATGAACGTGGGAAGCACCGTCGACAACTCGAGCCCCGTCTCGTTCGCGAGTCGCCAGGCATCGCGCTCCGCGAAAATCTTGGAGTCGTTGTAGCGACGGGCGGGTGTGCCTGACGGGGCCGCCCACACCGTCTCGACCCCATACGGGCGTGGATCGTCGGAGATCGCCGCGACGGCCGATGATGTGAGTACGGCCCGCTTGACGCCAGACCGGGCTGCCGCGCTGAGTACCCTCGCGGCCCCCTCACGCGCGATCCGGATCAGGTCCTCTCCTCCGCTGAACCCCAGCGGGGATGCGGCATGCAGAACATAGTCAACGCCCGCGACGGCGTCATCCCATCCCTCCTCGGCGAGCAGGTCGGCGGTGACGAACTCGACCGACGAGGCCCTGTCTTCACCGACGTGCTGAGCAAGCGCCGCCCGAACCTGAGTCCTTCGCGCCGGGTCGCGAACCGTGGCGCGCGCCGCGTATCCCTGTTCCAGGAGCCGAACGAGCAGCCAACCTGCCAGGTACCCTGTGCCGCCGGTCACCAGTACCGTCCTGTGGGCCTGAGTTCCTGCATTCACAACATCCTCCAAACTCATTGAATTATTCATTGAGTTTGGAGCGTATCATGGGTCTATGGCATCGACTTCTCCATCGCATGGCGATCAGACGGCGCCCGCCGACGCAGAGCGAACGGCGGAGATGATCCGCATCCTCCTGGGCCTCGCCGACGCGGCGCAGGCGGTGGTGGCCGACGTGCTGGCCGAATTCGATGTGACGGCCTCGGCTGCCGGCGTGCTGTGGGCCCTGGCCCCGGGCGGCGAACCGACCACGCTGCGTGAGATCGCCGGGCGTCTGCGATGCGACCCGTCTACCGTCAGCCTCACGGCCGACAAGCTGGAGAGCTTAGGCCTCGTCGTGCGGCAGCCTCACCCGAAGGACGGTCGGAAGCGTACGCTGATCTTGACGGACCGCGGATATGAACTCTGGGACGCGATCAGCACAAGACTGCACGGTGCCCGCCTGTTCACCGGGCTCGACACGAGCGAACGGGATGCGCTCTACGGACTCCTGGCACAAGTCCAACTTCCTCAGCAGCCGTAGGCCTTCCTCAGCAGTCACAGGCAGGCCGGGACCCGCGCACCGCAATCCATCTTTCCGCCAGCGCCGGGATCCGCCGGCGCCGCTCGTGGAAATCTCAACCGGTGGTGCACATCGCGTCGAGTCATCGTGCGCTTTGCGATCACGGCAAGCGCCGCGGGACCCATCCCACTGAACGCACGTCAGCTTGCGGCCAGCGTCGTCGGACTAGACCTGTGCGAGGCCCCCGTCGACGAATAGCTCCGCGCCCGTGATCCCGGATGATGCTTCGGACGCCAGGAAGGCAGTCGCCGTCCCGATCTCGCGGGGTTGCAGGAGTCGCCCAAGCGGGGACCCACCGCCCATCCTTGCCACTGCAGCATCTACCTGGTCATCGCCCACCGCATCGGCGAGGGCGGTGCGAAGGGAGGGGGTGTCGACGGCCCCTAGCGTAAGGACGTTGACTCGGATCCCCGTGCCACGCAATTCCAGAATCCAAGAACGGACCATGCTCCGAAGAGCGGCCTTCGCTCCGCCATAGAGGCTCATTCCCTCACTTCCCTTGACGGAGGCTGTCGAACTGATGATCACGACGGCACCGCTACCACTCATGCGAGCGACCGCTGGCTGGACTGTGAAGAGCACGCCCTTCACATCGGTGTCGAAGATGTTGTTGAACTGCGCCTCGGTGATTGCTCCCAGCGGATTGCTGTCGCCAATGACGGCGTTCGCCACGACGATATCCACGCCCCCCCATCGCGCCACGACGTCGTCGTACATGGCAGCCATAGCCAACTCGTCGCGGACATCGGCGACGAGTCCGACGCAATCCGGGCCCAGAGCCGCCGCCGATGCCCCGACTCGCTGAGCGTCGAGGCCGGTGATCGCCACCCGTGCGCCCTGGGCGATGAGCTCCTCCGCGATGCCCAATCCGACGCCTTGAGACCCTCCGGTGATGACTGCGACTTTGCCCGCGAGTGGTGTTCCGTAGTTGCTCATGCTGGTCTCCGCTCTAGCGGACTTTCGCCACGCGAAACATCCGCAGTATTCTTGATTCGATCCGGACAATCGTCCGCATATGAACAATAACGGACAACTGTCCACTTGTCGAGGAGAGGCCGATGCGGTCAGACGCAAGAGCGAACAAGGACAAGATCGTCGCCGCGGCTCGCCAGGTGCTTGAGGCCGGCGACGCGTCGGGGATGGCAGCCATTGCTCGCGAGGCCGGCGTAGGTCAGGGCACGATCTACCGCCACTTTCCGACCTGGGAAGACTTGGTCATCGAGGTGCACCGAGCAGATATGGACGAGCTCTCCTCCGCCGCGCCGGACCTGCTGCGTCAGCACCCGCCAATGGAGGCACTTCGGCGATGGCTGGTGATGCTCGCAGACTACGGCCGCCTTAAGAACGCACTTGGCGACGCCATGGCGACCGCACTGCACAATGCACTAGGGCGGACCGTTCAAACGCCCGATCTCAGTGCACTACGCACCTTGCTCGAGGCCGCCCAGTCCGAGGGCTCCGTCCGTCAGGACGTCACCGCCGAAGACGTGTTCCTCCTCGTAGGATTTCTCTGGCGAATCGAACCCGCCCCCGATCGCTCCGCACGCACCGGGCGGTTGCTCGACGCCGTTCTCCGAGGCCTACAACCAGGTCCATCCATGCCGCGACGTGACCGGCCGCACTGAAGTGCGGCATTTTCGGCCGCAACATCGTTAGCAGCCGCGTGTCCCTGGTTCGTGAACCAGAGCAGCAAGTCGCGAGAAGGACACGAAGCCACTCCGTCCGAGGGCCGGTTCAGATCATGGGCGCGATGCGGTCCTTGGCAAACCTGAAACGGCGGGAACTCACGAGTGCAGAGCCAGTGTAGGGGCGGGTGAGGTGTGATTTCGCGGAACTCACACCCTCGCCTTTGTCTCGACTCTCGCCAAGGAGCGGGCGCGGTCGGCGGGATGCGCGCGGCCGGTCAGCTGTAGCCGCGTTTGAGCATCATCCCGGCAGCTTTGTCGAACTCTTCCTCGGTGGGGATGGTGAAGTCCAGCGCATCGGCATAGCGGGTGACGATGTTGAAGATCGCGGCCACGGCAGCGGCGTCGACGAGTTGGGCTTGCGACGTGCCGGCGCTGAACGCCGCTTGTGCGTGGGTCGCGTCCAGCTTGTCCGGCTCTCGGGTCATGGTCTCCAGGAAGGAGAGCGTGGCGCGCAGCCTTTCCGGTATGGGGGCCGTTCGGTAGTCGGTCAGGCACGCGTTGACGGTCTGCGGGTCGGTGCCGCGGACGGCGATGGCGCGGTGGGCGCCGATGCAGAAGGTGCAGGAGTTCCAGTGGGCGACCATCGCGGCCATGAGCTCGCGTTCGCCGATGCTCCATTCACTGGGGCCGCGCATCGCCGCCTGGGTCCATGCGCCGAACATCGGTCCGACGAAGCCCTTGTGGTAGAACGCGACTCTGGCGGCATCGGGGAGGCGGATGCCGGAGACGGCAGAGATGATCCGGATCAAGGTGCGGGAGCGCAGGGTGTCGCCGCGCTCGACGTCAGGAAGCCGCATCGCCGGCCCCCTCAATCGCCCGGACGGCCGCGTCCCACCGACTCAGTCCGGCCCCGATGCAGGCGGACATGATGATCTCGAACGCGCCCTTGTCGCTGCCGGTCGCGTCTCGAACGGCCACGACGTGCGCGTCCGTGACCCGGTAGGCCGCTTCCCCGATCTGTCGGGCAAGGTCGTCGTAGGGTTGGGCGATCGGGGAGCCTCCAGCGGCCCGCTCCAGTGCGGCGGCCCGCAAGGAGGCGTCTGCCTCGCCGCCGCTGCCAGTGACGACTGCGCGGAGCGCGTGGGCGAGCTGCTGGTTCACGTTGAAGGATTCCATCGGTGGCTTCTCTAGGCTTTGCGGAGGTTCAGGCGGATGGTGTGGGGCGCTCGACGGCGACACGGAAGCGTTCGAGGTAGAGCGGCCAGCCATTTCCGGTCTCCAGGTTGATGAAGCCCTCCCATCCGGCGCCGTGCCGGTCCAGGTGTCGGTGCTCAAGTTCGACGCGGGTGCGCGCCGCGGATTCGGGGGTGAAGCGGATTTCGACTTCGCTCGTCCGGGTCGGGTCCGGCTCGATCTCCCACTGCGGGCTGATGTCCCAGCTGAGCACGAGCCGGTGCGGGGGCTCGTAGGCGAGCACCCTCGCCCAGGTGCAGGTGCTGCCGTCGGTGCCGATGTCATAGACAGTGCCGCCGGTCCGAGGTTCCATGACAGTGCGGTCGATTGCGACCGAGAGCAGGTTGTGCTCGTGGGGCTTGATGTCGTCAAAACGTTCGGTGAAGACACGGAACGCGTGCTCGGCGGGGGCATCGACGATCACCGTAGCGTGGATGCTGGTGAGTTCTTCGGGTGAGGCGCTCATCGTGACGGGGTTCCTTCCTGTGCTGTGGCGTTCGCCTGATAGGTCTGTTCGGCGAGGGTCTTGAACGTCGCGAGCGTCTGGGTCCAATAGAATTCCAGCTCCTGCCGAAGCCCGGCCAGACCGTCATGCCGAGGCCGATAAAGACGTTCACGCCCTTGACGGCGAACGTCCACCAGCCCGGCGTCCAGAAGGACCCGCAGGTGCTGGGACACGGCTGGACGGCTCACCGGCAGTTCCCGAGCGATCTCCGTCACTGAGCACGGACCAGCCGCAACCCGGCTGAACACCCGGCGCCGGGTCGGATCAGCCAGCGCGTACCAGGGATCGATCATCACGACAGACACAACAGGTAAGTTACCACTTACGCATCACCGTTGGTGAGGCGGATCGATCTGTTCGAGCGTCTTCGCATTGCGGGTGGCCAAGTCGACGCCGATGCCGAACAAGTCGCTGACGCCGCGGTTGTCGCCTCCGCTGGCGTATATCTCCCGGATGAGGTGGCCGGTGCGTAGCGCCTGCGCCGAGATACCAGATGTCCGCCAGGGGAACTGGTGGCCGGGCGCGCTGAGTGGCCTGCCCGACACCTCGGCCATCCGCGAGATCGTCGAGGCAATCACGGTCGGCGCTGAGCCGGGACGTCGACCCGACTGATCAATACCATCAACGTGCGCGTTCACGAATCCCATCGTTGTTTCGGGATTGCGCGGAAGCCTTCGGGAATCCCGAAACACCGTCATCCGACCATCCGCGCAGCCCACCCCAGACAACATGAGGGCACGGCGCACCTGGTGGGTGTGAGACGCCGCAACGAACCCGTAGCAGTTGAGACAGAACCCCGTAAGTTCGCGAATCCTGAAGCCGGTTGAGGCAGTTACTTGGCGAGGGTGCGGATGGCCATGTCGTCAACGCTGGGTAGATGCCGCTTGACGGAGTCCTCGGCGGCTGCGGCGATTCTGTTCGCCTCGGCGCGGGAGACATCGTGGACGCGGATGACGGCTTCGCCGTGGAGGCGGTGCCCGATCCAGCGGAGCCGGACCTGGTCGATGCCGGTGACTTCGTGTTCGAGGGCATGCTCGGCCGTGGCGAGGAGTTCCGTTTCGATGCCGTCCATGCGTCGTCGTCCGACGGAGCGAACGGTGCCGATCAGGAGCACGACGATCATCGCGGAAATCAGCAGGCCCACGATCGGGTCGGCGAGAGGGAAGCCGAGGAGCACGCCGATGCCGCCGATCACGACGGCGAGGGAGGTGAACCCGTCGGTGCGGGCGTGGACACCGTCGGCGACGAGGGCGGCGGAGCCGATCTTGCGGCCGACGCGGATGCGGAAGATCGCGACGGCCTCGTTGCCGAGGAAGCCGATGACGCCCCCAGCTATCACCCAGCCGAGGTAGCTGATCGGTTGGGGGTTGATGATGCGGTCGATGGCCTGCCACGCTGCCACCTCTCGCCGATCGAGACCGCGTAGTCGGCCAGCCTCGACCCCACCTCCACCGCGGAGCTGTACGACACCGGTCTCCGGCTCCGCGTCCTCCATCGCGACAGTGCGCACTGGGGCGTGCCCAGTCAGCGGGTCGACGCTCACGGGACGCACGCGCAGCATGTGGGCGGCGAGGTCGTAGTATGGGTCGAGGGCATCCCTGTCATAGCCATCCGGCCACGAGTCAAAGACCTCCCGCGGGGGGCCGGGCGAAAACGCTCGCGTAAACGAGCGATCCGCCACCCCACCCGGCGGCCTGCACACTCACCATGCGGTCGAGCCAGCGGATGTCATAGAGACCGTGGTCCCTCGACCACAGCCAGTCATGATCGACCGATGCGGTGTCCCGGGGGAAGTCGCCCGGCTCCCATCGGCGGCCACGTTCCAGCACCACCACCGACAAGCCCGCCTGCGCGAGCCGGGCGGCGGCGACCGCACCCCCGAACCCGCTGCAAATAACTGCCGCGTCGACGATCAACCGCTCCATCGTGTCCACCTCCGAATCAGAAGCCCCTGGTGAGTGATTGACCAATCACCCGGAGTGAGTGTACAGTCACTCTCATGACCACGCGAAGCTCAATCCTCTCCACCGCCGACACTCGTCGCCCCCTTGTCGCCGCTGCGGCATTGCGCGCCTTCGCACGCGGCGGGTATCACGGGACGACGGTGGCCAATGTCGCGAGCGAGGCGAAGATTTCTCCCGCGTACGTCTTCAAGCTCTACCCCGGAAAAGAATCGCTGTTTGTCGCCGCGCTTGAAGTCTGCTTCGACGAGATCATCGACGCACTGGCCGAGGGCGCTGACGCCGCAGTCGACCCTGCACCCGCGGCGGTGCTTGAGTCGATGGGCGATGCCTACGCCGCCCTGATCCGCGACCGCACACTGCTCATGCTCCAGGTACATGCCCAGTCTGTCGCCGACGTGTCCGAGATCGGAGACGCACTCCGCGCAGGCCTTGCCAAGGTCACCAACTTCGCCAAGCAGCGCTCAGTTGGCTCTGACGACGAGGTGCAGCGGTTCATGGCTTTCGGTCAGCTCTGTCACCTGATCGTCACTGCCCGAATCGACGAGATCCCGGCGAGCTGGGCCCAGATCCTGTCGCACGGCATCCGCCACCCAGACTGACCCAATCCCACCGCCGCGCGCAGTTTCGTAGATCCGAAAGAGTGAGTGACTATTCACTCTCCCACAGTGAAAGGAGGAGACATGAAGAACGAGACCACGATGCGCTGGGTCGCCCTCGCCCCGCTCGCGCTCATCGCCATCGCGATGTTCAGCCAGTGGAGCTGACCACCACCATGCATCACCCCCTTCCGCACGACCTTCAACTGAAAGGACAAGAACCATGACCGACAACGTCACCCCCGCGACCACCCCGGCCGCCTCCCGCACCGGACAGGGCGAGAAGACCGCGTGGTGGATCACGTTCGGCGTACTCACGCTCGCCATCGTCACCATGCTCAGCCTCTGGAACTGACGTGCATGAGCCCGGGGTGTCCGGCAACGCCGGTCACCCCGGATCCCCTCACTGACTCACCGGATCGCGGGTGCACCCCGCATCCCCTCGAAAGGAGCCCCACCCATGACCACCACCACCCCGGTCGCTGCGCCCGCGCCGACCACCCGCAGCACTCGTCGCTGGCTCGCCCTGAGCATCCTCGCCCTCGCGCAGTTCCTCGTCGTTCTGGACGCCTCGATCGTCAACATTGCACTCCCCGTCCTCGGCCAGCAGCTCGGGATCGACACCGCAACCCTCGCGTGGGTCATCACCGCCTACGTCCTCGCCTTCGGCGGACTGCTCCTGCTCGGCGGCCGTCTCGCCGACCGCTACGGACACCGCCGCATCTTCCTTATCGGCACGGCCGGCTTCGTCGCCGCCTCGGCCCTCGCAGGCCTATCGGTTACCAGCGAAATGCTCCTCGCCTCCCGCGCTCTCCAGGGTGCTTCCGCCGCCCTCCTCGCCCCCGCAGCGCTTGCCCTGCTCACCCACCTCTTCCCTGAGACAAAGGACCGCACAAAAGCCCTCGGAGTCTGGGGTGGGGTTGCGGGCATCGGGTCCGCGGCTGGCGTGCTCCTCGGCGGCGTCCTGACCGCTGCCCTCGGATGGCAATCCGTGTTCTTCATCAACGTCCCGATCGGCGCGATCGTCCTCGTCGCGATCCCTCTGCTCATCACTCGCGACAAGTCAGGCGCCCACGGCAAGCTCGACATCCCAGGAGCGGCCACGATCACCGGTGCACTCGTCGCCGCCGTGGGCGCACTCAGCGCCATCGAACAGGTCGGCTTCGCACACCCACTGACCATCGGCCTCGCCGCAGTCTCGATCGCCCTCGGTGTCCTGTTCGTCTTCATCGAGCGCCGCACCGCCGAGCCCCTCGTCCCACTCGACGTTTTCAAGAACCGCAACCTTACGGTCGGCAACATCGTGATGCTCCTCATCGGCGCAGCGATGGTCGCCCTGTTCTTCGCCCTCTCCGTGTACATGCAAGCCGTCCTCGGCTACGACGCCCTCACCACCGGCCTCACCCAACTTCCGCTGGCCGGGGCCCTCGTCGTCGTCGCAGGCCTCGCGCCGTCGATCATCCACCGCTTCGGCACGAAGCCGACCCTGATCGGTTCGCTGATCGTTCTCGCCGCCGGGCTGGTCTGGTTGTCGTTCGCTCCGTCCGATGCCCAGTTCCTCACCCAGATTCTGGGACCGAGCCTGCTCATCGGAGTCGGTATGGGCGGCGCGTTCGTCACCACCACGCAACTGTCGGTCGACGGCGTTGAAGGCGGCGAAGCAGGACTCGCAGGCGGGCTCATCAACACCAGCCAGCAGATCGGCGGCGCACTCGGCCTCGCCATCCTCGGCACCATCGCCGCCCTCCGCACCGAATCACTGATCGAAGCCGGCGTCGGCGCGCCGGAAGCTATCACCCGCGGCTTCTCTTGGCTCTTCCTCGGCACAGCCACGGTCGCCGTCCTCGGCGCCATCACCGCGGGGTTCGTGCGCAAAAACTGACTCGACCCGCCGGCGCGCCGGGCGGTGAACCGACTCAGAACATGAGGCGGGCGCCGCCCGGCATCCGCCGTGACACGACGAGTTCTCTCGTCGTCGACCGACACGAAACTAGACGACCACAGCTTCGCACGACCTCAGCCAACCATCGACGATCACCGCTGTATGCGCGCACGGTGAGCTACCGGGAGTCGGTGGAGCCTATGGCACACAGCTTCGCGCGAATCATCATCGTTCGTGAAGGTGAAGCTGACTGGATCGGTGAGCACCATTCGCAGCACGTCACCCTCGGCGATGTTCTGGTGATCGGCGCGAACACGCGTTGCGGGGCAACGCTCGACTACGCGATGACCGCCACCACGATGTACCTCAACGACGATTTCCTCACGGATCAGATCTTCTGGCAGTTTGCCGCATCTTTCACCGACAGGCGTGATGTTCGACACAATCTGAAGACGCATTATGAGCCCGCGCAGGTACTACGAATCGGCGTTGACGCCGTAAGGAACCTTGCGCCACTACTCGATGAGTTTGTCGCCATCGGTGCGGATGGCGGCTCGAGCGGATCAAGCAAGTGGACCAGCCAGTGACCACATCCAGAAACGACGAAGCCCTGGTGAAAGCTGCCTCTCACCAGGGCTTTTCATCGGGATGACAGGATTTGAACCTGCGACCCCTTGACCCCCAGGCGTCCAAATGGCTCGATTCAAGCTGAAAACCGCGTAGTTCCACGGATCAGATCATGCAGGGCGGCTCATGCAGTGCATGGTTTGCATGGCACTGGTCCCCTTTTGGTCCCCCTGGTCAACGGCGAGGTATGGATGCGACCGACGCTATCTAGGGATTTCGCAGAGGTCAACCAACCAAGAACTCCGCGCGCCCTCGGCAGCTGACGCTCTCAGAAATGTCGTCCTGCCTCGGAAAGCCGTCGCTGCGCTTCCGCAACTCGCCACCGTGGAATGAGCCTCCTGGAGACACATCAGTGGATGCCCCCCTGGGGCGGTTCCGGCTGCGATGTGGCTTGGGACGGCGCCAAGTGCGGACAGGACGGCAACCATCGACAACATCCGTGGCATGGCGACGCTGGCAGGCATCAGCACCGTGACCGGCAGCGCCGTGAATGCGCAGGAGAACGCGGAAGCCCTTCGAGTCGTGGAGGTGCTGTTGGCCGCAGGCTTCGTCATCGCGGCGGCACTCGCGGCATGGGGAGCGTCGCTGTGTGTCGCCGTGACCATCGAACAGCGCCGGCGCGACGTCGCCATCTTGCGCACGATACGCATGGACGCATCGGCCACTCGAAGCCTTATCAGGTCCGAGGCCTGGACCGTCGGCGTGATCGCCTGTGCTCTCGGCATCGTCGTCGGGAGCACAGGCGGCTGGGCGAGCTGGGCGGTCCTCGCCGGCGTCGTGGGAGGCAGTTACGAGTTTGTACTTGGTCAATGAACAAGTTAACGGTTATCTTGTTCATCGACCAACGTGGGAGATGATCCGATGGTTGAGAGGCGGGGAGCTCGCGCACGGTCGACGTCAGCGGTCAGATGCTCCTGCAGGGCCTCGTCGATGCCGGATGTCGGAGCATCCGGGTCCGAATCCTCCAACGCCGAGCACAGCGCAGGTGCAGGTGCAGCACACACCAACGCCCGCGCGAAAAGACCCTACGGCCGCACGAGCACCTTCAGCGCGGCGCGCGCGCCCATGAGCCGGTAGCCCTCGCCGGTGTCATCGAGCGGCACCTCGGCGTCGAACACGGCGCCGGCGTCCACGTCTCCGGCGAGCACGCCCGGCAGCAGCTCGGGGATGTAGCGCCGCGCGGGTGCCAGGCCACCGGTGATCGTCACGTTCGCACCGAACTGTTCGCGGCCGATCGGTCCGGTGGCGTACTGCGGCACGCCGACGCGGCTCACCGCGCCGCCGGGGCGCACCATCGCCATCGCTTGCGCGAACGCCGGAGCGTGGCCGACGGCCTCGAGCACGACGTGCACGCCGTCTCCCCCGGTCATTTCGCGCACGGCCGCCACCGCCTCGTCGCCGCGCGTGGGCACGACATCCGTCGCCCCCCACCGACGGCCGAGTGCGAGCCGCGACTCGTGATGGCCGAGCAGGATCACCCTCTCGGCCCCGAATCGAGCGGCGGACAGGGCTGCGAACAGTCCGACCGCACCATCGCCGATCACCGCGACCGTCGACCCGGGTAGCACGCCTCCGGTACGCGCCGCGTGATATCCCGTGCCGTACACGTCGCTCAGGGTGAGCAGCGCCGGAATCCGCTCGTCGTCCTCGCTGACATCGACCGGCACGAGCGTGCCGTCGGCCAGCGGCACCCGCACCGCCTCGGCCTGCGCGCCGCCGATGCCGTCGCGGCCCCAGATGCCGCCGATGCGGCATGAGGTCTGCAGCCCCTCAAGGCAGAAGTCGCACGCGCCGCACGAGAACATGAATGGCGCGATGACCACCTGCCCCGACCGCACGGTCGCGACGTCCGCGCCGACCGACTCGACGACACCGACGAACTCGTGCCCCATCGGCTGGCCGCCGGGCGGCGGTGTCGCCCCGTGGTACGGATGAAGGTCGCTGCCGCAGACGCACGCGCGCAACACGCGCACGAGGGCGTCGGTGGGTTCGACGAGCCCCGGGTCGGGAGCGTCGATGACCGCGACGTCGCCGGGGCCGAAGAGATAGGTGGCTCGCATGAATGTCCGTCCTCGATGCAGCTCGGATGAAGCTCAGAAGCAGCTCAACGGGCACCCGCGCCAGTCAGCACTGGATGCGCCGCCGCCCGGAACCCCGGGTTGTACAGCGCGTGGCCCCCGTCGAGGGCGAGCGCCGCCGCCATCTCGCCAATGATGGGCGCGAACTTGAACCCGTGACCCGAGAACGCGGTCGCGGTCACGATGCGCCCATCGTGGGTCACGTCGATGATCGGCACCTTGGTCTCTGTGTACAGGTCGGGGTGCACGCTGTAGCGCACCGGCTCCGGATGCAGATCCGGCAGGAACCATGCTGCGTTGCGACCGATGGTGCTGAGCAGCGCCGGGTCGGGGCGCCATTCGAGCTGATCGGCGCCGGCGGCGGCCGGCAGTATCCGTCCGGGCGACACCTTGACGGTGTAGCCGTCTACGCTCGGCGCACCGAAGAAGTGCACGTCGCCGCGGTCGCGTATAAACGTGGGGAAGGATGCCGCGGCGAATGCGTCGAGCGACGCGCGCGGCGCGAACCAGGTCAGCAGCACCGAGCGCACCTCGGTGCGTGCGGCGATCTCGGGGTCGAGGCGCGATGCCCATGCCCCCGCGGTGACGATCGCCCGCCGCGCGGTGAAGCTGCGAGCGCTGGTCTCGACCCGCACCCGATCGGTGCTAACCGGCGAGACGTCGACGACCTCTTCGCCGGATGCGACCTGCGCACCCGTAGCCACCGCGGCTCCGACCGCTTCGAGCACGGCCCGCTCGGGGCGCAGCGCTCCCCCGAGGTGGTCGAGCACCGCGATGTCGTCGTCGTCGAGGGCGTGCTGCGGGTACCGCTCGCGTGCCTCGGCCGTGGTGAGCACGTCGTGCGGCAGCCCGTGCGCGGTGACGCTCGAAAGCACGTTGCGCATCGCGGCGGTGTCGGGCCGGCCGATGCTGAGCGTGCCCACCGGCAGCAGCACGGGCGTCCCTGCGCGCTCCTCGAGCTCGAACCACAGCTCGCGCGCCCGCAGCAGCATCGGCACGTACGAGGCGCCCTCGTGGTACGCGGTGCGAAACAGCCGGGACTCGCCGGCGAATGCCCCGTAGGGATGGCCGATGCCGTACTGTTCGACGCCGATCACCGAGAGCCCGGGGCGCTGGCTCAGCCGCCACAGCGCCATCGAACCCATCGTGCCGAGGCCGATAACGGCCACGTCGTAGTCAGGGATGTTCATCTCGGTCCGATCAGGCGAGGAAGGGCTCACGCCAGAAGTTCAGCGGGGTGCCGATTCCCGCGCGCCGGGCGGCGCGGTACACGTGCGCACCCCAGGCGACGTCCTCGATGGGCAGCCCGCCGAAGCCGAACACGTGGATGCGCTCCTCGTCGGTGCGGCCCGGGCGCGTGCCGGCGACGATCTCGCCGATCTCGGCGATGTCGGCCACGTCGAGCCGCTCTTCGGCGACGAGGTCCATGAGTTGCATCCCCATGAACCCGAACGACTCGTGCGTGGGGAAGGTGTACCCCTTCGCCCATGTTTGGAAGATTCCCCGGCTGTCGAGCACGGCGTGAGCACGCTCGGTGAGGAATTCCGCATCCAGCCGCACGTTCGCCGGCAGGCTCACGAACGCGCCCGGCTTGAGCCAGCGCTCGTCGAGATACGGGTAGTTCGCGCTTCCGGCGGGGCTGACGGTGGCGACGCTGACGATGTCGGCGTTCGCGACGGCATCCGAGACGCTGTTGGCCACCGACACGTCGAGCTGCGGATGCCTCGCCCGCACGCTCGCGAGGTAGCGCTCGAGGCTGGCGGCGGCGCGGCCGACTACCCGCACGCGCTCGAGCCCGGGGCGCACCGCGACGAACGCGTCGAGCGAGGTGCTGTTCATCGCGCCGGGCCCGATGATCGCGACCTCCCGGGCGTTGGCGGCGGCGAGGTACCGCGCCCCCACGCCGGGAACGGCCGCCGTGCGGTACGCGCTCACCAGGTTCCCCGCCATGACAGCGACGGGCGCGCCCGTGTCGGGGTCGTTGAGCACGATCGTGTGGATCGACCGCGGCAGTCCGACCTCCTTGTTCGCGACGTTGGATCCGTACCACTTCACTCCGGTGAAGTGCACGTCGCCGCCGAGGTAGGCGGGCATGGCGGCGAACCGCCGATCGGGGCCGGCCACCGGCATCCGCGGGAACGGCGTCTCGGCGGGAAAGGTGAGGTTGATCCCCTGCGCGTTGGCCTGAGGCCCCGAGAGCCGGTAGTCGCCGACGGCGAACAGCCGCAGCGTCTCGGCCATCACGTCGATACAGGCGGCGATGTCGGTCACACCGGCGGCCACGGTGTCGGGCTCGCTGAGAAAGAGCAGGTCGATGCGGGTGTCGCTCACGAGCGACTCCTTTCCAGGGGTCGAAGGACGGATGCCGCGGCACGGCATGGTGCGGCATGCCGGCCGTGACGCGACGGCCGGCACACCGAGCGGGTCAGAGCAGGTTGGGTTCGCCGGGCTCGGTCGCGTCGACCGGGTAGTCGTACTTCTCGGCGATCTCGGCGAGTTCGCCCGAGGAACGAATCTCGGCGATGTCGTCGTTGATGGCCTCCACCAGCGCCTCGTTCGACTGGTTGACCGGGAAGTTCGTCTGCCCGATGTCCACGGTCGCCGGGATGCGCTCGTCGGCCTGGATCGGCATGATGCTGGCGCCGTCGACCGGATGCAGGTTGAGCTGCTCGACCGCGGCACCCAGCCCCATGATGACGCCGTCGACGCGGCCCGCCTGGAAGTCGGCCATCGCGGCGTCGCCCGACGGGTAGGTCTTGAGGTTGTCGCCAAGCAGCTCCGCGAGGTTCTCGGCGTTGGTGAGGCCCTGACCGACGCCGATGGTCATCGCGGCGATCTCGTCGGCGGTGTCGGCGCCGGTGGTCGAGATGAGCGACAGCGGAGAGGTGACGACGGGGTCGCTGAGCAGCACGACCTCCTCGCGCGCGGCGGTGCGGTACCAGGAGCCGAGCGTGGTGTCGGCGCGGCCGTTCTGCACCGAGGTGATCATCGCGGCCGACTCGCCGGGCACGACCTCGATCGTGAGGCACTCCATCTCGGCGATGCGGGTCATCACGTCGCCCTCGACCCCGGTCAGCTCGCCGTCCTCGTAGATCGAGAACGGCGCGTAGGGGTACTGCGCGACGGTGAGCACGCCCTCAGTGATGGTGGTCACGTCGGGGTGCGCGGGTGTACAGGACGCGTCGGGCGCGGAGGTAGAGGATGCCTCCTCGGTGCCGGAACATCCGGCGAGCACGGCGGCGGCGGTGACGAGGAGCACGGGGGTGAGAAGGTATGGGGTTCTCATGGGATTTCTCCGAACTGTGAGGAGTGAGGTGAGTGGTGCGGGTGTGGGTGTGGGTGTGGGTCAGGATTCGGCGCTGACCGGCACGGATCCGGCCGGGCGGCGTAGGACGGTCTTGCGCACCGTCATCACGCCGCCGAGTCGCTTCGCCAGCCGGTCGGCGTAGAGCGAGACGGGAACGGTGATCGCGAGGTAGATCACGGCCGCCGCCATGAACACGGACATGTAGCGGAAGTAGATCGAGCCTTCAAGGTTGGCGATGTGCATGATCTCCTCGACCGTGATGACAGTGGCGAGCGAGGTCGCGTGAAACATCGTGATGCCCAGGTTGACCAGTGGCGGGATCGAGACGCGCAGCGCCTGCGGCAGCACGATCAACCGGTACATGTCGGTGCGGTTCATGCTCAGCGCGTAGGCCGCGTCGAACTGTCCGCGCGGCACGGCACCGAGCCCGGTTCGGATGATCTCGGCCGAGTAGGCCGCCGACGACCACACCAGCGCGACGCTGGCCGACAGGAACGCGTCGAAGAGGATGCCGACCGAGGGCAGCCCCCGGTACACGAGCAGCAGCAGCACGAGGATGGGAAGGCCGCGGCCGACCTCGACCACCACGATCGCGAACCAGCGCGCGAGCGCCGACCGGGTCTCGGTCAAAAGGGCGAGCCCGAAGCCGAGCGGGTAGCCGACGCCGACGCTGACCAGCGTCAGCAGCAGCGCCGTGCCCAAGCCCGGAAGGAGGGTGGGGATCCACTGATACCAGTCCCAGAGCCAGGACAACGGCGCGGGTGTGGTCGGAAGGAATGAGCTCATAGGACCGCATACCTCCGAGTGAGCCGAACGTGGATGACGCGCGAGACCACGCCGAGCGGGATGCTGAGGGCGAGATAGATCAGACCCGCGAACAGGAACAGCTCGAGGCCGTGTCCGAGCGACTGTACTTCGAGCCCGGTGACGTAGACGATCTCGGGCACGCCGATGATCGACGCCAGCGCCGAGTCTTTGAGCAGGCCCACGATGTAGGTGGCGGTTGTCGGGCTGACCGCGCGGAACAGCTGGGGGAAGATGATGTCCTTCGCGAGGCTCCACCGACCCAGACTCAGCGCCCAGCCGGCTTCGTACTGGCCCTGCCGGATCGCGGCGAGCCCGCCGCGATAGATCTCGGCCATGGTGGCGATCGCGATGATCCCGAGGGTGAGGACGGCGCTGGCCAGCGCCGGCAGCACGATGCCGAGCTCGGCGAGGCCGAAGAACGCGATGAACAGCCAGACCAGAGCGGGCACGCCGCGCACGACGTGCACGAACACGGTGTAGATGCCGCGCAGGATCGCCGACCGGCTCTGCGCGAGCAGCACGAGCGGTGCGCCGAGCACGATGCCGATGAGCGCCGCGCTCACGGTGAGCAAGAGTGTCGCGCCGGTCGCGGCGGCGATGAGCAGGAACGCCTCGGCCATCAGCGACCCAGTACCGCAGAGAGGAACCGGCGGGTGCGCTCGTGCTCGGGCGCGTCGAAGACCTGCGCGGGCGCACCGCGTTCGATGACCGCGCCCTCCACCATGACGCAGGTCCAGTGCGACACATGCCGGGCGAACTCCATCTCGTGGGTGGCCATCACCATGGTGGTGCCGTCGGCGGCCAGTTCACGCATGACGGCGAGGATCTCGGCCCCGACCTCCGGGTCCAGACCCGAGGTGGGCTCGTCGAACAGCATGAGGTCGGGATCCATCGCGAGCGCCCGCGCGATGCCGATGCGCTGCTGCTGACCCCCCGAGCACTGGCTCGGGTACGCATCGGCCTTGGCTGCGAGGCCCACCCGTTCGAGTTGAGCGAGGGCGCGCGTGCGCGCTTCGTCCTTGGAGCGGCCGAGCACGCGCATCTGGGCGAGCGCGACGTTCTGCACGGCACTCAGGTGCGGGAACAGGTTGAACGATTGGAACACCATGCCGGTGTGGCGGCGGATGGCGAGCACGCGCGCCCGCTTGACCGGGGTGCCGTCGAAGGTCATCGCAGCATCGCCGACGCGCAACGTCCCGCTGTCAGGTGTCTCGAGCACGTTCAGCAGTCGCAACAGCGTGCTCTTGCCGGCGCCGGAGGGGCCGATGAGCGAGATCACCTCGCCCTTGGCGATCGAGAGCGAGACGTCGTCGATCGCGCGATGCTCGCCGAAGCGCTTGACGAGATGTTCGGCCTGCACGAACGAGTGACCGGAGCTGTGCTCCACCTCGATCGCGCGCGTGTCGGTGTGTACCGGATCCATGCGCTTGTCCATCCTTCCTAGCTCCGTGTCGTGCGGTCGAAGAAGCGCATCCAGTTCTCGCCCATGATCAGCGCGACCTCGTCGTCGCTGAAGCCGTGGTCGCGAAGCGCCTGCTCGATGTGGGGGAAATCCTGCGGCCCGGTGATCCAGTCGAGCTTGGCTGCGGGGGCGGGATTGTTGCTGCTGCCGGCGCCGTACTGCCGCTCCTTGGCCCAGCGGCCCTGCCGCATCCAGGTGAGGGCGCGTTCGCCGCCGGTCTGGTCGAAGTCGGTCCCGACTGCGACGTGGTCGATGCCGATGCGGTCGACGGTCCACGCGACCATGTCGGCCCAAGCGGCCGGTGTCGTGTGTTCGCCGACGATGTTCCGGTAGGTGGCAAGACCGAGGATGCCGTGGTTCGCCTTCAGCGCGTCGAGCACCTCGTCGGGCTTGTTCCGCGCATGCGGAGCGAGGCTGTACGGGTTCGCGTGGGTGATCGCGACGGGGGCGTCGGAGGCGTCGATGGCGTCGCGGCTGGTGCGGTCTCCCACGTGGGAGAGGTCGACGACCATCCCGCACCGGTTCATCTCGGCCACGACCGCGCGCCCGAAGCGCGAGAGCCCCGAGTCGGTGGGCTCGTAGCAGGAGCCGCCGATGTCGGACTGGATGTTGTAGGTCAGCTGCCCGACCCTCATCCCCATCTCGGCGAACAGCTCGACGAAGCCCAGCCGATTCTCGAGGAACGAGATGTTCTGACTGCCGAGCACGATGGCGGTGCGACCGGATGCGGCGATCTCGCGGATCTCGTCGGAGGTGGTGGCCAGGGCGACGAGGTCGCTGTTGTCCTCGGCCATCCAGCGCCACTTGACGATCTTGTCCATCGTCTCGACCGCGCCCTCGTACCAGGCGAGGGTCGAGATGAAGCCGCCCACGCCGCCCTCACGCAGCTTCAGCAGGGCCGGGCGCTGGTCGGGCACGTCCCACTCGAACGGGGAGCAGTTCAATCCATCGAAATAGAGCATGTGGGGGGCCTCACTGGGCGCGGCCGGTGGCCGCGAAGAAGTCGGACTGGTTGTCGCTGTCGTCGGGGTCTTCCAGCCCCATGAGCTCCTCGATCTCGAACTGGCTCGTGATCTGCTGGCCGGGCTTGTGGAAGTCCTTGATCGTGGTGCCGGTGTGCTGGCGCGACAAATCGCTGTCGGGGTACATCCCGGCGTGCGCCGGGAAGTACACGCGCCACCACGAGCGCGCCGGCAGCGGGATGCCGTCGCGGATGAACGCTTCGAGCGCGGCGGCGTACCCGCCGTCACCGGCGCCTTTGTCGCGGCGGATGCGCAGCACCACCGTGCCGTCATCGTCGACGTCGGCCTCGGCGGCGACGCCGAGGCGGGCGAGCCCGAGAATCAGTCCGGGCAGTGCGCTGTCGTGCTGCAGGTCGGTGAGCGTGACCTCGGCCGGTTTGTCGGCGGCTAGTGCGCCGAGCAGGCTGAGCAGCACGTGGCCGAGCACGAGCAGGCTCTGCCCGCCGCCGTCGACGGTGGTCGCCGCATCCGTGCGGTTGGTCGTCGGTGCGCTCCAGTGGGAGGTCGATCCGGCCTCAGTCACCACCCCGGCGAGCAGGTCGCCGAAGGCGTCGACGGCGGCGGGGTCGGCCAGCAGCGCCGTGACGAAGAAGTCGCGGGCGGCATGCCAAGAGCCTGCCGGCAGGTTGAGCGCCTGCATGGCGCGACCCGCGACCAGGCGGGCCTCGCGGTACTTGAGCACGAGATGCTCGCCCGCCGGGAACTCTGGTGCCACGAGCAGGGTCTCGCTCGGCTTGATCTCGATGACCGGCGGCGCCGTTGGGATGTCGGCGAGCGCGTCGAGGACGGGGGCGGGCGTCGTCTGGCGGCGCACCCACCACCAGGCCGAGGCATCCGCCGTGGCAAGTTCTTCCCGGTAGGGCGCACCCTCGAAGATGAGGCCGCGGATGACGCGGTTGAGGTAGTCCTCGGTGCGGTCGAGCCCGTGCACAAAGGAGTTCATGAGGCGCACGACCCAGGCCGGCACGAAGTCTGTGTCGTGCGGGTCGGCGTGTGGCACCGCGTAGGGGGCGTCGGCGAGCGAGAGCACGAGCTCGGTGATCTGCATCAGGTCGGGCCGCTCGCTCAGCAGGAACCCCAGAGGTTCGTCGGCGGGGCGCTCGGTCAGCAGTGCGCGCAGCGCCCGGAGCGCGCCGGGGTAGTCGGCAATCACCTCGTGGGCTCCGGGCACCTCCTCGCGCGGCCCGGAGCGGGGCTCTTCGGCGGCGCGGGACTGGTACCAGACGCGGTCACGGTTCCGCTCGTCGTTCAGCGGGAGCTCGAGCGCCCAGCCGAAGCGCGTGTCAATCAGCTCGGCGACCCGCGCGACGGGCAGGGCCGGATCCAACGTGAGCGTTTCGTCGAACACGAGCTTCTCGGCGACGAGGCGGTCGCAGTACTCGGGGATCAGCTCGAGCAGCAGCGAGTTCAGCGACGCTTCGGCGTCGGGGCTCACCCGGCCGCGGATGTAGCGGTGCACGGCGGCCAGCGGGGTCTCATCGCCGTCGGTGACGATGTCGCCGCGGCGGGCGGCGCGCACGACGGTGCGGATGCGGCGCAGATCCGCCGCGTGTTCGCGGGCGCCGGTAAACACGCGGTACTGCGTCGTCTCGGTGGCGCGGTATGCGATGGCGCGGTCGATGAGCTCTTCGAGGCGGTCGAAGCGCGCGTCGCCTGGGGCGATGGGCGCGGTGAGCACGTGCTCCAGCGCCTCGAGGTAGGCGAGGGCGTACGCGTTAATGAGCAGCGGGCGGTTGTAGACGAACATGACCAACCCCAGCGCCGACCCGTTGCCCACGCCGATGGCCCGCTTGGATTCGATCGACAGGCGCACCGCCCCGGCGGGGTTGTCGAGTCGCGCGAGTTCCTGCACGAGGTCGACGGCGAGTTCGCGCATGAGGTAGGCGGCGAGCATCTGGGCGAAGTACGAGGTGGCGAGCGGGTGGCCGGCGGGGATCGCCTTGAAGCTGGTGGTGCCGAAGGTGCCGTTGCCGTCGAGGCCGGTGTTGCGCATGAGGTAGCCGACCTTACGGATGGCGGCGAGGTCGGGCTGACGGCCGTCGGCGAGGGATCGGCGCACGTGCTCGAAGATGCGCAACGACTGGTTGGAGCGGAACCAGACGAGGGTGCCGACCGGTGCGCGACCCTCGTAGAGCTTGTCGATCTCGGTCTCGGTGGCGTGCACCTGAGCATCGTCGGCGATGCCGTCGATGAGCGAGCCGATCATGTCCCAGCTGGTGCCGATGATGCGCGAGGTGCGGTTGCCGCCGGCGGGCTCGCGCAGGAACGCGAGGAAGGTGACGGCGCCCTGCGGGGTGATGACGGTGTAGCGAGCGCGGCCGTTGCCCGCGCGGTCGACCTCGAGCTGGTCCTGTTCGATGCGCCATCCGTCGCGCACCATGGTTGCGATGAACGCGCGGGAGGCGCTGAGCCGGGTCGGCTGCAGCGCGCCGAGGCGGCGGGGGTCCATGAAGCGATCGGGGTCTGCGATCTCAGCGATGGCGGGGAAAGTTCGCATGGTGCAGGGCCTTTCATCGTCAAACAGTGTTTGACGGGCATATGCTATTGTTTGACACACACCACCATACGAAGCTGCTGATCGCCAGAACATGCCCGAAACCGCCTTTTCACGGCAAAGTTACATACGCGAAACACGCAGACGACATCGGCCGAAGAAGGAGACGCGACGATGGCCGGAACGCCGATCCTGCAGACAGCACTGAAAACGATCGAGGTCTTGGAGGTCTTGAGCCGCTTTGGCGCGCAGCCCGCGTCCCTGGGGAGCATTGCCGAGGCACTGGGCTGGAGCCGTGCGGCGACGCACCAGTATCTGACGAGCCTCAGCCGAACCGGGTGGGTGGAGCAGGATCAGGAGCGCCGGTACCGTCCGGGCAGCGGCGCGGTGCTGTTCGCCCGGTCGATCGTCGAGCTCGACTTCCTGCCACATCCGATCACCGACGCGATGGACGAGCTCGTCGACGTGCTAAAGGAGCCGATCTCGTTCGCGGTGCTGCACGGCGAGGAGGCGGTGATCATCGAGCGGCGCGAGCCCCGGCGCTCGCTGATCCATCGCAACCCGGAGCGCTACCTCTCTCTCGTGTCCGCATCGGGGCAGGTGTTACTGGCCTACGACCGGCGGGCGCAGGCGCTACGGACGCCCCAGCACGAGCAACTCATCGCCGAGGTCGAGCGCACCGGGCACGGCGAGGTGCGCAACAAGTCGTGGATGGGCGATGACGTCGAAGCGATCGCCGTGCCCGTGATGCGCGGCGACTGGTGCCTCGGGGCGCTCAGCGTGATCGCACCTGCCGGGCGGATGTCGCTCCCCGACGCCGCGGCCGAGCTCAAGAGTTCCGCGGCCCGCATCGAGCAGGCGCTCACCGACCCCACCCCTTGACCTCCCGGAGCCTTACGGGGGCTGAAACGTTGCTTTCTCCACTTGGTGCTGATCAACCCCGCCAAGAACCGCGCCAAGCGGAGCCTGAACCGCAACACCTTCCGCGGACAGTCGGCCGAGCAGTCCTCCCCGCGGGCGCACGCAATCCCGGACATGAAGACCCTCAACCGGCTCGCCAGGGCGTGCGGCAAGGTGCACCAGTCCTACAGCGACTTCGTGATGCTCGCCGCCCTGCTCGCCGCACGGTCCTCGGAGGTGTCCGGGCTCCAGGTCGGGGACGTTGAGTTCGGCAAGAACCTCGTCGCGATCCGGCGGCAGGTCTTCCCCGGCAAGGGCGGCTTGGTGACCAAGCCGACCAAGAGCCGCAAAGAGCGCCGGGTGCCGATCCTGGAACCTCTCCGTCCGGTATTGGAACGCCTCACCGCAGGCAAGCAGCCAGACGATTCCCTGCTGGTCGGCCCGAAAGGCGGTTACCTCACCACCGCGACCGTCCGCGACGCCACCAACTGGGACGGCATCGTCGCGAAGCTCGGACTGCCCGACCTCACCCGACATGGCCTTCGCCACACTGGGGCCACCTGGATGGCCGACGCCGGCATCCCGCTGCACGTCCTCCAAGACATCCTCGGCCACGCCTCGATGGAAACCACCCGCGGCTACCTCCACCCCGACGACCGCCACCTCGCCTCCGCCGCCGAGCAGGCCAACGCCTTCCTCTCCGCGGCCGGCCAGCGGCCAGGAGCCTGTGATGCGTTCCGAGGTCGAGGGAATGCTGTCGGAAGCGTTCTGGTCCCCTTTTAGTCCCCTTATCCACGGGAAGCGGGTTCGAGGCGGTCCAACCACCCACAGGCGGTCGTCCCGCACTACGCCGGGGGGACCAGAGGGGGACCACAGAAGACGACCCTTGGACACGGTGAAGCCCCGGTGAGAAACCTACTCTCACCAGGGCTTTTACGTCGGGCTGACAGGATTTGAACCTGCGACCCCCTGACCCCCAGTCAGGTGCGCTACCAAGCTGCGCCACAGCCCGTGGCATTCATTTTCAGTTGTTCGGGCCGACCAAAGCGGGGTAGACCCCTTATCCCCCAGTCAAGTGCGCTACCAAGCTGCGCCACATCCCGTTGTTTAGTTTTCGAGCCATCTTGCCGCTCCAACTCACCTGACCCCCAGTCAAGTGCGCTACCGAGCTGCGCCACAGCCCGTTGCCATGAGGACAACTCGTCCATCGTAGCGGACTCCGCGGCTCGCGCACGACACGAGGGCCACCGCCCCGCTCACCCGCGATCCTCGTCGCAACTGCGTACGCAACGGACAACCGCGGGTGAGATTACGGCCGCGGTTGTCCGTTGCGTGCGCAAATGCCGAGGAGGGGAGGCCGCCGGGTCGGCGGGCGATGTAGCCGCCGTCGACGAGCTCGGCGCCCCTCATGAAGGAGGCGTCGTCGCTCGTGAGGAAGGCGATGGCCGCCGCGATCTCCTCGGGCTGGCCGATGTGACCCATCGGCGTCGTGTCGACGAGCATCGAGCGGTCGGGGTCGCCGAGGATCGGGGTGTCGATGAAGCCGGGGTGTACCGAGTGGACGCGCACGCCCTTCGTCGCCCAGCCGAGGGCGGTGTTCTTCGTGAGAGTGCGCACGGCGCCCTCCGCGCCGCGTAGCCGGGCCCGCCTCCGAAGCCGCCCACGATGCCGAACATCGAGGAGACGTTCACGACCGCTCCTCCGCCGTCGGCGTGGAGCGCAGCGCTCGCGGCCTCCTGCCCGAAGAAGGCGCCCGTCGAGGTGATCGAGATGACCCTCTCGTAGCCCTCGAGAGTCGTGTCCTCGATGGGGAGGAGATCACCCTCTTCCGCGCACTCATGCCCGCGCGGTGGCCGCTCTCCTGACCGCAGCCGCGCGTCCGTTCAGGGGCACGCTTCAGTTCCGCCCAGCATCAGCCCCGGGCCTCCGACCCGTACACGCGCGACGTCGCGTCGAGTGAGCCGAGCATCTTGAGCGCATGATCGCTCGGCGACCCCGGCTCCGCCCGATACACGATGAGCTGCTGGCCGGGAGCGCTTCGCACATCGAAGGCGTTGAACTCGAGGGTCATCGGCCCGACGTCCGAGTGCACGAACGTCTTCGCCTCACGCGTCTTCCCGCGCGCATCGTTCCCGGACCACAGATCCGCGAACGCCCGGCTTCCCGCCGCGAGCTCATCGACGAGCGCCAGTGTCGCGGCGTCGTGTGCGTCGAAGCCGAGCGCGAGCCGGAGGTTCGCGACGCTCGACTCCGCCGAACGACGCCAATCCGCGAAGAACACCGCGCCCACCGGGTCGAGGAAGATCATCCGCGCCAGATTGTCCACCCGCTCGAAGTCCGAGTAGAGGGCTCCGGCCAGGGCGTTGCACGCCAGGATGTCGAGACGCCGATTGAACACGAAAGCGGGTGTGTCCGGCCACGCGTCCATCACCGCGAGCAGCGACGGGTCGACACGCTCCGTCCCGGGAGCCGGCGCCGTCGAACCCGGTGCGACGTCCGCGAGACGCAAGAGGTGACCGCGCGCATCCTCGTCGAGGTCGAGAGCGCGGCAGAGGGCGTCGAGCACCGAGAGCGAGGGGTGGCGTTCACGTCCTTGCTCGAGCCGGGCGTAGTAGTCGACACTCACGCCGGCGAGGAGCGCCACCTCTTCGCGCCGCAGCCCGGGTACGCGTCGGACTCCGCTCCAGCGCACACCCACGTCGCCCGGAGCGAGAGCAGCGCGGCGTGCGGTGAGGAAAGCGCCCAGGTCACTCGTCGTCATGGCCCCAGTCTGCCGTGCACATCGCAACCGAGGCAGGGTGGGCCGCACCCTGCCATGCGGACAGGAGTCCCGCGCGCGAGCGAGGCATCGCGGTTCCTCCCGCGTCGCCGGCCGCCGGGGTGCATCGCGGCCTGTCTGTCGGCGTGCCCCTCTCGCAGTCTTGGTCACGGCCCCCGACTCCGGGGACCGGAAAGGGAACCCATCATGTCGAACACATTCACTCCGGAGCTCCTCGAGCGGATCATGGAGAACTCCACGGACTACACCCAACCGCTCCTCTTCACTCGAGCGCGGATCCACCTCTTCGACTCGCTCGTCGGGGACATGGAGTCCGGCGACATCCTCCTCGGCCCGGGCTTCATCGTCGGAACGGGACCGGGGATCGAGACGGCCGCGGGAGACGACAACGCCCTCGTCATCGACTGCACCGGGATGGTCATCGTGCCGGTGATCGTCGACGCGCGCGCCGCCCTCGGGCTCAACGCCGAGCGCTCCTCGGACCTGGGGTCGCTCTGGCCGGGGAACGCGGCGAACTTCGCCGTGGTGCCCGCCGAGCTCGCTCCCGACGCCGCGTCAGCGGTCGCACTCATCCTCGGACAGCCCGAGTCCGTCGCGGCGATCGTCGTCGACGGCGCCGTCGTGCACTGGAACGGCGAGTGCACTACTGCGGCTCCGACGCGACCCGATACGTCGCGGTCGGGAGTCGTCGCCCCCTCGGCGAGCCCCTACGTCGGCATGTGGATCGACGAGGACGATTTCCTCTACCAGGAACTCACCGCCGACGGCCGGTACGACGAGACTCGCGGCGGGCGGCCCCACGCCTTCCAGGGCTCGTTCTGGATCGACGGGGACCGCATCGACTACCTCGATGACCTCGGATTCTGGGCCTTCGGGGAGTTCATCAACGGCGTCCTGCACCACGGTCCGTACATCCTCCACCGCCGCTGAGACCGGGCAGCGCGACAGGCCGAGCGCTACGTGATTCGCCGACCGCTACACGAACAGCTGTGGCGGTCGGCGAAGCGCGTAGCGCTCCCCGAACGGAGGCGGCCGGCCGGGCGATCGCCGGGCGAAACTGCGAGGGGAAAGTCGCGGATCAGTAGCCGCTGAGCTCGAGCAGGACGCGGGGGCCGGTGAAGCCGGCTCCCATCCGCTCGACGCGGTCGGAAAGGCCACGATCCGCGGTCACGACGACGACGTGCTCGGCACCCGCGTCGAATGCGCGCTCGACCTGCTCGACGACGGCGTCGTCGCCGCTGCCCTCTGCGCGCGCGACCGTGACGCCGGACGTATCGGGCCCAGTCGCGTCCCGCCCCTCCCCCTCGAGGACGACCACGAACTCCGGCCACCACCACGACTCGGGCAGATCGAATGCGGGAGCGGGAACGCCTTCCGCAGCGAGTGGCGCGACGGCGGCGATGAGCCGCTCCGCGGCGCCCGCCCGATCCTTCCACCAGCCGTCGGGTCGCGATCCCACGACGTTCGCGGCGTCGACGATCACGACGGCCCGTCGCGTGAGCGACTCCCGGAGCGCCGGCCACGCCGCCTCGAATCCCGGGTGGAGGGGCAGCGCGTCGACATCGGCGAGCGCCACCCACTTGAGTTCGATGCTCTCAGGGTCCGTCGCGCGCGCATCGAACGGTTCGAGCACATCGACGAGCACCGTCGCGTACGACCAGTACCCCAGGTCGAGAACGCTCGCGAACCGGGGCCGCACCGCTCCGTCGGGGACTCCGGCCTCCTCGGTCGCCTCTCGCAGGGCCCCCTCGAGCGCCGACTCGCCCTGATGGCGCGCGCCGCCCGGAAGTCCCCACGTCCCGCCGAAGTGAGACCACACGGCCCGGTGCTGCAGGAGGATGCCGCGCTCGGGGTCGAGCGCGAGGAGACCGGCCGCTCCGAAGAGACCCCAGAACCGTCGCCCGTCGGGCCCCTCGACCCAGCCATCGCCGCTGTCGGAGGAACCGCGCCGCGGCGGACTGTCTACTGGACCGGATACCATCCGTGTCAGTTTTTCATGAATACGCCCGCGCCGCTCACCCGATGTCCGCGCATGACGAGCCGCAACCCCTCGCCGCGGCGGGCGATCCGCGAGAGGGTCGGAGGAACCGCCGTCCCCGACCCCTTGGAGCGCCGAGCATGACGACGTACGGATTCCACTGTTCCCACGAGGAGATCGGCCCGCGGGCGATGCTCGACTGGGCCAAGAAGGCCGAACAGGCCGGCTTCACCGCCGCGATGTGCTCCGACCACCTCGCCCCCTGGAGCGAGCGGCAAGGGGAATCGGGCTTCGCCTGGTCGTGGCTCGGCGCCGCCCTCGAGAGCACCGATATGAGCTTCGGCGTCGTGAACGCGCCGGGACAGCGCTACCACCCCGTCATCATCGCCCAGGCGATCGCGACCCTCGGTCAGATGTACCCGGGCCGGTTCTGGACGGCTCTCGGCAGCGGCGAGGCCATGAACGAGCACGTCACCGGCGACCGCTGGCCGTCGAAGCCCGAGCGCAACGAGCGGCTGCTCGAGTGCGTCACGATCATCCGGGCGCTGCTCCGCGGCGAGGAGGTCTCGCACCGCGGCTACGTCACCGTGGACCGAGCGCGCGTCTGGTCCCTCCCCGAAGTCCAGCCGCTCCTCATCGGCACCGCGGTCACGCACCAGACGTCCGGGTGGGTCGCCTCATGGGCCGACGGCATGGCGACGATCGCCCAGCCCGAGGAGAAGCTCAAGCAGGTCATCGGTGCCTACCGCGAGAACGGCGGCACCGGCGAGGTCACGGTGCAGACACACTTGAGCGTCGCACCCACACACGACGCCGCGCTCGCCGAGGCGTACGACCAGTGGGCGTCGAACATCTTCAACCCGCCCGTCTGCTGGGACCTCGAGACACCCGAGGCGTTCGACGAGGTATCGCGCTACGTGACGCCCGACGACGTCGCGAAGTCCGTCTTCATCACCGCCGAGCCGGGCCCGCTCCTCGAGCACCTCGCGATGCTCGAGAGTTGCGGCGCGGACCGCATCTACCTCCACAACGTCGGCACCGAGCACGCCCACTTCCTGGAGATGATGTTGAACGACGTCTTCCCGAACCTGAACGTGGAGGTGACCGCATGAAGGTCACGGACACGAGCGACCTGTGGTGGAAGACCGCGGTCGTCTACAACCTCGACGTCGAAACCTACCTCGACTGGAACGACGACGGCGTCGGCGACTTCGAAGGGCTCGCCCATCGCATCGACTATCTCGCGGAGCTCGGTGTCACGTGCCTCTGGCTCGCCCCCTTCTACCCGTCGCCCCAGAAGGACAACGGCTACGACATCACCGACTACTACGGCGTCGACCCGCGCTACGGACATCTCGGAGACGTCGTCGAGGTGTTCCGGACGGCGAAGGACCGCGGGATCCGCATCATCGTCGACCTCGTCGTCAACCACACCTCCGACCAGCACCCGTGGTTCAGGGAGGCGCTCAAGGGGAAGGACAACCCGTATCGCGACTACTACCGCTGGCGCGATACGCCACCCAAGAATCAGAAGGAGAATGCCTTCCCCGATACCGAGGACGGCACGTGGTTCCTCGACGAGAAGTCGGGCCAGTACTATCGCCACTCCTTCTACCGGCACCAGCCCGACCTCAATACCGCGAACCCGGTGGTGCGCGACGAGATCGCGAAGATCATCGGCTTCTGGTTCCAACTGGGCGTCGACGGATTCCGTGTCGATGCAGTGCCGTACCTGCTCGACGACGACACCCCCGACGACCCGTACGACTTCCTGCGTACGGTCCGCCGCTACGTGGGTCGCCGCAGCGGCACCGGAATGCTCCTGGGCGAAGTCAATCTGCCGCACCATGAGCAGTTCGGCTTCTTCGGTGCCGAGGACGGTGACGGGCTCACGATGCAGTTCGACTTCGTCACGAACCAGGCGCTCTACCTCGCGCTCGCTCGCGAGGACGCCCGCCCGATCGCGACGTCACTGCAGTCGCGCCCGGTCCTCGCATCCAGCAATCAGTGGGGCAACTTCGTGCGTAATCACGACGAGCTGAACCTCAACCAGCTGAGTGAGGAGGAACGTCAGTTCGTCTTCGAGAAGTTCGCTCCCGAGGAATCGATGCGACTCCACGGGCGCGGCATCCGGCGCCGTCTCCCCCCGCTCATCGACAGCGACCCACGCCGCCTCGCGATGGTCTACAGCCTCATCTTCTCCTTGCCGGGCGCGCCCGTGCTGTATTACGGCGAGGAGATCGGGATGGGTGAGAACCTCGACCTCTCGGGCCGCGAGTCGGTGCGCTCCCCCATGCAGTGGTCCGATCAGGAGAACGGTGGGTTCTCGTCCGCACCGAAGCGGAAGCTCGTCACGGCGGTCACCGAGGGCGGCTTCGGCCCCGAGTATGTCAACGCCGCGCAACAGCGTCATGCCGACTCGTCCCTCTTCACGTTCATCCGCACGCTCGTCCAGGCGTATCGGAACTCGCCGGAGATCGGCTGGGGTGAGTTCGCGCTGCTCGAGCAGCCGCACGACGCGGTGCTCGCGCACTCGTTGCGCACGGACACGGGACACCTCGTCGCCCTGCACAACCTCGGCTCCGAGGCGCACACTGTTCCGATCACCCTGGAGCGGATCGAGCCGGAGTCCCGCGTCGTCGACCTGTTCCACGACCATGTCCTCCAGCCCGACGGGAAGGGTCAGCTCGAGGTGCCGCTCGACGGTTACGGTCACCGGTGGTTCCGCGTCGTCCGCCCGGGCGACAAGCGCCTCACATAGTCCTCGTCAGCCCCGATTGCGTACGCAA